>JAJLPB010000020.1 GCA_025548565.1 Rugamonas sp. A1-17
TTTTTCTCGCTTCACTCAGCAACATGTGCTGTGTTCTGCGAGGGGGCGAACTATAGCAAAGCGAGTGCGGGTTCCGCAAGGGCTTTTTACGGGAACACGAATGATTTCACCAGTGTCAGTTCGCCAGCTGCGCGCATCGGTACTTGATAGGTTTGCAGCCTTTCGCGCGGCGTGCCTTCATTGGTGATAATGGAGACCCGCGCGACAGTGAGAGTGGACGTGTCCGCGCCACTACCAAAGTAATTTACGTAGACGTGGTAATTACCCTTCTGCGGCGAGGCGCTGGAAAAGATCTCCGGCCCGTAGCCGGTCGTCACATCCACATCCAGGGCCGAGCCGTCTTGTAATACGCGATTGCCGTACCAGGCGTGGCCGCCGTCCGGCGTCACCACATGAAGATCGAGATCGGTGCCGGCGCTATCCCAGGACAGAACCACCCGCAAGCGTGCCTGCGTCTTCCCCTGATAGCTGTCGACAAACTGCGTGCGGGCGCGGCTCTTGCCGTCCGGCGCGCGCACCTCCACACTATTGGAGCCGCTGCCGAAACCATACGGGCGTCCATACGTGCCATCCTCCGCCACTTCCAGCGGCATCGCCACGCCATTGACCACCAGTGTGGCCGGCTTGCCTTTAGGCGCGCCGGCGATGCGGCCGCGTATCTGCGCCGTCTCGCTCTGGCCAGGCTGCAGACTGACGGAGGCCGCAGGGTAATGCACCGGCTGCGTATAGTCCTCTCGCGCGCCAGCGGAATTGCGCCAGCCGCCCTTGGGCGAGTCGATGGAGACCTGGGCCTGCGCCCAAAGCGGTAATAACATTAACAGTAGCCAGCGCAGATTCATACTCAGTACCTGAAAGTTTTGACGAGGGTAAGTTCGCCGATACCGCGCAAGGGCACGACAAACGATTCGCGCCGCTCGCGCGGGGTATTCTCATTGAAGACGAGCGTGATGCGGCTGGTGATGACAGGCCGCTGCCGCGTGTTCTCGTCGAAGTGATAGCCGTCGGTGCCGAAGTTACCCCAGTAGTTGATCCATACCTGATACAAGCCGTGCATCGGCGATGTCATCACGAAGTTCTCCGGGCCCGGCCCGTCGACGGTGTCGGCATCCAGGCCGCCGCCGTTGCTCAGCGCCGGCTGTCCAAAGAACGCGTGCTGTCCGTCCGGCGTAATCACGTGCAGGTCGACTTCCGCCTGGCTGTCGTCCCACGCGGCGATGATGCGTATCATCGGCTGCGGCTTGCTGCGGTCTGCCTCATAAAACTGCACGCGCTTGACCGGCTTACCGTCCGGTGAGCGGATCTCCACGCTATTGGAACCGGAGCCGAACGAATACGCGCGGGCGTAGCGCCCATCCTCGTCTGTATATAGAGGCGTCGGATTGCCATTGACCACCAGCTTATGGAAAGCCCTGGCCTTGCCCACCTTATCGAGCTGGCCCTGGATCATGCGCCGTCCACGTTGCGCGCCACGGTCCACCAGCGCGTAGGGGTAGTTGACCGCCAACTCCTCCGAGCGGTCGGTCAGGCCGGCGCGGTTCCAGCCGCCTATCGGCGTGGCCATGCTTTTGTCCTGCGCGTGCGCCAGCTGGCATGCCAGCAGCAATGCGGCGGCGTTGAGCAATCGGATACGGAAAATCACAGCGTCTCCAGGTTAAGGTCGACCAGACGGCGCGCCAGGCGCTCGACATAGTCTTCATCCTGGCCGCGCGGATGGCGGCGCAAACCAAGATGCAGGTATTCATGGGCCAGCGTGATACGGTCTTCGCGGGTGGTCAGCGGGCGCATGAAGATGCGGTTGCGCGACTGCTCCGAATACGGCGCGCCGGCGGCCAGCGCGCAGACCAGCGGCGGCTGCGGCGGCGCCTCGTAGCCGTCCTCGCCCAGCAGCACGCGCTGCCAGCGTGGCAGGGCACGCGCCAGCCACGCCTCGTTCTGCGCCAGACGCTTGCAGCGCACACCGGCATTGCCAGCGGTGCTCAGCGCGCCGCCGGGGTAGGCCGCCGCCAGCAATTCGTCGTAATGCTTGCCCTGCTTCGCCTGCCGGACCGCATCGGTCCACACCAGCGTGCCATCGGATGGCAGGTCGCGGTGATAGCGCACCGGCACGCCGTCGACAATCAACTGGTCGGTCCAGCGTGCGATGGCCAGCGCCGCCGGCGTGGCGGGACTGGGGCTGACACGCTGCGTCGCGCTGCTGTCGGCGATTTGCTGGCAGCCGGCCACGCTCTGCGCGTTCTGCCGCAGATAGCTACGCGCGGCGATGGCCAACGCCTTGGCCGCTTCCGGCTCGTCGGCACTGGCTTCTCGGTCGATCACCCGCGCCACGTATTCATTGACGCCGAAGCGGCCGCGCAATTGCGGACGGCCGTCGCCGCCGGTTTGCAACATCATCTCTCCTGCGCTGCGCAAGGCCAGGTTCTTGCCGTTCTCGAAGCGCACCTGGAAGCGGCCATTGAGCGGTCCCGCCGCAGCCGGACCATCCGCGCCGCGCACGCTGCTGATCGGATAACGCTTGAAGTAATCGACGACGACACAGCCGCTGTCCTCGGCCGCCTGCACCGGCGGCAGATTGGCGGCCAGTCGCGGCGCCCACTGCTGCAGCACGTTGCTACTGCCGCCGGCGCCGCCGAACCACACCGGCGTGCCGTCGGCCAGCCAGCCAGCCGCGCCGCCGAGGCGTTCGCGCTCCTTGCCCGCTTGCGTGGGCTGATGCCAGGAATAGGTCTTTACTCTCAACTGGCTGCCGAACCAGCGCGCCGTGCCGGCGCCTCGTCCATCCAGCACAACGCGCAGCAGCGCCGCCTCGGCATCGGCGCGGCTGGCGGCCGGTATGCTGAACAGTGCGCGCAGCAAGCTGTCCAGCCGCACCAGACGCTCCGGTGTCAATTGACCGGGATCTGCCAGCCATGCGAGTTCGCCGGAGGGCGCGGCGCCAAGACGGCGCGTCCAATAATCCCGCCACGACGCCGGCGCGATCATCAGCCGGCGCGGCGAAAAGAACGGTCCGCAGGACTGCGCCAGTGCCGCATCCCGGCTTACGCTCTGCCCCGCCTCGCAGCAATAGACTTCTTCGGGATCGCGGCCGCCGCAGCGATAGTCCGGCATCGGCACATGGCTGTCGTCCGCATATATGTAGACGAACAGCTTCCACAAACTGGCCAGCGGCACCTGGCGGCTGCCGTCGAACGGCTGCGGCGCGGGGCCGCCCTGCCGCAATTGCAGCACCTCGGTTTTCCCGTCGCGCCACCAGGCCACGTCCAGCGACGCCGCCCGCGACGACACGGTCAGCGGCTGCAAGGCCAACAAGGCCAATACAACCGCAGGACGCAGCACGCGGGAAAGCGCCGACTTGCGCATCATTCCACCTTCAACGCGCGCATGGTCTTGCCGCCGCCTTCCAACGCCTTCTGCTCCGGCTGATACATGCGGTGGAAGCGCGTCGGCGGCAGCACGTAGCTACCTTTTTGCGCAAAGCGCAGCAGGTGGCGCACCGTCACGGCCTCCTCCAGCGGATCGACCGGCACTGCGTAACCATCACGGCGCTCGGCATGACGCGCACGCTCCAGCGGCGTCGGTTTTTCGCCCGCCATCACCATGCCCCAGGTGCTCGACTCGACCATCGCGCCAGGCGGCAGCGCCACTTCCAGCAAGCCAAAGCGGTGCTTCGAGCCGGGTGCAGGTTTCAGCGTGATTTCATCCAGATACAATTCGGCGGTGCTGAGCGCCTCGCCCGGCTTGACCAGCTCCGTGGTGTAGCCGTCCTTGCCCTGCTTCATGCGCAGGATGCGGCGCTCGACGGTCACCGGCAAGGTGGACGCTTCCGCGGCGCGGCTGTCGTACTGCACCACGGCCACCGTGCCCGCAGGCGCGGCGCCCGATACTGCCGCCAACTTGATCTGCTCCGGCAGGGCCTTGGCGTCGTTCCAGCGCCAGACCGGCTGGCCGCTGCGGCTTTCCTGTTTTTGCCACGGGCCGTCCAACGCCAGCGCCGGCGCCTTGCCGAACGATGCGCCGCCCAGTTTTTTCTGCACCCACAACAGCGTCATCGAGCGGTCCAGCGTCGGCATGTCCGCGCGAACGCTGGCCAGTACCGCGTCGGCCTGCGACGGCGGGACTTCGCCGGCCAGCATCAGCAAAGCTTGCGCCACCGGCGCCTTCGACGAGCGCAACACGCTCCACGCGGCGGTGACCTGCTGCTGCAGGGCCGGCGGCAACGCCACGCCGTTCTGGCTTGCGACCACCGACGTCAAGCCAACCGCCATCGCCTGCGCTTCGCGGTCATCGCCGGCGCCAAGCAGCAGGCTGCTGGTATCGCCGCCCGCATGCGGCTTGCCGGCCAGCGTGACGGCGGCCATGTCGTCGACCAGGCCCGAGGCCAGGGTCTTGGTGGGCAGGCCGATATCGCGGGCCATCCACAGCACCAGCGCACGGTCGATCGGCGCATCCTTCAGGCCCTGTTCACTGTACACCGTCAGCAGGCTATTCCAGTGCTCGGGCGGCAGCTCGATGCGCAATGCGCGCGACGCGTACCAGTCCGCGTAGTAAGCGTAGCCGGTCATCAGCGCGCTACCCGCCGTGGCGTTGCCCCACCAGCCGAAGACCGCGTTGGGTCCAGCCATCGCCACCAGCCGCAGGCGCTGTGCCGTGAGCGTGGCCTGCAGGCGTTCGCGCAGTTGCGCGGCGTCCGGCGGCATGCTTTGCAGCGCCAGCGTCAGCGGAATCAGGCGGCTCGCGGTCTGCTCCACGCAGCCGTATGGGTACTCAATCAGGTCATCGGCGATGCGCGCGAAGTGGCTGGCCGCACCCTGCGCGAACGAGACGCGGATATTGCGCGCATCGGCCGGCAACTTGAACGCGGTCTCGCCGCCGGTCAGCGGCAACGTCAGCGTGCGGGGGCTGAGCCAGGCCGCAGGCAGGGTTTGCATTGTTGTATCCAGCGCGTCGACCAGCTTGCCGTCCTGCTTGAGCTCCAGACGCAAGGCGCCGGAAACCGCCGCCAGCGGGAACTCGACATAATTGACGCCAGGCTTGGCGCTCAGCTTCTCGGTCTTCGGCTGCGTGCCGCCGGACAGGATCACTTCCAGCGTCTGCGCGGCGCTGGTCTGGTTGAACACCGCCACCGTGGCGCGCGGCGCGTCGCCGGCCCGCATCCAGTCGGGCGCGGTCCACTTGGCGTAGAAATTCTTGTCCGAGCGCAGATAGCCGGTGCGCTGGCCTACGCGCCCTTGCGCATCCATCGCGCGGCCGGTGATGCGCCAGCGGGTCAGCGCGTCCGGCATGGTGAAGCTGATGCGCGCGTTGCCGTCCGCATCGGTCTTCAGCGACGGCGCCCAGTAGGCCGTGTCGATATTGTCGCGGCGCGGCCGCTCCAGCACCTTGACGCCGCGCTCATTGTAGTTGTGACGCGCCGGCGCTCCGCCGCTGCGGCCCTGCGCCATGTCGTAGCTGATGAACGACAGGCTGGCCGTGGTGCGCACGTTGTTGCGGCGCGGGTGGTAGAAGAAGTCGCCGATGTCCGGCGCGATCTCGGGCTGCAGCACGTAGATCATCTCATCGACCACGCCCAGCGCGATCATGGTGCTCAGCGGTTTGCCATCCAGCGTGGCCTTGACGTCCAGCGTCACCTTCTCGCCGGGTTGGTAGACCTCCTTGTCGGTCTTGAACTGCAGCGCGATGCGCGGCTCGATCACCTGCAGGCCGGCGTTCTCGAACACGAAGTCGCCATTGCGGGTGTAGGCCACCGAGAACGTCATGTTGGGGCCATGCTCCTCCCTCACCGGTATCCGCACGCGCCACTGCTTCGGTCCCACGCGCTGCGCCTTGTACCAGTCGGCGCCGCCGGCCATCAGGCCATATTGCTCAACCTTGTCGCGTTCCAGCGTGAGCAACGCCTGGTCCACCTTGTCGGAGAAGGTGATCAACGCCTCGGCCGTCTCGCCCGGACGATAGCGCTCGCGGTCCAGCACAATCTCGATGCTGCCCGGCGTGGCCTGCACGCCGTCGCCGCTGACCCAATGGCTGACCGCCGCCAGCAGGTTGCCGCGTTCATCGCGCAGCGACAGCTGGTAGGAACCGGAATCCGGGAAGGTCACGTCCCATCCCTTGGCGGCCGGATCGAAGGCGCCGGACGTCTTGGCCTGCCGTTCCAGCTGCACCATCTCCCAGCGCACCGGACGCGCCGAACCCTGGCCGTCGGCCACCAGGTCGAAATGCACCTTCTGCCCCGGATCGGAGAACTGGCGCGACGGCTTCAGGGTGTAGGTGGTGCTGGAACGTTCGATCATCAGCTCGCGCGTGACCTTGACGCGGTAGGCCGCGCCGTCCGTGGCCAGCACGGTCAGGATGTAGCGCGACGGATCGGCGGCCGGCGGCAGCGAGAAGTCCACATTGCCGCTGCCGTCGCTGACCACTTCCTCGGTCTTGAGCGACACCGGGAACAAGCCGCTATAACGCAGCTCGCCGTCCACCATGCTGTTTTGCTGGCTGCGCAGCGACAGCGTCATTTTTGCGTTCTTCACCGGCTTGCCGTCCGGGTAGCGCAGCGAGATGCTCCCCTTGACCGCCTCGCCGGTCTTGAACTCCGGCTTGGACGGCTGGATGTTGATCTCGAAGTGAGGCTTGATGTATTCGGCCACGCGGAAGGCCGCGCCGTAGACGCCGTCCTTGTAGGTGAAGCGCAGCTCGTAGCCGCCGGCGGTGGACTGCTCCGGCAGGCGGAAGCGCGTATCGGCGCCGGTATCGCCCGAAAGCTGCAGCGTTTGCGTCAACAGCGGCGTGCCGTTCGGATCGAACACGGTCAGGCCGATGGGCGCCGCCGCGGCAGCCTGCGAGGCGCGCGCGGACGTGAACTCCCGTCCCATGAACTTGACATTGACCTCGTCGCCGGGCCGGTACAGCGGCCGGTCGGTGACGGCATACAGCTTGGTGTTATAGATCTCGCTGTCGTAGTAGAAGTTCTCGGACACGAACACGCCGCCGGCGCGGTCCTCGCCCAGCACATAGGTGTGTTCGGGGCTGCCCCGCTCCATCGACGCCACGCCGTCGGCGCCGGTGGTGGCCGATTGCAGCACGCCGGTGCCGTCGGTCCAGGCCACATTGGCGCCGGCGACTGCGGCGCTGTTGTCGCGCCGCGCGGCCCACACCAGCATCTGGCCGGACGACACCTTGGTCACGGCCATCGTATCCGACACAAACACCAGCGTGGTGGCGCGGTGCTGGCCGATGATGGCTTCAACCAGATACAGGCCCGGTTTGCGTTTGCCGAGCGGGATCATGACATTGCCGGCGCCGGGGACGACGAAGTCGCTGCTCGATCCGTCGAGCTTCACGCCCTTGGGCGGCGCGATCGGCGCGGCCTGCCAGATCGGATAGCGGAAGCTGTCGACCAGCTCCATGTCCTTGATCGGCTTGTACTGCGGATTATTGGCGAACACCGTCGGCCGGCGGATCGCGACGTTGGTGGCCAGCTTGGGATGCTCGCTGGTCACCGAGAGGCGCGCTTCGGCCGAGAACAGCTTGCGCCAGAAGAGGCGCGACTGCTTCCACCAGCTGTCCCACAAGAAGCTCAGCGTGTTGGCCAGGCCCTCGCCCTGGAAATTGCCCTCCACCTGGATGCGGTGCAGGTTGGGCTGCTTCTTCAGGAAGGCCATCGGCTCGGGCACGCGGTACAGCACGATGTCGGCGCCGGAATAGGCCTCGAGATTCATGCGGCCCATATCGCGCCCCGGCACCTCAAGGCGCACGCGCGCCTCGTCGGCGCTGCCGTAGGTGGCGTCGGACAGCAGGAAGAACGGCTCGCCCTTGAACGGCGTGTAATAGCTCGGCTCCGGCTGCGCCAAAGCGCTTCCGATCAGGAACAGGGACAGCACACTGGCCAGCAGCAGCTTCATGACAGAAATGACAGCCGGAATACACCGGCGAAATTGGGATTGTTGGACGCAGGTTGCCACCGCGTGTCCTTCCAGGTCGTGAGTTGTTTGATATCGACGGTCCGCAGACCATTGTCGTCGGGGGTAACGGTGCCGGTGTGGTAGGCGATGCGCGCCCCCATCCAGACCATCAGGTGTTGTTCGTCGCCCTGGTCGAAGAACAGCAGGTCGCCGGGCATCGCCTGGCTGATTTCGCGCGCGACGAAGCGGCTGTTGTGCTGCACCAGCGCCAGCGCGGTGACGAAATGGCCGACCGTGCCGCCGGTCTGCACCCAGCGGTTGCGCAGCGCGGCCTGGCTGGCATCGAGCTCCAGTTCGGGCGGCAGGCGGCGGTCGCTGGCGATGCCGTTGGCGCGCAGCCAGCGCGCGTCGTGCACGGCCAGCGCCTCGTTGACGGCGAAGCGCACCAGGCCCGCGCAATCGCGGTGGGTCCAGCGCGGCGATGGCCCGCGTTCAATCTGCGCCGTGACGATGCGCAGCATCCATGCCTGGAAGGCGCGGCTCTGCGCCTGCGACAGCCGCGTGGTCGCCTCCGCCGCCTGGCGCAAGGCCCAGGCAGGAGACGCGGCCGCCGCGCCGGCGCACGCCAGCCAGCGCAACGCGGCGCGCCGTTGCATCATCGCTGGACCGCTTGCCATTCCAGCGTTTCCCATGCGGTGCCGCTGGCCGGCAGGCGCTTGAGCACCATGCGGTACGGCGGATACTTCTTCAGCGCTTCCAGGCGCGGCGCGAGATGCTCGTCGGCAGCCGCGCGCAGCACCGGCTCCTGGGCGGCCGGCAGCGTGTCGTAGGCTTCTCGCTGGATCAGCTGCGCCAGCGAGGCCGGCGCGATCAGGCCCACCGTATGGCCGGCGTCCGGCAACAGGTCGGAGGCCGCAGGCGCCTGCTTGCGGCGCACCGCCAGCACCTGGTCCACCAGCTTGCCGTCGGCAGAGAAGACCACCATGTCGCCCGCCACCGCCAGCGCGGGCTTGGCCTCGCCCATCGCGGTCGCCACGGTGCGCTCCCAGCGCGTGACGCCCTTGGCTTCGGTCTTGCGCACCGCGTCCTTGCCGCCGATGGCCGCCGTGAACAAGCTGCCGTACAGAGCCTCGCCGCCCGCTTTCGCCTGGCGCGTCGCCACGAACACCGGCGTGTGCAAACGCGATCCGCCGTACCAGCACGCGGCGGCCGGGCCTTGCAGCTGGGTGGCCAGCGGCAGCACCGGTTCGGAGGTCTTGCCGCTCATTTTCTTGAGCATGGGCTGCAGCGCATCCCAGTCCACCGGCACGCTGAAGCAGGCGCTCGGATCGTGCGGCAGCACCGGCCACAGGGCGGCGTTGTCGTAGCCACCCTTGTGCAGCTTGTCCGCGTTGACCAGCACCTCGGAGCGCCACGCGCCCTTGCTGAAATCGAAGCGCAGCGCCTCCAGCGCGCCGAAGAAGGGCTGGTAGCCGAAGGACAGGAAGTCCGCCTTGACGGCGATGCTGTGGCCATCGGGCGCCGCCTGGTCCAGATGGAACTGCGGATGGAAGATGTTCTGCTTGGACTGGTCCGACGCCAGCAGGCTGGCGACTGTTTTGCCGGCCGCGCTGTCGGCGCTCTTGCCCTGGGCGCCGCCATACAACATGCCGGGATGCGACAGGATCACCAGCCGCTGGCCGTGCGCGGCGAACAGCATGGTGCGGTTGTAGGCGTAGTTAAGCGCATACACCGGCACCTTGTCGCCATCGACGCGCAGTTCGCCGGCCACGCTCATTTGCGTGTCCTTGAGCGCGACCTTGCCCGCCTCCTCCAACAAGCGTGTCAGCTGGTTGCGCGAGACGGCGATGGCGAAGTGCTTGAGCGAGCCGTCGGCGTCGCGCCACAGGGCCACCTCCGCCGGCTGGTCCAGCACCATGCGCAGCAGCTGGTCGCCCCAGCCCAGTTCATGTTCGTAGGCGATGCGCCGCAGGCTGCCTTTGAGGCCCAGCCGGTCCTCGCTTTGCTCGTAGTAGAACAGGAATTCCTCGCGCAGCACGTCGCGCGCCAGCGGCACCGTCAGCAGGTCGCGCGGCAGCGACGACAGGCTCTTGGTCATCACCAGCGCGTCCGGCCGGGACAAATCCAGCTTCAGGCTATTGACGTCCCCCATGAGATTCCAGCCCAGGAGCCGGTAAGCGGCTACCGCGGCCAGTACCACCGCGCCCCCGGCGAGCGATCCGACCAGTATTTTTTTATTCATGGGCGACGATTGCCAAGTTAGTAATAAGTTATAAATAATAACATGCCAACTCGGCAACTGAGAGCGCGCACGGTACGAAAGCGTAAAATAGCGGTTTCGCCGATCCGATCACCCCTCATGTCCATCCTGCTCACCACCCTCAACGCCCGCTACACCCACGCCTCGCTGGGCCTGCGCTATCTTCTGGCGAACATGGGCGAGCTGCAGGAACAGACACGCCTGCAGGAATTCGTCATCGGCGCCAAGACCACCGAGATCGTCGAACGCATCCTGGCGCACGCGCCGAAGATCGTCGGTTTCGGCATCTATATCTGGAACGTCGAGGAGACCACCAAGGTCGTCGCCATGCTCAAGCGCGTGGCGCCACACGTGACCGTGGTGCTGGGCGGGCCGGAGGTGTCCTATGAATCGAACGAGCAGGAAATCGTCAAGCTGGCGGACTACCTGATCACCGGCTGGGGCGACGTCACCTTCCCCAAGCTGTGCGGCGAGATCCTCAACGGCCCCAAGCCGCTGATGAAGATCCACGCCGGCGTGCAGCCGCCGATGGCCGAGATCAAGCTGCCCTACTCGCTCTACACCGACGATGACATCAAGAACCGCACCATCTACGTGGAAGCCTCGCGCGGCTGCCCGTTCAAGTGCGAGTTCTGCCTGTCTGCCCTGGACAAGACGGCGTGGCCGTTCGCGCTCGACCACTTCCTGGCCGAGATGGAGGCGCTGCACGCGCGCGGCGCACGGCTGTTCAAGTTCGTCGACCGCACCTTCAACCTGAATATCAAGACCAGCCTGAAGATCATGCAGTTCTTCCTCGATAAGCTGGAGGCCAATCCGGACGATCCGGTCTACGCCCACTTCGAGCTGGTGCCGGACCACCTGCCGGACGCACTGAAAGAGGGCATCGGCAAATTCCCGCACGGCGCGCTGCAGTTCGAGATCGGCATCCAGAGCTTCAACCCGGCGGTGCAGACGCTGGTCAGCCGCAAGCAGGACAACCAGAAGGCCGCCGACAACATCCGCTGGCTGACCGACCACTCCAACGCCCACATGCACGTGGACCTGATCGCCGGCCTGCCCGGCGAGACGGTGGAGAGCTTCGCCGAAGGCTTCAACAAGCTGTGGGCCTTGAATCCGCACGAGATCCAGTTCGGCATCCTCAAGCGGCTGCGCGGCACGCCCATCATCCGCCACACGCAGGAATACGGCCTGGTGTTCGAACCGTACGCGCCCTACACCATCCTGGCCAACCGCGACATCGACTTCCCGACCATGCAGCGCCTGGTGCGCTTCGCGCGCTACTGGGACCTGGTGGCCAACTCCGGCCGCTTCGGCCACACGCTGCCGGTGCTGCTGGGCGGCGATGCGTTCGGCCGCTTCATGGCCTTCTCGGACTGGCTGTACGCGAACACCGACGCCACCCACCGCATCGCGCTGGAGCGCCTGGTGGCGATGGTGGCGAAATACCTGCACAGCCAGGGCATGGACAAGGACGCCGCCGAGGCACTGCTGGCCAGCGATTACGCCGGCGCCAGGCCTAAACCCGCCGAGACGCCGGCGCCCAAGCGCCAGGCCCGCCGGCTGGCCGCTTGAGCGGGGCCGCCGGCTCCTTCGCAAGCACAGGTGGCGGCCAGGGCCAAACTCCCTTAAACTGACGCAATGCCTATCGCAAAAGAGCCCACTCTCACTCTCAATCCCGGTGCCGCCAAGGGGCCTTCGGTCGCTGCGGGCGGCACCTGGCAAGTGCACGCTCTGGCCCAGGGCAAGACCATGGCCACCATCACGGGGCTGATCAAGACCCTCAAGGCCGACGGCGTCAAATGGGACCTGACGGCGATCGACAGCATGGACCACATCGGCGCCCAGCTGCTGTGGAACGCCTGGGGCAAGACCCGGCCGGCCGACCTGCAACTGGCGCCCGGCCAGGAGGAATTCTTCAACCGCCTCGAATCGACCGGCAAGCTGGAACTGCCGGCGGCCCGCCCGCAGCGCCTGACGTGGGTGATGAAGCTCGGCTTCGCGATGCTGCTGTTCTTCGAGCACCTGATCGCCCTCACCTCGCTGATCGGCCAGGTGGTGCAGGAACTGTGGCGCTTCGCGCGCGCGCCGATGCGCGGACCGTGGAAGGAAATCTCCGCGAACATCTTCCACGCCGGCTTCCAGGCGCTGGGCATCACGGCGCTGGTCGGATTTTTGATCGGCGTGGTGTTCTCCTACCTGTCGGCACAGCAGCTGCGCAACTTCGGCGGCGACATCTTCCTGGTCAACCTGCTCGGCATGAGCATCATCCGCGAACTGGGGCCGCTGCTGGCGGCGATCCTGGTGGCCGGCCGCTCCGGCTCCTCCATCACCGCGCAACTGGGCGTGATGCGCGTGACCGAGGAGCTGGACGCCATGCTGGTGATGGGCATCTCGCACGGCTTCCGCCTGATCATGCCCAAGGTGCTGGCCCTGGCCATCGCCATGCCGCTGCTGGTGATCTGGACCGACACCATCGCGCTGTTGGGCGGCATGGTGTCTGCCAAGGTGGAGCTGAACCTGTCGCCGCAATACTTCATCCTCAAGCTGCCGGATGCGGTGCCGCTGGCGAACTACATGATCGGCCTTGGCAAGGGCACGGTGTTCGGCATCCTGATCGCGCTGGTGTCGTGCCACTTCGGCCTGCGCATCAAGCCGAACACGGAAAGCCTGGGGCGCGGCACCACCACCTCGGTGGTCACGGCGATCACCGCGGTGATCCTGGCCGACGCCGTGTTCGCGATCGTCTTCAGCGGCGTGGGGTTCTGATGGCCAATCAAGCACTCGTCCCCGAAAAAGTCTGCGGCCCCGGCACCGGCGAACTGACGCTGGACGGCAGCGTGCCTATCGTCGAGATCACCGGCCTGTGGACCAAGTACGGCCGCACCGTCGTGCATCAAGACTTGAACCTCGAAATCGTCCAGGGCGAGATCCTGTCCATCGTCGGCGGTTCCGGCACCGGCAAGACCACGCTGCTGCGCCAGATGCTCGGGCTGGAGACGCCAGCGCGCGGTTGCGTGCGCGTGTTCGGCGAGGACATCAGCGAGATCGGCTCCGACCAGCTGCAGCAGCTGCGCAACCACTGGGGCATGCTGTTCCAGCAGGGCGCCCTGTATTCGGCGCTGACGGTGTTCGAGAACATCGCCCAGCCGATGCGCGAACTGGGCACGCTGCCCGAGGACCTGGTGCGCGACGCCGTGCTGCTGAAGATGAACATGGTCGGCATGGGCCCGGAGCACGCCAACAAGATGCCGTCCGACCTGTCCGGCGGCATGGTCAAGCGGGTGGCGCTGGCGCGCGCGCTGGCGCTCGAACCGCGCCTGCTGTTCCTCGACGAGCCGACCGCCGGCCTCGATCCCGACCTGTCCGAAGCCTTCGTCTCGCTGATCAAATCGCTGCACCGCGAGCTGGGGCTGACGGTGGTGATGGTCACCCACGATCTCGATACGCTGTTCGCCCTGTCGACCCGCATCGCCGTGCTGGCCGAAAAACATGTGATCGCGCTTGGCCCGCTGCGCGACCTGCTGACCATCGACCACCCGTTCATCAAGGAGTTCTTCCTCGGCGACCGTGGCCGCCGCGCGCTGGAAGCGCTGGACGAAAAAACCAATACGGAGCACCACTGATGGAAAACCGATCCCACGCACTCACCACCGGCTTCTTCACGATCACGCTGCTGATCGCGGCCATCCTGTTCGGCCTGTGGTTCAACCGCGACCGCGTGCAGCGCGCGCCCTTCGTGATCGCCACCGCGCAATCGGTGCCGGGCCTGAACCCGCAGGCGCCGGTGCGCTATCGCGGCCTGGAGGTGGGCAAGGTCGGCAGCATCGCCTTCGATCCCAAGGTGGCCGGCCAGATCCTCGTCACCCTCAATATCAACACCGACGCGCCGATCACCAAGACCACCTTCGCCACGCTGGGCTACCAGGGCGTGACCGGCATCGCCTTCATCCAGCTGGACGACGACAAGGTCGGCTCGCCGCTGCTGGCCACCAACAGCGACAACCCGGCCCGCATTCCGCTGCGCCCCGGCTTCTTCGACCAGCTGGAAAAACGCGGCAAGGAGATCCTGACCCAGTCCGAGGAAGTGACGCGCAAGCTCAATACGTTGCTCAGTCCCGAGAACCAGAAGACCATCCTCGCCGCGTTCTCCGATGTCAGCGCCACCGCCAACGCCTACCGCGAGCTGCCGGCCAAGCTGGAGCCGACCATCGCCAAGCTGCCGGCGCTGGCCGAACAAACGCAGCACACGCTGAACTCCTTCAACACGCTGGCCAGCGATTCGGACCGCCTGGTGAAAACCCTGCAGGCGCCGGACGGCCCGATCGCCCGCATCGCCGCCACCGCGGACCGCATCGGCGGCTCGGTGGAGGCGGTGGCCGGCGGCATAGAACTCGACACGCTGCCGCAAGTGAACTCGCTGTCCGACGACACCAAGGCCTCGATGCGCGCGCTGCGCAAGACCATGAACAAGATTAACGACCGTCCGCAAAGCCTGATCTTCGGTTCGCCCGGCACGCCGCCCGGCCCCGGCGAAGAAGGCTTTTCCGCCTCGTCCAAATAAGGATCTCCAGATGACTTCCGCCATCCGCAACGCCATCGCCGTCGCCGCTGCCGCCGCCCTGCTGGGCGCCTGCGCCAGCAAGGGCCAGCCGACCGCGCAATACGATTTCGGCCCGCTGCAGCAAACGCCCGCGTCCGCGCAAGTGCCGTCCGCCATCGGCGCCCTGATCGTGGCCGACATCGCCGGTCCCAACGCGCTCGACACGGAACGCATGCAATACCGCCTGCTGTACGCGGACGCGCGCCAGTCGCGCCCCTACGCCTACAACCAGTGGACCGCCACGCCGTTCCAGCTGATGACCCAGCGCATGAAGGCGCGCATCGCGCAGGCCGGCGTCAAGGTGCTGTCGACCACCGACGCCGCCGCCAGCCCGACCGTGCTGCGCATGGAGGTCAACGACTTCGCGCAGAACTTCGACAGCGCCACCAGCAGCACCGGCGTGGTCGACCTGCGCGCCTCGCTGTTCCGCAACCACAAGCTGGTGGACCAGAAGACCTTCACCCGCAGCAGCCCGGCTCCGAGCCCGGACGCCGCCGGCGGCGCCCAGGCGCTGGCGGCCGCCACCGACGCCGTCACCGCCGACGTGCTGGCCTGGCTGGCGACCCTGCCGCCGCAGAAGGAATGACGGACTCCGCGCCAGCCGCGCCGCTGCCTCCACCCGCCGAGGCGCCGGCCAGCAAGCCGTCACCGTTCACGCGGGCGGCGCTGCTGGCCTATGTGCTGCTGATCGTCTACGCCAGCTGGTTCCCGTTCTCGGGCTGGCACAACCAGGGATTGTCGCCGCTGATCTTCCTGGAAAACACCAGCATGCCGCGCTACTGGACCAAGTTCGACGCCATCACCAACGTGATCGGCTACATGCCGCTGGGGACGCTGATCGTGTACGCGCTGTATCCGCGCTTCAAGGGCATCGCCGCGTGGCTGATGGCGGCCGTCAGCGGCTTGCTGCTGTCGGGCCTGATGGAGGGCGTGCAGACCTACCTGCCCAGCCGCGTCTCGTCCAACCTGGACTTCTACACCAACGCCGCCGGCTGCGCGCTGGGCGCGGTGGTCGGCGTGCTGACCGTGCGCCGCCTGCTGGACCAGAGCCAGCTGCAACGCCTGCGCCAGGCCTGGTTCACGCCGCACGCCAGCCAGGGCCTGGTGCTGCTGGCGTTGTGGCCGCTGGCGCAGATGTATCCGCAGAGTTTCCTGTTCGGCCTGGGGCAGCTGCTGCCCATCCTGTCGGAGTGGCTGTCGCAGCTGCTCGACACCGACATCGACCTGGCCAGCTATGTCCGCCCGGATACGATCCTGACGGTGGAACAATACTGGCTGTCGGAAACCATCATCACCGCCTGCGGCATGGTGGGCGCCGCGCTGACGCTGCTGTGCCTGCTGCGCAAGCCGGCTCCGCGCGGATTGCTGGTGGGCGGCATGATAGGCGCCGCCATCGTCGTCAAGGCGCTGGCGACGGCGCTGCTGTTCTCGCCGGAGAACGCCTTCGTCTGGGTCACGCCGGGGGCCGAGGGCGGCTTCCTGATCGGCGCCATCATGCTGGCCGGCCTGGCCTTCGCGCCCCACGTGGCGCAGCGGCGGCTGGCGGTGACCACGTTGCTGCTGAGCCTGGTGATCGTCAACACCACGCCGGCCAACCCGTATTTTGTCGCCACACTGCAGACCTGGGTGCAGGGCAAATTCCTCAACTTCAACGGTGCGGCGCAGTTCCTGACCTTGCTGTGGCCCTTCTTCGCGGTATGGTTCCTGTGGCTGCCTTCTCACAAGCTCAATAAGCCGTGACTAAGGGTTAGCGGGTATCATAGCGGCTACATTTTCCCCGAGGTACAGCCATGAGCGATACTCCCTACTACAAACACCACGTCTTCTTCTGCATGAACAAGCGTGACGACGGCCGCAACAGCTGCGGCGACCATGGCGCGGAGACCGCGCAGAAGCACGCCAAGAAGCGCTGCAAGGAACTCAACATCAACGGCCAGGGCCAGGTCCGCATCAACCAGGCGGGCTGCCTGGATCGCTGCGAAGAAGGCCCGGTGCTGGTGGTCTATCCGGAAGGCACCTGGTACACCTACGTCGACACCAGCGACATCGATGAAATCATCGACACCCACCTGGTGCAGGGCAAGGTTGTCGACCGTCTGAAAATCTAATGAACATGAACAAGAACGAAAAATTCACCCTGGCCGGCGGCGCCGGCCAAATGGAAGGCATCCTCGACTATCCGAAGAGCACGCCGCGCGGCATCGCGCTGGTGGCCCATCCGCATCCGCTGTACGGCGGCACCATGGACAACAAGGTCGCCGTCACGCTGGCGCGCACCTTCGTCAACCTGGGCTACGTGGTGGCGCGCATCAACTTCCGCGGCGTCGGCGCCTCGGAGGGCGTGCATGACCACGGCCATGGCGAGACCGACGACATGGGCATCCTGCACGCGTGGATGACGGCCAGGTATCCGGGCCTGCCGGTGGCATTGTCGGGCTTCTCGTTCGGCACCTTCGTGCAGTCGCAGCTGGCGCAGCGCCTGGCCGCGGCCGGCACGCCGGCCGAGCGCCTGGTGCTGGTCGGCAGCGCGGCCAAGAAATGGGAGATGGCGCCGGTGCCTGCCGACACCATCCTGATCCACGGCGAAAACGACGACACCATCCCGCTGATCGATGTGCTGGACTGGCTGCGTCCGCAGGACATCCCGGTCATCGTGATCCCCGGCGCCGACCACTTCTTCCACCGCAAGCTGCAACACATCAAGGGCTGGGTCACGCAGCTGTGGCACCGCACGACCGACGTTGCCGAGACGGAAACGGACACCGCAACAGCGGATTAAACCCCTATAATTCCCACGCCTTCAACTTTTCACCGAATAAAGCATCCCATGAAAAAATTTATCGCGGCACTGGCCACCAGTGTGATGTTGATGTCCGCCGCCGTCGCGCAAACCCTGCCGCCGCCGACCATCGCCGCCAAGTCCTGGCTGTTGCTGGACGCCACCAGCGGCCAGATCATCGCCTCGCAGGATCCGAACGCCCGCATCGAGCCGGCCTCGCTGACCAAGATCATGACGGCCTACGTCACCTTCGGCGCGCTGCGCGACAAGAAAATTGACCTGAAACAGATGGTCAACGTCTCCACCAAGGCGTGGAAGGTCGATTCGAGCAGCTCCAAGATGTTCATCGACCCGGCCACGCCGGTCAGCATCAACGACCTGCTGTACGGCCTGATGGTCCAGTCGGGCAACGACGCGGCCGTGGCGCTGGCCGAGGCGGTCGCAGGCGACGAGTCCGCCTTTGTGGTGATGATGAACAAGGAAGCCCAGCGCATGGGCCTGACCAACACCCACTTCGCCAACCCGCACGGCCTGCCGAGCCCGGAGAACTATTCGACCGCGCAGGACCTGTCGGTGCTGGCCAAGCGCGTGATCCTGGACTACCCGGAGTTCTACAAGATCGACTCGGTCAAGAGCTTCACGTACAACAAGATCACCCAGCCGAACCGTAACCGCCTGCTGTGGCTGGATCCGACCGTGGACGGCATGAAGACCGGCCACACCGAGGCGGCCGGTTACTGCATGATCGCGTCGGCGCACCGTCCGAACGGCGCCGGCGAGCGCCGCCTGGTGTCGGTGGTGCTGGGCACCACGTCCGACCAGTCGCGCACGCAGGAAAGCCAGAAGCTGCTGAACTGGGGCTTCCAGAACTTCGACACGGTCAAGCTGTACTCCAAGGGCCAGGCCATCGCCACGCCGGAGATCTGGAAGGGTTCGAAGAGCGCGGTCAAGATCGGCTTCGCCAACGATGTGCTGGTGACGGTGCCGAAGGGTGTTGCCGCCAAGATGAAGCCTCTGTTGGAGCGCAAGGATCCGCTGGTCGCGCCGCTGGCCGAGAACAGCCGCGTCGGTTCGCTGAAGATGATGGTGGACGGCAAGCCGCTGCTGGAGCTGCCGGTGGTGGCGCTGGAGACCGTCGATCAAGCGTCGATCTTCGGCCGCGCCTGGGATTCGATCCGCCTCTGGCTGAAATAGCCAAACACGTCATTCCCACGAAAGTGGGAATGACTTATTCATCGTCGGCGTGGGTGTGCTGCAGCGATTCCTGCGCCCACTTGAAGGCCGCCTGGCCTGCCGTGGCCAGCCCCTCCACATCCAGCTCCAGCTTCTCGGCGATCTCCAGCGCCCGCTGGACCTTGTCGCGTTCGAGCAGCATCACCATCATCAGGTAGGGCCCGTAGACGCCGCCGCTATTTAACAGCACGTCGCGGATGTCGTCCGACAGGTGCATCTTGTCGACCAGGTTGGCCATCGGCACACCGAGCAGCACGTCGAACAGCGACAGCAATCCCACCAGGAACAATTCATCGCGCTTGGGCTGTGGCAGCTTGCTGCAGGTTTCCATGAAGCGCGCGCGGGTCAGCGCCACTTCCAGCAGCGATTCGTCGCGCGCCTGGTTGGCGCCGCCGCCCAGCCGGAACATCGACACCGTCAAGCCCCGGTACAGCTGGTTGCGTCCCAATACCATGAAGGCTTGCTGCAGGCTGGTCACCTTGGTGGTCTGGCCGTTGCTCGGGGCGTTCGCCCATTGCAGCACCTGGTAGGTCATGCCGGGATCGCGCTTGGCCACCTCGATCATGGCCGGCAGCTCGGCGTCGCTGCGCAGCAGGTTGAGCAACTCGATCGAGGTCATGCGGCTCTGGTCGATCTTGGCGTCCGGGTCCACCTTGTCGCTGGTGGTCAGGAAGTGCCCCATGAAGTAGTTGCAGCCCCACGACAGGCACATGCGCTGCTCGTCCCAGGTCTCGACGCCGTCCACCGCCAGCTTCATGTCGGGATAGCGCATGCGCAGCTGCTTGATCAGGGACTGGAAATCGGCCAGCGTGTGCTCGCCCAGCGACAGCATGGCGACGTCGCACAGCGCCAGCAGCGGCGCGTCGGCCGGGTCCAGGCTGATGCCGTGCAGCGCCAGCTTGCAGCCGGTCTGGCGCAGCGCGGTCATGCGGCCGGCGATCTGGTCCACCGGCAGGCCGGCGGCTTGCTGGCGGTCCAGCATGAACACGGTGTGCGGCGCCACCAGCGGCAGGTGGCGGTTGAACACCACCGCGTCCAGGCTCAGCTGCACCAGCGCGATGCGGTTCTGCGCGAACTGCGGCAGGCGCGCGGCCACCAGCGTCTCGATCTGCACCGGCTCGGGCAGCGGCGCGCGGTTGCCGCCGAAGGGGACGGAAAAGCGGTAGCCGCACAAGCGGTGGCGCTCGTCGACGATTTCCGCGCGCACCACGATGGCCTCTGGGTCGCCCTCGTGCGCCGGCGCGGCCACGGGCGCGGCCGCCTTGGCGGACGCGGCGGCCGGCTCCGGAGCGGCCTCCGGCTTGGATTTCAGAAACGATAAGAAGCCCACTTGCTCACCCTCCATCACCGTCTGTCTGTGCCGATCATACAACGAAAATCCAGGCTAAAAACGCTTGCCACAGAAAAATTCATTTCCGGTCGAACACAAGGCGGCATGCCTATCCTGCAAGCTTGTCGCTATAATCCTCGCCATCCTCCCCCACTGAAAGCGCGCCCATGAGCCACACTCCGCCGACCGACCTGAGCTGTCCCGCCGTCGCCACCAGCCGGGGCGGGCCAGTCCTGTCGCGCATCGTGGCCGGCATGTGGCGCATGAACGAATGGCACATGACGCCGCAGCAGCGCGTGAGCTTCATCGAGCAATGCCTGGCCATGGGCGTGAGCAGCTTCGACCACGCCGACATCTACGGCGGCTACGGCGTCGAGGCGCTGTTCGGCGAGGCGCTGGCGCTGCAGCCGTCGCTGCGCGCGCGCATGCAACTGGTGAGCAAGTGCGGCATCAAGCTGGTGACCCCGGCGCGGCCGGCGCACACCATCCAGCACTATGACACCAGCGCCAGCCACATCATCGCCTCGGCCGAGCACTCGCTGCGCCAGCTGCGCACCGGCCACCTGGACCTGCTGCTGATCCACCGCCCCGATCCGCTGATGGATTTCGACGAGATCGCCGGCGCCTTCGAGCGCCTGCGCGCGGACGGCAAGGTCAGGCATTTCGGCGTGTCCAATTTCAGCCGCCACCAGTTCGAGTGCCTGCACCGCCGCATTCCGCTGGCGACCAACCAGGTGGAGTTCTCGCCGCTGCACGTGGCGCCGATGTTCGACGAGACCTTCGACGGCCTGCAGGACCTGGGCGTGGCACCGATGATCTGGTCGGCGCTGGCGGGCGGGCGCCTGTTCAGCCGCGACGACGCCGATGGCGCCCGCGTGCGCGCGGCGATCCAGCAGGTGGCCGACGCGCTGGGGCGCCCGTTCGGCAGCGTGGTGTATGCGTGGATTATGCAGTTGCCGGGCAGGCCGCTGCCGTTGACCGGCTCGGGCCGCATCGAGGCGGTGGCCGAGGCGGTGCAGGCCACCCAGTTCAGCCTGAGCCGCGAGCAGTGGTTCGCCATCCTGCGCGCCGCGCGCGGCCACGAGGTGGCGTAGCCGTCAGTCCGGGTAGACCAGCGGCGGCGCGATGCCGCGCCAGCCGCGCCGCCACGCCAGGTTCAGCGCCAGCGTGGCGGCGATGTAGACCGCGAAGAACAGCGCGAAATACAAGCTGCGCAGCCAGGCCAGCAGGCCCAGGTTCACCAGCAGCACGACCAGCGCGGCCATGCTTTTCTTTTGCTTGGAACTGGGGAAGCGCACGGTCGACACCATCAGCCCGCCCACCGCGAACAACAACGCCACCACCAGGCCGCCGTGCAGCGCGCTGGCCGCCGGGTCCGGCCAGGCCACCACCACCGAGGCCACGCAGGCCGCGCCCGCCGTGATCGGCATGCCGACGAAATAACGCGGGTCGGTGCGGCCCACGCTGACGTTGAAGCGCGCCAGCCGCAGCGCGCCGCAGGCCACGAAGAAGAAGCTGGCCATGCCGCCCAGCCGCAGCAGCGCCGGCTCGTGCGCGCCCAGCTGCACGAAGCCGTAGCAGTACAGCAGCAGGCCCGGCGCGCAGCCGAAGTTCATCACGTCGGCGATGGAGTCGAGCTGCATGCCGAACTCGGACGAGGTGTTGGTGGCGCGCGCCACCATGCCGTCGAGCGCGTCGAACACGCCGGCCAGCACCAGCAGCACGGCGGCCAGGCGGTAGTCGTGGGCGGAGCCGACCATGGCGTTGTCGACCGAGATGACGATGCTGCCGAAACCGCAGGCGATCGACATCAGCGTGACCATGCTGGGCAGGGCGAACTTGGCGCGCTGCACGCGCGCGTGGTGTAATGGCTTCAAATTGGGGGCAATCAAAAAAGTACCGCGTGCTTGAATGCGGCCGGCAAAACGGCAAGCTTACCATTTTAACCGCAGGTCCTCCTTGCTCATACCGGATGCTGCCGAACTGAAATCTGACATAGAATTGGACCAGCCAGCCACAGGCCGGCGGCCCACCGTACAGGAGTTTTCATGGCTATACACCAACGACGCAGCGCCCTCATCCTTCCAGCCCTGCTGCTCGCCATGCTGCTGTCCGCCTGCGGCGGTGGTGGCGGCGGCAGTACCGGCACCGGCGCCAGCGTCGCGCCACCCGACCTGACCCAGGCGCCGGGCGCGCCCGCCTTCACCGGCAACACCGCGCTGGACGGCTACAACTGGATCAACTACCGGCGCGCCCAGCTCGGCCTGTCCACGCTGGCGCGCAACGCCCGCATCGACGCCGCGGCCCAGGGCCATTCCGACTACCAGCGCCTGAACAACACCGTCACCCACGAACAGACGCCCGGCCTGCCCGGCTTCACCGGCGCCACGCTGCTCGACCGCCTGACCAACGCCGGCTACCAGGCCACCAAGCCGTACGCCATCGGCGAGGTCATCTCCGCCACCAGCAATCCGTCCGGCTTCTACCAGGCCGAGGAACTGATCACCGCGATCTACCACCGCTTCGTGATGTTCGAGCCGGTGTTCAAGGAGGTCGGCACGGGCGCGGCGACCACCAGCGCCAACTACACCTACTTCACCGCCGACCTGACCGCCGTGGCCGGCTACGGCGCCGGCCTGGGCGTGGGCCGCGTGGTCAACTACCCGGGCGCCAACCAGACCGCCGTGCCGACCAACTTCTTCAGCGACAGCGAATCGCCGGATCCGGTGCCCAACCAGAACGAGGTGGGCTATCCGATCAGCGTGCACTCGGACACCATCCGCGACGGCGTCGGCATCGTCGTGCAGAGCTTCACGGTGGCGCCGCGCGGCGGCGCCGCGCTCAGCGTGCGCCTGCTCAGCCACGCCACCGACAGCAACACCGGCGAGACGGTGGCCGCCATCATCCCGCTGGCGCCGCTCAAGAGCGCCACCGTCTACGACGTCAGCTTCAGCGGCCTGGTGGCCGGCGTGCCGGTCACGCGCAGCTGGTCCTTCACCACGCGATGAACCCGGCCGACGACGAGGTGCTGCACGTGGCCGCCGGCCTGCACCGGCTGATGGGCGATTACACGCTGTACCTGAACATCCTGCGCAGCTTCCGCCAGCGCTACCGTGGCGCGGCGGCCGAGGCCGGCGCGGCGCTGGCCGCCGGCGACCGCGACCGCGCGCTGACCATCGTCCACACGCTCAAGGGCGCGGCCGGCATGATCGGCGCGCAACAGGTGGTGCGGCTGGCGGCCGCGCTGGAGGCGTCCGGCGGCGCCGCGCCGCTGGCGCCGCTGGCGCAGGCGATGGAGCGTTTACTGGAGGAGACCGGCGCGCTGCTGGCGGCCGAGGCGCCGCGCGAGGTGCCGCCCGCGCCCGCGCGGCCGGTGCCCGGCTCGCGCGCGCTGGTGCGGCAGCTGGCGCGCCTGCTCGACGAGGGCGATGGCGCGGCGATCGATGTGCTGGAGCAGTCGGCCGCGGCGCTGGCGGCCGGGCTGGGCGTGGGGGTGTTCGAACAGGTGACGGCGGCGGCCCACCAGTTCGATTTCGAGACGGCGCTGGCGCGCCTGCGGGATGGCGCGCCCTGACGTCAGCGGGTGTATTCCTTTTCCTCGTCGAAGGCGTCGGCGCACTCCTTGTCGCAGAAGCGGCGCACATTGTCCAACGGTTTGTCGCAGTACCAGCAGGCGCCCTTGGGAGGCAGGCTGTGGCGGGTGCGGGCGGCGGTGGCGGCCGCCGTGACGGGCGGCGCCGCGCCGGCGCCGTCGTCCGGTACGCTCTCTTGTGTCGGTTCCACGATCGCCTCCTTTCCAGGCAAAGCACAGGTCAACGTTGCAAGATTACTTCAGCGGAATATCCCACGCATGAGAATTCTCAACCAATCCATGATAGCAGGTTCGGCGTGGCCGCCTGATGCGCCAAACCGCCAAAAAACGACGCCGCGTGGCCGTGTTGCATGCGCCCCGAATGAGGAAATATTTTTTAATTGAAAAGACGCCGATGATAGTGAGTCCAACAGGCAACATCGAACCGCGATTCGGCACGGCCGGCGTTGGCACCGGCGGCCAGAGTCCTTACAATCGTCCCATCCCTCCGCCGATCCGACGCCGCCGATAAACCGCCCGCCGCCATGACACCCGCGCCCGTCCCGCCCCGGCCCCACGCTCCCGGCGTGCGCGCCAGCCTGGCGCTGCTGGTGCTCGCCTGCGTGCTGCCGGTGGCGCTCGTGGCCGTCGTCGTGATCGTCAACTTCTACCACCGCGAACGCGCCCAGCTGATCGACAGCACGGTGGCGCGCGCCCATGCCATCATCGCCGCCACCGACCGCGACATCGCGGCCACCCAGCTGGCCCTGCAGATCCTGAGCGGCTCCACGCTGCTGCGCGACGGCGACCTGGCCGGCTTCCACCAGCGCGCCGCCGGCCTGGTCGGACAGCTCGGCGCCGACAGCATCGTGCTGCTCGACACCGACGGCACGCTGCTGCTGTCGACCCGCAGCCCCTACGGCGCGCCGCTGGCGCGGCTGGGGCGGGCGCCGCTGCTGCAGCGCATCCTGGCCAGCGGCCGGCCGGGCGTGTCCGACATGTTCACCGGCCCGCTCAACGGCAAGCCCATCTTCAGCGTCGGCGTGCCGGTGCGGCGCGACGGCGTCATCGTCATGACGCTCAACGCCATCTACACGCCGGAGCGCCTGCTGCACGTGCTGAGCGAGCAAAAGCTGCCGGCCCACTGGCGCGTCAGCGTGCTCGACACCGGAGGCCGGGTGGTCACCCGCAGCCACGAGCTGGCCACGTATGCCGGCCGGCAGGTCGGCCCCGCGCTGCGCCGCCAGCTGGGCACCGCCAGCGAGGCCGGCATGGACACCCGCACGCTGGAAGGCCAGGATGTGTACGTGGTCTACAGCCGCTCGCCGCGCACCGGCTGGAGCGCCGTGCTGGGCATCCCGCGCGCCGAGCTGACCGCCCGGCTGGCCGGCACGCTGGCCTGGCTGGTGTCGGCCGCCGCCGCCGCGCTGGCGGCCGGCCTGGGCCTGGCGTGGCTGCTGGGCGGACGCATCGCCCGCTCGGTGCAGGCGCTGGTGGCGCCGGCGCGCGCGGTCGGCGCCGGCGGCATCCCGGCCATCCCGCCGCTGCACTTCCGCGAGGCCAACGAGCTGGGCAACGCGCTGCGCGAGGCCGCGCTCGGCATGCAGCGGGCCCGCGCCGGCATGCGCGAAAGCGAGCAACAACTGGCGCTGGCGGCCAACGCCGCCCACCTCGGCATCTGGACCCGCGAGCTGCGCGGCGACGCCCTCTGGGCCTCGGACCAGTGGCGCGCGCTGTTCGGCTTCGACAGCAGCCAGCCGCTGACGCTGGACGCGCTGCTGGCCAGGGTGCATCCGGACGACCGCGCCGCCGTGCAGCGCACGCTGCAGGGCACGCTGCACGGCGCGCCGCGCTACGACATGGAATACCGGCTGCTGCCGCCGGCCGGCGGCGCGCCGCGCTGGATCGGTTCGCACGGCAGCGTCGAGTTCGACGAGCAGGGCCGGCCGCTGCGCGTGCGCGGCGTCTCGCTCGACATCACGGCGCACAAGCAGGCCGAGCTCGACCTGCTGCAAAAGCAGAAGGAGGTCACCCACCTGGCGCGGGTGGCCATGCTGGGCGAGCTGTCGGGCGCGCTGGCGCACGAGCTCAACCAGCCGCTCACGGCCATCCTCAGCAACGCCCAGGCGGCCCGGCGCTTCCTGGCCCAGCCGGAACCCGACCTGGCCGAGGTGGCCGAGATCCTGATCGACATCGTGGCCGAGGACAAGCGCGCCGGCGACATCATCCAGCGCCTGCGCCGGCTGTTCGGCAAGCAGGACATGCCGCGCCAGCGGCTCGACGCGCGCGAGCTGGCGGACGGCGTGATCCGCCTCATGCGCAACGACCTGATCCAGCACGGCCTGTCGGTGCGCGCCGAGCCGGGCGACGAGCCGCTGGCCATCCAGGCCGACCCGGTGCAGCTGCAGCAGGTGCTGATCAACCTGCTGATGAACGCCTGCGACGCCCAGGCCGCGCCGCCGGCCTCGGACGGCGTGATCGTGCTGCGCTGCGCGCGCGACGGCGACGCCGCGCTGTTCAGCGTGATCGACCATGGCGCCGGCATCGCCCCCGAGCTGCTGCCGCGCATCTTCGACCCCTTCACCACCACCAAGGCGCGCGGCATGGGGCTGGGGCTGTCGATCTGCCGCAGCATCGCCGCCGCCCACCACGGCACGCTGTGGGCGCACAACAACCCGGACGGCGGCGCCAGCTTCCACCTGCGCCTGCCGCTGGCGGACGCGCCATGAGCGGCCTGGTGCACCTGGTCGACGACCAGCCGGCCGTGCTCAAGGCGCTGGCGCGGCTGCTGGGCGCGGCCGGCTACACGGTGCGCGCCTACGCCGGCGCCCGGGACTTCCTCGACGCGCTGGCCGGCGACGCCGACGGCTGCCTGGTGCTGGACCTGTCGATGCCCGGCATGGACGGGCTGGCGCTGCAGCAGGCGCTGGCCGCGCGCGCGCCCCACCTGCCCATCATCTTCCTGACCGGCCACGGCGACATCGACAGCGGCGTGCGGGCGATGAAGCTGGGCGCGGCAGACTTCCTGACCAAGCCGGTCGACGACGCGCGCCTGATCGCCGCCATCGAGGCCGCGCTGGACCGGCAGCGCCAGCTGCGCGGCGCCAACGCCGAGCTGGCCGCCATCCGCCAGCGGCTGGCCACGCTGACCCCGCGCGAGACCGAGGTGCTCGGGCTGCTGTTGGAGGGCCTGCTGAACAAGCAGGTGGCGGCGGCGCTGGGCACGGTGGAGAAGACCGTCAAGGTGCACCGCGCGCGCGTGATGGCGAAGATGCAGGTGCGCTCGCTGACCGCGCTGGTGCGCCTGGTCGACCGCGCGCGCCACGGCTGAGCGGCCGCCGCATCGCCATTGGCCCAAGGTCCAATAGCCGCGCGGCGGCCGGCGGGCTATCGTGCGGTCATGGATACCTCTCTTCCCTGGGTGGCGGTGGTCGACGACGACGAGGCGATACGGCGCGCGCTGCTGCGCCTGCTGCGCTCGGCCGGCATCGCGGCCCGCGCCTACGCCGGCGGCGCCGAGTTCCTGGCCGCGCTGGACGGCGGCCATCCGTGCTGCGTGGTGCTGGACGTGCACATGCCGGGCCTGTCCGGGCTGGAGGTGCAGGCGCGGCTGGCCACGCTGGCGCCCGCGGTCGGCGTGATCATCATCACCGGCCACCAGACCGAGGCCGAGCAGGCGCAGGCGCAGCTGCACCAGCCGCTGGCCTGCCTGGCCAAACCCTTCGACGACCAGGCCATCCTGGACGCCATCGGCAGGGCCTGCGCCCGGCCGCCGGCGTCCGCCACCGCGGGACCGCCGCCATGATCCCATCCCCGCCGCTGCCGCCACACCTGCAGGCCCGCGCCGGCCACGACAGCCTGACCGGGCTGCCGAACCGCCAGCTGTTCGGCCACATGCTGGCGCGCCAGCTGCCGGCCGCCTGGCCGCGCGCCAGCGCCCTGCTGACGATCGACCTGGACGGCTTCGCCGCCATCAACGACCTGCACGGCCACGCGGCCGGCGACGCCGTGCTGTGCCAGTTCGCCCAGCGCCTGAGCCAGCTGGCGCCCGCGCGCGCCGCCATCGGCCGGCTTGGCAACGACGAGTTCGCGCTGCTGCTGCCGGCGCTGGCGCAGCTGCGGCAGGCCGGCGAGGTCGCCGACCTGGTCCGCACCGCGCTGCACCAGCCGTTCGACCTGCCGGGCGGCCCGGCCACGCTGACGGCCTGCATCGGCATCGCCGCCTGCCCGGCCGACACCGACGACGCCGCCGCGCTGCTGCGCTACGCCGACCTGGCGCTGCACCAGGCCAGGCAGGCAGGCCGCGACCGCTGCTGCCACTTCACCGACGCCATGCGCCGCGACGCCCGCGACCGCCACCAGCTGGAGCACGCGCTGCGCCATGCCTGCGCCCAGGGCGAGTTCGAGCTGTACTACCAGCCCAAGGTGCGCATCGACAGCGGCCGCATGGCCGGCGCCGAGGCGCTGCTGCGCTGGAACCGGCCCGGCCACGGCCAGGTGGCGCCGGCCGCGTTCATCCCGCTGCTCGAACGCGGCGGCCTGATCGTGCAGGTCGGCGCCTGGGCCATCGACCAGGCCTGCCGCCAGATCGCCGCCTGGAGCGCGCTGGGCGAGAGCCCGCTGGGGATCGCCGTCAACGTCGCCAGCCGCCAGTTCGCCGACGACCGGCTGCGGCAGACCGTGGCCGAGGCCATCGCCCGCCACGGCATCGACCCCGGCCTGCTGACGCTGGAGGTGACCGAGAGCGCCATGATGGACGACCTCGGCCGCACAGCCGCCACCCTGACCGCGCTGCGCGCGATGGGCGTGCGCATCGCCATCGACGACTTCGGCACCGGCTACTCCAGCCTGGCCTACCTGAAGCGCTTCCCGGTCGACACGCTGAAGATCGACATCGCCTTCATCCGCGACGTCACCAGCAATCCCGACGACGCGGCCGTGGTCGACGCCATCATCGCCATGGCGCACAGCCTGAAGCTGGAGGTGGTGGCCGAGGGCGTGGAGACGGCGGCCCAGCTGGCCTACCTGGGGCGGCGCCGCTGCGACCAGATCCAGGGCTACCACTACAGCCGGCCGCTGCCGGCCGCGCAGCTGGAACGCCTGCTGCGCGACGACGTGCGCCTGTGCCTGCCGGAGGACGCCGGCCATGTTGCCGAGCGCACGCTGCTGATCGTCGACGACGAGCCCGGCGTGTTGACCGCGCTGCAACGCCTGCTGCGCCCGGACGGCTACCGGGTGCTGGCCGCCAGCGGCGCGGCCCAGGCCTTCGCGCTGCTGGCGCAGCATCCGGTGCAGCTGGTCCTGTGCGACCAGCGCATGGCGGAGATGAGCGGCACCGAGCTGCTCGACAAGGTCAAGCAGATGTACCCCGACACCTTCCGCATCATCCTGTCCGGCCACACCGACCTGGGCACCATCATGGAGGCGATCAACCGCGGCGCCCTGTACCGCTTCTACACCAAGCCCTGGGACAACCGCGCGCTGCGCGAGAACATCCGCGCCGCCTTCCGCCACTACTGGCAGCTGCACGGCCTGGCGGAGCCGGTGCCGGCGGCGGCGCACCCATGAACACGCCGCTGCGCCGGATGCGGGCCTGGCTGCGGCCGCTGCCGCTGGCGCGCTGCTGGGCGCAGCAGCTGCTGCAGGATGTGCGGCGCGTCAACGCCGAACTGCGGTTCGCCAACGACCGCCTCGAAGTCCGCGTTCCAGTCCATCGGCCCCGAACGCGGCCGGTCGGCCACCACCTGGCCGCGGCCTAGAAAGGCCATGCGTGGCGCGGCTGCGCTTATAATTGCGGAGTCACTCCACGGTCACGCCAGGAACAGAGCCCATGCAAGCAAAGCCCATCGCCACCCCGCCGGCAGCCGGCAGCCACACCCACCTGTCCGCGCGCGTGCTCGGGCTGGCCAACCTGGGCCTGATGGTGCTGGACGCCGACGGCCGCATCGTCATGTGGAACCAGTGGCTGGCCAGCCACTCCGGCCTGTCCGCCCAGCGCGTGCAGGGCAGCGACCTGTTCGACCTGTTCCCCGAACTGCGCGGCCAGCGCCTGGAGCAGGCGGTGCGGAGCGCGATGCAGAGCAGGCTGCCGCAACAGCTGTCGCCGGCGCTGAACCGCTCGCCGTTCCCGCTGTACCCCGCCGGCACCTGGGGCGGCGAGCGCGTCGAGCAGGCGGTGTCGGTGACGCCCTTTGCCGAGGGCAAGGAGCGTTTCTGCCTGATCGAGGTCAGCGACATCAGCACCACCGTCGGCCGCGAGCGCCAGCTGCGCGGCCAGGCCGAGGCGCTGCGCGCGCAATCGTACGTGGACGGCCTGACCGGCATCGCCAACCGCCGCCACTTCGACGTCGCGCTGGACCGTGAACTGCGGCGCGCCCAGCGCAACAACAGCCAGCTGTCGCTGCTGCTGATGGACATCGATTCCTTCAAGGCCTACAACGACCACTTCGGCCACCAGCAGGGCGACGCCTGCCTGACGCTGGTGGCGGAAGCGTTCGCCGCCATGCTGCAGCGGCCGGCCGACCTGGCCGCGCGCTACGGCGGCGAGGAGTTCGCCGCCGTGCTGCCGGACACAGGCCCCGAGCAGGCGGCCCAGCACGCCGAGGCGATCCGCGCCCGCATCGCCGCGTTGGCCATCACCCACGCGCCGGCCGCCACCCGCCCGCACGTGACGATGAGCATCGGCGTGGCCAGCTACGACAAGAACCGCCTGTTCGACGCCGCCACCATGCTGGCCGCCGCCGACGCCTGCCTGTACGCGGCCAAGCACGCCGGCCGCGACTGCGTGATCGTCGACCGTCCGGCGGAAAACGCCGCCTGATTTTCCCCCTTGATCCGACGCCGGCTACCCGGGCAGTTCGGTGGCGGGCCGCGGCGGCACGCCCTGGGCCGACGCGGCAACCCGTTCCGCCGCCTGCGCGCGCAGGAAGGCGGGACGCTGGCGCAGCCGCTGCCAGTAGGCGGCGACGGCCGGCGTGAACGACGTGTGCAATCCCAACTGCCCGGCCAGCAGCAGCGCGTAGCCGACCGAGACGTCGGCCGCCGTGAAGCGGCCCGCGCACAGGAATTCGTGCTGCTCCAGCCGCGGCGTCAGCGTCTTCAGGCGCGATAAAAACCAGCGCGAATAATCCTCCACCACCTGCGGTTGCAGGCGCTCAGGCGATTCGAAGCGGCTGTAGCGCAGCACCAGCGTTTGCGGGAACGTCAGCGTGGCTTCGCCGAAGTGCAGCGCGTTCAGCCACGCGCCATAATCCGCCTCGTCCAGCGCGACGTTCAGCCGCGCCGCCGGATGGCGCTCGGCCAGGTACTGGCAGATCGCCGCCGATTCCGTCATCCGCATGTCGCCGTCGAAGAAGGCCGGCACGGTGCCGCAGGGATTGATGTCGAGGTAGGACTTGTCGTGCACGCGCGGCGGGAAGGCCAGCATGCGCAGTTCATACGGCAGCTCCAGTTCCTCCAGCATCCACAACGGACGGAAGGAACGCGCGGCGATGCTGTGATAGAGAATCATGGCTTACTCCGCAATCCGCTTCAGCCAGGCCACGTAGGCCGGGTTGGCGTCGGCAGGCTGGTTCTGGATCAGGTTCTCAAGCTCGTCCGCCATGCCGAACAGCGCCCACACAAGCGGCGCCAGACGGGAGGCCACGCTGTTCGCCTGTCCGGCGTCACGCAGCAGCTGCAGGCTGCGCTCCTTGTATTCCGGCAGCACGTCCGATTGGTAGCCGCGTGCCTTGCCAAGGGTGGAGAGGTACATCAGCTTTGGAACCTCGGCCGTGGGCCAGTGCAGCGCCATGGTGAGCGGCCAGTCGAGCATCGAGCGTTCGCCCCACATCGCGGATTTGGGCATGTGCCCGTTGTCCAGCAAGGTCAGCATGAAGGACTGGCCCAGCTCGGTCAAATACACGCCCATGGCTTCGAACGTGGGGCGCTGGTAGAAAGCGTCCAGCGGCTGCTCGCGCTTGTGGCCGATGTGCGCCAGCAGGCGCTGTTCCAGCGACAGCACCAGGGCGCTCAATTCGTCTTCCGTTGCGCTGCCGCGTTCGCTCGCCTGCCTGGTTCGCGTGCCGCAATCCCACAGATGCAGGGCGATGCTCCAGCGGGCGGACTTGCCTTCGCCTGTGCAGCCGATTTCGCCGGTCACGAAATATTTCATCCCGGCCGGCACGATATCGAAGAGTGCCTGGGCATCGGTTTCGGTGCCCGACAGGACCGGGCCGCCACCTTCCACGATCGGGATGTTGCAGCTGGCCGCGTAGTCGCTCCAGTAATGCGCGGCTTCCGCCAGGTACAGGGGAATCGCGCGGGATTCGCGTCCCAGAGCGTCCTCGCGCTGGGATTCGGCGCGCCCGGTTCCGTCGGTGATTTTTGTGAGCGCGAAGAAGCCGACCACCGGCGCGCTTTCGGGCTTCGCCGCGAACAGCCAGTCCGCATCGCGGAGGCCGTATTGCCAGATCGGCCGGGTCAACGAGATGGTGGCGATTTTCAGGTTCGCTGTATCCAGCGGCGCGGATTGCGCGCGCATCTGCTGGAACACTTCGGCGAACTGATCCAGGTATTGCTTGATGGGCGGGAGGCCCAGCGCGTACATGCGGCCCAGCAGCGCTTCGCCTTCGTCCACCTTGCCGAGTGCCTGGCAGGCGCGCAGCAGGTTGAGGCCGGCCATCGGATCGTGTTGATGCTCGTCGTAGGCCGGGCCGATCAGTTCCAGCATCATCGGGATTTGTCCGTTGTTGCCCATGTCGCCGGACATCATCATCAGCGCGTTGCCGTCGTACTGGCCGCCTTGCAGCACCTCCGCGTACAGCGCGCGCGCCGCCGCGAATTCCTCTTTCTCCAGATGATGACGCGCCAGCCACAAGCGCGCACGCCAGCTGCCCGGCAAGGCGGCGGCGGTTTGCAGCGCCTTTAAATAGCCGGGCTCGCCATCGCGCTCCCGCTGGATCGACGCCCACCACATCAAGCCGTTTTCCTGGTTAGGATCGGCCTGGACCGCGCGCCACAGCGTGTCATCCGCCTGTGCCTCGTCGCCCCGCTCGGCGTAGATCTTGGCCAGATTGGTCAGCAGCGTGCCGGTCTCGCCCACCTTCTCCATGCCGGCGCGCAGCGTGGCCTCCGCCGCGTCGCACTGGCCGTTCTTCAACAGCACGATACCCAGCATGGTGTGGCCGCGCTCGGGCAGCGTATCGATTTCCAGCAAGCGCTGCGCCGCCCGCTGCAGATCGGCCGCGAAGCCGTCGTCGAGGCCGGAGAGTATCAAGCGGTAGAGTTCGTCAGCTTGGTTCCAGTTCTGCTTCAGGCTCGGCAGGAACATCTTGTCGTGCCACTCGTTGCGCGTGATGTTCAGTTCGCGCCCATAGGCGTCGTAGACGGTGATCACGTCCTTGCCGCCCGGCCGTGCTTCTTTCATTGGCGGGGAGTCGGAAGCTTCTGCTTTTTTACCGGACAGGGCGGACAGGAGGCGTTTGAACATGGATGGTGGGATGCGTTTCGTGAATGGGTTGTTGGTCGCATTATAGGAAAGGCAACAACCCGAAGTCTATCGAATTCTCGCAATCATGCGGACGATCGGCGTGGCGGTGGCCGCTTTCGCGCCCGTTTTGATATTGAAGTGCGTAACGTTACGCACTACAATCACTCATGATAAAGACATTCCATCACAAGGGACTGCGAGTATTTTTCGAGACTGGGAGCATGGCCGGCATTCAGGCTGCTCACGCGCCCAGGCTCGGCGCCATGCTACGCCGCTTGAATGAAGCAACGTCTCCCCAAGGAATGAACCTGCCCGGCTGGGGGCTTCACCCATTAAAAGGCAAGGCACTCAGGGGACATTTTTCCGTATCGGTAAGTGGCAACTGGCGTCTGACATTTAAGTTCGAGGGTACAGACGCCATCCTCGTGGACTATCAGGACTATCATTAAGAAAGAATTATCATGGCACGCATGTTTAATCCACCGCATCCGGGACTGACTCTACGCGATGACGTTTTGCCCGCGCTGGGATTGACCGTTACCGAAGCGGCGCAACAACTGGACGTCAACCGCGTTACGCTGTCCCGCGTCCTCAATGGCCGCGCTGCCATTTCGCCGGAAATGGCTTTGCGTATTGAGGCATGGCTCGGTGTGGAGCGCGGCGGCGAGGCGCGCCTGTGGCTGGCAGAGCAAAGCGCCTACGATGTTTGGCAAGCTGCGCAACGCTTCCTCGACACCCCCATGCAGGTTCAGCCCGCACCTCTGGCGGCCTGAACCTCGAGCTGCTTATTTCCCAATACAGAACCGGGAGAAGATCACCCCCAGCAGATCGTCCGACGAGAAGGCGCCGGTGATGCTCGACAGCTGCACCTGCGCCAGCCGCAGCTCTTCCGCGAACAGGTCCAGCGACTGGTCGTTCTGCGCCGCGTGCTCGCCGGCGCGCGCCAGGTGGGCGCCGGCGTTCTTCAGCGCGATCAGGTGACGCTCGCGCGCCAGGTACAGCGACTCCCCGGTCTGCTGCCAGCCGGCGATGCGCAGCAGCTCGGCGCGCAGCAGGTCGATGCCGATGTGCTCGTGCGCGGACAGGTAGACGTGCGTCGCATCCTCCATCGGATCGACGCCCGGCTTGTGGCCCGACAGGTCGATCTTGTTCCAGATGCGCAGCACCGGCACGCCGGCCGGGAAGGCGGCGACGATGCCCTCGTCCGCGCGCGACGGGCCGTGGTCGGCGTCCAGCAGGTGCAGGATGACGTCGGCCTTGCCGACCTCGCCCCAGGTGCGCTCGATGCCGATGCGCTCGACCACGTCCACGCCGTCGTCGATCGCGCGGATGCCGGCGGTGTCGATGATGTTTAGAGGTATACCTTCAATCTGGATGGTCTCGGTGACTTTGTCGCGCGTGGTGCCGGCGATCGGCGTGACGATGGCAACGTCCGTGCCCGCCAGCGCGTTCAGCAGCGACGATTTGCCGACGTTGGGCTGGCCGACCAGCACCACGTTCAAGCCCTCGCGCAACAGCGCGCCTTGCGACGCCTGCTTGAACACCTGCTCCAGCGCCTCGACGATGCCGGCCAGCTGGCCGCGCGCGTCGGATTTTTCCAGGAAGTCGATCTCCTCCTCCGGGAAGTCCAACGTGGCTTCGACCAGCATGCGCAGGCCGGTCACGCCGTCCACCAGCGCGTTGACCGTTTTCGAGAACGCGCCCGACAGCGATTGCGACGCCGACTTGGCCGCCGCCTCGGTGGAGGCGTCGATCAGGTCGGCCACGGCCTCGGCCTGCGCCAGGTCGAGCTTGTCGTTGAGGTAGGCGCGGCGCGTGAACTCGCCGGGCTCGGCCAGCCGCAGGCCCATCTCGGTGCCCGCCTCCAGCACGCGCGCCAGCAGCAGCTGCAGCACGATGGGGCCGCCGTGGCCCTGCAGCTCCAGCACGTCTTCCCCGGTGTAGGAATGCGGGCCCTTGAACCAGATGGCGATGCCCTGGTCGATCAGCGCGCCGTCGGCCTGCTTGAACGGGATGTAGGTGGCGTGGCGCGGCTGCAAGGCGGTGGCGCCGAACAGCGCGGTGATCAGCGGCTGCAGGTTCTTGCCGGAGGCGCGGACCACGCCGATGCCGCCGCGCCCCGGTGCGGTGGCGATGGCGGCGATGGGGGAAGAGTCGATATTCATAGGGGGAATTGTAAGGTAAAAAAAAGCCCGCGATTAACACGGGCTTTTCTGCAACATCAGCTGGCGATCAGGAGTTGGCTGCCGCAGGCGGCGCGAACTTCTTGGAGATCACGTACTGCTGACCGATCGACAGCACGTTGTTCACGACCCAGTACAGCACCAGGCCGGACGGGAAGAAGAAGAACATGACCGAGAACGCCAGCGGCATGAACAGCATCATCTTCGCTTGCATCGGATCGGCAGGAGCCGGGTTCAGCTTGGTGGTGATGAACATCGAGATCGCGTACAGCACCGGCAGGATGTACCAGGGATCCGGCGCGGCCAGGTTGGTGATCCAGCCGATCCACGGCGCGCCGCGAATCTCGACCGACGCCTGCAGCACCCAGTACAGGGCGATGAAGACCGGCATCTGCACCAGGATAGGCAGGCAGCCGCCCAGCGGGTTGATCTTCTCGGCCTTGTACAGTTCCATGGTGGCCTGGTTCATCTTGGCCGGATCGCCTTTGTAGCGCTCGCGGATCGCCTGCATCTTCGGCGTGACCAGCTTGACCTTGGCCATGCTGCGGTAACCGGCGGCCGACAGCGGGAAGAACGCCAGCTTGATCAGGATGGTGAAGGCGATGATGGTCCAGCCCCAGTTGCCCAGCACCTGGTGGATGTGGTCCATGACCCAGAAGATCGGCTTGGCGATGATGGTCAGCCAGCCGTAGTCCTTGACCAGTTCCAGGCCAGGGGTGACCTGCTCCAGCAGCTTCGATTGCTGCGGGCCGGAGTACAGGCGCGCGTCGTTGCTGACGGTGGCGCCCGGCGCCAGCGTGCCCAGCTGCTGGATGGTGCCGATCGCGTACTGGTTGGTCGTCACTTTCTTGGTGAAGATGGTGCGCGCCAGCTTGTCCTGCGGGACGAAGGCCGAGACGAAGAAGTGCTGCGAGATCGCGAACCAGCCGTTGTCGGCCTTGGTCGGGTGATCCTGCACGGCGTCCTTGCCGGTCTTGGCGGCTTCGGCGGCTTCTTTTTCCAGCGTGTCGAACTTCAGCTTCTTGTAGTGCTCTTCGGCGGTGTACAGCGTCGGGCCGGTGTAGCTGCTGTTGAAGTAGGAGTCGCCGGCCGGCTTGTTGCCGTCGTGGACCAGCTGCAGGTACAGCTCAGGCTTGACCGGCGCGGCGCCGACGTTGGTCACGTCGTGGCGCACGTCGATCACGTAGTCGCCGCGCTTGAAGGTGAAGGTCTTGGTCAGCTTGACGCCGCCCGACTCCGCTTCCAGCACCAGTTGCACCTGGTTGCCGTCGCCCAGCATGCGCGGGCCTGGCTTGGCCACGAAGCCGGTCTGGTGGTTCGGCAGGCCGGGCGCGCCGATCAGGCCGGTTTGGGCCAGATAGGTCTTGCCGGTGCCGGCGTCCACGTCGAACAGCACCTGGTTCTTGGTCGGGTCCACGCCGTCCTTGAACTTCAGCAGTTCCAGGCGCTTGATGGTGCCGCCCAGGGTGTCGACGTCGACACGGAACAGATCGGTGGTGACGGTAATGCGCTCACTCTTGAACGGCTCGGCCGCGGCGGGCGCGCCCGGCAGTGCGGAAGCGCCGGCAGCCGCGGTCGCGGAGGCGGCCGGCAGTTCGGATTTCTTCGCTTCCGCGGCCTTGGCGGTCTGCGCCGGGGCGGGAGCAAACATGGAAGGCTTGCCTGTCGAGACCATCCAGTTGTTCCAGAGAACTACCAGCGACACGGCAAACACGATCCACAGGATGGTACGTTTATTGATATCCATTAGGCTATTTGTCAGGAGTGGTTGCAACCGCAAGCGGTCGTAGAGGAATTCGTTTTGCCGTCCGCGGGAGGGACGGGGTCATGCCCGCCCGGATTCCATGGATGGCAGCGGCACACGCGCTTGACCGCCAGCAGGCTGCCCTTCGCGGCGCCATGCACCTGCAACGCTTCCAGCGCGTAGTTCGAGCAGCTCGGATGAAAGCGGCAGCTCGGCGTCATCAGCGGGCTGATGGCCAGCTGGTAAAAGCGCAGCAGCAAGCGTAGCAGAGTTTTCATGGGGCCTCAGATGGAGGCGGCGGCGCCGAAGGCAAGGCCGGTTTGGGCGGCCTTGCCGTCTTGGCCTGCGCGAACAGGCGTGCCAGCTCCACCCGCAAAGCCGCTTTCAGCTTGGCGGTGGTGGCCGGCCCGTCCTTGCTGTTGACCGGCTTGGCCAGGCGGATCAGGCAATCGATCGCAGGCAGGCTGGTCTGGCGGAACAGTTCGCGGGTGACACGCTTGATCGTGTTGCGCGTGACGGCGCGCGGCGCAAATCGCTTGGCCACAACGACGCCCAGCCGCGCATGCGGCAATTCATTCAGACGGGTGTAAAGCACGAAGTGCGCGCTTTTTTGGGTAGGGCGCAAACGAAAAACGGATGAAAATTCATCCGTTTTAACGATACGCCGAACGCGCGCGAAGTCGTGTGAACCTTCGCCTGTCGAGCCGCTTGAAATACAGCTTTCCACGCGATCAGCTAACAAGCAGTTGGCTTATACAGCCAGACGCTTGCGGCCTTTGGCGCGACGTGCGTTGAGCACTTGACGGCCACCACGGGTAGCCATACGTGCGCGGAAGCCGTGGGTACGCTTACGGCGTACAACGGAAGGTTGGTAAGTACGTTTCATGTTGGTCTCGCTAAAAGCAGAAAAAAATGCAAAATCGGGTTGTGGCCCCGTCAGTTTTTGGTGCCAATGACACTTCGCGCACCCATGCCAACGCTACCGGCACAAGCTGGGTCCATCTCATCGCCCGCTAAATCCACGCTTACTCCATATTGACGTTCATGTGAATAAACTAGGAATACGGGCGGGGAACCCTGAATTATCAACATTTAGCTCCCGCTTGTCAACAACTGATGGCCGCCGGCCGCCGCCGTTCGGCCGCCCGGACTGCGAAAATAAGCGTCGTGCCTGTGGATAACTTGCGCCGGCGAGAGTAGAATAGCGCGTTACGTGTGGCGAACCCAGGTTCACCGACACCCTGATCAGCAGTAAAGAATAGATAAAGATTCATGGAAAATTTTTGGCAGACCTGCTCCGCCCAGCTGGAGCTGGAGCTGACGCCGCAACAGTTCAGCGCGTGGATAAAACCGCTCATCCCCCTCGACTACGAGGCGGGCAAGCTGCGTGTGGCCGCGCCCAACCGGTTCAAGCTGGACTGGGTCAAGACCCAGTTCGCCAGCCGCATCACCGCGCTGGCGTGCCAGTACTGGGAAGCGCCGACCGAGGTGCAGTTCGTGCTCGACCCGCGCCTGGCGCTGCCGAAAAAACCGGCCACCGTGGTGCCCGCTCCCGACTACAACGACGGCGCGCCGAACGGCAACGCCCGCGCGAACGATCCGGTGCCGTCGGTGCCCGAGCTGCCGGCCTCGGCCGCGCCGCGCCGCGAGCAGAGCCGCATCAACACCGACCTCACCTTCGACAGCTTCGTCACCGGTAAGGCCAACCAGCTGGCGCGCGCCGCCGCGATCCAGGTGGCCAACAACCCGGGCGTGTCGTACAACCCGCTGTTCTTCTACGGCGGCGTCGGCCTGGGTAAGACCCACTTGATCCACGCGATCGGCAACCAGGTGATGGCCGACCAGCCGGGCGCCAAGATCCGCTACATCCACGCCGAGCAGTACGTGCGCGACGTGGTGACGGCCTACCAGCGCAAGGGCTTCGACGACTTCAAGCACTACTATCACTCGCTCGACATGCTGCTGATCGATGATATTCAATTCTTCGGCGGGAAGAGCCGCACGCAGGAAGAGTTCTTCTATGCGTTCGAAGCGCTGATCGCGGCCAAGAAGCAGATCATCATCACCTCGGATACCTATCCGAAGGAAATCACCGGCATGGACGACCGCCTGATCTCGCGCTTCGATTCCGGCCTGACGGTGGCGATCGAGCCGCCCGAGCTGGAGATGCGCGTGGCGATTCTGCTCAAGAAGGCCAAGCAGGAAGGCGTGACCTTCTCGGACGACGTCGCCTTCTTCGTGGCCAAGCACCTGCGCTCCAATGTGCGCGAGCTGGAAGGCGCGCTGCGCAAGATCCTGGCGTACTCGCGCTTCCACGGCAAGGACATCACGATCGACATCGTCAAGGAAGCGCTGAAGGATTTGCTGTCGGTGCAGAACCGCCAGATCTCGGTGGAGAACATCCAGAAGACGGTGGCGGACTTCTTCAACATCAAGGTGGCCGACATGTACTCCAAGCGTCGCCCGGCCAACATCGCGCGGCCGCGCCAGATCGCGATGTACCTGGCCAAGGAGCTGACGCAGAAGAGCCTGCCCGAGATCGGCGAACTGTTCGGCGGCCGCGACCACACGACCGTGCTGCACGCGGTGCGCAAGATCGCGCTGGACCGCACCAAGAACCCGGAATGCAACCACGAGCTGCACGTGCTGGAGCAAACGCTGAAAGGCTAGCCGGACGATAGGAATGCCTTTATGATCTAGGCAAAAAAGCACGGCTGCTCACAAGGCAATATAGTTATAAAAATATCGTTTAATCTTTACTATTGAGGATAATCTATGCAATTGGTCAAAACCACCCGAGATACCCTTCTCCGGCCACTGCAGATCGTGAGCGGTATTGTCGAGCGTCGGCACACTATGCCGATTCTGGCCAATATCCTCATCCGCAAAGAGGGCGAGAGCGTATCCTTCCTGTCGACCGACACGGAAGTCCAGATCACCACCAACGCCGACATCGGCTCCGGCAGCGAAGTGACCGGCACCACCGTGGCCGCGCGCAAGCTGCTCGACATCCTGCGCGCGCTGCCTGAATCGGGCGACGTGACGATGACCTTGCTGAACAAGCGCCTGACGGTCCAGACCGGCAAATCGCGCTTCGCGCTGCAGACCCTGGCCGCCGAGGAATTCCCGACCGTGCAGCAGGCCGACAGCTACAGCGCCTCCGTCACCCTGCCGCAGAAGACGCTGAAGCACCTGTTCAACATGGTGCACTTCTCGATGGCCCAGCAGGACATCCGCTACTACCTGAACGGCCTGCTGCTGGTCCTGGACGGCAAGAACGTGATCGCCGTGGCCACCGACGGCCACCGCCTGGCCTTCTGCCAGGTCGAGACCGAGCAATCGTTCGAGCGCCAGGAAGTGATCATCCCGCGCAAGACCATCATCGAACTGCAGCGCCTGCTGGAAGAGAACGACGAGACCGTCCAGCTGGACATCGCCGCCAACCAGGTCAAGCTGACCTTTGCCGACATCGAGCTGATCTCCAAGCTGGTCGAGGGCAAGTTCCCCGACTACACGCGGGTGATCCCGAAAGGCTACAAGAACGAATTCACGATCGGCCGCGATGAGCTGCTGCGCTCGCTGCAACGCGCCGCCATCATGACCAGCGATAAGTTCAAGGGCGTGCGCTGCATCATTACGCCGGGCAGCATGAAGATCAGCTCGACCAACGCGGACCAGGAGGAAGCGGTGGAAGAACTGGAGATCGACTACGGCGGCGACAGCGTCGACATCGGCTTCAACGTGACCTACCTGCTGGACGTGTTGAACAACCTGAAGTGCGACCAGGTCAACGTCGCGCTGGGCGATTCGAACTCGTCCGCGCTGATCTCGATCCCGGACAATGCCGACTTCAAGTACGTCGTCATGCCGATGCGCATATAAAACCGTAACAGAAGCACCGTCATTCCCGCGCAGGCGGGAATCCATGCTGAACGATATAGGATACTCAGCATGGGTCCCCGCTTACGCGAGGACGACGCAGTCCCCAGTTATTCGTCACATTGAGAAAGCAGCACATGTCCGCCATCCCAGAAGAGAATCCAGTCCCAGTACCGGCCAAAACCGAAGAATACGGCGCAGCATCGATCCAGATCCTCGAAGGTCTGGAAGCCGTCCGCAAACGACCGGGCATGTACATCGGCGACACCTCGGACGGTACCGGCCTGCACCACCTGGTGTTCGAAGTGCTGGACAACTCCATCGACGAATCGCTGGCCGGCCACTGCACGGAAATCCACGTCACCATCCACTCGGACAACTCGATCTCGATCACCGACAACGGCCGCGGCGTGCCGACCGGCCTGAAGATGGACGACAAGCACGATCCGAAGCGCTCCGCCGCCGAGATCGTCATGACCGAGCTGCACGCCGGCGGCAAGTTCGACCAGAACTCGTACAAGGTGTCGGGCGGTTTGCACGGCGTGGGTGTCTCGTGCGTGAACGCGCTGTCCAAGCTGCTCAAGCTGACCATCCGCCGCGACGGCAAGGTGCACTACATGGAGTTCGTCCGTGGCGTGCCGCAGAACCGCGAACTGGAAGAGAAGGACGGCTTCGCCGTCTCGCCGATCAAGGTCATCGGCGAAACCGACAAGCGCGGCACCGACGTGCACTTCTGGGCCGACGAGGAAATCTTCACCCACGTCGAATTCCACTACGAGATCCTGGCCAAGCGTATCCGCGAACTGTCGTTCCTGAATAACGGCGTCAACATCAAGCTGACCGACCAGCGCACCGGCAAGGAAGAAATCTTCGCGTTCGAAGGCGGCACCCGCGGCTTCGTCGAGTACATCAACAAAGCCAAGACCGTGCTGCACCCGACCGTGTTCCAGGCCACCGGCGAGCGCCTGTCGGACCAGGGCACCAACATCTCGGTGGACGTGTCGATGCAGTGGAACGACGCCTACAACGAACAGGTGCTGTGCTTCACCAACAACATCCCGCAGCGCGACGGCGGCACCCACCTGACCGGCCTGCGCGCGGCGATGACCCGCGTGATCAACAAGTACATCGACGAGCAGGAATTCGCCAAGAAGGCCAAGGTGGAAATCTCCGGCGACGACATGCGCGAAGGCCTGACCTGCGTGCTGTCGGTCAAGGTGCCCGAACCTAAATTCTCGTCGCAGACCAAGGACAAGCTGGTCTCGTCCGAAGTGCGCGGCCCGGTTGAAGAGATCGTCGCCAAGACGCTGTCGGACTACCTGCAGGAAAAACCGAACGACGCCAAGATCATCTGCGGCAAGATCGTCGAAGCGGCGCGCGCGCGCGAAGCGGCCCGCAAGGCCCGCGACCTGACCCGCCGCAAAGGCGTGATGGACGGCCTGGGCCTGTCGGCCAAGCTGGCCGACTGCCAGGAAAAAGATCCGGCGCTGTGCGAACTGTACATCGTCGAGGGTGACTCCGCAGGCGGCTCCGCCAAGCAGGGCCGCGACCGCAAGTTCCAGGCGATCCTGCCGCTGCGCGGCAAGGTGCTGAACGTGGAGAAGGCGCGCTTCGAGAAGATGCTGTCGTCGGAACAGATCACCACGCTGATCGCCACGCTGGGCACGTCGATCGGCCCGGACGAATTCAACGTCGAGAAGCTGCGCTACCACCGCATCATCATCATGACCGATGCGGACGTCGACGGCGCCCACATCCGCACGCTGCTGCTGACCTTGTTCTATCGCCAGATGCCGCAGCTGGTGGAACGCGGCCACATCTACATCGCGCAACCACCGCTGTACAAGGTCAAGGCCGGCCGCGACGAGCGCTACCTGAAGGATGACGCGGAAGAAGCGAGCTACATGATGAACGTGGCGCTGAACACCGCCGCGCTGATGCCGCGCGAAGGCGCCGATCCTATCGTCGGCGAACCGCTGGCCGAGCTGGTGCGCCAGTTCAACCTGGCCAACATCATCATGATGCGTTTGACGCGCGTGATCGACCGTGCCGCGCTGACCGCCATCATGACCGGCGTGACCCTGAACCTGGACACGCAGGAGCAGGCCGAGGCATCGGCGCGCGCGCTGGTGGCGGAGATCAACGACATCAGCGTGAAGGTGACGGTGGTATCGGATGAGCTGTCCGAGAAACACGCGCTGCGCATCGAGCGTATGCATCACGGTAATGTGAAGGTCAGCGCGATCGACGCGGACTTCGTGCAGGGCGCGGACTACGGCGTGCTGGCCAGCGCGGCCGCCACGTTCAAGGGCCTGATCGGCGAAGGCGCCTACGTGCGCCGCGGCGAAGGCGAGCGCACCAAGGAATCGGCCGTGGTGGACTTCCACCAGGCGATGGAGTGGCTGCGCGACGAGGCGGAACGTGTGGTGTCCAAGCAGCGCTACAAAGGTCTGGGTGAGATGAACCCGGATCAGCTGTGGGAGACCACCATGGATCCGACCGTTCGCCGTCTGCTGAAGGTGCAGATCGAGGATGCGATTGCTGCGGACCAGATCTTCACTACGCTGATGGGTGATGATGTGGAACCGCGTCGGGCGTTCATTGAGAACAATGCGCTGCGGGCGGGTAACATCGACGTATAAAGAACTAAACCCGTAGGCATAGGCCAACCGTGCGCGGTTGGCTTTTTTATTTCCGATAATGAAACAACATTGCACCTGGGGCGAAGCGAGTTAATATCACGAATTAAGCACCACTCTAAAGCGATGAGTCGTAGATCTACATGCAACGAAATTTGATCCACTTCGCTGCATAATTTGCAAACGAATCTCCCCTGCATAAAAGACCCATCCCTACTTGTCACACCAGTAGTTGATTGTTTTGCCCGCTACCTGGGCAGCACTGTTAAAATCCTCAATGGCCGACTTTTTCCCTAACGCTCGAAGCCGCCAAATGGCCTTGGTAAAATCAAAAGACACCAAGCCCGAAATGGCTGTGCGAAGGCTTGTGTTCTCGATGGGCCATCGCTATCGAATTCACGGATCAGGCCTACCAAGCAAGCCAGATTTGGTCTTCTCGCGCAAGAAGAAGGCCATTTTCGTGCACGGATGTTTTTGGCACCGCCACGAAGGCTGTAGAAAAGCAACGACGCCGTCTAGCAACACCGAATATTGGCTGCCAAAGTTCACTCGCACGGTGGAGCGTGACAAAGAATCCCTGCGCTCGCTAGATGCGATGGGATGGAAGACTCTAGTGGTCTGGGAGTGCGAATTGAAGGACATGGACGCACTGGAGGACAAACTCCGGGCATTCTTGAACGATTAACGGGAGCCATCGGCTTCCCCAAAACAGAAAATGCAATAAATGAAATACTCGCTGGCCGAATTTTTTTGCGGATGTGGAGGAACCTCCCGTGGGTTTACCCGAACTGGACGATTTAATGTGGCGCTCGGAAACGACGTCAAGGCCGAAGCCCTCAAGACCTTCGCCTTCAATCACCAGGCTGACGACGTGCCGCCCATTACCATTCAGCAAGATATACGGACACTGCCTATATCCACAATCAAGGCCAGCTTAAAAGATCGAGGCGTTGGTGATGGTGACCTCGACTGTTTGGTCGGAGGTCCACCTTGCCAAGGCTTCTCACAACTGCGTCGCGCTGAGGATCGCGAGGAAGGCAAGATCGTCAAATTCCGCGGTTACAGCCAGCTCGCCCACGATCCGCGAAATGACTTGGTTTTGCGTTACCTCGAAGTCGCTGAGGCATTGCGCCCCAAATTTTTGGTGATAGAGAACGTGCCGCAGATGCTCAATCACGGCTTCGACGGCCGACTCGGTAAGCTATCGGAAATCGTGATCGACATGCTGGAAAAGGATCTTGGATACAGCGTCGAAGTCGCTGTCGTGAACTCCGCCGACTACGGCGTTCCTCAATTGCGCGAGCGTGCGCTTTTCATCGCCAGCGCGATCGGACCAGCTTCGTTCCCCAAAACCACCCACGCAGATCCAGCGCGGGCGGACCTGCTCGCCGATGGCCGCCTTCCTTGGGTCACCGTACGCGATGCCCTGGGAGACCTTCCTGATCCATCCATCCACGATGACATTCTGGGCGGCTCAGATCTCGACCTCTACACGAAAAGTCCATCTGCCTATGCAAGTTTGATGAGGACGTCGAAGGCATTCCCCTTTAACCACATCACTCGAACCTACAAGCAGAGCGTCCTGGACATCATCGAAGAAATGCGCCCAGGCCAAACTTGGGACGCGGAGAGCGAACGTATGCGCGCCAAGTATGCTACGGTAGTCGCCAAGCTGGCTAAGGAAAAGGGCATCACCAAAACCGCCGCTCACACGCTACTCGTCAAGTCTGGCAAGATCAATCCTGTATTTTACAAGGACTACTATTGGAGCGCTTACTCCCGCTTGTCTTGGGAGGCGCCCGCGCTAACCATTACGGCGAATGCCAATTTCCTCGGATCGGGACGTTTCACCCATCCCGACGCCATGCGCGGCATCACAATGCGTGAGGCTGCGCGGCTGCAATCGTTCGACGACGACTTCCGGTTCATTACATCGGAGAGTCAAGACTTGGATACTACTCGCATCGGCGTCGGCATGGACATGATCGGCGAGGCGGTTCCCCCAATGCTGTCCCGTGCCATAGCGAACCACTTGGCCGACCAGCTTGACGCACAGCGCGCCAATGCCGAGCCAAGCGCGAGACCACTTCGAAAAAGAAGGTCGTAAACGAATAATTTCAAGAAAGGCAGTAGATGGCGCTTTCCAATGACGAAGTATATGAGCTTGCCAGCGAAGCAGTTCGCCACATGCACGATGCCCACGGCGACGGCTACACCTTTACGTTCGACGAGATTTGGCAAAACGTCCCTGCGAGCTATGAAATCCTCAGCACCGCCAAGCCCCATCAGTCCAAAAGGCTGATAGCTGGCGGCTGGGTTGAGAAGACTGGCGAGATGCGCCGAGCGGCGTCCAAACTACGGGCAGGAAGTTCGACGCCAGAATATCGTTTTGGTCCCCAGCTTGTTAGAGAAAACACCTCCGCATCGGCGAGAATTCGGCGCCCATCAGTGCGGGTGGCCGACGACAACTTGGCCTCGCTGCATTCTTCAAGGGCCGCATCCAAGACGAGCGTCAGCGAGCTGATCAAGCTGATGAACGACTCCTTGGATGCCGAAGGCTACATCATCTCCCCCGCAGAACTGGCCAACTTCTTCCTCGCAATGACTGTCAGCCCGCTCGTAATCTTGTCGGGCATATCCGGCACGGGGAAGAGCCTGTTACCGCGCAAATTTGCGGAGATGACACAGTCGAAATTCTCCCCAATCCCTGTTCAGCCTCAGTGGTCGGACAATAGTGACTTGTTTGGCTACGTCCCCACGCTCTCACAAGAGAGCTACCACCCCGGTGGACTGATTTCAAGCCTTCGAGAAGCAAGAAAAAACAGCGATGCCTTGGTGATTGCTCTGCTCGACGAAATGAACCTTGCTCCTGTTGAGCACTATTTCAGCGACTTCCTCAGCATTGCAGAGACCCGTAAGCGCGACAGCGAAGGCGACATCTTCACTGACGAGCTCAGAATCGAGCTCCCCCCAGAACCTGTCGATGGCCGTCCCGACACCGAGTCGGATCTGCGCAAAATGAGGCTCCCGACCAATTTACGCATCGTAGGCACCGCGAACATGGACGAGACCACCCACTCGTTTAGCCCCAAGGTCCTGGACCGTGCCTTTACCATCGAACTGGACAACCCAGACTTGACCGTGTTCGCCTCTCCTGCCGACGATTCGAAATCGGGCTCAGCCATGGACATGCGGGAACTCGCACGCGCCATCGTAAATCGCGACAACGCCATCTCAGTCGTCGAGGCTTGGCCGAAAAGCCAAGAGATGTTCATGCAAGTTGCGGTGATGCTTCAAGAACTTCAAGAAATCATTCTTCCCGCCGGGATCAAATTCGGCTACCGTACCCGCGATGCTATCCTCCTCTATCTCCACTTCTGGCGAGAGTTCGACCTCGAGGACGTCCTAACCGCAAACGGCGCGATGGACTACTGTCTCCTGCAAAAAATCCTTCCTAAAATCTCGGGCAGTGGGCAAGTGCTGGACGATACTCTCCAACAGCTCGAAAGATGGTTAAAAAAAGATCGTTCTCCAGCTGGCTCCAAGAAGGCCGCAACTGTGGGCGGAAATGACTTTGAGGAAGAGGACGAAGACACGGATGGCACCCCGGAGGACTTTGACGCTAGCAATCCGTTCACCGGTCCGTTTGTTCGATGCTTCGAGAAGGTTCAGCGTATGAGAAATCTTCTCGAGGTGGACGGCGCCACCCACTACTGGGGCACTTGATGTCCCTACTGCTGCGAGCGGAGGGGGCGAACTGGACGCTTGAGATCTTGGGCAAGCTTCCAGAATTGCCGGCGTTCATTTCACCCACTCCGCCATCGCACATCGCTACGCAGGGCGACGTGGCATTGTTCGCTCGCCCCTCGATTAGCGCCACCCTCGGGCCAAAAGCACAGAGCGAGACCGAAGAGTCAGTCGTCGCCGTGGCCCCGCTACAAGAGATCCCGCCCCTTTTTTTTGAAGCCGTCGACTACGACATCCATTTCGAGTCGAAGTTGGACGCCGCCTGTTCCATCACGCTACCTGCAGGATCGGAGCTTCGTCGGAAAAAAAAAGGCGTCGAGCACCACACCATCAACTTTGGTAACAATGTCGGCTTCTTTGATATAAAGGTCGAAGCGCCAGATGGATTGGCCCAGCTGCGGCTAGAAGTCTTCGCTCGAAAAATCGACTACCGGACCGACTACATCGCTATGCGGGAAGATATTTCCGGAGTCCTTCGGAACTTGGCGATGACAGCCAATTCCAAGACTTACAGCTTGGCTGCCCCAGCGCGCGGCCACAAGCCAACGCTTGTGGAATGGTTCGCGCTTCTAAAGACCTACTTCGACGACTTCATCAAGCTGACAAATGCCATTTCTAACAAACCGCACACAGGCTTGGAAACGCGGGTGGTTCGACGCGACGTCGACCGAGCGCGACACGTCTCGCGCCAAACCATTGACCGTGCACTTCGACGCGGAAACTCAGGGCCCGCCCTCCCCAAACTTGATGTGTCGATACCGCGCCGCATCGATGAGCGCGTTTCCCGTCCCACCTTCGACACGCCAGAGAACCGTTACTACAAGGCTTTGTTAACGACAAGCTATCGCAATATGCGTGCGCTGTCGAAGATTAAGGAGACTGGCGACGAGGACGCAGAACGGGATTCCGAGCGCAAGTTTTTCGATCGAATCAGACCAGAGCTCAAAGAAATGGAGCGCCGACTCGAGGCAGCAATGAAGGCCCCATTTTTGAGCACGGTTAAAGAAGTAACACTGGAACGTCCGACCTCAATGGTCTTCCACAAGCATCCCATCTATTCACGCGTGGACAAGATGGCTAGGTTGCTCAACGGCGGATTGTCATTCGCAGGAGACATTGTACCGATTGGGGTTAAGGACACCGCCGTCCTTTACGAGTATTGGTGCTTCCTAAAGATCATCGACCTCCTTCGCGATCGGTTCGACCTGGTCGAGCAAAAAATCGTCAAGACGACTCGACTCAGAACCACGGTGACGCTTGCCAAAGGCAAGGCTGCATCCATGGAGTTTGTCCACATTCCGACCCAGAAGAAGCTTTACGTCTTCTACAATCGGATGTTCAGGCAGTTGCCGACAATCGCACAGAAGCCCGACAACGTAATCCAATTCTCTACCGGAGACAAGTTCTACATTTTCGATGCAAAGTATCGCGTCCAATTCGACCGGACTTATGCGAAGCAATATGGTGGCGTGGGACCTCGAACCGACGACATCAATACAATGCACAGATATCGCGATGCCATCGCCATCGCCAACCCCCACAATCCCAAAGAATACCTTAAGGGCGTAGTCATGGGAGCCGTTGTGCTGTTCCCCTTCCCCAACGAGACTGAGTATCGTCAGCATAAGTTCTGCAAGAGCATCGAGCAAGTTGAGATCGGCGGATTACCATTCTTGCCAGGGGCTACAACGTTGGTGAGTGAAAAACTTGCTCAACTCTTGGCCAAAGAGTTCCCCGAGCCCATCCAAATAGTGTCCCCAATTGGTGTATGAGATGTAATTCTCAATGGACTTTTGTAGAATTCAATCAATCCGCTGAATAAAGCACCAGGCCTGGAACCGTGCCGACGAGAGCTTCCGCTGTGGCATAAAAAACCTTTCCCAATGCCCGAAAACATGGAGCGATTTCGACAATCGCACCAGTCCTATATGCACCAGCCGATGCGCAGTCAACTCGGCCAGCAATGGCCTCCAGCTTGGTATCGTATTCGTGCAAATACAATTCTGATGTCGAGCCGCCCTCTTGCATATAACAGTAGGTGGGCGCAAAATTTTCTTTCAACAACGCGGCCCCCTCTCGATCAACAGTAATACGTGCTTGCCCTCCTGGCAAGCACTCGTATTGGATCGATCCCTTCGACGTCATGACATAGAGAGCGACGGCGATCGCGTCGTCCTGGTTTAAAAATATCTTTGACACAGAAGTCTTGGTCATCGGTCGCTCCTGATATGAACCGCGAACGAAGGATATGCGCGGAGCGCACCACCGCAGGCAGCTCCGCACTTAGTTGCGCGATACTACCGCATCCATTCGCGCCCCATCAGCGGCTTTCTTACCTTGTAGGACAAAACCAGTTAGACCTCCGTTTAACTAGAAATATCTTTTTATTTGAAAAAAAAGCAGACGTGCGGACTACTGTAGCAGTCTGGGCGCAGCCGAAAGCCGCTTACCGTCGATGATGAAATACGGCGCGCACGCTACAGCTAATCGACAGCTGCGTTTGAAGAGCCTATGAGCGTGCAACCACACTCCATCTTGCAGCCTTCGACTGCGACAAGGATATCCCCGACGGTCATTGTTTCGTGAGCGGTGATGATTTTATTGACGCCGTGCGGAGCACCTCTGGGATAAACCTGAGGGCAGGAGACAGTATCGTGAAGGCGCGCAATCGCCTTCCCTCCTATGTCATGGACTGGAGTGAATCACCCCGGGTTTGAAGGAGGCTCCAACATTTGAGAAAATGGAGCAAACCGGCCTGGTTCGCCGCCAGATACAAGGTGCCCGCCTCGGCCACCATGCGTAACAAGGTGGCGGCGGTTGGCCCCACCGGATCCAGCGCGGCCGCGCCCCACACGCTTTTGGTCAGCCCGAGGAAGATGGCGACCGTGCTGCGGTCCTCGGCGCGCAGGTAGGCCGGCGGCGTTTGCTGGAATCCGTGCAGGTCGTTGATGTTGGTCGCGGAGCGGATCTCACCGTCGGCGCCGATGCGTCCCTTGCACAGATGGCGGCGCGCGTGGCCGGTGCCCGCCTGCGGCATCAACACGTAGATCAGCCGGTACGCGGCCGTGCCGGCGGACGGCGGCGTCTTGCGCTGGCGCCGCGCCATCTCGGCCTCGTAATCGAGCTGGGACAGCCAGCTCGCCATGTCGTACGGCAGGCCGTCGTCCGTCCCGCCATCGGTGTTGAGGCCGGCGTCGACCGCGGCCAGCAGGACGGCGACGACGTGTTTGCAGTTGTAGCCGACCGGGCAGTCGCAATCGCCTTCGAACTGCATCTTGCGGCCACGTTCGACCGGCTTGATGGACTGCCGGTAGTGGCTGTACGACGAACCGCGGACCTTGCCCTTGATGCTACCGTCCTGCAGGGCGGTCTCCAGCACTCGCTTGTCGCGGAAATAGCCGGCGCCGCGGCCGTAGGTGCCATTGTCGAAGAAACGGCGCACATCGTCTGGGGTGTATCGCATGGAAAAAGAGCGCTATCAATCTAAACAGCGCTCATTATCGCCAATTCCGGGCCGCGCTGGGAACAACGCCAAAAAACAGTATGCCGCCCCCAGCCTACTTCGTCACGCGCTCCCAACCGGCGCGCACCGCTTCCTTGAACTTTTCCCAGCTCGACTGCGGGTGCCGGCTTTCCCAGTCGCTGCGCAGCGTCGGTTCGGCGCTGTCCCACGGCTGGTCCTTGTAGCCGGGATTGCCCGCCATCGATTCGCCGTAGCGATAGGCCGGGTCGAATTCCTGGTAGGTGTTGCCGGTGTACGAAAGCGTCTTCTCCCAATGCGAACGGAAATATTCGGCGTCGTCCTCGCTGTCGTCGCCGCGCAGGATGTCCAGGCTGTCCTGGTTGGGCGCGGACGTGCTCGGATAGATGCGCATGCCGCTGCGCTGCACCGTGCTTTGTTCCGAGATCGGCGCGTTCACGCCGGTCATGGTCGGCACCACCGTTTCGCCGCGCTGCATCGAGCCCTGCGTCAACGAGCCCTGCTCGGAGCGGGCGAAGTCCACCGCCTCCTCGCGCGGACGGATGCCGTGCTGCTCGGGCGCGCTTTGCTGCGCGCCCAGCGCGGTCTGGGATGTGCCGCCACTACGTAGCAGCTCGCCGCCGGTCCAGCCGCTGGCGCGCCACATGGTTTCATGCTCGTCGATGTCGATCGGCTTGAAATCGTCGACGATGTCGGCCGCGCGGTCGGCCGCGTCCATGCTGTTGGTCTGGACGGTCAGCACCACGTGGCCGCGGTTCAGCGCTTCGGCGTAGATGTGGCGGTCCGCGTGCTCGCGCCCCAGCAATTGGCTGAACATCTGCTTGATGCTGTGCAGGATGGACTCGTCGTCGTTGATGCGCGGCGTGCCGGCCACGCTGCCGGAATCGCTGACGGTGATGCTTTCGGCGGCATAGCCGCAGTGGATCAGTTCGTCCTTGGCTCGGTTTGCCTCGGCACGGGTTTCAAATACTGCTGCCAATGTGTGTGTCATGGTGGGCTCCTGGGTTGAGACGCTAGAGACCGGACGCCAGAGTTCGGTCACCATTCCAGTCTACGTCCGATACCGCGCGGGTAGCGCCCGTTTGCCGAGAGGAAATCGCGCGCGCACCGCCAGGGCCGTGCGCGCGCCGGGCGATCAGCCCTTGGTGTCGATGGCCTGCGTCAGTTCGCCGGCTTTCATCGCGCTCATCAGGCCCATCAGCGTGCCGAAGGCGTTGCTGTCGCCGCCGCCCATCTGCACCTGCGGCACCAGCGGCACCTTGGCCGTTTCAAACGCTTCGGCCAGGCGCAGCATCACGGTCTGCATCAGCTGCTTGTCCGCGCCCTCGCCCTGCATCGCCTCGGACTTGGCCTGGATGGCCGCAGCCTCCGCCTCGCCCACCGAGCGGATCGCCGAGGCGCGGCCGGCGCCTTCCATCTCCTGGCGGAACTTGTCGGCCTGGGCCAGCGCCTCGATCTCCTGGCGGCGTTTCTCGGCGGCCTTGACGCTGGCCGAACCCTGGTTCTCCTTGATCGAGATGTCCACCAGCGAGCCGGTCAGCTCCTTCTGCTTGGCGGCGCGCTGTTCGGCCTCGTTCAGCTCGCGCTGCTTGTCGGCCGCGATCTGCTTCTGCGCGAAGGTTTCGACCTGCTCGCGGGCGATCTGGCGGTCGCGCAGCTGGGCCATGATGTCCTCGATCTTGTTGTCGCCGGGCTGGGGTTTCGGCGTGCCGATCAGCACCTCCTGGAATTCCAGCGAGTAGGCCTGGAAGCGCTGCTTCATGTCGGTCGAGGCGTTGTTCTGCAGCTCGCTGCGCGACTGGATCAGGTCGATGAAGGTCTTGGTCTGCGAGACGTTTTTAAAGTACGACGACACCATCGGATCGAGCGTCTGCTCGACCAGCTGCGCCACGTTGCCGAAGCGCTGCACCACCATCGGCGCCTTGCGGTAGTCGATGTGCACCACCACCGACAGCGGCAGCTGCGGCTCGAACGCGTCCTTGGTGATCAGGGTGATCTCGCGCAGGTTCTTGTCGAAGTTGGAGCCGCTCTCGCCGGACTTCCACATCAGCACGAAGTTGGTGGTCGGTACCAGCTCGATCTTGCCGGCGTAGGTGTTGAAGGCGTATTTGCCCGGCATCAGCGCGTCGCGCCACACGCCACGGCAGCCGGTTTCCACCAGCTCGCCATGCGAGTATTCGGTGCCCGACAAGTCGGTGCCCACGCGGCCCGTGTACGACACCACCACGCCGACGAAGCCAACCGGAATGATGGTCTTCTTGATGAACTCCACCGTCGCGAACAAGCGGTTGATGAAGTAGGTGCCTTCGACCAGCACGCGCTCCTGGCGGCCACGGCGGCCACCGGCAGCGAGGAACTTCTCCGGCTCCTGGAAGGCGTTGTGGCTGTCGCCGACGTCGGGTGCCAGCAGCTCGTCCTTCAGCAGGCCGGGGCCGTCCTGCACGGTCACCACGGCCAGCTGGTCGGAGTCATGCGAGCCGGTCACTTCCTTGATCACCACCGGCTTGAAGCCGCCGCGCTCGTCGAGCACGCCGCGCATCTGCTGGTAGTAGGCTTTTTCCAGCGCGTCGAGCGACATCGAATAGGTGGTCTCCTCCGTCATCACGACGAACAGCGCGGGGTTGATGATGTGGGTACCTTCGCGCAGCACCATGCGCTGCGGGCCTTTCTGGCCGCCGTCGCGCAGGAAGTCGCGGACGTTGCGGAAGTCGACGATGCGCGAGTTGTCGGCCAGCGTCTGGCCGGCCGGCAGATCGAGGCCGTCGCGGGCGAAGACGTAGGCAATGGTGCCCTGCGTGACCGACACCATCGGATGGATGTGCACGCGGTACTGGAACGGCGCGAAGAAGTGGAAGCCGCCGCGGCGCAGTTCGGGCTGCAGGCCGGCCTCGCCGTTCAGCGCGAGCAGGCCGTTTTGCACGGAGCCGGACGAGCTCCAGAGTTTTTCGATGACCCCGACGCGGTCGTTGGGGATGTACTTGATGGCCCCGGAAAACTTGACCAGGGCGGCGATGACGAGAATGCAGACGACAATGGTTACTTCACTGCCAAGCAGGGTAAACATACGAACCTTTCGGTTGTGGATAAAGTTGTGGGATGCAGCAGCCCGGCGCGGCTATCGTCGCGAACAGGCAAATGGGAGGCTGGTGTTGGGGAGGGGTACTGCGCTTGCCGCGAGGGCACTAACGAGTGGGGTGAACACGATTTTTTGTTGTGGCATTTCAGTGAGTTCGTGCAGCTCATTCTGGCACAAATCCCTTGAAGGTAAAGGCCGCTTGCCGCGATTAGAATCCTCCCTCTAATCGCGGCGACGGCGCTTAACCGTAGTAGGTATAGGCGAAACCCTTGCCGATCAGCGGCAGCAGCGCGGCCTGGTTTTCCGCGCTCTCGCTGAAGCTGAGCAGCACTTGCGCGCGCGCCTGGCCGTCGTGCAGGCCTGCCATCCAGTGGTCAAATCCGGCCTGCTCCGGCGCCCGGTGCAGCACGTTGTTGTACAGGCTGGTGACGAAGTCGGCGTCGCCCTGTGCCGCCCCGTACGTGGTCTTGAATTCCGTGCTGTCGATGAAGTCCTGCGCCACAGTGGCCAGCGTCATGCCGGCGTCGAGCTTGCTGATCCAGAAGCCCAGGCCATCAATGTCGGGACTGCGGTTGAAGGCGGCCTGGTACATCCGGTACGCCTGGCCCGCGGTGCCTCCGACATCGTAGGCAATCGCGACATCGGGAAACACGATGCGCTCGATGCCGTGCAGCGTATCGGTCAGCTTGGTCTCATAGGACTGCAGCGTGATGCGATCGGCGCCCGGCGTCAAACTCACCGCATACGAGGCGGTGTTGTAGTACACCGTGTCGCGCCCCGCCAGCCCGTCGATCTGCTTGCCGCTGACGCTGCCGCCGCGCAGCATGTCGTCGCCGCCGCTGGCGCCGGCCGAGAACGGCGACGTATGGAAATGGTAGGCGAGCGCCGCCTGGTTGAGGTTGCCGGCCAGGTCTTGCACCGTGCCGGCCGCGATACTCAGCGTGTAATCGGCGTCCTGCTGCAGATAGCTGGTCCGTATCGATATGTGGTCGCCCGAGACCCAGACATTGCCCTCCGTTGCAAGCTGGTGGCCGCTGGCGTCCGTCAGCGCTATGCCGGCCAGGGCAACCGGCTTGATGAGCTCATCAAATTTCAGCGTGTAGCGCGCGGCCAGCGGCATGCCGGTGGCGCCGTCGCTCAGCACGCCGCCGTTCAACAGGAACACGCCGGCCAGCGCCGGCCCGGTATGGTCGCCACTGATCTGCGTGGCCGCCACGGTGTAACTGCCCACGATGTTCAGGCCGCCGTGCACGGCCAGGTACATATCGCCGCTGGCGGTGGCGGTGTAGACCAGGCGCGCCTCGGCGCCCGGCGCGCCGCTGGCGTTGCCCACCACCTTGCCGCCGCTGTCGTTCAGGCTCAGGCCCGACCAGGGCACGCTGGCGGTCAGCGTGCCGCCGCCGCCCAGGAAGCCCAGCAGATCGTAGGCATACGTCTGGCCGGCATCGACGTGCACCTTGATCCAGTCGACATCGTCGATGCTGTCGATCACGCCTTGCAGCCGGCCGTTCACCTCCAGCACGCCGCGCGTGCCCGTGTTGGCGGCGTAGTCGTCCTGGTAGCTGGTGACCTTCAGGCGGTAGTCCTGCGCCAGCAGGCTGTCGTCGCGCACGGTGAGGTAGTAGTCGCCGGTGCTGGTCGCCTCGAACAGAAACAGCGATTCCTTCGGATGCCGCACCACCACGTCGTGCCGGTCCGCGTCCGCCACGCCGGGGCGCAGGCTGGAGGGGTGGTAGTCGCTGACTTGCGTGGGCGACAGCAGCGACACGCTGTAGGTCCGCCCGGCCACCACGCCGAGCTTGTAGACGTCGAGGTCGCCCGGCACCTCCAGGTTGCCGTTGACGGTCGCCTCCGGCTTCAGGACAACGGCGTGGGCGGCATCGTTGCCGGCGTCGTCGACCACGCCCTTCCGCGCCAGCACCTCATAGGAACCGGTGCCGTTGTGCGGCCCCGCCACTTCGACATAATAGGTGCCGCCGGTGGCCGGCACGAACGGCAGGCGCTGCGTGGCCCAGCTCTGCAAGCCGCTGGTGTCGGCCAGCAGCGCGCCGCGCACGTCGAACACCCGCAGCTGGCCCTCGTAGATGCCGCGGCTGCCGTCGGCGCCGGGCACGCTGTGCAGGTCGAACCAGTAGGTGGATCCGGCGTCCAGATGGACGGCGAACCAGTCGCGGTCGCCGCCGGAGTCGAGCTTGGCCGCCAAGGGCTGGCCGAGCGCCAACGCGCCGGCGCCGGCGCCGTTGGCGGCGTAATCGTCCACCGCCGGGGCGACCGACAGCTGGTAGGCCAGCGTCGGCTCGGCCGGCACGCCCTCCGAATTGCTGACGTCGACGTAGTAGTGGCCGGTGCGGGCAGGCGTGAACGTGTATTGCCCGTCGTTCCGCCCGATGGCGGCAATCCTGGCACCGCTGCTGTCGGTCAGGACGAAATTCAAGTTCTCCAGCGGGGGCGGGACTCCGTTCCGATGCAGGTCGAACGCATAGCTCACGCCAGCGCTCAGGGCCACAAGGAACACGTCGTGGTCCAGCCCCGCCTCAAGCACGCCGGACACCGGCGCGCCGACGTTGATCGGGCTCGCCAGGGCCGATGTGCTGCCATAGTCGTCGGTGGCCACCGCCAGCTCGCGCACCGTGTAGGGAACGCCGTCGTAGCTGTTGACGGAATGCCCGCCGACATCCAGCGTATAAGTGCCGCTGCGGGGCGCGATGACGGCCACGGTCAGGGTTCCGTCTTCAGCGATGCTGTCCGTGCGCGCCACATAGTTGCCGGCCGCGTCCTTGACGCCGCCTTCGGCGGGGTAGTAGTAGCTGCTGACCGGACTGGCGATCTGCAGGTAATAGGTATGGCCCACCACCATCTCGAAAGTGAAGCGGTCGACATCGCCCGGATACTGAAACACGCCGTTGATTTCCGCGCCGGGTTCCAGGTGGCCGGCATTGCTGTTGTCGCTGCTGTAGTCGTCGGCCAGCGTGTAACCCAGGCGATAGCCGCCCGTCTGCGCCGCCGTGGTCTGCGCCGACATGAAATACTCGCCGCTGGTCTCGGCCGTGAACGTCATGCCCAGCTCCGTCACCGGCTTGTCGCTGTGGGCATACGCCAGGCGCTGCCCCTGGCCGTTGAACATGGCCAGGTCGACCTGGGTCAGGTCCAGCGGTTTATTGAAAGCGTAGCTGTCGTCGTTCAGGCCGAAGGTGTAGGTCCGCCCCGCCACCAGCGATACGCGGAACCAGTCGGCGTCGAACAGGAAGTCAAAGCGGCCGCGCGCGACAAAGCCGATCTCCATACGGCCGGTGGTCAGGATGTCGGAACTGTAGTCGTCGCTCATTGAATGGTAGGGGGACGGTGAATGGCCGACGATTTTAACAAAATCGTATCGTTGCAATTCTATTCAATTCCCACCGCCCACCGAGACACTGCGTCTATAATGGACAGGTCCAACGCCACTGGAACGTCTCGATGCCGAAGTCGCCGCTGTCCCCGCTGCTCCTGTCGCTGCTGATGCTGCCGGCCTTGACCGCGCATGCCGGGCCGGGGGAGCTGGTGATGCTGGCGCCGCTGGACCAGACCATGCCCATCGTCCGCTTCAGCAACGGTGCGCTCGATGGCGGCATCGTCAAGGACGTGGGCGACGCGCTGGCGCAGCGCCTGGGCCTGCGCCCGGTCTACATCAATGCCGACGTGCCCGGCGTCACGCCCGCGCTCACCAGCGGCCGCGCGGACGCCATGTGCTACGTGCTGCCGTTCTGGATCGACGGCGACTACGACTGGAGCGCGCCGCTGCTGCCCGATACCGAACTGGTGGTGGCGCGCGCCGAGGCGCCCCGCCTGCGCTCGCTCAAGGACCTCAAGGACAAGCCGGTGGGCACCGTGGCCGGCTACCGCTATCCGCGCATCGAGCAGGTGCTGGGCAAGCGCTTCGCGCGCGTCGACTCGGCCAGCATGGACCTCAACGTCCAGCAGATGATCGCCGGTAAAACGCCGTACACGGTGGCCGGCGAAAGCACGCTGGTCTATCTGCAGCGGATCCATCCCGCGCTGAAGCTGCGGCCCGAACTGGTGTTCTCCAGCTACAAGGCGCAATGCGCGTTCTCGCGCAAATCGCAAGTCCCGTTCACCGACGCCAACCGGGTCATCGACGCCATGCTCAGGGAGGGCGTGATCGACCAGATCCTGGCGCGCTACCGTTAGGAGCTCCCTCATGAATACCGACGCACTGATCGCCGCCCTGCAAACCCACAACCAGGACCGCGATCCGCAGCTGCTGCGCATGAAGTACCGCAAGATGGCGCAAAGCGCCTTCCTGTTCCTGCGCGGCGCCGACCACCTGTTCTACGACGAGCTGCTACCCGACCAGCCGCTGTTCCGCAAGGCGCCGCTGGCGTGGAGCTGCGGCGACCTGCACGTGGAAAACTTCGGCAGCTACAAGGGCGACAACCGCCAGGTCTATTTCGATATAAACGATTTCGACGAAGCCGCGCTGGCGCCGGCCAGCTGGGACCTGGTGCGCCTGCTCACCAGCATCCAGTGCGGCGCCGAGGCGCTGCGCGTGTCGGCCAACGAGGCGGCGGCGTTGAGCGCCCACTGCCTGGACGCCTACCGCGCCGCGCTGGCCAACGGCAAGCCACGCTGGGTCGAACGCGAGACCAGCGTGGGCCTGGTCAAAGACCTGCTGTGCGATCTGCGGGACCGCAAGCGCGCCGATTTCCTCGACAAGCGCACCACGCGCAAGGGCCAACGCCGCAGCCTGAACCCCGACGGTGTGAAGGCGCTGCCGCTGCTGCCTGGCCAGCGCGAACTGCTGGACGCCTTCCTGCCCGGCTTCGCCGCGCGGCAGGAGCAGCCCGGGTTCTACACCATGCTGGACGCGGCGCGCCGCATCGCCGGCACCGGCAGCCTGGGCTTGATGCGCTTTGTGGTGCTGGTCGAAGGCAAGGGTTCGCCGGACGGGAACTATCTGCTCGACATCAAGGAATGCAAACCGTCGGCGCTGGCGCCGCGCCTGGCCGTGTGGAATATCCCACAGCCGGCGTGGCCGGACCAGGCCAGCCGCGTGGTGACGGCGCAGCACCGCATGCAGGCGGTCGATCACGCCTTCCTGCACGCGATTCAGCTCGATGGCCGCTCGTGCGTGCTGCGAGGGCTGCAGCCGTCGGAGGACCGCGTGGCGCTCGATGCGTGGGGCAAGAAGCTGAGCCGGCTGGAGGAAGTGATCGCCACCATGGGCTGCAACCTGGCGTGGGACCAGCTGCGCGCGGCGGGCCGGGGCGGCGCCGCCGGCGCGGACGAGCTGATCGCCCACAGCCGCGACGACGGCTGGCGCCAGCCGATGCTGAACGCCGCCGCCGCGATGGCCGAACAGACGCAGGCCCAGTGGCGGGCCTGCAAGGAGTGGCTGGCTAGCGCCTGAGCAGCAGTCCCTGCGCCAGCCAGTGCTGCAGATAGCCAGCCAGCGCCATCATCGCTTCCTCGCCGGCAGCCGCGCACACTTCGCCAAAGGTCGCGCCCTCGGCGATGCGGTACAGGGCGTCGGCCTCCACCACCAGCAGCGAGCGGAAGTGCGGCTGCTCGCCCTGGCGCCACACCAGCCAGTGCGTGGCGCCGTTCGATTGCTCCGGCTCCGGCGGCTCGGCGCCGGCCGCCAGCGCCTGCCACAGCGCGACCGCGTTCCATTGCGTGTCCAGCAGATGCACCGAGGGATGCAGGGCGAATCGCAGCTCGCTCCATGCGTCGGGCGGTATGTCCGCCAGGTCGGCGGCGGCCAGCGGCGCGTCGTCCGGCGCGTCGAAGGCCAGGCTGAGCGACCATTCCAGTTCCGCCAGTTCGGCGATGAAGGGGTAATCCGCCAGCGCCACCGCCGCGTGCGCGGCCAGGCCGCCACCGAACCAGCGCAGGTTGGCGTGCCGCGACGGATGGTCGGCGATGTAGCCGTTGGCCAGCTCGGCGAACATATCGTCGCCGACGTAGGTCCAGGTTTTGTCGTAGGCCTCGCACAGCGCCTGCCGCAGGCGGCTGCGATAGGCGCGGTGGTAGATCGCCAGCCGCGCGTTGGCGCTCAGGCCGTACTGCTCGCGCACGGCGGCGTGGATGGCGCCCGGCGCGTCGTCGGCCAGGATGTAGCGCTGGAACTCGCGCTGCACTTGATCGAGCGTGTTCATAGCGCCTCCGCGACGGCGCGCGCGCGTTGCAGCTCGGCCGACAGTTCGGACAGCGGCGGGATGTGGTCGTCGCGTTCGATCATGGTCGCGACCTTGCCGAAGCGGCGCAAAGCCTGCGCGTACAAGGCCCACACCGGATCGGCCACCGCCTGGTCGTGGGTGTCGATGATGCAGCCTTCCTGCACGCTGTGGCCGGCCAGGTGGATCTGCTGCACGCGCCGCGCCGGCAGCGCGTCCAGATAAGTAATCGGATTGAAGCCGTGGTTGACGCTGCTGACGTAGACGTTGTTCACGTCCAGCAGGATCAGGCTGTCGGACTCCTCGGCCACGGTGGCCACGAAGTCCCATTCCTGCAGGGTGTCCGCTTCGAAGGACAGGTAGCTCGACACGTTCTCCAGCAACAGCGGGCGTTCCAGGTAGTCCTGCACGCGGCGCACGTTGCGCACCACGATGGCCACGGTCTCCTCGGTGTACGGCAGCGGGAACAGGTCGTGCATGTTGGCGCCATGCGTGCCGGTCCAGCACAGGTGGTCCGAGACCCACAGCGGCTCGACGCGCCGCACCAGTTTTTTCAGTTCGCGCAGATAGTCGTCGGACGGTCCTTGCGGCGTGCCGATCGACATCGACACGCCATGCATCACCATCGGATAGTCGCGGCGGATGCGGTCCAGCATGGCCAGCGGCTTGCCGCCGGGGACCATGTAGTTCTCGGACAGGATCTCGAACCAGTCGATGCCGGTCGCGGCGGGCGGCGTGGCGATGATGTCGGCGTAGTGCGCGGGGCGCAGGCCAAGTCCGTAACCTGGCGACGGCAATGTAGGTGTCATGGTGGGGATGGTGTTGGCGACGCCGGCGGGGCCGGCGCCGCATCGACAATTACTTGTCCAGATCGACAATCTTGCCTTTTTTAGCGAAGCAGGCGCCGGCCTTGGTGGCCAGGAAGCCGTGGCCCTTGCAGGAGTTCTGGCCCTTGCAGGCGTTTTCGGCGGTGGCGCAATCGCTGGTGCCCTTGCAGCTGTTGATGCCGGCGCAGTGCACGGTGTCGTCGGCGCTGACGGTCGAGGTGGCTGCGATGGCCGATGCGGACATGGCCATGGTGGCGACGGTGGCGGCCATGGCGGCGATGCGGGTGATGTGGTTCATGTAATTCTCCAGGAAAGGTGGGTTGGGTAGGTGTTGCATGACTCTGTCGCACCGCTGTCGCGATTACTTACACACATTTGGAAAATATTTTATTTTTTGACTTGTATCAAAGTTTTTACTGCGCTGCATCAATAGACTTGCTTACGTTACTTCACAACGACAAAGAGGGTTGAAATGAGCAAGTCTTTAGCAGCAGCAGTATTGGCCACCCTGAGCCTGGTTGCAGCCAGCAGCGTGATGGCAGAAGAAACCCCATGGCTGGTGCGTGTGCGCGCCGTGCACCTGGATACCGCGGACAAATCCGATCCAGTCGGTGGCGTGGGTGCATCCGACCGCCTGACCGTCAACAACAAGACCATCCCAGAATTCGACGTTTCCTACTTCTTCTCGCCCAACCTGGCGGCCGAGCTGGTGCTGACCTATCCGCAAAAGCATGACGTGTCGCTGGACGGCGCCAAGATCGGTACCTTCAAGCACCTGCCACCGACGCTGCTGCTGCAATATCACTTCGTGAACAGCACCCCGTTCAAGCCTTACCTGGGCGCCGGTGTGAACTACACCACCATGTCCAAGGTGGATCTGCTGGGCGGCAAGGGCGGCCTGGAACATGACAGCTTCGGCCTGGCGCTGCAAGCGGGCGTGGACTACGCGATCGACAAGAAATGGTCGCTCAACTTCGACGTGAAGAAAGTGCAGATCCGCAGCGACGTCTTCATCAGCGGCGCCAAGGTCAGCCGCGTGAAGGTCGATCCGCTGATGGTAGGCGTGGGTGTTGGCTATCGCTTCTAAACGCACAGCGCCGCGGATGGCGTAAGCGCTGCGGCCAGGCTGACAGGAACGGGCACTTTGAGAAACCAGTTTTCTTGAATGCCCGTTTTTTTTCGTTTCAACGAGAGGAGAACGTTATGTCATTCGACCGCGTCAACATCGGCACCCGCCTCAGCCTGGGCTTCGGCATCGTGCTGGCGCTGCTGGTGGCCATCGTCGTGCTGGGCCTGAGCTCCATGGCCGGCATCGGCCACCGCACGCAGGACATCATCGGCGACAAGAACGTCAAGATGGAGGCGGCCAACCGCATGCTGGACAATGTGCGCGGCATCACGCTGTCGCTGACCACCACCCTGGTCGTCGCCAGCATGGACGAGGTCAACGCCGAGCTGGACAAAATAGCCGCGTCGCGCAAGCGCTACGGCGACGCGAAGAAGCTCCTCATCGACCATATCCGCGACGACAAGGAAAAGGCCATGCTGTCCACGCTGGACGGCCTGCTGAAGGCCGGCGCGGCCAAGAACAACAAGGTGATCGAGCTGCGCAAGAACGGCGAGGTGCGGGAAGCGATGACCTACCTGACGCAGGTGGCCGGCCCCACGCTGAACGATGTGCAAAAGGCGCTGGACGACATCGTCGCCTATGAAACCTCGCAAGCCAGACAGGCCGGCGGCGAGGTCGACGCGGCGCTGGGCACCGCGCAGAAAGTGCTGGTGGGCCTGGGCACGCTGGCGATGACGATAGGCTGCGCGGTCGGCTGGTTCATCAGCCGCTCGATCACGGTACCGCTGACGGCGGCGGTCGGCGTGGCCGAGACGGTGGCCTCGGGCGACCTGTCGTCGCACATCGAGGTCCGCGCCAGCGACGAGACGGGCCACCTGCTGGGCGCGCTGCGGACGATGAACGACACGCTGCTCAACGTGGTCAACCAGGTGCGGCAAGGCACCGACACCATCGCCACCGCGTCGAACGAAATCGCGGCCGGCAACCTGCACCTGTCGACCCGCACCGAGGAACAGGCCAGCTCGCTGGAGCAAACCGCCTCGTCGATGGAACAGCTGACCAGCACCGTCAAGCAGAACGCCGACAACGCGCGCCAGGCCAACACGCTGGCGTGCACCGCGTCGGAAGTGGCGACGCGCGGCGGCGCCATCGTCTCGCAGGTGGTAAGCACCATGGGCAACATCAACAGCTCGTCGCGCAAGATCGTCGACATCATCGGCGTCATCGACGGCATCGCCTTCCAGACCAACATCCTGGCCTTGAACGCGGCGGTGGAAGCGGCGCGGGCAGGCGAACAGGGGCGTGGCTTCGCGGTGGTGGCGTCCGAGGTGCGCAACCTGGCGCAGCGCAGCGCGGCGGCGGCCAAGGAAATCAAGGAACTGATCTCGGCCTCGGTGGCCAATGTCGACGATGGCTCGCGGCTGGTCGGCGAGGCCGGGCAGACCATGGACGACATCGTCGCCAGCATCCAGCGCGTGACCGACATCGTGGGCGAGATCACCTCGGCCAGCCATGAGCAGACCATGGGCATCGAGCAGATCAACATGGCGATCGCGCAGATGGACGAGGTGACGCAGCAGAACGCGGCGCTGGTGGAACAGGCGGCCGCGGCGTCGCAGAGCATGCAGGAGCAGGCGGCGGCGCTGGCGGCGGTGGTTGGCTTCTTCAAAACCGGGGCGGCCGGTGGAGGCCGCTATAATGATCGGCAATCACTGGCACTCACCCCCAACGGAACCACGGCCCATGCGCAAGATCCTGATAGTCCTGACCTCCCTGCTGCTGACGGCATGCGTCGACGACTCGGCCTCGTACTACGCGGACGGTAGCACCGGCAACCACGCGCTGACGCTGCACCGCGCGCAAAAGCACTTCTGGAGCAGCGACAGCAATGTCGAGCTGATCATGCAGCGGCTGCCGGACTGCCTGCGCCGCGTGGAGCTGACCGAGATGCCGGCCGACGATGTGGAGATCGAGTTGCTGTCCAACGGCGACAACGTCTGGACGCTACGCGCCGGCAAGGAGCAGTGGCAGGTCGAAACGCAGACCTGCACGCAGTATCCCGACGTCAAAGGCAGCGAGGGCGAACTGATCGGCGTATTCCGCGTGGAAGACAAGAAGCTGGTATTCGAAGCCGCCGTCCTCGAACCCGCCAAATAAAATTGGGGTCAAGTCTGACATTCGGACACGAGCTCTTCCGTAGCGACCTCGCTACGGAAGAGCTCGTGTCCGAATGTCAGACTTGACCCCAGTGTTTTAGCGCAGGGCGAGGCGGCTTGAGCGGTTGGCGCCGGCGGCGGGTTCGCCTTCCAGCTTGAAGCGGCTGACCAGCTCGGCCAGGCGGCCGGCCTGCTCCTGCATGCTGCCCGCCGCGGCCGCTGCCTGCTCCACCAGCGCGGCGTTCTGCTGCGTGACCGAGTCCATCTCCGTGATCGCCATGTTGACGTGGCCGATGCCCGTGCTCTGCTCGCCCGAGGCTTCGGTGATCGCCGACATGATCTGCGTGACCCGCGAGACGCTGGCCACCACCTGATCCATCGTCGTGCCCGCCTCGGCCACCAGCGCGCTGCCGGCGTTGATGCTGTCCACCGAGGCGTTGATCAGCTCCTTGATCTCCTTGGCCGCGCCGGCCGAACGCTGCGCCAGGTTGCGCACCTCGGACGCCACCACCGCGAATCCACGGCCCTGCTCGCCCGCGCGCGCCGCTTCCACCGCCGCGTTCAAGGCCAGGATGTTGGTCTGGAAGGCGATGCCGTCGATGACCGAAATGATGTCGACAATGCGCGTGGCCGAGGCGTTGATGGTGTCCATGGTCTGCACCACCTGCGACACCACGCGCCCGCCCTTCTCCGCCACCGCCGAGGCCGACATCACCAGCTGGTTGGCCTGCACCGCGTTGTCGGCGTTCTGGTTCACGGTCGAGGTCAATTCCTCCATCGACGCGGCCGTCTCTTCCAGCGAGCTGGCCTGCGATTCGGTGCGGGCCGACAGGTCCATATTGCCCGAGGCGATCTCGCCCGAGGCGGTGGCGATGGTGTCGGCGCTGCGGCGGATCTCGCCGATGGTGTCGGCCAGCCGCGCCTGCATGGCCTTCATGCCGTACAGGATGCTGGCGCGGTCCGATTCGTGCGTCTTGATGTGCGCGCTCAAGTCGCCGCCGGCGATCTGCCGGGCGATGTCGCCCACATACTCGGGGTCGCCGCCGATGGTGTGGCGCAGGCTCTTGTTGACCACGCTGACGATGGCCCACAGCACCACGCACACCAGCGCCAGCACGCCGGCCGACTTGTACAGCGAGCTGTAGAAGGCGTTGTCGATGTCATCGATGTAGGCGCCGGTGACCAGGTCCCAGTCCCACTGCGCGAAGTGCACCACGCGGCTCATCTTCGGCACCGGCTCCTTGGTGTTGGGCCGGATCCACGAGTAGCGCACGAAGCCGCCGCCCTCGGGCTTGGCGCCGGCGGCCGCGATGTCGCGGTACAGGTAGACGCCGTTCGGATCCTTGAAGTCGGCCATGTCCTTGCCGTTGTTTTCCGCCTTGAACGGATTCATCAGCGAACGCGTGCCCTGGGTGATGGTGACGTAGCCGTCCTTGCCGAAGCGCAGCGCCTGGATCAGGGCGGTGGCCTGCTTCTGGGCGTCCTCCTTGCTCATGGCGCCGGAGCTGGCCTTGTCGCCGTACAGCTTGAGGATGCTGAGGCCGGCGTCGTCCAGATTGATCAGATCGATCTGGCGTTCCTCGATGCGCACGTCGCGCATCTGCAGGGTCTGGTAAATGAAGATGGCGGCGATGCACAGCAGGCTGCAAATCAACGGTACCCAGAGCTTCTGTTGGAAGGATAGCTTATTCATGGTACAGGGTCTCCGTATTGTCTTATGGCAATCAGAATACCCCAAGTGTGTCATGGGCACTGTCGTTTATTTGCAATATGTGCATCAAAAAAAAACAGCGGGCGCGGCGATCTGCATCGCGGCGCCCGCCGGGAGACCGCGGCTGGTGTTTATTGAACGCTGCGGTCCTTGACCGACTTGGCGGCCAGGCGCGCCTCCACGCCGGGAGTCTTGCCGCCGTGGGCCGCCTGGTAGGCGATGTCGCTGGTGACTTCGTTCCGCTCCAGCTCGCCGGCCCGGATGGCGGCGATGGTTTCAGCCTTGACCTGGGCACGGGTGACCGCGCTGGCGACCGGCTTGGCGTTGGCGATGTCGGCGGTGACTTCGTTCTGCTCCACAGGGCCCTGCGCGAAAGCGCCGCCAGCGGCAAGCAGGAGGGAGACCGATGCGATGATGGATTTGGCGTTCATGTGATGCTCCTTGTCAGATTAAGTGTGGCACCCAGTCCTGGGGGCCAACCGGCTTGGTGTCGTCGATGGAGTCATAGTAGGATTTATTTTTCAGATATAAAAGCGCAAATATCCGCTTAAACTCATCCGCTTATCCGATAGGTCAGCTGTTCTCGCTGTCCAGCACCGAGGTCGAGTGGTCGTCGTAGCGGCCGCCGGACGCCGCGCCGGGCGGCACCGCCCGCTCCAGCCGCGCCAGGTCGGACGGCGACAGCCGCACCCTGGTCGAGGCCAGCGCCTCCTCCAGCCGCACGCGGGTGCGGGCGCCCACCAGCGGCACGATGTCCTCGCCCTGCGCCGCCACCCAGGCGATCGCCACCTGCGCCACCGACACGCCCAGCTCGCCGGCGATGGCGCGCAGCTTTTCCACCAGCGCCAGGTTGCGGTCCAGGTTCTCGCCCTGGAAGCGCGGGCTGGCCAGGCCGCGGAAGTCGGCCTCGCCCTCGCGCTGCTTGCTCCAGTGGCCGCTGATCAGCCCGCGCGACAGCACGCCGTAGGCGGTGATGCCGATGCCCAGCTCGCGGCAGGTCTGCAGGATGCCGTTCTCGATGCCGCGCGAGATCATCGAATACTCGATCTGCAGGTCGGCGATCGGGTGCACCGCGTGGGCACGGCGCAGGGTCTCGCTGCCCACCTCGGACAGGCCGATGTGTTTGACGCGGCCAGCCTGGATGAGCTCGGCGATGGCGCCGACGGTGTCCTCGATCGGCACGTTGGGATCGAGCCGGGCCGGGCGGTAGATGTCGATGTGCTCGACGCCCAGGCGCTTGAGCGAATACGCCGCGAAGTTCTTCACCGCCGCCGGGCGGGTGTCGAGGCCGCTCCACTGGCCGGACGGATCGCGCAGCGCGCCGAACTTGACGCTGATCTGCACGCCGTCGCGGCCGCCGGCGGCCAGCGCCTCGCCCAGCAGCATTTCATTGTGGCCCATGCCGTAGAAATCGCCGGTGTCGAGCAGGGTGACGCCGGCGTCCATGGCGGCGCGGATGGTGGCCAGGCTTTCGCCGCGGTCGGCCGGACCGTACAGGTCGGACATGCCCATCAGGCCCAGGCCCAGCTGGGCGACTTGCGGGCCGGTGCGGCCAAGTTTGCGTGTTTGCATGATGAAATCTCCAGGGTGGTGAGTGAGTGGAGCCATTATGCTATTATCGATATCAGTAATAAATATGGTAAATCCTATTACTTTATTCGACCAGAGATAACAATCATGGACCAGTTCAAGGCCATGCAGATCTTCCAGGCGGTGGCCGACTGCAAGAGTTTCACGCAGGCCGCCGAGCGGCTGGACCTGCCCAAGCCCAGCGTCACCAACGCCGTGCAGGCCATCGAACAACAGCTGGGCGTGCGCCTGCTCCAGCGCACCACGCGCAAGGTCAGCCTGACGGTGGAAGGCGCGCAATACCTGGAGCGCTGCACCGCCCTGCTCAACGACCTCGACAACCTGAACGGCCTGTTCGCCGGCGACGGCCGCCTGCTCAGCGGCACCGTGCGGATCGACCTGCCTGAGCGGCTGGCGCACCTGTACGTGATCCCGGCGCTGCCGGCGTTCTGCCAGCGCCATCCGCACCTGCAGCTGCGGCTGGGTTCCACCGACCGCTACGTCGACCTGGTCGGCGAAGGCATCGACTGCGCGGTGCGCGGCGGCACGCTGCGCGATTCCACGCTGGTGGCGCGCCGTGTGGCGGCGATGGAACAAATCAACGTCGCCGCGCCCGCCTACCTGGCGCGCCACGGCCGCCCGCAAACGCTGGACGACCTGCGCCACCACACGGCGGTCAATTTCTTTTCCAGCCAGAGCGGGCGCGACCTCGATTGGGAATACGTCGACGCCGACGGCGCCGCGCGCACCCTGCCGATGCGCAGCCAGGTGTCGGTCAGCGGCACCGACGCCTACCTGGCCTGCTGCCTGGCCGGCCTGGGGCTGATCCAGATGCCGCGCCAGAGCCTGGCGCCGTTGCTGGCCTCGGGCGAACTGGAGGAAGTGCTGCCGCAATGGCGGCCGGCGCCGCTGCCGCTGAACATCGTGTACGCGCACAACCGCCACCTGTCGCCACGGGTGCGCGTGGTGGTCGATTGGCTTGCTAGTGTTCTTGAGCAACAAAATGTGTCAGAATAAGGGCTTCCCTCTTAGCAATCATTTCCAAATGAGATACCTACTGTCGATGGCGCTGCTGGCGTTAAGCACCGGCCACGCCCTGGCCACCGCGCCCAAGGCCGGAAAACCGGCCGAGGCGGCAACGCCGCGCATCGACGGCGAACGTCTGTTGGAGCACATCACCACGCTGGCCTCGGACGAGTTCGAAGGCCGCGCGCCGGGCACCCATGGCGAGACTGTCACCATCGACTACCTGCAACAGCAGTTCAAGAAGATGGGCCTGGCGCCGGGCAACCCGGACGGCACGTATTTGCAGCCGGTGCCGCTGGTGGCCATCTCCAGCCATCCGACGATGAGCTACATCAAGGACGGCCAGAGCAAGCAGCTGACCTTCGGCGACGATTACGTGGCGTGGACCGCGCGCACCGACAAGAAAATCGAAGTCGCCAATTCCGAGCTGGTGTTCGTCGGCTACGGCGTGCAGGCGCCGGAATTCCAGTGGGACGACTACAAGGGCGCCGACCTGAAGGGCAAGACGCTGGTCATGCTGATCAACGACCCGCAGCTGCCCGATCCCAAGCATCCCAAGCTGCTGGACCCTGCCATGTTCGGCGGCAGCGCCACCACGCGCTACGGCCGCTGGAACTACAAATTCGAGATGGCGGCCAAGATGGGTGCGGCCGCCGCGCTGATCGTGCACGAGACCAAGCCGGCCACCTATCCGTACGAGGTGGTGCGCAACAGCTGGGGCCGCGAGAATTTCGCCCTCAAGAGCAAGACGCCCGATCCGCTGTTCCCGGCCATTCCGGGCTGGCTGCAGGGCGACCGCGCGCGCGAACTGTTCAAGGCCGCCGGCCAGGACTTCGACGCGCTCAAGCAGCAGGCGCTGTCGCGCAACTTCAAGCCGGTGCCGCTGGGCGTCAAGCTCAACGTCACGGCGCTGAACGCGTGGCGCGAGGTGGGCTCGCACAACGTGGTGGCGCGGATACCCGGCTCCGACCCGCAGCTGAAGAACGAAGCGATCGTCTACAGCGCGCACTGGGACCACTTCGGCATCGACGACACGCTGCCGGGACCGCGCACGCAGCAGATCTTCCACGGCGCGCTGGACAACGCGGCCGGCGTCGCCGCGCTGCTGGAAATCGCGCGCGCCTACAAGGCGCTGCCGGTGGCGCCCAAGCGCACCATCGTGTTCGTGCTGACCACGGCCGAGGAGCGCGGCCTGCTGGGTGCGCAATACTACGCGCGCAACCCGGCCTACCCGCTGAACAAGACGCTGCTGAACATCAACGTGGACGGCCTGAACATGTGGGGCCGCACGCGCGACGTCGAGTTGAGCGGCATGGGCAAATCCAGCGCCGACGATCTGGTGATCGGCATCGCCCGCGGCCAGGGGCGCAGCGTGCGGCCGGACAGCAACGCCGACTACGGCAGCTTCTACCGCGGCGACCAGTTCGAGTTTGCCCGGGGTGGCGTGCCGGTGGTATATCTGCGCAGCAGTGCCAACTTCATCGGCAAGGCCGCCGGCTATGGCCGCGAAAAGCTGCTCAACTACAGCGTCCACCAGTACCACACCGTCAACGACACGGTGCAAGCCAAATGGGACACCAGCGGCGCGGTGGAAGACATCGAACTGCTGTTCAAAGCCGGCTACCAGGTCGCCCAAGGCAAAGACCGCCCGCAATGGAAAGACAACGCCGAATTCAAGCGCTGAATTTTGGGGTCAAGTCTGACATTCGGACACGAGCTCTGCTGAAGATTATTGGGGTCAAGTCTGGCATTCGGACACGGGCTCAGCCGTATCTGGCGGCCGGGACTGTGACGACTTCTGCGTTGCATCAGCGCCGCGCCGTCAAGCAACCGCTACATTGTGGCGATGGCCCGTCCTCTCAGACTCGAATTCCCCGGTGCGCTTTATCACGTCACCTGCCGCGGCAACCGGCGTGAGCGCATCTTTCGCGATCGCATCGATCGCCTGGCCTGGCTCGCGGAAATCGAACGCGTATGCGGACGGTTTCATTTCATCGTCCACGCGTTTTGCCAGATGGCGAACCACTATCACGTGCTGATCGAGACGCCCGAAGGCAATCTCGGGCGAGGCATGCGCCAGTTGAACAGCGCGTATTCGCAGTACTACAACCGGCGCCACGAATTGGTCGGCCACGTCATGCAGGGCCGATATCACGCCATCCTGGTGCAAAAGGACAGCTACCTGCGCGAACTGGCGCGCTACATCGTTCTGAATCCTGTGCGTGCCGGCATGGCGTGCGCGCCCGGCGACTGGGAGTGGAGCAGCTATCGCGCGATGACTGGCGAAGCCCCGGCGGCCGCGTGGTTGGCGACCAATTGGCTGCTGGCCTGCTTCGGCCAGGATCAGATGGCGGCGCGGCTTGCCTATCACCAGTTCGTTATGGCCGGCATGCACGCGGACAGCCCGCTCAAGCAGGTGCGCTTCCGGTGCATATTGGGCGATGCCGAATTCATCGCCCGACACCGGGACGCGGCGAAGGAATCGAGGTCGGTGGAAATTGCGCGGGTGCAGCGGCGCGCGCTGGCGATGTCGCTTGACGAGTACGCATTGCGGTACACGCGCGATGTCGCGATGGCGGAAGCCTACCGCTCCACCGCGTTTTCAATGCAGCAAATCGCCGAGCACTTCGGCGTCTCGGTCAAAACGGTGAGCCGCGCCGTCGCCGCGCTGGAACGCCGGCATAACGGCTGAGCTCGTGTCCGAATGCCAGACTTGACCCCACCTTACGGGCTGAGCTCGTGTCCGAATGTCAGACTTGACCCCAGTTGAGTTTTTGGAGCTGGGCCTGGTTGCGTTGTTGGTGGGCGTCGGCGCCGGCCAGGGCGATGTCGGCGCGCAGGCCTGCGCGGGCTCGCTCGATGCGGGCGCTGTCTTGCGGCGCCAGTTCCATCAGACTGCTCAGGTAGGTGACGCCCCATTGCAGACGCGTCGCCGGTCCCACCGCCGCTTGCCAGGCTTTGCCGTACCATTCCAGCACAGCCGCGGTGTCGCCACGCCGCTTGGCGCTGGAGGCCAGGCTCAGCATGAAGTAGTACGGGGAATGCGAACGCGGTAATTCGGCCAGCAGCACTTGCTCGGCCTGCGCCGACAGGCCGGCGTCGTTCAGGGCGCTGACCGCCGTGTTGACCAGCGTGTGCCGTTCGTATGGATCGCTCGACTCAGCCAGCGCCTCTTCCACCCGCTCGCGCACCCGCTCCTGCAGGCTTTGCGATGGCGCCAGCAGGCGGCCCAGGCGCATCTGCAGGCGCACCGCCATCAAGCGGTCCGGCGCGCCGAGCCAGAAGTCGTCGGCCCATTGCGCGGCGACCGCGCCCAGCGCGGCCACCAGTTCTTCACGCCGCGTGGCGTACTTGATCAGGTTGATGCCGCTGTTGGCCAGGATGTCCATGTTGGCGCGCGCCAGCCGCGCGTCGTCGCATACCTTCAGCAACAGCGCGGCGTTGGCTTCGGCGTCGATGTCCTTGCCGGCCGTGGCCAGTTGCGCGTGCAGTTGCAGGCGCGCGCAGGCGTCGGTGTCGTCGCAGGCGCGCACCAGCGCCAGCAGGGTCGGCGCGAGCGCGCGCGAGCCCAGCAGGCGGCCTTCGTCGGTGTCCCACGAATAATGGCTCAGCAGCGACCATTCGCCGGCGCTGAGCTTGCGCTCGCCGGACAAGGCCGCCGCCAGCGCGCTCGATGCGCACGAGCCGGCCGTGTGCACGGCCAGCGCGTTGTCGAAGGCGGACGTGAACAGTTCGCCGTCCAGCTCGCATGGCAGGCGCGTGATTTCGCCGCCGTCCGGCGCGTACAGCACCAGCGTCGGATAGCTGCGCAGGCCGTGGCGCGCGCCCTGCGCCTGCGCGCCGGCGCTGTCGCCGTCAAGCTGACAGCAGACCACCGAGGCCGTGCGCCCGATGAACTCGTCGCGCGCGAAGATTTCGGATTTGACCCGGTTGCAGGGCGGGCACCAGACCGCGCCCCAGTACAGGAACAACGGCCGCTGCTGCGCGGCCGCCGATGCGAAGGCGGCGTCCAGGCCGCCGTGCTGCCATGCGATCGCCGCCATGCCGCTTACGACTCGCGTGCCAGCGCCAGGAATTCGGTGCGCATCGCCAGGTTGGGCTGCAGCTCGCCAAGCATGGCGGAGGTGACGGTCTCTTCGCCCGGCGTGCGGATGCCGCGGCTTTCCATGCACAGGTGGCGGCATTTGACCACCACGCCGACCGCCTTCGGTTCCAGCACTTCCATCAGCGCGTTGGCGATCTGCATGGTCATGCGTTCCTGCACCTGCAGGCGCTTGGCGAAGCAGTCCACCAGCCGGGTCAGCTTGGACAGGCCGACGATCTTGCCGTTCGGGACGTAGCCGACCGTGGCCTTGCCGAAGAACGGCGCCAGGTGGTGTTCGCAGTGGCTGTAGACCGGGATGCCGCGCACGACGATCAGCTCGTTGTACTGCTCGGCGCCGTCTTCGAAGGCCTTCAGCAGCTCGACCGGGTCCTGGCCGTAGCCGGAGGTCCAGTGTTTCCATGCTTTGGAGACGCGGGCCGGGGTTTCCAGCAGGCCCGGACGGTCGGGATCTTCACCGAAACTGGCGATCAGACGACGCCAGTCGCCTTCCGAAAATTCTTTTTGAGACATGTTGAAACACCTTTTTTTTACGATTGCCGACAGTATATAGAAATCCGCGGCAAGCCACCCACTACCGCCCCGGCCGGTGGGCCCTCAGCAGCTCGGCGGCGATCGATACGGTGACCGTCATGTCCGGCCATTCGTCGTCCGCGCCGAACCAGCGGGCGTCGGCGATTTCGTTCTGGTCGACGCGGATCTCGCCGTCCAGGTACTCGGCGGTGTAGGCGATCATCAGCGAGTGCGGGAACGGCCACGACTGGCTGCCGAAGTATTTCAGGTTGTGCACCCGCAGCCCGACCTCCTCGTACACCTCGCGGTGCACCGCCTCCTCGATCGACTCGCCCGCCTCCAGGAAGCCGGCCAGCGCGGTGTAGCGCTTGTACGGCGCGTTGGCGTGCATGGCCAGCAGCACCTGGTCGCCCTTGCGCACCAGCACCATCATGGCCGGCGAGATGCGCGGATAGGCGCTCATGCCGCAGCTCGGGCATTGGTAGCAGCGCTCGCCTTCGAGCTGGCGCATCGGCGTGGCGCAGGCGCCGCAGTAGCGGTGGGTGCGCGCCCATTCGGCCAGCTGGCTGGCGCGTCCGGCCAGCGCCACGAAGCCTTCGTCGAGAACGCCGAACAGCGAGCGCAGGCCGTGATAGCCGTATTCCGGTCCCGGCAATTCCGGCTGGTCGACCCACGCCAGCTGGTAGTAGCGGCCTTCCCACAAACCCAGCGCGTGGAAGCGCTCGGCCGGCAGCTTCAGCGCCGCCACCGCCTCGCGGCCGGGCAGGCCGAGGATTTCGTTGCGCAAAAGCAACTCTCCGCGGTGGAACACGAAAGTTAATGGATCGTCATGGTCCTGGGGGCGGATCAGCGGGCTAAATGTGGCGGGAGTCAGCAACATGGCAGGGAGGCTCGGGTTGTATCGCAAGCCACGATCTTACAGTGTTTCCTAAATGCTTACTTTGACCGTGAGAATTGATGACAATTTGATGACCGAAAACGCGCTAAGTCATTGTTTTCAGACCAAGATTTACACTACTTTTAGCCCTTTGCTTACTGTATGACATCGTTTGGCGGTACTATATATTTCCGTAAGGAGACTATTTCACATGCCATCACTCGTACCTGGTTTAAACACCGACCAAATCGCCAGCCTGCAGACCAATCAGATCGCTTTACTGACGACTGCGGATATCGTGCTGCTCTCCACTTTGCAGATGACCGCATGGAGCACCGATCAGCTTGCCGCGTTTGGCACCAGCCAGTTACGGGCGCTGTCCACCCAGAACCTGCAGGCGCTCAACACGCAGCAGCTGGGCTACGGCCTCACCACCAAACAGATCGCGGCGCTGACCACCGGCCAGATCGTCAGCCTGAGCACCAACCAGCTGGTCAACGGCCTCACCACCGACCAGTTCGCCGCGCTGGCGACCGTGCAGGTGGCCGCGCTCGGCACGCAACAACTGTCCCTGGTCGGCACCGGCGACATCGCCGCGCTGCGCAGCGCCCAGCTGGTGGCGCTGAACACCGCGCAGGTGCGCGCGCTCGGCACCGACCAGATCGCCGCCCTGAGCAGCAGCCAGACCGCCGCGCTGCAGACCCGCCAGATCGCCGCCCTCTCCAGCAACCAGCTGGCCAGCATCGATACCGACGACATCGCCGCGCTGAGCACGCAGCAACTGATCGCCCTGGGCACCAGCCTGCTGGGCGCGCTGACCACGGCGCAGATGGCCGCGCTGCGCACCGCGCAAAGCAGCAGCCTGTCGACCCAGCAGATCAGCGCCCTCGGCAGCGACCAGCTGGCCGCGCTGGGCACCGACGGCTTCGCCGCGCTCAAGACCGCGCAGATCGCCGCGCTGACCACCAGGCAGTTCACCGCCCTCAGCACCGACCAGATCGTCGCGCTGACCACCGCGCAGACCGCCGCGCTGACCACGCTGCAGCTGAGCCAGATGTCCAGCGCCCAGCTGGCCGCGATGGAGACCCAGGACTTCGCCGCGCTCAAGAGCCAGCAGCTGAACGCGCTGAGCACGGTGACCACCGCCGTGCTCAGCACCGACCAGATCGCCGCGCTCACCACGGCCCAGGTCGCCGCGCTGCGCAGCGGCCAGCTGCGCGCCCTGTCCACCGACCAGATCGTCGCGCTCACCACGGCCCAGGCGGCCGCGCTGGGCACGGCGCAGATCGTCGTGCTGACCTCGGACCAGGTGGCGGCCATTGAAACCCGCGACCTGGCCGCGATGAAGACCGCGCAGGTGGCGGCCTTCACCACCGCCCAGATCAACGCGCTGGGCACGGCCCAGCTGGCCAGCCTGGGCACCGCGCAGGCGGCCGGCCTGGCCACGCAGCAGCTGGCCGCGATGAGCACCACCCTGCTGGCCGCGATGGCCACGCAGGACCTGGCCGCGCTGCGCACGCTGCAGATCGCCGCGCTGGCCACCGGCGGCGTGGCCGCGCTGGGCACCGACCAGATCGCCGCGTTGAGCTCGCTGCAACTGGGCGCGCTGAAGACCGCGCAAGTGGCCGCGCTCGGCACCGACCAGATCGCCGTATTGAGCACCGCCCAGATCGGCGGCCTGGCCTCGCAGCAGGTGGCCGCGCTGTCGACCAATCAACTGAGCGCGCTGAGCACCGCCAACCTGGCCGCGCTGAAAACGCAGCAGCTGGCCGCCATGGGCACCAGCCTGATCGCCGCGCTCAGCACCGACCAGGTCGCCGCGCTGAAGACCGCGCAAGCCAACGTCCTCAGCTCGCTGCAACTGTCGGCGCTGAGCAGCGACCAGCTTGGCGCGTTGAGCACCCAGGACCTGGCCGCGCTGCGCACCCAGCAGCTGGGCGGCCTGAGCACCAGCAACGTCCGCAGCCTGAGCACCGACCAGGTCGCCGCGCTGAGCACCGCGCAGGTGGCCGCGCTGAGCACCCAGCAAACCGGCGCGCTCGACACCGACCAGATCGTCAGCCTGACCACGGCCCAAGCCGCCTCGCTGACCACGCGCCAGCTGGCCGCGCTGGGCACCGGCCAGCTGGCCGCGATGGAAACCCGCGACCTGGCCGCGCTGAGGACGGCCCAGCTGGCCGCGCTGGGCAGCGCCCAGATCGGCGCGCTGACCACCGACCAGGTCGTCGGCCTGGGCTCGCAGCAGGTGGCCTCACTGGCCACCCAGCAGATCGCCGCGCTCACCACCGACCAGGCGGCCGCGATGGAAACCCAGGACCTGGTGGCGCTGAAATCGCAGCAGGCCGCCGCGCTGAGCAGCAACGCCGTGGCCGCGCTGACCACGGCGCAGTTCGGCGCGCTGGCCAGCGTCCAGCTGAGCAATTTCACCACCGCCCAGATCGCCGCGCTGACCACCGACCAGATCGTCGCGCTGACCACCGCCCAGGCCGCCGCGCTCAGCACACGCGAGGTCGCCGCGCTGTCGACCAACCAGCTCAACGCGCTGGAAACGCAGGACTTCGCCGCGCTCAAGACCGCGCAGATCGCCGCCCTCACCACGGCCCAGGTGGCCGCGCTGGGCACCGACCTGATCGTCGCCCTCACCACCGCCCAGGCCGGCGCGCTGACGCCGGGCCAGCTCAACGCGCTGAGCACCGACCAGCTGGCCGCGATGGAAACCCAGGACTTCGCCGCGCTGCAAACCAGCCAGCTGCTGGGCCTGGGCACCAAGGCCATCGCGCTGCTGACCGTGGGCCAGGTGGCCGCGCTCAAGACCGCGCAGATCGCCCAGCTGACCTCCGACCAGATCCGCGTGCTCAACTCGACCCAGCTGGGCGCGCTGAACACCGCGCAGGTGAACGCCCTCAGCACCGCCCAGATCGGCTACCTGCTGACCGAGCAGGTGGCCGCGCTCACCACGGCCGACTGGGCCTCGCTGAAATCAAGCCAGCTCAACGCGCTGAGCTCGAACCAGCTGGCCGCCGTCACCACCGACCAGATCGTCGCGCTGACCTCGCTGCAAGCGGGCGCGCTGGCGACCCAGCACGTGGCGCTGCTGTCGACCGACCAGGTCGTCGCACTGGAAACGCAAGACCTGGCCGCGCTCAAGACGCAGCAGGTGGTCGCGCTGGGCACGTCCGACGTGGCCGCCATCACCACCGCCCAGCTGCAGGCGCTCAAGACGCTGCAACTGGCCGCGCTGACCAGCAAGCAGCTGGGCGCGCTGAGCACCGACCAGATCGCCGCGCTGGGCACCGCCCAGGCCAGCAGCCTGGGCAGCCAGCAAATCGCCGTGCTGTCGAGCGACCAGTTGCTGGCCATCGGCACCGACGACCTGGCCGCGCTGCGGACCGCGCAGCTGGGCGCGCTGGGCAGCAACCAGATCAGCCTGCTCAGCACCGACCAGATCGTCGCGCTGAGCACCGCGCAATTCGCCAGCCTGAGCACGCGCCAGCTGCTGTCGCTGGGCAGCAGCCAGATCGTCGCGATGGAAACGCGCGACCTGGCCGCGCTGAAGACCGCGCAAATCGCCGGCCTGAGCACCGACAACCTGAACGCGCTGAGCTCGACCCAGGTGCAAGCGCTGACCACGGCCCAACTGGCCGCGCTGGGCAGCGCCCAGCTGGCCGCGTTCGCCACCGCGCAAATCGCCAACCTGAGCACCGCGCAAATCAGCGGCCTCGCCACGGCCCAGGTCGCCCTGCTGAGCAGCGACCAGCTGGCGGCGCTGGGCACGCAGGGCCTGTCGCTGATGCGCACGGTGCAGATCGCCGCGCTGAAGACCGCGCAGATCGCCGCCCTCGACAGCGACCAGCTGGCCGCGCTGACCACCGCGCAAGTCAGCAACCTGACCACGCAACAGATCGCCGCGCTCGGCAGCGACCAGCTGAACGCGCTGGAAAGCCAGGACTTCGCCGCGCTCAGGACCGCGCAGTTCGCCGCGCTGGGCACCGACGTCATCGCCAGCCTCAGCACCGCGCAAGCGGCCGCGCTGACCACCGTCCAGGTATCGAGCCTGAGCTCGCGCCAGCTGGCCGTGCTGGGCACCGCGCAGTTGCAGGTGTTCTCCACCGGCGACATCGCCGCGCTGCGCACCGTCCAGATCCTGGCGCTGACCACCGACCAGCTTGAAGCGCTGGGCAGCGACCAGTTCCGCGCCCTGAGCGCCGCGCAGATGGCGGCCCTGGGCAGCGCCCAGTTCCAGTCGCTGACCACCGACCAGATCGTCGCGCTGAGCACGCAGCAGGCGGCCAACCTCGGCACGGCCCAGGTGCGCGCGCTGTCCGCCGGCCAGCTGGCCGCGCTGGAGACCCAGGACCTGGCCGCCTTCAAGACGCTGCAGGTGGCGGCCCTGAGCACCAGCCAGTTCGTGCTGCTCAACAGCGACCAGATCGCCGGCCTGAGCGCCATCCAGGTGTCCGGCCTGACCTCGCAGCAATTGACCGCCATGACCACCGATCAGGTGCAGGCGCTGGAAACCCAGGACCTGGCCGCGCTGCGCACCGCGCAGCTGCAGTCGCTCAGCACGGACCAGCTCGACGCGATCGGCACCGACCAGTTGCAGGCGATGACGGCGGCCCAGCTGTCCTCGCTGAGCACGGCGCAATTCCTTGGCCTGCAGACCGCGCAGGTCGCCTCGCTGAGCACGCTGCAGGTGGCGGCGCTGGCCACCGCCCAGATCGCCAGCCTGAGCGCCGGCCAGCTGGCCGCGCTCAACACCGACGAGATCGCCGCGCTGAAGACCGCGCAGATCAACGCGCTGCGCACCGTCCAGGTCGCGCTGCTGAGCACAGACCAGATCATGGCGCTGACCAGCAACCAGGTCGGCGCGATGTCGACCACCCAGCTGTCCTCGCTGTCGTCCGACCAGATCGGCGCGCTCAGCACGGCGGACTTCGCCGTGCTGACGGCAGCCCAGCTGAGCGCGCTCGGCATGCTGAACAACCTGACCACCGACCAGATCCAGGCGCTGACCCCGGCCCAGATCGGCGGCCTGACCACCGACCAGATCGCCGCGCTGGGCACCAGCCAGATCGTCGCGCTGACCACCAAACAGATCGGCAGCCTGAGCACGGCCGGCGTCAGCGTGCTGAGCAGCGACCAGCTGCGCGCGCTGGAACTGGAAGACCTGGCCGCGATGAAGACCGCGCAACTGGCGGCGTTGAAGACCGCGCAAATCCAGCAGCTGACCACCGACCAGGTGCAGGCGCTGACCACGGCGCAGGCGTCCAGCCTGGGCAGCGCCCAGGTGGCGGCCCTGACCACCGACCAGGTGCAGGCGCTGAGCACCGACGAGATCCTGGCGCTGAAGACCGCGCAGATCGCCGCGCTGGGCAGCGACCAGATCGCCGCGCTGGCGCTGGGTCAGGTGCAGAGCCTGGGCGCGACCCAGCTGAACGCCCTGGGCAGCGCGCAAGTCCAGGCGCTGAGCTCGGACCAGATCGTCGGCCTCGGCACGCAGCAGTTCCAGGCGCTGGGCACGGCGCAGGTCGCCGCGCTGAGCACGCTGCAACTGAGCGTGATCGAAACCGAAGACCTGGCCGCGCTGAAGACCGCGCAGATCGCCGCGCTGGGCACCGACCAGCTGCAGGCGCTGGCGGCCGACCGCATCGCCGCGCTGACCACCGCGCAGGCGCAGGCGCTGACCACCAACCAGCTGCTGTCGCTGAACTCGGCGCAGATCCAGGCGCTGAGCACCGACGACCTGGACGCGCTGAAGGCCGTGCAGATCGCCGCCCTCGGCAGCGACCAGCTCAACGCGCTGCTCATCGACCAGCTGCAAAGCCTGGGCTCGGCGCAGCTGAACGCGCTGAGCACGGCGCAGTTCCGCGCCCTCGACAGCGACCAGATCGCCGGCCTGACCACGCAGCAATACACGCAGCTGGGCACGGCGCAACTGGCCGCGCTCAGCACCGACCAGCTGGCCACGATGGAACTGGAAGACCTGGCCGCGCTGCTGAGCAACCAGATCCAGGCCCTGAGCACCTTGCAGATCTCGCAGCTGGACACCGGCCACGTCAGCGTGCTGACCAGCGCCCAGTCCGCCGCGCTGAGCAGCAACCAGCTGGTGGCGCTGTCGACCATCCAGCTGCAGTCGCTCGGCAGCGACGCGATGCAGGCGCTCAAGACCGCGCAGGTGCAGGCGCTGACCACCAACCAGCTGATCTCGCTGACGATGGACCAGCTGCAAAACCTGACCACGCTGCAGATGGACGCGCTGACCTCGGCCCAGGCCGCCGCGCTGACCACCGCGCAGATCGCCGCGCTGACCACGCTGCAGGTGGACAACCTGGCGACCCGCCAGCTGAACGCGCTGAGCAGCGACCAGATCGCCGCCATCAGCACCGACAACTTCGCCACGCTGTCGAGCACGCAGATCGGCGCGCTCAACGCGGCCCAGTTCGGCGCGATCACGACCGACCAGATGGTCGGCCTGAGCAGCATGCAGGTGGGCGCGCTGAGCACCGCGCAAGTGGCCGCCCTCAGCAGCGACCAGCTGGACGCGCTGGAGACGGCCGACTTCGTCGCGCTGAAATCCGCGCAAATCGCCGCCATCGGCAGCGCCAACATCGGCGCCCTGACCACCGACCTGGTCAGCGTGCTGACCACCGCGCAGATCGCCGGCCTGGGCAGCGGCCAGATCGCCGCCCTGAGCACCGACCACATCCTGGCGCTGGGCACGGCCCAGGTCGGCGTGCTGAGCACGCTGCAGATCAGCGGCCTGAGCACCAACCACATCGCCGCGCTCAGCACCATGGACTTCGTGGCGCTGCGCAGCAACCAGCTGGCCGCGTTCAGCACGGCCCAGTTCGCCGCGCTGACCAGCGACCAGCTCAACGCCCTGTCCACCAGTGCCTTCACCGGCCTGACCACGCAGGAAATCACCGCGCTGACGGCGGCGCAGTTCGGCCAGCTGGGCACCGCCCAGGTGGCCGCGCTGACCTCGCTGCAGGCGCAGGCGCTCAGCACCGACCAGCTGGCCGCGCTGGGAACCGACCAGTTCGCCGCGCTGGGCACCAGCGCGGTCAACCACCTGCTGGCCGCGCAGTTCGGCGCGCTGGCCACCGACCAGATCGTCGCGCTGAGCACCGCGCAGGTGCGCGCGCTGGGCAGCATGCAGCTGACCGCGCTCACCAGCGACCAGGTGGCCGCGCTGGAGACGGCCGACCTGGCCGCGCTCGGCACGGCCCAGATCGTCCTGCTCGGCACCGACCAGCTGCAGGCGCTGTTGACCGACCAGTTCGCCACACTGGGCACCGCGCAAGTGGCGGCGCTCACCACCGACCAGGTCGCCAGCGGCCTGGGCACCGGCCAGGTCGCCGCGCTGACCACCGCGCAGGCCAGCTCGCTGGCCACGCGCCAGGTGGCGGCCCTCACCACGGCCCAGATCGCCGCGCTGGAAACGGCCGACCTGTCGTCGTTCAGCACGCGCCAGATGGTGGCGCTGGGCAGCGACCAGGTCGCCGCGCTGGGCAGCGACCAGCTCAACGCGCTGACCACCGCCGAGCTGGCCGCGCTCACCACCAGCCAGATCAGCAACGGCCTGCAGACCGCCCAGCTGGTCGCGCTCGACAGCGCCCACATCGCGGCGCTGGGCACGGCGCAGCTGGCCTACGGCCTGAGCAGCGACAGCATCGCCGCCCTGACCACCGACCAGATCGTCGCGCTGCGCACCGCGCAGACCGCCGCGCTGGGCACCGCCCAGGTGCGGGCGCTGACCAGCGACCAGATCGTCGCGCTGAGCACCGCGCAGGCGTCCACGCTGAGCACGCAGCAAGTGGCGGCGCTCACCACCGACCAGATCATCGTGCTGGAAACGGCCGACCTGGCCGCGTTGACCACGCGCCAGGTCGCCGCCCTGACCACGGACCAGATCGCCTTCCTGAACAGCGACCAGCTCAACGCGCTGACCCTGACGCAGCTGGCCGCCTTCAGCACCAGCCAGCTGGCCAACGGCCTGCAGGTGGCCCAGGTGCTGACGCTGGACACCAGCCACATCGCCGCGCTGAGCACCGCGCAGGTGGCGTACGGCCTGACGCTCGACACCCTGCTGGTCCTGAGCAGCGACCAGATGCGCGCGCTGAAGACCGCGCAGATCGCCGCGCTGACCACCGACCAGGCCAGCAACCTCACCACCGACCAGATCGTCGCGCTGGCCACGGCGCAGATCACCGGCTTCTCGGTCACGCAGATGCCCACCCTGACCGCCGGCCAGCTGGCCGCGCTCAGCACCGGCCAGGTGGCCGCGCTCGACACGCAGGACGTGGCCGCGCTGACCGCCGGCCAGTTCACCGGCTTGTCCACCGACCAGACCGTCGCGCTGACGACGGCGCAGATCCGCGGCCTGAAAACCGCGCAGATCGCCGCCATCGACGTGCCGCAGGTGAACGTGCTCGGCACCGACCAGATCGGCGCGCTGAGCACGGCGCAAGCGGCCGCGCTGAGCATCAACGCCGTGGTCGCGCTGTCGACCGACCAGATCGGCGCGCTGCAGACGGCCGACGTGGCCGCGCTGGGCACGCTGCAAGTGTCCAGCCTGGCCGTCGGCCAGCTGGGCGGCCTGAACACCGCGCAAATCCAGGCCCTGACCAGCCTGCAGCTGGGCGCGATGACGGCCGACCAGATGTTCGCGCTGAGCACCAGCCAGATCGCCGCGCTGCGCACCGCGCAGATCGGCTACCTGAACACCACCCAGCTGGCCGCGCTGTCGGACACGCAGATCCAGGCGCTCACCACGGCGCAGGTCGCCAGCATCAAGCTCAGCCAGATCACCGCGCTGACCGTGGACCAGGTGGCCGCGTTCAGCACCGACCAGCTGCAGGCGGTCACCACGTCGCAGCTGCAGACGCTGAGCTCGACCCAGCTCAACGCGCTGACCGGCACCCAGGCCGCCGCGCTGACCACCGCGCAGATGGCGGCGCTGAAGAACGCCCAGATCGCCGCGCTGACCATCGACCAGATCAACGCCTTCACCACCACGCAGCTGGGCGCCTGGAGCACCAGCCAGCTCGGCTCGCTGACGGCCACGCAGATCGGCTACCTGTCCACCGCGCAGATCGCCGGCCTGACCAACGCCCAGGTGGCCGGCCTCAAGACCAGCCAGCTGATCGTCTTCACCACCGACCAGATCGCCGCGTTCACGGCCGGCCAGGTGCCGTCGCTCACCACGGCCGGGCTGACCGCGCTCAGCGTCAGCCAGGCCAACGCCTTCACCGGCACGCAGGTGGCGGCGATGACGGTCACGCAGACCATGGCGCTGAACGCCGCGTCCACCAACTACGCCACGCCGCTGGTGCTGGACCTGGACGGCAACGGCGTGCAAACGCTGGGCATAGGCGCCGGGGTGCGGTTCGACATCCGCGCCGAAGGCAAGGCCGTGCACACCGGCTGGGTCGACGCCCACGACGGTTTGCTGGCCCTGGACCGCAACGGCGACGGCATCATCAACGACGGCGGCGAACTGTTCGGCAGCGCCACCAGACTGGCGGACGGCAGCACGGCGGCCGACGGCTACGCCGCGCTCAAGTCGCTCGACAGCAACGGCGACGGCCAGATCACCAGCGCCGACAGCGGCTTCGGCGCGCTGCGGGTGTGGGTCGATGGCAACTCCGACGGCATCAGCCAGGCCGGCGAGTTGAAGACGCTGGACCAGCTGGGCATCGCCGCCATCAGCACCAGCGCCGGCCACGCGCTGACGCAACAGAACGGCAACATGGTCGGCCTGACCTCCAGCTACACCGGCACGGACGGCAGCAGCCACGCCAGCGCCGACGTCTGGTTCCTGGCGCAAAAGAGCGCGGCCACGGTCGCGGCCACGCTGCAACAGCAAGTGAGCGGCCTCAGCAACGCAATGGCCGCCTACGCCAGCGACGTTTCCGCGGCGCCGGCGCCACAGGCAGCGCCATGCAAGTCCGACACGGCAACGACCGATGCCGGCGCACAAGCAATGGCCGACGCCATGCAGCACTACCGCAGCCGCCAGGCCTTGCAAGGCGCCGCCGCCGCGCTGAGCAAGCAGCCCGACGACCAGCAACACAACACCGGCAACTGGTTCAGCGTCCCCAACCGCTAAACCCAGTGGGGTCAAGTCTGGCATTCGGACACGACCTCTGCCGTCACATTGGGGTCAAGTCTGGCATTCGGACACGAGCACAACCGTAGCCCGCCGCTACGGTTGTGCTCGTGTCCGAATGTCAGACTTGACCCCAAGCCGCTACTGTCGAGGCCGTGTCCGAATGTCAGACTTGACCCCAAGTTGCTTGTTGCTACTGCCCATCCATTGAGCAGGCGGCGTTTTACAGTCTTGCTCCTGAGCCAAAAGTTGCCCCTCATCCAGCGACAAAAAGGTATGATAGTGCGTACCTTTTATGGCTCATCCCATCCTACCGCCCGCTATGACCGCTCAAGTACCTGCCGCTCCCACCGATACCAGCCCGCTGGGCACCGTTATGGCGCTGGCCGTCAAGGGCGCGCTGTCCATCGGCGATCTGTTCGGCGCCGCCGCCGTGTTGCAGGAAAGCGGACAATTGCCCGCCGCCATCGCCCTCTACCGCGCCTGGATCGACCATACGCCGTCGCCGCTGATCTACGCCGCCTGCTTCAATCTGGCCGTGGTGCTGTCCAATTCGGGCGACGACACCGGCGCGGAAGCCGTGCTGCGCAAGGCCATCGCCCAGAACCCCGGCTTCGTCGAGGCCCGCCTCAACCTCGGCACCTTGCTCGAACGCACCGGCCGCCCGGACGACGCGCTGGCGATGTGGAAGACCATCCTCTCCGATGAGGTGCAGCCGGACATCAAGACCAATCCGACGCTGTATGTGCAAACCCTGAACAACCTGGGCCGCCTGCTGGAAATCCGCAAGCGCTACCCCGAGGCCGAGGCCATGCTGGCGCTGAGCCTGCGCGTCGATCCGCAACAGGCCAACGTCATGACCCACTGGGTCCACCTGCGCCAGAAACAGTGCGAGTGGCCGGTCTACAGCGGCCTCGAACACATCTCGGTCGCTACCATGATGGAGGGCACCTCGGCGCTGGCCATGCTCAGCGCCTCGGCCGATCCGGCCCAGCAGCTGGCCGCCGCGCGCCGCTTCGTCAACGAGAAGGTCAACGCCGCCGTGGCCCCGCTGACCGGCCAGCATGGCTACGGCCACGGCCGCCTGCGCATCGGCTACCTGTCGTCGGACTTTTGCTCGCACGCGGTGTCCATCCTCACCGCCGAGCTGTACGAGCTGCACGACCGCAGCAAGTTCGAGGTCTACGCCTTCAGCTGGAGCCGCGAGGACGGCTCGCCGATCCGCGCCCGCGTGGTCAAGGCCATGGACCACTACATCCGCATCGACAAGCTGACCGACGAGCAGGCCGCCCGCACCATCCGCGCCCACGAGATCGACATCCTGGTCGACCTGCACGGCCTGACGCTGGGCGCGCGCCCCAACATCCTGGCCTACCGCCCGGCGCCGGTGCAGCTGACCTACCTCGGCTTCCCCGGCAGCACCGGCCTGCCCGGCGTCGACTACGTGATCGCCGACGAGTTCCTGATCACGCCGGAGATGGCCAAGCACTTCACCGAGAAGCCGCTGTACCTGCCGGACACCTTCCAGATCAACGACCGCCAGCGCCTGATCGCGCCCACGCCGACCCGCGCCAGCGTCAACCTGCCGGAGGATGCCTTCGTCTTCTGCTCGTTCAACAACAACTTCAAGTTCACGCCCGACCTGTTCACGATCTGGATGAACATCCTGCGCCGCGTGCCGGGCAGCGTGCTGTGGCTGGTGGCCGACTATCCGGAAGTGCGCGAGAACCTGTACCGCTACGCCGAGCAAGCCGGCATCGCCCGCGAACGCCTGATCTTCAACAGCCGCGCGGTGCCGGCCGAGTACCTGGCGCGCTACCAGCTGGCCGACCTGTTCCTCGACACCTTCCCGTTCAACGCCGGCACCACCGCCAGCGACGCGCTGTGGGCCGGCCTGCCGCTGCTGACCTGCGCCGGCCAGACCTTCTCGTCGCGCATGGCCGGCAGCCTGCTGCGCGCGGTCGACCTGCCGCAGCTGATCACCTACAACTTCGCCGACTACGAGGAAAAGGCGGTGGCGCTGGCCAACGATCCGGCCCGCATCGCCGCCATGAAGCGCCAGCTGGCCGCCAACCGCCTGACCTGCCCGCTGTTCGACAGCCCGCGCTTCGTGCGCAACCTGGAGGCCGCGCTGCAGAAGGTCGCCAAGCCGGCCGCGCCGCGCCTGGCCGCGCCGGAGCACGCGGTGCGTCCGCAGGACCCGTCGGAGCAGCCCCTGGCCGAGCCGGTGCGCATCGCCGACATCCCCATCGTCACCGTGTCCTACAACGCGCCCGACCTGATCGACGCGCTGCTGCGCAGCCTGCGCCGGTTCTACGCCAACCGCGTGTACGTGATCGACGGCTCCAACCCGGACGTGGCCGAGCAGATCCGCGCCATCACCGACGGCTACGACAACGTCGAGTTCATCCCGTTCGGCTACAACATCCACCACGGCCCCGGCATGGCGTGGGCGCTCAACCATCTGGGCCTGTCGGGCGAGGTGCTGTTCCTCGATTCCGACGTCGAGATCCTCAAGGCCGGCTTTCTGGAATCGCTGCACAGCGAGCTGCGCCCGCAGATGTACGGCGTCGGCAACGTCCAGTGGGTCAACGAGCTGGGCCACAGCCGCGATGCGGACGGCATCCCCTACCTGCACCCGGCCTGCATGCTGGTGAACGCCGAGGTGATGCGCCAGTGGCCGCTGCCGATCAAGCACGGCGCGCCGCTGCTGCCGGCCATGCTGGCCATGCACCGCGCCGGCCAGAGCGCGCTGATGCACGGCGTCGACTGGGTGCGCGGCGATTTCGCCCGCGAGCCGACCCGCACCTACATCAAGCACGACTGGCAGGGCACGGTGATCCGCACCGGCGGCTACCACTACGACCTGCCCAGCGCCACCAGCGAGGTCAACACCGACCTGCTGCAGTTCATGCCGCCGGCCGCGGTCAAGGTGGTCGAGCTGGGCTGCGGCGACGGCGCCTTCGCCAAGGCTTACCGCGCGCGCAATCCGCTGGCCAACTACACCGGCATCGAGGCCGATCCGGCGCCGGCCCAGGCCGCCCGCCCACACTGCGACTTCGTGTTCAACCTCGACATCGAGCACGCCGGCGCCGACCTGTGGGACCATGTGCGCGGCGCCGACTGCTGGGTCGTCGACGAGACGCTGGAGACGCTGAACGACCCGTGGACCGTGCTGCAGAAGATCCGCACCAGCATCGCGCCGGGCGGCAAGATCGTCGCCACCATCCGCAACTTCCAGCACTGGAGCATGCAGGCGCGCCTGAACGCGGGCGACATGCGCTACGGCCCCGGCGGCATTGAAAAATCGCGCAAGCGCATCTTCACCCGCGGCGCCATGCTGGAGCTGTTCCAGCAGGCCGGCTTCCAGATCGCCGGCGGCAGCGCCCGCATCATCGACGAGCCGGCCCGCGAGAAATACCTGCCGGCCATCCGCCTGATGGCCGGCGCCAGCGGCCTCGACCCGGTGGTGGCGGTGGAAGACGCGCTGCCGTGGCAGTACATCGTGATGGCGGTCGCCGCCTAACCGCCCCAGCCAGGAGCCAGACAATTTATGAGTTTGCCATTAGTTAGCATCGTCATCCCGTCCTACAAGACCGCCCACTTCGAGGCTTGCCTGAAGTCGGCGCTGGGACAGAGCTACCCCAACATCGAGATCCTGGTCAGCGACAATTGCCCGACCGAGGCGATCAAGGACATGTGCGCCAAGTACACCGGCCACCTGATCTACCAGCGCAATTCCGCCTTGCGCGAGCAGAACGTGCTGACCGCGCTGTTCGCCGCCAAGGGCCAGCTGATCAAGCCGCTGTTCGACGACGACGTGCTGCACCCGTTCTGCATCGAGCGCATGGTGGCCACGATGAATATGGACCCGGCCATCCAGCTGGTGTTCTCGTCGTCGCAGGTGATCAACGTCGACAACGAGCGCACCGAGCTGCGCCGCCCGTACGAGGCCAGCGGCAGCATGGATGCGCGCGACATGCAGCGCAGCATGGTGCTGGGCATGCGCAACTTCGTCGGCGAGTTCAGCACCATCATGTTCCGCCGCGACCGGCTGTGGGAAATCGGCCGCCACCTGTTCCGCTACCACAAGCACGACTGCACGCTGGGCCTGGCCGACGTGGCCGCCTACTTCAACCTGGCGCGCGACGGCAAGGTGTTCTACATCGACGAGGAGCTGTCCTACTTCCGCCACGACCAGCGGCTGGAATCGAACAGCAACATCAACAGCAACCCCAACTTCGGCTACTGCTTCTCCGACTACATCGACCTGCTGATCGAATCGTGCGACATCGGCATCGTCGCGCCGGAGGAGCTGGTGGTGATGCAGCCCACCGTGGACGACGTCGCGGCCCGCCTGAGCGGCATCTTCCCGATGGTGGCGCGCTCGCAGCAGCGCTTCCATGAGGTGCTGGCGGCGCAGCGCGAAGGAGCCCAATCATGATGGACCAATGCAGGCTGATCGACCTGCCGCCGCACCACGACGTGCGCGGCAACCTGTCGGTGATCGAGGGCGGCGTGCACATCCCGTTCGACATCAAGCGCGTGTACTACCTGTACGACGTGCCGGGCGGCTCGGCGCGCGCCGGCCACGGCCACATCGAGCTGCAGCAGCTGTTCGTGGCCATGTCGGGCAGCTTCGACGTGATCGTCGACGACGGCTACGAACGCAAGAAGTTCCAGCTCAACCGCTCGTACTACGGCCTGTACGTGCCCGGCATGATGTGGCGCGAGGTGGAAAACTTCTCGTCCGGCGCGGTGTGCGTGGTGCTGGCCTCGACGCTGTACGACCAGAAAGACTACTACCACGACTACGACGAATTCGTGGCCGCGGCACACCAACAACCCAAGTGACAACCTAAGCGAGTTTTGCCATGAGCGTTCCCTTCCTCGACCTGAAAGCCATCAACCTGTCGCAAGCCGACGAGCTCGAAGCCGCGTTCAAGCGCGTGCTGCATTCCGGCTGGTACATCCTGGGCGGCGAGACCAGCGCCTTCGAGGCCAGCTTCGCGGCCTACTGCAAGAGCAAGCACGGCATCGGCGTGGCCAACGGCCTGGACGCGATCTTCATGATCCTCAAGGGCTACGGCATCGGCCCAGGCGACGAGGTGATCGTGCCGTCCAACACCTTCATCGCCACCTGGCTGGCGGTCAGCGACTGCGGCGCCACGCCGGTGCCGGTCGAGCCCACCGCCGACGGCTTCAACATCGACCCGGCCCGCGTGGCAGCGGCCATCACGCCGCGCACCAAGGCCATCATGCCGGTCCACCTGTACGGCCAGACCGCCGACATGGACCCGCTGCTGGCGCTGGCCGCCCAACACGGCCTGAAGGTGATCGAGGACGCGGCCCAGGCGCACGGCGCGCTGTACCGCGGCCGCGTGGCAGGCCAGCTGGGCGACGCGGCCGCGTTCAGCTTCTATCCGGGCAAGAACCTGGGCGCGCTGGGCGACGGCGGCGCCGTCACCACCAGCGACGACGAACTGGCCGACCGGATCCGCACGCTGCGCAACTACGGCTCCAAGGTCAAGTACTACAACGAGGTGCCGGGCTATAACTCGCGCCTGGACGAGGTGCAGTCGGCGCTGCTGAGTGTCAAGCTGCCCAAGCTGGACGGCGACAACGCCAGGCGCCGCGCCATCGCCGCCATCTACCAGCGCGAACTGGCCGGCATCCCCGGCCTGGCGCTGCCGCACGTGCCGGAATGGGCCGAGCCGGTGTGGCACGTCTACGTGATCCGCCACGCCCGGCGCGACGCGTTGGCCAAGGCGCTGGCCGAACAGGGCATCGGCACCATCGTCCACTATCCGGTGCCGCCGCACCTGCAGCCGGCCTACGCCCACCTGGGCTACAAGCCGGGCGACTTCCCGCTGGCCGAGGCCATCCACAAGGAAGTGCTGAGCCTGCCGATGGGCCCGACCATGAGCGCCGACCAGGCGATGGAAGTGGTGGCGGCGGTGCGCAAGTTCTGCGCCGCATAAACAGGATACGACCATGATTCATGCTAGCGCCATCGTCTCGCCCAAGGCCAAGCTGGGGGAAGGCGTCAGCGTCGGCCCGTTCACCATCATCCATGACAACGTGGAGATCGGCGCCGGCTCGGTCATCGACAGCTATTGCGAGATCGGCTACCCCACCCCGCTGGCGGACGGCCAGCCGCTGGTGATCGGCGCCGGCGCCCGCATCCGTTCGCACTCGGTGTTCTACGAAGGCTCGCGCTTCGGCGACAAGCTGGTCACCGGCCACCGCGTGGTGGTGCGCGAGAAAACCGTGGCCGGCATCGCCTTCCAGATCGGCACCATGAACGACATCCAGGGCGACTGCGTGATCGGCGACTACGTGCGCTGCCAGTCCAACGTCTTCATCGGCAAGATGTCCAGGGTCGGCAACTTCGTCTGGCTGCTGCCCTACGTGGTGCTGACCAACGATCCCCATCCGCCCAGCAACGTGCTGGTCGGCGCCACCATCGGCGACTACGCCGCCATCGCCGCCATGTCGGTGATCTTGCCGGGCGTGACCGTGGGCGAACGCTCGCTGGTGGCCGCGCACAGCAAGGTGCACCGCGACGTCGCGCCGCACACGGTGGTGGCCGGCAATCCGGCCCAGTTCCTGTGCGACGCCAGCAAGATCCGCCTGAAGGACGGCAGCGGCGCTCCGGCCTATCCGTGGACCACGCACTTCAAGCGCGGCTACCCGGCCGACATCACCGCCGGCTGGGACGCGGCGCAACCATGAGCATCGCCGGCACGCCCCACGCGCAGTGGATGAAGCAGGCGGCACGCGGCAACATGACGATTCCGCAGCTGTTCGACGCCGCCGCCGCGCTGCAAAAACAAGGCCAGCCGCAACAGGCGATCGCGCTGTACCGCTGCTGGATCGAGCATGGCGCCCGCCAGCCGCTGTTGTACGCGGCCTGGTTCAACCTGGGCGCGCTGCTGGCCGCCGACTCCGACGATGCCGGCGCCGAGGCGGCCTACCGCAAGTGCATCGCGCTGCAGCCGCGCTTTGTCGAAGGCCGGCTCAATCTCGGCACGCTGCTGGAACGCCAGGGCCAGCCCGAGGAAGCGCTGGCCATGTGGCGCACCATCCTGGGCCCGGCCGTCAAGCTGGACCAGAAGGCCCAGCGCACGCAGTACCTGCAAACCCTGAACAACCTGGGCCGCCTGCTGGAAATCCAGAAGCAGTACCCGGAAGCGCAAGCCATGCTGGCGCAAAGCCTGACGGTGGAACCGGACCAGCCGCACGTGATGACCCACTGGGTCCACCTGCGCCAGAAGCAGTGCCACTGGCCGACCTGGAGCGGCCTGCCGCACATCAGCCGCCGCCAGATGGAAGACGGCGCCTCCGCGCTGGCGATGCTGAGCCTGACCGACGACCCGGCCCTGCAAGCGGCGGCCGCCGCCCGCTTCGTGGCCGAGAAGCTCGACACCACGGTGCCGTCGCTGACCGGCCCGGCCGGACAGGGTTCGCGCTACGGCCATGAGCGGCTGCGCATCGGCTACCTGTCGTCCGACCTGTGCTCGCACGCGGTGTCCATCCTGACCGCCGAGCTGTACGGCCTGCACGACCGCAGCCGGTTCGAGGTCTACGCCTTCAGCTGGAGCCGCGAGGATGGCTCGCCGCTGCGCGCCCGCGTGGTGGCCGGCATGGACCACTACATCCCGATTCACGCGCTGAGCGACGAGCAGGCCGCGCGCCTGATCCGCGGCCACGAGATCGACATCCTGGTCGACCTGCACGGCCTGACCTCCGGCGCGCGCCCGCAGATCCTGGCCTACCGCCCGGCGCCGGTGCAGATGACGTGGCTGGGCTTCCCCGGCAGCACCGGCCTGCCCGGCATCGACTACGTGATCGCCGACGAATTCCTGATCACGCCGGAGATGACCAAGGACTTCACCGAGCAGCCGCTGTACCTGCCGGACACCTTCCAGATCAACGACCGCCAGCGCCTGATCGGCAACAAGCCGACGCGCGCCAGCGTCAAGCTGCCGGAAGACGCGTTTGTCTTCTGCTCGTTCAACAACAGCTACAAGCTCAAGCCCGAGCTGTTCGCGCACTGGATGAACATCCTGCGCCGCGTGCCGGGCAGCGTGCTGTGGCTGGTGGCCGACACGCCGCTGGTGGCCGAGAACCTCAAGCGCCACGCCACCGAAGCGGGCATCGATGCCGAGCGCCTGATCTTCGCCGAGCGCGCGCTGCCGGCCGACTACCTGGCGCGCTACCAGCTGGCCGACCTGTTCCTGGACACCTACCCGTTCAACGCCGGCACCACCGCCAGCGACGCGCTGTGGGCGGGCCTGCCGCTGCTGACCTGCGCCGGGCCGACCTTCGCCTCGCGCATGGCGGGCAGCCTGCTGCGCGCGGTGGACCTGCCGCAGCTGATCACCTACAACTTCACCGACTACGAGGAAAAGGCGGTGGCGCTGGCCAACGACCCGGCCGCCATCGCCGCCATGAAGCGCCAGCTGGTCGACAACCGCCTGAGCTGCGCGCTGTTCGACACGCCACGCCTGGTGCGCAACCTGGAAGCGGCCATGCGGCGCGTGGCCCTGCCCGCTACCGCGGCCGCCGACGCAACCCACACGACGAAAGCCCCCATGAATATCGACCAGATTCCGATGATCGCCGTGTCCTACAACGCGCCCGACCTGATCGCATCGCTGCTGGGCACCTTCCGCCAGTTCTACCCGGATAACCCGGTCACCATCATCGACGGCTCCACGCCGGAGATCGCCGCGCAGATCGCGCCGATCGCCGCCCGGTACCCGGGCGTGCGCTTCATCCCGTTCGGCTACAACATCCACCACGGCCCCGGCATGGCGTGGGCCATCGAGAACCTGGAGCTGTCGGGCCGCGTGCTGTTCCTCGACTCCGACGTCGAGATCCTCAAGCGCGGCTTCCTCGAATCGCTGGTGGAGAACCTGGAGCCGCACATGTACGGCGTCGGCAACGTCACGCCGGTCAACGCCGACGGCCAGCCGTACGGCGAAGGCAGCATGCCCTACCTGCATCCGGCCTGCATGCTGACCAACATCGAGGTGGTGCGCCAGTGGCCGCTGCCGGTCAAGCACGGGGCGCCGATGCTGCCGTCGATGGTGGCGATGGCGCAGGCCGGCCAGAGCGACCGCCTGATGCGCAACGTCGCCTGGGTCAACAACGATTTCAGCGACCAGCCGGCGCAGCGCATCTTCATCCGCCACGACTGGCAGGGCACGGTGCGCCGCACCGGCGGCTACCACTACGACAAGCCGGCCGCCACCGCGCAGGTCAACCAGCAGCTGCTGGACTTCGCGCCGGCCGCGGTCAAGGTGGTGCAGCTGGGCTGCGGCGACGGCGCCTTCGCCAAGGCCTACAAGCAGCGCCACCCGCTGTGCAACTACACCGGCATCGAGCGCGACGCCATCGCCGCCGAGCAGGCGCGCGCGCACTGCGATTTCGTGTACAGCCAGGACATCGAAACCCCGGATCCGCAGCGCGAGCGCCAGGTGGCGCAGGCCGACCTGTGGGTGCTGGACGGCGCGCTGGAGCGCGTGCGCGATCCGCTGGCCGTGCTCAAGGCGATCCGCGCCAGCATGGCGCCGGGCGGCACGCTGGCGCTGTCGGTGCGCAACCTGCAGCACTGGAGCGTGCAGGTGCGCCTGAACATGGGCGACTTCCGCTACCGCGCGGACGGCGTCATGCAGCCGGACGAGCTGCACGGCTACACGCGCGGCTCGCTGCTGGAGCTGCTGCAGCAGGCCGGCTTCCGCATGAGCGGCGGCCTGCCGGTGATCTTCAACGAGCCGGGCCGCGACGTGTTCCTGCCCATCCTGCGCCAGCTGGCCCAGGCCAGCGGCAACGATCCCGAGCTGGCCGCGCAGGACGCGATGGCGCAACGCTACCTCATCACCGCCGTGCCGGCCTGACGCCATGCGTATCCTCATCATCGGCGGCTCCAACTCGCTGCTCAAGGACGGCTACGTCACCCACCTGGCGCACTCGCTGCAGGGCTACACCGAGGCCGACATCGTGCAGATCTCGGTCGGCGCCACCACCTCGCTGTCGGCCATCGGCCGGCTGTACGAAACCTACGACGGCAGGCCGGTGGACGTGGTGCTGTACGAATACTCGATCAACGACACCGGCCACTTCGCGCCCCGCCCCGGCGGCGCCGAGTCCTGGCTGTTCTGCTTCCACCTGCTGCTCAAGGCCGCCGCCCAGCTGTACCCGACGGCCAACTTCGTGCCGCTGGTGCTGGCGCAGCAGCAGCACTTCTCGACGGCCGCGCCGCATCCGATCTACGACGCCCAGCTGCGCGCCTTCGCGGAGCTGGCGCTGCCGGTGATCGACGTGCGCGCCGCGCTGTCGGGGCTGTTCCTGGGCCGCGCGCCGGCCTGGCTGTACCGCGACCCGGCCCACTACGACACGCCGCACGCCACCTCCATCGTCGGCGCCATCGTCGCGCAGCGGCTGCTGACGCTGGCGGCGCAGCACGCCGAGCCGCTGTCGGCCACGGCGGCGCGGCTGCAGGCGGTGTCGCCGTTCGCCCGGCTGCAGGCGATGTACCTGCCCGGCCGCAACCTGCAGCAGTTCACCACCGGCCCGGTGCAGCCCGGCCACACCGGCAACCGCCTGATGCAGCTGGACTACCTGCGCATGCTGCCCGGCAGCCGGCTGGAACTGAACAGCGAGATGTTCCCGCTGGCGCTGTTCCTGAAATCCGATCCGCGCCACGACGCGCTGCAACTGGAGCTGAGCAGCGACGACGGCCTGGCCTTCAACGCGCGCGTGGCCACCCGCCACGCCGACACCGAGACGCTGCCCTTCGTCTACTCCAGCATCCCGCTGCCGCTGCTGTGGAGCCACAGCCTGCTGCGCCACTACGGCGCCAGCCGGCTGGCGGTGTCGGTGCCGGAGCAGGCCGGCGGCGCGCAGACCGGCTTCGACTGCTACGCCCCCGGCCTGGCGGACGCGCCCGAGCGCTACCTCGACCTGGTCGGCGTGCTGATGCTGGCCGAGCAGCACTGACGCCACGCCACCCGCCGGAGCCCGCCCATGTCCCAGCAACTGCATCAGGCGATGGCGGCCGGTAACCTGGCCGAGGCGGGCACGCTGGCGCTGGCGCTGGCGCGGCTGGGCGAGCTGGCCATCATCGACCTGATCGGCCTGACCGGCCTGCTGACGGCGCAGGGCAAGACCGAGCAAACCATCTCGCTGTATCAACTATGGCTGGAGCATTGCGACTCGCCGCTGGAATACGTGGCCTGGTACAACCTGGCCGTGGTGCAGCTGCAAGTGGGCGACGAGGCCGGCGCCGAGCGCGGCTACCGGCAGGCGCTGCGGCTGCATCCCGGCTTCACCGAAGGCCAGCTGGGACTGGGCGCGCTGCTGGAACGCCAGCGCCGGCCGGAAGCGGCGCTGGCGCAGTGGCGCGAGGCGCTGGACGACCTCGACACCGCCGCGGCCGCGTCGGCGGTGCTGCGGATCCGCCTGTACAACAACATCGGCCGGCTGGCCGAGGCGCAGGGCGACTTGCCGCAGGCGGAACAGGCGTTGCTGCACAGCCTGCAACTGGACCCGCGCCAGCCGCTGATCGCGCCGCAGTGGCTGAACCTGCGCCTGAAGCTGTGCGCGTGGCCGGTGTACGGCTTCGTGCCCGGCCTGAGCGAGAGCGCGCTGCGCCATGCCACCTCGGCGCTGGCCATGCTGAGCCTGAGCGACGATCCGGCGCGCCAGCTGGCCGCCGCCCAGCGCGAGGTGCACGCGACGTTGCCGCCGGCCCCGGCCCCGCTGGCCGACGGCGGCGGCTATGCACACCGCAAGCTGCGGGTCGGCTACCTGTCGTGCGGCTTCGGCGCGCAGCCGGTGGGGCGGATGGTGGCCGAGGTGTTCGAGCTGCACGATCGCGGGCTGGTCGAGGTCTACGGCTTCTGCTGGAGTCCGGAGGACGGCTCGGCGCTGCGCCAGCGCCTGCTGCGCGGCATGGACCTGCACGTGCCGGTCGCCACGCTGAGCGACGCCGAGGCGGCGCAGGCGATCCGCTCGCACGAGATCGACATCCTGGTCGACCTGCACGGCCGGCTGCCGGGCGCGCGGCCGGGCATCCTGCGGCATCGTCCGGCGCCGGTGCAGATCACGTGGCTGGGCCAGCCCGGCACCAGCGCCATGGCCGCCATCGACTACGTGCTGGCCGACGCCGTCACGCTGCCGCCGGCGCTGGCGCCACACTACACCGAACAGCCGCTGTACCTGCCGCACTGCTTCCAGCCGCAGGACCGCCGGCGGGCGCTGGCGGAGCCGCCGGCGCGGCCTGCCCGGCCGTCGCGGCAAGCGCCGCTGTCCTGTTCCGCGTCGCTGGCCTCGCCCGCGCCGCGCAGGGCGGCGCAGGCGCCGTCCGCCCGCGCCGCCTGGGGCTTGCCGGAACCCGGCTTCGTCTACTGCTGCTTCAGCGCGCCCGAGCACATCACGCCGGAGCGCTTCGCCACCTGGATGCGCATTTTGCAGCACGTGCCGGACAGCGTGCTGTGGCTGCAATCGGCCAGCGAGCCGGTGCGCGACAACCTGCGCGTGGCGGCCATGCAGCGCGGCGTTCCCAGCGAGCGTTTATGCTTTGCCGAGCCGGCCGCGCCGGACCAGCAAGCGGCGCGCTACCTGGCCGCCGACCTGTTCCTCGACACCGCGCCGCACGCGTCGGGCGCCATCGCCGGCGAGGTGCTGTGGGCCGGCCTGCCGCTGCTGACCAGCACCGGCCGGAGCAGCGCCAGCCGCACCAGCGCCAGCCTGCTGCTCGCTGCCGGGCTGCCCGAGCTGGTCACGGCCAGCGAGCAAAAATACGCGGCGCGCGCGGTGCGCCTGGCCGAGCGTCCCAAGGAGCTGGCGCGGCTGCGCAACCGCCTGCGCAAGCACCGCGACAGCGCGCCGCTGTTCGACACGCCGCAACTGGTGGCCGACCTGGAAGCGCTGTACCTGCGGGTGGCCCGCACCGTCATTCCCGCGCAGGCGGGAATCCATGCTGAGCCGGCCAGGACGCGGCCTATGGATTCCGCATCGGCGGACCGCCGCCTGCGCGGGAACGACGGCCTGGTCAGCATCCTGATCCCGGCCGACGATCCGCTATCGCTGGAAACCACACTGCTCAGCGCACTGGCCCAAACCTACGCCCACTGCGAAATCATCGTCGGCGACAGCAGCCCAAGCGGCGCCTGCCTGGCGCTGCTCAAGCCGTACCTGAAGGCCCACCGCCGCCTGCGCTACGCGCCCGCGCCCGGCCTGGCCCCGCTGGACAACCTGAACCACTGCCTGGCCCTGGCGCTGGGCGCCTACATCGCGGTGGCGCCGGCCGGCGACACGCTGGCGCCGGACAAGATCGCCGTCATGCTGCCCTACTTCCTCGATCATCCACAGGTGAGCCTGGTGGCCTGCTGGCGCCAGCCGCGCGCGCCGGATGGCCAGGCGCTGCCGGTGGCGCCGCTGTTCGCCGACGAAATCGCCGTCAGCGGCGGCTCGCTGGCCGACCTGCTGCTCAACGGCGACAGCGGCGCGGCCAGCGCCGTCTGCGCGCCGGGCGCGCTGCTGTACAAGCGCGCCGGCATCGGCGCAGCCTTCGGCCACTATCATGAACGTCCCTACCTCGACCGCGCCGAGGTCGCCACCGCGTTGAGCGCGCTGGCCGGCGGCGACTACATCTACCTGCCGCGGCCACTGTCGAGCTACCGCGCCGCGCCGGCCACGCCGGCCACGCCGCTGGCCCAACTGGACGCCGGCATCGAGGCGCTGGAGCTGCTGTACCAGGCCCATGCGCACGGCCACCGCTTCGAGCCGCCGCAACGCTTCCGGCAACTGCTGTCGGCCAGGCTGGTTGAATTGAACACCCTCATCGCCACCCATTACGCACAGCTGGCAACCGACGCCGCCCATCGGGTCGACGCGCTACAACGCACGATGCGCGTCGGCTACCAGCTGCTGCTGTCCGCCTGAGGCGGACGACTAGGCGCGCTTGCGGCGGGCCACCAGGCCGACGATGGCCAGGCCGCCCAGCAGCATGCCGTAGGTCTCGGGCTCCGGCACGGCGCTGACCGAGCCCCTGGTGTCGAGGCCGAGCGCGATCGAGCCCTGGCCGCCAGGCACATTGTTTTTCACCACCAGCGCCAGCGAATTGAATTCGCCGGCCACGGCGCCGAAGTTCAGGCTCAAGTGGTTGATCCCGGTGCCGTTGCCCTGGGTCACGTTCCAGTCGCCGACATCCTGGCCATTGACCAGCACATCCCACTGCACGCTGGCGCCGCTGTTCAGGACGTTCTGGGTGACGTTCAGGTCCAGCTCAAGGTTGGTCGTACCGAACACGCCGCTGCCCGCATAAGTTTGCGAGACGGTGTCGCCGCGGCTCACCGACCAGAAATAGCCGATTTCGGTCGGCGACAGCGAGCCTGTCGACGAAACCACCGTCGAGCTCGATGTCGGGAAGCTGAAGCTGTACGTGCTGGCCTGCGCCGAGGCGGCCAAGACTGCGCTGATTAAAACAACCGACCGCAGGAAGTTCTTAGTTTTCATTTTGTAGATCCTTTTGGGTGAATGAGGCAGTATCAAAATTGCACGTCGAAAGCAGATATTACCTCGGTGCCACGAATATTTTGTTGTAATTTTGTACTTTATATTTCTCATTGTTTTTATCTTTGAAGAATCGATGGTTGCCCCTTGAAATGGCTATCGGCGGCCGCCCGCGCAATAACTGTGGTAAATCGCCATCGCCCGGTCTGTGGCACCAAACAGCCCCTGCTTTTCGTTTAAAATAGCCCGGGCGCAATAGATAATGTGGTCTGCGTCAACTCATAACAATCCGGGGATAGCATGAAAGCAGTCATACTGGCTGGTGGACTGGGCACGCGGCTCAGCGAAGAGACCACGGTCAAGCCGAAGCCGATGGTGGAAGTCGGCGGCAAGCCTATCCTGTGGCACATCCTGAAGAGCTATTCCGCTCACGGCATCAACGACTTCGTCATCTGCTGCGGCTACCGCGGCTACGTGATCAAGGAATTCTTCGCCAACTACTTCCTGCACACGTCGGACGTCACCTTCGACCTGCAAAAGAACAGCATGGAAGTGCACGAGCGCCACGCCGAACCGTGGAAGGTCACGCTGATCGACACCGGCGCCGACACCCTGACCGGCGGCCGCCTCAAACGCGTGCGCCAGTACGTCGAGAACGACGAAGCCTTCTGCTTCACCTACGGCGACGGCGTGTCCGACATCGACATCTCGGCCTCGATCGCCTTCCACAAGCAGCATGGCAAGCTGGCCACGATGACGGCGGTGCAGCCGCCCGGCCGCTTCGGCGCGATCGACATCGACGGCCAGCGCATCGTCAGCTTCAAGGAAAAACCGCAGGGCGACGGCGCCTGGATCAACGGCGGCTACTTCGTGCTCTCGCCCAAGGTGATCGACTACATCGCCGACGACAGCACCACCTGGGAAAAAGAGCCGATGGAAAAACTGGCCAGGGAAGGCCAGATGGACGCCTTCCACCACCACGGCTTCTGGCAGCCGATGGACACGCTGCGCGACAAGATCCTGCTGGAAGACCTGTGGGAAAGCGGCAAGGCGCCGTGGAAGCGATGGCCATGACCCCATCCTTCTGGCGCGGCAAGCGTGTATTCCTGACCGGGCACACCGGTTTCAAGGGGAGCTGGCTGAGCCTGTGGTTGCAGCAACTGGGCGCGCACGTCACCGGCTACGCCCTCGAAGCGCCGAGCAAACCCAGCCTGTTCGAGACGGCCCATGTGGCCGACGGCATGAACTCCGTCACCGGCGACATCCGCGACGGCGCGGCCCTGCGCGAGGCGATGCTGAAGGCGAAACCGGAAATCGTCATCCACATGGCGGCGCAGGCGCTGGTGCGCTATTCGTACGCCAATCCGGTGGAGACCTACGCCACCAACGTCATGGGCCTGGTGAATTTCTTCGAGGCGGTGCGCAACACGCCCGGCATCAAGGCGGTGGTCAACGTCACCAGCGACAAGTGCTACGAGAACAAGGAGTGGGCCTGGGGCTACCGCGAGAACGAGGCCTTCGGCGGCTACGACCCGTACAGCAACAGCAAGGCCTGCGCCGAACTGGTGACGGCCGGCTACCGCTCGTCCTTCTTCAATCCCGAAAAATACGCGGAGCACGGCGTGGCGCTGGCCTCCGGCCGCGCCGGCAACGTGATCGGCGGCGGCGACTGGGCCGAGGACCGGCTGATCCCGGACATGGTGCGCGCCATCGCCGCCGGCAAGCCGGTGCGCATCCGCAGCCCGCACGCGATCCGCCCGTGGCAGCACGTGCTGGAGCCGCTGTCGGGCTACCTGACATTGGCGGAGCACCTGTACCTGCAAGGCGCGGATTTCGCCGAGGGTTTCAACTTCGGCCCGCACGACATCGACGCCCGCCCGGTCGAATGGATCATCTCGCGCCTGTGCGAGAGCTGGGGCCAGGGCGCCGGCTGGGAGCTCGACAGCGAGGCCGGCAAGCAGCCGCACGAGGCGCACTACCTCAAGCTGGACTGCTCCAAGGCCCGCAGCCGCCTGCGCTGGCAGCCGCGCTGGCACCTGGGCCACACCATCGACATGATCGTGGCCTGGCACCAGGCGCACGCGCGGGGCGAGGACATGCGCGCGCTGACGCTGGCGCAGATCGACACCTATCAAAACTCCGCACATCTTTAAGCGCACATAATCCAGCGCACAAATCACGCGCGCACAACCAAGGCAGCAATCATGAGTGAAGCACAAAGCAAAGAACAACTCCGCCAACAGATCATCAAGCTGGTGGGCGAATACGGCGCGCTGGCCAGCGTGCCGAAAGCCTTCGAACCCGGCGTGACGGTGATCCCGCCGGCCGGCAAGGTGGTGGGCGCGCCTGAAATGGAACTGATGGTCGAAGCCTCGCTCGACGCCTGGCTGACCACCGGCCGCTTCAACGACCAGTTCGAAGCGAAGCTGGCCAAGATGATCGGCGTGGACTTCCTGATCACCGTGAACTCCGGCTCGTCGGCCAACCTGGTGGCGTTCAACACGCTGACCTCGCCGAAGCTGGGCGCGCGCGCGATCCAGCAGGGCGACGAGGTGATCGGCGTGGCGGCCGGCTTCCCGACCACCGTCAACCCGATCATCCAGTTCGGCGCGGTGCCGGTGTTCGTGGACGTCGAGCTGGGCACCTACAACATCGACGTGACCAAGCTGGAAGCGGCGATCTCGCCCAAGACCAAGGCCATCATGCTGGCCCACACGCTGGGCAACCCGTACAACCTCGATGTCATCACGGCGATCTGCAAGAAGCACAATCTGTGGCTGATCGAGGATTGCTGCGACGCGCTGGGCTCCACCTACCACGGCAGGATGGTCGGCACCTTCGGCGACATCGGCACCATGTCGTTCTACCCGGCGCACCACATCACGATGGGCGAAGGCGGCGCGGTGTTCACCAACAATCCCGAGCTGAAGATGATCGCCGAGTCGTTCCGCGACTGGGGCCGCGACTGCTACTGCGCGCCGGGCAAGGACAACACCTGCGGCAAGCGCTTCTGCCAGTGCCTGGGCACGCTGCCGATGGGCTACGACCACAAGTACACCTACAGCCACCTGGGCTACAACCTGAAGATCACCGACATGCAGGCCGCCTGCGGCCTGGCGCAGATCGACCGCGCGCCCGGCTTCATCCAGGCCCGCAAGGACAACTTCGCCTACCTGACCGAGCGCCTGCAATCGTGCGCCGAGTTCCTGATCCTGCCGCAAGCGACCGAGCATTCCGACCCGTCGTGGTTCGGCTTCCCGATGACGCTCAAGCCCGAGGCCAACGTCTCGCGCGTCGACCTGCTGACCTACCTGGACCAGCACAAGATCGGCACCCGCCTGCTGTTCGCCGGCAACCTGACGCGCCAGCCGTATATGATGGGCCGCAACTACCGCGTCTCCGGCGAGCTGACCAACACCGACCGCGTGATGAACGACACCTTCTGGATCGGCGTGTTCCCCGGCCTGACGCGCGAAATGCTGGACTACGCGGTCACCAAGCTGGAGGAATTCTTCGGCGTCGGTTTCTGAGGGCACCCATGACACAAGCAACGCGGCATCCGATAGAAACCGCCGACATGGCCGCCATCGTGGCCACGCCCGGCATCGACTGGAGCCGGCTGGCCGGCCAGACCGTCTGCATCACCGGCGCGTCGGGCTTCCTGCCGTCGTACATGGTCGAGACCATGCTGTACCTGAACGAGACACGCCAGCTGGGCATCCGCGTGCTGGCCATGGTGCGCAACCGCGCCGGCTTCGAGCGGCGCTACGCCCACCACGCCGGCCGCGCGGACCTGGTGTGCATCGAGCAGGACATCAGCAAGCCGTTCACGCTGGACGAGCGGCCGGACTACATCATCCACGCCGCCAGCCAGGCCAGCCCGAAATACTACGCCACCGATCCGGTCGGCACGCTGAGCGCCAACACGCTCGGCACGGCGGCCCTGCTGGAACTGGCGCGCGCCAGCGGCAGCAAGGGTTTCCTGTATTTCAGCAGCAGTGAAGTCTACGGCGCCGCCAGCAAGGTGCCGACCGCCGAGCAGGATTACGGCATCGTCGATCCGACCTCGGTGCGCGCCTGCTACGCCGAGAGCAAGCGCATGGGCGAGAACATGTGCGTGTCGTGGAGCCACCAGTACGGCGTGCCGGCGCGCATCGTGCGGCCGTTCCACACCTACGGCCCGCGCATGCTGCTCGACGACGGCCGCGTCTACGCCGACTTCGTCGCCTGCATCCTGCGCAACGAGCCGATCGCGCTGAAAAGCGACGGCCTGGCCACGCGCTCGTTCTGCTACTCGGCCGACGCCGTGGCCGGCTTCTGGAAAGTGCTGCTGGACGGCGCCGACGGCCAGGCCTACAACATCGGCAATCCGGACGGCGAGATCAGCATGCGCGCGCTGGGCCAGCTGCTGGTCGGCATGTACCCTGAAAAAGGGCTGACCGTCAGCTACGTCGAGCGTCCGCAGGGCGACAACTACCTGGCCAGCGCCGTGCAGCGCGGCGCGCCCGACATCGCCAAGGCCAACGCCCTGGGCTGGCGTCCCGCCACCTCGCTGGCCGACGGCTTCCGCCGCACCATAGAAAGCTATTTGTGATGACCGATACCACCATCGACCTGGCGCGCCGCATCCGGCTGCAATGCCTGCACATGTGCCACACCAAGCGCGCCTCGCACCTGGGCGGCGCGTTCTCGGTGGCCGACGTGCTGGCCGTGCTGTACGGCGGCCTGCTGACCGCCGACCCGAGCCAGCCGCGCGCGCCGCAGCGCGACCGCGTGTTCTACAGCAAGGGCCACGCCTGCACCGCGCTGTACGCCACGCTGGCCGAAACCGGCTACTACGACAAGTCCGAGCTGGACACCTTCACCGACAACGGCAGCTACTTCACCTCGCACGTCAACCACAAGGTGCCGGGCGTGGAGCTGTCGACCGGCAGCCTGGGACACGCGCTGTCGGTGGCGGCCGGCGTGGCGCTGGCCGGCAAGCGCCGCAAGGCCGCGTGGCACACCTACGCCATCGTCAGCGACGGCGAGCTCGATGAAGGCTCGAACTGGGAAGCCATCCTGTTCGCGCCGCACCACCGGCTCGACAACCTGACGCTGATCGTCGACTACAACAAGATCCAGAGCTTCGGCAGCACCGCCGAGGTGCTCAACCTCGATCCGCTGGCCGACAAGTTCAAGGCCTTCAACTGGGAGACCATCGAAGTCGATGGCCACGACCACGCGGCGCTGGCCGCCGCGCTGTCCAAGGAGGGCCGCAGCGGCAAGCCGCGCGTGGTGATCGCCCACACCGTCAAGGGCAAGGGCGTGAGCTTCATGGAACACCAGCTGGCCTGGCACTACAAGTCGCCGGACGCCGCCCAATTCGCCGCCGCCCGCGCCGAACTGTTGCAAGAGGACCAAGCATGAGAAACAGTTTTATCACCACCCTGATGGCGCAGGCGGCCCAGGACGAGCGCATCTTCCTGCTGTGCGGCGACCTTGGCTACTCGGTGCTGGAGCCGTTCGCCGAGGCGTATCCCGACCGCTTCATCAACGTCGGCATCGCCGAGCAAAACATGGTCGGCCTGGCGACGGGACTGAGCATGGAAGGCTACACGGTGTTCTGCTACTCGATCGGCAATTTCCCGACGCTGCGGGCGATGGAACAGATCCGCTACGACGTCGCCTACCACGAGGCCAACGTCAAGATCATCGCGGTCGGCGGCGGCTACGCCTACGGTCCGCTGAGCACCTCGCACCACACCACCGAGGAACTGGGCATGCTGCGCACCATCCCCGGCATGGTGGTGACCGCGCCGGGCGACCCGGCCGAGGTGGACGCCATGACCGCCTTCATCGCCCAGCACCGCGGCCCGTGCTATATGCGCCTGAACAAGGCCGGCGAGGCGCGCCTGCACCCTCGGCCGCCGGCGCTCAAGCTGGGCGACATCGTGCCGGTGCGCGTGGCTGATGGCGGCGCCACGGCGGCGGTGTTCGCCACCGGCGACATGGTCGGCTACGCGGCGCGCTACCTGGCGCAGCACGCGCCGCACATCGATTTGTACAGCTTCCCCTTCGTCAATCCGATCGACCGCGCGCAGCTGGCCGCGCTGGCCGCGCGCTACCGCCACGTGGCCACGCTGGAGGAGCACCAGGCCAACGGCGGCTTCGGCTCGGCCGTGCTGGAGCGCCTGCACGACCTGCTGTCGGACGGCGGGCTGGCCGCGCTGCCGGCCATCAAGCGCATCGCCATTCCGAATGCCTTCATCAGCAGCGCCGGCTCGCAGGATTTCCTGCGCGAGAAAATGGGCCTCCAGCTAGACGGCTGGCATGCCTCCCTGTCCTGAACCTTTACCGCGAGTGCTGACATGATTTCCATCCAAACGACCCTGGGCCAATTCCAGCAAGGCGCGATCGACAAGCCGACCTTCATCAAGACCATGTACGAGCAACACCACGCGGTGTTCTTCGACTACGCCAGCTACATCGGCCAGACCAATGTGCGCAAGATCGAGGTCGAGGACGGCAAGGTCATCATGACCTCGCGCGACCGCGGCATCCGCATCGCCTGCACGCCGGGCGACTACCGCGTGGCGCCGATGGAGACGCTCAACTTCTTCGACTACGAGAAGGAAGAGGCGACCATGATGGAAAACCTGGTGGCCGACGGCGACAACTTCTTCGACATCGGCGCCAACATCGGCTGGTACGCATTGAACATCGCGGCCTCGCGCCGCGCCACCACGGTGTACGCGTTCGAACCGATCCCGACCACCTACGGCCACCTGAGCACCAACCTGGCGCTCAACGCCAGCGCCAACATCAAGCCGCACAACTTCGGCCTGTCCGAGCAGGCGGGCGAGTTCACCTTCTACTATCCGCCCGAGGGTTCGGGCAATGCCTCGGCGGTCAACCTGACCGGCCGCGACGACGTGCGCACCGCCCAGTGCGAGGTGCGCACGCTGGACGCCTACACCGCGGAAACCGGCGTGCGCGTGGACTTCATCAAGTGCGACGTCGAGGGCGCCGAGCTGCTGGTGTTCAAGGGCGGCTTCGAGACCATCAAGCGCGACCTGCCGATCGTGCTGTCGGAAATCCTGCGCAAATGGTCGGCCAAGTTCAACTACAACCCGAACGAGATCTTCGCGCTGTTCCGCAGCGTCGGCTACGAGGTCTACACGGCCGAGGGCGGGCGCCTGGTGCGGTTCGGCGAGATGGACGAGAACACCATCCCGACCAACTACTTCTTCCTGCACCCGCGCAAGCACGCCGAACAACTGCGCCGCTACCTGCGCGCCTGACCGGAACCGCCGATGGAAAACCAAGACATCGTCCTGTCGATCTGCATCCCGACCTTCAACCGCGCGCCGTTCCTGCAGCAGACGCTCGACAGCATCGTCAGCCAGCCGGCCTTCGCCGACACCGGCGAGATCGAGATCGTCATCGCCGACAACGCGTCGGACGACGACACCCAAGCCGTGGCGGCCCGCTACGTGGCGGCCTTCCCGGGCAAGATCCAGTACCACCGCCACGCCGAGACCATCTCGCCGGACATGAACTTCAAGTTCGTCATGGAGCACGGGCGCGGGCTGTACCTGAAGCTGCACAACGATAACCTGCTGGTCCATCCCGGCACGCTGGCCGAACTGGTCAAGGTGTACCGCGCCACGGCGGCCGAGATGCCGGTGGTGTTCCTCACCAACGGCAACCACGCGCAGGGCCAGCCGATCGAAGCGCTGACCAGCATCAGCGACTTCGTGCGGCGGGTATCGTTCATGTCGACCTGGATCGGTGGCTTCGGCATGTGGCGCAGCGAGTTCCACGCGCTGCCCGACTTCGCCCGCAACCAGCATTTGCGGCTGGTGCAGACCGACGTGATGCTGCGCCTGCTCGGCATGGGCAAGCGCGCCATCGTGCTGTTCGGCCACTACTTCAGCGGCGTGCCGACCGGGCGCAAGGGCAACTACAAGAAGGGCGGCTACAACATCGCCGAGGTGTTCGGCAAGAATTACCTGAGCCTGCTCAAGCCCTACCTGGCCACGGGCCAGCTGGACCGCGCGGTCTACGAGCACGAGAAGAAGCTGCTGCTGGTCCACCACATCATCCCCTGCTACTTCGACGCCAACAACGACTACCAGAAGACCGGCTTCTTCGAGCACATGCAGGATTATGTGGACGACGACTACTTCTACCAGGCGGTGGCGCATCTGGACAGCGACGTGCCGCCGCGCCAGGCCGCGCCTGCGCCGGCGCCGGCACCCGCGCCCGCGCCGACCTTCGAGGAGCAGAAGCGGGCCTACTGGCGCGCGCTGAACCCGCACAACCACACCGAGCTGACGATGTCGGCCGGGCCGTTCGATTTCAGCCGGGTCACGGTGGGGCGCATGTCGTATGGCGAGCTCAACGTGATGGCTTACGGGCGCGAGGGCGAGCGGCTGACCATCGGCAGTTTCGTCTCGATGGCAAGCGAGGTCAAGTTCATGCTGGGCGGGAACCACCCGTATGAAGGCGTGTCGACCTACCCGTTCATGGTCAAGTATTTCGGCGAGGGGCTGGAGTCGACCAACAAGGGGCCGATCGTGGTGGGCGACGATGTGTGGATCGGCTACCAGGTGCTGATTTTGTCGGGGGTGACGATCGGCCAGGGCGCGGTGATCGCGGCCGGCAGCGTGGTGACCAAGGATGTGGCGCCGTACACCATCGTCGGCGGCAATCCGGCCAAGTTCATCAAGCACCGCTACGAGCCGGCCATCATCGAGAAGATGCGGCGGCTCGACTATTCGAAGGTCAGCGACGCCGCCATCCTGCGCAGCCGCGACATCCTGTACCAGCCGCTCACGCTGGACAACGTCGACGCCATCATCGACCAGCTGATGCAATAACCGGCTGGGGTCAAGTCTGGCATTCGGACACGGCCTCGGCCTAACACGGGGGTCAAGTCTGACATTCGGACACGAACTCTGCCGTAGGCGCCCGCTTACGGCAGAGTTCGTGTCCGAATGTCAGACTTGACCCCCAGCCAATTGCAGAGCTCGTGTCCGAATGCCAGACTTGACCCCAAATGGGGAATCAGAAGTAGGCCAGGTCCAGCACCACGCCGGCGCTCGACAGCAGCGCCTGGCGCGCCAGGCGCGTGGCCATGTTGGGCGCCGGGTGCTTGCGGTACAGCTGCAACATGACCTCGACGATCTTGTCGTCCTGCGAGTTGCCGCGCCGCATATTCTCGGGCGCCGTGGCCTGGCTCTTGTGGATCACCACCCCATCCGTGGCCAGATGCGCCAGCCGCCGCCCCTGCATCGCGGCCAGCAGGAAATCCCAATCCTCGTACAGGATCAGCTCGGTCTCGTTGCGCACACCGTCCAGCACGTCGCGCCGGTACGCCACGCAGCTGTTCGGGATGCGGTTGCGCACGTAGACGCTGTCGTCGCTGACGTCGGCGATCGAGATCGACTGCGTCGACAGCGCGGTCGGCGGGTGCACGGCGCGGTCTTCGTTCTGCACCTGGAAGTCGCAGAACAGCAGCTCGGGCTTGTCGCGCAGCAGGCGCGCCTTGAGCGCGGCCAGGTGGCCGGGACGGAAAGTGTCGTCGTCGTCCAGGAACAGGATGTATTCGCCTTCGGCGATCGCCAGCCCGAGGTTGCGGCTGGCCGCCGGCCCGCCCTTGCCGCTGCGGCGTATCACATAGTCGAAGCGGCCGTCGAGCTGGCTCAGCTGCTGGTACGGCGGCAGGTAGCCCGCCGTGTCCGACACAACGATGACGTTGAAGTCCTGGCAGGTCTGGGCGATCAGCGATTCCAGCGTGCGGATCAGCAGCAGCGGCCGGTCGTGGGTGGCGATGATGATGGTGAACATGGCAGGCTCCGGTGGCGGTCAGGGCAGCAATGGGCGGGCCGGCGTCATGCCGGGCAGCCGTCCGAGAATGGCGCGGTACAGCCGCTCGCTGATCTGCTCCATGCCCCAGTCCTTGGGGTGGGCTTCGACGCCGCTGTGCGCGTAGGTCGGGTAGATGCGGTCGATGTTGTGCGGACTGTCGAACAGGTCGCCGATGTACACATACTGGGCGTTGTGCAGCTGGCACACCTGCTCGATCACCGAATCGGTGGCCGGCATCTGCCACCAGGTCGAGACGCACAACACGTTCGGGCTGAAGCGGGTGGCGGCATACACCAGCAATTGCAGGTTGTGGGCGAAGTCGTCGAGCTGGGCCTGGGTGCTGACGTTGTCGCCCAGCTGGATCACCAGCACCGCCGGCTGCTGCAGCAGCACTCCGTGCAGCGAGCGCAGGTGGCCGCCGGCGACCGACGCGTCCGACTCGAAAGGATAGAAGTTGCGGATGTACGCCTGCTGCGGCTCGATCCGCAATTGCCGCATCAACCGGTGGGCGTAATCCCTGCCCGTCGCGCTGGCCGCCATACCGTGGTGGAGGTGCCAGCCGATTTCAACGCTGGGCGCGTGCAGGGTCAGGCTGTTGCCAATGAACGCGATCTTCAGGCCCTGGTGTACCTCGGGAAGCTCATGCGGTTCGAACTTGTTGTCGGCGTAATGCGTAATCATGTTCCGTGCGTCAGGGTTCGCGGATGGACTCGTCCATCGCCCGCGTCAGCGGGTACAGCAGGTAGGACATCACCGTGCGGTGCCCCACCACCACCTCGGCCGACACCGTCATGCCCGGCAGCAGCTGGGCGCCCTCGGGCAGCTTGCGCAGCTTGCCGGTGTAGGGAATGCGGCTCAGGTAGTAGGCGTCCAGGCCGCCGCCGTTCTTGTCGGCCGCCTCGCGCTTGAACGAATCCTGGCTGATGGTGCGCACCTTGCCCTCCAGCATGCCGTGCTGCTGGAACGAGAAGGCGTCGACCTTGATGTGGGCCTTGGCGCCCTGCTTGATGTAACCGATGTCGAGCGAGTCGATCTGCACCTCGGCCTCCAGCTGCGCGCCCAGCGGCACCAGCGTGAACAGCGGCTCGGCCTCGCGCACGATGGAGCCCACCGACAGCTTGCCGATCTCCAGCACCACGCCGTCGGCCGGTGCCACCATCGTGATCGCCTGGTGGCGCTTGTCGGCCTTGGCCAGCTGCTCGGTGATGCCGTCGCGGTCGCGCGTGGCGCTGAGCAGGTCTTCCATGGTCTTCTGGCGCCAGCTCTTGTCGAACGCGGCGCGCTCGGCTTGGGCCGAGGCCAGCTCGCTGGCCATCTCGATCGCCTTGTTGCGCTGCAGGTCCATGTCGCGCTCGACTTCGAGGCGGCGGTCGCGCGCCTCCAGCAGGTGCATCTTGGCGCCGAACTGCTCGGCCATCAGCTGCTCCTGCATCGCTTCCACCTCGCGCAGCGACTTGACGCGCTGGGCCAGGATCTGCTGGTCGTGCTTGTTGGTTTCCAGGCCGGCCTTCAGGCGCGCGATGTTCTGGTCCATCTTGGTCTTCTGCGCCTCGAAGTTGGCCTTGCGCTCGGTCGAGAGCTGGGCCTGCAGCAGGCTGTCGGCGCTCGAGCCGCTGCCGGTGACGGCGCCCGGCTGGCCCGCCAGCTCGGCGCGCAGGCCGGCGGCCTGGGTGTTCAGGCTGTCCAGCCGCACGCGCAGCTGCTGCTCGTCGGCGGCGGTGAAGGTCGGGTCCAGCCGCGCCAGCACCTGGCCTTTCTTGACCACCTGGCCGACCCGCACCTCGATGCTCTGGATGATCGAGGTGTCGAGCGGCTGCACCACGATGTTGGGCAGCGGATTGACCAGGCGGCCGTGCGCCACCACGATCTTCTCCACCGGCGACACGCAGGCCCAGACGATGAAGAACAGGAAGGCGGCCAGCATCACGTGCAGCGTGAGGCGCACGAACCTGGGCAGCGGGCCGCGCTCGATGGCGTCGGCGTCCGGCAGAAACGCGATTTCGGTTTCGTCCTTGCGGCGGCGCTTGAGGCTTAGAGGTGACTTGTTTGCTGGTTCCATAAGTGCTGGTAAGTGTCGCTACGGGTGAGCAGTTCTTCGTGGCGGCCGGCGTCCATCAGCCGGCCCTGTTGCATGACCATGATCTTGTCGGCGTTGACCAGCGTCGACAGCCGGTGCGAGATCATCACCACCGTGCGCCCCACCGCGATGCGCGACAGGTTGTTGATGAAGATGGCCTCGGATTCCGGATCCAGCGCCGAGGCCGCCTCATCCAGGATCAGGATGCGCGGCTTGGCCACCAGCGTGCGGGCGATCGACAGCCGCTGCTTCTGGCCGCCGGACAGGTTGGAGGCGTTCTCCTCCAGCACGGTGTCGTAGCCCATCGGCAGGCGCTCGATGAACTCGTCGGCGCCGGCCGCGGCGGCCGCCTCCACCAGTTCCTCGAAGGTGGCGTCCGGCTTGGTGACGGACAGGTTCTCGCGCACCGTGCCGCGGAACAGGAAGTTCTCCTGCAACACCACGCCGATCTGGCGCCGCAAATGCGACAGCTCGATCTCGCGGGCGTCGATGCCGTCGAAGCGAACGATGCCCTCCTGCACCGGATACAGGCCCTGGATCAGCTTGGTCAACGTGGTCTTGCCGGAGCCGGAGCGGCCGACGATGCCCACCACCGTGCCCGGCTCGATGGTGAAGCGGGCCTTGTCCAGCGCCAGCGCCTGCGCGCCCGGATAGCGGAAGGTGACGTCGTCGAAGCGGATCTCGCCCTGCAGCACGGGCCGCAGGCCGTTGGCGCCGGCGCGGCCCTCGGGCGCGCGGTTCATCACCTCGCCCAGCATGCGCACCGACAGCGCGGTCTCCTGGTATTCGTTGACCAGGCCGACGATGGAAATCAACGGCTGCGTGACGCGGCCCGACAGCATCTGGAAGGCGATCAGCGCGCCCACCGACAGCGTGCTGTCGAACACGTCGGCCGCGCCCACCACGATCAGCATCACCGGCAGCAGCTTGCCGAGGAAGTCGGTGACGGCGTTGCCGGCGATCGAGATCTGGCCGACGCGGAAGTGCATGGTGATGGCCTCGGCCGAGCGCTGGTCCCAGATGCGCCGCTGCGACGGTTCGATCGCCAGCGCCTTGACGGTGCGCATGCCGTGGATGGTCTCGACCAGCATGCCCTGGCGCTGGCCCTCGGCCGAGTACAGCGCGTTGAGGCGGCGCTGGAAGGTCGGCACCATGGCCATCACCACGCCGGCGATCATGGCGGCGAACAGCAGCACGATCATGGCCAGCTTGAACGAGTAGCTGAACAGGATGGGCACGAACACCAGCAGCGCGATCAGGTCGAGCGCGGTGAAGAACAGGCGGCCGGTCAGGAAGCTGCGGATCTTTTCCAGCTGCTGCATGTGGCGCGTGACCACGCCGGCGCTGGTGGTCTCGAAGAAGTCGATCGGCAGCGACAGCAGGTGGCTGAACACGCGCCGCGTCAGGCGCATGTCGATCTTGTTGGAGGCGGCCAGGGTCAGCGTCTGGCGCAGGAAGCCGAAGGTGGCGTCGAACACCAGCGCGGCGATGATGCCCACCGCCAGCACCTGCAGCGTGGTCACGCTCTGGTGCGTGAGCACCTTGTCGATCACCAGCTGGAAGAAGATCGGCGAGGCCAGCGCCAGCAGCTGCATGGCGATGGCGGCGATGAAGATGTCGCGGAAGGCCGACTTCTGCTTGAGGATCTCGGGGATGAACCAGCGCAGGCCGAACGGCTGGTTGGGGTCGTTCAATTTGTGCTGGCGTTTGATGAACAGCACGTCGCCGTGCCAGCGCTGCTCGAAGTCGGCGCGGCCGACCATCACCACGGCGGCGTTGGGGTTGGCCGGGTTGAGCACGGCCACCTGGTCCTCGGCGCGGGTCGCGCCAACCTCGTCGCCGGGCTTGACGCCGACAACGATCACCATGTTGCCGTCGACCAGGCGCGCCATCAGCGGGAACACGCCGCCCTGCGCCATCAGGCGCGACCAGGTCAGCTTGTCGGCCTTGGCCTTGAGGCCGATGTCCGAGGCGATCCGCAGCAGCGCGCCGGTGCCTGGCTCCTCCGCGCGCAGCGCATAGTCGTCGATCAGGCGTTCAGGGTTGATTTGCAGACCGTGATGCTGCGCGATCGCTGTCAGACACTGGATCGCGGTGTGGGGGAATTTATCGTGCATAGGCCTGATGAATGGGTAAGAGCTGGGAAAAGCTTGCATTAGCGCACTATCGTGCCAGCCTTCGGATTCTAACCCAGCATAGTGTTTCCGGGAGGTTTTTGTGTGGCGCAAACACAGCGCAATTTACCTTGTTGTTCCGCGCATAAAAAAACGGCAAGGCCCGGGGGCCTTGCCGTTCTTGCTTACGCGATGAAAGCTGCTTGCTTACTTGGCAGCCAGGAAGCCCTGGTGGTTGCCGCCCTGCAGAGCTTTCAGGCGCAGCGCTTCGTCGCTCGCTGCCGAGTTGGTCGTCGCGGTCAGCTTGTTGTCGTAGCTGCCGATCGCGTCGGCCATCGCCGCCACCGCCGTGTTAACGCTGTTCGGCACTTCCAGCTTGGCCGGGGTGGTGGTCGCCGCCGCCGCCGCGTCAAAGCTCGACATCGCCGAGGCCAGGCCGCTCACCGAGGTGGTCAGGCTGGTCGTGGCCGCGCCGGTCTGGAACCAGACGTCCGCTGCCGCGTGGCTGGCGCCGTCGGCGGTCTCGTAGGTCGAGGTGATGCCGACGATGTTGCCGTTGTTGAGCGAGGCGTTTTCCTTGGCATCCAGGTTCAGCTTGGTGATGCCCAGCGACGCCAGCGATTTCAGCTCGTCCGCCTGGCTGACGCCGTCGGCGTTGCCGTCGACCCAGACACGCAGGTCGCCGAACGCGCTGTCCTTGGCATCGACCACGCCGTCGCCGTTGGTGTCGAGCTCGTTCAACGCGGCGTAGCCGTTGGTCGCTTTCTGACCATTGGCCAGCGTGGTGCCCGAACCGAACAGCTCGCCGCCGTCGTTGATGACGCCGTCATGGTTGCGGTCCAGGGCCAGCAGGCCGTCGCCGCCGCCCACCCAGCCGGTGTTGACCTTGGTGCCGGTGGCGTTCAGGTCGAAGTTCACACCGGCCGACAGGCCCAGGGTGTTGATGCCGTCGTTGTTCAGGTCCAGCACAATCGGCGTACCCAGCGGCGAAGGCAGCGCGGCGATCTGGTCGGTCGACAGGCCCGGTACCTGGGCGCTGGTGATCGCGCAGACTTGCTGGCTGCCCAGCGAGTGGATCTGGTCGGTCGTCAGCGCGCGGATCTGGTTGGTGCTCAGGGCCGCGATGGCGTTGGTCTTCAGGCCCACCAGGTCGGCGGTCTCGATGGCCGCGATCTGGTTGGTCGACAGCGCCTTGACCTGGTTGGAGTTCAGCGCGCCAACCTGCTGGCTCGACAGCGCGACGATCTGGTCGGTCGTCAGCGCCGCCACGTGCGCGGTCTGCAGCGCGGCAACCACCGAGGTCTTCAGCACGGCGACGTCCTCCGTCCCGAGGGCGGCGATGTCGTTGGTGCTCAGCGCGTTCAGTTGCGCCGAGTTCAGCACGGCCACCTGGGTGGTGGTCAGCGCCACGGCCTGGTCGGTGCTCAGGGCGGCCGACAGGTTGGCGGTGCTCAGGGCGGCGATCTGGCCGGTGGTCAGCACCGAGACCTGGTCGGTCGTCAGCGCGGCCACCTGGGCCGAGCGCAGCGTCGAGATGATCGCGGTTTTCAGCGCGATGATGTCGGCCGTCTCGATCGCGGCGATGGCGCCGGTGGTCAGGGCGTTGACCTGCGCCGTGTTGAGCGCGGCCAGCTGGCCCGACGACAACGCCACCACTTGATCCGTGGTCAGGCCGGAGGCCAGGTTGGCGGTGGTCATCGCGACGATCTGCGCGGTGCCCAGCGACTGGATCTGGTCGGTGCTCAGCGCGTTGACCTGGTTGGTGGTCAGCGCGGCCACGGCGGCGGTCTTCAGCGCGCCGATGTCGTTGGTCTCGATGGCGGCGATCTGGCCGCTGCTCATCGCGGCGACCTGGGCGCTGGTGAGCGCGCCGATCTGCTGGCTCGACAGCGCGACCATCTGGTCGGTGGTCAGCGCCTTGGCCTGGTTGGTCGACAGCGCGCCGATGGCGGCGGTCTTCAGCGAGCCGATGTCGGCCGTTTCAATCGAGGCGATGTCGAGCGTGCTCAGCGCGGCCACCTGGGCCGAGCTCAGCGTGCCGATCTGCAGCGACGACAGTGCGACGACCTGGTCGGTGGTCAGG
>JAJLPB010000021.1 GCA_025548565.1 Rugamonas sp. A1-17
TTGATTTGAATCCCTTATTATATGGGAATCTTCACCCAACACCGGATTCCGGGCCCCGCTTAATGTCTTTATTACAGAATTTAACTTCCGATACATCTTCCGACCCTCGCCTGGAACAGCTGACCGCCTGGCTGGCCACGCTGGGCGTGGTGGACGTCGCCAGCGCCCGCCCGGCCTCGGCCGACGCCAGCTTCCGCCGCTATTTCCGCGTCGATGTGTTGCCTGAACAGCAAGCCGCGCTGGGCGCCACCTTGGTCGTCATGGACGCCCCGCCCGAGCGCGAGAACGTGCTGGCCTTCGTCAAGCTGGACGAAATGCTGGCCCACGCCGGCGTCAGCGTGCCGCGCATCGTCGCCACCGACTACGAGCGCGGCTTCCTGCTGATGTCCGACCTGGGCGTGACCACCTACCTGCAGGTGCTGGACCACGACAACGCCTCGACCATGTACGCCGAGGCGCTGGAGGCGCTGGTCAAGTTCCAGCTGACCAGCCAGCCCGGCGTGCTGCCCGAGTACGACCGCGCCTTCATGCTGCGCGAGATGAGCCTGTTCCCCGAGTGGTACATCGGCAAGCACCTGAACACCACGCTGAGCGACAAGCAGGCCGCCGAGCTGCAGGGCGTGTTCGACGCCATCCTGGCCAACGTCACGGCCCAGCAGCAGGTGTATGTGCACCGCGATTTCCACTCGCGCAACCTGATGTGGATGGACGCCGGCAATCCCGGCGTGCTGGACTTCCAGGACGCGCTGTACGGCCCGATGACCTACGACCTGGCCTCGCTGCTGCGCGACGCCTACGTGCAATGGGACGAGGAGCTGGTGCTGGACTGGGCGATCCGCTACTGGCAGCACGCCAAGGCGGTCGGCCTGCCGGTCAACCCGGACATCGACGGCTTCTACCAGGACTTCGAATACGCCGGCCTGCAGCGCCACCTGAAGATCCTCGGCCTGTTCTGCCGCCTGAACTACCGCGACGGCAAGGACCAGTACCTGCACGACCTGCCGACCGTGATGGACTACGTGCGCAAGACCGCCGGCCGCTACAAGGAGCTGCGGCCGCTGGTGCGCCTGCTCGACCAGCTGGAAGACAAGCAGCCGCAAGTCGGCTACACCTTCTGAGGCCGCGCGCATGAAAGCCATGATCTTCGCCGCCGGACGCGGCGAGCGTATGCGTCCGCTGACCGACACCACGCCCAAGCCGCTGCTCAAGGTGCGCGGCCGGCCGCTGATCGTCTGGCACATCCTCAACCTGGTGCGGGCCGGCATCACCGAGATCGTCATCAACCACGCCCACCTGGGCGACCAGATCGAGGCCGCGCTGGGCGACGGCAGCCAGTTCGGCGCCAAGCTGATGTACTCGCGCGAGACCACCGCGCTGGAGACCGCCGGCGGCATCGCCACCGCGCGCCACCTGCTGGGCGAGGAGCCGTTCGTGGCGGTGTCGGGCGACATCTACATGCCCTACTTCGACTTCGCCCAGGTCAAGGACGTGTTGCACGACAAGGACATGTGGGGCAATCCCTACCCGGCCGACCAGCGCGACATCTGCTGGCTCTACCTGGTGCCCAACCCCGACTTCCACCCCGAGGGCGACTTCGGCCTGACCATGTACACGCTGAGCAACGAGGGCTCGCCGAAATGGACCTTCGGTAACGTCGGCGTCTACCGGCCCGAAATGTTCGACGGTATCGCGCCGGGCGAATACGCCAAGCTTGGCCCGCTGATCCGCGCCTACATCGACAAGAAGCAGGTCGGTGGAGAAGTGTACGAGGGCGAATGGCACAACCTGGGCACGGTGCAGCAGCTCGACCTGCTCAACGCGCCGCCGGCCACGCGCCTGGCCGCCGCCAGGGGCGTGCAGTGATGCAGCGCTACGCCGCCCGCCGCGCGCGCCTGCTGGCGCACATGCCGCCCGGCGCGGTGGCGGTGCTGCCGACCGCGCCCGAAGTGGCCCGCAACAGCGACAGCGAATACCTGTACCGCCACGACAGCTACTTCTACTACCTGACCGGCTTCGGCGAGCCGGAAAGCGTGGTGGTGCTGGTGGCCGCGCGCGGCGATGCGCCGGCGCGTTCCATCCTGTTCTGCCGGCAGAAGAACGTCGAGCGCGAGATCTGGGACGGCTTCCGCCACGGCCCGGACGGCGCGCGCGTGGCCTTCGGCTTCGACGATGCCCACCCGATCGAGGACCTCGACGGCGAGATCGTCAAGCTGCTGGCCGACGCGCCGGCGCTGTACTACGCGCTGGGCAGCGCGTTGGACGCGCGGGTGCGCCAGTGGCTGTCCAGCGTCAAGGGCATGGCGCGCACCGGCGTCGGCGCGCCGGCCAGCGCGGTCGACCTGCTGCCGCTGCTCGACGAGATGCGCCTGTTCAAGGACGACGCCGAACAGGCCACCATGCTGCGCGCCGCCACCATTTCGTCGCAGGCGCACGCGCGGGCGATGCGGGCGTCGCGGCCCGGCATGTACGAATACGAAATCGAGGCCGAACTGCTGTACGAATTCCGCCGCAACGGCGCGCAGGCGCCGGCCTACAACTCCATCGTCGCCGCCGGCGCCAACGCGTGCGTGCTGCACTACAGCGCCAACAACGCGCAAAGCCGCGACGGCGACCTGATACTGATCGACGCCGGCTGCGAGCTCGATGGCTACGCCTCCGACATCACCCGCAGCTATCCGGTCAACGGCCGTTTCAGCGCGCCGCAGCGGCGGCTGTATGAACTGGTGCTGGCCGCGCAATCTGCCGCGCTGCAGGCCATCGCCCCCGGCCAGCTCTACTCCGGCGTGCACGAGGCGGCGGTGCGGGTGCTGGCGCAGGGCATGCTGGATCTGGGCCTGCTCAAGCAGGACATCCACGGCAGCGTGGCCGACATCATCGCCAACAAGCGCTACCTGCAGTTCTACATGCACGGCACGGGACACTGGCTGGGCATGGACGTGCACGACGTCGGCCAGTACCGCGACACGGCGGCCGACGGCAAGCCGTCGCGCGCGCTGCAGGCTGGCATGGTGCTGACGGTGGAGCCAGGTATCTATGTGCGTCCGGCCGAAGGCGTGCCGGAGGAATACTGGAACATCGGCATCCGCATTGAGGACGATGTGCTGGTCACGCCCGGCGGCCACACGATACTGAGCGCCGCCGCGCCGAAGACGGTCGCCGAGATCGAACAACTGATGCAGTCTCCATGAACACACTCAATCAAGCAGCACCCGCGCACGAAGGCATGACCCACGGCGACGCTCCATCCTACGACATCGCCATCTGCGGCGCCGGCCCGGCCGGCATGGCGCTGGCAGCGCTGCTGGCCCGGCGCGGCACGCCGGCGCAGCGCATCGCCCTGATCGACGCCAAGACGCTGGAGCAAGCCAGCAACGATCCGCGCTCAATCGCGCTGTCGTGGGGCAGCCGTCAGATACTGGAGGAAATCGGTGCGTGGCCGGCCGCCGCCACGGCGATCCACCAGATCCACGTGTCGCGTCGCGGCCAGTTCGGCCGCAGCCTGATCGACCGCGAAGAGCACAAACTGCCGGCGCTAGGCTATGTACTGCGCTACGGCGATCTGGTGACGGCGCTGGGCGCGGTCTGCCAGCGCGCCGGCATCGCCACGCTGCGCCCGGCCCGCGTTGAAGCCATCGCCGAAAACGCCGACGCGGTCGAGCTGACCATCGCCGGCGCGGCCGCCATCACGGCCGCCATCGTCGTGCAGGCCGAAGGCGGCTTGTTCAGCGATCAGGAAAGCAAGGCCCAGCACCGCGATTACCAGCAGACCGCGATCATCGCGCAAGTGCGCACCAGCCGCCCGATCGCGCATCGCGCCTACGAACGCTTCACCGAACAAGGCCCGCTGGCCCTGCTGCCGCAAGGCGAAGAGTATTCGCTGGTCTGGTGCGCGCGGCCCGAAACCGCCGCCCGCCTGCAGGCGCTGGACGACGCGGCCTTCCTCGCCGAGCTGGGCGCCGCATTCGGCGAGCGGCTCGGCACGTTCACGCGCTCGTCGCCGCGGCTGGCATTCCCCTTGGGCCTGAACGCCGATCCGCGCAGCACCGCGCGCACGGTCGCCATCGGCAACGCCGCGCAAACGCTGCATCCGGTGGCGGGACAGGGCCTGAACCTCGGCCTGCGCGACGTCGCCGTGCTGGCGCGCCTGCTGGCGCAAGGCGCGAATCCGACCATGCTGGTGCAATTCACCGAACTGCGCCGCCAGGACCGCAACACCACCGTGCGCCTGACCGACACCATGGCCCGCATCTTCGCCAACGACTCGCCGGCGCAAGCGCTGCTGGGCCTGTCGCTGGCCGCGATCGACATGGTCGGCCCCGCGCGCGGCATGCTGGCCGAACTGATGATGTACGGCCGGCGTTGACCTGAGAATACACACAGGGGGTACCTTGCGCGCCTCCTTGGGGGAACCACGCTATTTCCGCCCTCTCGTTCCCATTCGTTTTCTCTATTTTCCTCTGTAATTCGCAGACGGCCGAGCGCAGAGACGAATCAAGAAAAATAGAAGGGAATAGAGAGCCGGAATAGTATCGTTCCCAGAAGGGCCGTGCAGATACCCCCCATACATATACCCCTGCGCGGATTCAGGCTCAGGTGCGCGTGATCGAAGCGCCGCCATCGACCAGCGACGCGGTGCCGGTGACGAAGGACGAATCGTCCGAAGCCAGGTACAGCACCGAGCGCGCCAGCTCCTCCGGCTGGGCCACGCGCTTCAGCGCATGCAGGTTGGTAACAAAGGAAGCCGCTTCCGGCGTATCGTTCATATCGCGATACATCGCCGTATCGACCGCGCCCGGCAGCACCGAATTCACCCGCACGCCCTGCGCGCCGTACTCCGAAGCCAGCGCCTGCGTCAGGCCGATCAGGCCCGCCTTGCTGGCCGCATAAGCCGCCACACCGGGGAAGGCAAAGCTGTAGCCGACGAAGGTCGAAGTGAAGATCACCGAACCGCCGCCATGCTTGATCATTTGAGGAATCTGATGCTTCGCGCCGAGGAAGGCGCTGGTCAGGTTGGCCGCGATGGTCTCGTTCCAGCCTTGCTCCGACACGCCGGTGGACTCGCCCATCTCGCCCAGCGTACCGGCGTTGTTGTAGGCGATATCCAGCCGCCCGAACGCCTCGACGGCGGCGGCGACCAGTTGTGCATTGAACGATTCGGAAGTGACGTCGCCGGCCAGCGCGATGGCGGTGCCGCCGCCGGCGGCGATTTCCGCCACCAGCGACTCCAGCTCGGGCAGCCGGCGCGCGGCGACCACGACCCGCGCACCTTCAGCGGCAAACAGTTTGGCGGTGGCGCGGCCGATGCCCGACGATGCGCCGGTAACGATGGCGACTTTGTTTTGTAAGCGATTCATGGTGAATCTCCTTGAGGTGGGTTGATGCAGCCATCGTAGGCCCCATCAATCCCACCATCAATCGGCTAAAAGCCAATGAACCGTTCACAAAAGATGAATCAAGCTTACTCCACAGCCTTGACCATGTCCTCGATGACCTTCTTCGCGTCACCGAACACCATCATCGTATTAGCCTGATAGAATAGCTCATTATCCAGCCCCGCATAACCGGAAGCCATCGAACGCTTGTTGACGATGATGCTCTTGGCCTTGTACGCCTCCAGGATCGGCATGCCGGCGATCGGCGACTTCGGATCCTTGGCGGCTGGGTTGACCACGTCGTTGGCGCCCAGGATCAGCACCACGTCGGTCTGGCCGAATTCGCCGTTGATATCCTCCATCTCGAACACCTGGTCGTACGGCACCTCGGCCTCCGCCAGCAGCACGTTCATGTGGCCCGGCATGCGGCCCGCCACCGGGTGGATCGCATACTTCACGGTCACGCCCTTGTGGGTCAGCTTCTCGACCAGCTCCTTGAGCGAATGCTGCGCGCGCGCCACCGCCAGGCCGTAGCCCGGCACGATAATCACGCTTTCCGCGTTGGCCATGATGAACGATGCATCGTCGGCCGAGCCGGATTTGACCGGCCGCTGTTCCTTCGCGCCGCCCGCGGCCGCCTCCGCAGGCGCGCCGCCGAAGCCGCCCAGGATCACATTGAAGAACGAACGGTTCATCGCCTTGCACATGATGTACGACAGGATCGCGCCGGACGAGCCGACCAGCGAACCGGCGATGATCAGCATCGCGTTATTCAGCGAGAAGCCAATGCCCGCCGCCGCCCAGCCGGAGTAGGAGTTCAGCATCGACACCACCACCGGCATGTCGGCGCCGCCGATCGGGATGATGATCAACACGCCCAGCACGAAGGCGATCGCGGTCATGACCAGGAACGGCAGCCATGCCGGCTCGGTGCCGCCGGCGAAGCAGAACGCCAGTCCCAGGCCCACCATGACGATGGCCAGGATCAGGTTCAGCATGTGCTGGCCGGCGAAGCTGACCGGCGCGCCCTGGAACAAGCGGAACTTGTATTTGCCCGACAGCTTGCCGAAGGCGATCACCGAACCGGAGAACGTGATCGCGCCGACGAAGGTACCGATGAACAGCTCGATGCGATTTCCGAACGGCAGCGCCTCGCCCACGGCGGCGATGCCGAAGGCGTGCGGCTCCGACACGGCAGCCACCGCGATGCACACGGCGGCCAAACCGATCAGCGAGTGCATCGCCGCCACCAGTTCCGGCATCTTGGTCATCTCGACCTTCTTGGCCAGCACCGCGCCGATGCCGCCGCCGACGATCACGCCCAGCGCCACCAGCCCCAGGCCCATGCCGCCTGACGCGCCGGCGGTCGCCGCCGCCGTGGCTTCCGCCTTCAGCTTGAGGATCAGCGCGATGGTGGTCACGGCGGCAATCGCCATGCCCGACATGCCGAACGCATTACCGGTGCGCGCCGTGGCCGGCGACGACAACCCTTTCAACGCCTGGATGAAGCACACCGATGCGATCAGGTACATCATCGTCACCAGGTTCATGGAGATGAAATTCATGCGTGATCTCCCTTCTTGGCTTTAGGCTCTTTTTTCTTGAACATCTCCAGCATGCGCTGCGTGACCAGGAACCCGCCGAACACATTGACGGCGGCCAGCGCCACCGCGACGGTGCCGGCGACCTGGCCGATGACGCCCTCGGTCAGCGAGGCCGCCAGCATGGCGCCGACGATGATGATCGCCGAGACGGCGTTGGTGACCGCCATCAGCGGCGTATGCAGCGCCGGCGTCACGGTCCAGACCACGTGGTAGCCGACATAAATGGCGAGCACGAAGATGATCAGATTGATGATGGTGTGGCTGACTTCCATGATTGTCTCCCCTATTATTTTCTAAGCAGCTCGCCGCCGGTGCACAGCAGCGTGGCCTTGATGATTTCGTCTTCGCGATCGATCACCAACTTGTCTTCCTTGTCGATGATCAGCTTGAGGAAGTCCAGCACGTTGCGCGCGTACAGCGCCGACGCGTCGGCCGCCACCAGCGTCGCCAGGTCCGGCTCGCCGACGATGTGCACGCCGTGCTTGACCACCGTCTTGTTGAGCTCAGACAGCGGGCAGTTGCCGCCCTGCGACACGGCCAGGTCGACGATCACCGAGCCCGGCTTCATGGCCTTGACGGTCTCCTCGGAGATCAGCACCGGCGCCGGCCGGCCCGGGATCAGCGCGGTGGTGATGATGATGTCGGCCAGCTTGGCGCGTTCATGCACCAGCTCCGCCTGGCGGCGCATCCAGTCCGCCGGCATCGGCCGCGCGTAGCCGCCCACGCCCTGGGCGATTTCCTTCTCCTCGTCGGTCAGGAAGGGCACGTCGATGAACTTGGCGCCCAGCGACTCCACCTGCTCCTTGACCGGCGGGCGCACGTCGGACGCCTCGATCACCGCGCCCAGCCGCTTGGCCGTGGCGATCGCCTGCAGCCCGGCCACGCCCACGCCCATGATCAGCACCCGCGCCGCCTTGACCGTGCCGGCCGCCGTCATCAGCATCGGCATGAAGCGCTGGTAGGTGTTGGCCGCCACCATCACCGCCTTGTAGCCGGCGATGTTGGCCTGCGACGACAGCACGTCCATCGACTGCGCGCGCGTGATGCGCGGCACCGCCTCCAGCGCGAAGGCCTGCAGGCCGGCCGCCGCCATCGCCGCGTTGTTGTCGGCGTCGAAGGGATTCAACATGCCGATCACCACCGTGCCGGCCGGGATCAGCGCGCGTTCCTCCGCGTTGGGGGCACGCACTTTCAACACCACCTCCGCGGCGAAGGCTTCCGCCGCGCCGACGATCCGCGCCCCGGCGGCCACGTAGGCCTCGTCGGTGACCGAGGCCGAAAGTCCGGCGCCGGCCTGCACGATCACTTGATGCTTGGCTGCGAGTTTCTTGACTGTCTCGGGCGTTGCCGCCACCCGGGTTTCTCCCGGCCGCGTCTCGGCCGGTATGCCTACTCTCATGGTGCCTCCAAATGATTAATAAACTGACTAGAATCTAACACGGAATGCCGGGACAGCAACGCCCCTCGTTGGCCCCATCATACTTAATATATATTTATCAATAAATAGCGCATTTATCACATCATTTATTACTATTTATCACGAATTGCAGTTAAAACAGTGAATTTTTCGCAAGGCAGCCAGTCAAACACGGATTAACACAACAAACCTTGCGAAATTTCAATACGAACCCACCTTTCCGTGCAGGCGGGTTCAAACCAAACGCCCGGAACAGGCTAAAATGTCGGCTCTTTCAAGGATGACTCATGCCGCGTATCTGGAAACCCTCTGTTACTGTTGCCGCCATCATCGAAAAAGATGGCAAATTCTTGCTGATCGAAGAAGAGACCAGCGATGGCATCCGCATCAACCAGCCGGCCGGTCACCTCGACCCGCACGAATCGCTGGAGCAGGCCGTCATCCGCGAAACGCTGGAGGAAACCGCGCACGACTTCACGCCGACCGCGCTGGTGGGCATGTACATGTCGCGCTACACCTCCAACCGCACCGGCGAGGAAGTGACGTATTTGCGCTTCACCTTCTGCGGCGTGCCGGGCGCCAAGCATGACCGTCCGCTGGACGAAGGCATCCTGCGCACCATGTGGCTCACGCGCGACGAACTGGCCGCCTGCGCCGACCGCCACCGCAGCCCGACGGTGCTGCAATGCGTGGACGAATACCTGGCCGGGCGCCGCGCCCCGCTGGAACTGATACAAACCCACACCTCGGTGTACAAGGAAGCGGCCAACGCCGCGAATGGATGAAAGTAAGATGAGCAAGAAAAAGGTCGTGATCGGCATGTCGGGCGGGGTCGACTCCTCGGTCGCGGCGTGGATGCTCAAGGAACAGGGCTACGACGTGGTCGGCCTGTTCATGAAGAACTGGGAAGACGACGACGACTCCGAGTACTGCTCCACGCGCCAGGACTGGATCGACGCGGCCAGCGTGGCCGACGTCATCGGCGTCGACATCGAGGCGGTCAACTTCGCCTCCGAGTACAAGGACCGCGTGTTCGCCGACTTCCTGCGCGAATACCAGGCCGGCCGCACGCCCAACCCGGACGTGCTGTGCAACGCCGAGATCAAGTTCAAGGCCTTCCTCGACCACGCGATGCACCTGGGCGCCGACCTGATCGCCACCGGCCACTACGCGCGCGTGCGCCAGAACGGCGGCCGCCACGAGCTGCTCAAGGCGGTCGACCACACCAAGGACCAGAGCTACTTCCTGCACCGCCTGAACCAGGCGCAGCTGTCCAAGACGCTGTTCCCGCTGGGCGAGATCCCCAAGACCGAGGTGCGCAAGATCGCCGAGAAGCTGGCCCTGCCCAACGCTGCCAAGAAGGATTCGACCGGCATCTGCTTCATCGGCGAGCGGCCGTTCCGCGAATTCCTCAACCGCTACCTGTCATACAAGCCGGGGCCGATGAAGACGCCGGACGGCAAGGTGGTGGGCGAGCACGTGGGCCTGAGCTTCTACACGCTGGGCCAGCGCAAGGGCATCGGCGTGGGCGGCATGAAGGCGTACAAGAACCCGGACGGCAGCAGCGACGCCTGGTACGTGGCGCGCAAGGACGTGGCCGAGAACACGCTGTACATCGTGCAGGGCCACGATCATCCGTGGCTGCTGTCGTCGACGCTGCGCGCCGGCCAGGCCAGCTGGATCGCCGGCGAGGCGCCGGCCGCGCGCGCGCTGTCGGCCAAGACCCGCTACCGCCAGGCCGACGTGGCGTGCGAGATCGCCCCGGAAGGCGATTCCGAGTTCGCGTTGAAGTTCATGGAAGCCCAGTGGGCGGTGACGCCGGGCCAGTCGGCCGTGCTGTACGACGGCGACGTCTGCCTCGGCGGCGGCATCATCGACAGCTCGACCTTCGCCGCCTGATCAAGCCTCGCCGGGTTCGCCGGCGTCGGGCGGGGCCTCGGCGCTGTCCTTGGCCAGCGCCGCGCGCTGGCGCTTGACCATGGCGATCACTGTATTGCGTATCGTGTTGAGCACCGTATCGGCCTTGAACGGCTTGACGATGAAGCCGTTCACGCCCATCGCGTGGGCGGCCTGGATGGTGGCGGCGTCGAATTCGCTGGAGACCATGAAGATCAGCGTCTTCGGCCAGTTGGTCTTGATCTCGCGCACAACGTCCTCGCCGTTCTCGATCTGCTCGCGGGCGATGCAGACGATGTGGGGATTATGCTTGATCAGCAGCGCCAGGCCGCTGGCGCAGGTGTGGCTCTGGCCCACCACGTCATAGCCGCCATCGAGCAGGACCGTGTTGAGCAGGCCGCGCGCGATCGCGCTGGTGTCGATAATGACCGCTTTTAACATCTTGCAAACCTTGTCTTAGTGGGCGCGCTCAGTTCCGGTCCCACGCCAGCATATTCCAGCTCACGCCGACCCGCACGTCCGTTTTTAATTGCACCAATTGTTTCGAAAGATACAGCATTTCGCGTTCTTTTCGTAGAGTTTCGCCCAGCGTGTCCTTCAGAATGCCCGCCCCGGCCATGATCCCGTCCAGAGTGCCGTATGTACGCAACAGTCGCGCCGCCTTCTTGACGCCGACCTTGGACACGCCGGGAATGGAGTCGGTGGGGTCGCCCATCAGCGCCAGCAGGTCCGGCAGCTGCTCGGGCGGCACGCCCCACTTGCGCTCGACCCAGGCGTGGTCGTGCCACTCGCTTTTGAAGTGGTCCCACACGCGCGCGCCCTGCGCGATCAGACCGTGCAGGTCCTTGTCGGTGGTGGCCACGGTGGCCTCGCCGCGGCCGTCGGCCAGCCAGCGCAGCACCACGGTGCCGATCACGTCATCGGCCTCGACCTCGGGCAGCGACACCACATGCAGGCCGATGCCGCGCAGCTTGTCGTAGAAGGCCGGCAGCGCCTCGCGCAGCGGCGCCGGCATCGGCGCGCGGCCCTCGCGGTAGCCGGCGTACAGCGCGTGGCGCCAGGTGGGGCCGCCGAAATCGAAGGCCGGCAGCACGTGGGTCGGTTCGTGGTCGTTGACCAGTTTGCGGAACGAGGACAGCGCGTGGCGCAGCGCGATCTCGGCCTTCTCGGCGCTATCGGGTTCGGGGCTGGCTTCGTAGACGCGGCGCACGATATTGAGGCCGTCGATGGCAAGGAGTCTACCCATGTTCAACATCATCCGGGCTTGTTCAATCCATCATTTTACCCGACCTGCCTCAACCCTTGTCCGATTAGGCATGGCATCCGCCTTGAATCGGCCTATGATTTGAGCATGCGCAGATCGATGGAGGCGGCCATGCTTATCGCTATTTCGCTATCGGAATTCAGGGAACAGGCGCCCGCCATCTACCGGCGCCTGATCGAGTCTGGCGGACCGCTCTACGTGGAGATGGATGGCCGGGCTGTCATGGAAATACGAAAGTTCCAACATGGGCCCACGATAACGCACGATCCGGTGCGCGGCGTGGTACTGAACGATGGCGACATCGTCTCGCCACTCGATCCTGACGGATATGAGCCATTCGAATGATCATGCTCGATACGCATGCGTTGATCTGGTGGCGCGACAGCAGTGCCAGACTCTCGCCAAACGCCAGGGCCGCCATAGCGCAAGAGGCACAAGGCGGAAAAATTGGCATATCTGCTTTCTCGTTCTGGGAAATTGCCTTGCTGGTCGAGCACAATCGGCTACGCCTGCCGCTGGACCTTGCCAGCTGGCTGGCCGCGGTGGAGGCAATCGACCGTATGCGCTTCATTCCGGTCGATAATGAAATCGCCGTGACCTCCGTTCAGCTCCCGCCGGGTCTGCACAAGGATCCGGCGGACCGCATCATCGTTGCCACCGCCATGTTGCTCAATGTGCCCATCGTGACCGCGGACCTGAAGATTCAAGCCTATCCACACGTGCAAACCATCTGGTAGCGGCTTACTTCAGCAGCTCGTACGGCCCGCCGCGTTCCAGCGCGCGCTGGAACGCCGGGCGGCTGTGGATGCGCTTGAGGAAGGCGGTCAGGTTGGGCCGGCTGCCGTCCAGCCCCGCGCGCGCGGCCGCCGCCTCCAGCGGAAAACTCATCTGGATATCGGCCGCGCTGAACTCGGCGCCGGCGAACCACGGCCACTTGTTCAACTCGGCCTCCAGGTAATTCAGGTGCGCGGCGATCTGCGGCTCGATGTAGCCGGCCTTGACCCGCTGCGCGATGCCGCGCGCGATCGGCTTGACGAAGAACGGCGCCGGACTGTTTTCCACCCGGTCGAAGATCAGCTTCATCAGCAGCGGCGCCATCGCCGATCCTTCCGCGTAGTGCAGGAAATACGTCCAGCGGCGGCGCTCCTCGGTGCCGGCCGGCGGCACCAGCCGGCCATGGCCGTAGGTCTCCACCAGATACTCGATGATCGCGCCCGACTCCGCCACGACGATGTCGTCGTCGCTGATCACCGGCGACTTGCCCAACGGGTGGATGGCGCGCAGCTCCGGCGGCGCCAGCATGGTGTGCTTGTCGCGCTCGTAGCGCACGATCTTGTAGTCCAGCTCCAGCTCCTCGAGCAGCCAGAGCACACGCTGCGAGCGCGAATTATTCAGATGGTGGACCACGATCATGGCGAGCTTCCCGCGAAAAAGCGGCCAGGCGCCGCGACCCCGCTACTTTAGCATCGTTGGCAATCTTGCGCGCCCCCCGCCAGAGACCGATGGATTCCCGGGAGGAACAGCAGTACACTGCGCCATCAGCCGCCCACCGGAGTGTCCATGAACCTGTTGTCCCCGCGTTACCTCGTCTTCATCGCCGCCATCGTCACGCTGGCCGCCTCGCTGGCCCTGGCCGCGCCCTGGTGGATCCCGCTGGGCGCCGCCGCGCTGACCGTGGTCGGCATCACCGACCTGCTGCAGACCAAACGCGCGCTGCGCCGCAACTACCCGATCCTGGCGCACTTCCGCTTCTTCTTCGAATCGATCCGCCCCGAAATCCGCCAGTACTTCCTGGAAGACGACACCGTGGCCGAGCCGTTCTCGCGCAACCAGCGCAGCATCGTCTACCAGCGCGCCAAGATGGACACCGACAAGCGCCCCTTCGGCACCCAGCTCGACGTCTACGCCCCCGGCTACGAATGGATCAACCACTCGATCAGCCCCGCGCCCGAGCAACACCACGACTTCCGCATCGAGATCGGCAACCACCCGGACTGCCGGCGCGCCCAGCCCTACTCGGCCAGCGTGTTCAACATCTCGGCGATGAGCTTTGGCGCGCTGTCGGCCAACGCCATCCTGGCGCTCAACGGCGGCGCCAAGGCCGGCGGCTTCATGCACGACACCGGCGAAGGCAGCATCAGCCCCTACCACCGCCAGAACGGCGGCGACCTGGTGTGGGAGATCGGCTCCGGCTACTTCGGCTGCCGCAACCCCGACGGCAGCTTCTCGGAGGCGAACTTCATCGCCAACGCCACCACGCCGCAAGTCAAGATGATCGAGCTGAAGATGTCGCAGGGCGCCAAGCCCGGCCACGGCGGCGTGCTGCCCGGCGCCAAGGTCACGATCGAAATCGCCACCACGCGCGGCGTGGCCATGGGCCAGGACTGCATCTCGCCGTCCAAGCACTCGGCCTTCGACACGCCGCTGGAGATGCTGGCCTTCATCGACCGCCTGCGCACGCTGTCGGGCGGCAAGCCGACCGGCTTCAAGCTGGCCATCGGCCACCCGTGGGAATTTTTCGGCATCGTCAAGGCCATGCTGGCCACCGGCATCACGCCCGACTTCATCGTGGTCGACGGCGGCGAGGGCGGCACCGGCGCCGCGCCGGTCGAGTTCACCGACCACATCGGCACACCGCTGCAGGAAGCGCTGCTGCTGGTGCACAACACGCTGGTGGGCGCCAACCTGCGCGACAAGATCAAGATCGGCGCCTCGGGCAAGATCATCACCGCCTTCGACATCGCCCGCACCCTGGCGCTGGGCGCGGATTGGTGCAACTCGGCGCGCGGCTTCATGTTCGCGCTGGGCTGCATCCAGTCGCAGAGCTGCCACACCGACCGCTGCCCGACCGGCGTCGCCACCCAGGACCACGCCCGCCAGCGCGCGCTGGTGGTACCGGACAAGACCCGGCGCGTGGCCAACTTCCACGAGAACACTTTGAAGGCGCTGGCCCAGCTGATCGCCGCGGCCGGCCTGACGCACCCGTCGCAGCTGAAGGCGCACCACCTGGTGCGGCGCATCTCGCCCAACCAGGTCAAGCTGGCGTCGGCGCTGCTGCCCTACCTGGAGCCGGGCGAGCTGCTCGACCCCAGCCAGCTGTCACGCCTGCCGCCGGTGTTCGGCCTGTACTGGCCGATGGCGCAGGCGGAGTCGTTCAATCCGGTTTGCTGAGCGGAGGGATATCAGCGCTGCACGCGGAGCATGATGACGCGCTTGAGCGGCGTGGAGGTGGGCGCGTCGGACGATGCCGATGGCGTGGTTTCGCACGAGCCGCAGCTGGCGCAGCCGTCGCCGCAGCTCGATTTCGTGTTAAACAGTTTAGCCAGTTTATTCTGGTCGAAGCCGCGCCGCGACAGCAGGTAGACGATCTGCCTGCGCAAGGCCGCCGGCAAATACTTGGTGCAGAAATGCCCCAGCGCCGCCACCACGATCAACCCCACTATCACTTGCTGCCACATGCTCAGCCTCCGATGAAGAACAAGGAAATACGATAGGTCAGGAAGGACGCCGTGTACGCCAGCGCGAACATATAACCGGCCATCATCAGCGGATAGCGGATGCTGTTGGTCTCGCGCCGCACCACGCTCAGCGTCGACATGCACTGCGGCGCGAACACATACCACGCCAGCAGCGACAAGGCGGTCGGCAAGGTCCACGAGCTGGCGATGATCGGCGTCAGCGACTGCGCCAGTTCCTCGCCGCTCTGCGACAGCGCGTACACCGTGCCCAGCGCACCCACCGCCACCTCGCGCGCGGCCAGGCCCGGCACCAGCGCGATGCAGATCTGCCAGTTGAAGCCGATCGGCGCGAACACATATTCCAGACCGCGCCCCAGCATGCCGGCCATGCTGTAATAAATGGCCGGATGGGTCGCCCCCTCAGGCGCGCCGGGGAAGGAGCTCAGGAACCACAGCAGCACCATCAAGGTCAAAATGATCGTGCCCACGCGCGACAGGAATATCTTGCAGCGTTCCCACAGGCCCAGCGCCAGGTTCTGCAGATGCGGCCAGTGATAGGCCGGCAGCTCCAGCATCAGCGGCTGCTTGTGGTTCGAGCCCATGGTGCGCTTCATGAAATACGCCACCGCCATCGCCGACGCGATCCCGGCGAAGTACAGCGCGAACAGCACCAGCCCCTGCAGGCTCATGAAGCCGCCCACTTCGCGCTCGGGGATAAACGCCGCGATGATCAGCGCATACACCGGCAAGCGCGCCGAGCACGTCATCAGCGGCGCGATCATGATCGTCACCAGCCGGTCGCGCGGATTCTGGATGGTGCGCGCCGCCATGATGCCGGGGATCGCGCACGCAAAGCTCGACAGCAGCGGAATGAAGGCGCGCCCCGACAGGCCAACGCCGCCCATCAGCCGGTCCAGCAGGAAGGCCGCGCGCGGCAGGTAGCCGCAGTCCTCCAGGATCAGGATGAAGAAGAACAGAATCAGAATCTGCGGCAGGAACACCAGCACGCTGCCGGCCCCGCCCAAAATCCCCTCCACCAGCAGGCTGCGCAGCAAGCCATCCGCCATCGCCCCCTTGAGCAGGCTGCCGACGCTGTCGACGCCGGCCTTGATCATATCCATCGGCACATTGGCCCAGCTGAACACCGCCTGGAACACCAGGAACATCAGCACCGCCAGGATCACCGGGCCCAGCACCGGATGCAGCACCACGTTGTCGATCTTCTCGGTCAGGTTGCCGGTGTCGCGCGCGTCGCTGCTGACCAGCGCCAGGATGCGGCGCACCTCGCGCTGCGTGTCCTCCACGCCGACCGCGTCGATCGCCGACAGCGCCGCCGGCTTGACCTCGTGCAGCGGCCACATGCCGTCGAGCGCGCGCAGCAGCGACTTCTCGCCGCCGGCCTGCACCGCCACCGTCTCCACCACCGGCATCTCCAGCTCCTGCGCCAGGCGCGCGGCGTCGATCTCGATGCCGCGCTTCTTGGCCACGTCGACCATGTTCAGCGCCAGGATCATCGGCAGGCCCAGGCGCTTGATCTCCAGCACCAGCCGCAGGTTCAGGCGCAGGTTGGTGGCGTTGACCACGCACACCACCACGTCCGGCGACTGCTCGCCCGCGCGCAGGCCGGCCACCACGTCGCGCGTGATGGCCTCGTCCGGCGTGTGGGCCGACAGGCTGTAGGCGCCCGGCAGGTCCAGCACGCGGAAGGCGCGCCCTTCCGGCGACGTGAACGCGCCTTCCTTGCGCTCGATGGTCACGCCGGCGTAGTTCGCCACCTTCTGGCGCGCGCCGGTCAGGCGGTTGAACAGCGCGGTCTTGCCGCAATTCGGATTGCCCAGCAAGGCCACCATCGGCGTCTTCGACAGGACCGGCGCCAGCGGCGCCGCGATATCAGCTGCACCCATGGCTTATTCCGGCTGGATCGATGGTTGAACCGAAACCAGCGCCGCCTCGAAGCGGCGCAGCGCGAACGTGGAGTTGCCCACCTTGATCGCCAGCGGCTCGCCGCCTGGCATGCCGCGCTTGAGCATGCGGATTTTTTCGCCCGGCACGAAGCCCAGCTCCATCAGGCGGCGCGCCAGCATGGGGCCATCATGCGCCGCGTCGCCGGGGGCGATGTGCACCACGGTGGCGCTGTCGCCGACCGTCAGGGTATCGAGGGTGATCAGGGGAGCTGCATGCGTCATGGCAAAGTCCGTTCAAATCGCCGCCCGGCCAAGGCCGCTGCGGCTTGCCGGCGAACAGCAAGATCGCGTTCTGGCCGGAAATAAGATAGTAGCATTATAAACGGTAATGCGAATTACTTCTATTTGCGCTTGCATCCCGCTCAAACTTGAGGCAGTATACGATTAATGATAATGATTCGCATTAAGTAGCTAACACGCAATCATGTCAGTTCATTCTTTTTGTACAGCCTAGCCAGAAGGTGCATCAATGATTGTATGTGTCTGCAACAACATATCTGATCGTGAAATCCGTCAAGCCGTGGAATTGGGATTGACCTCGATGGAAGAACTGCGCCGCGACCTGGGCGTGTCCACCTGCTGCGGCCAGTGTTTCGCCTGCGCCGAGGAAATTCTGAACGAGCATCTGGCGGCCACCGCCGAGATCCAGGAAACCGTCCTGAAGCGTCCGGTCTTCACCAACTAAATTACTCCGATGAACACACTGAGCTATGGCCGCGCGGCGACGCCGGCGGCGGACGACAGCGGCTTGGCCGCCCTCCTCAAGCAACAATGGCAGGCGCGCGGGCGCAAGTTCGCGCCGCTGGCCGCCATCGTCATGGTGCACGCGTTCGGGTTTTACATGTTCCAGTCGGGAATGCTGCGCCAGGTGTCGCACGCCATCCTGCCGCAAGTAGTCAACGTCACCTTTGTCGCGTCGCCGGAGCCGCTCAAGCCGGCCCCGCCGCCGCCCAAGACCGTGCCGGTGGTGCGCCAGGCGCCCGCTTTCATCCCGCCGATTCCGCTGGTGAACGTGGTGCAGACCGAGCCGACCATCACCGTGCCGCCGCCGCAGCCGCGCCCCAGCGAGCCGGCCGTCGTGGCCGCGCCGCCCGCCCCGCCAGCACCGGCCCACGTGGCCGCGCCGTCCGCGCCGAAAACCGTGTCCGGCGTCGAATACATCCGCGCGCCGCAGCCGGTCTACCCCAGCATCTCGCGCCGCATGGGCGAGAGCGGCACCGTCATCCTGCGCGTGCTGATCGGCGAAAAAGGCCAGGCCGAGCAAGTGGCGATCCACAAGTCGTCCGGCTCCAGCAACCTTGACGAGGCCGGCCGCCAGGCCGTGCTGCGCGCCCTGTACAAGCCCAACATGGAAGACGGCAAACCCGTGCCCGTGTACGCGCTGGTGCCGATCAACTTCCAGCTGGGCTGATCCTTCAGACGTCCAGCCTGCCCTCGACCGAGTCGTCGAGCGGCTTGCCCAGCACGGCACCCAGCAGCATCTTGACGCTGGCCACCGCGCGGCCGTGCCGGGTATCCCAATAGTAGCCGTAGGTCGGCGCGAACTTGATCAGCGTGATGCGCGGATCGTCCTCGCCGCCGGTGAACCAGGTCTTCATCGTAAAGCTCCACAGCTCCTTCAGCTTGACCGGATCGCGCAGCACCGTGGCGATGCCCTCCAGGTGCATGTACTCGGCGTTGCCGGCGCCCTGGAAGTACAGCGTGGCCGACGGCTCGGCCGCCAGCTCCAGGTTCTTCAGGCTGTCGCTGGCGCTGACGAACCACAGGTTGCCCAGCGTATCGACCTGCAAGGCGGTCATCGGCCGCGCGTCGCCGGGGCCGCCGTCCACGTCGCTGGTGCAGAAGAAGCAGCCCGGCGAACTGTCGACAAAGTCGCGGATCTTCCTGACGGCGTCCTCGCCGATCAAGTCCTGATGATGGTTCTCATTGTTTGAGTCCATGACGGTACGCTCCGTTAGCAATGGAACCCCCATCCTACTCCTGACGCCGGCCATCCTCGGTGGGTTGCCTCACACTTCGGCCCACATGCGCAGCAGGTTGTGATAGTGGCCGGTCAGGTCCACCGCGATGGCGTCGTCGCCGTGCGCGGCGCGCAGCTTCTGAATGTTCTGGTCCAGCTCGAACAACATGCCCCGCTTGGCATCGTCGCGCACCATGCTCTGGCTCCACAGGAAGGCCGCCACCCGCTCGCCGCGCGTGACCGGCGCCACCCGGTGCACGCTGCTGGCCGGATAGACGATCAGGTCGCCCGCCGCCAGCTTGACCTCGTGCGTGCCGTAGGCGTCGCTGACGATCAATTCGCCGCCGTCATACTCCTCCGGCTCGCTGAGGAACAAGGTCGACGACACGTCGGCCCGCATCGCGTTGGCCGTGCCGGGCCGCGTGCGGATGGCGCCGTCGATATGCATACCGTAATGCTCGCCACCGGCGTAGCTGTTGAAGTAAGGCGGCAGTATGCGCAGCGGCAGCACCGCCGCGAAGAACAGCGGATGGCTGGCCAGCGCCTGCGTGATGAAGGCGCCCAGCTCCTGCGCCAGCGGCGACAGCTCCGGCAACTGGCGGTTGCGCTTGACCTGCGTGCTCTGCGCGCCGGCTGTGGCGCGGCCGTCCACCCACTCGGCCTGCGCCAGGCGGTGGCGGAATTCCTGCACCTGCGGCTTGGTCAGCACGGCGGGGATATGCAGCATCATGGGAACATCCTTTCAACTTGGCGACAGGGGAATGTTAATTGTTTTCATTTGCGCCAACAATCTCACTCCGCCGATATTGGTACACTTTGCACGCATCGCGCCACGCGAGCACGGCGTTCGTGGCAAAATGTCAGTATTCCACCACCATTTTAGAAAGCATCCCATGAAGGGTGACCCAGAAGTTATTCGCCTGCTGAACGCTCAGCTGACCAACGAACTCACCGCCATCAACCAGTACTTCCTGCACTCGCGCATGTACCGTCACTGGGGTTTCGAGAAGATCGCGAAAAAGGAATACGAAGAATCGATCGGCGAAATGAAGCACGCCGACAAACTGATCGACCGCATCCTGATGCTGGACGGCCTGCCCAACCTGCAAGCCATGCACAAGGTCATGATCGGCGAGAACACCGAAGAGATGATCGGCTGCGACCTGAAGCTGGAAAAGGGCGCGCAGATCACCGTCAAGGAAGGCATCGCCGCGGCCGAGAAGGCCGCCGACTACGTGTCGCGCGACCTGCTGCTGATGATTTTGGAAGACACCGAAGAACACATCGACTGGCTCGAAACGCAGCTGGACCTGATCGGCAAGGTCGGCATCCAGAACTACCTGCAAAGCCAGATGAACGACGACTAAGCCGTCCTGGCCTCTTCAGCAAGCCGCGGGTTCAAAGCCTGCGGCTTTTTTATTTTCACCGCCAGCACGGCCAGCGCGCCGCACAGCATCAGGCCTCCGGCCAGGCGGATCACGTTCTCCGGGTTCCCGCCCAGCAGGCTGCGGTAGTACAGCGGCAGCGTGAAGATCTGGATGATCATCGGGATCACGATGAACATATTGAAGATGCCCATGTAGACGCCGGTGCGCTCCGGCGGTATGCAGCCCGCCAGCATCACATACGGATTGCCCATGATGCTGGCCCACGCCAGCCCGATGCCCACCATCGGCACGAACAGCAGCGCCGGCGTGTGGATCATCGGGATAGCCAGCATGCCCACGCCGGCCAGCGCCAGGCAGACGCTGTGCGTCAGCTTGGGGCCATAGCGGCGCGTGAACGGCACCAGCGCCAGCGCCCCGACGAACGCGATGAAGTTATAGAACGCCCCCACCTGCCCGGCCAGCAGCCCCGCGTCGCGGAAGCCTTGCGAGGCCTGGTCGGTGGTGCCGTAGATGGTGGTCGACAGCGACAGCATGATGTACTGCCAATAGCAGAACATCGCATACCACTGGAACAGCTTGACCCAAGCCAGCTGCTTCATCGTGGGTGGCATCTCGCGCACCGCGCTGGCGATGTCGCCCAGCGTGTGGCGCCAGCCGGCCGGCCGCGCGCGGATCTGCGCCAGCTCCTCGCCGCTGAGCGGATGCTCGGGCGTGGTCTTCAGCGTCCACAGCACCGAGGAAATCGAGAACACCGCGCCGATCAAAAAGGCCACAATGACGATGTGCGGGATATGGCTGCCGTTGACCGCGTCCTTGTTCATGCCCATCCACACCAGCAGCGACGGCGTCAGGTAGGCCAGCGTCTGCCCCAGTCCCGTGAAGGCGCTCTGCGTCAGGAAGCCGACCGAATGCTGCGACGGATCGAGCTTGTCGCTGACGAAAGCGCGGTACGGCTCCATCGTCACGTTGTTGGCCGCGTCCAGTATCCACAGCAGGCTGGCCGCCATCCACAGCGTGGGGCTGAACGGCATCGCCAACAGGCCAAGGCTGCACAGGATGGCGCCGATCAGGAAGTACGGCGTGCGCCGTCCCCAGCGCGTGACCGTGCGGTCGCTCATCGCGCCGATCAGCGGCTGCACCAGCAGGCCGGTCATCGGCCCGGCCAGCCACAGGTAGGGCAGGCTGGCCTCGTCCGCGCCCAGGTATTTGTAGATGGGGCTCATGCTGCTCTGCTGCAGACCGAAACTGAATTGAATGCCGAAAAAGCCGATGTTCATGTTCACGATCTGCCAGAACGACAGCCGCGGCTTCATGCGACGGCTCCGGGCATGACCGCGTCGCCGCGCCAGGCCGCGATCCACGGCTGGTAAAACGCGATATCGGCCGGCACCGCGCCGGAGATGCCGCAGATGGCGCCGGCGAAGGCGTTGGCGCGCGCCAGCGTCAGGCTGACCGGCCAGCCCTGCGACTGCCCGAACAGGAACACGGCGGAGAAGGCATCACCCGCGCCCACCGTATCGACGATGCGCACCGGCGCGTGACAGTCCTGGTTGGCGATGACCCCGCCATCGGCGCCGAAGTACAGCGCGCCGCGCTCGCCCAGCGTGACGATCAAGCCTTTCAGCGTGAAGATGCGCATCAAGGCTTGGCAGGCGTCCACCATCTCGGCGCTGTCGATGGCCTTGGTGCCGGGCTTGGTGTGGGTGTACCAGCTGAACAGGTCCTTCAGCTCATCCTCGTTGACCTTGACGATATCCGCCAGGTGCAGCGACTCGAAGGCGCAACGCTCCGTCACCTGGCCGTCGCGCACATTCAGGTCCAGGTAGCGCTGGACATTGAACGCGGCGGAAGCATCAAGCATCGCCCGCAACGCCGCGCGCGAGCGCTCGTGCCGTTGCGCCATGGTGCCGAAGTAGATCGTGCCTGGCGCGGCCTGCGCCAGCGCCGTCAGCGCAGGACCGGTCTCCACGTAATCGTAGGCCTGGTCGGGCAGGATGATGAAGCGGTGGCCCTGCGCGTTGCGCTCGACCACCACGCGGCCGGTGGCCTCCTGCGGATCGAGCTGCAGGCCCGCCTCGCTCATGTCGAAGCGTTCGAACTCGTTGCGCACCAGGGCGCCGTTCTTGTCCATGCCGATGCGGGTGACCATCAGCGTCGCCACGCCGAAGGCGGCCAGGTTGCGCGCGACGTTGAACGGCGCACCGCCGACAACCTGCTCGGTGATGAAATCGTCAACCAGCGCTTCGCCGAATACGGCGATGGTTTGTTGGGTCATGCTTGTCTCCACGCCCTGTTTGGGCGATTCTATATTATTCGCGTTCCAGCCAGTACATCGCATACGGTTCCAGCACCAGCGTGCCGTCCGAGCCCGCCGCCTGCTCCGCCACGCAATCGCGCCACGCGCCTTGCAGCGCATAGCTTTGCGGCTGGCCGGAGAAGTTCATCAGCGTCAGGAAACGGTCGCCGCGCGCCAGCGCCAGCATGCCGTCCGGCGCATCGGCCAGCAGCGTGCGGGGCGCGTTGGCCGCCAGCGCATCGTGCCGGCGGCGGATGCGGACCAGCCTTGCCAGCGCTTGATGCATCATGCCTGGCACGGTGGATACATCGTAGCGGTGCTTCCAGCGCTGCTGGTCGAACACCGGCCGTTGCAGCCAGCGGCTGTCCATCGCGTGCTGCGGGCGTTGCAGGTAGCTGTAGTCGTTCTCCATCGCCAGCTCGTCGCCCATGTACAGCACCGGCAGCGCGCCGAAGCTCAGGGCCAGACCATGCAACAGCAGCATGCGGCGCAATGCCAGCGCGCGTTCCTCGTCGCTGCCGGCCGACTGCAAGCCGGTCAGCGACGCGGCCATGCCGTTGCTGCCGTGCGCCGCGTTCGGATCGGTGCTCTGGAAGGCGGCGCCGATGGCGTAGCTGCCCTCCGCGCCGCTGAAGAAGCGCGCCACGCGCGCCAGCCGCGCCGCGCTGCCTTCGCCGCTGCCATCGGCCGAAGCCTCGGCGCGCAGCACGTTCCAGCCGATGTCGTCGTGGCAGCGCACGTAGCTGAGCCACGTCGCGGCGGCCGGCAGCGCGGGCGTGTTGCGGATTACTTCGCGCAGCACGCAGGTGCCCTGCTCCGCCAGCGCCACCCAGCCGGCCGCCATCAGGCTGCTGTGATAGGCGATGTGGCACTCGGGCGCCTGCGCGCTGCCCAGGTAGGCCGGCAGCTCGCGCGTCGGCACGATGGCCTCCGCCTTCAGCAGCACGCCCGGCGCGACGATATCGACAATCGCCCGCAAGGCTTGCAGCAGCTGGTGCGCCTCCGGCTGGTTCATGCTGTTGGTGCCCTCGCGCTTCCACAGGAAGGCGGTGGAATCGAGGCGGAACACTTCGATGCCGCGATTGGCCAGACGCAGCATCGCAGCGGCCATCTCGGCGAACACCGCCGGGTTGGCGTAGTTCAGGTCCCACTGATATGGGTAGAACGTGGTCCACACCCAGCCGCCCATCGCTTCCACGTGCGTGAAATTGCCCGGCGCGACCTGCGGGAACACCTGGCCCAGCGTGCGCTCATGGCGGTCCGGCATATCTCGGTCGGGGAACACATGGAACATCGCTCGCGCCGCCGCATCGCCCGCCTTGGCCGCCTGCGCCCAGGCGTGATCGTCGGCCACGTGGTTCAGGATGAAGTCCGAACACAGGCTGATGCCGGCCGCGCGCAGCTGCGTGGTCAACGCATCCAGGTCGGCATTGCTGCCCAGCGCGGGATCGACTTCATCGAAACTCGCGACAGCGAAACCGCCATCATTCTCGCCCACGCGCGGACGCAGGAACGGCAGCAGGTGCAGATAGCTGACGCCCAGTTCCCGCAGATACGGGATGCGCGCCGCCACGCCGTTCAAATCGCCGCCGAAGTTCTGCACGTAGGCGCAGTAGCCCAGCATGCGCTGGCTGAGGAACCACTCCGGCTGCGCGGCGCGTTGCGCGTCGAGCGCCCGCAGTTCCGGCGGCCGCGCCGAATACAGCGCGCCCAGCGACTCCATCAGGTTACCCAGCCACGCATCGAAATCCGCGCGCTCGCCATACAGGCCGGCCAGCAGCCGGCGCAGCACAGGCTCCGCCGCCGCCAGCCGTTGCGCAGCCTGCGGGCGCAGGTCGTCGGGCAAGACCGCCAGCAGGCGGTCCGACATTACTTTAGAAGGCATAGGACAGGCTGACTTTCGCGGCACGGCCGGTGATGGAGCGCGCGGCATGGCCGTCGCCTTCGACTTCGGTATAGCCGATCTTGTTGAACAGGTTGTTCACGCTCAGCGACAGCGTGGCTTTCTCGGTCACGCGGTAGTTGACGAAGGCGTTCACCACTTCATACGCCGGCAGCACGATGGTGTGCGCATCGTCGCCCCACGACTTGCCGGTGCCGATCAAGCTGGCGCCAACGGTGGCCTGGCCGAAGGTGTAGGTCGGAGCGATCTGGTACACCACCTTGGCCTGACGGCGCGGCGTGTTGCCGATCACTGCCACATCGCCGGGCGCGGTGCCGGTGATCTTGGCGTCGGTGTAGGTCATGCCGCCGGTGACGCGGAAGTCGTTCCACGCATACGCGCCTTCCAGCTCCACACCCTTGGCGTCGTACTTGTTGGAGGTGCTGCGCTGCGTGGTCGCCTCGTAGTTGCTCTCGTCGGTCTTGGCCTGGAACAGCGTCACGAAGGTGCTCACACCGCCGCTACGCCATTTCACGCCGCCCTCGATCTGCTTGACGGTGTTGATGTTGATCGGCGCGCTGCCGTCCAGCGGAGTGCCGAACAGGATGCGGTCCGCGTTGAAGGCCACACCATCGCTGACGCGCGCAAACGCCGCCAGACTGCTGGTGATGCGGTAGTTGCCGCCGACCGAGTACGAGTTGTGGTTGATCTTGTAGTCCACCAGCTGCTGCGTGGCCGGATCGTAGCGCAACGCGCCGCCGCTCAGGGTCGCGATGTTGGCCGTGCCGCTGGCGCGCTGGCGGTCCTGGCGCACGCTGGCGTCGATGTTCAGCGGACCGGTTTCATAGCCCACGTTCAGATAAGGCGAAGTCAGTTTGTATTCCATGTCGACCGCGCGCGAGCAGCAGCCGCCGAAGGCCGGACCGACCAGGCCTGGCGTGGCGCTGGCCGTTTGCAGCAACGCGGGCTTGTCGCCGGTGGCCTGCATCAGGTACTCGTTGAAGTTCCAGGTCAGCGCCAGCTTCTGCGTCGACAGATACAGGCCGGCGGTGGTGGTCAGCTTGGAGCCGTCGGCCAGCTTGAAGGTCTTGGCCAGCTTGGTGTCGTTGAGCGTATTGCCCGCGTCGTCGATCGAGGTGTTGAACACCACGGCGGAGAAGGCGCGGCCATTGTAGGCCTGGCCCTTGTTCGGCCCCGTCGCGAACACATAGCTGCCAACCGTGCCGTTGTTGCCGGCGAAGACGCCGGTGAAGCGCCCGCTGTTGCTGGAGGTGCGGAACTTGTCGCTGAGGTTCCAGCCGTCGCCCAGGTCGAACGAGCCTTCCAGGCCGACCGTATCGCTCTTCACTTTCAAGCCGTCGTTGACGTTGGTCGACACCGGCGTGTTGTTCTTGCCCAGCGTGACATCGCGCACCCAGTACGGCGAGTAGAACGTCACCTTGCGAGGATCGATGCCGGGGATTTCCTGGATCTGCTGGTTCACCACCTGCACCGGCACCGGCAGCGCGGTCGGCGATTTGTCGTCCACGTGTTTGAACGATACGCGAATAAAGCCATTGTCCAGGTCATGCGTCAGATTGCCGCGAATCTGGCCGCCGTCCTCGGTGCTCATGCCGGTGTTGCGCACGCCTTCGCCGGTGCGGTAGTTCCCGCCGATGAAGAAGCGCGTCTTGTCCGAGATCGGCGCGCCGTAGTCGAAGTCCAGGCGGGTCTCATCGTAGCCCAGGCCGTGGCTGATGCCCACATGGCCGCCCTTTTCCTCGCCGGTCTTGGTGATGAAGTTGATGATGCCGCCCGGCGCGTTGGTCGCCAGCGTGGAGGCCGAACCGCCGCGCACCACTTCCAGGTGGTCCAGCGTGCCGTCGATCTTGACGAAGCTGTCCGGCGTGATGAAGTTGAAGTCGCCCGACTGCAGCACCGGCAGGCCGTCCTCCTGAATCTGCACGTAGCGCGCGCCGCCGGCCGAAATCGGCACGCCGCGCACGGTGATGTTGGCGTTGCCCTCGCCGCCCGACGATTCCGAGCGCACGCCCGGCACCGAGCGCAGCACCTCGGCCGCGCTCAGCGGCGCGCTGTTCTTGATGGTGTCGCCTTCCAGGGTACTGATCGACACGCTGGTCTTCATCTTGGTGGAACCGCCGGAGGTGCCGGTGACGACCACGCGCTCCATGTTCAGGCCATCGGCCGGGGCGGCCGGGGCGGCCTGCTGCGCCGAGGCGCTACCCATGTGCAGGACAGCCGTTGCAACAGCGGCAGCGATGCCGCCCATTTTGAATGTGCGTTGTTCCATTGTCGTCTCCAGATATTGTCGTTTTGATCTGCCATTAAATTGAGCAGGTACGCCATTATTCCTCGGTTTTCGATTTAATGCAATCGATTGCATAACTCTGCAAAAAAATATTTGCAGCCCTCATTGGAGCCACTATGCAATCGGTTGCATAAATCAGACAGAGCTGCTGCGGACGATCAGTTGGGTAGGGATTTGCAGCGAAGCGGCCGGACGGCCGTCGACCAGCTCCAGCAGCTGGGACACCAGCGCCCGGCCAGCCTCACGTATCGGTTGCTGCACGGTGGTCAGCGGTGGATGGAAGTAGCCGGCCAGCTCGATATCGTCGTAGCCGACCACGGCGACCTGGCGCGGCACCTCGTAGCCGAGCTGGCGCAGCGTGTTAATCGAGGTCATGGCCATCAGGTCGCTGCCGGCGAACACCGCGTCGAACGGCACGCCGCGGCGCAGCAGTTCCCGCACCGCCTCCGCGCCGCCCTCCGGCAGGAAGGACACCGACACCTGCAGCGCCGGATCGACCTTCATGCCGGCCTTGCGCAGCGCGCGGCACTGGCCCTCGTAACGCTGGCCCACCTCGGGCAGGTTGATGTCGCCGAAGAAGGCGATATGCTTGCGGCCCTGCGCGATCAGGTGCGCGGCCGCCAGCTCGCCGCCGGTGACGTTGTCGCCGCCGACGGTGCAGTACAGCTGCTGCGGCAGCTGCGCGCCCCACACCACGATGGGCACATGGCGCGCGGCCAGCTGGTTCAGTTGTTCATGGTGGCGCCACTGGCCGATCAGGATGATGCCGATCACGCGGCCGGTATCGAACGGCGCGGCCGCCGCGTCCAGCTCCTCGGCGTCCACCCGCGAGACCAGCATGTCGAAACCCAGCTCGGTGAGCGCGTCGGCCAGGCTGCCGAGCATCGACAGGAAGAAGGGATCGGACAGGTGCTGGCGCGTGGCCGAGTCGTACGGGATCACCACGCCGACGGTGCGGTTCTGCTTCATGCGCAGGTTTTGCGCGCCGATGTTGATGGTGTACTTGAGCGAGCGCGCCAGCTCCATGATGCGCACCCGCGTCTCCTCGCTCACCAGCTTGCTACCGGCCAGCGCGCGCGACACCGTCGATGTCGACACGCCGGCCAGCCGCGCGATGTCGGCCATCTGCAGGCGCCGCTGCTGGGCGGAGCTGTCCGCGTCGGGCGGCGTGGTCTTGGGCATGGCTTAGCGCGGGACCGTGTCCTTGAACGACTGGCGTTCGGATAGCTTGTCGAGCAGGCGGGCCAGGTTGGGATGGTCGTCGCGCCAGGTGATTTCCGGGAAGCGGAACGACAGCCAGCCCAGCGTGCAGCCAACCGCCACGTCAGCCAGCGAGTAGTGGATGCCGGCGCAGTACGGCGACTCGCCCAGCTTGTCCGACAGCGACGCCAGGCCCAGCTGCACCTTGCGCATCTGGCGCGCCATCCACGCCTCGCTCTGCTGCTCCGGGGGACGATGGATGCGCTCCAGGCGCACGGTGACGGCGGCGTCCAGGATGCCGTCGGCCAGCGCTTCCCAGCACTTGACGTCCGCGCGGTCGCGGCCGTTCGGCGGCAGCAACTTGCAAACCGGCGTCAGCGTATCGAGATACTCGACCATGACGCGCGAATCGATCATGACGTCGCCATCCTCCATCACCAGGCTCGGTACTTTGCCCAGTGGATTCAGCTTGTCGATGGTGGTGTCCGCGGCCCACACATCTTCCAATTCGAACTGATAATCCAGCTTTTTCTCCGCCAGGACGACACGAACTTTGCGGACATAAGGACTGGCGAGGGAACCGATGAGTTTCATAGAGGCTTAGAGTGGAAGATCAGACAACAGTATAACATCGGAGGCCTAGTGCCCGGCCAATGGTAAAATCTACCTTTGCGCAATTTTAACCCTGCCTCCTTCCCATCATGACCACTACTCCTTACTCCACGCTGTCGGCGCTGTCGCCGCTGGACGGCCGCTACGCCGGTAAAACCGACCTGCTGCGTCCCATCCTGTCCGAATCGGGCTTCATGCACCACCGCGTCAAAGTAGAAATCTCCTGGCTGCAAGCGTTGTCGCTGGCCGGTTTCGCTGAAATCAAGCCGTTCTCGGCCGCGGGCACCGCCCTGCTGGACAAGATCGCCAACGAGTTCACCGAACAGGACGCCGCCCGCATCAAGGAAATCGAAGCCGTCACCAACCACGACGTCAAGGCCGTGGAGTACTGGCTCAAGGAGCAGGTCAAGGACGTGCCGGAACTGGTGGCCGCGTCGGAGTTCATCCACTTCGCCTGCACCTCGGAAGACATCAACAACACCTCGCACGGCATGATGCTCAAGGCGGCCCGCGACAGCGTCATGCTGCCGTCGCTGACCAAGGTCATCGCCCGCCTGAAGGAAATCGCCATCGACAACGCCGACGTGCCGATGCTCTCGCGCACCCACGGCCAGACCGCCAGCCCGACCACCCTGGGCAAGGAAATGGCCAACGTCGTGGCCCGCCTGCAGCGCGCCATCAAGCGCATCGAACAGGTTGAAATCCTGGGCAAGATGAACGGCGCGGTCGGCAACTACAACGCCCACCTGTCGGCTTATCCATCGTTCGACTGGGCGTCGTTCTCCAAGAACGTGATCGAGCAGCGCCTGGGCCTGGTGTTCAACCCGTACACCATCCAGATCGAACCGCACGACTACATGGCCGAACTGTTCGACGCCTTCGCCCGCGTCAACACCATCCTGCTGGACCTGAACCGCGACATCTGGAGCTACGTCTCGCTGGGCTACTTCAAGCAGAAGACCAAGGCCGGTGAAATCGGCTCGTCGACCATGCCGCACAAGGTCAACCCGATCGACTTCGAAAACTCCGAGGGCAACCTGGGCCTGGCCAACGCCGTGCTCAAGCACCTGTCGGAAAAACTGCCGGTCTCGCGCATGCAGCGCGACCTGACCGATTCGACTGTCCTGCGCAACATCGGCGTCGGCCTGGGCTACACGCTGCTGGCCTACGACAGCTGCCTGCGCGGCCTGAACAAGCTGGAAGTGAACCACGCCCGCCTGGCCGCCGACCTGGACGCCAACTGGGAAGTGCTGGCCGAGCCGGTGCAGACCGTGATGCGCCGCTACGGCATCGAGAACCCGTACGAGCAGCTCAAAGAGCTGACGCGCGGCAAAGGCATCTCGAAGGACGCGCTGCGCGACTTCATCACCGGCCTGGCGATTCCGCAGGACGCCAAGGACCTGCTGCTGGCCATGACCCCGGCCAACTACATCGGCATCGCGACGACTCTGGCAAAAGCCATCTAAGCAATCCCGTCAAACTGTTTTACACTAGCCCCCGCCGACAATTGTCCCGGGGGCTTTTTTTCGCCTGTCCAGCAAGCATTGCATTTCTTTGGTATATTAGTCCTAACACGTACTATTTCTCTGGAGCTAACGCTTATGCAACGCTATACCAAAACGGCCATATTGCTGCACTGGCTGACCGCCCTGCTGATCATCGCCGCCTTCTTCCTCGGCCTGACCATGGTGGACATCCACGGCATCACGCCCACCAAGCTCAAATACTATTCCTGGCACAAATGGCTGGGCGTGACGGTGCTGGGCGTGGCGGCCATCCGCCTGCTGTGGCGCAAGGCCAATACCCCGCCGCCGCCGCTGGCCAGCATTCCGGCGTGGCAGCACAAGGTGGCCGACGGCATGCACTACCTGCTGTACTTCTTCATCTTCGCCGTGCCGATCTCCGGCTACCTGTACACGTACGCGGCCGGCGTGCCGGTGGTGTACCTGGGGCTGTTCCAGCTGCCGGCCCTCATCGAGCCGAACGCCGAGCTTAAGCCGATCTTAAAAACCGTTCACTATGTTCTGACCATGACGATGGCCGCCGCCGTCGTGGCGCACGCGCTGGCCGCACTGAAGCATCACTTCATCGACCGCGACGCCACGCTCAAACGCATGCTGCCGTAATCCCCACCCACATCACCGGAGCTTCTATGAAAACCATGAAAAAACTCGCCCTCGTCTCGATGATGGGTATCGCCCTGGCCGCCAGCGCCGCCGCGCTGAAGACCGATCCAGCCAAGTCCACCGTATCGGCAGTGTTCAAGCAAATGAACGTGCCGGTCGAATCCAAGTTCAAGAAATACACCGTCGCCATCGACTACGACGCGGCCAAGCCGGACGCCTCCAAGGCCACCGTCGAAGTCGAGACCGCCAGCCTGGACGTGGGCGACGCCGACATGAACAAGGAAGTGGCGAAGAAGGAATGGTTCAACTCGGCCCAGTTCCCGAAAGCCACCTTCGTCTCGACCGCGATCAAGAGCGCCGGCGCGGGCAAGCTCAACGTCACCGGCAAGCTGACCATCAAGGGCAAGACCGCCGACATCAGCTTCCCGCTGACGGTCAAGGCGGACGGCGGCAAGCAAGTGTTTGAAGGCGCGCTGCCAATCAAACGCCTGGCCTACAACATCGGCGAAGGCGAATGGAAAGACACCGGCATGGTGGCCGATGAAGTCACCATCAAGTTCCACGTCGTCGCGCAATAATTTTTACACCGGAGACCGTTAGATGAAACTGCAAATCCTGATCGCCACCCTGCTGGCCGCCTCGGCCACGTCCGCCATCGCCGCCACCTACAACATCGACCCGACGCACACCTACCCGAGCTTCGAGGCCGACCACATGGGCCTGTCGGTCTGGCGCGGCAAGTTCGACAAGACGAGCGGCACCGTGACGATGGACCGCGCCGCCAAGACCGGCGCGCTGGACATCGCCATCGCCGCCGACTCGATCGACTTCGGCATGGAGAAGATGAACAGCCACGCCAAGACGGCCGACATGTTCAACGTCGAGAAATTCCCGACCATCACCTACAAGAGCAAGTCGTTCAAGTTCGACGGTGACAAGCTGGTCGGCGTGGACGGCGAGCTGACGCTGCTGGGCGTGACCAAGCCGGTGGCGCTGAAGGTGGACAAGTTCAACTGCATCATGCACCCGCGCTACAAGCGTGAAGTGTGCGGCGCCAACGCCGTGGCCGAGTTCAAGCGCACCGATTTCGGCCTGAACTACGGCACCCCGGCCTTCGCCCCGGAAGTCAAACTCGCGATCCAAATCGAAGCCATCAAGGCCGATTAACTTTCGTAAACTTTGGGGTCAAGTCTGACATTCGGACACGAGCTCTTCCCTAGCCGCCGCGCTACGGAAGAGCTCGTGTCCGAATGTCAGACTTGACCCCATTTTTTGTTGCTATACTCGCGTCGTTGTTCCCCTTACCACCACTTCAACAACGACAAAAATGCATAAATCACTGATCGCGCTCGCCATCCTGAGCACCGCAGCCCACGCCGATGAAGGCATGTGGATGCCGCAACAGCTGCCACAAGTAGCCAAGCAACTGAAGGCCGCCGGCCTGAAACTCGACCCCGCCAATCTGACCAAACTGACCGAGTTCCCGATGGGCGCCATCGTCAGCCTGGGCGGTTGCTCGGCTTCCTTCGTGTCGCCGCAAGGCCTGGTCGCCACCAACCACCACTGCGTCTACGGCAGCGTGGCGCATAACTCCACGCCGGAACGCGACCTGTTGGCCAATGGCTTCCTGGCCCACAGCTTCGCCGAGGAATTGCCGGCCGCCCCAGGCAGCCGCATCTTCGTGACCAAGGCCGTCACCAACGTCAGCCAGCAGGTGGTCACCGCCGATGTCGCCAAACTGAGCGGCAAGAAGCGCAGCGACGCGATCGAGAAGAACCAGAAAGCCATCCAGGCCGCCTGCGAAAAGGACGAAGGCCACCGCTGCACCGTGTCGTCCTACTACGGCGGCCTGGAGTACTACCTGATCAAGCAACTGGAAATCCGCGACGTGCGCCTGGTGCACGCGCCGCCGGTCGGCGTCGGCAAGTTCGGCGGCGATACCGACAACTGGATGTGGCCGCGCCACACCGGCGACTACGGCTTCTACCGCGCCTACGTCAGCAAGGACGGCAAGGCCGCCGACTTCAGCAAGGACAACGTCCCCTACATTCCGCAGCACTACCTGAAGCTGGCCAAGGAAGGCGTGAAGGAAGGCGACTTCGTCATGGTGCTGGGCTACCCGGGCCGCACCAACCGCCACCGCCTGCCGTCGGAAGTGGCCTACACCTTCGACTGGAGCTACCCGGCCTTCGTCAAAACTTCGGCGGAAAACCTGGCCATCATCGCCGACGCCACCAAGGACAACAAGGACACCGCGCTGAAATACGCGTCGCAGGTCGCCAGCATCAACAACTACTACAAGAACCGCCAGGGCATGCTGGACTCCTACGCCGGCAGCGATATGCTGCAGCGTAAAACCGCCGAGCACGAGGCGCTGAAGACCTGGATCAACGCCAACCCGGCCCGCAAGGCCGAGTACGCCGGCGACATCGAGCTGGTGGAAAAGCTGATCGCCCAGCGCGATGCCGAAACCAAGCGCGACTACTTCCTGTCCATGTCCAAGCCGCGCCTGCTCAACACCGCGCGCACGCTGTACCGCCTGGCCAACGAGAACACCAAGCCTGACGCCGAACGCAAGTCGGGCTTCCAGGTCCGCGACGTGCCACGCATCAAATCGTCGGTCGCCGCGCTGGTGCGCAACTACGACGAAAAAGTCGACAAGGCACTGGTCATCAACAGCCTGTCCAAATACGCGGCCCAGCCGGCAGCCCAGCGCAACGCCGGTTTCGACGCGGTCATGGGCATCAAGGACGGCATGAGCAAGGCCGACCTGCAAGCCGTGCTGGACGCGATGTACGCCGGCAGCAAGCTGGGCGACGCCGCCGAGCGCACCAACTGGATCGGCAAGACGCCGGCGGAGTTCAAGGCCAGCAACGACGCCTTCATCAAGACCGCCGTCGCCATGTACGACATGGACATGAAGGACGAAGCCGACGAGGAAGAACTGGGCGGCAAGCTGCAGCAAGCCTACGCCAACTACATGAAGGCCAAGATCGCCTTCATGCAGAGCAAGGGCCAGGCCGTCTACCCCGACGCCAACAGCACGCTGCGCGTGACCTTCGGCCAGATCGCCGGCCGCGACCACGGCGCCGACGGCACCACCTGGAAAGCCTTTACAACGGTCGAAGGCGTGGCCGCCAAGGCCACCGGCGTGGGCGAGTTCAACGCGCCGAAAGCCCAGCTGGCCGCGATCAAGGCCAAGGACTTCGGCAAGTATGTCGATCCGAAACTGAAATCGGTGCCGGTCGCCTTCCTGGCCACGCTGGACATCACCGGCGGCAACTCCGGCTCGGCCGCGCTGAACGCCAAGGGCGAGTGGATCGGCCTGGCCTTCGACGGCACGCTCGACTCCATCATCTCGGACTGGGACTTCAACAAGGCCAACACCCGCGACATCCAGGTCGACCTGCGCTACATCCTGTGGAACATGAAGCACGTCGACCACGCCGACAACCTGCTGAAGGAAATGCACGCGGAATAAGCCTCCCCCGCGTCACCGACGAAACCACGCCCCGGCAACGCGGCGTGGTTTTTTTCTTGGATCGGTTACATTAAGGGCTTCCCACAACCGTGTTCAGGAGAAGTCATGGCCGCGAAAAAAGTCGCCGTAGTGATCGGCAGTCTGCGCAAGGATTCGCTCAACCGCAAGTTCGCCCACGAGCTGATCGCGCTGGCGCCGCCGTCGTTGCAGCTGGAGATCGTCGAGATCGGCGAACTGCCGCTGTACAACCAGGACCTGGAGGAAAACGGCGCCACCGCGCCGCAGACCTGGACCCATTTCCGCCAGCGCATGAAGGAAGCGCAGGCTGTGCTGTTCGTCACGCCGGAATACAACCGCTCGGTGCCGGCGCCGCTGAAGAACGCCATCGACGTCGGCTCACGCCCTTACGGCAGCAGCATCTGGAGCGGCAAGCCGGCCGCCATCGTCAGCGTCTCGCCGGGCGCGACGGGCGGCTTCGGCTCGAATCACCACCTGCGCCAGTCGATGGTGTTCCTTGACATGCCGCTGTTGCAGCAGCCGGAAGCCTACATCGGCGGCGCCGCCAAGCTGCTCGGCGACGACGGCAAGTTGAACAACGACAGCACCCGGGAGTTCCTGCAAAAGTTCATGACCGCCTTCGCCGCCTGGGTGGACACCAACGTCAAAGCCTGATCAGCGCTTGATCGCCTTGAAGGCGTGGCCGGCCTCGGTCAGCGCGGCCGGCCTGGCCGCAGCTCTGGCCGCCGGCACCGCCGCGCGTTGCAGCGCCAGCAGCAGCGGCGCGTTCCGGTCCGGCAGCAGCGCCAGGTCGGCGCCCGGCAGGCGCTGCGCCAGCATGCCGGCCGCGTCCGCGCCCACCGGCTCGCAACTGATGTACAGCCGGTACGACGCCCAGCTGTTGCCCACCTCCAGCATGAAACCCGCCACGTTCACCGAGCCCGGCGGACCGGGCAGCGCGGTCACGCGCAGCCGCGTCTTGCCCTTGCGCAGATGCAGCGAGTCCCAGGTCTGCATCGGATAAAACTGCGGCGGCCGCAGCACCGACTTGGCCGACGCCAGCCCGGCGGCCACCGGCTCCACCACGATCACCGGCAGCTTGCCCAGCGAGGCCAGCGGCGCCACTCCGCCGTAGTGGCCGGCGCTGGCCGGCGTCACCAGCAGCAGGTCGGCCGCCGGCCACTGGCGCGCCGCCTCGGCGCTGTAGGCGTCGGCATCGGCGCCCACGGTCAGGATGGTCAGTCCCTGGAAGCGGATCAGCGCCAGGCCCTTGCCCGCCAGCTGGACCCGCCCCGGCGCTGTTGGCTCCGCCTGCGCCGCCTGCCCCGCGCCCGCCAGCTCGATCACATAGCGCGGCCCGATCTGCGCCAGCCCCACCCTGCACCCCAGCGCCAGCAGCGCCAACACGATCGCCGCGCGCCATCCGTAACGGTTGCCCATCGCATCCTCCCGGCCAAGTTCCAGTTCTCCAGTAGACCACCAGCCGCATAAGGTTTTCTTGAAGCAACTCAATACGTGCGCCGGACCGGGCTGGCGCCGCTCAAAAATCGGGCACGAATGATACAATTCGGCCCTCGGCAGCGCGTTGCAGTGCTTACCAAGCGCGACGTGCCTTCCCTCCAACTCCCTCTGAGATCCAGACCGCCATGCACCCAGACATGCCCACGCCTTACGAACAAGGCAATCAAAACCAGACCACCCTGTGGAGCGAGTGCATCGCCTTCTACCAGGAGCTGGCGCAACGCTTCCCGCAGGTACTGCGTTTTGAGCAGATCGGCACGTCCGACGGCGGGATCCCGGTGCATGCGGGCGTAGTCAGCGCGGACGGCGTGTTCGACCGCGCGCAAATCAAGGCCGAGGGCCGCACCGTCTTCTTCAACAACAACGGCATCCACCCCGGCGAACCCGAAGGCGTGGACGCCTGCATGGCCATCGTGCGCGACCTGTGCTTCGATCCGGCCCGCCTCGCCGCGCTGGGCAAGACCGTGCTGCTGTTCGTCCCGCTGTACAACGTCGACGGCGCGCTCAACCGCGCCAACACCTCGCGCGTCAACCAGGACGGGCCTGAGCAGTTCGGCTTCCGCGGCAACAGCCGCCACCTGGACCTCAATCGCGACTTCATCAAGTGCGACACGCTCAACGCGCAGCTGTTCAACCAGCTCGTCACCAGCTGGGATCCGGACGTGATGGTGGACACCCACACCTCCAACGGCGCCGACTATCCATACACGATGACGCTGATCCACACGCAGGCGGACAAGCTGGGCTACGGCCTCGGCCCCTTCCTGCGCGAGACCATGCTGCCGCACATCTACGCGCAGATGGAAGCGAAGGGCTGGCCGACCTGCCCCTACGTCAACCCGGTACAGGACACGCCGGACGACGGCATCGCCGAGTTCCTGGAAGTGCCGCGCTTCTCGACCGGCTTCGCGGCGCTGCATCACGTGATCGGCTTCATGCCCGAGACGCACATGCTCAAGCCCTTCAAGGACCGCTACGAATCGATGCGCACGCTGCTGGACGTGACGATGGCCTTCACCGTCTCGCACGGTGAGCAGATCCGCAAGCTGCGCGCCGACGCGCGCGAGCAGGCCGCCAACGCCAAGGAATGGACCGTGAGCTGGAAGATGGACGAAGCCAATCCGTCGACCTTCCGCTTCAAGGGCTACGCGGCCAAACGCAGCCCAAGCCTGCTGGGCGACTACATCCGCCTGTCCTACGACCGCAGCCAGCCGTGGGAAAAGGACATCGCCTACTACAACAGCTTCGTGCCGTCGACCACCGTGCGCGCGCCGAAAGGCTATGTGGTGCCGCAAGCCTGGCGCGAAGTCATCGAGCGCCTGCAGTGGAACGGCGTGGAGATGGCGCGCTTCGACGAAGCCTCCACCTTCGAGGCGCAGTACTACCACATCGCCTCCGTCACCTCGCGCCCGCAGGCCTACGAAGGCCATATGTACCACGACGAGATCGAGCTGGAAGCGCGCACCGGCAGCTTCACCGTGCAGCCGGGCGACTACTTCATCCCGCTCAAGCAGGCCAACGCCCGCTACGCCGTCGAGACGCTGGAACCGCAAGGCCACGACTCCTTCTTCCGCTGGGGTTTCTTCAACAGCGTGCTGGAGAAAAAAGAAGCCTACTCCGACTACGTGTTCGAAGACCTGGCGATGGAGATGCTGGAAACCGAGCCTGAACTGAAAGCGAAATTCGAACAATGGAAGGCCGCCAATCCGGCGCTGCTGACCAACCAGGACAAGGTCCTCGGCTTCATCTTCGAAAACGGCAAGCGCCACGCGGAGCCGGAATGGCGCCGCTACCCGGTGCTGTCCGTCCTCTAAATACTGCAACAACCCGCATCACCCCATGCGCGCGGCGGCGATCCCGCGGCGCGCATGCTAGCTGCCCACAAGGCCATAGCCCATGCATTACGCACTAAACCTGCGCACGTTTTTCTACAGCCATTACTTTTACCTGGGCCTGCGCTTCGCCGCGGGCCTGGTCGGCGTCACCCTGATCACGCTGCAATTCGCCGGCCTGGCCACCGCCATGACGGTGTGCATCGGCGCGCTCTGCACCGCGCTGATGGACATGCCCAGTCCCCTGCGCCACAAGTTCAACGAGATGAGCGCCTCGGTCCTGCTGTGCAGCGCCGTCACGCTGTTGATCAGCCTATGCGCGCCGGTGCACTGGCTGCTGATGACGATGCTGGTGGCGATCAGCTTCCTGGCCTGCATGATGGTCGTCTACGGCAAGAAGTCGATGCCGCTGCAACTGGCCACGCTGTTCATCATGACCATGTCGATGGAACACGACATGACGGCGCGCCAGTCCTTCATCCACACCGGCCTGTTCACCCTGGGGGCGGTGGCCTACCTGGCCTACGCGATGGGCATCTCGTGGATACTGCGCCACCGCATCAAGCAGCAGGTGCTGGCCGAGGCGCTGTTCGAGCTGGCGGCCTACATCGACATCAAGGCCGACTTCTACGACACGCGCTACAACCTCACCGAGCAATTCAACAAGCTGGTACGCCATCAAAGCCTGCTGGCCGACCGCCAGCAAGCCTCGCGCGACCTGATACTGCGCAGCCACCAGAACAGCAAGGACGCCATCGTCGTGCAGACCCACGTCTGCATGCTGGACCTGTATGAGCTGGTGCTGTCCACCCACACCGACTACGCGCAGCTGCGCGTGCACCTGGCCGATTCGCCGGTGCTCAAGACGCTGCACGACCTGGCCTATAAGGCGGCGCGCGATATCGAATCGGTGGCCTACGACGTCACGCGCAAGAAGGCGTCCTACCCGGAGATCAGCTACGAGCCGGAACTGGCCGCCATCGAAGCGGAGCTGGCGGCCTTGCAGCAGCGCGTGGACGAGGGCAAGCCGGCGCAAGAGGCGTTGGCCGTGCTGCGCGCGCAGCGCAACAAGATCCGCGCCATCATCAAGATGATCGGAGAGCTGCACCAGGCCAGCCAGAAGGCCTACGACACCACGCCGTTCTGGGTCGACGCCGACATGGGCCCCTTCCTGTCGCAGCAGAAGTATGAGCTGCGCATGATCCTGTCGCACCTGCGCTTCGATTCGCCGATCTTCCGCTTCTCGCTGCGGGTGGCGATGGCGATCACCGTGGGCCTGGCGGTGGCCTCGTGGCTGCCGTATGCGGCGCACAGCTACTGGATCGTGCTGACCATCGTCATCATCCTCAAGCCCAGCTTCAGCATGACCAAGCAACGCCGCAGCGACCGCATCGTCGGCACCATCATCGGCTGCGTGATCACGGCGCTGATCATCAAGTACCTGAACTATCCGGCGGTGATCCTTGGCTTCCTGATTTTATCGACGGTGGCCACGCCGACCTTCATCTACGTGCGCTATCGCTACGCGGCCATCGCGGTCAGCATCATGATCCTGCTGCAGATGCACCTGATCGCGCCGGGCAACCACGATCTGATCGTCGAGCGTTTGATCGACACCTTCGTCGGCGCGGCGGTGGCGACCGCGTTCAGCTTCGTGCTGGCCACCTGGGAATACCAGACCCTGCCCCGCTTGATCCGCGAAGTGCTGGACGTGAACCTGCGCTACATGCGGGCCAGCTTCGATCTGCTGCAGGGCAAAGGCAAGGACGATTTCGCGTATCGCATCGAGCGCAAGCGCCTGATGGACAGCCTGGCCGCGCTCAGCTCCGCGCTGGTGCGCATGCTCGACGAGCCGGCCAGCAAGCAGCGCGCGGTGGAGGACATCAACCAGTTCATCGTGCAGAACTACCTGCTGGTGGCGCACGTGGCCGCGCTGCGCGCCATCCTGCGCCGCCACGTGAGGGAGCTGCCGACGGAGCCGGTCAACGCCATGCTGCGCGAGAGCCACGAGCAGGTCATGCGCACGCTGGCGCAGGCGCTGGCGCCGCAAACCGCAGGCGCTACGCCGGCGACTGCGACTGTGGGGGCGACTGCGCCCGTCACTGCGATCGACTCCGCGCTGTCCACCGCACCGGCCACCGCCTCGACCAACGGCGACAGCGCCGCCATGCCGTGGTCCGGCTGGCCGCTGGTCCAGCGCCGCATCCGTCTGCTGCAGGCTGACGCCCTCAAGATCATCGTCCACAGCGAAGCCATTGTCCGCAACGTGGCCTGATCCGGCCCAGCGCCAGCAGCCCTGGCGCAGGCCTGTTAAGATGGACGGATGAGCTCCACCTCCCCGTCTTCCTTCAGCACCCGCGACCTGATCTCCGCCCTGTTCGTAGTCCTCATCTGGGGAACGAACTTCGTCGCGATGAAGGTCGGCCTGCGGCACCTCACACCGTTCCAGATGGGCGCCGCCCGCTACGTGTTCGCCGTGCTGCCGCTGATCCTGTTCATCCGCCCGCCCAAGCTGCCGGCCAAATGGATCATCGCCTACGGCTTGTGCCAGGGCGTCGGCCAATTCGGCCTGCTGTTCCTGTCGCTGCGGATCGGCATGTCGGCCGCACTGGCTTCCGTCATCCTGCAAACGCAAGTCTTCTTCACCGCCTTCTTTGGATTCGCGCTGCTGCACGAACGCGCCAGCCGCCAGCTGCAAGCGGGCCTGCTGCTGGCCGCCGTGGGCCTGGCGTGCTTCGGCATGAACTACGTGCAGCCCGGTCACGCGGGCGGCACCACCGCCGGCGGCTTCGTGCTATGCCTGGCCGCCGCCGCGATGTGGGCGGCATCGAACATCGTCGTGCGCCGCGCGCAGCAGGCCACGCCGCACTTCGACGTGGTGGGATTCATGGTCTGGTGCAGCCTGGTGCCGATACTGCCATTCGTCGGCCTGTCGCTGGCCTTCGACGATCCGGCCACGCGCTGGAGCTGGACCAGCGCGCCATTGGACACCTGGATCTCGGCGGCCTACCTTGGCTGGATGGCGACCATCCTCGGCTACGCCATGTGGACACGCCTGCTCAAGCGCCATCCGGTCAATCGCGTGGCGCCGTTCAGCCTGGGTGTGCCGGTGGTCGGCATCAGCGCCGGCATGATCGCGCTGGGCGACGTCATCACCGGCTGGCAGTGGGCAGGCATCGCGCTGATCGTCGCCTCGCTGATCTGCACCATGTTCGGCGGACGCTGGCTGGGCCAGCGCGGCTAGTCAGGCGAAGCAGACCCGGTTGCGGCCCGTCTGCTTGGCGCGGTACAGCAGCGCGTCGGCCTTTTGCAGCATCGCTTCGGCGGTGCCTGCGGCCAGGTCGGCGTACACGCCCATGCTCATCGTGACCTTCAGGTCGGGATGCACCTCATGCCACGGGAAGCCTTCGATCAGGTTGCGCAGCTTGTCGCACAGCGCGGCGGCTTGCGGCAGTTCGGTCTCCGGGAAGGCGATCACGAATTCCTCGCCGCCGTAGCGCGCCACCAGATCGCTCAGGCGCATATGGCTGCGCAGGATCTCGCCCACCTGGCGCAGCACCGCGTCGCCGGTGGCGTGCGAGAACTGGTCGTTGATGCGCTTGAAGAAATCGATATCGCCGATCACCATGCTCAATGGCCGCTTGTGGCGTACCGCATGGCTGAACAGCGTGGTCGCATGCTCGTCGAAGTGGCGGCGGTTATGCAGCTTGGTCAACGCGTCGCGCACGCTCAGTTCGCGCATCTGCTCGGCTTGCGCCAGTATGGTCTGGTGAGTGGCCTTCAGTTCCTCGTGCGAATGCGCCAGCTGCTCGCTCATGTCGTTGAAGGCGCTGGCCAGTGCCGCCACTTCATCCTTGCCCTCCACCGGCACCCGCTGCAGCAGCGAGCCGCCGTGCATGGCGCGCACCGCGTCGGTCAGGTGACTGAGCTTGCGGCTCAGGCCCCGGCTTAACAGGACGCCCAGCAGCACCGCCAGCGCGGCCGCGCCGGTCACGCCGGCCAGCAGCGCCTCGCGCATCGCTTCTATGTACTGCATTTCCTGTTTGCTGGGCGTGAACACCCCTTCCGGCGAAATGTAGGCGGCCACCCGGTCGCCCACCATGACGGCGCGCGCATCCTTGCGGGCCGAATCGGGCAGCAGTTCACCGCGCCGGTACACGCCGGCGCCCAGCAACACACGGTAATCCTGATCGGCGACGATGAAGTGATATGGCGGCTCACCGCCGCCACGACGCGGCGGCGGACGGTCGTCGCGGCGCGCAGGCTCTTCGCCCTGCGGCGGTCCCGAACGTTCCTCGCCCTGCGGCGGTCCTGGACGATCTTCGCCCTGCCGTGGTCCCGGACGGTATTCCCCCTGCGGCGGCCCCGGCCGGTCTTCGCCTTGCCGTGGCCCTGGATGGTCCTCACCACCCTGCGGCGGTCCCTGACGATCTTCGCCATCCTGCTCCGGTGGCGGCGGACGGCTACCTTGCGCATCCCGCCGGCTGTGCATGAACTCATCAAAGGCGTCTTGGCCGCCGGCGGCCTGCCAGCTGCCGTACTTTTGCAAGTAAGCGCTCATGCCTTCGTAAAAGGTGTCGGCGGCGTGCTGGCGGCGGATCACATCCACCTTCTTGGTCATGCCCACGTAGGCCAAGCCGCCCACCATTGCTACCGCCGCCAATCCGGTCAGCAGCAAGGCCAGCATGAATTTCGTGCGCAGGGACATCGGAGCTCCATCAAATTATTGCCAGTTGGACAGTAATGATACCTGATGGACGCCTCGCCGTAAAAAATCCGCGCTTAAAAAGTTACTCTTAAGAACGCATTCTTCATAGGGAAAATCGCCAGTTATATTGAATGCTTATGGCTCGTATCACAAATCAAAAGTTTATTTATTACTGAAAGACGCGCATACTGCACTGCAACAAACAAACAAACATTTAAAGGAGCTTGCCATGAGCGCATCGAACAACCTGACTTACACCGACTTCGCCACCCCTGGCTATGCCAGCAATGTTGCCGCCGCAGCGCGCCAGCTGGTTGCCGCACTGTTCGCCGTCAAGCCACGTCCAGCCATTGTGGCGGACGAAGTTGTCTCGCCGCGCCAGAAGGCATCCTCCGCCGCCTGGCTGAACAGCATGGCCAATGACTGCGAACGTCATTCCCCTAGCCTGTCCGCCGAACTGCGCTTCCTCGCGTCGCGCGGCTAATTGAACCGAATTTAACTTCCTGGAGATCACCATGCTGACCATCATCGAAAACCTGCCTGCCGCCATCGCCCTGTCGGGCCTCGTACTGCGCCTCTACCTGGGCGCCAACCCAGGCAAAGAAGAAGCATAAGCCGCCGTACCAAAAGACAAAGCCCCGGTAACGCGCAAGCGGCCGGGGCTTCTTTTTTATTTCGCTGTTTTACGCGGCGTGATTCAATCGCGAATTGCGCATGCCGTACAAGAAGTAGGTCAGCACCGCCGCGCTCATCCAGATGATGAAGATGGTGTAGGTCGTCATCGACAGGCCGAACATCAGGTACAGGCAGGCGGAGATGCTCAGGCCCGGCACCACGTACGGGCCGAACGGCACGCGGAAACCCTTGGTGCCCTTGCCGTTTTCCTTCTTGCGCATCACCGGCACCGCCAGCGACACCACAATGAAGGCCGTCAGCGTACCCATGCTGACCATATCCCACAGGAAGGTCGCGTCCACGAAGCCGGCCACCAGGCCGACCACGACGCAGACGATCAGCGTGTTATGCACCGGCGACGCGGTGCGCGGGTTCACCTTCTGGAACGACTTGGAAATCAGGCCATCCTTGGAGATCGCGTACAGGATGCGGGTCTGGCCGTAGATCGTCACCAGCGTCACGCTGAACACCGAGATCACGGCGCCCGCCGCCAGCACCAGCGCCGGCCAGGTCTTGCCGGTGACGTTTTGCAGGATCACGGCCAGGCCGGCTTCCTGCCCGGCGAACTTGTAGGCCGGCTGTGCGCCCATGGCTGCCACGGCCACCAGCAGGTAGAACAAGGTGACGATGCCCAGCGCCGCCAGGATGCCGATCGGTACGTTGCGCTTCGGATCGCGCACTTCCTCGCCGGCGGTGGCCACGGTGTCCAGTCCGATGAAGGAGAAGAACACGGTGGCCGCCGCGGCCGTCACGCCGGTCATGCCGGTGATGTGCACGCCGTTGTCCGGGCTGAAGAATGGGTGGAAATTGTTTATATCAAATCCCGAGAAGGCGATCGCCACGAAGAAGATCAGGATCGCCAGCTTGATCATCACCATGATGGCGTTGGTGGTGGCCGATTCCTTTGTACCGCGTATCAGCAGCAGGCAGCACAGGCCGACCAGCAGCACCGGCGGCAGATTGATATGCCCGGCATGGATCTCCATGCCCTTGGGCGTGGACACGATCATCGGCGAGCGCAGCGCCTCGGGGATGTGCCAACCGAAGGCGTTGTTGAGGAAATTGTTCAGGTAGTCGGACCAGCCGATCGCCGTGGCGCTGGCCGCCAGCCCGTATTCAAGCAGCAGGCAGGCCGCCATGATGAAGGCCAGGAACTCGCCGACGGTGGCGTACGCGAACGAGTACGACGAGCCGGACGCCGGAATGCGGAACGACAGCTCGGCGTAGCACAGCGCGGTCAGGCCGGCGGTGATGGCGGCGAACAGGAAGGACAGGATCACGGAGGGACCGGCTTTCGGCACGGCCTCCACCATGGTGAAGAAGATACCGGTGCCGATCGTGGCGCCGACACCAATCATCGTCAGGGGAAACAAGCCTATGGAGCGGTGCAGGCTGTTGCTACTGGTGGGAGCAGTTTCTACTCTGTTATCGACCGGCTTGGTACGGGTCAGTTTCTGGACCAGCGTTTGGTTCACAGGCAATCCTTGTGGGAGATATGTACGGGCAAAAAAACTAAGCGATTATAGGGCCTTCCGGCCCATCGCAATACAGTAATTTTGTGTTAGAAAAACAACTCGGACGCCAGGCGGGGCAAGGGCTCCGTTACAGTTGCTTACTTTTGATACAGCGGGATGTATAGATTGGAAATTGTTGTCAGGCTACTCTAGGCTCAAGCGTTACATCCAGCCAATAAGGAGACCATCATGCCCATTCAAAAGATCCCTACCGTATCCCGCCGTATCCATCCAGCCGTCGCGGGCGCCGCCGTTGTTTTGCTGGGCCTGGCGGGCACCCTGGCGACCTGGCTGGTGCGCGGTTAAGCGTACGCCCCGAGATAATCGCGCTTGCCGACCGGGACACCCTGGTTGCGCAGGATGTCGTGGGCGGTGGCGATGTGGAAGAAGAAGTTCGGCAACGCGAACGTCAGCAGGTAATCGTCCCCTTTGAACTCCGGCTGGAACGAACCAAAATTAAGTTTGATCGCACGCGCCTCGCTGCCGGCGAAATCGCTTTCGGCGACGCTGTCCAGGTAGGCGATGGTGTCGGCGATCCGCTGCTGTAATTGGGCGAACGAAGTTTCGTTGTCTTCAAACTTGGGCGCGGGCACGCCGCTCAGGCGCTCCACCGACAGTTTCGACGTATCGCTGGCGCGCTGTACCTGCGCGGACAGCGGCAGCATATCGTCCGCCAGCCGCGCGGAGATCAGCGCATCCGGCACCGAGCCATGCTGCTCGGCATAGGCTTCCGCCTTCCCCAGCAAGTCCGACAACACCTTCAAGCCACGCACAAACACGGGCACCGACACCCGATGCATTGATAACGACATCGCGAACTCCAATTGGTAAGGAAGAGCTTGTGAGTGTAACGCAAGCCTCGTCGATCCGCAGCGCGTATGAAACAATCAGGCCAGTTGGTCGACGTTGTTGCCGATCCTGCTGGTGTCGGATGTTTTGTCGGGATGGGAGATGCTGTAGACCAGCTGCTCCTGCGCGGAGACTGTTCCGTCCTTGTTGGTGTCCGCCGCTTCGTAGGTTTTGGTCGAGCTGCTGGAGCTGCCGACGCCGCCCGCACCGCCGCCACCACCCGCACCATGTCCGCCTTCCGCATGCTGGCCGCCTTGCGGGCCGCCGGGGCCGCCGGGGCCGCCCGCTTCGCCGCCGCCATTGGGGCGCGGTGGAGCGAAGGAGCCGCTCTTGATCGCGGTCTCCAGGTCGGATTGGGTGATCGAACCGGTCTTCTGCGTATCGATCGCGTCGAACTGCTTGGTGGCGTCATCGGCCGACACGCCCTTCGACGCCAGCCCCGATACGAATTCGTCCTTGTTGACCTTGCCGTCCTTGTCGGTATCCAGGTCTGTGAATACCTTGGCCGCGAAGCGGGCCGCGCCCTTCGCAGGATCGAAGGTGGTGGCTTGGGTGCTGCCGCTTGAAACGCCGCTGATTGCTGTCGTCATGTCGATTACTCCGTAGTTAAGGAATGCTATTCCTGTTAACGAAACAATCGGTGTAACTATGACCCCGCAAAGTGTAAAGCGGCGTAAAGATCAGGAAACGCGCACCACCATCAGGCCCGCGCGCAGGCCGACGCGCACGTCCGGATTGGGGAACACCACCAGCTCCTCGGGATGCTGGACGGTATAGACGGTGTCGCCATCGCGCGCGATTTCCTCGCCCTGCTTGAGGGCAGTGAAGTTGTGCGTCTCTTTGCCGAACGCCATCTGGAACTTGTCGCTCAACTTGATGATCTGGCGCGCTGTGTTGAACACGTGCGGCTGCTGCCTGGCCTCGCGCTTGGCCGCGCCGCGCAGCAAGTCGTCCAACGCCAGCGACGCATCGGCAAACTGCGACAGATCGTTCTGCCCCAGCGTGCCGATACGCCCCAGTTCCACCGTGGTGCCGGCCGCCGCGTGATGCTCGGCCGAGTAGTAGCTGTACGTCCCCACCGAAGCAGGATTCATGATGACCGCACCGATGCCGGCCAATCCCAGCCACTCGATCAACTCGCGGCGCGGCTGGTCGGGAATCAGCTCCGGCACGATAGCGAACGTCGGATACACCGACGGCCGTATCGCCGTATGCAGATCCAGATGCCAGCGCACCGGTCCCGCGCCCTCGAAGAAGGCCGCGGTCGCGGCGATCATCACATCGGCGCGCGCCGCTTCGGCCGTGCCTTCCAACGAACCGCGCTCCTTGCGGAACATGCGGTTCAAGTCGGCGTCGATGAAACGCTTGCCGGCCCTGATGGCGCCGATATTGCCGACGCAAAGCATCAGGTTGACCGCGAGCGAGGAAGCCTGCTGCGACAAGGCCTCCAGCAGATACGCCACCACCTCGATCGGCCCGGTCTCGTCGCCGTGCACGCCAACCGAAACCAGCACGCTCGGACGTTCACCCTCGGCCTTGATCGTCAGGATGCCGTCGGCCGGCTGCGTCACCGCAAACCCGGCCGCCGAAAAGCGCTGCGCGACCACGCTGAAATCCGCTTCAGCCAGTGCACGCACCGACTCAGGCAAAGCCTTGGGTAAATCGCTCATCACACCACCAGCATCGTGTTACCGGAATTGGTCGCCTCGGACAAAGCCCAGACGTCCAGCATCGCCTGTTCCAGATCGGCCGACGCGGCGTAACCGGACAAGCCCAGCGTGTTAGCGACGACTTCCACCGCCTCCGCCGCCGTATGGCCGCCGGTCGCATGCTGCAGCACCTGCGACAGCAGGCGTTGCTGCGTGCGGCGCAGCGCGTTCTGCGCGTAGCTGCGCAGCTGCTCCTGCGAACGGCTGGTGGCCGGCAGCTTCAGGCCGCGCTCCAGCATGTCGATGCCGACCTGCGCGCGCAGCGCCAGGCCCACTTGCAGGAACGCCGGCAGGTCCATGCCTTCCGGACGCGATACCGACAGTGCCGCGAACACAAACGCCGCCACCGCATCGATCGCATCGACAGCCTTCCAGGCCTGGACGAATTCGGCGCGCAGGCCGGACGTGATGTCCGCATCCGACTGGCCATCGGCCGGAGTCAACTGCGCCAGCGTCTCAGGCTTGGCGAACAGCTTGGTCAGCTCGGCCACGCCGGCGCGCAGCTGGTCGGCAGGCACCGACAGCGCGCCTTCGATCACCGACTTTTGCAGCACGCGGGTACGCGCATCGACCTTGATCGACACGGCGCGCGGCACCTTCAATGCATCCGCATCGAGCGTCGTGAAGATCGGCGCCAGGTTCAGCGCGGACCAAGCCTGGCCCCACGCCAGGATCACATCCGATTCGTCCACGCCATGTTCGCCGGCCAGTTGGCGCAGCATCAGCGGACCGCAGCGGTTGACCGATTCGTTGGCCAGCACGGTCGCCAGGATGGCGTTGGCCAGCGGGTGCGCCAGTGCAGGACGGGTTGCCACCAGCAGGTCCGGGAAGTACGGCTTGAGCACCGACTCGGCCCAGCTCAGGTCCGTCAACGGCAGCGCCGACAGGATGCGCTTGTAGCGGTTCTTCACGTTGGCGATCACCACCGCCAGCTCCGGCGTGGTCAGGCCACGGCCGTCGGCCTTGCGGCGGGCCAGTTCGGCCACCGATGGCAGCTGCTCCAGCTCACGCGACAGCGCGCCCTCTTCCTCCAGCGACGCGATCAGCGCGGCATAGCCATCCTGCACCGCGGCGTCGACCTGCGCTTGCGCCTCGCGCACCAGCAGCTGCGTTTGCAGCGTGTTGTCGCGCAGGACCAGGCGCTCGATGTCGGCGGTCATTTCGTTCAGCACGCGGTTGCGGTCTGCCTCGCTCAACTGGCCGGCGTTCATTTCCACGTCCAGCCACATCTTCGCGTTCACTTCATGGTCCGAGCAATCCACGCCGGCCGAGTTGTCGATCGCATCGGTGAAGATGCGGCCACCCGCCAGCGCGAACTCGATGCGGCCGGCCTGAGTCGCGCCCAGGTTGCCGCCTTCCGCCACGACCTTGCAGCGCAGCTGGTTGCCGTCCACGCGGATATTGTCGTTGGCGCGGTCCTTCACCTGCGCGTGCGATTCGGTCGACGCCTTGATGTAGGTGCCGATGCCGCCGTTGTAGAACAGGTCCACAGGCGCCAGCAGGATGCGGTGCATCAGTTCTTCAGGCGGCAGCGAGGTTTCCTCGATATCCAGCGTGGCGCGGATCTGCGGCGACAGCTCGATGCTGCGGGCGCTGCGCGGGAACACGCCGCCGCCGGCCGAGATCAGCTCCTTGTTGTAGTCGTCCCACGAGGAGCGCGGCAGCGCGAACATGCGCTCGCGTTCGACGAAGGATTTTTCCATGTCCGGATTCGGATCGAGGAAGATGTGGCGGTGATCGAAGGCCGCCACGATTTTCAGTTTGCGCGACAGCAGCGCGCCGTTGCCGAACACGTCGCCCGACATGTCGCCCACGCCGACCATCGTCACAGGCGTGGCATGGATGTCGTGGTCCATTTCGTAGAAGTGGCGCTTGACGGCTTCGAACGCGCCCTTGGCGGTGATGCCCATCTTCTTGTGGTCGTAGCCGTTCGAACCGCCCGACGCGAACGCGTCGCCCAGCCAGAAGCCGCGCTGCACGGCGATGCCGTTGGCGATGTCGGAGAAGGTCGCGGTGCCCTTGTCGGCCGCCACCACCAGGTATGGATCGTTGCCGTCGTAGCAGACGGTGTCGGCCGGCGAAACGATTTTGCCCAGCACGCGGTTGTCGGTCATTTCCAGCAGGCTGGCGATGAACAGGCGGTACACCGCTTCGCCTTCGGCCGCGATGGTTTCACGCACGGCGTCCTTCGGCATCTGCTTGCAGACGAAGCCGCCCTTGGCGCCGGCCGGCACGATGACGGCGTTCTTCACCATCTGGGCCTTCACCAGGCCGAGGACTTCGGTGCGGTAGTCTTCCATGCGGTCCGACCAGCGCAGGCCACCACGGGCGACCGGGCCGCCGCGCAGGTGCACGCCTTCGAAGCGGCGCGAGAACACGAAGATCTCGCGGAACGGACGCGGTTCCGGCACCAGCGACAGATTGCTGGTGTCGAACTTGAAGATGATCTTGTCGCCCTTCTGGTTGTTCTGGAAGTAGTTGGTGCGCAGCGTGGCGGACATCAGGTCCGTCATCGCGCCCAGCACTTCCTCGCTGTCGGCGTGGTTAATCGCCGGCAGGCGGCTCTTGATGCCGGCCAGCGCATCCAGCGCGGCGGCGCGGGTGGCGTCGTCCAGCGCAGGGTTGAAGCGCTGCAGGAAAGCGTCCACCAGCTGCTTGACCACCACCGGCTGCTTGCGCAGCGTCTCGGCGATGTAGCGCACTGAGAAGCGGCTGCCGGTCTGGCGCCAGTAGCTCATGTAGGCGCGCACCAACTGCACCTGGCGCACACTCAAGCCGCCTTCGATGACCAGTCCATTCAGGCGGCCGTCCTCGGCTTCGTTGTTGAACAATGCGGTGAACAGCTCCTGCGCGACCGGCACGATTTCCGGCTTGGCCAGGTTGGCGCCGCTGGCGGCATTGACCGAGAGGCTGGTGACGAAATGGCGCTGGCCATCCACGCGCAGCGAGTGCGCCTGTTCGCGGTCGATCGCCACGCCGGCGTTATGCAGCGCGGGCAGGATGGTCGACAGCGACGGTACGCGGTCGACGGAGTACAAACGGATGGTGGTGGCATCGGCCACGGTTTCCACGCGCACGTCCACGCGAGATGGATCGGTATTGCGCAGGATGGTGCCCAAGTCGTGGAAGGCGGCTTCCGGCGCGGTGGCGGCGACGTAATCGGTCGGCAGCGTGGCGCACATCTTGCGCAGGCTGGCGCGCAGCGGCACATCGGCCACGGCGTCGGCCAGTGCGGAGAACTGGTCGTGCCAGCCGTCCAGCACCGACAACAGCGGTTGCTGGATATCGGATTCCAGGTCCAGCGGATAACGCGCGCCGTGGGCGATCAGGTACACGCGGGCCAGCGGGCCGTCGGCCACCAGCGTTTGCGAGCTGACATGCTGGGCGCCGGAGCTGGCTTGCAGCGCCTTGGCCAGCGACGAAGCGACGCTTGCGCTGTAACGCTCGCGCGGCAGGTAGACCAGCACGTTCAGGTGGCGCGCATACACGTCGCGGCGGGCGAACACCTTGGTGCGCGGCTGCTTGTACAGCGATACGACGGCGCCGCACACTTCGGCCAGCCATTCAGGTTCCGCTTCCAGCGCCTCGGTGCGCGGCAGCGATTCCAGGATCTCGATGAATTTCTCGGCGCGGAAGCCTTCCTGGCGCACGCCGGCGATGCTCAGCACCTTGGCCACGCGGCCACGCGCGAACGGCAGGCGGTTCAGCGGCGTCGCGGTGGCGGCGCGGGTGAACAGGCCCACGAAGCAGTATTCGCCCAGGATCGCGCCTTGCGCGTCGGTGTGGCGGATGCCGATGAAGTCCAGCTGCTGGTCGCGGTGCAGCGTGCCTTCGACGTCGGCCTTGACGATGGACAGCGTGTGGACGCGCTTCGACAGCGTGTCGAAGTCGCCGGGGATATTGGCCAGGCAGGTGCCGTAGACCGGATGCGCCGTATCCTGCAGCACGCCGATGCGGCTAGGGATATCGCGTTCCAGTTCGCGCGCGCCCGGCTTGACCTGGTAGTAGGCGTAGCCGAACGGCTCGAAGCCTTCGGTCTTGGCCCATTCCAGGAAGGCTGCGACTTCCTTGCCTTCCTCGCCGTGCGATGCGGCTTCGGCGCCGATGCGGCTGAAGTGTTCCAGCATCGCAGCCTTGTCGCGGCGCACCACGGCGGCGTCGCGCGACACCATTTCCAGACGCTCGGACAGCATGCCGATTTCGGCGTCGGCCAGGTCTTCGGACAGCAGACACATGACATACGATTCGAGCTTGGCGCCGCTCTGGCCGACCGCGGTGACCACGCCGTCCGCGTTGCGCGTGACCGGCAGCACCGAGTTCAATACACCACTAACGCCCACGCGCAGCTTGCGCATCGCCATGACGATCGAATCGACCAGGTAAGGCATGTCGTCGTTCAGGACCAGCAGCGCGGTGGCCATGCCGCCGCGGCCATCCGCGTAGCGCAGCTTGGCGATTTGCGCGCCGGAGCCGGAACGCTTGGAGGCTTGCGTGAAACCGTCCCACAAAACCGGGGCAAGGCTGCCGGGGGCGGTGCCCGCCAGGTCTTCATCGTCCAGGGATCCGAGCCAGGCGCTGATCAGCGCTGCGACCTGGCTGCTGTCGCTGGCCGGCTTGCTGGCGTTGACCAAATCCAGCGTCTGGGCGCGCAGGTCTTGTGGCATTTGTTTCATCGTGCTTCTCCAATACGTTATGTGTATTTTATGTTGCAGGGCCGCGCCGGCTTGTGGCTGCGCGGCGGTGGTCGAGTGTAATTAAACACCAAATCGTCATATGGGGGCGAAAATCTGTTTTACAAATCGTACAGCCCTGGCAGGCCCAGAATGCGGCTCAGGTCTTCCAGCGCGGTGTGGACCTCGATCGCCAGCGCGGGATCGGCCAGGTCGGACGGTTCCAGACGGTCGCGGTAATGCTTCTCCACCCACGCCACCAGCGTGTGGTACAGCGCCTCGGTCATCACCACGCCTTGATGCATGGCAGCCGCTTCGGCGTCGGTCAGCGCCACGCGCAGCCGCAGGCACGCGGGACCGCCGCCGTTGCGCATCGACTGGCGCAGGTCGAAGTGAATCAGTTCGTCGACCGCGTTGCCGCTGGCGACCAAGCCTTGCAGATAGGCCGCGACGGCGGCGTTTTCCTCGCACTCCTGCGGGATCACCAGCGCCATCTTGCCGTTGTCCTTGCTCAGCAGCTGGCTGTTGAACAGGTAGCTGTGCACCGCGTCGGCCACCGACACCTTGGCGGTATCGACGCGGATCGCGTTCAGGTCCGCGCCCACGCCGCCCATCGCGCGGCGCAGCTGCTCCAGCGCGCCCGCTTCGTCAGCGAACGCCTGCTCGTGGTAAAACAGCACATTGCCGTTGCCGACCGCGATCACGTCGTTGTGGAACACGCCCTGGTCGATCACGTCCGAATTCTGCTGGATGTAGACGGTGCGCTCGGCCGACAGGCCGTGCAGGCGCGCCACCGCCTGCGAGGCTTCCAGCGTCTGGCGGGCCGGGTATTTTTTAGGCGCCGGCGCCGAGGCGTCGAACTCGGTGCGGCCGTAGACGAACATCTCGACGGCGGCGCTGCCGTGGTCCTTGCACAGGCGCGTGTGGTTGGCCGCGCCCTCGTCGCCGAACGCCGGCGTGCCTGGCAGCGCGTCATGTACGGCGAAGTGTTTCTCGTCCTTGAAGATGGCGCGCAGCGAGCGTGCCGACTGCGCGTGCTCGAAGGCGCGATGCAGCTTGTTATTCAGGTTGGCGGGCGTGAAATGGGTGCGGCCATCGGCGCTGTCGGCGGACGGGCTGACCGTGGCCGCGTTGGCGGTCCACATCGGCGAGGCCGAGTAGGCGCACGCCAGGATCACCGGCGACTCCTTGGCGGCCTTGGCCAGCACCTCGGCATCGCTGCCGGTGAAACCGATACTGCGCAGCAGGCGGAAATTCGGACGGTCCTGCGGCGGCAGCAGCGCCTGGCCGAAGCCACGCGCGGCCAGCGCGCGCATCTTGGCCAGCCCTTGCAGCGCAGCCAGCTTCGGATTCGAGGCGCTCTTGACGTTGCTGAACGAGGCCACATTGCCGAACGACAGACCGGCGTAGTTGTGCGATGGGCCTACCAGGCCGTCGAAGTTGAATTCGCGTGCGCGCATCTCGATTCCTTAGAAGTGCATGCCCGGCGACAGTTTCGCAGGCATTTCAAGTACGTTGTTTTCGATCGAGGCGACCGGATAGGCGCAGTAGTCGGCCGCGTAGTAAGCGCTCGGGCGATGGTTGCCCGACTTGCCCACGCCGCCGAACGGCGCGCTGCTGGCGGCGCCGGTGGTCGGACGGTTCCAGTTGACGATGCCGGCGCGTGCGCGCACCTGGAAAATCTTCCACAGGTTTTCGTCGTTCGAGATCAGCGCCGAGGCCAGGCCGAATTCGGTGGCGTTGGCGGCCTTGATCGCGCTGTCGAAGTCCGCAACACGGATCACCTGCAGCAGAGGGCCGAACCATTCTTCATCCGGAATGCCTTGGGCGTCGGTGACATCGACGATGCCGGCGCTCACAAAGCCGGTGTTGTCCACCAGCTGACGCATGGCCAGCAGGCTCTTGCCGCCCTTGGCGATCATGTCGGCCTGCGCCTGCACCAGGCGCTTGGCGATGGCCGCCGAAACGACAGGGCCCATGAACGGCGCAGGTTCCGCGGCGGAGGCGCCGATGGTCAGGCGGCTGGCCACGTCGACCAGGCGCGCGACGATCGCATCGCCTTCCGCGCCCTGCTTGACGATCAGGCGACGCGCGCAGGTGCAGCGCTGGCCGGCCGAAATGAAGGCCGACGAAATCGCCATGAACACGGCGGCGTCGATATCCTTGACGTCCCACACCACCAGCGGATTGTTACCGCCCATTTCCAGCGCCAGCATCTTGCCCGGCTGGCCGCCGAACTGCTTGTGCAGCGCGGTGCCGGTCTGGCAGCTGCCGGTGAACAGCACGCCGTCCAGCAGATCATTCTGGCCCAGCGCGACGCCGGCGTCGCGGCCGCCGTTGACCAGGTTGATCACGCCTTTCGGCACACCGGCCTTTTCCCACAGCTGCACCGTCTTGACGGCGGTGCGCGGCGCGTACTCGCTCGGCTTGAAGACCACGGTGTTACCGGCGATAAGCGCAGGCACGATATGGCCGTTCGGCAGGTGGCCTGGGAAGTTGTAGGGACCGAACACGCCGAACACGCCGTGCGGACGGTGGCGCAGCACGGCCTCGCCGTCGGCGACCTTGTTCTGGGTTTCGCCGGTGCGCGCACCGTAGGCCTGCACCGAGATGTCGATCTTGTTGGCCATGGTGGTCACTTCGGTGCGGGCTTCCCACATCGGCTTGCCCACTTCCTCGGCGATCAGCAGCGCCAGCTCCTCGGCGTCCTGCTTGAGCAGGTCGCGGAAACGGGTGCAGACGGCGATGCGCTCGGCCAGCGGCGTCAAGGCCCAGGCTTCAAACGCGTCGCACGCGGCGGCGGCGGCGTGGCCCACGTCCTGCGCGGTCGATTCATTGCTGGCCCAGGTCTGCTTGCCGTTCGATGGGTCGATGGTGACCAGTTCGGCGCCGCTACCGGCGAGCCATTCGCCGTTGATGAAGTTACTCAAAGCTTTAGACATGTGGATTCTTCCTCAAATTAAGGGACAGCGTGCGCACCGTATCGCCGGTATGGCAGTGCAGGAGTTGTTGTTCGGCTTCCGGCAGCGCGATGGCGCCGTTGACCGGCACCGATTGCGACAGGATCATGCGGAAATCCTTGAGCGTGGTGTTCGACACCAGCATCGGTTCGGCGGGCGCGGATTCCGGCGCGCAGGCCGAATCCCAGTCCGTCGTCGGGCCGATTTCGGCCAGCGTGCTTTCGCGCATGGCGCGCAGTTCCGACACGCGCGCCTGCAGCACCGGGCCGGCGTCGAAGATGTCGACGTAGCCTTCGAAGTACAGGCCTTCCTGCTCCAGCAGGCGGCGCGCCGGCGCGGTCGACGTGTGGACCTTGCCGATCACTTGCTGCGCGTCCTCCGGCAGGTAGTCCACGTACAGCGGCTGGCGCGGCATCAGTTCGGCGATGAAGGACTTCTTGCCGACGGCGGTCAGGTCGTCGACGTGGTCGAAGTCCATCTTGAAGAAGTGGCGGCCCAGGCCCTCGTAGAACGGCGAACGGCCGCTCTCCTCCTGGTAGCCGCGCATTTCGGCGATCAGCTTTTCGGTGAACAGGTGCGGGAACTGGGCGATGAACAGGAAGCGGCTCTTCGACAGCAGCTTGCCGTTGTTGCCGGTGCGGTAGTCCGGCGCCAGGAACAGCGAGCACAGTTCGGTGCTGCCGGTCAGGTCGTTCGACAGGTACAGCGTGTCCATGCGGGTGAACACGTCCAGCTCGCGGCTGGAGTGCACCAGGGTGCCGATGCGGTAGTTGTAGAACGGTTCGGTCAGGCCGACCGCGCCCTTGATCGCGCACACTCCGGCGATGCGGCCGTTGCTGGTGTCCTCCATGACGAACATGTAGTCGCGCTTTTCGGGCGGGATGGTCTCGGCGAACGAGGCGACGGCGATCGCCAGGCGGTCGCCCATCATCTTCATGTCCGGCTTGAGGGTGGTCATGCCGCTGCCGACCTGCGTGGCCATCACGTACAGGGCGTCGAGGTCGTTGGCTGTGATTGCGCGTACTACTAGCATAATTGGTCCACTCTTAGATTCTGACGCAGATGACGGTATCGCCTTCGGCGATCTGAAGCGCTTCCAGCACGTCGGCAGGCAGCGCCACGTTGACTTGCGATTCCAGCGCGGCGCAATGCGTGATCACGGCGCGGAAGTTATGTTCGGCGCCCGAGGCCACCGCGTAGCGCACCTGCGGTTCGCGGCCGCGGTCCGGCGATTCGGCGGCGGCGGTCGCGCGGCGCTGCAGCGCGCCGTTGAAGGTGCGCAGCGAATTCTTGTGCGCCTGCAGGATAGGGCCGCCGTCGAAGATGTCGATGTAGTCGTCGGCTTCGAAGCCTTCGGCCGTCAGCAGGTTGAACGCCAGCTCGCCCGACGGATGGATCTGGCCCATGGCCGCCTGCGCGTCGCCCGGCAGCAGTGGCACGTAGACCGGATAGTGCGGCATCAGCTCGACGATCAGCGTGCGGTTGCGGGCGCCGCCGATCACGCGTTCGGCGTCGAGGAAGTCCATCTTGAAAAATTTGCGGCCCAGCGCATCCCAGAACGGCGAACCGCCGTCGGCGTCGGTCACGCCGGCCAGCGGCACGAAGAAGCGGTCGGCGAAGCGGTGCGGCGCCAGCACGGCGAACATCAGCCGCGCGCGCGACAGCAGCGCCGCTTCCGGCGTGCCGTGTTCCCGCTCGCCGACGTAAAAGCTCGACAGCTGCGAATAGCCGGTCAGCTCGGAGCACAGCGTCAGCGCGTGCACGCTGTGGCTGATGTTCAGGTCGCGCGATACCTGCTGGATCACGTCGTTACGGAAGGAGAAATAGGTGCCGTTGGAACCGGCCGCCGCAAAGATCGCGGCGGTGCCGACGATGGTCTTGTCCTTCGGCGACTCCAGCACCAGCAGGTAGGATTCCTCGCTGGGGATGTCGACGTGGGCGGCGAACGAGGCGATCGAACGTTCGATCATGTCGGCGATCTTCTCGCGCGTTTTCGGCAAGGTGTGCACACCCGGCATGGTGACCGCGGCCAGCGCTTCGAGGGCAGCGATATCCGCAAGTTCGACCGGACGGACTACATACATGTGAACTCCTCAGATTAATGCACAAGCCCGGCGCAGAGCGCACCGGGCTGGAATGAAAGACGGCGGAACCAGTCCGCCGCCGTTGGTGCTGCTTAGGCAGCCTTGAGCATGCCGTCCAGCGACAGGCGCAGGATGCGGTCGGCTTCGGCGATCTGCGCGTCGGTGACGATCAGCGCAGGCGCCAGGCGCACCACGTCCATGCCGGCGATCAGCACCATCAGACCATTGCCCTCGGCGGCGCGCTGGATGTCCTTCGAACGGCCTTTCCAGGCGTCGGTCACGACCAGGCCCAGCAGCAGACCGGCGCCGCGCACCAGCGTGAACACCTGCGGATAATCGGCCACCAGTTTTTCCATCGTCGCGCGCAGCTTGGCGCTGGCTTCCTTGACGCGGGCCAGGAAGGCCGGCTGGTTGATCGTGTCCAGCACGGTCAGCGCCACGGTCGCGGCCAACGGGTTGCCGCCGTAGGTGGTGCCGTGGGTGCCCACGCCCAGCGTCTTGGCCAGTTCCTCGGTGGTCAGCATGGCGCCGATCGGATAGCCGTTGCCCAGTGCCTTGGCCGAAGTCAGGATGTCCGGGGTGATGCCATAGGTCATGTAGTGGAACAGGTCGCCGGTGCGGCCCATGCCGCACTGTACTTCGTCGAAGATCAGCAGGGCGCCGGTCTTGGTGCACAGGTCGCGCAGCTCTTGCAGGAAGGCCTTGTCGCCCGGGACCACGCCGCCTTCGCCTTGCAGCGGTTCGACGATCACGGCGCAGACGTCGTCGCCGATGGCGGCGCGTGCGGACTCGATGTCGTTATAGGTGACGTGTTCGATCGCCGGCGGCAGCGGCTCGAAGCCTTCGGTGTACTTGGACTGGCCGCCCACCGACACGGTGAACAGCGTGCGGCCGTGGAACGACTGGTAGCACGACACGATGCGCGACTTGTGCGGGCCGAACTTGGTGTGGGCGTATTTGCGGGCCAGCTTCAGCGCGGCTTCGTTGGCTTCGGCGCCGGAGTTGCAGAAGAAGGCGCGGTCGGCGAAGGTCGCTTCGGTCAGCGCGGTGGCCAAACGCAGCACTGGCTCGTTGGTGTAGCCATTGCCCAGGTGCCACAGGGTGTTGGCCTGGCGGGTCAGCGCCTCGACCACGATCGGGTTGCAGTGGCCCAGCGCGGCCACGGCGATGCCGGACGTGAAGTCCAGGTAGTGCTTGCCATTCTGGTCCCACAGGTCCAGGCCAGCGCCTCGGACCGGTACCATCGCTGCAGGTGCATAGGTTGGCACCAGAACTTCATCAAAAGTCTGACGAGTTACAGGACGGGTGGTTACGGTCGTATCGAGCTTGGCGTTCATGGCATTCCCTATCAATGTTGGGTAAGGCGCGGCACAGCACCGCGTGGACCCATTATAAAAAGCGGCATGCTAAAACTCTTTTCTAATGGCGACAAGGATTTTCACTTTTGGCCACGAAAGTAAGCTTATCAGAACGATCACGTCATTCCCGCGCAGGCGGGAATCCATACGCCGCGTCCAGTCCGCCTCCGCATGGGTTCCCGCCTGCGCGGGAACGACGGCGCTATGGCATCAGCTTGCGTTGCCGCTCCTCGCGCGGGGTATTGCCGAACAGCGCGCCGAAGGCGGTCGAGAAGTGCGAGCCGGACGAGAAGCCGCACATCAGCCCCACCTGCACGATGGAGTGGTTAGTCTCCAGCAGCAGCTGGCGCGCGCGCTGCAGGCGCAGCTCCAGGTAGTAACGCGACGGCAGGCTGCCCAGGTATTGCTTGAACAGCCGCTCCAGCTGGCGGCGCGACAGGCCGACCAGGTTGGCGATGTCGTCGGTGGACAGCGGCTCCTCGATATTGGTCTCCATCAGCGTCACCGCCTCGGACAGGCGCGGCTGCAGGGCGCCGAAGCGCGCCTGCAGGGCGACCCGCTGGCGCTCCTCGTGACCGCGCACGCGCTCGATGCACAAGCTTTCCTTGACGGAGGCCTGCACGGTGGCGCCGAACAGGTGCTCGATCATCGTCAACGCGAAGTCGATGCTGGCGGCGCCGCCGCAGCAGCTCAGGTGGCGGCCGTCCAGCTCGAACAGGTGGGGCGTCAGGATGGCGCGTTCGGAGATGCCCTCGGTGTCCGCGTACAGCGCCCACGGCAGCGCGATGCGCACGCCCGCCATCAGGCCGGCGCTGGCCAGCCACAGCACGCCGGCGCCGACGCCGCCCCAGTATTCGGCCGAGCGGCAGCGCTCGATGACGGCGCGGCTCAGCTCGGGCGCCATCGGCGACTGGCCCTCGTCGGCCACCAGCAGCGCGATATGCCAGCCCGGCTGGGCCAGCACCACTTGCGACGGGGTCATGGTTTCCAGGTGCAGCATATCGCGGCCCAGCGCGGCGGCGGCCAGGCGCAGCGGCTGCACCAGGCCGGCCCACGTGATGGCCTCAGCCTCGCCCGCGTTCACCAGCAGCATGCGCAACGGCCGCTCTTGCGTGACGCGGGATAAATTATCAAAAGACATAGAACACTTACTCCGGGGCCAGCGCGGCGGCGGGCCGCTCGGTGCTCCACTGGCTGACGATCATGCCGCCGATGAGCAGCGTAGCGCCTAGCAGGCCGTTCCAGGCCAGCGTCTCGCCCAGCCAGAAATACGCGAAGATGGCCGCGCATGCCGGTTCGAAGGCGTAGATCACCGCCGCCTCGTTGGCGCTGCTGTGGCTCTGGCCCCAGGTCTGCAACGAGATGATGGCAGCCGTGGCGACCACGCCCAGGTAGGCCAGGTTCAGGCCGTATATCCGCAAGCCCTTGCCGACGTAACTCACGTAGTCGGGCAAGTCCTGGCTGCGCTCGGCCAGGCCCAGCGGCACTTCGCGGATCAGCAGCCAGATCGCGGCGCACACGGCCACGGTCAGGATCTGCGAGGCGGTCAGCACCATCAGCTTCTCGACCTTGCGGGTGGTGGACTCCATCAGCTTGACGTAGATGCCAAAGAACAGCGCGCACAGCAGCGCCAGCGTGTCGCCGCGGCCCCAGGTGAAGCTGCCCTCCCAGCACAGCGCGAACAAGCCGGCCAGCGCCAGCACCAGCGCGACCACGATGCGGCGCTCCAGCCGCGCGCCCATCAGCACGCCCAGCAGCGGCGGCACCAGCACGTTCAGGCCGGTGACGAAGGCGTTGCGGTTGGAGCTGGTCAGCGCCAGTCCCTCGATCTGGAACACGTAGCACAGGAACAACACCGCACCGGCCACGATGCCCCATCGGACATCGTTCCATTTGGCGCGCCACATAAATGGCGACAACAGCAGGCCGGCCAGCGCGAAGCGGCACAGCACGATCCAGCTGGCCGACAGGTAGCCGGTCATGTTCTTCATCGCAGGGAAAGTCGTGCCCCAAACCAGGGTCACGATCAGCAAAGCGGCGATGCCGCGCAAGTGTTGAGGCATGGTTTTTTTATTATGAATGTGCGTCCGCCATTATAGTCCCGGCCAAGATTGCCTGCGCGAACCGGCTATAATCACCGTCTATGGGTGAACGATTTTTGAAAAGTATCCGGCTGCTGGCCGATTGCTTACAGAGCTACGAACGGCTCTCTGGACAGTACGTGCGCCAGAGCGGCCTGACGCACGCCCAGTTCGACATCATCGCCACGCTGGGCAATACGCCCGGCATGTCCTATAAAGAATTGGGCGACAAGACGCTGATCACCAAGGGGACGCTGACCGGCGTGATCGAGCGATTGGAGCAAAAAGGTCTGGTGGAGCGTCAGCGCAATGATTGCGACAAACGTTCCTTCTTTGTCCGGCTGACGGCGGAGGGCGAGCAGGTGTTCTGCAAGGTCTTCCCGCAAGTCGTCAAGGAAAGCGGAAAAGTGTTCGCGCACTACAGCGAAGACGATTTCGCCGCCCTTGAAAAAACCCTGACCGATCTTAAAACTGTAATCACGGCCGGCCATACCGAATGCCCGTCCACCCGCGACTCAACCAAGGAAATCATTTGAAAACGACTCTGCTCGAAGGCAAAAAGCCTGCCAAATTCGACAAACACATCATCGGCAACCTGCTGTTGAACCAGTCCACGCCGGACGTGGTCCGCCAGGAAAAGCTGATCATCGGCATCCGCAATGAAGACGGCGAGATCTACCGCCTGATCGGCGCGACCAAGCACAACAGCTTCATGAACGCGATCGAGGAGCTGTTCGACCTCGGCCTGACCGACGAACTGCAGGACACCGACGCCACCCAAGACGGCTGCGACGCCATCTTCAGCGAGCAATAAGAACATCTGGCAGCTTATCGGCGGGGTAAAAGATAAGCTGCCGGCGGCTTCAATCCGCTGGCACTGCTTGTTGTGGCGCGCCGCCCAGACTGATATGGTCCAGCGGCCAGCGCTTGAGTTGCTTGTACTGTTGATAGGTCAGGACTGCCTCAGACAGCGCTTCGCTGTAGCGCAGTTCGATTTGCTTCCAACTCTTGGTTGGAATGAAAAGCCTGTTCGTGAAGGCTGCACGTATCTGCTCGACCGTCTGCTGGGCGGCAGCGGCTGCGGTCGCGTGGTCTGGTTCGTCTGGATGCAGAATATAAATATCGAGAGTGTAGGTGTCCTCGGCGCCATCCCGCTTTACATCGAGTCCTTCGTCCACATCGAAAAACACGCCGGAAATCAGTTCGCCGTGGGGCTTGACGGCCTTGGTGATTTTCTCGGCCAGCTTCTCATCCTTAAGTCGCCTATCGAACTCATCGGGGAACGCTGACCGGCGATAGCGACTGGCCAGCCACCGTTGAAAGGTATTGGCGTTTTCCGGCGACAGCATGCTGTCAGGACGAGACAGGAAATCCGCAAGCGGTCCGTTCTTGGATACGCTGATTTTGGCGGTCGCCTCGAATTCGCCGAGGCAAGGTGACGCCCCCTCAAACGCAATATGCAGGCGACGCGGGACCTTGGCGTGGGTGTTATTGCCGTTCAGTTCATCGATGGCGCGGCCGACGATGACTTCCACCATTGGTTCGTTTTCGGGCGCCTGCGCCAAGTCGCAGTCATGCGAGGCGACCACAACCAAAGTCCGGCCTGGCTCAGTCGCGTGATGCAAATTCAATGCGTCCGCGGCTTCACGGCTCAGTAAGCGGCCCTGCCGCCACGGTGTTTCGCGCGTCCACTCCGCCATGCCCGCTCCCTAGCCATTTTCGCCGGCCATGGGCAGGTCAAAGTCCGCCGTCGCGGGTGTCTTCGCTCGATGGGCGAATCGCGCTTTCATGCGCTGACGCTGGCCTTCTTCACGTTTGTAGATTTGTGCAAGCAACAATGCCGCATCGCGTGCGGACTCTCCCGCCTGGGCAACCTGCATCAGCGTGCGGCCGTTGGCGAACTTTCGCTTAAGAAGAGCGGAGTTGATGGTCACACCTTCGTGAACCAGCACGTCCGCCGCTTGTGCGAGGTCTCGCAGCTTGGCCGCATTTTCATCGGCGACAGGCTCGCTATTCAGCCAGTTGTAGACGGACTGGCGCGATACGCCCAACGTCGCCGCAAGATCGGAGACTGCAGGGTTAAGCACTTCGCGGATGCGCGCCAAGTTCTCGCTCGGAGTGCGAACCAGATCAGGCTCGGCTACCTCCACGACCTGCGCGCATGCCCAAACAGTCATTGCGTGGGCGGTTACCATCGCTTTAAATGAGAGCGCAACTTCGTCGTGTAGTGCCGACAGCCGCATCTCAACCTTCGCCAGGTCAAACACTTCACGCTGATTGAAGGAAGCGTCCGTATCGATAATCGCGTGAAGGCTCTTTGAATGCGTAAAACAGGATGCGATAGCCGGCGCAGGTGCGCCAGCCCAGTCCGACGGAAGCCCAACCGCTCCGTGGCGGATGAGTACCCGGGAAACCAATTGGCCGCTTTGGGTGGCCGTAGCCGTCTCGCTTATCGAGTGTTGAAGCGCACCCGTATCTCGATCGGATAGCCCCAACACCTCCGGTACGAGGTAGTCTCGAAGCGTCTCACCGTGCTTGGCCGGCAGGACGGCATCCAGATAGCGAATTCCAATGCTTTCAACAAAATCGAGGTGTAGAGCATCGTGCAGAATTCCAAGCACCTTCAACAGGGTTGCTGAAAACGTCTTGAACGTGTCGTAGGCAGTGGTCTGGAAAGACAGCGTGTTGGTATCAAGAAGGAAGAGCGAGCGTCCTTCAATGTCGCCGAACATATAACGAGACAGAGGGGTAACCGTCGGCGCCGCCATTTGGCCCTGCTCGATTCCGCCATTGGGGGCGGCGAGTTGCTGGAAGACTTCACGCTTGAAATCGGGGAAGCAAGCCTCGCGCATCCTGGCCTGGATGGCCGGAACATATCCCTCAAGATTCAGGATAGGATTAAACTGGATTTGTGCAACCGTGTAGTAGACCGGCGCGTTGGTCAGTGTCTTCACCTGGGAATCCTCGATAATGCACTTGACAGTCAGGTTTACACTTTACATTTTGGTTGACACCCGGTCAATTGAAATCGCGATGTCACGGGAGGGCAAAGTATTTTCACGAAAAGTGCCCTGCGGCAATTTTCGGGAGTATAATTTTTTCCAATGGACAGACTCGACGCCTTCAAGACCATTGCTGCTCAGGCGAGCCGGGGGGAGCTTTCGTTCCCGGCCAACGTCAATGCCTCGCTGCGCTTGCAGCAGGCGCTGAGCGATCCCGATTGCCACTTCGAGGCGGCAGCCAAACTCATCCAGGCAGACCCGTTGCTGGCGGCGCGCAGCGTCGCCATCGCCAACTCGGTGGCCTACAACCGTTCCGGTAATGAAATCTCCAGCGTGCGCGCGGCCGTGCAGCGGCTCGGCGTGCGCACCCTGCAATCGCTGGTGGCGGCGCTGATCGTGCGCCAGATCGGCAGCCAGGTCACGGAACCTTCCCTGCTGGCCAAGGTCAATCAACTGTGGGAGCACACGGCGCACGTGGCGGCCCTGTCGCAGGTGATCGCGCGCCGCGTCACGCGCGTCGATCCCGACACAGCGCTGTTCGCCGGCATTGTGCACGAAGTGGCGGGCTTCTACATGCTGTCCTGCGCCGGCGAGTTCCCGGAAGCGATGAACGGCGAGCCGGAAGACTGGGTCGAGCATGGCGAGGTGGAAATCGGCCGCGGCGTGCTGACCAAGCTGGGCGTGCCGGATGGCGTCTACAAGGCGATCGAATCGATGTGGGTCGGCCTGCGCGCGCTGCCGCCGGAAACGCTGGGCGATACGCTGCTGCTGGCCAATGATTTGTCGCCGGTGCATTCGCCGCTGTACCAGCGTCCGGGCGCGACCACGCTGCAGGGCGCGCGCACCATCGACTTCGTGGTTGGCGAGGGCACGCTGCACGCCATCATGAGCGAATCGGCGCAGGAAGTGCAATCGCTGTACGCGGTGCTGATGTTATAGCGCCGTCATTCCCGCTTTCGCGGGAACGACGAAAAAAAAGCCCGCTGGGGAGCGGGCAAAGTCCAAAACTAGGGATCTCCTCCAGAGGAGACAAGCCCAGAATACCCGCCCTGCCGCGCCCGCTCTGTGCGCCAGTTCACATATGGAAGCACATTTCCATCACCACACCGGCTCGGTTTGTTTCCACGCATCCAGCTGCTGGATGCGCCCCAGCCAGGCCATCACCTTCGGGTACTGGGTGACCGGCAATTTAGCTTGCTCGACATACATCAACGACGAGGCCAGCGCGAAGTCCGCCAGGCTGAGCTTGTCGCCGACCATCCACTCGCGCCCGGCCAGATGCTGCTCCAGCACGGCGGCGAACTGCGCCACCTGGCGGCCGTAGCGCTCCAGCTCGTGCGCGTCCGGGCCGCCGGCGCCGGTCAGGCCCTTCCAGATGTTTTCATAAACGATGCCGCCCAGCGCCGGCGCGAAATGCTGCGACGACCACAGCAGCCAGCGGTTGATGTCGGCCCGCACCAGGATATTGTCCGGGTACAGCGTCTGGCCCAGCGTGCGGTCGGCCAGGTACTGCATGATGGCGCAGGATTCCCACAGGATGAAGTCGCCGTCCTGCAGCACCGGCACCTTGCTGTTGGGGTTGAGCGCGACCAGGCGGCGGCGGTCTTCCGGGCTCATCAGGTTTACCTCGGTCAGTTCCAGCGGCGTGCCCATGTGCAGGGCTGCCAGCATCACACGGCGCGAGCTGGTGGAAGCGGGGTGGTGGTATAAGCGCATGGCAGGTCTCCGATGTAGGGGTTGAGGACTTCATCGTAGACCCGGGCCACGACAGTTTTTGTCAGTAGTCTTCCTGCAGGTTCTGTTCCTTGCGCCAGGTCTTGAGCAGGTCGCTGCGGCGGGCCGGATAGCGCTGCCCCAGCGACTCCACCGCCGCGATGCGGTCGATGCGGAAATGGCGGAAAGCCATGCGCAGCTCGCACCACGCGGCCAGCAGGCGCTTGCCCTCCAGGAAGGCCAGCGCGAACGGCCACACCACCCGCTCCGACGGCTTACCGTGCTCGTCCTGGTAAGCCATGCGCAGCCGGTGCTGGTAGCGGATCGCCTCACGCACCGGGCGCACGTGGACGTCGCTGGGGTTGTCCTGGTCCTGGCCCAGCGGCACCCACAGGCTGGTCTCGGCCATGTCGTCGCGCAGGTCCTTGGGCGTGGCGGCGGCGATCTTGGCCAGCGCATTGTTGGCGGCGGCGGCCAGCGCCTCGTCGCCCTGCCTGCGCACCCAGCGCGCGCCCAGCACCAGCGCCTCCAGCTCGTCGGTGCCGAACATCAGCGGCGGCAGGAAGAAGCCGGCCTTGAGCATGTAGCCGACCCCGGCCTCGCCCTCCAGTGGCGCGCCCAGGCCGGACAGTGTCTGGATGTCGCGGTAGATGGTGCGCTCGGAAACACCCAGCTGCTCGGCCAGGCGGGCGGCGGTGACGGGGCGGCGGTAGCCGCGCATCGCATCCATCAGCATGAAAAGTCGGCCGGTACGGCTCATTGTCGGTCTCTCGCTAATCGGTTGGGCGGGACGGCCGCCTGCCGACTAATCGAGGTCGAGCAGGAAGTTGCGCGGCGGCGCGTCCAGCGTGGTGTTGTCGGTGGCTGTTTCATCCTTCAGCGCGACACCGGACAACTGCCGCTGGCGCGATTCGGATAACAAGTAGTGAAGCTTGAAGGCTGCGTCGTCGTAGGTCAAGCCCGCCGGACGCACATTCGAGATGCAATTGCGGGCGGCGTCGGTCAGGCCGGTGCGCGGCGCCCAAGTCAGGTACAGGCCCATGCTGTCCGGCGAGCTCAGGCCCGGACGTTCGCCGACCAGCACCACCACCGCGCGCGCGCCCAGCAGCTCGCCCACCTCGTCGCCCACCGCCACCCGCCCCTGCCGCACGATGGACAGCGGCGCCAGCGACCACGACTCGGCGGCCAGCCGCGCCATCACCACATTCAGGAAGGGCACGGCGTTCTGCTCGATGGCCAGCGCCGACAGGCCGTCGGCGATGACGAAGGCCAGGTCGTAGCCGGCCTCCTCACGAGGACGCTCCAGCAGCGCCTGGCGCGAGGCCTCGTCCAGCCGCCTGCCCAGGTCGGGACGTTGCAGGTAGATGTCGCGGCTGGCGGCGGCGCTGTGCAGCGCCAGGCAGGGCAAGCCGGTCGCGGCCTGCAAGGCCTCGCCCAGCGTGGTGTGATCGAGCGCCAGATGCACGGCATCGCGCGCGCGGGCATGTGCGAGCTGAAACTCCAACTGCGGCGCGGTCGGCTGGCTGACGCCGCTGCGTCCCAGCGCGATGCGCGCGGCCGTGAAGCGCCGCAGCGACAACCACGGATTGGCCGTCACCACACCCTCGTCGCCGGCAGAGCCGGAGGGCGGCAGGTGATCGTCGTCGTTCATGCGGGCTCCCATCAGTTCAATCTGGCCAGCGCTTGCTGGAAGGAGGCCGGCAGCGCTTTGCCCAGTGTAACGTAATCGTCGCGGGTGAAGATCTCCATCTCCTTCAGCCAGGCCTCGAATTCCGGCGCCGGCTTCAGGCCCAGCACGCGGCGTGCATACAGCGCGTCGTGGAAGGACGTGGTCTGGTAGTTGAGCATGATGTCGTCCGAGCCGGGGATGCCCATGACGAAGGTGCAGCCGGCCGTGCCCAGCAGGGTCAGCAGGATATCCATGTCGTTCTGGTCGGCCTCGGCGTGATTGGTGTAGCAGACGTCGCAACCCATCGGCAGGCCCAGCAGCTTGGCGCAGAAGTGATCCTCCAGCCCGGCGCGCACGATCTGCTTGCCGTCGTACAGGTACTCGGGGCCGATGAAGCCGACCACCGAATTGACCAGCAGCGGCTGGAACTTGCGCGCCACCGCGTAGGCGCGCGTCTCGCAGGTCTGCTGGTCGACGCCGTGATGCGCGTTGGCCGACAGCGCGCTGCCCTGCCCCGTTTCGAAGTACATGACGTTGTTGCCGACCGTGCCGCGCTGCAGCGACAGCGCCGCCTGCTGTGCCTCCGCCAGCAGCGCCAGGTTGATGCCGAAGCTGGCGTTGGCCGCCTCGGTGCCGGCGATCGACTGGAACACCAGGTCGATCGGCGCGCCGCGCTCGATGGCGGCGATGGTGTTGGTGACGTGGGTCAGCACGCACGATTGCGTGGGGATGCCGTAGCGGTCGATGATCTCGTCGAGCATGGTGACGATCTTGATCACCTGCGGCACGTTGTCGGTGGCGGGGTTGATGCCGATCACCGCGTCGCCGCTGCCGTACAGCAGGCCGTCCAGCACGCTGGCGGCGATGCCGGTGGCGTCGTCGGTCGGGTGGTTCGGCTGCAGCCGGGTCGACATGCGTCCCGCCAGGCCGATGGTGTTGCGGAAGCTGGTAACGACGCGGCATTTCTTCGCCACCAGGATCAGGTCCTGGATGCGCATGATCTTGGAAACGGCCGCCGCCATCTCCGGCGTGATGCCGGGGGCGACGGCGGCCAGGACCACCTCATCGGCCGTGTCGCCCAGCAGCCAGTTGCGGAAGTCGCCCACGGTCAGGTGGGCGATGCGGGCGAAGGCCACGCGGTCGTGATCGTCGATGATCAGCCGCGTCACCTCGTCCTGCTCATACGGCACCACCATCTGGTTCAGGAACAGCGACAGCGGCAGCTCGGCCAGCGCCATCTGCGCGGCCACCCGCTCCTCGGCGCTGGCCGCCGCCAGCCCCGCCAGGTAGTCGCCGGAACGCGCGGGCGTCGCCTTCGCCATCAAGTCCTTCAGGTCGCGGAACTGGTATGTCCTGCTGCCTACCGTATGTGCAAAGCTGCTCATTGCCGTCTCCCGATAGTGGAAACCGTCGTTCCCGCGAAAGCGGGAACCCATACGCCGCCTGGTCAGAAGCGCGGCATGGGTTCCCGCGTGCGCGGGAATGACGACTAGAAATTGCGCGAGGCCGTCACCACCAGGCGCTTTTGTGCCACGTTCTTGCCGCTGCCGTCGGCGTTGAAGAAGGTCCACAAGGGCGTGCCGTTCTTGCTGGCGTCGCCGCTGTTGTAGGTGCCCGCCGCCGTGAACGCCCACACGTCCATCGTCTTGGTCACGCCCACCTTGACGTCGAAGAAATTGAAATCGCTCATGTTGCGCACTTGCTGGCGGCCCGCGTGCAGGTTCAGCGCCAGGCCCGGCATCAGTTCGGGATTCCAGTTCACTTCGGCGTAGGCGGTGCCGCGCGTGTTGGCCAGCTTGCCGGTGTCGGGCTGCACCGCGAAGCCGAACCAGTACTGGCTCAGCGCCACCCAGGCGTAGGCGTTGAAGGCGCCGATGTTCACGCCCAGCTTGGCTTCCTGCGTATGGTACTTGATGTCCTTGCCGCCCGCCGCGAAGTGCGCGCCGGGATACCAGTAGGTGACCAGGCCGGCGTCGATGTTACTGTCCGCGCTGAGCGGATAGCGGTAGCCGCCGTAGAGGTCGATCTCCGAACCGCTGCCGTTGTTATAGGCCGCGTGCGAGACGCCGGAGCCGAACAGGCCGACATAAAAGCCGCTGGCATGGGTGAAGTCCAGGTTGGCCTGCACGGTCGGCTTGGCCTGGGTCTGCGAGATGCCGCGGAAGATGTAGTCGGACACCACCGTCACGTTGCCGGTGTTGGTCCAGGCCGGTGCGGGAGCGGCAGGTGCGGCGTCTGCGGCCAGTGCGCTGCCTGCCGCGCAAGCCAGGCATCCGGCCGCGGCCAGCAGGGAGAAAATGGATTTTGACATTGAAGAGACTCCGTTGGTTTGGGTTAGACGGCGTCGTACGCCGCGTGTTGCTGGCGATTACCCTTGGTGGCCAGGAAGAATGCATAGCCGACGGCCATGAAGCCGACGAACACACCGAAGATCAGCAGGTTGTAATAGATCATCGTCACCAGGCAAACCAGCGCGCCGATCAGCGCGACCGCCGGGAACAATGGATAGAACGGTGCGCGGAAGGGACGCACCATGTTCGGCTCCTCGCGGCGCAGCTTGAACAGGCTGAGCATGCTGAGGATGTACATGGTGATCGCACCGAACACCGACATGGTGACGATGTTGGCGGTCAGGGTCTGGCCGCCGATCTTGATCAGCTCGTCGCTATAGATGGCAGCGATGCCGATCACGCCGCCCGCAAGGATGGCGCGGTGCGGCGTCTTGAAACGTGGATGGATCTTGGCGAAGTAATGCGGCAGGTAAGCCTCGCGCGCCAGGGCGAAGATCTGGCGCGAATAGCCGAGGATGATGCCGTGGAAGGAAGCGATCAGCCCGAACAGGCCCAGCCACACCAGCATGTGCAGCCAGTTGCTGTGCTCGCCGACGATGATCTTCATCGCCTGCGGCAGCGGGTCGTTGATGTTGGCCAGCTTGGTCCAGTCGCCCGCGCCGCCGGCGAACACCATCACGCCGATCGCCAGCAGCACCAGCGTAATGATGCCGGCGATATAGGCGATGGGAATCGAACGTTTCGGGTCCTTGGCTTCCTCGGCGGCCATGGCCACGCCCTCGATCGCCAGGAAGAACCAGATCGCGAACGGAATCGCCGCGAACATGCCGGGGATGGAAGCGATGCTGAAATGATCCTGCCCCGACCAGCCGCCCTTGACGAAGTTCACCACCGAGAAGCCCGGCGACACCACGCCCATAAACACCAGCAATTCAAAGATCGCTAGCAGCGTCATCAGCAACTCGAAGGTGGCCGCCACCTGCACACCGACAATGTTCAGCGTCATGAACACGACGTAGGCGCCGACCGCCGCCGTTTTCGGATCGACGGTGGGGAATTGCACATTCAGATACGCGCCAATCGCCAGCGCGATGGCCGGCGGCGCGAACACGAACTCGATCAGCGTGGCCGCGCCGGCCAGGTAGCCGCCGGTCGGGCCGAAGGCGCGCTTGCTGTAGGCGAACGGGCCGCCCGCGTGCGGGATCGAAGTGGTCAGCTCGGTGAAGCTGAAGATGAAAGTCGTGTACATGGCCGCGATGAACAGCGCCGTGATGGTAAAGCCCAGCGTCCCCGCCGAGGCCCAGCCGTAGCTCCAGCCGAAGTACTCGCCCGAGATCACCAGGCCCACCGCGATGCCCCACAACTGAAAGGTGCCTAGCGACTGTTGCAGCGCCGGTTGCCCGGCCGCCTGTTTTGCACTCATGAGTTTCTCCCTTTAGATAAAGCGTGTCTGGTATGGAAGTTGCAGCAGAATCGAGTATAGGAGCCAGCCAAACGCCAGCGTTATCGAAAATCGGCAAACTTGCAGGGACTGGATGCCTCGGAAAGAAATAACAACAGCGGGAGGAAAATAATATGCACCAGACTGCGACAGAGTTGTTACACAGTGCGCCAGATTTGCGCACTGTGATGGCGCATGACGCCGATGAACTGGCCAGCAAGCTCACCAACTGGCAACAAAGCTACGACCAGATCAGCTCCGGCCTGTTCCATGGCGCCCTCACCGAACTGCGCCTGCCGCAGCTGCAGGTGTTCCGCGAAAGCCTGAGCCAGTCGGTGCGCCAGTCCTGCCGCGTGTGGCCGGACGCCATCTGGTTCGGCCTGCCCGACCACGGCGCCACCACCCGCATCAACGGCCGCCAGACCGCCGCCGACTGGATCATGGTGCAGCCTGGCAACGTAGAGTTCGAACTGGTAACACCGAGCGCGTACAGCATCTTCGGCATCGTCGCCAGCCGCGAGCTGCTGGCCGAGACGGCGCGGCGCCACGGCTGCCAGATCGACTGGGAGCGCGTGCAATCGGCCGAACTGTTGCAGGTGGACGCGCAAGCCCAGGCCAAGTGCCTGCATATCCTGTCGCAGTTGCTGCCGGCCGATGGCGAAGGCGACAGCGCGGCCGACGGCGCGGCGCAGTGGCAGGAGATAGTGCTGTCCACCCTGCTCGACATGCTGGACCACAGCTGCGTGGAGCCGGCGCTGGCGGCCAGCCTGCAACGGCGCCGCCATGTGGTGTCGCTGGCGCGCGAGTACATCATGGCGCACCGCAGCGAATCGATCACCGTGCCGGAACTGTGCGAGCGCGTGCACGTAAGCCGCCGCACGCTGCAATACTGCTTCGAGGACGTGCTGGGTATGAGCCCCATGCTGTACCTGCGCATGGTGCGCCTGAACGGCGTGCGCCGCCAGTTGCTTGATGGTGGCGCCATCGGCGACGTGGCCGACTCCTGGGGCCTGAGTAATTTCAGCCAGTTCTCCAGCGACTACCGCAAGCTGTTCGGCCAGTGCCCGTCGGCGTCGCTGCGGTCGCGTTCAATGGCGCGCGCTTAGATGAGGCCCAGCGCGCCGGCCACCGCCCCGGCCGCGATCAGCAGCACCGGATTGATTTTTGTACGCAGCAGCACCAGCGCTGCCAGCACCGTCAGCGCGTCCGCATGCCAGTTGGCGTTGGAGATGCGGGTGAACAGCCAAGCAGTGGCGGCCAGGAAGCCTATCGATATCGGCGCGAAGGCATCGCCCAGCGCCTGCGTCAGGCGCCCGCCGGCATGGCGCGCTTGCAGGCGTATCGCGGTGAGCGTCAGCAGCGTGGATGGCACCAGCACCGCCAGCGTGGTGAAGACGGCGCCCATCCAGCCGGCGATCAGCCAGCCCACCAGCGATATGAACAACAGGTTGGGACCGGGCGCCGCCTGCGCGATCGCATAGGCGGCGGAGAACTGCTCGTTGTTCAGCCACTGCTTGCCTTCGACGACGTAGTGGCCGACCTGCGGTCCAAGCAGCACCACGCCGCCGCCCACCGCCATCAGCGACATCAACGCGATGTGCAGCGACAGTTCCATCACAGGCGATTGTTCGTTCATTTTTCTTCTCCCACGAGGTAGGTCGCGGCGGTGCCCAGTGGCGCCAGCACGCAGAACACCAGCGCCAGCTGCCATTGCAGCAGACCCAGTCCGATAAAGGCCAGCGCCAGCAAGGCCACCTGCAGGCGTGGACGGTTGGCGCGCCAGTCGGCCTTGGCGAACATGGACTTCGCCATCTTCACGGCGGTGGCGAGGATCAGCCCCGCCGCCACCGCCGCCATGCCGCGTATCGCGTGGCGGAACATGTCGATTTCGCCGAAGCGCTGGTACATCACGCCCAATGCGATGACCACCATGAATGGTCCGGCGATCATGCCGGCCAGCGCGGCCAATGCGCCGCTGGTGCCGGCGTAGCGGTTGCCCACCATCAGCGCGACGTTGCAGATGGTGGGGCCGGGCAGCATCTGGCTGGTGGCGAGATACTTCGCGAACTCCTCGGCCGTCAACCACTTGTGCTGCTCGACCAGCGCGCGGTAGGCGAATGGCATCACGCCACCGAAGCCCATCAGCGCCAGCCTGGAAAACACCAGGAAAATTGTTGATAGCGGCATGGTCTTCTCCTTCGATTTCAATGGGGCGAATTTTCCGCCTTGGAGAAATATAAGTACAATGAATTTATTTAGACCATACATTCATTTTTCTGATGAAAATAGACACACTCGGCGTGCAGGCTTTTGTCGCGATTGCGGACTTCGGCGGATTCCAGAAAGCGGCGGAGACGCTGCACATCACGCAGACCGCCGTCACACAGCGGCTGCGCAACCTAGAGGACTTCCTGGGCGTGATGCTGATCGAACGCACCACGCGCTCCATCGCGCTGACCGGCATCGGCAAGGATTTCCTGCCGCAGGCGCGGCGGCTGCTGGATGAGCTGTCGTCCACGCTGAACGAGATCCGCGAGACCGGCAAGGCGCAGCGCGGCGACGTCTCCCTCGCCTGCGTACCGACGGTGGGCATCCAGTATCTGCCGCAGATCATCCAGGCCTATTCGGCGCGCTTCCCGGAGAACCGCATCAAGATCCTGGACTACGCCTCGTCGCGCGTGGCGGAGGCGGTGCAGCGGCGCGAAGCGGAATTCGGTATCGGCTTGGGAGGTGGCGTGCATCCCGAGCTGGTGTCGGAGCCATTGATGGAGGATGACTTCGTGCTGGTCTGCCGCGACGATCACCCGCTGGCGAAGCGGCGCTCGCTGACGTGGACGCAAATCCAGCCCTACCCGCTGATCTTCTCGGGCGACGTGAACGGCAACCGCGCACTGCTCGACAGCTATTTGGGCAGCAAGAGCGCGGAACTGAATCTGCATTTCCAGTACGACGTGCAGCGCAGCGCGACGGCGGTGGGGCTGGTAGCGTCGGGCATCGCGGCGGCCATTGTGCCCGGGCTGGCGATCTTAAAGGGGAGCTATCCGCGCCTGCGCGCCATCAAGCTGAAGGAGCCGACCATCTCGCGCCAGCTGGTGCTGATCACGCGCCGCGCGGGCCACCTGTCGCCAGCCGCCCAGGCGCTCTACGACATGCTCAAAACCGGCCGCTAACTCACTGGGGGCTCAGCATGGGTTCCCGCTTTCGCGGGAATCCATACAACCGCCGAACAATCAAAAACTGATCCCGTATTCGCGGAACTTGGCCGACATCGTGCGGCGCTCCTGTTCCTCCGCCTCGCGTTGCGCCGGTTCACGGCTGGTGATCTCGGCCGGCATGCGGCCGGCGGCGGTTTCGAATTGTCCGCGCGCTTCTTCGCGGCGGCCCTGCGCTTCGTAGGCCAGCCCGCGCTGGAAGTACGCCGGCGCGTAACCCGGCTGCGACTGCAATCCCAGCGACAGTGCCTGCAACGCCTCGTCGTATCGCTTCAACGCGTGCAGTGTTAACCCAAGGTGGTACTGCACCATCATCGATGGCTTGTTGAACAAAACGCGATTGAGCTCCTCCGCCTTGCGCACGATGCGCAGGCTCTCGCCGTATTTGCCTTCCTTGCGCGTTTGCGCGGCGTAGTTGATGTAGCGGTAGAACACGCGCAGTTGCCGCTTCTTGACCTTCTCGCGCAGGTCGGCCAGATAGTGGCTGGTGTCGTCGCCGGCGTGGCGGGCACAGTCCTCGTAGGCATTCGCGCCTCCCCTGCCCCAGCTGGTGTACACGCGCCGCTCGCCGATGCGGTTCAACAGCCCGGCCATGGTGGCGTAGTCGCCGGCCTGGCAGGCGAAGTGGGCGTAGGCGTTCAGGTTCCACGGATCGGGATAGCGGTCCACCAGCGCGTCGAAGCTGGTCTTCATCTCGCTCCAGTCGGCGAGGCTGTTGTCGAACAGCTTGTCGTCGTAGGCCATCTGGCTCATGTACCAGTAAACGCGGGCATACATCGCGTCCGAATCGGCGGTCCGCATCGACATGGCGCTGCGGGCGATGTCGTCCACCGCGTCCGGCGCGCTGGCCCACATCTCGGTCGAGAAGAAGGCGGCGGAGAAGTAGGTCTCGTGATAGTTCGGGAATTCCTTGCGGGCGTCGGCCAGCAGGTGCGTCACGCCGAGGAAGCTGTAGTGGTCCGTGTAGGGCAGCACCTGCAGCATGGCCTTGTAGAACTCGGGATCGCGCTCCTTGAGCATCGGCTTCTCAAGCGTGTTGAGGATGCCCATCGCTTCGCGCGTGTCCGCGAGCATGCGTGCGATGTCCTCCTTGGGCACGTCCTTGAAATTGGCGGTGCCGCGGAAGGTGGTGGCGCGTCCAAGCAGCACGTAGACGTGGTACATGCGCGCCACGCTCGATTTGGGGAATTGCTTCTCCCAAGCCTTGGCTTCGTTCTCCATGCGCGTCCAGAAGGCAGGGTCGCGCGTGCCCTGCGGACGCCAGTGCAGCTGGTTGTAGAAGATCGCCAGCTTCCATACGCCGCTGCCGGTGCGCTGCGTTGGGTCCAGCAAGCGCTTGCGCAATGCCTCCAGGCTTTTGTAATCGGCCTTTTGCAGATAGCCCTGCACTTCGGCGATCAGCGCGTTGCGGGTCTTCAGTTCCTCGCTGTCCGGCGTTGCGGCGGCTGGCTTGGCCGGGACAGCGGCGGCAGGTGCTGAATCCACCGCGCCTTCCATGGCAAGCGCCAGCGCCTGCTGCATGCGTCCCGCTTCCGCCCCGGCGGGCCGCGACTTGTCGAGCCGCTCCGCCCATTCATCGCCGCCGATGGGACGCTGCGACGCCACGCCATCCACATATACGCTGACGTAGCCGAAGTAATTGAGCAGCATCGGCTTACCGGGACCGAAGTAGTCCTTCTCCGCCACCAGCCCGTCGCCGCGCGGCGGCCAGGGGTCGCTCATGTGCAGCACGTCGCGGATCGCCGCCTCGACGCGCGTGGGGTCGAGCTTTTGGCATGGGTCGTTCAGGCGCTTGGGGTGGAAGGTGCACAGCTGCGCGCCGTTGCGCGTCTTGATGAACCACTGGGCGATCGGGTCGCCGGCATGGCCGTCGGGCTGCTCGATCAGCATCGACGCTTCAATCGGCTCGCCCGCGTATTGCGCCAGCTTCTGATGGATGGGCCGCTGCGGATGCTGCTGCGGCCAGACGCGCATGAATTCATTCTCCGCGATCGGGTGATCGCGGAGCGCCGAGGAGTAGCTCAAGTCCCACGGCAGTTCGGCGCCATGCGCGGCGCAGCACACCAGCAAGCTGGCCAATAATCTGTACGACATAAAAAAATCCCCCAAGGCCAAAAGCGCTGGGGGATTCTACTATCGATTCGATAACGTTGTTTAAACTACAGCGCCATCGGTTTCGTCTTTTTCCTTGATAGGCTTGATCAGGTCTTCACGCTTCACGCCCAACCACATGGCCACCGCGGCAGCCACGAACACCGACGAGTAAATACCGAAGCAGATACCGATGGTCAGCGCGACGGCGAAGTAGTGCAGCGTAGGACCGCCCAGGAACAGCATCGACAGCACCATCATCTGCGTGCAGCCGTGGGTGATGATGGTACGCGAGATGGTCGAGGTGATCGCGTTGTCGATCACTTCATGCACCGACGACTTGCGCTGCTTGCGGAAGTTTTCGCGGATACGGTCGAAGATAACCACCGATTCGTTGACCGAGTAACCCAGCACCGCCAGCACCGCCGCCAGCACCGTCAGCGAGAACTCCCACTGGAAGAAGGCGAAGAAGCCGAGGATGATGACCACGTCGTGCAAGTTGGCGATGATCGCCGCGACAGCGAACTTCCATTCGAAGCGCACGGCCAGGTAGATCATCACGCCGATGATCACCATCACCAGCGCGTTCAAGCCGTTCTGCGCCAGCTCGTCGCCCACCTGCGGGCCGACGAATTCGACTTTTTGCAGCGAGACGGTTTCGGCGCCGGCGGCGTCCATGCAGGCGGATTTGACCACGTGCTCGCCCTTGGCGGACACGGTGTCGATCTGCTTGGGCGCGCCCTGCTCGGCCGCGCACAGCGTGGTGAACACCAGCTGCGACGCATCCTTGGAGGTGACCGACTTGATCACCGGCAGGCGCAGCATGACATCGTGCGCGGTGCCGAAGCTGGTCACTTCCGGCTGCTCGTAACCGATCTTCTCCAGCGAGTGGCGGATCTGCTCCAGCTTAGCCGGCTGCTGGTAGCGCAGTTCCATCACGGTGCCGCCGGTGAACTCCACCGAGAAGTGCAGCTTATTGTGGATCAGGAAGAACACGGCCGCGACGAAGGTCAACGCGGAAATCACGTTGAACACCAGCGCGTGGCGCATGAACGGTATGTCTTTTTTGATGCGGAAAAATTCCATGTGAACCCCTGAGTTATTTCAGACCCGGTACCCAAACGGTACCGATGGCGATCGATTGCAGCTTCTTCTTGCGGCCGTACCAGAGGTTGACCACACCGCGCGAGATGAACACGGCGGAGAACATCGAGGTCAAGATACCCAGGCAGTGCACCACGGCGAAGCCGCGGATCGGACCGGAGCCGAACACCCACAGGGCGATACCGACGATCAGCGTGGTCACGTTGGAGTCGATGATGGTCGCCCAGGCGCGGTCGAAGCCGGCGGAAATCGCCGCCTGCGGCGTGGCGCCGGAACGCAGCTCCTCGCGGATACGCTCGTTAATCAGCACGTTGGCGTCGATCGCCATACCTAGCGCCAGCGCGATAGCGGCGATACCAGGCAGGGTCAGGGTCGCCTGCATCAGCGACAGCAGGGCCACCAGCAGCAACAGGTTGCAGGCCAGCGCCAGCACGCTGAAGAAGCCGAACATCATGTAGTAGACGATCATGAACAGCGCGATGGCGGCGAAGCCGTACATCGTCGAGTGCAGACCCTTGTTGATGTTCTCGGCGCCCAGTTGCGGGCCGATGGTGCGCTCTTCGATCACGTCCATCGGCGCGGACAGCGCGCCGGAGCGCAGCAGCAGCGCCAGTTCGGCCGAGTTCTCCGCATTGCCCATGCCGGTGATCTGGAAGCGGCTACCCAGTTCGCTCTGGATGGTGGCGACCGACAGCACTTCCGGCTTGCCTTTTTCGAACAGCACGATGGCCATCTTCTTGCCCACGCGGTCGCGGGTGGCGTCGCGCATCTTGCGGCCGCCATCGCCATTCAGGTCGATGCCGACCGCTGGCTGCTGGTTCTGGTCGAAGCTGGCGGTGGCGCTGGAGATGTAGTCGCCGGTCAGCACCACGTCCTTGGTCAGCACGACCGGCACGCCTTTACCGACGGTGAACAGCTCGGAGTTGAATGGAATCGCCGCCGTCATCTCGGTGCCCGGGGTAACGGTTTCGTCGACCATGCGCACTTCCAGCGTCGCGGTGCGGCCGATCACGGCGCGCGCGCGGGCCACGTCCTGCACGCCCGGCAGCTGGACCACGATGCGGTCGGGTCCTTGCTGCTGCAGCACAGGCTCGGAGACGCCCAGCTCATTCACGCGCTTGGACAGCGTGGCGATGTTCTGCTTGACGCCGTCGTCGATGGTTTGCTTGAGCGCCGTCGGCTTCAGGCTGACGGTGGTTTTCAGCGCATCGCCTTCGCCGGAATCGACGAACAGCAGGTCGGTCATCTGGCCTTGCAGTACATCCTTGGCCTTCTGGCGGGTGGCGTCGTCGCGGAATTTGATTTCGATGGCGTCGCCCACGCGGTCGATGCCGGCGTGACGCACGTTCTTATCGCGCAGCAAGGTGCGGGCCGCGGCCTGGATGCCTTGCACGCGCTTGGCCAGCACCGCCTTGGTGTCGACCTGCATCAGGAAGTGCACGCCGCCGCGCAAGTCGAGGCCGAGGTACATCGGCAGCGCATGCAGGGCCTGCAGCCATTTCGGCGTGTCTTTTTGCAGGTTCAGCGCGACCAGGTAGGTCGGGTCGGCCGGATCGGCGTTCAGGCCTTTTTCCAGCACCGACTTGGCGCGGAACTGGGTGTCCGGATCGGCGAAGCGGGCGCGCACGGAAGCGTAGGTGCCGGTGCCGTCGAAGGCGATGCCGTTGGTGGCGATGCCGGCGCCCTTGAGCACCTCTTCCACCTTGGCGGTCATTTCGGACGACATCTTGACGGTCGATTTACCGCTCGTGACCTGGACCGCAGGCGATTCGCCATAGTAGTTGGGCGCGGTGTACAGCGCGCCCAGCAGGATGGCGACTACGATCAGTATGTATTTCCAGAGGGGATAGCGATTCATATTGTTCAACGTTCAGTGTTAGGCGTCGGATGCAATACGGCCCGCGCGCGGCGGGCCGGGGCCTGATTACAGCGCCTTGAGCGTGCCCTTAGGCAGCAGCATGGTGACCGAATTCTTCTGCACCGTCATTTCGGCGCCGCTGGAGATTTCGATGGTCACGTACAGGTCGGTCACCTTGGTGACCTTGCCCAGCACGCCGCCGGCGGTCACGACTTCGTCGCCCTTGGCCAGGGCTTCCATCATGGCCTTCTGTTCCTTGGCGCGTTTTTGCTGAGGACGGATCATCAGGAAGTACATCGCCACAAACATCAGGATCAGCGGCAGGAAGCTGGTGAGGTTACCGCCCAGGCCGAGTGCGTCGAGTGGGGAGGCTGATTGGGCGTAAGCGTTGGAAATGAACACAGGTGACTCCGATAATAGTTTGAAAAAATAGCGCTGTATTCTAGCACTGGCCGGAAGCCGGGAGGACTTCCGGGTATCTGGGTAAGATAAATCTTTTTACAAGAGTTACAACAAAATTAAACGCCGCGCGCGCGGTCGGCGTGGAATTGCAGCGTCCAGGCGTGGAAGCGGTCCTCATCCAGCGCCTCGCGCATCTGGCGCATAATGTCCAGGTAGTAGTGCAGGTTATGGATGGTGTTCAGGCGCGCGCCGAGGATTTCCTGGGTGCGGTTCAGGTGATGCAGGTAGGCGCGCGAGAAATTGCGGCAAGCATAGCAGGAGCAGCTGCTGTCCAGCGGTTCCTTATCATCCTTATAACGCGCGTTCTTGATTTTCACGTCGCCGAAGCGGGTGAAGATCCAGCCGTTGCGGGCATTTCGGGTCGGCATCACGCAGTCGAACATGTCGACGCCGTTGGACACGCCGTTGACCAGGTCTTCCGGCGTGCCGACGCCCATCAGGTAGTGCGGCTTGTTGGCCGGCATTTTCGGGCCGACATGGGCCAGGATGCGCATCATGTCTTCCTTCGGCTCGCCGACCGACAGGCCGCCGATGGCCAGGCCGGGGAAGTCGATCTCTTCCAGCTTGGCCAGCGATTCGTCGCGCAGGTTCTCGAACATGCCGCCCTGGACGATGCCGAACAGCGCGTTCGGGTTCTCGCCGCGATTGAACTCGTCCATCGAGCGTTGCGCCCAGCGCAGCGACATGCGCATCGACTTGGCCGCCTCGTCCAGCGTGGCCGGGCGGTTATCGATTTCATAAGGGGTGCATTCGTCGAACTGCATGACGATGTCCGAGTTCAGCACGCGCTGGATCTGCATCGACACTTCCGGCGACAGGAACAGCTTGTCGCCGTTGATCGGCGAATTGAAATGCACGCCCTCTTCGGTGATCTTGCGCATCGCGCCCAGCGAAAACACCTGGAAGCCGCCGGAATCGGTGAGGATGGGCTTGTCCCAGCCCATGAAGTCGTGCAGGCCGCCGAACTTGGCCATGACGTCGTTGCCAGGACGCAGCCACAGGTGGAAGGTGTTGCCCAGGATGATCTGCGCGCCGATTTCCTTCAGCTCCAGCGGCGACATCGCCTTGACCGAGCCGTAGGTCCCGACCGGCATGAAGATCGGGGTCTGGACCACGCCGTGGTTCAGTTTCACCTCGCCGCGGCGCGCCTTGGTCAGGCCGCTGCTATCGGTCTTGTGTAATTTAAATTCCAGCATGTTGTTCCTTATTTTGCTCGTGCTTGTGTCGTCAACAGCATGGCGTCGCCATAGCTGAAGAAACGGTATTCGTTGGCGATCGCGTGGGCGTAGGCCTTGCGGATCTCTTCAAACCCGGCGAAGGCCGACACCAGCATCAGCAGGGTCGACTTCGGCAGGTGGAAATTGGTGATCAGGCGAGTAACCGTCTTGAACTGGTAGCCGGGCGTGATGAACAGCGCGGTATCGGCGCTGCCCGCCTCCAGCTGGCCGCTCTGCGAGGCCGATTCCAGCGCGCGCAGGCTGGTGGTGCCGACCGCCACCACGTCACGGCCGGCGGCGCGGGTGGCGCGCACGGCGTCCACGGTTTCCTGCGGCATGGTGTACCACTCGGTGTGCATCTTGTGCTCGGACAGCACCTCGGCCCGCACCGGCTGGAAGGTCCCGGCCCCCACATGCAGCGTGACGTAGGCGAAGTTGACGCCCTTGGCTTTCAGCTCGGCCAGCAGCTTCTCGTCGAAGTGCAGGCCGGCGGTCGGCGCGGCCACCGCGCCCGGCACCTTGTTGAACACCGTCTGGTAGCGGGTCTCGTCGAAGGAATCGGCGTCGTGCTCGATGTAGGGCGGCAGCGGCAGGCGGCCGTGGGCCTCGATCAGGTCGAACACGTCGGCGTCGAAATGCAGGGTGTAGAACTCGCCGGCGCGCTCGCCGACGGTGACGTCGAAGGCATCGGCCAGGCGGATCTTGACGCCGGGACCGGGCGACTTGGAGGCGCGCACCTGGGCCAGCACGGTGCGGTTATCCAGCACGCGCTCGACCAGCGCCTCGATCTTGCCGCCGCTTTCCTTGACGCCGAAGAAGCGCGCCTTCAGCACGCGGGTATCGTTCATCACCAGCAGGTCGCCCGGCTGCAGCAGGCCGACGATGTCGGCGAACTGGCGGTCGACGATCTGCTCGCCGTCCAGGTGGAGCAGGCGGGAAGCGCTGCGGTCTGGCAGCGGGAATTGCGCAATACGCTCTTGCGGCAAGTTAAAATCGAAATCGGAAAGCGAGTACATTTGCGGACTTCTGGAAACTGTTGAAGAAAATTCGGATAGGCCCGAAGGCGGTGCAAGTCGTACAATACCGGCGTTGCTTTACTGCGGCCAACCCTCTATTTTACGCTAGTGCCCGAAAAACGCTCCAATATGCCTGTTTCAACCTCGAAAACCGTCAAAAAGACAGTCAGCCCTGAAGCCAAGCTGGCCAAGCTCGGCCTGCACACCGATATGGACCTGGTGCTGCACCTGCCCATGCGCTACGAGGACGAAACCCAGGTCATCACCATTGAAGAGGCGCGGCTGCATGGCGGCGAGACTTCGCAGGTCGAGGGCCTGGTGGTGAAAAATGAAATCACCTACAAGCCGCGCAAGCAGCTGCTGGTGCATATCGCCGACGAGACGGGGGATTTGCAGCTGCGCTTCATGAATTTCTACGGCAGCCAGGTCAAGCAGCTGGCCGAGGGCACGCGGGTGCGCGCGCGCGGCGAATTGAAACACGGCTTCTTCGGAGCCGAGATGGTGCACCCAGCGTACAAGGTGGTCAACGAGGGCGCGCCGCTGCCCACTTCCCTGACGCCGGTGTACCCGTCGGGCGAAGGGCTGTCGCAGCCGATCTTGCGGCGCGCCATCGGCGACGCGATGAAGCGGGTCGACTGGACCGACACGCTGCCGGAACAGCTGCGGGCGCGGATGCAGTTGTCCGACTTCGAACCGGCGGTGCGGCTGCTGCACTATCCGCCGCAGCAGGTGGACGAGCATGCGCTGCTCGACCGTTCGCATCCCGCGTGGACGCGTATGAAGTTCGATGAACTGCTGGCGCAGCAGCTGTCGTTGAAGCGCGCGCAGCGTGCGCGCCGTGCCAAGGGTGCGGCGGCGCTGACGGTGATCGGCGCGCTGTCCGAGAGCTTCCAGGCCGCGCTGCCGTTCAAGCTGACCGGCGCGCAGCAGCGCGTGCTCAACGAAATCCGCGCCGACTTGCGCCACCCGTATCCGATGCAGCGGCTGCTGCAGGGTGACGTCGGCAGCGGCAAGACGGTGGTGTCGGCGCTGGCCGCCGCGCAGGCCATCGACAGCGGCTACCAGGCCGCGCTGATGGCGCCGACCGAGATCCTCGCCGACCAGCACTTCCGCAAGATCGCCGCGTGGATGGAGCCGTTGGGCGTGAAAGTCGCTTGGCTGACGGGCAGCCTGAAGAAGAAAGACAAGCTGGCCGCGTATGCGCTGATCGAATCGGGCGAAGCGCAGCTGGTGATCGGCACGCACGCGCTGATCCAGGACGCGGTGAACTTCGCCAACCTGGGGCTGGTGATCGTCGACGAGCAGCACCGCTTCGGCGTGGGGCAGCGCCTGACCTTGCGCAACAAGGGCGTCGAGGGCGCGGTCCCGCACCAGCTGATGATGTCGGCCACGCCGATCCCGCGCACGCTGGCGATGACCTACTACGCCGACCTGGAAGTGTCAGTGATCGACGAGCTGCCGCCGGGCCGCAGCCCGATCGTCACGCGCGCCATCGACCAGAACCGGCGCGACGAAGTGATCGAGCGTGTGCATGCGGCCGCGCTGGAAGGACGGCAGATCTACTGGGTCTGTCCGCTGATCGAAGAATCGGAAGCGCTGCAACTGCAAACCGCGACCGACACGCACGCCCTGCTGGCCGAAGCGCTGCCGGACCTGAACGTGGGCCTGGTCCACGGCCGCCTCAAGCCGGCCGAGAAGCAGGCGGTGATGGACGCCTTCAGCGCAAACGAGATGCAGGTGCTGGTCGCCACCACCGTGATCGAAGTGGGCGTGGACGTGCCGAATGCATCGCTGATGGTGATCGAGCACGCGGAGCGTTTCGGTTTATCGCAGCTGCACCAGCTGCGGGGACGCGTCGGGCGGGGCTCGGCGGCGTCGGTGTGCCTGCTGCTGTACCAAAGCCCATTGGGAGGCGTCGCCAAGCAGCGCCTGATGACGATGCGCGAAACCACCGACGGTTTCGAAATCGCCCGCCGCGACCTGGAGATCCGGGGACCCGGCGAATTCCTGGGCGCCCGCCAGTCCGGCCAGGCGATGCTGCGCTTCGCCGACCTGGAAACGGACGGCTGGCTGGTCGACCAGGCGCGCGACGTCGCCCACGACCTACTCCACGCCAACACCCCCGAAAAAGCCGCCACGGTGGAGGCTCACCTTGCCCGCTGGCTAGGCGGCCGCGAAGAGTTTCTCAAAGTCTAGTTGGGGTCAAGTCTGACATTCGGACACGAGCTCTGCCGTAGCGGCGCTACGGCAGAGCTCGTGTCCGAATGTCAGACTTGACCCCAATTTCTTGATCCCAATTTAGAAGCACAGGTAGAAGCGGTTGGCCAGGTCCAGCAGGAAGTCTGGCGTCAGGTAGGCCATGAACACCAGCGCCAGCACTACGGCGCCGGCTGCGCGCAGCAGCCAGGTTTTCATCGTCAGGCCGCTTTCAAGGCGCCGCGTTCGATGGCGCGCTCGTTGATCGGCAGGTTGATCAGCCCAGCCATCACACTCAGACCAATCGCGATGCCCCAGACGATGTCGTAACTGCCCAGCTTTGCGAACAGGTAGCCGCCCAGCCATACGCCGATGAAGCTGCCCACCTGGTGCGAGAAGAACACCACGCCCGCCAGCATCGACATGTGCTTCACACCGAAGATGCCGGCGATGATGCCGTTCGTCAGAGGCACCGTCGACAGCCAGATGAATCCTATCGCGGCCGCGAAGACATACACCGAATACGGCGTCAATGGCGCCAGCAGGAACAGGCCGATGACCACCGCCCGCGTGAAGTAGATCGACGACAGCAGGTAGCGCTTGGGGAAGCGTCCTCCCAGCTTGCCCGCGTAGTAGGAGCCGAAGATGTTGAATAAACCGATCAACGCCAGCGCCATCACCGCCACGCCCGGACTGGCGATGCCCTTGTCCTTCAGGTACGCCGGCATGTGCACGCCGATGAATACCAGTTGGAACCCGCACACGAAATAACCAGCGACCAGGAACAGGAAGGAGCGGTTGCCCACCGCCTCGCTCATCGCTTCGCGCACGCTTTGCTGCGGACCGCTGCCATGCTCCACCGCCGGTTCGCGCAGATGGAAGGCCATCGGCACCATCAGCAGCACCACCAGGCCGGCCAGCAGGTAGAAGGCGGTCTGCCAGCCCACTGCGGAAATCAGCTGCTGCTCGACCGGCATCATCAAGAACTGGCCGAAGGAGCTGGCCGCGCCGGAGATGCCGAACGCCCACGAGCGCTTCTCCACCGGCGCCACGCGGCCGATAATGCCGCTGACCGCGCCGAAAGCGGTACACGCCAGCGCCAGGCCTATGAACACGCCCGAGCCGATCACGAACATGGTCGGATCCTTCACCAGCGCCATCCACACCAGTCCCGCCATGTAGCTGAATGCGCCCACCACCACTACGCGCATGGTGCCGTAACGGTCGGCCGCCATGCCGGCGAACGGGCCGAAGGCGCCCCACAACAGGTTCTGCAAGGCCAGCGCCAGCGAATAGGTTTCACGCGTCCAGCCGTTGGCCTGCGAGATGGGCTGCATCCAGAAGCCGAAGCCGTGGCGCACGCCCATGGCCAGCGTCAGGACGACGCCACTGGCCAAAAGGACGGTTTTAAGTGAGGGCGTACGGGAGGCGACGAACATGATAGGGTCCTGATTGTGGAAACGACATCTGTCGATTCTAACCAGTTCCCGCCGCCCGCGCTTGAACGCCTTAAATATCGGCGGGGTACTTCAAGCCGATTTGCGCGCGGATGTCGTCCAATGTGCCCATGATGGACAGCGTTTCCTCGTGCGGCATCACCGGGCTTTCGATCAAGTCGGCGCGGATGCAGCGCCCCACTTCCTGCGCTTCGTGCGTGTAGCCGTTGCCGCTGCGCGGAAGGTTGATGGTGCGCTCGCTGCGCGAAGTGCCGTCCACCAGCGTGACGGTGATGGTCTCGGCGTTGTGGAAGCGGTCGTGCAGGCGCACGAAACCCTTGGTGCCGGAGATCGTCAGCTCGGTCGGCGTGCGCGAACGCAGGCTGCATGCGCACGACGATACGCCGCCGTCCTTGTGCGTCAGCGTGAACGCGGTCTGCATGTCGACGCCGGTGGCGGCCATCTCCGCCTGCGCCTTCGCGCCCGTCACGGGGCCGAGGAAGAATGACGCCATCGACAAGGGATAGATGCCCAGGTCCAGCAGCGCGCCGCCGCCCAGCTCCGGCGCGAACAGGCGATGCTCGGGGCCCGCGTCCGAGGTAAAGCCGAAGTCCGCGTTGACGTTGGCCGGCACGCCGATCTCGCCGCTGTCGACGATGCGCTTGGCCTCCACCACGGCCGGCATGAAGCGGGTCCACATCGCCTCCATCACGAACAGCTTTTTCTGCCGCGCGAGGTTGATGATGTCCTCCGCCTGGCGGCGGTTCATGGTGAACGACTTCTCCACCAGCACGCCCTTGCCGCCGTGGAGGCACATCAGCGCGTTCTCGTGGTGCATGGGGTGCGGCGTGCCGATGTAGATCACATCGACTTCGGGATCGTCCGCCAAGGCCTGGTAGCTGCCGTGGCAGCGCTCCACGCCGTATTCGGCGCCAAAGCTGGCAGCGCTATCTACGCTGCGCGAAGCAACGGCGGCCAGCTTGGCGCCCGGCGTCTCCTGCAAGGCGGTGGCGAAAGCCTTGGCGATCTTGCCGGTGCCGAGTATCCCCCAGCGAATTACCTGCGTCATGGCGTGCTCTTTCTGCCGCGTCGGCGGCGAAGTCGGTTAAAAAATCTATTCTACCGCCGGTGTGCGCTTGGGGCGGAACACCGTTGCGTCGTTGTAGAAGGCGTCGTCCTGCTCCGGCCACCATCCCGGCACGCCCAGCGCCTGCATCGGCGTGAAGTCGGCGGTGCTCAGGCCATGTTCGGACAGCTCCCGCGCCACCCTGGCGTCGATCCAGTGGCGGCGGGCGTCGTGGTCCATGGCGAAGAAGTCGTCGCCGGCCACCACCACGCGGGTATGCGCGGTGATCGCCTTGCGCGGCGCGACCAGCTTTTCCATCAGCGCGTGGCCGAACAGCCAGACTTGCGCGTCCGGCCCGAAGCTGGCGCGCTGCTCGATGAAGGCTGTGCGCCATTGATGGTCGCGCAGCGCGGCCGTCAATGCGCGGCCTGCGGCGCTGTCGCGCACCACCAGCAGGGCGGCGTTTTCGTCGAAGATGGTGGCGCCGTCACGCGCGGGGCCGCGCGATTTGCCGACGCCGTCGCGCGCGATCTGCGCCGCCTGCAAGGCGTTCAGCCGCACTTTGATGCGCGGGAAGCTAAGCCACACAAGGCCGTTGAAGAAGTCGTGCAGGTTGTCGCGCGTGGGCACGCCGCCGGTGGCGCCGATGAATTCCTCGTACGCCGTACCTTCCGGCAGCGATTCCTGCGGCACGAAGTGGATCGGCAAATCCTGGTGGTTACGCAGGCCCAGTGCGGCGGCCTGCGCGTTGAGCGTGTCGATGAACGGCACGTCCGCCGAGAGGTGGCCGGCCGCGGTGCGTATCGAGTCGTACCAGGGACGCGGCCAATCTATCGCTTGCAGCACTGCTTATACCATTTTCCAGTTGATGGTTTCGCCGGCGTTGAGCGGCACCACTTGCTGGTCCGCCAGCGGCAGGGTTTCCGGCAGCGTCCACTGCTCGCGCTTGAGTGTGATGGTGTCGGTGTTGCGCGGCAGGCCGTAGAAGGCCGGGCCGTTGAAGCTGGCGAAGGCTTCCAGCTTGTCCAGCGCGCCGGCGCGTTCGAAGGCTTCGGCGTACAGCTCCATCGCGTGCAGCGCGGTGTAGCAGCCGGCGCAGCCGCAGGCGGCTTCCTTGGCGCCCTGCGCGTGCGGCGCGGAGTCGGTGCCGAGGAAGAAGCGCTCGTCGCCGCTGGTGGCGGCGGTGACCAGCGCCAGGCGGTGTTCTTCGCGCTTGAGCACCGGCAGGCAGTAGTAGTGCGGACGGATGCCGCCCTTGAAGATGTCGTTGCGGTTGTACAGCAGGTGATGCGCGGTGATGGTCGCGGCGATCGGGCCTTCGGCTTCGGCCACGTACTGCGCGGCGTGCTTGGTGGTGATGTGTTCGAAGACGATGTTCAGCGCCGGGAAGTCGCGGCGCAGCGGGCGCATCACGCGCTCGATGAAGACGGCTTCGCGGTCGAACAGGTCGATGTCCTGGTCGGTGACTTCGCCGTGGACCAGGAAGGGCATGCCCACTTCCTGCATCATCTCCAGCGTCTTGTAGCAGTTGGACAGGTCGGTCACGCCGGCGTCCGAGTTGGTGGTGGCGCCGGCCGGGTACAGCTTGACCGCGTGGACGATGCCGCTTTCCTGCGCGCGCAGGATCTCGTCCGGCGGCGTGTTGTTGGTCAGGTAGAGCGTCATCAGCGGCTCGAATTTCATGCCAGCCGGCAGAGCGGCCATGATGCGGTTGCGATAGGCCTCGGCGGCGGCCGTGGTGGTCACCGGCGGCTTCAGGTTGGGCATCACGATGGCGCGGCCGAACTGGCGGGCGCTATGCGGCAGCACGCTGGCCAGGGTGGCGCCGTCGCGCAGGTGCAAATGCCAGTCGTCGGGACGGGCGATGGTGATGCTGTCTGGAGTGTGTTCGAGGTCGGACATGGCGGCGGGCTTTCAGGCTATCAATGACGAATCCCGCCATTTTACCCTCTCGCGCCGCCATGGTCAGCCACCGTCAGAAGCGTATCACCGTCTTCCCTGCGCCGTGGCCGGTTTTGTTGCGCTCGATGGCGGCCGCCGCCTCCCCTGCCGCGACAAGCTCCGATACCACCACGGTCAACTCGCCATTTGCCACCTGCTTGGCTATCCGCGCCAGCAGCTCGCCGTCGGGGTGATTCGCATGCCAGTTGCCACGGCGGCCGGCCGGCGTGCGCTGGACGATGTCCGGTGCGGCGATGCTGACGATGCGGCCTTGCGGCGACAGCACCTGCCACGAACGGTCCGGCGTTTCGCCGCCCACCAGATCGAACACCAGGTCGATATCCTTCGCCACGTCCTCGAAGCGGGTGGTTTTGTAGTCGATGACTTCATCCGCGCCAAGGCTGCGCAGCAGGTCGGCGTTGCGGCCTTGCGCGGTGGCCAGCACACGGACGCCGGCCTGCTTGGCAAACTGCACCGCGTAGCTGCCAACGCCGCCGGCCGCGCCATGGATCAGCACCGTCTCGCCGCGTTGCAACTGGCCGGTTTCAAACAAAGCCTGCCATGCCGTCGTCGAGGCGACAGGAATCGCCGCAGCGGTGGCATCTTCAACGGCGGCGGGTATCGGCGCCAGCTTCGAGGCCGCAACCGCCACGTAGCTGGCGTAGGCACCCAGGCCGCCCAACGCGCCGAATACGCGGTCGCCCACGGCGAAGCTGTCGACTCCCTCGCCAACCGCGACCACCTCGCCGGCCAATTCCAAACCCAGCGTGGCGGGCAGCGGCAGCTGGAAAATATCCTTGACCAGTCCATCGCGGATTTTCCAATCGAGGCCATTGACGCCGGCGGCGGCAACCCGCACCACCACCTCGCCCGGAGCTGGCTGCGGCATCGGCACCTCATCCCAACGCATCACCTCCACGCCGCCGTATGCGTGGATGCGCAGCGCGCGGTTGCTTGCGGCGTCGTCCAGCGCAGGATAGTCGATATAGCCCTGTGCCCCCGGCGCATAGAACAACGCCGGATTGGGCGTATTGAGCGGCGCCTTCAATGCAAAGCGGCGTGGCAGGTCGGGATTGGCGAGGAAGGAACTGCCATAGGCCACCGCATCGGCCTCCCCGGCCGCGATGCGCTGCTCGCCGGACTCGCGGGTCTGGCCGCCGCCCAGGATGTAAGCGCCGTTGAACAAAGGCCGCAGCGCGCCGTGGTAGTCATATTCAGCCTGGAACTTGGCCACGTGCAGATAGGCCAGGCCCAGCGGGGCGAGCTGGCGCACCAGGTAGGTGTAGGTCTCCACCGGCGTGTCGTCCTTGATGTCGTTGAACCCCATCTCCGGCGAGATCTTGATGCCGACGCGGTCGCCGCCCGCTTCCGCGATCATCGCGCCGAGCACCTCCAGGATAAAGCGCGCGCGGTTGGGAATCGAACCGCCATACTGGTCGCTGCGCTGGTTGCTGCCCGACGCCAGGAACTGCTCCGGCAGATAGCCCGACGCCGCATGCAGCTCCACCCCATCGAAGCCCGCCTCCAGCGCGCGCCGTGTCGCCTGGCGGTATTCGGCCACCACGTCCGCCACTTCGGAAGTCTCCAATGCACGTGGCGTGACGAAATCCATCAAGCCCCCGGCGGTAAAGGACTGCCCCGCAGGCTTGATCGCGGACGGTGCGACCGGCAGCGCGCCGCCGGGCAGCATGCTGGGATGCGAGATGCGGCCGGTGTGCATCAGCTGCATGAAGATGCGGCCACCTTCGGCATGCACCGCCTCCGTCACCTTCTTCCATGCGGCCACCTGTTCGTCGCTGTAGATGCCCGGCGTGCGCACATAGCCCTTGCCCATGGCGCTGGGGAAGACGCCTTCGGTGACGATCAAGCCCGCCGTGGCGCGCTGGCGGTAGTAGGTCACGGCCAGTTCGGACTGCACGCCGTCGGCGTCATTAGCGCGCGAGCGGGTCATGGGCGCCATCACCATGCGGTTGCGCAGGGTGTAACGGCCGATTTGCACTGCTGTCGATAAGGTGTTCATTGGGAGCCTCGCTAAGTGAGTGAATGTGCAGCCATCATCCATTGATTCGCCCGCGGGATAAATAACTTAAAATGAAATCACTGATCCACTGATGGAGCAATCGCAATGTCACTTTTATCGAGCATGGAGTTGTTCGTGGCGGTCGCCAACGCCAAAGGCTTCCGGCGCGCCGCCGAGACGCTCGACATGCCCAATTCCACGCTGTCGCGCCGCATCTCGGAACTGGAAAAGGAAATCGGCGTGCGCCTGTTCCACCGCTCCACCCGCAAGGTCGAGCTGACCGAGGCCGGGCAAGCCTATTTCCGCCGCTGCGAAAGCATCGTGGCGGAGGCGCGCCTCGCGCACGAATCGTTGCAGGAACTGGCGGAGCGCCCCACCGGCACGCTGCGGGTATCGATGCCGGTGGACCTGGCGATCACCTACCTGGCGCCGTCGCTGAAGGCGTTCAGCGCGCAGTATCCGCAAATCGATTTCGAAATGGACCTGACGTCGCGCCGCGTCGACCTCGTGACCGACGGCTTCGATTGCGCGATCCGCATGGGCAAGCCGCCGCCGACACCGTCGACGCTGATCGCCCGGCAGGTGGGCCTGCTGCCACGCTACCTGTTTGCGTCGCCGGAATATCTGCGCGGCGCGCCGCCGCTGGAACATCCCGACGACCTGGTCAACCACCAATGCATCATCCCGTTCCCGGTCGGCGGCAAGGCGCAATGGACGCTGTCCTCGCGCAAGAAGACGGTCGCCGTCGAGGTCGGCGGGCGCTATGCCACCAACAACGTCGGCATGTGCCGGAAACTGGCCTCGCTGGGCCTGGGGGTGGCGATTTCCGCCGGACCCGAGGCGGCCGGGGCATTGGAGCGAGACCAGTTGCAACGGGTGCTGCCGGAATGGGACTTCGCGCCGGTACCGGTGTACGCGATCATCGAATCGCGCCTGATCCCGTCGCGGGTGCGGCTGTTCATTGATTTCGTGCAGGCCAGCCTGAGGGGATACTCCGCGCCTCTGTAGATAAAATATTAATGAATTATCCGGGCGAGAAAATCACGCGCCCGTTCCGAACGGGGCGCGGCGAAGAATTCATCCTTGGCGCTATCCTCCAGGATGCGGCCCTGGTCCATGAACACCACGCGGTTGGCCACCTTGCGGGCGAAGCCCATTTCGTGGGTGACCACCATCATGGTCATGCCTTCCTGCGCCAGGCCGACCATCACGTCCAGCACCTCGTTGACCATTTCCGGGTCCAGCGCGGAGGTGGGTTCATCGAACAGCATAGCGATCGGGTCCATCGACAGCGCCCGGGCGATGGCCACGCGCTGCTGCTGGCCGCCGGACAGCTGGCTGGGGAATTTGTCCTGCTGCGCCAGCAGGCCGACCCGGTCCAGGTAGCGCTGGCCGCGCGCGGTGGCCTCGTCCACGCTGCGGCCCAGCACCTTGACCTGGGCCAGGTTCAAATTGTCGCGCACCGATAAATGGGGGAACAGCTCGAAATTCTGGAAAACCATGCCGATCCGCGCCCGCAGGGCCGGCAAATCGGTGTTTTTGTCGCCGACCGGGACACCGTCGACGGTAATCCGGCCCTGCTGGAACGGCTCCAGCCCGTTGACCGTCTTGATCAGCGTCGATTTGCCGGAGCCGGAAGGCCCGCAAATCACCATCACATCACCCTTCACCACACTGGCGGTGCACTCCGCCAGCACCTGAAACTGGCCATACCACTTACTGACGTTGTCGATTTCAATCATATACACGCTGAATAAAAAAGCCGGTCCGCACCCGTGCGGGTACGGCTCTACATGCGCTTGACAGCGCCTCTGCCCACAAGGATACTGCGGAACTTGCCCATAGTTTCATCAGCCGGACCATAAAATACCGGTTGCAGCCAATGCAGAACACGCGCAGCGGCGGACACCCCGCCCTCTGCGCAGGCCCAGAGAGACACTACCACAGGAAGCTCATAACATGCATAAACAAAGCCGATTGACCACCTACATCCTCGTCGGACTGGCGCTGGGTATCTTCGCCGGTTACCTGGCCAACACCAACCTGGCCAAGCCGACCGAGTTCGCCGACTATATGTCGCTGATCACCACGCTGTTCCTTCGCCTGATCAAGATGATCATCGCGCCGCTGGTGTTCTCGACGCTGGTCTGCGGCATCGCCAAGATGGGCGACGCGTCCGAGGTGGGCCGCATCGGCATCAAGACGCTGGGCTGGTTCTTCATCGCCTCGGTGATGTCGCTGAGCCTGGGCCTGGTGCTGGTCAACATGTTCCGCCCCGGCGATGCGCTGCTGGGCCACATGGCCGCCACCACCGCCAAGTCCGACCTGGTCGTGTCCGGCCTGACGCTGAAGGAATTCGTCACCCACCTGGTGCCGGCCTCCATCGTTGAAGGCATGAGCAAGAACGAGATCCTGCAGATCGTGATCTTCTCGCTGTTCTTCGGTTCGGCCGCCGCGGCGGTCGGCGAGAAAGCCAACGTCATGGTCGCCGCGCTGGACGGCGTGGCCCACGTGATGCTCAAGGTCACCGGCTACGTGATGCAGTTCGCGCCGATCGCCGTGTTCGCGGCCGTGTCGGGCGTGATCGCCAAGAGCGGCTTGGGTGTGCTGTCGACCTACGGCGTGTTCATGGCCGAGTTCTACTTCGGCATCGCATTGCTGTGGTTGTTGCTGGTCGTGATCGGCTTCGTCTTCCTGAAGACCCGCGTCTTCGGCTTGCTCAAAGAACTGCGCAGCCCGGTGCTGCTGGCTTTCTCGACCGCGTCGAGCGAGGCGGCCTATCCTAAAACGCTGGAAGGCCTGGAGCGCTTCGGTGTACGCAACCGCCTGGCCGCCTTCGTGCTGCCGATCGGCTACTCGTTCAACCTGGACGGCTCGATGATGTACTGCACCTTCGCCACCGTGTTCATCGCGCAGGCTTACGGCATCGAGATGTCGCTGGGCCAGCAGATGTCGATGATGATGGTGCTGATGCTGACCTCCAAGGGCATGGCCGGCGTGCCGCGCGCCTCGCTGGTGGTGATCGCCGCGACGCTGGGCCAGTTCAACATTCCTGAAGCGGGCATGCTGCTGTTGCTGGGCATCGACCACTTCCTCGACATGGCGCGCTCCGCGACCAACGTCATCGGCAACGGCGTGGCCACCGCGGTGGTCGCCAAGTGGGAGGGCGAACTGGCCGCTCCCGGCGACGTCGAGCTGGTCAAGGCCGCGTAAGCAATACAGGCAACCGCAAAAAAGCCACCTCGTTCGGCGAGGTGGCTTTTTTTTCGTCGCAGCGAGGTACTGGCAACGTTGCGCGGAATCGTTATCTGGCTTGGTCAGTTTCGTAATTGCATGTCCGCGTCACTCGGGGCACCATGGGCCGCGACAATATCTGCATGCGGAGACACCATGAAATCAACACGGCGCAACGCGCTGAAAACACTGCTGTCGGGCGCCGCGCTGGCGCCGCTGGCGGCCAACGCCAAGCCCACTTGGGGACGCGGCGTCGAAGGCCAGCGCAAGGCCGACCTGGGCAACGGCACCTACCTCAACCCCATCCTGTCCGGCGACCATCCCGATCCCACCATCCTCAAGGACGGCGACGATTACTACATGACGTTTTCGTCCTTCCTGTCCTACCCCGGCGCCGTCATCTGGCATTCGCGCGACCTGGTGAACTGGGAACCCATCGTCGCCGCGCTCACCAAGCCTATCGGCAGCGTATGGGCGATGGACCTCGTCAAGCACAATGGCCGCTACTTCATCTACATCCCCGCCGAGGGCAGCATCTACGTCATCTGGGCCGACAATATCCGTGGGCCGTGGAGCGATCCGGTCGACCTGCACATCGACGCCATCGATCCCGGCCACGCGGTCGGCGAGGACGGCAAGCGCTACCTGTTCGTCAACGGCGTGCGCCGCATCGGCCTGACCGACGACGGCCTGGCCACCGTCGGCACGCTGGAAAAAGTCTACGAGCCATGGCGCTATCCGTCCGACTGGGTGGTGGAGATGTTCGCGCCCGAGGGGCCGAAGCTGTTGCGCCGCAACGGCTGGTACTACCTGGTGCTGGCGGTCGGCGGCACCTCCGGCCCGCCGACCAGCCACATGGTGATCGCCGCCCGCTCGCGCTCCATCCACGGCCCATGGGAAAACTGCCCGCACAATCCGCTGGTGCGCACCCGCAGCGACAGCGAGATGTGGTGGTCGCGCGGCCATGCCACGCTGGTCGAAGGCCCGGCCGGCGACTGGTGGATGGTCTACCACGGCTACGAGAACGGCTACCGCACGCTGGGCCGGCAGGCCTTGCTGGAGCCGATCGAGTGGACCAGCGACGGCTGGTTCAAGCCCAGGGGCGGCGACCTGTCGTCACCGCTGCCGATGCCGAAGAAAGGCAGCGCGGTCCCTCACGGCCACGCATGGTCCGACGATTTTACGCAAGACCGCTTCGGCATGCAGTGGAGCTTCTTCAATCCGGGACCGGACGAGATGCGGCGCGTGCGCCGCGAAGCGGGCAGCATGACCATCGCCGGCAAGGGAACATCGCCGGCCGACTGCTCGCCGCTCACCTGCACGGCCGGCGACCGCGGTTACGAAGCCACCGTCACGCTCGACATCTCAGGCGAGGGCCATGGCGGCCTGCTGTTGCACTACAACGAGCGCATGTTCGTCGGCATCGGCTTCGGCACCACGCACATGCGGACCTATAACTACGGCCAGGAGCAGAGCTGGATGCGCGAGAAGATGGCGGTGTCCACGGTACGCGTCCGCGTGCGCAACGACCGCAACATCGTCACCTTCTGGTACGCGCTCGGCGCCGGCGAATGGATCCAGCATCCGTGGCAGATGGAAGTATCGGGCATGCACCACAACGTGTTCGGCGGCTTCCTCAGCCTCAAGCCGGGCGTCTACAGCGCCGGCGAGGGCGCTGTGCGCATGCGCGATTTCCGCTACCGCGCGCTGGCCTAGTTCTGGGAGGCGTAGACCTTCACCAGATCGTACAGGAAGGTACGGCCTTCCATCAGCGACTGCACGCCGATGTATTCGTTCAGGCCGTGGATGTTGCCCAGGTCCGGCGTCAGGAAGATGCCGCTGATGCCGTAGGTCGGAATGCCGGCGGCGTTGAGGAACTGGCCGTCGGTGGCGCCCGATTGCAGGATGGGCAGCACGGGCACGCCGGGCCACATCTTCGCGGTCAGCTTTTCGACCGGCTCCATGATGGCGCGCGTCAGTTCAGGCGGCGCAGAATTCTCGCCACGGATTTCCAGCGTCTCCACCTTCACCGCCGGATCGTTGATGGCCTTGACCAGCGTCTCACGCACCGTCTCCTGCGTCACGCCGGGGAAGATGCGGCAGTTGATGTTGGCGCGGGCGCGCTGCGGCAGCGCGTTGGTGGCGTGGCCCGCGTCGAGCATGGTCGCCACGCAGGTGGTGTGCAGCATCGCGCCCCAGCTGCTGTTACGGTCCGAGATCAACGCCACCGCCTTGGCGTCATTGGGATTCTTCACCACGGCCAGCATCGCCGCCGCGACGTCCTTGTGGCCCTCGTCCGACTGGATCTTCGACATGCCTTTCAGGTAACCACGGCTGCCGTCGGCCAGCTGGATCGGGAAGGTATAGCCTTCGATCTTTTTCAACGCGCCGGCCAGATGGTAGATCGCGTTGTCCTTCTGCGGACGCGAACTGTGGCCGCCGCGATTGGTCACTTCCAGCCGGTAGTTCTGCGACACCTTCTCGCCCGCCTGTACCGTCATCGATACGCGCTTGCCCGCCGCATCAAGCTCGCCACCCGCGCCTTCGTTGATGGCGAAGCCGGCGTCGATCAATTCGCGGCGGTTCTTGGTCAGCCACTCGGCGCCGTTGAAGGCGCCGCCGGTCTCCTCGCCGCAGGTCAGCGCCATCTTCAATGTGTGGCGCGGTACGTAGCCTTCGGTCTTGAAGCGCACCAGCGTGTCGGCCCAGATGGCCGCCTGCGCCTTGTCATCCAGCGCGCCGCGCGCGTAGAACTTGCCGTCCTCCTCGATCAGCGTGAACGGATCGCGTACCCAGTCCTCGCGCTTGGCCTCGACCACGTCGATGTGCGCCAACAGCAGGATGGCTTTCGCCTTCGGATCGCTGCCCGGCATGACGGCCACCAGCCCGCCCTCCTTCGGATGCGCCGGATCGGCGAACAGCTGTAGTTGCGAGTCGGCGAAGCCCGCCGTTTTCAATCGCGCGGCGACGCGTTCGGCGGCCAGCGTGCAGCTGCCCGATGACAGCGTGGTGTTGGTTTCGACCAGCTCCTTGTAGAGGGCGCGGAACTGCTGCTCCGTGGGATCGGCGTGCGCGCTCTGCACGCAAGCCATCATGACAGACACCGCACCCAGCACAAAACGAGACTTCATAGTCGATTCCTTAGTTAGAGACTGCATCCACGGCGTCGTCGGGCGACGACACCAATTCTTCATCGGCCTTGGCCTGCTGCCGTTGCCACATCTGCGCGTACAAACCATCCGCCGCCAACAGCGACTGGTGCGTGCCGCGTTCGACGATACGGCCGTGGTCCAGCACCAGGATCTGCTGCGCATCCGCCACCGTGGACAGGCGGTGCGCGATCACCATCGTCGTGCGGCTCTTGGCGATTTCCTTCAACTGCGCCTGGATCGCCTGCTCGGCCTTGGAGTCCAGCGCGGAGGTGGCCTCGTCGAAGATCAGGATGGCGGGATTCTTCAGCAACGTGCGGGCGATCGCCACGCGCTGCTTCTCGCCGCCGGAGAGCTTCAGGCCACGCTCGCCGACCATGGTCGCGTAGCCGTCCGGCAGGCTGTCGATGAAATCGTGGATCGATGCCGCGCGCGCCGCCGCCACGATCTGGTCTTTCGTCGCGCCGGGCTGGCCGTAGGCGATGTTGTATTCGATGGTGTCGTTGAACAGCACCGTATCCTGCGGCACGATGCCGATCGCATGGCGCAGCGTGTCCTGCGTGACCGAGCGCAGGTCCTGGCCGTCGATGGTGATGCCGCCGGCGTTGACCTCATAGAAGCGGAACAGCAATCGCGACAAGGTCGACTTGCCCGAACCGCTGTGGCCCACCACCGCCGTCGTGGTGCCTGGCGCGATGGTGAAGTCCACGTCGAACAGGATCTGGCGCTTGGATTCGTAGCTGAAGTCCACATGGTTGAAGCGCACCTGCGCGCCATGCGTGAGCAGCGGCTGCGCGTCCGGCGCGTCGGCCACCTCGCGGTTCTGGTCCAGCAGCGCGAACAGCTTCTCCATGTCGGCCAGGCTTTGCTTGATCTCGCGGTAGATCACGCCGAGGAAGTTGAGCGGGATGTACAACTGGATCATGAAGGCGTTCACCAGCACCAGGTCGCCCAGCGTCATCTTGCCGTCGATGACGCCCTGCGTGGCGCGCCACAGGATCAGCGTGACGGCGGTGGCGATGATCAGCGACTGGCCGGTGTTCAGCAGCGACAGCGATGTCTGCGATTTGACGGCGGCCGATTCGTAGCGCTGCAAGCCTTCGTCGTAGCGCTTCGCCTCGTAGTCCTCGTTGCCGAAGTACTTCACGGTCTCGTAGTTGATCAGCGAGTCGATGGCCTTGGTGTTGGCCTTCGAATCCAGCTCGTTCATGGTGCGGCGGAAGTGCGTGCGCCAGTCGGTGATGAAGATGGTGAACGAGATGTAGGTCACCAGCGCGACGAAGGTGATCACCGAGAACCAGATGTCGTAGTGCGTGACGAGGTAACCCAGCACCAGCGTGATTTCCACCAGCGTCGGCAGGATGTTGAACAGCGTGTAGCTGATCAGCGAACCGACGGCGCGCGTGCCGCGCTCGATATCGCGCGTCATGCCGCCGGTCTGGCGGTTCAGGTGGAAGCGCAGCGACAGCGAGTGCAGGTGGCGGAACACCTGCAGCGCGATGGTGCGCACCGCGCGCTGCGTGACGCGCGCGAACAGGAACTCGCGCAGCTCGGTGAAGAAGGTGGTGGACACGCGCAGCACGCCGTACGCCACCAGCGCGCCCAGCGGCAGCACCAGCAGCGCCTGCGGGTGCGTTGGCGAGATGGTCAGGCTGTCGATCAACCGCTTCATCACCACCGGCACGCCGACGTTGGCCAGCTTGGCGCCTACCAGGCAGCCCAGCGCCAGCAGCACGCGCCATTTGTAGACCCACAGGTAAGGGAAGAGTGTCTTCAGCGTCGCCGTGTCGCTGCGCGGGGCCGCGCTGCTGGCGTTGTTGACGGGTTCGGGCGGGGAGTTCGGGTAACGGCGCATGGCGGATGTCGGCTTTTTATGGTTCAATCCCGGTAATTGTAGCCCTTCAAGAGAATTCACGATGACCTCCCCCGAAAATCCCACCACCATCAAAGTCGAAACCGTCAACCGCGGCCTGCCAGCGGGGAAAATGCCGGAATTGCGCATGATGCCGGCGCCGTCGGATGCCAACGTCTACGGCGACGTGTTCGGCGGCTGGATCATGGCGCAGGTCGACATCGCCGGCTCGCTGCCGGCCACCCGCCGCGCCAACGGCCGCGTCGCGACCATCTCGGTGAACTCCTTCGTGTTCAAGAATCCCGTGTTCGTGGGCGACCTGCTGTCGTTTTATGCTGATATTGTCAAGGTTGGCAATACGTCCATTACCGTCAACGTCGAGGTGTACGCGGAGCGCAACCGGCTGCAGGCGTGCACCGTCAAGGTCACCGAGGCCACGCTGACCTACGTCGCCACCGACTCCGACCGCAAGCCGCGCAAGGTGCCGCCGATCGAAACGCTGATCCACTCCTGATCCGGCGCGAGGTGCGGCCGGGGGGGCGCGACGCAAAACCCATGCAATAGGGAAATCCCTACAGCCAGATCAGGCTGGACCGATGTTATTGCGGGTGGTCCCTTGTTATTGTCGGAACATACGACAAGTCCCCCTCCAGGCCATTATGAAACTCCTTCGCACCATGAGGCTCAGCGTCAAGCTTCCGTTCACGATTGCGTTGTTGCTGTTCCTGATGGCGGGAGCAGCCATTACCGTTGAGTCGCAACTGGCTCACGGACTCAAAGCGTTTAAGACCGATGTGGCCGCGGTGAACCAGCAGGAACGGGAAATCAATGCCATTAACATTGCGTTTCGCGAGCAAGTCCAGGAATGGAAAAATCTGCTGTTGCGAGGCAAACAACCGGAGAAGTTTCAGAAGCACTGGGCCGCTTTCGAAAAGAATGAGCAGGACGTCGCCGTCGCCTCCAGGCACCTGCTGGATAGCCTGACCGAACCCGAGGCGCGCGGGCTGCTGATCAAATTCGCCGAGGCGCATCGGCAGATGGGACTGCGGTACCGTGAGGGGATGGAGGCGTTCAAGGCTGCCGATTTCGATCCCCATCAAGGCGACGTCAGCGTCGAGGGCATGGATCGCGGCCCCGCGAAGTTGCTGCGGGAGGCATCCGACGCGTTGGCGAAAAACAGTGCCCTGGTCAGCGCGTCGACGGTGGAAGCCAGCCGCATCGCCGAAATTTTCAGTCTTGTTGTGATTTCGACGGTGCTGCTGCTGGGTCTCTTGATCGGATTCCTTCTCAGTCGCTCGGTGCTCCGGTTGCTGGGAGGCGAGCCGGCCGACGCCGCCGCGATCGCGCGCGCGATCGCGGGCGGCGACTTGTCGACGGCGGTCGCGCTGCGCAACGACGACGCAACGAGCATGATGGTTCGCGTTAAACAAATGCAGACCAGCCTGATCAGGATTGTCAGCGAAGTGCGCACCGGTACCGACGTGATCGCCGCCGCGTCGGTCCAGATGGCGAGCGGCAATCTGGACCTGTCCGCTCGCACCGAAGAACAGGCCAGCGCGCTGGAAGAAACCGCTTCTTCGATGCAGCAGCTGACCGCGACCGTCCAGCAAAATGCCGCGCATCTCCTCCGGGCCAACCAACTGGCGCAGTCCGCATCCCAGATGGCCGTCAGAGGGGGCGCCGCAGTGTCGCAAGTCGTGGACACCATGGGGGCAATTAACGACTCGTCGAGAAAAATTGTCGACATCATCGGCGTAATCGACAGTATCGCCTTCCAGACAAATATCCTCGCGCTGAATGCCGCGGTTGAAGCCGCGCGCGCCGGCGAACAAGGGCGAGGGTTCGCCGTGGTCGCAGGGGAAGTCCGAAACCTCGCCCACCGTTCCGCGGCGGCAGCGAAGGAAATCAAGACCTTGATCGGCGATTCGGTCAACAAGGTCGATAGCGGAGCAAAACTGGTCGATCAAGCCGGCGCCACCATGAACGAGCTGGTCTCCGGCGTGCAGCGATTGACCGATATACTCGGTGAGGTCGCGGTCGCCGGCAACGAGCAGACTTCAGGCATCGAGCAAATCAACCGGGCGATTATCCAGATGGATAGCGTCACGCAGCAAAATGCCGCGTTGGTGGAGGAAGCGGCCGCGGCTGCGCAACGCATGCAAGAACAATCCGCAAAGCTGGCCGGCCTGGTGAGTATTTTCACGCTGCCGCAGGCAAGTCCCCCTCGTCTCATGTCGCCGTCGCACCGGGCTGCTTAAGCCGCCTTGGCGCTTGATTCGGGGCCGGCACGGCCTATACTGGCTAGACCATCACCGCATGGAGGCGCTACATGTTGAAAGTCACGGAGAGTGAAATCGCGCAAGAGCTGGATAGCTATTTGCACCAGGCTCTGACGCAAACGATAGTTGTCGAACACGCCGAGCGCGAGCCGGTGGTCGTGCTGTCACTGGCCGAGTTCGAGAGACTGCAAAACGTCGACGACCAGCACTGGGCCGATTGCGCCCGCAAGGCCAACGTCGAGGGGTATGCCGATCACGATCATGAAGTGCGGCAGCGGCTGGCCGCCGCCATGAAAGACAAGCGGCTCGCCTGCATCAGGAAGGGGCTGCATTCCCACTAACGTCGTTCCCGCGCAGGCGGGAATCTATGGCGAGCGTCTTCGGACGCGATGCATGGGTTCCCGCTTCCGCGGGAACGACACGCTTACGCTGCGACTTTTTCGTCGCGCAGCTGGCGGCGCAGGATCTTGCCAACGTTGGTCTTCGGCAGTTCATCCCGGAACTCGATGTACTTCGGCTTTTTGTAGGCGGTCAGCTCATGCTTGCAGAAGTCCAGCAACTGCTCGGCGGTCAGGTTCGGATCCTTGCGCACCACGAACAGTTTGACGGCCTCGCCGGAGTTCTTGTCCGGCACGCCGATGCACGCCACTTCCAGCACGCCCGGATGCGAGGCCACCACGCCTTCCACTTCGTTCGGATACACGTTGAAGCCGGACACGATGATCATGTCCTTCTTGCGGTCGACGATGCGGGTGAAGCCCTGCTCGTTCATGATGCCGACGTCGCCGGTCTTGAAGAAGCCGTCGGGCGTCATCGACTTGGCGGTTTCGTCCGGACGGTTCCAATAGCCGGCCATGACCTGCGGGCCGCGGATGGCGATCTCGCCGGTGCCGCCCAGCGGCAGCACGTTGCCGTCGTCGTCCAGGATGCACACTTCGGTCGACGGGATCGGCAGGCCGATGGTGCCGGTGAATTCCTTGATGTCCACACGGTTGGCGGTGGCCACCGGCGAGGTTTCCGACATGCCGTAGCCTTCGATGATCGGCGTGCCGGTCAGCTTGAGCCAGCGGTCGGCCACGGCTTGTTGCACGGCCATGCCGCCGCCGTTGCAGACCGAGTACGAGGAGAAGTCCAGCTTGGCGAATTCGGCGTTGTTGAGCAGCGCGTTGTACAGCGTGTTCACTGCGGGGAACACGGCCACGCGGTACTTGGCCAGCTCCTTGACGAAGCCGGGAATGTCGCGCGGATTCGGCACCAGCAGGTTCAGGCCGCCCATGCGCATGCCCATGAAGGCGCTGATGGTCAGCGAATAGATGTGGTACAGCGGCAGCGCGCACACGAACACCAGCTGCTCGGCCTGCGGCTTGAACTGCAGCCAGGCTTCGTTCTGCAGCACGTTGGCGATGATGTTACGGTGCAGCAGCACGGCGCCCTTGGAGACACCGGTGGTGCCACCCGTGTATTGCAGGAAGGCGATGTCGTCATGGCCCTGCTTGACCGGATCCAGCGCCAGGCGCGAGCCCTCGGCCAGCACCTGCTTGAACGAGACCGAGCTCGGCAGCGAATACGAGGGCACCATCTTCTTGACGTTGCGGACCACGAAGTTGACCAGCGCGCCCTTCAGCGTGCCCAGCATGTCGCCCATGGTGGCGACGATGACGTGCTTGACCTGGGTGTGCGCCAGCACCTGCTCGACCGTGGTGGCGAAGTTCTCCAGCACGATGATCGCTTCCGAACCGGAGTCCGTCAGTTGATGCTGCAGCTCGCGCGGCGTGTACAGCGGGTTGACGTTGACCACCGTGTAGCCGGCGCGCAGGATGGCCGCCATCGCCACCGGATACTGCAGCACGTTCGGCAGCATGATCGCCACGCGCGCGCCCGGCTTCAGGCCCTTGCTTTGCAACCAGGCGCCCATCTGCAGCGACAGCTTGTCCAGCTCGCCGTAGGTCAGGAACTTGTCCATGCAGACGTAGGCGTTGCGGTCGGCATACTTGCGGAACGATTCCTCCAGCAGGTGGGTGACCGAGCGGTACTGCGTGCTGTCGATCTCGGCGGGCACGCCTTCGGGGTAGGACTTGAGCCAAATCTTTTCCATGTCTTATGCAGCTTTCTTGTTCTGGCCGGGTGGTTCGTCGCGCAGCATGCGCCGCAGGATTTTCCCGACGTTGGTTTTGGGTAGCTCCTCGCGGAACTCGATATATTTGGGCTTTTTATAGCCGGTAAATTGTTCTTTGCAGTAGGCCATCAACTGCTCGACCGTGAGGTTCGGATCCCGGCGCACCACGAAGATCTTGACCGCCTCGCCCGAGTGCTCGTCCGGCACGCCGATGCAGGCGCATTCCAGCACGCCCGGATGCGCGGCGATCACGCCCTCCAGCTCGTTCGGGTAGACGTTGAAGCCGGACACCAGGATCATGTCCTTCTTGCGGTCGACGATCTTCACGAAACCGTTCTCGTCCATCACGCCGACGTCGCCGGATTTGAAATAGCCGTCGGCCGTCATGACCTTGGCGGTTTCGTCCGGGCGGTTCCAGTAGCCCGCCATCACCTGCGGGCCGCGGATAGCGATCTCGCCCGGCTGGCCCAGCGCCACTTCGTTGCCGTCGTCGTCGAGGATAGCGATTTCGGTCGACGGCACCGGCAAACCGATGGTGCCGGTGAAGGCCGTGCTGTCGGCGCGGTTGCAGGTAGCCACCGGCGACGTTTCAGACAGGCCATAGCCTTCGATGATGGACACGCCCGTCACCTTCAGCCAATTATCGTTGACGGCCTGCTGCACCGCCATGCCGCCGCCGTTGCAGATCTTCAGGCCCGAGAAGTCCAGGTTGCCGAACGACGGATGGTTCAACAGCGCGTTGTACAGCGTGTTCACCGCCGGCAGCATGTTGAACTTGTATTTGCTCAGCTCCTTGATGAAGCCGCCGATGTCGCGCGGGTTCGGGATCAGGATGTTCAGCGCGCCCACCCGCGTGCCCCACATCGCGCAGCAGGTCAGCGCGAAGATGTGGTACAGCGGCAGCGCGCAAACGATGGTGATCTGCTCGGTCACATTGCCCAGCGCCGGCTTGGACCAGGCCTCGTTCTGCAGCAGGTTGGCCACCAGGTTGCGGTGCGTCAGCGTGGCGCCCTTGGAGACGCCGGTGGTGCCGCCCGTGTACTGCAAGAAGGCCGGATCGGTGGGCTCCAGCGACACCGGCGTCAGCTTCATGCGGCCGCCCTGCGACAGCGCATCCTTGAAGCGGACCGCGTTCGGCAGCGAGAACGGCGGCACCATCTTCTTGACGCTGCGTACCACGAAATTGACCAGTGCACCCTTGAGGCCGCCGAGCATCTCGCCCATGCTGGCCACCACGATGTGCTTGACCTGCGTGCGGCCCAGCACCTGCTCCAGCGTGGTCGCAAAATTTTCCAGGATCAGGATGGCTTCGCAGCCCGAGTCGTTGAGCTGGTGCTCCAGTTCGCGCGGCGTGTACAGCGGGTTGATGTTGACCACGGTGTAGCCGGCGCGCAGGATGGCGGCGATGGCGATCGGATACTGCAGCACGTTCGGCATCATCACGCCGACGCGCGCGCCCTTCTTCATGCCGCGGCTTTGCAACCAGGCGCCCAGGCGCTTGGAATAGGCGTCGACTTCGGCATAGGTGAGGAATTTATCCATGCAGACGTAGGCGTTGCGGTCTGCGAATTTGTGGAAGGACTCTTCCAGCAGCTGGACCAGCGAGCGGTACTGAGTCGTGTCTATCTCCGTCAGCATGCCGGGCGGGTACGACTTCAACCAGATTTTTTCCATCCTGTGCCTCGTGTCTCGAATTATCGTTGTAAGGTCCGGCGCACAGTGCCGGTTCAGGGTCGGTCATTCGTCTATGCGAACTTCGAGAGCCTACTTATCACGATGCTATCGGGCAGCAAGCTCGGACGCAAGCGCATTTAACCATATTTGAATGCGGCTTCTAACGGCTTTTTATGCTGCATCGCAGCATCAATGTGTGCCTTGCGGCGTGGCATCCGGCTGCTGGGCGGCCTCCGCGTTGAGCAATACCGGGCGGCCCAGTTGCTGCAACTGCTGCTGGCGTTGAACTAGATCAAGAGAAGCTAATTTTTGCACTGCACCATAAAAACGCACGAACGTTCGTTCCTGCTTCAGCAAAGAACGGAAGGCGGGCAGATAATCGTGGTAAGTTCCCACAGCGCTGAGGTGGGCGTTGGTCAGCGGCTCGGCAAACCAGCGGTCGTAGCCGGCGTACCCGCCCCAGCTGTCCTTCAACTTCTGGTAATCGGTTTTCAGGTGGGCGAAGATGCGCGCCTTCTCCGCACGCTTGTGGCGGATGCTGGTTTTGTTGGCGTAGGTCTCGGCCAGCATTTTGCGGTGGCGTACCAACAGTTCCAGGAAATCCTGGCGGCGCGCGTTGTAGCGGGTGTAGGCCTCGCGCATCGGATCGGTACCGTACAGCTCCAGCCAGCGCGCCACGCCGGCCTCCTCCACCGCCGTCGCGAAGCCTTCGTTGAACTGGGAATCGCCCTGCACGTACACCACCTGGTGCGCCAGCTCGTGGAACACCATGCGCGCCAGCTCGGCGTCGGAATAGTTGATGAAGGTCGACAGCAGCGGATCGCTGAACCAGCCCAGCGTGGAATAGGCCGGCACGCCGCCGACCTGCACGTCGTTGCCCTCCTTGCGCAGCTCGTCGGCGTAGGCCATCGCGTCTTCCTTGCTGTAGTAGCCGCGATAGCTGACGCAGCCGGCGATCGGGAAACACCACTGGATGGGCCGCAGTGAAAGTTCCGGCGTGGCCACCACGTTCCACAGCACGAAGGGGCGCGTGAGCGCGGCGTAGTTCTTGTAGCTGGCGTTGTCGGGCAGGCCCAGTTCTTTGACCGCGAAGCGGCGTATCAACAACGCTTTTTCCAGGCGGGCCTTGAGCTGGGGATCGGTGGATGGATCGCCCAGCCAGTCTTCAATCGGACGGGCGTCCGACCACAGCGCATACTGGCCCTGAGCGGCTTGCATGTAGTACTTGAGTTGCGCACAACCAGCCAGCATAAGTGCTGCGCAGCCCGCCGCCAGCCAGTACCTGGCGCGGACGATTCGGCGGGCTAAGTTGCGCATACATTACCTTCAAGCAGCGACTCTTTCGACTTGTACCAGTGTATCGTAAAAAGTTGGTGCGCGGCCCATATCGGTTAACTGTTGGCTGGTAACCTCATTGGCGTTTTTACCATCCCTGCCTAGTTTTTTCCACCACACTGACAAGCCTACAACAAGGCCCGCGCGCGCCTTGTCCGTGACGCGTGCCTTCGCGATGAAGGTGCCGCGGTCGTTGAAGATGCGCACCATGTCGCCGTCGCTGATGCCGCGCGCGGCGCTGTCGTCGGGGTGGATGTCGAGGTGCGGTTCGCCCTCCGCCGAACGCAGGCTTTTCACGTTGACGAAAGTTGAGTTGAGGAAGTTGCGCGCCGGCGGAGAAATCATCGCCAGCGGGTAGCGCTTGGCCAGCTCCGGATTGCTCGCCACCGATTCATACGGCGGCAGGTAGGCGGGCAATGGATCGAGTCCGTCGGCCGCCATCGTTGCGGAGTAGAACTCGCACTTGCCGGACGGCGTGGGGAAGCCGCCGTGTGCGAACGGCGCGTCGGGCACATTGAGTTTCTGCCAGCCCTTGCGCTTCAACGATTCCCAATCGAAGTTGACCGCGCGGACGTCCTGCGCGTTGAAAGCCATGGCCGCCAGCTGGTCGTCGCTGTCCTGGAAGCACGGGTCGTCGAAGCCCATGCGCGCGGCCAGCAGGCGGAAGATTTCGGTGTTGGCCTTGGCCTCGCCCATCGGCGCGATGGCCGCGTTGTTGGCCATCATGTACAGGTGGCCGTAGGCGGTGTGCGTGTCGATGTGTTCCAGCTGCGTGGTGGCCGGCAGCACGATGTCGGCATAGTCCACGGTGTCGGTCTGGAAGTGCTCCAGCACCACGGTGAACAAATCCTCGCGCGCGAAGCCGGCCATCACCTTGCCCGAATCGGGCGCGATCGCCAGCGGATTGGCGTTGTAGACGATCACCGCCTCCACCGCCGGCCCGAACTCCGGCGAGCTCGCGCGCAGCAGGTCGTCGCCGATGGTGGTCATGTTGATGGTGCGCGGCTGTTTCGCCAGCAGGTCCGGCCGCTGCAGCGCCGCCTTGTTGGTCGGGAACGAACCGCTGGACGACAGCTGGATGCCGCCGGCCGGATGGCGCCACGCGCCCACCAGCGCCGGCAGGCAAGCGATGCTGCGCACCGACATGCCGCCGCCGCGCACGCGTTGCACGCCGTAGTTGGCGCGGATCGCCACCGGCTCGCCGGCGCGCGCCATGCCGCCGTACAGGCGCGCCAGGTCGACCACCTCGGCCACGCTGATGCCGCAGGTGTCGGCGGTGCGCTCCGGCGTCCACTCGGCGGCGCGTTGCTTCAGCTGCTCGAAGCCCAGCGTGTGCTGCGCGATGTAGTCGTGGTCGAGCAGGTCTTCGGCGATCAGCACATGCATCAGGCCCAGCGCCAGCGCGGCGTCGGTGCCGGGCAGCAGCGCGATATGCTGATGGCATTTCTCCGCCGTCAGCGAACGGTAGGGATCGATGGCGATCAGCTTGGCGCCGTTGCGCTTGGCCTCTTGCGCACGGGTCCAGAAGTGCAGGTTGGAGGCGATTGGATTGCCGCCCCAGATCACGATCAGTTTCGCGTTCTGGAACTGTTCAAGGTCAATGCCGATCGAGCCGCCGATGGTGTACTTGTAACCGGTGGCGCCGGCCGTCGCGCAGATGGTGCGGTCCAGCAGCGAGGCGCCGATACGGTTGAAGAAACGCATCGACATCGACTCGCCCTGCACCAGCCCCATCGTGCCGCAATAGCTGTACGGCAGAATGGCTTCCGGTGCGCGCTCGGCCAGCGGCTTGAGCCGGGCGGCGATGGTGTCGAGCGCCTCGTCCCAGCTGATACGCTCGAACTTGCCCTCGCCCTTCTTGCCGATCCGGCGCAGCGGATGCAGCAGACGGTCCGCGTGGTAGGTGCGCTCGGTGTAGCGTGCCACCTTGGTGCACAGCACGCCGGCCGTGGTTGGATGGTCGGGGTCGCCCTTGACGGCGGTGGCCACGCCATCCTCCACCGTCACCAGCAGCGCGCAGGTGTCGGGGCAATCGTGCGGGCAGGCCGCGCGGACTTGTGTCGTTGTCATGTCTTGGATCAAAAATCGTGGACGGAAAGCAGTATGGTAAACGAAATGGGGACGATTCCGTCCGCTCTGGATTTGTTCACCTGACAAGGGCTACAATGGCTGTTCTCGCCGCCCAAAAGGCAGGCGAACCCGATCTTGGAGAAGCAGATGAAACTAGTTGATCCCATCATTGCATTTCAATCTGAAATACAGCAAATCCGGCGTGACCTGCACGCCCATCCCGAGCTGTGCTACGAGGAGCAACGCACCTCCGACATCATCGCCGACAAGCTGAGCGAATGGGGCATCCCGGTGATCCGCGGGCTGGGCCTGACGGGCGTGGTCGGCATCATCAAGCACGGCAGTTCCAAGCGCGCCATCGGCCTGCGCGCCGACATGGACGCGTTGCCGATGCAGGAGGTCAATACCTTCGCCCACGCCTCGCGCCATCCCGGCAAGATGCACGCCTGCGGCCACGACGGCCACACCGCCATGCTGCTGGGCGCGGCCAAGCACCTAGCCGAGCACCGCAATTTCGACGGAACGGTTTATCTCGTTTTCCAGCCAGCCGAGGAAGGCGGCGCCGGCGCGCGCCGCATGATCGAGGACGGCTTGTTCGAGCAGTGTCCGATGGATGCGATCTACGGCATGCACAACTGGCCGGGCGCGCCGGCCGGCACGATGAGCGTGGTCGAGGGGCCGATGATGGCTTCCAGTAACGAGTTTTACGTCACGGTCAAGGGCAAGGGCGCGCACGCGGCCCAGCCGCACAAGGGCATCGATCCGGTGATGGTGGCGGTGCAGATCGCGCAGAGCTGGCAGACCATTATCAGCCGGCAGAAGAGCCCGCTGGACACGGCCGTGCTGTCGATCACGCAGATCCACGCCGGCAGCGCCACCAATGTGATTCCCGACGAGGCCGAACTGGTCGGCACGGTGCGCACCTTCACCCAGCCGGTGCTGGACATGATCGAGCAGCGCATGGGCGAGATCGCCCAACATACGGCGGCCGCGTTCGGCGCCGAGGTCGAGTTCAAGTTCCGCCGCAATTATCCGCCGCTGGTGAACCATCCGGCCGAGACCAAGTTCGCGGTCGAGGTGATGAAGTCGGTGGTGGGCGCGGACAAGGTCGACGACAACGTCGAGCCGACCATGGGCGCGGAAGACTTCGCGTTCTTCCTGCAGGCCAAGCCGGGCTGCTATGTCTTCATCGGCAACGGCGAGGGCGATCACCGCGACGGCGGCCACGGCCTCGGCCCGTGCGTGCTGCACAACGGCAGCTACGACTTCAACGACAACCTGCTGCCGATCGGCGCCAGCTTCTGGGTGCGGCTAGCGGAGATGAGCTTGCCGGCCGCTTAAGCCAGCTTGTCCGGGGCGGTGCCGACGCGCTGCCCCGGGTTCAGGGCTTCCAGTCCCAGCAAGGCCGCCGAATGATCGGCCTGCGGGACAGTCTCCACCAGCGCTTGATAGCGTTCGGTCACCAGCTGCGTCACCGGCAAGGTGATGCCGGCCGCTTCCGCCGCCGCCAGGATGTTGCGCTGATCTTTCAATTGCGTCTTCACCTGTCCGCCCGCGACAAAATTCCGGTCCAGCATGCGCTGGCCATGCACATCGAGAATTTTACTTTCGGCGAAGCCGCCGCGTATCGCCGCCCGCATCGCGCCCGGATCGGCGCCGGCCGCCTGCGCCAGCAGCAAGGCCTCGGCCACGATGTTGATGGTGGCGCCGACGATCAGCTGATTGCACAGCTTGGCCACCTGGCCGCTGCCGGCCGGGCCCACCAGCGTTGGCCGGCCCATCACGGCCAGCACCGGCTCCAGCTCGGCGAAATCATCCGCACTGCCGCCCGCCATGATGGCCAGCGTGCCTGCCGCCGCGCCGCCCACACCGCCGGACACCGGGGCATCGACAAAGCGCCTCCCCTGCGCGGTCAGCAGCGCGTGGAACTCCTGTGCCTCGGATTGACGGGTCGAGCTCATGTCCACCCACAGCGCGCGCGGCGCCATCGCCGGCAGCGCGGCACGCATCACCTCGCCGACGACCGGGCCTGCCTCCAGCATCGAGATGACGATGCCGGCGTCACGCACCGCCTCGGCCAGTTCGGGAACCGCGTGCGCGCCGGCGTCGGCCAGCGCGACGGCCTTGGCGAAGGTACGGTTCCAGACCGTGACCTTGTGGCCGGCCGCCAACAGGCGGCGCACCATCGGATCTCCCATCAAGCCAATACCGAGAAAGGCGATTCGCGTAGACAATTCCAACTCCTGAGATGGTCAAAATAGCAGCCACACCGGAATATTTTCCAGAACCCCGGTACAATCTTGGCAGCCGTATAAATTGAGATACAGCACTAACTATGCAAGGATACTATGTTCGCTAAAAAATTGATTGCCGCCGCCGTCGCCCTGGTCGCGATGCAAGGCGCCTATGCCGATGACAAACTGGTCGACTCCGTCGCCATCGACTACGGCAACGCCGCCAAGGTGCAGATGGTGCGCTTCAGCGCCGCCAAGGATTGGAGCGCGCGCTGGTTCCAATCGAACGGCACGCACCTGAGCGGCTACTGGGAAGCCAGCGCCGGTTTCTGGAAAGAGAGCCAGTACCAGAACATTTCGGGCAACACCGCGCACCTGTGGGATGTCGGCTTCACGCCGGTGTTCCGCTTTGAGAACGACAACAAGAAGGGCCTGTACTACGAAGGCGGCATCGGCGTGCACCGCCTGTCCAAGCTGTACGACAACGACACCTATCGCCTGTCGACTCACTTCCAGTTCGGCGACCACATCGGCATCGGCTACGTATTCGACAACAACTGGGAAATCGGCGGCAAGATCCAGCATTTCTCGAACGGCGGCTACAAAAAGCCCAATACCGGCGTGAACTTCCTCGAAGTCAAAGCGGCCTACCACTTCTAAAAATTTGGGGTCAAGTCTGACATTCGGACACGAGCTCTACCGTAGCGCGGTGCTACGGCAGAGCTCGTGTCCGAATGTCAGACTTGACCCCAATGTCTTATACGTTCGTTTCGGCGACGATCTTCCAGCTCTTGCCTTCCTTGGCCCAATATTGCTTCTTGCGCACCGCGTGGCGGAACTTGCCGACGACGATCTGCTGCGTGAAATTGCTGACGATGACTTCTTCCTGGCTCGGCTGGCGGAAGTAACTCGGCTCGGTCACGGTCACGCTGATCTTCTTGGCGCCGGGCAGGAAGCGGTTCTTGTCCAGCCAGGCATTCACATCCTCGTCGGCCGCCGACTTGAAGCGCGGCGAGTACAGCGCCCGCAGGCCGGCGTCGTCACGGTTCTCGACGTCGCGGCGCCACGATTCCACCAGCGCGCTGGCCACCCGCAGGTCGCGCTCCATCTGTTCCTTGCTGACGAACTCCACTTGGTCGCCGATCAGGATCGGGGTCTTGCCGATCTCCACCGTGCGGGTCAGCGTGTTGAGGTCGTCGTTGCTGACCACCACGCAGCCGTCGGTCGACAACGGCGGACGGCTGAAGGTTTCAGGCGGCGTGCCGTGCACCCAGATGCCGGAACCGCTGCGGCCCTGCGCCTTGTCCCAGTCGTTCGGATAGTCGAGCGGCAGCGCGCCCTTGCCGTACATGTCGGGCAGCTTGATGCCGGGCAGGCGGCCGACGATGTAGTACACGCCCACCGGCGTGCGCATGTCGCCTTCCTTGAGCTTGTTGATGCCCAGCTTGCCCTGGCTAACGTAGAAGTCGGACAGCAGGCGGATCTGGTCGTTGCGGTTCTCGTACAGGTAGAGCCGCGAATGCTTGGCGTCGACAATCAGCGCGTGACGCTGGTCCTTGCGCATTTGTAGCAACGCGCGTGGCAGCAGCGCCGGCGACGGACGGCCGGGCTCGGCCTGCAGGCGCACAGCCGCCTCGCGGCGCAGGTCGGCCAGCTTGGAATCCTCGCCCGGCGGCACGGCGGCGCCCAACGCGGTCACCGCGCGGGTATGCATCAGCAGGATGTCGCCGCGGACCAAGTGGCCAAGACGGAAGTTGGGATAAGCCTCCACCAGCGCATCGGCCTTTTGCTGGGCCACGCGCAGGTTGTGCTCGGCCAGCTCACGGTAGATATCGGATAGCAGCTCTTCGGGATTGGCTTTACGGACGACGGGCGCCCGCGCGGGCTTTTTTGCGGCGTAGCTGGCCTCCCCTCCCAAGACGCTGAGAAGTACCGCGCACAGCAACGCACTGGCACGCCAGTGTTGTGTAAATCTAGAGTGTGACATCAGCTACCCGAAGCTTCCTGCTTGATCTGCCATTTTCCACCATTTTTGACGAGCACAAGCGTTTTTCGGCTTCTGGCCGTCAGGCGGTCCGATTCATAAGTCTGGTGGAAGGTCACTTTGGCGGTATTGCCGTTCACGACCACTTCCGGCGCGCCCACGTCGACGCGGATGCGCCCCTTGCCTTCGATGCGGGCACGTCGCTCATCGGCCCATGCCTTGCGCGACAAGCCTTTGGGTGGTTCGAACTCCTGGCTGTAATAGCCGAGGTAGGAATCGACGTTCTGCGCGGTCCAGGCCTTGGCCCAGCCGTGGACTTGTGCCAACACGGCGTCGCGGTCGGACGTGTCCGGCTTCGCGGCTTTTTCCGGCTCGTGCTTGGCAGGCTTGACTGGTTCGGCTTGGGCAACCGCTACCGGCGCGGCTTTAACCGGAACAGCCGCTGGGATTGGTGCCGGTGCCGGCTTCGACGGTTCGATCTTGGCGAGCACCGGTGCCGGCTTGGCAGGGACCGGCGCTGGCGGAGGCGTCGGCACAGGTGCGCCAGGCTTGAGCGGAGCTGGCATTGGAGCTGTTGCAACAGCCACCTTGACGGCGGCGGGTGGCGGTGGCGCGACCGACAAGGCCGGTATGCGCTGTAGCGTGGTCGACTTAGCAGCATCGGCAGGAATTTGCGAGATCAGCGGCGGCGCGGCATTGGCAGGAGCACGCGGCGCGGGCGCCACTTGAGTCACTTGCGGCGTTGGCACGGGCGCCGGCGCCGCGGCCTCAGGCGAGGCGAACTTGGCGCCGGTGCTGCTGGAGAAGTTGCGCAGCAGCGTCAACTTGGACTTGGCCGGCGGTGCATTATTAGCCCCCAACGCCAGCGCCTTGTCATAAGCCTGGCTGGCCATCTTGCCATAGACATCGCCCAGGTTTTCATAGGCCGTCATATAGCTGGGATTGGTGCGTATCGCCTTTTCCAGCGCTATGCGCGCCTTGTCATACTGGCCGCTGGCGGCGTACAGCACGGCCAGGTTGTTATATGGCTCCGGCAGATCTTTGTAATCCTCGGTCAGCTTGGTGAAGATGGCGATGGCCTCTTCCGACTTGTTTTGCTCAGTCAGCAGCACGCCCTTCATGAAGCGCATCTGCGGATCGGACGGGTGTTTGCTCAGGTATTCGTTGGTCTTATTGAGTGCTTCGACAACCTTGCCAGCCTTGGCCAATTTGCTAACGTCGGCCATCTCGTCGGCGCTCGCTGGCGCAGTCGCGAAGATGATTGCCAAGATGCCGACGGACGCCAGGGCACTGTACAGCATGGATTGGGCTGTCTTGTTTTTCATTGAGGTATAAAGCAAGCACGGAAGAGCACATGGTACACCTTTCGTTTCCTCAGATCAAAATCTAGCTTGTATCTTATATGCCTCTTTTTACGACAAAAAACCGCCGCTGAAAACAAAAAACCCCACCTGGATCACCGGGTGGGG
>JAJLPB010000022.1 GCA_025548565.1 Rugamonas sp. A1-17
GGGGCTCTTGGTGGCTCCGCGATCAACGGAAACTTAGCCGGAGCCAGTGGCGGGAAAGGCAGTGGCGGGGGCGGTGGTGCCGGATCTATGTGTTCCAGCAATCCGATCTTGGGAGGAGCGACGTCTGTAGGGAGCCCAAACGCCGACGGGTATATCAAGATTTGGTACTAAATTGCTTTCCAGAGCGCTAGCTGAATCATTTCGAATCACTCGTGATTTTCTTGCTGATTCCACCTTTCCAAAAAATTCATTTGGCTAAAATATTCCTGCTGGCAACACTAGTGGTTGCCGACTTCCGATTCACATAGACCGCCGGCCGCCGCTGTACCTGTAAACGGCGCCGGTCCTATTACCAAAAAGGATTTCTCTGCATGGATTCGCATGCCCAGCTGCAGTTGTCGAAGATCGCACCGAGCGTATTGACCATTTTGCGCAAGCGCCGATTGAGTGACACCGAAATTGCAGCAATGAGCCCTAACCAAGCGTTCAAGGAAGTGTGCCAGTGGCACGGCGTGAGGTTGGATGCTTTGTTGATCGAAGCGCTCGACACCCTGCGCGCTGCTGCTCAGCATCAACGGCCGGCGGCCAACGATGCGAACGCTAAATCCGCCTGAGTAAGCGACGGGCCAGTTGTTCCTACCATTTAATCTCAAAGGAAAGCGTCAACCATGCAAGAAGCCTCGTCCAGCCTTTCGCCACAAGCACAATCTCTCGTGACCATCCTGTCCAATAGTGACCTGGCCGCAATTGCCGATACCAAGATTTTGATGGCGATCTTGATCGCGCTCGTTGTTTACCGTTTGGTCAGCCCTTTGGTTGACTTGTTTAATCCCATCGTGCTGGTACTCGACCTGGCTGGTATCGCTGTGTCCAAGCTGCGACGCACCGTTCATTCGCGCCATCGGATCAGTCCAATTCGCGAAGACTAGGCTAGCCGGTCTTTAAGCCAGGGCCGTCATGTTCTAAATGCGGTTGCACTTCGCAAACCGTTCGTTATGCTTGCGGATGAATTCCACCCAATATGGGAAATTGCCCAACCGGCGCCTCGCGGATTCAGGGGCAGGAGATGAAAATGAAAAAGCTGATTCAAATCGCAATTGCACTGCTGAGCATGTCGGCAGCCGTTGGCGCCGTGGCCGCGAACTCCGAATGCCGCTTCCAACTGAAGCCAGGTATGAACGAAGTGTCCGTAGACTATCGCGAAGTGGTCGACGTGTGTTTGCCGTCTGGTCAAATGATAAGTGACATCCACGTTGGTCCGACCAATGGTTGGGAGATCGATGCGAACAAGTCTACCGGTCGCATTATGGTGCGGTTGTTGGGTGTCACCGCTGCCGGTGCGGCCGATCTGAATACGAACATCATCGTTTGGTCCGCCATCGATACCCGATACGAAATCAAACTGTCTTCCCGCAGCCCGGCTAGCGCCGCATTTGCAGCTCAAGCTGTGCCGAATTTCACCGTTCGATTAGCCGAGCCTCCGCATTTCGTACCAACGAAAGTCTGGGACGACAACGGCAGCACATTTATCGAGCTTCCTGCGGCCATGAAAGAGGGCCTGCCGCTGATTTTTGCTGTTGCTGAAGATGGCCAGTCGCAATTGGTAAATTGGCGTTGGGACGAGTCGAAGACGCGATTCATTTTGCCGAGCGGCCACAAGCATTTCAAACTTGTGCTAGGCAACCAATGGGTCATGGTCGACCTGGTTTAGGGTTGTATCGGACCTAAAACTAGCACCGACCCTAACTAGGGCGTTTGTGAGAATGAAAATCAATAGAAAAGCTATCTAACTCGGACCGAAGAATGAATAAATTTTCCCTCGCAGTGGCCCTCCTCGCTTTCTTCGATGCAGCCCACTGCGCAACGGATGCTGGTCCGTCCTCTACCGTACGCCATTTTAAACTACAGATCATCGAAAGTAAGTCTGTGTACGATATGGAGTTCACCACGGTTGGAAGCACTAGTACTCCTCTTGTGCATGGCATCGAGACGACGTATATCGCGGGCTGCGAGATGTTGAGTAGCGGTCCAAAGTACCGGTACGAAACCTTGAATAGCGGCGCCATCTTGGATATCAAACCGGAGGAGGGCAATTCCGATGTCGTGACACTCAACTGGACACTAGTTGATTTGGTGGACATTCAGAAAGCAAAAAATCGCGGATGTGAAGTCGATCTTCCTCACACCAAAACCGACGTTGGTAGCGATACGGTTGATGTCGGCGTAGGCAAGAGCGCCAAATTTACCAGTGACCGGTTCACTTTTCATCTGACCCGGATCGACTGATCACTACCAGGTGGTGCCATCGGCCGTATGGATGCCTCCCCCATCTAATCAATTTCCTTCATCGAACTAAAAATGAAAATGCAATTCAAGAAGATTGAAAAAAAGAAGCTATGGGCCATAGTCGCGTTGGTGTCCTTAATCTCTGCGATCGTGGGCGGTAAACTTGTGATGCTGTTTGCACTACCGGTCGCCTTCTTTGCGATGGTGCGTTTAAATAACGAATTTGCCTGCGAACGCAATTTGAAGGTCAAGCGAGACACTCATAAGTTGCTCGACCATGAGATGGCTGGCTTGCGGTTTCTTGGCTCCGAGGTTGCGGTTCTCGCAAGTCGGCGCACAGATGATCAAACGATGCCAGGCCCCTTGACGTATGAACAGCTGTGCAAAACCAATCGCGGCACGACATTTAAACTGACCTTTGAAACGCGTCATGGCAGTGGACGCGCGAGTAATGTTCAAATCAGGCCAATAAGCCAGACCGAAGCAGAAGAGTGGCTGGAGCGTGATCGCATCGAGCAAGAGCACAGCCGCGGTACGCTCGAATTAGCTTGATGTCGCCCGACCCGCACTAAGTTCGCATCCGCACCCAATTAACTAATTGAAGGACTCTATGTCTATTACCACTTTCGACATCGCCTCTTTGACGGCAGCGCAGCTAGACGATCTGATTGCCGCCGCCGGTAAGCGCAGAGCGCTCCTTGCCCCTGTGGTTAGCACCGAGAGGCCTCCAGCCCCGGTAGACGCTCTGATTGATCCTATGTGGTTTATCCAAGGGTTGGAGCTCGGCACCCTATTTCAGTTTCGCCATACCGGCTTCGGTTGGATATCGTTGGTGATACCACTGTCCGGCCGAAGTGTCATGTTGGATTCACTCCAGAAACAAGAGGCCACAGCACGTGAGCAGGCAATTCTGGCTCAGCAGAATGCGAGCGAAGCACAACCAGACCAGGCAAAGGGCACTCTCTCTTAAGCCACTCTTGCGCGCCCCTCGGCCGCAGGCTCAGCAGACTGTAATTGGCCGCAGAAATGCAAAGCACGACCAAACGCCCGACTCGATCGGGCATCGGCGTTGCGATGGGCGGCATAGGGTCGCCTGGATCAGATGATGGAGATTCGATGAAATACGTTTTGAGTGTGTTCTTTTCCTCCTTCGGAATTGCAATGCTTGCTGGAGCATGGTCCCTGGACCCAGCCATTGCACAGTTCAAGGATTTTCTGTCGTTGCTGCATGTGGAAGGCTTTTGGAGCATTGTTTTCGTGATAGCAATGCTGCGGACTGGCATCGACATGATCTTTTCCGGGGCGTGGGCAGCGACTGTAGAGGTAGCTATCAACACCGTGAATCGCTTGCGCGCAACGAAGAAAGTTAGTCCAACGCGCTGACCGTGGAATAGTTCCTGTCGGCGGTTCAGAGACTTGTATAACGTGGCCCAATAGCGTCCCGCACTGGCCGGTAGCCAGCTGGAGAATAGAATGCGCACCAGCATTGATGTAGCAGACTTGATTGAATTTTCAAAAGCGGGCCACCCGGGAGTTATCTTGTGTGGACCTGTTCGTGAGGGCATGAGCAGCAGCGTTGTGCCCCCCAATTTGCAAAACTTATTCGACGCCGACCTGGCCAAACATCACGTTGTGATTGGAAAGTCGCAAGATGGTATGCGCATCTTTGCCGATATTCCCTCGGGGCGGAAGTCCAAGCAGTCAGTTTCTTGTTTGCTCAACTCTCTCATTCGCCGTATTTAAGAACGGAAGCAAGTCTATGAGGATCTTCCACGATCTAATCGCTCCGCTGCTATCACCGTTGCTCATTGGCCTGGTGGTGTCCCGATACCACGAGAACTTGTGCCGCGACGCATATCGTTTCGATCCGGCGAAAATTTAACACCACGACTGATTGAGGAAATATGGCGCTTGCGCCCCGCCCGGCCGGTCGCCGGGATCTTAGAAAGGCCGCCTCATAGCGGATCGAAAATATGAAAATCACTAAACAGCAACGAGCAGCACGAGAGAGAGCTATCCAACACGCGTGCATCGCTGCCGTCCGAGCACAGTTTACTGGTGCCGGCGCAACAGGTCGAGCAGTGCGTTTCGTACTTAACTGGTTGTATGCTTCCTGTATCTGGTTCGGAAGGTTGTTGTGTTTGTCCTCCTGGGGACTAGTTGCGGGCTTTCTTGTGGGGCCTGAACATGAACAATTCCTGACGACGCTTCACGCATGGATGGTGGCGACACCGGCAAGTGAAGTGATTTCGCATGCACATGCCTTCGTGTCGATGTTCGCGGTCGAATTGGTCAAGATTGCCCTCTTCGTTGGTCTCATCCAAAAGATGCTTAACATCGTTAAGCCAGCGGCGCAGGATGCCAAAAACAACTTTAACCAATCACTGGTCTAGACGCGTCCGGATAGTCCGAGGACCAACCAAAGCGCCGTCCGGTGGCATTGCGCCGGCAGGCAGCCTTGAGTTCTCAGACCCGTTTGGTGGCTGGCCATTGACATGAAACCATTGCGGTGCCCAGGTTAAGAAGCCAGCGCCGAGCAAAACTAGACTGGAAATTCGCATGTATATCGTAGACCCGGCAACGCTGTCGAAGTGGGATCAGGATCGGCTAATGGAGGGTTATTTGCAGAATCGGCTCGGCATTCTTGAGCATGCTATGGAGCACGCCGATCAGGCTGTCTCTGCCGAAACAATTAGAGACGCCGTTGCCTATATCGTGGAGGCTGCTGGTGTCCCTGTGACAGAAATGGAGTTCGCGAAAATGCTCAAGCTTTATCCCTATGCCGTCGCGAAATTTGCAGATTACGGCTGGGGTGACACGGAGATTCGGGAGATGGCGCTTGATGTTCTCACCAACACCTTGCTCGGTACCCGGTGGCCAACGGGCAGGGATAGCGAATGCGACCTCGATGCTTTCTTAATCCATCTTCGATTTGCCCACGTCAAAGCAAAGCCATTGTTCGCAGCATGATCAAAAATTAATAGGAGAGGTGAAAATGGCTACACTAAGCGAAATGGATTTGGTCAAGAAAATTTTGGAGCGCATCAAGCAAGAATTTCCGGACCATACAAAAGATGGCATTCAAGGTTCGTGTGCAGCGATAGCCTTCAAGCGCATTGCGGCAGCCGGGGTTAAAGTGGGTGATCAAGCGGTACTCGATCTCGTATCGGCAGAATTTTAACGAGTCCGTCACCCCGACTTTCGGGCCGAGGTTTTTCATGCAAAATGATGATGCGAAATTGAACAACAATGTCTGACTCCCTGAAGAAGCTCACCGAAGCGGCTGCCCGAAGTACCGGCCGTCGGTATTGTTCCACGCACGGATCTGAGGTGGATGCAGAGGCCGGCAGTACGATCCGCCGCGGCAAGACCATGCGCTGGGTGTGTTTCACCTGCCAAAAGCGCCGCAGACTGCCGGTACCAGATACACCAACAGTATAGGTAGTTATGCAGAAACTACGCCGTGGTGGTGCGCTCAATCGGCCGGAGGCCTGTTCGAGACAGTTACTGCCCACAACAAACGCAACTCAACTACGGGAAAATCTCCGATGAAGATTTATGACGCCAGATGCATTGAAACCCATTGGATCAAGGCGCAAGAAGAGAACAAGCACCATATTCAGGAGAATGGGCCCTGGCAGGACGATGTCGATTGGTACGGGTTGAAATATGGCGCAGAGCAATTTACGCACGTACGCATTGAATCTGGACTGTATGTCATGACAAAACGAGGACCAGGCGAGAAAGTTGCGGAAGACTGCGCTCAGTAAGGTAAAGGAAGGTATTGAGGACCCGAGAATTAGAAAGACTATCAGCAGCCGTGTACTTCGTCGCTCTAGAAGATGGCTTGGTATCAGAAGATACTGATTCGGCTGGCTGATCGAGGAAACCGCCACCGCTGATTTCTACCTCAGCCTGTAAGTTGTATTCGAATAGATCATGGCCGGGATCAGGTCCAAATGTGGGGCCCGCCAGCTGAGTGAACTGGTAGGACAGCGTTCGTGTCTCGGTCGAGTTTCGACTGACATGCCCGCCTCGAATCGATCCCTCTACAGCTTGTCCAGCTTGAGTGCCTCCGCCTCGGCATGCCCGTCCGCCTCCACAAGCTTGCGCGTCAGCTGCTCCCGGTCGACCCGCGCCGCGGAGAGTTCCTTGCGCGCCGCGCGCGCCTCGCCGGTCAGGGCATCGTGGTTGACGCGCAGCTGCAGGCCCGGCTGCGTGTCCTGCTGGGCCAGCGTCGCGTGCTGCGCCAGCAGGCGCTGCTGGGCGCCGGCCAGGTCGCGCTCCAGCCGTCCGGCAATCCTTTCGAACGCCCGCCGGTCCTCCAGCCGCTGCGCGGCGATCGCCTCCTGGAAGTGCTCGAAATGGACGTGCGCCCGCGCCAGCTGCTCGCACAGCGCCTTGATTTCCAACGCCCGATCGGCCAGGCGCTGCTCCATGCAAGCGTTGTCCCACCGCAGGGTGGCCAGCGCGATCCGGTTCGACTGGTGAGTCTCTTGTAGGATGGCCAGCGCCGCCGCCTTGTGCGATAGCTCTGCCGACTGCGAGGCGGCCGACTGCGACAGCATGCCGTCGTGGGCCTAGCACTGGCGCAGCTGTTCGCGCACGGCGTCCAGCGCCGCCTTGGGCCGGCGGCGGCCGTCGCTCCCTCGTGCTCGGCCTTCCAGCGTTTCAGCATCTGGCCAATGTTGCTCTTGCTACCTGTGTCGCCCAGCGCCGCGCGCACGGTGTCGACGGTGACGGTGGGGTTGGTGCCGGCAGCGGCAAGCCAGCTTCGGATTTGAGAGTGCCAGGTACTCTGGCGTAAGCCATGCTCCATCGACTTTATCGCGAAACTCCGCGGAAACTTTCAATATTTTCCCTTAAGCGGCGCCTGCGTGGAGGAAGGTTGACGCCAACAAGGCAGCAGAGCCAAAAGTGACTATTGCGGCAGCCCTCGATCGATTATTGAATAGCATCTCGTATCCAGCCCAACAGACAATTAAGAAGGCGAAGGCGAGTCTGATTTGCTGAGTTGTCATATATGTATAGAGTTGGGTGCGGGCGCGCATCGAGCGCAGAATGTCGGGCAACTCAGCCAGGATCTAATCGAAGTGAGTTTCGTACGCGATGGCCAGCACGTCTTGCGGACTGGCGAGTGGAATTTTCTGCATGGGATTTTCCGAGGTGGTTAAATGATTTTTTGCAGTCGCAGGAAACCGGCCCGGCCAATGCATACGACACCAACCGATGCATAGGCCACGGCAAGAGTTGGCCAACGGTCCAGCACTATGAAGAGCGGGCCGAAACTCAACACCAACAGCGCAGGCGGTAGCAAGATAAAAATCGCCAGACGCAACATGGTTATCTCGTCGTGCCACGCGTTTGCAATACTGCCACCAAAATTCATACGCATAATTTTCCGGTCTGTTAAGGCTGGCCCGTAGGGGCATCTGCATCATCGCTGACGACAGGCTTGTTCAGCGACAGGATCGCGCCAGCGCCGCACACGATGGCAAAGCCGATGGTGAGCACTTGGGCGAGCGGCGTATCTGGAAGAAAGAAGACCTTCAAGATAATATCGGCGAACGCCAGAAGCGACCAAGTCAGGAAGTCAATTTTTTTAAGCATGTGAACCTCGTTATAGTTTAGCGGCAGCAGCCGCGTCGATTAAATCAACAGGGAACCGATCCGTTATTGCCTCGAGCTTCCTCACTCCCGCGATTACGAGGCTTTGCAGTTGACTCCCTATTCGGGAACGGTTCCGTGTTGACCCTGACAATCACCCGGTCAGGTTCGGGATTTTCCTTGGCTTAGCGTGGAACGATATTGCCGTCGCGATCAGTCACCCAGCCACGGCGATCAGCCTTAGTCAGTGGCAACGAGCGCATACCCGGAAACATCGCTTGCATACGCCTTTCGGACTTACGCCTCATCTTGAGTTCTTTCAGCGACCGCTGGGCGCGGCCGACAATCCAGAGGCCAGCGAATGTAACGACTGCGCCGATGATTATTGTGGTTATGGAATGCATTCTATTTTCCTTTACTGCGCGGTCGATTCTTCGTACTTGCGAATGAAGGCGCTAAGGTCGGGATGATCAGAATTAAAATCACTCGCCTTGTGCTCATTGATCGCCTTTGCGGCAATCCCAGCCAGATCGGCCAGCTTCACAAGCATGTCCAGATCGGATGCTAATAAGCGAGCTTCGTTGTCACCGCCGATATTGAGCGCGATGATCTCGTCTAAGCTACCTCCGTGCATTTGCTTGCGGGTAGCGAGAAACTGTGCAACTCGTCATTTCGATTCCATAATATTTTCCGATATCAGATTTTACGTAAGGCCGACATAGATTTCGCGGTCGCGGCCTTGGCCTTCAAGTGCTCGAGTAGTAGCTCCCAAAACGAAGGCGGAACGTCGTCGAGCTGCTGCCCCGAATGCGACATCAACAGCAATGTGCGCACATGTTCCCACCCGTTGGTTGTACTTCCATCTGGGAGTTCGAATCCTGCAGCCTGGGCAACGGCCGAGAGTGGAATGGAATTAGTGATTTTCATAATTTTCCTTGTCAACCTAGAAGAATTGACCACGTGCCGCGAATAGAGCCCTCAACCCAATTCCCTACCAGCAGCGTGGCCCCAGGAAACATGTGAAGTGTAGCTCGGCCTGAGAGTCCGTTATGGTTCATGTCCAATGTGAAATGCCCAGTTCCGTCATTTGCTCCGCAGTACTGCTTGAGAATATCGCGCCCTTCCTCCTCTTCACTGTATTCGATAAGAATCTGCTGGTCGTCGATTTTCACCACGCACGGCGTATCCTCAGATCCCTGTGTGTGAAAGAAACTGGTCATTACACTGTTTTTCCAGAGCGTCATATTTTCCTTAGTTCGATTCTTCAATTTTGGCAGTAAGTTCACCAACCGCATGGCTCACTGTCCAGCACAGATTATCATTCGAATCGACCTTATCCCTCACCAGGACAATGTACCCGACGGCTTTTGCAGTTCTTCGATTAAGTAGTGAAGCTGATCTCTCCGGGCATCTAATTCGATGGCGATCCTTTCATCGCTATCGTTCCATTTGCGGGAGCAATCCTCTGAGCGGCGTTTTCGTTCAGCGGCGACAACGTCTTGTTGTCTATTTAGCGCTGCTATCAAGACTGTTCTCTGTTCTACAGAAATATTCATGTATTGTCTTTGGCTAAGTTTACTAAGTTATCGATACGGCTGGTACACGCAAATTTCGGCGCTCTTGGCATGTAAAACAAACCCACCTCATCGTCTTGCCGCGCCGGATCGTACTGCCCGATGCTGCATCGACCTCAGAACCGTGTGTCGAGCAATATCGACGGCCGGTGCTTCGAGCCGCTGCTTCGGTGAGCTTTTTCAGGGAGTCAGACATACGCGTGAAATTTTTCGCTCAAAGCGGCGCGAGGTGGTTGCTGTTCAAACCATGACGCTTGTTCACCTGTTGCGCTTGCTTGATGCCCGTCGTTAGCATAAACGCGTTGGCTTTGCGCTGCGCCGCCGGCATCGCTACGTAATCCGGGATGTTGTGGAAAGCGTCAGCCAAAGCCATGATGACCTGTTCAGTGGGGGCTGGCACCATGCCTACCCCTTCAACGCTAAAACCGCGTCTAGCGCGGTTTGGATGCTTCTGTGGGCGATTTTCCTAGCCGATCACCAGATCAGAGTGGCCGTGCTTAACAAGCCACTGGTTGAATTCGATGCCAGTTTCGGCGGATGCCCAACGGACTTTCTCAAAATCACGACGCACATTATCCAGGCGAGCCTTTGCAGATCGAATCTGTTCGTGAATTTCGTTGGGGTCGATAACATTCGGAACCTCCTAACTCCAAGACCGGATCAGCGCTGTTAAATCAATCGCAGTCTTACCGACACTCAGCAAACCGTCAGTGGCCAATTCCTTCTTCTCATCGAAATAATTTCGTTCCATCTTTCCCGACATAATCTTCCTTCTTGTGGCTACCGGCCAGATGCGGGCGCAACAAAGGCGCGATTTTCCTCGATCAGACCAACACAAATCCAGACTGGCCAAATTCGAACTTTGGCAGCATCCATTCGCACTTGAACTCTAGTCCGGCAACCTGCTCCAAGATTCCATCACGGCTGGAGTACGACATATTCATTTCGCCGACCTCTCTGATGACGGCGGCAGTGTCCAGCACCAATTTCTGGCCGCGCTCGACATACCACTCCGTCATATTTTCAAGCGCGGCCGCGACATGCGTCAACGTCCAGTCGCTCCCGTTTGGCAGCAGGTGTTTCGCCAATTCCATGCCTGAGTATACTTGCGGTCTCATGCTTCACCTTATAAATCGTTTATACCGTTTTTTCGCAGCCGCGAAACCACGGCGGGAATTTCCGATCAGTTGGTTGACGTGCGATTCTTGGTGCGACCGGCTTTCGCCACTTGGTCCAAAAAAATATTCAACATGAGCGTCGCGAAACCAACGCCAGACATCCAAGTTGAGTAAAGACTGATCGCCTCATATTCAGCCTTTGCCTTTGCCTTCATAGCGGGTAGCATGTAACCCTCGATTGCGTGGTAGACATAGCTTTCACCGGCCAACGAAGCCATTCCGGCAACCAGGGATATAATTGTGAGCCAGTGCAGACCACGGTGCATCAGCGTCTCATATGCCTCGGGAGCTTTATAGGCACCGATGGTCAGCGCGACTGGTAGCCCAAGCAGAAAAACCAATAAAGTCGAATCCATTTTTTCCTTTTTCGCGTCTGCTAAATTTTCCTATCGCGTCTTCAAAGGCTTACCGATGGCGATCAGTTGCCACATAACGTCATCCGGAATGCTCAAGTCGTTTTCATTCCGAGCAATCCATCCTCTTTCAACAAGGGGCGCGGCTTCCTGCAACATTTCTGCGTGTGCAGGCGCACCAAAAACCTTGAGCCCGCAGACCCTTTGCATTATTTGATGCTCTTCATCTGTAATGGCGTTGAGATTCATTGTCCAATTCCTAGAACACATCATTATCATCATCGACATCAACAAGCGGCTTTCTAACGACACCTGCTTGCTCTGCCTCTGCCTGGCGAGCTGCGATCCGCTGCCCCATATCCTCGCAAAAGGCTGGGACCATCGCCGCAACCTTCGTAAAGCTGACGCCTTTCTCGGATGTAAGCGCATTGATTATGGGGGGAGTCACCTTGGTTGCTGACAGTCCGGCCGCTATCGTGAGGAAAGTAGCCGCCCCTTTCAACACCTCGACCATATCCTCCGGATAATCATCCTCCCCGGCAGCTACATCCTCCGCAAAACCACGCAGCAAGGTTATCGACGTCTCGATGGCGCTCATCCGCTCCAAAGGCCATTCGTCGGCTGGGGAAGGATTTGTACGCACCGTTTTCCCAGGTCAATCCAGTGGAGGCATGATGCCTTTGTTTCGACCTTGCTGCTCCTGGAACCCACGATCATATTCGGACTTCGCCTCGGCGTCGTTGGCAAACTTCTGTAGGAACTCAGGCTCAGCCGTTGCGTCGCCATTAGCAGCGTCCTGGCCGTGCTGGTATGCATGGTACAAATCGACGGAGCGTTCAGCAATTTTTCCCGAATCAATTTTCATAATGTATCTCGCTACAAAGCGGCCTTTCAGGTCGCCGACAGCCGGCCGGCACGGTTCGCCGAAGTGGCGCGATATTTTTCCTTCAAGGAGTGGAGGGCTTCTCGCCGAACACCAATATGCTCTGGTCAAGCCAGAAAAAGCTGACCACCTCACCCGCCGCACGGCGGCGCTGCGCATCAGCCAATGCCTTTGCTGCAATACTGTTCTCGCCCAGGGCTTTCGCTGCTGATTGGACGATTTCTTCGTTGACGGGGACCATATTCATCAAGGAATTTTCCTCAGTCGGACTGCGTCTCATCCCACAGTGCTGCCAACTCCTCCAGATTCCGCACAACGTTTACTGTGATGAAATTGCTACTAACACCGTCTGCCTCTGTTTCAGCCAATTTGTGCGCAGCTTCTAGCGCGGCGTCCACGTTGCCCCAAGCGTTCCGATATGCCGCCGCCAATTTCTCATCCCGAACGTTGGCTACCCAGAAGGACGCGTCAAGGAATTCAACTGCGGTTTCGCGCACGAACTTCAGCACGACGAGCGCATCCGGCCTTGCTTGCTCCCGATCTAACTCGGTTGACGTCTTGAAGACTTCAGAACGCTGGCGCAGTTGCTCGTTGATGAAGAACAGCTTCGCTACCTGGTCGAGGACGGTAAGCGAATGAGGCAAAAAATCGTTTCGTTGTAATATCATTTCGGTTATTTTCCGAGAACGGTTAGGGCTTCGCCGGGATTGCGATTTCAGCGCAGTCCTCGACGGTGATCGCCGCCATGCGAGCCATACCCTCGGCCACATTCGCGCCAACGATGCTCACCTGGCCGCCAGGATGGCCACCATGATTGATGATCGCCATCAGTGCTTCAACATCGGTGACCTTGCCAGGGCCCGTCGAGCCAACCACCACGTTGTTTTCGCCGCTTTCCTGCGCAGCTTTGAGAATGTTCATCGTTCCAGTCCTTCGCTTTTCTCGGCTTCCGGCCGTGCGGGGCGCGAACGCCAATTTTCCTCTTAGTCCGCGATCATTTCCGACAGGCGTCCCAGCACCTTGCGCGCAAAGCCTGGACCTGCCAGGTTTGCTGCCTCGATGGACTCAAACCCGCCCAGGTCAAATCCCAGATACATCAAGAGAAAAGCGCCGGCGTCATCCGTTATGGCGATCATTTCTTGGCCGGCAAACCTGGCTGTCTGCATGATGGCCGGTTTGTCACCAAACCATTTTTGCTGTACGCCCGCAAATTTGACGCGTCCTTCACCGTTAATTTCGATATTCATTCGAATTTCCTTGGTCAAAGCTTCACGCCGTACTTGATCCGCACTGCGCTACCAATCCCGCACAGTAGTGCAGGCACAATCCACACGCCGCCAGCCGCCCCGAGCAAAGCTAGCGCAATGCCCGCTACTCCAGCAGCCGCGAACCAGTTACTATAATCATGCAGTTTGCGCATATTTTCCTCGCTGGCCGGCACAGTACCGACCTTTTCAATGCACCAGGTCCGTCAGGCGGGCCGTGGGTGCTGCTGTGGGTGATTTTCCCTGGTCAGTTGACTCGCATACTGCGCCGTCTTTCGGCCCTGTCGAACTTTGCAGCCGCGAGCGCGATATACACCCGGCCAACCGTTGTGCCAACCAGCGTGTTCGCCCGACTAGAGTGGAACGACCAGCTTTCTCGCTCTTGACCATCCTGGCCGACTTCGAGCCGGCACTGCGAATACGCATCGAAGTGTTGGCGGGTCGACCGGCTTGCTACCGTAATGAGGAGCGCGCAGATGGCCAACACCAGCGCACAGACTGAAAGAGTTAATTCCATGAATTTTCCTTATTGAGGGAAGACAGCTCGCACATAGCAAGGTGTCTTCCACATTTTCCTCTTTACCGCGATTATTTGAAGTCCCGCACCACTGCACGAATCAAAAAACGATCCTTTAACACTATCTTGGGTTCCGGCCCGCTCCCTATCGTCTGCACGTATTTGGAGTCCAAGGCGACCATAGCCGATATGGGGCGCAGCTTGCCGCCTTGATCGAGCGTATCAAACATCAAGATATGTCCGTACTGCGTGTGGATGTAGACTCCATTGCGAAGCGTGCCCATCGCTGCCGGCGGATTCGTTATTTCGACGTTGATCCCCTTGTCATTGGACTTCAGAACATAGGCCCGCACATCTTTAACGACGGGCTGCGTCGAGGCGTCTACGAAGCCGGAAATAACCGAACCTGGCAGCACCTTATCGGGCGAAGCCGCCATAGCGGTGCTTGTAAATGCTGCGATGAGAATGAGGGTGGTTTTAAGCATGGATTTTCCGATCAGTTTTTCTCTGCGAATACGTATTCGCCGTTTGGTCGAATCGCGGCCACGCCAGAACCGGCTTTCTTGAACGTCCAGCGTTCTGTTTGACGCCTTCCAGCCATGACCAACACGACCTCTTTTTCTGCTTCGTTCGGTGCGAGCACCAAACCCTTGCAAGTAGAGCCATCACCGCAGTCGTAGTCGTCTTGACCGAATACTTGGGCTACATCGCTTCCAAGTTGGACACGATACCCGGCTGGCATGACGATTGTCGGCTGCGGCATCTCCGCCGCAATGGCAGGCGCTACAGAATGGCTCAGATAATTCCAAGCCATCACCAGCCCCAGCGCTACCACAGCGCCAATGCCGACGATATAGCGCAGGCGCTGTTCGATGGATTCAAGGTTGAGGTTCATCGCCGCTATTTTCCTATGTGCTAAGGCCGTGTTTGACAGCCGTAAACCCGGTAAGCCAATCCGACCAGTTTTGTCCATCGGACATAAAGCTGAACGGATTCGACTCGATGGCCACACCGTCGCGGCAAGCCTGTTTGCCCTGCTCGTATACGTCCACGTTTTACCTCTTCAAATCTTTGCGGCACGAATTGCCATTCCAGCGTCCACATCGGCTGCGACTTCAGGCTCCATCAGATCGCCAGCAATTCGCATGACGCGCCACATATCGCCCATGTTCTGGCCGTTTTCTAGACCGACCCCTGGCAAAGCACTTGTGTCGCCTTCCATACCGCGCACGACCGCGTTGAATACAGAACCCGCACCAAATTCGTCGCACGCGAAAGCGATGTTGTCATTTGTCAGTAGTTTCAGATTTAATGCCATGATCGTTTTCCCAATTACTGGTGACGTTCAACAGCGGTCCAGAATCCTGCTGGCAACGCCGGCACCGATTTTTCGGCTTCGGCGATCGAGAGGCAGCGAAGCATTGCGCGCAGCGGCATCGAGACTTCGTTGCCGGCGGCGTCCTGGAACGTGAAGCCGGAGCCGCTGGTCGACGCGATGCTGCACTCGCGGTCATCCAGTTTTATTTTTGCAGTGCTTGTCGTGGCCATGTCGCTTCCTTCTACGCGCCGCAGCGCTTTAAATACTGTTTGCAAGCCCGCAGAGCGCCCTTGCCGCCGTCCGGGTCGTCGCTGTAGGTCGAACTGCCTTCCTGGATCATTTCGATCACGTAGCGCGCCTCCACAACAGCCCATGCCTGCGTCGCCTCCTCGCCCTCGTTGCGGTCCCGGTTCAACAGCACGCGCGGGATAGCTGGAGCTTTCAGCATCACGTTTCTTCCGGCTTTGACCGCCGCAGCCTCGCGACGCTTCATCTGGCGATCAGCCACAACCTTGTACGCCGGATTGGTGGCCATGTCGTGTTCGTGGGCGGCTACAGCGGCATACGCAGCCCTGCGCGCTGCTGCGAGTGCTGCTTGCTGCTCCGCTGTTTTTTCTTGAGTAGACATCGTTCGTTTTTCCCGGTTATTTCAAAACAGTTTTGGCCGCTTGGCGGATGCGGACGGCGACGCGAGCCGGCGAATCGCCGCACTGCACCCATTCGTACTCGGACTTCCACCAGGCGATGATCGCAGCTGCTGCGGCCTTCGTCGGCGCGGCGATGACGGCCTCCATTTCGGCCTGAACTTCACGCCACCAATCGCTGCCTTCTGCGGCCGTTGCCGTCTGGTCGACCGCGCTGCGGTAGATCGTCATCACCTGGTTGAAATTCATGGCACCGTTTTCCCTACTGGCCGACGAGCGGCATCCCGATACGGCTTCGAGCTGCGTTATCCAGCTCGGTAAGCAACGACTCTAACTCGCCGTTAGCGGCCACGTTGATCAACGGTGTCGCCCCCATGTCGAACGCGATATCCGACCACAGGATCAAAATTCCTCGTGCGGTGTGATACCTGATGCATACATCATCCGCGTCGGCTGGCTTCGCACCGGCGTACACGTTTTCAATAGACGCCTTTGCGGTTGCGGTGATGTCTACCAAGGACTTTTGTAAGATATGTGGGTGCGGCATAATTTTCCTAGTTGGCCGCGACTGTCACCGACACGCGGCTATTCGCACGCTTCATGATCTGGTCTGCCTGCTCTTTGGACGCGGCGCGCGCCAGCTCGTCGGGATCTGCCTTGCTGAGGATCGAGACGGTCACCCCAAACTTGCGGCCGCGATCACGGTAGTAGTTCAGGACTTCCCCCTCGCGTTCGTTCAGCGTCGCGAAAATCTTACCGTCCAGCGCCTGTGCTTCGGCAATCGTAGGAGTGTTCATTGCAGTTCCTTGTAAGCTCTGGCTTCCGGCCAGCTACGGGGCGCCACGAGCGCGCCGGATTTTCCGAGGGTTAGTACTGCATGGTCACCGTTTCGCCCACTGGTACGCCGCCAAAGCGCTGCCAAGGGAAAATCTCGGCGTCCGCAACCTCACGAATCGCCGCTTCCATCGCGTCTACGTTGGGATACTCCGCATCAACGCAAATGATACGTACACGCAGCATCTTGGCGCTGGTTGGCTCCAGAGCTTCCAGCTCAAAATCACCACCGAGCGAAGCTTGCAGTTTTTCCAAAAAGGCGTTTGTCGCCACACCCATCGGCACTGGGAGGTTAACGTCGAGAATGTGAAACATCCGGTTAGCTATGCTGGTCATACTGTTCTTTCACTCACCGGCTGCCGGCCACGGGCGCACCAGGGCGCATTTTCATTACCCGGCCTAGTTAGCGTCGAGGGTGGGGACACCGCAGCCATTGTATGAGACCTCGCCTGAACCGTCGTAGCGGACTGGCTCCGACCGCTCCAACTCGACGATGCGCAATCCGTCGTACAGCAAGGACACGTTGTCATACTCAGAGCCTTCGTAGCGAATCGCTCCAATCTCGTCGCCGGGTGGCACCTTTAAATAGGGGCCTATAAAGTCGCAGAACAGGCGTATTTCGCTCTGGTAGTTGGTGAAGGCCGCGCAGCTTTGCAAGCTCCAGCCATCGTCGCCTTGCACGAAGACTGGATGCGTATCCAACGTGGCAGGATGGTAGGCCGACTGCCCGAGAAGCACGGCGCTCCAAGATTCGCATTCGAAGAATGGATGCTTTGGAAGGACGCTAGGCGGTTCCTGAAATTCGTCTTTTTCATCGTCGGCGTCGGTCGTCAAGTAGATCAACGCAGCTACGACATCTGCTGGCAAGCTGTTCGTCAGCGTGACGTTTAGTCTTAGGAGGGTATGTGTTCCCATGCTATCTTCCTATTCGGATTGGTACAGGATTGTGCTCTTGCCATGGACGGTGCAGGTGTACTGCCAAGTCGTTCCGGTCCATTCGCGCGATTGGACCTCAACGGTGGTCCCCTGGACGTCGATCTGGTCGCCATGATTGTGCTTCGGCGCCGGCATGCTGCCGCGATAAATGATGTTCATCGTGATTTCCCCGATTACTGTTGATCGGCCCGCAGGCCGGTTGACATGGTGGCGAAACGAATCGCCGCCTCGCGCAGAACGGCGGCCTCCGCCTGCGCGAGGGATGACATTGCGTCCATGCGCGCCTCGGCCACCAGACGGGCCGCAAAGGCGCGCAGCGGACCATCGGGCAAGTCGCCCTTGTCCTGCCACAGTATGACGTCTTGGACGCATTTAGTGAGGTCTGCTCCAGTCAACGACTTGGCCAGCGACTTTACGGTAGTTGGGGTCAGTAAATCCATGCCATTTTCCTCTTCAACGTGTGAAGTTTCGTTTGGCCGCAGTCATGTAAACCGCGCAAGCACCTGCTGCCGCGAGCACAGCCAAGGCAAAAACTATTCCGTCTTCAGTTAATGCAAGCGCTACGACAAACGGCATTGCGCCAATCACTTCCGGCGGTGAGTCGACAACGATGAGGTGCGCCACTGCGAACATGGCCATCGCGAGCCCCAAACTCAACGCAATATTTTTGCGCGTGCGAATATATGCGAGCAAGCAAAGCGAAACTGACCCAACTACGGCAATGGCAAGCATGCGTTTTCCTAGCTGGCCTTAACAATCACAGACACGCGGCTGTTTGCGCGCTTCATGATCTGGTCGGCCTGCTCCTTCGACACGGCGCGGGCCAGCTCGTCGGGATCGGCTTCATTGATGATCGAGACAGCGACACCATGCTTACGGCCTTGGTCCCGATAGTGGCTCAGCACTTCGTTTTCGCGGGCAGACAGCATCGCGAGAATCTTGCCGTCCAGTGCCTGCACTTCATTGATTGTCGGAGTGTTCATTGCGATTCCTTGTCAGCACTGGCTTCCGGCCAGCTACGGGGCGCAGCGTGAGCGCCGCTGTCCTTGATCGATTATAGTTGGCTGGTCGTGTAGCTCACGAACAGCCGCGCATGGCGTGCACGCGCCGCCTCCACTGCCGCAGCTGCGGCGGTCATGTTGCTCGATTGTGCCACCAGCAGCACGCCCAGCGCGCGATTCAATTCGTCCCAGCTTTTTGCCAGTTCTAGCAAATTTTTGTCCATGTTCGCTTTCCCTCAGATGCTTTCGGTTTCACGCTCGTCGATGCACTCGATTTGCACGACAGCATTCTGCTCTGAATCTGTGAGCGACTTCCACAGTGCTGCACGAGCGTACTTACTGGATGCGCCCGCCTGCCATACTTCGCGATCAAGCCCTTCGATGTAAAAGAGGTATTCCATTGTTGCTCCAATTTCGCCGCGCACAATTGCGCTTCCATGTGAAACAGTATGGTACGCATTGCGTACCATGTCAAGCACTCTTTTTGCGCTTCTTTCTGTGCTGATCCAGCAGCCTGTCGATGGCATTGCGAGCAAGGCCTGACATGCCTCGATGGTCCTTCGAGCTGGGTGGCATCCGGTAAGTCTTGAATGCACGCGGCTTGATACCGGCCAGTTCTGCCAGATCATCCCACGCGAGGCCAAGCTCTTCCTTCGCCGCCTGCAAATACTCCTGTTGTGTCTGTTCGGTCATGGTCATAATATGGATACGCATTGCGTACCATCATAGCACGTCTTCCACGGCTTGGCGAAGCCTATCTTGCGACACCTCAAGATAGGGCATGACGTGGTCAAGTTCGCTGTGCCCAAGAAGTAGTTGTAGCGTCTCAATACTGTGCCCCTGTGCGAGAAGTCTTGAGGCCATCGTTCGCCGGCCGCTGTGGCTGCTGCCACCCTTGATTCCCGCATCCCGATAGCATTTGGTGATGTGCGACTGGAGGCTGTCGCAGGCCAAGTAATCGACCTGCTCCCCGGCGAAATTGATGCGGCGCTTGGTGTTGAGCTGGAACTTGAATCCCTTGTGCGTCAGGATTAGAGCGCTATCGGCGCGAAGGCCTCGATACTTCTGCGGATCGTCCGACATCCGCCAACGCCGCGCAATGCGATAGGCGAGGTAATTCTCCAGCGCCGCAATGAGCAACCGATTCGTCGGATAGATGCACCGCTGGCGACAACCCTTGGTGATCGCTGCCCGCAGGCTTACTTCTTCGCGCAGCTTGCCCGAGGCGAACATGATATCGCCCACCTCAATCTGCGCAATCTCGGAAATCCGCATACCGCACGTGATCCCCAATAACAGCACAAGGCAGTCTCGCTCAGGGTGACGGCTGGTAGCTTCGGTGACACGAAGGAGGTGCCGGATTTGGCCCGGCTGGAGCATGGTCGCTTGCATGTTTTCCTCTGAATAGGATGGATGGGAATTTCATTCAGAGGGAGAACCGAGAAGGCTCTTTTTCAAGCATACCATGGCTTGTTTCCTCGGGTCCTCGGAAAAATACGAAGGCGTGATTAGGGCGGCAATCACGCATTCAGCAACCTGCGCGGCGCGCGCGGCCGGCGGCGTCACACCAGCGACGCCGCTGGCGCATCGCAGGCCAGCAACTCGGCGTAGCAGTACATCACCACCTCGGCCAGCGTGGCGACGGCCTCGGCACTATGTCGCTTTAGCCCGGCGGGAGGCGGCAGCTCCGCATAGTGGTACACGCCCACATCGTAGCTGGCGCCCACCTGGCGCAGCGACAACGCCCGCGCACGCACTTCCGGCACCCATAGATAATCAGGACAAAATTCGACCCGCGTATGGCCGCCATCGGCCAGGTCGAGCCGGCGGCCCTTGTCTCGCAGCTGCCAGGTCGTGAAATCGACCAGCTGCGCCGGCGTGGTGCCGCGCGCCTCGATGCGGACCCAGGCATGGAAGACCATCGATTGGGCCGACGACGGCCCGAACGTGGGACCGCCAAGGCTTGCGGCATTGTGGATGACGTCGCCGTCGCCTGGCCCGACACGCCACTCCGCATCGCCTGTGCGCAGCTGCGCCGACAAGCCCAGCCGGCGTAGCACCTCGGCGCCGACGCTCGCATACAGCAGGCAGTCGGAGGCATGCGTGCCGCAGTCTTGCGACACCGATGCCAGCGTAAGGCGCAGCGCCTGGGCCAGCTTGTCGCGGTCGATCGCGGCGGCACCGCCGCCATCGGTATCGCGAGTTGCCGCGCGTCGTCTTGCTGCCTCGCCCATGCCGCACTCCGTCTCCTGGCCAGATCCGCCTAACTCCATTGTCCTTTGACAGCGGCAACGCGGAAAAATTCCGCAGCATACAGTGCCTACGCAGTGACGGCCTGGAATATGCCATCGCGTGGATTTTTGAACAGTCGAAAACAAATTGGTCAGAACTGAAGTGGCAAAAAAAAATGCCAGGCACCTCCAAATGGAGGGCCTGGCGTAGTGTGTGTAATTCTAGGACTTAGCTGCTGGGAAAGTGTATTTCCACGCGCACCTGCGATTTTTCCAATTCTGCCTTTGGATTGGTATCGTCATGGAATGTAATGACGCGATTCTGCTTCGGCTCCACATAGCCGAAAAGAAAACCCGAGATATGGCTCAACGCATACAACACGTCCTGCCCGTCCTCAGGGGTTGGGTTTGCATGGCCGTTCATCTTGATTGCCATCATGGCGTCACCTTCCAACGCTCGTAAGCAGCCACTTGGCTCGAGGTCAGATTGGCCAGGTCACGGTCATCCTGTTTGAAGTGCCACATTTCTGCGATGACGGTAGCCAGCTGACTGGCATCCGGCTTGAGTATGTATTCCTCCGGCGGTTCTGCGGTTGTTGCTGCGTTAAAAGCAGCTTGGATTTGTGGCAAACTAGGCATGGTATGTCCTTTATAAGGTGAGTGAGTTTCGAAGAGGCATCTAAGGTTGAAATTTCATATGCATGCATGTGGCGGTCCACCTGGTTTCGTAACGGTGGGTACTGGTCCTCGCCCGTTACGAGCTTTCCACCAGTTAGGTTTGCTATGCTTGTCGGCCTTTAGATGGTGCCGTCCAGGAGATCGGCGATGAAGTAGCCGAAATCGTCTTTGTAGATTTCGTTTTTTATTTTTTCCCTGGCGAATGGAGTGTCCTGCACTTTGTGGGTGAAGTAGGAGTCACTATGCTCGTCACTCTTTGTTACTACGCAGACCCACTTGCTGCATTGACGTTTTAGTTTCTTTTCGATCGTCACGATGTCGGCCATGCGACCGATTACCGCGGCTATGACTTCGTTGTCGATGCTCGGCGCCGCGGAGTTGATTTCTGCCTTCTCGATCTCGTATTGAGCTTCCGTGAGCTTATTAAACTCTTTCCGGAACCCCATCGATTCGATCTCTTGCCCACGTGCGAATTCAACTACAGGCGGCAGATTGCGGAACTTCTCCAGTATTTCTACAAGCGCTGTACGCGGCAACTTCTTGTCCTCGAAAAAGTCCAATTCGTCGGGGCCGCCATAACCGCCATTGCTGGCGGTGACGATCTTCGTACGACCATAGGCAAGCGCCGCACTCCAGCACAGGCCGTCGTGTGCCGCCATGGACTGGCTGTTAGCCAGGCTGAAACCTGCGAGAGTGAATGCGCGCAACCACTTGATGTCTGATTTGATGCTCATGCTTTGTTCCCTGTGTGGATACCAGGAACGCACAAGCCCCCAATGGGATTGAGCGCCCACTGGCTGTAATGGTGAAGTATAGTAAGTGACGCCTATTTCCCTCCGCGATCGGCGGATAGGTTAAGGCGGTCAGAATAGTTCGTGCAGCATTGGAAAATTGCGGAGATTATGCAACGACAATGAGGTCCGTTTTCGAAGTGGCTGCAGCGGTAGCGGTCATATAATTCTTTTGATCGTTCTCACCAATCCACCACAACACGTTGCCTTTAAGACCAACGCGCGCAAACGAGCCAAATTGAGGCCACCACTTGAACCAGGCACCACCTAAGTATCCCGCAGGCCCCAGATTCGTCTCCACGACTTGTCGCAGTGGAGGGAAGGATGGTTGATGAGCGACGGGAGTTGGTGATTGGTCGTTGACTGCCTTCTTAGCGACCAACTCTGCATGAATACTGTCTCGGCATTTTTCGATCGCTGCGCTGATTTTTGCTTTCATCTGCTCCAGCGGCAAATCAAAGGTCAGAATTGCGTCGATCTCATCGAGCGCAGCAGCGCGGTTGAAGGAGAGAACTCGCTGAGTGTCGAGTAGTTCACTGATTGACGGTTTACTCATACTGGCTTTCTTGATAGTTAAAAATGGCCCGTTCATCTGTTCAGCGCACAGATCCGAACTGATGTCACATATGGCGCCGTGCAAATTCCACGCATTCGCTTCGAGATGCTTAATCGCCTCATCCCGGTTGCAGAAAGTCTCTTTCATAGCCGCTGCGATTTTCCCCTCCGACTCTTCAGCGGTGGACTGAACCGCTATGATTTGTGCCGCTACTTCGGCAGCTTTCGAAGGATCAAACTCCTCGATACCGCGCTGGTTCAGAGGATTTTCGGCGATATCGTGAACAAAGATCTTATTCATGGAGCGCTTTCCTTTTAAAGGGACTTAGCCGGTTGTGCTTTGCTTGCTTGCATGGTTTTCTCCTGAAATGCAGCAGCTCGCGCGTAGTGTAGATACGAACGTAAGCTGCGGGATATTGCGTGAGATGGATTTGACGATCCGGGGAATTCCAGATGTCCGCTTTGCCGAGAATCGGCGAATGAAAACTTGCGAGCGAGTGAGCTCTTTTGTACACAGCACAAAATAGCAATATTGTGGGGGGCAATCTTCCGCGTAGCGGTATGCAAATAGTACACCATGTCAGCATTCAAGCGCCAGCAAACTTGATCGCCTGGCGCCGAGATGGCACCAGGGATCAATTGGGGGAGGAGTGTTGAGGTGAGGTCAATACGAAAGTGCAGAACGGAGTCGGCTTTCGCCGCGCGCGGAGTCAATGCGGGCGTGGGCCTTGTCCATCCAAGAGTCCATTTCATTTGACCGGTGCTTGAGTGTGTTCGATACACGGATCTTGTGTGCCTTGATGCGTGCGGCAAGGTCCCAGGCCATGCTGTCGACACTCTCGATGTAGTCCAAAGCATTGAGATGATCCAGGGCGGTACCCTTCACCCCGAAGAGGTGAAGCGATGCACCCTTCGGTAGATGAGGTTCCAGAGCCTTCAGAATTGCAAATAGTCCGTCCGTTGGATGATGGAGATCGCGTCGGCATACAGAGCCGATGCCTATCAACGCCGGCGCAGCCAACCACGGTTGCCAACGCTCCCACACTGCGACCATCATGTCCAAGCTGCGCAAATAGTCATCGGCCGACCAACCCTGAAGGACAGGAACTGGTGGCTTCAGCATATTGGCTGCAACCTGAGACGTTTCTGTGCGCGCTATTTCGTTCTGCCAGGCATAGACGAAACGAAGAGTTCCTTCGAGTAGTGTTGCGGTGGCGTTGACGCGGTAGTCGACTTCCTCTTGCGTTTTCGCAATTTGCTTTTCGCAGCAAAGGTCGGGTTGAGAGTACCAGTTGGGATTGAGTGCGGAAGCAAGTTCCAGATACTGAGAATAGGTCCAAGGGAAGACACCGCCGATGCCGACCTGCTTACCCTTTTTCGAAAAGTTTAGCATACCGGTGTAGCCAGCAGAATCAAGAGAAAAATCTGTTTCGGATAGATCGGTAGCCTTCGGGATGATGAACTCGCTCTTCTTCGCATCCCAGAATGCCTGCGCACTGACCATCGTAGGATAGCCCTTTTGGAATGCATGAAATGGAAGCTTACCACTGCGGTGCGGAATTCCAGTTCGAACGGTGATGCCGGTGCCTAGTGTGGCGTTGAGTTGGCCGGTCATGAGTTGAGCCATGATTATCTTTCGTGTGAGCCCTCGCCGCCGGCAGACACTTTCGTGTCTGTCAGCATGGGGAGCGATGTGGATGTCAGCTTGGATCAGACGACAACGAACGCAGGTTCATCGTCGGAGAGCGAAAGCAGAGGGTAGGAATTCGCGCTAGCCTTCTCAAGCAGTGCTTGATGAGCCGCGTCGGTTATGGAGTTGGCCTTGAGGTAGTTTTCAAGGTCCGTGGAAGCGATGTTCAGTCTGTCGACCAGGTTGGAAAAATACTCGCCTCGTTTAGCCATGTACTGATATTTCGCGCTCATGCCCTTGGGGAGTTTCAAGATTGCTTCATTGAGCCAGAATCGCACCCCTTCCAGGCCGGTAAAGGATTGAACCTGCTGGTGATAGGTAGCGTCGAATGTACAGGTAACGAAGCTGCAGGCCAGTTCCGCGTCAACGGCAAGCTGATCTTCTTCTTCGAAGTACGTGACGCGCTCTGCGTCGGTCGTTTGTGCGTAGGCGCTCACCCTGTCCGAATGCAAGTACGGGTTCCACAACTCGTTAGCGTAGTCGCGAAGTCCTTCGGTCGGAACCATCTTGTCGAACTGCCCTACTTCGTACCATCCATAGGACGGTATTGGCTGTTTGACGGCTGGAACCGGAACGTCCGGAATATCGTAACGGCGACCTAAGGTGCGGATCTCATACCATACCGAGTTTGCGGGATGTGCATGGGGGCAGTACTGATGCATGCCCAGTTGGAAGTCGATCGCCACCAGCTGCTGCAGGTTGATCATCTCAAACTGGATCTCGCACAACTCGCGATTCGCTTCAGTATCGGGGATCAGGCCTGACCAAAGCTTTGCCTCATGAACTTCGGCGCGGTCGACCTCGATGGCGTCAAGCGTGAGAAGGTACCGAAGCAAGCGCATACGGTGCTCAAACGAGTACACGTCCGGTTGGATTCGAACGTAGCCCGCTTTACTTATGGTGCGACCGACAATCTCGCGCGCGTTCAAGTCCCACTGTGTGGCGGCCAAGTAGTTCCGGTAGCGATTCAGTCCGGCCATATGGGCGTGCTGTGGTTCGCGAACCATCGACTCCATGCTCTTGTCCTGCTCGCCGGCGATTAGACAGAATGTGCAACCATGCCTGGCGCCGCAAGCCTTCTTGGTTCCGCCGTCTCCAAGAACAACACCGAAAACGCCATCGCTGGCGTCTCGATAAAGTTCATGCAGGCGGATGATCGAGCGCGCACTTGCAGGTGATGGAAATGGGTACATCGATTCGTCGGTGAACTGGGATAGGAAGGTCCAAACTTCATCAGTTGACCATTTAGCTATGACGCTAACGGTGAGGTCGCCGTTTGCACCGCGGGTCGCTACATCTGAACGTTCACCACGCGCCGTCATATTGCCGGCACGAGTCGTATTCTCTGCAAAGCGGGTGCCGAGCACCGATATGGGTTCGCGAAAGCCTTTGCTCAACGCATCCTGGGCAATTTTCTTCTTGAGTCGAATTTGCGGCTGGACTTTCCAGTCGTCGGAACATTGCCGCTTACTGGCGCCGTCTTTCACCGAGTTCTGAACGGTCCGCACCAGGGTGCCGCGGCCTATGGTCGAGACAACAAATTGGGATGCCAGAGACGGTTGGGTGATGTGGATGTCGATGGGCATGTTGTGCAGAGCGCAGTAGTTCTCGATGTCGTTCAGAAATCGGAGGACGTGCTGCACCATGCTTGGATTCTCGATTGTTGTCTCCGAAGTCGACAGATAGTGCTGCGATTGAACAATGCCGGCCGCGGTGGCGCGACGAATGGCCTCCAAGCCGAGAATGGTGACGCAAGAGCTGTCCTTGCCACCGCTGCACAGCAGCGCCAGCCCGTGACCGCGTTTGATAAGTGCGATCAGCGTTTCGATGGCGGCTTCAGATATGTCGGTAATGTCCTGGCCAAGGCCGAATTGAACTGTTTGCATGACTGTGTATGCTCCAAGGTTTTAGAGCCTCGCGTAGATGCGGGGCGGAGGTGTGAATGAGCCACTGGTAGTGGCTACAGGTGACGTCGTTGCCAAAATAGGCGTCTCAATTCCTGGAGCGGAGCTCTTCTGTGCAGCGCACGGAACAGCAAAAAAGGAATGCCCGACTAGCTTGTGCTAGTCGGGTGAATTGGGTTGGGTGGTCGCGAACTATCCCAGTGCGCGTTCGTATTTCAAGACGCCAATGGAGCGTAGTTGGCGTGCAATTTCGGTCTTTGCACTGTCGGCTTTTTCGTCTTGGCTGGCGCCATGGTGCGCCGCCTGGTCTACTTGATCGAGATCTAACTGGCCGATCAAGACCGACGCCATTTTGTTGAAGGGCTCCCCGTTGGTATGGTGGACCGTCAGGATGTTCGATCGCAGGACGCTTTCGATATCTGCTTCGGTTACCTGGTATGCAGTGTTTGCCAAGGTAATTGCTCCGTGGTGATTGGTTTGGCGCCGGTCAGAACAACGCGAAGGTCGCTTCGTCCCGGAGCGTCGCTTTCAAAGGTGCTGGGACGACGTTGAGGAGATTGGACGCCTGGATTCTTGTGGCGCTAATCGTCGCGGCATATACCTTGCTGCTGCCGCGCATCTTGCCTTCGCCGAGACAGAGATCGCCGTTGTCGAGGACATCTAAGACGACAAAGCGCATCATTCGGGGTTTATAGTCGATGCTGATCTCGACGTCCTGGAGCTTTAGCCCTGGGCGAATCGATAATTCGGCAATGCGACCATAGCTCCTCAAGATGCCCTGTTCTTTTTCAGCTTGGCAGCGGGCGAGGTACCCCTCGTAACTCAGAACGTTCTCGAAGATGGCTTTCAACGTTGCCGGTTGTTCGCCCCTCTTCATCGTTGAGCAGTCACTGATCGCGCCACCACCGGTGTGTACCCTTACTTCCCAGTGATTGCCACCGTTGTAAATGCTCTTGCAGACCAGTGCGGTACCGCGCGGCCCGGCTTTTAGGCTGGCCAGGGCCGCGGCATAGCTGGTCCAGTTTGGATCGCTATCCTTCTCGGCGCCGCGTAGCGACTGGTTCAGTTCGAATGGCCCCAGAAATTGCGCGCTTTGGTCTAGATCCGTTTGAACAACAGCAGCCAAAAAATCTGCGCGGAACTGATCCTGGTAGTAGACGTCGCTACCATGTTGTTCACGATGACGATTGAGCAGCTGGTGAGATACGTCGACGGCGTGGCGCCAGTAGGACTGGTGATGGGTGTCGAGGTATTTGTAGAGTCCGGCCGTACGCAGGTGCTCGGGCAGGTCGTTATGATGGCTGATTGAAGTGTCGGGCATGTTCGCTCCAGATTGATGTGGAGGGCCAGCCCTTAGGGGCGTGGCCCCAATGGGTTATAGAATTTCTCGGACGGTGTTAGCTGTCCAGACTAATGAGTTGCTGCACTGATAAAGAGGTTTTGATGCCCATGTTAAAAGCCTCGGCAAATTGCTCGGCTTCGCTTCGGGTGGAAACGAGCGAGTCGTCGATGTAGTAGCAGCGCCAGGTTGCTGGGTCGCAGTACAAGACATCGAATGCCGAGTGCTCGTACCATCCGGTCATGTCGCGTACCGTGAAGGCTTCAAAATTTGGCGGTGGTGGAAGTTGTGGTGCTGGTAAGGTAGCGCTCAGGCTGTTCATGTGAAATTCCCTATGCTGGAGTTTTTCAGGTGGTCATGGTTGTGCCAGGTAGCTGGCGAAAAAAGCGTTGAGCGAGGCTCGTCCATGCCACAGGCATGGAGAAGCACAGTGGGACAAGAAGGGGGCGAGATGTTCCGCTATTAGGCTGTATGGCGACTTGCGCCTCAGAGGTTACTGGTGCTGCTGTAGGCGATGGGAGTTGCCGTGAGAACGGCCGACAGGACTTCTGGGCAGAACTTATCGATGCCGGCGGCACGGATAAGTTGCGGTTGGAAATGGCGATACAGGGGAGTAGAGCTGCCGCGATAGCGACAACGATATAGTAACACGTGTATTTTCGTTGGAAAACCCCGACATGTCCGGCGAGCAGTGAATGCGTTCCCTAAGGACGATCTGCCGATCAACGGTGTGTCAGCTGCTCCCTATCGTGCCATACAGCGGCAAGCACCTTTACGTCCCACTCGCTGCGAAGCGATGTGCATGGAGGCGGACAAGTTAATGCGCGCCCATTGCTATACCGTGTGTGAACAACCGCGCCAGCTGGTTGCTCTGGGTGTGGTCGACGCGCTTTGGCGATACTTTGTCGGCGGTGGCTAGTTGAGGCCATGCGATCGGGGTACAGCGCCTAGCCGGTGCCATCATGGACCGGTATCGTTGGCCAGTACCGAGTTCTGGCCGTCGATTCTGCGTTGGGCTCCCTGGTGACTCACTCCGCCGCCAAGTACTCGCACGCACCCTGCGGGACATCTGTGTTGGCATGACGCTGGAATTGCCAGTTTGAGGGCGACATACGGAAATCAGCTGCCCATCATCAAAGTACAATAAGTTATCATTTATCGTGCAATACGACGACAAAGAGTAAATATTTGATGGTTGATGTTGTTGCCACAACAAAGTATAATATTCTGGTGGTTGTCTATAATATCCGCTACAAAGGATAAATTAGTGAGCATTGACACCGACCGCTCGACGGCTGACTGGCTGCATTACATGGGCGATCAACTGCGTGAGAGTCGCATCCGCCTCGATCTCAGCCAGGAGGAGTTGTCCACGCTGGCCAACGTCAGCATGGGGACCATCAGGAATCTCGAAGGAGGAAAAGGCTCCTCGTTGTCGACCCTGATCCAGGTGCTGCGCGCCCTCAAGCGAACGGACTGGTTGGCGGCGTTAGCACCGGCCATTTCAATTAGCCCCATGCAGATGCTAAAGCAGCGGCATACGCGCCAGATGCGCGTAGGAAAACGAAATAGAGATAAGGAATAGTCATGTACCAGCCGGTCGCCGTGATCGAAGTCAGAATATGGGATCAACAAGTGGGCGCTGTAACGCTCGACCCAACCTCTGGGTACTATATTTTTGAGTACGCGAGCAGCTGGCGCCGGCGAGGCGTCGAGTTGGCACCCCTAACTATGCCTGTGGCCAACGGGCCGTACGTGTTTCCCCTCCTGCCTGCAGAGACCTATCAACGACTGCCCGCCCTCCTCGCCGATTGCCTGCCCGACCGATTCGGTAACGCGTTGGTCGATGCATACCTGGCGCGGGAAGGTGTCGCGGCTGCGCAAATTACGGCACTCGACCGCCTGGCATACATGGCTACCCGTGGCATGGGAGCGCTTGAATTCCGGCCGACACGCGGACCGCGCAAATTCAAGGCTACTGCGGTCGAAATCGCGACCCTGGTCGAAGGAGCGCGTAGTGCTCTGGCCGGGCAGTTCGATGGCGATGCCCAAACACAAGCGGCGATCGCCAATCTCATCCAGGTTGGTACTTCGGCCGGCGGCGCGAGAGCGAAGGCAGTCATCGCATGGAATCGGACGACAAACGAGATTCGATCCGGCCAGTTGCCGGCCGATGAGGGATTCGAATACTACCTTCTAAAGTTTGACGGCGTAGGTAAGGATTTCGCTTTAGGGACAGGTGCCAACTACGGTCGTATTGAGTACGCCTATCATTTGATGGCGAGGACCGCAGGAATTGACATGACCGATTGCTCACTCCTCGAGGAAAGCGGGCGCGCGCACTTTATGACCAAGCGGTACGACCGCGTCGCAGGCAAGAAAGTGCATGCCCAAACTCTGTGTGCGATGGCCCATTTGGATTTCAATCAGATCGGCACCCATGACTATTCGCAGTACTTCCTCACAATCAATCAACTCAAGCTGGGGAGCGATGCTCTGGCAGAAGGGTTCCGTAGGATGGTCTTCAACTGTCTGGCGGGCAACAACGACGACCACACCAAGAACCTCTCCTTCCTGCTCCCAGAAGGTGGGCAGTGGCAGCTGGCGCCGGCGTACGACGTCACCCATGCCTACAATCCAGAAAGCAAATGGACCCGGGCGCATCTCATGGGCGTCAATGGCAAGTTCGAAAGCATCACGCTGGCCGACATGCAGGCTGTCGGTGATCGGTTTCTAGTCCCAGGCTACAACGACATCATCCGTGACGTAAGCGATGCTGTAGCGCGTTGGCCTGAGTTCGCAACCGCGGCGAACGTTCCACATGCGGATACGCTCGAGATTGGCGAACTTATTGGAACTCTTGCAGTTTTCTAGCTAAGTTGACGCGCGCTCCAAGCCGCCAAAGCGCGCCTTGGCACGGAAGCCCCAGCATTCAGCTGGTGGTACTACGGCCGCCCTCATTTGTGGCCTCCCAGCCCTTTCTGATGCTCCAGTAGGGACGTGCGGCTCACATCACCAGGCGCTAACCAGCGCCAGCAACTGGCATCGAGGGGATGCCAGCGTCCCTGTACGTTTTTGAGCTGCATCTTTTGCTTTGACCGAAGCCATTTTGCGTTTTTGTGGTCGACGCTCGGATCGCAAACGACCTGGAGTGCTAACGATAGGCGGTCTCGTAAAGGGCAACTTGCTTTTCCAACTAGCCGCGGAACTCGAATCGATCGAGCCAGCAATTCTGGTCGTCGGGCGCGCCGGAAGTCGGGTTGCGAAGTAACTTTGTGCCGGTAATCTGGAACTACTTAACCGACCAGAGGAGCAACAAGATGAACGTAATGACTGTGACCCAAGAATCGATCGCCAACATTGGCCAACTGCAGTTGCTGGACCAAACCGAGTTCGACGCGCAATTCGAATCCCGTGAGAAAGAGCTCACATTGCTGGAGTCTGAAAAGACGTTGGCACTTGAGCCTGCCCCATCGATCAAAGGCATCATGAAGGTTCACGGCGCCGGCTCGGACAATCTGTGGAAGGTCCCGCTGGCTGCGCTGACCATCATCCCTGGTCACAACCCGCGCGTTAATAATGCGCGCAACAGGGCTCGCATCCGCGCGATCGCGAACTCCATGGTTTCCGAGGGCTGGTATGCGAACTCGGTATTGATGGGCTACACGGCCAAGGATCGCAACACCGGCGAGGAGTCCATCGTTATCACGGCCGGCCACACACGATATCTGGCGGTGCAACTGGCTAATGCGGAACTCACGGAAAAGCCGGGTGGTGTCCTGATCACCGAAGTCCCCGTTGTCATCAGGACGAAGGGTGTGTCGATGGACGACATCCAGGTCGAGCTCATTCGTGGCAACGTCGACGGCTCGCTTGCGCCATACGAGAAGGCCATCGTTTGCCAGCGCATGTACCGTGCGGGCCACAGCTTAGCCCTAATCGAACAGCGCACTGGCGTGAGAGATCCGTGGTTGAGCAAGCTTCTCAAACTGATGTCCGCTCCCGAAAAACTTAAGCAACTTGTAGCGTACGAGGTCATCACTGCCACGTTCGCAATCGACATGATCGAGGAGTGCGGGCTTGAGGGGGCGCTGGTGAAGATTCAAGAGGCGCTCTCCAGGAAGTATCCCGGCCTGGTTATCAATCCTGCAGGCGACGACAGCGCCGGCGACGGCGTTCAGGGCCAGCAATATCCACTGCTGGATGTATCGTCAGATCAATCGAACCCAATTCCCCAACCTGAGAACGCAGCACCTGAGGCGGCGCCTCAGTCCCAGGCGAAACCATTTCAACCAAAAATCACGCTGAAGGATGTTAACCGGACCTCAGCGTTCGACAAGGAAGTGCGCAAGTTCGCGCCGTCGATGGCAACGGCTCTGCAGAACGTAAAAAACGATCCGGCCTTTGCTAGCTTGTCGCCATCGGTTCGCAGTGATCTGGACAAGTTGGGTGAAGAGCTGGCGTCGCTGAAGAAGAAGCTGGAGGGGGCTGGTGCCAAACAGATCCCGGCCGGTGACGGATCGACAGCTTCTCAGGAGCAGATTACTATCGATGCGCAATAACGCCTTATCGGACCCAAGCCATCGTCGCCTTGCCGTCACTGTTGATGGCGTTCTCGCCCCCGGGTAAATGGCGGTCCAGTGCACAGCACTGGGACCGTTATCGACCTCTTACAAATAACTGGAAAATAGCTGGTCTGCGATCGCCGAATTACTTCAATTCGGACATTGCGCAGCAGTTTTCTCGATGAAGTTCAGTATTGCGGTGTATTCGATCATGTTTTCCCGCTTCAGGAAGTCAAGCGCAGACTGGTGATAGGCGCTTCCGTCTTTGGCTTTGTCTGTTACATATCTCCACGCGGTATCATCATTCGGAAATACGGCCGTCTCGTCCTCGCGTTGAAGTTGCCATGGGCCGCCTTCGCTACCATCTGTTTCGAAAATCCCCCATCCTTCGTTTCCCGCTTGCGCGTTGTCGAAGCTTGCGGAGATGGTTTGCGACAGCATCAGAGATGCGTGGGTATTGGTACTGGTATTCATAAATGACCTTTCAGGGGCGGGGTTACCCGAGGTGGGCACGTGTCCGCTGGTTGGGTGGTGGTGTAGAGATGGACGGTGGCGATTTGCCGTGGAACCGGCGATGAAAAACGATAGAGCAAAGCTCATCAGTGCCGGCGGCAAGGATCAGCTGCAGATGGAAGTAGAGGTGCGAGTGGGGGAATACTGCAGCGAACGCGAAGCGAGCGCCCTATTGAATCGTAGCGGTAGGAAAATCCCCGGCTGTCGGCCGGGGATGTGTGAGTGTTATCGTGCGATTGGCGTGTTTTTTCCTGCACGGACATCTGCCATCAGATCGGCGTGAATGTCGTCGAACGCGAAGCTATCGGACTCGTCGCCAAGGACGCGGATTGCCGTGAATCCGGCGCCCATGTAAGTAATCAGGCCGGTTACAAGCACAGTCCAATGCGTCAGGCCTAAGCGATTGGCATCGGTCTGGATCCGTTTGAAGGTGTCGCGCCGGAAATCGTCGTTGATGAATGCGACGCCTTTTCCGAGGCGTGCATTCTTGGCGATCCAGTAATCACCGGTCATCGGCTTGTATCCCTTGCGTTCCAGATATGTCGCCTTGGCGGTCGCTACTCGTCTGGCTTGCTTGATCTGCTCGGTAGCGGCCAACTCGTTCTGGCAAGTGGTGCAATGCCAAACAGTCATGCCGTGGACAGGGAACGTTTCGAGCATGAGGGGTTTCGGATGCAGTGAGCCACAGCAGTAGCAGAGTACTTTCCCGGTGGAGACGTGTGGACTGATTACCGACAGTGAGTGGTTACGATTTGGTGTGGTGGTGGTGGTCATAGTGTTGTGTCTGGTTTGGCGATTTCGACCTGGTGGTTGCGTCTCGCGAGGTTGAGTGACTTTTGAATGTTTAGGGCTGGCTGGCGAACTTTGTCCACTTGCTTGCAGACGGCAGCTGGTCGAGTACCTCGAGAAGTTGCGAGTCCTGCTTAAAGTGCTCGACGTAGGTATCGTTGAGAATGGATGCGTGAACGTAGAACAGATCACGTACCGTGTCCTGGCCGAATTCGCGACCAATATCGACAAGAGCGCCAAACTTGGTTTGGAGCTCGTCGAAGTACAGATTTGCGTCATCGGCCCGGCTCGCTTTTCCAGCTGCGATTGCAGCGGCGTTGTCGACGTCGCTTTCAAGACAATGCGCGATGAATATCAGAGTCGATTCAGGTACGGCAGCTGCGCGCAACGCGTCCGATGCAGCCAGCCAGGCGCATTGCACCTGTGCCTTTTCGACAGCGGTTGGTTCGCCGTACCAGATCTTCTCGATCGCGTTTTGCAGATCTGGTGTGTCGTGATCGCTCAGTTCCATATGACCAGGTTCTGCGAGCGTGCTGAGGTTTCTCGCGAAGTCGGTCAGCATTGTGCGGTAGCTGTCGTCCACGTCGCCACATGTGTAGATGGTCATGCAGCGAATATAGGAGCCTTCTGCAACGATCTCGACAAAGTCCTCGCCAGGAAGAATTGCGTGGTTCAAGATGTCATCGCGTGTCCAGACGTAGTGCTGCATCAGTGGTGCAAGCGCGTCGACGGCCACTTCGATCGTGACGTTATCTTTGAATGTGATGATGGCGTTCATAGTGTGGTCGTACATTTTTGCTCCTGGTGTGGTGGTGGTTGCGGTCGCGCTGATTCAGTTTTTCTGTCAGCAGCGATAGGGATTGGTGCCGTTGGACGGCGGGGGAAAACCGTGAGCGAGGCTCATCGATGCGATCGCATGGATGAACTGTTGGGGAGGTGCGCCACGGCCAACCCTTGCGGGGTGGTCGTGGGCTGTTGTGATGCGAATGGTGGAATGCGCTTAGCAGCTCAACTGCGTGCTGCCTTACGCGGGTAAAACATCGTCTGTTTTGTGCGTAAACTCTGCACAGACCGTAGTGGGTTCAGTAGCGGTCGTACTCAAGGTACTTCTCGACTCTCTCGATGCCGGCGCCGGCCAACTGGCCAGGCGGAGCTGAGAGCATTGATTCAGCGCGCTTGGCGAAGATTTCGTAATGCTGGCCGCACCCGACATGCGCCCGCGCCAGGATATCGTCGACTAATGCCTTGACTGAGGTAGGCCTGCCGTTTTAGTTCAAGATCGCTTGTCCGGGCAGGTCGCTCATCTCTGGCGAGAGGGTCGGAGTCGGACGTTCTACTTGATCTGCTTCTACATCGCCGAAAAGTGCGCGACAAGCAATGTCTTGAGCTTCGACGAACGTTTGGGCAGAGCCGACTTGATAGGAACTGCCCTCGTTGTGTTCGATCGCGATGAAGTCAAAGGTCAGTGGATCGAAGTCCACCGTCGCCCAAACCGAATTGCCGTTGTCGTCAAAGTGGTATCCAGAACTCCAGCAGCAGAATTCTGGATCGCGATTTTCGGCCTGACAGTCGTATTCGTATTCAAGATATCGTGCTTCGTCGTAGACTTTCTGCGCGAGGGTGATGTACGCATCCGGGAAGTCGTTTGCTATCGCATACTGCAGATCGCGGTTGGCGCGAATGCAAGCGAGTCTCGTGAATGCGGCGTCTGCGTTAAAGCGGATCTCGGCTTTTGAGTATCGTACCGACAAGTCAAGCTTTTCGGCAAAGGTGGCTGGGATGTTGTGCATGAAATTCTCCGAATTGATTCCGCAGAGCGGGGGTGGGTTTCTGGTGATGGGTATGGTCGACAGCGACGCCTCTCAATACTCAGGCGCCAGCAGTGGCAATTGCGTGCTACGCAGGTGGATCCAATCGGCGTAGCGATCGTAGGGGACGTCGATATTGAGCCGTCCAGCGCCAGCATGCTTCCAGCCGACCGGTGGTGATACCGATTGCGGAAACAAGCGCAGCATGCCGTCTTCGGTGCTCGTGCAGGACTTGAAGAACAGGTCGCAGGATTCGAAGATGCCGACAACAGCCTTGGTCTTCATTTCTTCCCTGGCCGCTTCAGCTGCCATGAGAACGATTTTACGGATACGGGTTTGATAATCTAGGGACATTGGAGCTCCTTGTTAATGCGCGGAGCCTCCCTTGCGGAAGACACCGCAAGGGTCAGTGGAATAGTTGCTTATTCTGATTGTTCGGTCAGGCCGAGCATCTTCGCTACGTTGAATGCGGGGTTTTGATCCTGAAACCAATGCCAGATTTCTCCACGTGGCACGCCTACGTCAAAGTGGAGGAACAGGTCTTCCGTTTTTCCGTCCTCATCGATGGGGACGTCGCTCAGTACAGACCACATTGCGTTCAAGCGTTGCAAGCTGTAGTTGGCGCCGGCGGCATTGCAATTTTCCTGATTCATTAGGGGCCCTCGGTTGATTTCGCTCTCTCATCCAACGAGGAGGCGATCGATTTGACTTCGATGTAGCGGCCAGGCGTTTTCCACTCGTCGGGATAGCCGCGGCGTTCGTACAGGCTATCGAGAACTTCCTTTGGCAGATTGATGATCTGGTGTGGGAAAGCGTAGGTATGGACGTCCTGTTGCGATGCGGGCTTGGGACTTGCGTGCACCGATTTGACATCGCATCCCTGCTGCGTGGCCCACTGCTCGACAACAGCCTGCGCCTCTTCAATCGAGCCGGCGCACGCATATTGATAGAACTGAGTCGTGAAACCGAGCGCCTGCATGTGGACGGCTTTGTTGAGAACAACTGTGAGGAAGTAGATCGTTGGGTAGATCAGGGAGGTTCTTTGCATGGCCTGCTCCAGGTTGAGGCGGAGCAGTCCCTTGCGGAAGCTGTCCGCATGGGGTGAATGCCGCGAAGGCGGCGATAGAAAGGTTAGAGCGCGTCAATGTGCTCTTCGATGCTAAGGCATGGAAGAAAGGCTGCTAAAAGGGGAGATGCCGGTGCGGCGGAAGTTGTGATGTCGGGAGAGGCGCCTGACCATCTGTTCCTATTGCCGTGGATTGGAATATGACTGCCGCGAAAGCGACGCCTCGATATTACTACATGAACTCCTCGTTTGCCACTGCCCGAGGAAAATTCGACTGCCGCCCTTCTCTTCATCGGTGATGTTGAAATGACACGAAATTGTGACGCCCAAGCGCCCTAAAATGATCAAAGTGTTAATTGTGACAATTCGATAGAATTCGCTCCTGCTGCCCGCCTAGACTCATTCCTGTTGGCAATCAATTAATAATTAGAAAGTGGCGTGTAAACCCAGCTTCTGCCGGTTGCTCGTCGCACCAAACAAGGGGTAACAATGAGCAAACGAATCGTAAAAGTTGGACCGCTGCAGGCAATTCTTATGGTCGCGCTGTTGCCTGGTTGTGCAAACTTACAACCATATGTTTTACCGACGATCGACAACGCCTGCATGGCCGTGAAGGACTCCAAGGACAGCAAGGACGATATAGATAATCCCTGTTCAAAGGTACCCAGTCTAGTTGCGGCCGTGACCTCGATCGAGAAGTCCACACTTCACGTGGCTTCGAACTTGGGCGGCGATTCGAGTTCAAATAGCGGCGAAGGCAGCAATATGAGTGCCACGGCCATGCGTAAGACGCTCGACTTTACAACCTTCGCGCTCATTACAGCCTTGGGGATAAAGGCCGCGCATAACACCGCCGGTAGTGCGACGAAGAACCTTGGCTTGGCTGCAGCTGCAAGTTATGCAGCCAGCACGCTCTATGGTTCACCGACCACCGAGTCAATTTACATGGCCACCCACAATAATCTGATCTGTATTGCGGATAAGGGAAATGGCATGTTGACGGGGTATCTGTCCGCAGCTAAACGATATTCGCAGCTGGAAGTACGATATGCCGAAGTGCAAACAAATTCAATATGTAGTTCTGACGTACCTGGTGATCCAGGGAAGGCAGCGTTGGTTGCCAGGGCCGGCGCCTTCGACGCGTTGGGGCGTGTCCAAGCAAGTGATGCGGAAATAGGCGAGAAATTGCGCAGCGCTTCCAACAACCTGCTTGGTGAAATGAACCGGCAACTCTTGGCCAATTCTCCCAGTATTGATGCGATCACGAAGGCGGCAAGAAGTTCTTCATCGCTGGCTAGCTCCTGGTCTGGTGGGGTTCCAACACTCCCTCCCGCCGCCACGTCTACTCCTACTCCGCCACCTGCTGGTGCGGACGGAAAAGACCCTACGGTAAAGTCCGCACCCTTTAACCTTGACTTGATCGAGCCCAAAGTATGCGTGCTCAAGATTGATGACTTGGTCAATGCCAAAAGCCAATATGACGCGGTGACAGCGACTATCGCTGGACATCTAAACGCAATCGGTGATCTGGCCAAAGGCTGCGCCACAGAGCAGGTTCTTCAATTGAAACCCCTGGCGGTCAGCATGTCGTCGATCGATGTAATTGGTGGAAAAACTGTGACAGTCGAAGTATCGGGTGGCCGTCCACCATATTCCACGAACTGGGTGGGGACTCCACCGGACGCCGGTACCGGCGTGTCTGCTGATATTGTTTTAGGGACCTCATCTTTGAAGGTTGTTGCGCCAGCTGGTGTCGAAGACGGGAAGTTTTCGCTCAAGGTTCTTGACGCCTCTGTTGTCGCAAACTCAGTCCCGGTGGCGGTTGCGGTGTACAAGGCGAAGTAGAGGTCAGTGGAGCCTGTAATAGGGCTCACTGAACAATTCAAGATTGAAAAAAAACCCCGGAGGCAATCTCATGTCCTACTTCGCGCGTGTACCCTTCATGCTCACCGGCCTCTTGATCGCCGGTTGCGCTTCTATTCCCCCTGGCTCTGAATTTAAAGGTCCTGCGGACATCGCACCCGCCACAGTGTCGGTCGTCGAAACAAAGGAAGATCGCCTCTATCCTGTCCTGTATGGCACGTCACGGACAGCCAATGCAACCGGCTTTTCGGATGATCGCGATTCGCAAGTTCACTACGGCCGGGTGCTCGTGAAGATTCCTAAAGGTCACATGACCGGGTCGACAGGCGCAAAGGCTGTTTTTCCTTGGCAGCACGATACGGCGCTCTCTATTGCGAACATCGAATCCTCTGCGAACCAAGATGCGTTTGTGCAAATGATGAAGACACAGCTAAAGGGCAGCAAATTAGCCGGGTCTGAATATGTGGTTGTGTTTATTCACGGATTCAACAACACTTTCGAGTCCGCGGCTATTCGCGCGGCGCAGATTGGCGCGGATCTAGACATTCCTGACAACAGCATGATGTTTTATTCCTGGGCAGCTCAGCATGACATTGATCGCTATACGGTCGACGAGGCGACTGTTGATGCGAGTGAAGTATATCTTCGTGAATTCTTACGAACAGTCATGCGTGGGGCCGGTTCCCGTAAAGTCCACGTGATCGCCCATAGTATGGGAAATAGAGCGCTCCTACGGGCAGTAGTTGGGAGCTTGGAGAGTGTCTCTGCTGAGCAGCGGATAAAATTTGGCCAGGTAATCCTTGCCGCGGCAGATATTGATCGGGACCTTTTCGCGCAATTGGCCCCAAATTATTTAAAGGTAGCGGAGCGAACCACAATTTACCTGTCACCCTATGATTTCGCGGTGCATGCCTCTGAGTTGGTTCACTTGTATCCCCGGGTTGGTTGTGGGGATGCACCCCAGGTGACTATACCGGGCATTGATAATGTCGTCTCTCTAGTTCCGGAAGACATGCCTGCGCATGCCTATATAGCCGAAGCATTGCCGCTGTTGGTCGATATCAAAAATCTCTTTCAGCGGGATGTGCCGGAGCGGTCCTCGGCCGCCTGGAAAAAGCAAGCCGAGGGCGTTTGGACGGTTGGCTCGCCCAATCCGAGTTGGATAGCCGGCAGGACGATGTGCAAGACGAAGGATACGATGCATGTGAAAGCGAATTGACGGTAGGAGGGGTAGCGCAGTACCACAGCGCACTTCGAAGGCGCCGCGTCTGCTTTGTGCAGATCCTCCACACATAATCTCAGGGGTGTGGAGCACTTAGGTGGCGAAGTGAGGATGCCCACCAATTTGGACTAACCTTCCCATCTTAAGCCGGGCGGTCAATGTCGTGTGAGGCCTCCACTTGTTTACATACCTCGTCGGACTGTGATGCGCTGCGCTCGTCGGAGTTGAAGAAAATCTCGAAACGTATCTGCTATCAAAAATCCGCGTATCGAGGTAGCAGGTCTTGGTCGACCAATCGGATTTCGATGGCGTTGGCGATCTTGACGTGTTCTGGATTTTCATCCGAGAACGGCGCGTCGGTGACGCTGACGATGACGGTCCCGATCTGATTTTTATTTCCTTTCGCGTCCTTTCCTATCACGGGCACGAGCGCTCGGGCCTCCGGGACCTCCTGGACAGTCAGCACGCGCGGCAGGTAAAGCATCCAACCAACTCCAGGCCGATCTTTGAAAATCTTCTTGTCGAAGTAGGCAGCCGTTTCGCACGATACAGCCGCAGGGGCGAACAGGCCAGCGGTCTTGAAAATGGCCTTCAAGACGGGATCCACAGTCGTCGAAAACGCCGCTGGCTTTGCTCTGAGCACAAGCATGCTTGTTTCCGGCGCAATCCGCCCGACATATTGCAGCGACGCTCCTTCCGGGCCTTCCCTTCCATTCCACATGCTGACGATCTTGGGATCGACGACCGCTTTCAGTGATTCTGTAAGCACGGCAAGAGCCGCTGGCGTAGGGCCTGCGGCGTCAAAGACCTCATAACGGTTGGCCTCATCCTTGGTGTTGCCCTTCAAGAGCCAATCATCGAGCAACGGCGAACACGCCTTCAATTCCTGACGGATTGAATGTAGCTCCGTCAATATGGCGTGCACATGCAGCGGGCCAGGTTGCCGGAAAATGGTGGTCAGTTCATATGGTCGCTTCATGGCTGGAATACCGTTTCGATGGGGAGCCGCATTGCGGAGAATACTTTGGAAAAGAATCGGTAGCTCTTGGGCTGCATGAAGTGCCACCTCAATTGAACAGGGGGTTGAGGCTTGGCCACGACCGACTGCGCTGTTGCCTGGGTCATGATCGGCTCGTCACCCTTCCACCACTCCCTTGGATCACCGAAGTCGTCGAAGAACTGATCGTACTTCGCCTTGGTTTCCTTGAGCATGCACTGGCTGGAATCGAAGCCGTCAAAATCCACCCCACTAAACTTCCATTCCGTCAGAAAGCCAGCCGGCGCAGGAGGCATCTGCGCGATACGCATCTGGTAGGTGATGGCGTCATCCGACCAACCCGCAGTATTGCGCAAGGACGGCGTTCCCTTGTCCGGTGCGCAGTCTTTGCACTTTTCCTTGCTTTTGGCTTGTGCATCGGTGCGTGCGATCGGTGAGGACCTGGCTTCGTCGGCTTCCTTTTGGCGCTTGCGCGCAGCGTCGCCGGCGGCACCGGCTACCGCGCCTGCGCCGAGCGCCACGATCACTCGCGCCGCTGCTGCTTCGATCGCGGTATATGCAAGAGATACCATTAATGCCCTCCTTCGAGTTTCCAGTTCACCAAAACGAGTAGGTCGTCGAGCCGTTGTTCCGGCGTGGCACCTGGTTTGCGCAGATAGGCGTTGATCGGCACCTCGTCGTGTATACGTGGTGCATCCGCCGCCAAATACAGCAGGCGCACGATGTGCGGCGTTGACGTGAGCCCAATGCGGGCCGCGTAGTCTTGCGCGGCTTGCATACGGTTTTCCACAGTGTCACGCCCAGGTTGATCCAGCATGTCGGGGCGGCTGGCCAAGAACTGATCGCACACGGCCACCACGAATTGCCGTGTGTCACGTACCTGTAGCTCTTCCCATTGGGCTTGACTAAGCTTGAGCATGCCGCCTCCCTATCCAGACCCGCTGCCCCTTGTGCAGCAGATGCCATTCGTGGATGTGGGCGAAGAACGTTTCACTCTGGGCCGGTTCCAGCACCTCGGCCAGACTGACCAGCACGCGCGGATCCCAGAAACGCAGCAGCGCAGACCGTCCGTCCGGCAGTTCGGTGTCGAGATTGAGTTGCAGCAGTTGCGCCAGGCCTTCCAGGGTTTGCGGGGCGATCAGCCAACTGACTGCGGGGGCGGCATGTTCCAACGCGACCAGTGCCTCCACCATCTCGGCGCCAACTTGTTCAGCATCGATCAGCCACGGCCCGGCATGGCCTAGGGCTTCGTCTTGCGTGTCTGCGAATAATGACCGGAATCCCACCCGCGTCAAGCACGGTTCGCCGAAATGGGTGCGGTACTGCGCGCCTTCGACCAACGCGTACAAACGCAACGGACCTATGCTCTGCTGCAATTGCTCGAGCCGCGTCACCACGTCGGGCGGCGCACTCAATCGCGCACCACGGTCGCGCTGCCGGTGGCGGCCGCCTTGAGCAGGCAGTCCAGGCAGATACCCGATCCCGTACTTGACGCGATTTGCGATGCCGCCGCCAGGGCTTCGGCTTTTTCTGCGGCGGCCGGATCACCGATCGACGATTCGTCGGACCAAGTCGTGGTGATCTGGCTGGAAATCAATTTCGCTCCGCATGCGGTCGAGTCCATGTGGCGCGCATAGCCGTTGCCACCGCCGTCCACAAGGTCGCCAGGCCCAGACGTAATCGGGAAGGTACCCTTGCACTTGGGGCAAACGGTCATGTCGCCGACACGCGCGACACTCTTGCCGTGGATTTCAAAGGTCAAATCGGCACCGATGACAGTGCCGCCGTGACTGGTCTTGTCGCCCATAACGATGAGAGGTCTGCTCAATTGATGCTCCTGACCGGGATACCCGTAACGCGATTAGTTATCTTTATAGCACATTTATTTATTTTGTTATGGCGCGCACGCTTCAGATCTCACATCTTTGGCGTAGGAATTAGTGTTGGGCTTGACGGCATAACTCAGAAGCGCATGAACGAGTGACGGCCGCAATCTGTGCCCACTTTTCGATGCGCGCGACCGGATTCCGGAGCTGCTACTCTATCCCTTCAGCTTGGCTCTCATTACGGATGATCGATTTCACGACACTGATCGCCGCCGCCTCGAGTGCAACGATATTGTCTTCCTGTAGCGACGCCCAAGCCGATGCGTGCCGGCGGCTGTGCTGCACCCAAAGGTAGTGGACCTGTTTGAGCGTGATGGCGACGTCGATGGAATCTAATTCGGCGATAAGCCTCAAGCAATCGGCGACTCGGTCCTTGGATACCGAGGAAATTTCCGACTGCGGAATCGCATCGCTCGCGAGCTCGATGTTCTTCTTGCTCCGATCAGGCACGTCTAATTGCCCGGGCCTTCCAAACGTCCCGTAATACGACCCGGTGATGTTCAGGCGAGAGTGCCCCAGGTTTTCACTTACCTGCGCACGGATGACGTTCAAGTCGTCTCGGTTCATCTGACCACCAGTTCCTCCGAGAGTTGGAGGAAGCACCCGCGCAATGAGAGCGGAATTTTCTGCATACTCAGCACGTAAGCCATGGCCGGTAGGACCGTCTGCAAGTTTCGTGATGCCAATTCTCGCCATAAGTTCGTTGTATCGTCGGATGGAATATTGAAGCGTTGCGTCTTTCCCGTGCCTGGTAACGTACCAGCCGATATATTCATTCTTTTTGATGCGCCCTTTGACGTAATCGAGAACATTTCTCTGCTCGATAGTATCGATGTAGACATGGCGCGGCCTGCCCCCTTTTGTTCCGAGATAGACATTAAGGTGATCACCCTGATCCGATTTCCACGGCTGGTGGCGTACGACCTCTTCACGGCGAAGTCCAAAAGCCAACATCATGCGCAGCATCAACCCAAACCGTTCGTCGAGCGCGTCGGCCAACTCAATTTTCTCGGCGATGTTGACGCCTTGCTCTGTCCACGATTTACTGGTTTTAGTTATTTTCGATACTCGTAACTGCTCTTTTTCGACGTGAGGAAGATAATGTGCTAACGACTTAACCATTCCCTTTTTATTCACCCATCCGGCGAATACGCGCAGTTTTGATAAGTAATCTTGCATCGTGGACGATGCTTTATTTTCCTTGTGCCAATACTCGCATAGCACCTTAATGTGCAGTTCAGTCAGGTTGCGGGGATTTTCGATCCGAAAGCCTAGTTCGTGGAGACGATCTAAGCACATGCCTAAGACCTCGCCGTAACTCGTCGTAGTGCGATGGCTTGCTACCCGACCATTAGTGCGTTTCGTGGCGTTCTCTTTCAAAATCGTGCTCAAGATTCCATGCACTTTACTATTTTCCATAGTACTCACCTAATTCAGTAAAATTTGTCGTCCTCAAAAGCATATTTATTCAAAGTCGTCGACCTAAAATAAATATGCCTCGGGATCGCAACAGCAACGGGTGATGGCCCTTCTTAAGAATACTCGCTTCGATTTGCATCCCATCAATTGCTATTTTTGCAAATCGCCCGACCCTTACGGTTACGGGTTACTTGCCCTTGAGCAAGTTTCGGTCTGTTCACGCGGTCCTCGCGTAGCGCATCCAGCCTTAGCCGGTTGTGGGGTGGCGCTATCACCCTTTCATTTTCTATCCTTCCCGCCCTCAGGCGTCGCAACTTTCGATCCCCCTAGCCGTGCCATTTCACGGTTCAGGACATGTGGGCGAAGTACCCATCGCTGCTCTTTCTTTCTTCGGCGTGAACGCTCATGGGCGTCGTTTTGATAGCGCTCGTCCGTACCAGGTCCCAGATGGACGAGGAGGAAGGAATTGACGCTTAGGAGGAGGTCTTGACCGTGACGGTCGGAGGGTGTGTCTCACTTGCGTAAAACACGTTTAGTAGCTCTTTAGTATTCGTAAATGCCTCGTTTGCCGCATACGTCTGCGGTTGCCTCAGCACTCAGTATTCTCTGGTATTAGGAACTTGGTAGGGAAAAAATGCCGGCGCTCGATACGCTCAAACGAGCGCAAAGAAAAGCCAGCTGGCGATTGGTCATGCCATACGACTGATGGCTAAGTATGCCGCGATGCGGCAGTTGAATTCTTTGCTCTCCAGGACTGGACAGCGAAGAGGTGAAAGAGGTGTGAAACGGGGAAAAACCTGCCGAGAACCGGCGAGAGTGATTCTATGGGAGTAGACAGCCTGACGCAACTCGTATTTTCAGCGGAGGACATCGAGCCAGCAATGCTTGAAAGTTTTTGAAGTCAAATTGGTTGTCGCATTTGTACCGATGTAGTACTCCGCAGGTGACAACTCGGGAATACTTCGAAAACACCAAGGTGACAATCACGGAACACTCTGAGTACACGTAGGGGACACTTCGGGGACACTTAAGGGACAACGTATTCGGTCCTCAACGAATCCGAGTCATTTTCCTGCCGGTTTCAATGTGACTATTTCGGCGCCTCCAAATACAGTTCCTTTCTAACTGCCGAAGCAACGAAGCTGTCGCGAAGAATCCCAAGTCCACACCTGTTATGCACAAACTCAACGAACCGACAGAACTTCTGCTTGACCCGGTAGTTGCCCAGGCTAGCATCTCGGCGACCAGGCGATTGGAAGCGTACCTTTCTGCCATCGAGGAATCCATGGCAAGCGGAGTACCTCGTCGTGTGATCTTGGAGTATTTGAATGCCAACGGATTTCAACTTTCGATGGCTAGTTTCGCAACAATGCTTAAGCGGATCAGAAAGAGAAAAACGGCCCAGCCAAAAGACCCGACGCCTCAAGAAAAGGCTGTTTCTACACCGGCGGTACGTGAGAATGTTTCGCGGCCAATATTAGCAACTGAAACTCGCAAGTTTAATTATGACGCCCACTCTAATGTCGGGTGGACGCGAGCAAAAACCTAAAGGACCTATACATGAGCACTATTCACCTCGTTCTGACCGGCAAAGGCGGCGTCGGAAAATCCTATATTTCGACCATACTTGCTCAGTATCTTCCCCCGGATACTTTTTGCGGTGATACCGATCCGAGTAACCCAACGTTCACAAGTTATAAAGCCATTGGCGCAAGGCACTTCAACATCATGACCGATGATATGAACATCGACAAAAGCCGTTTCGATGCCTTGATGGATATCATGCTCGAACATGAGGGTGATTGTTTGGTAGATAACGGGTCGTCCTCATTCTTGCCGATGATGGCATATATTTTGGAAAACAATGTGATCGACTTTTTGCAGGAAGCGGGTAAGACGGTAGTTATTCATTCCGTCCTTATCGGTGGCTTAGGGCTGGAAGAAACCACTCGCGGCGTATCGTCGTTATTGCAGTCTCAAGTGGCACCAATCGTAATTTGGGAGAACGAGTTGTACGGCCCGGTGGAGATGAATGGCATGCGCTTCGCCGACACTGACGCTTATTCCAAACACAAGGAGCGCATCCTGGGTATTGTCCGAATCGCTGCCCGCGGCGCCGATACCTACGGCAAGGACTTGCACAGAATGACCAGCCAGAAGTTGACCTTCGACGAGGTCGACCAGTCCACAGAATTCGGTGCCTTCAATAAGCAACGCATGCGAACCGTTCGGCGCGACATTTTCAAGCAACTGGACCAACTGGACTTTTCCGCACGCTAAATGATCGATCTCGAGGAACAAAAACGGCTTGTGGTGGAGATATTTGCGATCACAGGCTGCAAAGTAGACGCTGACGACCCTGTGATCGTAGCGGCCCTCTTCTACTCTGAGAACCTGCGTACCAGTCTCCAGGCTCATCAAAAGCAGGTGGAGAAGGTCCGTGCGGAGAGTCGACTGGAAATTGCGCAACTTCATTCTGCAAGCCTTGAGCAATTCCAGAAGGCGATCGATACAGCTGTTAAACAGCTTTCGAGCCAAGCCGATACGAGCCGGGTGCGGTTAGACAAGCAGTTCGCCGACCTTATCACCGTCGCCAAGCAGGCAGCTCATGGTGAAGTCCCTGGTATCAAGCGAGAGTTGGGTGCGTTTTTTGATGGGTTGCGCAAAGCCGTTAAGCCAAAGTTGGAAGATGAGTTCCCTATGACGCTGACGAAATTGGGATGCTGCTTGGCCATCGCGGCCGCAGCGTCTGTCTTTGGAACCGCCATCTGGTTCGGCAAGGTGAATATCACGGAGATGGTCGATGCGGTAGTGGCGCAGACGCGCCAGCAGGTGTCGCCGAATGCGCCACCGGACGCAATGCAAGCTAAACGAGTGAACGCGAGATGAGCCCCACTACCCACACTCACTTGACAGTCTTGCAGATTATTGAACGTGGTTGGACCAGACGCATGATCGACCTCTTTCTGGGCGATGCAGACCTGCAAACACGACCAGGCCATCGTAGCGGCCGCCCTGCTCGCCTCTACTGCGTATCGAGAATCCTTCAAGCCGAATCGAACAATGAGGAATTCCAGGCTGAGTTGGATATGTCAAGGTTTCACGCTAGTCGATCGCAGCGGCGCATCGAGGCGAAGAGGGAAACGCTATTGAGCTATGTTGCGCTACTGCCGATGCCGGCGCTGGTGCAGCCCTATACCGCTGTGCTTAGTTCGGCACGAAATGCCAATGTCCTGCATACAGGCGCTTCGCCCGATCGGGTTGCATTGGACTATCTGTTGGGTACTATGAATTCACTGGGTCTCTCGCTAAACATCTACGCGAGTCATCCTGGAGTTCGGGATGCCAGAGAAGCGCTGAGGATTCGCATCCTCAAACACATCCGCGAGCACTATCCAATGCTATCCGCCGAAGTCGACCTAATGTTGGTCAAGTGACTTTGACGGAAGTGAATTCGAAGTCTCAACCAGGAGGGCAACAATGGGCCATAACATCACGAACGAGTCGATCTGGGGTACTGACTTCGCAGCGCGGGAACGGCGCTTGGCTATCGCAAAGGTTCCAGCCATGCGCCGCCGCAAGGACGAATACTTGGCCGCAGGGCTGCCGGCGCGCGGTGTTTGGGGGCGCGACGTTTCGGCGATGGATGCGCGGTCAGTCAAACGCTCGCTGCGTGGCTCAGGCGGCTTGCGCGTGTGGTGGTGGCGTATCGCAAGCCATGTGCTCGGCAAAGTCCACAGCGGCTCGATGGAGCATGTGATGTACGATTACCATCGCAGTCATCATGCCGTTACGTTTTTCGGTCTTGAATTCAAACGTGACCTGGTTGACCTGGCAAGAAAATTCGTAGGTACTATTTCCACGTCACGGGCATAGATGACTCCGGCAGGTTGAATTGGAAAAAAGGCGCCCGCAGCGCCTTTTTATATTTGAATCGAGATACCTCAGCCTTCAAGCCGGATTAGTTCAGGAAGTCGGACAAATTGACTTTCCAAGTTGCGCCGCAGACTTGTTTTACTGTAGCGTTGTACTGGCATTCGCCATAGTCCCTACCGGGTGGGATATATCCGCCATTTCCCCCCAGAGCAGTCGAACCTGAGTCGATTTGCTCTAAGGCTCGTTTGACATCCCCAGCGAATGGAATGGTTCCAGTGGTCAAAACGTTGCCGTTGACGACCGGCGCAAGCACGACCAACATCTCGTCGGCACCCGTCGGCACCCCAGCTGCAAGCACTTGCCTTGCTATCGCGACATAGCGACCTGAGCCAGCATTAATTTGAAGCGAGCTAGGCCATACGCCCTTTGCCTGAAGGCTTGTCGCATCGAAAGCGCATGTATGGTTTGCTGCCCCAGTGGACACAGTACCGCCTGCGCCATTCGCAGGCACGTTAATGAGGCAGTGTATGCCGGCCTTGGTCGCATCTCCAGCCATGGCGGCCTCGATCTCAATGCGGTTCGCGGTAAAGTATTGAATCGCGACCTGCTGAAAACTCGACATCAAGTCGGCTGTCGAGCGGCCAGCAGCCTGGTCATCACCCTTCAATTTCATGGCCAACCCAGAGGCCAGGACGACACCGGCCACGGCTGTTGCGGCGATCATTTCGGTCATGGACCAGCCGCCGTTGTTTCGGAAATGTTGTTTCAGTTGCATAGTGCACTCTTCGGAATATCGGTTGCAGCACCGACAACGATGTAGTCGGTGTTTTGAATTTTTGTAGGGTTCAGCTTAAGGCCGGCTGGAGCTGTCAACTGCTGCAGAATCCCTGCCGCGCGCTCATCCATTTGTGTGCACGCTACCCACGTACTGTCGGCTGAAACTACGATGCGCCAGTCGGTTCGCATACCGCTGTTAGCGCCACCAGACGGCGCCCCAGGCGCGTTGCGAATGTCCTTCCAGTACAAGGTTCCGGCGCCGCCAGAATAGGTCGCCATGTACTGACTTGCGACGAACATAAATATTCGGTACTGATCGACTTGGCGCGCGGCGTTACTGACTCGCTGTGGGTTTGCAGCGGCCCCTGATCTATAGCTTGCAGTCATTGAAACGAACATGGCTGCCACCACGGCCACCAGAAATACAAACTTCATCGCGATTCCTTTTTTTCCATCTTTGTGCTTCAGCTAGAGGTGTCTTGGTACATCATTTCATCAAGTAAGCCCTGCAAATTCCCGCCACGAATGGTTGCAGCTACTCTCGACAGGGCGGACTCCGATCGGAGCATTTTTACGGTGAGGCTCTGTGCCTCGTTGTCGAGATGCTGATACACAATCAGTCTCAGTGCGTTTGCGAACTGGCCGTGTTCATTCGGTGGCAAATATTGGAGGAATGTCTCAATGCCGCTGATAATGTCTGCGCCAAAACCAGTGCTGATCACGAGAAACCCGTTGTTCGCGGCTCGAAGCATTGTGCGGGCGGCTTCAGTATCGCGGACTTCACCAACGTACATCATTAAGTTCTTTGATCCGCTGGGTTGGCACCGCAATGCCCGCTTCATGGCCTCACCCCAATTGTCAATGCAATGCTGTGAACAGTAGCCCTTTCCGTGCCACCCGTTCATCTTCATCTCGTCTGGATCTTCGATTGTGGTGCACATGCCTCCATATTCGAGCAGGCGACTTATCGCGGTTGCGGAGCCAGTTGTGGTCTTGCCACATCCTGGGCCGCCTGCGATATGGATCAGACCACCGCGGCCAATATCGGGCGACATCAGCGCGTTATAAATCGCCGTAGGTAACGGGGACGGGAGTGTGTCGAGCGTTGGGGCCACCATGGGAAGCTGGCGCAGGATCATCCACGTTCCATCTACCGCCTCGGTGTCGTACTGACCACGCCAACGCGAACCATCGTGTTCGAACGAGAACTTTTCCGTACTCGGCTTGCCAAGCGCATGTAGCAACTTTTCAGTCTCGGAGATTTCCTCAGCGGTCAGTTTTCGCGGGCCAGGAAAAGCAAGCGATGATTCGAGCGCGTTGAGATGGATATGCAGGTTGGAGAGGTTCTGTAGTGCAGTCATTGGCGGCTTGGATATTTCGGGGAAGAAGTGAAAAGGGTTTCCCCGGCTCGGCCGGGGAAACCCTTAGTCAGTTGCGGGTCGAGCCGATCAATGCCATTGCACTGCGATCACTGGGCTGGCCACTGAGCATGCAGTACCCAATGCTGCCGGATCAGGCACTGTGCCCGCCGCCTTATAGGATGTGCCGCCCGACACCAGGCCGTTCGCAACGGTCGCTGCTGCGCCAACATTGATGATGTCTGCTCCGCTGGCGAGTTGAGTGGCGATATCGGTGCAGTTGGCCTTGCTGAGCGGCGACGTGGCGCCACCGATGGTGATACCGAACGTTGCGGCGGCGCCGACTGCATTTCCGGAAATTGCCATGACATTGCCCCATGGATCTTGGATCTTCGACGACGACGAGACCCAGACCAAGGGACTATTGACCAGGCCGTTGCCGAATGCGGCTGTGGACGTCAGCGTGTCGTACGATCCACGCAACGTATAATTCTTTTGAATTTTACTTGCCATATCGGACACTGTCGTGCCGAGGTTCTGTCCTTGGTTGGAATCCGTCGCCAAGGTTTTCGCGCCCAAAATTCCGGCGACGATCAGACCCGACAGACCGATGACAGCCATCGCATCGACCATGCTCCAGCCGCCCTGACTTTTTTTCGACTTCAAGTATTGCTTCATTATTTTCCCATTCTGTTTGTTAAAAGATTACTGCGTGTATCCGGTCATGCTCGTGCAGTGGCGATGCCAAAGAACGTTGACCAGACGAAGAACATGCTTCCGGTAACGGACCAGAACATGATGTTCCCGAAGATATGCCCGAAGTACACCTCCAGTGTTGTGGTCACTTCTATGGTCATCGATTTAGCCATCTCATTGTAGGCAAGGCTAGCGTCCTTCAATTTTGAATAGACCGCGATAATCCAGTGGAATCGCCGAGGGATGATTGATAGGCGCGCAAGCGCATCCTCAAGCCGAATTCCATTTCGCATCAAGGCAGAAATTTTCTCGCACTGCCACTTCATGTAAGGTGTGCCGCTCGCGCCAATCGCCGGAATCGAGACTGCGGCCGGCAGTCCGGCGCCGGTATATGCAGCTAGCGACTTGAGGAATGAGACGCCATTGAGACTTGCCACCAGGTTTAACGGGAAGTACCGATCGAGAGCCTCGCGCCGCGGGCTTGCCCAGCGTGGCAAAACATAAGTGAACACAAACGCGATTATGCAGATTACGATCGTGACCAAAACGCCAATTGCAAATATGTGGTCGGTCGTCCAGCCTAGTGCACGGGCATGAGTTGGCCAGGTGGCACGTGGATGAGACGCCTCAAAGCTCGGAATTACCTGCATCCGAAAGAATATGAACATGGCCAGCATCAGCGCTACAAGGCCAATTGGCTTGCGCATGAGTGCCCAGACCTTGGCCGTCATCTCAGACTTTGCATTGACCATTTGTGCAGCGTTCGAGAAGCCCTCGGAGATTCTGGCAGTCTGTTCGCCGGCCTGTATCAACATCGCCTCTTCGCGCGGCACAATCGACATTAACTCGGTACCGATCGTTCGCTTTTTCACGTCCGGATTGTCTTCCCCTCCTCCGCGCATGCGAAACAGCAGCATCGTGACGACAGGATGCATGGGGTGTTTGGTCTCCCGGAAGTTCGGCTCCATATCAGTTAGTGCCTGGTGCATGGAAATTTGAACGGCGCCGACCGACGCCATCGCGCCGTACCACATGATGCGATCTTGCGGTTTGATGGCAAGGCGGCGCCGTTCTTTGAACTGATTTAGTTTTTCGATGAGGTTCAAGGCCTACTCCTGAGCTGTTGATGGCTTCTCGATGACCAACGGTCCCAGGAAGATTTCGATATCATTTGGATCGATAACACCATCGAGCATCCAGTGAACTGCGTGGGCGATAGCAGAGTGACCGCGCCCATCGATATCCAAATCGGGGTTAGCGGTCAACCAGTAGTCGCGGGCGGCAGTCTCATCGTCCTTGCGCAGATACGCGAGAAGCGTGCGATCGGGAATAAGCATCTCTACACAGGGCGTTCGGCCCTTGTACCCGGTCATATTGCACTTCTCACAGCCTTTTCGGGTTCTGACATGGATTGCCGAATGGTCGTCTGGGATGACCGCTTTCAATCGTTTGTAAGCATTGGTTCGCATCTGTTTGGCTCGGTTCTCTGGCTCCAACGGTGTGCGGCAATGGGTGCACAATTTGGGAAGAAGGCGCGTGTAAATTACACCACTGATAAAGCCTGGCATGTACAGTACGCTGTCCGGAATTCCCAACTCGCGCAGACGCGCGAATACCGCGAATACTTCAAAAACGTGGAGGGTGGTCACTAGCTTTCGGCCGGCCAGCACCAAGTTTTTGACGTATTCAGCTTCAGGGCGCTCTTGAATTTCGCCAAACATAACGCCATCCGGGTCTTGCCTGAAGGTCGCTCGTAGTGCTGATCTGTAACTAGCACTTTCCCTGTTATCGGAGATACTGACCTGCGTGGCATTCGGCCGATGCAATTCAACCGGGCTCTCAAGTGTCATTACCTTTGTTTCTGCACCACGCAGGTCCTCAATTCGATCCAGCAATGCATGCATAGTTGTTGTCTTGCCGGAACCGGTTGGTCCTACCAGGATCACCATCCCTTGCGAGCCGATAATCATGTCTTCTGCATGTGCGATTTGAGGTTCGGTATAGCCAAGTTCTTCGAGTTGGCGCATTTTTGATTGCGCACCAAGTCGAAGAACCGTCGATACGTTTCCCGACGGATAGATCGGTCCGCTATTAAACCGCAACTGCACCGCCTCACCATTGGCCTGAGTGTAGGGCACGACAGTATCCAACCACTCCTTTTCAGTCCAATCCTGTGTCTTTGCTGCCGGATCGGCGTGAACATTGAACAGCACCGAGTTGATCGCCATCGCGGTCTTCATCGTGTACGTGCGTATCTTTACGCGAACGCCATCGATCCGGAACAGCACATCCGCGTGGTTTCCGCGCGTCTCCATGTGGATATCGCTGGCGCCCCTAGCGTGGGCCTCGTCGATTAGCGCGAAAGCGATGGTCTCGATGTGGGTATTGTCAGTCGACTCGGCCTCCACATTGGCCGCGTGAGCGACGGATATGATTTCAGCCGTCGCTAGTTGCTCGGTGATGTGTACATAGGGTGAGCTCGCGATTCGGTCTCGCAGATCGAACGCTTGGTGGTCCTCGGCAGCAGTGTCTGCGATCAACAAGATCGCGGTTTGTTCACCGGTTGCATAGAGAGCGCTGAAGGCAGTGTAGTGCGCCGGCAGTCCCAGGTCTGAGAAGGAAACATATCTGGCAATAGGCAGTTCCGCCTGGTCCGAGATAATATGCTTTGCCTTTCCCGATTGCATAGAGTCATCGGCGCCCGCCGCGTCTGCAATAGGAGAAAATATATTTGGTTCAGTGATGTTCATGTCGGATGAGAAAAGGCTTGAGGATCGGAATGAGAGGCGCGTGGTTTCAGTTCGATACCGGGGACATCGAATACTCCCCGGCTACGTCAAGCCTCATGCTTTGCTTGTCATACATGATCGTTGCGACCTTCATTGGTAACCGCTCAAGCAGCTGCATCAGATCAGTGCCGGTCGCTAGCGCTGTCGGCCCAGTCAGTTGTATTTGCCAGGTTCCAGCGCGTGTAACGACTACCGGCTTTAAGCCAGTCGCAGGTGGTGGGGAGACTATGACGTCCTTCAGTTCTCCGATTTGCACCTGGGGGTAATGCAGCAGCATTTCGCTGCGTACCAGCATTTGAAATTCTTCTGGCGATCCAGCAGTCATTGTTGGCATTGACGACGGCCGGCCAACTATCGAAAAATTCGACGTTGCTGACTTCTCACTCGAAAAATTCGACTCCACGTTTGGAAGGTATTGTTTATCTGATAGACGAACAAATCTGCCTTCGCCGCGCCAAATTACTGCGCATCCTGCTGGGGTGCAGTTGTACGTCGATGGCTGGTAGCCGTATAGAGAAACGGGAACTACCGCTCGAATTTGTGATGCCGCATTCCAGAACTGCACTGGAGATACCCGCGCACTGTACGTCGCGGCAACTTCGGCCACCTGCTTTGCCAAAACCCCCTTGTTTACCTCGCTGGCATGGGCAATTTCGGACGCATTCCGAGAAGCCGCGGCCTGCGCACGCGCTGCTCTTTCCGGCGCGTTGGTATCTTCGGCCGGCGCAGGCGTGTGCAATTGGGTAAACGCATAGCCGGCTAACAACACAACGCTTGCGGCCCCGGTGACCAAATATGCGGAACTGACGGCGAAGCCAGTCGACTTCAACACTGTCGATTTGGTCTGCCCTTTTGAGATAGTGTTTGCTGCTATCTGGTTTTCCAGAGCACCAATTACTTTCTCAATGGTGGTCACAGCTCCTAGATGCACGCCGATCATCGTGTAGCTGTCGGATCGTCCGCTCCATTCGCGAGCCTTCTTGGTTGCTTCTTCCGCTGGAAGCACCAGGTCGCGGCCGACTATTGGCATTCCATCGCGGAGCATGCAAACCCACGCGTTACCGTCGTTCAGCGAATGGAGTACAACTGCGTTTGGTTCTACCAACCCCACGAGCAGCGCAGCGACGAATACTCCAGGCCCAGTTTTTGAATGAAAACCTAACCACGACATATGCGCCTGCTTTGCGACGACAAACATCGCTTCTTTGCGGGACTTTTTGCCTTCGCTGATTTCCTGACTATTTTTTGGAAGTTGCCAGTCCAGTCCCATGGCCAGTGGCCAGCGTCCGATTGTGATCTGCATGAACTTAGTTTTTTGGTGGGGTTGCGGACACTGGCGACGACGGTACGGTCGGTATCGGTAGCGGCGAGCCGGCGCCGCGGATTGTATTCATGGACGGCACCTGTACGACCGGAGGCGGTGGAAGCAACGACAATGGGATACTCGCAAGCTGACGGTTTGGATCCGGCTGTTGATTGCCATTGGAACCTGATTGAGCCAAGGGATTGGCTGAGTCAAGTACGATTGGTACAGATTTTTTTCCCTGGCGCAGGAGTACGACAACCTTGCGCAAGTCGGCAGATGCGAGGACGACATTGCTTTGGATTTCGTCGCCAACTTTGAAATGCTCAGTACCGCCATTAGGCATTTGAAGGAACGCAGTGCGATTTGCACCCACAACGGAGACTGACAAAACGGTAGGCAATGCGCGGGCGTTGCTGCCGGCGGCAGCACGTAGGGCCGTGTTCAATTCGCCTTCCTTGCGCAGAAGTTCCAGCTGCGCTTCGAGCACTGATTTTCTATCCTCTACCGACAACATGTCGGCGCCTTGTGCAGCATTCGCGACTGCGGCTGCGACAAGGACGGTGACTACGATTATGTTTTTCACTCACGCTCTCCTGTGTTAATTTGCATGACGATTACGAGCATTTGGCGTTGAGCATGCGCTGCCTTCGATGCGCCACCAGGGTTGATAGTCGAATCGATCGAGTCGGATTTGTCGTCGAATCCGAACAACACAATCGCTTGTCCATCTTTGACAAAAGCGTTCTGTTGCAGCGTCTGAGACGCTACGGTAGGTGTTTGGGTGCCGGCCGCATTAGGCGTCAGGGACCCTGCGAGCGCCGAAAGTTGCATCTCATACGACAGCAGAATGCGGTTGTCTCCCAGGATGAGCGGCGTGAAGTTTGCAGTGAAACCGACAACCTTAATCCCCGGCGTTTGCGTCGTCACCGTGCCTACGTTGGGGGACTGTGAGACCGAGCTGGAAGCGATGTAGCTAATTTCGTTCGCGACCTGAAGTGGCGAAGGTTGGCCATTGACCGCGATTACTTGGCCTTGCTTTTGCAATGCCACCTTGCCGAACTTGGAAAGTGCCTGGCCGACAAGGGTCGACCCATTCCACGGGCCAGATGCCTTGTTCGATGTCAACGTCAGAATGCCGGGCACAGCCGATCCCGAGGTCAACGGCGTTGGGCCCAGTATGCGGCCTCCAAGTTTGTCGACCTGGGTGTACAGCATGTCCAAACTAAATCCTAGAGACGACTGTTCGTCCAGGCTGACGCTGTAGATCTTCACGTCAACATGCACATTCTTCGCGAAGCGCGCATTGATTGTGGAGACGTAGCGTTCGATGCGGTCCAGTGTCGCCGGACGTGCTGTGATCGTCAGGAAGCCCATGTCGGTATTGGCGATTGCGGTGCCAGCGGAACCGCTCGCTGTCATTACAGCACCGGTGGGACTTTGGCCTTGCGGACTTTGGTTTGGAGATTGAGACGCAGCTGGTGCACGCCCATCCTGCAATATCGAGCCAATACCGTCCATGACCGACTTCCATGGATCGATCGTCTTTGTTTGGGAAACGGAGACGTTGCCCGCGGTCGAGGCGGAGCCGCCACCTCCACCACTTCCGCCGGCGCTACTACCACCCGAAACACCGTTGAGGGAAATGCCCGAGGTGACGGTTTTCGCGCCCCCTGGAATACTTAACGTGATCGTGCGTGTTTCAAAGCGATAGAACTCAACGCAACTAGCCTCTGCGTTATAGCGCCACGAGATGTTTGCTTTGGCCGCCAGTGTGTCGAACAGACCCTTGGTCGTCCCGACGTATTCCAGCGAGACGGTGCCGGACAGCGGGTCGTTTGAGCGGTCGGCGCCGGGGGAGAAGAGTTGTTGGCTCATGTTCGCAGTCGTTGTGATCTCCGACTGTTTGATGAGGATCGAAGAAGCGGCACCGATGTCTTCCAGGGCGCTACTGATACTTTGGCTGCCCTTAGTGGAATATTCATGACGTTGGGAGAACCACGCTGGCAACACATTGGTGTCGACAATAATCTCGCGACCAGCAAGGCGCTGTCGCTTAGATCGAATTACTGCACCGGTGGTGACATTGCGCTCGTTCAGAACCCGCATCGCATCAACTGCGGTTGCCGCAGTATCGACTGTTTGCTCCGTTTTTTGGATTGAAGTACAGCCAGCTACGACCAAAACGCCCGATACGGCCAGAGCGTGAATCAGGCGCTTAATCATTTTTCACCTCGGTAGAAAATATTTCCATTACTTTGTTGCCTTCACTGACCCGCAATTGAATTGGTTTGCCTTCTTCTCGCAGGCCTGTGATGATGTCGTCGACAGCTTCATCTGCGTTTTTGTACTTGCTCATATCGATGTCGGCGATCGCCTCCCAGCGTTTCTTCGGGTACCAAAGGAACGTCCATCCTTCAGCTGTAGCACGCTCCTCCAATCCCTCGTTGATCAAGCGCCCTTTCTTGATTACATTCGGCACTTTGGGATCCTTGTTTACTTGCTCCGCGAAAAGAACTTTTTCGCCAACCTGGACCGCCTCGTTGACCACGGGGTTTGGGGTGGCCAGCTTGGAATCCACAGTGATTTCCTTGGTATGCCGGCTATCATCCAATGGGGGCACCGGTGATTTCTTCTCCTCCGCCGGCGTCGCAACTTCAATTTTTTCTGGCTCTGAAATTGCGGCCGCCTTTGCCGCGATAGCCGGTGCGGAAATAGGTTCCGATTTTGGCTGTTCTACGGTCGCGGCGAGGGTCGGCTTCGGCGAGGAGGACACTTCGCTCTTACGCGCTTCCAAGTTCTGCAGTTCAATAAGTAGCTGAGCCCGCACTTGATCGCGAACCTCAGCTTGAATCTGGGCAGAGGCCGGCGATGGGGCACTTTCCAATCGGCTGTCCAGTTGCTCGGCGGTTTTCGACAGCGAAACGGGATCTGCGGCGTAATCGCGTGAATAGCCGCTCATACCTCTAGCAGGAACTCGCTGCTTGATGGTGATCTTCTTGCCGTTGTACTGGGCGATGATTTCCGATTGAACACCCTCCACCAGGTAGCTATCGCCGTCACGCTTACTGCCCGGGACGATGAGTCCACGGACCACTTCCACGTAAGTATTTTTGCCGTCGTTATACACATCGAACAGATGCGCTTTTGCACCTACGATGTCGTAGTTATGGTCGGCATCGGCATGGGCTGGCAAAGCGATACCGGCCATCAATAGTGCCGCGATTGCTGTTAGTTTTGTTTTCATGTGCGTTGGCTAGAGAAATTAACGGAGATGCAGGTGAAGCAGTCTGGGATACTCAGTGGCAAGAGTTGCCTGGAGAACCTGGCTTTTTCAAACACCATTTACCAGCGTGGTTGAGTTAAGTGTTTGGTCACGTGTGGCTGCACAGGCGCCTCGCCAGCCACATTGACTACACATTTCTTATGTAAAACAATGACTTGAACTCCGATACTTAAAACTGCCTGTTTCAGCATTGCCACTTAATGCCCCAGGACAGCAAAATTTGTTGGACTTGCCGGATGTATGCGTCTCGCTTAGCTGGGGTCTCAGAGTGGTATGCGCCTATCGCGTAGCAGGTGTTTCCCCAACGCCTCATTTTTTTTTGTACGAGCCAGGCCGCCACGTACACCGACTTGCATGCGTCGAACAGGTCGGCCTTAGCAACGCCCTTCGCCGCTAACTCCGGCAAGTGCACCGAGTTCGTTTGTGTGCAGCCATAGTCGACTGTTCCGTTGCTATTGAAGTGAACCGCGTCAGCCCTGCACCCTGACTCCCCGGCTGCTATGGCGCGAAGAATCCATGGGTTTACGCTATGAAAGGCGCCGGCGTCGTCATAGCAATCCGCCCGCGAAAGTCCGCAGAGCGAGGCCAGCGTGATAAGGAGTAGTGAGCGGAGGAGCATGGGCGTGATTATTCACGTCACCACGTCCGATTCCGCGTGGAAATGCAAGGGATTTTAGTCAGGACTTAACTACGATAAAAATAGTGGCAGTGATCAATTTGTGGATTTTGGAGAGAATTGCCTAACTGCAATCTGTTATGATACTCTTGCAATGTGGCAATAGTACCAGTGTGTCCTACAGGGCATTCTCCGTTCCAACTCAAATCTCATACGACATGCGCCTGCTTATAGCTCTCATTCTCCCGTGGTTGTCCTTTTTCACCATTGGGCGCCCAATCGCCGGCGTCATCTGCTTAGCCCTGCAAATCACCGTCGTCGGGTGGCTCCCTGCGACCATCTGGGCCGTCTATTCCCTGAGCCAGTACAAGACGGACAGAAAGATCGAGCAAGCGTTGAAGCGGCGCGCATAGTCGAACGCTTGCTTAACCTGTTTCGCTCATCCTTCCCCATGAAGTAGCTCACTATGAATCTTCCAGTATTCGAACGGTGATTTGCTCGTGCGCGGATAGTGCCTCCGGTAACAATCCTTTGTCTGTTCATTTTTAGCGGCTTGCATTGCCGAATTCGGATGAGATCCTTGTTCTTGTCGCGGCCTAGTCCACGGCGGCAAGCATGTGAGCTCGCCAAGTGTCACAAGGCTTCAGCAGTAACTCCGGACATCGGAATAACTAAACGATCATTTTTTATAACAGGACTATTTTATGAACTCGAAATTTAAATTTGCCCTCGCAGTATCCGTCGCAGCAACCCTGGCCGCTTGTGGTGGTGGCGGTGGTGGCTCTACCACAGCTGCAACTCCCACTCCGCCAGTCGTGACACCCCCGGTCGTAGTTCCGCCAACGGTGACGCCGGCGGATCTGCAAACTTCGGTGCCTGCATTGACTTACCCGGCAAATTCGCCAGAATTCGCATTCGTCACCGCCTACAATAATTTCCGCAGCCAAGTTGGTCTGGGCCTGTTGGCACAGAACGCTTCACTCGATAAAGCTGCGGCAAATCACGTGAAATACGTGACGACTAACGCACTCACCAATGGCGGTACGGTGGATATGAGCGCTATTAATGCGACTTACAACATGCCAAATTTCCACGTTGAAGATGCCGCAAAGGTTGGGTTCACCGGTATCTTGCCAAATGATCGCGCAGCATTTGCGGGCTACAAAGCAAGCTATGTGGGAGAAAACGGCACCTATGGCAATGGGAGCGGTGGTGCGCTGGCTTTTGCCAGTCTGCTTGCTACCGTATATCATCGCCAAGGTCTGATGTACCAGGCACCGCGTGATATCGGCATTGTCGTGGGTACCGATCAATTTCAAACTACTTCGGAAATGGTTGGGTATCAAGTAACCGGTCAAAGTAATGCAGGTGACTACGTAGGCACTTACCCGGTAGATACACAAACCCTGGTTCCGCTGTTTGCCGGGTTCGAAACTCCGAATCCATTCGCGGACATCAAGGACAACACTCGTGATAACGTGGCTGCCAACACCAGTTACCCAATTACGGTAAGCGCCAAGGAGTTCACAACCCTTGCCGTTACAACGTTTACGGTGACCGAGGCAGGTCAAACTGCCCCATTAAAAGTTCGTTTGATTACCAACGCTACCGATTCGGCCATCACTGCCTGGAATGCGATGATTGTCGGTTTCGTTCCATTTAAACCTAATACCAAGTACAACGTTAGCTTCGTCGGTACTGTCAACGGAGCGAATGTCGTCAAGGCATGGAGCTTCACGACTGCTTCAAGTTGCATAAACTTGGCATCTTGCAAGTAATACAGTTAAAATTCGTGCCCTAGTAGTAGGGAGATTATGAGACTCTTCTCGGTTATCCGAGAAGAGTTTTTTTTCGCCTGCTGTACTCAAGGATGCAAACGGAGCGAACTGGAACACTTGCAGCGCTTAGAGAACTATTTCGACTGCCCACTATATTGAGTCATCGCGACATTGGCGCGAAATTTCGATTCGCTAACTCTGTCGATGTGTAGAAAGAAAAAATGCGCGGGCTAGGCCGCGCACTTATTTGAATCCTCCCTACTGGATCCCCCCAATACTTACTCCGCAGTCGGATCAGGACAATAGTCCATTATCGGAAAAGTAGCTGTAACAGTAACTGGCGAGCAGTTGGGGCCAGTATAGGTCGTCGTGTAGCGGAACATTTTGCCGCGCTGGCTTCCAAATTCACACCAATAGGAGACTTCATCAGAACAGGTTATCGGCTGGGCTGGCGGCGTCGGAAGTTGCGGCTGTCCAGCTGGTATAGGATCTGGCACCGGCACCACTGGAGACGGGCCAGGCGTTGCAGGAGCTGGACCTGGCGTCGGCGCTGGGACCACGGGGGACGGACCTGGAGTCGGCGTCGGCGTCGGCGTGGGGACCACAGGCGTTGGGCCCGGCACCGTTGGCGCCGTAGTCGCGGGGGCCGGTGTTGGCATCGGATCTGGAATCGGCACGGGTGCAGGCGGTGGCGGTGCTGCACAAGAATCGTAGAGATACGACCATCCACCATAACTCACGGCACCCCACTTGTCGGTGGTCACTGTACGCTGGAAGGTAGTCGTACCGCCGTATGCACAGTCAGCGACCGTATTGATCTCGTAGGATACGGGTGGCACCGTAGCGCTCGCATGATTACTGCCAATCCAAACCTGCGCGATCACGGCAGCAGGGACCGGACCAAGTGGATTTGGCATGGTGACCTGGCTCCGGACGATTTTTGTTGCGTCACCGGGCAAAGTTGTCCAACCCGCACCTCCGGCTACGGCCGCGGCGATGTCTGTGGCTGCCACTGGATCCGGTGAGCCAGATTTGTCGAGCACGCTTGTGGCAAGGAAGGCCTGTACAACCATCGTGCATTTGGCACCAACGCAGCCCAGCGGCTCAACTTTTAGCACGACTTTAATCGTTCCGCCTTTACCGGTATCCACGAAGCTTGCCGTAAGCAAGCCAGATGCCTTGAGTTCGGTTTGGGTGGGTGCCAACGGATTGGCAAACCCGATAACCGTCTGACCAGCGGTGATTGCCGCCTCGTTCTTGCGGGCGTACCTTTCTCCCGATGCGAGCGCAACGGAGATTTGCTGCGCTCGGTCGGCAGTGGATTGCGTGGTTCGGTAGTTTTGGTAGACGTGCATTGCGCCAACTGCAGTACCGCCAATTACGGCGGTGCCTAGAAGTGCAGATACCAAACTACTTCCCGCCAGCTTCCGGAATGGGAATGGGTGCCTCAACGGCTTTGGTTTTTTCGGATTCAGGTAAATTTCCTCATAAAAATTGGGGGCAGCAACCAGGCGGCCGCTGCCCGTGGGTTGTATATTCTCGAGCCAAAATTCGAACTTGGCGCATCGAGTCTCGCTCGATTGCGCGATTAATATCCGTCCGGCACACCATTCGGAAAGTAGGGACCTGAATATGCACCGCCGTATCCGCATTGGGCGTCTGGAATGACCAGGTTTCCACTAGGACAGGAGGTATAGGCGGCATCGCTGTAGTCGTACAACGCCCATCCATTCGTGTCCAGGCAGGTATATACCAGCCTCCATGATTTCGAAACACACGCTGGGGGTGGCGGCGGAGGTGGTGCCGGCGCCGGAGCCGGTGCCGGTGTCGGAATTGGCGCAGGAGCTGGCACTGGCACTGGCACCGGTACAGGCACCGGTACAGGTGTCGGAGTCGGGGTCGGAGTCGGAGTCGGAGTCGGTACCGGTGTTGGTGTCGGCGTCGGGGTAGGAGCTGGACCAGGCGCGGGCACTGGAACTGGAACTGGAACCGGAACCGGTGCGGGCGGAGGTGCAGGAGGCGGCGGTGGCGGCGGTGGTGGATCGCAAGAATCGTACAGGTACGACCAACCGCTATAGGTCACAGTGCCCCACTTGTCGGTGGTTACAGAGCGTTGGTAGGTGGTAGTTCCCCCGTAGGTGCAATCGGCGACGGTGTTGGTCTGATAGGAGACCGGCGGAACGGTGGCGCTCGGCTGATTGCTACCGATCCATAACTGTGCGATGACAACCGCAGGAACCGGACCAAGCGGATTGGGCATTGAAACCTGGCTGCGGACAATTTTTGTGGCGTCGCCTGGCAGAGTAGTCCAGCCAGCACCACCAGCTACTGCCGCGGCAATGTCCGCCGCAGCCACTGCATCAGGCGACCCTGCCTTGTCGAGTACGCTAGTTGAAAGGAACGATTGAACTACCATGGTGCATTTCGCACCGACGCATCCCGCCGGCTCTACCTTCAACACCAATTTGATCGCCCCACCTTTACCGGCGTCCGTGAAGGAGGACGCCAGCAAGCCAGCAGCCTGCAACTCTGTCTGAGTTGGCGCCAAGGGATTAGCAAATCCTGCAACCGTTTGACCGGCAGTAAGGGCTGATTCGTGTTTGCGGGCGTACTGTTCACCAGCTGCCAGCATGACTGAAATCTGCTGTGCTCGATCGGCTGTGTATTGTGTCGCCCGATAGTTTTGGTAGACATGCATTCCGCCGACGGCAACACCACCAATTACGACGGTGCCAAACAGGGCAGATACTAAGCTACTCCCCGCCAGGTTGCGCAGTGGGAACGGATGCCCGACAGGTTTTTTGCTCTTTGGATTCAAGAAAATCTCCTCGTAGTATTTGGGGAAAGTTATGGCGATACGAATACCAAAGCAGCGACGACTGCAGGCTGGCCACTTGGGTTAGCAATTTGGGTTGTCCCGTTCTGCAGCACACCGGCATTGAACGGGGAAGTACAGACTCCCTTATCGAGCAGTGCTCGTGCGATCCGGCACGACCGATTTTGGTCCGGTTTGCCGAGCGCATCGAGCAAGCTTGAATTCAGGTAGACGAGTCCGGTGATCGACTGGTTCGGATTGACCACCAGTTTCACGCCATATGTGCTGCCGAATGGATTCGCGACGTTTGTTCCCGCAGTCAGCGCGAGGTACCCCAAAGTCTGCAACTCCGCAATCGTTGGGGCATACTGGTCGTTGACAAACATCAATGTCCGTCCCTGCTGGAACGCGGCCTTGTTTGCAGTCGCATACGACTCGACCGCTGAGCGCACCACGTCGACGGTGTCGGCTAGGCCCATATCGAGCTTCTCCGCGCGCGTCACGCGGATGTACTTGGCGAATACCAGCGCACACGCAAAAAACAGGATTGCGCCAAGCATCGCTATCTCCAACGATCCTCTTTGAGTATTGAGTGGGCGCATGTTCAATTCGGATTTGGTAGGTAGGCCCAGGCGCAAACAACAGCCGGACCGCTAATGGGGCTGGCAACGTTCAGCATCCCTGGACCGTTCATGACCGTTGGATTGCTTTGGCTCGTCATGACCCCGGCGCCGTGTGTAGCTTTAACTATTTTCGCTGCTACGTCAGGCGCAATTTTTCCTGACATCGTTACGGACTGACTGTCACATGCCAACCCCAACAAATCGTTGTTCGGCCCGCGCTGAACGGTGAATTGCATGACCCCACCGAACGGCAGGGTTGTGCTGAGATACTTCGGCATATAGCCGGCCGCCTTCAACTCGGCTTCAGTCGGGGTGTAGGCGTTCGCGAAACCTGCGGCGCTGCCACTACTCACGATGGACGAGCCCAAGTTGTTGATCATCGCTTGCAGCGCCGCGGCCCCACGCGATAGCCGATCGCCCTCTCGATGGACGTTTCGCCCCACGCTGATTTGATTCACAGCATGCAAGATGAATAGCATCATCATCAGCGAAACAGCTGTGCCCAACATGAGATCGATAAGACCAAAACCACTCATCCGTGTACGCTGATTAAGCGATCCGTTAGACGCGGCGCTGCCCTCAAACGGAAACAGAGTAACGCGTGCGGGCGACGCCATCTTGAACAAGCTTGAAGCAATTAATGCTGCAGAATTTTTTCGAACACCACCGACACCGTCGGCGACGAATTGCACTCAGTCGACAAGGTCGTTGGGGTGATAGTGCCGTTCAAAGCTTTCACTACGGTGCCCCCGACGGTAATGCGGTCGGCGTCGTCGTTCATCTGGTTGGCAAGCATGAGACAAGCCCGCGACGGCACGCCGGTTTCCGTGTAGATCATGGTGTCGTTTGGCGTGTTGATCGTGCCGACGGCCAAAGTTACACTGCCGCCAAAGCGATTGCCGATAGTGCCGCCGCCCGCCAGGTACTTCGATTCGAAGAATGTGGTCGTCGCAACCGATGCCGTGGTCAAGCCGGCGAAGTTCGGGGCGCCTGTGAACATCGAGTTGATCTGCTGCATGCTGGAGGTGACGGACGAACCTTCCAACCAGCCCTGTGCCTTTGGCCATACGAGGTTACGAATCTGAATGATGGCCCCCAGGATGACTGCAAAAATCACGAGCCACATGAGTGCATCAACCATGCCGATACCGCGTTGAGCATGAAGGTTTTTACGCTGGACAAATTGTTGTTTCCGCATGGTTTTTCCTTAAAAATTTGGTATCAGAGAATGCTTAAAACGGTTTTTCATTTAGAGCCCGACGGTCAGAAGCTTGCCCATGGCCAGTGCCCCTGCCCCCAGTACAATGAGCACGACGACGCCGAAGACGAGCTTCACACCTGTCTCGATCCGCGGTCCCATTCGCTTGACATCGCGCGAAATAAGCTCGAGCGCAGACGCTGCGATGTCGCCAATCTGTGTATGCCAGTCTGACCACCGAGCATAGTTCGCCATCAACTCGGAGAGGCTGGCATTAAATAGCCCGGTGGAGGTTATTGCCGCACCTACATCCATACCCTTTGAAACGATAGCGTCTAGCATTTTGTTCAGGTGCCAGCGCATGTAGGGACTGCTAGCCTTAAGTACTCGCTCTAATGCATCCTTTGGTGGCAAATTCGCTTCCATAAGGAACTGCAAATTCACCAAAAACAGACAACACAGATAGTCGCGGTACTTGCTGAACAGGACGGTCATTTCCATAACCCTACGGCCTCGGCCGGTCCATCTAGGCAGTGCAAAAATCCACAAGGCAATCAGACCAGGTCCCAAAAGGGCTGCGACCGCGACTATCGAGCCCATATCATGCGCGATGCCTGCGACCAATTTTGTAAGGAAAGGCCATGATTTTCGTGGAAGACTCTCTTCAATTGACGGGAAGAAGAACGCGTCGATGCCGAAGATCATCCCCAGCAGCAGAATCGTTGGAATTATCGCGGTGCGAAATGAGTCGAAAATCGCTTGCTGCATCTCTTCGATCTCCCGAACCGATCGCGTGAGAAATTCAAGCCCCTGGGCCAGGCGGCCGGTCTCTTCGGCAGACGCAAGCAACGCATACTCACTGCGTGGGATCGTTCCGCGCATGGCTTGCGATACGTTGCCTGCGGTTTTGTGTTCGAGTTGATAAAGCCATTCCCGATAGACCGGTTCAATCGGGCTCTTCAACGCTTTGGCGCTGTCAGCCATCGCTTCAATTTCAGCTTTTGGGGGCTGATCTTTCCTCAATGCGAAGGCCATCTGTTTGTAGATTTGCCCGCGCCGCTTGATGAAAGTGCTTTTCGCAAAATGAAAACGGATATTCAAGCTGCCTCCGCAACTTCCAGCTGATGCCGGCGGCTAGCTTCATGTGGCGCCGGATGCTGGCGATGGTTATAAGTCTCGAGCAGATCGATGCCCTCCTCCAGGTCCTCGACGTGCAGATCGCCGATCGCAACCCGATAGAGCGCCGTTGCCATTTTGGGCTTTCCCGTAACGTCCTCGCTCGTGACCGGGGTGGTGCACTTGCTCAACCAATAGTCCTTGGCGTCGCCATCTTTACCGTCGCGCATAAAACGCAGGTACGTTTCATCAGGTTCGATCATCTCCACGACGGGTAGGCGACCACGTCGCCCTTCTTTACACTTGCCGCATCCAGCTACGTTGGGCACGCGCACACCTTCGAGCGGCACGCCAAGGCGGGCCAACTCGGACGACAGCCGCGGCCCAAGGTTCTCGCGCGTCGCATGAAGTTTGCAGTCGCACAGACGTGGGAGCAGGCTGGTGTAGAAAAGGCCGGCGATCATATCCATGTCGCACATGGTCTGACGCGGCAAGCCGATCTCTTCACCACACAAGCGACCGACAATCTGATTGGCGTTGTTCACGTGGACAGTGGTGACAACCTTCTGCCCTGTCTCGCTGAGTACCTTTGCCACCGAACCCATTTCATGGTCTCGAATCTCGCCGATCATGACGATGTGCGCGCCCATGCGCAGCGCTCGCTTCACCGCATTGGCGTAGCCGATTTTTTCTACTGGCACGCGCGTAATGCCGTACTGTGCGTATTCCGGAGGATCCTCGAACGTGAGGATATAGTCTTTGCGCTGGTTCTCCGGACGATATAGGGCAGCATAGAGTGCCGACGTTTTGCCACCGCCAACGGGGCCGGACATATAGATCGCGCCGTTGCGCCGGCGCATAGCCTTCTTGAAGATCCTGATGGCCGACGGAGTAAAGTCCAGCTTCTCCAGCGATGGGATATCGCCGCGTTGCCCTTGCGGCAAAATACGCATCGTCACGTCGAAGCCGCCGTCAGCCTCGGGGAGACTTTGATAGCGTAGCTTGTATTTCGCGCCATCGATTTCCCGCATGATGACGCAGCTCTGATCCTGCTCTGCGCTGAAGGTGTTTTTGCCTGCCTCCAGGGACTTACGATCGGCCAACGATGTGTAGGCGTTGGAGCAGATGTCGCGCCCCTGCACACCGTCGATCGACAATGCTCGGTACACCCGGCCGTCAATGTTGTGCACGACGCCGCACGTGGTGTCGCGCACGTGATAGCGCAACTCAACCGCACGCTCTTCGATAGCACTCTTCAGTTGCTGGTCGAAGATCGCGGTATATGAAGAAATGCTGCGCACCGTACTGCTGGCTTCACCCGCCTTGTTGCTGTAGCGATTTTGGATATTCGCAGCCGTGTCGTTAGCAACGGATACGTTCCATCCGGCTCTCTCCATGCGCTTTTGAATTTCGCGTGCGACCTTGTGATTCTGGAACTCCTCGGTCACGAACAGCGAAGCTGCGCCTGGTCGCAAAGCGATGGCGATAATGCTTGCGTGGTGGGACGCCTGAGTTGGGAACTGGCCGTCGTCGTTGGTCAATACACGGGGATAGACGGACCGGTCTTTGCTGAAGCGCTTCAAGAGGTTAAGCATTGATATCCCGTTACTCGTTTGCAGCGGTGACGAAGGTCGCGCATTTCGGCTTGTGAAGCGATGCGTCCAAGCAGACACCGTCATCGCGGAACTCGCTGATGACCAGCTTGAGCACTTTGCTGCCCACAGTCAGGCCAGGTCGTGTCATGCCGCGTACGTATAGCGTTGCCTGTTGAACGCCGTTCTTGGACGAGATTCGGACCAACTCGACGTCTGGCTTCAGACGCGACTGGGCATTGAGCATCGACGGAAACGGTGTCGGCAACGGAGCCGCCGCCGGCGGCATGTTACTGACAGCAGCACCTGGCTGGAAAGTCGGCAAAGGTGCTGGCGGCGCAGACGCGGCACCGGCGACCTGTGAAGGTGTAGCGAGTTGCTGCGCTGGGCCAGGCGCAGCTTGCGCTTGGACTGGCTTGTTAGCCACGGCCGATGCCGAGGCCTGAGCCGGGACCGATGAGCCTTTTGCTATTTGATTGGAGGAGAGTGCAGCCTCTCCCAACGTCACGATTCCTGGCGTTTGTGGTTGGGTTGGGGCGCCCACTTGCAGGCCTAGCGCGGTGGCATTCGACGGCATTGAAATCTGAGCATTGGCTGCGCCAAAGCATGCTTGTACAGCGAACAGAATGACTGCCGAGGCTTTTTTAGCGTGCATAGTATTTTCCGGAAATGACAGCATTAATTTTGTTATCGCTGGTCGTGACTTCAATTTGTTCGATGGTCATGGAGTTGGGGATCTGCATGACGTCGGCCAGATTGCGATATGGCAGGGTGATCGAGTACTCGCCTACCAGGACGTTGTCTGCGGCAGCCGGCACTACATTCGCTTCAGGAGTGACCAATTTGACAGGGGTCCCGTACATAGGGGCATAGCCACCATCTTTGAGGGTCTGAATCCAGCTAAGTACTTTCGGATCTAGCGTTGCGTTCGACGAGTACTCGAGCGTTTGTTGCTTCAACGGGCGCTCAAACTTCATTTCCTTTTGCAGTTCGTCCACCGACGGGAACGATACCGAAGGATCGCTCTTGTCGACCTTCAGCGCTGCTAGGATTACTTCGGCGCTTCCACCCTTGAGTCGCTTCCAGTTGCCGCGGCAGTTGTTGTCCTTGCACACGAGCTTGTCCATTTGCCAGCCCGGTACTGAAAACGGCAGCTTAGTCGCGAACTCGGAGTAAGCAGGCATTACGTCACTGCGGAACAGGTCTGCTTTCTCAATCTCGCCGATTCGCTCGATCAATTTTTGGTGATATTTTCCTTGTGGCGTTACGACCGCGGCCAGAGGTTTTGCTGGTGCAAACCAATCCATGATTTCGTTGTTGAACCACGCTCCGATCGCCAACACGCTCCCTGCGATGATGACCGCCAGCTTCACTTTAACGTCGCTTACCGCATGCATCTTGCCAATGTCCGCGTACCCATCCAGAAGCTTCTCGATTGGCATGACCTGATAGTCCTGCGTACCCCATTCGGCGTAGTCTGCGTCGCCGTACAGGCTCAGTGGCTTGCCCAATTCAGTTTGGGCAGCGATATAAGCTTGAGCAGCGCGCAGCATGTCAGCACGCGTACCTACTTGGTCCATACCTTCAACCGGCATACCGCCATCTACGGCGATCAGGGCGCAGGAAGGCGCGTCCAGGTCATGAACAAACAACGCGCTCTTGTCGCCCTGCATGGTCGCGAAGATGGCAGCGGCTGACCGGGTCCCACCAGTTTTCTTTCCGTTTGCAAAGCCATAGGCCAGTGCAGGCCCATGGGACACTTTTGCATGGGCGGTGGCCTTATGATCAGTGATCAGCGTGGACAGCTCTTTTTTGCTGTCGTTGATTGCGATTGACCATTGCAGGCCGAAGGCCAGTTTCTTGAAGATCGCGGACATCAGACACCTGCCAGGTAGGGAGTAATCATAATGATCGTCTCTGTGCTATCGAGCGAACCTGCTTCGGAGCCAACTCGTTGACCTGACAGGATGCCCTGTTCGTTGAGCGACGACGTTTTCACCTTGAAGCCGGAGAGAATGAGCGTCGAGCCGATTTTCAGTACTGCCTTTGTTTGATAGGACAAACCGCCTTGCAGTACTTTGTCCATCCCGCTTGGCGTCGACGCAGGGATCAATGCTTTTAACTTAGTGTCGTCAATCCCGAATCGAACGAGGACCTTCTGGTCGGGCAGGATCGTGGGCAGGATCTGGATCAACTGACCGTAGGTCACGTAGCCCGGGTTCTGGGTATATACCGGGGTGCCGGAGATGCCGGTGGGGACAACGGTTGTCGACGCCGTGAAGGTTTGCTGGTTGATGTTCGACAGTGTGGTTGGCTCATTGTTGATGGCCAGCATATCGAACGGCTTCGCTTCAATCACATGCGTGGCCGCCGATAGCGCATCAAAGATCGCCGAGCTGCCATCGAATCCCTGCGCACCCCCATTTGGATTGAGAATGTTGAACGCGACGTTGCCTGCGGTGCCTGATACCAAACTAGTTGGCGAGCCGAAGCTAACGGAGTACTTGTTGGCCACTTGCTTGTAGAGGATGTTCCAGTTGATACCAGACTGCCCTTTCGAAGAGGTCTCTACGGTCATTTCAACAATGTGGAACAGCACCTGCTGCGTCATGATGTGGTTGGCCATGTCCACAAACTCTTTAACCTGTTTGTGGCAGGACTTGGAGCAGTTCACGACGAACAGACCAAGTGTCCGGCCCCGTACAACGTTGTCGGCGCCGGCAATCGACTTGATCGTAGCTTCCATGTCACCCCATGGATCGGATTCGTTGGTGATCTCGCCATCGAGTTGACTGCTGAAAGTCCCAGCTGTCCCGTTGTTGCCCGTGCTCGTACCGGCCTGGGAAGTGCCGGACTTACCCAGCTTCATCGTCCCCTTACTGGTGGAGGTCGTATTGCTCACCTGGTATGTGCGCGAAGACGTGCTGCTCAAGTGGAGTGCGTTATCGACCCAGTCCCAGTCGATTCCCAGCGTCGCAGTTGCAACGTTGAGGAATTGCTCTATCGGCATTTCGGGCAAAGCAGATACATCCACCGTCTTTACCATGGATCCACGTGGGTCCTGTGGCTGTTTTGGAGCCTGGTCGACAACGACTGGCAGGCCAGTCTCTTCCGAGATGGCACGCGCCAACGTTTGAATGGTGAGAACGCCAGGTCCTTTCAAGTGGAACTGGCGCCATTTGAGAAGCTGCGTCGGCTGTGCGGAGCGGGTCGGAGCCTCAGCGACCGACTCGCCTTCGAAAAACGGGGTATGCAACGTCGGCAGGATGATGGGCTTCTTCACATCAGCACTGTAAGCAGCCTTCGCAACGGCGATCTCCTGAATTGCCGTAGCTTTATCGGCCTGAGCTTCGCGTTTGACTTCCGTGCTGGCGCAGCCGGCAACGAGGATTATTGCGGCAACATAGGCGCCGTAAATTGCTGGCTTTTTCAATTAAAGACCTCAAAATTAGTTTGTGGAAGCGCCGCCTTGGGAGCGTTCATCGGCGTGATGACGATTTGCTTGAAATCGGTTGGCTGCACTTGGAACGGCGCATCACTGTTGCGGTATGCCTCGCCCAGCAGGGTAAGTGCGGCCCAGAAATCGCCGGTGCTGATGACTTTTTCCGATTTGATGTTAAGTGGGAAGTCGCGAGTTTTGAACACGACTTCATAGCCCACTTTCGAAGCCCACTCTTCCATCAGCTGGTGGAGGGACAGGTGAGATGGCTTCATCGACCATTGACGCACCGCCGAAGTTTGAGGAGCTTCAGGCGTCTCGGACGGGGGCCTCGTATCGAGCGACTTGACGGTACGGTTACTCGGGCTGCGCTCCGCCACAGGTGACTGGGAGGTGCTTCCTGGTGCGCGCGCGATCAGCGGAGCAGCTGTATCCGCTTTTGGCGCGATGCCTCGCGTCAGCGTGATGTCTCGGCCATTGAGCTGGGCCGAAATTGTCGAGGGCACTCCAAATACGATGTAGTTGGTGCCATCGACCGTTGCGCCCTTCACGACCAGGCCCGGAATGGATTCGATATACGTGTTCTTTCCATCGTTGTAGACATCGAACCTTTGTTTGACGGTGGTATCGACCACGTAGTAGTTGCGGTCCGATGCCGCGATTGCGCCGGCAGAGGCCAGCGCGAGTAAAACCGCAGCGATAGAGAGTTTGATTTTCATTTGTTTGAGCCTGTGTAATGACAGCCTGAGTTTTTGTATTGTCGTTCCACGCCGCTGGCATCCAGCGCCAAAAGCGTCAGGATTTATTGCTGCTTTTTGCTGTGATGGCACCCTACCAACCATCGGTGGCTGACTAAGCCTTGGATAATCAAGGGCTTAGTTCTCCACATTTAAAACAGCGTGTTTCGACTTATTGCTTATATGGCACCATCGCCATGTCTTGCGAGACCATGAACATGAATTCGACACCCCTCATCGCCGACAAGGTCGGCGCGATGTTCTTGTTCCGCTGCATCATGTTGTTGAGCGCGTCGCTCAGCGCCAGGCCAGCTGCAGATCCGGTGGTCACTGATCCGGCGCCACTGTTTGTGGTCGACACCGTGCTCTGCTGTTTTGGCAGAAGCAACGATGTCGCTCCCAAGACAAAACTGGTCGAGAACATCTTCATAAAATGGTTGTTGACATCAGCGTTCAGCCCTGATCGACCGATCAAATTCGTAGCGGGCGCACCACCAAGCGATATCCAATTTCCGTTTGGCAGGATCAACCGGGTCATTGCGATCAGCAAGCATTCCTGGCCGATCACCACTTCGCTGCTGTACACGCCTATGAGGGTGCTACCCTTCGGGATGACAACATACCGATGAAAGATACTGTCGTAGACGTCCGACGTCACCATTGCCGAGATCTTGCCAGGCAAATCGCTGGACACATCCGATAGAAGCACGGCCCGAACGCCGGTATTTTCCTGAACCATGATCTGCGATACTGGTGGCTGCAATTGCAGAACCTTGCGCTGTTCGTCCCCTTGCGTAGCCAGGAACTCTTCGTTTGCCCCGCGTTTTTTAGTCACGGGTGGCTGTTGCGTGAGACCGGCGATCGCTTGGCTTCCCAGTAGCGATTGCGCTTGAGACGCCTTTTCCTTCTTCGCTTCAACTGCCGCCAGCTGTTCTTGCAGATCCGTCAGCCGCGGCGAACTCAACCCCTCTTGTGAAGTAGCAGCTCCGCGAAGCTTGATCGTGCCCTGGACTTCCAAAGGTGCCGCCCGGATTTCTTCATCGCGCTTCAACTTGGCTGCAATAGCTTCAGGATCACCTTGCGGCATAGGCAGGTTGGACTTGTACGGCATTGCCTGGCCACCTGCGTATTGGGTAGGCAATGGCTGCGCAGCACCTTGACCGGGACCGCCTTGGATGATGGGTGCAACGCCACCTGGGAAGCCGCCAATCGGCCGGCCGTTGGCGTCGACTTGAGTACCAGCGACATTCGCAGGTGGGACTGCGGCCGGCGGAGGAGGCGATTGTTTTGCCTGCTCTTTTAGCGTGTTCATCAGGTTCGTGGTGTCGGTAGTTTGCTTGGATGTGTCGACTTCTACCGGCGTGGCTTCTTTCACCTTACCCTTCTGGGGTTCTGGCATCAGGCCCCAGATAATGACGCCGAGAGCGGCTAAAACAACTCCCCATTTCTGGGCGCCTTTCATCAGGTTCTTGGGTGTACCACCCTTGCCAATGACCGCCTTTTCGGCGGACGCAGAAGGCGCAGCGTTGAAGGAAGCCGGCTCCGCTTCCTCCGATGGGATCGTTGGAACGTATTTGAACGGGTCCTTAGCCATTAGCTTGCTGCCCTTTCTGGCCTTTCGGTGTGCGCTGCATGACGCGTACTTCTGCGTCGCCAAGTTTCAGCAGCAGCTGTTTAGCTACGCGCTCAACGATGATCAAGTTGCCCTTGATGGCGTAATTAATCAGCGACGGATTACCGACGTCATCGATCAGAAACACGGCAGGGCTGTCCTGAGTGTTGGGCAAACGGAGATAGGTAAATTTCCCGTCGGTATAGGCCGCCGTCGGCTTGAACTCAGCGTTGCCTACAATCGCGTAGTCGAAATTGAGCGACGACGGGTCCACATCCGGACCGACGATCTGGGATGCCAACCGCGCCTTCTCTGTCGTATCTTTGGCAGTTTCCTGCTCCTGGCGCAGTTTGATTGCGGCATCACGGTCAGGATAGTCGAAGCTGACCTTCTGGAAGACCTGCGAGCTCTTGTTTCCCGATATCAGCTGGAGTTGATAGACGCGCTTGTTCGTCACCAGTGTGAGTGACGTGTCCAGGTCGGGATGCAAGGGCTTGACGTAGATGTTGCGAGGGCCGCCAGAAACATTCCACTCCAACCGGTCGCCGATCATTGGGTCTTCGACAATGCCTTCGTCCTCGCCCAACTCGATATGCGTGTGCAGAGTGGGCAGCGTCATTATGCGGAAGATCACGTCCGGAGAGTACGTGTAGCGGACGATACGGCTTTCCTTGGCTGCAGGGATGGCACGAGGTGCTTCGTCAACGGCCGGTGCAGTTGCGCCTTTGCGTGCTTGCTTTGCGGCCGGCGCCGCTTGCACATAGACACACTGAAGTAAGGCGAACGCGAGAAGTAGTTTTTTAACGGTCATTTCGAATTTGTCGATTCTACGGTTGCGTTGAAGTTGGTGATGAACAGGCCCGCCGGGTTCTTCATGACCTGTTCGCGTGTGGTCGGCTTGATGCGTGTGAAGGTGATCTTCATCGCATAGGTCGTGACTACTGGCGCATCACTGTTCTTGCGGGTAGTGGTCTTGAACCGGAGGAACCCGACGTTGTCTTCGATGAAGTTGATGGTGATGAACTCGTACGTGCGACTGTAAGAGAGGTTGTTCTGAAGGCTGATCAGCGGATTGTCCTTCGCGCGGAATTCCTTCATCTGCGCGGCAGCGTCGCCAATCGCGAGCTCGGCGGCGGCGGCCATCGTTTTATCGATGTCGCTGCGATTGACGTCATACAGATTGTTTGCCCACTGGTTCAGGAAATAGCCGATCGAATCTTTGTCCGGCGTCCAGTTTCCGAATGGTTGGCTTTCGGTGACTAGGCGACCACCCTCGACCTTGTTCACGGCGTAGGCTTCCACTGTCTTCAGCGGAAGTGCGACATACCAGCCGGCGCCGCTTACGATCAAGGCCACTGACAGCAGGATCGATACCAGGAACCAGCGGTTGCGCTCAATTACAGCGCCAGCGCCGCGGTCGAAATACTCCTGCTCTGTGTTGGTGTGAGGATTAAAGGATGGAACATTGGAGGGCTTGGTATTTGAACTCATGGGGCGTATTGTCCGAAAATCTGTGATGGGCGCGGCGTTGAAAACTCGTGATTTTTAAACCGGAATCGACTACTACAAGAGCTCGATTTCCACGCGACGATTTTGATCTCGGCCATCTTTGGTCGTGTTGTCAGCCACGAAGCCGCCAGCTGGTTTGTAGGAGACGAGAATTTTCGATTTGTCTACGCCATTGCTAATCAGGAACTGGCGCGCGGATATGGCGCGGCCCTTGGCCAGGGCGGTACTCGCTGGGTTCTGCGACGAACTATCGGTGTAACCAGTTACGGAGATCTCAGAGGCTTGCTCTGCTAACTCGACAAGCTTGCGGGCTAAGGAGGAACGCGGCTCGAACTCGGAACTGTTGTCCTTGAAGGTCACTCGGAGGGTGGTGGACTCTTTCACGCTGGAGATTGGTGCATAGTTTGGTTTCTTGGCTTCAGGCACAGTAACCGGAGCCTCAGTTGCACCCTGTTGTGACTGCTCGGCGCCCAACTGGCCCATGCGCTTTCTGAGTGAGGCGATTTCGGCTTTCATCGCGGCGATCTGGTCGCGCAGCTCGTCGTCCGTGGGCAGTGGCTTGGCTTTGAGCGGCGCGGTCGGGGGAATCTTCCCAGCGGCCTGAGCAGCTTCGACCCCACTCTGGCGCGTCACCTGGGCCCACGCTCCTGCGCTCACTACCGTGAATTTGCGCACGATCCCAGGCAACACGGCAGTCTCGCCCATCGCTTGATACTTCATCTCGACGTTCCCCTCCCCCAGGAAGAGGGGCGTTTTGTCTTGCAGGTTCTTAATCTGGACCACAGTGTTACCGCCCATCTCGAATACCTGGACAATGCCGACGCCTCCGGCATTGGTCGTGCTGTAGTTGAACGCGATAGATGGTGGCGTGGTAGGTGCGGTGACACAGCCACCCAGGAATGCGAAGGCGATGGCAATGGAGATTTTGGAGATTTTCATATTCGGTTATCTATTCAAATATCGGAAAAATTGAATTTGTCGATGGCGGTATTCCACTGCCATTCGCAGAGCTACGTTAGATGGCTACTCCGCCTTACCTGCAGACTTTGAGATCAGTTTCTTCACGCCGCCCGCAGTATTGCCCGCTCGCTTGGCAAGTGCCTTACCAGCACCGGCCAGCCCGCCGCCACCACCTTTCGACGCACCCGTGGATCCAGGGACAAGCGCGCTTGCAATACCCGGTGCCTGGCTGATTAGCGAATTGACAGTGGTCAGAATAATCAGCAGAAGGAGCATAGTCATCGCAGTGGGCTCGTCTTGATTGGTGTACCGATCGAAGTGATAGAAATCGAACAGCGAGATCGCGATGTTTATGCAAATCCCAATGATTGCGGTAAGGAGCGATGCCGAAACAACGAACCCGATCCAGCGCGTGAAATATTCGCGAGTCCAGGGGGTAACGATGCAGGCGATGAAAATGGGACCAAGGGCGACACCGATTGCGGTCAAGAATGGGCCGATTAGAACTAGTCCAAGCATCTCTGCGAGCCCCATTAGAGCGACAATCGCAACGCCCAAAGAGAACAAGATCGTAATGATTAACTCAGCAAGCGCAGTGACAGTGTCGAGTGGATGTGCGATAGACCATGTACTGAGATAGTTCGTCCCGGCGTTTCCAATGGATTTGACGACAGCCGAGAGAATTTGTCCGTAGAACGTCAGGAAGCCGTCGACTGGATCACCTCCCATTTCACGTACATAAGACAGAAGGCCATGCTGTCCGCAAAATTCTGCGATGAGAGTGTCGTAATGGAACAGTAGATATGAGCAAAATGCGACCGGTACGGCCACTTCAACCATGGACGCTTTTAAGGAACTGTTTTTGCCCGTCATAAACGCGATGCCTTCTACTACAAAGTAGAGAAGCGCTAATGAGGCACCTAAGCCCTTGGCCCAGACTACCGACTTGCGCGCCACTTCGAGGCCTTTGCCAAACAGGGTATCTGCAAGCGATCCTGCAGACTTCCCGCTCAATTGCTTGATGATCCCCGTCAGGCCGAGAAACATACCTCCGGGCGGTCGCTGAGGGGGATGGTCGGCTTTGTCTTTCTGTTCTGCAGCTACAGCTGCATTCATTGCTGCAGCATCAAACCTGTCCTGTGCGGATGCATTCGTCGCCATCTGAACAACGCACAGAAGTATGGTTAGTATGGTTTTTGACAAAAAGCTCATGGGAAATGGCGAAGTGGACGGAAGTCCATATCTTGGCTTGGCCCAAGCAAATTCCGGCGTTGAAAGCTAAGACTATTTGTATGGGATTCGCCCCGATAGAAACCGGATGCTATCTGTATCGATCTATATGCAAAACAGCAGCCAGTTGGGTGTTGGCACCGCTGGTTAACCAAGACCGGCCCTACGTTATAATCGTTTCATAACAGATTATTTAGGACGCGCAATGAAAGTTTTGCTATTAATTTTGTCAATGGTACTTTTATCGGCTTGCGGTAAAAGTCAGGCTACCTTAGACGCAGAGGCACATACGGCTTATCTAAAGCAGCTCAATGATCGATATGATCGCATGGCGGCCACGGATAAGAAGCTTGATGCAATGGCGGATGCAGATCAAGCTAAGGCGAAGAAAGAGAAAGAGAAGGAGAAGGAGAAGGCCGTAACTCAGGCCAAGCCAAGCGCGGCCTCCGGTTTGGAGAAATAGTTACTGGAACGGCTTGTCGGCATCGATCATTCGTTGCTGTCGAGCTGAAAAAGCGTCGATACCTTTTTGTCTAGAAGCGCTATCGTCGCCCTGGTTCTTCTGAGCCAGCTTCCCTTGAGCCACCAAAGTCGAGAGAAGCAGCTGATTCTGCCCGATCAGGGTATCTATGCCAGCGCCAACCGCTTGCAAAGCGGCCGTCTGCCCTTCGGAGTTTTGAAGCTGATTGACGATTGCTTGTCTACGTACTGCCACCTGCGCCATCGAATCGTCAATTGCCTGGTACTGATTTACCATCGCTTGGGACGCAAGCTTATTGGACGCAGATCTCGTGGCCACGAAGTCCTGCCACGATTGCCCCGACGCCCCATACTGAGATTCAAGGCCCTTGGATAAGCGTAACGACTGATCCATCAAGCCAGCGATTTGAGAGCTCGCCCCCTTCAGCTGCTGATAGGTTGCGAGTTCTTGTTGCAGCCCGGCCAGGTTCGACAAGCCTTTCACGGACTTGAGCGACTTAGCCAGATTGATGGTGGCCTGTATCTGGTGAATCAGGGCCGTGGCGGTGTTCACTTCATTGCGAACGGCCGCGAGGGCGCTCGACGTGTTTTGAACCAGGTTACTTGGATCGATCACGATGTCACCGACACCAAACAACGCATATGCCGGCGTTGCCATTAAGGCGCCGACCACCAGTGCTGCTGCGAGCGCACCCTTGGTAAGTTTTTTCAATTGGTCCTCCTTTAATATTTAGTTAGCTATCGCAGAAACTTCTGCCAAGTACTGTTGCTGCCAGTCCGGAGCGCCGCTTGCCTCGTGTTTGTCGAAGCGTTTTTGAATGCTTTCCTCTGCACGGACGTACGCCAACACCTCGGGTGTGAAATCAGTCCGAAGTACGCGCGCTGCCCCGTTCTGAATCAGCAGGTAGTCCCTCTTCGGCAGCAGCTTGGCGATCATGTCGACGTGATGATCCTCCAGCGCAAAGTTAGACTTGTAAGCCTCGCGGTGCGATTCAACCTTCTTGTTGTGCAGCAGGAGGAAGCTGAAGACGTTGTCGAGGATCGATGCCGAAATCTCCTTACCAGTAATCGCCTGCGGAGACTGGATGGTCATCCACAAGAAGGCACCTTTCGCACGCAGCGTACGCAGCCAGCCGTCGATCAGGTCGCGGAAGTTTTCATCGTTGAGCAGGAACGTGGCCTCTTCGAGATAGATGAACGTCGGCGTACCATCGAGTTGCACATAGATCTTGCGGAACGAGTAGTCCATAAAGGCGCGGGCCAGACGCTCCTTGGACAGGATGTCCTTCATCTCGATATTGGTCCAATTGGAAATCGAGAAGTCGTCTACTTCGGAGTCAAAAATTCCGTACGGATGGCCTTCGAGCCATTCGCGTAGCTCTGCTTCCAGATGCGTCGGCAGGTATGCTGCGACCCTCGATAAACGCAGCGCGATGCCCTTCGTCTTGTGATCGTCTTCGACCAGGTCCATGGCCTTGTCCAGTTCGTTCCGATCATCTGTCGTTGCTTCGTAACCGCCCTCTTTGAAGCGGCACAAAATCCATTCCCTGACCCAGTGCTTACCATCGGGAGAGCCATCCATCATGAGACTCATTGGGTTCATGCTCACGTTGCCGCTCTTGATGTCAATATTCTGACCACCATGGAGAGCGGTGACGATCCGGCACGAATAGTTGCGGTCAAAGATGATGGTGTTCACGCGACCGTATCGCTGGAACTGTGACAGGCAGAAGTTCACAAAGACCGTTTTACCGCCGCTTGTCGGAGCAATCACGATCATGTGGCCAACCTGCCCCACGTGCGGTGAGAAGTACGCACGGCCTCCGTAGGTGTTGCTGAACGTCGTGAACGACGGTACAGACCGGTTGTACACCAGGTTCGAAAAATAGTCGTGGGTCCGGCTACCCTCAGACATCGTATACAGAGGGGTGCAGTCCGCCAAATTTGCCACGGACATCAGATCGTAGCGGGACTGCATCGCCCATTGTCCGGGCAACATTGCGGCAAATGATGGGAGCGTGTTAATCCGCTCGCGAACAGTGCCGAAACGCTTTGCGGAAAGGTTTTGGCTGGCAGTGACGACGTTACGGTTTAGGTCGGCGACGCTGTCTGCGTAGACGAACACTGACAGATTTTGATAGACGTAGGTGACGCCCCGGCCACCGACATCGGCCAAGGCTTCTTTGCATTGGTCCATCAAGAGTACTTTGCCCGGGTTCTCTTCTGGCTCGTAACTGAACGCCTTGGCCATTGCATTGTTGAGAACACCAACCTTTGTCAGGTTGTAGTACTCGACCGCTTCATTAATAGCCGCGGTGGATTCGGTCGCATTCAGGAACCGCACGATTTGGACAATGGTGACTTCCATATCCAACTTTGCCAGTTCTTCAAACAACATGGGCGAGGTGTATTCCGGCCATTTGATGACGCCTAGGACGGCCGCGTACACCGTCCGGGTGCTTCCCTTGAACTGGATCAGATCGGGGCCTGCGGCGACGTAGTCTTGAGGGGCCCATGCGTCCAGCATTGCGTTGCGCGGCTTAGTGTGGGTCGCGACAGGGCTTGCACGGTTAAGCAGCGTCGCAAGAGCGCGCGAGAACTCCTCGTGCTCCAGGCGGAAGAATTTCAACGGTGCCGAGTTGGTAAATCCCGATATGATGCGCTCGAACGTGGTCACGTTGTCGCGCAACAGACCGATGTCTTTTGCAAATGCGGCGTGTCCGGAGAGGGACTCTTTCACAGCGCTTATCAACGCCTTCGTCAGTGGAGCGCCGTCATCGCTTTGAATACGTGCTACTCGATCGAAGAACTTTGCTGTGCCCGTCGCGCCCGTAAACAGCATGTAGAACGTGTAGCGCAGCAGATAGCGCTTGCCGCTCTTGAACTGCTTAGAATAGATCGCGTCGAGTTTTTCGGCGGTCGAATTTTGAAATTCGCCATTTGCGTAGGAATAGTCCCGGCGCTTATCAACAATCCACCAAGCGGTGATGCGGCTGTCCAGGCTCGCATATGCGGCCTGCATCCGTTCGCTCACTTGGTCTGCAAAGTTCTCGGTCAAGTCGTCGGGGTCGACGCCCTGATACTCAAACGCAGCGAGCAACGATCCATCTTTGTTGAGGACGAGGCCATCCGTTACTGGATTGATCCATGGACATAGCGCCTGCAATGGATGCGCCGAAGCCTCGGCATCGTGTTTGAGTTTGAGCATTGGATGTTCAGAAGCGTAGTCCTCGCCCTACTTTTACAGGGCGAGTAAAGGGTTCAGGGAGCTCTTCGCGAGTATGTGGGTGGTAGCTGTTTGAAAGTAGTGAGTAGCGACCGTACATTTCGAAGATGCGGGGATCTTTGGCAAACGCCCAACGCAATACGCCATGAACAGTCATGCCCATGGAGATTGGAATCAGCGCCCATATCAAATCTGCGGATGTCGCCACCAGTGCGGTGGCGAGCGCAAATGGCCCCCAGCAGTATCCAAGAGCCTTATTGGACACGCCGTAGGCCAATCGAGGGAGATTGAGCGCCAGATTAACTGGAGTCTCGCGCATAAATTACAGCGTGCAGTTGGCCGAGCCCAAACCGGCGCTCTCGACAATTTTCACAGCCGACAGCACGAACGCAGATGCAGTGCCGACCGTAATAACCACGCCGTGCAGTTTGGCGACGCCCATGATGTGCTCGATTGCCCAGAGAACGATCACGACCAGTGCGGCTGCTGCGACGATGCTTTTGAAATACTGCGCGATGAAGCAGAAAATGCCGCCGCCAGATTGCGCAAAAGCGAATTCGGGCAAGGTCAGCATAGCGATGGCCAGTGCGGTGTTATAGACGATCTTGTCGCGATTCGACGCGTCGTTGTAAAAGCGACGCGCGGACTCCAGGACACCACCGGCTTTACGCGACATTTTCGAGGACATACTTTCCATCAACTACTCCTTTAACGATACAGATTTCGGTTACTTTACGGACGACTTTGGCTACTCCGTCCTTCTTTACAGTGCTACGACTTACAAAAACTACGACGTTCACGGAGGCGGCAATACACTGTCGCATGACGGTGTCTGACATCCGCGCGTTCTCCGGTAGGCTCATTTGGAACATCATTTCGAGAGCGGCTAAGCCCTGCTCTGCAGAATCTGCGTGGATCGTGGAGATCGAGCCAGGGTGGCCGGAATTGAATGCGCGAATGACGTCATAGGTTTCGTCACCGCGGGTCTCGCCTAGCACCAAGCGATCCGGCCGGACCCGCAGCATGAGCTTCACCAGGTCGCGTGCTGTGATGCCCTTGTCCACGTTGGCTACCATCGGGAAATGGTTTTCGAGTTCGAGGTGAATTTCCCGTGAGTCCTCGATCGTCAGGACACGCTCGTACGCCGGCAGCCTATTGAGCAAAGCGTTCAGCAAGGTGGTCTTACCTGAGCCGGTTCCGCCAACGATAAAAAGGTTTTTCCGTTGATTCAAAACGAGGTCTTCAAGCCGTTCGGCCTGCTCTTGCGTCAGCATGTTCCACGCGATGAGGTTTTCCATGCTCGGACGTTCGCTTTTGTCGGAGTGTTTGCGAATGGAGATAAAAGATCCATCGGGGCAAACTGGTGGAAGTGCACCGGAGAAGCGAAGGTCGTCAATGCTGGCGTAGACGATACCGGCAGCGCTATCGCGCCGAGGGTTCTTCCCTGCATACTTGCCAACTGCGATGATGGTCTTTTCAACATCCAAGTCCGATATGAGGACACCTTTGGCCGAAAGAACACCAGCGGCCTCGACGAAGACCCGTCCGCCAGGGTTGATCATGATCTCGGTGACGCTCTTGTCATCCAACCATTCGAGAATGGGTGCTAGATTGGACGCGATCATTTCGGTCAGCATTTTTTTATCTAACATGTACTCGGTACTTTCTTAACTTCTGGGCTGGTCGTTGTCTGGACAGCTATAGGGGTTCAAGGTGCCCCAATGATCGCCCGTTGCATTACCGGTAATGGCTCGAAAGCCAAGTTAAATGGATAGGTATTTCACTTTTCCCCTTGGGCAAAACAGAGGTTTCCGAATCGAAAATATCAACGCATTGTTTTTCAATGGTTTTCACGCTGCGTCGTGGCTGTCGAGGTGTCATAGCGACCAAAATCAAAGCACTAGAAGGCCAGCTTCGTAGACAAACATGCTTGGCTTCTTTTGCTTCGTGGCCGACATCCACAATGTTTCTCGGGCACGCGTCATTGAGACAAACATGAGGCGCCGCTCTTCTTCGAGCGAACTTTTGTCCGATGGGAAAAGGCCATGTTGAACTCCGACGATCCAGACACGGTCAAATTCCAGGCCCTTCGAACCGTGTGACGTCAGCAGCCATACGACGTTGAGCGCCGGCGTGTCTGTGTCGGATCGCGACCGTTCCCCGTCCCTCACGCGCTGTTCTGCACTTTTAAGGTCCGCAAGGTGCTTTTCTAGCGTCTTCCCTTTGGGATCGAATAGGTCCGCGGCCGTCTCGACGATGTACGAGAAATTGGGTTTTTGCAGCGTGTCGAGCATCCACTCTCGCACGCCCATATTGAGTAGCGCATAGGCTCCGCGCTCACACAACGCAGTCCATTCCATATGCTTTTTGGCAAACGACCGCCAGATATCGCGCCCGGCTTCAGAGACGGAGCTGTTCGTGAAATCGCTCAAAGCACCGCTGCGGATGACGGTTCCGAAGAGTTTGCGTACTTGCTTTGTATCGTCAGTTGACATGCCAGCCCATGCGAGTACCTGATCGACGTCGTTGGGCATAGGCTTGAGGATAGTCCTCAGTAGGGCGGCATACGCCTGTACTTCTGGACATTCAAACAGGCTTTTGCCATCTGCCTTCTTGAACGGGAGATCGCGAAGCACCATCGCCTTTTGCAACTCGATCAATTCACGATTGGTGCGTGCGATTGCAGCAAAGGTTGCGCCCTCCTCCAGAGCTAGCGCGGCCTCCTCGGCCAATGCATTGGCTTCAGACTGGACTGTACTGAAGGCCTCCCAGTTGACGAAGCCGCCCTCTCCCTTCTGCGCAAAAAGGCGTTTCGGGATGCGATCGGTATTCCGGCCTATCAGTGCCTCAGCTGCGCCAAGTATCTCTTTGCGGCAGCGGTAATTGGTGCCGAGCAGAATTTGTTCGGCCTTGAGATCCTGTTTCAAGCGCTCCATGCCTTCGAAGCCGAGCGCGCGGCGGAAGCCATATATAGATTGATCGTCGTCGCCGACGGCTGTGATGGAGGCGCCATTGCGCGCATGGTGCATGATCCACTCATATTGCACAGCGTCGGTATCCTGGAACTCGTCGACGAATAGATAATCAACGTTGAGGGGCGACATCGTCTTCTCACGAAGCGCACGATTCGTCTGTAGCAAGATGTCTTGCATATCGATGACGCCGGCACTTGCCAGGAGATTCTGATACGTCTCCACCAGTTGCAGTTCTTCGGGCTCAAATCCGGTGGTGTCTCTCGCAGCCTTGATCACCTCGATTAAGGACAATGCATCCTTTGTCATGATGGACAGGCCGGATTCCTTGACCGCGCGATTGACGTACCCGAATTGGACTCCACCATTGACCAATTTCCACGCCTGCTCGTAGGGTGAAATTTGATCACTCAAGATGGCGCGGCCGAAATTGGCTTTTCGGCCTGTGGGGAAGGCCATGAGCAAGTTAACACTGTGAAAAGTGCCTACCAGCAATCGCGACACGCATGCTGGTCCGGCAATTTTCACAATCCTCTCGCGGAGTTCAAGAGCTGCTTCCTTCGTAAACGTGACAGCTGCTACCCGCTCGTTTTGCTCGAGCAGATAGGCAGCCTTGGTTGCTACTGTGCTGGTTTTACCCGAACCAGCAGTCGCAACCACACTGCAGTGTCCCCGAGTCAGCACCACGCGGTGCTGGTCCGGGTTCAGATGGTCTAACGAAACGCTCAAGCTGCCTGCTCAACCGTGCCGCCAGCGTTTTCAGCGGTATCGTTGGCGGCCGGCGCCGGTTCACCTGCCGAGGCCGTAGCTGCCGGAGCATCGAGCGGAGACATTTTGTTCTTCATGCCTTTGACGGTCGTGCCCAGGAACTTCGACAGATCCTTCATGCCGTCGCGGAACGTATCGTTGAGCGTGGCGGATTGGCGAGCGGTGAAAGCATCGTTCCATTCCAGTTTTACCCCGATCGTCAGAATCTGGTCGGTGACTTTGAACACTTCCAGCAGCTTCTTCGCTTCACGCGAGCGCAACTGGATTTCGTGCGACGCAGCAGGCTTTGCGAATACTGGGTCCAACAGCGGCATGCCGTTCACTTCTGCGTCGGTGGTTGCATTGACTTGCGCCGCTCGCATGATGACCAACGATTTATTCGCCTCGTCGCTGAGAGCCGCGATCTTCGTGGTCATCGCTTCGACCAGTTTTTCCGCGCGTGCTTCGCCCAGAACGATCGCGCCACGGCGTTTGATGACGTGGATACCGAATTCCATGCTGGCAAACCAACGTTCGAAGATCGCGGCGACCGCTGGCACGTTGATATCCACTTTCTCGACCAAGGCTGCTACGCCCTGGTGGCGCACGGCCAGGCTCTTGACGCCGCGAGCACGTTCGTTTTTTGCGCGTTGACGGTAGTTGGCGATGCGTTCCGCATTTACAGCTGCGATGGCCTCGTCGGACAACTCGATTTGTTCAACGTGAGCGACATTGTCACTTTCGCTGCGCAGGAATTGGGAATTTGCCAGGTCGATCTCGGCGATGGTCTGTGCTACATCCTGATTGTCTTGCTGTTCGGTCTTCATATTTGGGTCCTGATCTTGGGGTTTGGAGTTCACATCGTGCCGAGCTTTGCAGTGCGGCCATCATCAAATCCGGCGGCATTTTCAAAGTGAATTGATGTTCGGCCTGGCCGAGTTGAGGAGGCCGGCGAACTAAGTCGCCTAAATCAGGGCGGATTTAACGACAAATTTGCGCAGTTTCTGTTTGGCAAAATTGGTAAAGTTCTGGCGTCCGAAACATCCATCCAACGCAAACGACCGGGATTGCCATGTCAACGCCTGAAAATACGACGACCATCAATGCCGCTGCAATGCTGGCGTTTAAGGCGCCCACAGCACTTTTCGGCTTGGTCGCCAGTCCAGCGGTCCAAAACGCGATCAGGCCCCTACCCTCTCGGCAGTACGGTGGAAGTCCAATTTCGGTCAGCTATTTGGCCGCAAATACTAAAAATCCGCCGGAATCGGAGACACCAGCTCAATTTGAACTCGATGCATCAGATTTGATAGATGGCCAAGAGCAGCTTTCGGGATTCTTCGAACATGAGGCGCTGGCGCACCTCTGTGTGGCCGTCGAGGAAGAGCAGGTCAAGGCAGACGCCGCGATTGGGTTAGCGGCATCGAGCATCGTCTCCGTAGCGCCTACGCAGCCAGTAGTGCTGCCTGCAACGCTTTCCAATCCACTCGCAGACACCGCTACGCAACCGGTCGTGGTGTCGATCGAGCCATTGGAGGTTGTTCCTAAAATGATTCGCCCGGCTGAACTGGAGGAGCCGGCCAAGTCGGACTCCCCGGTATTCCAGTTCAGGTCGTTCCCGCGGAAGAAAGTTCTGGCCTTTGCAATTTGCGGGGGCTTGCTGCCTTTTGCTTTGGCCGGCGCCGGCCTTTTGTACGACCAGTCCCACGCAAGGGCTGTCGCACCAAAAACTGTGCAGTCTGAGAATCAGCAATTGAGGAACCGCACTCCCGCGCTGACCAAGCCTGCGCAAACGCCTGCCGTTGCCATCGCTCCTGCGGCGCAACTGCCGGTTCCAGCTGCGCCAGCCGGGCAAATGACCATTCCTCGAGTGGCCAGTACCGTTTTACCACTACCGCTTCCAATGTCGGCACCTCAAATGATAGAAGCGCAAGTGTCGGTCCAGAATCACTCTGCGAAAAGCGCTGCGCCCGCCGCAGCCCAGGAGAAGAACAAAATCATTCTGCTGGAGGTCGAAGAGCCGATCGCTCAGAAGGAAGACATTCCCAGCCCCGGCAAATTCGTTCTGCTGAAGACGGACAATAAACCGGCACCGTCGAAGTTAAAGGTTCTGGGCGACAAACAGCCGTGATCACCATCATTCGATTGGTATTCCAGCTGGTGCTGGCCAAACCGGGCTTCAATTTGGACGCGCCTGAAGGCATCAAGCGCCGGGCATTTCAACTCCTTAAATTGGTTCTCACCGTCGTCATTTTGGTGTGCTTTTTTGGAATGGAGAATGTGGTGCAGATAGGAATGGATCTCAGCGAAACCTATGCGTTAGTGAAGCAAGAAGCTGAAAAATTAGAGGCCGCCCACGGTGGCCGAGTCGAAAACGAGAAAGGAAATGAGAATGGCGATGTCGCTCGAAAAAGGCCTTGATTATCTTAAGGACGGCATAGACTGCCAGAATGAGGGAGCACGGTCCCTGCGGGCTGTCAAACGAGCGTATCCTGAGCTGGCGCCGGGCGTTCAGAAGGTGCTGGACAGCATGGAGACAGTTAAGGCTAACGTCAAGGAAGTCGAAGCTGAATTAATGCGCATAGGCGCGCCAGATCGGCTCCTGTGACGCTGCTTTGCTTAATCGGTAGACATGGGGCCGGAAAATCCACAATCGGCGCTGAGCTGGCATTGCGAGGCTACAAACACATCAGCGTTGGCTTGCTAAGACGGCTCGCGCGCGCCAAGCAGCTGCCGTCCGATATTCCCTACGCGCTCATGGCTGCGATGCGCCGAGCGCAACCAGGTGCTCCTCTCCAGGACGACATCGCATCGAAATTACTCGCATACGCCCGTCAATTCCCACGTTGCGTACTCGATGGTTTTCCAGTGTCGGCAGAGCATTTGAACATGCTACCGGAATCGGCGATCATAGGAGTTGTCGCATCCCCCCGGATTGTGCGCAACGAGCGTCTTCTCCTTCGCGCTGAAACCAGCCAGAGAGCTTGGACTCCTGGCCGGCGGTCGGAGCGTGAAGAATCGTTAGCGGCCGTCATTATTGCAGCCCGGCGCAGGTTCAAGATGATCTATAGCCCGAATCACGGCGCCGTGTCCGAGTCGGTGGACCGCCTGTGGGAACGATTGGGATAGCGATAGCAATTCCGGGTTGCATATGCCGAGGGCGATGAGAGACTGAAGCTATCTCAACAGATAGTTTGACCTCAATCATGACCTACGAATTCAATGCTGGCGACAACATCGCCGACGCGGTATCCAACCCCTTCAAGACCGAAAACATCCTGCTGGCGCTGTCGGCGGCTGCGCTGGTGGCTGGCGCAATTGCCGTGCTGTTTGCAGCCCGCGACTACTTCGGTAGTCATGACGACAAGATCGCTATGGTCGCCCTTACGCTGGCGTCGATGCTTTTTGGCACGGCGGTCAAATTTTTGATTCAAGCGCTGTCGCAAATTCGCTTCTACTTGGGACGCAAATTCCCACTAGGTCTGGCCGACGAAATGAGCACCGGCCAGGTCGGCCTGGCCGGCGGCGCAAAGGAACTGGTAGAGATCTTGCGTCATCGCGCGGTCGACTTCCCTGAGCCTGCCGGCCCATTGAACGGCATCCTGTACTCGCTGATCAAGCCGCTTATCACGGCACCGCCGCCTATCCAAGCCGCAGCTGTTCGCCACTTCCATTCCGTCGTTGCGATGCTTGGCCTGCTCGTGTCCATGGGCGTGTCCTACTGCTTCTGCGCTGGAGGTGACTACGAGGGCATGATTTCGTGGATGTATTTGCCGATGTCGGGGCTGTCGCTGGCTACGCCATTCCTGCGCTCGAAAGACGACGAGGCCAATGCCGATGGCGTGGGCAACTCCGACAAGCTGCTGTGGAAGATGATCGGCCTTGTAACTTTCGCCATCATCGCACCCGTGGCAATCCCGCGCTTTATGCCGCTGGTGCATATTGCACCCTTGTGGATTGCGCCTCTGTCGCTGCTGGCAACGTCTGCGCTGGCCTCATTGCTGTATCTCGCTTCGCTGATCGCCCAACTCGATACAGTGCACCAGACGAGCGTTTCGTGTGAGCAGACTACGGTATCGATGAACTGCCATCCAGCACAACTCTGGCCAAAGTTGAGCCGTGATATGCAGAGCAACTGGGTTCGGGACATTCCAAACCGGATGTATGCAAACGTGCCGCCAGGCGCAGCAGACGTGGAGCGAGGTGCGTTTCAGGGCTATCTGCTGGAGGAGACGCAGCCCACGGCGTCGTTCAACATGGGTTCCGATAACACGAAAGAGGCTTTGGGTGGTGCGCATGTGCGCTTCTTGGTCGCGCTGGGTTGCTGGGGGCTGATCCTAAGCCTGGTATCTGCTGCCGTCGCAGCCTACTACGCGCCGCAGTTCGGCGAAATGGCGCGTATGGAAATCTCGCGGGTGATCCTCGTCGTTATCGCTCTTGGTGTATCTGCCGTCATGGCGTTTCGAATCGGGCACCTTCTGTGGTCGCGCATGTACTTCAAGTCGCGCCTGACCTTCGTTGTGGTGGACGGTACATACCAGACAGGGGAAATGCGCATTGGCAACCAGATGACCGGGAACGTACAGTCTCGCTCGACGCTGACACGCGTGGAGGACGCTACCTTGCGAGTGTGGATGACAGACATTGTGACGGTAGCCTTTGGCAAGGGAAACAAACGCTTCATTATGGCGATGGCGCCGACGGACGGCCAAGCTAAGGCCATGGTGGACGAACTGAAAACTTTCGCTCTCGAGCAAAGCTCGATCACCACGCCAACGTCGAGCCGCGACCTGGAGCGGGCCAAAACAATCGCAAAACTCAATGAGGCAATGGGCGGTTCGGTGGACCTGGTCGCTCAGTTGGGACGATCGATTGGATCTTCGCCGCTGGTGGCTGCGTGAGTACCGTTGCCAGTACGTTAGACATGGCCACAGGCATTGTGAAGTTCTACAATCGATCCCGTGAATTTGGCTTCATCACCGGCGATGATGGAGTGGACCGCTTTTTTAACTCAAACCAGCTGCGGGCAGAAAAACTGGCGCAAGGAGACAAGGTGAAATTTGTATCGAGCGCTAACGCCAAAGGTCCCATTGCCTGCCGGGTCCAGATAGTAGCGTAATCGCAAAAGGCCCCTGCGCAAGGATGCGCTTGGGGCCTTCTATATTTCATACATTAGTTCGCATTACTCAGTCCAAATGCCGGCAGCATTGAATCTGCTATGCCGTGAGAACGGACTGTTTGCTGGACCGCTTCTAGTGGCCACGAACCCCAGTCCGCATTCACCCAGTAGCTTTTTGCGTTCGACCGGACCTCGCGGTACCAGGCTCCCAGTAGTTCAGCCGCATCAGCGGCCTTTTCGGTCAAGTACAGGATGCCGGTGAAGAACTCGGTCTTCCCTAAAAAGTTGGTCTTGAAGACCAACAATACTCGATCGCGCTCTCTGGTCGGGACGGCGCAAAGCAGACAAATTTCCTCAGTGCTGTCGTTACGTTGTAGTCGCACGTATTCATGGACAGCGAGGCGCTCTGCTTGGAATCGTAGGCGTTTGGCACGCAGTGCAAGTCCGACTTCGGTAAGATTGTTCGTCATGCTAGTTTATTCCGATGAGTGAAATAAGTACGTCTGTGTTCGAGTCAGGCGCTATGGAAACTCCAAAGAGTATGGCGCCACTGGAGTCCATAGGACCTGTAGCGTGAAGTCCCTTTATGAGCATGATGCTACCTCCATTTCTTGCCGGATGCCGGCGTTGAGAAAGTGGTTGCCGAAGCTTGTGGATGGCTCTATCGGCCAGTCAGAAGCAATTGAGTTGTCGGAGGGAGTGGGCTCAGTCCCTCGATCTCCCAAATGGGGACCGAAGGACGTTGCGATTGGTTGTGGACACTCTTAGTTCAGTGCCGATGCTGGTGTGTAACGAACCACTGTTCGATGGAAGCAACTGGCGACCATGTCGGCCTTCGCCTTCACGCGAATATTGTCCGCAGCTGCGAACGTAGTCGTAGACTGTTCCTTGGTGACAGGGTCTTGCATTGTGAGGTTGAACAAAATGACGTCTACGTTAGTAGGTTGTGCTACTTCGTTGTATGCAAACATATTGGCGCTCCTTTGTGCCGATGATCGGCGTTAAAAAAAGGAGTAACGCGAGCTAGTCTAGCGAGACGCTAGAGCAGCTGCTTGGTGTGTGTGGATGGTTGGCAGTTTGGGACGCACCTTGATATGGAGCGGGGCTGGCCAGTTACGTCCGCACCAGTGAAATCCGCAAGATTGGATTTGCACAGGCACGGCGTTCAACTGTAAATCGTTAGATCAAATTGAGCATGCTGGACAAGGCAGCTGTGCAGCCTCTTCCTTCACAGTCAAATTAGGTTGCTTTTCGCTGGCTTTGTACCACTGGGAACTGACCACACGACCAATCTCGTGTTCGATCCTTCCGTAGGCGACCTTGCTTGTCTCGACCCATTCCTCTTGAACGGATAGAGGAGGAGCAGACCGCTTGGCGATTTGCCGCATTCCTTCGGCGTGCAGTGCGCGAGTTGTCCATTCTACGATGTGGCGCAACTGCTCGTAAGATGCACCTTGCTGCCACGTGTAGCTGTCACCTTTGGGTGCTTCGGGATTGAACACGTCTTCCGATAACTCGACGTAGTAGATGGCGAATTTTACCTTTGTTCGAACTTCCGCTGGAGTGAGTCCGTAGACCTCACCAGTTGAGAGCAAGTGCCGGTATCGGTCGTTCAATTGGCGTGCCAGGCCGGCCCAGGTTGGTGAATACGAAACTACACGCTGATGCCATACAAACTCGTCGTTGGAATACATCCCGTCGGTGAAAATTTCGGCGCCGACAAAGATGCCTCGGTCGTTAAACAGCGACAAGCTCTTTCGCTTGGCCTTCCGACCTTTGATCGCCACGTCTGATGTCGGCATTGGTAACGTCATCCAATTTAGCGCGATGCCAGAATCATTCCAAAGCGGCACAGCCTTCGGGTAGGCGCCATCATTGATCGGATCGATCTTTTCCCGCTCGCTGCCCTTCTCGAACTCCACCGGCTCTTCTTGAAGTAAGCCAACAAGTTCAGACCGGCGCTGAAAGAAGCAATTTGAACATCCCGATCGGACTCTTCGACGATAGTACGCAGGAATACCGATCGTGCGATCCAAGATATCAAACACCATCTCACGATTGAAATTGAGATCTAGGAATGGCATCTCCGTGATGACCTCGTCGATGCTAAAGCCAATCCGGAAATCCTCATCGGCGCGAATTCCAACTGCCATAATTTTGGGAATGCCTGCGTACTGCGCGAGCCACGGCCTGAAGGTCTCGAGCTTCAATATCCTAGTGCAGTATCTGCTCTGAGATGAAGGCAAGTATCCCTTAAACAGGTCGATTAGTTGAAACAAGCCGGCCGCCGGTTTAATGCGAGTGATTGGCTTGCCTAGGTATTTCGCCAGTGCGTCCAGTGTTGTGTAGACACCAGGATCTTCTGCTTCGGTATCTGTGAACACAAGCTCCCAAGGCTTTTCAGGGAACAGCAAGTGCATGACAATCGCCAAGCTGCTGCTATCGGCTCCTCCACTAACTGGCAGCATGTATCTGGCATTGGCTGCGACCACTGGCAGTTTGTATGCTTCGTAGGCATTTGGAACAAGTTTGAGCAATTCAACCAGGTCGAACTTGCGACGAACGTGAACCTGAATTGGAATTACCTTCCTAACGATAGCCATCGGCGCCGTTGGTACTGCTCGAGAAATAGTTTGAGTAATCATATTGAACTCCAAATTTTGCCGTGGAACGGCATGGAAAATTAGGAGCGTTGAGAATGATCGATGCCGGTGGCATGGATAATTCGTCGATATGATGTGAAGATATTCCGCTGTGCGATGAGCACATAATATCACGGTAAGCTGCGGTGCCGAAGATGCATCTCAGCATCCCCTCGCGGGAGATGCTGAGTGCTGTTTAGGTAGAGACTGTTTCCTCTTCACCTGTTGTTTCAAGCCTCTTTGTGGTTTTGGACGCGACGTAGCCCATTCGTTCCCAGACGGTGGTGTCCGTCTTGATGGGAACACTGGTACCGGATTTCAGGTTGATGAATTTGCCTGAGTATTCGAGCGTGCCGGTATGGATCAGAGTCCAAAGCAAGTTCAAAATCTCGACTGCCATCATCATGTTTATGGCCAGGCTTTGCTTTCGCAGTGATTCGGCGACCGAACAACTTGGCATGTCGTCGGAGGCGTCCAGTTTGTCGTTGAGCATCTCGGGAAAGAGATCGCCAATATGAGGCAGCCGATAAGCTTCTGTCCGAGTTTTGCGGACCTCGCCCAACAGCACTTGCCCGGTATTTTCCCCGTTCCCGCTGTCAATGTAGTAGAAGCTCGTCCGATGGCGTTCTAGGGCGCTGAGGATCGCCTTACGTGCACCTCTGCTGTCGACACAGCCGATCACGATGTCGACGTCGAAGTACGTGTCCTCTGTAATGCGTTTTGGAAGTCCCTTCCACGAGGTTCCCCACCCCATGTTCAGACGATTGACCAACACGGTTGCCTTGTATTGTCCAACGTCGCATGGGAAGAAACCTTGGCGGCCGATATTCGACGGCGACACTACGTCATCGTCGTACACTACGACCTCCAGTCCCCCAGGATGCCCCGTTTCTTTCATTGCGTGGTGGATCTGCATTAGGCGAGGCAACAGCGCCGAACCGGTGCCGCCGGCGCCGATTACTGCAATTCTGATCGGTCGCTTGAGCAGTTCATTGTCGATGATGTGCTTTACTTTCATAAATTCTTTCAAATGTGTTTGAGGTGCGTCTTACGTCTGGCCCGGCCCAAAAGATTCGAAGACACCCTTTACGCATAGGCGCATCGCTGTAGATTGCGTGGGACGATTGCAGTTTCCAACAACGTAGGCGAATTTAGTTGCGCCTCTGTCGTCTTGGTCGTCTTGGGCGGAGAAGAACGCATGGTGATGTGCATGCGAGTGGCAATCGATGACCAGGTGTTCGCCTGCGTCCAGATTGGCGACCTCCTGCTTAAGGTGGCTGCCGCTGGAGGCGAGCGATTTGGATAGTGCCAGGCGATACTGCTTTGTGTTTTCGTTCCAGATGATGCTGCCACCAACTTCTACGTCCGGAGTCTTGTCTGCATGTGCGTTGAACGCATGCAGCAATTCTCGAGGTAGCTTACCGGAGGTGAGCGTGGTCGTTGGTTGGCAGACACCATATGGCACTACCACAGGTCCCAGGCTTCCAACTTGCCGTATGAAGTGTCCCCATCGACGAAAACTCTCAATAAAAACCCCGTTCGAAGCGATCAAAATTCGATCGCAAGGCTGCAGGGGAAGTTCAAGAGGGCCGAAGCGAGGAACAGCGACTGAGGGCAAGGTCGCATGTAAGGCTACGTCGCGTTTGTCCATCATTTCTCCTTCCCGAAGGTAAGCAACGATGTCATAGCAACGCCAAGTGTCATGTTGTTCTTGAGCAGCGCAGAATTTGGAAACGTCTTGTGCTTGCCACCGATAAGCTCACGCCAAAGCGCAAACTCACCGCCCTTAAACGTCACCTTCTTCTTTCCGTTCACGTGGGTGAACACGGAATTGAAGAATGCGTTTTCCCATGCGGAGGTCTCGGAAGGTAACAGCGACTTGGGGGTGTTTGCAGTTCCTGTGCACACACTGTCGTCATCGAACATGTTGAAGAACGGTGCGTGGTAGAGCTGCGTAGCCTTGCAAGGGCGGATGTTCTCCTTGATCGCGAATACATACCAATGTCTTTGCACTACTGCGAACAGCAGGGGCGGATGCGGTACGATTGCGGACTGGTGACCGTCACCCGCTGTGTTAAGAAACACACGGCGTTCGCCGCTAGGCACCCACCAAATCATGTGCAGAGGTGAGAAGCTCAGCATGGACTCGGGAAGCAAGTCTACGTTCAGTGCGTACCGGTCTGCCAGACTTCCGACCGATTGCATCAGTGCTTCCTGCGTGAGAGGGGTGCCGGACATAATTTGAGGCATGGGTTGCTCGGGTGTGCCGACGTCCTGCACTTCGTGAAATGAAGCGAATGCCGCGCGACTTTTTCGAGCACTCTGGCTTTCGTACATCAGTATTGCATGACGCAGGACGAGCTTCTCCGATCCGGAATCGATATGAATATTCATGATTTTTCTATAAAGGTTTAGTCTTGCATGTAGTGGGGTTTTGCGATCATGGAGATGAGAATATCCATCTCATTGAGAACTGCGAGAGCCAGGCTCAGACGTTCAAAATAAGATTTCAATTCCAATGGATCATTGGGAAGGTCATCCAACCCGAACATCTCATCGGCTGTGCCGTCTGACATGCTGCTCTTGTAGTGGTCATCAAATGCGGCAAATACGCGCTGATCAAATTGGTAGATCAGGCTGCAACCTGGTTCGATAGGATTTACGTTCAGTCCTTCCAAATTGGGCAGACGAGCCTGTTCCCTATTCGCGACCTTGATTGCGTGACGGAGGTTGAGCACCTGCGATGCTATGGCTCGGACGTCCAAATCAGCGCCAGATTTTGCGTAACCTGTTAGTTGCTTTAGCGTTAGCCGGTCTTTTTTTGGTACGAGAGATGTGAGACATAGATCGCCACCGAGGATCGGAAGGAGCACGCTGGGCAAATACTCTTGCGCAGTTGCTTCGTCCTCAAAACGATCGCGCAGAGTCTCAAGAACTTCGTCATCGCAGGGAAGCTTAACCTCTCCCCAGTTCTCCCACTGGCCCTGGAAATCACCGAGAGCGAATTCCGCGGTGCGTATGGGAACGCTGATGGAGGCTGCGTCTTTGATGGCTGCCATTGCCGCTTTGAACAAGCCAGGCGCAACCAATTCAGTCGACATAGCCGCCTCGCTAACTGTGTATGGATTCCAGCCGCTGTCGCCGTTGAACTGTATGCCGAATGCACCCGTGACTTCGCGGTCAAACTCGCCATAGTAGTCGTCATCAGTGGCGTTCTCGATTAGTGCTTGCATCGAACGCGGACGCAGGATCTCCACCCTTACTTCAAGCGCTTTCAGATTTCCGACGTTGGCATTGAACCAGGACATCAAACCGAATTCAAGAACTTCATGAACGGTTGTAGCATGCTCCGGTATTGAGGCCGTATCGATGATTCCTGCAGCGATGAGCAGACGAGCTAAGTCCGCACACTCCTTTGTGATCGTTGAGTCTTGCGGAGGGAGGAATCCCGCCCGGGGGATGCAAGCGTGCAGGGTTGGAATAGCAAACGACTGCAGTGAAGGGATAGATAGTGGCTGGACAAAGTTCGCCGAAGATGCCACAACCGCATTTATTTCTGTGATGTTAGTGTGCATTACTGCTCCTTGTAATTTCCGCTAGGCGGATAGAGAAAGGAGTCAGCCTGGGAGGCTTTCTGGTAAGCATGGCTACCAGAAAACCCCATAAAGGGGTTTTCGTCTGCTGCTAGAACATCGGCAGCAGTTGCATTGATTGAAGGGGAATTGCCGGTGTTCGCGCGGTAGGCCGTTGTAACAACAGCGATACAGCTCGAGCTAACCGGGCATTCTCGGTGGTGGGTTTGATCAAGGCCGTGACGATGCCGTTTCGCTCGAGGAACTGCGTCGAGTGTTTGCCGTCAAGAATAGCCGCGACAAGTTCTGGGCTCATCCTAACCTTTCGTCCCTACTGAGCGGACAAATTTGTAGTTGATCGAATCGGTGCCGATTTCGGTTTCAATGACAGCTGTCGCCAAATCGGGATAGGCCATCGAGTGCATTTCCTTGATCTCCTCTGGGGAGAATTCAGGACCAGGGTCTTGCAGTGATACTCCGTTAAAGGTGAAGTATCGTTTCAGGGAGTGGGCTTGTAACGTCATGATGATTTAGTCCAGAAGTGTGGAAAGGTTAGTGCCCGACTGGGCTGTGGACGTTTCTGAGACGTTCGCAACTTGTGGAGCCTTTGGAGGTGGGTTACTGTCGTTGTCTTCTTCATCGTCTTCGTTATCGCTCCCTTCACTAGAAAGGTTCGTGGCCGTGGAGGCGGTCGCGGTCGATTGCAGCGCCTTTACCGCTCTGGTGGCCTGATCCTTCTTGGCCTGTCCCAACAGCGCGGTCGTGGAGCTTACCTGTGCCGCCAGGTCCAGACGAGGAGCTTGGTATCTCATCACCGCATCCAGGAAGCCGGCATCGAGTTCTGCCGGCGTCGCGCAGAGCATCAGTGGCATGGCCAGCTCAGGGATCTTAGCTTTGCCGAGTGCAGGCTTAACGATCACTTTCATGGTACCGCTGGGGCCAGGGCTAACCTCCAACGTCAGAGAGTCGCCGGCTTTAATGATTTCGTGTAGTGCAGTAAACATAGTGTGCTTTCGCAAATGTAAACACGACACCATGAAGGTGTCGGTTGAGTATTGAGATCGGAGTATGTGCCCAGATCGGCAACAGGATTTAGTAGGCCAAAACGGCCGGTATGGTCGCGGCGTAGTCGAATGACTCGACAGCGAGCAGTGCTTTGATGAGATCAGGCTTTTTCTCAGTGAAGAGTTTTTTGAAGCCATCGCCAATCGCTGCGTCCAGACCAACTTCCTTTGTAAGGATTTCGATTTCAGACTTGGTCAGCAGTTCCAGGAAATCAGAATCGAGTTTCCAGTAATGCCGAAGGTCGAGCTGGTGGTGACGAGCGAGTTGCTGCAGTTTGTGTACGTCTAATTGCGCCATAGCCGATGCAGCAAGCAGCGTGATCATCGTAGTGGTATTGTCCTCGGTCAACTGTGCTACCGAAGTCAAAGTTTGATCCAGATCGTGGCTCGACGCATGAGCATTTCCCGTCACTTTTCCGAAAGCCTTATTCAGAAGTGTCGAATCAATGTTGCGGGCAGCGCCGTCAAGCGCAAGCGCAATCAGATATGCTCGTGATTTCGCGCCGTCTTGAAGGATTTCCTGCTTCATTGCATTACGCCATACTTTTTCACGGTAGGCTTTGATGCGCTCACCTTCCGATACTTTGGTAGGTTTTGCAGGAGGTGCCTTCTCGGTGGCGCTAGCTGTAGTTTGCTCGGCGCCGGCAGATTTGGTGACGTTGATCGAGTCTGGCTTCTCAGCTGCAGCTTCAAGAGCGGCAGTGTCAGCTTTGATGCGATCTTCGACCTTCGTTGCGTTGCAGATGGTATCGAAGCATTGGTTTTCGAATACCTTGCCTAGCGCTTGAGGCAAGCCAGACACCGCTGCACCAAAATTTGTGCAAGCGCGGCAGGCCTCGGCTTGTTCGACCCCTACGCCACCGGAGCCGTCAGGCACTAGCTTGATACGCGTTTCGTTGTCACCAACCCGCAGGATGCGGATCACTGGCCATTCATCTTTGAGTCCATCTGCGATACCCTGCAACGCGGTTTCCGTTTTAGCTTTGTAGCATGCCGAGTTCGTGCAGCCGCCGTCAGTGATGGCTTCCTCGAACATGGTCTTCTGAACGGAAGAGTTGTGTGGGCATGCTGCGCATTCTCCCTTGTCGAAGATGGCGGCATCGAGTTTGCAGGCGGCGTCGGCGATCACTTGCTTCACTTCCGCAACACTCTTGTTTTCACCCACGATGTAGGGGATCAGCTTGTCTTGCTGCGGCTTGGCCAGCGCTGCCAACAACTCCGCGTGACCGAGTAAAATTTTGCGTTCGGTCAGAGCTTCGAGAACCTGTTCCGAGCAGTTCATCAGCGCGAGGCGGCGATCGATTAATGAACGCTTCCAACCAAGCACGCGAGCCGCTTCATCACGGTCGCCCTTAGCCCTTCCCACCTCTTTCGCTGCAACACGGGCCCATTCAACTGGCGACATGTCTTCGCGCTCGTGGTTTTCGGAAGATGCGTAGGCGTCTGCCTCAGCATCCGTCATTTCACGAATCAGCACTGGGATTGCATAGTCCTCTCCAAATGCAGCCGTGGCTGCGCGATATCGACGTTCGCCGGCCACAATGATGTAGACACCGTTTTTTGGACGGATCAAGATCGACTGCAACACACCTTGCGCCAGAACCGAGTTGGTAAGGCTTTCCATTCCTTCCGGATTGAACTTTTTACGTGGGTTCTCACCTTTACAGATGAACTTCAATCGCATGGTCATAACACCGTTGATGATTTCTGCGTTTGGCCAAAGTACCTGGTCGGCGTTCGCTTCGGTGCCAGAATCACCTGTAGTGGCCAGTCCCTCTTGGGCGGCCAGATAGGCAGCGGCGCCTTGTGCGAGCGAGGGGCTTGACGGTGCTTCTGCGATGTTGTGAGTTTGCATATGAATCTCCAAATTTGCCGCTAGGCGGCGTTGTAAATCTGGAGGAGTCGAAGACTCTTTTGACGCTCTGGGAGTGTCAAAAAAGTTGGAAAGGGAGAGATGTGTTGCGGGGGAATGGTACTTGCCGCGAAAGCGACGATTGAAGCATAACAGAATTGGCGCGCCAAGAAAACTGGTTTTACCAGCTGCCGTGTAGGCAGCTGGTCGACCAATGAAGGTGTGTGTTCAATTGTGAGGTGGTACAAGTTAATTCGGCAGTGGATCTTCGTTTTGCCATTGCCCGCATTCACCACACTTTGCATCGTCGAGATATTTGTAGTGATCGAGTTTGTGTGACCTGCACGCCTTGCATGCGGAAATTCCCTGAATGAAGTTAGGGCTGGTCTCGCCGGTGTCACCGATGTGGAAATGGGTTGGTTGGACAACTGGTTTTTTTGGTGCGGCTACGTACATCGTGTTTTCTCCTTTGGTTTTTCCGCTGAGCGGACGAATTAAGGGGAAGGACGGGCCTTCTGAATCCTTGCGGATTGAGAAGCCCCGTGAGGGGCTGTAGTGCGGATAGTTGTTCCTTACGCCAGTGCCCAAACGCCTCTGCTGACGGACACATAGTCGCCTGTCGAGTTGAGTATTTGCCTGACTTTGGCTTGCCAGTTCGGATTCGCCTTTACGCGTTCATCGCAATGCGCTGCGATCTTTTCGTACAACGTTTTGAGGCTTGCGCTACCACCTAAGGCGATCACGACGTTGCGAATGATTGCGCGCCAGGTGCCTCGCAATCGGTTGGCTTGTTCGGTTGCCAAGTCTCGAAGCAGGAAGATCGTAGGTGTCTGTTTTCGTTTCCAGAGCAAAAGGTATTCGTGCATTATCCGTGGCATGACCAGGCCAGGGTACTGCTTGGCGTTGGACATGACGTTGTGCTGCTGTTTGATAATGACTGCCATGAGCTCTGCCGATGGCATACGTGCTATGGCTTCTGCCTGGTACGAGGTGTAGCGGCCGTTCTTGCGATAGTCGCCGATAAGCGTGCCGTACACGCCGCCGTCCTTTGTCGCCTCTCGTTGGTTGAGTAAGGCTTGTTGGAGTTTTTGGTGGAACTCGTCGTCATCCTTGCAGCGAGAGAGGTCGTCCGGGTGCGGCTCGCCCCATACTTCGCCGCTGTAGACCACTTGATTTCCGTAAGGTGGGTGGGATACAACCAGGTCAGCTTGCTTACCAGCTCGCTCCAAGATCGAGTCACGTAGGATATTGAAGCCCGAGTGTAGATCTAGTCCGATCGCCTCGATTCCCATCTCGTTTGCAACATCGGTGCTGGTGCCAGACCCGACCATTGGATCGATATAGAAGTTCGGTTTGAGTCGTTTGAAGAGGTCCTGGTAGACATAGCCGCTGCAGTTGCCACGCCATTTCGAGTCGCCCCAAGGACCACGATGTGGGAATGAAAGAATGCTCATGATGTTTAGTCCTATGTAGTTGCCGGATGCCGGCGGATAAATAGGAGAGCCTTTTAGGTTTCTTCATGCGCAGCATGAAGAAACCCCACGAGTGGGGTTTAGCGGAAACGAGCGCTGCTTACGCAGGAATCGCATCTGCCGTGAATTGCGCCTTGAAATAGCTCAGTATTGACCCGCCACTTTGACGCGCGTGCACGAGTTCGTTGTGGATTGCCTGCAGAACTTCAGGTTTGTTTTGGTACCCTTGTTTGTATTTGCGCACAGCGTATTCCATGAAATCCTTGATGGAAATTTCTTGGACTCCAAGTTCGATCGCGATCTGCATCATAAGTTTTGCGGACACGTTCCCTTTGCGCGACAAGTCGACCAACATCGTCAACCCTTTTGCAATGGTCTCGTCACTTTCGTACCAGGTCGCACCGAGCTTCACCACCAGATAGGATTTCACAAGGTCTTCGCTCAACTCCATTTTTGTGGCAAGGTCATCGATTTGATCGAGAGGATCAAGCTCAGGTGCAGGACGCATAGCTCCTGCCGCCATTTGCTTGTCTTCGACTAGATCACTGGCTCGTTCATTTAAAACGGGGCCAGGAGACCCGATGATCCTCGCCGAGGGCATACCAGCAGGTGCCGCCAGCCAAGCGACTGGAGAGGCCGCTAGCCGGGCCTGCGGGGCCATGCCACTAAGCATTAACGAACCGATGTCCAGGTCCGCCTCCAGTTTCGGAACCCATTGCATCCCAGTTTTTTCTTGCCCGTTTTCGTCGAAGTATGTCCGCTTTTCAAGCACCTTCGTCAGGTAGTAAAGGTAGCTACCGGGCTTCTTGGTGTTGACGCGTGGGATGTGACCAAAGGCTTCGCTGATACGCGACAATTCTGACCAAATACCCTCTGCGGCGTATTCCGAACTCGTCTCCAATGAGACCAGGCCGGTGGGCACACCAGGAATGTAAAAGTGCAGTCGGCCGGAGAACTTGCATTGCCCTTGTTGATATTCAGGGCACTGGCCAGGTTCACACAGTCCGCGGATTTGCTTCTCCCTCCGTGGCACCTTCTTGATGCGCTGGGCTTTTTGCTCGGCGAACATTGTGGACGTTACTTCGGGAAGAAATTGGCAATACCTTAGCCCGTCTGGAAGGTAGACCGATTCGTAGCCTGGCTTGCCACCGTGGCGAACGAGTTTGTTGGGGAAAATATCGCCAAGCGCGTCGGAGTGGAATACGATCGGGAAACGATACAGCTTTGGATCTTCGTTCGCATCACGGATTTCTCCAAAACTCTTCAGGAGCAATTCCGCTATCTCGGGCATACCAAAATCCGATGCCGCGATATTGAAGTGCTGGGTATTGCGGGGATACAGTGGATTCTTAATGTTGGTTGCCGCGGTGATGTCCTTTTCGATGTCGCTAAATTTTCTGAAATCCCTCACCCCGCTCTCGTAGATCTGAACGGCCTTGGGATTGTTTTTTGCGTTGTTGGTAAGCAGCTTGATTCCAGGTCGAATCTTGCCGCCGATTTTAAGGTTTGTGCTCTGCGCCGCGCGTGCGGACAGGATGGACATATGCATGGTCATAGCGGTTTTCCTTAGCCGGCCTAGGCCGATAAGTTAATGGGTAGACTGTCGCCTACCGCTCTTTGTTGTGCCTTGTGAAGGCAGAGAAAGCCGCGTGCTAAAGTCGAGCACTGATATGGGGTACATATCGATGTCGATAAGGTGAGGAGGACATTCTGGAGATTGAGATTTTCGCATACCGTTGGTATGAGAAAACCCGTTAGGATTTTCTGGCTGCTTTCGTCAGCCTGCGTGTTTATACTTCCTCGAGCAATTGGATTACACTCTCCTTCATGGTTGCCCCGACACCAAACCACGCGCTGTTAAGGCGGTAGTCCTGGTTGCGTGCCTTCATTTTAAAGTCGGTGTACTCTGTTACTGCGTTGACGAGACCCCAGCCTGTGCCGCGCACGCCGTCGAGCATGGCGCCCTTTCCGGCACCACGAAACATTTGCATGATTGTCTCAAAGCCCTTTCGCGCTCTGATTGGACCTGTAGCACCCTGATTGCGTAGGATGGTCTCGATGATCGCCTCCGCTGTGGAATCCGACACAGTGGTGTTCGCCAGTGTTTTCATTTTGCTCATGAACTCGGCCGCAACGGCTTTTGCATTGAGACCTAGCTCCGCATGCATCGAGCTAGCGTCAAATTGCGAGTTGTGGCGTAACCGAACTTGATTGGCGAAAGTTGCTTCGTTCATGCTCATCTGCAGCGTGTTGTTGCACACAACGCGAACTGAGGTGTATTGCGCGGTTGTAGCCAATCCTTTATCGCAGCTGGTCACAAG
>JAJLPB010000023.1 GCA_025548565.1 Rugamonas sp. A1-17
TGGTCGGCTTTGTCGAGCCGATGCAGGTGTCGGGCCGCGTCACGCGCGTGGCCGGGCTGGTGATGGAGGCGGTCGGCCTGCGCCTGGCCGTGGGCGCCGCCTGCACCGTGCCGCTGCCGTCGGGCGGCAAGATCGAGGCCGAAGTGGTCGGCTTCGAGGGCGAAAAACTATTCCTGATGCCGCAAAGCGACGTCGAGGGCGTGGTGCCCGGCACCCGCGTGTTCCCGGTCGAGCCGGCCATTCCCCGGCCCGGCACCGTCAACCACCCGCGCCGCCGCCCCAGCGACCGCGCGCGCCACCTGCCGGTCGGCCCCGAACTGCTGGGCCGCGTGCTGGACGGCGCCGGCCGCCCGCTCGACAACCTCGGCCCGCTGCACGCCAGCGATAGCGCCCCCATTAACACCCGCCCCGCCAACCCGCTGGGCCGCGCGCCGATCACCGAGACGCTGGACGTGGGTGTGCGCTCGATCAACGCCATGCTGACCGTCGGCCGTGGCCAGCGCATGGGCCTGTTCGCCGGCTCCGGCGTCGGCAAGTCCGTGCTGCTGGGCATGATGGCGCGCTACACCGAGGCCGACATCATCGTGGTCGGCCTGATCGGCGAACGGGGCCGCGAGGTCAAGGAATTCATCGAGCAGATCCTGGGCGAGGAAGGCCTGGCCCGCTCCGTGGTCGTGGCGGCCCCGGCCGACACGCCGCCGCTGATGCGCCTGCAAGGCGCAGCCTACGCCACCGCGATCGCCGAGCACTTCCGCGACAAGGGCCAGAACGTGCTGCTGATCATGGATTCGCTGACCCGCTACGCGATGGCGCAACGCGAGATCGCGCTGGCCATCGGCGAACCGCCGGCCACCAAGGGCTATCCGCCGTCGGTGTTCGCCAAGCTGCCGATCCTGGTCGAGCGCGCCGGCAACGGCGAGATGGGCGGCGGCTCGATCACCGCCTTCTACACCGTGCTGACCGAGGGCGACGACCAGCAGGATCCGATCGCCGACTCGGCGCGCGCCATCCTCGACGGCCACATCGTGCTCAACCGCCGCCTGGCCGAGGCCGGCCACTACCCCGCCATCGACATCGAACAATCGATCAGCCGGGCCATGCACTCGATCACCTCGCACGAGCACCAGACCCGCTCGCGCCACCTGAAGCAGCTGTTCTCGCGCTACGAGCGCAGCCGCGACCTGATCAGCGTCGGCGCCTACGCGCCCGGCAGCGATCCGGTGCTCGACCAGGCCATCCAGTTGCATGACCGGATAGAGAATTTCCTCCAGCAGCAAATCACCGAACGGGTGACCATGGGCGAGAGCTTGGCCCAACTTACCTCTCTATTCGACTGATTGACGCCGGCAACAGCCACCTATAATTGACGCATCATGGCTTCCAAAGCGCAACTTGAAACACTGATGGACCTGGCGCGGCGGGAAACCGACGACGCCGCCAAGCGGCTGGGCGCTTCGCTCAAGGCCGTGGACGAGGCCAAGCAGAAGCACCAGATGCTGGTCGGCTATCGCGACGAGTATGCGAAACGCTTCGAGGCGGCGCAGCAGGCCGGCATCACGCCCATGGCTTACCGCAATTTCCAGGCTTTCATGGAAAAGCTGGACGTGGCGGTCAAGGGCCAGCTGGACATGATCAAGCACGCCGAGTACCGCAGCGAGCAGGAGAAGTCCGCGTGGCAGGCCAGCGAACGCAAGCGCATGTCCTACTCCACCCTGAACGACCGGGCGGCGGCCGAGGCGCTCAAGCTGGAAAACAAGCGCGACCAGAAGCAGATGGACGAACACGCAGCACGGCAGGCGTATTACAAACGCTGACATTCAGACGCAACCAACCGACACGGCGCGATCATGCAAACCCCGAATCTTCAAATTCCCACTCTGAACGCCAACGCAGTGGCGGCGCCCAAGGTCAACCTGAATCTGAACGCCGGCGGCGGCGACAACTCCTTCCAGCGCGCCCTGTCGCGCGAAATGGACCAGCGCCAGGCCGGCAACGCCAGCAACGGCCCGGCCATCGTCGCCAAGGCGCCCGAGCGCCCCGCCGCCTCGCGTTCGTCCGCGCCCAAGCCGGCCGAGCAGGCCAAGCCCGCCCCGTCCCAGAACCAGCAGGCCGACGCCGCCGACAGCAACCAGGCCGTCGCCAGGAATGACAGCCAGCCGGCGCCAGCCGCGCCAGCCTCCGCCAAGAACAGCAGCAAGGACGGCAACGCCAGCGCGGACGATTCCGCAGCCAGCGCGGCCAGCGATGCGCAAGCGGCCGCCGAGGCCGATCCGGTGGCCGACATGCTGGCCCTGGTAGCCGCCTTCAATCAACCCGCGGCACCAGCCGCCGCGCCGGTCGCCAGCGCGGCCGACGCCTCGGCCGGCAATGCCGCCGGCGCCGTGAGCGCCGCCGCCCTGGCCGCCGAAGCCGCCGCTGCGGCAGCCGCTGCCTCCACCGCCGCAACCGGCGCGGGCGCCGACGACACGGCCGCCACCGCCTTGGACGCCAACGCCACCGCCGCCCTGCCCGCCGCCGCCACGCTGGACGCCGACACGCTGAAAACCGCCCAGGCCGGCGCGGATGCCAACGCCGCCGCCGATTTCAAGGCCGCCCTGACAAAAGCCGGCTCGGCCGCGCAAACCGCCGCCGACGCGGCAGCGGCAGCCGCCAAGGCAGCAGCCGCCAGCGCCACGGCCGGCGCGACCGTCGCCGCCGCGAGCGTGGCCGCCAAGCCCGCCGTCACCGACAACAAGCCGGTCAGCGCCGTGCCGGACGGCCCGGTCATCGACACCCTGTCCGACACCACCGACGCCGCGCCCGCCACCCCGGCCGAACCTGCCGCGCCGATCAAGGCCGGCCCCGGCATGGAAAAGCCGGCCGACGTGGCCCACGCCACGCCGCGCCAGTCCGATCCGCTGCAGCCCGTGTTCAACGGCAAGAACACCCTGCCGACCGAGGCCGCGCCGGTACTGAAGGAAACCGCCCCGGCCATCACCATCGCGCCGACCGCGCAATCGGCGCTGGAGGCGGCCAAGGCGGCCGTCACCGCCGTGCCGACGGACAAGCTCAGCAGCCGCGTCGGCACCCAGGCCTGGGACCAGCAACTGGGCCAGAAGATCATCTTCATGGCGGCCGGCGGCGAGCAGAGCGCCACCATGGAATTGAATCCGCCCGACCTTGGCCCGCTGCAGGTCGTGCTGAGCGTGAACAAGGACCAGGCCACCGCAGCCTTCAGCTCGGCCCAGCCGGAGGTGCGCCAGGCGCTCGAGGCGGCCATGCCCAAGCTGCGCGAGATGATGAGCGATGCCGGCATCCAGCTGGGCAACGCCACCGTCTCGGCCGGCATGTCTGACCAGAACAACGGCTTCAACCAGCAGGCCAGCTCGGCGCAGCACAGCGGCGGCAATGGCGGCGGCGGCCGCTCCGGCGCCGGCTTCGGCGGCGACAGCGGCGGCACCGTGGACGTGCCGCGCAGCGCCCCGCCGGCGCGCCGCGTGCCGGCCGGCGCGGTCGACACCTTCGCCTGATCCGCCAGCGGCCGCGACGAAAACCGGGACCGGCCACCCAGCCTTCCCGGTTTTGTTGTTTGTTCCACTACGGAAACGTCAAGCAGCACCCGGATCGCCCCTCTTTTCGACGTATGCGATGCCGCAGTCCCGACCGATAATGACATAATGGCGTCATGTTCCACTTCCGCATCATGCAAGGGCAATTTTGAAAGCGAACCCAAAAATGAAAGCCGATCAGAAAGTTGAAGCAGCGCCAGCGGGCGGCGGCAGCAAAAAACTGATCATCATCATCCTGGCGGTGGTCCTGGTACTGGGCGCGGCCGGCGGCGGTGCGGCCTGGTTCTTCCTGCATGACAAGGGCGACGCGGCCGAGGAAGAGGCGCCGGCCAAGAACAAGCACAAGAACGCCAAGAAGGCCAAGGCCGGTCCGCCGGAATATGTGGCGGTCGATCCGTTCACGGTCAACCTGCAGCCGGGCGACAACGGCGCCGACCAGTACCTGCAGATCGCCTTCACGCTGGAAGTGGGCGGGCTGGAGGAGAAGGAAAACGTCAAGAACAACATGGCCAAAGTGCGCAGCCGCATGCTGTTGCTGCTGTCGAGCAAGCGCGCCGTGGACATCAACACGCCGGATGGCAAGGTCCAGCTGGCCAAGGAAATCATCGCCCAGCTCAAGGAACCCTTCGAGGACCGCGGCTCGCCGCAGGACATCGAGGATGTGCTGTTCACTTCGTTTATCATTCAGTAAGTTAGAAAGTCATGGCTGATAATTTTCTCTCCCAGGAAGAAGTCGATGCCCTTCTGAAGGGCGTCAACGGCGACCAGGACGACGTCCAGGCGCAGGAAGACGTCGCGGGAGTACGAACGTATAACCTGGCCACCCAGGAACGTATCGTCCGCGGGCGCATGCCGACGCTGGAGATTATCAACGAGCGCTTCGCCCGCCTGTTGCGGGTCGGCCTGTTCAACTTCCTGCGCCGCAGCGCCGAGGTGTCGGTGGGCTCGGTGCGGGTCTCCAAGTATTCCGAGTTCATCCGCAACCTGGTGGTGCCGACCAACCTCAACCTGGTGCACATGAAGCCGCTGCGCGGCACCGCGCTGATGGTGTTCGACCCGGGCCTGGTGTTCCTGCTGGTGGACAATCTGTTCGGCGGCGACGGCCGCTTCCACACCCGCGTCGAGGGCCGCGACTTCACCCAGACCGAGCAGCGCATCATCCTGCGCATCCTGGACATCGTGTTCGAGGCCTACACCAAGTCGTGGGAGCCGGTCTATCCGGTCGAGTTCGAGTACATCCGCTCGGAAATGAACACGCAGTTCGCCAACATCGCCACGCCCAACGAGGTGGTGGTGGCGTCGACCTTCACGGTGGAGCTGGGATCGGTCTCCGGCCAGATCCACTTCTGCATGCCCTACTCGATGATCGAGCCGATCCGCGATTCGCTGACCTCCAGCCTGCAGGGCGAGGCGCTGGAAGTGGACAAGCGCTGGATCCGCCTGATGACGCAGCAGATCCAGATCGCCGAGGTGGAGCTGGTCGCCTCGCTGGGCACGGCCAAGGTCAATTTCGACGAGATCCTCAACATGCGCGTGGGCGACATCATCCCGCTGCACATCCCGGAAATGATCTCGGCCACCGTCGACGGCGTGCCGGTCATGGATTGCAGCTACGGCGTGATGAACGGACAATACGCGCTGAAGGTGGAGAAATTGCTCGCCAATGCCGATAACATCAAATAACGCCGGCGCAACCGCCGCCGGTGACCGCAATACAGGAGAGAAGCATGTCGGATAATCAAGACGATACGATGGACGACGACCCATGGGGCGCGGCCATCGCCGAACAGGCGCAGGCCGAGGCGGCCGCGCTGGAAAAGCAGCAGGCCCAGGCGGCCAGCGCCGCCGTGTTCACGGACTTTTCCAGCACGCCGAGCAAGACCGAAACCCATAACGATATCGACTTCATCCTCGATATCCCGGTGCAGCTCACGGTCGAGCTGGGCCGCACCAAGATCGCCATCAAGAACCTGCTGCAACTGGCGCAGGGCTCGGTGGTGGAACTGGACGGCCTGGCCGGCGAGCCGATGGACGTGCTGGTCAACGGTTGCCTGATCGCCCAGGGCGAGGTGGTGGTGGTCAACGACAAGTTCGGTATCCGCCTGACCGACATCATCACGCCGTCCGAACGTATCAGAAAACTGAATAAATGAAGCACGGACTGACCTCAACCCTGATCCTCGCGGCGGCCCTGGCCGCCGCGCCTGCAATGGCCCAGCGCAGCGTGTCGGGCACCATCGGCGGCCAGCACGCGGCCAGCGCAGCGGCCATGGCCGCGCCGCCGGCCGCCGCCGCTCCGGCCGCAGCGCCTGCCGCTCCGGCGGTTGCCACCGCCGCCCCTGCCGCCTCCGCCGTGACCGTTGCTCCAGCCACCACGGCCGCCGGCACGACGGCCGCGCCAGCACCCGGCGCTGCGGCCGATGCGCCCGCCTCCGTGGCAGCGGCGTCCGCGCCCGGCCCGGCGGCGCCGTCCGGCCCGCTGGCGATGACCATCCCCACCCCGCAACCAGCCGCCACCTCGCCCGGCGGCGGCCTGCTGCAATCGCTGTTCGCGCTGATGTTCGTGGTGGCGCTGATGCTCGGCGCGGCCTGGTTCCTGAAGCGTTTTGGCCCGAAGAACTTCGGCGGCGGCAACAGCAACGTCAAGCTGGTCGGCGCGCTCAGCGTCGGCGCGCGCGAGCGCATCCTGGTGGTGGAAGTGGGCGAACAATGGATCGTGGTGGGCGCCTCGCCCGGCCGCATGAACGCGCTGGCCACCATGCCGCGCCAGGAAAGCAGCGAACCGGCCGCCACGGCCGCGCTGCCGACCGCCAACTTCGCCGAATGGTTCAAACAAACGATCGAAAAACGCAATGGCAAATAAGCAGGCCGGCCTCACCCCGGCCACGGCCGTCAAATCCCTGTTGATGCTGGCCGCGCTGGCCCTGCCGCTCGCGGCCGGCGCCGATTCGAGCATCGGCATCCCGGCCTTCAACGCTACCCCGGCGCCGGGCGGCGGCACCAGCTACACGCTGCCGATCCAGACCATGCTGCTGATGACGGCGCTGACCTTCATCCCGGCCGCGCTGCTGCTGATGACCAGCTTCACCCGCATCATCATCGTGCTGTCGCTGCTGCGCCAGGCGCTGGGCACGCAGTCGGCCCCGCCCAACCAGGTGATGGTCGGGCTGGCGCTGTTCCTGACCCTGTTCGTCATGGGCCCCACCTTCGACAAGATCTATACCGAGGCCTACCGGCCGCTGCAGGAAAACAAGATCAACATGAGTGTGGCCATGGACAAGGGCGCGGCACCGTTAAAAACTTTCATGATGAAGCAAACCCGGCAGGCCGACCTGGCCTTGTTCGTGAAACTGTCGCGCAGTCCCGCGCTGCAGGGGCCGGAAGACGTGCCGCTGCGCATCCTGGTGCCGGCCTTCGTCACCAGCGAGCTCAAAACCGCATTTCAAATCGGCTTCGCCATCTTCATTCCATTTCTGATTATCGACATGGTGGTCGCCTCTGTACTGATGTCGATGGGGATGATGATGATGTCGCCGGCCGTGATCTCGCTGCCGTTCAAGCTGATGCTGTTCGTGCTGGTGGACGGCTGGCAACTGCTGCTGGGCTCGCTGGCCCAGAGCTTTTACTAGGAGCGCGCCATGACACCCGAAAGCGTGATGACGATGGGCCGCCACGCCATGGAGGTGACGCTGATGATCGCCGCCCCCATGCTGCTGGTGGCGCTGATCATCGGCCTGGTGGTCAGCATCTTCCAGGCCGCCACCCAGATCAACGAGGCGACGCTGTCCTTCATCCCCAAGCTGGTCGGCATCTTCGTGGCGCTGGTGGTGGCCGGCCCGTGGATGCTGGCGGTCATGCTCGACTACATGCGCGAGATCTTCGGCGGCATCCCCGGCCTGGTCGGCTAGACACTTTGCCAATATGTAACAATTTACGATTCGCTAAGAAGTTGTTTTAAAATAAGAAGGTTGATGCTCGGTGGAAATAAATAGGGAAAACGCCTCATGATTTCGTTCTCCACTGCCGATATCAATCTGTGGATCGCCGGTTTGCTGTGGCCGCTGACCCGCATCCTGGGCTTGCTGGCGGCGTCTCCGCTGTTCGGCAACTCCAGCGTGCCGGCCAGCGTCAAGATCAGCCTGGGGGTGTTGCTGGCCATGGTGGTGGCGCCGGCCGTGCCGCCGCTGCCGGCCGCCGATCCGACCTCGCTGGCCGGGTTGCTGATCGTGCTGCAGGAAATGCTGGTCGGGCTGGCGATGGGCTTCAGCATCCGCATCGTGTTCGCGGCGGTGGAGATGGCGGGAGAAATCTCCAGTTTGACCATGGGCCTGGGGTTCGCGACGTTTTTCGACCCCAACACCCAGGGCCGCTCGTCGGCGATCAGCCAGTTCCTGGCGCTGGTGGCGACCATGACGTTTTTGGCCGTCAACGCCCACCTGGTGCTGCTGTCGGCGCTGGTGGAGAGTTTTTACACGCTGCCGGTGTCGGCCTCGCCGGTGTACGGGGGCGGGTTCAAGCAGCTGGCCGACTGGGGCGGCAAGATTTTCAGCACCGGTGTGCAGCTGTCGCTGCCCATCGTGGCGGCTTTACTGATTACCAACGTCGCGCTGGGCATCCTGACACGCGCGGCGCCGCAACTGAATTTGTTTGGGATCGGATTTCCGATCACCTTAGGTGTAGGTTTGCTGGTCATCGCCATGACACTCCCGTACCTGGCGACGCCCGTGCAAAACCTGTTTTTGGATGGCATAGAACGCGCGCGGCTGATGCCGCGGACGTGGTCGCAGCGCCCCCCGACGGCTCCGCCGGCAAGCTTGCCGGTTCGACCTCCAGGGCCGCGGCCATAGCGAAATTCAATAGCCAGCCAGTGATTTTTGGTTTCCATGAGGCAATTATGCGCGTATCATGGGAGCTCCCCGGGAGAACAATGCAATGACTTCGATCGTTACCAGTTTCACAACCGACCAGATCATCAGTCTCACGACTGTGCAGATCGGCCTGTTCACGACCGAAGACATGCAGGCGCTCAGCTCCGACCAGGTCGGCGTGATGAACTCGGCCCAGGTGCGCGCCATCAGCACGCTGCAGCTGAACTACCTGACCACCGACGGCCTGGCCGGCCTGAGCACCGACAACGTCCCCGTCCTGACCCAGCTGCAGGTGGCCGCGCTCAACAGCGACCAGATCGCCGCCCTCAGCACCAATCAGGTGGTCGCCCTCAGCAGCCGCGAGATGCAGGCGCTGACCAGCCGCCAGCTCAACCTGTTGAGCTCGGACCAGATCGGCGCGCTGGAGACGGTGGACCTGCGCGCGCTGTCGACCCTCCAGCTGAGCGTGCTCGGCTCCGACCAGGTCGCCAGCCTCACCAGCGGCCAGCTCGGTGCGCTGGCCACCCAGCAGTTGCGCGCCCTCAGCACCGGCGCCGTGCAGGCGATCGCCACCGACCAGATCCAGTCGCTGGCCACCGCCATGCTGGCCCAGCTGACCACCAGCCAGCTCAACGCCCTGACGCAAAGCCAGCTGGCCGCCGTCACCACCGACCAGATCGCCGGCCTGACGTCGCTGCAACTGAGCCAGCTGGCCACCGCCTCGCTGGCCAGCCTCGGCAGCGACCAGGTGGCCGCGCTGGAAACCCGCGACTTGATCGGCCTGAGCAGCGGCCAGATCGCCGCGCTGGGCGCGCTGCAACTGGCCGGTCTCGGCAGTGACCAGTTGCACGCGCTGCGCAGCAACGAGATCGCCGCCCTCACCACCGACCAGCTGCCGGTGCTCGGCACCGACCAGCTCAACGCGCTGAGCTCGCTGGCCGCGCTCAATTCCGCCCAGATCGGCGTGCTGACCACCGACCAGGTGACGTCGCTGACCACCCGCACCATCGCCGCGCTCAGCAGCGCCCAGCTGGCCGCGCTCAACGCCGGCCAGGTGCAGGCGCTGGCCAGCGACCAGATCGTCGCGCTGTCGACCGCCCAGGTGGCGGCCCTGAGCAGCGCCGTGCTGGGCGCGCTGACCACCGACCAGATGCTGGTCATTGAAACGCGCGACATCGGCGCGCTGACCTCGGCGCAGATCCGCGCCTTCGGCAGCGACCAGCTGGTGGCGCTGGCCACCGTCCAGATCGCCGCGCTGAGCACCGCCGACGAGGCCGCCCTGCGGCCCGACCAGCTGGCCGCGCTGGGCACCGACCAGCTCAACGCGCTCAAGACCGTGGCGCCGCTGAGCACGCAGCAAATCCAGGCGCTCACCACCGACCAGATCGCTGGCCTGAACAGCAAGGCCATCGTCAACCTCAGCAGCGTGCAGCTGGCGGCGCTGACCGTCGACCAGGTGCAGGCCCTGGGCAGCGACCAGATCATCGAAATGACGGCCACCCAGTACAGCAACCTGAGCAGCAACATGCTCAACGCGCTCACCAGCGACCAGATCGGCCTGATCGAAACGCGCGACATCGCCGCGCTGCGCGCCCCGCAAATCGCCCGCCTGTCGACCGACCAGCTGGTGGTGCTGCTCAGCGACCAGTTCGCCGCGCTCAGCAGCGGCGCCATCGGCGCCCTCAGCACCGACCAGATCAGCGTGCTGACCACCGACCAGCTGAACGCGCTGTCGACGCTGGCCGGCCTGTCCAGCCGCCAGATCAACTCCTTCACCACCGCGCAGTTGAGTTCGCTGTCGCTGCACAACCTGGGCACGCTGGCCACCAGCCAGCTGCGGGCGCTGAGCTCGGACCAGATCCAGGCCCTGACCACCGACCAGATCGTCGCGCTGAGCGCCGCCCAGTTCCGCGGCCTGAGCTCGTCCGCCATGACCGCGTTGACCACCGACCAGGTGGCCGCCATCGAGACCGCCGACCTGGCCGGCCTCAACACCCAGCAGATCAACAAGCTGGGCACGGCCCAGATCGTGGTGCTGAGCACCGGCCAGGTGTTCGCGCTGACCTCGGCCGAGACCGCGGCGCTGAGCACCGACCAGGTGCAAGCCCTGAGCAGCGACCAGATCGACGCGCTGCGCTTCCTGACGGCGCTGACCACGCGCCAGATCCGCGCGCTGACCACCGACCAGATCGCCAACATCACGACCGCCGACCTGTCCAGCCTGAGCACCCGCCAGTTCACCGGCTTCACCAGCGACCAGCTGCAGGCGCTGAACAGCGACCAGATCGTCGCGCTGAACTCGGCCCAGCTGGTGGCGCTGAGCACCAGCGCCATGGCCGTGCTGTCGACCGCCGCCATCGCCGCCATCGAGACGCGCGACATCCGCGCGCTGCGCACGGCCCAGATCGCGCAGCTCAACACCGACCAGGTGGTGGCGCTGACCACCGCCCAGCTGGCCGCGTTCACCACCGGCGAGATCCGCGCGCTGACCTCCGACCAGTTGTCCGTGCTCAGCAGCGACCAAATCGTCGCGCTGTCGACCCTGGGCCCGCTGGTCACGCGCCAGATCGCCGGCCTGACCACCGACCAGATCGCGCAGATGACCACCGACGATTTCGCGTCGCTGCAGACCAGCCAGCTGGCCGCCTTCAGCACCGACCAGGCCGCCGCGATCAGCAGCGACCAGGTGCTGGCGATGTCGACCGCGCAAGTGCGCGCGCTCAGCACCGCAGCCATCGCCGCGCTCGGCCTCGACCGCATCGCCGCGCTGCGCAACGCCGACCTGGTCTCGCTGAGCACGCGCCAGGTGGCCGCGCTCACCACCGACCAGCTCGCCGCGCTGAGCACGCAACAGTTGCGGGTGCTGACCACCGCCGAGATCGCCGCGCTGACGCCGGCCCAGATCGCCGGCCTGAGCAACGGTGAGATCGACGCCCTGGCCACGCTGGCCGCGCTGACCACCAGGCAGCTGGCCGCCTTCAGCACCGCCCAGCTGAGCGCGCTGAACCTGCCCGACCTGCGCGCGCTGAGCTCCAAGCAGATCCACGCCCTCAGCACCGACCAGCTGGTGGCGCTGACCACCGGCCAGATCGCCGGCATGACCACGGCCCAGCTGCGCGGCATCGCCGCCGGCGACATCGCGGCGCTCACCACCGACCAGATCGCCGCGCTGACCGGCACCGAGCTGGCCTCGCTGAGCACCAAACAGCTGGCCGGCCTGTCCACCGACCAGATCGTCGCGCTGGGCACGTTCCAGATCACCGCCCTGACCACCCAGGAGATCGCCGCCCTCAGCTCCGACCAGAAGGCCGCGCTGAGCAGCGACCAGCTGGGCGCGCTCAGCTCGCTGGCCAGCTTCTCGACCGCCGCCATCGCCGCCCTCACCACCGACCAGATCGCCTCGCTGCCGCTGGCCATCCTGGCCGGCCTGACCACGCGCCAGATCGCCGCGCTCACCACCGACCAGGTCGCCGCGCTGACCACCGATGAGATCGTCGCGCTGTCGACCGCCCAGTTCCGCTCGCTCACCACCGACCAGATCGGCGCGCTGACGTCCGACCAGGTGCCGGCCATTCCGCTGAACGACGTGCGGGCGCTGTCGACCCGCCAGGTCGGCGCGCTGACCACCCTCCAGCTCAGCGAGCTGACCCCGGCCCAGTTCGGCGCGTTCAGCACGCTGGACATCGCCAACCTCAGCACCCGCCAGATCGCCGCGCTGTCGACCGACCAGGTGGCCAGCTTCGCCTCGCTGGCGCCGCTGACCAGCCGCCAGATCGCCGCGCTCACCACCCTGCAGATCGCCAGCCTGGCGCTGGCCAAGATCGCCACCCTCAAGACCAGCCAGATCGCCGGCCTGACCTCGCTGCAGGTGGGCGCGCTCACCACCGACGAGATCGTCGCGCTGAGCACGGGCCAGGTGCGCAGCCTGAACGCCGCCACGCTGGCCGCGCTGTCGACCGACCAGGTGGCCGCGATCGAGGTGGTGGACGTGGCCGCGCTGGGCACCAACCAGATCACCGCCCTGTCGAGCGACCAGCTGGCGGCGCTGACCGCCAACCAGTTCGCCGCGCTCAGCACCCGCACGCTGGCCAGCCTGACCACCGACCAGGTGGCCAGCCTGCTGCTGGCCCAGATCGACAGCCTGGCCTCGCTGGCGCCGTTGACCACCAACCAGATCGGCGCGCTCACCACCGCCCAGATCGCCAGTCTCGGCCTGGCCCAGATCGCCACGCTGAAGACCCGCCAGCTCAACACCCTGGCCAGCGCGCAGCTGCAGGCGCTCACCAGCGACCAGATCGTCGCGCTGGAAACCGCGCAGATCCGCGGCCTGAGCGCGGCCACGCTGAACGCGCTGTCCACCGACCAGATCGCCGCGATCGAACTGGTCGACATCGCCGCGCTGCGCACCGTCCAGGTGGCCGCGCTGGGCACCGACCAGGTGGCCGCGCTCACGCTGGCCCAGCTCGGCGCGTTCACGTCGCAGGAGATCGCCGCGCTGACCACCCGCCAGCTGGGCGTGCTCACCACCGACCAGTTCGCCGCGCTGGGCAGCCTGGCCGGCCTCAACACGCGCCAGATCAGCGGCCTGTCGAGCGACCAGATCATCGCGCTGACGCCGGCCCAGGTGGCCGCGCTCAAGACGTCCCAGATCGCCGCCTTCAGCAGCAGCCAGATCCGCTACTTCACCAGCGACCAGATCCCCGTGCTGAGCACGGCCCAGGTGCGGGCCTTGCCGGGCGCGGTGGTGGCCGCGCTGACCACCGACCAGATCCTCGAGCTGAGCGGCCCCGACCTGGCCGCGCTCAAGACCAACCAGCTGATGGCGCTGACCAGCGACCAGCTGGGCGCGCTGTCGCTGACGCAGTACGCCACCCTGATCAACAGCGAGATCGCCGCGCTGACCACCCGCCAGCTGAGCTACCTGAACAGCGACCAGATCGCCGCGCTGGCCAACCTGGCCGCGCTGACCACCTTGCAGATCGGCGCCCTGAGCACCGACCAGCTCAACGCGCTGACCGCGCAGCGCTTCGTCACGCTGAGCACGCGCCAGCTGGGCGCGCTGACCAGCCGCCAGGTGCAGGGCATCAACAGCGACCAGATCGGCGCGCTGTCGACCGCGCAGATCCGCGCCCTCAACACCAGCCTGCTGACCGCGCTCAGCAGCGACCAGCTCGACGCCATCGGCGCGCTGGACTTCGCCGCCATGACCACCGCCCAGCTGCGCGCGCTGACCACGGCGCAGATGCAGGTGCTGCTGACCGACCAGTTGCACGCGCTGACCACGGCCGGCATCGCCGCCTTCACCCAGACCCAGCTGGCCGCGCTCAACAACGTCCAGGCCGCCGCGCTGGGCAACCTGGCCGATTATTCGACGCTGCAGATCGCCGCCATGTCGACCAGCCGCATCGCCGGCCTGTCGCTGCTGGACATCGACCTGCTGAGCACGCGCCAGATCGGCGCCCTGTCGTCGCTGCAGCTGTCGGTGCTGAGCAGCGACCAGATCATCGAGCTCAGCGGCGCCCAGGTGGGCGCGCTGAACGCGGCCGCGCTGGCCGGCCTGAGCACCGACCAGATCACCTACATCGAGGCGGGCGACATCACCGCGCTGAAGTCGGCCCAGCTGCAGGCGCTGTCCAGCGCCCAGCTGCAGGCGCTCACCAGCGACCAGGTCGGCTCGCTGACCACGCGCGAGGTGGCCTCGCTCAAGGCCAGCCAGATCCCGCTGCTGACCACCAGCCAGCTGACCAACCTGAACAGCGTGGCCGGCCTGACCACGGCGCAGATCCGCGCGCTGACGTCCGACCAGCTCAGTTCGCTGCTGCCGGCCCAGATCGGCGCGCTGCGCACCGCCCAGGTCGCCGCGCTGAGCAACACCCAGGTGGTCAACCTGACCACCGACCAGATCGCCGCGCTGACCACCGGCGACCTGCTGGCGATGAACACGCGCAGCCTGGCCGCGCTGACCAGCGACCAGATCGTCGCGCTCGCGCTGGCCGACGTCGCCGCGCTGCGCTCGGCCCAGCTGTCGTCGCTGACCACCGACCAGATCGTCGCGCTCACCACCGACCAGGTCTCCGTGCTGGGCACCGGCGCCGTCAGCGCCCTGACCGTCAACCAGGTGCACGCGCTGACCACCGACCAGATCGTCAACCTGACGGACACGCAGTTCCGCGCGCTGTCGACCCGGACCATCGCCGCGCTCAGCACCGACCAGTTCGTCGCGATCGAGCTGGGCGACCTGGCCACGCTGCGCAGCCAGCAAATCCGCGCGCTGACCTCCAACGAGCTGGTCAGCATGACCACCAACCAGCTGACCAGCCTCAGCACCGCGCAGATCGCCGCGCTGAGCACCACCCAGCTGAACTACCTGACGCCGGACCAGTTCCTGCTGCTTGGTTCGCTCGGCTCGCTCAACACCAGCCAGGTGTCGACGCTGACCACCGACCGCATCCAGGCGCTCACCGACGACCAGCTCGGCGCGCTGAGCACCAGCCAGCTGGCCGCGCTGAGCAGCCGGCAGATGCAAGCCTTCACCACCCACCAGATCCAGCAGCTGTCGGTGGCGCAGTGGCGCGCGCTGAGCACCTCGGCGCTGCGCGGCCTGTACAGCGACCAGATCGGCGCGATCGAGGTGGAAGACCTGTCGGGCCTGAAGACCAACCAGATCGCCTCCCTGAGCACGCTGCAAATCTCGCTGCTCAACGTCGACCAGTTCGGCGTGCTGACCACGGCCGAGGTGGCCGCGCTGACCGCCGCCCAGGCCAAGGCCCTGACCACCGACCAGCTCAACGGCCTGGCCACGCTGGCCGGCCTGACCACGCTGCAGGTGAGCGCGCTGACCACCGACCAGCTGATCTCCCTCAACGGCGACCACATGGTGACGCTGCGCACCGCGCAGATCGCCGCGCTGACCAAGAACCAGCTGCAAGCGCTCACCACCGACCAGGTGGTCAACCTGACCACCGCGCAGGCGCGGGCGCTGAGCGTGGCCGCGCTGGCCGGCCTGAGCACCGACCAGATCCAGGCCATCACGCTGGACGACATCCCCGCGCTCAGCAGCATGCAGCTGAACGCGCTGACCAAGGCCCAGTTCACGGCGCTGACGCTGGGCCAGATCGCCAGCCTGGCGACCCAGCAGATCGCCACGCTGAGCCCGGCCGACATCACCGCCCTGACCACCCAGCAGATCAACACGCTCAGCACGCTGGGCGTGCTCAACGCCGGCCAGGTGGCGGCGCTGACCTCCGACCAGCTGGGCGGCATCGACGTCGACCACTTCGCCACCTTGCGCTCGGCGCAGATCGCCGCGTTCACCTTGCGGCAGATGGCGCTGCTGACCACCGACCAGCTGGGCGCGCTGAGCACCCAGCAGGCGCGCGGGCTGAACATGACCATCCTGGGCACCGACCAGATCGCCGCGCTGAACGTCGACGCGGTGGCCGCGCTGACCACCGCGCAGTTGCAAACGCTCAAGACCAGCCAGATCGGCGCCCTCACCGGCCCGCAGTTCGCGGCGCTGTCGACCCGCTCGCTGGCCTCGCTGGCGGTCACGCAGATCCGCGGCCTGAGCACCGACCAGCTGGCCGCGCTCGGTTCGCTGAGCGCCTTCACCGCCAACCAGATCACCGGCTTCAGCTCCGACCAGATCGTCGGCCTGTCGGTCGACATGATCAACAGCCTGCGCACGGCGCAGATCGCCGCGTTCGGCTCGACCCAGTCGCTGGGCCTGACCACCGCGCAGATCTCCTCGCTCGACCCGACGCTGGTGGCATCGCTGTCGGTGGTCGCGATCAACGCGCTGAGCGCCGACCAGATCCACGCGCTCGACGGCAACGACATCGTGGCGCTGAAGACCGCGCAACTGTCGGCGCTGAGCGCGACCACCCTCACCAACTTCTCGGCCGACCAGGTGGCCGCGTTCTCGACCGCGCAGATCCGCTCGCTCAAGGCCACCCAGATCAAGGCGCTGACGCTGGAACAGATCGCCGCCCTGACGGTGGGCGAGATCGCCGCGCTGGCCTCGACGCAGGTGTGCGCGCTGACCGCCGACCAGCACGCCGCGCTGACCGCCGAGCAACTGGCGGCGCTGCCGCTGGGCAGCCCGCTGATCCTCGACCTGAACGGCGACGGCATCGCCACGCTGGGCATCGAAGCCGGCGTCAAGTTCGACCTGTACGCGGACGGCGAGCGCATCAACACGGGCTGGGTCGGCAGCGGCGACGGCTTGCTCGCGCTGGACCGCAACCACGACGGCCAGATCAACGACGGTAGCGAGCTGTTCGGCACCGCCACCAATCTGGCTGGCGGCGGCAAGGCCAGCGACGGCTTCGCCGCGCTGGGCGACCTCGACAGCAACCACGACGGCGTGGTCGACAGCAAGGACGCGCAATTCGGCGACCTGCGCGTGTGGATCGACGCCAACGCGGACGGCGTCAGCCAGGCGGGCGAGCTCAAGACATTGGACGCGCTGGGCATCGCCAGCCTGACGGTCAAGGCCGACAAGGTGAGCGAGCTCGACAACAACAACTGGATCGGCCGGCGCTCCAGCTACACCGGCACCGACGGCGTGACGCGCCAGGCGGCCGACGTCTGGTTCATGGCCAGCCGCGCCGCGCAGACCAGCGCGCTGACGCAAGCGATCGGCAGCTACGGCCAGCAAGCGGTCGCGGCGGACAGCGGCGGCGGACAGCTGACGCAGCCGGCCGCGCCCGGCCTGGCCGGCAATGTGGCCGCGCTGACCGAGCAGCTCAAGCAATACGACGCCACCACCAGCCTGAGCGGCAGCGCCCCGGCCGGCGAGCAAGACTGGTTCCGCAAGCCCAACCCCGCCAACGGCCTGCTAGCCGCCAAATAAAATTGGGGTCAAGTCTGACATTCGGACACGAGCTCTACCGTAGCATCGCGCTACGGTAGAGCTCGTGTCCGAATGTCAGACTTGACCCCAAAATTTGAGCCCAAAATTGCCGCACAAAAAAGCCCTGAGCGCGCGAGCGTCAGGGCTTTTTTTCCGGCCGCGCCAGGCGCGCCGGAATCAGGTGATGTAGTTGAACAGCGACAGCCCCGCCAGGCTCTTGAACGATTTCTGCGCCGCGTCCAGCGTGGTCTGCTGCTGCGTGAACAGCGAGATCGCCTTCACCGTGTCGACGTCCTGCAAGTCCGACAGCGTGGTGGCGTATTGCAGATTCAAATCGTCGCCCGAACTGTCCAGGTAGTCCAGCTCCTTCAGCCGCGAGCCCACCTCCGACTGGATCGACAGCAGATTGTCGGTGGCGTTGTCGATGTTCATGTGCGCCTGGTTCAGCTTGTTGTTCAGGCTGGCCTGCCCCGCCGCGCCGTCGCCCGGCGCGCGCAGCGCGGCGATCAGGTCGGTCACGGTGGTGAAGATCGATTGCTTGGTGCTCGGCTGTACCGTGAAGTTGTCGAGGTCGGCCGGGTCGCCCTTGACGTCGAACTGCACGCCGTCGAAGGTGATGTTCTGGCCGCTGACGTAGGGCTGCGGCACGGCCGGCACCGGCGCCGGCGGCACCGGCTGGTTCAGCGTCAGGTCGGTGACGGTGTAGGTGGTCACCTTGGGCGTGCCCGGCGTGGCCGGCACCACCTGGAAATCCACCTGGTACTTGTGGCCCGTCAGCTGGGTCGCGTCCTTGACCGAGCCGGCGCTGATGATGCCCGAGCCGCCGCGCGTGAAATTGGCCGGATCGGGCGTGGTGACGAAGGTGCCGTTGCCGGTCGCGTTGTTCTCGAACACCGACTCGCCGGAATCGCTGATCGGCACCTTGCGGGTCGAGCCCACCTGCAACTCGCGCTGGCCCTGGTCGCCCTGGTAGGCGGCGCCGGTGGCGGTCTGGGTGAACGGCAAGGTGGTCGACTTGTAGCCGGAAAACACGTAGCCGCCCGTGCCGTCGGCGGTGTTGGCCTGGCCCAGCAGGTCGGCCAGACGCCCCTCCAGCTCGGTCGCCAGCGACTCGCGGTCCTTCTGCGTCATGCCGCCGTTGCCGGCGTTGACGGTCAGCGTCTTGATGTCCTGCAAAATCGAGGTCGAGCTCGCCAACGCCACCGTCTCCAGCGACAGCGTGCCCTTGGCGTTGGAACGGTTGGTCACCAGCTGGGTGTTGATCGATTGCGATTGCGTCACTTCCAGCGCGCGCGCGGTGGCGATCGGATCGTCGGCCGCGGTCAGGTTCTTGCGGCCGGTCGCCAACTGCTGCTGGGTGCGGGCCAGCGCGGTCTGCAGCGTGCTGATCTGCCCTACGCCCACGTCGTAGATCGTCTTGGAACTGATGCGCATGGTCATGATAATTACCTAATGTTGAGCAGGACATCAAACAGCGTGCTGGCGACCTGCATGACTTTGCCGCTGGCCTGGTACGCCTGTTGATAGCGTAACAGATTTGCCGCCTCCTCATCCAGGTTCACACCGGAGACGCTCTGCTGCTGCGTGGTGGCCTGGGCCACGGCGGCGTCGGCGGCCGAGCCGCTGATCTGCGCCTCGCGCGCCTTGTTGCCGACGAAGTTGACCATCTGCGCGTAGGTGGTCTGGTAGGTGGCGTTGCCGTTGTCGAGGATGTTCTTGGTCTGCAGCCCGGCCAGCAAGGCGCCGTTGCGGCTGTCGCCGACGCCGCTGACGTTGGGCCCGACAGTGAACGTGTCGAGGTCGGCCGGCGTGCCGCTGATGTTGAAGTTGATCCCGCCGAAGCTGATCGCCGCGCCATCCGTGTACGGCACGCTCGGCGTGCCGGCCGGATACACGGTGGCCACGCCGTTGACCGTCACCGTCACGTCCTGCGCCGGCGGGAAGCCCGACAGCGAACCGCTGGCCTTGTCATAGGTCAGCGTGACCGGCGCGGCCAGCGCGTTGCCCGGCGTCAGATAGGCGGGATCCACCGTGCCGGCGCTGATCTTGGCGTTGCCGGCGTTGGCGGTCGGCGCGGCGGTGGCGATCGGCGCCGCCAGCGCGATCTTGGTGCGGTCGGTGATGGCGACCGTGAAGTCGTTCGCCGCGTTGTAGGTCGGCCGCACCAGGAAGTTGTCCTTGTCCGCCGGCGTGCCGGTGATCGTGTAGTCGACGCCGTCGATGGTTTGCGGCACCGTCTGCGGGAAGGGGTTGATCTGCGTGATCTGGCCGTCGCTCAGGCGGGTGACGTTGAAATTGGTGCCGTCGAAATCCACGCTGTAGTCGCTGGCGGTGAGCTTGCTGGCGTCGGTGACCACCGCGCTCACGCTGGCCGTGCTGGCCGGCGAGTTGTGGCTGTTGACGCCGACATAGGCGTTGATCGGCCCGAAGAACGGCGTGCCCAGCGCGCCGTTCTGGTCCTGCCCCAGCACGTGCTGGGCGTTGAAGCTGACCGCCAGCCCGGCCGCCACCTGGCCCAGCGAGTTTTGCGCGCGGTCCATGGTGCCGTCGCGGAACGTGACCAGGCCGCCCAGCTGGCCGCCGGTCAGCACGCTGTCCGGCAAGGCGCTGAAGGCGCCGCTGGGCGACTGGTAGCCCACCGTCACGCGGCTGACATCGGTCGGCGAGGTCGAGGTCGCCAGCTGGAAGGCGGTGTTGCCCACCACCAGCGGCTGGCCGGTGCCGAACTCCACCGTCAGCGTGTTGTTGTCGCCGGGGATGACGGTGGTCTTGACCAGCTTGTTCAGCTCGGTCAGCATCTGGTCGCGGTGGTCCAGCAGGTCGTTGGGCGCCTTGCCGTCCACGCTCAGGCCGGCGATGGTGTTGTTCAGGGCGGCGATTTCCTTGGCGAAGGAATTGATCTCGCCGACGGTGGACGTGATCTGGCCGTTGACGCCGGAGGCGATCTCGGTCAGCCGCGCGCTCAGGCCCTGGAAGCGCCCGGCCAGCGAATTGGCGCTCGACAGCATCGCCTGGCGCGACGCGGCCGAGGCCGGATTCGAGGTGGCGTCCTGCACGCCGTTGAAAAAGTCCTGCAGCGCCGGCGACAGGCCGGCGGTGGGATCGGCCAGCAGGTTGTCGACCTGGCTGACCTGCTTGGTGTAGGCGTCCAGCGAGGCCTGGCTGGACTCGGCGTTGCGCAGCTGCACCGCGAGGAAATTGTCATAGTAACGGCGCACGGCCGACACCTCGGTGCCGGTGCCGACGAAGCCGAAGCCCTGGTCCAGGGTCGCGGTGTCGGACTGGATGGCGGCCTGGCGGCTGTATCCGGCAACACCAGCGTTGGTGATGTTGTTGCCAGTGGTCGACAGACCTACCTGGGCCGCCAACAAACCGCTTTTGCCGATGCTGAGAAGGGACATGATGTTTTTACTCTATCTGTAAGGTGGTAACGGCAGGCCGCCGCCAAACTTGACTATCCTGCCAGCGAGCGCTTGATGATGCTGGTCAGCTTGGTCGCGTAATTCGGGTCGGTGGCGTAGCCGGCCTTCTGCAGGCCGTGCGCGAAGCTGCTGGCGTCGCCCGCGCTGGCCAGCACCTTCTCGTAGCGCGGATTGCTGGCCAACAGCTTGGCGTAGTCCTTGAAACTGTCGCTGTAGCTGTCGTAGGCGCGGAAGCGCTCGACCCTGGTGTGCGCCTTGCCGTTGACATATTCGGTGGTGGTGGCCTCGACCACCTTGCCCTTCCAGTCGCCGCCGGCCTTGATGCCGAACAGGTTGTGGCTGTTGCTGCCGTCGCGGCCCTTGATCTCGCGCTTGCCCCAGCCGCTCTCCAGCGCCGCCTGGCCCAGCATGAACTTGGCCGGGATGCCGGTGGCGCGGCTGGCCTCCTCGGCGTCGGCGCCGAGCTTTTGCTGGAAGCTGCGCACGTGCGCCGCCTGGCTGCCCTTGACCGTGGCCGCGCCGGTGGCAGGAACGGCGCTGTTGTCGTCCACCGAGCCGGCCGCCCCCGCGGCACCGGCGCCGCCGGCCGCCGCGATGGCGCGCTGCAGCTTGGCGTCCATCAGGCTGGCCAGGCCGCCGAAGCTGCCGCCGTTGGCGCCGCTGCCGGTGTCGCCGGCCTCGTTGCCGATCGCCAGCGCCTGCTTGTCGGCGGTCTTGGACAATTGGCGGATCAGCATGTCCGACAGGCCGATGCCCTTCTTGGCGATATTCTGGCTGGTCTGCTGGTCCAGCATGGTGGTGAACATCTTGGTCTGCTGGCTGTCCATCATGCCGTCCTGCGGCGTGGCCTCGCGCATGCTCTTCATCATCATGTTGACGAACATGGCTTCGAACTGCGTGGAGGCCGTCTTCAGCGCCTCCGGGCTGCCGGCCTTGGCCGACTGGCGCAGGCTGCCCATGTCCTTGACGTCGAGGGCGAACTTGCTGCTGAGGTCGTTGGAGGTGTTTGGACTGGTCATGATGCGCCCCGCTTAGATGATTTCCAGCTCGGCGCGCAGCGATCCGGCCGCTTTCATCGCCTGCAAAATGGCCAGCAGATCCTGCGGCGTGGCGCCGATGGCGTTAAGCGCCTTGACCACGTCGGCCAGCGAGGCGCCGCCCTTGACCAGCATGACCTTGCCGCTGTCGGCCTTGATGCCCACCTGCTGGTTGGGCGCGACCACGGTGCGCCCGCCCGACAGCGGGTTGGGCTGGCTGACCTGCGGATCGGCCGTCACCGAGATCGACAGGTTGCCGTGCGAGATGGCGCAGGTATCGAGCGTGACGGCGCGGTTCATCACCACCGAACCGGTGCGCGCGTTCATGATCACCTTGGCCGGCTGTTCGGCCGGGTTGACCTGCATGTCCTGCAAGCTGCCGATGAAGCTCACCCGCTGGTCGCTGCTGCTGGGCGACTGCACGCGGATCACGCGGCTGTCCAGCGCGTACGCGATGCCGGGACCGTATTTATCGTTGATCACCTCGACCACGCGGCTGGCGGTGGCGAAGTCCGCGGTGTTCAATTCCAGCTTGATGAAGTTGCCCTCGCCCAGGCTGGAGGCGACCGCGCGCTCGACCGTGGCGCCGCCGGAGATCTTGCCCACGCTCAGGTGGTTGACGGTCAGCGAACTGCCGCCCGCGCCGCCGGCCGCCACGCCCACGCCGCCCACCAGCACATTGCCCTGGGCCATGCCGTAGACCTGGCCGTCGGCGCCCTTGAGCGGCGTCATCAGCAGCGTGCCGCCGCGCAGGCTCTTGGCGTTGCCCATCGACGAGACGGTGATGTCCAGCGTCTGGCCCGGCTGCGCGAACGGCGGCAGCGAGGCCGTCACCATCACGGCGGCAACGTTCTTCAATTGCAACGAGGTGCCCTGCGGCAGGTTCACGCCCAGCTGCTGCAGCATGGAGACCACGCTCTGCACGGTGAACGGGGTCTGCGTGGTCTGGTCGCCGCTGCCGTCGAGGCCGACCACCAGGCCGTAGCCGATCAGCTGATTCTGCCGCACGCCGGCGATGCTGGCCAGGTCCCGGAGGCGCTCGGCGCGGGCCGGCTGCACCAGCAGCGACGCCACGGCCAGGAACAGCAGCAGCGCCGCCAGCTTGCACAGGCCGGCCATGCGGCGCTCGCCATTGATAAGGTTGTGATTGCTATCCATGATGGCCATCAGAAAGGTAACAGGCTTTGGAAGAAGCGCGACGCCATCGACGCCATCTCGGCGCGGTCGATCTGGCTGTTGGTGCGGTACTCGACCTTGGCGTCGGCCACGGCGGTCGACTGCACCGTGTTGCCGGTGGCGATATTGTCGGGATTGATCATGCCGGAGAAGCGGATGAACTCCACGCCCTTGTTCATCGCCACCTGCTTCTCGCCGGCCACGATCAGGTTGCCGTTGGAGAGCACCTCGACCACGGTCACGCCCATGGTGCCGGTGAAGGTGTTGCTGGCCGACTGGTTGTCGCCGTCGGCGTACTTGCTGGCGTTGTTGGCGCCCAGCGTCGCGCCGAAGGTCGATTGCAGCGGGCCGGGCACGCTGGCGCTGACGCTGCCGGACTTGTTGCCCGAGCTGGCGCCGGCTTTCACGGCCGAGGTTTTCTCGGTGATGACCAGGGTCAGCACATCGCCCACGTGGCGCGCGCGGCGGTCCTCGAAGATCGGACGGAAGGCGGCGTTCTGGTAGATCGCGCCGTTGGAGGGCGCCGCCTGCAGCTGCTCGCTGGTCAGCGGACGCGCCGTCATCGGCATCTGCACGATGGAGGTCGGGGTGGTCATGCAGCCGCTCAGGGCGATGGCCGCGGCGACGATGGTGATGGCGTATTTCATGCTCTATGTCCTTGCAAAAGCGTTACATCTGCGACAGCTTGGCCAGCATCTGGTCCGAGGTCGTGATGGCCTTCGAGTTGATTTCATAGGCGCGCTGGGTCTGGATCATATTGACCATCTCCTCGACCACGTTGACGTTCGAGGTTTCCACATAACCCTGCATGATGACGCCGGTGCCGTTGGTGCCGGGGGTGTTGGTCTGCGGATTGCCGGAGGCGCCGGTCTCGACGTACAGGTTCTCGCCCTTCGATTCCAGCCCGGTCGGGTTGATGAAGGTCGACAGCTGGATGCTGCCGATCTGCTGCGGCGCCACCTGGCCCGGCAGCGTGACCGAGACGGTGCCGTCGCGGCCCACGGTGATCGATTGCGCGGTGATCGGGATGGTGATGGCAGGCTGCAGCACGAAGCCGCTGGAGGTGACCATCTGGCCGTTGTTGTCGCGCTGGAAGGAGCCGTCGCGGGTGTAGGCGGTGGTGCCGTCCGGCAGCAGCACGTTGAAGAAGCCGTTACCGTTGACCATCAGGTCCTTGTCATTGCCGGTCGACTGGGGATTGCCCTGGGTGTGCACCCGTTCGATCGCCACCGGCCGCACGCCGGTGCCGAGCTGCATGCCCGACGGCAGATTGGTCTGCTGCGACGACTGGCCGCCCGGCTGGCGGATGTTCTGGTACAGCAGATCCTCGAACACCGCGCGCGACTTCTTGAAGCCGTTGGTGCTGACGTTGGCCAGGTTGTTGGACGTGACATCGAGCGCGGTCTGTTGCGCTTCCATGCCGGTCTTGGCGATCCACAGTGAACGTATCATGATGCTTCTCCCGTTGCTCGGACGGGAGCCGTCAACAGCGACAGCTACTCATCCCACGCAACCATTATGCGGGAGAGGGCATCAACTCAAAGCGAGGATCTGGGTGGCTTTTGCGGCGTTATTCTCGGCGTTCTTCATCAGGCTCATTTGCATTTCAAACTGCCTTGCCAGACTGATCATGTTGACCATGGAATCGACCGGATTGACGTTGCTGCCCTCCAGCGCGCCGTCGACCACGCGCACCGCCGGGTCGTTCTCGGCCGGCGTGCCGCTGACCTGCCGGAACAGGCCGTCGTCGCCGCGCACCAGGCCCTTGGGGTCCGGGTTGACCAGCTTGATCCGCCCCAGCACGTTGGCCGGGCCGGGCTTGAAGTCGGTGGAGATGGTGCTGACGGTGCCGTCGCCGGCCACCGCCACCGTGGTGTCGGGCGGGATGGCGATCGGGCCGCCGTCGCCGACCAGCGTCTGGCCGCTGGTGGTTTGCAGCAGGCCGTTCTCGCTGACCTTCAGGCTGCCGTTGCGGGTATAGGCTTCCGAACCGTCGGCCGACTGCACCGCGATCCAGCCCTGGTCGCGCACCGCGATGTCCAGCGCGCGGCCGGTGGTCTGGATCGGGCCGGCGCGCATGTCGGCGCCCACCGTGGAATCGACCACGAAGGCGCGCGTCTGCAAGCCCTCCGACACCACCGGCACCGCCCGGAACGTATCGAGCTGGGCGCGAAAGCCGGTGGTGGTGGCGTTGGACAGGTTGTTGGCGACGGTGGCTTGCTGCTCCATCACGTGCCGCGCCCCTGTCATCGCGGTATAAACCAGGCGGTCCATGGCTATCTCCCGTTATTGGAGCGCATTAACGCAGGTTCACCAGGGTTTGCAGCACCGAATCCTCGGTCTTGATGGTCTGCGCATTGGCCTGGTAGACGCGCTGCGCGGTGATCATGTTGACCAGTTCGGCCGTCAGGTCGACGTTCGACACCTCGACCGAGCTGGCGCGCAGCGAACCCATCGAGCCGGCGTTCGGCACCCCGACCTGCGGCGTGCCGGAGGCCGAGCTTTCCGCCCAGGCATTGTTGCCCAGCGGGGTCAGGCCGTCGACGCTGGCGAAGTTGGCCATCGCGATCTGGCCCATCGGGCGCGACTTGCCGTTGCTGTACTGGCCCAGGATCACGCCGTTGGCGTCGATCGCGTAACGCTGCCACGAGCCGGCCGAGTAACCGTTCTGCACCGAGCCCAGGTCGTTGGTGACGCTGCCGTACTGGGTGGTCTTGTCGAAGGTGGTGGCGACCGTCATCGGCTGCTGCGCGCCGGTGTCCGGGAAGATCGGCAGCTGGATGTTGAACGGCAGCGTTTGCGGCGTCGGCTGCATCAGGGCCATGGCCTCGGGGTCCAGCACGCCGGTCTTGCTGAACAACAGCGTGCCGGCCTTGACAGCGGGAACCGTGATGGCGGCGGCCAGCTTGGCGTTGATCTGGTCCGGCGTCATGCCGGTGATCTGGCCGCTGCCGGTCGGATCGAGCGCGGTGTTGGCGGCGGTCAGCGCGTCCAGCTGCGCCTGCGAGGCGGCGGCGGGCGGCGTGCTGGCGGCGGTCAGCATCACCTGATACGCGACGCCCGCGTAGGTGCCCGCGGCTTGCGCGATGGCGACCGGATCGGGCGGCGTGGCGCGCACGGCGTCGTTGTAGGCGGTGCGGGCCGCAGCCACGCCCAGATCGCTGTTGATCGCGGCTGCCACGCCGCCCGAGACGATCTCCTTGTTGTCGGCCGCCGCGTACACGTCCCAGGTGTTGGCATCGGTCTTGACGTAGTAGGTCGTCATGATGTGCGAGGTGCCCAGGCTGTCGTACACGTTCAGCACGGTCTGCTTGTTGTAGCTGGTCGGATCGCCGGCGTCGAACGGGATCGTGGCCGGCACCTTCTCCGCCGAGCTCAGGTTCAGCTGGAAGTTGGCGGTGGTGGTCTGCACCGGCGTCAGGTCGGACTTGTCCAGGGTCAGCGGGGTCGGCGCGCCCAGCTGGATCACGCCGGCCGCGTTCGACAGGTAGCCGGTCAGCACCGCGCCCTGCGCGTTGACCAGCGTGTGGGTGTTATCTTCGTGGAACTGGCCGTTGCGCGAATACTGCACCGCGCCGTTCACCACTTCGCGGAAGAAGCCGCCGCCGTTGATCGAGATGTCCAGCGGATTGTTGCTGGTCTCGATATTCCCCTGCGTGAATTGCTGGGCCAGCTTGGCGGTCGTCACACCGATGCCCGGATTATTGCCCGACACGCCATTCAGCGAGTTGGCGTACAGGTCGGCAAACTGCGCCTGCGAGCCCTTGAAGCCAACGGTGCTGGCGTTGGCGATGTTGTTGCCGATGACGTCCAGCGATTTGGATGCTGCGTTCAGGCCGCTAAGTCCTTGTTGGAACATGGTATTCCCCTATGCTAGGTATGACGTGTGAACTGCGTTACAAAACTTCTTTGATATCGGACATCGCGAACTGTCCGAGCGAGGTGTTCAGCTTGACGCCGCCGCTGCCGGTCGACACGCTGGCCACCGCCGCCAATTGCAGCGGCGTGGCGTCGGTCAGGGTCTTGCCGGCGCTGACCGCCTTCACGGTGAAGGTGTAGCTGCCGGCCGGCGCGGTGGTCTTGGTGTCGGTGGTGCCGTCCCAGGTGATCGGGTAGGTGCCGACGTCGGTGCTCTTCATGCTCATGGTGCGCACCACGGCGCCGCTCTTGTCCTGGATCGAAATCGTCACGCTTTCGGCCGGCGAGGCCAGGTCGATGCCGAACACGCTGGTGCTGGTGGTCTTGCCGGCGCTGTCGGTGTTGGTCGTCAGGTCGACGCCCTTGCCTTCCACCAGCACGCCCTTGCCGATCAGGTTGGTCGCGGTCAGCGATTGCGAGGCGGCCTGGTCGGTGCGCAGCGACTCCAGCGTGGCGTTGACCTTGTTGATGCCGGTCACCGTCGACAGCTGGGCCAGCTGGCTGGTCATGGCCGCGTTGTCCATCGGGTTCAGCGGGTCCTGGTTCTTCAGCTGCGTCACCAGCAGCTTCATGAACTTGTCCTGGTCCGCGCCGACGTCGTCGGTGGACTTGGTGCTGGTGTTGTTGGTTGTATTGATCGGTGCCGCCACTGGCGTGTCGATCACTCCGCTGATAGTCATGATGTCCTCTTAAGAATTACTGGCCGATGGTCAGGGTTTTAAGCAGCAGCGTCTTGGCCGCGTTCATCGTCTCGACGTTGGTCTGGTAGGACCGCGAGGCCGACAGCATGTTGACCATCTCATCGACCACGTTCACGTTGGGCATGGTCACATAGCCCTTGTCGTCGGCCATCGGATGCTTGGGGTCGTACATCTGCTTCATCGGCGACTGGTCCTCCACCACCTGCTTGACCCGCACCCCGGTCGAGGCTCCGCCGTCGGTCGGCGTGGTGGCCTCGAACACCACCTGGCGCGCGCGGTAGGCCTCGCCGCTGGCGCTGGTGGCGCTGTCGGCATTGGCCAGGTTGGACGCCACCACGTTGAGCCGTTGCGCCTGGGCGCTCATGGCCGAACCTGAAACATTGAAAATATTAAACAGCGACATGATCAGCTACCTCCCTGTATCGCCGCCATCATGGTTTTGATCTGGGCGTTGATTGCGGTGATGCCAGCCTCGTAGCGGATGGCGTTGTCGGCGAACTGGTTGCGTTCCACATCCATGTCGACCGTGTTGCCGTCGACCGCGCCCTGCACCACGCCGCGGTACAGCAGTGGCGTGCCGTCCGCCATCGTCGTACCGTCTTGCAGGGGGTTGGGGTAATGCTTGCTGGCGGTGGTCTTCAAGGTGGCGTTGGCGCCGGGGCTGGCCTTGTCCAGCGCGGCCTGCATGGCGCTGGAAAAATCGATGTCGCGGGCCTTGTAGTTGGGCGTGTCGCCGTTGGCGATGTTCGAGGCGAGCACGCTCTGCCGCTGAGAGCGCAGGCTCAGCGCGGTTTCGTTAAAGCGCAGGTAATCGTCGAGTTTCCCAACCATGGCAGCTCCCAATGGACGCACTTGTTATGACAGGATCGATGATACGGAGTTGCCGACGGTAACGATCGGGCGATAAGCCACTGCTTTTCGGTCCTATTCAAGGCTTCAAGTCCAGGCCGCCAGACTATGATGGCAATATTGAAGGGGACTCACACGCCATGAAACGACTGCTCATCACCGCCGCCCTGCTGGCCCTGCTGCCGGCGGCCCAAGCTCAAGCTCAGCAAGCGGCGCCGCTGCGCCAGGACGCTGCCGCGCTCAAGCGCAGCGTCGAACAATTCCTGCAGGTGCAAAGCGGCGGCCTGCCCGGCCAGGTGACGGTCACTGTGGGCGCCATCGACCCGCGCATGAACCTGGCCGCCTGCCCCGATCCGCAGGCCTTCTTCATGCCCGGCGCGCGCGCCTGGGGCAAGACCACGGTCGGCGTGCGCTGTGCGACACCAACGGCCTGGACGGTATATATTCAAGCCACGGTCACCGTGGTCGGCGAGTACATCGCCAGCGCCGCCCCGCTGGCCCAGGGCCAGTCCATCGAGGCCAGCCAGCTGGTGACCTTGAAGGGCGACCTGACCGCGCTGCCGGCCGGCATCGCCACCGACATGGGCCAGGTGATCGGCCGCAGCACCAATATTTCACTGCCGCCGGGCACGCCGCTGCGTCTTGACACGCTGCGCAGCAAGCCGGTGGTGCAATCCGGGCAACTGGTGCGGCTGGTTTCCAGCGGCAACGGCTTCAGCGTCTCGGCCGAGGCCCGCGCCATGAGCACGGCCGGCGACGGCCAGGTAGTGCAGGTAAAAACTTCCGGTGGGCAGCAAATCACCGGGATCGCCAAGGCGGGCGGACTGGTGGAGGTGGCGTTTTGACGGAACGCCGGGGATCTTGCGGTAAAGCAACGCTAAAGTTTTGCGCGCGGCCGCCGTTATAGACTCAGATCCCGGAGTTTCGTACTCCTACCAGAGAAGGATAATGCTGTGAAAATCAACGATACATTGAAGAGCACGACCGGCTTGCCGTCGTCGTCCCCGGCTTCCACCTCGACCGCGCGCGGCGCGGACAAGGCGGCCGCCCCGGCGACACCCGCAACGTCCGACAACGTGCGCCTGTCGCCGCAAGGCCAGGCATTGGCGGCCAGTGCGGCCGGCGGCGGTGGCGCGGTGTTCGATACCAAAAAGGTCGAGCGCATCAAGCTGGCGATCGCCGACGGTCAGTTCCAGGTCAACTCGGAAAAAGTGGCGGATGGCTTGCTGGATACAGTCAAGGATCTGCTGCACTCTCGCAAACGATAGGTCACCCCATGTCAACCGCTACCCCGCTGAACAGCCTGCGTGAAGAAGAACAGATCATGACGACCCTGCTGGGCGTCCTGAAGCAGGAGCAGCAACACCTGGTGGCGGCGGAAATCGACGGCCTGACGGCGGTCACCACGAAGAAATCGGCACTGGTCACGCAGATGACCCTGTTGTCGGCCCAGCGCCACCGCGCCCTGGGCAAGGCCGGCTACCCGGCCGAGGAAGCGGGCATGGATGCCTGGGTCGCCGCCAGCGGCGCCGACGCCGCCGAAGCCACCGCCCTGTGGCAGGCGCTGCAGCACCACGCGCGCGAAGCCAAGGAACTCAACCGCATCAACGGCATGCTGATCAACAAGCAGATGGGCCATACGCAAGGCGCGCTGCAGGCGCTGCGTCCGCAATCGGCCGGCGCGAACAATTTCTACGGCCCTGGCGGCCTGTCCACCACCCTGCCCCGCAGCCGCGGTTTCCTGGCCGGCTGATCCCAGTTACTGCTGAGCCGGCGCCGGCGTCGGCACTTCCGTCACCGTATCCGGAATACCGGACAAGATCGTGACCGCCACGCGGCGGTTGCGCGCGCGGCCGATCGGATTGTCGTTCGACGCCACCGGCACGTTCGAGCTGAAGCCCACCGCCGTCAGCCGTTCCGGCGCCACGCCGGCGTCGATGAACAGCCGCACCACGCTGCTGGCGCGCACCGCCGACAGTTCCCAGTTGGACGGGAACAGCGCGTTGCGGATCGGCTGGTTGTCGGTATGGCCTTCGACCTGCACCTTGTGGTCGTCGCTCTTGAGCAGGCCGGCCACCGCGCGCAAGGCTTCGGTCGATTCGCTGGTCAGGCGCGCGTCGCCCGGATCGAACAGCACCGAGGCGTTGATCTCGACGCTGACGCCGCGGCTGTTCTGCGTGACGCGCACCTTGCCCTCCTTGACCAGCGGCGCCAGCGTGGACAACAAGTCCTGCGCCAGCTTGGTCATCTGGGTCTTTTCCTTGCGCAGCAGTTCGGCGTGGCGCCGCAGGTTGGGATTGGGGATGGGCAGGTTGGGCACCTCGGTGGTGACCGGCTTGGCCGAGCCGGCGCCGCCGAAGGCGTCCCCCAGCGCGACCGACAGCACCTTGTAGCGGCCGATGTTGACCACCGAGATCGCGTACATGACGACAAAGAAAGCGAACAGCAGCGTGATGAAATCGGCGTAGGAAATCAGCCAGCGCTCGTGGTTCTCCGGCTCGTCGTCGAACTTCCTGCGCGCGCGGCGGTTCTGCATGTCAGTGTTCCCGCATCAGCGTGGCGATGCGCTCGTCGATGACGCGCGTGTGGTCGCCGGTGGCGATGTCGTAGAACACGGCGGCGGCGATCTCCTGCTGGTGCACGGCCTGCGTGACGATGGCCTTGAGCTTGTTGGCGATCGGGTAGAAGAACAGGTTGGCCAGGCCCACGCCGTAGATGGTGGACACGAAGGCCACCGCGATGCCCGAACCCAGCTTGCTCGGGTCGGTGAGGTTTTCCATCACGTGGATCAGGCCCAGCACCGCGCCCAGGATGCCGATGGTGGGCGAATAGCCGGCCGCCGATTCCCAGATCCGCACCGCCTGGCGCTCCTCGGTTTCATAGGCGGTGATCTCGGTGTCGAGGATCTGGCGCAGCTTGTCGGGGTTGATGCCGTCGACGATCAGGCGCAGGCCCTTGGTGTTGAACTGGTCCTTGGACGACAGCATGTAACGCTCCAGCGACAGCAGGCCGTCGCGGCGCGCCGCCAGGTTCCAGGCGTTGATGTCGCGCGCCAGCACGGCGCGGGTGTCGGCCGGCGGCGCGAACACCAGCCGCAGCATGCGCACGCCGCGCAAAAAGGTCTTGAAGCGCGTCTGCAGCATCACCGCGCCAAACGTGCCGATGACCACGATCGCGAACGCGGCCGGCTGCAGTAGCGAAGATAATCTTCCCCCCTCGAGCGACTGGCCGACGACGATGCCGGCCAGCGCCAGCAGCACCCCGGCTACGCTGGCCCAGTCCAAGACCGCTCCCGGAGTGAGGCGCGCAAGCGCGCCACGGCCTGCGTATGCAGCTGCGATACGCGCGATTCCGATACGCCCATCACGGCGCCGATTTCTTTCAAGTTGAGCTCCTCTTCGTAGTACAGCCCCATCAGGATCTTCTCGCGCGGCGGCAGCGCGTCGATGGCGTCGATCACGGCCTGGCGGAAGTCGCCGTCCAGCAGCGAGCGCAGCGGATCGCTCTCCTCGTCCGAGCAGTAACGGTCGAGGAAGCTGTCGTTGCCGTCGTCGTCGTGAAAATCCTCGTAGTACACCAGCTGGTGGCCGCCGCCGTCGGACAGCATTTCCTGGTAGTCGGCCAGCGACAGCTTGAGCATCTTGGCCACTTCCGACTCGGTCGGCGGATGGCCCAGGCGCTGCTGCAGCGTGCTCATCGCGGTCTCGATCTTGCGCATGTTCTGGCGCATCGAGCGCGGCAGCCAGTCGCTGTTGCGCAGCTCGTCGAGCATGGCGCCGCGGATGCGCAGCACGGCGTAGGTTTCGAACTGGGCGCCATGCGTTTCCTCGTACCGGCTGATGGCGTCGAGCAGGCCGATCATCCCGGCTTGCACCAGATCGTCGACTTCGACGCTGGGCGGCAGTTTCGCCTTCATGTGATGGGCCAGGCGTTTGACCAACGGCATATGCTCCGTCAGCAAAGAATCCTTGTCCGCTTTCCCTTTGACCGTGTACATAGCCTGTTTATTATTGATTAAGCGCTAAAATTGTGATGCTCCCTTAACGGAAAGATGGCGAGCCGGCCAGCGCGAAGCGCCCCGCCAGTTGACGAAACGCGACCGAAGCCCCGGCCAGCGGAAACGCATCGACCACCGCACGCCCCAAGCGTGCGGCGCGCTGCAGGTATTCATCCGCCGGCACCGATCCCATCGAAACGAGGTTCACCGCGAGGTATCGGCTGGCCGCCTGTGCCATGTTATCGTATACCACCTTTGCTTCCGATTCGGAAGCCCCGGTGACCACTATTCCAAACGGCCGCCGTCCCAGTTCCTGGTTCAGCCGCTTGATCATACTGTACGCGGCCTTGATCGAGGTAGCGCTATTCGACACCTGCACCACGATTTCCGAGCTGGCCATGACCGGCACCGGGAAGGCCACGCCGTCGAACTCGCCGTCGACGATGACGATGCCGGTCTGCTTGGCCAGCACGTCGAAGGCCTTGGCCAGGCGGCGGGTCTCGTCCGGGCCGCAGCGCGGCACGCCGCGTGTCATCGACGCCACAGAGAAGCCTTGCGGCACCTGGTGGATCACCTGGTTGAGCGCGCACTCCTGGCGCGCCACGTTGAGCAGGCTGGCGCCGCCGTCCACGCCGAGGCGCGAGGCCACGCCGTGGGCGCTGGCGCAGGCGTCGACCAGCAGCACGTCGTTGCCGGCGCGCGCCAGCGAGGCGCCCAGGTTGACCAGCATGGCGCCCTTGTCGTCCTGCGGCGTGGCCGACAGGAAGGTGACGATGCGGGGCTGCGGCCCCGCCAGCATGCGCCGCAGGCCCTCCGCCTGGTCGAAATCGAAATTAGCCAAGGTGCACCTCGCGCATCGCTGGTTCGCCGTTGCTCATCAGCAGAGGCAGTTCGGCGTCCAGGTATTGGGTGTTGACGGCGTCGCGTTTCAACTTGAAAGCGCGGTCGATCAGGTAGGCCGGATCGGCCAGGTGCAGGTCTTCCGGCACGCGCTGGCCGTTCGACACGTAGAACAGATTGAGCTTCTGGCGGATCACCACGTCCAGCACATTGCCGATGGCGGCCGCTTCATCGAGCTTGGTCATGATGCAGCCGGCCAGGCCGCTGCCTTGATAGGCGCGCACCACTTCATTCAGCGTTTCCTGGGTGGCCGTCGCGTTCAGGCACAGCAGGCGCTTGACGTCGGAGCCGGCGCCTTGCAGCATCGATACCTGCTCGGTCACCATCTGGTCGCGCTGGCTGACGCCGACCGTGTCGATCAACACCGTGTGCTTGTTCTTCAGTTCCTTCAGGGCGATGCGCAGGTCGGCCTCGTCCTTCACCGAATGCACCATCACGCCGAGGATCTTGCCGTAGATGCGCAGCTGCTCGTGGGCGCCGATACGATAGGCGTCGGTGGTGATCAGGGCCAGCTTGTCCGGGCCGTGGCGCATCACGCAGCGCGCGGCCAGCTTGGCGGTGCTGGTGGTCTTGCCGACGCCGGTCGGACCGACCAGCGCGAACACGCCACCCTGCTCGATCAGCGCGTCTTCATTGGCCATGGTTTGCAGGTTGCGGGTCAGGACATTCTTGATCCAGCGCAGGCTGTCGGCGGCGTCGCGGTTGGCCGGCAGTTTTTCGATCAGGTAGCGCGCCAAGCTGGCCGAGAAACCGGCCGCCAGCATCTCGCGCAGCACGGCGGCCTTCTGCGGCTCGCGCGCCTGCGTGGTGCCCCAGGAGATTTCGGCCAGCTGAGTTTCCATCATGCCGCGCATGGCGCGGATTTCGCTCATCATGCCCTGCATCTCGGCGGCGGCGTTTTGCTTGGCGCTGGCGACGGCGGCGCTCACCATGGCGGCGATCTGTTCGGCATCGATCATGGCCTTGGCCGGCGCTGCTGCCGGTGCTGCGGCTGCGGCCTTGGTGGCGCTGGCGAACGACGAATTGGAAGCCACCACGCGGCGCACCGGTTGCGCTGGCAGGGCGGCTGGCGCCGGGGTTGGGATATTCGATTCGAAGCGCGGCTCCATGCGCTGTTCCAGGCGCAGCTCCAGACGCTGATCGGCGCGGCCTTGCGGCGCGGCGGTGCTCAGGTCGAGCGACGGCGCCGGATCGGCCATCGGCGAGTGCGGCGCCGGCATGGCCAGCGAGGCTGCATCGTCGTTGGCCAGCGCGAGGATTTCAACGCCGCCATCGGCCTGGCGATTGGACAGGATCACGGCATCGGGGCCGAGCGATTCGCGGACTTTGCGCAGCGCCTCGCGGGAAGTCGGTGCGGTAAATTTTTTGACGTTCATGGCCGGCTCTCAGGAGTCTAAGTCGAGCAGTGCGTCTTCCGGATGAGACGCCTTTACTCTGACAGTGCCATTATTGACGATGCACTCTGGAAACGATCCGAGGAACAGGGGGGCAAATGGGCCGCATTTCGCCATTGCGGCCGAGGCGGCTTAACTGCTGCGGAAAACCTCGTCCAGCGAGGTGGCGTCGACAAAGTTGCGCGCCCAGGCCGACAGTTGCGGCACGTCCGCCTCCGCGATGCGCGCCAGCACCGGCGCATCCAGCGGGCCGAAGCGTTGGGTCAGCAGCTCAGTGAGCACCTCGGCCCACCCCTCCTGCCGACCTTCTTGCCTACCTTCCTGCCGACCTTCTTTCCTGCCAATTTCCATTCCGATACGTTCGATAGAAGACAAATAAGTCATGGCCTTCCTCCTTTCAATCTGCAACATCCCGGATCGCAAACGCGTCTCAAGTCCTTCCGGCAAGCGCATCATCCAGTCGATCACCCGGTACAAATTGATGATACGCTGCTTATCCCAATTACGCTGATACAGAAGTTTGGTAAGCCGCCATTTGGCGATGCGCCGCCGATGGGCGTTTCCCTTGGTTTGCCGCGCCTGAAGATGCGCCATCGTCACCAGCGCAAACGGATTCGGATGCGCCCGTAGTTCGTCCATGCGGCCGGAAAAGTCCCGCAGCTTCACGACCGGAAATTCGATCTTCATCTCGCAGCCCAGCAGCCGGTAGCCAAACGATGCCGGCCGCCACCGCGAACTTCCATCGATCAACAGCGCCAGGCTGGCGACCGGCCGCTGGTAGCGATCGTAGACACGATAATTGTAGACAAACATACGCTCGGCAAACCGCGCATCGCGCCAGCCCTGCACCTCCAGATGCACCAGCACCCACTGCTCGCTGCCGTCATGCAGATACACGCTGACCAGCTTGTCGAGCAGGCGTTTGCCCAGCTCGGCATCGCGCGTCAACGCGCCAAATTCCTGATCGAGAAAAGTATGCGGCCGCGACCAGTCGATCGCGGCATGCGCAAGGGGAAAGTAGAACGCCATGAACTCCGGAAAGTGATGCATGACCACTTCCTTCCACGGAGTATCGAAATCGTCGGCATCCATGCGAGCAGTCTAGGCCGCCCGCACGGATGCATCCGCGATCCGCTCAAACTTACGCCGGCTGCTGGCCCACCAGCGCGGTCACGCGGATGGTCTTGGTCTCCGGGATCTCCGCATGCGACAGCACCTTCAACTGCGGCAAGGCGCGGCGCAGGAAGCGCGACAGCAAGGCCCGCAGCGGCCCAGGCACCAGCAGCACCGGCGTCAAGCCCAGCGCCTCCTGCTGCTGCGCAGCCTGCTGCGCCTGCTGCGCGATGGTGTCGGCCAGGCCAGGCTCGATGCCCGCGCCGTCCGGCCCGCTGGCCGCCAGCGCCTGCATCAGCAAGCGTTCCAGGCGATTGTCCAGCGTCATCACCGACAACTCGCTGGCGCCGGGGAACAGCTGCTGCACAATGGCGCGGCCCAGCGAGATGCGCACCAGCGCGGTCAGGTCGTTCGGATCCTGCGTATGCACTGCATGCTCGGCCAGCGTCTCGATGATGGACCGCATATCGCGGATGTGCACGCCTTCCGCCAGCAGGTTTTGCAGCACCTTCTGCAAGGTCGACAGCGACACCATCTTCGGCACCAGGTCCTCCACCAGCTTGGGCGCATCCTTGCCCAGGTGGTCCAGCAGCGACTGCACCTCCGCGCGGCCCAGCAGCTCCGACGCATGCGTCGTGATCAGGTGGTTCAAGTGCGTCGCCACCACCGTGCCGGCGTCGACCACGGTATAGCCCATGCCCTGCGCCTGGTCGCGCAGATTGGCGTCGATCCAGGTGGCCGGCAGGCCGAAGGCCGGATCGGTGGTCACCAGCCCCGGCAAGGTGCCGCTGGCCATGCCAGGATTGATCGCCAGGAACTGACCGTTGAACGCCTCGCCCGTCCCCACCTCCACGCCCTTGAGCGTGATGCGGTAGGCCGAAGGCTTGAGCTCCAGGTTGTCGCGGATATGCACCGGCGGCGCCAGGAAACCCACTTCCTGCGCGAACTTCTTGCGGATGCCCTTGATGCGCTTGAGCAGTTCGCCGCCCTGGGTCTTGTCCACCAGCGGAATCAGGCGATAGCCCACTTCCAGGCCCAGCGTATCGACCGGCATGATGTCCTGCCAGCTGGCCTCCTCCTGCTCCGGCGCCGCGGCCGGCGACGCGGCCGCCGCTTCCGCCGCCGCCACCTCGGCGGTCTTGCCCGCTGCCACCTTGCGCGTCATCAGCCAGGCCGAACCGGCCAACACGCTGGCCAGCAACAGGAACACCAGGTTCGGCATACCGGGAATCAGGCCCATGCCGCCGATGATGGCGGCGGTGATGTACAGCACCTGCGGCTTGGCGAACAACTGCCCCACCACCTGGGTGCCGATGTCCTGTTCGCTGGCCACACGCGACACCACGATACCGGCCGCGGTGGAAATCACCAGCGACGGGATCTGCGCCACCAGGCCGTCACCGATGGCCAGCAGGGTGTAGTTCTTCAGCGCGTCGGCGAAGCTCAGGTCGTGCTGCAGCAGGCCGACCAGCAGGCCGCCGACCACGTTAATCACCGTCACCAGGATACCGGCCACGGCATCGCCGCGCACATACTTACTGGCACCGTCCATGGCGCCGTAGAATTCCGCTTCCTGCGCCACTTCACTGCGGCGCTTGCGGGCATCGGCCTCGCCGATCAGGCCGGCGTTGAGGTCGGCGTCGATCGCCATCTGCTTGCCCGGCATCGCATCCAGGGCGAAACGCGCGCCCACCTCGGCGATACGGCCCGCACCCTTGGTCACCACGGTGAAGTTAATGATCGTCAAAATGATGAACACCACGATACCGACCGTGTAGTTACCGCCGATCAGGAAGTGGCCGAAGGCCTCGATCACCTTGCCGGCCGCGTCGGCGCCGGTGTGGCCCTCGGTCAGCACCACGCGGGTCGATGCCACGTTCAGCGACAGGCGCAGCATGGTTGACACCAGCAGGATGGTCGGGAAGGCCATGAAGTCCAGCGGCTTGACCGTGTACAGGCTGGTCAGCAACACGATCACCGCCAGCGCGATATTGAAACTGAAGAAGATGTCGAGCACGAAGGCCGGCAACGGCAGCACCATCATCGCCAGCAGCATGATGATCAGGATAGGCGCGGCCAGGCTGCTCTTGTTGCGGCTGTTGGCCAGGCCTTGCAGCCAGGGCGGCAGTTTCAGGTTGCTCAGGGCGTTCATGCGGGTGCTCCGTTATTCAAGTCGGGTTTCTTCTTTTGCGACGCGGGGTTGAGCGGATCGAGCTCAGGCGGCACATCGAGTGTCTTCGGTATATCCGGCCGGTTGCCGCCGCCCCTGCTGAACAGGCGCAGCTGGAACACATAGGCCAGCACCTCGGCCACGGCCGAATACAGCGCCTCCGGAATCTCGTCGCCGATCTCGGTGTGCTTGTGCAGCGCGCGCGCCAGCGCCGGCGCTTCCAGCAGCGTCACCTTGTTTTCTTTGGCGATCTCGCGGATCCTGGCCGCCACTTCGTCGGTGCCCTTGGCCACCACTTTCGGCGCGCCGCGCATGCCGTCGCTGTACTTGAGCGCGACCGCGTAGTGGGTCGGGTTGGTCACCACCACGTCGGCGGTCGGCACGTCGGCCATCATGCGGCGCTTGGCCATCTCGCGCTGCAGCTGGCGGATCTTGGCCTTGATTTGCGGATTGCCGTCCGATTCCTTGGATTCCTGGATCAGCTCCTGGCGGGTCATCTTCAGCTTGTTCGCGTAATGCCACATCTGGTAAGGCCCATCGATGGCCGCGATCAAGCCCAGCGCGCCGACAATGAACAGGAAGCTGCTGCCCAGCATGTTCAGCAGATGCACCGTGCCCAGCTTGAGCGGCTCGACCGCCAGGCCGATCACGGCGTCCTTCTGCTTCATCACCACCAGCCAGGCCACCAGGCCCACCACCAGCGCCTTGGCCACGGCCTTGAACAGCTCGACCAGCGAGTTGGACGAGAACATATTGCCCAGGCCGTTGGCGGGATTGAGTTTATTGAAGTTGGGCGCGACCGCCTTGCCGCTGAACAGCCAGCCGCCCACCAGCAGCGGCGACGCCAGTGCCACCAGCATCACCGCGATGCCCAGCGGCAGGCAGGCCAGCATCACCCGCACCACGTCGACGCCGATGCGGTTGAGCAGGATATCGGCATCGAAGATCTGCTCCTGGTTCAGCGTCAGGCCGGACACCAGGGCGGAATGCAGCTGGCCGACCAGGCCGTCGCCGGTCATCCACAGGCCGGCGCCCGCGGCCATCAGCACGGTAAACGTCGCCACTTCCCGCGAACGGGGAACATCGCCTTCCTCACGCGCCTGCTCGAGGCGCTTCGGTGACGCGGGTTCGGTCTTTTCTGCGTCGCTGTCTTCTGCCATGGAAATCTGCCTGCTGCGGGGTTTATCTCGACCGTGCCATTATCGGCCGCGGCGAGACCAGGCCATCGCCGGAATACGGCGGTATTTCCGGGCCTGCTCGTAGATTCCTTACGGCAATTTCGCCGCGCCCGCCTGCTGGACACGCTGCTCGATGGCGCCGAACACGGATTTACCGTCGCCGCCCAGCATTTCGATGCGGATGGTATCGCCGAAGGCCATGAACGGCGTGACCGGCGCGCCGCCGGCGATCGTCTCCAGGCAGCGCTGCTCGGCGATGCAGGAATAGCCGCGCTTGGCATCCTTGTTGGACACCGTGCCCGAGCCGATGATCGAGCCGGCCCGCACATTGCGCGACTTGGCCAGGTGGGCGATCAGCTGCGGGAAGTTGAACACCATGTCCACGCCGGCCTGCGGCTTGCCGACCAGCTTGCCGTTCCAGGTCGACAGCAGCGGCAGGTGGACCTTGCCGCCCTTCCAGGCGTCGTCCAGCTCGTCCGGCGTGACCGCCACCGGCGAAAAGCTGGTGGCCGGCTTGGACTGGACGAAGCCAAAGCCTTTGGCCAGCTCGTCCGGAATCAGGTTGCGCAGCGACACATCGTTGACCAGCATCAGCAGCCGGATGCGCTGGTGCGCCTGGTCCGGTGTCACGCCCATGGGCACATCGTCGGTGATCACCGCCACTTCGGCCTCGAAATCGATGCCCCATTCCTCGCGGAACAGTTCGATGTCATCGGCCGGGCCGAGGAAATCGTCGCTGCCGCCCTGGTACATCAGCGGGTCTTCCCAGAATGACGGCGGCAGCTCGGCGCCGCGCGCCTTGCGCACCAGCTCGACGTGGTTGACGTAGGCCGAACCATCGGCCCACTGGAAGGCGCGCGGCAGCGGCGCCATGCAGTTTGCAGGCTCGAAATCGAAGCTGCGGCGGGCGCGTCCCTGGTTCAGATCCTGGTAGATAGCGTCCAGTTGCGGGGCGATGAAGGTCCAATCGTCCAGGGCGCGCTGCAGGGTGCGGGCCACGCCGTCGGCCAGCTGCGCCGTCTTCAGGTCGCGCGACACCACCATCAATTGGCCGTCGCGCGTGCCGTCCTTCAGCGTCGCCAGCTTCATGCGGAAGGGGCCAGCAAGGCCAGTTGTTCCGGCGTCAGGTAGCACCACTCGCCTTCCGCGATGCCCAGCGATTCCAGCGTCAGCGTGCCGATGGCGGAGCGGTGCAGGGCGCTGCAATGGTTGCCCGCAGCCGCCAGCATGCGTTTGACCTGGTGATACTTGCCCTGCTCCAGCACGATTTCCAGCCGATGCTCGCCGCGCTTGATGCACGTCTGCGCCGCCAGCGGCGCCGGCTCGTCGTGCAGCTGCACGCCGGACAGCAATTGCGCCACCAGCTCGTCGGTCACCGGCTCCTGCGTGGTGGCCTGGTAAATCTTCGGCACGTGCCGCTTCGGCGACGATTGCGCATGGATAAACGGGCCATCGTCCGACATCAGCAGCATGCCGGTGGTGTCATGGTCGAGTCGGCCGACCGGCTGCACCTCACGCCAGCTGAACTGCTCGGGCAGCAAGGTCAGCACGCCGGGATGGTGGCTGGGCTTGCGCGAACATTCGAAATTGGCCGGCTTGTTGAGCGCGATGTACAGGTGTTCGCGGTACACCCATTCTTCGTCGAAGATGGTCAGCACCAGGCCATCGGTCTCGATGCTGGCTTTGTAATTGTCGTGCACGACGCCGCCGATGCTCACTTCGCCATCTTCGATCAGGGATCGGCAATACTTGCGGGTGCCGTAACCCTGCGATTGCAGGATGCGGTCTAGGGATAATTTACTCATGGCCGGATTTTACAGGATGCCGATGTCAGCGGGAAGGCGCCGCCTGCTGCGCCGCAGCAAATGTCCTGGACATCCATTCCTTGATGCATATCAAGTCCTATAGTGATTCCATTGATAGACTGAAAACCGCGTTAGGAATCCGCCTAATGCATTAGGAATGCTCAGCAGGACTCACCATGACTACCCTACTCACCGTGACGACAGCGGCACAAGAACAGGCCGCCATGCATAGAACCGAGCTGTTGCTGGCGCGCTGCCGCAGCCACATCTCCGCCGACGAAACGCCGTGCTGCCCGCGCGACCAATGGCATGCCGACCGCCAGGCCCACTTCCTCGCCTGGCTGGACGCCGGCGGTTTCGCGCAAAACGAGGCCACAATTGAAAACAGCGGCATTGCGCCGCTGTTTTCAGTCCCATCACAGGACTCATTACGAGGAATCGAAATTCTCTCTACTCCGCATCCATGATGCAGCTGAGTAGTTCCATCAAAACTGAACAAGATCGTGCTGACAACAAGATAAACTGTTTATATCGGCCCCCCTTGGAAAGAACTACAACACCACTATAGTCCACCAAGTCAGATATGCAAGCAGGAATAAGGCTGGATTGTTAATGTTAATCGCTAGTCCAGTGATGCTATCACTGCGGCTAATGACCAGCCCGCCTACCTGCCCGCCCTGCCCGACTAACGCAGGCTGGGCTTGACGTTATCCACCGCGGATTTCACCGCGCCCGCGCCCATCGCCGCGCCGAATTTCTTCAGCACACGCTCCGGCAAGCCTTCATGCTGGGTATAGTCGATGATGTCTTCGGCCTTGACCACGTCGCGCGCCACGCTGTCGACCGTGCCGAAGGCATCGGCCAGGCCCATGTCGATGGACTTGGCGCCGGTCCAGAACAGGCCGGAGAACATGTCCGGCGTTTCCTTCAGGCGCTTGCCGCGGCCGTTGCGCACCACCTGGATGAACTGCTGGTGGATCTCGTTGAGCATGGTTTGCGCGTGCTGCTTGTGCTTTTCTGTCAGCGGGCTGAACGGGTCCATAAAGCCCTTATTCTCGCCGGCGGTCAGCAGGCGGCGCTCGACGCCCACCTTTTCCATGATGCCGGTGAAGCCGAAGCCGTCCATCAGCACGCCGATCGAACCGATGATGCTGGCCTTGTTGACATAGATGCGGTCGGCGCCGGCGGCGATGTAGTAGCAGCCGGAGGCGCAGATCTCGTCCACCACCACGTACAGCGGCTTGGTCGGATAGCCCTTGCGCAGGCGCACCATCTCGTCGACGATCATGCCGGCCTGCACCGGGCTGCCGCCGGGACTATTAATATGCATCACCACCGCCACCGAGCCGCTGTCGGAAAACGCCTTGTTCAGGGCCGGGATCACCACCGAGGCGGCGCCGCTGCCTTCCGACTCGATCGCGCCGTCGATCTCGATCAATGCCGTGTGGCGACCCAGGGTTTCCTCGGTGCCGGTCCAGCTGATGTCCAGGTAGGCGCTCAGCCCGACCACCACCACCAGCAGTGTCACCGCCTTGAAGAAGATACCCCAGCGGCGCGCCGCCTTTTGCTCCTTCAGCGTGGCGAACACCAGCTTTTCCAGCACTTCGCGCTCCCAGCTGGAAGCCGCGACCGTGGCCTTGGTAGGCACAGGAGATACGGGTTTTTCGGCGGCGTTGCCGCCATTTTCGCTAGTGTTATCGCTCATAGTTCTCGTCTTGTTACAGGGTCAGGCGCGCGCGGGGCGCACGTAGTCATCCGGCTGCCAGAAAATCTGCTGGTCGCGCTCCACCACGCTGATCGGGCGCAAACGTCCGCCCTTGCATGGTCCGCCGGCGCAAAAGCCGCTTTCGGGCGCATAAATCGCGCCGTGGGTGGAACACATCAGGTACAGGCCGCTGGACTCGAAGAACTCGCCTTCGGCCCAGTCCAGCTCGATCGGCACGTGGGCGCAGCGGTTCAGGTAGCCGTACACCTTGCCGCCGTAGCGCACCACGAAGCCCGTACCGTCATCGCCGCCGGCGGTCACCAGGAAGCGCACACCCTTGCCGCCTTCCAGCACCGCGTCGGCGGCGCAGACCAAAATATCCTCGTCAGCCATTAAGCGTTCTCGCTCAGCCATTGGTGCAGCTCGGCCACCGTGACGGCCGAGTACAGCGGATTGCAGGCGGCCAGCTGGTCGGCCGGATGCGCACCGTACTGGACCGCGATGGCGGCCGCACCGGCATTGTTCGCCATTAATAAGTCATGCGAAGTATCGCCAATCATCACGGTACGGCGCATATCCTGTCCCAACTCCCGCGTCAGTTCCTGCAACATGGCGGGATGAGGCTTGGAGAAGGTTTCGTCGGCGCAACGGGTGGCGTCAAACATTGACAATACCTTGACGTCATTCATGGCGCGGTTCAGACCGACCCGGCTCTTGCCGGTGGCCACCGCCAGGAAATAACCGTTCTGCGACAACTCCGTCAGCATGTCGTGCACGCCCGGGAACAGCGTCAGCTCGTGGTCGCGCGACAGAAAATGATAGCGGTAACGCTCCACCATGCGCGGATAGTAGGACGGATCGATCTCCGGCAACACCGCCTGCATGGCTTCATGCAGGCCGAGGCCGATCACATGGGCGGCCACGTCGTCGCGGGGAATCGGCAAGGACAGGTCCCTGGCCGCTGCCTGGATGCACTTGACGATCGTTGATGTGGAATCCATCAACGTTCCATCCCAATCGAAAACGATTAAGTCGAATTGCTTTCTTGCCATGTCTTCCGGCCTGCAACCGCAGGCCGGCTCCTTCAATAAATATTTACGATTAGTTAAGAGGTTTCCCCAAGCTTAGCAAGAATCGCTCACATTCGGTGGCTAAAGGCGCGTTCAGCGTCATGATTTTGCCGGAATCCGGATGGGTAAACGTGATCTGATGCGCGTGCAGGAACATGCGCTTGAGCGCGCCGCGCGTGGCATCGGCTTTCAGCAAGGCGCGGTTTAGCGCAAAATCGCCGTACTTGTCGTCACCTACGATGGCGAAGCCGGAAGATGACAGGTGCACGCGGATCTGGTGCGTGCGCCCGGTCTTCAGTTCGGCTTCCAGCAGGGCGAAGTCCTTGAATTTCTTCAGCAGCGTGAACACGGTATGCGATGGCATGCCGTCGGCCTGCACCGCCACGCGACGTTCGCCGTCGGCGGTGGTGTATTTATGCAGCGGCAGCTTGACGTGCTGGCGCGCGTTTTTCCAGTCGCCCGCCACCATCGTCAGGTAGCGCTTGTCGGTATGGCCGTCACGCATCTGCTCATGCAAGCTGGTCAGCGCCGAGCGCTTCTTCGCCAGCAACAGCAACCCGGACGTATCGCGGTCCAGCCGGTGCACCAGCTCCAGGAACTTCGCATCCGGACGGGACGCGCGTAACTGCTCGATCACGCCGAAGGACACGCCGGAACCGCCGTGCACGGCCACGCCGGCCGGCTTGTCGATCACCAGCAGGTGGGCATCCTCGAAAATCACCTTGAATTCGGCGGCCGGCACATGGGTGGTGTCGGCCTTCTCCGCGATGCGGACCGGCGGAATACGGACGATATCACCCTGTACCAAACGGTACATCTGGTCGATACGCCCCTTGTTGACCCGCACCTCGCCCGAGCGCAGGATACGATAGACGTGACTTTTCGGCACGCCTTTGCAAACGCGCAACAGGTAGTTATCGATGCGCTGACCGGCTTCTTCTTCAGTAATTGTGACGAATTGTGCTTGCAGCGGAACGGGGGTTGAAGGGGGAACAACATCATTTTGCATCTTCATTTGCTCTGTCTTCCCAGAAATCTCTCTAAGTCCTTCATTTTGAATATATAATTGTTTCGCTGCGGTTCAATCTGCGGCAAGTGTAAGAATAAAAGCACATTTTACACAGGGGCGTCTCCACTGGCCTCGCCAAATTGCAAATTCAGAGGAAAAAATGTATACGCACCACCCCTGACGAAATCAAGGTTGCACCGTTGTTGTAATCGGATGCCGGCAAGGATGCTGAATTAATATGGTTGGATTGTAAGGATAAAGTCCGGCCAGCTTGGTCTAGAGTCGAGCTGGCCGGTTGATGAAGTTGATAACGCTTGCCGTTTTCGCCGGACCCCATGCTTTGCTGCAAGCTCGACGGAAGGCTGAAACAAGCCTGGTTACCGAAGTTGCAATACTTGTAGTACGTAAGCCTGGATAGGATTTGGCTCTCAACGACGTTGCTCACCGCCTGCATTTCTCTGCCGTCCGTCAGGGGCCGCATGGATGAATTGCAGGTGATGCGAGCACTCGGCATGTCGATCGACCTCATGCGCCCAGTTGCGGCCGCGATGCGGACGTTTTCGTTCGCGTCTCTGCGCCGCACAGGATGGGCATACCCACCGCAATCACATTAATTCTCGCGTATATCCCTGTACCTCGCTGCCTCGGTCGTAAGAAACCGAGCGGCACAGAGATGACCTACGGGTCGCGGAGTTTATAAAAATGAAACGCATGTTGTTTAATGCTACGCAGCAAGAAGAACTGCGCGTAGCGATCGTCGACGGTCAGAAACTGATCGATATCGACATCGAAACCGCCGGCCGCGAACAGCGCAAATCCAACATCTACAAAGGCGTGATCACCCGCATCGAGCCGTCGCTGGAAGCTTGCTTCGTCAGCTACGGCGAAGATCGCCACGGTTTCCTGCCGTTCAAGGAAGTAGCACGCACTTACTTCCGCGAAGGTGTGGATGTCCGCAACGCCTCCGTCAAGGAAGCGCTGCGCGAAGGCCAGGAAATCATGGTCCAGGTGGAAAAGGAAGAGCGCGGCAACAAGGGCGCCGCCCTGACCTCCTTCGTCTCGCTGGCCGGCCGCTACCTGGTCCTGATGCCGAACAACCCGCGCGGTGGTGGTGTTTCCCGCCGTGTCGAAGGCGAAGAGCGCCAGGAACTGCGCGAAACCATGGACAAGCTGGACCTGCCGCCAGGCATGTCGGTGATTGCCCGCACCGCCGGCATCGGCCGCAACGTCGATGAACTGCAGTGGGACTTGAACTACCTGATGCAGCTGTGGCGCGCGATCGAAGGCGCCGGCAAGTCGGCCTCGGGCGCCTTCCTGATCTACCAGGAATCGTCGCTGGTCATCCGCGCCATCCGCGACTACTTCCAGCCGGACATCGGCGAAATCCTGATCGACACCGACGACATTTACGAGCAGGCTCACCAGTTCATGAGCCACGTGATGCCGGACATGGTCCACCGCGTCAAGCGCTACAGCGACGACGTGCCGCTGTTCTCCCGCTTCCAGATCGAACACCAGATCGAAACCGCCTACAGCCGCACCGTGCCGCTGCCATCGGGCGGCGCCATCGTGATCGACCACACCGAAGCGCTGGTCTCGGTCGACGTCAACTCGGCCCGCGCCACCCGCGGTTCGGACATCGAAACCACCGCCTTCAACACCAACTGCGAAGCGGCCGAAGAAGTGGCCCGCCAGCTGCGCCTGCGCGACTTGGGCGGCCTGATCGTGATCGACTTCATCGACATGGAAGTGGCCAAGAACCAGCGCGAAGTCGAACAGCGCCTGAAAGACGCGCTGCACCACGACCGCGCCCGCGTCCAGATGGGCAAGATCTCCCGCTTCGGCCTGATGGAACTGTCGCGCCAGCGCCTGCGTCCGTCGCTGTCCGAAGGTTCGCACGTGACCTGCCCGCGCTGCTCCGGCACCGGCCACATCCGCGACACCGAATCGTCGGCCCTGCAAGTCCTGCGCATCATCCAGGAAGAGGCGATGAAGGAAAACTCGGCCACCATCCACGTGCAGGTTCCCGTGGATGTGGCAGCCTTCCTGCTGAACGAAAAGCGCGGCGAAGTGCTCAAGATCGAGACCCGCCACCGCATCAGCATCATCCTGGTGCCGAACAAGCACCTGGAAACCCCGCACTACAAGCTCGAGCGCATCAAGCACGACGATCCGCGTCTGGAAGACAGCCAGGCGAGCTACTCGCTGGCCGAGCAAGCCGAAACCGACATGGCCTACAGCAAGCGCCAGAAGGAAGAAGCCAAGCCGCGCCAGGAAGCCATGGTCAAGACCATCACCCCGGACCAGCCTGCACCGCTGGTCGAGCGCAAGCCGACCGAAACCGTCATCAAGCCAGCGCCGGCCCCGGTGCCTGCGCCGGCCGAGCAAGGTTTCTTCGCCAAGCTGTTCAGCTTCCTGAGCCCGAAACCGGCGCCGACGGCCCTGCCGCAGCAGCCGACCATCGTGGTCAAGGCGCCGTCCGGCGACCGTGGCGAACGCAACCCACGTGGCCCACGCGGCCGCAACCGTAATGGCAAGGGCCCAGGCCGTGGCGAGCGCGAAGAGCGCGAACCAGGCGCAGCCCGTCCGGCAGCGGACGAAGCGAAGGCAGCGGACGCCAACGGCCGTCCGGCACGCCCACCGCGTCCACCGCGCGAGCCACGCGAGCCGCGTGAAAACCAGGCGGCCGAAGGCCAGGCCCCACGCGAACGCGCTGAACGCGCCGAGCGTCCTGAGCGCGCCGAGCGCACGCCACGTCCTCCACGCGAACCACGCGCGGACAAAGCGCCAGTCGAAGCCAAGGTTGAGGAATTGGCGCTGAACGTCGGCGTGCCGTCGACCGGCCCGGTGACCGAAGCGGCGACCAGCATCCTGAAAACCGCGCCGAGCACCGGCCCGGAAGGCGAGGAAAACGAAGCAGCGGTGGACGGTGAAGAGCCGCGTCGTCGTCGTCGTCGTGGCGGCCGCAACCGCAATCGCCGCGACCGTGACGGCGCCGAAGGTGTCGAAGGCGCGGAAGGCCAGGAATCGGCTGCAGGTGAAGCCGGCGAGCAAGGCGAGCAGATCGCCCTGAGCTTCAGCGCACCAGCCGCCGCAGCCGAAGTAGCGGCAGCCCCGGCAGCCGTGATCGAAGCAGCCGCAGCACCGGCAGTGGAAGCGCCAGCCGCCGCCACGCCAGTGACCGCCGAAGCACCGGCCGCCATCGAGGCACCAGCCGCCGAGCCAGTCGCTGCCGTCGCAACGCCAGTGGCGGAGGCACCAGCCGCCGTCGCGGCACCTGTGGTGGAAGCCGCGCCTGTTGTCGTCGAGCCAGCAGCCGCCGTGGTGGACGCTCCGGCCGCAGTGGCAGCGCCAGTCGCCGTGGAAGCCCCGGCAGTGGTGGCTGAAGTTGCCGCCCCTGTCGTGGTGGAAGCCGCGCCGGTCGTAGCAGAGCCTGTTGCGCCAACGCCAGCCCCGGTTGCAGCACCAGCAGTTGCCGCACCCGTTGCAGCGCCTGTCGCAGCTCCGGTTGCAGCACCAGCGGTAGCCGAACCGGTCGCCGCAGCGCCAGCACCTGCCCCGGCTCCAGCGCCTGCGCCGGCACCGGTGGCGCCATCGGCCCCGATCGACCTGCAAGCTGTGCTCGGCTCCGCCGGCCTGACGCTGGCAGCCACCGATCCAGCCAAGCTGCGCGCCGCCCAGGAAGCAGCCGCCAAGGCAGTCGCACCGGTCCGCGTTCCCCGCGAACGCAAACCGCTGCCGCCGCAAAATGACGAGCCGCTGGTCCAGGTGGACACCCGCCGCTAATCGCAGCGAATAGCAACACCAAAAAGCCCCGCCGGCACCGGGCGCGCTCTTGAGCGCGTTCAGGCCGGCGGGGCTTTTTTAATGGAGCCCCACCCCACCGAGTTGGCGGCGGCGTGCTATCGTAGCTTCTTGTAGTTGTCCAACTGTTGCCCCGCATTTCAAAAACCGCAAGATTGTAGAGCCATGGCAGAGAAAATTATCATGATGGCCAGCCAGCGCCCCGCGCCGCCCGCCATTCCCGCGATCCTGGAAGCGCCGACCGGCCTGCTGAGCGACCAGCTGGCGCGCCCGCTGCACGACCTGCGCATCTCCGTCACCGACCGCTGCAACTTCCGCTGCGTCTACTGCATGCCCAAGGCGGTGTTCGACAACGACTACCAATACCTGCCGCACACCTCGCTGCTGACGTTCGAGGAAATCACCCGCCTGGCGAAAACCTTCATCGCCCACGGCGTCGAAAAAATCCGCCTGACCGGCGGCGAACCGCTGCTGCGCAAGAACCTCGAACGCCTGATCGCCATGCTGGCCGAGCTCAAGACCATCCACGGCAAGCCGCTCGACCTGACGCTGACCACCAACGCCTCGCTGCTGGCGCGCAAGGCGCAATCGCTCAAGGACGCCGGCCTGCAGCGCATCACCGTCTCGCTCGACGCGCTCGACAACGCCACCTTCCAGCGCATGAACGACGTCGACTTCTCGGTCGACGACGTGCTGCGCGGGATCGATGCGGCACATCAAGTGGGCCTGGGCCCGATCAAGATCAACATGGTGGTCAAGGCCGGCATGAACGACCAGGAAATCCTGCCGATGGCCCGCCATTTCAGGCACACGCCCTACATCCTGCGCTTCATCGAGTACATGGACGTGGGCGCCTCCAATGGCTGGAAAATGGACGAGGTGATACCATCGTCCGAAGTCGTGCGCCGCATCCACGCCGAGATGCCGTTGACGCCACTGAACGCCAACTACACCGGCGAAACCGCCGCGCGCTGGCGCTACGCCGACGGCGGCGGCGAGATCGGCCTGATATCCAGCGTCACACAAGCCTTCTGCAGCGACTGCAGCCGCGCGCGCCTGTCGACCGAGGGCAAGCTGTACACCTGCCTGTTCGCCAGCAGCGGCCACGATCTGCGCGCCCTGCTGCGCGACGGCCGCAGCGACGAGGAAATCAGCACCGTGCTGGCGCACCTGTGGCGGGCGCGCGGCGACCGCTACTCGGAACTGCGCACCAACAATACCGACGGCCTGCAACGCAGCGCCAACAAGGTGGAAATGTCTTACATCGGAGGGTAGTTTGTCTTTGAAGAGCAAGGTCACAGGACTGATACTGGCGGGCGGCCGCGGCACGCGCATGGGCCGCGTCGACAAGGGCCTGCAGCCGTTCCGCGGCACGACGCTGGTCGAACACGTGATGCGCCGCCTGGCGCCGCAAGCCGCCACCATCGTCATCAACGCCAACCGCAACCTGCCGCAGTACCAGGCGGTGGCGGGCGAGGCGCCGGTGCTGCCGGACTACCTGGACGGCTTCGAAGGCCCTCTGGCCGGCCTGCAAATCGGCCTGCAGTACTGCCCCACCGAACTGCTGCTGACGGCGCCCTGCGATTCGCCCTTCCTGCCGGCCGACTTGGCCGAACGCCTGCACGCGGCCATGCAGGCGCAGGACGCCGACGTCGCGCTGGCCGTGACCATGGAATCCGAAGAAGGCGGCGAACCGCGGCGCCAGCTGCATCCGGTGTTCGCGCTGCTCAAGGCCAGCCTGCTGCCGCAGCTGGACGCCTACCTCGCCACCGGCGCGCGCCGCATGGAGAGCTGGTACAAATCGCTGCGCGTGGCCGAAGTGATGTTCGACGATGCCGACGCCTTCCGCAACATCAACACGCTGGCCGAACTGCAGCAGCATGAGCGAGCGCCCGCGCCGGCACCCGCCGCCCCGGCCGGCGAGCCCGCAGCCGACGCGATGCCGGTCGCCGAAGCGCAGCGCATCATCTGCGAGCGCATGACACCCGTCGCCGCCACCGAAACGCTGCCCCTGCGCGCCGCCCTCGACCGCGTGCTGGCCGAGGACATCGTCTCGCCGATCAACGTCCCGGCCTACGACAACTCCGCGATGGATGGCTACGCGCTGCGCGGCGCCGACCTGCCCGCGGCCGGCGCGCCCGACGCCACTTTCAAGGTGATCGGCATCGCCTACGCCGGCCGCCCTTGCACGCAAACGCCGCAAGCCGGCGAATGCGTCCGCATCATGACCGGCGCCGCCATCCCGCCCGGCTGCGACAGCGTGCTGCAGCAGGAACTGGCCGCGCACATCGGCGCCGACACCGTCACGATCGCGCACGGCGCCATCCGCCCCGGAGCCAACCGCCGCTTCGCCGGCGAAGACCTGAAAGCCGGCGGCATCGCCCTGGCCAAGGGAAAAATTCTGCGCCCGGCCGACCTGGGCCTGGTGGCCTCGCTCGGCATCGGCGAAGTCGCCGTGCAACGCAAACTGCGCGTGGCCTTCTTCTCCACCGGCGACGAACTGCGCTCGCTGGGCGACAGCCTCGATGAAGGCTGCGTCTACGACAGCAACCGCTACACCCTGTTCGGCATGCTGACACGGCTCGGCTGCGAGATCATCGACATGGGCATCGTGCGCGACGACCCGGCCGCGCTGGAAGCCGCGCTGCGCGAAGCAAGCGCGCAGGCCGACGCCATCATCACCTCCGGCGGCGTCTCCGAAGGCGCGGCCGACTACACGCGCGACATCCTCGCCCGCATCGGCGACGTCGCCTTCTGGAAGCTGGCGATGCGTCCCGGCCGCCCGCTCGCCTTCGGCCAGATCCGAACGGAGGCAGGCAGCGCATGGCTGTTTGGCCTGCCCGGCAACCCGGTGGCGGTGATGGTGTCGTTCTACCTGTTCGCCCGTCCCGCGCTGCTGCGCATGATGGGCGCGCAATCGACGCTGCCTATGATGCAGGCCCGCTGCACCGAAGCGATCCGCAAGCGCCCTGGCCGCACCGAATACCAGCGCGGCATCATCAGCGCCGGCGCGGGCGGCGAACCGCAAGTGCGCCTCACCGGTGCGCAAGGCTCGGGCATCCTGCGCTCGATGACCGAGGCGAACTGCATCGTCGTTCTGCGCGAGGCGCAAGCCAGCATCGCCGCCGGCGAGATGGTCGACGTGCTGCTATTCGATGGCCTTGTCTGAGCCGATGCATCAGCCCAGCGTGAGCCCGCGCCTGCGCGTCCGCAACCTGCAATCGCCGCTGGCCGGCCCGTTCTCCTTCGATCTCGAAGCGGGCCAATGCCTGACCATCTCCGGCCCGTCCGGCGCCGGCAAAAGCCTGCTGCTGCGGATGCTGTGCGACCTCGATCCCAACACCGGCGAGGCGCTGCTGAACGGCCAGCCGCGCGCTGGCATGAGCGCGCCCGCATGGCGCGCCGCCGTGGTCTATCAACCGGCCGAAGCGGCATGGTGGCTGCCGACCGCCGGCCAGCATTTCAAACCCGAACAAATGGAACGCGTGCGCGAGCTGCTGCCGCAACTGAACCTGTCGCCGGCGCTGCTGGAGAGCGACATCAGCCGCCTCTCCACCGGCGAGCGGCAGCGCATGGCGCTGATACGTTCGCTGGCCTGCAGGCCGCAGGTGCTGCTGCTCGACGAACCCACCGCCGCGCTGGACCCGGCCGCCGTCGCCGCCACCGAACAACTGCTGCAAAAGGAACTCGCGGCAGGACTGTCCATCGTGCTGGTCACGCACTCCGAATCGCAGGCGCAAACGCTGGGCCACCGCGCCATGACGATGCGCGACCGCCGCCTCACCGACAACGGAGCCGCACCATGAGCGCCGCCATGACGCCGATCCAGCCAGGCGCCGTCGACCTGGCGATCGCCTCCTCGCTGGTGCTGCTCAATGCCGGCATCTCGGCGTATCTGGGCTTGCGTATGCAGCGCAAGATGCTGTGGTCCGCCACGCGCATGGTGGTGCAGCTGCTGCTGGTCGGGCTGGTGCTGCGCTGGGTGTTCGCGCTCGCCTCCCCTGCCGCCACGCTGGCCGTGGCGCTGCTGATGATTATGGCCGCCGCGCGCGAAGTGGCGATGCGGCCCGCGCATGGCCTGCGCGGCTGGCCCGGCGTGTGGCTGTCCACCGCCAGCGTCGGGTTGTCCAGCATCGCCACCGTGGTGCTGGCGCTGCTGACGGTGCTGCATCCCACGCCGTGGTACGAGCCGCAGTACGCGGTCCCGCTGATCGGCATCGTGCTAGGCAACGTGCTCAATTCCGCCAGCTTGGGACTGGACACCTTCTACGGCGGCGTGGTCAACTCGCGCACCGCCATCGAAGCACAGCTGGTGCTGGGCGCCACCCGCAACGAGGCTCTGGCGCCGCTGATACGCGAATCGGTGCGCAAGGGACTGATCCCGCTGATCAACCAGATGTCGGCCGCCGGCATCATCACGCTGCCCGGCATCATGACCGGCCAGATCCTCGCCGGCATGGACCCGATGGACGCGGTGCGCTACCAGATCCTGTTGATGTTCCTGCTGGCCGGGGGCAGCGGCATATCGGTCACGCTGGCGGTGTATCTGGCGGCGCGCAGCGTCACCGACGAACGTCACCGCATGCGTCTGGAACGCCTGAGCAGCCGCTAGCCGGAACTGCGCGGCGTAGCCACCCCCATGCCCGCGCTGGCCGCAACCAGCAGCATGCCGCAAGCGAGTCCCGCGAACGCCAGCTGCAATCCGAACGCGTGCGCCACGAATCCTATCAGTCCCGGCCCGGCCAGTATGCCCGCATAGCCGATGGTGGTGATGGCGCTGATCGCCAGGCTGGCCGGCATGTCCTTCTGGTTGCCGGCGGCGCTGAACAACACCGGCACGATGTTCGACGCGCCGGTGCCGATCAATGCGAAACCGGCCAGCGCGATCCACGGCGACGGCGCCAACACCACGCTCAGGAATCCCAGCGCAGCGCACAAGCCACCCAGCAGCAGCAAGCGCCCGCCGCCCCAGCGATGCACCAGCTTATCGCCATTGAGCCGCCCCACCGTCATCGCCACCGCGAAGGCCGCGTAACCGAGGCCGCCCTGTCCCTCCGTGAAACCGCCGCCGCTGGTCAGGAAGACAGCGCTCCAGTCCAGCACCGCACCCTCGGCCAGGAACACCAGCGAGCATAAGGCCCCGATCAATATCACCGCGCCGCGCGGAACGACGAACAAAGGCGCGTCGCGCTCCGACGGCACGGGGTCGCGCAACAGGTGCGGACCAGCGAAGGCCACCACCAGCGCGACGACCAACGCCAGCACCAGCGACACGGCGACCAGGTCCAGCCCCGCCCACAGCATCAGCGTCATGCCGCCGGCGCCGACGATGCCGCCCACGCTGAACAATCCATGAAAGCCCGACATCAGCGCGCCACCGTATTCCTTCTCGACGATCACGGCCTGGATATTCATCGCCACATCCAGCGTACCTATCGCCGCGCCGAACAGGAACAGCGCCAACGCCAGCGACCACGCCGCCGGCGCGATCGCCAGCAAGGGGAACACAAGGCAGCATCCGAAGCCGGATGCCAGAATGATGCGGCGGCAGCCGAAGCGCGCGGCCATCACGCCGGTCACCGGCATCGCCAGCAGCGAACCTATGCCCAGGCAAAGCAGCAGCAGGCCAAGCTGGCCAGGCTCCACGCCGGTGCGCACCTGCGCGAACGGCACCAGCGGCGCCCAAGCGGACATCGCCATGCCGGCGGCCAGGAAGGCCAGGCGGGTTGAAACGCGTCGTTGCAGTCCAGTGGTCATCGGGGCAGCCTTCATTATGCGGCGCGCAGCAGGCGGGCGCCGGCTGCGGAATAGGCATCCATCAATCGCGCATCGGTATCCCGCTCGACCACCAGATGCGTCAACTGGGCAATCGGCAGCACCAGAAAGGACGCGACCGCGCCCAGCTTCGCGGCGGTGGCGACGACGGCGGTGGCCTTGCTGTGCGCAGCCAGGCGGCGCTTGAATTCGGCCTCCTCGAAATCGACGGCGGTGATGCCGGCCTGCAGATCGACGCCGCATGCGCCGACGAAATACAGGTCGGGCCGCAGCAGCTCCACCTCGCGCAGCGCGGTCGCGCCCACGCTGCCGCCCAGGCCCTGCTTGATGCGGCCACCGATCATGATCAGTTCCACGTGAGGCTTGTCCAACAGCCGCGCCGCGATTGACGGCGCGTTGGTCAGCACTGTCAGCGGCGCGTTCGGCAAGGCGTCGGCGATGGCCAGATTGCTGGAACCGGCATCGAGGAAAATCACGCTGCCCGGCTTGACCAGCGTGGCGGCGGCCGTGGCCAGGCGCGATTTGCCGGACTGCTCGCGGCCAAGGCGCTGGGTCAGCGTACCGCTTTCCGGCGCGGCGGCGATGCGCACCGCGCCGCCATACACCTTCTGGCACAAGCCGGCGGCGGCCAGGTCGCGCAGGTCGCGCCGTATCGTGTCTTCGGTGACGTTCAGGTTCTGCGCCAGCACGGAAGCAATCACGCGGCCGTCTGCCTCCAATTGCTTCAATATCAGGTCGTGGCGCTCTTGCAACAGTAGGTTTTCACGTTTCATGCGTAAAAGTGTACATGTGAGCGCATTAAATGTAAACAAACACGCACAAACAAGCACAAATACGCACTCAAGGCTCCTGCAAACGCAGCAGCGCCTCGGCGGAGTTGGCGAACAGCGCGGCGTCCTTCTCGATGCGGCGGAAGGCTCGCCCCAGGCTGGCGCGCATGAAGGTGCTGTGCGCGTAGCGCGTCACCTTGCTGTAGTAGCGCTCCGCCAGCTGGTTCACCGATTCCACATATTGGTCCATCAGCTCCGGCGTGATCGAGAAGTTATCGTAGTTGATCACCGCCGGCACCTTGCGGCCCAGCGGCGCCAGGCGCTCCGCCACCAGCGCGCAAATCTCGGCGATGGTCTCGGTGTCGCTCACCTCGAAGCCTTCGAAGTTGACGAAGAAAAGCTCCTGCTGTGCGTCGTACACCAGCCGCTGCTCCAGCGGCAGCGCCAGGAAATCGGTGCGCCAGTTCATCGGCAGCGGCGCGAAGATGCGCGCGTCCATCACCTTAAGCTGCGCGCTGATGGCCGGCTTGAAATCCATGTGTGCCAGGATGTCCCGCTCGACGTCCACGCCGGGCGCGATCTCGATCAGCTCCAGCGCCGACATGCCGCCGTCCAGCACCAGCCGCATCACGCAGCGCTCGGTGATGAACAGCGCCTCCTGCCCGCGCCGCGCCGCGTACTCACCGCTGTAGGTGCGGTGCTCCACCTCGTCGACGAACTTGCGCGTGGCCCCCTTGTCCGCCGTGAAGGTGCCGACAAACACCACCTTGCGCGCGTTCTGGCTGATGTTGATGAAGCCTCCCGCGCCGGCCAGCTTGCTGCCGAATTTGCTGACGTTCAGATTGCCGTGGCGATCGGCCTGCGCCAGCCCGAGCACCGCCACATCCAGCCCGCCGCCGTCGTAGAAGTCGAACTGGTAGGGCTGGTCGATGACCGCGTCGGCGTTGGTGGCCGCGCCGAAGTTCAAGCCGCCGGCCGGCATGCCGCCGATCACGCCCGGTTCCGCCGTCAGCGTGACCAGGTCGAGCAGCTTCTCCTCCGCAGCCACCGCCGCCACGCCTTCCGGCATGCCGATGCCGAGGTTGACGACATTGTTAGGCCGCAGCTCCATCAACGCGCGGCGGGCGATGATCTTCCGCTCGGTCAAAGGCATCGGCGCCACCGCCGACAAGGGCACGCGCAGCTCGCCCGAGTAGGCCGGGTTGTATGGCTCGGCGAAAGTCTGCATGTGGTACTCGGGCTTTTCCGCCACCACCACGCAATCGACCAGGATGCCGGGGATCTTCACCTGGCGCGGATGCAGCGTGCCGCGCTCCGCGATGCGCTCGACTTGCACGATGACGATGCCGCCCGAGTTGTGCGCGGCCATCGCGATCGCCAGCGCCTCCAGCGTCAGCGCCTCGCGCTCCATGGTGATGTTGCCAACGGCGTCCGCCGTGGTGCCGCGGATGATCCCCACGTGCACCGGCTGCGATTTGTAGAACAGGTATTCCTTGCCGCCCAGCGTGAGCAGCTCCACCAGCTCCTCCGTGGTGCGGGCGTTGATCTTGCCGCCGCCGTGGCGCGGATCGACGAAGGTGCCCAGGCCCACGTGCGTGAGCAGGCCGGGCTTGCCGGCGGCGGTGTCGCGAAACAATTGGCTGATCACGCCCTGCGGCAGGTTGTAGGCTTCGATCTTGCCGCTCATGGCCAGCTGCTGCAGCTTGGGCACCAGGCTCCAATGGCCGCCGACCACGCGCTTGAGCAGGCCCTCGTGGCCGAAGTGATTCAGGCCGCGCTCCTTGCCGTCGCCCTGGCCGGCGGCGTAGACCAACGTCAGGTCGCGCGGATGGCCGCCGCTGTCGGCCGACAGGAAGCGCCGCTCCAGCGCCACCGCGATATTCTCCGCGAAGCCGACGCCGACAAAGCCGCCGGTGGCGATGGTGTCGCCGTCGCGTATCAGTCCGACCGCATCGGCCGCGCTGACGATCTTGTTACGCTGGACGGCTGGTTTGCCGATCGTGGAAAAATCGAGAGTGCGACCATGCATGGCGAGCTCCGTTTCTAATCTATGTCGAGATCATTCTTGTCGATTTCAGGTCCCAGCAGCAGCTGCGCCGCCTCGCTCGGCAGCGCCTCCACCGTCTTCAGCTTGCGCGCCATCTGGCGGCTGCGCGTCTCGGCCGATTCGATATTCTTGGCGGCCCGCTCCAACGCCAGCTTGGTGGCCGACAGCACGTCGCCGAACTTGCCGAACTCCGTCTTCACCGCGCCCAGCACCTGCCACACCTCCGACGAACGCTTCTCCAGCGCCAGCGTGCGGAAGCCCATCTGCAGGCTGTTGAGCAGCGCCGACAAGGTCGATGGCCCGGCGATGCTGATGCGGTTCACGCGCTGCAGCTCGTCGGCCAGGCCGGGACGGCGCATCACTTCCGCGTACAGGCCCTCGGTCGGCAGGAACAGGATGGCGAAATCGGTGGTGTGCGGCGGCGACACGTACTTCTCCGAGATGGTCTTGGCCTCGCCGCGCACCGCGCGTTCCAGCTCGCGGCCGGCCAGCGCCACGCCTTCCGCGTCGGCGCGGTCGGCGGCGTCCAGCAGGCGCTCGTATTGCTCCTTCGGGAACTTGGCGTCGATCGGCATCCACACCGGCGCCCCGCCCTCCACCTGGCCCGGCAGCTTGAGCGCAAACTCCACCCGCGCGCCGCTGCCGGCGATGGTCTCGACGTTCTTCGCGTATTGGTCGGGCGTGAGCACCTGCTCCAGCAGCATCTCCAGCTGCACCTCACCCCAGGTGCCGCGCGTCTTCACATTGGTCAGCACCCGTTTCAGGTCGCCCACGCCCAGCGCCAGCTGCTGCATCTCGCCCAGGCCCTGGTGCACGCGTTCGAGCCGTTCGGACACCTGCTGGAACGAGGCGCTCAGGCGCGCCTCCAGCGTCGCGTGCAGTTTCTCGTCGACGGTCTTGCGCATCTCCTCCAGCCGCGCGCCGTTGTCCGCCTGCAGATCCTTGATCTTGGCCTCCAGCGTGGCGCGCACCTCCTGCATGCGCGCGGCGTTCGACTCGGTCAGCCGCGCCAGGTTCTGGTTCATGCTGTCGGCGAACTGCTTCAGGCTGCGGCCCTGCTCATCGCGGCCGACCAGCCCCTGCGCCTCCAGCTGGCGGCGCAGGGCCTCGAACTGCTGCACGCTGGCCGCGTGCGTGGCCTGCGCCGTGGTCTGCAACTGCATGCGCACCTCGCGCTCGACGCGCTCGATGCGCTCGGCCAGGCCATCGCCGCCACCGGCCGGGCCGCGCGCGCGCAGCAGCGACAGCGCCTGCAGGACCAGGACGGCCGCGATCGCAGCCAGCAATACATAGAATTCGGTCTGGGTCATAGCGTCAATCGGGCTTCAATCGGGCTTATTACGCATCCAGTCGGCGGTTTGATAGAAGGACTCCATCAACCGCAACCGCAGCGCCTCGTCGATGCCGACGTCCTCCATCGCCCACGCCATCGCGCGCAGCCACTGGTCGCGCTCCTGGGTGCCGATGGCGAACGGCATGTGCCGCATGCGCAGGCGCGGATGGCCGTGCGCTTCGATGTACAGGTCCGGCCCGCCCATCCAGCCGCTCAGGAACATGAACAGGCGTTCGCGCGCGTTGTCCAGCGTCGGTGGATGGGCGGCGCGCAGCAGCGCGAACTCCGGCTCCAATTCCATCAGGTCATAAAAACGGTCGACCATCTCGCGCACGCGCGATTCGCCGCCGATTACTTCATAGAGAGTTCGGGATTCAGTCATACCCTCCATGATAGCGCACCGGCGGCCAAACGCGGCCTCACACCAGGGCAAGCCGGCGCAGGCGCCGCGTCGACGACCAGCTCTCCAGGTCGGCCTCGGCGCGGATGTCGTCGCAGGCCTGGATGATGCGCGACAGCTGCGTCCGATCCAGCCCGGAGTTAAGCGTCAGCCGCACCAGCGAGCGGTTTTTCGGCGTGGCCGGTGCGCAGAACATGGCGCCGTAGATGCCGTGCCGCTCCAGCAGCTTGCGCAGCGCCAGCGTCTTGGGCTCGGGGCCGGGCTCCAGCGCGATGATCTGCTCGCTGCCGTCGCTGACGTTGTAGCCCAGCGCGCTCAACTCCTCGCGCACTTCCAGCGCGTTGGCGCGCAGCGCGGCGCGGCGGTCGTCGGCCGCGGCGACGAAGTCGATGGCGGCGTCGAACCATGCCAGCTCATGGCCCAGCAGGCAGGAACTGAAGATGGCCGGACGCGACTCCGACAGGAAGTAGCCCTTGAATTTGCTGGAACAGGTGATGAAGCCGGCGCGCCCGGCGAACGCCTTGGCCAGCGACGCGGTGCGGAAGTGCACCCGTTCGCACAAACCCTGCTCCGCCACCAGCCCGGCGCCGCGCGGGCCGTGCGTGCCCAGCGAGTGCGATTCGTCGACGATCAGCAGGCAGCCATGGCGCTCGGCGATTTCCACCAGCTCGCGCAGCGGCGCCACGCTGCCGTTGGTGCTGTACAGCGCGTCCACCACGATCAGCCCGCGCCCGTGGCGTACCAGCTGCTTTCGCAGGTGCTCCATGTCGTTGTGCAGGAAAGGCACCGGCGCCGCCCCGGCCGACTGCACGCCCTCCCACAGCGAGGCGTGGGCCTGCATGTCCAGGTAGACCGGAATGCCGGGCGCGGCCAACGTCTGCACCAGGCCGACGTTGGCCGCCCAGCCGGACTGCGCCAGAATGCCGTCCTGCGCCCCCATCAGGCCGGCGAACTTGCGCTCCAGCCGGTGCTGGGCGCTGCCCTCCTGCAGGTACACGGCCGACATCAGCAGCTCGCCCTGGCTGCGGGCCAGCGCCGCCATCTGCGCCCCCATCAGGGCCGGCTCGCCGGCCAGGCACAGGTAGTCGTTCCCGGCCAGGAACACCGCCCCGGCCGGCGTGGGCTGCCAGGCGTGCGGATGCTCGCCTCCCAACAGCTGTTCGATGCGGGTGATGTAGTGCTCATCCATGCGCCGGGCCACGAAGTCGGGCATTTGCTGTTCAGCCGGGATGGCAAAACCAGCGTTACGGATATGATCTTGAGCAATCGCCTTGGACATGTTCAGGTTCCTTTCGTAGTTTTGGAAATGGTTGTTTTTTTTTGAGTCCGACTCCAACCTTGAGGCCAAAAAAACAAGCGGGGATTGATACTGATCAATTAATGTTTTGATACGCAGAAGTGCGTTGCAAATTCAGGCGATCATGGGACCTTGATAAATGTCAATTTCGCCATGACGCAATCCCTGCAAGAACGCTGGAAACGCTGGCAGCACGGTTTGGTCCAGTCGCTGCTGCATTACCATGGCCGCGAGGATCATGCGACCGTGCGCGTTCTGCTGCTCGCGAGCATCGGCACGGTGGGCATGCCGCTGTACTACGTGATCTGGCAAAGCTTCTTCCCGCAGGAATACGAATCGCTGTCGCTGCGCCTGCTGGGTATCCTGCTGTGCGCGCTGGGCCTGTTCGCCCGCCAGTTCAACCGCCGCATGCTGCACCTGTACCTGCTGGTCACGCTCAGCTACATCTTCCCGTTCTTCTTCACCTTCATGTTCCTGATGAACCACGCCTCGGGCGTCTGGAGCGAATCCCTGCTGGTCGGGCTGGTGGTGCTGTTCCACTTCGACACCGGCCTGGCGCTGACGGCCTACCTGACCGGCACCACCGTGGCCTGCGTGGCCGCCGTCATGCTGGGCGAAAGCGCCACGCTGCTGAGCAGCCAGGTGCTGCAGCAGTTGCCCATCCACCTGTTCACCATCGCGGTGCTGTCGGTGGCCAAGATCAGCCGCCATGTGCTGGCGCAGGAAAAGCTGGCCGGGCTGGGCGCCGGCTTGGCCACCGTCGCGCACGAGCTGCGCACGCCGCTCACCAGCGTCGACGCCAACGTGCGCGGCCTGCTGCGCGTGTACGCCGAGGCCGGCAGCCGCACGCAGGAGGACCGGCTCGGCGCCATCGATGCGCTGGCGCGCATCCAGTTCGAGGTGCGCCACATGAACCACATGATCGACCTGTTCCTGCTCAGCGCCACGGCGGTGCGGCAGAACCTGCGGCCGGTCGAAAAGGTGACGATGGAGGGCGTGGTGGAGGCGGCGCTCAAGCGCTACCCCTTCCCCAACGCCTCCCAGCAGAAACTGGTGACGCTGGAAGTGCGCCGCAACTTCACCTTCGCCGGCCAGACCGAGTTGTCGGTGGTGATCCTGCTTAACCTGCTGCGCAACGCGCTCAAGGCGGTGCAGCGCGCCGGCAAGGGGCGCGTGCGCATCGTGGTCGACGGCGCGCACGTGCCGCCGCGGCTGCTGTTCATCGACACCGCCTGCGGCATCCCGGCACAGCAGATGCCGATGATTTTCCGGCGCTTCTACTCCCATCCTCCGCACAACGGCGCCGGGATCGGCCTGGCCTTGTGCGAGGAGATCATGCACGCGTGGAGCGCCACCATCCGTTGCGTATCGCGCGAAGGCGCCTACGCCATTTTTATCCTGGAATTTCCCCAGCAGCAGCCCCTACCGAGGTGACACATGCATTTGCCCGTTTATTCCCATCCCACCCTGACCGTATTGGTCGACGACAGCGACTCGTTCCTGCGCAGCCTGTCGTTCCAGCTCGACCCCATGCTGGCCAGCCAGACCTTCCATGACACCACCACCGCGTTGCAGTGGTTGCGCAGGGAACCGCAGTCGGGCTGTGTGCCGCTGCACGTCAACTTCGACATGCACAACCTGCCGGCCGACCAATGCAACGTGGCGCTGGACCTGGAACGCATCTACCGCATCGGCCAGCAGCGCCACCGCTTCGAGACGCCGTCGGTGCTGGTGGTCGACTATTCGATGCCGCAGATGAACGGACTGGAATTCTGCGCGGCGGTGGCCCACCTGCCGTGCAAGAAGATCCTGTTCACCGGCGCGGCCGACGAGAAGATCGCGGTGAGCGCCTTCAACCGCGGCCTGATCGACCGCTACATCAAGAAGAGCGACGACCACGCGCTCGACATCCTAGAAATCGAAATCGCCGCGCTGCAGCGCGACTACTTCGACACCCAGTCCGAAACGCTGCGCGAGCTGGTGCTGCTGCATAACTACCACTTCCTGGGCGACCCGGCGTTGGCGCGGCTGGTGCGGGAACTGAGCGTCAGCATGGGCTTCGTCGAGCACTACATCTTCCCGAATCCGACCGGCATCCTGTTCCTCGACAAATTCGGCAAGGCCAGCCTGATGATGATAGAAACCGAACAGGGGATGTACGCGCAGTACGAGATCGCCCGCGACAGCGACGCGCCGCCGTCGTTGCTGGATGCCTTGCTGGAGCGGCGCGTGCTGCCGTTCTTCTCCGACCCGGACGGCGACGGCATGTACTCGCGCCGGGTGGGCGACAACTGGCACCGCTACTGCGCGGCGCCGCGCGTGTGCCAGGGCCGCGAGACCTACTACTGGGCGCTGTTCGACCTGCCGCCGCACTACTTCGACAAGCAGCCGTATTCCTACGCCGACTTCCTCAGGGAACGGGCGGCGCTGGAAACCATGGCGGCCTAAGCTTCGCGCAGCGTCTGCAACGGCGGCTGGCGCAGCACGTTGCGCAGGCCCAGCCAGCCGCCGGCGATGGCGCACAGCGCGCCCGCCACCAGGCCGACCACCCACACGGCGGGACTGAAGCTCCAGGCGAACTTGAACTGGTAGGTGGCCAGGGCCCAGCCCATGGCCGCCGCGCCGGTCGCCGCCAGCACGCCCGACAAGGCGCCCACCAGCGAGAACTCGATCAGCTGCGCCTGCGACAGCTGCCGGCGGGTCGCGCCCAGCGCGCGCAGCAGGCCCGATTCGCGGGTGCGCTCGTCCTGCGATCCCATCAGCGCCGCGTACAGCACCAGCACGCCGGAGGCCAGCGTGAACACGAACAGGAACTCGACCGCCGTCACCACCTGGTCCAGCACCGCCTGCACCTGCCGCAGCAGGCCGCCGACGTCGACGATGGTCAGGTTGGGGTAGTCGCGCGTGAGGGCGTTCATCACCGCGCCCTGCCCTTGCGGCAGGTGGAAGGCCGTGATCCAGCTCTGCGACACTTCGGTCATCGCCGCCGGGTTGATGATGACGAAGAAGTTGACCCGCATCGAGCCCCATTCCAGCTTGCGCAGGCTGGTGATGGTGGCGTCCACCGGCGTGCCGGCGATGTCGAAGCGCAGCTTGTCGCCCAGCTTCCACTTCAGCGTCTTGGCGATGCCCTCCTCCACCGAGGCTTCCGGCGCGCCCGGCTTGTCGGCGAACCACTGGCCGGCGCTGATCTTGTTCTCGGCCTGCATCCGCGCCATCGTCGACAGGTTGAATTCGCGGTCAGCCAGGCCCTTGGCGCGGTCGTCGGTGTAGGTCTCGGCGGTCACCGGCTTGCCGTTCACCGCGGTCAGGCGTCCCCGTATCATCGGATACTGCGGCGCGTAGCTCACGCCCGCCGCCCGCAGGCGCTTGCCGATATCGGCCGCCTGCTCCGGCTGGATGTTGATGATGAAGCGGTTCGGCGCGTCCGGCGGCGTGGCGTTGCGCCAGGCCGTCATCAAGTCGCCGCGCACCACGGTCAGCACCAGCAGCGCCATCATGCCCAGCGCCAGCGATACGATCTGCACCACGGTCGCGCCGGGACGGCGCTGCAGCGACGTGATGGCGAAGCGCCAGCTCTGGTGGTCGATCGCGCGCCGCAGCGGCTTGAGCGCGGCCAGCGCGCCCCAGCCCACCAGGCCGAACACGGCGAAGGCGCCGAGGAAGCCGAGCGCCGTGTACAGCGCCAGCTGCACATCGCCCGCCTGCCACAGCAGCAGAACGACAAAGCCGGCCAGGCCCAGGCCGTAGGTGGCCAGCGCCGCCACTTGCGGCGGCTCCTGCTCGCGGCGGATCACGCGGTTGTGCGGCACCTTGCGCAGCTGCAGGATAGGCGGCAGCGCGAACGCGGCCAGCAGCAGCATGCCGGTGGCCACGCCCTGCAGCGCCGGATAGATGGTCGGCGCCGGCAGGCTGGCCGAGACCAGCTTGCCCAGCACCTCCAGCAACACGTAATGGCCGCCGAAGCCCACCGCCACGCCCATCAGGCTGCCGGCCAGGCCGACCATCAGGAATTCGATCAGGTACATCAGCGTGACTTCGTTCTGCGTCAGGCCGAGGCAGCGCAGCATGGCGCAGGCGTCCAGGTGGCGCTGCATGAAGCGGCGCGCGGCCATCGCCACGGCCACCGCCGCCAGCATCGCCGACAGCAGGCCGACCAGCGACAGGAAGCGGTCGGCGCGGTCGAGCGTGGCACGCATTTCGGGCCGGCCGTTTTCCAGCGACTCGACGCGCACGCCCTTGATATTGCTTTGTTTGATCTGCGCCTGCAGCCATTGCTCGTAGGCGGTGGCCACGGCCGCGCCGTTTTGCAGCGACGCCGGCGCCGCCACCAGCAGGCGGTAGGACACGCGCGAGCCGGGCTGGATCAGATTGGTGGCGGCCAGGTCGTCCAGCGCGAACATCACGCGCGGCGCGAAGGCCAGGAAGCTGGCGCCGCGATCGGGCTCGGAGGCGATCAGCTGCGCCACCGTGAAGCGTTTGTCGCCCAGCTTGACCGTGCCGCCGACCGTTGTCTTCAGGCCGCCCAGCAGGCCGGCGTCCAGCCACACGGTGCCGGGCGCGGGCACGCCGTTGGCTGGCGCGCCGTAGCTTTGCTCGGCCTGTTCGGGATCGGTGGTGATCTTCAGCTGGCCGCGCAGCGGATAGCCGGGGCCGACCGCCTTCAACGACGCCAGCAGCGAATTCGATTGCTCGCCCTCGCCCGCCTGCGCCATGCTGGGGAAGCTGATGGTATCGGTCATCAGCAGGCCGCGCCGGGCGGCCTCCGCGCGCCAGGCCGGGTTGACCGGCAGGTCGGCGTTGATGACGACGTCGGCGCCCAGCAGCTGGTGGGCGTCGCGATCGAGGCCGCTGCGCAGGCGGTCGATGAAGAAGCCGGTGGCGGACAAGGCGGCCACCGCCACCGTCAGCGCGATCAGCAGGAAGCGCAACTGGCCGGCGCGCCAGTCGCGCGCCGTCATCTTCAAGGCGAGTTTAAACATGGGGTAATTCCTGGTTGCCGCCGTCGTTCCCGCGCAGGCGGGAACCCATGCTGAGCCGGCTTCGGCGACGGTCTATGGATTCCCGCCTGCGCGGGAACGAAGGAGGGTCAGAGCGCGGCGAAGTAGGCGTCGACTTCATCGAGGAACTTCCGCTTCTGCTCCGCCGGCAGGAAGGCCGCCGAGAAGCTGTTGCGCGCCAGGCGCTGCGCGTGCGACAGGCCCAATGGCAAAGCCTCGAAGGTGGCGATGAAGTTGGCGTTCATGTAGCCGCCGAAGTAGGCCGGGTCGTCCGAGTTCACGGTGGCGACGATGCCCGCGTCCAGCAGCTGCAGCAGATTGTGCTGCTCCATGCGATCGAACACGCACAGCTTGACGTTCGACAGCGGGCACACGGTCAGCGCGATCTGCTCGCGCGCCAGGCGCTGCGTCAGCGCCGCGTCCTCCAGGCAGCGCACGCCGTGGTCGATGCGCTCGACCTTCAACACATCGAGCGCGGTTTCAATATACGCCGGCGGGCCTTCCTCGCCCGCGTGCGCCACCAGGTGGAAACCCAGCTCGCGGCACTTGGCGAACACGCGCGCGAATTTCTCCGGCGGATTGCCGACCTCCGACGAATCGAGCCCGATGCCCATGTACTTGTCGCGGTAAGGCAGCGCCTCCTCCAGCGTGGCGAAGGCATCCTCCTCCGACAGATGGCGCAGGAAGCTGAGGATCAGCGTGGCGCTGACCGGGCTGTCCTGGCAGGCGCGGTGGATGCCGTCGATCACGGTCTTGATCGGCACGCCGCGCGCGGTGTGCGTCTGCGGATCGAAGAAGATTTCCGTGTGGCGCACATTGTCTGCCTCGGCGCGCTTGAGGTAGGCGGCGGTCATGTCGTAGAAGTCCTGCTCCTGCAACAGCACGCTGGCGCCGGCGTAGTAGATATCGAGGAAGGACTGCAGGTCGGTGAACGCATACGCGGCGCGCAACTCCTCCACCGAACCGTAGGCCAGCTTGACGTTGTTACGCTGGGCCAGCGCGAAAATCAGTTCCGGCTCAAGCGAGCCTTCGATGTGGATGTGCAGTTCGGCTTTCGGCATTTGCTGCACCACGGTGCGCAATTGTTCGTTCAACATTATTCTTTTTTCCTCTGACAGTGAGCTGGAAGTTGGCTGGATCAACGCATCTTAGCGCATGCCGCGAGAGTGCGACAGCGGCGGCCAAGTTGCGGCAGAATTTATCTGTTTGAGGTGCGATCAGCACGGCGCGTGCAAGCGTGATACTGTGGCATAAACGTGGGTAAAAAAAAGCGTAAAAAGCCATGAAAAGTACACAAAATTATCCAAAAATAATCTTAATAATCAATGATTTACGAAAGAGTATTAACCATATTACGACATATCTTTTGACTTCCGGCACCAATAGCGCAATAATCAATTTCATAGACGTAAGATGCGTTACGGCCAACACATAAAAGCCGCCAACCGGCGATGAAGCCAGCTCACCGGCGCGGGCAATCCGCGCCACCAAAAAGAAGCTGGCCATAAGAAAAATAAAACGAAAGGGTATGCACGAACCAGGGCCAGGGCAGTCGAACTGCCGGTGACCCGTGACACGCAGGTTTACATTAAAGGACACCCAAATGACCATTTTTGACAACTACGCCGCACGGTACGAACGGACCAAAGAAGAAGAGATGTCCATGAAGGAATATCTCGAACTTTGCAAAAAAGATCGACTCACCTACGCCAGCGCACCGGAGCGCATGCTGGCCGCCATCGGCGAACCGACGTTGGTCGACACCCGCAACGACACCCGGCTGTCTCGCATCTTCGCGAACAAGGTCATCAAGATATATCCGGCGTTCCGCGAGTTCTACGGCACCGAGGAAGTGATCGAACAAGTGGTGTCCTACTTCCGCCACGCCGCGCAGGGACTGGAGGAACGCAAGCAGATCCTGTATCTGCTCGGTCCGGTCGGCGGCGGTAAATCGTCGATCGCCGAGAAGCTCAAGTCGCTGATGGAGCACGTGCCCTTCTACTGCCTGAAAGGCTCGCCGGTGAACGAATCGCCGCTCGGCCTGTTCAACGAGGAAGAGGACGGCGTCATCCTCGAAGAGGACTACGGCATCCCGCGCCGCTACCTGCGCAACATCCCGAGTCCGTGGGCAGTCAAGCGCCTGCACGAATTCAACGGCGACATCAACCAGTTCCGCGTGGTCAAGCGCTACCCGTCCGTGCTCAAGCAGGTCGCCATCTCCAAGACCGAGCCGGGCGACGAGAACAACCAGGATATCTCCTCGCTGGTCGGCAAGGTCGACATCCGCAAGCTGGAAGATTATTCGCAGGACGATCCGGACGCCTACAGCTACTCGGGCGGCCTGTGCCTGGCCAACCAGGGCTTGATGGAATTCGTCGAGATGTTCAAGGCGCCGATCAAGGTGCTGCATCCGCTGCTGACCGCCACGCAGGAAGGCAACTACAAAGGCACCGAGGGCTTCGGCGCGATCCCGTTCGACGGCATCATCCTGGCGCACTCGAACGAGTCGGAATGGAAGACCTTCAAGAACAACCGCAACAACGAGGCTTTCCTTGACCGTATCTACATCGTCAAAGTGCCGTACTGCCTGCGCGTGACCGACGAGATCAAGATCTACGACAAGCTGATCGCCAACTCCTCGCTGTACCAGGCGCCATGCGCGCCCGGCACCCTGCGCATGATGGCGCAGTTCGCCATCCTGTCGCGCCTGAAGGATCCGGAGAACTCCAGCATCTTCAGCAAGATGCTGGTGTACGACGGCGAGAACCTCAAGGACACCGATCCGAAAGCCAAGTCCATGCACGAGTACGTGGACTACGCCGGCGTCGACGAGGGCATGAACGGCCTGTCCACCCGCTTCGCGTTCAAGATTCTGTCCAAGGTCTTCAACTTCGACAACACCGAAGTGGCGGCCAATCCGGTGCACCTGCTGTACGTGCTGGAGCAACAGGTCGAGCGCGAGCAGTTCCCGCCCGAGACCGAGCAGAAGTACTTCTCGTATATCAAGGAACACCTGGCGCAGAAATACGTGGAGTTCATCGGCAAGGAAATCCAGACCGCCTACCTGGAATCGTATTCCGAATACGGCCAGAACATCTTCGACCGCTACGTGACCTTCGCCGACTTCTGGATCCAGGATCAGGAATACCGCGATCCCGACACCGGCGAGAGCTTCGACCGCGAGTCGCTGAACAACGAGCTGGAGAAGATCGAGAAGCCGGCCGGGATTTCCAATCCCAAGGACTTCCGCAACGAGATCGTCAACTTCGGCCTGCGCGCGCGCGCCAACAACGGCGGCAAGAATCCGGCCTGGACCAGCTACGAGAAGTTCCGCACCGTGATCGAGAAGAAGATGTTCTCCAACACCGAGGAACTGCTGCCGGTGATTTCGTTCAACGCCAAGGCCAGCGCCGAAGACGCCAACAAGCACGCCGACTTCGTTGCCCGCATGGTGGAGAAAGGCTATACCGCCAAGCAGGTACGGTTGCTGTGCGAATGGTATTTGCGTGTGAGGAAGTCGTCTTAAGTAGCATTGCGCGCCGCCCCGCATGAGGCGGTGGCGGCGCGGCGCCGACCAATAGCAGCAGGAGGCATCTTTTGACTTACCTCATCGACCGACGTTTGCAGGGCAAGAACAAGTCTGCGGTCAACCGCGAGCGCTTCTTGCGGCGCTACAAGGCCCAGATCAAGGACGCGGTGGGACGTGCCATCAAGGGCCGTTCCATCACCGACATTGAGAATGGCGAAAAAGTCTCCATCCCGGTCAAGGACGTGGGCGAGCCCTCGTTCGGCCACGCCCATGGCGGCGTGTGGGAAACCATCAACCCCGGCAACCAGGAATACCTCAAGGGCGACCTGATCAACCGGCCCAAGGGCGGCGGCGGCGCCGGCCGCGGCAAGGCGGGCAACAGCGACCAGCTGACCGAGGACGATTTCATCTTCGAGCTGTCGCGCGAAGAATTCATGAACTACTTCTTCGAAGACCTGGAGCTGCCCAACCTGGTCAAGACGCAGCTGACCGCCACCACCGAATTCAAGAACCAGCGCGCCGGCTACAATATGTCGGGCACGCCGTCCAACATCCACGTGCTGCGTTCGCTGCGCGGCGCGCTGGGACGGCGCATCGCGGTCGGCGGCAGTTCGCGCAAGCGCGTGATCGAGGCCGAGCGCGAGCTGGAGGAGCTGCTACTGGAAGGCGCGCCGCTGGACGCGCCGCGCGTGGTGGAGCTGAAAAAGCTGATCCATCACCTGCACACGCGGCTGCTGGCCATCCCCTTCATCGACCCGTTCGACCTACGCTACAGCAACCGCGTCAAGGTGCCCAAGCCGATGACGCAGGCGGTGATGTTCTGCATCATGGACGTCTCCGGCTCGATGGACGAAACCCGCAAGGACACCGCCAAGCGCTTCTTCATCCTGCTGTACCTGTTCCTCAAGCGCGCCTACGACAAGATCGACGTGGTGTTCATCCGCCATCATACGGCCGCGGCCGAGGTGAACGAGGAAGAATTCTTCCACTCGCGCGAGTCGGGCGGCACCGTGGTGTCGTCGGCGCTGCACCTGCTCGACAAGATCATCGAGGAACGCTACGGCGGCGGCAGCTGGAACAGCTACGTGGCCCAGGCCTCCGACGGCGACAACTGGGACAACGATTCCGTGCTGTGCCGCCAGCTGCTGGTCAACACCATCATGCCCAAGGTGCAGTACTACACCTATGTCGAGATCACCGACGGTCCGCCGCAGAACCTGTGGGAGCAATACTCGCAGATCCCCGACCACCATCCGCATTTCGCCATGCAGAAAATAGTCACGCCGGCCGATATCTATCCGGTGTTCCGTGAACTGTTCAAGAAACAGCCGAAATAGGCAGCCCGCCATGAACGACATGACACCCAAGCCGCGCCATCCGCGCGCCCTGCCCGAGCAGTCGGAGTGGACGTTCGAACTGATCGAGCAGGCCCACCAGGAAATCCGCCGCGTCGCCGAAGGCTTCGGGCTGGACACCTATCCCAACCAGCTGGAGATCATCACCGCCGAGCAGATGATGGACGCCTACACCTCGGTCGGCATGCCGGTGTCGTACAACCACTGGTCGTTCGGCAAGCACTTCCTGTCGACCGAGAAGGGCTACAAGCGCGGGCAGATGGGCCTGGCCTACGAGATCGTCATCAACTCCAACCCCTGCATCGCCTACCTGATGGAGGAGAACAGCCTGACCATGCAGGCGCTGGTGATCGCGCACGCGGCCTACGGCCACAACTCCTTCTTCAAGGGGAACTACCTGTTCCGCACCTGGACCGACGCCGACGCCATCGTCGACTACATGGTGTTCGCCAAGAACTACATCGCCGAGTGCGAGCAGCGCCACGGCATCGACGCGGTCGAGCTGCTGCTCGATTCCTGCCACGCGATCCAGAACTACGGCGTCGACCGCTACAAGCGGCCGGCCAAGCTGTCGATGGCGCAGGAGCGCGCGCGCCAGAAGGAGCGCGAAGCCTATGCGCAGTCGCAGATCAACGAGCTGTGGCGCACCCTGCCCCGGCGCGAGGAAGAGGAGGAGGAAAAGGCCACGCCGCGCTTCCCGCCCGAGCCCGAGGAAAACCTGCTGTACTTCATCGAGAAGTACGCGCCGCTGCTGGAACCTTGGCAGCGCGAGATGGTGCGCATCGTGCGCAAGATTTCGCAGTACTTCTACCCGCAGCGCCAGACCCAGGTGATGAACGAGGGCTGGGCCACCTTCTGGCACTACACCATCCTCAACCAGTTGTACGACGAGGGCGTGGTGGGCGACGGCTTCATGATGGAATTCCTGAAGAGCCATACCAACGTGGTGTACCAGCCGCCGGTCAACAGCCCCTACTACAGCGGCATCAATCCATACGCGCTGGGCTTCGCCATGATGACCGACATCCGCCGCATCTGCGAGCACCCGACCGCCGAGGACCGCGAATGGTTCCCGGACATCGCCGGCAGCGACTGGCGAAAGACGCTCGATTTCGCCATGCGCAATTTCAAGGACGAGAGCTTCATCGCCCAGTACCTGTCGCCCAAGCTGATCCGCGATTTTCATTTCTTTGCCGTACTGGACGACGACAACAACGAAAAACTGGCAATCTCCGCCATACACGACGACCTGGGCTACCGCTACGTCCGCCAGCAACTGGCCGAGCAGTACAACCTGGGCAACCGTGAGCCGAATATCCAGGTGTGGTCGGTCAACACGCGGGACGACCGCGCGCTGACGCTGCGCCATACGCAGTTCCAGCGGCGGCCGCTGAACCAGCAGGCCGGCGAGGTGCTCAAGCACGTGGCGCGGCTGTGGGGTTTCGACGTGCACCTGGAAACCGTGTCGCCCAGCGGCGAGGTCGTCAGTTCGCTGGAGGTCAAACGGGAGAAACGCGCGCGCGGAAGCTGAGCAACATATATATAGGCTTTTTGCCGAGGTCGGGCATGGCTCTTGCAAGGGAGGAATCGGGGTCAGAGAAGTCGCTCTGGCCCCGGTTTTTTTAGCAAAGGCATGGTGCAGTGCAAAAGTCAATAATTTTTTACGATAATTTGCATGGCCTTGCCCGCAAGAATTTCAACAAAGAAACATTTACGACCAAATTATCAATTGTTCGTAGTAAAATTACGTGCATAATATTCCGTTTTTGGGCTTAAGGGAAAACTAAGTAATGTCGTGGTGCGTCTCGCCCCAAAATTGCGCCGGAGAGTCTTGCATATTGAGCTAGAACGGTGCAAAGAGAGCGCTATCACATAGGAAAACCCTATGAAATTTAACCGGTTTTAGGGATGAAAATTCTATGTAAAATCAAGAATTCGTATGTATAATTCGCCGACGTCCCGGATGCGGCTGTTGTTTTGTGTCGCCATTTTGGGGTTTAAGTAGCAACAAAAAAGAGTTGGTATTGGAGAAAGCAGGCATGAATTTCACGCACAACGAGAAAAGCACCGGGAAGAACTTTACAGGCATTACCATTGTCGTTTTGTTGCACCTCCTGGTTGCTTATGGGATCGTGACGGGCTTGGGTAAACGTCTGGTGAGCAAGATGATCGCACCAGTGGAGACCAAGATCATTGAGGAGGTCAAACCTCCTCCACCGAAAGAACTCCCACCGCCACCACCTCCGCCAGAGATGAAAGCGCCCCCACCGCCATTCATCCCGCCAGTTGAGGTGAACGTGCAGCAGCCTCCGCCGCCGCAAAACACGATCGCGAACGCGACCAACGTGAAGCCTGCGACGAACGAACTGCAAAAAGCGCCGCCAGCACCACCGGCAGCGCCACCGGGACCAGCCAAATCGGTCAACGTAGCTGCTGTCGCTGACTTCAGCACTTGCGCGAAACCGGAGTGGCCAAAATCCTCCCTGCGTAACGAAGAAACCGGTACGGTCACGTTATCGTTCTTGATTGGAACCGACGGCCGTGTCGCCGATTCCAAAATCGTCAAATCCAGTGGCTTTAGGGACTTGGACAAGGCCGCGGTTAACGGCATCAGCAAATGCCGATTCAAACCGGGTCTGACCGACGGGAAACCGACGGAAGCGTGGATGCAGATGCAATACGTCTGGACGCTGGAGTAAAACCGAGGCGGCAGCATCGTCTCACTTAGTAATTTTCGTTGTCATTACGTTCAGCGATCTGATTATTTTATCAATTTGGAGGAAGCATGTTTAAGAATACCCGTTTGTCCGCTGTACTGGCCGCTGTGCTGTTTTCCGTGACCGCAGCCACCGCCCTGGTAAGCGCCCCAGCCTTCGCTGACGCGCCAGCCTCGGCCGCCGCTTCGGCACCAGCAGCCGCTCCAGCAGCGGATGCGGCAGCCGCACCAGCACCAGCAGCAGAAGCTCCAGCTGCCAAGGGCGGCAAAGAAGAAGTGGACAATCCATACGGCTTCGAAGCTGTCTGGAACGGTGGTTTCGTATCGCGCGGCACCCTGATCATCCTGTCGCTGATGTCGATGGGTTCGTGGTACATCATCATCACCAAGCTGATCGACCAGATGAAGATCTTCAAACAGTCGAAAGAAACCTCGGCCAAGTTCTGGAAAGCCTCGTCGATCGCCGCTGGTTCGGCAGCCCTGAAAGACGGCTCGCCATTCCGCTTCATCGCTGAAACCGGCACCAAGGCCACCGTGCACCACGATGGCGCCCTGCTGGAACAAATCGACCTGTCGACCTGGGTGACCATGTCGATCCAGCGCGCTGTTGACAAAGTTCAATCGCGTCTGCAAGACGGCCTGTCGTTCCTGGCAACCGTGGGTTCGACCGCACCGTTCATCGGTCTGTTCGGTACCGTTTGGGGTATTTACAATGCACTGATCGCCATCGGCATGTCGGGTAACGCATCGATCGACAAAGTTGCAGGTCCAGTGGGTGAAGCGCTGATCATGACCGCTTTCGGTCTGTTCGTGGCGGTTCCTGCCGTTCTGGGTTACAACTGGCTGGTGCGTCGTAACAAGTCGGCCATGGAAGACGTGCGTTCGTTCTCGGCTGACGTGCACTCGGTACTGATCTCGGGCGCTATGTCCACCAGCGAAGCTGGCCGCGCAGCCGGCGCTAAAAAGATTGGATAATTAATCATGTCGATGTCCGTAGGCTCCGATAGCGGAGACGAAGATCAAGTCATGTCAGAAATCAACACGACGCCCCTCGTGGACATCATGTTGGTTCTGCTGATTATCTTCCTGATCACGAGCCCGGTTGTTCTGAAGCTGATCAAGATCAAGCTGCCAGAAGAAGCCAACCAGGTTATTCAGACCAAGCCGGAAGATGTCAACATCGTTGTAAGCAAGGATGGCGACATCTACTGGAATCAGAAGAAAATGCGCGACGCGAATGAGTTGTTCGATTTTCTGAAGGTGGAAGCAGTGAAGTTGCCTCAGCCAGAAGTACATGTTCGTGGCGACCAAGAAACACGCTACGAAGCGATCGGCAAGGTTATTTACACTACCCAGCGCGCTGGTATTCAGAAGGTCGGCTTCATCACCGAACCGCCTGATAAGGGTTAAGCCCCGATAGTGCATCGCAGGCCTGGAGCCCAGGCCTGCCCTTCTTAAAAGGAAACACCATGAGTATGAATGTCGGCTCCCCAGCCAGCGGTGGCGCGGACCCGGAACCAATGATGGAAATGAATATGACACCCCTCATCGACGTGATGCTGGTGCTGATTATCATGATGATCATTACGATTCCAAAGGCCAACCACTCGGTCAACCTGAACATGCCGGTCGGCACGCCGCCGCCGCCAGTCAAGGAACCAGTGGTCATCACGATTGACGTCGACTTCGACGGTACAATTCTGTGGGATAACGCTGTCGTTCCTGACCGCGGTACCCTGGAAGCGAAACTGACCGACGTCGCGGCGCAACCAGACCAGCCGGAAGTGCATCTGCGTCCGAACAAGCTGGTTTCGTACAAAGTCGTGGCTGGCGTGATGGCTGCGGCCCAGCGTCTGGGCGTGACCAAGATTGGCCTGGTCGGCAACGAACAGTTCCAATAATCAGTTCTATGTTCAACGATAGGCAGGACCATTCCTGCCTATTTCGCATTTTGATGAAAGAAAACTTACCCATGACCAAGTTTCGTCTCGCTCATCTCGGCCTGGTAATGGCCGCTATTGGTTTTACAGCAGCAGCTCCTTTGGCAGGTTTTTCCTCGGTTGCCTACGCGGCCGACGTGGTGCGCGCTGAAATCGGCAAACCATTGCAGGAAGCACAGAAACTGGCTGCGGCAGGCAAGAATAAAGAAGCACTGGCTAAGCTCAAGGAAGCCGATGCCGTCGGTGGCAAATCGCCCCACGAATCCTATCTGATCGAACGCACCCGCGCTTCGGCCGCCGTGGCCGCAGGCGATAACGACACGGCCGCACGGGCCTTCGAAGCGGTCATCAACTCCGGCAAGCTGTCTGCTGCCGAACAACCAAAATTCACCCAGGCCCTGGCCGGCATCTACTACCGCGCCAAGGACTACCCGAAGGCCATCACCTGGATCCAGCGCTCGCTCAAGGACAATCCTAACGACAGCCAGATGCACGACCTGCTGATCCAGACCTACTACATCAGCGGCAAGCTCAACGAAGCGGCCAAGGAACTGCAATCGTCGAAAGCCGGCTCGGAATCGTCGCTGCAGATGCTGGCCAATATCCAGCTGAAGCAGAACGACAAGGAAGGCTACGTCCAGACCCTGGAAAAACTGGCCGGTTCCTATCCGAAGACCAGCTACTGGGCCGACCTGCTGAACCGCGTGTCGGGCAAGCCAGGCTTCTCGTCGACGCTGTCGCTGGACGTGCTGCGCCTGCGCCTGGCCAACGGCCTGCTGACCAAGCCGGGCGAGTACATGGAAATGTCCCAGCTGGCGCTGCAAGCGGGTAATCCTGCCGAAGCGATCAAGATCATCGACCAGGGCTACAAAAAAGGCGCGCTGGGCACCGGCTCCGACGCCCCCCGCCACCAGCGTCTGAAAGACCTGGCCGCCAAGACCCAGGCCGAGTTCGACGCCAAGCAGCCTGCGCTGGAAGCCGAAGCCGTCAAGAACAAGGACGCCGACGCGCTGGCCAACATGGGCTACGCACTGGTTTCCCAGGGCAAGGCCGACAAGGGCCTGGCGCTGCTGGACCAGGCTGTGAAGATGGGCACCGCGAAGAATCCTGAAGCGGTCAAGCTGCACCAGGGTATCGCCCAGTCCATCGCCGGCAAGAAGCCTGCCGCGCTGGCGACCCTGAAAACGGTCAAAGGCAAGGACGGCACCGCTGACCTGGCCCGCTACTGGACCCTGAACATCAACCACCCGATGTAATCCGGCGGTTTCGATGCGCAAAAGCGCTGTCCGGCCCCGCGCCGGCCAGCGCTTTTTTTA
>JAJLPB010000024.1 GCA_025548565.1 Rugamonas sp. A1-17
AATTAGGCTGTGGGGTGGAATAAAAATCTCGTTCCGCTGCCGCGCCTTCGGTCGACGTCAAATACGGAGCACGGCCCTTGGGGTACACGTACACCTGAGTCTTCAGTCCGGTACGCCGCGCCTCAAACGCGCGTTGAACCGACTGCGGTATATAGTGCTGCTTTCGTCCAGCCAATCGCCTCTCCCACGCTGTCCTGCATGCAAATGCTTCGACCAAAATAAGACCGGGCAAATCATCAGGAAATTGACACTCCGCATCGATGCCGCATCAGCGGCGGAAACGTTTCAAGTATCTGATCATACCTCGTGCTGCTCCTGCTGCGACGTAAAGCAGGTATGTCATGGATAAAAGTTCGACCAGATTTACCTGCCACTGGAAGCAGGCGGCATACAGCGTCATCGCGCAATGCGGCCATGAGCCGCATCTCGATCGAATCTTTATATCGAGCGTGTCGCAGCAGTCGCAGCATATTTGAATTTATGCGAGCCCTGTTCATGAGATGGGATGTTGGATTTTGTCGACATTCCCAACGCCGATGCCTTCAGCAACATGTCTCAGGAGCTTTACTTTGTCAGGTTCCTGTTGTTGGGCAATAGCGGCTGCAGAAGCAGGTCAACGTCCCACCCTTTTGCGCTCGCATTGGCAACCACCCTACACAATTGCTCAATTTGATGGTCGAGAGCGGCCTGAAGCGCGGCATTCTGCCGTTCCAATTCGATGATCCGTTCAGCCTGATTTTTTCGTTGGGTTTTAAGTGACACGGTCCCGGAAGCCTCGAGCTGCATTTGGATCGCGAGGTGGATCTTTTCCTTGCGGGCTGGGGTGTGCAAGGTCGACCGGCTGTTTAGTCTCAGCCTAGCAGTAAGGGCAGGGAACGAAATCGGTGACTTTGCAATCCCGTCGGCCAGCATCGATGTAAGTTCTTGATCGAGGAGCAGGTCTAAAGCCGAGCCTTTTGGCGGGATTCGGTGCTTTTGTGCCGCCATCAGACCGAGCTTCCGCGTCTTGTTTTGGCGGGCTCCGTGGCGCCTTTGGCGCCGGGGAAAACCTGTATCGGAATGGTCTTCGTTACCCGCTCGCCGATCGCGATGGCTTTACGGATGCCTGCAATTTTTCGTCTTTGCTCTTCCACCCATTTATCAGCACCAGCTTCACAGTCTAATTCAGCCTCCATTTTCTTCAACACCTGCAGGTTGAGCTCAAGCAGCTTTTCCAAGTTCTCGGCTTCTTTTTCATCGCCTGTCCGGTGTAGATGTCCGCAGTTATCGAAGCACTGGAGGTGCTTGGGGCATGGTTCACGCGAAAAGTCGTTCGTGCAGATTCCCCATAAGGTGACATGTACCCCACCCGCATGCGTCTCCAAGAAATCAGCAGCCTCGACTGCGTTGCGCGAGGCCAGGTCGTGATAAGTGTCGGCGAGCGCTCCACGAATCGTGCCGTCAATGATGCCGGCTTGAAGGTACTTTACCTTCTCATGATAGGACTGGAATTCAACGAAGGCTGAGTGAAAGGCCAGCTCGGAATCCAAGGCTACATGCTGGTAGTAGCTATTTTGACGTACGTCCTTCCGTCCCATTGCCAATGCCTGCTGAATCTCTGTCATGCCGCCTAGCTTATATAAGGTGTTCCGCCAGTGCCTGGACTGATGTGTGCGCAATGATATCCGGCTACCATCGGCCTCGGTCAGGTTCCGACGATCAAAAATCGATTGAGCAACTGTGTTTCCAAGGGCGCCACTGATATCGGCAAAGGAAACGAGTGTGGGCAAGAGATAGTTTGCAGACTCGTCACGTTCCTTGAACCTGAAATATCCAGTGAAAGCAATGCATAAGCACTGGTGGAGTGACAGGAATACTTTACCCTCTTTTTGGAGGGCGACCGGTGTTGGCCGCCTTCGGAGGAAGGCTGTCTCAATATCTCCTGCAAGGTATTCTGAATTCCCCGGTACCACGCGAGCAGGTTTAACGCCAAGTTCTTTGAGGCGGCGGTCTAAATTATAGGCTTGTGCGGCCCCTACATATTGGTGCACAAAAGAACGTGACACGATCGTTTGTGGGGAGATGTCCCACAACCGCCCTGGGTTCTCATGTTGCCAGTGAGCTGCTTTGGAAAAGCTGGGCACTTTAAATCGTAAGTCTGGTCAAATTTCTCAACAGGAGGAACTTGATCATGAAACGCAAACATCACCCGGCGGAGCAGATTGTCTCCGTGCTCAGGCAGGCCGAGATGGGCATGCCTGTCGCCGACATCATCCGGCAGCTCGGCATTTCCGAACAAACTTTTTATCGCTGGAAGAAGCAGTACGGGGGCATGCAGTCCGAAGGTGTGCGCGAGCTCAAGATTTTGCAGGAAGAGAACACGCGCCTGAAGAAGCTGGTGGCCGAGCTGAGCCTCGATAAGGTAATACTCCAGGACGTCGCGTCAAAAAAGTGGGGCGGCCCGCGCTGAAACGTGACGTGGTGGAATACATCATCGCTCACTATGGTCTGAAGTTGGCGCGGGCCTGTCGCCTGATCAAGCAAGCATCAAGTACGCAATACAGGAAGAGTACAAAAGATCCGAAACTCGGGTTGCGACAGCGCTTGCGCGAGCTCGCCCAAGTGCGCGTGCGCTGGGGCTATCGGCGCTTGCATGTGCTGCTTAAGCGGGAAGGCTTCCAGCTGGGGCTGAACCAAACCTATCGCTGGTACTGCTTGGAACAGCTGCAATTACGCGCCTGGCGCAAGAAACGGCGCAAAATGGCCGTCTGCCGGGAGGCCCGCATGCAACCTCGTCGCGCCAACGACGCGTGGAGCATGGACTTCGTCGCCGACCAACTCGCTGACGGCACGAAAATCCGGCTGCTGACGATCATCGACATCTACAGTCGGGAGGCGTTAGCCATTGTGGCAGGCCACAGTCTACGTGGTGAGCATGTAGTGGCGGCACTCTCTCGCCTCATCGCACAGCGGCCCGCGCCAAAATGCCTGTTCGTCGACAATGGCAGTGAATTTACCGGACAGAAGCTCGACCTGTGGGCTTACCGCCACCACACCAAGATCGACTTCAGCAGGCCCGGCAAGCCGACGGACAACTGCTTCATCGAGACGTTCAACGGATCGCTGCGCGATGAATGTCTCAACGTCCACTGGTTCGCTTCTCTGGACGAGGTCCAGACGGTCGTGGAGGCCTGGCGAGTGGACTACAATGAGAATCGGCCTCACATGGCTCTCAAAGACCAAACACCAGCGTCCTTCGCTCGGGACTCGGCCCTGAAACCGCTCGAAACAGGCCACTAGCCGACCAGATTAGCGACCATAAAGTCTCCAGTAAATCCAAGCGGATCACCAGGCCGCAGTCTCGCGCGCTTTCCTAGTCAGGAAAATCAGGCGATCGACGGCGCGCTTGGCCAATGGCACGTCGGAGTCTGCCAGCCAGTGAATACTAGGCTCGAATCCCTTTTCTGGGAAATAGCGGATGCCGCATTCGATGTAAGTAGAATTTTCGCCAGTCTCGACTATCACTGCGTTCTGATCATCGCGGACGTCCCGCTCAACCCAACAGTCGAGCGGAATAAGCAGGGATTCATTGATTCTTGATCCCAGTGCAATATGCAGGTCAATGATCCGCAGTAGAATTTCCTCTCTGTCGTTGATCGGACTGTTCGTACACTGCGCATACGCAACCATTGCTTCCTTACTTGGTAGCTTCGAGGGCATAGCTTCCCGCTCTAGCTTCGGGTCATGGCGCAGACGTGGCGCCGGTGGCTCCACCTGACAGACAAACGCGATCGGCAGTTTGGTCAACCTGTGCTTGTCAATGACAGTTCCTATGACTTGAAGGCAGTTTGCCGCATCATAGAGGTTCTTGTACTCTCGCCGTTTCAGTCCCTCCACGACTTCGTGAAAATGGCCGTTTGTAAGGATCGCAGGATCTGCGCAGTCGGCCTTAGAAAGAGAATCGTATAGGCGCCTGATTCCGATCAGATAAGCAGTTAAGGCTGCATACTTTGGGCGCTTTTGCTGGTAAATGGCAAGGAACAGTGCCTTTGCAAAATCGCTGAAGGGGTGGGGTAGGGGAGTCACCGTATCCAGAATCGTGAAGGGAAATTGGCGGGACTTCTGCCCTCGAGCTTCAAGCCAGGAATCGGCGCTCCAACGGGAATCTTCCCATTGCCCAGGAATTTTCAGCGCCTGAAAGTATTGACGCTGGCGCGCTACGAAGTCATCTATAATCAAAGTGTCCCCCGACCATGCGCCTCGCAGCGCGCCAAAATATCGCTCGCATGTTCGATAGTTTTCTCCAGCTGGAGGACGACTTTGTTTTCGCCCAGGTCAAGAGACTGATCAAGCATGAGTTGCACCTCGCTACGCAAGGCGGCGACCACGTTGCCGTGTTCGCCATCGATAAAAGGTTGGAATTTTCTGCACGTGTAGCAGGAATAAATGGGATTTTTAGCGCATGCGGTATCTGTCTCCAGCCCACAGGTCCCAATGTTGCCGATGTACCTCGTAGCGACCATTCCACGAACAATTTTGGTGGGATCGTCTGCTTCTTTGCGATGGATGAGAGCTCCTGTCATGAGGCTCATTAGCTCCTTATAAGTCGCGTTTTTCCCGAGTGCCCTGGCCTTAATTTTGGCTATTGCAGGGGTGGCAGCGACGTAGTGTCGAGCAGCAACCTTTGTTGTGTGGTCCAACATATCCGAGATCAAATCACCAGGTGTACCTTGGTCTGCCAGCTTCTGGGCCATGTTATGGCGAAGGAATGTGCTTGAACATGAATCGAGTTGGGCTTTCTCGCATATCTGGACGATCGCGTTTCGTACCATCCCTGGCGATACGCGCCTGTTGCGCACATCGACGAAGATAGGTCGCTCCCCGGGCTGTTGACCAAAATGTTCTTCCTTCAGCAAAATAAGTTGTTGAATCTTCTTTGCAAGGCGCTCGGACACAACGCGATTTCTATATGAGCTTTGGTAAGTGCGCTGCTTAAGCCGAATCAATGACAAGTGAAAATACCTTACGCCACTTGGTCCCTGCACCTCCTTTAGGTTGCGTTCCTCAACTCCTGCCACCTGCTCCGCACGCAGACCTAGCTCCCAGTTTAGGTGTGCCATGACGTTGTCACGGAGGGCGAAGTAGTTCGATTCGTCGCCCGCGTCGTCCAATGCTGCAATAAATGCACTCTCCTCCGCCGCTGAAAACACGTTTTCCCGAAATTTTACTGATCGATACGTCTCGTACTCAGGCGCTGCAAAATCGTCCAGAAGGGACGATATCTCGCGAGTGAAACCTGCGATTTTCTTTAACGCCGCCCAGCGATAAAAGATACGGAAAGTAAGGAACACATCCCTTTGGGATTGAAAGGCGCCCAGGATCGCAGTGCAAGTTTCAGCTGACCATGGGAAAGGATACTGCTCCAACACCTCCTGCTTACTCATTAAGAGATTGAAGTTGCCGTTTGCGGTCGAGGGCGAATTGGACGCGAGCCGATGCCAGATGAAGCGACGCATGGCATTTTCAATTTTGGGATGAAGCCTGCACCTCCGCCAATCGATTGCACAGTAGCGCTCATGTAGCCACTGGTTGCTACTCGTATCGACAAAAATGTTGTCTTCGGCGAAGCGGGTTCGAATACGGACTTTGGGAGGAACCCCAACAAAATTACTGGCGCTCTCAGAGTCTAGGGAGTCCGTTCCGAGTATTTCAATAAATCGTTGCTTCATTTCGCTGGCTCCGTGTCATTGGCGTCGTCCCAAGCTGCATTGACGCGGGCTTGGTTCTGTTGATTTGCCTGGCTGGCAATCCATTTGGCCGCATAACGCTGCGGCATTTTTGAATTAAGCTGCCACCCGCATAGATAACGCAACTCATCGGTAGCGCGTTCAAGTTCAACTTTGGTTCTTTCAACTCGCCAATCGAGATAGCTGTTGCAAAAGGTGTTGCGCAACAGGTGAGGATGCAGTTGGGTGTCTGTGTGCTTAAAGGCAGCTCCGCGCATGACCGAAAACACGCTATTGAGTGCTGAAAGTGAAAGGGGAGTGCCGCGTTCGGAAGTAAAGAGAAATTGGTGGGGTAGCCGGGTGCGTTTACCGTCTCGAATCGGACGGCGTTCCATCTGGATGTATTTTTCCAGATCCAGAAAGAGGGCTTCACTAATGCCCACAGTGCGCGGCAGCGTTTTCTGCGCTGGAGGAATGGCCCGCGTCTCAGAAGGATCATCCGGCATGCGGCGCAAAGTAACGTAAAATTTTTCGCCGTCCTCCACTAAATCTGTGGTCTTTAGCTTAAGCAGCTCTCCACGGCGCGGACCGGCCTCAGCGAAAAGCCTGAAGATCAGCCAGTTGCGAACCCGTGCATTGCGCCGAAACGGGTTGTCGGAAGCACTTGGATGCAGCATGAGGAGAAGCGCATGCAAGTCCTGATCGTCCAATCCCTTCACTTCTGCGACTGAAATCCCACCGAGGTACAGTGCATCAAAATTAGATCGAATGCGGTCTTTTAATGCCAGCACGCGCTCATCCAAAGATGTCGCTGAGACATCCGTAAGATATCGTTCGGCAGCCCATGTTAGGAACAATTGAACGGTTTGGAGATAGCCATTAAAGCTCGCAGGGTGAAGCCAATCAGCACCGTCGTCTGATCGAGTGTTTCCAATCCTACCCGCGATTTTTGTAGTGACACGCCCGGTTCGCAGCCAGAATCCAAAATGCTCGAGCTTGTCGATGACCAGGTTTAGCCGGCCGCTTGTGGCGAGCTCGTCGAAGTCGCAGCCAATTTCATGATACGCCCATTGATAGAACCATTTAAAGATCTGTGCGTCCCGACGCAAAGTGCTGACCGCGCGGTGCCGGCGGCGCAAGACCGTATAGATCAGAGGCAGTGCAGCTGGAGTTTGGTGAGGCGTCCTACAAAGCAGCGGAAGAACTTCGCCATGGCTGAAACGGCAGTTACGGACTTCAAACATTAGTAAGAAAAATAGTTGCGATGATGTAAGGCTACTCGGAACATAGGTCGCTAACAAGATCGATTCAATACCATGAACAATCTAGACATGGGATGATTGTGCTCTATTTCAGGTGCTCTACGGCCGCGTCGAGGCATTCGGATGGGTTGGGAAAGGGCAAATTACAGAGGCAATTCAGCTACAAACGGACGTAAGAGGTGGCTGAAGATGTTTCATGCCTCTTGTGACATTTCGAGAGAATCTAAGGCATGAATATACTTCAAAATCCGAGAAGTAGGATTAGTCCTACAAAACCGTATTTTCCTCAAACTTGATACATTCGGAGCGAATCCAGGTGGTAGAGTTTTCGCTCCATTTGCCAACATGGATTCCCGAAATGAAAGTTTTTATTTCTCATAAGCGCGAGGATAGCGAAAAGGCGCGGGCGATCGCGAGCCGCCTCCAGCAACTGCATCGTATAGATAGCTACCTCGATGTGATTGATCCTCTTATTGGGACTCACGATGGCCCTGCATTAGCAGAGCACGTGCAGAAACAGATGGATACGTGCGATAGCCTGCTCGCCGTAGTATCTGCTGCGACGGTAAATTCACAGTGGGTGCCTTGGGAAATCGGAATCGCGACTGAGAAGCGGTTCCCGTTGGCGACTTATACGAATACAGCTATGCCGCTACCGGAATTTTTGCAGAAGTGGCCATATCTGAAGTCTGACTCAGACCTTGATAAATATGCAAAACAGGTAAATCTGATGGCCGGCAAAAATCGAACAGCTGTTTTGGCGAAGGGCTACAGCATGGACAGCTTAAATGAGTCTATGCGTACAACAACCACTGATTTTTATCGAAATCTGAAAGCGGATCTCGGAAGATAAGTTGCCAGGCTGTTCATCCCGTGGCTACAGCCACAACTCCCTAATGACCGAATAGAGGTTAGACAACATGGCTGAACCACGTGCTTTCATCAGTTTTGACGTTGACAACAATAGTGACGAAAAAGTGCTTTTCGCCGGGCAGGCATGGCATTCAAAAACACCTTTCTCCCATGAGGATTGGTCTGCCAAATCAGCTATGCCTCAGGCTGAGTGGGAAGGCATCGTTCGTGCAAAGATCAACAAGACACACATGCTGATTGTGCTCGTCGGGCGTCATATGGCAACTGCGACAGGGGTAGTCAAAGAAATTGAAATGGCGCGGTCGCAAAATGTTCCAATTTTCGGGGTGTATGTGGACAACGCAGGTACGTCTAGCACTCTGCCTTCGGGACTGGCTCGTAACCGCGTGATCCCATGGACTTGGGATGGTATTGCAAATGCGGTTAATCAGATGATGCGCGAAGGTAAGAATGCTTAGGAGGTGTCATGTCCAAAAAAGCTTTAATTGTCGGTATTAACTATTACGCAGAAGCGGGAAACCTCCATGGGTGCGTCAATGATGCACATGCAGTACATCAGGTGCTGAGCCGTCACATGGACGGAAGCAAAAACTTTGATGTAAAAATGAGCACTGCCGTAGATGCGGCAAGTGCCGTTAGCCGCAGACAGCTCAAAGATGACCTGATCGAGTTGTTTGCAGATCCTTGTGAAATAGCTGTCTTCTATTTCGCTGGACACGGTTCAGTTGAGGACACAGGGGGTTATCTCGTTACGTCAGAGTGCAAAGATGGGGACGATGGATTGCCGCTAGAGGACGTCTTAAAATTTGCTAATGACTCGAAGGCTAAAAATAAGATTCTCATCCTAGATAGTTGCTATTCGGGGAGTGCAGGAAATCCCACCTCCCTAGGTGACAAAGCGCTTCTTAGTGAAGGGATGACCATCTTAACTGCTTCTAGCAAGGACCAGTATGCGAGTGAGCAAAATGGCTCGGGAGTTTTTACAACGCTCTTCGTTGATGCTTTGAATGGCGGCGCCGCCAATCTCATGGGAGAGATCACGCCAGGTAGCATTTACGCCCATATTGATCAGTCCCTGAGCTTATGGGAGCAGCGGCCAATTTTCAAAACTAACGTCAGGGCTTTCACGTCACTTCGCAAAGTACCACCACCGATCGCGCTTGCCGATTTGCAAAAAATTACAGAGTTATTCGAAAGCCCTAGCTTCGAGATTCAGCTTGATCCGAGCTTTGAGCCGCAGCCTCCAGCGCCTAACCACGGGATTCAACCGGATCCAATTAACAATGTCAAGTTTGCTTTACTACAGAAAATGAATCGACTTAATTTGGTGAAACCTGTAGGGGAAGAGCACATGTATTTTGCAGCTATGAATTCGAAGACTTGCAAGCTTACTGTCCTTGGCGAGCACTATTGGAATTTACTGAAGAAGCAACGCATCTGAAGTTACGGCACATTGGAAACCAAATAGGTGCCTCTCAAAATTTTCGAACTATGCCGCTCCGGAAGATATAATTCATTTAATCGGGCGACTTCAGGTTCGAATGCTCTGTCAATGAAATTTTAAGGGTATACGTGACCACATCGGCAGATAAAGAAGACCTCGTCCATGCAGACCAGGCAGCAGCGACGGAAATGGGCACTGGCCAGAAGAAGCGAGCGGTGCGCTCCAAGACATTCTTTGTCGATACTTTGGCCGCAGAGTCGTTCGATTCTGCGTTCGTTAGTAAGCTTGGAGTGATAAGGTCGAGGGCAACATCGGATCTTATTCCACAAAAAAACATCCAAAGGTACACGCATGGCGCGAGTGTCCATCACCCGGCTGCTACAAAGTTATATGACGGCGGAACCCATACTCACTCGACCGAGATAACCGCGAAATATCAGGACCTCCGGGAGCACAATGTGTCCGCACTTACGAAGACATTCGCGTCGGTCGCGCAATCGATGTCGGAACAAATCACTGCATCGTTCTACCGAACGGTATCTGCATCATGTGATGAAAATGGGCAAGTCGTCGACGCAAAAGCACATGGCTCGCTGATTGATGCTTTCGAGGTCATGATGGAAAAATTAGAGATATCTGTGGATTCCCAAGGAAATCCGCAAATGCCTGAGCTGCGCTTGGGAACAGAAGCTTTTGATAAGCTGATTAATGCGATGGAAAATATAACGCCAGAACAAGACGCGCGCATTAAATCCATCCAAACCCGGAAAATTGAAGATGGACGTGTGCGGGAAGCTGCGCGCCAGGCTCGATTTGCTAACTACGGTGCTGCGAAGTGAGGCTGCTGCTAGCGATTGGATGTAACGCCTATGACGCTGACGATATTGAGAATTTGTCCAGCGCGGAGTCGGATGCGCAGCGCATCTTCGACGCATTGCTGCCGGCCGCTTGCGGGGATTACTCCCCCACACAGTCAGTGCTTTTGCTCTCCCCACTGGTTGATGACGTCCGCGCGGCACTAAGAAAGATACTGTCGGTGTCTGAACCAATTGACACCTTCACCTTCTACTTTGCAGGTCATGGCAGCGTTCGTACAGGCAGCTTTTACATGTGGCTGAAAGACTCCACTAGTGCCGGCCTATCGATGAGCGCGTTCGCTTTGGCTGACCTCTTCCGAAACATCAACGACGTGAAGCCACTTCAGACGAACATCATTATTGATGCATGTGAAAGCGGCGGCTTAATTAACGACTTAAGCGTATTACTGAAGTCCAGCGAGATGGGAAATGCAAACACTCCTGGCATAACGCTGTTAGCGACGTCGGCGCAAGACGAGGGTGCCGCAGAGAATGACGTCGGAGGAGCAGGCACCGCTGCAATACTCGACTGTATCCAAGGCCGGGAAATGGTTCAGGATCACTCACCAACACTGGACTTAGTTGAAATTGGCAGGAATGTGTCAACGAAACTTCGCGCGCAGGGGCAGTCGCCAGTTGTTTGGGGCTTGAACTTGTTTGGCGCGCCACAGTTCTCCCGCAATCCGTTCAGCAATACTGACCACTCCAAGTCAATGCGTATTTTAGTACAGGAATGGTCAGGCGAAGCTGGGGGCGCGCTGGAGGGGCACTCAGAAGCCCTGTGGCGCGCATATGCATCTGTGGATAACGGTTGGCAACCGAGACAGCTGCTTGATGTTGCAGGCCCCGTATTTGCGTCCCTCGCTGCCTCACCTGTCCGACTTTCACGGTTCGCCGAGAGGCTGAGCGCAGCCATGCTGGTACGCGCAGAAAATTCGCAGGATTATTATCGGCCAGCTGAGGTGGCTGCAACGTTGGCCGTGGGTCTTTTGCCTTACGTGTCCAATCCGCTCATTTCCAGTGTCGCGCGAAGTTTGGCAGACTTGGCGTGCACCTCAGTTTTTCGCACAAACACAATCTTAGAGGCGGCGCTGGCCGATAATTCCGACGCGCTGTTATCAATCAAGGGATTTGCTTTTTCTGAGCTCTTTTATCTGCCGATCCGAATCGCTCGCGTCCTTGCTTGGGGAGCGGTGTCGGCAAAGTTCATTATTGATCCAACGGCAAGGGAAGAAGCTGCGGCTCAATATGCTCGATTGTTAGAGCAACTATTGTCCCAATATGAAGGAAGCATCGTAGCTGTCAGCGACTCCCAGGCGCCACATTGGTTCGCTGCATTGGCTCTGCAATGTGATTTAGGGTTTGTGGAGAAGGCGGAAATAATTACAGGCCTATTGTTTAATTCGATTGTGGCGAATCGCTGTAATCTAGTCAGAGGTGATGCCACATCCGAGCAAATAATTGAGTATTTGGTCGCTTTGGATTCTGGTGATTTTGCTCCAGTTGTCGAAGCCATTGAACGCCCTAATGAAACCTTGACCGTTCTCATACGCATGGCCCTAAAATTGGAGCTTGGGGACGTCTTTGACGAGGACCTCTGGAACTTGGATAACGTTAGCTTCATGGCCTATTTCTGCGATAGGTATGAGAATTTCGGCGGTCGATTTATCGAAGGGGGAGTCACTTCTAGCTGGCAGGTAGGCTATGACTTCTTCAGGTGCAACGAACTTCCGACCACGTGGCCCGAAGTTGTCGAGCCTGGCTCGGGTTTGCAGTCGCTTTTGGTAGTTCTTGCGTCGTTGCTGTTCCCTGACCGTGTGGCTTGGCATCTTTTGCGCTAGCCGAGGTAGCGTAGTTCAGGACCCGATCCAGACCAATTGAACGTGACAATTTGAGTCTCTTTCCCTATAGGAAATATGGTAGCGTACGCAAAACACAATAACGGCAGTTTTCGCAGCTACCTATGACCATAATCTTCAACCAGACACCAAATCCGCCAGCACCGGCTGTGCATATACTCGTCATCGCGGTTGGCAAGTACCCATATCTGCGCGGAGGAAGTGGTCCGGAGCTATTGCCAAACGGCGGGCTCGGGCAACTTGAATCATCCATGACGTCAGCCGAAGCCTTCTGTCGCTGGCTCCAGACCGAATTCAAGCCACGCAATCTACCGCTGGGCAGTATAGAAGTGCTCAGCTCTGCGGGCGCCACGTTCCTTAATAGCCAAGGTCAGGCCGTCCAGGTTTCGACGCCTTCGATGAAAAATGTGCGTAAGGCGGTGGCTGACTGGGCAACACGTGGCGACCAGCACGAGGACAATTTCACGTTGTTCTATTTTTGCGGCCACGGCGTCAGCTCCGGATTGGTTCACTCACTTTTATTGGAAGACTTTGGCGAAGATGTAAACGACCCATTCAATACCGGTGCGATCGACGCCGAGTTGTTCATGGACGGCGTTCGTTCAAAGTCTGCAAGGTCGCAGCTCTTCCTCATTGATGCGTGCCGCACTGTTGACCACGCGGCGTTTGCCAAACTGGGCGCTCAGCGAGGTGCGCCGATTATTTCTGCGCCACCTAATACACGATTGGGTGTGGTAGAGCAGGCCTGTCTCTGGGCCACCTCGCTTGGGTCGCTCGCCTACGGCATTCATGGTCAGCCGAGTATTTTCATGTCCGCGATGCTGCATGCAATGCAAGGTGGGGGCGCAATGCAAGATTCTGATGATGGCTCTTGGTTCATCCATCCAGAGATGCTGAGGCTATCGATTAATCACATCATTCAGCGAATTCCCGCATTTACAAATTCCGTTCGCCAGTACACATCGTTGGATCGGACGGTCAAAGGTCTCCCGGTTCACAGCTTGGCGGGGGAGCCATCTGTACCGGTCAAAGTGCACTGCGTTCCTGCGTCCCGCAATTCTTTAACTACATTTAGCTGTAGCTCCGGTGCTCAACGTGGCAACGGTCCGGCAGAGCCTTGGCATCTAGACCTTCAATACGACCGCTACACCTTTGACGCAGTAGCAAATGATGTTGGCGCAAAGACGAAGGCGGCAATGGCCCATCCACCGTTCTCTATCGTCGCATTTGACTATCAGCCATGACTACCGTCTACATTTACTTTCAATCGACTACTGCGCGCGGCTTTGCAGTGGGCGATGTCTGGCAGGCGTTCGCGCATGCTGCTTTTGATAGGAGGAGCTTTACGGCATTCTATGGCGTCAACAGCGATCCTACGCGCCTCGCCCTGCCACCCGGGGACTACTGGGTTCAGTTGAAATTGCCGCATGGGGAACTGACGAAGGATTTGATAACGGTTCCTGAACAGGTGGAGCCCTTTGAGGTTGTCCTCAGCATTCCATCGACACCGAAATTTGATACGTCATCATCAACGTTGTCCGTAATCGATCGGGTGAGAGTACGGACGGTGGATACGGTTGCCCACTTGCCTCAGCCTGTGCCGCCCCCTGGAAACGTAGCTGCGCTCCCGGATGCCACGCGAAGAACTCGGGGTATTAGGCCTAGAGAGACGTTGCCGCCGCCAGTAGTATTTGCGCTCGATTCTCAGTCTGGGGTTGATAGTGACGGGGATCGGCCGCTTTTTGAAAATCAAGTTCGTCCCACTAATTTTTCTTTATACAGAGTTGGTGGCAATTTCATGGGGTGGCCTAGGCGTTCTTTTACGCCAAGCAGTAAAGGGGGCGCGCGATTTGTCGAACCTGAACACTATTTCACACCTTCGCTGAAGTATGGAACTCAAGTCGTCCCGATGGTCGTCGTGGCTGATGGCAACGACTTGGTTTCTGAACTACTTCCACTCGGAAAAGTCGGTGCTGAGCGAACCGGAAGAGATATAGCTCGGGGGCGATTTACCCGTGATCTGGTCATCGTGAAGGGCCGTAGAAACGGAGTCGAGATGCTCGCTACTGTTCCAAACGGCTGGCGCGGCGACTCGGCATATCTGCGTATCATGGCAAATACAGCAGATTCGGGCAATCCCTTAAGCGTCACAGTAGAAGTCAAGGATCCGAAATTTAACGCACTCTTGCAGTTCATGCGAGGCGGAGATTTGAATTCCGCAATCAGGGTAATTGAAAGCAGCGTCGAGATACTGTACGCTAAGTTCAACAACCCGTACGCTGCGGCTGCAGCGGGATATGTGCTTGTTCAAGCGGCACCGGGCACTATGCAGGTGCCTTGGAAAATGTGGATTGGGAATTTGGGGCGCTATTTCAAGGACCTGCCGGACGGTGAAATCTTGCATGCCACGCTATTGCTCCAACGTGGAGATGCGCAGGACTGGGATGCCCCTGACTTCGAACTACACGCTCGCTACTTCCCCCACGGTGCGGCGCGTCGACACGAACTAGCCGCGCAACTCATTCTCAGCGCATTGGGAAAGGGGCCGCCTATGTTCCGTCCGGGCCTTAGTCTGCTGGCCTCCAATTTGAGAATCCTCGGGTCGGTAGAGCTATCAACTGACGTTCGTGTATCCCTTACCGAAGCGGAGAAGCTCGTGACGTGGCTCAGCATGCGTGTCGACCCGGTAGAACCGTTCAGCGTCTTCCATCTAAGGGGATAAAAATGCCAGGCCAGGTATTCAGGATTCATTCACTTTACGCGGGGCACGGTGACTGCCTCTGGATTGAATACGGTGATGCCGAGTCGCCACATCGTGTTGTTGTTGACTGTGGTACGGCAGGTACCTACGCTGCTTTAAAGAAGGTGATTGACTCGGTACAGGGTATGCCTGGCCAGAATGAACTGCTGGTCATCACGCACGTCGATGCCGACCACATCGCAGGTGCGCTGCCGCTACTAGCGGACCCGAAAAATGCGAAGCTTTTCAAAGACGTCTGGTTCAATGGCCGCAGCCATCTCGAACCATCCGGTGGGCTGGAACCCTTCGGTGCGGCCCAAGGAGAGTCGCTCAGCCGGTCGCTTCTCGATAATGGCCTTCCATGGAATAGTGCGTATGGATTCAGGTCGATATCACTTGAGGAAGATGGCCGCCCCAAGAGGCTGAACTTGCCGGGCGGCGCGGTAGTGACAATACTTTCGCCATCATGGGCAAAGCTTCGGGCAATGAAATACAAGTGGGATTCAGAAGTGAAGGCTGCTGGCCTGGATTCAATCGCCGATGCACCTGAACCTCAGCCCATACCGCCAGGTTTTGAAGCGTTTGGTTTCGACGTAGACGCTCTCGCTGATTTCGCCTTTGATGAGGACGGCGCTGAAGCCAATGGAAGCTCGATCGCACTTTTGCTGGAATACGGGGGGAAGAGCATGCTGCTCGGCGCAGACGCTCACCCATCGGTCTTAGTAGGCGCGCTGCAGCAGATAGCCGGTGAAGCTGGATTGACGGTCGACCTACTAAAGGTTCCCCACCACGGTAGCCAGCGCAATACGTCCAAGGCCTTGCTCGATGTGGTCAGATGCAAGGTCGCTCTATTTTCTTCCAACGGTGCCTACTACAGGCACCCCGATAAGGAGGCAGTGGCGCGCGTCATCAAGTATTCACCACCTGGCGTTCATTTGGCTTTCAACTGTCGGACCAAATTCAACGAAATGTGGGACGCGGACGAACTGCGCAATGACTGGTCCTACTCGACGACGTATGGAGTGGGCGAGGAGGGCGTATCTGTCCACCTCCTTTAGTGGTGAGTAAGCAAAGGTGTACCGCTGCCCCAAGGAAAATGACCCTGGCAGTTCTTGCGAGCACAACCATTGTCCATTCCGTCGTACTTGTATTCGCCTATCCCTTTGCTGTTCTAAACTAAGAAAATTCATGCGGATATGGACAAGAGGAAAATTGCAGAAGAATTCGAACGCGTCAGCGAAGCGTTGTACCGAAAAATTGATGAAGACCCTCACGCAGCAATCGTTTCGGCCCGGTCCCTATTGGCGACTTCAGATGTTCTCGATGAGACAAATCGGCAGATTATCGCTAGCATTATTCTGACCGATGCCGGTGCTGAATGCAGAGATTACGATGCGGTGCATGAGGCGATAGGCTTGCTTGAACATTTGCACAGCCAAATTGGCGAGGACCCGAACATCAGTTATAACTTGGCGAACGCGCTTATCACTCGTGCGAATCTAACCGTATTGCCGGCTAAGACGGATTGGTGTGTAGTCACTAGCGCAGACCGCATACGCGCCAAAGAACTCTTCCAGCTGGTCGCGCAGCACCCCGACGGGGATCCGCAATTGCGCTCGCGCGCCTTAAACAATTTGGGCAATGCGTTGGCAAAAAATTGGAGGTTGATCGAGGCCTACGATTGTTACTCACGGGCGATCGAACAAGATCCCCAAAACGGTGTAGCGATTAGCTACGCCGCTCAGTCACTTACACAGCTTGTCGAGAATGGCTTAGCAGTGGAGGCAGATGTTGCTCCGGTTATTGCGAGTTTGGTTCGGCGAGCGAACGCCAATGCAGACAGCATTGTTCATATTGCGGGCAGTGCCGCAGGGACCAAAATTCGTCAATTTTTAGATAGCAGTACTTACGCTGGCGAGATGCTAGACCTAGCCGAAGCGACAGAGTATCAACAGTTTGTCGCCGCCAATCGGTTGGCGCTAACACCTACCATCGAAGGTTTAAATCTGCAACTTAGCCGTTGGGACTCCTTGCGTCTCGGCTGGGTCATGGTACAAGGTCGCCAGCTTGGGGTTCCGCCTATATTTGCAATGTTTAACGTGCTTAAGTCTGATTTTCTAGCGGCCCGGTTCGCAGCCTATTTGGCGTTGAAACAGCAGTGTCCTGAAAGTGGGCAATATCAAGACACACTCGACCATGCCCGTTATAGCACCTCAGTAAGTATGATGGGTCTAGCCCAAAAATCTTGCTTCGATTTGCTGGACAAAACTGCCGTGGCAACCAGCGCTTACCTTGGATTACCTGGTAAGTCGAATGGAATCTACTTTAGTAGTTTATGGTTTGTGCCTTCAAAAGGCACAGCCACAAGCGCAGCTCGGGAATTTACGCGTGAAGTAAGTTCACATATCTTGGATGGAGACTTTCCGCTAATCGCTCTGGCGGAGGTTGCCCGCGACTTGGGCGGGTACCTCAAATCGAAAAAGGCGATCAGACACGCCGCGACACATCGATTCACAGTTCTGCATGACATTGGTTGCGAGCCGGATGTGCATAGCGAACATATTGAACATTTCGCGCAAGCCGATTTCGAAACACACCTTATTGAATCTCTCCAAATGGTCAGAGCGGTACTTTTCTACTTTGTGAATTTGGTCGCAGTTCATGAACGCCGAAAAAACCGCGAGGGCGTTGTCAAGGTCATTGAAATACCGGACCACGATATTATCCGTGGAGACTGATAATTTGGAATCCGACACTAGGAAGCTTCGGCCGTGACTGACAAATATCGCAATTTTAGTGATCTCACTGCACGCGAAGTGGAGGGGCGGGACTTCCGCATTGTCACCGTAGAGGGGCGTTCAGGGCTTGTCATTCTGGCGCCACACGGAGGCAAAATTGAGCCTCATACCTCCATGATCGCGAGAGCGATTGCGGCAGACGATCACGCGATATTTCTTTTTGAGGGTTGTAAGCGGAATGGAAATGGCGATCTGCATGTGACGAGTGAGAATTTCGATGAACCAGCCTGCCTGGATCTCGTTACCCGATCCAAGTTGGCCGTAGGAGTGCATGGCAAAGATGGGTTAGAAGACTCGGTGCTCGTTGGTGGTCGCAATGCTCGGGCGAAGGCGCTGGTAGTGGCCGCGTTGCACCAGTTCGGAGCAACCACTTTGGGCCCATCACATTTGAAGGGGGAAAGTTCGAAAAATGTCTGCAACCGGGCAATCGAAGCTGGCATACAACTGGAAATATCGCGTGGACTTAGAGACAAACTCGCTGGCGCGGACGTACGCTTCTCGGCTGAGCAGTCGAAAGCATTATTCACAACATTCGTAAGCCAGCTGCGCAATGCGCTTGCCGAATATTAATTGGTTTGCTTTATAACGGGTGAGAGTTTTTGATAGGTGGTTCCTCTAGAGACCAGTGGTTACGCAAAATTGCGCACCCGGTAAAGGAGTACGACGCTTTACGAATAGATCGACACTCGGGCGCAAAACACACCAAATTCTTCTAGCGTTCATGTTTAGGTAATCACTGTGCGCAGCTCTAAGTTAGAGCGCTGAGAGCGCTAGCGCGACATCTAGTGGTAACTTTTCTGCAGTTTTCGCAAAAACTCCGCGATGTTGTCCCAAAACACCCCCGAATGATGTGGGCGTACTCGGACTTTAATCTAGCGAAATGAACATCTCTAACTTAGGTCGTGGTTTGACATAATATAAATTATGCGAAAAACTGTTGTAGGAGCTAAGTAGAAATGTCCCGGTCCAGCTAAACTAAAATGTCTCACTCGGGTCAAATGGTTGAGCAGCCATGCCGATCATACTGAAGCCTCCGATTGTAGTCTGGAGCTCGGTATGGCCAAACCCGAGACCATCACCATGTCCATGCAAGAGCTGGATCGGCTCAAGACGATCCAAGCCGTCGTCGCCGGTCAGATCAAGGCCAGCGCAGCGGCTGCTCGGCTGGACCTGACCAGACGTCAGGTAAATCGACTCATCCAACGATATCTCGATGCAGGCGCCAGCGGCTTGGTTTCGCGTAAGCGCGGCAAGCCAAGCAATTTCCAACTGGCGCCTGGCGTCGCTACTAGCGCACTGACGATCATACGCGAGCGTTACCAAGACTTTGGCCCAACACTGGCTTGTGAGAAGCTGCGCGAGTTGCACGGCCTCGTCCTAGCCAAGGAAACGGTTCGGAAACTGATGCTCGACGCTGGCCTCTGGATACCACGTCGCCTCCGTTCTCCGGCGATCTATCAGCCTCGCAACCGCCGTGACTGCATCGGCGAATTGATTCAGATCGATGGCAGCGACCACGACTGGTTCGAAGGCCGCGCGCCCGCGTGCACCCTGCTCGTCTACATCGACGACGCCACGAGCCGGCTGATGCATCTGCACTTCACCTACTCCGAGTCCACCTTCAGCTACTTCGAGGCCACCAGGGCCTATCTGGAGCGCTATGGCAAGCCGTTGGCGTTCTACAGCGACAAGGCCACTGTCTTCCGCTGCAACCGGAAGCAAGCCGCTGGCGGGGACGGCTACACGCAGTTCGGCCGCGCGCTGTTCGAACTCAACATCGAGAGTATTTGTGCCAATAGCAGCCAGGCCAAGGGGCGCGTGGAGCGCGCCAATAAGACCCTGCAGGACCGGCTGGTCAAGGAACTACGTCTGCAAGGCGTATCCTCGCACGCGGACGCCAACGGCTACGCCACGGCCTTCATAAGGGACTACAACCAGCGCTTCGCCAAGCCCGCCCGCAACGACTTCGACGCCCACCGCCCGCTGCGTGAGGACGAAGATCCCGAGTTGATATTCACATGGCGCGAGGCGCGCAAGGTCTCCAAAGCACTGACCGTTCAATACGACAAGACGATATTCCTTCTGGCCGACACGCCGGAGATGCGCCGGCTGATCGGTCGCTACATCGAGGTCTACGAGTACCCGGATGGCCGGATCGAGGTCCGGGCCGACGGCGCCGCGCTGCCGTTCGTTCCCTATGACCGCCTGGCCGTAGTCGACCAGGGCGCCATCGTCGAAAACAAACGGCTGGGCCACGTCCTCCAAATCGCCCAGCTGATGCAGGAGCAACGCGATAGCCGGCGCGGCCGGTCAGCACCGGCCAGGACCAACCAAGGACGGCCGCCAGTGGAAACCAAGGCTGCACCAGGTACAAAGGTGCAGCGGAAGCTAACGCTGGTCGACCTGGAGGACGCCATCAAGAAGGCGCGTCATTGACTGCAACGGCGTGACATTTCAGCATCATGTCGCTGATCGGCGTGAATACATTCAGCGCCTGTGCCATCCCAGGGCCGAGCAGTTCGTCAGCGCCGATCACCGCCAAAACAGTCCCGTCATCGCTCCTCGCGAGGACGCGGTCGATCTCGAAATACCAAGTTGTGCTCATGTTTCCCTCCAATTGCCGGCGAGATTGCCTGCAATGGAAAGTCGCGTCACGACAACATCCAGTCAAGACATTTCTACTTAGTCAGCGGCGGGACATCTGAACTTAGCCTTAACATTTTTCCGTTAGTTAGTGTAGTGTTGAACACCTCGGAAATTTACCGCAACACCTATTCGATAAATGGTATGTCTGCGCGTTGCGCTCGACAAAATCCTATACGTATTCCGACTTCAAGAAATTCGCAGTGCGAGAGTTCGACCAAATTGGCGAGTTCTGCAGTTGTGTCCGGCCTTGGATATCCCTGCTTGCAGCCTCCAATATCGCAAATGAATCGGCGTAGTTCTCAATGCCTCGGGTTCTTCGATTCTCGACAACGTTATCCCACACACCACGCAAATTCTGCAACGCTACAGGACTCTTAGCTGCCAGTGCTGCTACAAACGCAACATCGAGCAAGTTAAGCGCTCTATTCAAAGCCCGAAACGGCGTTCGAGGTGATTCCATTGAATCAGTACAAGCTAAGAAAAGATTTCTGGCTTCAGGTTCAGCAGCACAAACGATCTCTGGAATAGACCAAATCGAAACCGCAACGGTGAAATTATCCAGACGCCGGGTCTGACGCCATTTTTCTCTCCGATCCTTAGCCAAGCCATTTTGCATCTTTTCAAGAAGGCATGCAGTTAGCGCTTCGGCAAATCCAAAGGTGTCTATATCGGGCCTCTCCAACTTCAGCAAAAGCTCTGCCTGGTCTACTGCCACTTCCATCAACTTGGCCTTGGCAGCTTGTTCCTCTTTCGAACCAGAGCTCGCAACATCCAATGCAATCAGCACACTTGCCATTCGACGGTGCAGCGCGTTCCTATACGCGAGAGGCCAACGTGCCACTGCATATGGCGCATTTAAAAGACGGTCGGCAGCCTGACTCAATGGCCCCAGGAGTTGACCTGTCCTATGCCCTACGCCCTTACTATCAAATTTGTAACGTAATGCCAAAGCACCGCCAAAGTACGCTCGGTCTCTCTGAAACTCATCTAGACGCAAATCGCCATCCTTGGCAAATTCGAAAGGTGCTGACAGGCCGAGGCTTCTTGTTCCGTTTTGAATTACCGCATCCAGCACTTCGTCGGATGTCGTCCGCTGGCCACTCTTCTCGACGGCTTTCACTAACACTTCGGCCGCATAGAGAGACAACGCCTCATAAATATCGCCCAAGCAGCCACCGAGAGACCGAGCATTTTTCAACTCCAAACTCAGAGCCTCAATGATGTTTTCGAACCGCAGTTCCACTGCAGCCTTGCGCTCTTGAAGTTCCTTTACTTCTTCCCCCAGCCGCTCCACTTCATCATGTGCATAGCGCTTTCCACCATGGGCCGCACCTGGATCTCGAATTACGCGAGCCCGCCGGTCTATCTGCGATTCCAAACGCGACTCAACCGTAACTCTCATAACCCGGGCTTGCGTTAGTGCGACCGTTGCAAGCTGAATTCGATCATCTCCAACAACCCCTGCTTCCACCAATTCCAAAAGTAACGCAGGGAATTCGGTCGGGTCCGATTCTCCATCAATCCCGGCGAGTGAACTCACCGCAACAGTTTGCAGGAACGAGTTTCCAGTCTTAAGCAATGCCGTTTGCAATGATTTTCGAAGCAACCTGCCGCACCAGTGCAGCTCTTGGATCACTTGACCTACGATCGCTTTACAAACCTCGGGCGAGAGGTCGGCCGTGCGTAGCCAGTGACCCACTATTCTAGGGAATAGAACTAACACTGCGATGAACACGTATCTAAAACCGTAAAGTCGGAAACTTTCGAGTGGTGGATGGCTAAAGTAGGAACGCGCGGAGTCCCTCAAATCCTTAGCAACAGATGTAGATTGCATCAATGTCTTGCACGTGATTTCCGTTATTGCAGTTTTTTGAACGCAGGATTGCGCAATTTTTGATACAGAACCAAGCAGCTCAACGACCTCTCTCTTCCTCAGATTCTTAAGTAGGCCGAGCTGCGCAACGTTTAAACGACCGCTGCACGCCTTCAATTCGCCCAAACCATAGAGCTGCAGCGCCGAAAGCCTGCTGCCTCGCAAGTTAGCGTACCGGAGCGCACTCGCTAGTTTTGGGCCTTGCACGTGCCAGCTTGCCCCTCGCCGACAAATCAACCCTCGACCATATGCAATGCTTATCGTTTTAGGTCGTTGCGAAGGGCGAAGCACCATTGCCGCACACAGTAGTTCCACTACCCCTGGCGATTCACGAATGGTTTTTAGCCGACCGTGCGAGTGTCCAGTCGAACGTTTTCTCGATTTTTTTTGTGGTTGTGATGTCATTTCCGAGTTCAAGACCTTGCAGATATTGCTGCGCGTGCCAACGCGCGTTTCCTGTCAACTGGCTCATACAGAACGGCCAGTTCACCGCCATTGAGTTAATGCTGTTCGACAGCAGCCAGATCGAGCATTCGCCATCGCCCTTGTAAATTGCAAGATAGCGGTCATGGAATGCTTGTGCACCACCACCGGTTACAAGATTCAGAATTTTAAGGTCGCATTTAATAGCCGGTCGGATCGCTTCTACTAGGTTGTTCAATCGGATCTGGTTCTCGTTCGCCTGCACGGGTGCTGCCGAATCAGGATCAGTAGCCCCCCAACTCATGACAACTGTAATAGGTAGATCCGCCCTCTCGATCCTTAAAATGAATCGTTTGAGCGCCTCTTCACCGAAGAAAGGATCTACAAGAATCATGCGTTTTACGTCTGAAGCATTCAGAAGGGCGTTGATGTGCTCGATCACGTCAACCTCTTCCGATACGCCTCGATCGAACCATCGATCTCCCGAGTACGCAGAAATCTGCTTTACCGCCCAGTCAGACGAAAGCACTTGGTTCCGAATGGAGCTGCCACCAAGGACCGTTTGTTCCCTCGTGACCGACGTCGTTTTGCTCGCTCGCGATTGAACCCTTGATCCTTGGGAAACAGCGCGCTGTGACAATGTATCGTTGTGACGAAGCGTATTTCCAGTTATTCCGGAGTTCAAATGGATAGAAGTTACGTATGTACATTGTTCTGAGAAGAGAAGATCTCCGTTCTCTGTGCAGTATACTTCGACACATGAGGTGTCGACTTCTTCTTGCATTGGTATATCCAAGACTGGCTCTTCAGCATCCCACGTCACTAGCTGCTGGTGGACTAAATTCTTCAATGACTCGAAGCGCACCCTTACCAGCATCGGGAAACGTTCCTTTCGCATGATCCGAATATTGCGAGCACCGTCCACTCGCTCAGGACTGCAACGAAAATGTGGAACGCCGTCAAACGGTTCGCTGAGATTGAAAAGGTCGAATCCGCCCATGTGCCCGGCGTATTCCTTCTTAAACTCCAACCCGAGCTCCTTTTCCAAGAGCCGAAGGGCTATCGCCGCATCTGGTGCATCCCCCAATAGTGCTTCGAATCCCAACTCACCTACGAAGTGCTCCAAGTTCACATTGGAGTGCCCGAATGCCGGCGCAATTACTGCTCGAGAACCGATAACCTCGATTGATGGAGCACCGTCGAGTACCGAGTCTAACTGAATAGTTGACGTAGTTCGCCCGTCCAAATCCGCAAGCCATTTATTCCCAGTTGCCTCATCAACACAAACCTCCACTCTATGCAGGACTCCACCGGAGGGGAGAGCCGTAATCGCTTCGGACTTCTTTGCCGTAGTCGCTCTGGTTCTTGCTGCAAATGAGTACAACGGTACAATTTTCCCCCCATGAGTCTGAACCCATGCACTCCAAAACCACCAGTTCATAAATTTCCCAAGCGTTCTCGAAAACTACCCTCACCTCTATATTTGCAATCTTTAACTATTTCCTTGTCCATACACCACAGTTCAAAGGTTAGGCAGTCATATTCGGGGTAAGTGGTTATGACGATGTTCAAAAAAATTGACTGGTATTACTTCTTTTTCGTCCATTTGCATCGGTTATTCACGAAAGAAATGTGTATTACTTTACACCAAATGGAAGAGGTTTTGCTAATTGCCCAATCAAACCTACGAAGCGCAACATCGGGATCGCGGCTTGAGTGCGGAGAGGCCTGAAGGTGTTGCGTCAAGAGGGCGAAAAAGCGCAACACGACCGGCAGCAAGCAGATGCAACGGCGAATACCGACGGTGCATCGAATTCCCTAACAAAATCAAGTTCGCTGCCACGCAACGGCTTCCATAACTACCAAGACTGCGAAATAACATGTGGCTTAAGCGAGTCCCCCACATCCGTTGTTTTTCGCTAAGCGCCTGGTCCAAGTCTGCAAAACTCCCTACGCTTACAGCGCGACAAACGCTGCCTTCGGCCATACTCCGATCCCGGGTTCCCAATCAATTCAGCAACGGTTCCCAGCCACATCGTTTTCCTAACAGCCCGCCCGATCCGAACGCGACGAAACCAAAGCCGCTGTCGCACCAACCCTTGCCCCAACTGTTCTGCACAATCCAGTAGCGCTTGGTCGCATTGAAACCCACCAATGCGACCGAGTGCAGCCGGCGCGCAGGACTGTCTTGGTAGCTATACACCTGGCCCGGTTTCAGTTGAAACAGGCTGGGTTCGATATCCATGTCTGCGACAAGCGGACCGCGGACGATGGCCTGCATGGCACCTGCTTCGGAGTCGATGGTCTGATATCGGCCCAGCCGAAACAGATCGCCGATCTGGCATTGCGCTGGCGGATAAGGATAGTCACCGGGAAAGGCACGCGCCACGCCATTCTGCACAACGGCGTCGAGCGCGTCGCCCCCCCACACGCCTCGCTCCGGGCCATATTGAAACAAACAGGTATGGATATAGCCGGGGGCAAGGGTCAATACCACATTCTTATGAGCGAGAAAGCGTGCTTCGATGGCCGCGACCAAGGCGAACGAGGTGCAAGTATTGCTCGAACCCTGGTCGCGCGGCACACTAAGACAATGGCGCGTACGCCAGTCCCATTCGGCCAACGCGTCCAGTCCGAATGTCGGTGGATGCGGCGCGAGATGGCGGCGTTGCGCCGCGGGCGGGGTCACGGGATCGACAAAGCCCGCCAGGGCGAGCTGTGTCTCGGCCGCGACTGTCTCGGTCAACACAGACCATGTTACAGGCCGGCTCATGGCTGCCCCTGCTGTTGTGCCGCAGCCAATGCTGCCTGCGCCGCAAGCAGCGCCGCCTTCGCTTCGTACAGTCCGACGGCTGCCTTGATCGATGCAGTTTGCGACAGCACATCGGCGTTGGGGTCTTTGACCAGCGCCGCCTTGGCGGCCGCCAGTTCCGCCTGCGCCTTCAAGTCCGCCAGCTCGGCCCCCTGGGCCTTGGCTTCCGCATCGCTGCGCGCTTTGCGGTAGTCGCCGTACTGGCCGGTTGCGTCCTTGAAGGCAGCGGACAGTTGCTCGGCCGTTGCGGTGGTGCGCGCCGCGCCCATGGTCTTCAATTCTCCGCTATCGGCATAGCTGAGGTCACAGCTGGCGGAAGTGAATGCCGGGCTTCTGCATGGCATATAGTAGACATCGCCCAGCTGGAGGATGCTTGCCTGCTGCTGGGTGTAGACCTCCGCCCCAGCGGCGGCACAACTACCGTGGCAAACCTTGAGCAATCCTGGTTGAGGCAAGCGGAACGGCAGGCCCTGGGTCGGATCCACCACGTAATTTTGCGGCTGACGCTGCCAACCGGCCGGCGCCTCATAAGCAGGCTCCAGCATCACGCCGACCGTCAGATTCGTTCTCACATCCCCGCTTTCGGGCTCTCCCCACTTCGATGACTCTGCCAGCGAGACCGTGATGGTGCCGTTGCGATCGCTGGAATCCTTCGGCCAGCGCACATGCTTGACGATCGCCAGTTGCTGCAACAACTTGGCCACCGTCGCCGTCGCCTTCTTGAGCGCAGCTTGCTCGGCCAGCAGGCTGTCCAGCGTGGCGCCGTATTCTCCGCGCGTCTTGGCGTCCGCATTGCTGCCCATGGTCGCCAGCTTTTTGGTCAGGCGCTCCAGCTTGGCGACTTGCGTCGCGACCGCCTTGGTCGCCAGTTCCTGCGCGGGCTCCGCTTTTTCCATCGCCGCCAAAGCTTCGACGATCGCCTTGGGACAAGTCTTGGCGCCCTCCTTCCCGGTCGCATTGGCCCCGGCCGCGCCGATGCCTATGCTCGCAATCTTGATGATGCCACCAATCACATTGCTGGCGACCGCAACCGCTTTGTCGTCGGCTTTCGCGTTGAGCGACGCGATGGCGCCGTTCGGCAAATAGGTCAGCTTGACCTCGCCGGCTTTGAACGGCCCCGACAAACTGCCCGGATCAATCAAAAACATATTGCTCATGTCCGGCGCCGTGAGCTGCGAGGTGATCTCCACACTGGAGGCGACCTTGAATTGGTCGTCTTTGCAGCTGACCAGGCGGTGCGTCACTTCAATCTCGAAGGTCGTAAACATCAACGGGTAAGGAATGCCAGCGTAAGGCTTTTGCGGTTCGGCTGAATTGGCGTCAATGGTACCGGCGCGTTTAAGTTTCAGTTCGGTGGCGCAACCGGCCAGGCAGGCCAACAGTGCGATTGCTGTGATAAAGCGCATAGCGTAGCTCCCAGAGGACAATACAGCGCACGTGGGCGGATCCGCGGGATGCGAATTCGGCGGCGCATTGAATTAGCTGACGACCCGGACCTGCAAATCGACAATAGCGCGCGACGCAAACCGGCAGGCCGGCACGGCGTCGGGTATGGCGACCGGCTTGCCATCCATATCGATCAACTTGCCCTCGGCGGTGAGGACAAAAATTCGATAGGCCTTGGCGGTGGACACCAGATAGCCTCCCGAACGGGGGAATCTGGCGCGATCAGGAAAGAACAGGTCTCGCAAACGGAGACCGAACGAGACTGGCGCCACCGTACCGGCCAAGGTGGAGAGTTGGTCCGTGCTTGGCGCCGTGTCATCGATGCAGATCTTCACGCCCCCGGCAGCCCCGTCGACCCGGATCGACAGCCACGCCTGCGTGGCATCCAGGGGCTTGAGCTCAACGTCCGGCCGCAACTGCGACCGGAAGCCCAGGCTGATCAACAGGTGATTGATGCCGACGCTGCCCCCGGCCAGGACGGCAGCGGTCAAGCCGTGGGTCAAGGTATCGCCCTGATGCGTTTTCACCGACGCGTAGGCGTTGGTCAGATCCCGGATCAGATCGATATCCATCTGCCGGCTCAAAGCATATGCGGCGGCAAACATGATCGGCGTCCGCCAGGCTTTGCCGACTACCAGTTCGAGAAACAACCGCCAGTTGAACAGCAGCGCGAACGCCTGCTCCAGCAACAGGGCAAGGACCAGGGCCGTCATCAGGATCGTGAACGCCCTGCCCAGCACGTCCGGCGAAGGCGTCGGCAACAAGCTATCGCTGATGCGGAAAGTCTTCTTTTCGCTACCGGCGCAGTTACCCTGGCTGTCCGGTGCGGTCTTGCCCGCCTCGAGCGTGATGTCGGCCACCCCGTACGGCGCCGCTGGCGCGGAATACACCGCCAGGAATTCGTTCTTGGCCGCCACGATGGCGACATCGGTCCGGCCAGCCGGCGCAACGATGCAAGGCGCCGCCAGCAGGACCGCCTTGCCTCCTTGCGGAACGGTCTGGACAGGGATGTCGTCGGCGCGCGCGGAACCGGCTGCGACCACGAACATCACGACCATCCCGATACGGTGCGCGCCGCGGCGGCGCCCTGCCCTGCGCTGTCCCGGCGCGGGCAATGCCGACCGGGACCAATCAACCGCAGGGATATCATGCATAGCTTATCTCCACGTACAGTTTGTCCGATGCCAGCGTGGTGGCCTGCCGGAATGCGGCTTTGGCCTCGGGTGTCAGATCCGCCAGCGCGGCATCCTCGGGCAAGCTGTTGTCGTCCGACTGCAGCAACCGTCCGCGGGTTTTCTCCCTGAGCCGGTCAACCAGCGGACCGAACGGCATGCCCATCCAGCGGTTCTTTTCCGCCTCGGCACGGATCACCGGGATGTAAGCCACCAACTCGTCGCTCTGCATCTGCTCGAGGCCCAGTGCGCGCAGCGTCGCGTTGTGGCTGCCATGGTGGCCGACCTTGTAGAACACAGTGCGGCGCAGCAGATCGGTGGCGCTGACCTGACTGGACTGCCCGCCATCGCGCACGGTCCACTGCAGGTCTTGCCAGGACAGCCAGTTGCCCACCTGGGCATCGGCGGGGAACAGGAAGACCTCGCCGCTGTCGATCAGTTCGAACGCCAGCACCAGGCAGGTATTGTTGGTATGGGTATCGAGATTCAGCGCCAAGGTTTCGGCCACGCTGGTCCAGTCATCGTCAATCTTGCGCCACGCCTCCCCAGGCTGGTCCCAGGTTTGTTCCATCAATTCGGCAAGCAATGGTGAAGTCATGCGGTCCTCGGCGGTGGACGCGGGCGCGCGGTGCCATTGGACATCGAATGGGCAGTCGGCAAGCCCATCCCTCGCCGTATCATCCTTGCTCATGCGGACGAAGGCCGCCCGCACATTGTCGGCAAGATCCGCTTCGGCAGCCATCTCGTAGACTTCGCGTCCCGACTTGGTGGGCGCGCTTTTCTTGATCAGCGCCTCGTTCTGAGGCGGCCCCAATACATAGATGCGCACGCCGGGCAGCGCATCGAGCGTGAGTGGCGATGTACCCGGTTCCAGATAACGGTTTTTGACGCCGTTGCGATTTGATAAATAGTCGAATGCCGCGCGGGTCTTTCCGATCGCCGGCGTAGCGCCGGACGCGGCGGTGCCGAAGAACTGCAATGTCGATTCGAGCGCCGCAGCGCGCGCCAGGGCAAGCGGGGAATTGCCTTCGGCACCCAGCGCCGCGGCGGCGGCCGCCAGCGCTTCCACTTTTTTAGCGCGCTCCGCACGCAGGCGCGCGCCGAGCGGATTTTGCGGATTTTCGGTCCAGGCATACCAGGCCTCGCCGACGTCGATCTGATCGAATTGGGCCTGCGCCTGTTGGGTGGAAAAGCCGGAAGCGTGATCCCAGTGTTCGTGCGTCATGACCACCGCGTCGATCCGGTTTCCGCAGGCCGCCGCAATATCGGCAACCACCGCCTGCATCTTGACCTTGGCGTCGCTGGCGACACTGATCAGGCCGCAATCGATCAAGATGTTGAAGGTGCCATGGTCCGGACGTCCGAAGCGCAGCAAAAAACAATCGCCCAGGCCGTGTCGATACAATCTGATCCTGAGGCGGGCAGCCGCCGCCGCGGCGGGAACGCGCCCTTTGCGCGCCGGTTTAGTGTTGGGCATCGTGGCTCCTGTCAGTGTTCGTCGTGCAGCATGCAGAACGGCTCGCGTGGCGCTTCCACCTGAAGGCCGCCGAAATAGGTGCCGCGCAACGCCAGGGCCTGCGCGGTGCGGCTGCGCTTGTATTCGCGGACGGCGTTGAGCCGCTTGCTGTCGTCGATCGGCCGGGTAATGGCGTAGCGCAGTGCAGGCACATCGTCCGTCATGTCGAAGATCAAGGTGCTGCCGCCGCGGAAGTTGAAGGTATCGCCATCGGGCTTCAGCGGGTCGACTGGCACATCGATCAGTTGCTGGGTGACGGTGACGATCAACTGCTTCCAGATGCGTCCGTCGGGCGTCACGCGCAATGTGGGGAGCACGGCGTGCACTTCAAAAGTCGGCATCCCGTTGCGCTGATTGCGCAGGCCGAGCAGGTCGGCGTCCGGGTCGAGATTGAGACCGGTAATGCGGGCAAACGCCTCGCGCTCGTTACGTTCGCTGGCCCCGCTTAAACTGCGTTCCAGTAGTTCGTGCACCATTGCCCGCGCAGAGCGCAGCGTTTCAAACACTTTCTCGCGCTGCCGCTGGAACAGCGCATCGGCCAGCAATGTTTTCAGATGACTGGCCACCTGGCCGAGCGCGTATCCGCCGGCCGGGTATTCCTTATCGGCGTAGCTCCATCGCAGCTGCTCTTCGGACAGCGCTTTCAGCCCTTCCGGAATAATGCCCCAGCGGCGGAACGATTCGATCAGGGCAATGCGGTAGCCATAGCGATCGTCCAGCATCATGTCGTAATCGGCCGTGATCAGGGCACGCAAGTAATCGCCGAAGGTGATGTCGAACGGTGGACAGTAATCGAGCGCGCGGATGCACATGTTCAGGAAATGCCGCGCGGTCTTGTTGGCTTCGGCTGCCAGAGCCTCGACCACGCCCGCCGGCAGCGCTCCCTCTGGCAAGACCCCGCTGCCGGCGCTGGCCAAGGCAAACACGCTGCGGGCACGGACCTTGTAGATGGCGAGGAACGCGGAAAACACCGCCGAAACCAGAATCGAGCCGCGCTCGTGCGGCTCGCTGGCGTCACGCTGACGTTGCGGGTCAGGCACCACCGGCCGCCATTTGCCGTCGGCATCGACGTTGCCGATGGCGCTGCGCAATGCGCCGTAGCGGCCGGTCGCTTCGCCGAACTCCTGCGCCAGTTCCCCCAGCAACGACGGCGTTTCCAGGTCGCCCCGCGTGCGCGCCAATTGGTGGCGCAGCACGTCCGCCAACGTAAAGTGCTGGAACAGCGCGACCAGGTCGGCGAACCCTTCATGGAACGCCAGGGTGTCGGGATGGTTGTCTTCCACATACCGTCGGTGCATGCCATCCAGCAGCGCATGGGTGGTTTCATGCGCCACGATGTCTTGCGACAGGCAGGAAAACACCGTGCCGGCAGCCCCCTGGAAATAGCCGAACAGCAAAGCCTTTTTCTCCGGGCTGTAGTAAGCGTTGGCGGCGCGTAGCGCGTGCGGATAGATGCGTAGCGTTCCCACGTATTGCTCGCGCCGGCCGGTCTCGGCTTTTTTGCCGAGGTCGCGGGGCGACCATTGCACGCGCCGTCCCAATGCCTGTTCGAAGCTGGCGATCGTCCTCATCGCCACCGCATACACCATCTGCTGATGGAATTGCGGATTGCCTTGCGACGGCGCGACGCCGTCCTGCGCCAGCACGTGATTGGCGTTCAGATCGATCGGCTGGTACCAGCAGCCGCTGGCGGGGTCATAATCGACGACCTCGACATATTCGCCGCAGGGGCCTGGCCGCAGCTCCGGTTCCCACTGCACCTGAATCACCGTGCGGTTGATGGTGGCGGTCTCCAGCCGCAGCGACAGACTGGGGTCGAGGGCGTACACGCGCAGACGGCGGTAAGGCGGACGCGCGATGTCGCGGTCATCCGTGCGGGGTATCCCTGAATCGAGTGCCATATCTCTCCCTGAAGACAGATCGCGGTGACGGAATGTCGGGGCGCAATCGGCTTGACTGTCGGCAAATAAACCCGGTAGACGCGATGAAATCGCCTGGTGGCCTACCAGCGATCACTTGGGTCTCGGAAACTTTTGCGTAGGATTATTCCTACAGAGAGATTGTGCCTTTAACAATGAAAAAACGCTATAAAATAAACAACTACATTTTTGCAAGCGTAGTAATTCCGCACATTCCCGGTTGAAATCCGGGCAGTACGCAAGCGTGGACCCGCAGCCATGGCTGCGGCCGCACTAAGCGGAGATATTGCGATGATTAAGTCTGAATGCGACGGAAATAATCGTCGCTCTCGAGTGGGCGAAAGACGTTTGCGGCTATACCGTTTGCAGTTCGCGTATTATCGTAAGTATTAATAAAAGGCCAAATTTCGTTGTATACGATATTCGCATGGCGATGCACAGCTAATTGACACGCTCTATACACCGGATTTGATCTGGCCGCTTCGGACGTAAAAGCACAAATAATCTTTAACTTGGCATTCCAGGAATCGGCACCGGCGACATGGGTCTCGAAAGGCTGGCTGAAGTCTGCGCTTAGCGCTGTTTCGATTGCGTCGAGACCTACCGGTACTGTAGGGCTCGCCATGTGTGAGTAATGCTCCTGATATGGGGTGAGAATTTGCCATTGGGCAGCGGCCGAATTCTTCACGGCCGTGATATATTCATCATTTGTTCTGAATCGGAATGATTTCCTGACTCCTCCAGTAGTCATATAGTTATATTCAACTGTGCCGTTGGGTCGTCCGGCAAACTGTTGTCTTAGGTGGGTAATAAATGCTTTGTACCCATTCGGGGTGAGGAGTATGTCCGGCATTTCAGCTCCTGATAGTTAATTTGATCGGGATTCGGCATCTACACTTTACTTCGGCGCGATCGGTCGATCAAGCGACTGTAAGTCCCGGCATTCGGCATCGCGGATGTGCTGCGAGATGACGTCCGCTGCTTTGCCGATATCGACCAGGCCGCCAACGTGCCCCATCGGCGAAGCATAAACAAAGTACCTGGCGCCAGCGATCTTGGCGGCCGCTGGCACGATCGTCTGCTCGGGCGGAAACAGCTCGTCCTCGGCCACTCCCACCAGTAATACCTTGGCCGTCACGCGCGACAGGTCCGCGGACACGTCAAAAGACGCCATCGCCTGATTGCGCCAGATCACGTCATTGGCATCCCAATTGTCCATGCTCAGACCGACCTCGCGCAGCTCCGCCATGATCTCCGCCTCCGATCCAAACTTCGCATCCAGATATGCGCCGGAAACGTACCAGGGATAGGTCGCCATCATGGCCCGTCGCATGGCGTCGCGCGGCTGCGTCGAGTAGTTGCCGTTCGCATAGCCGGGATCGCTCGCAATGGTGAAACTCATCATGCCAAATATGCCAAGCATCCGCCCCCGTGCCTGCGGCGCCGTCGTGATAGGCACCGCCCAGTCCATCATCTCGGGATAGGCGGTGATCCATTGCAGCGTTTGATATCCCCCCATGCTGGCACCGATCACCCCCGCCAACCGTTTAATCCCCAGCCGCTGCGTGACCAGCCGGTACTGCGCGTTGACCATGTCGGCAATCGTATACCGTGGAAACGCCGCGCCCAGGCCGGATACCGAGGGGCTGGACGATCCCGGGCTTCCCAACGCGGTGGGAAAAATGATGAAATACCGCGCGGGGTCCAATGGCCGCCCCGGCCCGACCAACGCGCCGGCGGCGGCCAGCGTCTGGGCGTAATTCCCGCTCCAGCCATGCGGATTGAGCACCGCATTCACGATGGCGCCGCTGGCGTCCCTGCGCGGCTCACCCAGGGTGGCATATTCGACCACGATCTGCGGCAGCGTCGCGCCAGACACCAGCCGAAAGTCATCCAGCGTAGCGTAGGCCGGCGTCAATGTGTAGGGGTGCCCTTGTGCCCAGCTGCAAGTAGCCATAAAGAGCAAAACAAGTAATTTCCAGTTGAACCGCATACGACAACTCCTTCCATTAAAAGTAAGCCGCGTCAGCTGCTCTGCCAGCCGAGTACGGAGGATTGGGCGCGCAACAGCGTCTCAGGCGAACGCGGCCACGACCTGGCGTTGGCCTGATCCCGGGGTCCAGTTCGCCACGCTGTGCGCCCAGCTGACGTTGTTCAGGATGACAAAGTCGCCGGCCACCAGCTTATGTGTGATTTTGCTGGAGAACAGATCCGCATACTTGCTGCCGAAGCGCCGGATGCGGTTGGCATGCTCGTCGTCCAGCAGCGACGTCGGCTCGCTTCCGGCAGGCAGGCGCAGCAAGCCATCCGCCTGCAACATCGCGCGGAATTCGTCGGCCGAATCGGCGTCCGTGGATTCGATCGAATTCCAATAGCCATACAGCTGGCGCTGCAGCAGCACCGAATACGTCTGGCGCGGACGCGCCAACGCCTTGAATACCGAGAGCTGGGCGTCGATGACCCGCTCGGACAGGATTTCATCATCTGGCGCCAGGGCATCGTCGGGCATATTCAGGCGCAAGCTCGCCCGCATCTGGCGGATCTGCCCCGGCGTCAGGACGCCGTTCACCTTGGCACGGTTGACCCGCTCCCTGGCTGTCTGCCAGGCCGACGCGGCCTGATTGGTATGGAAGAGGATGGTCTCGCCGCCGTCGGTGCTATTTTCATAGCAATAAAACGAGGCCAGCTGGAAGTTGCTGAAACTGTTGCCCTCGGAGTGCGGACAGACAAACTGATAATCGCTGCGTTTGTTCACCGTCATGTAGTACCGGCCGACATTTTCACGATGCCCCAAGCTCGAGGCAAACGCGGTCTGCAAGTCCAGGCCGTCTTCCAGTCCGCATTTCTGCGCGACCGCCAGCAGCAGCTCGCTCGCAGCCTCCGCCGACAGGCCACGAACCAGTGCGACGTGATCCTTCTTCAAGGCCTGCAACACCGCGCGCTCGCGGGCCTCTTGCGACGTCTCGGCCACCTCCTCCAGCCACGAGCGGTCCTCCGCCACCTGTGCCGTTTCCCCCATCTGCATTGCGCCTGGTGATACCAAAGTCTTCATGCTCGCCACCTCCTGTGAAATATCGAGTCGTGCGCAGTGTTTCACTGCCCGGATGTAAAAAACTGTTGCGCGCGCCCCCTCGCGCCAAACCGCGCGGCGTGGTCAATCGACCGCATCCAGCGCAAAGGCCCGATCGTTGGGCGGCGCGTTCAGCGTCGGCGCTTCGCCGGCCGCGCGCATGCGCCGCCGCTGTTGCTCGCGCAACTTCACCTGCGCCCAGTAGGCCGTGCGCAAGGCCGAGCCATGGCCGGTCTCCGGTCCGCTGGTCAGCGATCCCGCGCGCTGGCGATAGCCGTACCAGGGCAGCACCAGGTTCCGAACCCGGTAGCGATGCGCGACGCGAAACAGGAAATCGCTATCGGCGCCTATCGTTGTCGTGCCGTCGAACGCGCCGACCTCGGCAAACACCTCGCGCCGCACCAGCGACGTCGGATGCAGGCCGGCGTAGCTTTTCCCCCATCGCAGGAAAGGGTTGGCCAAGGGCGGCATCAGCCGCACACCGGCGTAACTTCCCGACTCGTCGACAATCAGCGCCGAGCATCCGACCAAACCGGCGCCGCCGCGCTCCATGGCGGCCAGCTGGCGGCTTAAGCGGGCACGGAAGCTGTAATCGTCGGCGTCCTGAAACGCGATGTAGGGGGCCGAACAAGCCTCTATCATGCGGTTCTTAATCCGGTACGGCCCTACCCGCTGGCTGCTGCGAAACAAGCGGACCCGTGGATCCTTGCGCAGCGTGCCCAGCGCATCCAGCCATCGATCGCTGTCGCTGCAATCATCGATGATGCACAGTTCAAGGTCGGTCTCGCTCTGCGCAAGTATCGACGCCGCGGACTGGTGCAGGTAAGCCTCGCAGCCAAAGTGCGGAAGCAGTACGGTGACTTTTGCCATCACAAATCCTTTTTGCTGGTGTCGGGCATGCGGATGGGCACGCGGTGCTCACAAGGGCGGCATAGTGCCGGGGTTGATCAGAGGCGAGGCGCCGCCCGCGGCCAAGGCCGCGCGTGCCCGGCGCCAGTTATCGCCATAGGCCAGTGCCGCTTGCTCGGAATTCATTTCGTGCCAGGTTGCGAAGTAAGGCCGGCCTCCGGCTTCCACGCAGGCGGCCAGCAAGTCGCTCAGGCCGGCCCGCGCCGATGCGACCACATCGGGTCGGTCGAGCAGCGGTTCCAGGTAGACGCCTATGCCGAACAGCAGCTCTTCGCCGGCGAAGTTCACTGGGTTCAGTTCGTGCGTCGAACGCGGGCTGAATTGGCGATCGACGATCAGCACCCGGATGCGGGGACGGGCGTACGCGGCGATGTCCGGCCGGTAGGCCAATTGATATGCCCGCAGGAAGACCGACTCAAACCGGCTGGCCGGGACCACGTAATCGCTCCACAGGTAGGCCCGGCTACGGGGGAAAGCGCGCGCGCTTTGCGCCGCGACCCAGCTTTCCCACGTCCTGAGCTCGGCGGTACAGGCCACGGAGCGCTCCGCCAGCAAGCCAGGCAGGACGCTCTGCTTGACGTCGCTGCGGCGGCCAATGCCGATCAGGCGCTGCTCACAACTGATCTGTGCCCACAGCATTTCAACATCGAGTCGCATTGCGGCCAGGGACAGCAGCTTGCCGGCCAGTTCGCGCTCGTCCTGGCAGGCGATCCACGCCTCCTCGAGGTAAGCCTGATACGGGACCGTGCCGAGGTCGATCGACGTGACCATCCCCATCGCCCCGGCGGTGCACAGCACAACGGACCAATCCGGATCCCCCGGCACCACCACGCGTTGCCGGCCTTGCGCATCGAGCAGCTCAACCCGGCGCACATGATCGACCTGCGCGCCGCGGCGATAGCTCGATACGCCGAAACCGCCATAGGCCATGGTGCCGCCGACGGTGGCGCCCAGCCAGTTGGTCAGTACCGGCGCGCTGCGTCCGTTCTGGTTCAGCTGGCGCTCCACCTCATGCCACTGCAGGCCGCTGGGAACGGTGGCGACGTGGTCGGTGCCGACACGCACGTCATCACACAAGCGGTTCAACAGCAACAGGCCCCCATCCGAGATGCACCGGTCGCCGAAGGAATGGCCGGCGCCACGGAAATTGATGGCCCGGCCGCCCGTATCCGCCAGCAGCGCGGCGGCCGCCGCCACGCTGCTCACCGGCACCACGGTGCCGGCGCGCTGCCGCAAGAGCCCGGAAAAACTAAAGTCCAATTCATTCATGGTCGTTTGTGGTGGTTGGTAAGCTGATGTCGGACGATCTTGGCGAGGCCAGCATGCGCAGTGCGGCGGCCAACACCGTTTCCGGTGCATGGGCCATGCAGGAGCGGTGGCTGCAGCTGGCCGCCTGCCCCCCTCCCCCCAGGCCGTAACACGGCCGGCAGGGCAGGTCCCGGATGAGAATCTGATGTTGTCTGCCCCACGGCCGTGCGCGCCGCTCGTCGGTCGGTCCGAATAACACCAGCGCCGGCACCCCACACGCCGCCGCCAGATGGCCGAAACCGGTGTCGCAGGAAACTGCCAGGCGGCAGTGCGAGATGAGCTCGGCGCTCACGCCAAGGGACACATGAAATCGCCGCCGTTGCAGCAGCGCGGGCCAATCCTGCAGCAGGCGCGCCTCCTCCGGTGAGCTGATGAGTACTGGCATGAAACCCGCGGCGCTCAGCCCGTCGAGGAACGTGTCCCACTGCGGGGTGTCCCACCGTTTCCACGCCTGCCCGGCCGAAGAAAACGGGTTGAAAGCGACCGCCTGCCGCCCAGTCAGGCCGGCCGCCGCCCACAGGTCGCCGGCCAGCCGGCGGTCGGCGGCGTCCGCCGCGAAGGACGCCCCGCTCAACGGTTCCTCGATCGTCGCGGCGCCGGTCACCGGCTGCACCAGCGACAGGTACAACTCGGTTTCATGGCGCTCTCGCGACAATGGCACCTCGAGCTGGCGGCGGCCAGGATAGCGCAGGCGGCCGCCGCTGTGGTACAGCAGGGTGCTTGCCGGCGAACACGCGGCCACCAGTTGCATCGCCCTCCCATGCGTCAGGAATGGCACGACGATCAGATCCGGCCGCCAGCAGGCGGCCGCCAGCACATCGCGCAGCCCATGCCATGGGCCCGCGCTCAGGCTGAACACGTAGCTGCGATTGCGGCGCACGAAGTGCGGCAATGCCAACTTGCCGCCCCGGCTGGACTTGAACGCCATGCGTATCTCCGCCTCCGGGAAGCGTTCATGCAGAAGCGCCAGCATCGGGCCGGCCAGCAGCGTGTTGCCGACCGCGCCGATACCGCCGACCAGGATGCGGCGCACTTGTGGAGGAATGAGGAAAGGTGGCGGCATCGGCGTCTACTCGATTCCGGAGGTGGTACCGCCACCGGCCTGCGGCAAGTTCAGGCCCAGGTATGGCGACCAGTTCACATCGCGCATCGGACGTCCCAACGCCCCCCACAGCAACAACACGCAGCAGGCGCGCAAATACAACCCGATTAACACCAGTTTCAGCACGATGTTGAGCGCGGCGCGCGGGCTGCGCGGCACCGCATGCAAGCCGTGAATGATGGCGCTGCGGAAAAACCGAGCGGACTTAGAAACAGGAAAATACGACAGCAACAGGATATTTTCGTAAATCGTCCGATGCACGCGCCCCCAGATCTGCGCCGCCGGTCCGCCGACCACATGCCAGCACAGCGCCGCGGGCACGATGGCCATGCGATGGAACGGCTGGGCCGAGTGCTCGTCAAACAAGGCCATCGCCAGATAACCGTCATCGGACGTGAACCGCGCCGGCATGCCGTCCGCGATGACCGGCCAGCGCAGCAGCAGCGCACAACCATGCGGATAAGCCACCGCGGTCGATTTGGCGACCCGCTTGAGCCGGTTGTACCACGTGGCGACCGCCTGGGTGTTTGCCACTGGCACCTTGTGGGCGCCGGCCATGTCGCAGCCGGGGTGCCGCTCCAGATGGCTGCGCAGATCGGCAAAGCAAGCCGGCGCAAAGCGGATGTCATCGTCCAGCCAGCCGAAATAGCGCAACTGCGGCGGCATGGCGCGCAACTGCGCGATGCAGCAGTTGAGCGCGGCGACCTTGCCCAGGCCGCCAATGAGAATAAAGCAGATGTCCTGTCTGGCCGCCGGCGGCAGCGCCGCGTAAATAGCGCCGCAGCGCTCCAGCGCGCCCTGGCGTGCGCCGGGCGCGTATTGCAGGGCGATGATCAGCCGCGCTGCATCGCGGCCCAGGGCCTGCTGCACGGAAGCCACCTGTCCGGCACAGCGTTCGGCCGCCAGCGCATGCTCGGCAGCGCCGCAACGCGCGACGTAGGTCGGCAAACAGAGCAGCGTCTCGGCCGCCGCCAACTCCGCCGGACAACTTGCGCCCAGTTGCAAGCCGTCGGCGTGCCAGCATGCCCACTCCGTGACTGGCGCTGCCGGGAGCGCCGGACGATAGCCGACGCGCAATGACATGCGCATCAGCCGCATCAACATCTTGACCACCATGCGCATGCCCCTTTCACCTGGACTGGATCAAGCCGCCGGCGGACTGCCGCGGCCCCCCATCGCGTTGGATGGCGCCATCATCGATGCGGATCTCGCGGGTGCCTATCGACGTCAGATCCTCCCTGTGGGTAATGACCAGCACCGCCTGGTGCGGCAGCAGGTTGGCCTTGATCGATTGCAGGACGCTGATTTCCAGACTGCGCTGCAGCCCGGAAGTGCCTTCGTCTATGATCAGCAGCGACGGCGCACACGCCAGCAATCTGGCCAGGCAAACGCGTTGCCGCTCGCCACCGGATAGCGGCATGCTGCGCTCGCCCAAGTCCGTATCGAGTCCCGCCGGGCGCTTGCGCACGATCTGATCGACGCCGGCAATCGCCATGATCCTGTCGAGGTCGACCGTCGCGTCACGCGAGAAGCCCGAGATATTGTCCCGTATCGTGCCCGGCAACAGTACCGGCTCTTGAAAAGCGGCGGCCACCAGATGGCGGCGGGTGGTCTCGCTGACTTGACTGATCTCGTTGCCGGCGATTGCGACCGATCCGGCGGTCGGGGTCAGCAAGCCGGTGGCCAGCCTGACCAGCGTGCTCTTGCCGGACCCGGAAGGCCCGAGCAGGAAGACGAACTCTCCCGCCGCAATGGTCAGGTCTATGCCCTGCAACTGGCGCAGATTCGCGCTCTCGTATTGAAAATCGACCGCCCGCATGGCTAACACCGGTGCCTGCAAGTCGGGCGCCGCATCCAGTTGCCGGGCCTGCGGCTTGGCCTCGCGCAGCTGTGTTTCCCATTTATCCAGATGGACTCCCATGCGCTGCCAACGCTCGAGCATCACCCCGGCACGGGTGATGGGGTCGAGCAGGCGCCCGGCAAACATCTGAAACGAGATAAGCTGTCCCAGCGTCAGATGATTGTCCATCACCGACTTGGCGCCCACGAACAGGATCAGCGCCTGGGCCAGAGCATTGCAGGAACGGCTCACCCCTTGCCAGATAGCCATTTGCTTCGCGGTCTGATAGCCGGCATAGAAAGCGCGGTCGACCAAGCGGCTGATATTCTGGGAAAATAGCTGACTCAGGCCGTAACTCTTCACCGTCTCGATGGCGCCGATCATGGTGTGGACAGCGGCCGAGCTCTCCGAATGCAGGCGAACCGCCGTCTGCGTGTATCGCTTCCCCGGCCGTTTGATCAGGCGGTAAGCCAGATAGTAGACCGGTATCGTCAGCAGCACGATGCACGACATGGCGGGACTGATGAGGAACATGACGATCGCGAAAAACAATACCGGGATCAACGACTGATAAAAGTAGTTGACCAGGTCCATATAATCCTGGCGGAACACATTGACCTCGTCGACGACATGCGCGCGGATCAGACCATTCCGCCCCAGCAGCGCCGACGACTGGGTACGCGCGAGATTGTCGATCAACTCCCTGGCCAATTCGCTGCTGAACTTATTGGCCAGGAAACCGCCGACCACCGAGCGCAGCGTCACCGACAAGGCTTCCAGCACCCCCATCGCGGAGATTGCGATGGTGATCGTGTACAGCGTGGCGTAGCCGAAGTGCGCAATCACCCGGTCGATGATCGCCTGGGTCGCAAACGGAATCGTGAGCGAGTACACCAGTGCCAGCAAGGTCGAGACAATCAGGATCTTATGGGTGAACGATTGCCGGATCGCTTCGAGTAGCCACTTGCGGTTGTTGACAAGGTCGGAGTTATGCATCAAGGCGTTTCGGAGAGGTGGCACACATGACGACGCCCCGTGCCGGCGGCGATACATCGCTTAACTTCCTGGTGAGGCAGGCCGGCGCAGACCGGCCCTGGCCGCGTGGCGCGCTCAGCGGTCACAGCCCGCGTAGTCCGTGTCGAACCAGCCGGAGGGCTGGCAATCGCCGTGCAGCAGCGCGCTGATTCGGCCGAGCCGCCGGTCGTAGGCGGCCGGATTGCGGTCACGGTTGTAGAAATTGGGCGCCTTGATCATCGCCAGCAAACCGTAAAATTCCTGCTGGTTCAACTGTTGCAGGGGTTTGTTCCAGTACACCTCGGCGGCCGATGGCAAGCCGCTGATTTGCCGGCCCTGCGCGGTGCCCATGTAGACGGTCGACACGTACATGGCCAATTGCTGGTCTTTCGACAAGTGACGGTCCAGCACCACCGCCATGACGTCGCGGCCGAGGTCGATTTGCTTGCAGCACTCGAACACGCCACGGTAAAGGCGCTGCACCGCGCCGCGTCCGCCGTCGAGGCGGCCGTGCAACAGGAACACCTCGCGTGCCAGCGACGATGAAATGGTAGTCCGGCCCTGCCCGCGCCCCACGCTCAAGCCATGGTGCCGATAAAAGGATGGATCCTCGACCTGGAGCAAAGCCGCCTTCTGCCATGGCGCCAGCGCGGCATCGTTGGCCGCTTGCGGGAACCGCGCCACCGCGTCCTGCACCGACAGCGTGGCCCAGACCCAGACCACCGCGAGGTACAACGTCATTATCAGCAACAAGATGCCGAGCGCCCGGCCAAGATATGTTTTCAACGGAATTAACTCGCGCAAAGAGGTGGATGGGAACAACGCGGTGGTGCCGGCAGGGCCGGCGGGAAGTTAAGCGGAAGCCGGGCCGGGCAGCAGGCGATGCGCCTGCCAGAACAGATAACGCCGGGTAAGCCGGTCTATCCACAATCCCAGCCAGTGGCCGGCGCGGCGGCCCTGCCCGTCCAGGCGTTCGTACGGCAGCCCCTTGCTTTGCAGAAAAGCCACATGCCTGCCGATGGCCTGCGAACGCTGCCGCAGCACCACATCGATAGGCGCGTCACCCGGGAACCAGTCGCGGCGCGCCGCGTAATAGGCAAACACAGGACGCGGCAGCGACAGGAGCTCGTAGCTGCGGCTCTTGCCAGCGAAGCCATAGGTACGGCGACCGTAACCGATGGCGCTGGTCTCGCTGCCAGGCCAGATCACCGAGCGGTTGACCAGCAGCCCGGACTTGGACAACGGCGCCGCGCCGCCGCCCAGGCGCCGGTATTCGCACGCGCCGGCAAGTATCAGCGCGTCGAACATCGGCAAACCCCGCTCCAGCAATTCCGGCAGCAAAGCCGGGGCAATCTCGCGCTGGTGGGCCCATTCCTCACGCATGCGCAGCATGCTGTCCACCAGTTCGGCTGCCGCGGGGGGGACTGCCAGACCGGCCGCGCGCATGCTGTCGAGCGCGTGATTCAGTCCCCACAGCCGCAGGCAACTGCCGCGCACCGGGAGCAAGGATTCGGCACGCATCTGCGCCAGGCGCATCCAGCGGCCCAGCCCGCCCTCCACCAGGTTGGCGAGATGCAAATACCGCGAGTAATCCGATGGAAGTTCGGCCGGTCCCAGGTTCAGCGCCGGCCCGCCGACATGCCGAAGCTCGCCTCCTGGGCTCACCCAAGGCAACAGGTTCAACATCGAGCGCGGCAATATGACGGGGCCATGCACGAACAACGGATCGCGCGTCGTCAGCGCCAGCAGATGCCGGCATGCCGCGGCGGGCAAGTCGTCCGGCACAACGCACAACAGGTCGATATCCGACAAGCCCGGGCTTTTGACCTTGCCAAACCAGAAAACAGAAATGTCCAGCGAGATGGCGGCGGCCGCCTGGGCGTAGCGCGCGACGCTTAATTCGTAGTCCGCCACATCAAGACGAAGCGGATAGTCGCAAAACAAAAAGCCCATTAATTGCTCCCTGTGAACTGCTGTCGCAGTCGTGTCCATCTGCCGCCGCGCCCGCCGATGTCAGAATGAAAAAATTACCAAAAAAATTAGTGTTTATTTCAATTAATTCGATGATAATGTTGACAGGAAAGGAACGACGAGTCAAGCTGTATCCGTTTCCAAGGCACATCACCTATGCGGTGGATAGGTGTATTTTGATTAATAGAATAACTGCAAAGATATTACTAAAATGAAATCAAATTCCTGCAACAGTCACCGCCGGTCCCGGCCTTCCGCCTTGGCTATCGCCAACCGTCATCCCCGCCAGCCCAGCTGCGCATAAAGCCCAACGCCACCGCAGCGGCCATCCCATTGCGGCCAGATTCTCTGACGCCCCCATCGGGGGAGCGCAAGGTATTTGATGAACAATATTTGCGACAAGCAAGCCGCCGCCGGGCGGCAGCGCATCCTGGTTACCGGCGCCGCCGGCTTTATCGGCAGCTTTACCGCCGCCCGCCTGGCCCAGCTGGGCCACGACGTGATCGGTTGCGACAGCTTCAATAATTATTACGATCCCGGGCTGAAGCACCAGCGCGTCCGCGAACTGCTGGCGCCGCGCGGCGTTGCTTGCCTCGAGGTCAATCTCGCCGACAGCGAGCGGACGGCGCGGCTGTTCGACGACGTGCGGCCGACGCTGGTGGTCCATCTGGCCGCCCAGGCCGGCGTGCGCTATTCCCTGCGCAACCCGTCCGCCTGCATACAATCGAACCTGCTGGCGTTCGGACACGTGCTGGAGGCGTGCCGCCTGCATGAGGTGCATCATCTGCTGTATGCCAGCAGTAGCAGCATCTACGGGGCGAACACCGCCGCGCCGTTTCGCGAAGACGCGTCGACCGATGCGCCGGTTTCGCTGTACGCGGCCACCAAAAAGGCCAACGAACTGATGGCGCACGCATACAGCCAGCTGTACAGCATGCCCGCGACCGGAGTGCGCCTGTTTACCGCATACGGACCGTGGGGGCGTCCCGACATGGCGTATTTTTCGTTCACGGAAAAAATCGTCAACAGGGAACCGATACCGGTGTTCGCCGGAGGCGAGCTGCGGCGCGACTTCACCTACATCGACGACATCGTCGAAGGCATCGTGCGGCTGCTGTTCAAACCGCAGCCCGGCGGTGGCGAACCGCCGCACGCCATCTTCAACATCGGCAACAACTCGCCGGTCCGCGTGCTCGATTTCATCGGTGCGCTGGAGGCCCTGCTCAATACCAAGGCGCGTATCCAGCACTTGCCGATGCAGCCAGGCGACGTTCCATTGACGTACGCCGCCACCGACAAGGTGCAGGCATGGGTCGGATTGACCCCCATGGTGCCGCTGACGCTGGGCTTGCAACGATTTGTCGACTGGTATCTGCCATGGTCGGCGCGGCGCGCCTCGGGCGACACGCGGCTCATGGCGGCCCCCATGCCTGCGGCCGCCTTGCCCGCGGCCGCCTTCCTCCCTCCACTCGTCCCGATCGTCGGCTGAGAACATCCCATGATTCCACCCAACAGCACCACGCCCTCCGTCACGATTTTCGCCGCCCGGACCTGGGGGCGAATCGGCAACTTCGCAGCGGCGAAAAACGTACAGACGCATTTGCTCGCCCATACCGGCGCCGAGGCCGTGCTGGTCGCGTTCGAGGAGATGTGGCCACGATTTGCCGAATTCGGCGCAGCCATGCGCGACGCCGCACGCGAAACCTGCCCCACGCACACCGCGCGCTTGTTCGCCGCCATCATGGCCGAGGTGGACGACCATCTACGGCGCATGCTTGCCGGCGATCCGTCCGACGAATACCGCGGCATCGAACAGCGGCTGGTGCAAATGCTGCAGCAACAGCGTCCGGCGGTGGTGATCTCGACCAAGGGAGTCATCACCCAGTTGCTGGCGGTGGTGCGGGAGCGCCATCGCCTGCCATTCCGCCTGGTCAATTGGATCACCAACACCGGCCTGCTGGATCTGGGCTGCCACCAGGCGCGCCAGGCCGATCTGCATGTGGTGCCCAGCGCCGATGCGCGCGGCAAGGTGCTGGCATGGGGCGTCGGCGAGCGCCCTGTCCTGATCGCCGGCCCGGTCATCCGATTTGCGCCGGAGACCGCCCTGCCCGTCGCGCCGCAAGCGGCCGCCCTGCCCTTGTGCGTCGCCTACTTCCATAACGTCAACGCCGCGGTGGTGGCGCAACTGGAACTGCTGCTGGCACGGTGCCCGGCGCGGATTCACGCGATCGTGCCGCTCAGCGCCCAAGCCGCCGCAGCGCCGCTGGTGGCGCTGCAGGCGCGCCACGAAGGCAGGCTGGCGGTCCACGGCGAACTGTCGCAACAGGCGTTTCATGGGCTGCTGAAGAGCCTCAAACAAACGCAAGGCGTGTTCATCGCCAAAAGCGGCCCCAACACGATGTTCGAGGCGGTCGCGATGAACATTCCGTTCGTGCTGTACCGCTCCGGCTTGCCGCAGGAGGACTGGGTACTGGACTACATCGAGCAGCAACAGATCGGCGGGCGGGCGGAGGAAATCGGCATGATCGCCGCGCGCGCGCTGGCACTGCTGAGCGCGCCGGATGAGCAGGCCCTGCATTTGCAAAAGCAGCGCGCGCTGTGGCGGGCGTTGGCCGCCGATTGCCAGCCGCCGGCCATCCTGTATCCCTTATTGCTGGCGGCTTGACGCCTGCGTCCACCAGACCGAGTGACTATGAACCGCCACAACGCTTTCACCCAGGCCCTGCGCGGCCACGCCCATCCGTTCATCTGCGCGCTGGATCCTTTCAAGCTCAGCGTCGGCGACATTGTGCAACGCCTGCAGTACCTGGAGACGCATGGCGCGACCGCCGCCATCATCGCCAGCACCGACGACGAGTTGTACGATACCACCGTGCCCTCGCTTCTGACGCAGCTGCGCAGCCGCGTCGGCCTGCGGTTGATCGAGCACTTCCGCCCCCATCCGCAGCACGGGTTCCGCCGCGCCTGCAGCGCCAACTATGTGTTAATGACCACCGTGGCAAACAGCCAGTCGCCACTGTATGCCGGCGGCGACAGCGCCACCTTCGGCGCGCGCGAGCGTGCGGAAGGCCGGCTCATTGCGAGCCGGGCGCTGGTGTTCGGCACCGACCAGAAGTCCGCCCACTACGTGCAGGCGCGCTACCTGCCCGACGATAATGCCGAACAGTTGCGCAACTATCTGACCGCGGCGGCGCACGCGAGCGATGTCTATTATCTGTTCTCTCGCGCGCGCAAGCTCAGCCCGGACACGATCAGCGCGGCCCGCGACATACTGGGCGCGGAGGTGCCGATAATCGTCAGCGGCTGTATCCGCACCCCCGACGACCTGCAGGAAGCCATCGCTTCAGGCGCCACCTATGTGGTCATCGGCAGCCTGCTCGAGCTGGGCGATTGGCGCCAGCGGCTCACTCCGCTGCTGGCCGCTGGCCATGCGTTGCGGGCCGGTGGGTAGGCCTTTCAGAAGCGCGGCGCGATCGACGCGGCGCCGCAATGCGCACAGGCCATCGATGGCCGCGTCGCCGAACTGGCGGCGTAGAAAAGCCTCATGCGGGGGAAACGCGCCATGCAGGTACTGGCGACCGCCCAGAGCCAGGCAGGTCTCGCGCAGCGCGTCGAACCAGCGCTCAACCCGCTCCGCGTCCGCAAGCCCCACCACGGCATACAGGCCGAAACTGACATAGGCTGCGCGCCTGCCCACTGGCAGCAGCGGAAAATCCATGAACTTGTCCGCGGCGGCGTCTTCAACCAGGCCGACATTAATGACGGGCATCATCAGCGGCATCCGGGCGGCGGGCGCCAGGGCCGCGTCGAAGGCGCCGGCCTGTTCCACCGGGACGAAAAAGTCCGCCCAGATGTTGACCAGTTGCCCGGCCGGCGCGGCGGCGAACACCGCTTCGCGCCGCTGCAGAAACGCCGCCTCCTTTTGCTGCACGTGGCGGTGGATGTCGGGCACCAGCGCGCCTGCCGCATCGACCGGGACGGCGCCGGGCGCCGCGTTTTGCGCATGGCCTTTTTCCACCCGCCACAGCTGGCGCTTCGGATCGTACAGCGCCAGCACGTAGTCCGGGCTGCCGGCGCGCAGGCGGGCGATGGCTTCGTCCATCGGCACGCCGCCGTACTCGGACGTCTGCAGCCGAAACTGCTGCGGGCCGGGCTGCACGCGCAAGCGCACCTGGATAATCGCCCCCAGCGCGCCGAAACTGCCGAAGATCAAACGCCATTCCGGCTGCCTCGCCAGATCGATGACGACCTCGCCCAGGTCGGGCGTGACGACGGTTAAGCCTTGCACCGAGGCGGCGATGGGGCCGTGGCGCACCGATGTCTGGCCTATGCCGCCGGCCGACAGCACCCCGGCCAGGGTGGCGCTGGGATTACTCGGCAACACCGGCAGCGAATAGCCGTGCCGCGCCAGCCATTCGATCAGCTCGCCGATCGGCGTGCCCCCGCCGACCAGCAGCTCGCCACTGTCCGCGTCGAGTTGTATGGACCGGAACGCGCGGCAATCGACGATCGCCCCTTCGGACAACGACAGGCCGTTGCTTGAGCAGCCGTTGCCGCGCAGCGCCGCCACCTGCCCCAGCTGCCGGCACTGCCGCAGCGCGTCCTGCAACGCGGTCACCTGCGCCGGCGCCGTGTGCCGCGCGGGCCGCACATGCACGCGCCGGCCATGGTCGGTCAGCGTGCCGCTCACGCCGCCGCCTCCGCGGCGGGATGTTGCAAGCGGCCGAACAAGCCGAAGCACTTGTCGAAGATCAGGTCGATGTAGGGGAAAAAGTCGAAACTCGGCTCGCGCGCCGCGCAGGCACGGCTGATACGTTGCCGCAAATCGGTCAGCGTGGCCAGCACTTCGCCCGCGTCGACCTGCCCGCCATGCACCAGCTCCAGCAGGTTGCTGACCCGCTCCCCCTGCTGCGCGTGATCGCGCACGTCGTCCGATATCATGTACAGCACGCCGATCGCCTCCATCGCGTCGGCGGCCAGGTCCACCAGGGAACGGTCGGCTTCCGCGGTCATCGCCGCACGGCAGTAAGCCGCCATCAGCTTGCCGGACTTCTGCACCGCTCCGGCCAGCCATACCGGGTAGCTGGTGATCACCTGGTCGGGCTCGTGGAACACATGACCGTAGATCGGCATCCACGTGCCGTCCCAGTCTTCACTGATGCGGCGGCCAGGGACCAGCGCGCTGTAGCGCGCGCCGGCGTCCTCGCAAAACACGTGTCCGGACACCAGGTCCCTGGGGCTGAGATCCTGGTCGCCGTCGATGAGATCGTCGATCAATTTCAAGCCGCATGAATGCTGGCAGAACGCCGTGCCCAGGCCAAAACGCAGCGGTGGCTCCGGCACCCACGCGGCGCACATATACAGCACGCGCGGATACCCCTTCATCTGTTGCAGATAACTGCGGATCGCTGCGCTTGCGCCCAGCGACAGCAGCAACTGATCCACCTGGTGCAGCACGGAGGCCGAAGCCGCCTCCCACTCGCGCAGACTTGCCGTATTCATCGCCACCGTTTGTTCCCTCCTCGACCGCCGGCGCGAGGCCGGCAACATGCGCCTCAGCGCTCCTGAAAACTCATGCGAATAGCATCCAGCACCGGCTCGAAGAAGTACTCGTACAGCCGGCGCTGCCCGGTGACCACGTCGACCGTGATCCCCAGTCCCGCTTTCAACTCGACACCGTTCGTTAACGCCCAGTTCTCGGGAGCATTCACCACCAGCGTTGCACGGTACAGCCCGCCGTTGGTATCGGCCACCACCGTGTCCGGGGAAACGAACTGAATACTGGCCGCCAGCGTGCCATACTTGATGAAAGGCAGACCGTCCACTTTCACGTAGGCCTTCTGCCCCTGGCGGATATAGGCGATGTCGGAATCGCGAAAGCGCGCCTCGACCACCAGGCGGCGGTGTTGCGGCACGATCTTGAACAGCGGGTCGCCCATTTTCTGCCACGCGTCCTGGCGCAGCTCGTTAATCCAGAACAGCTGGCCGTCGACCGGCGCCAGCAAGTCGCAGTGGCGGACGCCCGCCACCGCCTTGGCCTTCTGCGTCTCCAGATCGGTCAGCACCGCCGCCGCGCCAGCCAGCGACGAGTACAGCTCGTCCTTGACCGCGTAACTCTTAAGCACGTCGGCCGACGTGTTGAAATTGACGTCGGCGCGCAGCGACTCCAGCTCCTTGACCGCGGCCTGCAAGGCCGCCGCCGCCCGGTGTGCGTCGTTCTCGGCGGTTTCCAGCGCCGCGTCCGCGATGAATCCCTGGCTGCGCAGATTACGCTGGCGTTCCAGCTGCGCCTGCGCCAGGGCGGCGGCGCTGCGCGCGGCCGCCACCTTCGCGACCAGGCCCGACTGCTGCGACTCCCACTGCTTCCGCGCCACGCCTATTTTTTCCGCCTCGCGCAGCATGACGTCGACCTTGGCTTGCGCTTCGCCCTGTGCCACCGCGGTGCCCGCGTCGACATGGCGATCGTAGCGGAGGTGGATATCGGCGAGCTGCGCCTTGTTGAGCGTATGGTCGGCCACCGCCAACTTGTTCGCCAGGGACGCGCGCGCCAGCACCGCCTGGGCCTCGAGCGCCGCCAGTATCCCTTCTTCGGCGGCGCAGTCGAAGCGCGCCAGGCGGGCGCCGGCCTTGACCCAGTCGCCATTTTTTGCGGCAACCGTCTGGATGACCCCCTCGCGCGGCGACTTCATCAAGGTATTGAAATCGGCCGGCGAAAACTGGCCGGCCCCGCGCGCCACGATATCGATAGGCACGAACAGGCCGGCCAGCACCATGGCCGCTGTCGCCAGCGTCACCAGGTACAGCACGCGGTGGGCCCTGACCATTCTGCCGGACTTGAAGCTGCTTACCATTTCGGCCTGCGGGCCGTTCCCATGCGAGTGCAATTGTTTTATCTTTCTCAATCCGGCTGACGGAACGGCGCGTCGCAGCGGTTGGGTGAAAAAAAATATTATTTCAAAGGAATTCTAGTCTAAATTTCAATTTCATAACAATAAAGTTTAACTTACTTATAATAAACTCCCCAGAGGAAATATTAAAGAAAACACATTGCCAAAAGCATCAAACCGTGTGCTATGATGGATACAATTGCTCTTAATGCAACATTGGCTAATATTAAGCGTGCGGCGGCCTGCGACGGCCGCCGCCGCCAGGGGCTTAACGACTCTCATCATATGGACGACCATGCCTAATCAGCACGCCGCGGAAGTATCCTTGTTCGAAGTCATCGTCAACGAAGCGGACGAGTACGCCGTCTGGGGCCTCGGCAAACCATTGCCGCCCGGCTGGACCAGCGTCGGCCTGGAGGGCAGCCAGGCCGCCTGCCTCGATTACATCAACGTGGTCAGCCCGGACCGCGTGCTGATCGCCGAGCCGGCGGCGCCGGCCGCCGCCCCGCGCTAGCCAGCGCGCTCACCGCTGCCAGCCAAACACGGTCAGCACGGTGTCGTGGTCGAGCAATCGAAAATGCACGGTCCCGTTGCGACCTTGCGGCCAAGCCTGCCCGAGCGGCTGGCGCACGCTGAAACACAGGCGGGCCGCCCGCACATCCAGCGCCTCGATGGCGACCGCCTCGAAGCCGAAATACCGGCCGACGGTGCCGAACAAGCCTTTGTAGATACTCTCCTTGGCGGAAAAGGCCAGCGCCAGCCGCAGGCCGTGCGGCAACTGGTCGACCGAGCGCAGCAGTTGCCGCTCCGCGCACGTCAGCACCTCGTCCTCCACCTCCGCCGCGGCATCGGCGCTCAGCGCTTGCTCGATGTCGATGCCGACACCTTGCAGCCGCCGGGCCGCGCTCACGCACGACGCCGCCAGCCCGGCGCTGTGGCTGATCGCCCCGACGACGCCGGGGGGCCACAACGGCTCGCGCTGCGGCCCGATCGCCACCGGCTGCGCCGCCCAGCCGGCGGCCCGCATCGCTTCGGCGGCCGCCAGGCGGCCAAAGAAGAACTCGGCGCGGCGCCGGGGGACACTGCGCGCGATCGGCGGCGGGTAGGCGATGGCGCTGTCCGCGCTGTGCGCGGCAAAGCGCTCCCAGTCGAAATGCAGCACATGCACAGGCAACACGCCGCCATCCACCGGGCATGGGATGGCACGCGCGGCCAGCAGTCCCGGCGGCCCGGGCGGCGGCCAGTCGCGATGGGGCACTTCGCTCCCCTCAGTAGGTCACAACCAGCTGCTGGCGATCGGCCGGCGCCTCGGTCCCGCGCGCCAGCACGTCGTGCAGCACGGCGCGCAGGTCGTCGAAATACTGGTCGGCCAGCGCGGCGTGCACCAGATTGACCGTCTGCTGGATGGCGGGCGGACTGGCCACCAGGCTCATATACCAGCCGCGGCTGCGCATGCCGTCCGCCAGCGCGAACACATGCGAGGGCGAACGCGTGGTGAACGTCACGACCGACAGTTCGGGCGTGCCCAGCAATTGCACCGACGGCAGCGCCGCCAGCCCGGCAAGATAGCGGTCGCGCAGCTGCATCACTTGCCGGCTGATATGCAGATAGCCCTCGCGCCCCAGAAACCGCATCACCGCCCAGGCCGACGCGATGGCCCCGCCCGAGCGTGTCCCGGCCAGCGTCGGCGTGAAGTAGTCGCCCTTCGGCCAGCGGTTGAAGCGGCTGAACTGGAACTGCTGATCGGCCGCATCGCGATACAGTATCAGCGACGCGCCTTTGGCGGCGTAGCCGAACTTATGCAGGTCGACCGACATCGAGCGCACCCCGGGCAGCCGGAAGTCGAACGCCGGCACCGGGTAGCCAAGCTGCTGGACGAAGGGCGCCAGCATGCCGCCGATGCAGCTGTCGACGTGCAGCCACACCCGCTTGCGCAGCGCCAGCGCCGCCATCGCCTCGATGCGGTCGATCAGGCCGTACGGCAGCGACGGCGCCGAGGCGACCAGCAACACCGTCTCGTCGTCCAGCGCCGCTTCCATGGCGGCGACATCGCAACGGTAGTCGTCCGCCACCGGCACCCGCCTGACGTCCAGGCCCAACAGCTGGGCTGCCTTGTCGAACGCCGGATGGGCCGATTCCGGTATCACGATATTCGGACGGTGCGCATGGCGCATCGCCCGCGCATGGTCGCGTGCGGCCTTCACCGCCAGGATGATGCTCTCGGTGCCACCGGACGTCATGCTGCCGGCGCCGCCGTCCGGCCGATGCAGCAGATCCAGCACCATGGCCACCACCTCCCGCTCCATCTGGCCGCAGCTGGGGAAGGCTTGCGGCGCCAGCGCATTGGCACTGGCAAACATGCTGTACGCCTCGGCCGCCACCTTGCCCACCTCCTCGCCCGCGAAGTAGCAGTGAAGCGGCAGACGCCCGTCCCGATGACTCCAGTCGCCGCGCTGCAAGACCTGCATGCGCTGCTTGAGACTGTCCCAGTCGCAGCCCTGTTCAGGGAGAGTGATTACGTTCATATTTTTCTCTTTCGTTAAAAGTAGGTTCGCGCTGCCTGCGGCGGCGCGGCTAGGCTTCCAGCAGCAGGCGGCGGCGTTCGGCCTCGTCCAGCAAGCTGATCTGTTCTATCGGGACGTCGGCATCATTGGCCATGGCGCCCAGCATGGCGCTCAGATAGCCCAGCCAGCGCTGTGCGCTGGACCGGTCCAGCAGCGCGGTGGCGTAGCTGAGGCTGGCTTCGATCCGGCCCGCGCGCCACGCCATGCCCAACGACAGTTCGGTCTTGGCATGGCCCAGCGAGGCCGGCAACAGCGCGCATTGCAGCCCTTCCAGCAGCGGCCCGTCGTCGCCGTGGTCGGTCTCCAGGTTGAACATCACCTGGAACAGCGGCGTGTAGGCCCTGCTGCGCGGCGGCGCGGCCAGCTCGACAATCTGCTCGAGGGGCAGCTCCTGGCTGTCCTGCGCCGCCAGCACTTGCTGGCGCACCGCCTCCAGCAGATGGGCGACGGTGGATTCCGGCGGCAGCGCGATGCGCAACGGCAGCGTATTCACGAACAGCCCGACGATGTCCTCCAGCTCCATCCGGGTGCGCCCCGCCACCGGCACGCCCACCATGACCTCGCGCTGACCGGACAGGCGCACCAGCAGCGCCCCCCAGGCACCGAGCAGCGTCATGAACAGCGTGCAGCCATAACGTTGCCCCAGGGCCGCCAGCGCCGCGCACAGCGGAGCGTCCAGCGTCATCGTGACGGTGTCGGCCGCCAGCGCCGCCACCGGCGCGCGCGGACGGTCGTACGGCAGGTCGATCACCCCCGGCGCGCCCTGGAGCAACTGCCGCCAGAACGTGCGCTGGCGCGCCAGCCGCGCGCTGTCCGCGCTTCGCCGTTGCCACGCCGCATAGTCGGCATAGGTCGGCCCGGACGGCGCCGGCGGCGTTGCCTGGCCATGCGCGGCGGCCCGGTACAGCCGGCCCAACTCGCGCAGCAGCAGTTGCTGCGAGCGCCCGTCCGACACGATGTGGTGCTGCACCATGACCAGCACATGATGGTCATCGGCCAGCCGCAACAGTTGATGACGAATCAAAGGGCCGCAGTCGAGCCGGAAAGGTTGGGCGATGCAGGCGGCGATGTGGCGCCGCCGCTCGGCCTCGCGCAGCGGCGCCGCCATGCCGCGCAGGTCCAGCAATTCCAGCGGCGGGGCCGCGTCGGCGGCCAGTTGCTCGCGCACCGGCACGCCGTCGCGGGCGACAAAACAGCTTCTCAGCGCGTCATGACGCGCAAAGAGCTGGCGCAAGCCGTGCTCCAGAGCCGGCACGTCCAGTTGTCCCTGGAACGCCAGCACCAGCGGCATGTGGTAGCGGTCCGACGGCCCGTCAAGCTGATCGATGAACCAGAGCCGCTCCTCGGCAAACGACAACTGCCGCGCCGCGTCGGGCGTGGCGGCCGCGATCGCCTCAAGCGTGTCCTGCTCCTTGCCGCGCACCAGCGCCGCCAGTTGCGCCAGCGTCGGGTTGGCGAACAGCTCGGTCCAGCGCAGCTGCACGCCCAGCGCGCGCCGCACGCGCGAGAACAGCTGCACCGCCAGCAGCGAATGTCCGCCCACCTCGAAGAAGTGGTCGTTGCGGCCCACCTGATCGAGCGCCAGCAGCGCGCGCCAGATCGCCGCCAGCGCCACCTCGGTGTCGTCGGCCGGCGGCTCGTAGCTCCGGCTTGCGGACGCGGCCAGCGCCACCGGCGGCAGCTGGCTACGGTCGACCTTGCCGCTGGTGTTGAGCGGCAGCGCCGCCAGGTTCACCCATGCGGTCGGCAGCATATGATCCGGCAGTTGCGCCGCCAGCTCCGCGCGCAGCGTCTCGCCGTCCGCGCCGCTTCCCGCCATGGCGACGAAGTACGCCGCCAGCGCGGTGTTGCCGCTGGCATCCTGGCGCGCCACCACCACGCTCTCGCGCACGCCGGCGCAGCGCGC
>JAJLPB010000025.1 GCA_025548565.1 Rugamonas sp. A1-17
ATCACGGCCCGCGCCGGCCAGCGCTAGTTCAGTCTACGGAGAAACACAATGAATTTGCTCAACAACCTGAAAATCGGCAACCGCCTGGGCCTGGGTTTCACCCTGGTGACCGCGCTACTGGTCGCCACCGCCGCGATCGGCGTCAGCCGCATCCGCGCCATCGATGCCAACACCGACATCATCGTCCACGACCGCTACGCCAAGGTCGCGCTGGCGCAGTCCATCGAGAACGAGGTCAACCGCCAGACCAGGGCGCTGCGCACCGCGCTGATCGCCGGCGACAACGAGGAGATCGCCGCCAGCGAACTGGCCAAGGTGAACGCCTCGGTGCCGATCATCGCGGCCGCCATCGACAAGCTGCAGCCCATCATCCACACCGAGAAGGGCAAGGCCGCGCTGCAAGCGCTGATCGCGGCGCGCGCCACCTTCAAGGACCACGAGCACCATATGATCGAGCTGATCAAGACCAAGCAGGGCGACGCCGCGCGCGACTACCTGCTCAAGGAAATCCTGCCGCCGCAAACGGCCTACCTGCACGCGATCGAAGTATTTTCCGCCACCCAGGTGGAAGGCATGGAGCAGTTCGCCACAGAGGCGGGCGCGCTGGCCAACAGCGGCGCCCTGCTGATGATTGTGTTCGCCGTGCTGGCCACGCTGCTGGCCGTGGCCACCGGCTGGCTGCTGACGCGCTCCATCGTCCAGCCGCTGACCCAGGCGCTGAGCGTGGCCCGCACCGTCGCCTCCGGCGACCTGAGCACCCGCTTCGGCCCGTGCGCCAAAGACGAGGCCGGCCAGCTGCTGCTGGCGCTGCAGGAAATGAACGACAGCCTCAAGCACATCGTCGGCCAGGTGCGGGCCGGCACCGAGACCATCGCCAGCGCGTCGAGCCAGATCGCCACCGGCAACCAGGACCTGTCCTCGCGCACCGAGCAGCAGGCCGGCTCGCTGGAGGAGACCGCCTCTTCGATGGAAGAGATCACCGCCACCGTGCGCGAAAACGGCAGCAACGCCCGCCAGGCCAACCAGCTGGCGGTGTCGGCGTCGGACGTGGCGGTCAAGGGCGGCGCCGTGGTGGCGCAGGTGGTCGAGACCATGGGTTCGATCAAGGCCAGCTCCAGCAAGATCGTCGACATCATCGGCGTGATCGACGGCATCGCCTTCCAGACCAATATCCTGGCGCTGAACGCCGCGGTCGAGGCGGCGCGGGCGGGCGAGCAGGGCCGCGGCTTCGCGGTGGTGGCCACCGAGGTGCGCAACCTGGCCCACCGGTCGGCCTCGGCCGCCAAGGAGATCAAGACGCTGATCGGCGACTCGGTCGAGCAGGTGGAGCGCGGCAGCGAGCTGGTCAACAACGCCGGCGCCACGATGGACGAGATCGTCGTCAGCGTCAAACGCGTGACCGACATCATGGCCAACATCGCCTCCGCCACCCAGGAGCAGGACGCCGGCATCGAGCAGATCAACCAGGCCATCACCGAGATGGACACCGTGACCCAGCAAAACGCCGCGCTGGTGGAGGAAGCCGCCGCAGCGGCCGAATCGCTGCAGGATCAGGCCGGCACGCTGGCGCAGCTGGTCAGCACGTTCAAGCTGGACGGCGATCACGGGGGGGCGCTGCACCTGGCCTCCAGCGCGAACGCCCCGGCCAGGTCAGCCGCCGGCGCGCGGCGCCTGGCGCTGGCTTGATGGTTCAGCAAAAAGCAGCGGGCCCGCGCCCGCTCGCGCCGCTGGCGTCTGCAGCCGTTTGGAACGGGAACGAGAGGGAATGGCGCCGAAGCGCGGTGACTGGAGCGGGTGAAGGGAATCGAACCCTCGTCGTAAGCTTGGGAAGCTTCTGCTCTACCATTGAGCTACACCCGCGTTGGCAGCATTCTACGCGGGTTTCGACAATGTTGACAACGTTATGACAAGGTTGCTGCGATCGAAAGCGCGAGGACCCGGTTGACCGCCTCTCAAATTACCGACGCCGGACAGGGCGAAGCGCTTGCCGCTTCGCCCCTCACCACACGCAACAGCCTGCCCATACATCAGTTCAGAACCCAGGTATATCGGACATTCACCCAGCCCTGGGCGATGTCGCTGTCCTTGGCGACCGGCTTGAACTTGCATTTGATGCTGGCGCGCAGCGATGCCTTGTCCAGCGTCGAGTAACCGCTGGACTCGACCAGCTTAGCATCCGTCACAGTGCCGTCCGGGGACACCAGCAGCTTCACCTTCACGTCGCCTTGTGGCTCCTCATCGCGCCACGCGGACGAATAATCCGGTGCGCTGCACGTCTCTTTGTCGAACCGGCTCAGGATATTGCCGGCCGAAGCTACGCCCGATACCAGGCTCAACACCAGAGCCGACGCCACCGCGCTTGCAGAAATTTTAGTGAACATAAATCCTCCGAGTCAAAAATGATGGGTTGAAATCGTTTGCAGCGTTCCAAATATACTGCGCCGCAGCATATTTTTATAATTTATTGTTGAACTATCTTTCATATGCAAAACGTATAACTCGTCGCCGGCCACCTTGCCGGAATCCACATATCAATATGATTTTATATACGTGTCCTCAATGAACCGTCGCTGCTACGCTCTTAGCCTATCGACAATTGGGGGAACAATGACGACGAATCTGACCACCCGGGGACGCCCATGAGCGGCGAACTCACACAAGCGCGCGCGCCCTGGGCGCCCACCTTCCAATGGCGCGCCCTGCTGCGCCCGCACACCGCCGGCCGCGCGCCGGCCAAGGCCTTGGCCGGCTTCATCTGCGCCTGGCTGGCGCTGGCGGCCATCCATCTGCTGATGCCGGTGCCGGCAGGCCTGACGGTCGCCGGCAAGGCCACGCTGGCGATCATGGCGTGGGCCGCCATCATCTGGATCTCCGAGGCGCTGCCGGTGGCCGTCTCGGGCCTGCTGATCCCGGCGCTGCTGGTGCTGACCAAGGCCGTCACGCCGATGCCCAAGGCGGCCAACGGTTTCACCAATCCGGTGGTGTTCCTGTGCCTGGTCGCCTTCCTGTTTTCCGCCATCATGCAGTGCGCCGGACTGGACCGCCGGATCGCGCTCGGCCTGCTGGACAAGATCAAGGTCAAGACCGTCAACGGCGTCATCTGGACCATGTTCGGCGTCAATCTGGTGCTGTCGTTCGTGGTGCCGGCGGCCAATGCGCGCGCCGCTACGCTGCTGCCGGTGATTAATGGCCTGACCAAACTGTTCGGCGATACCGGGCAGGAGCGCAACGCCGCCAAGGCCATCGTCATCCAGTCGCTGGTGTATGGCTCCATGATCAGCGGCATGTGCATCCTGACCGCGCACCTGCCCAACCTGGTCCTCACCGGCTTGTTCAGCAGCGAGCTGCACATCCGCATTTCCTACCTCGACTGGTTCAAGCTGCAATGGCCTTACCTGGGTATGTTCGTGCTGACCCAATGGTGGGTGCAATACTATTTCCGCACCCGCCGCACCGCCATTCCGGGCGGGCTGGAAACCATCCGCGAAGAACAGCGCAAGCTGCCGCCTGCAGGCAAACAGGACTGGTCCATCCTGCTGGTGTCCGGCCTGGTGGCGCTGCTGTGGGCCACCGAACAGTGGCACAAGATCCCGACCGAGAACATCGCCTTGCTGGGACTGGCGCTGGTGTTCACGCCCGGCCTCATCCAGATCAAATGGAAGGACATCCAGGACCGCACCATCTGGGGCACGGTGTTCCTGCTGGCCGGCGCGCTGTCGATCTCGTCGGCGATCAGCAGCACCGGGCTGGCGCAGTGGCTGGCCGGCCAGATCCACGCCATCGCGCAGGGACATCCGTGGTGGGGCATCCTGCTGATCGTCATGGTGGGCACACACGTGATCCGGCTCGGCATGTTGTCCAACGTGGCGGCGGTCACCATGCTCGCGCCCATCCTGCTGGCGCTGGCGCCCAAGCTCGGCCTGCATCCGATCGCCTTCACCATGCTGGTGGCCGACACCGACAGCTTCGCCTACCTGCTGCCGACGCAGATCACCGCCGCCGTCATCGCCTACAGCAGCGGCACCTTCAGCACCAGCGACTACGCCAAGGTCGGCATCGTCTCGGTGCTGATCGCCATCGCCTACGGCATCCTGGTGATGGCGCCGTGGTACGCCTTCCTCGGCATTCCGCTGTGGGATGCGACCGCGCCCTGGCCGTTTTAATTTTCCTCACGGAGCACAAGACATGAGCAAGCAAGAGAACACGGCGGCAGAGCACTACAGCGCGTTGCGCGAGAAGCTGGGCCCGCACCACGCGCCCGAAGGTTTGTATTTGCGGAACAAGAATTTGCCCTTCGTCGGGCGCGTGCAGTGCAACGTCGCGCGCCTGGAGAGCGGCAGCTGGAACGAGATTGTGCTCGACTACGAAGTGGGCGCGGCCGGCCTGGCCGACGGCGGCTGGTTCAAGGCCACGTTCAAATTCTATTCCGACTGGGCGCTGTTCCAGAGCAGCGATCCGACCGCCGCGAACTACATCAGCGCCGAGTATCACGCCGGCCCGCTGCAGCCTGGCCAGAGCCCGGCCACGGTGCAATCGCTGAGCATCCGCTTCGACCAGAAAGGCCACGAGCGGCCGTTCCAGAAAGCGTTGATCGTCGACGTGGTCGACGGTTACCTGAACGCGGGCGACCACATCGTGATCCGCCTGGGCGACCGGCGCGGCGGCGGTCCCGGCACCCGGGTGCAGACCTTCGTCGAGGATCATTTCCGCTTCCGCTGCTACGTCGATCCGCTGGGCACCTCGCGCTTCGTCGCGGTGCCGGGCGACGTGGTGATCGACATCGCCGCCGGCGCGCCGGCGCGGCTGCTGGTGAACGGTCCGCGCTTCGCGCATCCGGGGCAGGCGCTGCCGTTCCGCATCTCCGTGCTGGACCGCTGGGGCAACGCCTGCAAGGACAGCGGCGGCACGCTGCGCCTGCGCGCCTACGCCGGCGAGCGCCAGGTGTACGAGCGCGAGCATGCGCTGCCGGACGCGGGCTGGTCCAGCATCGGCATCAACGACCTGCCGGGCGACTTCCCGCAGCTGCGGCTGGTGGCGGAGCTGCGCGGCCAGCGTGGCGTACCGCAGGCCGAAGCCCTGGTTACGCTCGACCCCGCCCTGCCGGCGCCGCGCGCCTTCTACGCCGACCTGCACGTGCACGCCAGCGACACGGTCGGCACCAACAGCCCGGCCTACAACGCCGCCTACGCGCGCGACATCGGCGGCATCGACGTGCTGGGCTACACCGCCAACGACTTCCAGATCACCGACGAGAACTGGCAGCTGGGCGTGCGCACCGTGGAGGAGTTCAACCAGCCCGGCAGCTTTGTCTGCTATCCGGTCCAGGAATGGTGCGGCAGTTCGACCGCGGGCGGCGACCACAACGTGGTGTTCCTGGACGACGCGCCGCCGGACTTCCCCTACAACCAGCAGGGCGAACACAACCGGACGCTGGTCTGGAACGAGGACATGAAAGGCAGCGCGGTGCAGCTGGGCCGCTGGCCGGTCGAGGAATTATGGGCCGCCTACGTGGACGACGCCGAGCACCGCCTGATCATGCCCCACGTCGGCGGCCGCCGCTACATCCCCGACTGGCACCATCCCGAGCTGGAGCGGCTGGTGGAGATCGCATCGAGCTGGGGACACTTCGGCTGGCTGTACCAGGACGTCATCGCGCGCGGCTACCAGCTCGGCGTGGCGGCCAGCGGCGACGAGCATCGCGGCCGTCCCGGCGGCGGCCCGCCGGGCACCCAGGTGTTCGGCGTGCACGGCGGCTTGACCGGCGTGATCGCCGACCGTCTGGACCGCCGCACCATCGGCCGCGCCCTGCGCGCGCGCCACACCTGGGCCACCACCGGCGAGCACACGGCGCTGCTGGTGCGCTGCGGCGACCACCTGCAGGGCGACGTGGTGCGGCAGCACGGACCGGCCAAGCTCGACTACCGCTTTCTCGGCCAAGCCGGTTGGGAAGAGATCGCCGCGTACGACCACAACGGCCTGATCTGGCAGCGCAACCTGCATGAGGAAGCCGGCTATTCGGAGCGCCTGATCCGCCTGCGCTGGGGCGGCGCGCGCATCCCGGACCGCTACCGCTGGGCGGTCTGGCAAGGCCGCATCACCATCTTCAACGGCACCATCAACCGCTTCCAGTCGCAGGGCTTCGAGCATGGCGAGGAAGTGTGCCGCCGCGACGGGCCGACCGACATCGTCTTCCGCAGCGACACCTACGGCGACGCCGACAGCGTGGAGATCGACATCAGCAACCTGCGCCACTGCACCATCAAGGTGGAAGGCAGCATCGGCAGCTACGTCAAGGTGGGCGATCCGCTCAAGCCGAATCCGTTCGTGCACCAGCCGCGGTTCAGCTGGGAGATCAGCGGCGCGGAGCTGCTGGCGGCGGGCGGCCTGAAACTCGACCTGGGCGGCACGGAATTGTTTTTGGCGCTGGAACGGCTGACCGAACAAGCGCTGCCGACCGACCTGTCCGGATCGATCGACATCGCGCCGGACAATGCCGCCTTCGGCCACCGCCCGGTGTATTTCTACGGACGGCAGCGCGACGACAGCAAGGTCTGGTCGTCGGCGGTCTTCTTGAAGTTCGACTGAACCGGGCTCAGTTCAGCAGGTTGAAGTCGGCGCGGTAGTAGTTGCCTTCCGGCCCGCTGCCGGCCAGTTGCAAATACATGGTCTGCTTGCCGATGCCGGCGTGCTCGACTTCATACGCGCCGCTGGCCAGCGACTGGCCGGCCGGCACCGCGAAGGTCAGCGAAAACTGGTCGCCGCGCGCGCTCTCGAAACGGCGCTTGACGCTCAACAGCGTCATCGCCGTCCCACGGTTGCCCGGATACACATTGAAGCGCTCCTGCACCAGCGGCAGGTAGGCCGCGCTGCCGGCCAGCGCGGGCACTGGCGCCGGCGCGGCGCCGACGATGGCCGCCGACTTGGCCTTGGCCAGCTCGGCCGCGCCGCACAGGCCGCTGCCGCCCAGCAGGCCGCCGGTGGCTAATACAAAGGTTCGCCGTTCCATGATGATTCCTTCTCGATGATTAGCTGCGCGGCGGGAAGATGCCCTGCAGCGCGATAATGAAATTGAGCTCCAGGTAGGGCTGCACATTGTTGTGCGCCTGCCCGCCGCCGGTCGCCGCGGTCAGCACGGCGCCGCCCATCGGCTGCAGCGGCGCCGGGCCGATATACGGCGGCGTCGGCGAAACCGCGACCGCCAGCGTATTGCCGTTCGGGCTGGTCGTGGTGGCCGGCGAGCCGGACGCCATCATCTGGTGCCCGTGGGCCGGCGTCTGCATGCCGTTCACGGTGACGGTGGCGACGCCGCCCGTCTCACCCTGGTAGCGTTCGGTCAAGCCGGCGCCCTGGCCGGCGCGCAGGGGCGCGCGCTGGCGCAGATTGGGCAACGCGAAGGTGCTCTTGCCGTCGCCGCCATACTGCGTGCCCAGCAGCGAGAACAGCGCGGTGTTCTGGGCGATCGGCAAAATCTGGCCATCGCAGGTGGCCCAGCCGGTGGGTGCGAAATTGCCGGCGAAGAGGCGAATTTCCGCAACAAAGGGATCTGCCATGGTGTCTCCTCAGGATTGGGATGGATAAATGCCGAACAGCGAGATGATGAACTGCACCGCCAGGAAGGGCGCCATATTGTCGTGCGGCTGGCTGCCGCCGCCGACGCCGATGGTGCCGGCGCCCATCAACAAATTCGGGCCCATCGTGCCGTACAGCTTGGGCTTGGCGGACGGCGCGGCCGGCACCCAGCTGCTGCCGTCGGTGATATTGATCGCGCTGGTGGCCGGTGGCGGCGCGGCCGTGCTGGCGTTGACCCGGTGGTTGTGCGGCGGGATCTGCGCGGTGGTCAGGGTCACCTGCTCCACCCCGCCCTTTTCGCCGATCAGGTACGAGTCCGCGCCCAGCGTGCCGACATGGACCGGCACCCGCCCCGTCATGTCGGGCAAGGCGAAGGTCTCCTCGCCATCGCCGCCGTAGGTGGTGCCGATCAGGTTGAACAAGGTGTCGTATTCCGAGATCGGCAGCAGCGATCCGTCGCAGAACGCCCACCCGGCCGGGGCGAAATTCCCGGCGAACATACGAATTTCACCAATATATGGCATGGACATGGATGTCTCCTGAAACGGTACGCTTAATTGTACGAAGGGAAAATGCCGACCAGCGCGATGCCGAACATGCTGGTGGCGTAGGGCTGGCGGTTTTCATGGGGCTGGCCGCCGCCGACATTGCCGACGCTGCCCGCCGCCAACGCGGCGCTGCCGTCGTAGGCATGGAAGACATTGACGCCGCCGGCCGGGATCGAGCACAGGTAGTTGCCGCTGGGGCTGGTGGAACGCAGCACATTGGGATCGGTCTGGTTGACCGCCTGCATCGCGTGCGTATGCTGCGGCAGTTCCTGCGCCGTCAGCGTATGCATGGCCTCGCCGCCCCGCGCGCCCGGCTGGTGGTTATGCATGGGCATGCGCCCGCGCATGTCGGGCAGCGCGAAGTTGGTCTGGCCATTGCCGCCATACGTGGTGCCCAGGATGGCAAACAGCGCCTGGTTCTGGTTGATCGGCAAAAGCTGCCCGTCACAACGCGCCCAGCCCTTGGGAATGTAGTTGAAACTGAACATGCGGATTTCGCCCAAAAATGGTTCAGACATGGTCGCTCCTGATGGCAAGAGATTGCCGCACCGGTGCGGCCGGGCGGCGGATGGAAAATGCGCCGTCGGACGACGGCGTACAGGCAAGGGAACGGTGTCAGCCGCGTCGGCGGCGCTTGGCGCGGCCGGCCAGCAGCAGCCCGCCCAGGCCCAGCGACAGCATCAGCGCGGACGAGGGTTCGGGCACCGCCGTCATCACCAGCGAGACGTTGTCGAGTTCGGTGTAGTCGTAGAGGTTGCGATTGGAGAACTGCAACCAGGTCGACGCCTTGTCGGTGCTCAGGTTGTTGATGACGTAGTGGGTCCAGTCGCCGCTGGTGTTGGTCTGGTGCCAGACCACGGCGCCGTTGAACAGCACCTGGGCATCGTTGACCGCCGGGATCACGCCGTACGAACTGTCGAAGCGCTGCAGGTCGAATTCCAGGGTGTATTTGTAGCCGGCGTGGGTGGCGATCTGCTGGCCCAGCAGGCCGGCGCTGGCCGAGTTGCCATCCCAGAATACCTGGTTGAACACGTTGGACAAGGGAGTGCCGGAATAGTCGTAGCCGACCCATTGCAGCGAGGTGTCGCCGCCCTGGGTCCAGGACGTCAGCGTGGCGTCGGAGAACTTGCCGTCGACGACCAGGTTGGCGGCAAAGGCGGACGGGGCGCCGAACGCGGCGGCGCACAGCAAAGCAGGGAGGAACTTACGCATGGCTAACCTTCAAAAGTTTTGAGGATATGGCGAGCAACAGTGCGCGTATTTTACTGCAATAATTTCAACAAATTGCCATTATGATAGCGACAGGCAAAAAATATTGCCGAAACGTTGTTTTTTGTCGAAACAATAATTGCATGAGCATATTGACAATCACTTTTCCGCCTTCATCCAGCCCAGGCTGCCGCCGGTGACGTTGTGGATGTACAGGCGCCCGGCCGCCTCGGTGGCGCCGGTGGTGACCGGCGCGGCGCCGCTGGGATCCTGCAGGTCGCCGACGATGCGGCCATCCCCGGTGAACGCCACGACGTGGCCGTAGGGCTTGGGCTCGGGCCACAGCGCGCGCGGCACGCGCAGCATCAGCTTGCGCAGCCAGGGCTTGTCGGCCATCTTGTCGAGGTCGTTGCGCTGGCCGGACAGGCCCAGCCAGATGCGGCCATCGGCGCCGCGCACCAGGTTGTCCGGATAGCCGGGCAGGTTGTCGAGCAGCACCTGCGCCTGCGGCGAGGCCACGCGCACGTCCAGCCCCGCCGCGTCGACGGCGATTTTCCACACCCGGTACTTGCCGCTTTCGGACACGTACAGCCAGCGCTGGTCCTCGCTCAGCAGCACGCCGTTGGCGAAGCTCAGGCCGCCGGCCAGCACGCGCGTGGCCTGGCTGGCCGGATCGTATTCCAGCACGCGCCCGGTGGACGATTGCTCCAGCACGTCCAGCATGGCCGCGCCCATGGTATCGCGCCGCACCGGCGCGAAGCGCTGCGAGGCATCGCTGAAGTAGATCTTGCCGTTGGCCGCGACCGCCACGCCGTCGGCAAAGCGGATCGGGTCGCCGCCGACCTTGTCGGCCAGCACGCGCACGCCGCGGTCCGGCGCCACCGACAGCAAACCCTTGACGGCGTCGGCCACGATCAGCTTGCCGGCGGCGTCGAAGTCCAGGCCGAGCGGGCGGCCGCCGGTGTCGGCATAGGTTTCCAGCGCCGAACCGTCGGCCTGCATGCGCAGGATCTTGCCGCTGGCGACACCGGTGTAGAGCTTGCCGTCCGGACCGGCCAGCACATGCTCGGGCCCCACCTCCCCGCCCAGCGCAATCTGGCGCAGGCCGGACAGGCGCTGGTTGACCGCGTGGACGCCGGTGTAGCCGGGCGGCGCGGGCGCGGTCCAGCTGACCGGCACGATGGGCACCGGCCACAGGCTGAGATAGGCGGCGGCAAGCAATGCTGCAAACATGGAGACCCTGGCGATTTTTTTCATCATGCCCCTAGTCTACGCAGGCCGAGGGCGGGATGGCAAATCGCCAGGCGGGGATTACTGCTTCAGGTAGTTTTCCGAACGCGGACCGTACAGCAAGCCGTTCGAGCCGCCGGCCGACAGCAGGCGCGCGCTGGCCACGCCGGCCACCGGATGCGAGGCGTCGGTGGTGCTGTTGATGATCTGCTTGACCGCGGCAGCCACCAGCGCGCCGATCAGGCCGCCGCCGCTGTTGTTGCCGCCTTCGTTGTTGGAGGCGGTCGCGCTGCCGGTCCACAGCACATTGCCGGTCTTCAGGTCGACCAGCCTGGCTTGGGCGCTCACCGTCACCACACTGTTGACCACGGTGTAGCTGGCGCCGTAGTTGGTGATGGTCACGTACATCGCGGCATCGGCGCCGAAGATCTCGCTGAGCTTTTTCGCGTCGACCGCGTGGATGTCGGCCGGGCTGGTCAGGCCATTCTGCTTGAAGGTCTCGCTCACCAGCGCCACCGGCAGCACGTAGTAGCCGGCCTCGGCCAGCGGATACGTCACTTGCGCGTAGAAGCTGTTGCCGGCGTTGACCTCCGGCGAATTGTTCAGCGGCGGCAGCACCACGATCGAGCGCGGCTTGGCGGCCTTGAAGGCGGTGTAGTCATACGGCGCCTTGGGGGTGGCGCAGCCGACGATCAGCGCGGCCGGCAGCAGGCACACGGCCAGTTTCAGGAAACGGTTCAGCATATCAGTTCGCACCCTTGTTCATTTTCGCCAGCAGGAAGTCCATATACGTCGCCGATTCCGGGAACAGTTTTTTCTCGTCCTCGAACTGCGCCACGACCTGGTCCGGCTTGCCGGAGATCGAGTACAGCATGCCCAGGTGGGCGTGGAAGCCCGGCGGCGCCGACTTGCCCTTGGCGCTCATGGTCTGCAGGTCCTTCTCCAGCGCGGCGATCTGCTGGTCCGGGCTCTCGCCCTTCAGGTGCTGGTAGACCTGCGGCTGATAGCCTTCCCAGCCGTACATGGTTTTCGGCGCCGAGGCGCAACCGGTCAGGGCCACGCCGGCGGCCAGCGCCAGCATCAGGCCGGCGCTTTTGATCATCTTGTTCATGGCGGTCCCTGTTATTTGCGGTTCATCACGCCGGCGTCGACGCCGGCCACCAGGTGGTCCACCGCCTCGCGCACGGCCAGGTCCAGCACCTTGCCGTTGAGCGTGGCGTCGTAGCTGGCGGTGCCGCCAAAGCCCAGCACCTCGCGGTTGGACAGGCTGTACTCGCCCGCGCCCTGGCTGGAATACACCACTTCCGAGGTGGCGATGTTGACCACGTTGAGCGTGACCTTGGCGTACGCCACCTGGGTCTTGCCGCGGCCCATGATGCCGAACAGCTGGTGGTCGCCCACTTCCTTGCGGCCGAACTCGGTCACGTCGCCGGTGATGATGAAATCGGCGCCCTTGATGTTCTGGCTTTGTTTCTTGAACTCGGCTTCCTGCTTGGTTTCCGACAGGTTGTCGCGGTCCAGCACGTTGAAGCGGTTGGTCTGCTGCAGATGCGAGATCAGGATGGTCTTGGACTGGCTGCCCAGGCGGTCGACGCCGTCCGAGAAGATGCCGCGCATGAAGCTGGAACGGTTGTCGAACTTGCCGACCGCGACCAGGGTGCGGGCGCCGGTGTACGGACGCGCGGCGCTGGCCACGGTCGGCACGGCCAGCGCCTGCGAGCTTTCGGTGGCGCAGCCGGACAAGGTTGCGGCGATGATGGCGGCGGCCAGGACGGCGCCGGAAGTGCGAATAGTCATAAGAACCCTGAAGCTGTATTTTTTATTTTGCAAAATTAGTTTTTTGCAAGAAATTTCCGAATGGCAAGTATAGGAGATTATTGCGCAGATAATCTATCCAATAGTCACAGCATTGCGCGCCAGTGCGGGATGGGCCGCGATGGCCTGCAGCACGATGTCATGCAGCCGCAGCGCCGGCGCGCTCAGCTCGTCCATGCCGCGATGCAGGCGCAGGCCGATCACCGGCAGCGGCGGCAGGCCGGGCTGCTCCAGCGCGCGCAGCCCGGACGGCAGGCCCAGCGGCGTGCGCACCGTCACGCCCAGCCCGGCCGCCACCGCCGCCCACACGCCTCCCAGGCTGGGGCTGCTGAAGGCGATGCGCCACGGGATGCCGGCCCGGTCCAGCGCCTGCAGCGCGGCCGAGCGCATGGTGCACGGCGCCGCCATCATCACCAGCGGCAGCGGTTCGCCGTGACCGCTCCAGGCCGGCCAGGTGCCGCCATCGGCCGCGCCTATCCAGCGCATCGGCATGCGCGCCAGCTCCGTGGCCCGGGCCTCGGCGGGCGAGGCCGCCGCCGCGTCGCTCCAGGCCAGCGCCAGCTCCAGGCGCCCGGCCGCCATCTGCGCCATCAGGTCGGCATTGCGCGCCACGCAGGCCTCGATGCGCAGCTTAGGGTGCACGCGGGCGAAACGCCCCAGCACCTCGGTCAGCGTATGCTCGCCGAAATCCTCCTGCATGCCCAGCCGCACGCTGCCGGCCAGCTCGGCGCCGCGCACCGCCGTGGCCGCCTCGTCGTTCAGCTCCAGCAGCCGGCGCGCGTAGCCCAGCAGCGCTTCGCCGGCCGAGGTCGTCACCATGCCGCGCCCTTCCTTGCGCAGCACCGGCATGCCCAGCTGCTCCTCCAGCTTCTTCAGCTGCGCGCTGACGGCCGAGGTGGAACGGCCCAGCCGGTCGGCCGCCTTGGCAAAGCTGCCCAGGTCGACGCCGGTCACGAAGGTGCGCAGCACATCCAGGTCAAAGGTAATTCGCCGCATGATCATCCCGATTTTTTGAACTGTTTATCAAAATATTCCTGATTTTCAGGATCAAGATAGTCGGGTATCGTGGACCTGTCAAATCAAACAGGAGCAAGCCATGGCGTCGACAGCGGGACAACAAAGCATGGGCAGCCACGCCCCCAAGCTGGCGGAACTGACAGACAAGGTGCTGTTCGACGACGTCTGGCAGCGGCCGGGCTTGTCGCAGCGGGACCGCAGCGTCATCACCGTGTCGGCGCTGATCGCGATGAACCGGGTCGAGCAGCTGCCCTTCCATCTGCAACGGGCGCGCGACAACGGCGTCACCCGCGACGAGATCGCCGAACTGATCACCCACCTGGCGTTTTATTCCGGCTGGCCGACCGCCGCTTCCGCCATCACCGTGTTCAAACAACTGGAGGAAACATCATGCCTATGAGCCGCATCTCCCTGCTGAAAGGAAAATCGCCCGAGTACCTGGCCGCGCTGTCGGACAGCCTGCACCGCGCCATGGTCGAGGCCTTCAACGTGCCCGCCAAGGACCGCTTCCAGATGATCCACCAGCACGAGCCGCACGAGCTGGTCTTCGACCGCGATTACGAAAGCCCGTCCGGCCCGCGCTCCGACGACTTCGTGCTGATCAACATCACCATCGGCAAGCCGCGCAGCACCGAGATGAAGCAGGCCTTCTACCGCCGCCTGGTCGAGCTGCTGGCCGAGGCACCGGGCCTGCGGCCGCAGGATGTGATGGTGGTGGTATCGAGCTCGCAGGGCGACGACTGGTCCTTCAGCGGCGGCGCCCCGGCCGCCAGCCTGTGGAGGCCGGCATGATCGCGATGCAGTACAGCTTCGCGCTGCCGGCCGACTACGACATGGCCATCGTGCGCGAGCGCATCGGCAGCAAGGGCCCGCTGCTGGACCAGCTGCCGCACCTGGCGTTCAAGGCCTACCTGTACGCCGAGCGCGGCGAGTCGAAAGAGAACCTGTACGCGCCGTTCTACCTGTGGCACAGCGAGACCGGCATGCACGACTTCCTCAACGGCCCCGGATTCGCCGGCGTGGCGCAGGCCTTCGGCTGGCCGTCGGTGCGCACCTGGACGCCGTGGCACGCCAGCGTCGGCGCCGACATCAGGCAGGCGCGCCACGCCACCCGCAGCGTCGAGGCGATCGCGCCCCACAGCGACCTGGCGCAGCTGCGGCAACGGGAGGAGCGGCACGCGCGCCACGCGCTCGAATGCGGCGCGCTGGCGGTGGTGATCGGCTTCGAGCCGGGCAACTGGAGCATCGTGCGCCTGTGCCTGTGGCGCGGCGAGCCGGCCCTGCCGCCGCTGCCGAACGAGCAGCGCTACCGGGTCGGCCATGTGTCGGCGCCGGAAGCCACCGGCGCGACGATCCGCTAGCGCAGCAGCACCAGCGCGTTGCGCGGCTGGGCGTTGGCCTGCGCCAGCATCGAGGCGCCGGCCTCGCGCAGGATGCTGGCGCGGGTCAGCTGCGCGGTCTCGCTGGCGTAGTCGGTGTCGCGGATGCGCGAGCGCGCCGCCGCCAGGTTGTTGGCGCCGATCTCGGCGTTGCTGGCCGCCGCCGACAGCCGGTTGCTGGTCGCGCCCAGCATGGCGCGGATGGTGGTCACTTCATCTATCTTGCCGTCGTAGTAGTCCAGCGCCGCGCTGGCGCCGCTGAAGGTGGACAAGTCCTGCACCGGCTCGCCGCCGCTGTACACATCCTGCAGCACCAGCTGCGGCGGCCCGACGACGACCGACGCCTGCTTGCCCGCGCTCAGCCCCGCCCTGGCCGGATTGGCGCCGGCGATGCTCATCGAATGCGCGCCCAGCCGCGCGGCCTCGGTCACGGTGACCACGCCCTTGGTGCTGCCCAACGCCAGGCCCAGCGATCCGGCGCTGCCGGGATTGGATTCGGTGATGACGATGTCGCGGCCATCGGCCGCGCTCAGCGTCAGCGTGCCGCCGGCGGCGCTGGCGGTCACGCCGCTGGTGCCGGAAGCGGCGGCGATCGCGCCGGCGGCGTTGGCCGCGCGGATCGCGGCGGTGTTGCCGGCGATGGCGCCGACGCTCACGCCATTCACGGAAAAGCTGCCGCCCGCCAGCGCGCCGGTGGCGCCGACGTCGCCCGACAAGGTGGTGGCGGCGCTGGCCGACACATTGCGCACATTGGCCGCGTTGATGGCGGCCGCCACCGCGAACGCGCTGCCCGCGCCCTGCCCCGTCTGCGCGCCGGCCGACGACGCGCCCACCACCGAGCCATTGATCACCAGGTCGCCATAAGCGATCGCCCCCAGCACCGCCGTGCCGACCGCCGTGGACTGCTGCGGCGCGAGGTTGACCAGCTGCCTGCTGTAGCCGGCCGGGACCAGCGCGGCCGGGATCGCCAGCGCCAGCGTCTGGCCCGCCCCGGCGCCGACCTGCAGCTGCTGCGAGAACGTCCCGTCCAGCAGGCCGAGGTTGTTGTAGCGGGCGCCGGCCACGATGTCCACGTTGGACGCGGCCAGCGCCGTCACCTCGCCCTGGATGGCCGCGCGGTCGGTCTGGCTGTTGGTGTCGTTGGCGGCCTGCACCGCCAGCTCGCGCATGCGCTGGAAATTATCGAGCAGCTGGCCGGCCGCGCCGTCCGCCACCTGCAGTAGCGAAATGCCATCGTTGATGTTTTGCCTCGCCTTGTTCAAGCCGTTGATGCCCGAAGTCATGCGCTCGCTGATGGCCAGGCCGGCCGCGTCGTCGCGCGCCGAGTTGATGCGCTGGCCGCTGGAGAGCTTTTGCAGACGCACCGCCATGTCCTCGCCCGCCAGCGCATAGCTGCGCTGGACGTTCAGGGCGGAGAGGTTGGTGTTGATCTGCATGCCGAAGGCTTTCGATGCCGCCACGGAATGACGGTTGTCGTTTAACTTACGGCAATAATCGGCGGTTCTTGAGCCGCCGGGCGGCAAAAGGGCCTCAGCCCGGCTGCAGCTCCAGCCGCTCGCGGGCCTGCGCCAACTGGGCGCTGTCCATGCGCGCGGCGGCGTTTTTCAGATAGCGGCCGGCCGCGGCATAGCCGTTACGCTCGGCCATCGCCAGCCACGTCCAGGCCTGCGCGATATCGGCGCGCACACCCTGGCCGACCATGAACATCAGGCCCAGGTTGAACTGCGCGCGCGCGTGGCCCTGGCCGGCGGCCTTCAGGTACCAGTGGTGCGCCTGCGCGTAATCCTGCGCCAGGCCCTGGCCGTTGTCGTAGCGCAGACCGAGCGCGAACTGCGCCAGCGCGTGGCCCTGTTCGGCGGCCTTGGCGTACCAGGCGTTGGCCTGCGTGCAGTCGGGCTGCGGGCCGTCGTCCTTGTCGAACAACAGGCCGAGGTTGTACTGGGCCGCCGCGTAATCCTGCTCGGCGGCGCGGCGGTACCAGGCCATGGCCTTGCGGTCGTCGCGCGGCACGCCGCGTCCCGTTTCGTAGCGCAGGCCCAGGTCGAACTGCGCGCGCAGGTGGCCCTGGTCGGCCGCCTTGCGGTACCAGAAGATCGCCTCCTGCGGATCCTGCACCACGCCGTGGCCGGCATCGTACAGCATGCCCAGATGGTATTGCGCGCCGGGGAAGCCCTGCTCGGCCGCCTTGCGGTACCAGAACTGCGCCTGCTCGTAATCCTGCGGCACGCCCTGGCCGTGATCGTAACGCAGGCCCAGGTTGTTCTGCGCCGCCGCGTGGCCCTGCTCGGCCGCCTTGCGGTACCAGTCCAGCGCCTTCTGCTCGTCGCGCGGCACGCCCTGGCCGTTGTCGTAGATCAGGCCAAGATTGAACTGCGAGCTGGCGTGGTCCTGCTCCGCCGCGCGGCGATACCACAGGATGGCCTTCTGGCTGTCCTGCGCGATGCCGTCGCCCTTGTCGAAGCGCAGCGCCAGGTTGAACTGCGCCGGCGCGTAGCCCTGGTCGGCCGCCTTGCGGTACCAGGACATCGCCTGGCCCACATCCTGCGGCACGCCCTGGCCGTTGTCGTAGCGCAGGCCGAGGTTGAACTGCGCGCGCGGATAGCCCTGCTCCGCCGCCTTGCGATACCACGCGATGGCCTGCTTGAAGTCCTGCGGCACGCCCTTGCCGGTGTCGTACATCATGCCGAGATTATTTTGCGCGCCGGCGTCGCCCTGGTCGGCCGCCTTGCTGAACCAGTACATGGCCTTCTGCGTGTCGGCGTCGATGCCCTGGCCCTTGGCGTACAGCCAGCCCAGGTTGTACTGCGCGGCGGCGTAGCCCTGCTCCGCGGCCAGCTGGTACCACGCGGCCGCCTCCTGGTAATTCTGCTCGACGCCCTGGCCCTTCTGGTACATCACGCCCAGGTTGTACTGCGCGTGTTCGAGGCCGGACTGCGCGGCCTGGCGATACCACACCACCGCCAGCTCATAGCTCTGCGCCACGCCCTGGCCGTTGAAGTACATGAAGCCCAGGCTGTGCTGGGCGTTGGCGACGCCGCGTTCGGCCAATCCCTTGACGCGTAAGAACTCGGCTGTGTACTTGCTGCCGTTATCTGCGCCGGCTTCGTTGGGACTGTATTTCGTCATACTCTGTTCAAGCTTGAATCGCGATCATCGCCGGTTGGGGGGCCGCGTGGGTGGCGGCGTGCAGCGCGTGCGCCGAAGGCATGGCGCTCAGGCGGCCCTGCTCCTGCAGCACGTCCATGAAGCTGGCCAGCGAAATCGGGCGGTGGTACAAGTAGCCCTGCATCGTGGTGCAGCCGTTGGCCTGCAGGTAGCGCGCCTGCACCTCGGTCTCCACACCCTCCGCCACCAGGTGCAGGCCCAGGCCGCGCGCGATGGAGATGATCGCCAGGATCACCGGGTAGTGGCCGTTCTCGTCGTGGATCTCCTTGACGAAGGACTGGTCGATCTTGATCGTGTGGATGGGGAAGCGGTGCAGGTACGACAGCGACGAATAGCCGGTGCCGAAATCGTCGATCGCCACCGACACGCCCAGCTGGCACAATTTGTTCAGCTGCTCGATCGCGTACTGCGGATTGCGGATGCAGATGTTCTCGGTGATCTCGACCTCGATCTGCGCCGGCGAAATGCCGTAGCGCGTCAGCGCGCCGCGCATCTTCTCGAAGAAGTCGCCGCGGTCCAGGTATTGCGGCGACAGGTTCAGCGACAGGCGGATCGATTCGCCGCCGGCCGCGTTCCACTGCAGCAGGTCGCGGCACAATGCGCCCAGCATCCAGTCGGAGATCGGCAGCATCAGGCCATTCTCTTCGGCGAACGGCAGGAACTCGCCGGCCGACAGCAGCCCGCGCTGCGGATGGTTCCAGCGCATCAGGCCCTCGGCGCCGATGATGCGGCCGGTGGCCACGTCGACCTGCGGCTGGTAGTACATTTCCAGCTCGTTCAGCTCCAGCGCCTTGCGCAGGCTCTGCTCCAGCGCGATCTTCTGGTGCGACACGTCCAGCATCGAGTTGTGATAGAAGCTGTGGCCGTTCTTGCCCAGCGCCTTGACCTGGTACATGGCGATGTCCGCGTGGCGCAGCAGCTCGTCGATGGTCTCGCCGTCGCCCGGATAGATGGCGATGCCGATCGAGGCCGAGATGTGCACCTCATGGCCATCGAGGTCGAACGGCTGGTGCAGGCTTTCGAGGAATTTGTCGGCGATGGACTTGGCGTCCTGGCGGTCGCGCAGCTCGGGCAGCACGATGGTGAATTCGTCGCCGCCCTGGCGCGCCAGCGTGTCGCCGCGGCGCAGGCAGTCCTTGAGGCGCGTGGCCACCTGCTGCAGCAGCTCGTCGCCCTTGACGTGGCCCAGCGTGTCGTTGACCAGCTTGAAGCGATCGAGGTCGATGAACATCACCGCCAACTCGGTCAGCTTGCGCTTGGCCTGGATCACGGCCAGTCCCAGGCGGTCCTTGAACAGCATGCGGTTCGGCAGGTCGGTCAGGATGTCGTGGTAGGCCTGGTAGGAGATCACTTCCTCGGCGCGCTTGCGGTCGGTGATGTCGCGCGCCACGCCGTAGGTGCCGAAGAACTCGTGCTTCCTCACCTCGTGGTCCGGGATGTGCATGCCGATCGCGTTGAGCGAAATCGTCATCAGCGTGTTGTTGAAGGTGCGCTCGATGCCGCTGCCGGTGTTGCACTTAAGGCGCAGCTCGACGTTGCGCGAGGCGCGTTCGTCGACGCGGCGCTCGTTGAAGGCGTAGCGCGCGCGCTCCTGGTCCTCGTCGTGCACCAGCACCGAGTAGTGGCGGCCGATCAGCTCCTCGCGGGTAAAGCCCAGCAGCTGCTGCGCGCGGTCGTTCACGAAGGTGAACTTGCCCTCGTGGTTCAGGGTGTAGATGATGTCCGGCGAGCTGTCCACCAGGTAGCGGTACATCTTCTCGGAGTTTTCCAGCTTGGAGGCGATGCGCTCGTTGTCGATGGCCAGGCGGCGTTTCTGCAGCGCGTTCTCCACCGTCTTGAGCAGTTCCTCGCGGCTGTAAGGCTTGCGCAGGTAGTCGTAGGCGCCGCGCTTCAGGGCGCCGATGGCCGCCTCGATGCCGACATCGCCGCTCATGACGATGACGTCGCCGTCGATCTCCTTGGCGTTGATGAAGTCCATGATCTCGTGGCCGCTCATGTCGGGCAGGCGCAGGTCGAGCAGGATCAGGTCGAACTTCAACCGGGTCAGCTGCGCCAGCGCTTCGCTGCCGCAGGTCGCGGTGACCAGGTGGTAGTCGCGGTCGCGCAGCAGTTCGTACAGGGATGACAACAGGCGCGGCTCGTCGTCTACGAGCAGGATGCGCGGGCAGTTGTCGGGAAGGGCGACGGGGGCGTGGTCGTCCGTAGCAGCGGTTAGGCTGGCTGGGTTCAGGTTCATCATGGCCTTAAACGGAATCCATCACCCGCGTTTGCACGCCGGCGACTTGACTGGTGCTGCCACGCGCGGGCAGCAGGATTTCAAAGGTGGTACCCGTTTTACCGGAACGGCAGGTGATCAGTCCCTGCATTTTTTTCACCAGGCTGTGGACGATGGACAGGCCCAGGCCATGGTGCGCGCCTTCCTTGGTGCTGCGCACTGCGGAGAACAGATTGGCCAGCACCTCGGCCGACAGGCCAGGGCCGGTGTCGCTGACCACCAGTTCCAGGTAAAGCTTGCGTTCGCGGTTGACGTGGCCGCGATTCGAGATTTCGATCTTGCCGCCGTCGGCCAGCGCCTCCACGGCGTTCTTGATCAGGTTGACCAGGATCTGCTTGAGCAGGTCGGCGTCGCCGTCGATTTCGGCCGGCTCCTCCTGCATGCGCACCACGATCTGCACCGAGGCCGGCACGAAGTCGGTGGCGCGGAACAGGCGCAGCACGTCGTCCACCACGCGGGCGACGTCGGTCACGCGCGAGGTCTCGGTCGGCTGCAGGTCGGCCAGGCCGTTGATCAGTTGTCCGACGCGGTCGATCTCCTCGTTCAGGATGGACATCTCGCCCACCACCGGCTCGCGCTTGGCCAGCTTGCCGTCCAGGACCGACAGGTAGTTCTTGATGATCGACAGCGGGTTGTTCACCTCGTGCACCACGCGGCGCGAGGCCTCGCGGTATTCCTCCGCCACGTGGGCGATCTGGCGCTTGGTGTGGCCACGCTCGCTGATCGCCGTCTCCAGCGCGGCGGCGGCCTGGGTGCCGAACGATTGCAGGAAGCGCTCGCGCTTCTGGAAGCCGGCCATCTGCCACGCCGGCGCGCCGCCGATCAACACGCCCAGGCAGCGCTGGTTGGCCACCAGCGGCACGCACACCATGGCCTCGCTGCCGAGGAGGCGGAACAGCTGTTCCTCCGCCACGCTCAGGGCCTGCTGCGGATTGCCGTCGCGGCTGACGAAGGCCAGCTTGCGCTCCAGCGCAGCGTCGGCCACCACGCCGCCCTTGGTGAGCGGGATGACCAGTTCGGCCAGCCGTTGCTGCTGCTCGCCGGCGGCGGCGCCGTGCAGCGCGTGGCCGGTCGGATTCTCCAGCAACACCACGGCGTTTTCAAAATCGAACAGGATGCGCGCCGAGCGCGTCATCGCCTCCAGCAGGCCGGACTCGCCCTGCTGGCGCGCGAAGGTCTGGCCCATCTCGGACACCAGCACCATGTTGCGCACTTCCTCGGACAGGCGCTGCTGCACCGGATCGACCGGCGGCGCCGCGTAGGCGGACGGCGTCGGCACGTCGTCGGCGCCGGCCAGGTCGATGCCCAGGTAGGCGGCCGACTTCTCGACCTGGCGCGCGGCGTTGTTGACGATCTGCTCCAGCGTCCCGGCATCGAGGCTGCACAGGTGGCCGGCTTCCTCGATGGCCTGCTGCTGGTCCTCGTGGAAGCACAGCAGGTGCGCCAAGCGCACCATGCGGATCAGCGGATGGGCCGACTCCAGGCGCGAAATCGGCTCGTGGTGATACAGCACGCTGTCGGCCAGGAAGGAGTCGAGGTGCCAGCGTTCGATCAGCCAGGCGCCCGCCTCCGAGTGGGTGATCTGCAGCGTGCGCTGCTCGACCGCGCACAGGTCCTCGTCGTCGCGCGCCATGAAGTTGAAGGCGTATTCCTTGGGCGCGGTGGCCAGCAGCGCCAGGCGGCCGACGTTGTGCAGCAGGCCGGCCAGGTAGGCCTCCTCAGCGTGCGGGTATTCCATCCGCTTGGCGATGTCGCGGGCGATGACGGCGGTGGTCAGGGAACCTTTCCAGAAACCGCGCAAATCAGTGCTGCCCGAATGCGGGAAGCTGTTAAAGGTCTGGAACACGGATTCGCTGATGACCAGCGTCTTGATCATGTCGGTGCCCAGCGACACCAGCGACTGCTCCAGGCCGACCACGCGCGCGTTGCGGTGATAGGCCGAGCTGTTGGCGACGGTGAGGATCTTGCTGGTCATCGCCGCATCCTTGGCGATCAGGGCGGCCAGCTCCGGCATGCCGGCGTCGTCGGCCTGCAAGTGCTCAATCAACTTAATGAGTATCTGCGGCATTGCCGGCAGACGGGCAATCAGCAGGCGATTGCGAATATCATGGTCAGGTTGATGCATCGTATCAAGCGTTGTTTGGGCCGGTCGTTGTGCAAGAATCGTGGGCAATAATCGTGGTAGTAATCGTGGGCAATAATTGCTGCTGAAAAGTTATACTAACATAAAGTCTCGTAGTAACTTAACAGCAAGTAAGATTTCTTTCTAAACTAAGTCAATTTCCTGCCGTAAATAATTACCGACCCGGATGGCGTAGAAGCATGCTCCGGTAATAGCGCGACGTCAACCACAAAACGAGAGCAGAGGCACTAAATGCCATCTGTCCCGCGGCTAACCAGAGCGCGGAGTGTGATAAGAAGGGTGCGATCACCCCCGCCACCACCGCGCCAAGCAGGGTGGTGGCGAACGATTGGCAGGACGCCACCGTGCCGCGGATGTGCGGGAACAGGTCCAATGCCAGCAAGGTGGCCGCCGGCGCCACCACCGACATGCCGAAGGTGTAGAAGAAGATCGGCGCCACCGACCATGGCAGAGCGGGCGGCTGGAACAGGTGGTAGCAAACGTTAAATGCCGACGCCGCGACCAGGAAACAAAAGCCGATGCCGATCTGTCGCGAAAACGCCATCTTGCCGGCGATCCGGTTGGCCGCCAGCGCGCCGAGGAAAATCCCGCTCACCGACGGAATGAACAGCCAGCCGAACTGCGAGGCGCCCAGCCCCAGGTGCTGCGGCAGGAACACCGGCGCCGAAGAAATATATAAAAACAGGCCGGCGAAATTGAGCGCCACCACGCCGGACTTGAGGTGGAACAGCGGCGAACGCAGGATCTCGGTGTAATTCCGCAGCAGGAAGCGCGGATTGAAGGGATGGCGCTTCTCTTTCGGCAGCGTCTCCGGCAGCTTGCGGTAGCAGTAGATGAACAGCAGCACGCTGTAGGCCAGCAGCGCCAGGAAGATCGCCCGCCAGTCGAACAGCGTGACCACCCAGCCGCCCAGGATCGGCGCGATGGCCGGCGCGATCGAGAAGATCATCGTCACCATCGACAGCAGGCGCGCGGCGGCGGCGTCCTCGTACAAGTCGCGGATGATGGCGCGCCCCACCACCACCCCGGCGCCGGACGACACGCCCTGCAGGATGCGGAACACCCACAGGTAGTGCACGGTGTGCGCGGCGGCGCAGCCCAGCGTACCGACCGCGAACATCGCCAGCGACACCAGGATCACGTTGCGGCGGCCGAAGGCGTCCGACAGCGCGCCGTGCCACAGCACCATGGCGGCGAAGGACAGCATGTAGAACGTCAGACTTTGCTGGACCTCGATCGGCGTGGCGTTCAGCGTGGCCTGGATGTTGGGGAAGGCCGGCAGGTAGGCGTCGATGGAGAAAGGTCCCAGCATCGACAGCGCCGCCAGCACGGCGGCCAGCGCGCCGGCGCCGAGGACTTTCATGTGCGGCGGCTCGGGCGCCTCCGCGACGGGATCGGGGGGAAGATTGACGGGAGGTGTATTGAACATGCGGTGCTTTCCGGCTGGGGCGCCGCGCCGGAAAGCGCGGCGCGTACTGCTTAGACTTCTTTCGGCTTGGCCGCTTCGCGGCGGTTGAAACCGGCCACCATATCGAAGCGGAACAAACGGCATTCCAGTGCGCCGTTGAAGAATGGCGTCTTGCGCGATTCCTTCAGGCGCAGCAGCTTGGGCAGGCCCAGGTCCGCCGTGAACAGGAACACCGTCCAGCCGGCGAAGCGCTGCTTGAGGGTGGTCGACAGCGCCGAGTAGAAGCTGGTCGCCAGTTCGTCCTCCGGCAGCGAGCTGTCGCCGCGCACGCCGATACGCTCGCCGTACGGAGGATTGGTCAGCAGGATGCCCGGCTGCTCGGTCGGCGCCTTCACTTCCTGGGCCTCGATCTGCTTGAGCGGCACGTCGAACATGATGCCGGCGCACTTCAGGTTATGGCGCGTCATCGCCACCATGTCGCCCGAGATGTCGGAGCCGAAGATGGTCGGCGATGCCGGCAGCGGATTGGCCTTGATCGAATTCTTCATCTCGTTCCACGGCGCCGGATCGAAGTCGTTGAAGGCTTCGAAGGCGAAGCGGCGGCGCGCGCCCGGCGGAATGCCCTGCACCATCTGCGCCGCTTCGCACAGGATGGTGCCGGAGCCGCACATCGGGTCGAACAGCGGCATGCCCGGCTTCCAGCCCGACACGCGCAGCAGGCCGGCGGCCAGGTTCTCGCGCAGCGGCGCGTCGCCCGTCTCTTCGCGCCAGCCGCGCTTGAACAGCGCCTCGCCGGAGGTGTCGAGGTAGATGATGAACTGGCGCGCGTCGAGGAAGCCGACGATGCGCATGTCCGGTTCCTTGGTGTTGACCGAGGGACGCTTGTTGAACTGGTCGCGGAAGCGGTCGCAGATCGCGTCCTTGATTTTCAGCGTGGTGAACTCCAGGCTTTTCAGCGGGGACTTCACGGCGGTGACGTCGACGCGGATGGTGTGGTCGTAGGTGAACCAGTCTTCCCACGGCTGCGCCAACACCAGGTCGTAGATGTCGTTTTCGTTCTGGTAGCCGGTGACGGCCATGCGCATCAGCACGCGCGACGCGATGCGCGAGTGCAGGTTGATGCGGTAGGAATCAAGCAGCTCGCCCGAGCAGTGCACGCCGCCAGGAACCTGGTTGTGCACCTTCATGGTGGTGCTCAGCTGGGCGATCTCGCCCAGTTCTTCGGCCAATGCCGCTTCCATGCCGCGCGGGCATGGGCAAAAATAGGATGCCATAGGTGTACCTTTTGTCCGTTAATAAACCGCGCCACCGTCGCCCCCGCGAAGGCGGGGGTCCATGCAGGGCACGCTCAGCATGGGTCCCCGCCTGCGCGGGGACGACTATCGTTACTTCTGCATTGCCCGTTCCAGGAAGTCCAGGCGGTCCTGGCCCCAGAAACTCTCTCCATCCAACACATACCACGGCGAGCCGAACACGCTGGCCGCCGTCGCGTCTTCCGTATTGCGGTCGTACTCGGCCTGCACGCTGGCCGTCTCCGCCGACTTGATCAAGGCCTTGCCATCGAGGCCAAGGCTGCCGGCGATCTGCACCAGCGTCTCCTCGTCGCCGATATTCTTTTCTTCGGCCCACAGGCCGCGCATCACCGCCTGCGTCAGCGACAGCGCCACGTCCACGCCATGCGTCAGGCACGCGGCGATCAGCATGCGGTTGGCCAGCTCCGGCGACACCGGGAAAAACTTCGGCTGCACGTTCATCGGAATGCCGAGGAACTCCGACCAGCGCGTCAGCTCGAGCAGGCGGTAGGCCTGGCGCTGCGGCGCGCGCTTGGCCAGCGGCAGGCCGCCGGACACGCCGAATACCTTGCCCAGGTCGACCGGGCGCATGTCGATTTGCACACCGTGCTGGCGCGCCATGGCGACAAAGCGCTCATGGCCCAGATACGTCCACGGCGAATGGGCGGCGAAAAAATACTGGCAGACTTTACTCATGACACTCCGATCAGAATGGTTTGACCACAACCAGCAGCACTATCGCCAGCAGCATAAACACCGGCAGCTCATTAAACACGCGGAACCACTTGTGGCTGCGCGTGTTGACGCCCTTCTCGAACTTCTTGAGGATAGGGCCACAGGCATGGTGATAACCGATCACCAGCACCACGAAGAACAGCTTGGCGTGCAGCCAGTGCGGCATCTGCGCGCCGTACTGCATCCACACCAGGATAGCGCCGAACACCACCGCGAACACCGACAGCCACATCGAAAAACGATACAGCTTGCGCGCCATGAGCAGCAGGCGCGCGGTGGTGGCCTTGTCGTTCTCCATCGCCAGGTTGACGAAGATGCGCGGCAGGTAGAACACGCCCGCCATCCAGGAGATCACGAAGAAAATGTGCAGCGCTTTAATCCAGAGCATAGTCAAAAGTCTCTTAGCTTTCTCAAAAGTTGCGATTCAAATTCATCAAACGAAGGCAAGCCGCGCAAGGCCGAGAAATCGCCCGTGTATTCCGCTACCAATCCGCGCTGCTGCGCGATATTAGCTTGCTTTGCCCTGCGCACCGATTTCCCGCTCGCCGCCCGCAGCGCGGACTCGAGATCCGCCTTCGGGTCCGGACGGCCTTCCCAATCGCGCCGAGCCGGCAAGCCTAGCGCATTCTTGCCGTTCCGATTGCCGGCCGCCTGGCGTATCGCAGCCTCGTCAGATAACAACCATGCCTCCGACATCCTCATCGGCACAATGGGCACATAAACCTGATCGTAGCCGCGCATCGCGTCGGCAATTTGCCGCAGACGCAGACTTAAGGATGCCTTCTCGGCATCCCGGTGCACAAACAGCAGGTCGCAAGGATAAAACTTCAATACTACGGGCAAGCGGTCCTCTAGCGCGAGACCAACCGGTCCCAACTCCCTGGCCAACTGCCGCACAATGCTCCAGCCGGGCAGATGCTGCTCCAGTAACCAATCGATAATCGGCGCGAGCGCGGCATCGGAACTGCCATCCGCCAACAGTGTATAGCGAAGCTGCTTCATGCGCGCCGCTATTTTGGCGCCAACGCGGCCAACTGGCGCCGATACTCTTGCTCAATATTTATTTCCTCAACCAAGTCAGGTACCGTTTGCGAATTGCCGTTCAAGTAGGGGAAGACCGCTCCCAGGCCCAGCGCCTTCGCGGCGCCACTTCCGGCCGTCTCATCCCGCCAGGTATTCGACAAGGGCGAATAGAGCGATAGCATGGCGCCATCCCGCCGGTATCCGTGGCAAATGATCAATTCATCAGGCAACAGGTGCTGCACCAGTTGCGGCGCATGAGTATTGACGAGTATTTGCCGCAGCGGGTTGTCCGTCCCGACGGCAAATGCCGGATCGACCGCCGTGTGCTTCAACAACTCCAGAATGGAAGTGACACCCCCCGGGTGCATGCCGTTCTCCGGTTCCTCCACACAGATCAAGGCACCGCTGTCCGGATCCGCTTCCAGGGTGGCCAGTGCGAGGAAGCGCAACACCCCATCGGATAAGGTCTTTGCCTCCTGCTCCCTCCCATCGCGAGACATCAGGTACACCGCGCGACTGGAATGGGCCGCACTTTCGCGCACCACCACCTCATCCACGTCGGGAACCAGTGTTGCCAATCGCGCGACGATACCCTCACTATTATTCAGGCGGGCCAGTGTGGCGGGCAAATGCTCCCCCCGAGAAGAGATTTTACTCGGAGAGGAAAAATGGTCCGGGCGCCGCAGTGCGCTTAACTCCAGCCGCAATACCATCCATGACTGCATTTCCCGCTTTGCCGCCAGCGCCGTTGGATGGTCTATCAGATTCAGCTGTGACAAGATCGTGCCGTGCGCGACCGGAAAACAGCGGGGCTGGCCGTTGCCGTCCTCCGGCCACATCAGTATCTGGCCGGGGGTCGTCTGGTCCGTGGTGATAAAGTCAGCCTTGCCCCCACGGCGAACCGATGCCACAAATTCTTTTGATACTGCAAAGCCGAGCATCTTGGCCAAACCCGCCTTCGGCAATCCGGTCAAGCTTTCGCTCAACAGTGTGATTTCCTCCGAACTGCCGGCAACATATTGAAGCGTCAGACGATAGCGCAGATAGGTCGAGGCGGGCGTGGCAACCCGGCCAAAATCATCCGTCACCGGCAAGCCATTGAGCAACAAATCCGCTTCAAACTCCATGACTTGCGCCTGCCCGCTCACTGTTTGCGTAAACAGCGAGGCAAAACCGTTGTTTCGTATGCTCCGCGCAGCCTCCATGATCGGCGCTCCAGCCAGGCGCTGCAGAAATTCGATAGCGTCGAACAGATTCGATTTACCCGCGCCGTTGATACCGGCCACGCACGTAAAGGGGCCGAAACGTATCTCTACGTCCTCTAAGCTCTTGAATCCCTTGACACGCAGACGAGTCAGCATGATCTTGGCCCTTTAGGCGCGAATCTGTCCATTACCGAAAACGACGTATTTCAGTGATGTTAAACCTTCCAGCCCCACCGGGCCGCGCGCGTGCAGCTTGTCGTTGGAGATGCCGATCTCCGCGCCCAGGCCGTATTCGAAACCGTCGGCGAAGCGCGTCGAAGCGTTGATCATCACCGACGCCGAATCGACTTCGCGCAGGAAGCGCATCGCGTCCGTGTAGTCTTCCGTGACGATCGCCTCGGTGTGCTTGGACGAGTAATGGTTGATGTGCTCCATCGCCTCGTCGATGCCGTCGACGATCTTCACCGACAGGATCGCGGCCAGGTATTCGGTCGACCAGTCTTCCTCGACGGCAGCCACCAGGTGCGGATAGCCCGCGGCGGACAGGATCGCCATCGCCTCGGGATCGGCGCGCAGCTCCACCTGCTTGGTCGCGTACAGCTTGGCCAGTTCCGGCAGCACGGCCGGCGCGATGGCGCGCGCCACCAGCAGCGTCTCCATGGTGTTGCAGGTGCCGTAACGGTGGCACTTGGCGTTGAACGCGATGTCCAGCGCCTTCTTCATGTCGGCCTTGGCGTCGATGTAGACGTGGCAGATGCCGTCCAGGTGCTTAATCATCGGCACCGTCGCCTCTTCGATCAGGCGCGCGATCAGGCTCTTGCCGCCGCGCGGCACGATCACGTCCACATACTGCGGCATGGTGATCAGCGCACCGACGGCGGCGCGGTCGGTGGTGTCGACAACCTGCACGCCGTCCTCCGGCAGGCCGGCGCCCAGCAATCCTTCCTTGACCAGCTTGGCCAGCGCGCGGTTGCAGTGGATCGCTTCCGAGCCGCCGCGCAGGATGGTGGCGTTGCCGCTCTTGATGCACAGGCCCGCCGCGTCCACCGTCACGTTCGGGCGCGACTCGTAGATGATGCCGATCACGCCCAGCGGCACGCGCATCTGGCCGACCTGGATGCCGGTCGGGCGGAACTTCAGGCCCGAGATTTCGCCGATCGGATCGGGCAGCGCGACGATCTGGCGCAGGCCTTCCACCATCGTCGCGATGGCCTTGTCGGACAGCGCCAGGCGGTCCAGCATGGCCGGGGCCAGGCCGTTGGCGGCCGCCGCGTCCATGTCCAGCTGATTGGCGGCGCGCAGTTGGTCGGCGTCGCGCTCGATCGCGTCGGCGATCAGCGTCAGCGCGCGGTTGCGGGTCGCGCTGTCGGCGCGGGCCATGGCGCGCGATGCCTTGCGCGCCTGCTGGCCCAGTTGTTCCATGTAGTGCTTGATATCCATCGGTATCCCTCAGTTCTTTAGAAACTGGCTCAAAATGCTCGCAGCTAGGCGTGGCGCCGAAGACAGTGCGTTAGCACGGCGAGGCGCCACAACGACGCTGCGGGCATTTTTAGCCAGTTTCTCTAGCCGCGTGCGACTTTCAACGCCAATTGCAGCATCGCGTCCCACGCGTCGCCGGCGTGCGCTTTGGCGCGCAAGCCCTTGATCATCTTGTCGACCTGCGCCGCGTCCTTCATCGCCGCTTCCAGTACCGGCAGCGAGATGCGGCGCAGCGCCGGCTCCATCATGCGTTCCTTCGGTCCCCAGATGCGATACTCCTTAAGCAGCGCACCCAGAGGACGGCCCTGCGCCATGCCCGCCTTCAGCTTGAGCAGCGTGCGGATCTCCTCCGACACGGCCCACAGCACCAGCGGCAGCGCCTCGCCCTCGCCCTTCAAGCCTTCCAGCATGCGCACCAGACGCGCCGGATCGCCCGACAACATCGCTTCACTGAGCTTGAACACGTCGTAACGCGCCACGTTCAGCACCGCTTCGTGCACCTGCTCGTAGGTCAGCTTGCCCGGCTCGTGCAGCAAGGCCAACTTCTGTATCTCCTGATGGGCCGCAAGCAGATTGCCTTCAACGCGATCGGCGATGAAATCGATGCTCTGTCTATCCGCGCTTTGCCCTTGTGCGGCAAGGCGCTGGCCTATCCAATTGGGTAACTGCGCCCGTTCAATCTGGGCGATGTCGATATACACCGCCGCCTGCTGCAGGCTGGCGACCCACGCCGCCTTCTGCGTCTGCCAATCCAGCTTGGGCAGCGTGATCAGGGTCAGATTGTCCGGACTTAAATCCTTCACATAATTCTGCAGCGCCGCGCCGCCGTCCTTACCGGGCTTGCCGGTCGGGATGCGCAGCTCGATCAGCTTCTTGTCACCGAACAGCGACAGCGCCTGGTTGGACGCCAGCAGCTCGCCCCACTTGAAGCTGCGCTCCACGGTCAGCACGTCGCGCTCGGAATAGCCTTGCGCGCGCGCCGCCTTGCGGATCTTGTCGGCGGCCTCCAGCGCCAGCAGATGCTCGTCGCTGGTGATCACGTACAGCTGGGACAACGATTTCGTTAAATGGCCGTCCAGCGCTTCTAACCGCAATTGCATCGCGCGCCCTTACTGGATAGGCACGGCGGGCACGGACGGCGTCGGCAACGCCGGCGGCGGCAGCGACACCTGCTGCGGCTTGATCGCCGCGATACGGCGCATCATCTGCTGCACCAGGTCCGTCTGCATATCCTTGTACAGCAGCGCTTCTTCCTGCTCCTTCGCCAGCAACTGGGTTTCGTTGAAGTCGATGGGGCGGGTCAGCAGGATCTGCGTGCGGCCCAGCAGCTCCTTGCCCTGCTTGTCCAAGACGCGGAACACGATGTTATACGACAGCAGGTACTGGCTCACGCGGCCATTGCGGTTCAGCGTCAAAATGGTTTTGGTGCGGGTCTTCTCGGGATCGGACAGCACCTCGATCACGCCGTCCGCATCCTTGGCCGCGTTGACGACGGTGGTGCCGCCGTTGGCGCGGATGTTGCGCTTCAAATCGATGGCCAATGGCGACGCTTCCGGCAGTCCGACATACATCGTCGGGAACGGCAGCGTGTAGTGGCCGCCGTCGCCGCGCAGATGGAAGCCGCAGGCGGACACGGTCAGCGCCACGGCCAGCACCGCGGCGGCCAGCCGGCCGCGCCGGAACAACTCGGAAGTAGTCAGCATGTTCGGACCCAGTTAAACCACGATGTTGATCAATTTGCCCGGCACCACGATGACCTTCTTCGGCGTGCCTTCGATGAACTTCTGCACCGCCTCGTTGGCCAATGCCGCCGCCTCGATGCTCGCCTTGTCGGCGGTCTTGGCCACGACCACGCTGCCACGCAGCTTGCCGTTCACCTGGATCATCATCTCGATCTCGGACTGCTCCAGCGCAGCCGGATCGACCTGCGGCCACTGCACGTTGAGGATGTCGCCGTGCGCCTTGGCGTAGCCCAGTTCTTCCCACAGCACGTGGGTGATATGCGGCGCCACAGGATTCAGCAGGCGCAGGAAGATCGAATAGCCTTCGGACAGCGACGCGGCATCCGCGTCCTTGGCCGATTCCAGCGTGTTCAGCATCTTCATGCAGGCCGATACCACGGTGTTGTACTGGATGCGCTTGATGTCGTAATCAGCCTGCTGCAGCACCTTGTGCAGCTCGCGGCGCAGGGTCTTGCCGGCGTCGGTGGTGGCGGTCGCGGTCAGCGGCGCGCCGATGGCGGCGATGGCGTCGCGCTGCGCGTAGCCGAAGCCCCACACGCGGCGCAGGAAGCGGTTGGCGCCTTCGACGCCGCTGCCCGACCATTCCAGCGTCTGTTCCGGCGGCGAGGCGAACATCGTGAACAGGCGCGCGGTGTCGGCGCCGTATTGTTCGATCTGCGCTTGCGGGTCGATACCGTTGTTCTTAGACTTCGACATCTTCTCGGTGCCGCCGATGCTCACCGGCTGGCCGTCGGCCTTCGAGACCGCGCCTTGCGGGCGGCCCTTGTCGTCCAGGGTCAGGTCGACGTCGGCCGGGTTGAACCAGGTCTTCTTGCCGGCGGCGTCTTCGCGATAGTAGGTCTCGTTGAGCACCATGCCCTGGGTAAGCAGGTTGACGAACGGCTCGTCGAACTTGACCAGGCCGAAGTCGCGCATGATCTTGGTCCAGAAGCGCGCGTACAGCAGGTGCATGACGGCGTGCTCGATGCCGCCGATGTACTGGTCCATCGGCATCCAGTAGTCATTGCGCTCGTCGACCATCTTGTCCGAACCCGGCGAGGTATAGCGCATGTAGTACCACGACGAATCGACGAAGGTGTCCATCGTATCGGTCTCGCGGCGCGCGGGCTTGCCGCACTGCGGGCAGTCGCACTTGAGGAAGGCCTCGTATTTGTTCAGCGGGTTACCGGTACCATCGGGTACGCAGTCTTCCGGCAGCACCACCGGCAGGTCCTTCTCCGGCACCGGCACCACGCCGCAATCGCCGCAGTGGATCATCGGGATCGGCGTGCCCCAGTAGCGCTGGCGCGAGATGCCCCAGTCGCGCAGGCGGAAGGTGATCTTCTTCTCGCCCAGGCCCTTGGCCGCCATGTCGGCGGCCACCGCGTCGACGGCTTCCGCGTAGCGCAGGCCGTCGTACTTGCCGGAGTTGGTGACGATGGAGAAATCCTTGTCGCCGTACCATTCCTGCCATGCGTCGGTCGAGAACTCCTTGCCCTCGGCCTTGATGACCTGTTTGATCGGCAGGTTGTATTTTTTGGCGAAGGCGAAATCGCGCTCGTCGTGCGCGGGCACGCCCATGACGGCGCCGTCGCCGTAGGTGATCAGCACGTAGTTGCCGACCCAGACTTCAACCTGCTCGCCGGTCAGCGGATGGGTGACGAACAAGCCGGTCGGCATGCCCTTCTTCTCCATCGTCGCCATGTCGGCTTCGATCACGGAGCCCAGCTTGCACTCGGCGTTGAAGGCCGCCAGTTCGGGATTGGTCTGCGCGGCGTGGATCGCCAGCGGATGCTCGGCCGCCACAGCGCAGAAGGTCACGCCCATCACGGTGTCCGGACGGGTGGTGAAGACGTACATCTTGCCGTCCTGGATCAGCTGGCCGTCGGCGCCCTTGATCTGGTGCGGGAAGGCGAAGCGCACGCCGGTCGACTTGCCGATCCAGTTGGTCTGCATGGTGCGCACGCGCTCAGGCCAGCCGGGCAGCTTGTCGTCGACATAGGCCAGCAGCTCATCGGCGTAATCGGTGATGCGGGCGTAGTACATCGGGATCTCGCGCTTTTCGATCAGCGCGCCGGAACGCCAGCCGCGGCCATCGACCACCTGCTCGTTGGCCAGCACGGTCTGGTCGATCGGATCCCAGTTCACGGTACCGGTCTTCTTGTAGATGATGCCTTTTTCCAGCATCTTCAGGAACATCCACTGGTTCCACTTGTAGTATTCCGGCTTGCACGCGGTCATTTCGCGCGACCAGTCGATCGCCAGGCCCATCGACTCCATCTGCTCGCGCATGTGGGCGATGTTGGAGTAGGTCCACTGTGCGGGCGGCACGTTGTTGGCCATCGCCGCGTTTTCCGCCGGCATGCCGAACGCATCCCAGCCCATCGGCATGAGCACGTTGTAGCCGTTCATGCGCAGGTAGCGGTACATCACATCGTTGATCGTATAGTTGCGGACGTGGCCCATGTGCAGCTTGCCCGATGGATAAGGCAGCATCGAACAGGCGTAATACTTCCCTTTCGGGAAACGCGGGTCGTGTTCGACGGCCTTGTAGGCGTCGATGGCTTTCCAGTGCGATTGAGCGGCTTTTTCTACGTCAGCGGGACTATATTTATCTTGCATGATGGTGTGCGGCCAATAAGTGTATATGAACCGGACATTATAACCCAGGGGGTCAAGTCTGACATTCGGACACGGCCCCGGCCGTTACTGCGGAAGAGCTCGTGTCCGAATGTCAGACTTGACCCCAAAGTTGGTTGGGCGCAAAGGTATACTGCGCGGATGTACTATCGCGAATATCCTCCCCATCCGGCGCTGGCCGCGCACGTCGCGTGCATGTGGGCCGCCCGCGCGCCCGGCGGCGCGCATACGCACCGGGTGCTGCCGGACAATTGTGTCGATATCCTTTGGCAGGACGACGGCCAGCCCGGTTTTGCGGTCGGCATGATGAGCAGCGCCATCCTGGTCGCCAGCGATGGGCCGCTGCGGACGGTGGCGGTGCGCTTCAAACCCGGCGCGGCGGGCGCCTTCCTGGCCGCGCCGCTGCATGCGCTGACCGACCAGCGCGCCGATATCGACCAGCTTTGGGGCCGCAGCGATGCGGAACGGCTGGCCGATGCGCTGTGGACCTGCGAGCTGTCCGACCGCGAGCGCATCGCCGTCATCGAGCATCAATTGCTGCACCGGCTGCGCGCTTCAGGCGACGCGGCCACGGGGCGCGCGGCGGTCGCACGCGCCATCGGCACGCCTGGCGACGCAGGCGGACGCTTGATCCAGCGCGCCCTGGCTGCGCTGGAGGCCAGCGACGGCGCGCTGCGCATCGAGCAGCTGGCGGACCAGCTGGCCGTGTCGCGCCAGCACCTGGCGGCGCTGTTCCGCGCGCGGGTCGGGCTGTCGCCCAAACTGTATGCGCGTATCTGCCGCTTTCGTCGGGCCGCCGCCGCGCTCAAGGCCTCGCCGGGGCCGGACTGGGCGCAACTGGCGCTGGACTGCGGCTATTTCGACCAGTCGCACCTGATCCACGATTTTCAGGAATTCGCCGGCAGCGCGCCGGAGCGCTTCCTGCTGGGCGCATAGCTTCCATTTTTACAATCGCGCCCGACGCCGATGTGACAAGATAGTGCTTTCAACATCTCAGTGGAGACTAGCATGATCAAGGGACTACGCACCGTGGCCTATCCGGTGGCCGACCTGGCGGCCGCCAAGGCCTGGTACAGCAAGGTGTTCGACACGGCGCCCTACTTCGACCAGCCGTTCTACGTCGGCTTCAACGTCGGCGGCTTCGAGCTGGGCCTGATCCCGGACGGCAAGCCGGCGCAGGCCGGCAGCATGGTCTACTGGGGCGTGGACAATATCGCCGCCGAAGTCGAGCGCATCGTCGCGCTGGGCGCCACCGTGCACGGGGCGATCCAGGACGTTGGCGAGAACATCAAGACCGTGGAACTGGCCGACCCGTTCGGCAATCTGCTTTGTCTGATCGACAACCCTCATTTCGATTTGGCAGCGGTACGCTAGCGGATGTGGCAGTATACGCGCCTCCGAAAATGAAAGAGGTCGCACCATGTCCCGCCGTAACGCCAATCTGATCAAGTCGCCCGAGCAAATCGTCCAGGCGCGCGTCGCCGCCCAGCTGGCGGCCGACGTGCTGACCATGATCACGCCGCACGTCAAGGCCGGCGTCAGCACGGGCTACCTCGACAAGCTGTGCAACGACTACATCGTCAACGTGCAGCAGGCGATCCCGGCCAACGTCGGCTACGGCGGCTTCCCGGCCACCGTGTGCAGCTCGGTCAACCATGTGGTGTGCCACGGCATTCCGAAGGACGACCACATCCTCAAGGATGGCGACATCATCAATCTCGACGTCGCCGTCATCAAGGATGGCTGGCACGGCGACACCAGCCGCATGTACTACGTGGGCGAGCCGTCCAAGGCAACCCGCAAGCTGGTCGAGACCACCTACGCGGCGATGTGGGCCGGCATCCGCGCGGTCAAGCCGCGCGCCACGCTGGGCGACGTCGGCTTCGCGATCCAGACCGTGGCCGAGAAGGCCGGCTACAGCGTGGTGCTGGATTACTGCGGCCACGGCATCGGCATGGTCTACCACGACGAGCCGCAGGTGGCGCACTATGGCCGTCCGGGCCAGGGTGTGGTGCTCAAGGCGGGCATGTTGTTCACGATCGAGCCGATGATCAATGCCGGCAAGGCGGCGACCAAGGAGTTGAACGACGGCTGGACCGTCGAGACGCGCGACAAATCGCTGTCGGCGCAATGGGAGCACATGGTGCTGGTGACCGAGACCGGCTTCGAGGTGCTGACCTTGGCCCCGGGCGAGACCGGCGCCAAGTCGCAGATCCCGAACTCGGTGCCGGCCGGCGTGGTCAGCGCAGCGTGAGTTTGAGGGCCGGCTTCTCGCCGTAGTCTTCGTAGCGTTCGTTGATGCCGGCCACGCAGTAAGTCACTTCTTCCAGGATGTCGGGCACGGCGGCCTTCATGGCTTCGGCGTTGGTGATGACGATGTCCAGCACCTCGTTCGGCTTCAGGCGGAACTTGCTCATGCCGTCCTCGTCGCGCAGATAGCTCAGGCAATCGACCCAGGCGTCCATGGTGTTGCCGTAGGTGCCGGGGAAGCCCAGCGCGGCCTTGCAGGCGGCGTGGAAGCTGGCGAAATCGGTGATCGCCGCGCCGTTCAGTTCTGCGGTTGCCATTATTTTTTCTCTTTCCGGGGATCCGTGACGAATCCCAATTTCGTTAATCCATGCGACTGCGCGGCGGCCATCACCTGCGCCACCACTTCGTAGCGCGTGTCCTTGTCGGCGCGCAGTTGCAGCTCCGGCTGCGGCTCCAGCTTGGCCGCGTCGGCCAGGCGCGCCTCCAGCACGCTGAGTTCGACCGGGTCGTTATTCCAGAAGATCTTGCCGCCGCCGTCAATCGACAGCGTGACCGTGGCGGCCTGCTGCGGATTGGCCTGGGCCTGCGCCTTAGGCAGGTCCAGCTTGACGGCGTTGGTGAACATCGGCGCGCTGAGAATGAAGATCACCAGCAGCACCAGCATCACATCGACCATCGGCGTGACGTTGATATCGGCCATCGGCCCCGGATTGCGGTGGTGGTTGAATGCACCAAAACTCATGCTAGCTCCCAATAATGGGGTCAAGTCTGACATTCGGACACGGCCCCGGCCGTACTGCGGAAGAGCTCGTGTCCGAATGTCAGACTTGACCCCCGCCCTTAGTCAGGTAGGCGTGCAGGTCGTGCGCGAAGGCGTCCAGCTCGGCCAGGGTCAGCCGGTTGACGCGGTTGAATCCGTTATACGCCAGCACCGCCGGGATGGCCACCGTCAGGCCAATGGCGGTCATGATCAGCGCCTCGCCCACCGGGCCCGCCACTTTGTCGATCTGCACCGTGCCGCTGGCCGAGACATTGGCCAGCGCATGGTAGATGCCCCACACCGTGCCCAGCAGCCCGACAAACGGCGCGGTGGCGCCGATCGAGGCCAGCAGCGTCAGGCCGCCTTCAAGGCGGTTGGTGGAATTCTGGATCGCCACCCGCAGCACGCGCGTGACCTGCGCCGCGTGGCCCATCTCGCCGCCCAGCGACGCGCGGCCGCCGGTCTGCAGCTGCGCCGCGCCTTGCCGCGCCAGCGGCAGGAACACTTGCTCCGGATCTGCCAGGGTCAGCGCGGCCACGCCGTCCTGCATCGACGGCGCCTCCCAGAACGCCTGCACGGCCGGCGCGCTGCGGCGGATGCGCAGCGCGGCGTAGGCCTTGGACAGGATGAAGAACCAGCTCACCAGCGACATCGCCAGCAACACCAGCGCCACGATGTGGCTGATGGTGTCGCCCTGTTCCCAGTAGCCGGCCAGGGTGAAGTGGTTGGGCGTCATCAGTTCAGCGCCAGCACGTCGTTCATGCCGTACAGGCCGGTGGCCTTGTCGGCCAGGAAGCGGCAGGCGCGCAGCGAGCCGTGCGCGTAGGTCACGCGGCTGCTGGACTTGTGGCTGATCTCGATGCGCTCGCCGGTGCCGGCGAACAGCACGGTGTGGTCGCCAACGATGTCGCCGCCGCGGATGGTGGCGAAGCCGATCGACGACGGGTCGCGCTCGCCGGTCACGCCCTCGCGCGCGTAGACCGCGCAATCCTTGAGGTCGCGGCCCAGCGCGTCGGCCAGCACTTCGCCCATCTTCAGCGCGGTGCCGGACGGGGCGTCGACCTTGTGGCGGTGGTGGGCCTCGATCACTTCGATGTCGTAGCCGACCGCCAGCGCCTTGGCGGCCTGCTGCAGCAGCTTGAGCGTGACGTTGACGCCGACGCTGAAGTTGGGCGACATCACGATGGCGGTTTTTTGCGCCGCCGCCGCGATGGCGGCCTTGCCCGCCTCGTCGAAGCCGGTGGTGCCGATGATCATCTTGATGCCGTGCTCGGCGCAATACGCCAGGTGCGCCAGCGTGCCCTCGGGGCGGGTGAAGTCGATCAGGAACTGCGCGCCGGCCAGTCCCTTGGCCAGGTCCGATTCCACCGGCACGCCGGCCGGCTTGCCGAGGAAGGCGGCGGCGTCGGCGCCGATGTTGTCCGAGCCCGCGCGGTCCAGCGCGCCGGACAGGCGGGCGTCGGGCGCGTCCAGCACCGCTTCGATCAGGATGCGGCCCATGCGGCCGCCGGCGCCGGCGATGGCGATGTTCATGTCTGTCATGCGTCTGTCCTCGTGCTTATTTCTTGTCGTTGCTCACCGTGACGCCAACCGGCGCGGCGGCGGAGTTGTCGGCGCCGGCCGGCAGCGGCGCGGTGTTCGACGCCGGATGCGCGTCCGGCGTGTTCAGGTCCTTCTTGACCTTGGGCGCCGGGCCGGCGATGCGGGCGATGTAGTCTTTTTCGGTCGGCAGGTTGCCGCCTTCCCAGCGCGCCACCTTGCCATCCTTGTCGAAGAACACGATCACGCGGCTGGTGGTGATTTCGCCGTTGCCCTTGGCCATGCGGAAGGCGTAGTCCCAGCGGTCGGCGTGGAACGGGTCGGTCAGCAGCGCGGTGCCGAAGATGAAGCGCACCTGCTCGCGCGTCATGCCGGTTTTCAGTTGCGACAGCATCTCCTCGGAGACGAAGTTACCCTGCTGGATGTCCGGACGGTACGGCGAGAAGAACCACATGAACTTCTGCAGCTTGGTGATGGTGGTCGTTTGCGCGCCCTTGCTGGCGTCGAGCGTGGTGCCGGTTTCCTTCACGTCGGTCGATTTCTCGCCCAGCGTGGTGTTGGACGCGCAGCCGCCCGCGGCCAGCGCGACGCAAACGGCGCCGGCCAGCAGCGGGGCGCGGCGGGTGAAACGGTGCAACAAAGACTGCGATAAAGCCTGGGTGACGCGCATGGTTGTCCTCAATCTGATCGAGCGGAAATGCCGAAAAACGCTATATCATAAAGCACAAGGTGCGACATGGGGCTGCGCGGGCACTCCGGGAGAGCGCATTATCCAGCAAAACGGCAAGTATGTCCTTGTTTTATAAAGATTAATTGTAAAACATTGCAAATGTAAATTTCACGCCGGCGGCGCCGCGCGGCGCGCAGGGTGCGGCGGCGGCCGGAGTACGTTAAACTGTCGCCTAGCTATCGCCAACCACCATTAAGAGTCGCCACCATGAGTAACAATCCCACCGATCTGAAGGCCAGCGGCCTCAAAGCCACGCTGCCCCGCCTCAAAATCCTGGACATCTTCCAGAACAGCGAAGTGCGCCACCTGACCGCCGAGGATGTCTACAAGATCCTGTTGGCCGACAATATGGACGTGGGCCTGGCGACCGTGTACCGGGTGCTGACCCAGTTCGAACAGGCCGGCCTGCTGAACCGCAATCACTTCGAGACCGGCAAGGCCATCTTTGAATTGAACGAGGGCTCGCACCACGACCATCTGGTGTGCCTGGACTGCGGCCGGGTGGAGGAATTCTTCGACGAGGAAATCGAGACGCGCCAGCAGGTGGTGGCCAAGGAACGCGGCTTCAAGATCGCCGAGCACGCGCTGGCCATCTACGGCAACTGCACCAAGACCGCCTGCCCGCACCGACCTTGATGGCCGAGCCAGCTCAGCATGGAGGGAATGACGTCGTTCCCGCGCAGGCGGGAACCCATACATCGTCAATTGTGGCTGAGCGCGTTCGACAGCAGCTTGGCCGTGATATCCACAATCGGGATCACCCGCTCGTAGGCCATGCGCGTCGGACCGATCACGCCCAGCGTGCCGACGATCTTGCCGTTGGCCGTGTACGGCGCGGTCACCACGCTCATCTCGTCCATCGGCACCAGGCTTGATTCGCCGCCGATGTAGATCTGCACCCCGCTGGCCTTGCTCGACACGTCGAGCAGTTGCATCAGCCCGGTCTTCTGCTCGAACATGTCGAACATCTGCCGCAGCGACGTCATGTTGGACGACAGGTCGCTCACCGACAGCAGGTTGCGCTCGCCCGAGATGACCATGTCGTCCGAGCTGTCGGCCATCGCCTCGCTGCCCGCCTCCACCGCCGCCTGCATCAGCCGGCCCATGTCGTCGCGCAGCTGGCGCACCTCGGTCTGCAACCGCATGTGCACCTCGTCGAACGCCAGGCCGCCGTAGTTCTGGTTGATGTAGTTGGCCGACTGCACCAGCTGCGCCGGGCTGTAGTCCACATCGGTCAGCAGCAGCCGGTTCTGCACGTCGCCGGTCGGGCCGACGATCACCAGCAGGATGCGTTTCTCGCCCAGCCGCAAAAATTCGATCTGCTGGAACACCGATTCGCGCCGCGGGCTGAGCACCACGCCGGCGAACTGCGACAGCGACGACAGCATCTGCGCCGCGTTGGCAATCATCTTGTGCGGCTGCGGCGCCTGCAGCCGCATGCGCGACTCGACCGCGTGCTCGTCGAGCTGCTGCACGGTGAGCAGCGTGTCGACAAAGATGCGGTAGCCGCGCGGCGTCGGCACCCGGCCGGCCGAGGTGTGGGGACTGGCCACGTAGCCCAGTTCCTCCAGGTCGGCCATGATGTTGCGGATGGTAGCCGGCGACAGGTCCAGTCCGGAGATCTTGGACAGGGCGCGCGAGCCCACCGGCTGGCCGTCCGCGATGTAGCGTTCGACGAGGGCCTTGAGCAAGGTTTGTGCGCGTGTATCGAGTTGCATGGTCATTCACTGATGATATTTCTGCTTATTATGCACGCTCCGCGCCGGACGGGGGCCATGGCGTGGCGTCAATGCTGCATTTGCGCACGAACCCATGCCAGAAGTTCATCAAAACTGGCGCAGGTGGCGTCCGGCGCGATGCCCGCTTCGTGCTGCGCGCCCCGGCGGTTCATCCACACCGCCCGCAGGCCGGCGCCCTGGGCGCCCTGCACGTCCAGCCGCAGGTCGTCGCCGACGTAGACCGCGTCGGCCGGCGCCACGCCCATCGCCTCGCACGCGGCCAGGAAGATGGACGGGTCGGGCTTGGCGCGGCCGAAGCGCGACGAGGCCAGCACAGTGTCGAAATGGTGGTGCAGGCCGATGAGTTCAAGGTCCGCGTTGCCGTTGGTGATCACGCCCAGGCGCAGCATGGCCTGCAACTCCACCAGCGCGGCCGGCACCTCGCCGAACGGCGTGACGGCGTTGCGCTGCACGTGGAAGTGGCGCATGGCGCCCTCGATGTGGGCGGCGTCGGCGCCGGCCTCGGCGAACGCCTGCTCCAGCGCCAGGCGGCGCAGCCGGTACAGGTCGACCACCAGCTCGGGCCGCTGTTCCAGCAGGGCCATGCGGCGCGCGCGCAGCGCCTCGATGGAGTAGCGCTGGGTCACCTCGGGCGCGTGCTCGGCCAGCCAGGCGTGCCAGCTGGTTTCCGCCGCCGCGATCACCGGGCCGATCGGCCACAGGGTGTCGTCCAGGTCGAACAGCAGGGCGTGGGGGCGGCGTGGCGTCATGGCGGGCAAACGGAAATGAAAGATGCGATATTGTCGCACCGATTGCCGCCCTGCGAGGGCGTGGTAAATTACCGGATTGCCCTGCTGGAGATTCCGTGCCCTTGACTAAGCTTGCCGCCCTTGCCGCCCTTGTCCCCGTTGTCACAATCCGCCGCCGCCCGGCGCGGCCGCTGGCCGGCGCCCTGACCGCGGCCACCCGGAAGGCCGCCGCCTTGACGGCCGGAGTCCTCGCGGCCTCCGCCCTGCTGACCGGCTGCGCCACTGTCGGCCAGCCGCCGGCCTTCACCTCCTTCGTGGTGCTGGGCGACGGCGGCGCCGCCGTGGCGCGCGTGCTGATCGACGCCCCCGCCTGCCCCGACATCGTGGTCGACGGCCGCACGCTGCCGATGACGCTGCGCGCCCCGGCCGCCACGCTGCCGCTGCGCCCCACGGTGTCGGCGCCGGCCGACTCGAAGCCGGCCGCCTTTCCGCTGCTGACCTGCGAGGCGGCGCTGCCGGCCGCCGGCAGCTATGCCCAGGCGAGCGTGCTGGGCCGCGCCCTGCCGCGGCCGGCGGCCGCGCCGCGCCGCATCGTGGTCATCGGCGACACCGGCTGCCGCCTGCAAAAGAGTTCCAACAGCTACCAGGCCTGCAACCGCGCGGCCGACTATCCGTTCGCCGCCATCGCGGCGGCCGCCGCCGCGTGGGGCCCGGAGCTGGTGATCCACGTGGGCGACTATCACTACCGCGAAAACGCCTGCCCGGAAGGCGACGCCGGGTGCGCCGGCAGCCCGTGGGGCTACGGCTGGGACGCCTGGAACGCCGACTTCTTCGCGCCCGGCGCGGCGCTGCTGCGGGCGGCGCCGTGGATCATGGCGCGCGGCAATCACGAGAACTGCCAGCGCGGCGGCCAGGGCTACTGGCGCCTGCTCGATCCGCGTCCGCTGGTCGCCGGGCGCGACTGCAACAAGGCCGCCGACGACGCGCTCGGCAACTACAGCGATCCCTACGCCGTGCCGATCGGACAGGACACCCAGTTGCTGGTGCTCGACACCGCCAGCACCACGTGGAAGGGCTTCAAGCCGGGCCAGCCGGGCTACGACCAGTACCGCGACCTGTACCGCAAGCTGGACGCGCTGGCGCGGCAGGCGCCGCGCAACATCGGCATCGTCCACCATCCGCTGCTGGGCATGGGCGCCGACCGCAAGGCCGACGGCGCGATCCGGCTGCTGCCGGGCGACGCCGGCCTGCAGCAGACCTTCGGCTCGCTCAACCCGGGGCTGCTGCCCGGGCCGGTGCAAGCCATGCTGTCCGGCCACGTGCATCTGTGGGAGCAGGTCAGCTTCGCCAGCGGCCATCCGAGCCAGTTCATCTCGGGCTTCTCCGGCACCGCCGAGGACACCGTGCCGCTGCCCGAGCGCCTGCCGGACGGCGTGACGCCGGCGCCGGGCGCGCGGGTCGAGCAGTTCAGCTCCTGGGTCGACGGCTTCGGCTTCATGACCATGGAGCGCCAGGGCGCGGACCAATGGCTGGTGCAGGTGCACGACCTGCGGGGCCGGGTGCGCAACACCTGCCAGCTCGACGGCAAGCGCTCGCGCTGCGCCGTGGCGCAGGTGCGCTGAGCGGCGCGGCGGCCCCGGGTGTCACAAGCTGTTACATCGCTTAGCGGCCCCGGTGTTACCAAATGCACTAAAATACCGGCCAACGCGTGTAAGATGCTGCACCCGCCCGTTGCCCGGCCCTATTCGATTTGGAGAGAGATTGTTATGAAAAGTGTGTACCTGCGTTCAGGCCTCGCCCTGGCGTGCGCCGCCCTGCTGAACGCCTGCGGCGGCGGCAACGGCAACCTGGCCCTGTCGGGCACCATCACCGGCCTGACCAAGCCCGACCTGGTCCTGATCAACAAGAAGACCAATGAGCGCCTGGCGATCCCGGCCAACAGCACCAGCTTCGTGTTCACCCGCCTGGCCGCGGTCGACGAGGAATTCGACATTGAAATCGACACCCCGCCCACCGGCGCCAAGTGCACCCCGGTCGGCACCTCCAACGTCGGCAAGGCCAACGCCTACACCTCGTACTCGATCGGCTTCAGCTGCGCGACCAATCCGTGGACGCTGGGCGGCACCGTGAGCGGCCTGCGCAGCAAGGGCCTGGTGCTGGCCAACGGCCCCGACCTGGTCAGCGTGCCGCCGCCGGCCACCGCCGGCGACCCGGTCAGCTTCACCTTCCCGAGCAAGGTGGGCGACGGCTCGCCATACGGCGTGACCGTGCTCAACCAGCCCAAGGACCCGTCCGCCCAGGTCTGCACGGTCAGCGATCCGGCCGGCAGCCCGCCCGGCAACCCGGCCGGCACCATGCCGGCCAAGGACTATGCCGGCCTCGTCGTCACCTGCAATTAATTCCGGCGCCGGCCATCGCCGCGATGGCCGGCCGGCCCGCCTCTTTTTGGAGTACACCATGAAATTTTCGACTTTGAGCGCCGTCGCGGCGCTGATGCTGGCCGCCGCGCTGTCCGCCTGCGGCGGCAAGGCCCAATTCGCCGTGCAGGGCACCATCGACGGCTTGAACAACAGCGGCCTGGTGCTGGCCAATGGCAGCGACACGCTGCCGGTGGCGTCCGGCAGCACCAGCTTCACGATGCCGCACCAGATTTCCTACGGCACCGACTACAACGTTACCGTGCTGACCAATCCGGCGCACCAGACCTGCGCACCGGTCTCGGGCGCGTCCGGCTCGGCCGGCCACACGGTGGCGATCGCGGTGGCGATCCGCTGCGTGCAGAACAGCTACACGGTGGGCGGCCGGTTCACCGGCCTGTTCCCGAACAACGACGCCACCGCCACCACCACCGCCACGCCGCGCGTGGTGGTGCTGCTGAACGGTTCGAGCGGCGGCCAGGTCTCGGTGTCGAGCGCCAACGCCACCGACACCGTGGCCGGCAGCGGCGAGTTCGTGCTGCCCGCGGTGGCGGACGGTGCGGCTTACGGCGTGACCATCCTGTCGCAGCCGGCCGACCTCAACTGCTCGCTGACCAACAACATCGGCGTGATCAACGGCGTCAATGTCAGCAACATGATCCTGAGCTGCAAACCGCAGTAAGCGCGAGGGGGAGCGGGAGACAGTTATTCGTTATCGTGATGATCGATATTCGAAAAATAAACTTGCGTTATATGCCGCGTCGCAGCATACTGCATCTGTCTCCTCCACTTCTTGCAAAGGAATTGGATTTAGCCCGCTTTCACCAGCGGGCTTTTTTTTTTTGCCAATTGGGATCAAGACATTTGGGGTCAAGTCTGACATTCGGACACGGGCTCTGCCGTAGCAACCGCTACGGCAGAGCCCGTGTCCGAATGTCAGACTTGACCCCAAATTGGTTTACAGCAGGTTGGCCAGCGCCACGTATTGCGCCAGGCCGACCGTTTCCGGACGCATGGTCGGGTCGATGCCCGCTTCGATGATCTGCGCTTCGGTGAACATGCCGGCCAGGCAGTTGCGGATCACCTTGCGCCGTTGCGAGAACGCCTTCAGCACCACCGCCTCCAGCACCGCGCCGTCGCACGGCAACGGATTGGCCACCGGGATCATGCGCACGATCGCCGACTCCACCTTCGGCGGCGGATCGAACGCTTCCGGCGGCACCACGAACAGCAGCGACATGTCGTAGCGCCATTGCAGCATCACCGACAGCCGGCCGTAGGTCTTGCTGCCCGGCTCGGCCACCATGCGCTCCACCACTTCCTTTTGCAGCATGAAATGCTGGTCCTGCACCTGCGGCGCGAACGTCGCCAGGTGGAACAACAGCGGGCTGGAGATGTTGTACGGCAGGTTGCCGACCACCCGCAGCTTGCGCCCGGCCGGCACCGGAATGCTGCCGAAGTCGAACTTGAGCGCGTCGCCGGCGTGGATGGTGAGCTTGGCCGGGTTGTAGGTCTTTTCCAGCCGCGCCACCAGGTCGCGGTCGAGCTCGACCACGTGCATCTTGTCCAGCGTGCGCATCAGCTGTTCGGTCATCGCGCCCAGGCCGGGCCCGATCTCGACCATCGTGTCGTCGGGCGCCGGGGCGATGGCCTCGGTGATGCTGGAGAGAACGTATTTATCGTGTAAAAAGTTTTGGCCGAAGCGTTTGCGGGCGACGTGTTTCATCATTATTCTTGGTTGAGGTGAAGGGAGGCGTTGGCCATCGCCACGGCGGTGTCGAGTGCGGCGTCCATGCTGCCGCCATCGGCCAGGCCGAGGCCCCGGGCCGCCAGGTCCAGCGCCGTGCCGTGGTCGACCGAGGTGCGAATCAGCGGCAGGCCCAGCGTGATGTTGACGCCGCGCCCGAAGGTGGCGTACTTGAGCACCGGCAGGCCCTGGTCGTGGTACATGGCCAGCACGCAGTCGGTGTCCCGCAGGTATTTGGGCTGGAACAGCGTGTCGGCCGGGTACGGGCCGCGCGCGTCGATGCCGCGCGCCCGCGCCGCCGCGATGGCCGGCGCGATGATGTCGATCTCCTCGCGGCCCAGGTAGCCGCCCTCGCCCGCGTGCGGGTTCAGGCCGCACACCAGGATGCGTGGCGCGGCGATGCCGAACTTGTTGCGCAGGTCGTGGTCGATGATGTCGAGCACGCGCGCCAGGCCGTCCAGGCTCAGCGCGGCCGCCACGTCCTTGAGCGGCAGGTGGGTGGTGGCCAGCGCCACGCGTAACGGCGGCAATGGCGGCTCACCGGAAGGCGACGCCGACCGGCCGGCGAGCATCATCACCACCTGCGGCGTGCCGGTGCGCTCGGCGAAGTATTCGGTGTGGCCGGAGAACGGCACGCCGGCGTCGTTGATGGTGCTCTTTTGCAGCGGCGCGGTGACCACCGCCTCGAACCAGCCGGCCTCGACGCCCTCGATGGCGGCGTCCAGCGTGGCCAGCACGCTGCGGCCGTTTTCCTTGTCCAGCCGGCCCGGCACGACATGGGCCGCCAGCGGCACGTCGATCACCGTCACGCGCTCCGGGCCGAAGTGCGGCAGGCCGCCGTGGCGCACCGCCTGCAAGGACAGCGCCGACAACCTGATGGCGGGATCGATGGCGCTGGCGGTCATGGCCAGGAAGGCGGCGTCGCCCAGCAGCACGCAGTTGACTTCGCCGCGGCGCGCCCAGGCGGCGCGGATCGCCAGCTCGGGGCCGATGCCGGCCGGCTCGCCGACGGTGACGGCGATGGCCGGACGGGCGCCGCGGGCGCGGCGGGCAGATGCGGGGCGCAGCGCGCTGCGCCCGGAGTGTTGAGTGGCGCTCACGCGGGTTCCCCTGGTTGGCTTACTTGGCGGCGGCGCCGTCGTCGGTGCGGAATTCCACGTAGGCGCGGTCGCGCACTTCGCGCTGCCAGCTCTCGGCCGCTTCCTCGACCTTGCGTTCGCGGATGGCCTGGCGCGCGTTGTTGCGCTCGCGCTCCTTGGAGACGTCGTCGCTCTTGCGCTCGAGCACCTCGATCAGGTGCACGCCGAAGCTGGTCTCGACCGGCTGGCTGACCTCGCCGATCTTGAGGTTGTTGATGGCCGCCTCGAACTCCGGCGTGACGTCGCCCGGATACAGCCAGCCCAGGTCGCCGCCCTTGGCGGCCGAGCCGTCGTTCGACACCAGCCGCGCCAGGTCCTCGAACTTGGCCGCGTGGTTGTCCAGGCGCTCCTTCAGTTCCAGCAGCTTGCGCTTGGCGTCGGCCACGCTCATGGTCGGCGTGACCTTGATCAGGATGTGGCGCACGTGGGTCTGCTGCACGGCGGCCACGGCCTGCGCCTCGGCCAGGCTGCGGCGGTCGACCGCCTTGAGGATGTGGAACGCGCCCACGCTCTTGATGATGGGTGTGACCTGGCCGGGCTTGAGCTTGCTCAGCGCCTCGGCAAACACGGGCGGCAGCCGCTCGGGCTGGCGCCAGCCGACCACGCCGCCCTGCAGCGCGTCGCTGGCGTCCGAATAGGTGGCGGCCATCTTGGCGAAGTCGGCGCCGGTGCGCAGCTGGCGCATCACGTCCTCGGCGCGCGCGCGGCGCTGGGCGATCACCTCGGCGGTGGCGTTGTCCGGGATGCGCACCATGATCTGCGAGATGTTGATCTCGAACTGCTCGGCGGCGGCGGCCTTCTCGGCCGCGATGAAGCTGTCCACCTCGGCCTCGGAGATCTGCACCTTGGCGTCCACCTCGTGCTCGCGCAGGCGCTGCATGATGATCTCCTCGCGGATCTGCTCGCGGAAGGCGGCGTACGGCGTGCCCTCCTTCTCCATCTGGTTGCGCAGTTCCTGCACCGACAGCTTCTGCGCCTCGGCGATGCGGCCGATGGCGCGGTCGAGCTGCTGGTCGTCGACCCGCACGCCCATCTCCTTGGCCATCTGCAGCTGGGCGCGCTCGACGATCATGCGCTCGAGCAGCTGGCGGCGCAGGTCGGCCGGGTCCGGCATCTGCACGTTCTGCGCCTTCATGCGCGCGGTGACCGACTTGATGCGCTCGGTGAGCTCGCGCTGCGTGATGACATCGTCGTTGACCACCACCGCGATGGAGTCGATCGCCACGTTGCCGGTCTCGCCGGGCGGCAGGAAGCCCTTGGCGTCGGACTTGGCGGCGGACTTGGCGGCCGGCGCGGCCGGCGCGGTGTGCGGCGCGCTGGCCGGGGCGGCGGCCGGCGCGGCCGGGGCCGGCGCTGGCTTCTTCGAGAACAGGCTGCAACCGCCCAGGGCGGTGGTGCACAACAGGACTGCGAGAATTTTCGTTTCGAACTTCATCTTAAGAACGCTCATGAGTCAGGTGACAACAATCAAATAGCGCCCGCCGCCCTGCTTGCGGCGGCGGACGCCGGGGGTCTTGCTAGCGGCCGTAGCCTTCGTTCAACCGCTGGTAGCCGGGGATGCTGTTCTTCATCGCCTCCAGCGGACTGCCCACGCCCAGGTGCGACAGGCCGTTCAGTTCGAGCTGGAAGAAGATCGGCGTCGAGGCCTTGGTCGAGGTGGTCACGAAGCGCTGCGCGCCCATGCGGAACACCCAGCAGTCGCCGTTGTATTCCAGCCCGACCAGGCTTTCCAGGATCTTCTTGTCCTGCACCGAGTAGCTGACCCGGCCCACGCCGTACCAGCGCTGGAAGATCGGCCACTGGCTCGACAGCTCGATGTTCTTGAAGCTGCCGCGCAGGTAGCGGTAGCCGGCGTTGAGCACCTTCTTCTGCCCCGGCGACCATTGCGCGGTATAGCTCTCGGACACCACGCGGCGCGAGCTGGGGCTGTACTGCACCGCGCTGTCGAAGCCCCAGGTCTCGGAGATGCGCCCGGTCGCGGCCAGCAGCATGTCCGAGCGCGAGTCCACCACCGGCGTGGTCGAGGCCAGCTGCACGCGCTGGTCGCGGAAATAAAAGCGCTGGCCGAACGCCAGGCGCAGCGTCTCGGCGCCGGCCGCGTCCAGGAAGCGCGACACCAGCGCGGCGGTCAGCTGGTTGGCGTCGCCGATGCGGTCCGAGCCGACGAAGCGGTTCTCGCTGAAGATCTGGCTGAAGTTGAAGGTGGCGGCGTCGGTGTCGAAGGTCGGGAACTGGCTCTGGTCGCGGTACGGCGTGTTCACGTAGAACAGGCGCGGCTCCAGCGTCTGCGTCATGTCGCGGCCGCCGAACTTGATGTCGCGCTCGAACACCAGGCCCGAGTCCAGCGAGAACGTCGGCACCACGCGCGACAGGTTCTCGGACGCCTGCGTGCCGTAGGCGTCGAGCTGGTAGCTGGCCAGGTTGACCATCAGCTTGGGCGTGATGAAGTAGCTGGGGCCGACCACCGGGTAGCTCACCTGCGGGATCGCCACCAGCCGCGTGCCGTTGATCAGGGTCGGGTGGTAGAAGCGGGTCAGCTCGCTGTCGAGCGCCCAGTCGAAGCCGCCCGCCACGTCGTACTGGGCCGCGTGCAGGTTGATCGCCGGCAGCCGGTCGTACGGGCGCGACACGAACAGCGTCGGGTCGACCGCCGCCTCCGGATCCTGCAGCACCTGGTACTTCTGCACCCGCGCGGTCAGCGTCCAGAACTCGCCGTGGTAGTCGGTGCGCAGCTCGCGCAGCAGCTGGCGCTCGGTCGAGCTCGACACGGTCTTGGAGAAATCGTTCGGATAGTTGTTGTCCGACGCGGCCCGCAGGCTCCAGCTGTAGGCCCAGTCCTTGGACAATTCCTGGGTGTGGATGGACTTGATCATCCAGCGGTCGGTCGAGCCGCCGGCCGTGGGCGGCACGTACTGCTTGTCGTGCGGCAGGTACTCGACATAGGTCTCGCCCTGGTACAGGCCGCCGCCGGCCTCGCCCAGGTAGCGGCCGTTGGCGCCCAGCTGGAAGCCGCGCCGCGGGATGATCTTCGGGTACACCGTCAGGTCGCGGTTGGGCGCGATGTTGAAGTAGTACGGCACGGTCAGCTCGGCCGCGCCCTTGGAGCCGAAGCCCGGCATCGGCGACAGCCAGCCCGAGCGGCGCGCGCCCGACAGCGAGAACGACATCGCCGGCGTGCCCAGGATCGGCACGTCCTTGAAATAAATGATGGTCCGGCCGGCGGTGCCGACGTCGCGCCCGGAGTCCAGGTTCAGCGTGTTCGAGCGCAAATACCAGTCCGGGGTCGGCCCCTGGCAGGTGCTGTAGGTGCCGTTGACCACCACCGCCTCGTCCTCGTTGACGAAGTTGATGCGCTCGGCCTTGCCCTGGGCGTGGTTGGCCTCCAGCTGGTACGTCGGATTGAGCATATAGCCCTTGCCGCTGTCCATGTTCAGCTTGAGCTCGTCGCCGGTGAAATAGTCGCCGAAGCGCCAGATCTTCACATGGCCCTGGGCCTCGACCTCGTCCTCGACCTGGCGGTAGCACGCGGTGTCGGCCTTGACCCGGGTCTTGTCCTTGACCAGCTCGGCGTCGCGCTCGAGCGTGATCTCACGCTCGGGGCGGCCGCTGATGTCCTCGGCCTGGATGGTGGTGACCGCGTTCTTGTCCTCCACCCGCGGCGCGCGCGCCTTCGGCGGCAGGCTCTGGGCGTGGG
>JAJLPB010000026.1 GCA_025548565.1 Rugamonas sp. A1-17
CGCGACCGCCTGGTCGGTGCTCAGGGCGGCGATGCCGGCCGTGCTCAGCGCGGCCACCGCGCCGGTCGACAGGGAATTGACCTGGCCGGTGCTCAGCGCGGCCACCTGGGCGCTGCTCAGCAGGGCGATGGACGAGGTCTTGATGGCGGCCAGGTCGCCGGTTTCCAGCGCGCCGATGGCGTTGGTGCTCAGCGCGGCGACCTGGGTCGAGGTCAGTGCGGCGGCCTGATTGCTGGTCAGCGCCACCACCTGGTTGGTGGTCAGCGCCTTGACCTGGCCGGCGCTGATGCCGCCGATGGCCGAGGTCGACAACGCTGCGATGTCGCCAGTCGACAGCAGGGCGAAGCTGGCGGTCTGCAGGGCGCCGACCTGGGTCGAGGTCAGCACGCTCACTTGCTGCGTGGTCAGGAACGCGGCCTGGGTGGTGGTGATGCCACCGGCGAGCTGGGCAGTGGTGAAGGCGGGAATTTGCGAAGTCGTGAACGCGGCCAGCTGGTCAGAATTGAATGCCGCGATGTCGGCAGTGGCCAGCGTGACGATCTGGGAAGTGCTGAGACTGGCAATCTGCGCGGTGGTGAAGGTGGTCGCGAAACTCATTCTAATTCTCCTGGAGGTACTGCTCTGTCAGCTCAGAAAGCAACCCGAACGTCCGGCGGACGCCCGTGTTCGAGCCCTGTCATGGAATATGTTGCTATTTTGTAAAGCTTTTTTTGATGCTACCGGGAAAAACCGGCTGGTACTGTACATAACGACGGAATTTTGACTTTCATTAAGTAAACTTTTTCCCAGCCATAATTTATCGCCGACTCCGTCCGCGCTGGCGGCGGAGTTTCAATAGAGCATTATATCTTATTTAATTTCTCAAAAGAATTTTTTTCATGGCTGTCGCGGCTCCGCAACCTGCCATTCCGGCATGTTTAATCATTAAGACAGTTATCGGATCGGGATATCAAGACCATCATTTGCGTGAGAGAAATGTATCCGTAAGGATATTTTGCATCGGGCGTGTGACAAGCGCGTGACCGGTGCATAATCGCCACTCCCCCACCCGACTGGAGACCGATCCATGAACCAATTCCGCACCCTCATCCTGCTGAGCCTGAGCGGCGCCCTGTGCCTGGGCGCCGGCCCGGCCGCCGCCCAGGCGCCGCTGGCGGCCGCCGCCGTGGCCGACGCCGGCCGCCCGGACGCCGACAAGGCGCGCGACGCCGACCGCAAGCCGGCCGAGATGCTGGCCTTCGCCCAGGTGCAGCCGGGCCAGACCGTGGTCGATTACTTCCCCGGCCGCGGCTACTTCACCCGCCTGTTCAGCGCGGCGGTCGGACCGCAGGGGACGGTGTACGCGGCGGCGCCGCAGGTGTGGGTGGACAAGCTCAAGGGCAAGCCGTTGCCGCCGCCGGTGTCGGCCGAGCCGGGCCGCGGCAATGTGCACGAGACGGTCAGCGGGGCCTCGCTCAACGTGCCGGTCAAGGCCGACCTGGTGTGGACCTCGCAGAACTACCACGACATCCGCATCTGGGGCGGCGCCGCCGCCACGGCCGAGCTGAACAAGGCGGTGTTCGACGCCCTCAAGCCCGGCGGCCACTACATCGTGCTGGACCACGCGGCCCAGCCGGGCCTGGACGAGGCCGGCATGGCCAAGCTGCACCGCATCGACGAGGCGCTGGTCAAGAAGGAAGTGCTGGCGGCCGGCTTCGTGCTGGACGGCGAGTCGCAGGCGCTGCGCAACCCCAAGGACGACCGCGGCGCGCAAGTGTTCGAGACCGGCATCCGCGCCCACACCGACCAGTTCATCCTGCGCTTCCGCAAGCCCTGAGCCGGGCGCTCAGGCCGGCGGCGCGCGCCGCCGCCAGGCCAGCACGGCGATGGTGGCCGCCAGCAGCGCCAGCGCCACCATATTCAGCACCACCACCACGCCGTGGAAGCGCAGCACCAGGCCGACGCTGACGCCGGCCTTGACCGCGAACCGCCAGCCGCCGTCCAGCGGATAGACGGCCACCAGCTGCAGCGCGTAATACAGCAGCCCGCCCCACAGCCCGGCCTGCCAGCGCTTGAGCGACAGCACCGCCGACAGGAAGCCCAACAGGGCCGCGCCGTACAGCACGGGCAGCGCGTCGGCCGGCTGTGGCTCGCCGAGCAGGCCCAGGCTCACGCCCAGCGCCAGCGCGCTGTTGAGCAGCAGCACGCGCGCCACCCATTTCTCGAATTCCCGCATCATCTTTCAGTCCAGCTCCATTCAGTCGCGCCGCAGATTGTACCCGCTGCCAAAGCTGAACGGGCGCCGGGCGCCGGGCCGCTGGAAGTACATCCCCCGGCACGAAGCCGGGATCAACCAGCCGCCGGAGGTCGATGGCCTTCATTTGGCAGATATTCAACCATCAATGTCATTTGTGCCAAGGCCAGCGCGGGCATGATGGAGGCTTCCACCAACAGGAGCTACCATGACACGCACCATAGGCATTTATGTGTTCGACGACGTTGAAGTGCTGGACTTCGCCGGCCCGTACGAAGTATTCACCTGCGCCACGCGGGTGGCCGCCCGGCTCGCGCCGGGCGCGCCGGCGCCGTTCCGCGTGCGCACCATCGGCCAGCGCGGCGCCATGCTGCGCGCGCGCGCGGGCCTGAGCGTGTTCCCCGAGGCGGACTTCGGCAACGCCGGCCGGATCGACGTGCTGATCGTGCCGGGCGGCGTGGTCGACGCCGAGCGCGACAAGCAGGACGTGATACGCTGGATCGCCGCCACCGCGCCGGAGTGCGAGCTGGTGGCGTCGGTGTGCACCGGCGCCTTCCTGCTGGCGCAGGCCGGCCTGCTGGACGGCCAGGAGGCGACCACGCACCGGGAGGACATCGACGAGCTGCGCGCCGCCTTCCCGCGCGTGCGGGTGCGGGGCGAACGGCGCTGGATCGACAACGGCCGCACCGTCACCAGCGGCGGCATCTCGGCCGGCATGGACATGTCGCTGCACCTGGTGGCGCGGCTGGCCGGACGCGAGCTGGCGACCCGCACCGCGCTGCAGATGGAATACGACTGGAACGAGGCATGAGGGTGGTGCGCATCCTGGTCATCGAGCGCGCCGGCAGCATTTGAGGCGGCGCTAGGCGCGCGCCACGAACACCAGCAGCAGCCAGCCGCACAGGCCCAGCGCCGGCAGGCCGTTGAGGACCAGCCCGATCCAGCCGTACCACGAGCGCCAGCGCGCCAGGATCAGGCCCATCAGCGCGGTGACGAAGCCGGTCACCGTGCCGAGCGCCACCACGATCAGCGCGTTGCCCAGGCAGGTGAAGCCGAAATCACCGCACTGCGACTGCCCGCCCGTCAACGCGCCCGACATCGCGAGCGCCCCCAGCACGAAGGTGACGACCGCGATCGCGATGCTGATCACATCCAGGTCGGCCTTGGATTTCTTCATAGTTTTTTCAACTGCTCTTTGGCGTAGCCGGCGCTGGCGTGGTTGGGCACCAGTTCCAGGAAACTGGTGTAGGCCTTTTTGGCCTTTTCGTTGTCGCCCAGGTGCGCGCGGGCGTCGCCCAGGTTCAGGTAGGCGATCGCGCGCGAGGTGTCGATCTGCAGCGTGTTCTCGAACCAGCGCGCGGCCTCGGCGTACTTCTCCTGCTTGTAGTAGACGAAGCCCAGGTTGTTGGCGGCCAGGCCGAAGTCCGGCCGGTACTTCAAGGCCTCGGTGAACGCCGCCTCGGCCTGCGCGTACTGCTTCTCCTTGTACAGCTGCAGGCCGCGGTCGTTGGCGCGCTGCGCCAGCTGGCGGCTCGACGCGTCCACCGGCTTGGGCGCGGCGATCTTCCGCTCCTCGCCCTGCAGGTTCTTGACCACCACCGTGTTGCCGTCGGCCTTGAGGTCGCGGCCCTTGTCCAATTTGCTGTTCAACGCGATCGCGTCCGCCGACAGCTGCGCCGATTGCGCGCTCAGGAACTCGGCCTCGGCCGGCAGCTGGAACACGAACTCGCCGCCCTCCGAACCCGGCAGGCTGCCGAACGCCGGCGTCTGCTGCGACACGCTGGCCACCGCCGGCGCCACGTAGGCCGCCAGCTCGGTGGCGGTGATCAGGCCGTCGCCGTTCAGGTCGGCCTTGCCGTTGAGCGCCTGCAGCAGGGTCCAGGTGAACACCGAGTGGCCGTTCGGGCCGCCGTCGGCCACCATCTGGTCGGCGCCGCCGGCGGTCAGCATCTGGCGGCCCAGGCGGCGCGCATTGTCGCGCAGGAAGGCGCTGTTGCCGCCGCCGCGCGTCAGGCCCAGGCCGCTGTAGCAGGCGTCCATGACAAAGAACACGTGCTTGGCGTTGAGGCTCTCGGCGATGTTCTGCAGATCGGTCATCGGGATGGCGTCGAAGCTGACCTGCTGCGGATCCGAGTCCACCGGGATGATGTAGCCCAGGTTGCGCCCGGAGCTCAGCTGGCGGGTGGCGCCGTGGCCGGCGAAGAACACGAAGATGCGGTCGTCCTTCTTCAGCTGGGCGTCGGCCAGCTTGTCGTGGAACAGCGCCAGGATGTTGTTGCGCGTGGCCTCGCCGTTCGACAGCGTGAACACCCGCTCGCCGGCGAAGCCGAAGCGGTTGACCAGCGTGTCGCGGATCGCGCGCGCGTCCTGCACCGCGTACTGCAGCTTGGGCCATTTCTGGTAATCGTTGATGCCGATGACCACGGCGTAGCTGTTGGCGTAGCCGGTGCTGACGGCGATCTTCTCCGGCTCCGGCTTGCCGCCGCGCGCCACCTTGAACTCCTGGCCATCCCAGGCCGCGAAGCTGTAGCCGTCGGCGATCAGCTTGTCGAGCACCAGCGGCAGCGCCTTGACGCTGCGCTCGTGGATGTCGTGGAACAGGATGATGCCGCGCTGCTCCTTGCTCAGGGTGGTCAGCACGCGGTTGGCGATCGAGCTCGGCACCGGGTCGGCCCAGTCCAGCGAGTCGATATTCCACATCACCGAGCGCAGGCCCAGCCTGGACAGGATGGCCAGGCCCTCGGCGTTGTGGGCGCCGTACGGGAAGCGGAACAGGTCGGAGCGGCGCTGGTCGGTGGCCTTGAGCAGCGCGTCGGCGTTGGCGATCTCGCCGTACAGCTGCTCGCCCTTTTCCTTCGACAGCAGCGCGTGGCTGAAGCTGTGGTTGCCCACGGTGTGGCCGGCGTCGATCAGGCGCCGGCTCTCGGCCGCGTTGGCGCTCAGCGTCTGCTTGCCCTGCGCGTCCAGCTTGCCCAGGTTCTGGCCGACCTGGAAAAACACGCCCGGCACGTTGTACTGCTTGAGGATGGCCGCCACTTCCCCGGTGTAGCTCTTGTGCGGGCCGTCGTCAAAGGTCAGCACCACGGTCTTGGGCGGCAGCGTGTTGCCGAAGATTTCCTTGGCCTGCACTTCCTGCTCGGCGGTCTTCGGCTGCTCGGGATACGGCACGATGACGCCGTAGTCCTTCATGATCTGCTCGCGGCCGTACAGCTTGCGCAGGTGGCCCACGTAGTCGTCCCAGCGCTCGCGCTTGGGCGCGATGGCGCGCGTGTCGAAGCGCGAGAAGATGTCGCTGATCTCCTTGTCGTATTGCTTCTCGATGTCCTCCAGCGCGGCCAGATCCTCGCTGACGCGCTTGTGCAGCTTGATCGCGGGCAGCGTCTGGTCGGCCGCCGCCAGCTTCTGCAGCGACAGCAGCACTTCGCGGAAGGCCAGGCGGTCGGCGTCGAACAGGTCGCCGGCCGACTCGATGTAGGTCAGCAGCGTGTCGTCGGCGGCGTCGCGGCGGGCCGGCGGCAGCGCCTGGGTTTGCGCCAGCAGCGCCTGCACCCTGGCCAGGCGCTCGAGGTTCTCGTGGAACAACGACTGCCCGACCTGGCCGGCGGCCTTGCGGTCGGCCTCGGACAGCGTCTTCTCGTCGGCCAGCAGCACAATGATCTTGCGGTAGGCGGCCAGCATGTCGCGCAGCGCCGGCATGACATCGGGCGCCGGGACGGCGGCGGTGGCGACGCCGGCGGCGGACGGTCCGGCCGGCTGCTTGCCGCGCAGCGCCACGAAAGCGCCCGCGCCGGCCACCGCCAGCACCGCCGCCGCGATGCCCAACTGCCTGAAGTATTTCATGTGCGACATCCTAAAAAAACGAATCCCGCATTCTATGCCACTTTAACAACATTGGGGTCAAGTCTGACATTCGGACACGAGCTCTGCCCTAAGCGCCGACTACGGCCGGGTTCGTGTCCGAATGTCAGACTTGACCCCACCGTAGCCGTCGGTCAATGTGCGCAGGAAGGCCACCACGTCGGCGATCTCGCGCTCGCTCAGCGCGGGCTGGCCGCCCGCTCGGCCGCCGAACGGCGCCTCCATGTTGACGTTGGCCTCCAGCCCGGCCGGCAGGTCGTCGAACTTGTGCACGCCGCCGTCGGCGTTGCGCGGATACCATTTCTGCGGCGCGGTGTCGCGCTGCGCATAGAAACGCACCACCTGCGCCAGGTCGTCGAAGCCGCCGTTGTGGAAGTACACCTGCCGCAGCGCCACGTTGCGCAGCGACGGCGTGCGGAAGCGCCCGCAGTATTCCCGGTGCGCGCGCAAATCCGCGCGGTCCGGGCCGCACAGGCCGAGGTCGAAATACGCCGGGTCGGCGTTGACCGCCAGCTTGCCGTTGCGCGGCACGCCCAGGTTGATCAGGCCGTAGTCGGTGAACTGCGGGAAGGCTCCGCCCGAGCCGATCTTGCTGATGTGGCAGGACGCGCAATTGCCCTTGTGCTCGTCGTTGAACAGCGCCAGCCCGCGCGCCTCCTGCGGCGTCAGCACGGCCTGCTTGCGCAGGTAGGCGTCGTACTTGCTGGTGTAGGGGTAGAAGTCGGCCGGGCTTTGCTGGAACACCTCCAGCGCCATCAGCAGGCCGCGCATCGCCGCGTCCGGATGGTCGAAGATGGCCTCGCCGAAGGCGCGGCGGAACTGCGCCGCCAGCGGACCGGCGCGCAGCCGCGCCACCACCGCCGCGTCGTCCCGGTTGCCCATCTCGCGCGGCGACAGCAGCGGCCCGCGCGCCTGCTCGTGCGCCGACTGCGCGCGGCCGTCCCAGTCGTAGCCGCCGGTCGGGCCGGCGTCGACGCTGTCGTCGCCGTCGTCGTCGTGGTAGTGCTCGGTGAACGGCGGCACCGTCTGCAGATACTTCAGCGACGGCGCCGCGCGCGTGCCCTGCGTGGCGCCGTCGGCGCCGCCCAGCTGCGCCGCCAGCCGGTTGGGCGGGCCGTAGCCGTGCTCGGGACTGTGGCAGCTGGCGCAGCTGCCGCGGCCGGACGCCGACAGGCTCGGCTCGCTGAACACGGCGCGACCCAGCGCGGTCAGCTCGGCCACCGAAGGCTGGCGCTGCGGGCCGGGCGCGTAGGCGGCGGGAGCGTTGGCGGTTGCGGCGTGCGTGGCGGCAGTGGCGGCGGCCGGAACCGAGGGGGAGGCGGCGGGCGGTTGCCGGTGGCAGGCGGCCAGCAGCGCGGCGGCCAGGGCGAGTGAGATCCTATTCATGCCGCAAGCCTAGCAGCGCGACATGACCGCCACATGACAGATGGGAAAGGATACATGACGAAACATGAAAATTCATCACCCTGAAATATTTCAACCCTAGCATGGGGCGCTTTGATACCCACCCACAAGGCAAGAACATGAAACTGAACCCGATGCGCCCGCTGCCCCTGATGCTGATGTCGATCGGCCTGGGCGCCGGCCTGATCGCCTGCGGCAGCTCGGCCGACAGCGTCCCCACGCTCAAGGGCCAGGTGGTCGGCAGCTACTATGAAAACGCGGTGGTGTGCCTGGAAAGCGCCACCGTCAAGCTCAGCTGCGACAGCGGCGCCTCGTCCGTGCGCACCGGCGCCGACGGCAGCTTCGCGCTGACCGGCACCAACAAGGGCGCGCTGCTGGTCACCGTCGGCACCGACGCGATCCGCCACGACGCGCTCGGCGACGCCGGCGTCAAGGTCGCGCAGAAGCTGGTGTTCCGCGCGCCGGACGGCCACACGGCCATCGTCGGCGCGCTGTCGACCGAGCTGGCCGCGCTGATGGACGCCAACGGCGGCGACTTCGCGGCCGCCAGCGCCAAGCTGGCCGCCAAGCTGGGCGTGTCGGAGGCCAATCTGCTGGCCGACCTCAACAAGGTCAGCGGCGACGATCAGGCCAAACTGAAAGCCGAAAGCGCCGGCGTGACCGATGTGATCGCCGCCGCCAGCACCCAGGCCGCGCCGGCCGACATCGCCGCCGCGCTCAACAGCGGCCTGGCGCTCAACAACATCAAGACCATCGTCGTCATCTACGCCGAGAACCGCGGCTTCGACAACCTGTACGGCCTGTTCCCCGGCGCCAACGGCGTGCCCGGCGTGAACCCGACGTCGACCAGCGCCTACGTGCCGCAGAAGGACTTCGACGGCAGCACGCTGCCGACCCTGCCGCCGACCTGGGGCGGCATGACGGCGGCCGGCCAGAGCGTGGTGATCTCGCAGGCGCAGACGGTGGGCATGGCCAACAAGCCGTTCCAGATCGACGACACCGGCAGCCCGCTGTACCTGGCGCCGTCGACCATCACGCGCGACCTGGTGCACCGCTTCTACAACAACCAGATGCAGATCAACGGCGGCGCCAACGACAAGTTCGCCGCGTACTCCGACGCCGGCGGCCTGACCATGGGCTACTACGACGGCAGCAAGATGAAGATGTGGGACATCGCCAAGCAGTACGCGCTGGCCGACAACCTGTACATCGGCGCCTTCGGCGGCTCCTTCCTGACCCACCAGTACCTGATCTGCGCCTGCGCGCCGCAGTACCCGAACGCCGACACCTCGGTGGCCAAGGGTTCGATCGCCAAGATCGACGTCGACGCCAAGGGCAACTTCGTGCGCCTGACGCCGTCGGCCACCGCGCCCACCAGCGTGCTCAACGGCGCGCCGGCCTACGCCAACGACGGCGCCATCACGCCGGCCGACGCCAGCGGCATGTTCTACGCGGTCAACACCATGCAGCCGCCGTACCAGCCGAGCAGCAACAGCTACGCGGCCGGCGACAGCACCCGCCTGTACGCCGACACCACCAAGGCCAGCACGCTGCCGCCGCAGACCCAGACGAACATCGGCGATCTGCTGACCGGCAAGAACATCGACTGGGCCTGGTACGCCGGCGCCTGGAAGGACACCACCGCCGCCGCCACCGCCGCGCCGCGCGGCACGCTGGCCAATCCGCCCAACTTCCAGTTCCACCACCAGCCGTTCAACTACTTCGCCAATATGGATCCGGTGAAGTTCCCGGCCTACCGCGCGGCGCACCTGAAGGACTACGACAGCCAGTTCGTGGCCGACGTCGCCAACGGCACCTTGCCGCCGGTGGCCTTCTACAAGCCGCAGGGTAACCTGAACCAGCACCCCGGCTATGCCAGCGTGGCCGACGGCGACGCCCACATCGCCGACGTCATCGCCAAGCTGAAGAAGAGCCCGCAGTGGAAGAACATGCTGGTGATCGTCACCTACGACGAGAACGGCGGCTTCTACGACCACGCCAGCCCGCCGAAGGGCGACAAGTGGGGTCCGGGCACGCGGGTGCCGGCGATCATCGTCTCGCCGTACGTGAAGAAGGGCGTGGATCATACGCAGTACGATTCGGCCTCGATCCTGCGCGCCATCACCCGCCGCTTCAGCCTGCCGGTGTTGGACGGTCTGAGCATGCGCGACAAGGCGCTGGCCGCCAACGGCGCCAAGCCGATGGGCGACTTCAGCTCCGCGCTGGCGCTGACGCCGCAAGAATAAGCACCCGCCGCCGCCGCGCCGACGCCAGCCCTCGCGGCTGGCGTTTTTATGTTGGCGACGGCTAAGCTAAGCGGTTACGCCGGCGGCCGGCATCGGTGCGCGAGCTGCCATGTCGATTCGCCGGGAAACCGCAGCCAGATGTGGTGCCAGGCGTTGCGCGTGCCGCAGCCGCTGGCGTTGGCCAGCCGCGATGGCGTGGTCGGGGCGCCGCCGCTCAGGATGACTTCGTCCTGCACTTTGGCGTAGGTGCTTTTGCCGCCAAAGGTGGTGCGCAGTTCAGTGCCGCTTGGCAGGAAGAGCTGCTTCCATTGATAGCCTTGGCCGACTTCGGGCGGTGCGGCTGGCGCGGCGTCTTGTTCGGGGAGGCCCGGCGCGCCGGACTGGCGGGCGACCCAGTCGCGGATCAGCTTGCACAGGACGGCTTCGGCCTTCGGCCCGAACCAGCCTTCGCCTACCTGATCCACCAAGCTGATGAAGACGTCGTCCGGTAAATGGAGGGGTATAGGGTGGGGCATATTTTTTCTCCGGCTCTAAAAGCTCTAAATCGCTATAGATCGCTAGATTTCGCTCTAATTTCTCTAATTTCGGCTCTAAAAACTCTAAAAAAGAGCGCGGCGGACTCTAATTTCTCTTTTTTTTCTGTGCCTCGCTCCTTTTTTAGAGCGATTTCTAGCGATTTAGTTCGATCTCTATAGATTTATAGCGTTTTAGAGCTTTTAGAGCCCCGCCGAAAAATACACCCCCTATATACTCCGCCGGTGTCGATCAGCATCAACGGCATAAGCGCGCGGATGCTGATCGACACCGGCGCCAACATCATCGCGCTGCCCGCTGCGGACACCAGCCGCTTCGGCATCGACTACCGCAAGGGCCATCTTAAGCCGCAGCCGCCCGCCCGCGCCGATACGCCAGCCGGTACAACAGCGGCAGCACCAGCAGGGTCAGCGCGGTGGAGGACAAGATGCCGCCGATGACCACCGTCGCCAGCGGGCGCTGGACCTCGGCGCCGGTGCCGGTGGCGATGGCCATCGGGATGAAGCCCAGCGACGCCACCAGCGCCGTCATCAGCACGGGACGCAGTCGGCCCGAGGCGCCCTCGCGGATCGCCTGCTCCACCGTGCGCCCCTCCTCGCGCAGGCCGCGGATGAAGGAGATCAGCACCAAGCCATTGAGCACCGCCACGCCGGACAGCGCGATGAAACCCACCGCCGCCGAAATCGACAACGGAATGCCGCGCAGGGCCAGCGCCGCGATACCGCCGGTCAGCGCGAACGGTATGCCGCTGAACACCAGCAAGCCGTCCTTCAGATTGCCGAACATCGCGAACAGCAGCACCATCACCAGCAGCAGCGCCACCGGCACCACCACCTGCAGGCGCCGCGACGCCGACTGCAACTGCTCGAACTGTCCGCCCCAGCTGGTCCAGTAACCGGCGGGCACCCGCACTTCCTGCAGACGCTTTTCAGCCTCCGCGACAAACGAGCCGATGTCGCGCCCGCGCACATTAGCGCTGATGACGACCCGACGCTTGCCGTCCTCGCGGCTGATCTGGTTCGGGCCCGGCGCAATGTCGAAGGCCGCCACCTCGCCCAGCGGGATGAAGTTGGCCGCGCCGGCGCCACCATCGGCGCGCGGCAGCGGCACCGGCAGGCGCCGCAGCGCATCGAGGTCGCCGCGCAGCGCGTCGGGCAGGCGCACCACGATGTCGAAACGGCGGTCGCCCTCGAACAAGGTGCCGGCCTGCTGGCCGCCGATGGCGGTGGCGATGGTGTCCTGCACGTCGGCCACATTGAGGCCGTAGCGCGCGGTGCTGGCGCGGTCGATCCGCACCGTCAGCACCGGCAGGCCGCCGGTCTGCTCGACCTTGACCTCGGTGGCGCCATCGACCTTGCCCAGCGTGGCGGCGATGCGCGTCGCGGTCTCCCCCAGCACCGCCATGTCGTCGCCGAACAGCTTGACGGCGACGTCGCTGCGCACGCCCGATATCAGCTCGTTGAAGCGCAGCTGGATCGGCTGCGAGAACTCGAAGGCGTTGCCCGGTAGCCGCTCGGCGGCCTGGCGGATCGCCGCCACCAGCTGCGCGTGCGATTTTTTCGGCGCCGGCCACTGCGACTCCGGCTTGAGCATGATGTAGCCGTCGGAGACGTTGGGCGGCATCGGGTCGGACGCGATTTCCGCCGTGCCGGTGCGCGCGAACACGCGCTCGATCTCGGGGAACTGGCGCGTCAACGCCAGCTCCAGCTGCTGTTGCATCGCCACCGACTGCGTCAGGCTGGTGCCGGGGATGCGCAGCGCCTGGATCGCGAGGTCGCCCTCGTTCAGGCTGGGCACGAACTCGCTGCCCAGCCGCGTGGCCAGCAGCACCGACAGCGCCACCGCGATGCCGGAAAACGCCAGCACCACCGGCGTGCCGGCCAGCGCGCGTTCCAGCAGCGCCGCGTACCACGCGCCGACGCGGCGCTGCTCCTTCTCCACCACATGCTCACCGATGAACAGCGCCACGGCGGCGGGGATGAAGGTGACCGACAACAGCATCGCGCCGGCCAGCGCCAGCACCACCGTCAGCGCCATCGGATGGAACATGCGGCCCTCGACGCCGGTCAGCGCGAAGATCGGCAGGTAGACCACCATGATGATCAGCTGCCCGAACAGCAGCGGCCTGCGGGCCTCGCGCGCGGCGGCGAAGACTTCCTCGAAGCGCTCGGCGCGCGTGAGCACGCGGCCGTGGCGCGCCTGCGCGTGGGCCAGGCGCCGCACGCAGTTCTCGACGATGACCACGGCGCCGTCGACGATGATGCCGAAGTCCAGCGCGCCCAGGCTGAGCAGGTTGGCGCTGACCTGGTACGTCACCATGCCGGTGAAGGTGAACAGCATCGCCAGCGGGATCACCAGCGCGGTGATCAGCGCCGCGCGGATATTCCCGAGGAACAGGAACAGCACCGCGACCACCAGCGCCGCGCCCTCCAGCAGGTTGCGCTTGACGGTGCCGATCGCCTTGTCCACCAGCGCGGTGCGGTCGTACACGGTGACGGCGTGCACGCCGGCCGGCAGGCTGCGGTTGATGTCGACCATCTTGCGGTCCACCGCCTGCGACACGGCGCGGCTGTTCTGGCCGATCAACATGAAGACGGTGCCCAGCACCACCTCGCGGCCGTCGCCGGTGGCGGCGCCGGTGCGCAGCTCGCGCCCGAGCGCCACCTGCGCCACGTCGCGCACGCGCAGCGGCACGCCGCCGGCGTTGGCCAGGATGATGTCGCCGATGTCGTCGAGCGAGCGCACCTGGCCCGGCGCGCGCACCAGCAGCTGCTCGCCGCGCCGCTCGATGTAGCCGGCGCCGGCGTTGCCGTTGTTGCGCTCGAGCGCCGCCACCACGTCGCGCAGCGTCAGGCCGTGGGAGGCCAGCCGCTGCGGATCGGGCGCCACATGGTACTCCTTGGCGTAGCCGCCGATGGAGTTGATCTCGGCCACGCCGGCCACGTTGCGCAGCTGCGGCTTGACGATCCAGTCCTGGATCTCGCGCAGGTCGGCCGGGGTGTAGGGCGAGCCGTCGGGCTTCTTCGCGCCGGGTTTGGCCTCCACCGTCCACAGGTAGATTTCGCCCAGGCCGGTCGACACCGGCCCCATGGCCGGCGCGACGCCGGCCGGCAGCTGCGCGCGCGCCTGCTGCAGGCGCTCGCCGACCAACTGGCGCGCGAAGAAAATGTCGGTGCCGTCCTTGAACACCACAGTGACCTGCGACAGGCCGTAGCGCGACAGCGAGCGTGTCTGCTCCAGGCCGGGCAGGCCTGCCATCAGCGTCTCGATCGGGACGGTGACGCGCTGCTCGGTCTCCAGCGGCGAGTAGCCGGGCGCCGGGGTGTTGACCTGCACCTGCACGTTGGTGATGTCGGGCACGGCGTCGATCGGCAGCCGCTGGTAGTTGTAGACGCCGAGGGCGGCCATGCCGGCCACCGCCAGCAGCACCAGCCAGCGCTGGGCGATGGCGAAGCGGATGAGTCGTTCAAACATGGTGTCCTCCTTCTCAGTGCGCATGTTCGGCGCCGTCCTTGCCCAGTTCCGCCTTGAGCACGAAGCTGCCGGCCGCCGCGTAGCGCGCGCCGGCCGCCAGGCCCCGGACGATCTCGGTCAGCTTGCCGTCGCTGCGGCCGGGCGTGACCGGCTGCGCGCGGAAGCCGCCCGCCTGCTTGACGAACACCACCGGCTTGCCGTCCACCGTCTGGATGGCGTCGGCCGCCACGGCGACGGCGGCGATGGCTGCGTCGCCGGCGCTGGCGGCGTTCGCGCCAGTGGCGGCGGCCCGGCCGGACGGCACGTCGACGCTGACGAACAGGCCGGGGCGCCATGCGCGGTCGGGATTGGCCAGCGCCACGCGGGCCTTGGCGGTGCGGGTCTGCTCGCCCAGCAGCGCGCCGACGTAGGTGATCTTGCCGCTGGCCTGGGCGTCGAAGGCGGAGGCCTTGACCAGCACCGTCTGGCCCACGCGCACCAGCGCCAGGTCGCGCGGCGGCACGGCGATCTCCGCCCACACGCTGGACAGGTCGGAGATGGTGAAGACGGCGGCATCCTCCTTGACCGCCTCGCCCAGCGCGAGGTGCTTCTCCATCACCACGCCGTCGAACGGCGCCCGCAGTTCCAGGCGGTTCAGCTGCGCGCCGCTGGCCGCAGCGCCCACGCCGGCGCCGATGGCGTCAAGCTTCTGGCGCGCGTTGCGCAGCGCGATCCCGGCTTCGCTCTGCGCCTGTCTGGCCTGCAGATAGTCCTGTTCGGCGGAGATCTTGTCCTGCCACAGCCGGCGTTCGCGCTCGAAGGTGGTGGTGGCCAGCGCCAGCCGCCGCTCGGCCGACAGCAGCTCACTGCGCTGCTCGGACAGGGCGCTGCTGGCGATCACCGCCAGCACCTGCCCGCGCTTGACGTTCTGCCCCAGCTCCGCGCGCACGCTGGTGACCACGCCGGCCAGCTTGGGCACGACGTGCGCGGTGCGGTCCTCGTTGAAGCGGATCTCGCCCGGCAGCGTGATGCCCACATCGATCCGGGCCGGCGCCGACACGGCCAGCACGATGCCGGCGGCCTTGGCCCGGGCGTCGTCGAGGACGATCTTGTCCGGCTGCGCGTCGGCGTGTCCGCCGTGCTCCGGCTCCACGTGCCCGTCCCGCTCGGACGGCGCCTGCTCCGCGCGCCCACCCTGCTCCTGCGCCACCTGCCCCGCGTGCCCGCCCTGCTCGGACGGCGCCTGCTCCGTGCGCCCCATGCGTCCTGCCTGGTCCGGCTGGTCCGATTGGGCCTCGCGGGCGGCCGGTGCGTCAGGACCGGCGTCGCGCCGCGGCATCAGCATCAGCGCCGTCAGCAGCAGTCCAATGATCGCCATGACGGCGATGGTGATTTTCTGCGTTTTATTCATGGTCTTCTCCGAGGATGCGGTCGATGGCGGCCAGCGCGCGGTGCGCGTCCGCCAGCGCGTTCAGATATTGCGTTTGCGCCTGCAGCAAGGTGCGCTGGGCGTCAAGCACGTCGAGGAAGCCGAACTTGCCGTATTCGAAGCCGGTGCTGGCGGCGGCGTAGGCGCTTTGCGCGCCGGGCAGGATGTCGTCGCGCAGGGCCTGCGCCTGCTGGCGGGCGACCCCGAACTCGCCGCGCGCCAGCGCCAGCTCGGTCTCCAGCCGCAGCGCGGTGGCGGCCAGCTCGTCGCGCGCCTGGTCGACGCGGCGCGCCGATTCCAGCACGCCGCCCTGGTTGCGGTCGAACAGCGGCAGCGGCACCGAGATGCCGATCACCGCCTGCGTGCGGCCCGGCTCCTCCGAACGCTTGCTGCCGACACTGAGCGTCAGGTCCGGCGCGCGCTTGCTCAGCTCCACCTGCGCCAGCGCCTGGCGCCGCGCCAGTTCCGCGCGGGCCAGCGCCAGCGCCGGCGCGCGTTGCAGCCGCGCGCGCAGGTCCTGGTCCGGCGGCAGCGCCGGCAGCGCGTCGATGGCGCCGTCGACCCGCTCGAAGCGCGGCGCCGGATTGCCCCACAGCGCCGCCAGGCGCTGGCGCGCGCCGGCCAGCGCGCCGTCGGCGCGGACCAGCTCAAGCCGCACCGAGGACGCGGCCACGTTGGCGCGGGTCTCCTCCACCGGCGACACCTTGCCGGCCACCACGCGGCGCGCGGTGGCGCCGGCCGCGCGCCGCGCCAGTTCGGCGGCCTGGCGCGCCAGCCGCACATGCTCCTGCGCCGCCAGCACGGCGAACCAGGCGTCGATCACGCCGGCGCGCGTCTCGGCCTGGCGCACTGCCAGCGAGGCCGACACACTGTCTCGGCCACGCCCGGCCGCCAGCACGCGGGCCGCGCGCTTGCCGCCCAGCTCCAGCGGCTGGCTCAGTTGGAAGGTGGTCTCGCGCGCGGCGTCGCCGCGGCGGGCGCCGACCCGTTCGGCCGACAGTGTGGGATTGGGCGGCAGGCCGGCCTGCAGCACGGCGCCGTCCTGCGCGCCCAGCTCATGGCGGGCGGCGGCCAGCTCGGGGTTGGCGCCGGCGGCCAGCGCCAGCGCGGACGGCAGCGTCAGCGGCGCGGACGGCTCGGTTTCGGCCCGCGCATGGGCGGACCACGCCGCTACGACGAGCGGCAACACATACTTGAACATCGAATTCTCCAGAAAGGAACAGGAATTCGACGAGACTCAGGCGTCTAAGAAGAGCGGGCGAGGGCCTCGTCGCGCTAGGCGACGAGCAGCCAGTCGGGCCGCGCGGGCCCGTCGGCGATGTGGGACAGGTAGCGCGACGGCGACGGCGGCGCGTGCGCGCACGGCGCGGCGGCCACCACGAGCGCGGCGCCCACCGGCACCGAGGCCTGCACCGCATGGTGGCAGACCTCGCAGTCGCTGTGGACCTTGGCCGGCTTGTCCTGCCCGGCGCCGTCGTCGGCCTGGGCCTGGTGCTGGTGGCCGTGGTGGCCGAAGTGCGCCACCTTGGCCGGCTCGTGCTGGCAATACACCGCCGCCATCGACCAGGCGTACTGGATCGGCAGGATGGTGAGCAGCACGATGAGCAGGATTTTTTTCACGCGGCCATTGTATCAGGGCGCGACATCCATGCCGCTGAAATCCATGGCGATGGTTTCCGCCAGCAGGCGGTTGGACGAGAACTCGCCGGCCTCCCAGAGCGTGCGCAGCTCGGCGTCCGAGTACTCCGGCGCCAGCCGCACCGCAGCCGACTCGGCGTCGAAGCCGCGCCGGTTGTAGACCGCGCCGCCGTAGTGGCCCAGCCCGCGGGCGCGCGTCATGGTCGGCGCCACCACGGCCGGATCGTTGGCCGCGTAGGTCTTGCCGGCGCCGCGCTGGAAGTACCAGCTGGTCGGCATGGCCACGTAACCGGGGCCGCCGTGCAGCATCAGCAGGACGGGGTTGCGGCGGTCGGCGCCGCGCACGGTGATGGCCTGGTCGATGCCGCCGATGCCTTGGCGGACGGGAAGAGCGCCACTATAACGTCGTCCGGCGTGGTCCGCCCGGCCGCACGATATTTTCGACTGGAAGCGCTCCCATAATCATGGTGTAACAAGCATGTCATACGACGTCATTACTCTATGGCCTCTTTCATCTCATCCAGGAATCGCCATGCATCGCCTCCCCGCCCGTCCGCTGCTGCTTGCCGCCAGCATCGCCCTCGCCCTCGCCGCCTGCGGCGCCAGTTCCGAAGACCAGGTGCTGGTGATCCCGCCGGCGCCGGCCGACCAGGGCGCGGCCGAGGTGGTGGCGGTGCCGGCCGTCACCGCCTTTGTCGACACCGCCGCCACCAACCAGCGCGGCGACGCCCGCTACGCCACGCTGGCCACCAACGCCGGCGTGCGTGTGCTGGGCGGCTTCCTGCAGGTGTGGAAGCCGTTGACCGAGATCGTCGACGCCGGCGTCAGCGCCGACGCGGCGGCCGGCTTCCCGGCCGTGCTGCCCTCGGTCTGGTCCGGCGTGCCCAACGACGGCAGCGACGGCGGCACGGTCGTCAACGCCGCCGTGCACGCGGCCAATATCGACTACGTGGTGCGCGCCACCGCCGCCCGCACGCCGGCGCAGGCGCTGCAGGCCTACCTGGACGACCGCCGCGGCAAGGGCTACAGCGTGACCGACGGCCTGGGCCCGCTGACGGCGGCCTGGCGCGCCGCCGCCCAGCAGACCACCACCATCACCGCCATCGCCGACGACGCCACCAGCAAGTTGTACAACGACGGCGGCAACAACACCGGCGTCGGCGGCGCGGCCAACCCCGGCTTCGGCGCGGTGGTGGATCTGGTCAACCTGGTCGGCACCAACGGCTCGACCGAGCCGGCCAAGCGCTTCTACAAGTACGCCCGCCCGTATCGCTGGAGCAGCGCGGTGCAGGTGCTGCCGGCGCTGGTGCCGGCCAAGAGTTCCACGCCCACCACCGACGGCGGCTTCACCAGCGGCCACTCGGCCGAGGCGATGCGCGACACGCTGGCGATGGCGTACGCGGTGCCGGAACGCTACCAGGAACTGATCAGCCGCGGGCTGGAGCTGGGCGAGGCGCGCATCTGGGCCGGCATGCACTCGCCGCTGGACGTGCTGAGCGGGCGCATCCACGCCACCGCCGTGGTGGCGGCCAACCTGGCCGACCCGGCCAACGCGGCCAAGAAGAGCGCGGCCGTGGCCCAGGCGCACGCCACGCTGATGGCCGCCACCGCCACCACGGCCGACAGCTTCGCGGCGTACGCGCAGTCCGGCGCGGGCGGCGACCGCTTCGCCGACCACGATGTCAACCAGGCCAACTACCTGCGCCGCAGCACCTACGGCCTGCCGCTGGTCGGCGCCACCGGCGCGCCGGCCGTGGTGCCCAAGGGCGCCGAGGTGCTGCTGGAAACCCGCCTGCCCTACCTGAGCGACGCCCAGCGGCGCGTGGTGCTCAAGACCACCGCGCTGCCGTCCGGCGCGCCCGTGATGGACGACCCCGAGGGCTGGGGCAGGCTGAACCTGTTTGCCGCGGCAGACGGCTACGGCGCCTTCAGCGGCAACGTGGTGCTGGTGATGGACGCGGCCAGGGGCGGCTTTAACGCGGCCGACCGCTGGCGCAACGACATCGGCGGCACGGGCAAGCTGGTCAAGCAGGGCAGCGGCACGCTCAGGCTGGCGGGCAACAACAGCTGGAGCGGCGGCACCGAGCTGACGGCCGGCGCGCTCGAGGGCGACAGCGCCGCCGCCTTCGGCAACGGCGACGTCTATGTCAGCGGCGGCACCCTGATCGCCAACGCCCCGGGCGCGCTCAGGCTGGCCGGCCAGTACACCCAGCTGGCCGGCGCCACCACGCTGGAGCTGGACCTGGGCGGCGGCGCGCGCGGCAGCCTGGCCGTGGCCGGCAACGCCGTGATCGCCGGCGGCACGCTGCACATCAAGTTCGCCGGCGGCTACCAGCCCAGGGCGGGCGAGGTGCTGACGGTGCTGACGGCCGGCCGTTTGACGGGCCGCTTCGCCGCCATCCAGGTGGACGGCCGCAGCGCCACGCCGAACTACAGCGGCAGCGCGCTGACGCTGACCATCGGCGGCTAAATTTCACGGCGGCGGCCGGCCACGGCCGGCCCCACAAGGCCGCCGCTTGAAACTACAATAGGGCTTCCCGGTTATCGAGAGGCAGCGCATGAATCCAGACGAGCAGCCCGCGGCATCGCAAGGCGACTTCTTCAACACGCTCAACGACAAGGTCGACGCCCACGGCGCGCTGGTCGACCGCTTTCATGCCGACCTGCAGAACTTTTCCAAGCAAATCGCCGGCTGCGACAAGCTGGTGCGCATGGCCCACATCAGCCTGAACCAGATCGACGCCCGCATCGCCGAGGCGGTGCGCATCGAGGCGCAGGCCGCCGTGCGGCTGGAGGCCACCGGGCGCGAGGCCGCGCGCGCGGCCACCGAGGCGGCCGACGCCGCCGTGGCCGGGCTGGTCGGCCAGCTGCGCGCCGCCACCAGCGAGGCGGCGCAGGTGTGCCAGGCGCTGCACCGGGCGCGCGGCCAGACCGGCCTGTGGCTGGGCGCCTACGCGGCCGGCACGCTGGCGCTGTGCCTGCTGTCGGCGTGGATCGCCTACCAGCTGCATCCGGCCACGCCGGTGCCGCCCGAGGTGGCCGCGTACGCCGAGCAGGGCCGCAAGCACGCGGCGCTGCTGGACAGGGCCAGCGACAAGGAGCTCAAGCTGATCCGGGAAATCCAGGCGCGCCGGGCGCGGCCGAAGTAGGCGCTCAGTTGGGCGCCAGGCCGTACTTATGCAGCAGGCGCGCCAGCGTGCCGTCGGCGCGCATGGCTTCGTGCGCGGCGCGCCACGCGCGGCACTCGTCCTCGCCGATGTCGCGCGAGCCGGCCAGCCAGATGTCGCCGCTGCTGAACACCGGGCTGAAGTCGAAGTCGGCCTCGTGGAAGCCGTCCAGCCGGGCCGCGTAGCGGTGGATGTCCTCGCCGCCGTAGGTGGCGTCCACCACGCCCTTGCTGACCATGCGCATGCATTCGCGCACCGACGCGCACTCGGCCACCGCGCTGAAGTGCAGCGACTCCAGCAGGCGCTTGTGCGGCGAGCCGCGCAGCACCGCCACCGGCCGCGCCGCCAGCGCCGCCGGGTCGCGCAGGTCGACGCCGCCGCCGTGGCGGCCGACAAACACGAAGTCCTGCCGGCGCAGCCGCACCAGCCAGCGGTAGTGCGCCTCGCGCTCGGGCGTGCGGGTCAGCGGCACCACCAGCGTGCGCGAGTGCACGCCGGTCAGCGCCAGCGCCCGTTGCCACGGATAGAACTCCACCGTGGCCGGCGCCCCCACGCGGCGCGCCATTTCCTGCGCCAGCTCGACCAGCGCGCCGGGGCTGTCGCCGCCCTGCGCGGCCGCGTACGGCGGCAGGTCGGCCGCCACCAGGCGCAGCGGTTCGGGCGGGGCGGCGCGCGCCAGCGGCGCCCAAGCCAGCGCCAGCGCCCAGGCCAACGCCAACGCCAGCGAGCGTCGCAGCGTCCACCACCGCGCCGCCGCGCGCCGGCCGCTCATGGCGCGTCCCCGCCGCAGGGCAGGCGCAGCGACACCCGCGTGCCGCGCCGCGGCGCGCTGTCGAGCGTGACCTGGCCGCGCATCAGGCCGACCACCATGCTGTGCACGCTGGCCAGCCCCAGCCCGGCCCCGGTCAGGCCCAGCTGGGTGGTGTAGAACGGCTCGAACACCAGCGGCACGTGCTCGGGCGCGATGCCGACGCCGTCGTCGCGCCAGTCGATGTGGACCGCGCCGTCGCCGGCGCGCGCCTCGACCACGATGGCGCCGCCGGCGCGCCCGGCAAACGCGTGCAGCAGACAGTTGTCCATCAGGTGCTGGAACACCTGCTGGCAGGCGCCCGGATAGCCGTGCAGCCACAGCTGCTCCGGCAGCGCCAGCGTCAGGCTGACGGCGCGCTCGCGCAAGCCCTGCTCCCACGCGCCGGCGCAGTAGCGCAGCCGCTCGGCCAGGTCGAAGCGGCTGGCCGGCTCGTGGGTCGGCTGGCCGGCCAGGCCCTTGAAGCGCTCGACCAGGCCGCCGATCTGGCCCAGCGCGCGGTCCACCAGCGCGCCGCCCTCGGTGACGCTGTCCAGCAGCCCGGCCACCTCGCTGCGGCGCAGGCGCCCGGCGTCCAGGCCGCGCCGCAACGCCTCGGCCTGGGCCGTGATGGCGCTGGCCGCCACCCGGGCGTTGCCCAGCGGCGTGTTGAGCTCGTGCGCCATGCCGACCACCATGCGCGACAGGCCCAGCTGCTTCTCCTGCTGCATCAGCGCCCGCATCGCGTGGCCCAGCTCGTCGGTGCGCTCGCGCACCTGCTGCTCGAGGCGGTCGTGCGCCGCCTGCAGCGCCTGCTCGGCGGCCTGGCGCACCGCCACCTCGCGCTGCAGCGTGTCGAGCGCCTCGCCCAGCTCCTGATTGCGCTGCATCAGCGAATTCTCCAGCACCGTGCCGTGCTGCGCCAGCAGCGCGTTCTGGTGCAGCAGCTGCGGCCGCTCCATGACCGCGCTCAGCGTCTCGCCCAGCGCGACGCACAGCGCGCGCTTGTGGCCGCGCTCGGCCGCCACCTGGCCGATCGCGGCCTGCAGCGCCACCTCCATGTGGCCCCAGCGCCGGCCGTAGCGGCGCAGCGCGTGCAGCGTGATCTCGCGCAGGCGCGGGCCGTGCGGGGTATCGGCGTCCAGCCCGGCCTCGTAGGCGCGCAGCGCGGCCCAGGCGCGCACCGGGTCGCCGTCCGCGCAGTCGGCCAGCAGCGCCGACAGCCGCAGCCACGGCGTCCAGTAGCCGTCGCGGCCGAACTTGGCGTGCAGCTGGGCCATGTAGTCGCGGCAGGCGCCGGCCTGCTCGCAGCTGGCGCTGACCACGGCCAGGTTCAGCAGCGCCAGGCATTCCTGCGCCGCCAACCCGTACTCGCGGGTGCGGCGCAGCACCAGCTGGCGCCGCGCCAGGCAGTCGCGCCACAGCGGCGCGGCGGCCGCCTCGTCGGCCTCCTCCAGCGCCAGGTAGTAGGCGCCCGAGGCGGCGCTGTCGAGCAGCATGACGTCGATGGCCGGGCTCAGCTCGTCCGGCTGGGCCAGCGTGGCGGCGCAGAACTGCAGCAGTTCCGGGTACATCTCGGCGCTGAGCATGACGCGGCAGCGCGCGGCGCGCATCTGGGCCGCCAGCCGCGGCAGCGCGCAGCGCGCGTACAGCTCGGCGGCCCGGGCCAGGCTGTCGAGCGCGGCGTGGTGCAGGCGCAGCCGCGTCTGCACCGCGTGCAGCGCCCGCAGCGCGGCGGCCTGGGCCAGCGGATGCTGCTCGGTCTGGGCCCGCAGCTGCAGCGCGCGGGCCGGCAGCAGCAGCGCGTCGGCCGCGCAGGCCGGATCGGCCGCGCGCGCCAGCAGCGCGAACGCCTCCAGTTCCAGCGCCTGCGAGCCGTTGAGCCGGCGCTGCGCCAGCTGGCGCAGCGTGGCCGCGTGCTGGGGCATCTCGTGCGCCATCAGGCAGGCGCGCAGCAGCTGCAGCAGCGGTTCGGCCTCGGCCACCTCGCTGTCGGTGGCGGCAACCGGATGTGTTTCAGATGCGGACATGGCACTGCCCCCGTAGCCAACTCATGTCGGTCCAGTATTACACGAAGTCGCTTGCAGCTGAACAGGCGATCGTCGCGCTGTTGCAAATCCGTAGCGGAGATGATATTTATATATTATTAATATCATTCCGGGGCGGCCGCGCCCCCGCGCGCTCTGGCTTATGATGGGGGATTTGAACGGGCGGCTGCGGTGAAACTAACCCTGGTGGTGCTGGATGGCGTGCAGGCGCTGGACGTGGCGGGTCCGCTGGACGTGTTTGCCGAGGCGAACCGCTTCCTGCCCGAGGCGCAGCGCTACGCCATCACGCTGGTGGGCGGCCGCCCGGACAGCGTGGTGTGCTCCAGCGGCATCGAGTTCCGGGTCCACAGCGGCTACCTGGACCACCACGCCGACAGCGACACGCTGCTGGTGGCCGGCGGCCCGCGCTTCCCGGACTACCGGCCCGAGCCGGCGCTGGTCGACTGGCTGCGGCTGCGCGCGCGCGGCGCCCGCCGCTACGGCGCGGTGTGCAACGGCGTGTTCCTGCTGGGCCACGCCGGCCTGCTGGCCGGCCGCGAGATCACCACCCACTGGGACCACGCGCAGCGGCTGTCCGACCAGTTCCCCGGCGCGAACGTGCGGCCCGACAAGATCTTCGTGCGCGACGGCAACCTGTTCACCTGCGGCGGCGTGGCGGCCGGCATCGACCTGTGCCTGGCGCTGGTGGCCGAGGACTGGGGCCACGAGCTGGCCATGAAGGTGGCCAAGCGCCTGATCGTCTACATCCGCCGCGACGGCGGGCAGTCGCAGTACAGCCCCTACCTGGCGGTCGGCCCGGACGAGGATTCGCTGGTGGCCCGGGTGCTCAGGCACGTGACCGACCACATCGGCGACGCCCTGACCATCGAGGAGATCGCCGACGCGGTGGGCGTGAGCCGGCGCACCTTCTCGCGCGCCTTCGCCAGGCACGCGCAGGTGACGCCGTCGGTGTTTGTCGACCAGGTGCGCATCGACGTGGCCCGCAAGCTGCTGGAGGAGACCGACGTGCCGCTCAAGACGGTGGCCTTCCGCTGCGGCTTCAGCAGCGCCGCGCAGATGCGCATGAGCTTTGCGCGCCAGCTGGGCACCACGCCCAGGCTGTACCGCGAACGCTTCCGCGCCGGCGACCAGGGCCGGGCCGCTTAGCGGATTTGGGGACATCCGGCGTCGCTTTTGGGCCAGGGCGCGCACGGACGGGCGGCGCCGGGGCAGAATGGGCTCACGCAAACAGCCCCCTGGAGTCATGATGGAAACCGCCCGATTATCCCCCGCCGCCGCGCGCGCCACGCCGTCGCTGCGCCACCTGCCCGTCAGCCTGTTCGGCTCCGTGATGAGCGTGGCCGGCCTGGCGCTGGCCTGGCGCCTGGCCGGCAAGACCTACGGCACCGGCGCCGCGGTGTCGAACGCGCTCGGCATCGCCGCGCTGGCGCTGTTCGCGGTGCTGGCGCTGTGCTACCTGGCCAAGCTGCTGCGCCATCCCGGGCTGGTCAAACAGGAATTCGCGCACCCGGTGATCGGCAGCTTCTTCGGCACCGTCGGCATCAGCGTGCTGCTGCTGTCGAGCGTGATCGGCGGCTACAGCGCGGCGGCCCAGCTGGTGGTGTGGAGCGTCGGCACGCTGGCCACGCTGGCGCTGAGCGTGGTCATGATCTCCCGCCTGCTCAACGGCAACGCCGTGCCGGCCAGCGTGGTGCCGGCCTGGCTGATCGCCGGCGTCGGCAGCCTCGACATCGTGGTGACGGGCGGCGCGCTGACGGCCGGCTGGACGCACGAGGTGAACCTGCTGGCGGCCGCCATCGGCGGCGTCAGCGCGCTGGTGTTCTTCGTGCTGATCTTCTCGCGGCTGGTGCACCAGGCGCCGCTGGGCGCGGCCATGCGGCCGTCCAAGATGATCCTGGTGGCGCCGTTCGCGGTCGGCTTCATCGCCTACGTCAACCTGGTGCACCGGGTGGACATGTTCGCGGCGCTGCTGTTCTATTTCGCGCTGTTCCTGTTCGTGATCGTCGCGTACCGGCTGGCCGTGCAACCGGCGCCGTTCTCGCCCGCGTGGTGGGCGATCGGCTTCCCGCTGGCGGCGCTGTCCAACGCCGCGCTGATGTACGCCGGCGCGGTCGGCGGCGCCGGGCTGCAATGGATCGCCACGCTCCTGCTGTGGCTGCTGACGGCAGCCGTGCTGGTGCTGGCCGTGCGCACGCTGTGGGGCCTGGCCGCCGGCCGCCTGCTGACCGCCTGAGAGGAGCCGATATGGACCTGCCACTGAGGCTCGGCCAGAACCTGGACGACTACGACGATTTCTACGACATGCTCAGCGATTCGCGCCAGGACCTGGACGCGCAGCAAAGCCGGATGCTGAGCGATCAGTTGATCCTGCTGCTGTCCAATCACATCGGCGACCTGGCGGTGCTGCGGCAGGCGTTCGCGCTGGCGCGCGTCCACGTCGAGCGCACGCTGCCGCGTTGAAGCGCCGCAGTCAGTCGCGCCGCTTGTAGCGGACGTGCAGCGCGTACGGCAGGCCGATCAGGACCGCCAGCCATGGGAACCGGACGATGATGTGGGCGCAGGCCACCACGAACAGGCAACCCGCCGCCATCGCGATGGCGCGTTGGCACAGCGCAGCTCCGCCTCGATGATCCAGCTGTCGAGGCGACGTCCCCAGTTTTCCAGCGCCACGGCGTCGGCCTCGCCCATGTGCCGGAAGGCGCTGTTTTCGTTCTTCGGATTCATCTCGTTGGATAACTTCGCCTGTTCCGCATACAGCGTCGCCAGCAGATGGTGCGCGGGCGCGGCCGCCGCGGACCTGGCGAACAGCGGCAGCTTCTCCCAGGATTCCGGCTCCCCGCCAGGCAGGAACAGCGGCCCCGCCGGCACCAGGCTGGACGGCACGCGGATGTCGAGATCGGCCGAGATGGCGGCCGCCAGCTGCTTCCAGTTGGTGTCGGCCACCTCAAGCGTACCCGGGCGCTCGGCGACCCGCCAATAGCTATCGAGCTCGCCGCCCCAGTACGTCGCGTCGGGGAACGCCGGGTAGTGGCCATCGTCGGGCAGCAGCGGATGCTCGTGCCACGCGGCGCGCTCCTCGCCCACGATCCAGATCTCGTGGCGGTCGGCGAAATGCACCGCCACGGCGTACGCGCCGCCGCGCGTGGCGCGCTCCGCATCGAGCCCGAATTCGGCGGGCAGGTGCAACGACAGCCGCAGCGCGCCGGACTGCCGCAGGATGCCCAGCCACCAGGTGAAGTCGTCGGCCAGCAGGGCGTTGCCGTCCGGCGCGCGGAACTGCAGGCGGGCGCCGAAGAAGATGCCGTGGCGGTACCAGTCCTCCAGCTCCGCGTGGCCGCGCAGGAACCGCGTGCCGTAGCTGACCAGCGCCATCTGGCGCGCTATCGATGTGTGCCGCAAACGTCCTCTCCTGGTTGTATGCATCGGACCAGGCATGCGTCACGATTGCAATCAGCTCTCATTGTACAGATCGCGCCCTCCGCCCCGAAAACAAGCAAGCGTATAATACGCATCACACACCCACATTCCTGATGCGCATTGGATCATCATGAAACCCTCCACGGCTCCACTCAAGCTGCCTGCAAAAAAATCCACCAACATTACGCTATCGATGGATGTCTACCAAGCTGCGAAGAGCCTTGGCATTAACATCTCACAGGTGTGCGAGCAACGCTTACGCGAAGAAATTCAAGCACGTAAAGAGCTGCAATGGAATGAAGAGCATGCCGGTTTTTTGATGGCCTACAACCGGGGGATGGAGGAGGAAGGTCTGGCGCTTGAAGAGTGGCGGTCTTTCTGATGAGCCGCTTTGACATTTTCGCCAATCCAGGTAAGAACCGCCGCAACATCCCTTACCTCGTCGATGTGCAAAGTAATGTGATCAGCGGCCTGGCGACGAGAATAGTGGTCCCCCTCCGCCCCTTGTCGGCGTTTTCATCGGTGACGCCGCCGCCAGATCTCTTTCCCATCATCGCGGTCCATGGTGCGGAGTACGTCATGGATACCCCGCAACCAGGCTCCATCCCGTTAAGCGAACTCAAAGTCAACGTCGCATCGGCGCGCGCGCATCAACTTGATATTCAAAGCGCCCTGGACCGACTTTTTGGGGCCTACTGAGTAGTGGCAACCATAGGCCCCAGAATGGCAAACGCGCCCCCGCGCACCTGCCAGCATCTGCCGATGCCCCATTGAGCGAAGACCCGCGTGGGACAATTGTGGATTCCAACGTGCATGGTATGTAATTTGGCCCGCATCGCGCAAGACCCCGAATATATCAGCCTACTACGATGGGCTCTCTCGCTTTACCGAAAAGTTCTGCGCGTGGACAAAGCCGGAGCGTACAGGACTCTACTTGAATCTTTTGATGGCTTAGGCGCGTCTGAAGCGTGGCCGGTTGACGCGACCTCGTTAGATTTCGGGATTGTGTCCCCAGGCGTGGTGTATGAGATGTGATTCTCAAGGGGCTGGGTCCCCGATCAGTTAATCACGGCGGAGAGCCGTGCGGTCTGATTGTCGCTCAAGCTTTGCAATCCTTCAAGCTGCATGTAGCGTCGCTGCAGCGACCACTCGTCGTTTTGCTCGAGCATCATGGCGCCGACGAGGCGGATGATGGCTTTGTCGTTGGGGAATATGCCTACCACGTTGGTGCGCCGCTTGACCTCCGCGTTGAGTCGCTCAAGCGGATTGGTGCTGTGAATCTGAGTACGGTGGGCGCGTGGGAAACTCATGAAGGCCAGCACTTCATTTTCCGCAGCATCCATCATGTCGGCCAGCTTTGGAAATTTCGGCCTGAGCTGGTCTGCTACCGCGCGCCACTGTGCGCTGGCCGCTTCTGCGCTCTCCTGCACGAAAATGGTATTAATCATGGCCAGCACGGCTTGGCGCTGGCCATGGGCCAGGGCGTTGCGGATGAAGTGCACCCGGCAGCGCTGCCAAGTGGTCTTGAATACCTTGCTGGCAGCAGCCTTGAGGCCCTCATGGGCGTCTGAGATGACGAGTTTGACGCCGCGTAGGCCACGGCGGCTTAAGCCGCGCAAAAACTCGCTCCAAAATGTCTCTGCTTCTGACGGTCCGGTGGCCACGCCCAGGATCTCCCGCACGCCATCGGTGTTGACTGCGACAGCGATTATCACAGCCGTCGACACCACTCGTCCGGCCTCGCGGGATTTGACGTAGGTGGCATCAATCCACAAGTAGGGCCAGTCACCTTCGATTGGGCGGTTGAGGAAAGCGTGAACGCGTTCATCAATTTCTTCGCACAGGCGAGAGACTTGGCTCTTAGAGACGCCGGTCATGCCCATCGCCTTGACCAGTTCATCGACTGAACGAGTGGAAATCCCTTGGATGTACGCTTCTTGGATAACCGCCGTTAGCGCCTTCTCGGCGGTGCGGCGAGGCTCCAGAAAACCCGGGAAATAGCTGCCGCTGCGCAGCTTTGGAATCTTGAGATCAAGCTTACCGGCGCGCGTTTCATAAGCCCGGTCGCGGTAGCCGTTGCGGCTGTTGATCCGTTCCTCGCTGCGCTCGCCGTACGCAGCCTGGCAAAGCGATTCAACATCCATTTCCATCAGCCTTTGTAGCGCGTGCTGCAGCGTCTGGCGGATGAAATCCGCATCTGCCCCCTTTTCGGCGAGCTCGGATAATGCGATAGTGGCGTTGGTCATTGTGTTTTCCTTTGGTTGAGTTGAGTCTTCGCAAACCCAAATTTACCTCAAGAATCACAATGGCCGCCCTCAAGCGGCCTTCCTAAACGCCGGTCCCGGCGCAGTCTTCATACACCACGTCGTGGGACACAATCGATTTCGGTACGTTGGTGCGCGGATTCCCCGAATCTCATAAGACTATTGCAGCTCTACTTCTTAGAGATCCAGACATCAACTTAACCGTAAATCAATGGCGCAATATTTCCGCTCACAAATCCTATCGGCTGGTAGGCCCGAAAACTGTACAAGTAACATTCGGCAAAGGAACTCCGCAGTCACGACAATTCGGGATAAATCGACTTCGTGCTGTATGTCGTTGGCTTCAAAAGGCCCATCACGCATTGCGGCTGGCGAACACAATCATCTTCATCGAACATGCGGCGGGAATCTTAGCATTAGGCCCCCCCAAAGCTTGAGCACCGTCGAGCATTTGCATCTGCTCGGCGATGATGTCGGTCGCGCGGGCGGCGCGCATACGGGCGCCCTTGACGGTTCACGGCCCGCCCGACCTCTGCTGGATCTCCTTGTCCAGCCGGCGCAGGATGTCGTCGCTGACATCCTTGCTGCACATGATGTGGCGCCGCTCGCCTCCGGGCACATCGGTCAGGTGCAGCACCCGCAGGCCCTTGTCGCGCAGCGTGGGAAGCTGGAGCAGATAATCGGCCTCCTCCGAGGCCAGGAACATCAGGTCGGCCCGGTGCGCGCCGATCATCGCCACCATCGCCACGCTCTCGGCGGTGGTGGCGCTCCGGATCGGCCGGGCCTCGGCCAGCGCGGCGTCGACATAGCCGCCATAGGAATACTTCTCCTTCACCAGCACCACCACGCCCGGCATCGCGACCAGTTGCCGCAGCGTCGACGCGTCGCGCAACGCGAAGTCGTCGCGCACCACCGCCACCAGCGGCAGGTCGCGGTAGATCGGCAGCGTGAACCTGGCGTAGCGCTCGCGCTCGGCGTTCCTGAACCAGCCGACCGCGCAGCGCTGGCCGCCCATCTGCAGCAGCGCCAGCTGACGGTTGCTGGGCATGCGCATCCAGCGCGCCGGCACGCCGGCGTCGGCAAACGCCGCGGCCGCCGGGTCCGCCGTCAGGCCGTGCACGCCGCCGTCCGGCGCGCTCATCAGGTACGGCGGGCGTTCGTTGTAGTACAGGACGATGGCGTCCTGCGCCCGGCACGCCGGCGCCAGCAACAGCCACAGGAGCAGGACGCGCAACATGGCGCCGCTATTTTTTGCTCTTCTTCGCGCCGATCGCCTTGTTCAGCTTGCCGATGACGTCATCGGAAACGTCCTTGCTGCACATGATGTAGCGGTCGTCGCCGGCGGGCACGTCCGGCATCCTGATTTGCTTGAAGTTGCCCGCCCCGATGCCGGACTGCTCCACCAGATAGCTGGCCTCCTCCTCGGACGCGAACATGAAGTCGACCGAATTGGCGTTCACCAGTTGCAGCATCTGGGTCGACGTGCCGTTCGACTTGGTTTGCGCGGCCTTCACCTTGTCCAGCGCGGCGTCGATGTACGGGCCGTAGGTGAAATTCTCCTTGACCAGCACGCGCACGCCCTTGGTCGCCAGGATCTCGCCGAGCTTGGCATGCTCGGCCGTGGCGAACTTGGGATTGGCGATGATCACCGTCGGCTTGTCGCGATAAATCGGCTTGGTGAATTTGGCGAACTGCTCGCGCTCGGCCGTCTTGTACCAGCCGATCGCGCAATTCGGGCCGCCCTCCTTGATCACCACCAGTTGCCGGTTGGGCGGCACCTTGCTCCACGCGACCTCGATGCCGGCGGCGTGGAAGGCCTCGGCAGCGGGCGTGCCGGTCAGGCCGCTCGCCGAGCCGTCGGCGCCGGCCACCAGGTAGGGCGGGCGCTCGTTGAAACTCAGGGTGATCTTGTCGTCGGCCATGGCCAGCGCCGGCGCCAGCATGGCCAGGCAGGCGGACAGGCGGCGGAAGGAATGGTGTCTCATGATGGTGTCCGATCAGAATTTGTGGAAGATGCCGACGCCGTAGAAATTGACCGACGCCGCGCTGGCGCGGCGCGAGGCATCCGCGTACAGGTAGGTGCGGGTCGACAAATTGTATTCGTAGCCGACACTGGTCTGCTTGGTCTTGGCGACGCCGTCGGGCGACTTCTGCCCATAGCCCGCGAGAATGGTGCCCACGCCGACGTTCCAGTTCAGGCCGGTCACCCAGGCCTTGGTGTTGGCGTTGCTTGCCATGGTATGGCTTTGATCCTGCTTCTGATACGACGCCAGCAGCTTGACGTCGGGATGCGGCTTGAGCGAGCCGGCCACCGACCACAAGGTGGTCTCGGCCGCGTTGCGTTCGTACGCCAGCATGCCGCCGACCATGCCGCCGTTATACGTGCCGGACACGGAATACGGATTCGAATCGAGCGTCGCATTGGCCGGATACTGCGGGTTCGCCAGGCTGCCGCGGCCGACGATCGCCGGATTGCCGTTGGCCTCCTTGCTCGCGACCGTCACGTTGAGCTGGAAGCCGCCCTGCTCGGGCGAGTTGTAGAACACCGCGTTCGACCACCGGTTGGCCGACGAGCCGGCCGGGTCGAGCGGCTGGCTGTTGTAGCCCGCCACCGTCAGATCGGTCTGGAAGCCGGCGGTGCTGGGCACCCCGCGCCACGGCTCGAACGCGCTGGACGAGTCCTGCAACGCGGTCAGGCCGCGGCCGAAGCGCACGGTGCCGAAGGCGCCCTGCAGACCGACCCGGCTCTGGCCCTGGAACAGCGGCCGCGTTTTCCCCTCGATCGTGCCGATGTCCGGGTCGTAGCGTATCTCCAGCTGGAACAAGGCCTTCAGGTCGCCGCCCAGGTCTTCGACACCCTTGAAGCCCAGCCGGTTGTTGTCGCGCCGGCCGACGGCGAGCGTCGTGTCGCTGCGCTTGCTGACGCCGACATCGATGTTGCCGTAGACGGCGACGGAGGACTGCGCGGCGGCGTAGCCGGCGCTGAAGGCCATGAGGGAGAAGCACGCTGCGGATGCGGTCGCTTTGTTCATATCGTATCTCACCTGTGAGTGATGGTTGCGAGGGCTGCAATCGCCACGCCATCGACGTGGCGGTATGAGTGTCGCTTCCGGCGTGCTGGCCGCCATGGAAGTGGGTTCAGCATAAAACGGCGGTTAAAAATTCTGGGAATATTTCGTTCTGCTGAGCATTATTTTTGGGAAATAAGCTGTCTTGTGTGTCGTTGAAGACACGAACCGAGGTGCAAGATTTATCAATCCGCAACGAGGTATTTGAGGAGCACTCAATTCGCTCCCGCAGCGGGAGCGAATGGACCGATAGCCTTCACATGGCGAGCCGCGACGCCTTTGAAGTCCTCCGATATACGAGGATCATTGACCACGTCCTCCCAAAATTGAAGCGCCATGTCATAACACTTCGACAGATGCCTCAACTCCACGCGGCCCATATAGACCGGAAGCCACTCCCGCTCAATAATCTCACCGTGGGCATTGGGCCGATATAGCATTGGAAGCATGTCATATGCTGCCAGCAATCGGTGCTTGCGCTCAAAAGTCCATGAGACCGCGATATTGCCATGATGCTTGTCCGTGTTGCCGATGAGTGATCCGAAAAGGTCCAGTATCTCGACGGTCAGAATGTCTTTTCCAGACAGCTCTCCGAGGCGGCCAAGCTCACGGGCGACAGCTGTCCAGTTCTGATCCATCATCCCCAGATCCCCATCCAATGCGGAGAAAGTGGCCATCGGAAGCCGTCCTCTCAACCCGACTCGATCAAACCGGACAACCTCTAGAAAAACACGGGACTCCGATTCAAGAATCGCGGTTTTAGCTGCGGCGATATCGTTGCGAGCGAGAACTTGTAAGGCCAAATGCTCACATATGAGCAAGTCTCCCCAACGTCTCCCGGACGGAGTATTCACTTGCGGAGAGAATTTAACGATGACGTGTTCAACCCCGTCATCTTCACGACGGATCACGGCAGTGAACTTTGGCTGCTCGCCACCTGCGGATGAACCCGGAGGCTCGCCTTGCATGGCGCTTTCTGCCATCCCGGGGTAGCGCACAGCGCGCTCCTCAGCAGGTATAGCTTGCCTCTCCTGCACGGAGAAAGACTCAATACACCTGGCACAGGACTCATTGCCGAGAATGAGATCGCCCGCAGCATGTTCGCTGCGCCGGGAAATGTATTTCAATACCTGCTCATCGGACCAGTACAAGATGTTGTCTGGCAAATCCAGGTCCCGGTTTCTTCCCGGCTCCGTACGCCCTAAAAAGCCTTGAGGACGGAGATCCCGGGTGAAAAATGGCATGCCCTTAAACACGTCATAGCCGGTCCCCTCCAGAGGGATCGTGGCATAAAATTCGCCTTGAAGAACATCCAGGTATCCAATGGGTCCAAGCCCACCCTCTTCAGAAACACGAAACACAGGAATAGGCACATCGACTCCCTGGACGTGACGCCTCAGCGCATACTGTCGCGCCTTGCCCGCGCCCAACACCACCCCGTCTCGTACGGTTGCCCATAAACGTGAGAACGTAGGCTGACTGATGCCCAGTTCTCTCAGAATGGATGGCGTTTTTGCAGGGCCGGCCTTGAGAAAATGTCGCAATTTTTCAATATTTTGCGTTTTAGCCACGATATTTCCAACATTCGATGAATAGAAAAATCCTGCTGCTCTCCATAGAGGGATATTTCTTTTCTGAATGCTAAAATGAATAGTATTTTGAATAGAATTATCGTATCACATAAGTGAAGGGCCGCACTCCACCATGCTGCAACAGACTGGTGTCTGCGGTCGGAAGTTACCGAGCCCGCTTATACCGAGTGCCAATCCGCCCGCGCCATCGACCCATACGGATTCCAGCCTCCAGCCTCAAGACAGTCGAGGGAGGGTCAAACCTAGTGGTTCAGTTCTAGCCCACGAAACACTCAGAGCAAATCTCGAAGCCACTTTTTCGCTGAGGGAAAAATTCAATTTCAGCTGGCGACGTTTCTCGGAAGTCAGAAAATTTGCAAAATGCGCCCTTGGGCAACGTGGATGCAAGTTCTGGAAAACTCGAGGATACCCAAAAGCGCGGCCTTTCCAACTACTGCATATTTAAGGAAATTGCCATGACTAGCCTAGCCAAGCCAGTGCGCCCAATCCGCTTGTATCGCTCCGGTCTATCTGGCCACGCTTACAGTATCGAGTTGTTTCTTTCACTCCTCTTCCTCCCGTTGGAGGTGATTGACGGCGGCTTGGCCAACGGTCAGCAGCGGACTCCCGAGTATCCTCCGAAGAATCCTTCTGGCCAAGTGCCAGCTATCGACGACAGCGGATTTGTTCTTCACGACTCCAACGCAATCGTCGCCTACCTCGCGCGCACCTACGGCGAAGGGCACTGGATGCCTACGGACACCGCGAGCGAAGCCAAAATTCAACATTGGCTCACTGTGCTTGGTCTTTCACTCGACCATGTGCGAACCAAGGCCATCTCAAAGACGCTGTTCGACGTTCTCGAGCCACGGTTTGCAGCCTGTGACTTCGCGTTGGGTGGCCAGGCCACCGTCGCCGACGTAGCGGCATATACGTACGTCGCCCACGTTCCAGAAGGCGACATCGACATGGCCCCGTACCCCGCGATCCGGGGATGGTTGACGCGTATCGAGACTCTGCCTGGATTTGTGCCAATCCAGAAGCAGGAACAATCATGAATACCTTGCCGCCAATTTTATCGCACGACAAGCTCCCGTTTCACGCCGGCGAACTCGCAATTCAAGAGAAGGCTGGGACGCTGGTTGAAGCCGCCTCGGTTGGCCAACGTATTATTCGTGACCATTTGCCGGGACAACATCGCATCTTCTTTAATCAGCTTCCGTTCCTCCTGGTCGGGAGTGTGGACGACAGCGGACAGCCATGGGCCTCAGTGTTGGTCGGACTTCCAGGCTTCATGAATTCCCCCGACGCTCATACTCTCCGGGTAAATGCACGGCCGCTACCAGGTGATAAGCTCGGTGCGAACATTTTGAACGGGTCCCGCATCGGCATGCTCGGCATCGAGCTTCCAACCCGTCGTCGGAGTCGCCTAAATGCGACCGTCACCAGTGCCGATGACTACGGATTTACCGCTCATGTGGACCAAAGTTTTGGCAACTGTCCACAGTACATCCAAACTCGCGAGCCACAGTCTGTCAAGCTATCAGGGCCGGCTGAGGTCCAGGAGTACGAAATCCTGACACCAGCTGATCGGGCACTCATTGAGTCCGCCGATACGATGTTCATTGCGAGTAACGCGGTTGCGTCTTCCGATACTCCGAACGCGTCTACTGCCGGTGCCGACATCTCTCACCGTGGTGGGCAATCTGGCTTCATCCGCGTTGAGGACGGACACACCATACTTTTGCCCGACTTCGCGGGCAATAAGCTATACCAGACGCTCGGGAACCTGCATCTGGACCCTCGCGCCGGCTTGCTCTTCATCGACTTCGAGACTGGCGACTATCTTCAAGTTTGCTGCACCACCAGTTTGGTCTGGGATGGCCCGGAGGTCGAGGCATTCGTCGGCGCTGAACGTTTGCTTCGCTTAAAGGTGGTGAGCGTGCGGCGCCTCGTGAACTCACTTCCGATTCGTTGGTCGGAGCCTACCTACTGGCCTCAGATTGAGACGACGGGGACCTGGCAGCAGGCCGATTCCGCTATCGAGCTCAAACGCAAAGCAGACAAATGGAGGCCGTACCGCATTGCAGAGACGTGCGATGAGAGCGCGAGCATCCGAACCTTCTTCCTCGAAGCGGAGGATGGCTTCGGAGTGCCCTCTTACGTCCCAGGCCAATTTTTGCCGATCCGGCTACCAGCATCCGCGGGAGGGCTTCAGAGGGTTTATACACTGTCCGCAGCACCAAAAGGAAATCGGTTGCAGATATCCGTCAAACGGCAAGGGGCGGCTTCTTCTTGGCTACACGAACAAAACGTAGGCGCGGTCATTCAAGCTAAGGGCCCGCGAGGAGAGTTCACCTTTGATAGGACACGTAACCGTTCGGCGGTCATGCTTTCCGCTGGCGTGGGCATCACACCGATGATTGCCATGCTCGATGGATTGCTCCCCAAAGATGGTAAAAACGTTCATAAGCACCCGATTTACTTCGTCCATGGCGCGCGGAATGAACGCGAACAGGCTTTTGCTGAAGAACTGGTGAACAAGCGTGTAAATCATCGCAACCTCGTTGTCCATCTTGTGCACAGTCGAGCTGAAGAAGCCTTAGCCGAACCTGGCCTGGCAAAGCCATACAACAGCCGGGTGTCGATCGACCTGCTCAAGGAAATCCTGCCGTTCGATGATTACGACTTTTATTTGTGCGGCCCGCAGGGATTCATGCAGGAGCTGTATGACGGCCTGCGAGAGCTCGATGTCCGGGATTCGAGTATCCACTTCGAAGACTTTGGTGGTGAAAAGCCAATGCGCCGTAGCCTGGATGCCGACGCACCTGCTGCAAAGATTGAGTTGGTCGACTTCGTCACCGCGAGCCCTGCGCACGTTGAACTCAGGGCCTCCTCGAAGGAGGTGACATGGAAGCCAGAAGATGGAACGCTCCTGGAGCTGGCCGAAGCGAACGGCCTGGCGCCATTGTCCGGGTGCCGGAGCGGTAATTGCGGAACTTGTGCGACCAAAGTGCTATCCGGAAGTTCGGGGTACGTTTCGCCTCCAAGTGCTCAATGTGCCCCGGGGCGTGTACTCACCTGCATCAGCATCCCGCTACCATCTGAGGACGGCGCTCCGTTGGTATTGGACCTTTGAGTTAATTAGTTGCGGAGAAACGGGTGAGCGCGCAAACGCTCAGACGCAATGTCGATGAAAGCGCGAACTTTTGAAGATCGGTGGCGTCCTTCGCGATGAACCAAGTGGACCGGCCATGGTTCCTCCTCAAAGTCTTCCAGGAGGAGCTTTAGCTGGCCGTTTTCGATAGCCTGTGCGGTCTGGTACGACAATAAGCGGGTCACGCCAAGGCCAGCTATCGCGGCATCCAGGGCAGCATCGTTTGTGCTGACCACCAATCGCGGCTTCATTCGAACACTCGTATTCTCTCCGCGGTCGCGGAACTGCCATTCGACACGTGGTGTGGTTGCGCTGGATGCGACCATCGTATGGCGCAGTAGATCTGTGGGGTGAGCCGGTGTTCCATGTGTATCCAAATAGGACGGTGAAGCGCACAACACGCGTCGTATCTGCCCTACTTTGACCGCTCGAAGCGTCGAGTCAGGAAGGTGGCCAATGCGGACCGCGACGTCCAATCCTTCGTCAACGAGGTTCACGACGCGATCGACGAACTGCGCATTGACCTCCACATCTGGGTGGCGCTTCATGTATTCGAGAACACAGGGAAGCACGAAGTACCGGCCAAACAGGACTGGCGCCGTCAACATCAACTGCCCTCTCGGTTCAGCGTTGATGCCACTGGCTGTTTCATTTGCTTCGATAATGCTGGCCAAAATGGCGCGTGAGTCTTCCAAATACTGTTGACCCGCGTCGGTCAAACGCACGTTTCGCGTTGTCCGAAGCAGCAACGGAACTCCAAGTTGCTCTTCCAGGGCAACAACGGCACGGGTGACGGCGGCTGGTGACAGATCCAGTTTGCGCGCAGCAGCCGACAAGCCGCCTTCCTCGCTAACTGCAACAAACACCTGCATCAAATGAACCTGGTCGATGAGCTTTCTCCCTGCGAAATAAGCAACTTCGGGCAGCACTGATTCCGCCCAATCCCATTATTGACGAAAATTTTCTCATCGACAATCAGGTCAAAAGCACCAGTTGCGCCATACGGCTTCCCAACTACTCAGTGGATTCCATCACTCGTACGTACGCTTGCACAACTGAGTGAAAGCCAAAGCTGCAGCAGATTGATAGGCGCCTCGGCGATGAAGTAACGCGGCCGTGCGCGGCTCCGGCGCCGGCGAGATGGCGATGTTGCGTAGGTCTGCATGCTGTTCACCGATTGCTTCCGGGAGAATGGTCACGACGTTACTGCGCCTGACCACTTCAATCAATGCACTGATGGTATTTGCTTCAATCGCGATGGCCGGTGTAACGGATTGGGACCGCAAATAGTCATCGACGTGACTTCGAGTGGCGAAGTCTGGGCTAAGAACGCCAATCCGCTCTGATGCCAGCATCGGCGGGGTGATGCCTCGCTTACGAGCCGCAAATGGATGATTGATACCCACCACCACACTCAATCGCTCCACCAGCAACGAGTCGCACTCGATGTCGTCAGCAGGGCGAGAGACGTTGAACGCGATGCCCAGCTCCACTTCATCGGCTGCCACGGCTGCAGCAATCGTATCAAGGGACATTTCTTTCAGCCGAACGGTGATGCCGGGATACTTCGCTTGGAACGCCGCAAGCAACGGCCCGACTAAATATGCCGTGAAGGTTGGAGTTGTCGCCAACCGCAGCTCACCACGCTCCAGGTCCTGCACATCGTGTATAGCTCGTCGTCCCGATTCCAGTTCACGAAGCGCTCTACGCGCATGTTCGATATAGGCGCTCCCAGCATCGGTCACCTTCACAGTACGGCCGCTTCGGTCCAGGAGCGCTACACCCAACGTTTCCTCAAGTTGAATAATCTGCTGGGACAGAGTCGGCTGCGATACGTGCAGCGCTTCAGCAGCACGGGTGAAATTCCCGTGTTCAGCGACCGCAAGCAAATAGCGAATATGACGTAGTTGCATGAAATGAACCTATTGGCATTACCTATCGATCTATTTTAAACCACTATTCCTCACAATAATGCAAAGCGCCATTGCCCAATAGCGCCCAGAAAAGTCAGCGTACCTCGCTCGAGCACCTCATCCCCCTTCAGATGGATATGGTATTGGCATTACCTATAAATACCATTCAAAAGTAGTCTTGGACGTAATACCTAAAAACTCCGAAGATGACCTTACCGACACGGGAGACATTCAACCGAACCTCCGAGTCAGCAGGCAGCCCTAAGCCGCTTGATTTTTCCCCAGACCTGAAAGGATATTCACTATGCTGCAATCGAACGTAACCCAAGACGCACGCGTCGAACTGACCGCCCGTGTAATCGCTGCCAAGGCGATCAAGGATCTGAGCTTCGCTGAACTCGCAGAAGGCACTGGCCTGCGCGTGGCATATGTCACCGCAGCCCTGC
>JAJLPB010000027.1 GCA_025548565.1 Rugamonas sp. A1-17
CGGAAGCGTCACGCATCGCGCAAGTACGCGCGCGGACCGCCGGCATCGTGCTGCAACGGGTGTTCAAGGAAGGCGGCGACGTCAAGGCCGGCGAGGTGCTGTTCCGTATCGATCCCGCCAGCTTCCAGGCGTCCTACGACAGCGCGCAGGCGGCCGTCGCCAAGGCCGAGGCCAACCTGGCGCAGGCCGATTTAAAGGTAAAACGATATAAACCGTTGTTGGCCGCGCAGGCCGTCAGCCAGCAGGAATACGACGACGCCGTCACCGCGCAGAAGCAGGCCGCCGCCGACCTGGCCACGTCCAAGGCCGCGCGCACCAACGCCGGTTTGACCTTGGGCTACGCCACCGTGACCTCGCCGATCTCCGGCCGCATCGGCCGCGCGCTGGTGACCGAGGGCGCGCTGGTGGGCCAGGGCGAAGCCACGCCGATGGCCACCGTCCAGACGCTGGACCCGATCTACGTCACCATCACCCAATCGTCGACCGAGCTGCTGCAGCTGCAACGCGCGCTGGCCGCCGGCAAGATCAAGAGCTCCGGCAAGAACGAGGCGCGCGTCACGCTGATCACCGAGGACGGCCAGGCCTACCCGCAAGCGGGCCGGCTGCTGTTCTCGGACGTGTCGGTGGACGAGAGCACCGGGGCCGTGTCCATGCGCGCCGAGTTCCCGAACCCGCAGCGCACCCTGCTGCCGGGCATGTACGTGCGCGCGCGGCTCGACCAGGGCGTCAACGAAGCCGCCATCACCGTGCCGCAGCAGGCCGTGGTGCGCAGCCCCGAGGGCTCGTCGGTGCTGATCGTCGGCGCGGACAACAAGGTGCTGGCGCAGCCGGTCACCGCCACCGCCAACGAGGGACAGAACTGGGTCGTCAGCTCCGGCCTCAAAGGCGGTGAGCGCATCGTGGTCGAAGGCTTCCAGAAGGCCAAGCCCGGCGCCACCGTGAATCCGCAGCCGTGGAAAGGCCCGGCCGGCAGCGCGCCCGCTGGCGCTGCGGCTTCGGCTTCGGCTTCGGCGCCGGCCGCCGCCGCTCCCGCGGCATCCGATCGCGGCACCGCCAAATAACAGGGAGTCTTGATGGCCAAGTTTTTCATCGACCGCCCCGTGTTCGCGTGGGTGATCGCACTCTTCATACTGCTGGGCGGGATGCTGGCGATCACGGTCTTGCCCGTGTCGCAGTACCCGACCATCGCGCCGCCATCGATCGTGGTGACAGCCAACTACCCCGGCGCCACCGCGCAGGTGCTGGACGACGCCGTCACCAGCGTGATCGAACAGGAAATGAACGGCGCCGACGGCCTGCAGTACGTCGAATCGTCCAGTGAGGCCAGCGGCGCCGTCACCATCACCGTCACCTTCGTCCCCGGCACCAATCCGGACCTGGCGGCGGTCGATGTGCAGAACCGCATCAAGCGCGTGGAATCGCGCCTGCCTGCCGCCGTCACGCAACAGGGCGTGCAGGTCAACAAGGCGCGCTCCAACATCCTGATGTTCGTCGGCCTGACCTCGACCGACGGCCGCCTCGACCCGACCGGCCTGGGTGACTACCTGGCCCGCAACGTGGTCAATGAAGTCAAGCGCATTCCCGGCGTGGGCCAGGCGCAGTTGTTCGGCACCGAGCGCGCGATGCGCATCTGGGTCGATCCGGCCAAGTTGATCGGCCTGAAAATGAACATGGCCGACGTCACCGCCGCCATCCGCGCGCAGAACGCGCAAGTCACCTCCGGCACGCTGGGCGACTTGCCCAGCCCCGCCAAGCAGACCTTCTCCGCGCCCATCGTGGTCACCGGTCAGCTGTCGTCCACCACCGAATTCGGCCAGATCGTGTTGCGCGCGAATCCCAACGGATCGCTGGTGCGCCTGAAGGACGTGGCGCGCATCGAGATGGGCGGCGCCAGCTTTTCCATCAACGCGCGCCTGAACGGTGCGCCGTTCTCCGCCATCGCGGTGCAGCTCTCGCTGACCGGCAACGCGCTGCAAACGGCGACCGCCGTGCGCGCGAAGATGGACCAACTGGCCAAGTACTTCCCGCCCGGCGTGAAGTACACCATCCCTTACGACACCTCGCTGTTCGTCAAGATCTCGATCGAGGAAGTGGTCAAGACCCTGCTCGAAGCGGTGGTGCTGGTGTTCCTGGTGATGTACCTGTTCCTGCAAAACTTCCGCTACACGCTGATCCCGACCATCGTGGTGCCGGTGGCGCTGATGGGTACTTTCGCGGCGATGCAGATCTTCGGCTTCTCGATCAACGTGCTGACCATGTTCGGCATGGTGCTGGCGATCGGTATCCTGGTCGATGACGCCATCGTGGTGGTGGAAAACGTCGAACGCATCATGAGCGAGGAAGGCCTGTCGCCACGCGACGCCACCCGCAAGGCGATGACGCAGATCACCGGCGCCATCATCGGCATCACGCTGGTGCTGATCGCCGTGTTCATCCCGATGGCCTTCTTCGGCGGCGCGGTCGGCGCGATCTACCGCCAGTTCTCGCTGGCGATGGTGTCGGCCATGCTGTTCTCGGCGCTGATGGCGCTGACCCTGACGCCGGCGCTGTGCGCCACCATTTTGAAACCGGTGGAAGCTGGTCATCACCACGAGAAGAAAGGCTTCTTCGGCTGGTTCAACCGCCGCTTCGCGGTGACCGCCACCGGCTACCAGGGCGTGATCGCCAAGATGATCAAGCGCACCGGCCGTTACCTGGTGATCTTCGCGCTGATCTGCGGCGTGGTGGGCTGGCTGTATGCGCGCCTGCCGTCGTCGTTCCTGCCGAACGAGGACCAGGGCTACCTGATCGCCAACGTGCAGCTGCCGGCCGGCGCCTCGAGCAGCCGCACGCAGGCCGTTCTGGCGCAGGCCGACGCCTACTTCCGCAAGCAGCCCGGCGTGGCGCGCACCATCGCGGTGGCGGGCTTCAGCTTCTCCGGCAATGGCCAGAACGCGGGCCTGGTGTTCATTCCGCTGAAAGACTGGAAAGAGCGCGGGCCTGACCAATCGGCACAGGCGATCGCGCAGCGCGCGTTCGGCGCGTTGTCGAGCATTCCGGATGCGATCATCTTCCCGCTGTCGCCGCCGCCTATCCGCGAGCTGGGTAACGCCACCGGCATCACCGCGCGCCTGCAGGACCGCAGCGCGCTGGGTCACGACGCGCTGATCGCGGCGCGCAACCAGCTGCTCGGCATGGCCGGCAAGAGCGCCATCCTCAAGGGCCTGCGTCCCGAGGGGCTGGAGGATGCGCCGCAGCTGCAGGTCGATATCGACCGCGAGAAGGCCAACGCGCTGGGCGTGAGCTTCGCCGACATCAACTCGATGATGTCGACCGCGCTCGGTTCGTCCTACGTCAACGACTTCGCCAGCAGCGGGCGCCAGCAGCGCGTGATCGTGCAGGCCGACGCGCCGCGCCGCCTGCAACCGGAAGACATCATGCAACTCAACGTGCGCAGCGCTTCCGGCACGATGGTGCCATTCTCCTCGTTCGCCAGCTCGCACTGGATACAAGGTCCGGTACAGCTGGTGCGCTACAACGGCTACCCCGCCATCAAGCTGACCGGCGACGCCGCGCCAGGCCGTTCGACCGGCGAGGCGATGGACGAACTGGAACGCCTGGCGGCGCAGCTGCCGCCCGGCTTCAGCATCGAATGGACCGGCCAGTCGCTGGAAGAGAAGACCTCCGGCTCGCAGGCGCCGATGCTGTTCGCGCTGTCGCTGCTGGCCGCCTTCCTGGTGCTGGCGGCGCTGTATGAAAGCGAATCGATCCCGGTGGCGGTGCTGCTGGTGGTGCCGCTCGGGATCCTGGGCGCGCTGCTGGGCGCCACCATTCGCGGGCTGCCGAACGATGTGTACTTCAAGGTGGGCCTGATCGCGATTATCGGCCTGTCGGCCAAGAACGCGATCCTGATCATCGAATTCGCCAAGGACCTGCAGGCGCAGGGCAAGGGCCTGATCGAGGCGACGCTGGAGGCGGTGCACCTGCGCTTCCGGCCGATCATCATGACGTCGCTGGCCTTCATCCTCGGCGTGCTGCCGCTGGTGATCGCCACCGGCGCGGGATCGGCCAGCCAGCGCGCCATCGGCACCGGCGTGATGGGCGGGATGATCACGGCCACGGTGCTGGCGGTGTTCCTGGTGCCGGTGTTCTTCGTCGTGATCCGCAAGATCTTCAAGGGCAGCGAACGTCAGCGCAAGCTGGCCGCACATGAACTGAACGATAAGAAGCATGAAACCTATGATTAAGCCCACCCTGCCCTTAACCGTACTGGCGGCGCTGCTGTCCGCCTGCTCGATGGCGCCGACCTACCAGCGCCCCGCCGCGCCGGTGGCCGCCGCCTTCCCGGCCGACAGCGCCGGCGCCGCCGCGCGCACCAGCGTGCCGCTGCCGCCGGCGGCCGGCACGCGCGAAGCCGCCGATACCGGCTGGCGCGATTACTTCACCGATCCGCGTCTGCAGCAGCTGATCGCCGCCGCGCTGGAGAACAACCGCGACCTGCGCACCGCCGCGCTGCGCATCGAGGAAGCGCGCGCGCAGTACGACATTCAATCGGCCGACCGGCTGCCGAACGTGAATCTCAACGCCGGCGCCACCAAGGCCAAGACGCCGGCCTTTCTGTCGCCGAGCGGCCAGACCAGCATCGGCAAGCGCTACGACGCCGGGCTGGCGCTGTCCTCCTTCGAGCTGGATTTCTTCGGCCGTGTTAAAAGCCTGAACGACGCGGCGTTGGCGGCCTACCTGGCCACCGACGAAGCGCGCCAGGCGGCGCAAATCAGCCTGGTGGCGCAGGTGGCGCAAGCCTATTACACCGAACGCGCCTACGCCGAGCAGTACGCGCTGGCGCAGCAGACCTACGACGCGCGCGCCCGCACCTACAAGTTGACGCAGCAGCGCGCCGAAGTGGGCGCCTCGTCGCGGCTGGACCTGCGCTCCAACGAGACGCTGATGGAAACCGCGCGCGCCGCCGCGCTCACGCTGGCGCGCCAGCGCGCGCAGGCGGACAACGCCTTAACGCTGCTGGTCGGCCAGCCGGCCAGCGCCAGCACCGCCGCCGGCGCCATGCCGAGCGACCAGCAGATCGACGCCCTGAGCGCGCTGCCGACCGGCCTGCCGTCGGACCTGCTGACGCGCCGTCCCGACATCCGCGCCGCCGAGCAGCGTTTGAAATCCGCCAACGCCAACATCGGCGCCGCGCGCGCCGCCTTCTTCCCGCGCATCAGCCTGACGGCCGCGCTGGGCAGCAGCAGCCCGTCGCTGAATGGCCTGTTCGACAGCGGCTCGGGCAGTTGGTCGTTCGCACCGCAGCTGACGCTGCCGATCTTCGACGCCGGCCGCAACCGCGCCAACCTTGGCCTGGCCGAAGTGCGCAAGAACCTGGCCGTGGCCGACTACGAGAAGACCATCCAGACCGCCTTCCGCGAAGTGGCCGACGCGCTGGCCGCGCGCGACTACCTGGGCGAACAGGTGACCGCGCAGCGCGCCGTGCAGGACGCCCAGGCCGACCGTCTGAAACTGTTGCAACTGCGCTTAGACAACGGCATCGCCAGCGCGCTGGACGTGCTGGACGCGCAGCGCGAGCTGTTCAGCGCACAGCAGACGCTGGTGCAAGCACGCCTGCAGCGCACCACCAGCGCCATCGACCTGTACCGCGCCCTCGGCGGCGGCCTCAAATAACGGTGGGGTCAAGTCTGACATTCGGACACGAGCTCTTCCGTAGCGAGGCCGCTACGGAAGAGCTCGTGTCCGAATGTCAGACTTGACCCCAATTTAATATGGCATCTCCTATCATTATTCGGCTTGGCGTTCGGGCGCGCGAGCGTATCGCGGCCGAGGGTGTGCGCGCGGCCGATGTCGCTATCGTGCCAGCCGCGGCCGGCGGGCCCAAGGGCCTGATCCTGCACGGCCTCGATTGCTGGATGTTCGGCCACTGGCTGCGCGCCGCGCCGCGTCCGCGCAAGCTGGTCGGCGCCTCGATCGGGGCGTGGCGTATGGCGGCCTCGGCCTTCGACGATCCGCTTGCCGCCCACAAGCGGCTGGCGCGGCTGTACGCCGGCCAGCGCTATCCGGCCAAGGTGACACCCGCCTACGTCAGCCAGACCATCCGCGCCCTGCTCGATGAATTGCTTGACGGCCGCGCCGCCGAGGTGGCCGGCCATCCCGACCATCACCTCTCGGTGCTGACGGCGCGCGGCGTCGGCGCGCTGGGCAATACCAGCGGCCAGCGCTGGCGCGAGATGGCCGGCTTCGCGCGCGCGGCCGCCGGCAATGTGCTGGCGCGCCGCCATCTGGCCGCGTCGATGGAGCGCGTGGTGTTCCACAACCGGCGCGACGATGCGCAATGGCTGCGCCAGCCGTTCGACGCCTTCAACGGCCACTTTGTCGGCCTCGACACGGCCAACCTGCGCGACGCGCTGCAGGCCTCGGGCTCGATTCCGCTGGTGCTCGAAGCGGTGTCGGCCATCGGGGGCGCGCCCGACGGCGCCTACTGGGACGGCGGCCTGATCGACTACCACCTGCACCTGCCCTACCAGCGCGATCCCGGCCTGGTGCTGTATCCGCATTTCAGCGACTACATCGTGCCCGGCTGGCTGGACAAGTCCATGCCGTGGCGGCGCGCCCGCGCCGGCGCCGACAATCCGGCGCTGGACAATGTGATCCTGGTCTCGCCGTCGCCCGGCTTCGTCGCCAACCTGCCCAACGGCAAACTGCCCGACCGCCGCGACTTCAAGGCCTACGGCCAGGACCACGCCGGCCGCCAGCGCGACTGGAGCCGCGCCATCGCCGAGAGCGAACGCCTGGCCGAGGCCTTCGCCGCCTGGTGCGAACGGCCCGACCTGGCCCAGACCGCCACGTTCTGATTGTTTCGAAAAAGCAACAGAAACACCCGAAGATTCATGCCAGCCGGCACCGGACGGGCGCATACTTGAGCCCTGCAAGTTGCGTCCCACGGAGAATGAACATGAATTTTCTGACCCATCTGCGCATCGGCACCCGGCTCGCCGCCGGCTTCGCCATTGTCCTGCTGCTCGCCATCGGCGCCACCTCGGTGGCCTTGTACAACGCCCACGTCAACGCCGCGGCTACCCGCCACATGATGGAGCAGCCGCTGGCCAAGGAACGCCTGGCCTCCGACTGGTACGTGCTGATCTACTCGGCCGTGGCGCGCACCGCGCTGATCGCCCGCAGCAACGACGACACGCTGTCCACCACCTTTGCCGACGTCATCGGCGCCAGCACCAAAAAAGGCGGAGAACTGCTGGGCCGGATCAAGGAACTGCTGTCCTCCGACCAGGAAAAAGCCGTGTTCGAGGCGTCGATGGGCCTGCGCAACACCTACCAGAAGGCCAAGACCGACATCATGAACGCCAAGAAGGCCGGCAACGCGGCCGAGGCGGAGAAGCTGTACAAGGAGGTGTTCGTGCCGTCGTCCGACGCCTACCAGAACAAGGTGCAGGAGCTGCTGACCTTGCAGCGCAAGGCCATCGACGATACCGCCCACGCGATCGACGCCGCCAACGCCCGCAGCAATATGCTGCTGATGGTGCTGGCCGCGCTGATGGTGGCCATCGGCTCGCTGGCGGCGTGGGTCATCTCGCGCTCGATCACGGTGCCGCTCAAGTCGGCGGTGGCGATCGCGACCACCGTGGCCAACGGCGACCTGACCACCCGCTTCGACTCAGAGACCTCCGGCTGCGAGATCGGCGAGCTGATGACCGCGCTCAAGGGCATGAACGACGCGCTGTACAAAGTCGTCAGCCAGGTGCAGAGCGGCACCAGCACCATCGCCACCGCGTCCAATGAGATCGCCGCCGGCAATATGGACCTGTCGCAGCGCACCGAGGAACAGGCCAGTTCGCTGGAGGAAACCGCGTCGTCGATGGAAGAGCTGACCTCGACCGTGCGGCAGAACGCGGAAAACGCCAAACAGGCCAACCAGCTGGCCCAGGCCGCCTCCGACGTGGCCGAGCGCGGCGGCACCATCGTCGGCCAGGTGGTCGACACCATGGGCTCGATCGACGCCTCGGCGCGCAAGATCGTCGACATCATCGGCGTCATCGACGGCATCGCCTTCCAGACCAATATCCTGGCGCTCAACGCCGCCGTGGAGGCGGCCCGCGCCGGCGAGCAGGGACGCGGCTTCGCGGTGGTGGCCTCGGAAGTGCGCAACCTGGCGCAGCGCAGCGCGGCGGCGGCCAAGGAAATCAAGGAATTGATCGGCAATTCGGTCGAGCAGGTCGACATCGGCGCCAGGCTGGTGCAGCAGGCCGGCAGCACCATGGGCGACGTGGTGTCGAGCGTGCGCCGCGTGACCGACATCATGGGCGAGATCACCTCGGCCAGCAGCGAACAGAGCATTGGCATCGACCAGGTCAACACCGCCATCACGCAGATGGACCAGGTGACGCAACAGAACGCGGCGCTGGTGGAACAGGCCGCGGCCGCCGCGGCCAGCATGCAGGAACAGGCGGCGCGCCTGGCCGATGTGGCCGCGTCGTTCAAGCTGGGCGACGCGGTGGCGCAACCGACGCCGGTGCCGGCGCCGGCTCCGCGCGCCATGCGGACCCCGGCCCCGGCCGCCGCGCGGGCCACCGTCAAGCCGCTGCGCGCCGTGGCGCCGCCGGCCAGGCCGGCACCGGTCAAGCAGGCCGCGAAAAAAACCGCCAGCGTCGGCGGCGACGGCGACTGGGAAGAATTCTAGGCTGGCTGCACGGCGTCGCGGATCGACATGCCCCAGGCGGCGTTGCGGGGCAGGAAGTACCCGGCGTCCTGCAGCAGCCCCGCATAGACGCGGAATTCACGCATGGTGAGCAGGGTCGCGGCGTTGCGGTAGGCGGCGATGGGCGGATGGCGCAAGCCGGCCGCGTCGGGCTGGAACACCGTCAGCGGAAAGCCGTCGTTGTTGTTTTCCATGTCGGCCTGCACCAGCGCGCCGAACGCGACGTGGCGGTGCGACTCGGCGTTGTGGTGCACGCGCCGGAACGCGCCGTTGCCGTTGACCATGCGCCCGTTGAGCAGGTTGATGCAGCGCAGGATACGCGGGGTGATGTTGCCCATGTCGTAGTGCTCCTCGTTGCCGAAGCCCGCCGGCGCCTGCCAGCCCTGCGGGCGCGGGCGCCCGGTGGTGGTCTCCATGGTCATCACCTTGTCGAGGTTGGTGCCGGCCGCGAACACCTGCCCCCGGCGCGGCGCCATGCCGTTCATCACCAGCCCCGGCTTGGAGATCTCGCGCATGCTGGTGCTGCCGTAGTCGCTCCAGCGCGGACACACCGCCATCAGGTCGTAGTCGCCGGTCATCGGCCGGTCGTTGGCGCCCGCCTCGGACGAGCACATCACCTCCAGCGGCAGCAGCAGCCGCGAGGCCATGCCGCGCGGACTGAAGTCGGTGGCGATGGTGTAGACGTGGATCCGGTAGACGGCGGTGCCGGCCGTGGCGCCGGCCCGGTGCCAGCACGCCCGGAACTCGAACAGCTGGCCGTCGCCGGAGCGCTGCGCCAGCAGCGAAAAGTCGCGCGTGCCGGGGATGGCTTCCATGAATTGCACCGCCGTGCGCGCCGGCAGCTCCTCGGCCTCCACCAGCTGGCGCGTGAGCTGCTCCAGCGTCAGCTCCAGCACGCGGGCCGAGGCGAAACCGTCGTTGATGCCCTTCTGGTTGGCGCGCGTGCCCTTCTGCGCCTTGCCCTGGTCGTGGCCGACCTTGCTGTAGGTGCCGTCGTACGGCACGAAGCCGGCCTGCGGCCCCCAGTCCGAGCTCTTGCCCTTGACGTGGAAATTCTTGCTGGGGAAGCCGTCCTCCAGCCAGCGCCGCGACCACGGCCCGGTCGAGCGGAAGATGATCACCTCGTCGAGCGTGTTGGCCACCTGCTGGCAGGCGATCATGTCAAGCCGCGTCATGCCGTTTTCGGCATGCTGGAACGATGGCATTAAATCAAAGACGGGCATGGCGGCTCCAGGTTGATCATCGCTGCACCCGAGTATCCGTTCACGCCCTTCCAGCGTCAAGAAAAATTGCCCTCAGCTGGTGAGGAACATCTCCTGCAAATCGTTGAGGAAGCGCTGGCCCAGCTCGGTCGGCTTGATCAGCTTGTGATCGCGGTACAGCAAGCCCTTGGCTTCGGCGGCGTTGAGCTGCTTCTCGATCGCGTTCAGGCTCAGGCCGGTGCGCTCGGCGAACAGATTGGGATCGAAGCCGCCATGCAGGCGCAGCGTGTTGAGCATGAACTCGAAGCCCATGTCCTCGCGCTTGATCTCGTACTCCTCCTGCACCGGCGCGCCCAGCCGCACCTGCTCCATGTAGGCCTTGGGCTGCTTGTAGCGGGCCTGGCGCAGGATGCGGTGCGGGAACGACAGCTTGGAGTGCGCGCCCGCGCCGATGCCCAGGTAGTCGCCGAATTCCCAGTAGTTCAGATTGTGGCGCGCGCGGCGGCCCTCCTTCGCGTAGGCCGACACCTCGTACTGGCCGTAGCCGTTGGCGGCGGTCAGCTCGGCGATCATGTCCTGCATGTCGGCGCTGGCGTCGTCGTCCGGCAGCGCCGGCGGATACTTGGCGAACAGCGTGTTCGGCTCCATCGTCAGGTGGTACAGCGACAGGTGCGGCGGATTGAAGGCCATCGCCGTCTCGACGTCGAGGCGCGCCTCGTCCAGCGTCTGCGACGGCAGCGCGTACATCAGGTCGAGGTTGAAGTTGTCGAAGTTGGCCAGCGCGATCTCCACCGCGCGTTTCGCTTCGCCGCCGTCGTGGATGCGGCCCAGCGCCTTCAGGTGGCGCTCGTCGAAGCTCTGGATGCCGATCGACAGGCGGTTGATGCCGCTGGCGCGGTAGGACTTGAACTTCTCGGCCTCGAAGGTGCCGGGATTGGCCTCCATCGTGATCTCGCAGTCGCTGTCGAGCGGCAGCAGGGTGCGCACGTCCGACAGCAGGCGGTCCAGCCCCGCCGCAGACATCAGGCTGGGCGTGCCGCCGCCGATGAAGATGGTGTAGATCTTGCGGCCCCAGATCAGCGGCAGCGCCATTTCCAGGTCGGTGCGTAGCGCGTCCAGGTATTCCTGTTCGGGGAAGGTGTGGCCGTCCTTGGCCTCGTGCGAGTTGAAGTCGCAGTAGGGGCACTTCTTCACGCACCACGGGAAGTGGATGTACAGCGACAGCGGCGGCAACGCCTGCAGGTTCAGCGAGCCGGCCTGCAGATACTTGGCGGCGACGCCGGCGGCCTCGCTGATGTCGGTGGCCGGCTTGGCCGCCTTGCTGGTGGCGCCGACGATTTTAATCGGGATCATTTCAGCTTCTCGACCAGCGCGCGCAGGGCCTGGCCGCGGTGCGACAGGGCGTTCTTTTCATCGGCTGTCAGCTCGGCGGCGCATTTGCCCAGGGCCGGGATGTAGAAGTGAGGATCGTAGCCGAAGCCGCCGTTGCCGCGCGGGGTGGCGATCATCTCGCCGTTCCAGCGGCCGTCGGCGATCACCGGTTGCGGATCGTCGGCGTGGCGCACGAACACCAGCACGCAGTAGTAGTACGCGGATTTGTCGGCGTGCGCGGCCAGGTCGGCGATCATTTTCTCGTTGTTGCGGGCGTCCGATTTCGGCTCGCCGGCATAGCGCGCCGAGTACACGCCGGGCGCGCCGCCCAGCGCGTTGACGCACACGCCGGAATCGTCGGCCAGCGCCGGCAGGCCGGTCAGGCGCGAGGCGTGGCGGGCTTTCCGCAGCGCGTTTTCCACGAAGGTGTGGAACGGCTCGTCCGCTTCGGGGACGTCGTACTCGCCCTGGGCGTGCACGGAAAAACCAACCGTCGACAGCAGCTCGTTGAATTCTTTCAGCTTGCCGGCGTTGTTGGAGGCGAGGATCAGGCGTTGGGTCATGGATAATCTGGCGTAACGATGGGGGAAGCCGGCATTGTAATCCTTTTGCGCGCGCGGTTCCTGCTCCTGCTAAGGAGTCAGCAGCGAGCGAATCTCGGGCTTCTGGTAGTTCTCGCGCGTGACCATGACCGCCTCGGTCAGGATCAGCGGCGACTTGATGGCCGCGCCCTTCGCTGCGGCCACCGCCGCCTTCATCGCCTGGTAGCCCATCTGGCGCGGGTCCTGCACCACCAGGCCGTGGATTTCCTGCCGCGTCAAGCCTTCCAGCAGGAAGTCGGTGGTGTCGAAGCCGATGAATTTCTTCTTGCCGGCCAGGCCGGTGAGCCGCAGCGCGCGCAGCATGCCGTCGCTGGTGGATTCGTTGACGGCGAAGATGCCGTCCACTTGAGGATGTTTTTCCAACAACGTTGCGGCGCCACGGGCGGCCTTGCCCCGCGTGCCGCCGCCATACTCGTCGGCGACGATGACAAGACGCGGCGCGTTCTTCTTCAGGTAGTCGATGAAGCCGTTGGCGCGGTCGTCGGTCGAACCGCTGCCGGGGATGGTGCGCAGCACCGCCACCGTGCCCTGCCGGTTCAGCAGCTTGGCCAGGCGTTCGGCGGCCAGCGCGCCGGCGGCGTAATTGTCGGTGGTGACGAAATTGACCTGGGCGTTGCCGTCCACCGCGGAATCCACCACGACCACCTTGATCCCCATGGCGGCAGCCTGCCTGACCGGCTCGGCCAGCCGCGCGCGGTCGGTCGAGGCGATGATGATGGCGTCGACCTCCGGCCTGGAGTAGATGCGCAGGATCTGGATCTGCGAATCGATGTCGTCGTTATGGGCCGGGCCGCGCCAAGTCAGGCTGACATGCCCGTCCTCCTGCATGGCCCGCTCCACCCCTTGCCGCATGAAGGTCCAGAAGTCCTGGTCGCGCGACTTCGGAATGAAGACGACGTTGAGGTCTTTGGCTTGGGCCGGCCACATCGAAAACGCGATGCACACCAGCAGGAGCGACATCCATTTTTTCATGCTTCCATTTTACAACCGTCGCGGCCTCCGATGGCGGTATTTCGGCCCGCCGTTGCGGATCAGCCGGCCAGGCCCAGCGCCTGTTTCTGCAGCTTGACCAGGTCGGCAATGCCGCCCTGCGCCAGGTCCAGCAGGCGGTTCATGCCGGCGCGGTCGAAAGCGGCGCCTTCGGCCGTGCCCTGCACTTCGATGAAGTGGCCGGCATCGTTCATCACCACGTTCATGTCGGTGTCGCAGCCGGAATCCTCGACGTAGTCCAGGTCCAGCACCGGCATGCCCTGGTAGACGCCGACCGAGATCGCCGCCACGAAATTCTTCACCGGGACCGCCGGCAGCACGCCGCGCTCGACCAGCTTGGAGAAGGCGTCATACGCCGCCACCATGGCGCCGGTGATGGACGCGGTGCGGGTGCCGCCGTCGGCCTGGATCACGTCGCAGTCGAGGTTCAGGGTGCGCTCGCCGAACGCCTCCAGGTCGAACGCGGCGCGCAGCGAGCGGCCGATCAGGCGCTGGATCTCCTGCGTGCGGCCGGACTGCTTGCCGCGCGCGGCCTCGCGGTCCATGCGGGTGTGGGTCGAGCGCGGCAGCATGCCGTATTCGGCGGTCATCCAGCCCTGGCCTTTGCCCTTCAGGAAGCCGGGCACTTTTTCCTCGATGCTGGCGGTGCAGATCACCTTGGTGTCGCCGCACTCGATCAGCACCGAACCCTCGGCGTGCTTGGTGTAGTTGCGGGTCAGGCGCAGGGTGCGCAGCGCATCGACGGCACGGCCGCTCGGACGGGATTCAAATGACATAAACAGTATTCCTTATTTGAGGATTTGGGAGGATTTTTCGATGGCGCCGCGGATCTCGGCGATGGCCTTCTCGATTTCATCGTCGTCGAAGGCGTCCGCTTCCGTGGCCGGCGCGGCGGCCTGCTCCGGCACCGGCGCGCTGTTGATCGTGGTGCTGTGCAGGTCCTGCGGCAGGGCTTCGGTCGAGATCACGGTCGACAGCTCGGCCGCGGCCAGCGTGCTGGCGCCCATGCTGTCGATCATGGAGCTGCCCTGCCACATGATGGCCAGCGCGGTGACGTTGTCGCTGGCGCTGCCGGCCGCGCCCAACGCCGCCCGCAGCAGGTCGGGCACGGCCCGCACCACGGTCTGGCTGTGCAGGCGCCGCACCATTTCATCGTCCGGCAGCATAGACCACAACCCGTCCGAGCACAACAGCATGAGGTCGCCCGGCAGCATGCCGGCGCCGCCGGAGATCTCCACCTTGGGCAGGCTGTCGGCGCCCAGGCAGTTGTACAGCTTGTTGCGGTCGGGATGGGTGGCGCGCTCGGACGGCAGCGCCAGGCCCTTGGCGATCAGGCTTTCCACGTGCGAGTGGTCGCGCGTGCGCGCCAGGATCTGGCCGTCGCGCATCCAGTACAGGCGCGAATCGCCGCAGTGCGCCCAGGTGGCGGTGTTGTGCTGGATCAGGCAGGCCACGATGGTGGTGCGCGGCGTCTCCGGCAACTGGTGCTCCTGGCGGTAACGGTGGATGTCGTGGTGGGCCGCCAGGAAGGCCTGCTCCAGGAAGCGCTGCGGCTTTTTCACGTAGGGCGTGGCCTGCTGCTGGAACAGCGCCGACACGGTCTGCAGCGCCACGGTGGCGGCGATCTCGCCGCGCAGGTGGCCGCCCATGCCGTCGGCCAGCACCAGCAGCAGCGCGTCGCGGGTGAAGCTGTAGCCCATGCGGTCCTGGTTGACCTTGCGGCCGCCGATGTGACTTTCCTGGTACACGGAGAATTGCATGGTGCGGCCTCTTGTCGTTGTCGGTTAGATCAGCGTGTCGGGTCCGGCCTTGGCCTGGGCGTGCGGCTTGGTCTTGTCCTGCCCGCCCAGCCGGCCGAGCAGGCCGCGCCAGCCGGCGCCCAGCCGGTCCAGCACGCCCTGCGGCGGGGGCGGTGCGGCGGGCGCGGGCGGCGGCGCCTGCAGCACCTTCTGCAGCGCGAACAGGCTTTGCGGACGCTCCAGCGGGTCCAGCGCCAGGCACCAGCGCACCATCTTCACCAGCTCCGGCGTGTACTGGCCCTCCAGCTTGTCGAAGTGGCCGACCATCTTGTCGCCGGTCTTGCGCTGGTCGGCCGGCTGCGGCGGCGCCCCGGCCATGCAGGCGAACATCGAGGCGCCGATGCTGTACACGTCCGACCACGGCCCCAGGCCGCCGGCCTTGGCGTACAGCTCGGGCGGGGCGAAGCCGGGGGTGTACATCGGCGTCAGGGTCGGCAGGTCGTTGTTGACGGTCTGGCGGGCGGCGCCGAAGTCCAGCAGCATCGGCGTGCCGTCGGTGCGCAGGTAGATGTTGGCCGGCTTCAGGTCCAGGTGCAGCAGCTTGTTGGCGTGCACCTCGCGCAGGCCCTTGAGCACCTGCAGGAAGATGGTGCGGATGAAGGCCTCGCCCACCCTGCTGCCCTTGGCGCGCTGGCGCTGGATGTGCTCCTGCAGCGAATGGCCCGATTCGTAGGCCATCACCATATAGACGGTTTCATTGGCGCGGAAGAAGTTGAGCACGCTTACAACATTCGGATGAGAGATGCGCGCCAACGCCCGTCCCTCCTCGAAAAAACACTTGAGGCCGATGCGGAACACGGGCAGATGCGCCTTGGAGATGGTCGGCACCAGTTCGCCCTGCTGCCGCAGGGCCAGGGAACTGGGCAAATACTCCTTGATCGCCACCGCCACGCCGTCGCCGTCGTACGCCAGATAAACAATACTGAACCCACCGGACGCAATTTTCTTTACAATGCGATATCCAGCAATTTCCAGACCATCTGGTAACGGGGCGTTGTTTTGTGCTGCCATAGGATTCCTCGCCTCAACAACCGGATTGTGTGGATAAATCACTGTTTTGTAAAGATTAAATCGGGGACATCCATTGAGCATTTCCAGTATGACGGGCTACGCCGTCGCCACCAGTGAAAGTGCGGCGGGAACACTGACTATCGAAATCAAGAGCGTCAACTCGCGATTTTTAGACCTTCAGTTTCGAATAAACGACGATTTGCGAGCGCTTGAACCCGATTTGCGCTCGGCGATCATGGCGGCCATCACGCGCGGCAAGGTGGAATTGCGCCTCAGTTTCGGCCGCAAGGCCGCGACCACCGGCTCGCAGGCGCTGAACCTGCCGCTTTTGACCGAATTACAACGCTTGCAAGCCGAGGTGAGCGGCCATTTCCCGGCCGCGCCCACCATGTCGGTGGCCGAGCTGCTGCGCTGGCCGGGCGTGATCGAGGAAGCCCAGATCGGCCAGGAATCGCTGCAGGCCGACGTCGCCGCGCTGACCGCGCGCACGGTGCAGGCCTTCGTCCACAGCCGCCAGCGCGAAGGCGCGGCGCTGGAAACGATGCTGACCTCGCGCATCGAGGCGATGGAGGTGATCGTCAAACGCATCACGCCGCTGATCCCGCAGGTGGTGGCGGCGTTCCAGCAAAAGGCGGTCGAGCGCATGCAGGACGCGCTGGGCTTGGCCTGCCAGGGCTCGAATTCGGCGCTGTCGCGCCAGGACGCGCTCGAGCGCATCCGCCAGGAGGTGATCCTATACGGCATCCGCATCGACGTGGCCGAGGAGCTGGGCCGGCTGTCGGCGCACCTGACCGAGACCCGCCATATCCTGAAAAAAGGCGGCCAGGTCGGCAAGCGGCTGGACTTCATGATGCAGGAGCTCAACCGCGAAGCCAACACGCTGGGCGCCAAGGCCTCGGTCAAGGAACTGGCCGACGCCTCGATGGAACTCAAGCTGCTCATCGAACAGATGCGCGAGCAGGTGCAGAACCTGGAGTAAACGGTACATCAAGGGAGCTGAGGCTCCCTTTTCTATTAGTGCCCAGCTTGCTTGCGGCAGTGCTCCGAAAGGAGTACCGTGGCTTCAGGAGGGCATCATGACGACTGCGACCTTACCGGGCAAGACAAGCGAGCTATCTTTAGCGCAAGCGCAGAAAAAGGCTGAGCATAAGCCGTTCGTCATTTTCGGCGAGAACGGCCCTTCGCATATCCTGCTGAGCATAGCGGACTATGAACGGCTCATCAGCGGCAAACTCAATATCGTCGAGATGCTTTGGATGCCAGACATGGCGGACATCGACTTCGATCCGCAGCGCTCCACTGAAACCGTGCGTCCAGCCGACTTCTCCTGATGTTTATTCTCGATACCAATGTGGTGTCCGAGCTCAGGAAAGTGGCGCTCGGCAAGGCCAACAGCAGTGTCCAGCAGTGGGCCACAAGCGCGGAACCCAGGGCCTTATATCTGTCGGCCATCACCATACATGAATTGGAAATCGGCGTATTGCAGCTTAAGCGCCGCAACGCCATCGGCAGCGAGGTTCTGCGCAAATGGCTGGACGGTCATGTGCTTAGCTCGTTTTCCGGGCGCATCCTGCCCGTCGACACTGCGGTCGCCCAACGCGCAGCAGTGCTGCACATTCCTCAGACACGTCCTTGGGCGGATGCGTTCATCGCTGCCACCGCCCTCGTGCACGACATGATCGTGGTCACACGCAACGTCAGCGATTACCAGTCCACCGGTGTGAGATTGCTGAATCCCTGGCTACATTAACTGGTTCAGCTTAAGCATCTGCGCATCCGCCAGGCCGTCGATGGTCTTCACCAGTTCCAGGAAGTGCGGCGTGGTGAAGTGGAACTCCAGCGCCTCGGCGTCGCGCCAGGCTTCGAGCACGATGAAGCGGCCCGGATGCTCCAGGTCGGCGTGCGGGTCGTAGCGGAGGCAGCCGGCTTCCGCGCGGCTCGGCGGCACCAGGCGCTCCAGCGCGGCCTTGAGTACAGCCTCGTGGCCCGGCTTGGCGGTCAGGGTGGCGACAACGATCAGTTCTTGCATGGGGACTCCTGTAAATAATGAGAAATCCCCACCTTGAGACGGTTGATAAAAAATCAAGTGCACCCTCCGAAAAATCCCGCTATCATCGCCCCATCGACTTGCGGGGAGCACTGCATGGCACAGATCAGGGTAGGCATAGGCGGCTGGGATTTCGCCCCGTGGCGCGAAACCTTTTATCCCAAAGGCACGCCGCAGAAGAAGGCGCTGGAATACGCCAGCCGGCAAGTGACCAGCATCGAAATCAACGGCACTTTCTACCGCACCGCCAAGCCCGAGCACTTCGCCTCGTGGGCCGCGCAAACGCCGGACGACTTCGTGTTCTCGGTCAAGGCCAACCGCTTCGCCACCAACCGCAAGGTGCTGGCCGAAGCCGGCGAATCCATCGAGCGCTTCATCACCAGCGGCCTGGACGAACTGGGCGCCAAGCTCGGCCCCATCCTGTGGCAACTGGCCGCCACCAAGCAGTTCGATCCCGACGACCTGCAAGCCTTCTTCAAGCTGCTGCCCGCCAAGCTGGGCACGCGCAAGCTGCGCCACGTGCTCGACGCCCGCCATCCCAGCTTCCTGTGCGACGACTATTACAAGCTGGCGCGCAAGCACAAGATCGCCACCGTCATCACCGACTCGCCCAAGTATCCCAACATCAGCGAGGTCACCGGCGAGTTCGTCTACGCGCGCCTGATGGACGCCCGCAGCGACGTCGAAACCGGCTACACCAAGCCCGCGCTGAAACAGTGGGCCGCGCAAGCGCACCAATGGCAGCAAGGCGCCAAGTCCGGCGACGCCTACGTCTACTTCATCAACGGCGCCAAGGAACGCGCGCCCGCCGCCGCGCTGCAGCTGCTCGCACTACTGTAAATTGGATGTGAATGCTTGCTCTTGGTAAAATACGTCTTTGGGCGACGAAGTTGTGCGCCCGTTGACGTTTTCGAAAGAGAGACATGAGCGCAACCAACTCATTCGCAGGCAGCCTGTTCATGGTGGTCGCGCCTTCGGGCGCCGGCAAGTCCACGCTGGTCAACGCGCTGCTGGCGCAGGAACCGACCATCAAGCTGTCGATATCCACGACCACCCGCGCGCCGCGTCCGGGCGAGACCCACGGCAAGGAATACTACTTCACCACCGCCGAGGATTTCGTCCAGCGCGCCGACGCCGGCGAGTTCCTGGAGTGGGCCGAAGTGCACGGCAATTACTACGGCACTTCGCGCATCATGGTCGAACAACAGATGAAGACCGGCACCGACATCCTGCTGGAAATCGACTGGCAGGGCGCGCGCCAGGTGAAGAAGCAATTCCCGCAAGCGGCCGGCATTTTCATCCTGCCGCCATCGATCGACGCGCTCGAGGAACGCCTGAAGAAACGCGCCACCGACGCACCGCATGTGATCACGCGCAGGCTGCTGGCGGCGGGCGGTGAAATCGCCCACGCTCCCGAGTTCGAGTATGCTATCATCAACGAAGAATTTGCAGTCGCCCTGTCGGAACTGACGGCGATTGTCAGAGCGGCCCGTTGCCGGTTTGCGCAACAAGCGGCGCGCAACGCCTCGCTATTTGCCCAATTGGGTATCCACGCTGAATAAATACACAAGATTTTAGGAGTTAAGATGGCCCGCATTACTATTGAAGATTGTTTGAAAACTATTCCTAACCGTTTCCAGCTGACGCTGGCCGCGACCTATCGCGCCCGTCAACTGCTGCAAGGCCACACCCCGAAGGTTGAAGCCAAGGACAAGCCGACCGTCGTCGCGCTGCGCGAAATCGCCGCCGGCAAAGTCGGTCTGGAAATGTTGAAAAAGGTCCCAATGTAAGTTGGGCCCGGCGTTCCCGAACAATGTGAATGGTGCGGTTTAGCAGTAGTATGGGATATCCTGATCCCACATTTCCCACACTCTCATTGAGACGGAACGCGAACGTATGAATCTGATCCCTGCCGATCCGACATTGAGTGGCATGCCCGCCCGGGCCAACCAGCCGGCCCCTGCGCCGGCTGCGGCCACGTCCGGAGCCGACGCAGGGGATAGCACCGCCACCCTCGCCTCATCCGCACCAGCCCCCATCCCGCCTGTGATTTCTTCGTCGCCCCTGGCCACGCCCACCCTGACCGCCGGCGTTGCCTCGGTCACGCATCTGACCGAAAAACTGGCCGAGTACATGACCGCCGCCGACCTGAAAAAGGTCAAGGAAGCCTACCGCTTCTCGGACGAAATGCACCTGGGCCAGGTGCGCAAATCGGGCGAGCCCTACATCTCGCATCCGATCGCCGTGGCCGAGATCTGCGCCGACTGGAAGCTCGACGCGCAGGCCATCATGGCGGCGCTGCTGCACGATGTGATGGAGGACCAGGACGTCAAGAAGGAAGAGCTGATCGAGCGCTTCGGCGCGCCGGTGGCCAACCTGGTCGACGGCCTGTCCAAGCTGGAGAAGATCGAGTTCCAGAGCCAGATCGAGGCGCAGGCTGAGAACTTCCGCAAGATGCTGCTGGCGATGGCGTCGGACGTGCGCGTCATCCTGATCAAACTGGCCGACCGCCTGCACAATATGCGCACGATGGAGGTGATGGCGCCGGCCAAGAAGGCGCGCATCTCCAGCGAGACCATGGAAGTATACGTGCCGATCGCGCACCGGCTGGGCCTGAACAACATCTACCGCGAGCTGCAGGACCTGTCGTTCTCGCACCTGTATCCGCTGCGCTACCGCACCCTGGCCAAGGCCGTGAAGGCGGCGCGCGGCAACCGCCGCGAGGTGGTCAAGAAGATCCTGGAATCGGTCAAGAACACGCTGGCCATGGCCAACATCGAGGCCGAGGTCTACGGCCGCGAAAAGACGCTGTACGGCATCTATAAAAAAATGCGCAGCAAGCACCTGTCGTTCTCGCAGGTGCTGGACGTGTACGGCTTCCGCGTGGTGGTCGACAGCTTCCCCAACTGCTACGTCGCGCTGGGCACGCTGCACTCGCTGTACAAGCCGATGCCGGGCAAGTTCAAGGACTACATCGCGATCCGCAAGCTCAACGGCTACCAGTCGCTGCACACCACCCTGATCGGCCCGTACGGCACGCCGGTGGAGTTCCAGATCCGCACCCAGGAAATGCACCGCACCGCCGAATCGGGCGTGGCCGCGCACTGGCTGTACAAGAACGGCGACGCCAATATGTCGGACATGCAGCAGCGCACCCATGCGTGGCTGCAGTCGCTGCTCGACATCCAGCAGCAGACCGGCGACTCGGCCGAATTCCTCGAACACGTCAAGGTCGACCTGTTCCCCGATTCGGTGTACGTGTTCACGCCCAAGTCCAAGATCATCGCGCTGCCGCGCGGCGCCACGCCGATCGACTTCGCGTACTCGATCCACACCGGCATCGGCGACCACACGGTGTCGGTCAACATCAACAACGAGCCGGCCTCGCTGCGCACCGAGCTGCGCAACGGCGACATCGTCGAGATCGTCACCGACGCCAACTCGCGGCCGAGTCCGACGTGGCTGTCGTTCGTCCGCACCGGCAAGGCGCGCTCGGCGATCCGCCACCACCTGCGCACGATCAACCTGCCGGAATCGATCACGCTGGGCGAGCAGCTGCTGTCGCACGCGCTGGCCTCGCTGGGCATCAACCCCGAGCTGGAAGAGCACCTGGTGGAGCGGCTGCTGAACGAATCGAGCGCCAAGTCGCTCGACGAGCTGTACGCCGACATCGGCATCGGCAAGCGCATGGCGGCGCTGGTGGCGCGCCACATCTTCGGCCTGCGCGGCGGCGAATCGGCCAGCGCGCCGGTCGACCACAACAGCGCGGCCGAGCTCGATCCGGTGACGATCTGCGGCAGCGAAGGCGTGTCGGTGCAGCTGGCGCCGTGCTGCCTGCCGATCCCGGGCGACTCCATCATCGGCCAACTGCGGCGCGACCAGGGCTTGCTGGTGCACACCGGCGACTGCACCCTGGCCAAGCGGCAGAAGATCAAGGAACCGGACCGCTGGATCGCGGTCAAGTGGGGCACGGAATTGAACCGCCGTTTCGACAGCCGCATCAAGCTGCTGATCAACAACGAGAAAGGGATCTTGGCGCGCGTGGCGGCCGAGATCGGCGAGTCGGATGCCAACATCACGTACGTGGGCATGGACGAGGACAAGGAACACGTGCTGCACCAACTGCGCTTCACGATCCAGGTGAAGGACCGCGTGCATCTCGCGGGCCTGCTGCGCAACGTGCGCCGCGTGGCCGGCGTCAACCGCATCCTGCGCGAGCGCAGCTAAGCCGCGCCGCGAAGCACAACAAGGGCAGGCATCGCGCCTGCCCTTTTGCGTTTACTCAATTGGGGTCAAGTCTGACATTCGGACACGAGCTGTGCCGTAGCGGCCGCTACGGCACAGCTCGTGTCCGAATGTCAGACTTGACCCCAAATTACTTCACCCCAATTTACCTGTACGGATCGTACCAATAGGCCTTGTTGGCCAGCGGCGTTTGTGGGGATAGCAGGGGATTCTTCAGCCGGAACAGGCGGCGCTTGCGCAACGCCGCCTTCTCAATCAGGTCGTCATAGAATTCGTGGAAGATCTGGTCGAAGCGGCCGTCGGCGATCAGCAGTTGCAGGCCGTATTCCAGCCTGCGCGCCAGCCTCGGCTGTCCGCCAATAAAGAAGTAGCGCGGCAGCGGCATGTAGATCACCAGGCTGCGCTCCACCGCCAGTTGCGGAAACGCCGGCGCATATTCGTCGCGCTCGTACAGCGCCTCGTCGATCGCGCGCGGGAAATGCTGGAACCGGTGCGCCGCCAGCATCCGGTGCAGGCCCGCGGTCGTGGCGCCGCCGACCACGTCGAAGCCAGCCTGCGCGAACACCGCCGTCGAACTCCACTGCCGTCCCGCACCCAGGCTCATCGCCTTCAGCTGCGCCAGCGTGCGCACCTTTGAAAACATCCCCTGTTCGCGGCCGTCGATCAGCGAGATGCGGTAGCCCGACAAACCCTTGTCCACCGGGATACGCACCGGGATCAGCTCGCGCTCCCAGTCGGTCGAGGTCACCTGCGCGCTCAGGTTGACGGCCAGCCCTTTCCGCATCTCCACCATCAGCCGGTCGCGCTGCACGCGCAGCGTCGATATCTCCACCTCATACGCGCCGTACTTGGGACGCGAGGCGTCCAGCGCCGCCTTCAGCAGGCGCAGCACGTGGCTGCTATTGAATTCGGTTTTGCTGGAGTTCAGGTCGATGATGTAACGGTCCAGCGCCAGCGCCGGCTCCTGCCATCCCGCCAGCGCCAGCAGGCACAACCCGGCCCAGGCCAGCGGGCGGGCTTTAGTCGGCAGCCGGGGCCGGATAGCTCACCTCAAGGATTTCCAACTCTTCCACGCCATGCGGCGCCTGGAAGGTGATGACGTCCCCCTCACGCGCCTTGGTCAGCGCGCGCGCCACCGGCGCCACCCAGCTGATCTTGCCGTTCAGCGGATCGAGCTCGTCGATGCCGACAATGGTGATGGTGCGCGTCTCGTCATGCTGGTTGCAATAGGTGACGGTGGCGCCGAAGAACACCTGGTCGCTGCCATGATGCACGCTGGGGTCGACGATGGCGGCCGAATCCATGCGTTTGGTCAGGAAGCGGATGCGGCGGTCGATCTCGCGCAGCCGCCGCTTGCCGTAAATATAGTCGCCATTTTCCGAGCGGTCGCCATTGGACGCGGCCCAGTGCACGATGCGCACCACCTCCGGCCGGTCGACGTCGATCAGCTGCAACAGTTCGTCCTTGATGCGCTGGTAACCTTCCGGCCGGATGTAATTCTTCGACCCGGCGGGAATCGCCAGCGCCAGCGCGGCGGCTTCCTCGTCGTCGTCCTGGTCCGACTCTTTGACAAATGCTTTGTTCATGCTGGCTATTGTAACGGCTTCGAGCGGCGCCGGGGCTGTTGTGCACGTTCGGTGTTTTTCCCCGCGCCGGCGGTGCTTTCACGTATCATGATAGCGATAGAACAATGCTTCAACGATGAAACTCCTCCACCGCTTCTGCCGCTCGCTGTTCGCCCCGCTGGTCTACCTGGCGGCCCTGCTGCTGTTGCTGGAGGACTGGCTATGGGATCTCGGCATGCGCGTGCTGCGCCGGCTGTCGGCCTGGCCGCCGCTGCACCGGCTGGAGGCGTGGATCTGCACGCTCAGCCCGTACGCCGCGCTGGCGCTGTTCGTGCTGCCGGCGCTGCTACTGTTCCCGGTCAAGCTGCTGGCGCTGTGGGCGATGACACATGGCCATGCAATGCTGGGCCTGCTCGTCATCGTGCTGGCCAAGCTGGGCGGCGCGGCGGCGGTGGCGCGCATCTTCCTGCTGACGCGGCCCGTGCTGATGACCATTGTCTGGTTCGCCCGGCTGCTGCACTGGTTCCTGGCGCTCAAGGAACGCTGGATCGAACGGCTGCGCGCCACCCGCGCCTGGCGCCGCGTCAGCGCGCTGGCCCGGGCCTGGCGCCACTGGCGCCAGCACGCCACGCCGTCGCCGCGCGGCTGGATCGCGCGCTTCCGCCGCCTGCTGCGGCGCTTCCGCGCGCGCTGGCACGCCCGTTAATCCATACTATTTATATCATTTATATGAACGCAGCCTCCCCTCCCCCTCCCGACAGCGCGGCCCTGGCCGACGAGCTGGAACAGGTGCGCGCGCGCTTCGACGCCATCGTCTCCAACACGCCGGGCCTGGTCTACCAGTTCGTGCTGCATGCGGACGGCCGCGTCTCCTTCCCCTATCTGAGCGACGGTTGCCAGGCGCTGCTGGGCCTGACGGCGGCCGAGCTGCACGACCATCCGGACCGCTTCCTCGACCTGATCCTGGCCGACGACCGCAAGTCCTACCTGGACGCGATGCAAGCCTCGGCCAACGCGCTGTGGAGCTGGAACTGGGAGGGCCGCATCTGGGTCGACGCCTGGAAGGACGTCAAATGGATCAACCTGCGCTGCACGCCGCACGCGCTGGCGGATGGCGCGGTGCGCTGGGACGGCATCATGACCAACATCAGCGAAAGCAAGCAGGAGCAACTGGAGGTGCGCCACTCGCGCGCCCGGCTGGCCGAGCTGAGCGCGCACGCCGAACGCGTCAAGGAGCAGGAGCGCGGCCGCATCGCGCGCGAGATCCACGACGAGCTGGGCGGCAATCTGACCGCGATCAAGATGGCGGTCGCCATGCTGGCCGCGCGCCTGGACGAGGTCGGCGATTTTCCGGCGCTGCGCGACAAGACCGACTACGTCGACGCCCTGGTCGACCGCACCATCGACGCCGTGCACCGCATCTCGCTGGACCTGCGGCCCGCGCTGCTGGACCTGGGCCTGGCGGCCGCGCTGGAATGGCAGCTCAAGGAATTCGAGAAGCAGACCGGCATCGCCTGCAGCTTCAACGCCAACCAGCGCGACGTCGAGCTCGACAACGACCAGGCCACCGCCCTGTTCCGCATCGCCCAGGAGGCGCTGACCAACATCGCCAAGCACGCCGGCGCCACCCGCGTCAGCGTCAAGCTGGCGCGGCTGCGGCACCACATCAGCCTGAAGATCGGCGACAACGGCCGCGGCATCCGCCAGGCCGACCGCGCCAAGCCGGCCTCGTTCGGCCTGCGCGGCATGGCCGAGCGCGCCCGCGCGCTGGGCGGCACGCTCACGCTGAGCCACGCGGCCGGCGGCGGCACTGTGGTATCCATCAAAATTAAGCACGAAAGCGCGCGCGCGGCCCTCATCGCGGCGGCCGCCGGCGCTACAATAGCGGGTGAAAATATTTCTGCTGTGAAATAGCAAAAGATCAATAGAGAGTCACATGTCAGAAAAAGCCATCATCAAGGTCTTCATCGCCGACGACCACGCCATCGTGCGGGAAGGCTTGAAACAAATCCTGGCCGAGACGCGCGACATCGTCGTGGCCGGCGAGGCCGAGAACGGCCTGGACGCCATCAAGCTGTTCCGCAAGGCCGACTGCCAGGTCATGTTGCTCGACATCTCCATGCCCGACCGCAGCGGCATCGAGGTGCTCAAGCAGATCAAGAAGGAAAAGCCGGAGCTGGCGGTGCTGATGCTGTCCATGCACCGCGAGGACCAGTACGCGATCCGCTCGCTCAAGGCCGGCGCGGCCGGCTATCTGACCAAGCAGAGCGCGCCGCGCGAGCTGGTGACGGCGATCCGCCAGGTGGCCGGCGGCCTCAAGTACATCAGCCCGGCGCTGGCGCAGGAGCTGGCCAACCATGTCGGCGAGGACCACGAGGCGCCGCCGCACGACAGCCTGTCCGACCGCGAATACCAGACCCTGACCATGATCGCCTCCGGCAAGACGGTGGGCATGATCGCCAAGGAACTGTCGCTGTCGGTCAAGACGGTCAGCGAGTACCGGGCCCGGCTGCTGGTCAAGATGAAGCTGAAAAACAGCGCGGAACTGACCCATTATGCGATCAAGAACCAGCTGATCGAATAACCATGAGCGGGCGCTTGCCGGAATGCCCACACTTAATACCCTGATGAAAGCCACAATCCGCCCTTTTATTCAGGCTATGCCGACCGGGACGCGGGCTTAATATGGTTTAATGAACAAACCTTTAAGAGGCAGCATCTGATGTCCAGCAAATCCTCCACTCCCGAGCAGAATCCGGCCGACATCGCGCGCGAGGCGTTCAAACGCCTGGCCGTGCGCCGCATCGCGCCGACGCCGGAAGCTTACCGCGACATCTACAACGAAATCGCCGGCGTCGCCGCCGAGCCGGCCGCCGCTGCGCCGCTGGGCGCGGTCGATCCGGGGCCGGAATCGGTGCTGAGCCAGTTCGCCACCCGCCTGACCGAGAACACCGGCGACCTGGCCGACTTCGGCCGGCGCTTCAACCGCGCCGTCAAGTCGCGCGACTGGGAGGGCTACGCCAAGGCGCTGTCCCAGCTGGTGGAGAAACACTTCGTCAGCAAGAAAGGCGGCATCGAGGTGGCCGGCCTGGCGCCGGAGGACGAACAAAGCCGCACGCTGCGCGACCTGCTCAGCCGCACCCTGACCTTCGCCGTGGCCTCGCTGCTGTCGGGCGCGCCGGTGCTGGTGGCCGAGGCCGAATCGCTGGGCGCGGCCACCAAGCTGGCCCACAGCGAGGAGGCGCTGGCCGAGATCGCCGTGCGCCTCAAGCAGCTGTGCTACCAAATCGAGCTGCGCGGCGGCGACAGCGGCGAGCAGCAGGAATTGCTGCTGCGCCTGTTCAAGCTGCTGCTGGAGAACGTCAGCGAGCTGCTTGACGACGACAGCTGGCTGCGCGGCCAGATCGAATCGGTGCAGAACCTGATCACCGGCCCGATCGACGTGCGCGCGCTGGAGGAAGCCACGCGCAGCCTGAAGGAAGTGATCTACAAGCAGGGCCAGCTCAAGCACAGCCTGTCGGACGTCAAGCTCACCGTCAAGAACATGATGATGACCTTCATCGACCGCCTCGGCCAAGTCGCGGCCTCGACCGGCGACTTCCACGAGAAGATCGGCGGCTACTCGGAGAAGATCAGCAAGGCCGACAACATCGCCGAGCTCAACAACATCCTTGACGAGGTGCTCAAGGAAACCCGGCTGGTGCAGAGCGAAGCGCTCAAGGCGCGCGATAAGATGGTGCTGGCGCGCCAGGAGGTGCAGGACGCCGAGAACCGCATCCACGCGCTGGAGGCCAAGCTGCAGCATTTGAGCGAGCTGGTGCGCGAGGACCAGCTGACCGGCAGCCTCAACCGCCGCGGCCTGGACGACGTGTTCGAGCGCGAGACCGCGCGCGCCGACCGCCGCGGCACGCCGCTGTGCATCGCCATCCTCGACCTGGACGATTTTAAAAAGCTCAACGACACCTATGGCCACATCGCCGGCGACGCCGCGCTCAAGCACCTGGTCAAGATCGTCAAGGACACGCTGCGCTCGATGGACGTGATCGCCCGCTTCGGCGGCGAGGAATTCCTGATCCTGATGCCGGAGACCTCGGTCGAGGCGGCCGCCAGCACGATGACCCGCCTGCAGCGCGAGCTGACCAAGCACTTCTTCCTGCACGATAACGAGAAGGTGCTGATCACCTTTTCGGCCGGGGTGGCGCTGCGCCGTCCCAACGAGGAGCAGACCGAGCTGGTCAAGCGGGCCGACAAGGCCATGTACACCGCCAAGCAGACCGGCAAAAACCGGGTGGTGGTGGCCGACTAGCCCGGTTTATTGTCATTTTTATTCCAGCCCGGCGCCCGC
>JAJLPB010000028.1 GCA_025548565.1 Rugamonas sp. A1-17
GCCCGCTCAGTGAACTGAGCGGGCTTTTTTGCGTCTACAGACATTGTCCCAGGCGCTTACCGAGGCATAGCAAGGTAAGCGTCGGCGGCAAACCCCACGGCTGTGGAATCACCGATGCGTCGCAGACGTAGAGGTTGGCGGTGCTGGTTTGTAGTGTGCTGTCCACGCCTTCGCCGATGCGCACGCTGCCGCCCGGATGTGCGGCGAAGTGCCAGCTCTTGAATATCTTCCTGGCGCCGGCCGCACGCAATATGCCGCGCGCCATATCCACGCCGGCCGCCAGTTTGCGCCGGTCAGCTGGCGTCAGTGTTTTGTCTACCCATCGGGGGCCGATGCTGCCGCCGATATCATCGCGTATCTTGACCATCAGAGTCAGCGTCTTCGCGTGTGACAGCATTCGGTCCAGCCGCCCGACCTGCGCGGCAAAGGCTTGGTACATCGGCTTCGGCAGCGTCATGTCCGCCAATGCGATGCCTTCCTCATGCAGGTACAGACCGGACGCCATCGGAACTTCGGCGCCGCCGTCGATGTCGTCCACCTCTCCCATGACAGCGATCACCGGATCACTGAAGAATGGACTGCTGGCGGCATGCAGGCCTGAGCGATGCAGCAACCGCGGTGTACCGATGCCACCGGCGGACAGAATCACATTCGTGGCAAACGTCGACTGCACAGCGCCACCGCAGCGATACCGCACGCCCGTGGCGCGGCCGTTTTCGACGATGACCTCCTCAACTTTCGCTTGGTCGATCAGCGTCGCGCCCAATTGCAGCGCTTCGTCCAGGAAGTCTCGCGCGGTCCACTTGGCGCCGAACGGGCAGCCATACACGCAACGCCAGCAGCCGGTGCGGCAAATTCGGGGCCGTATCATCTTGTCGAGTTTGTGCCATGCCAGCTGCTGCGCCTCGGCGCCCAGTCGGATGCGACGGGCCATCGGGCCGATCAAGTCATCGGGCAATGGCCCCATCGGCAATTCGGCGCGGAGCGCCTCCAGTGCCGGTGCAAGGTCGATGTCATGCGTCGCAAACATGGCCAGCGGTGGCGGCGCGGCGGTGGCGAAGTTGATAGTCGATGTTCCGCCGGCCGCGATGCCGCGCACCAGCAGCGACGCGTCGCGATGGATAAACGCCCCCTTGCCCGGCACCGCAGCAATGCGGGCCATTTGCGACAGCGTCCCTTGAAGTGGCGCGGCGCTGCCTTGCTCCAGCACCAGCACGCGCAAGCGCCGGCGCGCCAGTTCGCGGGCGACGCTGGCGCCGCCCGGTCCGCTGCCTACGACGATGGCGTCATATTTCGGCGATGTGGAGGAGTTCATGTCAGCCACTGCGTTGAAGATTGAGTATGAAGGATACGCCATCGGCCAGATTCTGTGCGACGATGGTGCCGCCCATCTTGGCCATGTAGGTCCTGGCGACAAACAAGCCCTGCCCGCGATTGCCTTCCGCTCCGGACTCCGGCTGGTCCGACACACCGTACTCGAAGATCTTGCCCAGCATGTCAGGCGCCACTTGCGGCCCCCGGTTACGGATGGCCACCGTCGCGCTGGTATCACTGCCTTCGAGCGTGATGGTGATCGGGCTGCCGGGCAGGCGATAGCGCTCCGCGTTACGCAGTACGTGGGTCACCACGTCTTCCAGCGAATACTCATCGGCGCGTGCGATGAGTGGTTCGTCCGGGCCTTGAAAGACCACGCCATCTATCCCCACATGCCGGGCATTGGCGGCGACGTTTTGCAGGAAGGCGGTCAGGTCAACCTCCGTGACTTGCAGCTCGGACGACTGGAACGCCTCGCTCGGCGAAGCGCGGCCATACAGGACTCGGATCGCCTGCTGCATGCGATTGATGTAGCGATGGCTTTCATCCTCCGGCGCACCATGCAGCACCATCAACGACTGCAACGGTGACATGATCTCGTGGCCGACCGCGTGCCACATGTCGCGCTCCTGTTCGGCGCGAATGTTCTCGCGCTCGACGTCCTCGCGTACGCGGCGCAGCAGATCGTGCAGGCCGGTGGCGAGCACGCCCAGTTCATCTTCGCCGCGCAAGTCGGCCAGGTCGGTTTCGGAAAAACCTTTTGCGGCCTTGACCCGATCACCCACATCATCCGCGCGTTTGATCAGCACCTTGATGCGGCGGATGATGCCGATCTCGATCACCAGCCACGCCAGCATCAGCGCGGCCAGCATCGCGCCGACAAACCATACAAGCCGGCTGGCCACCACGCTCAGGCTTTTGCTTACACTGCGAACGTCACCCTTGAGCAGAACTTCGTAGCTGCCGGCCGGCGTGGCAATGACCTCCTTCGCCTCCAGCGGAACATCATAGGCATCGACCGGCAGATGGCGAATCAGGGTCGTCACGAAATGCCAGGATTGGTCTTCAGGATCTACCGGGCCAACCAGCAGCGGCAGCGTGGCGGCTGGAGAGACGCTATCCGCCAGCCGCCGGATCTGCAGGCTCTCTCCGGGCAGCAGCATGGGCTTCAAGTCCGCCAATGAAAACGCCGGCGCGCTCGGGCCGGTGGCGCTGTCGAGCAGCGGCGCGCCATCGCCCGGAGGCAGCACCGCGATATGGACATCGATGCGGTCCAGGTCTTCCGGCGGCCAGACAGGGCGGCGCTTCTCGAACAGCGCATCCTGCAGCACCCCGACCGGCAATCGCAGCGAGAAGAAGGCGCTACGCGTGCAGCTGCTGTCGTCGTCGGCAGCGGTTTGGTCTGTGCAGCGCGGATTCTGCCAGATCCATCCCCGGAAATCCTTCACCGCGGGCGCTTTGGCCCGCGCCACGTCGGCCGCGGCAAATCCGGTCAAGCGCCCGCGCATGCCACCGAAGCGGTGTCCCGGCGTTTGCGGTTCGGTGCTTTCCTCGAACGGCGCGATCCACTCGTATGTCTGGCCGCGCAGGCTGACCTTGACCCTGACACGGTGTGCCTGATCCACCACCTGGTCGCCGCGCGCGTGCGGTACCAGTTGGGCGCCATCGAAAGTGCCGGCGACGTAAATGAAGCCGCCGGCCCAGGGATTGTTGCCGATGCCGATGCACAGCGAGCCGTTGTTACCGTACTGCGCCAGGCAGCCGGACATCGCCACCGCCTGCTGCACCTTTTGCAGATCGTCGAAATCGAGCGCGGCGAACGGCAGCAGCAGCGGATGCAGCGCCTTGCCGGCGGTCGCTGGCTGAGGATTCAGCAAAGCCAGTTGTCCGGTCGGATGGCGCAGCGTGGCCGCTACCTGCACGCGGGTCTTCTGGAAGCTGCCCTGGTAGTTCTTGTAGCTGAGCTGCTTCTCCTGCTGAAGCACCGACAACGCCAGGCCCACCGTCGCCGCCATCAGGAAGACGAAGGCCGCGCGCAGCAGCAGCCGCAGGCGATAGGGGACGAGGCTGAGCCGGCGCCAGTTCACGATCGATGGCTTTCGGTGTCGGCCCAGCGGAAGCCGCGCATGGGAATATTCTCGATGCAGGAGAAACCGGGATCGATCTCGCGGAAGGCGTCGCGGATGGTGCTGACGTGCTTGCGGATGTTGTCGCGATTGCGCCCGCTCTTCACCACTTCGAATAGCTCGTCATAGGACACGACCTGGCCGCGCCGCGCGAACAGCGCCGCCAGGATGCGTTGAGCCGTCAGCGGCAGGTTGATGCGGTGGCCGCGCCAGGTCGGCGTGCGCTGGCGCAGCGGGTCCATGCTCAGCTCATCGGCGGCCGGTGCCGGCTCCGCTTTTTCCTTCACCGAACGCAGGATCTCCAGGAAGGTCTCGATGAAATCCGCTTCCTCGAAGGTGGCTTTCTGCAGATAGTCCCAGGCGTCCAGCGCCTTCATGATGCTGCGGTAGATGGTGGCCGGCATCGCCGACACCACCAGTACCGGCGTGGCGTGCCGCTTGTTGATGGCGTTGATGATGGCGACGCCGGCATGACGCTCGCGTCCCAGTTCGATGTCGAGCACCACCAGGTCGTAGCGCTCGCGCGCGATGGCCGCCTCGGCGTCGTCGCGGCTGAACCATTGGTCGACCACGATGCCGGGCCGCGCCGATTCTATCCACGCCCGCAGCTGATTGCTGGTCGGCAGATCGTCCTCGATGACGGCGACTTTGGCCATGTTGTACTCCACTGACTGTCAATGCGACGAGTATCCACGGTTTTACGCAAAAAGTCACAAACCGGCTGTGAGGATTTCTTCACAGCGCCGGAGCATACCGGGACGGCTGCGGCGTTGATACTTCCGCCACACCCGGCGCACCATGCATGTCAGGGATCAGCCCTTAAATCAATCAACCGGGAGTAGGTGAATATCATGGCAGAACGGATCAAGCGGATGGTGCAGGCAGTGCGCGCGGCGTTGAGCGGCGGCGCCGGCGCTGCGGTGAACGGCATGCGCCGCAATGGCGCGATGGTGGTGGCGTTGGGCCTGGCCGGCGCCGCCGTCTACGGTCTGGCGACGCATCCGCCGATCGCCAAGCTGGCGCCCGGAAGCCTGGGCATCCGTACCAATCAGCTGACCGGTTCCGCCATCACCGTGCGCGATGGTGCGGTGTTCCTGATGCCCGGTGTGCATGTGCTGCGGCAGGTGTCGCTGCGCGACCAGGTGTACCGTCCGAGCGGCGGCGACAAGGCGCCGTTCCAGTCGGTTGAAGGCCTGGCGCTGGGCGTGGACATGTCGGTGCGCTATGCGCTGGATGTGAATCGCGTAGCCTCGATGGCGCAGTCGCTGCCGCCGGATATCAACGGTTCCATCGTCGAGCCGGCGGTGCAGGGCGTGATCTACAAGGTGTTCACGCGCTACACAGTGCGTGAGATCTTCTCGACCAAGCGTGCCGAGATCCAGCAGGCGATCGAGGCGGAACTCAAACCGAAGCTGGCGGCGGACGGCGTCACGCTGCGCGGTATCACCATCGGAAAGATCACGCTGCCGGCGGAGTATCAGGCGGGCATGGAGAAGCTGCTGGCCGAGGAACTGGAAACGGAGAAGATGCGCTACACGCTGGAGTTGAAGGAGAAGCAGGTCAAGCAAACCGCCCTGGAAGCGGACGCGGAAAAGATCCGCCGTGAGAAGGCCGCCGAAGCTGCGGGCAATGAGCAGATCATCGCGGCCAGGGCGCAAGAGCAGGCGATGGCGCATGTGCTGCCGTTCAAGGAGAAGCAGATCGAGCAGCGCAAGCTGGAGGCCGAGGCGGAGAAAATGGCGCGCATCAAGACCTCCGAGGGCAATGCCCAAGCGCGGGTCATCGAAGCCGCCGGCGAGGCCGATTCGCGCCGCAAGCTGGCGGATGCGGAGGCCTATCGCCAGGAGCTGGTCGGCAAGGTGGCCGCCGCGCAGATGGAGCGCGAGGGCGATCTGATTACTCGCAACCCGCTGCTGATCCAGAAAACGATGGCGGACAAATTATCGGATAAGGTCTCGGTCATCATCGCGCCTTCGCCGACCGATGGGGGATTTATCGGTTCCGCGCTGCTGGGCGGCCAGCGTGGCAAGCAGCCGCGCCTGGCGACGGTCAGCGGTGAAGTCACGGACAACGTCAAGGAAGGCCAATAATTATGTCGATGATTGCAGCCGCCGCCGTGCTGGCGATCGTTACACAGGACCAGGCCGCGTTGCGCGCGGCACCCAGGGACGCGGCCCAGCAGCAGGCCGTCCTGTGGCAAGGCGATAGCCTGGAGATTCGCGGCGAGAAGCAGGACTTCCTGCAGGTCTATGACTATCGCCGTGAGCGCGCAGGCTACATCCGCGCCTCGCAGGTGCGCAGGGTTTCGCTGGCGCCGGCGGACGCACCGGAATTGCTGTCGGTAGTGCGCTTCCTGCGCGATACGCCGGGAGCGGAATCGCTGGGCATCAGCTACGCGGCGGCTTACCTGAAGGCCGCTCCGGCCAGCGCGATCACGGCGGAACCCTTCGACGCGCTGGGCACAATGGCTGAACGGCTGGCGCGGCGCGCGTCCGCCAAGCAGGGCAAACAGGGCGACGCCACGATCGCCGCGCACCTGGAGGTGGTCGCCAACTACGGCGTCGGTATCCGCAGTTTTGAACGGGAAGGACGCATGCAATTATGCTACGACGGCGAAGCGTTTCGCCGCGTGCTGGCGATGCTGTCGGAGCCGCAGCAGCGTGCGGCCGCGATACTCGGCTTGACGCGCCAGGAATGCGTGGACCCAGCGTTGCGCCCTGGTGCGCGCGTGGCGCTGGACGACTGGCGCGCCGAGGTACTGGAGCGCGTGGACCTGAAGGATCTTGCGCCTCATATGCGCAACCGCATCCACATGCGGCGCGCGGCGGTATGGTCGTCGGTAGCCTTCGCGCGGGCGCGCAAGGGTGAGCCGGCAATGCAGCCGGCGCAGCGCGCGCTGGATGAACTGGGGATGGTCGATCCCGCCGAACTGACTGAGGACGACACGAGCGCGTTCGCCGACGCCGGCGTGCGCGTGGGTAGCGTGCGCTGGGCCGTCGCGGGGCAGGTTACGCCTTCCGTCAGCGGCTTGCATGTGCAGGCGATGGCAGGCCAGCCGGGAGAGACTTGCGTCGCGCTGGTCGATGCAAAACACGATCAGCAGCATGCGCTGGCACGCCGTTGCAGCTACGGCGTCGTATGGCCGGCGTCTGCGCAAGCCAATCCACAGAACACGGCGCTGTCGCTGGCGGTGCAGCCGATGGATGGCTGGCGCGAGATGTGGTTGTTCCACCAGACCAGCGCCGGCTGGCTGGTCGACGTGCTGCCGCCTGCCGCCGCCGATCCCGATATCGGCTACGCCGAATTCGCAGGCTGGGTGCCCGGCTCGCAGAACATGCTGGTGGCGCGGGAAGCCCGTGTCGACGGCAAATTCAAGCGCAGTTTCGAACTGGTGGAGATCAATACGCTGGCGACGCTGAAGACCGCCGACAAGCCTTCCTCTCTCAGCATGTTCTATCGCTGGCAGGATCCTGCCTGGAAGCGCCAGACCGTCAGCCTGCGTTGAACAACGGGGTTGTGACAGCTGTTCCAGATTGGAGCAGGTGTGCGATGGATCAAGGAGGAAAATGCGTGGCATGGCATTTGCTCAATGGCTGTATATCACTCATTAAAACAGCCAGGAGACAACCATGCACCATCCATTCCGCATCTTCGCCATCATGACCGTCATCGCCGCCGCGGCCACGACATCCCTCTACGCCACCGCCCACGGCAACGTCGTGCCGCAGGCGGTGGACACCACCGGCTTGACGCCACTCGGCGAGAAATGGCTGGACCAGAACCCTTATCGCGGGAACAAGCTTGCGCTAAAAATAGGGACGTCCGCCTATAACCAGAACTGCGCCCGCTGTCACGGCCTGGAGGCGGTCACCGGTGGCATCGCACCGGACCTGCGTCAGCTGGACCGCGATTGTACCGACGTCAAAAACGACAACAAGAAGAAGGCCTGCTACAAGGAGACCGACAACTACTTCCTGACCTCGATCCGCCACGGGAAGGTGCGCAACGGCGCCGTGTACATGCCGCCGTTCGAAGGCGTGTTCAATCAGGAAGCCATGTGGGCCATCAAGACCTATCTCGAAGCCCGCCGCGACGCCGCCAACTGATCGAGGAGCAGACCATGTCGAATTTTCGTTCGCGCGCAGGCGCGTTGCTTCCTCTCGTCGCGGCACTGCTGGTAGCCGCCGCACCCGCGCATGCGGAGTGGGACAAGATCCGTCTATCCGGTTCGCTGAAGGTGGCGGTGTATGAACAGTTCGCGCCGTACTCGGATCGGGGCGCCGGCATCGATGTGGAGGTTGCGCAGGCGCTGGCCTCGAAGCTGGGCCTGAAATTGAGCCTGCTGCCTTTTCCCGCCGGCGAAAACCTCGGCGACGACCTGCGCAACATGGTTTGGAAGGGGCACTACCTGGGTTACGGGCCGGCCGACATCATGCTGCACGTGCCGGTCGAGCCTCAGCTGATGAACGAAAACGGCAAGGTCACCATCTTCGCGCCGTATCACGTCGAGACGGTGCGGCTGGTGCGCAGCGCGCGCAGCATGCCGGTCTTCGACGGCATCGATGCACTGAACGGCAAGACCATCGGCGTCGAGAAGGTCTCCATCGCCGCGATGGTGCTGCTGGGCGAAGGCAATGGACGCTTCCGCGACAAGGTGCGGATTTTCGATACCGCTGCTGAAGCGCTGGAGCAGCTCAAGGCCGGCCAACTCGACGCCGTGCTGGCCAACCGCTCGGAGATCGATTCGGTATTCCGCGACGATCCCGCTTTTCCGCTGAACGAAGTGGCGTTCCAGCGCTTGCCTCGCGCAGGGTGGGCGGTGGGTATGGCGGTGCGCAAGGACGACCAGGAAATGGCGCGCCTGCTTCAGGCGGCCGTCAACGACATGAAGGCCAGCGGCGAACTGCAAGCCATCTTTGCCCGGCACGGCGTGCACGAGCAGATGCCGTGATGCGCGGCCATTCGATGGCAAGCGCCATGCTGCTGGCATGCGGGGCGGCTGCGGCGGCGGATGCCACGATGGTGGTCTATCCGGCTACCGCGATGCTGTCGGTGGATGTCGTCGGTGTCGCGCCCTTGCCCGGCCTGGGAGTGGACCGCAACCAGCTGCCGTACCAGGTGCAAACGGCAAACGCCGCCGAGGTGGGCGTCGCTGCCGGCCAAAACCTCAGCGAGTTCATGGCGCGCAATCTGACCGGCGTGAATATCAACGAGGTGTCGGGGAGCCCGTTCCAGAACGATATCACCTATCGCGGCTTTCGCGCCTCGCCGGTGCTGGGGGCGTCGCAGGGAATTTCCGTTTACCTGGACGGAGTGCGCGTGAATGAACCGTTTGGCGACGTGGTTAATTGGGACATGCTGCCCGAGGCGGCGATCGGCAGTGTGATGCTGGCGCCGGGATCGAATCCTTTGTACGGTCTTAATACGCTGGGCGGCGCGTTGGTGTTGGCAACCAAGTCCGGGAAAAATCATCCGGGCGCGGACCTCGGCATATCAGGCGCCAGCAATGGCCAGCGCCGAGCCGACCTGGCTTATGGCTACGACAGCGGCGAACGCTGGAATCTCTTCGTCGCAGGCACGGCTTTCAACGACAAGGGCTGGCGCGATCATTCGGATGGGCGGCTGGCCAATGCCTACGTCAAGCTTGCCGGCGCCGTCGGCGACAACGAATGGAGCATCGCGCTGCTGGCCGGCCGCAGTCGCCTGGTGGGCAATGGCCTGCTGCCCGACGACCTGTATGAACAAAACCGCCGTGCCGTCTACACCTCGCCCGACGAAACCCGCAACCGCTTGCGCCAGGTCGTCTTCAGCATGACCCATCGCTTCGACGATCACACGGAATTGAGCTCCGCTGTGTACACGCGCAATAGCCGGCGCAGCACCGTCAACGGCGACATCAACGATGCCTATGCCGGGGGAGATAGTCCATACCCTGCCAGCTATAACACGACCGAGACCCGCCAAAGCAGCCAGGGATTCAGCGCCCATTTGAGCAAGGACGCCGGCCGGCATCAACTCACCACGGGGCTTGCATTCGACCGTGGCAGCGTCGCCTTCGCGCAGTACGAGCAGAATGCCGCCTTTGCCCCGGACCGCTCGGTCGTCCCGGACACGAATGTCGAAGAGGAGGCCGGATCGTCGGTCAGCGGCCATTCGCACACGGCCGGGGTGTACGCCGCCGACACCTGGGCGGTGGACACCGACACCTGGTTGACCGCGTCCGCCCGCTACAACAACGCGACGGTCAGCAACCAGCTGCGCCGCGACGGTGAGCCGCAGCCTGCCGAGACGTTCAGCTATCGCAAGCTCAATCCCGCCATCGGCATCGCGCGCCGCGTGGGTGACGGCTGGACGCTGTTCGCCAATCTGTCGCAGAGCAACCGGGTACCGACCGTGATCGAACTGGGTTGCGCCGATCCCGAACAGCCGTGCCGTTTGCCTGTCGGTCTTCAATCGGACCCGTACCTGAAGCAGGTCGTGTCGCGCACCGCCGAAGCGGGCGCCCGCTGGAAGGGCGTGCGCGGTGCGGCGGCGGTATCGCTGTACCGTACTGTCAACCGCGACGACATCCTGTTTCGCAGCGCCGGCATTGCACAGCAAGGCTACTTCTCCAATTTCGACCGCACACGCCATCAAGGCGCGGATCTGAGCGCGAGCTACCGGATCGGTGACTGGTCGGCGCGCTTGAGCTACAGCTACCTGGAGGCCGTGTACGACGCGGAAGGTGACCTGTTCACCGGCACGCGCAATGTTCATGTGACGTCCGGTACTCGCCTGGCGGGACTACCGCGCAATACACTGAAGCTCGGCCTGGAGTGGAGCGCGATGCGGCACTGGTCCGTCGGCGCCGACCTGACAGCGTTATCCGATATGGCTACGCAGGGTAACGAGGACGGCAAGGCCGCGCCGGTATCGGCCGACTGGCGCGTGCGCGGCTACGTCCTGGCCGGCCTGCGCGCCAGCTATCGACCGGATTCGAAATGGGACTGGTATCTGCGCGTGAACAACGCATTCGATCGCCGTTACGAGACCTTCGGCGCCGTCGCTGCGGACATGTTCCCGAATGGCGCCTTGCAGCAGCAGAGTATCGAGGCCCAGCAAGCCCGGTTCGTCGCACCCGGCGCGCCACGATCTGTGGCGGCCGGTCTGCATTACCGCTTCTAGAACTGATACTGGGCGCTCGCGCCGATCAACCAGTTCCGCCCAGGCGCCGCTTCGTAATAGCGCTTGTTGGTGTCGCCGACAATCAGCGACCCGACATACTGCCTGTCCAGCAGGTTATTCAAGCGTACGAACTGTTTGAAGCGCCAGCCATGCCACTGCTGGTTGGCGTTGACGCGTGCATTGAGCACGCCATAACCCGGCGCCGCCTTGTCGGCATTGGCATCCTCCGCGTAGATCTTACTGCTGGCGACAGCTTCCAATGCGGCGCCATAGTGGTTGGCGCTATCCTTCCACGCCAGCTCACCGTAGGCGTTGGCATTCGGGATGCCGGGCAGGCGGCTGCCTTCGGCGACCGCGCCAAAGGCGTGGTCGTAGACCGCGCGCAAACTGGTCAGCGCCACGTGCGCGCTCAGGCCGTGGTTCCAGGTGGTGTCCAGCGACAGCTCCATCCCTTGGCGCAGCGTGCTGCCGGCGTTGCGATAGCTGGTGCGGCCTCCAACGCTGCTGTCGACCACCAGTTCGTCGCGCGTGCGGACCTGGAATACGGCCGCATTGATGCGCGTCCCTTCACTCAGGCGCGCCTTGATACCGGTTTCGAGATGGGTGCTCTGCGCGGCCTTCAAACGGAAATTGAAGCCGGCGCCGGTGCCGGAGTAGAACAGCTCATTGAGCGTTGGCGTTTCGAAGCCGCGCGCGGCGCTGGCATACACGTTCAGCGCCGGCGACAGGCGATACAGCAGGCCAAGCACCGGCGTGGTGTGGCTGTATTCAAGGCTGCCGCTGTCGTTGCCGTTGCTGAGGAAACGATCGTCCACCGATATCTTCACGCTGCTGTGGCGCAGGCCCGCGCTCACCATCCATGCGCCGGATTGCCATTCCGTCTGTACGTACGGATCGAGGCTGGTGACCTTGTCGTTCTCGTCGCGGCGCAGCGCGCCCTTTACACCGAACTGGGTGCCGATGAAGTTCTCATAGCCCCGGCGCGCGTCGCTGGAGCGGCCGTATTCCAGGCCGACGGTGGTACTAAGCTTGCCACCCGCGATTTCGCCCACATGCAGCCAGTTCAGGTCCGTGCCGTGGAAGTCGCGGTCGAAGTCGACCACACCGCCGGAATGCGTGGCTGGCGCCTGGAAAGCTTTGGAGAAGGCCTGGTACTGGATTACGCCGCGGTTGCCGCCGTAGGCGGTCATGCGCAGGCGGTCGTCGCCGAAGCGCTGCTCCCAGCTGGCGCCGATCTGCTGGTGGTCAATGCTCTTGCGGGTGTTGTAGCGGTCGGCCAGCGTGCGTTTTGGATTCTGCGTATCGGTGGTATCGATCTCGCCGGCGCGTGGATCGCGCTGATAGGTGGCCCAGGTCACGCCCAGCGCGTCCTGGGTATCGTCCTGGCGCAGCGTGTTGGCGACGATGGTCAGGTTGGCGCCGGCCATCGGCGCCAGTGTCAACTTGGCGAACGCCTGGTCGCGGGTGGCGGCGCTGTGGGCGCGATAGCCGTCCGTTTCGAAGCGGGACGCATCCAGCACGTAGCCGATGCCGGCTTGCTTGCCCTGCGCGCTCAGATCGGCCTTGCGGCTGCCGTAGCTGCCGGCGCTCAGTGCTGCTTCCACCGTTGGCGCACCTTCGCCGTCGCGCGTGAACATCTGGATCACGCCACCCGAGTGGTTGCCATAGATGGCGGAGAAGGGGCCGCGCAGCACTTCGATACGTTCGGCCATATCGAGATTGAAGGTGGCGGCCTGGCCTTGGCCGTCCGGCATGCTGGCCGGGATACCGTCGGCGATCAGGTGCACGCCGCGCACGCCGAAGGCCGAGCGGGCGCCGAAGCCGCGCGAGGAGATTTGCAGGTCTTGCGCGTAGTTCTGGCGGTTTTGCGCCACCAGGCCGGGGACGGCGGCCAACGCCTCGCTGGCGTTGACGCGGGCCTGGCTGTCACGGATGCGTTCAGCGTCGACGACGTCGATGGCGGCCGGCATGTCGAACACCGTGTGTCCGACACGGGTGGCGCTGACCACCACCTCCGCCGGCCGCGCGGCGTCGTCGGCTGCGATGGCGGCGCCGCTCAGGGCAAACAGCGCGGCCACCGCGTTCAATTGGAAAAGGGCTTGCTTCATATTGTCTCCGTTAGGTCTGTGTTATGCCGGACCACTAAGCAATATACCTGCCATCCCGATTTTCCGGTGGCACGCCGATTGCAACGGTCATCGCATTTTCCTGAAAGGTGATCACCATGAACAGCTCTCGCATCTTGTCTTACCTGGCTTTTTTGCTATGCGGCCCCGCGATGGCCGCGCCCTTTGCCTATGTGCCGAACGAGAAGGCGGGCAGCATCAGCGTGATCGATACCGCCACCGATTCCGTGCTGCGCGAGATCGCCGCAGGCAAGCGGCCACGCGGCATCGCGGCCGATCCATCCGGCGCGCATCTGTACGTAACCGACGCCGCCAGCAACGCGCTGCTGGTGATCGATACCGCCAGCGGCGCCGTGGCGCGCCGTATCGCGCTGGGTAAGTCGCCCGAGGGCGTGAGCGCATCGGCGGACGGCCGATATGTGGCGGTGGCGGTTGAGGAGAGCAACAGCGTCACCTTGATCGAGGCGGGCACCGGACAGGTGCTGGCGGATATCGCCGTGAAAGGCAAGAACCCGGAGCATGCGGTCTTTAGCCCGGACGGCCGCTGGCTGCTCGTCAGCGCGGAAGAGGCGGAGCAGGTCGATGTGATCGATGTCGCCGCACGGCGCCAGACCGGCGCTGTGGCGGTGGGCCTGCGGCCGCGCGGCATGGGCTTCAGCCCCGATGGCTCCCGCGCCTATGTCGCTTGCGAATTGGCGGGAGCTGTGTACGTGGTCGACATGGCGACGCTGGCGACGGCGGTACGCATCCCGGCCGGGAAGAACGCCAACGGCGTCGCCGTGCATCCCGGCGGCCGGCAGGTCTATGTATCGAACGGCGCGGACGCCAACGTGATGGTGATCGACACCGCCACCAACACCGTCAGCGCCACCATTGCAGTTGGCAAGCGACCCTGGAACATGGCGCTGACGCCGGACGGCGCCAAGCTGTATGTGGCCAACGGCCGTTCCAACAGCGTATCCGTGATCGATACCGCCGCCGCCGCAAAGCGGGCGGATGTCGCGGTGGGCGAATTGCCTTGGGGTGTGGTGATCCGCTGAGACGCTGTTCCATCGGCAGACACCTGTTCCAAACCTGAACAGGTGTCACGGCACCGGTACCGCTCTCCACAGCCGCTTCCCCCTGTATTCCAAGCGCGGCACAGGGAAAAGCGAAGCTGGCACGGTGCTTGCGAAAAGGAGAGCACGCAGTACCTACCGCCGCCTCACGCGGCCTCATAACCACAGCAGAAAGAGGACGACATGAATCTCGCAGACATCAGCAAATTGGGCGTTGCCAATCCATTCAAACAACGCTACGACAACTACATCGGCGGCAAATTCGTCGCTCCGGTCAAGGGCGAATACTTCGGCAACGTCACGCCGATCACCGGCCAGGTATTCTGTGAGGTGGCCCGCTCCACCGCCGAGGACATCGAGCTGGCGCTGGATGCCGCGCATGCCGCCAAGGACGCATGGGGCAAGACCTCGCAGACCGAGCGCGCCAACATCCTGAACAAGATCGCCGACCGCATGGAAGCCAACCTGGCACTGATCGCCACCGCTGAAACCATCGATAACGGCAAGCCTATCCGCGAAACCACGGCCGCCGATATTCCGCTGGCGATCGACCACTTCCGCTACTTCGCCGGCTGCATCCGCGCGCAGGAAGGCTCGGTCGCGCAGATCGACTCCGAAACCTACGCCTATCACTTCCATGAGCCGCTGGGCGTGGTCGGCCAGATCATTCCATGGAACTTCCCTATCTTGATGGCGGTGTGGAAGCTGGCGCCGGCACTGGCGGCCGGTAACTGCGTGGTGCTCAAGCCCGCCGAGCAGACCCCCGCCTCCATCATGGTGCTGCTGGAAGTGATCGCCGACCTGCTGCCGCCTGGGGTGCTGAATGTGGTCAACGGCTTTGGCCTGGAAGCGGGCAAGCCGCTGGCGTCGAACAAGCGCATCGCCAAGATCGCCTTCACCGGCGAGACGGGCACCGGCCGCCTGATCATGCAATACGCCGCGCAGAACCTGATTCCCGTCACGCTGGAACTGGGCGGCAAATCGCCGAACATCTTCTTCGAAGACGTGATGGATGCCGACGATGCCTTCTTCGACAAGTGCCTGGAAGGCTTCGCGATGTTCGCGCTGAACCAGGGCGAGGTGTGCACCTGCCCATCGCGCGTGTTGATCCAGGAATCGATCTACGAAAAATTCATCGAACGCGCGCTGGCCCGAGTGGCGGCGATCAAACAGGGCAATCCTCTGGACGCCAGCACCATGCTGGGCGCACAGGCCTCGCACGAGCAGCTGGAAAAGATCCTGTCGTATATCGACATCGGCAAACAGGAAGGCGCTGAACTGCTGGCCGGCGGTGGCCGCAGCATGCAGGGCGGCGACATGAAGGAAGGCTACTACGTGCGTCCGACCGTCTTCAAGGGCCACAACAAGATGCGCATCTTCCAGGAAGAGATCTTCGGGCCGGTGGTGTCGGTGACGACTTTCAAGGATGAAGCGGAAGCGCTGAGCATCGCCAACGACACCTTGTACGGCCTGGGTGCTGGTTTGTGGACGCGTGACGGTTCGCGCGCCTTCCGTGTCGGCCGCGCGATCCAGGCTGGCCGCGTGTGGACCAATTGCTATCACCTGTATCCAGCGCATGCGGCGTTCGGCGGCTACAAGCAGTCGGGTATCGGCCGCGAGAACCACAAGATGATGCTGGACCACTACCAGCAGACCAAGAACCTGTTGGTCAGCTACAGCCCCAACGCACTGGGCTTCTTCTGACCATGGACCACGTCATCGCCCGCGTTACGGCCACCCAGGCGGCGCTCGACTTGATCGCTCTCCTGCGCGGCCGCCACGGGCCGTTGATGTTCTTCCAGTCCGGCGGCTGCTGCGACGGCAGTACGCCGATGTGCTACCCGGCCGGGGAGTTTGCCATCAGCGACACCGATGTCTATCTCGGCAATCTGGACGGGACGCCGTTCTACATGGGCAGCGAGCAGTTCGAGTACTGGGAACACACGCAGCTGATCATCGACGTGGTCGACGGGAACGGCGGCATGTTCTCGCTCGATAACGGCACGGGCAGGCGCTTCCTGACCCGTTCGCGCCTGTTCAGCGACGAAGAGTTGGCGGCATTGAGACCGCTGGCCTAGCAGCACACCGCAGCAAACCAAAACATAATAACTGGAGAAGATTGTGCAGAAAAATGTCATCGCAACGCTGGCGGGGATTTCCTTCCTGTCGCTGGCACAGGCGGCCGACGTCTCGTCGGCCATGCTGAAGAACGCGGCATCCAGCACCGACAGCGTGCTGTCGTTCGGCATAGGATCGGAGGGGCAGCGCTATTCGCCGCTGACCCAGGTGAACACCAAGACCGTGGCGAGGCTGGTGCCGGCGTGGTCATTCTCGTTCGGGGGCGAGAAGCAGCGTGGCCAGGAATCGCAACCGTTGATCTACAACGGCAAGATGTTCGTCACCGCGTCGTATTCGCGCATCTTCGCGGTGGACCTGAAGACCGGCGCCAAATTGTGGAAGTATGAACACCGTCTGCCGGACGGCATCATGCCTTGCTGCGATGTGGTTAACCGCGGCGCGGCCTTGTTCGGAAACCTGGTCATCTTCGGCACGCTCGACGCGCAGCTGGTGGCATTGGACCAGAACACCGGCAAGGTCGTTTGGAAGGAAAAGGTCGACGACTATGCGGCCGGCTACTCGATGACAGCCGCGCCGTTGATTGCCGACGGCGTGCTGCTGACCGGTGTCTCCGGCGGTGAGTTCGGCATCGTCGGCCGCGTGGAGGCGCGCAATCCGCTGACGGGCGAGTTGTTGTGGACCCGGCCCACCGTCGAGGGACACATGGGCTACCGCTACGACAAGGATGGCAAAGCCATCGAGAACGGCATTTCGGGAACGTTGAACAAAAGCTGGCCGGGCGATTTGTGGAAGACCGGCGGCGCCTCCACCTGGATGGGCGGAACCTACGACTCCAAGACCGGCTTGGCCTACTTCGGCACCGGTAATCCGGCGCCATGGAACAGCCACCTGCGCCCCGGCGACAATCTGTACTCATCGTCGACGGTGGCGCTGGACGTAAAGACGGGCCAGATCAAATGGGCTTACCAGAACACGCCCAACGATTCCTGGGACTTTGACGGCGCCAATGAATTCGTCACCTTCGACATGGACGGCAAGCGCTATGGCGGCAAGGCCGACCGCAACGGCTTCTTCTACGTGATCGACGCGAACAACGGCAAGCTGCAGAACGCCTTCCCGTTTGTGAAGAAGATCACCTGGGCGTCGAGCATCGACATCAAGACCGGCCGGCCTAACTTCATCGCCGCCAATCGTCCGGGCGATCCGACCAAGGGCGAGGAAGGCAAGAAGGGCAGCACGGTGTTCTCGGCGCCGGCCTTCCTGGGCGCGAAGAATCAGATGCCGATGGCCTACAGCCAGCAGACCGGATTGTTCTACGTACCCGCCAACGAGTGGGGCATGGAGATCTGGAATGAGCCGATCAGCTACAAGAAAGGCGGCGCTTACCTGGGCGCGGGCTTCACCATTCGTCCGCTGTTTGACGACTACATCGGCGCATTGCGCGCGGTGGATCCCAAGTCCGGCAAGATCGTCTGGGAGGTCAAGAACAATGCGCCGTTGTGGGGTGGCGTGATGACGACGGCCGGCGGCCTGGTGTTCTATGGCACGCCGGAAGGTTACCTGAAAGCGCTGGACGCGAAGAGCGGCAAGGAACTGTGGAAGTTCCAGACCGGCTCCGGCGTGGTGGCGCCTCCGGTCACCTGGCAGGATGGCGACACACAGTATGTGGCGGTGGTTTCCGGCTGGGGCGGTGCGGTGCCTCTGTGGGGCGGCGAGGTGGCGAAGAAGGTCAACTTCCTTGAGCAGGGCGGCTCGGTGTGGGTCTTCAAATTATCGGCCAAGTAAAAGATCTCTTGTAGTTTTTTGGGCGGCTTTGGCCGCCTTTTTTTTCGATCAGATTTTGAACAGTGCGATGGAACGCATGATCAGTTTTTGCACAAGGCCTTTGTTCATAAGGTCTGCTTCTCCCTGTGCCGATGCACGGGCACGCAAATTGCGATATGCGAGTTGCATCGCTCGATGTATGAAAACAATACTGGAGACATAAAAATGAAAACAATTCTGATGATCGGCGCATTGACTGTGACGGGTATCCAAGGCGCGCAGGCTGTCGATTTCAAGGCTGGGGACTGGAACGCATCGATAGGCGGCATCGTCAACGCCTACTACACGCAAGTGTCATGCAATGGGGACGCTGTCGGCGGGCTGGCGCTGGGAAGCAAGGGGCTGGGCTGCGGCGGCGAAAATAATCGCACCACGATCGGCAATGGCCTGCTGCCGAATGGCCTCGTCACGTCGGCCACGTCGAAGCAGGGTGATTACGATATCAAGGCGCTGATCGGTATCTATAACGCCACCGCCACCGACAGCGCCATCGCGGTCAACAGCGGCGTCGATGTGCGCCAGGCCTACTTCACGTTCGGGAACGCGCAGATGGGCACCATCAAGCTTGGACGCGACAACGGCATCTTCGGCGCCGGCGCCATCTTTTCCGACATGACGCTGATCGGCGCGGGTGCGCCGGTCCAGGCGACGCAGCGCGGCCGTGTGACGCTGGGCCATATCGGCGCCGGCTACAGCTATGTGGGCTATTACGGCCAGATCGCCTACAGCGCGCCGAAGTCGGCGTCGGGCATCGGCTTCGACGCGGCGCTGGTCAGCCCTGTGGCCGATACACCTATCGTTGCGGCGCCGGTGTATTCGTCGAAATCGAGCCCGCAGGTGCAGGCGCAGCTCAGTTATGCGGTCGACGGTTTCAAGGGCTGGCTCGGCGCTAAATCGCAGAAGTTCAGCGCCACCGCGCCGGGCGTCAAGGATTTCACGATGACCGGTGTTGAAGCCGGAGCTTCGTATCAGGCCGGCCCATTGGGCGTGCTGGCCAATTTCCAGGGCGGCAAAGGACTGGGTATCCTGTCCGACGCCGACCAGGGCGATACCAAGTCCAAGGCTTACTTCGTGCAGGCCACCTATAAGACTGCGGACAAGGTCAAGGTCGGCCTGAGTTATGGCATCAGCCGTAACGACGACAACACGGCGGGCACCGGCGGCCTGAAATCGAACGCCAACCTGACCTGCGGCGTGTACTACTCGATGACCAGCGCGATCACGCTGGTTGGCGAGATCGGCCAGACTCGGTCCAAGGGCTTCGCCGGCGGCGAGGGCAAGATGAACGGCGCTTCCCTCGGCGGTATCATCTTCTTCTGATGAGGGCCACGCTGACCTGCGTTCTGTGCCTGCTGGCCGGCGTGCTGGCGCTGGTGCTCGGCGCCACGCCTGCGCAGGCCGGCGTGCTCACGCGCGCCGAGATGGCTCGCCGTTTCCCCGCGCCGCTGATGGTGGGGGAGCGCGAAGCCGATTTGCCGGTATGGCCGCTGTTCAAGCAGAACGCCACGGCGACCGAGTTGGTGGGTTATGTGTTCGAATCGATCGACTTGGCGCCGATACCAGGTTTTTCCGGTGTGCCGCTCAACCTGATGGTGGCGATCGATCCCAAGGGGGCCTTCATCGGCGTCGAGGTGTTGTCGCATCACGAGCCGGTGTTCCTGGACGGATTGGGCGAGGCGCCGCTCTATCAGTTCGTCAAGCAGTACAAGGATCTCTCGCTCAAGCGGAACATCAGCATCGAGACCGGCGGGCACCGCGTCCGCCATCCCGACGCGGCGCATGCGTATATCGATGGCGTGTCCAAGGCCACGGCATCGGTGCGAATCATTAACCAGAGCGTGCTGGCCGCCGCGCTCAAGGTCTCGCGCAAGAAGCTGGGCTTTGCGGCCGGCCGCGATCCCGATCAGATCGCGCGGGTGCGGCAGGACGTGTTCGAACCGCTGGACTTGAAACGGATGATGGCGGACGGCCTGGTTCAGCGTCTGCGCGTGAGCAATCGTGACATCGAGCGGTTGTTCGCCGGCGGCCCGGGCGCCGGCCTCGATCCGCAGGCGCTGGCGCAACCGGACGACACCTTCATCGACTTGTACCTGGCCTGCGTGTCCGTGCCGTCGATAGGCCGGAATCTGCTGACGGCAGCCGGCTGGCGCAAGCTGCAGGGGCGTTTGGAGGAGGGCGACCATGCGCTGATCGTGATGTCCTCCGGTCGTTACAGCGTCACGGGAGACGACTTTGTGCGCGGCAGTGTGCCGGACCGCATCCTGCTGCGCCAGGAAAAACTGCCCATCGATATGCGCGACCTGGATCTCGATGTGAAGTTGGCCCTGCCGCTGGCGGTGGACAGCGTGACCATCTTCCGCGTGATCGGCCAGGCGGGGCTTGATCCGGCTTCGCCCATGGATTTCGCGCTGCCCGTCACGCGCAACAAGGGCATCGTCTATCCCGAGCGTATAACCCGCGAATTGAATCTGCGTTACACGCTGCCCCAGCACCTGTTGACCAAGGTCGAAGACAACAGCAAGTCCTGGCCGGGTATCTGGAGCGCGCGGCGCTGGGAGCTGACGGCGTTAACGGCCGGGCTGGTGGTGTTGAGCATCGCATTGACCATGCAGAAGCGCCTGACGGCCAGAGGCTCACGTTTCAACTGGTTCCGCCGCGCCTATCTTGTCTTCACCGTGGGCTTTGTCGGCTATTACGCACAGGGGCAGCTTTCGATCGTCAATGTCACTGGCGTGGTGCAGGCATTGTGGGCGCGGCGCAGCCTGGAATTTCTGCTGTTCGACCCGATGACGGTGGTGCTATGGGGCTTCGTGCTGGTGTCGTTGCTGGTGTGGGGGCGCGGCACGTTCTGCGGCTGGTTGTGTCCCTTCGGTGCGTTGCAGGAGCTGACGGGGAAGCTGGCGCAGTGGTTGCGCGTGCCGCAGTTACGCATCAGGCATCGAACGGACGCGCGCCTCAAGTACCTCAAATACGTGGCGCTGGCCGGGATTGTCGCCAGTGCCTTCTTTTCCAATGAGCTTACGGACAAGCTGGTAGAGCTGGAGCCATTCAAGACTGTGATCACCCTGAGCTTCGTGCGTAGCTGGCCGTACGTCGTGTACGCGGTGGGGTTGCTGTTGGCCAGTGGCTTTGTCTATAAATCCTTTTGCCGTTACCTGTGTCCTTTCGGCGCCTCGCTGGCGCTGCTGGGCAGGTTTCGGCTGCTTGACTGGATACCGCGCTATAAAGAATGCGGCACGCCGTGCCAGACCTGCCGTCATCGCTGCGACTACCAGGCGATTTCGCCATCCGGCGCCGTGGCGTATGACGAGTGCTTCCAGTGCATGGACTGCGTCGTGATCTATGAGAGCGACGAGAAGTGCGCGGTACGCATCCTGGAGATCAAGCGCCATCGCACCATACCGATCCAGCCTGCCGCAAGGAGCAGCATATGAAGAGACGTACCTTTATCGCCAGCGCCGTCGGAGCGATCGGCGGCGTGTCCGCCTGCGCGTGGCACGGGAGCGACACGCCGCACAGGGGCGTAGCACTGGCCTTCGGCACGACGATCTCGATCTCGGTTGTGCACGAAGATGCTGAACTCGCGGGGCGCGCGATTGCCGATGGCTTGAAGGCGGCGCAGGCCATCGATCGCCTGATGAGCATCTACCATCCAGGCAGCCAGGTGTATCAGCTCAACCGCGACGGCATATTGGCCCATCCCGATGCCCGTTTGCTGGAAGTGCTGAACCAGGCGGCACAGCTGTCGCATTTGAGCGCTGGCGCCTTCGATGTGACCGTGCAGCCTTTGTGGCGGCTGTATTCCGAATCGGCGGCGCGCGGCGGGCTGCCGAGGGACGCGGAGCGTCGCCGGGCGCAGGCGCTGGTCGACTGGCGTCAGCTGGAGATAGGCGATGCCGCCATCCGGTTCCGCAGGGAGGGGATGGCGCTGACCCTGAACGGTCTGGCGCAGGGTTACGCGGCGGACCAGGCGTTGGCGGCGGTGCAGGCACACGGCATACGCCACGCATTGCTCGATACCGGAGAATTTGTCGCGCGCGGACAGAAATCCCGGAGTCACCCATGGATACTGGGCGTGCGTGATCCGCGCGATGCCAACGCCTTGGCGGCGACTTTGTGTGCGCAGGGGTGTAGCGTCGCCACCTCCGGGGATTATGAATGCACCTTCACGCCGGATTACAGGCATCACCATATCTTCGATCCGGCGGCCGGTGATTCACCGGGCGAATTGGCGAGTGTTACTGTACTGGCGCCGAATGCGATGCTGGCGGATGGCCTGTCCACCGCGTTCATGGTCATGGGGTGGGAGCGGGCCAGCGCACTCGCATCTCGGCTGCCCGCAGTCGATCTGATGGCGATCGACAAGCAAGGACGCGAGAAACGGTCCGCCGGCTTTCCTTCGGACGCTTGAGAATGCGATGCCCGCTACTTCAGGTTCGGCACCTTACGGTAGATGGTGTTGCGCGATACGCCAAGGGCGCGCGCGGTCGCCGAGACGTTGCCGCCGTGCGCTTCCAGCGATTTGAGGATGACCGACTGCTCCATCTCCTCAAGATTGGCGCCGCTGGCGACGATGCGCTCGGCGCGAATGTCGTTGTTGGCGACCGGCGATTGTTCGATATCGTCGAGGAAGTCGTCAGGCATGTGCCGAAGGCAGATTTCATGCTCGTCGCCGGCCATCACGATCGCGGTGCGCAGCAGATTGGTCAGCTGGCGGAAGTTACCTGGCCAGCGATGGCGCCGGAACAGCTGCAGGATTTCGTCGGACACATGATATCGGCCGTTGTTCGACTCGGTGGACAGGATCTTCTTGACCACGGTCTCGAGATCGGTGCGCTCGCGCAGCGGCGGCAGCTTGACCACCAGTCCATTGAGGCGGTAGTAAAGGTCCTCGCGGAACAAGCCCTTGGCCATGCGGTCGCGCAGATTGTGGTTGGTCGCACAAATCAGGTCCACGTTCACGGGTATGGATTTGTCGCTGCCCAGCGGCGTGACCATGCGCTCCTGCAGCACGCGCAGCAGGCGCGCTTGCAGGCTGAATGGCATGTCGCCGATTTCATCGAGGAACAGGGTGCCGCCATTGGCTTGCAGGATTTTGCCGGTCGCACCCTTCTTGCGCGCGCCGGTGAAGGCCCCATCTTCATAGCCGAATAGTTCGGACTCGATCAGCGTCTCGGGTATCGAAGCGCAGTTCACCGCGACGAAGGGGCTCATCCCGCGCGGCGAATCGTTGTGGATCGCCTGCGCCAGCAGCTCCTTGCCGGTGCCTGTCTCGCCCATGATCATGATGGGAATGTCGCGCCCGAGGACGCGGGTGACCTTTTCGATCACCAGCTCCAGTTGCTGGTCGCCGGTGCGCAGATAGCGCAGGCCGGACAGCCGGCGCGCGGTGGCCGCCGCCTGGTTGGCCGCTACCGAGGCATTGGCCGGCGGAGCGCGTTCGGTCGTCAGCGATTGCTGGAAGACGCTGTTGGATAGCCGCAGCTGCGCGCGGCCATATACGCGCACGCCGCTGTGCATGCACAGGTTCAGCAGGCCTGGCGATGCCGTGCGATAGTGGTCGTACAGCGCGGACACCGGCAGGCCAAACAGGGAGCTGAAGGTATGCGATTGCAGCGCGGCGAAGGGGAGCCCCAGCTGGAACAAGCCGTTGCGGTTGGCGGCCAGGAAGCGGCCACCGGGGCTGAACGAGGCAATGCCCTCCATGAGCGTGCCGATAAATTCAGGGCGCGCATGGAAGTGCAGCGTGATCGCTTCTTCGAACGTTGCGGAGAACAGCTGGTTCTCGATCATCAGCGCGGACATGCGCACCAGCGCCATGGTGTGCTTGTGATAGCTGCGCTGGTCGCCGGAGACATCGAGCACGCCGACCACATTACCCAGGTGGTCGGAGATGGGCGCGGCCGAGCAGGTGAGGAAGTGGTTGGCGGATAGGTAGTGCTGGTCCGCGTGGACCAGTGCCGGTGAGCGTTCCGCGATGGCGGTGCCGATGGCGTTGGTGCCGCGGCTTTGCTCCGACCATGCGACGCCAGGCTGCAGGGCCACGCGGCTGGCTTTCTCCAGGAAGTCGTCGTCGCCCAGCGAGTGGACGATGACGCCCTTGGCGTCCGTGAGGATCACCATGTTGTGAGTATTGACGATTTGCTGGTACAGCGTCTCCATCGCCGGAATGGCGTGGGCGTGCAGCAGGCGGTTCTGTTCTATGAGCAGCGACAGATCGTTGTGTGCCAACGGGCTGTAGTCGGGTGGGGACTCCGGGGATAACCCGTACTTCTGCGATCGCTGATGCGATGTCTCGATGATTAGCGGCATATTGTCTGCCCACGCCTTACATGCAGGTGCGGTGTTCAGATCTGGAGCAGTCTGGCGTTCCATATAGGTCTCTTTGTCTCCGGCGGCCGTTATCGGCTCTGCTTTACCTGCAAGGGTGTTCCATAATGTAGCACCTGTGCAGAATGTGAGCAAAAGCTGCTCGTTAAGCTGTTGCTATCAGGGGTATAAGCAAACAGAGTGCCAGCGGAAAATAAACCTTGGCAGTTCCATCAGGTCTTTGCTATAGTTCGCCCCCTCGCAGAACACAGCACATGTTGCTGAGTGAAGCGAGAAAAAACAGGCTTGACGAGATAAACGAAACACTTCATAATCTTGCCTCTTCGCTGATGAACACAACGCTTCTTCAGCAAGCAGTACCGAGTA
>JAJLPB010000029.1 GCA_025548565.1 Rugamonas sp. A1-17
TTAAAAAACCCCCACCAGCCAGAGCGCGCTCAAGATCGCGCTCTGTGCAGGTGGGGGTTTTTTTCGTTGTTCATCGTCATCAGGAGCGCGCGGGAAGATGGATATCAAGAATAAGTTGGGTGCGGTGGCTGTGGCCTTGGGATTGGTGCATGTGGCGTGCAGCGCCGCCGACCAGGCGCGTAGCGAACCTACACCCGTGGAGCACGTCTTTGACGTGCTCGCCTCGCCCAAGCTCTTCACCAGCAACTGGAAGCAGGCGATGCAGCAACTGGCGCCGTGGTGCAAGCCAAGCACGCGCCCCGAGCGCGAACAGATCAAACGCGGCAATGTGGAATGCGGCGAAAACGTCAAGGCCGACAGTTTTGCGATGTCGCCGGAGATGGGCGGCAATATCGAGCTGGTGCAGGCGTCGTTTGTTGGCGCGGCCAACTGCGCTTCCGTCAAGAAAATCCTGATCCGGAATTTCGGCAAGCCGAGCACGGTGAAGGGCGAATGCGACGTGGCGTGGAAGATCAAGCCGGCAGGCAAGGGCGGCCCGCAGCGCTATGTGAGCTTCCAGGCCACAACCGACGACGATAAGCTGTATTACACGCTGGGTGTCGAGCAGGGGCCGTGACCTTGCAATAGCTCGCGGTACAACGACAGCAGCCTGACTGCTTCGTGATCCCAGCGGTAGGTGCGTTCGATGGCACGCCTGCCGTTGGCGCCCAGTCTTTCCGCCAGCGCCGGATTGGATCGCAGGAAGCCGATCGCGTGCGCGATTTCCTCCGGCTTGCCGGGATCGACGCACAAGCCGCAATCGGCCGCCTCGACGATGCCGCGCCAGAGCGGAAAGCCGGAAGCGATCACCGGCAGGCCAGCCGACATGTATTCGAACAACTTGATCGGCAGCGCGTTCATAAAGTTCGGTTCGGGATGCAAGGTGACCAGGCCGCAAAAGCTGCGCGCCATGATGGCCGCCACCTCAGCGCGGTCGACGAAACCACATTCCTCCACATGGCGCCAGCCCGGGCAAGCCGCGAGCTCGTCGCGCAGCGCGACGGAGTCGAACCGTCCCGCCAGCAGCAGTTTGCAGGAAGCCAGGTCGAGCGCCTGGATGGTTTGCCTGATGCCGCGCATTTCGTTGATCGCGCCGACGTAGCAAACGCTGTCGCGCACGCTGCGCTCCGCGGGAGGATCGGCGCTCAGTTCGCCGACCATCGGGTAGTTATGGATCACGGCCACCCGCCTGGCGCTGTGCCTGAACAACGCGCCGATATGCGGCGTGGCGGCGACCATCGCTGCGCAGCGTCGCGCCGCGAAGTGTTCGGCGGCGCGTGCCGCCGCACCGATGGCACGGCGCAGCGGCGCGGGGATCCATGGCTTGGACTGGATGTCGGCGCTCAGATCCTCGTGCAGGTCGATGATGACTTGCTTGCCCTGCCAGGCCAGCAACACGCCGTAGGGGATCAGCTCGGGATCGTGGACATGGTACAGCCGGGCGTCGAGTGCCCTGGCGATCCGGTAGGTGCGCCAGGCATGGGCAAGCGCGCGCCGGACCCGCCCGCCACCGGCCGGCAGCAGCCGATGCAGCGTGACGCCAGCGGCGGCGGCCTCCGCAACCTGCTCCGCAGTGGCGCCGATGACCAGATGGACATCGAGCCCGGCGGCCGCCAGCGACACGCACTGCTTGCGATAGATGCGGATGTCCAGTCCGTGATGCACGGATGAGAGGTGGCAGACCTTGCTCATGCCGGGATCTCCCGCCGGCCCGCTTGCCTCGGCACGGCAGCCGGCGCCCGCGTCGGTTTGACCAGCCACGCCAACAGCAGGGCCTCGTCGAGCAGCTCGGGCGAGCGCGACAGGGCCGCATCGGACAGGTGCGTGTCGAGTTGCGCACCCGGCTTCAGGGCAGCGCTCAAGGCCGTCCGGTGGTCGAAGATCCGTGCGCGCAAGCTGGCGCCCAGGCCTTGCGCGATCCAGTCCTGGGTGACGTCGAAGCCGCGTTTTGTCCGGTTCAGCCGGATCTGGTCCGGCACCAGGCCGCCGGTGATGCGGCGCAGGGCCCACTTGCCGAAGCCGTTGCCGATCTTGAGCCGTACCGGCAGCGCCAGCGCGAATTCGACCAGCCGGTAATCGAGGAAAGGCAGGCGGCTCTCGACCCCGCAGCCCATCGAATTACGGTCCTCGTAGCGCAGCAGGGTGGGCAGGCTCCAGCGCTGGATGTCGGCGATCTGCCGGTCCGACAGCGACAGATGGGATTCTCCCCACAGGTTGTGCGCCTCCGTCTCCCAGGCGATCAGGCGGAACGGCTGGGCCTTGCCATTCTGGTAGCGGGCCAGATTTTGCAGATACATGCGCGCCTGCCGCGCCTCGTGCGCCAGCATCAGGGCCAGCGAGTAGAGCAGGCGCAGCGCGCCTTCCGGCTCGCGCGCCCGCAGCGCCTCGCGCAAGGCGACCGGCATGAATTTCCGGTAGCCGGCAAAAATCTCGTCGCTGCCCTGGCCGCCGAGCAGTACCTTGAATCCGGCCGCGCCGGCGTCGCGGAAGACGGCGTGTTGCGCGATCGGGCTGAGGCCGGAAAACGGCGCTTCCTGCAGGGCCATCGTGGTCTCCAGCATGTCGCACAATTGGCCGCGGTTCCAGCGCGGCCAGACAAAGCTGACGTCGATGCCCGCCGCATCCGACATGGCGCGGGTGGCCGGTCCCTCGGACGCGCGCGCGGCGGGCGAACCGAACGAAAACGCCCGCAGCCGCGTCGCCTGGCGCCGCGTGGCGCAGGCGATGGCCGCCGAATCGAGGCCGGCGCTGAGCGACACGGCCAGCGGCACGTCGCTGCGCAGCCTGAGGCCGATCGCGCTGTTGAGCCAGTCGCGGCATTGGTCCAGCAGTGCGGGAACGCCGAGGCCGGCCATGGCGGCGCGGCGCGCGGCCACCGCTGTGGCGAGGCAGTACCAGCTGCCTTCGCCGACCTCGATGCGCCCGGCGGCGAGCTGGAACTTGACCCAGCCACCGGCCGGCACTGAGGCGACGTGCTTGAACGGCGATCCCGACAGCTCGGTCTCATAGGCCTTGTAGCGCACGCCACGGGCGCAATACGCGGCGTCGATCTCGGCGCCCACCTGTTCGGCCACGGCTGCCGCCGACGAGCCGAAGGTCAGCGCGCCATCCGCGCGCCGGCCCCACAGCAGCGGTTTGACGCCGAAGCGGTCGCGTACCAGCCACAGCTCGCCGCTGCGCTGGTTGAAGGCGGCGAAGGCGAACATGCCGTTCAGGCGCGGCAACGCATCCGTGCCCCAAGCGGCCCAGGCGCGCAGCAGCACCTCGGTGTCGCTGCCGCCGCGAAATGTTTGCCCGGCGCCACGGAGTTGCTCGCGGATCTCGCGATAGTTGTAGATTTCGCCGTTGTAGACGATCCACCAGCCGCTGCCGGCATCGACCATCGGCTGCGCGCCCAGTTCCGACAGTTCGATGACCGCCAGGCGGCTGTGGGCCAGCATCACGTGGTGGGCGCCGAAGGTGAGGTGTTGGTGGCCGCGCGCATCGGGCCCGCGGCGGTCGATGAAACGGAACGCGGCCGCCAGCGCGGCGCGCCGGCGCTCCGCTCCGTCATGGCTGATCAGTCCCCAAATGCCGCACATGGTTGGGCGCTCCGCTTCGTGATTGGTCACTCGGATCGTAGCCGATCACGCTCCGGCGGGGGCGATATCGATCAACCGTGCGTGGATGGGACTGCTATGGCGCGCGAAGGATTGGTTGGACCAGTCAATCCGCTTCCATCCTGCTGACAACGTAATCGATGTGCGCCTGCATGGCGGTGCGGGCCGCTTCCGGCCGGCGCCCGCAAATGGCCAGGCAGATGGCGCGGTGCTGCTGCAGCAGCTGGCCTGACACTTCGGTGTCGAGCTTGCGCAGGCTGGAACCGTTCAACGTGATGTGCTCGCGCAGGATGCCGAGCACGCTGGCGTGCAGGTGCAAGAACATGCTGTTGTGCGAGGCCAGCGCGATCGCCTCGTGCAAGCGAGCGTCGATGGAGGCCTCGGCCGCCTGGTCGTCGTCGGTGCGGGCTTGTTCCAGTCCGGTCAACAAATCGCGGATCCGTCCGTGTTCCTCGTCATTGCCGCGCAGCGCGGCGTAGTAGGCCGTCGCGCCTTCCAATACCCGGCGGAATTCCAGCACATCGCCCAGCACGGCCGGATGGTCCGTCACCAGCTGCCCCCAGGGGGATGCCGTGCTGGTGCGTAACTGGTCGCTGACGAAGACGCCGGCTCCGGGCCGGCTGCGCAGCAGCCCGCGCGCCACCAGCCGCTGCAACGCTTCGCGTATCGTATTGCGCGACACCTCGTGTTGCTCCGCCAGCGCGCGTTCGGACGGCAGGCGCGCATTGGCCGGATAAGTGCCGTCCAGCAGCGCCGTCTCCAGCCGGCGCAACACTCCCTCGACCAGTCCGCTTGTTTTCATTTTGACATCCCCTGTTGTATCCGCTGGTCCAACCAATTTGCGGCGGCTTCGACGCACGGGAATTATGGAGCTTGTCCGACGAATAAGCAAAAACAGAGGAGACCTCACATGCTAGCGCGACACTATCCGCCCGGCCCGGACAAGGCCAACCCACACGTTTACCTGTTCGGCACCTGCGTGATCGACCTGTTCATGCCGGAAGCCGGGCTCGATGCCGTGCGCCTGCTGGAGCGTGAAGGTCTGACGGTGCACTTCCCGCGCGGCCAGAGCTGCTGCGGCCAGCCGGCCTACAGCAGCGGCAATCCGGAGCAGGCGCGCGCTGTGGCGCGCGCACAACTTGACCTGTTTTCGCAACCCTGGCCGGTCATCGTGCCTTCCGGTTCCTGCGCCGGCATGATGCGCCACCATTGGCCAACGCTGTTCGACGACGATCCGCAAGCCGCCGCCAAGGCGCGCGAGTTGGCGGAGCGCGTCTATGAACTGAGCGAATTCCTGCTGAATGTCCTGCACGTGAATTTCGCCGAGACGTCGGCGCAGCCGGATGAGAAGGTGGTGCTGCACACCTCCTGCGGCGCGCGGCGCGAGATGGGCACGCGCGCCCACGGCGTCGCCTTGCTCGACGCGCTGCCCGGCGTCACACGGGTGGAGCACGCACATGAATCGGAATGCTGCGGATTCGGCGGCACCTTCTCCCTCAAGCATGACGACATCTCCGGCGCCATGGTCACCGACAAAATCGCCGCCGCCTGCGCCACGGGCTGCGAGCGGCTGGTCTCCGCCGATTGCGGCTGCCTGCTCAACATCGGCCACGCCGCCAAGCGGCAGGGCGCGCCGCTGCAGGTCGAGCACCTGGCCAGCTTCCTGTGGCGCCGTGTGGGAGCCGCGGCATGAGCGCGCGCGAACTCATACTGGGCAAGCTGCTGGCAGCGGCGCCGGCTCCCGGCATGCCTCTGCGCGAGCTGGAAGAGCGCATCAACGCACATCATGCGCGCGGCCCGTTGCGCGGGGCCTCAAGCACCGAACTGGCCGACACGCTGGAACGCGTGATGACATCGGTACGCACGGACGTATGGCGCGTCGAAGCCCACAGCTGGCCCGCGCTGCTGGCGCAGAAGCTCGCGGCCGCCGGCGTCGGCAGCCTGCTGCTCGACACCGCCCGTGCGGAAGGCGCCGCGCTGGCCGCGGCCTTGCCGGCGGAAGTGCGCACCGTTTCCTTCGACCGTCCGCTGGAAGAGTGGAAGAACGAGCTGTTTGCCGATGTGGATGCCGGCTTCACCGTGGCCCGATCCGGCATCGCCGCCACCGGCACGCTGGTGCTGGCGCCCGACGCGGGATCGCCGCGCACGGTGTCGCTGGTGCCGCCGCTGCACGTCGCGCTGGTCTATGCGAGCACGCTGCATGCGGACCTGCACGCGGCGATGCATGCCGAAGCCTGGAGCGCCACCATGCCGACCAACCTGGTGCTGGTGTCCGGCCCGTCGAAGACTTCGGACATCCAGCAGACGCTGGCCTACGGCGCGCACGGCCCGCGCGCGCTGTGGGTGTTCATCATTGACGATACCGCAGGAGCGACAGCATGAACGCCCCCATGCACTTCATGCCGCCGGCCGATTTCCGGGCCCGCGTCAGCGACGCGCTGCAAGACACCAAACTGCGCGGCAGCATGCGCGGCGCGATGGACTTCCTGCAGGACAAACGCCGCGCCCAATTCCCCGACGGCGACGAACTGGAACAGCTGCGCGACCTGGGCGAAGCGGTCCGCCAGCACGCGCTGGCCCATCTGCCGGAACTGCTGGTGCAGTTCGAAGCGAAGCTGCAGGCGGCCGGCACCCACGTGCACTGGGCCGCGAACGCCGACGAAGCCAACGCCATCATCCTTGAAATCGCCCAGCGTCGCGGCGCGCGCAGCGTCATCAAGGGCAAGTCGATGGCGAGCGAAGAGGTGGAGCTGAACCACCACATGGCGCAGCATGGCATCGACTGCATCGAATCCGACATGGGCGAATACATCGTGCAGCTGGCGGGCGAGAAGCCGTCGCACATCGTCATGCCGGCGGTGCACAAGACGCGCGCCGACATCGGCGCGCTGTTCGAGCGCCACATCCCCGGCACGCCGTACAGCGAAGACGTCGACACGCTGATCCAGGCTGGCCGTCGCGCGCTGCGCCAGGCTTTCGCCGACGCGGACATCGGTCTGTCCGGCGTGAACTTCGCGGCGGCTGACACGGGCACTCTGTGGCTGGTCGAGAACGAAGGCAATGGCCGCCTGTCGACCAGCGTGCCTGATGTGCACATCGCCTTGATGGGCATGGAAAAGGTCGTGGCAAAGCTGGAGCACATCGTGCCGCTGGCCAGCCTGCTGACACGCTCGGCGACCGGGCAGTCCATCACCACCTACTTCAACCTGATCACCGGACCGCGCCGCACCGGCGAAATGGACGGGCCGCGCGAACTGCACGTGGTGCTGCTCGATAACGGACGTACGCAAGCCTACGCCGACGAGCAACTGCGCGCCACGCTGCAGTGCATCCGCTGCGGCGCCTGCATCAACCACTGCCCGGTCTATGCGCGGGTGGGCGGCCACGCCTACGGCACCACCTATCCCGGCCCGATCGGCAAGATCATTTCGCCGCACCTGCTGGGGCTTGAAGCGACCGCCGACCTGGCGACCGCCTCCAGCCTGTGCGGCGCGTGCGGCGAAGTGTGCCCGGTGCGCATACCGATACCGGCGCTGCTGGTGCGCCTGCGCACCGAGGCCAATCGCGATCCGGCGCAGGAAGTCGAGAATGCGTTGCGGGGGCAGGGCGCCAGCTTCAGTCGCAGCGAGCGGCTGGTGTGGCGATTCTGGAGCGGCGCGTTCGCGCGGCCAAGCGTGTATCGCTGGTTCCGCTGGGCCGCCACGCGGCTGCGCGCCTTCGCGCCACGCAACCAGTTGGGTTGGACCCGTCACCGCGAGCCGCTCAAACCGGCCGCGCGCAGCCTGGCCGACCTGCTTCGGGAAAGGGGGCAGGCCGAATAGCGTGGTACCGCCGTTGGCGGTGGGGTGAATAATTTTCACGGCTGCGAACAATTCATTTCATCTTTTCGTACCACCGAAAGCCGCCGCCACGTCTATACACTCGTCGCATCTTTTTAGCTCTGCAAAAAAATATTTTTACTCTTGGAGGAGACCACTATGCAAACCTGGAATCAGATATACGCGCCGCTAGGCAGCTTGGGCCTATCGGCCCTGGTTGCCGCCGTGCCGATCATTTTCTTCTTTCTCGCGCTGGCTGTGCTGCGCATCAAAGGCCACGTCGCCGCCGCCGTGACGCTGGCGCTCGCGCTGGCAGTCGCCATCTTCGCCTACGGCATGCCGGTGCCGCAGGCGCTGGCCGCCGCGGGCTACGGATTCGCCTATGGCCTGTGGCCGATCGCATGGATCATCGTCACCGCGGTGTTCCTGTACAAAGTGGTCGACCGCACCGGCCAGCTCGAAATTATCCGCGCATCGGTGCTGTCGATCACCGATGACCAGCGCCTGCAGATGCTGCTGATCGGCTTCTCGTTCGGCGCCTTCCTCGAAGGCGCTGCGGGCTTCGGCGCGCCGGTGGCGATTACGTCGGCGCTGCTGGTCGGCCTGGGCTTCAATCCGCTGTACGCGGCGGGCCTGTGCCTGATCGCCAATACGGCGCCGGTGGCATTCGGCGCGATGGGCATTCCCATCATCGTGGCGGGGCAGGTCACCGGCATCGACGCCATGCACATCGGCGCGATGGCTGGCCGTCAGTTGCCGCTGCTGTCGCTGGCCGTGCCATTCTGGCTGGTGTTCATGATGGACGGCACGCGCGGCATCAAGGAAACCTGGCCTGCGGCGCTGGTGGCAGGCGGCAGCTTCGCCGTGACGCAGTACATCACCTCCAACTTCATCGGCCCTGAACTGCCGGACATCACCTCCGCCCTGGTCAGCCTCGGTTCGCTGACGGCACTGCTCAAAGTATGGCAGCCAGCCAGCGCCAAGGCCGGCGCCCGCAGCACCATCTCGATGGGCGGCGGCACGGCGGCGATGGCCACCTTCGGCGGCGGCTCGGCCACCGGTTCCGCACCGCGCATCCGCAAGCAGTCGCCATACAGCACCGCCCAGACGGTGCGCGCATGGGCGCCGTTCGGCATCCTGACCGCCATCGTCACCGTTTGGAGCCTGCCGCAGTTCAAGGCGCTGTTCGCCGGCAGCGGCGCGCTGGCCGGCACCGTGATGAAGTTCCATGTGCCGTACCTGGACCAGATGGTCATCAAGATGTCGCCTATCGTCGCCGCGCCGAAGGCATATGAGGCGATCTTCAAGCTGGACCTGCTGTCGGCCGTCGGCACCGCGATCCTGTTGTCCACGATCGTCTCGATGGCGCTGCTCCGCTTCAAGCCGATGGCCGGCCTTCGCGCCCTGGCCGATACGGTGGTTGAGCTGCGCCGTCCCATCCTGTCGATTGGCCTGGTGCTGGCGTTTGCGTTTGTCGCCAACTACTCCGGCATGTCGTCGACCCTGGCGCTGGTACTGGCCGGCACCGGCGTGGCCTTCCCGTTCTTCTCGCCGTTCCTCGGCTGGCTGGGCGTGTTCCTGACCGGCTCGGACACCTCGTCGAACGCCTTGTTCTGCTCCCTGCAAAACACCACGGCGCACCAGATCAATGTCTCCGATACCTTGCTGGTGGCGGCCAATACCACCGGTGGTGTAACTGGCAAGATGATCTCGCCGCAATCGATCGCCGTGGCCTGCGCCGCGACCGGATTGGTGGGGCGCGAGTCCGAGTTGTTCCGCTTTACCCTCAAACATAGTCTGCTGTTCGCCACCATCGTTGGTATCATGACGGTATTGCAGGCGTATGTATTTACGGGGATGGTGCCGCACTGACGCGTTTCCCCAGCCCTGCCAAGGGTTTGTGAAAGGCGCATATCCATGCCGAGACGTTTTCCCCCGGTGCACGCGCTGTCTGCTTTCGAAGCGGCGGCGCGTGCCGGTTCATTTGCGGTCGCCGCGCAACAGCTGTGCATTACGCCGTCGGCGTTGTCGCACCGTATCCGCCTGCTGGAGGAGTTTGTCGGCGACCGCTTGTTCGTCCGCGACGGCCGTTCGTTGACGCTGTCGCCGTTCGGCCGCAGCTACCTGGATGTGGTATGCCAGGCGCTGCGCACGTTGACCGATTTTCCTCTTCCTCACCGCAGCGCGCCGGTTCAACCGCGCGTCAAGATCACGGTGCCGCCGACCTTCGCGCGCTACCTGTTGATGCCGCGCCTGGCCGAGTTCACCGAAGCCCATCCCGAGATCGTGGTCGAAGTGTTCCTGTCGGTGCCCCTGTATGACCTGTGCGTGAACGAGACCGATCTTGAGGTCCGCTTCGGCGCCGGCAAATATCCCGACATGGTGACCACGCGGCTGTTCGGCGAGCCGGCGTTTGCCGTCGCCAGCCCGGCCTACCTTGAGCGCATCGGCGGCATCGCCACGCCGGCGGACCTGAAGAAGGCCACCTTGCTGCGCTCCGCGCTGGAGCAGTGGAAGCCGTGGTTCGAGCAGGCCGGCCTGGATTGGCCGGAGCCCGCCGACGCGCTGCGTGTCGACGATCTTGGCCTGCTGCTGGAGGCGATACGCCACGGCCACGGTGTTGGATTGACGCGACAGCACTTCGCGCAGGACATGATCGCCAGCGGCGAAGTGGTGCAGCTGTTCGACGTGCGCCTGGCGTCGCCGCCGCACGCCTACTACGTGGTGTACGAGCAGAGCGCCCATATCCGGCCGGAGGTGAGCTTGTTCATCGACTGGATGATGGCGGCCTATCCCGACCACGAACGCGACGCATGAAAAATCTGCGCTTCAGCGGTTAATTCTTTTCACCGCTGGAGCGCGGGGCAGGCCGCTACACTGGACGCCATTTCCATCGCATCCAAGGCCACTCATGAACGCGCCGCTAACCCCGCCGCCACCGCTGCTGCTACAGGAACGCAAACAGGCCATACTGGCCGCGCTGCGTGGCCTGCTTCCGCCGCATTGTCTGCTGTCCGAGCAGGAAGACACCCGACCCTATGAATGCGATGGCCTGACCGCCTACCGGCAGTTGCCGCTGGCCGTGGCGCTGCCCGAAACGGAGGCGCAGCTGATCGCGCTGTTGAAGGCATGCAGCGCGCTGCGGGTGCCCATCGTTCCGCGCGGCGCCGGCACAGGATTGTCCGGCGGCGCCATGCCGATCGCCGACGGCATCGTCATCTCGACCGCCAAGATGAGCCGCATCCTGGCGCTCGATCCGCTGGCGCGCACGGCGCGCGTGCAGCCCGGCGTGCGCAACCTGGCGATCTCCGAGGCGGCTGCCGCGCACGCGTTGTACTACGCGCCGGACCCGTCGTCGCAGATTGCCTGCACCATCGCCGGCAACGTGGCCGAGAACTCGGGCGGCGTCCACTGCCTCAAATACGGCCTGACCTTGCACAATGTGATGCGGGTGCGGATGGTGTCGATGGACGGCGAGGTCATTGAACTCGGTGGCGCCGCGCTGGATGCTCCGGGCCTGGACCTGCTGGCGGTGTTCATCGGCTCCGAGGGCATGCTGGGCGTGGTCACCGAGGTCACGGTGCGCCTGATTCCGAAGCCGCCGCTTGCGCGCGTCATCATGGCTTCCTTCGACGACGTCGTCACCGGCGGCGACGCGGTGGCGGAGGTGATCGCCGCCGGCATCATCCCCGCAGGGCTGGAGATGATGGACCGCACCAGCGCGCGCATGGTCGAACCCTTCGTGAAGGCCGGCTACGACACCGACGCCGCCGCCATACTGCTGTGCGAATCGGACGGCATGCCGGAAGAGGTGGAGGAGGAAATCGAACGCATGAGCGAAGTGCTGCGCCGCGCCGGCGCCAGCGCCATCGCGGTGTCGGGCAGCGAGGCGGAGCGCATGCGCTTCTGGTCCGGCCGCAAGAACGCGTTTCCGGCGGCGGGCCGCATCTCGCCCGACTACTACTGCATGGACGGCACTATCCCGCGCAAGCGCCTGGCCGAAGTCCTGCAAGGCATCGCCGCCATGGAGCAGACCTACGGCCTGCGTTGCGCCAACGTGTTCCACGCGGGCGACGGCAACCTCCATCCGCTGATCATGTTCGACGCCAACGAGCCTGGTGAATTCGACCGCGCCGAACGCTTCGGCGAGGCGATCCTGGCGCTGTGCGTGGAAGTCGGCGGCACCATCACCGGCGAACATGGCGTGGGCATCGAGAAGATCGAGGCCATGTGCGGGCAGTTCACCGTGAACGAGGTGGCCGCCTTCATCGGCGTGAAGCGCGCCTTCGATGGCGCCTTTCTGCTCAATCCGAACAAAGCCATACCCACGCTGGACCGCTGCGCCGCGTATGGCAAGCGGCAAGCGCGCGGCGGGGTGTTCAAGTTTGTCAAACAGGTGGGAGCATGACGATGGAATCGATAGTGAACCAGTTCCGCGACCGCATCGTGGCCGCCGGCGCCGCACGCACGCCGCTGCGCCTGCGCGGAGGCGGCAGCAAGAACTGGTACGGGCAAACGCCGGAGGGCGATGTGCTGGAGACGTCCGCCTACCAGGGCATCGTCGCCTATGAACCGACGGAGCTGGTGGTGACGGCGCGCTGCGGCACGCCGCTGCGCGATCTGGAACGTGAGCTGGCGCTGCAGGGACAGATGCTGGCGTTCGAACCGCCGCATTTCGGCCCCGGCGCCACGGTGGGCGGCATGGTGGCGGCAGGGCTTTCGGGCCCGCGCCGCCAGAGCGTGGGCGCGGTGCGCGATTTCGTGCTCGGCGCGGTGCTGATGGATGGCCGCGGAGAGATGCTGCGTTTCGGCGGGCAGGTGATGAAGAACGTGGCCGGCTACGATGTCTCGCGCCTGCTGGCCGGCTCGCTCGGCATGCTGGGATTGATGCTGGAAGTATCGCTGAAGGTGCTGCCACGGCCGACGGCGGAAGCGACGCTGCGGTTGCAGCTGGATCAGGAGGAGGCCTTGCTGCGCCTGAATCGCTGGGCGGGGCAGCCGTTGCCGCTGTCGGCATCCGCGTGGCACGATGGCTTGCTGACGCTGCGCCTGTCCGGTGCACAGGCTGCGGTGGCGGCGGCCGCGCAGCACATCGGCGGCGAGACGCTGGAGCCGGAAGCGGCTGCGCTGTGGTGGAGCGATCTGCGCGAACACCGTCATAACTGGTTCGCCGAGGCGGAGACGCCGCTGTGGCGCCTGTCGCTGCCATCGACGACGACGGCGAAGTCGCTGTCCGCACTGGACGACGGCGCGCAGCTGATCGAGTGGGGCGGCTCGCAACGCTGGCTGCGCAGCGCGGTCGATCCCATCGCGCTGCGCGCGCGGGTGGCGGAGCTGGGCGGCCACGCCACCATGTTCCGCGGCGGCGACAAGCGGCATGGCGTGTTCCAGCCGCTGGCGCCCGCCGTGCACGCGATCCACCGCAATCTCAAACAGCACTTCGACCCGGCCGGCATCTTCAATCCCGGCCGCATGTACCGGGACCTGTAATCATGCAAACCAATCTGGCAGAACAATTCAAGAATACCGCCGACGGCGACGAGGCCGAAGCCATCCTGCGCGCCTGCGTGCATTGCGGCTTCTGCACCGCGACGTGTCCCACCTATCAACTGCTGGGCGACGAGCTGGATGGGCCGCGCGGCCGCATCTACCTGATCAAGCAGGTGCTGGAAGGGCAGGCGGCCACGGAGCGCACGCAGCTGCACCTGGACCGCTGCCTGAGCTGCCGCAACTGCGAGAGCACCTGTCCCTCCGGCGTGCAGTATGGACGCCTGCTCGACATCGGCCGCAAGGTGGTGGAACAGCAGGTGGGCCGGCCGGCGCGTCAGCGTTACGAGCGGCTGCTGCTGAAGGAGGCGCTGCCGCGCGCATGGCTGTTCCGGCCCGCGATGAAGATGGGACGCATGGTGCGTCCGCTGCTGCCGGCGGCGCTGCAGGAAAAGGTGCAGCCGGTGCCGGCGCCCGGCCCCTGGCCACGGGGCGGACAAGCGCGCAAGATGCTGCTGCTGGACGGTTGCGTGCAGCCCGAGATGGCGCCGAATATCAACAGCTCGGCGGCGCGTATTTTGGCGGCGCTGGATGTGGAGCTGGTGGTGGCGCCGCGCGCCGGCTGCTGTGGCGCGATCCGCTACCACCTGGCCGACCACGATGGCGGCCTGGATGACATGCGGCGCAATATCGATGCGTGGTGGCCGCTGCTGGAAGCCGGCGCGGAAGCCATCGTGATGACCGCCTCCGGTTGCGGCGCCACCGTCAAGGAATACGGCCATCTGCTGCGCGACGATCCGGCCTATGCGGCCAAGGCGCACCGGGTCTCCGAGCTGACGCGCGACATCAGCGAGATACTGTACGACGAGCAGGCGGGTTTGCAGGCGTTGCTGAAGCAGCGGCCACCGGCCGAGCCGGTGGCGTTTCATCCGCCATGCACGCTGCAGCATGCGCAGCGCATACGCGGCAAGGTCGAGGAGCTGCTGCGCGGCCTGGGCGTCGACGTGCGCCTGTGCGCGGACAGCCATCTATGCTGCGGCTCGGCCGGCACGTATTCGCTGCTGCAGCCGGAGTTGTCGCACCAGCTGCGCGACCGCAAGCTGGCCAATCTGCAGGCCACGGGCGCGGCCCGCATCGTGTCCGCTAACATCGGCTGTCAAAGCCATCTGCAATCGGGGACGCCGATGCCGGTCGGGCACTGGATCGAATTGATCGACCAGATGCTGGCGTGACGAGCGGCGTCCCTATAGCGCCTAGTTGTTCATGCGCTGGGTATGCGTCCACTGGTGGTCGGACGCGGACACCGCCGAGCTGTAGGTGCGGTAGGTCTGGCCTTCGCCCGGCCACGGGTTCATGATGTAGATGTAGTTGACCCCGTTGTAGGTTTCATAGCCGCGCCCAACCATGATGTGGCCACCGCCGCCGGTCCAGCCGTAGCGGATCACGAACGGCCGGTTGGCGTTGATGTCGGATACCACGCTGTTCCACGACGAGGCCGAGTTGTAGGCCGTGTTGGATACGCCCCACGCGTTCAGGATGTTCTGCACGCTGCCATTGCTGCCGTACATATTGTTGGGCTGGTTGGCGTAGCTGTTCCAGTTGAAGGTCGAGTTGCCGCAGGCGTAGTTCAGGCCGAAGGCCCAGTTGACGATCTGGCACTGGCTGGGCGATTGTCCATAGTAGTTCAACACGGCCTTGCTGGAGCCGGCCCAGCACCACTGGCTGTGCTCCTGCGTGACCAGCGGCACGTTCAGCGTTCTCCATTGCGCGAAGGCGGACGGCAACATCGCCAGCAGACCGGCGCTCAATATCAGACTGTTCAATTTTTTCATGTGAGTCTCCTTGTCCCGCGCGGCTTAGCGCGTGCTGTCCAGATTTTTTTTGACCGCCACGCGCAGCGGCTCCAGCAAGTCGCTCGCATCGAGCAGGCCGTCGCCGGCGCCTTTGCGTTGCAGCAGCAGCGACTGGCGTGCCGAGTGCAAGGGCGCGAAGCGCACCGCGCCGGTCTGCGCGGAGCTCACTTCCAGGAAATCGGATTGGGCCTGGTAGATGCGCAGCACGCGCACGTTCGAGCGTTCCGCGTTGGCATAGGCGCCCATGGCGGCGTCGAGATCCTTGGCCATCACGGAGGCGCCGTAGGCCACCGTCTCCCATTTGCCGTTGACCTGTTCGACCGTGGCCAGGCCGATGGGCTGGTCGTGGAGGGTGATGACGAAGCGCCAGATGCCGGTTGGCCTGGTCATGGCCTTCATCTCGCGGCGGCCGGCCAGCAGGTCGGTTGGATCGATGGTGTAGACCGGGAAGCCGTAGGCGATGCGGGCGTCCTTCAGGTCCTGCACGTCGGCCACTTCCAGCGGGAAGCCTTGCGGCGCGCTGCCGGCGTGGTTCTGCACCTGGTATTGAACGAACTGAGCGAAATCGCGCCTGACGGCGCTGGCGGCGCCGTCGCGCTGCGATTGCGGCGATGCGCTCAGTTGCGCGGCCTGCGCGGTCTGCGCATACAGCGCGGGGCTGGACAGGGCCAGGCAGCTTGCGGCGGCCAGTCCAAGTAAGAATGAAATGCGCGGCATGGTATCGGTCTCCTCTTGCGTTGTAATGGGGTGATGCGGCAGCCATTCTAGGTAATCCAAATTGCAAGTTTGTCGTTTTTGAATAATTGAGACAGATGCTCCGAGTCTTTTGCGTTTCTTAACAATCGAAAGTCGCCGGCGGATGATGTGACGTATTGCAACGTGTCATCACAATTGCTGTCCACGTGCAGGTTTGGGTTGTATTATTAAGTCCATCGTCATGTTCAATCCACAGAGGTGCATTCATGTCAGAAGCAAAAAAATATCGTCTGGTCACGCGCAGCGATTTCGACGGGCTGGTGTGCGCAGTCCTGTTAAAACACCTGGACATGATCGATGAGATCCTGTTTGTGCACCCGAAGGATATGCAGGACGGTAAGATCGCTATCAGCGACAACGACATCACCACCAATCTGCCGTTCGTGCCGGGCGTGCATATCGCCTTCGACCACCATTTGTCGGAAACCATCCGCAATACGGGCGAACGCAAGAACCATGTGATCCATCCGGAGGCGCCATCGGCCGCGCGCGTGGTGTACGACTACTACGGCGCCGAGAAGGCCTTCCCGGCTTCCTGGCACGACATGATGGTGGCGGTGGACAAGGGCGACGCCGCCCGCTTCAACGAGCAGGAGGTGCTCAATCCGGAAGGCTGGGATCTGCTGAACTTCCTGATGGATGCGCGCACCGGCCTGGGCCGCTTCCGCGAGTTCCGCATTTCGAACTACAACCTGATGATGGACTTGATCGACTATTGCAAGAACCATACGATCGACCAGATCATGGCCTTGCCGGACGTGAAGGAGCGCAAGGAGCTGTACTTCGAGCATGCCGAGAAGTGCAAGGAGCAGATCCGCCGTTGCGCGACCGTGCACAAGAACCTGGTGGTGCTGGACCTGCGCGACGAGGAGATCATCTACGCCGGCAACCGCTTCATCATCTATGCGATGTATCCGCAGACGAATATCTCGATCCACGTGCTGTGGGGTTTGAAGAACCAGAACACGGTGTTCGCCACCGGTAAGTCGATCCTGAATCGTACGTCCAAGACCAACATCGGTGCGTTGATGCTGGAGTATGGCGGCGGCGGGCATGAGAATGCCGGGACGTGCCAGGTCGATAACGAGCGGGCGGAGGAGGTGCTGGAAGCGCTGATCGCCCGGATCAACTCGGAAGGCTGAAAAAAAAGGCGCTCTGATGAGCGCCTCTCTCTTTACGCCTCTTCCTTTTCAGGAAGGGCGATCTTGTTGTCGGTGCTGAACTGATAATCCTTGAACACGTGCTCGGCGGTCAGCAGCTGGTACTCGCCGTCGGCCTTCTTGTGCGTGGTGTCCTTCAGGCGGTAGGTGTAGTGGCCGCAGGTCCAGCAGTTGAAGTTGCGCATGTGGGTGCACAGGCAGGTCTTGTCCATGACCACGATGTTCTTCTCGGTCGGATGCGCCGCCACTTCGCGGTTGTACGAATTGATATAGGCGCAGTTGCCGGTCGCGTCCAGCAGGTAGCCGTACGATTCGCAGCCCGGACGGATGCCGGCGCCGATGGCCGGCGTGTTCTTGAGCATGCGCATCGGGTAGCCGGTCGGCGAGATGCCGTTGACGATGATGTCCTCTTCCGACGCCTTGAAGTATTCCTGCTTGACCTTGGCCGGCAGGCCGCACTCGTTGGTGACGGTGAAGCGGGTCGCCACCTGCACGCCCGCCGCGCCCGCTTCCAGGAAGCGCACCGCGTCGCTGCCGGTGAAGATGCCGCCGGCCGCGATCAGCGGAATGTCCAGGTTCTCGGCCTTCAGGTAGTCCAGCAGTTCCTGCGTGATGGTCATCAGGTCGTACTCGGCCCAGTCCATGCCGAAGCCCAGGTGGCCGCCGGCCAGCGGGCCCTCGACGATGATGTAGTCGGGCAGGCGGTCCAGCTTGGCGTTCTTGCGCAGGAAGATCTGCAGCGCGCGCACCGACGAGACGATGATGCCCAGCTTGGCTTCGCGGAAGCGCGGGTGGTCCGCCATCAACGCGAACGAGCCGAAGTGCAGACCGGCCGACAGCGTGATGCCGTCGACGCCAGCGTCCAGCGCCGCGTTCAGGCGGGTGCGCAGGGTTTCGCGCGGGCCGTTCATGGTCAGCTTTTCCATGCAGTTCACGAAGATCAGGCCTGGACCTTTTTTCGCCGCCATGGTGGCGCCGATGTGGCGGCGCTGCGCGTCGGCCAGGCGTTCCAGGTCGAACTGCACCACGGACTTGTCCATGTTGTTGATGTTGAACTTGTAGAGCTTGGTCTTGTCCTTGACGAAGCTGGTGTCGAACTTGCGGTCCGATACGTCTTCGACCATGGCATCCGAGATGTGGCCGATGCCGCCCAGGCGGGCCGCTTCCAGCGCCAGCTCCGAGGTCGAAATATCCACTCCCATTCCGCCGACCATGATGGGCACATACTCGTTTTTGCCAAATCGCAGGCGGAAATCATCAACACGTTTCATTGCTATCCTTAGACTACCGTAGTGGTTGCCGGGCAAATAGCCCGGCGCTATGCGTGATATGCGGTCGCGCGGCAGTACACATTGCATGGAGCGGGTTCGATTCTACTCCATGTGTACTACAGCATTGTGACGCCGCGGCGGGCGTCGCGCGAGGGATCAGTCGCGGAAGTTGTTGAATTCCAGCGGCATGTCCGGCACGTCCTTGCGCAGCATGGCCATGGCCGCTTGCAGGTCGTCGCGCTTGGCGCCGGTGACGCGCACGGACTCGCCCTGGATGCTCGCTTGCACTTTCATCTTGCTATCCTTGATGACGCGCACGATTTTCTTGGCATCATCGGATTCGATGCCGTTCTTGACCTTGATCACTTGCTTGACCTTGTCGCCGCCGATCTTCTTGATGTCGCCGTCTTCCAGGAAGCGGACATCGACCTTGCGCTTGGCCAGCTTGTTGGTGAGCACATCGCGCACCTGCTGCAATTGGAATTCGGAATCGGCGACGACGGTCAGTTCGTTTTCCTTGTGCTCGACCGAGGCGCCCGTACCCTTGAAGTCGAAGCGGGTGGCGATTTCTTTCTGAGATTGCTCGACGGCATTCTTCACTTCGATCATATCGGCTTCGGAGACTACATCAAACGACGGCATAACTATTTCCTTTTCGTGTGGCATGCAGCATGCATTCAATTCGCTGCATCAAAGACTGACATTTTAACGGACAACCGGCCCAAACCCGCCATATCGACGCTGGTTTTTTGCTTGTTTCGCTCTATAATCGATGAAATTTCCCAGGTTTTTCCTCCATGCATCCACAGTCAGCCATCCAGTACCAGTTCCCACTTCAATCCCTCAACACCTTTGGCATCGCGGCGAGCGCGCACGCGTATTTGCGCGTGACGAAAACAGAGCAACTGCTCGGCGTTTTTGCCGATGCCGCCTGGGTTTCTTTGCCGAAGCTGGTGCTGGGCGGCGGCAGCAATCTGCTGCTGACCGGGGACTTTCCGGGCTTGGTGCTGCATATCGCGCTGCAGGGGCGCGAGGTGCTGGCCGATGACGCGGACCATCACTACGTGCGGGCGGCTGCTGGCGAGAACTGGCACGAGTTCGTGCAGTGGACCTTGGCGCAAGGGCTGGGCGGTCTGGAGAACCTGTCGCTGATACCGGGCACGGTGGGCGCGGCGCCGATCCAGAACATCGGCGCCTACGGCCTCGAAACCAAGGACGTGTTCCACAGCGTGACCGTGTTCGATCCGGCCAGCGGTGCGACGCGTACGATGGATGCGGCGGCCTGCCGCTTCGGTTATCGCGACAGTATCTTCAAGCAGGACGGCGGCCGTCACCTGATCATTCTTGATGTCTGCTTCGCGCTGCCCAAGCGCTGGCAGCCCAACCTGCGCTACACCGAACTGGCGCAGGCGCTGGCGGAGCAGGGTATCGCCACGCCGTCGGCGCTGCAGGTGGCCGACACGGTGATCGCGATCCGCCGCCGCAAACTGCCCGATCCGGCGGTGATCGGCAACGCGGGCAGCTTCTTCAAGAATCCGGTGGTGACGGAGGCGCAGTGCGCGGCGCTGCTGGAGCAGTTCCCGACGCTGGTGCATCACGCGCAGCCGGACGGCAGCGAGAAGCTGGCGGCGGGTTGGCTGATCGATCAATGCGGATGGAAGGGGCGCAACCTGGGTGCGGCGGGCGTGTACCCGAAACAGGCGCTGGTGCTGGTCAACAATGGCGGCGCGAAGGGCGCCGACGTGGTGGCGCTGGCGCGGGCGATCCAGGCGGACGTGCAGGCGCGCTATGGCGTGCTGCTGGAGCCGGAGCCGGTGTTCATTTAACGGCGGCCCACCGCAAGTCATTCCCGCGCAAGCGGGAATCCATACGCCGCGTCCGATGCCGGCTCAGCATGGAGGGAATTCAGGCAATGCCTGGATTCCCGCCTGCGCGGGAATGACTTGCTAACCGAAGTGGCAGACGTAATCGACCGTCTCCACGGTCTCGATATCGAAGCTCGAATTGCCGCCCACCTTGAACTCCTGGCCTGCGGCGTAGGTCTGCCATTCGCTGGCGCCGGCCAGGCGCACCTTGCATACGCCGCCGATGATCTCCATCGTTTCCGGCGCGCCGGTGTTGAAGGTCAGGCTGGAAGGGAAGATCACGCCGACGCTTTTCTTGCTGCCGTCGGCGAAAATCACATTGTGCGAAACGCATTTGCCGTCGAAGTAGATATTCGATTTCTTGACGACGCTGACTTGATCAAATTGAGCACTCATACTGCTGTTTTTCCTTGGTTCGATGCGGAGGGAGGACCAGGCAGTTCGGCCGCGTTCATCACGCGGTTACGGCCACCGCGCTTGGCGGCATACAGGGCCTGGTCGGCTTGTTGGATCAACTGCTCGATGCTGGAGGAGGGCGACGGCACCACGCTCGCCACGCCGATCGACATGGTCACGGTGGAAAATTCGGTCTCCGTCAGCGGGTTCTCGATGGCCAGTTGTTCCAGATGGCGGCGGCACGACTCGGCCACGATCAGTGCCCCAGTCAGTGGTGTCTCCGGCAGGATAATGGCGAATTCCTCGCCGCCGTAGCGCGCGGCCAGGTCGGCCGGTCGCTTGAGGTGTTCGGTTAATACGGCGGCCACTTTTTTCAGGCACAAATCGCCCGACTGGTGGCCGAAGCTGTCGTTGTAACGCTTGAAAAAATCCACGTCGCACATCAACAGCGTCAAGGGCTGCTTGTCGCGCTGGCCGCGCTGCCATTCCACGCGCATGCACTCGTCGAAGCGGCGGCGGTTGGCGATGCCGGTCAGGCCGTCGAGCGCGGCCAGCTTTTGCAGTTCCAGATTGGCTTCGGCCAGCCGCTGCTGGCTCTCGTGCAGGAAGCGGAAGGCCTGGTCGCGCTGCAGCCGGCTGACATGCGCGCCCGAATGGTAGCGGATGCGCGCCAGCAGTTCCAGCTGGTCCGGCAGCTTGACCATGTAGTCGTTGGCGCCGGTGGCGAAGCTGTGCGCCTTGAGCTTGGGGTCTTCCTTGGCCGAGAGGACGATCACCGGCACATGCCGCAGCTCCTCCCGCGCGCGATACTGCTGGATCAGCGCGAAGCCGTCGACGTCCGGCATCACCAGGTCCTGCAGGATCACGGTCGGCAGCCACTGCATCGCGCTTTGCAGCGCGTGCGAGGCATCGCTCACAGAGTGGAATTCGATGTCGTCCTGGCCGCTCAACATGCGGCGCACCGCTTCGACGATGATCAACTGGTCGTCCACCAGCAGCACACGGGCCTTGAACGCCGTCAGCGACTGCTCTGTATCTGCTGCGATTCCGTGTGCTTCTGACATCTGCGTTCTCTTTAAATGCCTATCAGGTGCTGCCGCCCAAGGTGGTGCGCAATACCGGCCCGATCTTCGCCAGCGGTAAAATCATCTGCGCCGCATCCAGCTCGGCGGCGGCGCGCGGCATGCCGTAGACGGCGCTGCTGGCCTGGTCCTGGGCGATGGTCGACTGGCCTGCGCGGCGCATGGCCAGCAGGCCTTCGGCGCCGTCGCGGCCCATGCCGGTCAACAGCACGCCCACCGCCTCGCCCTTCCAGTGCTGCGCCACGCAGCGGAAAAACACGTCGACCGAAGGACGGTAGGCGTAGTCCTTCGGATTCGCATCGTAACGTAATCGATTGTTTTGATCCAGCGTTAAGTGGTCGTTGCTCTTGGCGACCAGCACGGTGCCGGCCACCAGTTCGTCGCCATCCTCGGCGGAGCGCACCGGCATTTCCAGGTGTTCCCCCAGCCAGCGGGCGAAATTGTCGGCGAAGTGCTGGTCGATGTGCTGCACCACGACGATGGCGCAGCCGCGCGGCGGCTTCCAGCCGGCCAGCATCTTCGCCACCGCCATCGGCCCGCCGGTGGAGGCGCCGATCGCCAGCAGCGATGTGACGCGCTGCGGCGAGTCGGGCGCTTCGGCGCCGTGATGGTTGCCGTGGTTGCCATTGGCGTGGGCGGACGTCTTCGGCATCATCGCCTGGTTGCCGCCGCTGTGGCGTATCAGCCTGTCCATGGTGCGGATCTTGGCCAGCAGCTCCACGTCGCCGTCCGGTTTCCCCTGCAGCACCGGGGTCGCCGTCACGTCGAGCGCGCCGGCGCCCAGCGCGCGGAACACCTGGTTGACGTTGTCCTGCGGCCGGCCGGTCACCACCAGGATGGCGCACGGGCTTTGCTCCATGATCTGGCGGGTCGCCTCCACACCGTCCAGCTCCGGCATGTTCAGGTCCATCAGGATCAGGTCGGGCCGGTTGTCCGCGCACATGCGTACCGCCTCCGCGCCGGTGCGGGCGATCCATAGCACCTGGTGTTCCGCGGTGCTGGCCACTACCCGCCGCAGCGCTTCGGCTGCCATGGCGACGTCGTTGGCGATGGCGATCTTCATATCCGGGCCTCTCCAATCAAATCGCTGACCGCGTCGAGCAGCGTCTCGTCGTGGAAGCTGCCCTTGGTCAGGTAATAATCGGCGCCCGCCGAGAGTCCGCGTGCGCGGTCTTCGGGGCGGTCTTTGTAAGAGACTATCATGACCGGCAGTTTGTGCAGGTGAATATCCTTTTTGATCAGCGTGACCAGCTCGATGCCGTCCATGCGCGGCATATCGACGTCGGTGATCACCAGGTCGTAGTCGCCGCTGCGCACGACGTTCCAGCCGTCGATGCCGTCGATGGCGATATCGACCAGGAAGCCACGGCCCAGCAGCAGCTTGCGTTCCATCTCGCGCACGGTGAGCGAATCGTCGACCACCAGGATGCGCTTGGTCTTGCGGCGCCCGGCCTGGTCGGACCTGGTCAGCTGATGCAGGCCGCCTTCGTGCAGCAGCTTGTCGATCGACAGCAGCAGGTCGGGCACGTCGAGGATCAGCACCGGCTCGCCGTCGTCGAGCAGGGCGGCGGCGGAGATGTCGCGCATCTTGCCGAAAGTGGGATCGAGCGCCTGCACCGCCAGGCTTTGCTCGCCGCGTATGCCCTGCACCACCAGCGCGTAGCGGCGCGTGCCCGTGCCGATGACCACCACCGCCAGCTCGTCGCTGCCGGCGTCGGTGTCGCCCAGCTCCAGCACCTGCGCAGCCGAGACCAGCCCCAGATGCTCGCCGCCCAGGTCGAAGAACTGCTTGCTCTCCAGCGTGTGGATGGCGGCGCGCGGCACCTTGGCCACGCGCTCCACCTGCACGATAGGCACGGCGTAGGCCTCGCCCTTGATGTCGACCACCAGCGCGCGCACGATCGATTGCGTCAGCGGCAGCGTGATGCTGGTGCGGAAGCCGACGCCCAGTTCCGATTCGATGCGCACGGTGCCATTCTGCGCGCGGATGGTTTCGTGCACGATGTCCAGGCCGACGCCGCGCCCGGAAATCTCGGTGGTGATTTCCTTCAGGCTGAAGGCAGGCAGGAACAGGAACTCCAGCAGTTCGGCGGGCGACAGCGAGGCCGCCATCTGCTCGCTGGCCATCTTGCGCTCCACTACTTTGGCGCGGATCTTTTCCAGGTCCACGCCGCGGCCGTCGTCGCTGATTTCGATACTGAGCATGCCGGCGCGGTGCTTCGCCTCCAGTACGATGATGCCGGCGCCGGGCTTGCCGGCGACGATGCGGCCGGCCGGCGTGTCCATGCCGTGATCGACGGAGTTGCGCAGCATGTGGTTGAGCGGGCTTTCGATCTTCGCCAGGATGTCGCGGTCGACCAGCGTGTCCTCGCCGATGATCTGCAGCTGCACTTCCTTGCCCATACCGCGCGCCAGGTCGCGCACCATGCGCGGGAAGGCTTGCACGCCGTCGCGGAAGGGGCGCATGCGCAGCGTCAGCACCTCGTCCACCATGTTTTGCGAAACGGCCAGCAGGCGGCGTTCGTAGGCTTCGATGTCGGCGATGTGCTCAAGGACGAACTGCTTGAGCGGGTGGGTTTTTTGCAGCGCCAGCAGGGACTTCTCTTTCAGGCCAGCGTCGCTGCTGTTGGCGATCGCTTCGTGCAGCTGTTCGACCAGCGCGAACAGGCTGCTCTGGTTGCGCTTGAAGCGCTGCAGGTCCTGGATGAAGGGATGCATCTGGTGCGCGTTGATGCGCGACTCGCTGGCCAGC
>JAJLPB010000003.1 GCA_025548565.1 Rugamonas sp. A1-17
TGATCGCGAGTCTGCTCGTCAAGCCAGATGCCGAAGAAGGCACGCGCCAGCCGCGCGTCGTCGATGTCCGCCAACAGGCGCTGCTGGTTGTAGAGGCGCATGCCACGGCCCGGCGCATACACGCCGATCAGCTCGTCGCCCGGCGCCACGTCGGTGAACGCGCGGTTCAGCACCTTGTCCCATTGCGCCAGCGTGGCGGCGTCGATGGCGGCGCCGTTCAACCGCTGGATTTCGTCCAGGCTTGTTTGCACCAGCCGCTCGCGGCTGATGCTGCGGTAGTAGTGCAATTGCAGCGCGAAGCCGCGCTCCGGCTGGAACGGCCGCTGCTCGGCCCACAGCGTGGCCTGATAGATGCGAAAGCCCAGCCATCGCAGTTCGCCGTTGCCCAACGCCTCGGCGCGGGGCAGCTCGTCGCGCCAGCCGCCGGCGCGGCTTGGGGCGCTCGCCAGCACGCAGCACAGCAGGGCGCATAGCAGCAGCCACGACCGGACGCGATCAGGCCTTTTGCAGCAGAAATTGGACAACATCGGTACGCCCCTCGTCAAAGGCCGCCTCGCAATAGGCGAAGTACATCTCCCAAATCCGCATGAAATGCTCATCGAAGCCCAGCCCGGCAATCTGATGCTGGTGCTGGCGGCACTGCGCGTCCCAGCGGCGCAGCGTTTCCGCGTAGTCGCGGCCGAAGGCGTGGCGCTCGACCGGACGCAGGCCGCAGCGGCCAGCCAGCCGCTCGAAGCGCTCGACGCTGGGCAGCATGCCGCCGGGGAAGATGTACTGCTGGATGAAGTCGGCGCTGCTGCGGTAGCGCGGGAAATACTGCTCACCGATGGTGATCGACTGTACCAGCGCCTGCGCGCCAGGCTTGAGGCGCGCCTGCACCGTGCGGAAGAACTGCGGCCAGTATTGCTCGCCGACGGCCTCGAACATTTCGATCGACACCACGGCGTCGTACTCGCCCTGCAAGTCGCGGTAGTCGCACAGTTCCAGCTGGACCAGCTCCGTCAGTCCCTGCGTCTGCACGCGGCGCTGTGCCACCTCCAGCTGCGACGGCGAAATCGTCACGCCGTGCACGTGGATGCCCTGCTGCGCCGCCAGCTCGGCAAAGCCGCCCCAGCCGCAGCCGATCTCCAGCACGCGCTGGCCGGGGCGCAGCTGCAGCGTATCGATGATGCGCTGGTACTTGCGCTGCTGCGCGGTCTGCAACGGCAAGCTGTAGTCGCCGTCGAACAGCGCGCTCGAATACGTCCAGCTCGGATCGAGCCACAGCCGGTAGAAGTCGTTGCCGATGTCGTAGTGGGCGTGGATGTTGCGCTGGCTGCCCTGGCGCGTGTTGGGACGCAGCCAGTGCAGCAGCCGGTACCAGCAGCGCGCCAGCGCGCCGCCGAACATCAGCTGCTCCAGCGACGCCTCGTTGCGCAGCGCCAGGCGCAGCAGCGCGGTCAGGTCGGGCGTGTCGACCCAGCCGGCGGCGTAGGCTTCGGCAAAGCCGATGTCGCCCGCGCGCAGGATGCGCTGGCAGGCCCGCCAGTCGTGCAGCTTGAGCGTGGCGCCGCTGGGCGCATGGGCGTCGCCAAACACCATGCGGGTGTTGCAGGGCGTGATCAGCTCCAGGTGGCCATGGCGGATGTGGCCGAGCATCGCCAGGAACAGCCGGGCGCCGGCGGGCGCCGACGGCGCGGCGGTGGATACGGTGGACTTCATCGGGCAGTCTCCTGGTGCACGGTGGTGGGATGGTCAGGGGCGGGCGGCTTGCTGAACCATGGCACGCGCTTCAGCCACAGCCTGAGCGCCTGCCAGTGGATGCGGAACACGATGCCCAACCCCAGCAGCGGATAGCGCACCAGGGCGCCGGCCACGGCGCGATCGGTCATGGGCACGGAGCGGCCGCTGAGCGCGGTCCTGAGCAGCGGGCCGTCGCCGTCGTCATAGTCGAGGCCGGTGCAATGGCTGGCGCCGTCGAGACGGAAGCGGAAACGGTAGTGTCCGCGCACGGCGCAGAACGGCGACACGTGTAGCTGCTTGTCGGCGGTGGCGGTGGCCGTGCCGCCGGAGTTGTGGGACACGCGCATCAGGTAGCGGTGGGTCTCGCCGAAGGTGTTGTTGACCTCGGCCAGCACGGCGCACAGCCGGCCCGCCGCGTCGTGGCAGTGCCAGAAGCTGACCGGATTGAAAACATAACCGGCCACGCGGGGGAAGGTCTGCAGCCAGATCTCGCCGTCCGCCTCGATGCGATGCTCGCGCAGCAGCGCGCGCATCCATTGTTCCAGGCTGCTGCCGTCGCGCGGACCGTAGTCGCGGCGGCGGATCGACAGCGGCCGCCAGCGATCCACGCCGAACCAGCGCGTGTTGCATTCGTCCAGCCGGGCAAGGTTCAGGCGCACGTAAAACAGCGGATAGACGAAGCGGTGCGGCGCAGGGCGCAGGCGCGCATGCATCACCTGGCCGTGGACCAGCTCCGCGGCGGGGCGGCTCACGGCAGCGTCGTCCAGGCAGGTGCCGCGTCGAACGCGGCTGCGATGCGCAGCGCCGATTTCAGGCCGTCCTCGTGGAAGCCGTAGCCGGTCCAGGCGCCGGCGTACCAGATGCCGCCCTCGCCCTGGATCTGCGCCAGCTGCTGCTGCGCGCGCACGGTGGCCTGGTCCATGATTGGGTGGTCATATTCGAATTTGGCCAGCAGCTTGTCCTCGGCCGGCGGAGTGTGCGGGTTGAGCGTGACAATCACCGGTGTGGCGAACGGCAGCGCCTGCAGCTGGTTCAGCCAATAGCTCACGCACACGGGGCGCTGTCCCGCTGATGCCGCGCCGGACAGATAGTTCCAGGCCGACCAGACCTTGCTCCGCCGCGGCATCAGCCGCGCATCCGTGTGCAGCCAGGCGGTGTTGGGCTGGTAGCGCACGGCGCCGAGAATGGCGCGCTCGGTTTCGGAGGCTTCGGGCAGCAGCGCCAGCGTGTTCGGCGCGTGCGTGGCCATCACCACAGCGTCGAAATCTTCGCTGCCCGCGCTGCCGCGCGCGACTTCGAGCAGGCCGCCACGGCGCCGCACCGAGTGCACCGGCGTGCGCAGCCGCACGTCCGGCAGCACGGCGGCGATCCGCTCGACATAGTTGCGCGCGCCGCCCGCGACGGTGCGCCACTGCGGGCGGTCGTTGACCTGCAATAGCGCGTGGTTCAGGCAGAAGCGCAGGAAGGTCGCGGCCGGAAACCGCAGAATGTCGTTCGGCGAACTGGACCAGATTGCCGCCGCCATCGGCAACAGGTAGGCATCGCGGAAGCGCGCGCCGTAGCTCTGCTGCTGCAACAGCTGTCCCAGCGTCAGGCCGGTCTGCATCGACAGTTCAAGAAAGCGCTCGGCGTTGCGGTTGAAGTGCAGGATGTCCCACAACATGCGCAGGAAGGAAGGCGAGCCCATGTTGGCGCGCTGCGCGAACACGGTGTCGAGGGTGGTGCCCGCCCATTCCAGCGCGCCGTCCTCCATCGACACGCCGAACGACATGTCGCTGGCGATGCTGGCCACGCCGAGCTCGTCGAACAGCGCCACCAGGTTGGGATAGGTGTGCTCGTTGTAGACCAGGAAGCCGGTGTCGACGCCGTGGCTGCGGCCCTCCAGCGTCACGTCGACGGTGTGGGTGTGGCCGCCGAGATAGTCCGCCGCCTCGAACAGCACCACGTCGTGCTTGCGGCTGAGGAAATAGGCGCTGGCCAGGCCGGAGATGCCGGAGCCGATGATGGCAATGCGTTTGCGTGGCGGTGTCATGTCGTTATGATGGTTATATTCTGGTCGTCTCTGTACCGGCGTGCTAATATTACTACCATCAAATAACAAAAGCTACTGATTAGTAGCGGAAATTTACCAATGAGTATTCTTCCCAGATTAAGCTTTAAGAATCAAGCATTTAAGCTGCGCGAGAACGCGATCCTCGATGCCGCGACGGCGGTGTTGAGCCAAAAAGGCTATGACTTGATGACCATGGACGACGTCGCCGGCGCGGTCGGCATCTCCAAGCCCAGCCTGTACAAGCACTTCAAGTCGAAGGAGGAGCTGGTGGGCGAGGCGCTGATCCGCCTGCTCGACGGCGCGCTCGATTACGTGGCGGCGATCGATCCGGCGCTGAGTCCGGTACAGAAATTGTCGGCCCTGCTGGAGTGGGCGCTGCGGGTGCGCCTGGACGGCGGCCTGCCGTTCCTGCCATCCACCAGCCCGCACGTGCGGGACATGCTGATCCGGAATGTAAAGTATATGCTGCGGGTGATGAAACTGAACCGGCAGCTGGAGGCCCTGGTAAAGCAGGCGCAGCAGCAGGGACAGCTGAACCGCGAACTGCCCACCGACGTCATCCTGTTCAGCTACTACGCGCGCACATGCGACCCGGCCGTCGAGTATCTGCAAAAATACAGCAAGATGGAAGCCGACGACATCGTCCGCCACATGCTGAAGGTATCGTTCGAGGGCTTCCGATGACATAGGAGACCCGGATGCAGGCAAGCGAACATGAAGTCATCATCGTCGGCGGTGGCCCCACGGGGCTGATGTTGGCGGCCGAGCTGGCCTTGGCCGGCGTGGACGTGGCCATCGTCGAGCGCAAGCCGACGCAGGAGCGCGTAGGCGGACGGGCCGGCGGCTTGCATGCGCGCACGCTCGAAGTGCTGGACCAGCGCGGCATCGTCGACCGCTTCCTCGCGCTGGGTAAGACGTACCCGAAGGTCAGTTTTCACGCAGCGCTGGACATCAGCGACTTCCCGACCCGGCACAACTACCTGCTCGCGCTGCCGCAGGAACGGAGCGAACGTCTGCTCGCGGCATGGGTCGAAGAATTGAATGTGCCGGTCTATCGCGACCGGGAGATGCTCTCCTTCACCTGCGACGAGCACGGCGTCGATATCACGACGGCGCAGGGTGCCATGCCCGCCGGCTGGCTGGTGGGCTGCGACGGCGGGCGCAGCCGCGTGCGTAAACTGGCCGGCATCGGTTTTCCCGGCTGGGACGCCTCCACCAGCTGGATCATTGCCGAGGTGAAGATGACGGGCAAACCCGTGCTCGGCTTCCACGAGGACGCGTCCGGCCGCCACGCGATGTCGATGATGGAGGACGGCGAGACGGTCGGCGTAGTCTTGGCGGGACGCGATCCGCACGCCAAGGGCGAGCCGTCGCTGGAGGAACTTGCCGCAGGCCTGCGGGATACCTACGGGACCGATTTCGGCGTCCACTCGCCCACGTGGCTGTCCCGCTTCAGCGACGCCACGCGCCAGGCGGACGTCTACCGCAAGGGCCGCGTGCTGCTGGCCGGTGACGCCGCGCATATTCATCCACCGCTGGGCGGACAGGGCCTCAATCTCGGCGTGCAGGACGCCGTGAATCTCGGCTGGAAGCTGGCGCAGGTGGTGAAGGGCGTTTCGCCCGCCACCCTGCTCGACACGTACCAGGCCGAACGCCACCCGGCCGCTGCGCGCGTCCTGCGCAATACCATCGCGCAAGGCGTGCTGCGAAGGACGGATGAACGCATTGCCGTCCTCGGCGAATTCGTCGCGGAGATGCTGGCGATGGACGAGCCGCGCAAGCGCTTCGGCGGCATGATCTCGGGCCTCGACATCCGCTATGACCTCGGCCAAGGCCATCCGCTACTGGGCCGCCGCATGCCCGACCTGGATATCGAAACCGCCGCCGGGCCGACCCGCGTCTACGCGTTGCTGCATGACGCGCGGCCGGTGCTGCTCAACTTCGGCGCGCCGGTCAGAATTGGTAGCGATCGCGTCAAGCAAATCGACGCGAGCTTCGAAGGGGTCTGTGAATTGCCGGTCGCCGGCGTGGTGCCGCTACCGGCCGCAGTACTGATACGGCCGGACGGCTACGTGGCGTGGACGGGAGATGCAGGGGATGCCAGCCTGCCCGAAGCGATAGAGCGCTGGTTTGGCGGAACGCAGCCTCAGGAGGCTGCAGCGTCGACTGGAAAGCCGTAGTCCGGCTGTGCGTTATCCGGCATCCATGGCCAGTTGGAACGCCTGGGGATGGCCAACCTGGCTGCGGCGAATTCCTCTTCGGTGAGAAACAAGCCAAAGAGATCATTGCCGCCGTTGATCGCGTAGAGGCGGTGAGAAGAATTTTTCAACCTGGCATTCACGATCTGGAAGAAGGCGACGGTAGCGCGTTCCCAGCCATCTTCGTTTTGCACGCCATCGATCACTTCCCAGATGACATATTGCTGGTCACCGGCATACACCGAGTAGCCAAGCCCGTCGTTGTCGATGACTTCCCTGACCTCAAGCGGGGAAGGCGAATACGGTTCGAGCCGCGCCGACAACTCCGTGTACGCACTCAGGATGCCCTGTTCCGCCAGACGTTCAGCATCTAGGTGGACGAGCTGTTCGTAGTCCAGCGGGTCGGCGGGCAAGGGAACGTCGCCGCGTCCAAACAGTGACTTGATGCGATTGATCAGGGGGACCATGGGAGCCTTTGGTTGTGGCACGACGATTTGCACATGAGGATAGCATCGATGGCACTATTCAACGAGGATGCTGAACTTGACTCAGCTGGCTGCCGCCTTTCGGAACTCAAAAATCGCTTTCGCCCATTTGAGGCCGATGCCAAACATTGCCGACACTGCGCATATCGATATCAGCAGCCACGACACCTCCGACTCGACCAATGTCTTTCGGTGAAGGTTGTGGTCTACCACCGTATTGGACTCAATCACGTCGTTGACTGCTGCCTTCAGGGCGTCAATTCGGGCGGAATCCCCACGATTCGGATTTGTTGGCTTGGACATATCTTTCAATCGGTCGTGAGCTGCCCAGTACCTCATGACGTCCTCATCGTTTTCAATAATGCGGAAGGCGATATCACATGCAACCCAGATGTTTTCCATTTCAGGCGTCGGCCGAAACGCTGACTGCTCTGGCAAGCAATTCATCTTTAGCAGGTCCATCGAGGCGACTCTCGCCAAGCGCTTGTTTTCTTCAACTTGGCTTGCGTCGTGGCGAATCTCCGACTCGATGTGAGCCCTCGCGGCAAAGGTCAACAGGCCTATAACGCCAACGGAAACCAGGACTTCCGACAGCAATGCTTGCCATCTTCTGGCCTGAGGCCTATTCCGAGTCAGCAAATAGGCGACAAGAGCGACGCCTAAAATTATGGTAAGGCCGACCATCAGTGCGTACTTCGGGTTCACCAACATCCAAAGAAAGCTAATTTCGATTCGCATAGTTTTCTTGTTTTCAGGGATCCGCCCGGCCGATCACAATGTCACTATCGCTGTACCGGATCGGTCATGCTCAAACCCCTGTCGCTAATCGACAGGCGTGCCGGGGGCATGCGCAGTACCACTTCCAGATTGGCCCGCGCGGTATTGCGGATGCGTGCTGCGATCTCAGGGGGCTGAGGGTTCTGTTGCTCCGACTTGTGTGCCAGCGCCATGAAGGTTCCTATCATCGCGGTCTGCTCATACAGGTTGCGCAGTTGTGCGGCGTCGACGCGCCGCAGCGCGGTCTGCATCGATGCCTGCTCGCGCAACTGTTGGGCCACAGTCCGGAAAGCGTCGTCAGACACGTCGACGTCGTTCAGCACCATATAGTTCCCGACGAGGAAGGCGGCGAGGCTGCCGGCCATGTCGCACTCCGGCAGCCCTAGTTTCTTCTCAAGCTGGGTGTACACGTCCATGGAGCGCCGATAGGCTTGCTCCATTTGCGGACGCTGCTCCACCGGAAAGCGTGTCGCGAGCTCGTGCGCATTTGCCGCCACGGCCGAACGCGCCGGCGCCTTGAGCGGCGAATCTGCCGGCACATGCGCCTTTGCGGCCGCCGGTTTGGCGGGACCTTGATAGTTGGGTATCGGCACGCGCAGGTCCGGCTGCGGCCAGACCTGGAAGCAGCACCCATATCCGGCCACCTGCGCGTTGGCGAGCGAGGCAACGCCCGTTAACAAGACTAGACTCAACAGCAAGGTTCGCATGCGCATTCCTCGTATGATGGTGCTGCTTATTTTAGACCGTTGCCACCTCGGTAATCTACTTACTCAACCGTCACCGACTTGGCCAGATTGCGTGGTTTATCCACATCGGTACCGCGTGCCAGCGCCGAGTGATAGGCCAACAGCTGCAGCGATACCACGTGCAGGATCGGCGACAGAAGGCCGTAGTGTTCCGGCAGACGGATCACATGCACGCCTTCGCCCGAGGTGATGCGCGAGTCGACGTCGGCGAACACGTACAGCTGGCCGCCGCGTGCCCGCACTTCCTGCATGTTGGACTTCAGCTTCTCGATCAGCGCGTCGTTCGGGGCGATGGTCACCACCGGCATTTCCTCCGTCACCAGCGCCAGCGGGCCGTGCTTCAGTTCGCCAGCCGGATAGGCTTCGGCGTGGATGTAGGAAATCTCTTTCAGCTTCAGCGCGCCTTCCAGCGCGATCGGGTAGTGCATGCCGCGGCCGAGGAACAGGGCGTTTTCCTTGCGGGCGAAATCTTCCGACCAGGCGATGATCTGCGGCTCCAGCGCCAGCACGGCGGAGATCGCTACCGGCAGGTGGCGCATGGCTTTCAGGTGCTGCTCTTCTTCGGCATCGGTCAGGCGGCCGTTGACTTGCGCCAGCGACAGCGTCAGCAGGAACAACGCGGCCAGCTGGGTGGTGAAGGCCTTGGTCGAGGCCACGCCCACTTCCACGCCGGCGCGGGTGATGTAGGCCAGCTTGCACTCGCGCACCATGGCGCTGGTGGCGACGTTGCAGATCGTCAGCGTGTGCTCCATGCCCAGGCTGCGCGCGTGCTTGAGCGCGGCCAGCGTGTCGGCGGTTTCGCCGCTTTGCGAGATGGTCACCACCAGCGTGTTCGGATGCGGCACGCTGTCGCGGTAGCGGTATTCGCTGGCGATCTCGACATTGACCGGGATCTTGGCCACCGATTCGATCCAGTACTTGGCGGTCAGGCCGGAGTAGTAGCTGGTGCCGCAGGCCAGGATCAGCACCCGGTCGATCTGCTTGAAGACGTTGTAGGCGCCGTCGCCGAACAGTTCCGGCATGATGCCGGTGACGCCTTCGAGCGTGTCGCCGATGACGCGCGGCTGTTCGAAGATTTCCTTCTGCATGTAGTGGCGGTATGGGCCCAGCTCGGCCGCGCCGGTGTGCGCCTGCACGGTCTTGACTTCGCGCGTGACCGGCTTGCCATTGACGTCGACGATCCAGGTTCGCGCCAGTTGCAGGTCGACCACGTCGCCTTCTTCCAGGTAGATGATCTGGTCGGTGGTGCCGGCCAGCGCCATCGCGTCCGAGGCGACGAAGTTCTCGCCTTGGCCCAGGCCGACGATCAGCGGCGAGCCCTGGCGCGCGGCCACCACGCGGTGCGGTTCTTCGCGCGCGAACACGGCGATCGCATACGCGCCGTGCAGGCGCTTGACGGCTTGCTGGACGGTGTCGAACAGGTCGCCGTTATACATGTGGTCGACCAAGTGGGCGATCACTTCGGTGTCGGTCTGGCTCTGGAAGACGTAGCCGAGCGCGGTCAGTTCGGCGCGCAGTTCGTCGTGGTTTTCAATGATGCCGTTGTGGACCAGGGCGATGCGCGCCTGTTCGGTGGTCGGCGAGAAGTGCGGGTGGGCGTTGTGCGATGCCGGCGCGCCGTGCGTGGCCCAGCGGGTGTGGGCGATGCCGGTGAAGCCTTGCATGCCGACTTCGGCGATCTGCTTTTCCAGGTCGGCCACGCGCGAGGTGCTGCGCGAGCGCTGCAACTGGCCATCCACGTGCAGCGCGACGCCGCAGGAGTCGTAGCCGCGGTATTCCAGGCGCTTGAGGCCTTCGATCAGGATGGGGGTGATGTTGCGTTGCGCTACCGCGCCGACGATGCCGCACATAGAAAACCTCGCTAAAAATAAGTGTAGCCATGCTAGAGCAGGACTTCTGAAATAAGCTTTCTAAATCCTGTATATTTTGGAATATTCTTTCATTGATGTTAAATCGTGAAATATTATTTCATTTTTGAGGATTATTTTTATGGATGAGATAGATCGTCGCATTTTGAATGCGCTGCAAGTTGATTCGTCACAAACAAACAGCGAGCTGGCGCTGGCGGTCCACGTCTCCGCGCCGACTTGTTTGCGCCGGGTCAAGCATCTGACAGAAAGCGGGGTGATCCAGCGCCAGGTGGCCATCGTGGCGCCGGAGAAGGTCGGGCCCAGCCTGACGGCGATTGTGGAAATCTCGCTGGATGTCCAGGCCGCCGAACGCATGGCCGAGTTCGAAGCCCATGTGGCGGGCGATGATGCCGTGCTGCAGTGCTACCGCGTGGCGCCGGGGCCGGATTTCGTGCTGGTGGTGCAGGTGGCGGACATGCCGGCCTACCACGCGCTGGCGCACCGCCTGTTCGCCACGCAGACCAACGTGCGCAACGTTAAAGCCTATTTTTCCACCTTCCGCAGCAAATTCGAGACGCGGATCGCGGTTTAGCGACTTATCCCGGCCTTGTTCAATGGCTTCTGCACAGGTTTATCCACAATGAGGTAATAGCGGGAAATGTTTTCCCGCCTTTTCCACGGCTTTTCCAAGGGCTATGCACGGGCTTATACCCAACCTTATCCACAGTAAATAGTTATCCTGATTTACTCACACGATTTCCCACAGGCTTATCCACACCATGGCCTGAAGCGTGGCTGCATGCCGTCGCGAGCGGTCGCTTTTCTCCTGCTAGCATAGTTGTACAACTGTTTTCCCCGACTTATACGCGGCTTTTTCACCGCTTATCCGAAAGCTTCTCCACATCGTTATCCACAAATCAAAAAAGCCGGGACATGCCCGGCTTCCTGTGAAGTGTGCTGCTGTTACTTCGGCTTTTTAACCGGGCGGCTCCAGGTTTCGACGGTGATCTGGCGCGCACGGGAAATCGTCAGCTTACCGGCCGGCGCATCCTTGGTCAGCGTGGTGCCCGCGCCCAGCGTGGCGCCCTTGCCGACCGTTACCGGTGCCACCAGCTGGCTGTCGCTGCCAATGAAGGCGTCGTCTTCGATCACGGTACGGAACTTGTTGGCGCCGTCGTAATTACAGGTGATGGTGCCGGCGCCGATGTTGACGCGCGAGCCGATCGTCGCATCGCCGATGTAGGCCAGGTGGTTGGCCTTGCTGTGCGCGGCGACCTGGCCGTTTTTGATTTCGACGAAGTTACCCACATGCACATCCTCCGCCAGCACGGTGCCGGGACGCAGGCGCGCGTACGGGCCGATGATGGAGACTTCGCCCACCACCGCCTCTTCGATGTGGCAGAACGGCTTAATCTGGGCGCCGGCCAGGATGCGCGAATTGACGATCACGCAGTGCGGCCCGACGCGCACGCCATCGGCCAGTTCAACCTTGCCTTCAAACACGCAGCCAACGTCGATGGTGACGTCGCGGCCGCAGACCAGCTCGCCGCGCACGTCAATGCGGGCCGGGTCCATCAGCGTCACGCCCTGTTCCAGCAGTTTCAAGGCGATATTGGCCTGGTGGATGCGTTCCAGCTCGGCCAGCTGCACCTTGCTGTTCACGCCGGCCACTTCCCACTGTGCCGACGGCTGGGCCGAAACCACCGGCACGCCATCCGCCACCGCCATGGCGACGATGTCGGTCAGGTAGTACTCGCCCTGGGCGTTGTTGTTCTTCAGCGCACCCAGCCATTGCTTGAGGCGCGCGGTCGGCACTACCATGATGCCGCTGTTGATCTCTTTGATGGCACGTTCGGCTTCGTTGGCGTCTTTTTGCTCGACGATGCGGACGATTTCGCCGTTTTCACGGACGATGCGGCCGAGCCCGAAAGGATCGTCCTGCACCACGGTCAGAATGCCCAGCTTGTCCTTGCCGGCCACGTCCACCAGCGCCTGCAGCGAGGCGGCGGTGGTCAGCGGCACGTCGCCGTACAGGATCAGGGTGGCGGCGCTGTCGTCCAGCTCGGGCAGGGCCTGCATGACGGCGTGGCCGGTGCCCAGCTGCGGTTCCTGCAGCGCGGTGGCGACTTTCTCCGGCTGAGCAGCCAGCATCTCCAGCACGGCTGCGCCGCCGTGCCCGTAAATCACGCATAATTGGCTGGCAGACAGGCTACGCGCCGTATCCAGAACGTGCGACAACAGCGGCTTGCCCGCCAATGGATGCAACACTTTCGGCAGCGCGGATTGCATGCGTTTGCCCATGCCGGCTGCGAGGATAACTACGTTCATAGGTGCCAAGTCAAAGAGAGTTAATCAAAGCGAAAGTTTAACATGCCAATTATCCACAACCGCGCACTACGCCGCCTTTTGCTGGTTGTCCTGCTGGCTGTCCTGGCCGGCTGCAGTTCGCTGCGCCTGGCTTACAACCACGGCGATACGCTGCTGTATTGGTGGCTGGACGCCTACGTCGACCTCAACTCCGATCAAAAGACCTGGGTCAAGCGGGATATCGATGAGCTATTCCGCTGGCATCGCAAAACCCAGCTGCACGACTACGCGCAAATACTGCAGACGGCGCAGCGCCAGCTGGCCGGCAACCCGACCACAGCCGACCTGATCGGCGACTACGACGAGGTCAAAAGCCGCACGCAATTGCTGCTGTTCAAGGCGCTGCCGGAACTGGCCGACCTGGTGCGCTCGCTGCAGCCGGACCAGATCGCCACGCTGGAAAAGAAATTCGCGGCCAACAACGCCGAGTTCCGCAAGAAGAACATGAAGGGCGACCAGGATGCCCAGCTGAAGTTCCGCTATAAAAAATCGATGGAGCAGTTCGAACTGTGGTTCGGCAACTTCAGCCCGGAACAGGAAGCGCAAATCCGCAAGGCCTCCGACGCGCGGCCGCTGGACAACGACATCTGGCTGGACGAGCGCATGCGCCGCCAGAAAAACATCCTGACCCTGGTGCAGAAGGTGCAGCGCGAAAAGCTGAACAAGGAAGCGACGATGGCGCTGATCCATACGCTGATCAGGGACACCTTCGAGCGCCTCGAACATTCCGAGCGCAAACAGTTCTTCGACGCTTATGAAGCCTCCACGGCCCAGCTGGTCCTGACCGTCGTCAAGATCGCCACGCCGGCCCAGAAAGCCCACGCGCAGAAGCGCATGCAGGGCTGGATCGACGACTTCAACAGCCTGGCGGCGGATCCGCGCTAAGGCCCATATGGTATAGTGGCCCCTGTTGAATCAATGACTTAGAACACAGCCACATGCCAAAGAAGCCCGCCAGCAAAGCAGCGAAACCCGCCAAAGTCCCGGTCCACGGTCCCCAGCACAGCAACCAGGTGCGCATCATCGGCGGCGCCTGGAAGCGCACGCCGCTGCCGGTGCTGAGCGCTTCCGGCCTGCGCCCGACGCCGGACCGCGTGCGCGAGACCGTGTTCAACTGGATCAATCACCAGCGCGACGGCTATTGGGCCGACGCCCAGGTGCTGGACTTGTTCGCCGGCAGCGGCGCGCTGGGTTTCGAGGCGGCCAGCCGCGGCGCGCAATCGGTGACGATGATCGACACCGTGGTGCCGGTGGTGCGCCAGCTGGAAGACATCAAGGCCAAGCTGAAGGCCGAGAACGTGCAGATCATGCGCGCCGACGCGCTGGCCGTGGCCCAGTCGGCCGCCGCGCGCGGCCAGAAGTACGACCTGATCTTCCTCGATCCGCCGTACCAGCAGGAATTCCTCGAACGCTGCCTGCCGCTGTGCACGCGCATTTTGAAAGAGGGCGGCCTGATCTACGCCGAATCCGGCCTGGCGCTGGAGTTCGACGAGGGTGATGTGCCGGAATGGATGGCGCCGTGGGAAGTGATCCGGGCTGACAAGGCCGGGATGGTGTTCTATCATTTGTTAAAGCACAAGGCCCCCTAAACGTCCGTATTTGCCGTCAAATAGACCCCAAGCAGCCCCAAATTAAGGCAGAAAGGGTTTTTCAGGCATAATGCGCGTTCTATATTGGTGCACTGCAAGGAGCCGCGATGGTAGTAGCCGTTTATCCAGGAACTTTTGATCCGCTGACCCGTGGTCACGAAGATCTGGTGCGTCGCGCATCCGGTCTGTTCGACACGCTGGTGGTGGGCGTGGCCGACAGCAAGAACAAGAAACCATTCTTCTCGCTGGAAGAGCGCCTGACCATCGCCAACGAAGTCCTGGGCCACTATCCCAACGTCAAGGTCCAAAGTTTCTCCGGCCTGCTGAAAGACTTCGTGCGCGAGCATGACGCCCGCGTGATCGTGCGCGGCCTGCGCGCCGTGTCCGATTTCGAGTACGAGTTCCAGATGGCGGGCATGAACCGTTACCTGCTGCCGGACGTCGAAACCCTGTTCCTGACCCCGTCCGACCAATACCAGTTCATCTCCGGCACCATCGTGCGCGAGATCGCGGTGCTGGGCGGCGACGTGTCGAAGTTTGTTTTCCCATCGGTCGACCGTTGGCTGCAAAAGAAAATTGCCGCCAACAACGCCGCCGAGCAATAAGCGAGTTCCAGCATGGCCTTGATGATCACCGACGACTGTATCAATTGCGACGTTTGCGAGCCGGAGTGCCCGAACGACGCCATCTACATGGGCGCCGAAATTTACGAAATCAATCCGGACAAGTGCACCGAATGCGTCGGCCATTTCAATGAGCCGCAATGCCAGCAGGTGTGTCCGGTCAGCTGCATCCCCTTCAATCCCGCCTGGCGCGAGAGTGAGAACCAACTGCGCGAAAAATTCGAGCGTTTGCAGGCCGCCAAGGCCTGACGAGCCTAAAAAAGCATGACCGTGCGGCCAATTTGCGCCGCAGTGCGTTTTTGCGCCACTCCCGGTGGTATATTCCAGCAACGCCCGCATCGCGGGCAGTGACGCTGGCATTTACCATCCTCGGAGACAATTCATGAATCGCAGAAACATCATCAAGAGCCTGATGGCAGCCGCCTTCCTGGCCGGCAGCTTCAGCCTGCCCGCATTTGCCGCCGTGGAAGTGGCCGGCGTCAAGTTCGACGACAGCATCAATGTCGCCGGCAAAGAACTCAAGCTCAACGGCGCCGGCCTGCGTACCAAGGTGATCTTCAAGGTCTACGCCGCCGGCCTCTACCTGACCGAAAAGAAAACCACCGTGCCGGACGTGCTGGCCACGCAGGGTCCGCGCCGCGTGGCGATCACGATGCTGCGCGAGGTGAGCTCGGAAGACTTCGGCAAGGCGTTCATGGAAGGCTTGAACAACAACACCGACAAGAACGAGCGCAGCAAGATCCTGCCGCAGACGATGAAGTTTGGCGAAGTGTTCGCGCAGATCCAGGCGTTGAAAAAGGGCGATCAGCTGACGCTGGACTGGACCCCGGGCGAGGGCACGCAGTGCTATCTGAACGGAAAGAAGATCGGGGAATTGATGCCGGACGTTGCGTTCTACAACGCCGTGCTGCGCATCTGGCTGGGCGATAAGCCGGTCGACAGCTCGTTGAAGCCCGCCCTGCTGGGCGAGAAGTAATGTTGCGACGCGGTACCGGAGGCCGGTACCGCTGCTGAATACGCTGCTGAATATTTAGGCACGCGAGGCCATGGCGCGCAATTCGGCGGCGTGGCTCGGGTCGCCTTCCATCGAATTGAGCATGCGCTTGAGCATCATTGCATCACGCATCTGGCGGCGCTGCAGCTGCTCTTCCTTGCTGCGCTTGGGCTTGATGACCAGCACGGCGGCGCGCGCCAGGCCGCGCAGCAGCGGTTTGAACAGGACGGCCAGCGCGCACACGGCGCCGCTTGCCAGCGCCAGCTCACCGGCGGCGATCAAGGAAATATTCTGTACGACTGAGATGATGGTAGACATGTTGTTATACTGCATTTAGAATCAAGTGTAACTATAGTGCAGCGCAACATAAGTATCCAATTTACTTCCCCGATAACAATTATTCGTCTGGTGAATGGGGTGTCTTATATTGACGGGAAATCCATATTTCTCGATACTGCCCTGACCCCAACCCCACATCCCGAGCCGACATGAGCTTTTTGACGCTGGACTTGAATTTGTTACGCGTCTTCGACGCCGTGATGACAGAGCAGAACCTGACACGCGCCGCCGGCCACCTGGCCATGACCCAACCCGCCGTCTCCAACGCCATCAAGCGCCTGCGCGAGAGCCTGGGCGACGAGTTGCTGATCCGCACCGCCTACGGCGTCAAGCCGACCCCGCGCGCGGAAGCGCTGTGGCCGTCGGTGCGCAGCGCGCTGGCCAGCCTGGAAGCGGCGGTGGCGCCGGAGACCTTCGACGTGTCCGCCGCCCACGCCACCTTCCGCATGGCGATGGCCGACGCCACCGCCGCCTTCTGGCTGCCGTCGCTGATGCGTTCGATCGAAAGGGAGGCGCCGGGCGTCAACGTGCGCATGGTGCCGTTGACCACGCGCGAGCCGCGGCCGATGCTGCTGCGCGGCGATATCGACCTGGCGGTGGGCTTCTTCCCCGGCGTGGCGGCGCAGCTGTCGTATGAGACCGGCTCACCGATCCGCCATGAGCGCCTGTATTCGGGGCATTACGTCTGCGTGATGCGGCGCGACCATCCGCTGTCCAAGGTCGACCTGACCCTGGACAACTATTGCAAGGCCAATCACTTGCTGGTGAGCTTCTCCGGCCGCGCGCACGGCCTGGTCGACGAGGCGCTGGCGCAGATCCAGCGCGAACGCCGCATCCTGCTGACGGTGAACCAGTTCTTCACGGCCGGCCGCGTGGTGGCCAATTCCGACCTGATTACCGTGCTGCCGCGCCACCTGATCGCCTCGACCGGCATGACCGACGCGCTGATTTCCAAGGAATTGCCATTCCAGCTGCCGGCCGTGCACCTGGACATGTTGTGGCACGAGCGCGATGCGCGCAGCCCGGCCCACAAGTGGCTGCGCATGAACCTGGAAGGCATGAACACCGTGGCCCAGCGCACCGCGCCGGGCACGGCGCCCAAGAACGACACCTACTGATTACTGGTGGCTGGAGCGGTAGCCGATACGGAAACCGCCCCAGTGCTTGCCGTTCACATAGATCGGCGCCGACAGGTCGTGCATCACCTCGCCGGTGTCGCGCTTGTAGGTTTGCAGCAGGAAAGGCTTGGTGTTCGAGCCGCAGCGCTTGCCGGTGCGGTCGCTGAAGATGCGCTTGGTGCGGTTGTTGACCATGTCGACGTCGTAATTGCCCGTCAACGGCTGCGAGAACTTCTTGTTGTGGGTGGGGAAATATCCATTGTTATCCACAGCGCCGGCGTAGGCCAGCTGCGGCATCGCCGCCAGCACGCCTTCCTGCAATTGCGGCAAAGCCCGGTCGGTAAAATCGTCGAAGCGGGTCTTGTGCTTGGGCGGATCGGTGTTCGGGATCGGCGTGTAATGGCGGTCGAACAGCGCCTCGCGCGTGATCTTGCCGGAGGCGATGGCGGCCTCGAACAAGCGCCCCACCTGCAAGGCCGCCTGCTGCGCGGCGACGCGGATCGCGTCGTGCGAGGTTTCGATCGACGATTCGCCCAGCGCGCCGGTGATGACTTCGGCCCGTTCCGCCAGCGCCATCGCCGAACTGGCGGCGCGCGGCAATTCCTTCTCGGTGGATAACAGGCTGTCGCGGATGCTGGCGATGGCGGCGGCGATTTCATCGGTGGTGGCGACGTGTTCGCGCGAGGCCCGCGCGATCTCGCCGATCTCTTCTTCCGACACGCCGGAGGAGCGCTCGATATTGCCCAGCAAACCATGCACGGTTTCCACGTTGCCGGCCGCCTCGCTCACCTTGGCCGCCAGCGAATTCATGCCGGTGGCGGCCTTCTCGGCCTGCTGGTTGATTTCGCGCACCATGGTGCTGATTTCGTCGGTGGCTTCCTTAGTGCGCAGCGCCAGCTGGCGCACTTCGCTGGCGACCACGGCAAAACCGCGTCCCTGCTCGCCGGCGCGCGCCGCCTCGATGGCGGCATTCAGCGCCAGCAGGTTGGTGCGGGCCGAGATTTCGCTGATGGCCTCGGTGAAGCCGTAAATCTTGCGTGAATTCGTTTGCAAGCTGGCCATGACGGCCGCCGCGGTCTGCGCATCCTCGCGCGCCGTATTGATGCGCTGCAAACCATGATCGGCCTCGGCGCGGCCGGTCACGGTTTCGCCGCGCACCTGGGCGGCGATCTTGGCGGCGCGCTCGGCGTTGGCGGCAATCGCGGCCGTGGCCTGCGCATTGTGGGCGGAGCTGCGGGCGATGCCGCCGGCCGTCCCGACGTCCAGCTCGATTTTCTTTTTGACGGAATCGACGAAATACGAGGTTTCCGCCGCGCCGATCATGATGGCATCGATTTCATCGCCGACCACTTGAGCGAAGCGTTTGACGCCGCTCTCGTCGCTATTCTGCCTGGCGGCCCACCATGCCACCACGGCGCCGGCCAGCGCCGCCGGCGCGGCGGTATACACCAAGGCCGCGCCGTCGCCGGCCACCAGCTTGAATAGATACGCCAGGCAAGTACCACCAGCCGTCGCGCCCAATAACCACAATCCACGTTGCACCAGCCTGTGCTGCAAAAGCTTCATTTGTCCCCCGTTTTACCAGGCGCCTTGGGCGTCTCGACTAATTTATTTCCGTGACGCTATTTTATAGGTAACTTGGTGGTATTCTTCACTTCTTCCATCACGGCGTAGGTGTGGGTTTCACGTACGCCCTTCTGGAGCAGGGTTTTACCCAGGAATTCGCGGTAGGCCGCCATGTCCTTGACGCGGGCTTTGACCAGATAGTCGAAGCCGCCGGCAACCATGTGGCATTCCAGCACTTCGGGGATCACCTGAACGCTGTGCTTGAAGGCGTCGAACACTTCGGGCGTGGTGCGATCGAGCACCACTTCGATGAAGACGAGCAGGGACACGTCGAGCAGCTGGGGATTCAGTTGCGCGGTGTAGCCCATGATGTAGCCGGACTCGTGCAACTTGCGCACGCGTTCCAGGCAAGCGGCCGGTGACAGGTTCACGCGCGCCGCCAGTTCCACATTGCTGATGCGGCCATCGCTCTGCAATTCCATCAAGATTTTCTTGCTGATCTTGTCTAACATTTCCGGGAACTCCCAAATAAATATTATTTGGTTAAATTGTCGCACTAAAAACAATCTATTGCTAGTCCCCTGCAATACCAGAATTAATCCAGAAGAAATCACTTTACAATCGAATCATCAGCAGTTCACACAGATTCACGCTCGCCAGCACCCGCCGGTCGAGCGTTTTTTTGTAATGAACCGCGCCAAAATTTCCTTTCTGAGAGTATTCAATGCAAGCAGCAGCAGCCACCGGTTTCACCCCTTTCGCCGCCTTGCAGGATGAGATCCTGCGCGACCCGATTCCCCTGCGCGCGGCAGTGACGGCAGCCTATCGCCGCGACGAAGTCAGCGCCGTTCAGTGGTTGTTGGAACAGATCAAAAACAACGACGCCGGCACGCTGCAGCAAGCCCAGCAACTGGCCCATAAACTGGTCAGTTCGGTGCGCGAACAGCGCACCCGCGCTTCCGGCGTCGATGCCCTGATGCATGAATTTTCGTTATCATCTGAAGAAGGCGTGGCGCTGATGTGCCTGGCCGAAGCACTGTTGCGTATTCCCGACAACGCCACCGCCGATCGCTTGATTGCCGACAAAATCAGCAAGGGCGACTGGCGCAAACACTTGGGCGAATCGCCGTCGCTGTTCGTCAACGCCGCCACCTGGGGCCTGCTGATCACCGGCAAACTGGTGTCCACCAGCAGCGAAACCGGCCTGGGTTCGGCGCTAACCAAGCTCATTTCCAAGGGCGGCGAGCCGCTGATCCGCAAGGGCGTGGACCTGGCGATGCGCATGCTGGGCAACCAGTTCGTCACCGGCCAGACCATCGACGAGGCCATCAAGAACGGCCAGTCCAACGAGGCGCGCGGCTACCGTTATTCCTATGACATGCTGGGCGAGGCCGCGCTGACCGAGGCCGACGCCAGGAATTACTACGCCTCCTACGAAACCGCGATCCACGCGATCGGCAAGGCATCGAACGGCCGCGGCATCAAGAACGGCCCCGGCATTTCGGTGAAACTGTCGGCGCTGCATCCGCGCTACAGCCGCGCCCAGCGCGCCCGCGTGATGGAAGAACTGCTGCCGCGCGTGCGCGAGTTGATGTTGCTGGCCAAGCACTACGACATCGGCCTGAACATCGACGCGGAAGAGGCCGATCGCCTGGAACTGTCGCTGGACCTGATCGAGGCGCTGGCGCACGATCCCGAGCTGGCCGGTTTCGAGGGCATCGGCATCGTCGTGCAGGCCTACCAGAAGCGTTGCCCGTTCGTCATCGACTACCTGATCGACCTGGCCAAGCGCAGCGGCCGCAAGTTCATGGTGCGCCTGGTCAAGGGCGCGTACTGGGATGCCGAGATCAAGCGCGCCCAGGTCGACGGCATGAGCGGCTATCCGGTCTACACCCGCAAGGTCTACACCGACGTGTCCTACCTGGTGTGCGCGCAAAAACTGCTGGCTTCGACCGGCGTGATCTATCCGCAGTTCGCCACCCACAACGCGCAAACCCTGTCGACGATCTACACCTGGGCCAAGCGCGACGGCGTGACCGACTACGAATTCCAGTGCCTGCACGGCATGGGCGAATCGCTGTACGACCAGGTGGTTGGCAAGGACAACCTGGACAAGCCTTGCCGCATCTACGCCCCGGTCGGCACCCACGAAACGCTGCTGGCCTACCTGGTGCGGCGCCTGCTGGAGAACGGCGCCAACTCCTCCTTCGTCAACCAGATCGTCGACGAGGCGATCCCGGTCGATTCGCTGATCAAGGATCCGGTCGCGCTGGCGCGCGAGCAGGGCGGGCTGCCGCACAACGGCATTGCGCTGCCGCTGGACATGTTCGGCGCGGAGCGCAAGAACTCAGCCGGTTTCGACCTGGCCAACGAGGACGTGCTGCGTAAAATTTCGGCGGAGTTGGCCGCGCCGCGCCGCTGGCACGCCGCGCCCTTGCTGGCGGGCGGCCTGAGCGCCGGCCAGCCGGTGCAAGATGTGACCAACCCGGCACAGCGCAGCGACATCGTCGGCCAACTGGTGGAAGCCAGCGCCGCCGACGTGGAAACCGCGCTGACCAGCGCCAGCAATTTCGCCATGGATTGGCAAACCACCGAGCCGTCGCAACGCGCGGCCGCGCTGAACCGCGCCGCCGACCTGTTCGAAGCCAACGCCATGGAACTGATGACGCTGGCGATCCGCGAAGCCGGTAAATCGCTGCCGAACGCCATCGCAGAACTGCGCGAAGCGGTTGACTTCCTGCGCTACTACGCGGCCGAAGTGCACGGCTCGACCAACACGCTGGCCCTGGGTCCGGTGACCTGCATCAGCCCGTGGAACTTCCCGCTGGCGATCTTCACCGGCCAGGTGGCCGCCTCGCTGGCCGCCGGCAACGTGGTGCTGGCCAAGCCGGCCGAGCAGACGCCGCTGATCGCCCACCGCGCTGTCGAACTGCTGCACGAAGCGGGCGTTCCGCGCGCCGCGCTGCAATTCCTGCCGGGCCGCGGCGAAGTGGTCGGCGCCGCGCTGACCGCCGATGCGCGCGTCAAAGGTGTGATCTTCACCGGCTCGACCGAAGTGGCGCAGCTGATCAACCGCACTCTGGCCAAGCGCGCCGTCGCGGAAAACGCCGACATCCCGCTGATCGCCGAGACCGGCGGCCAGAACGCCATGATCGTCGATTCGTCGGCGCTGCCGGAGCAGGTGGTGCAGGATGCGATCTCGTCAGCCTTCGACAGCGCCGGCCAGCGTTGCTCGGCACTGCGCGTGCTGTTCCTGCAGGAAGATATCGCCGACAAGACCATCAAGATGCTCAAGGGCGCGATGCAGGAGCTGAAAGTCGGCTGCCCGGATCGCCTGGCGACCGACATCGGCCCGGTGATCGACGCCGAAGCCCAACAAAACCTGCTGGCGCACATCAACAAGCTCAAGGCCACCGCGCTGAACTACTTCTCGCTGGACCTGCCGGCCAGCGTGACCACGGCCGGCACCTTCGTACCGCCGACCGTGCTGGAGATCCGTTCGCTGTCCGAGCTGACGCAGGAGGTGTTCGGCCCGGTTCTGCACGTGATCCGCTACAAGCGCGCCGACCTGCCCAAGCTGATCGAGCAAATCAACGAAAGCGGCTACGGCCTGACACTGGGCGTGCACTCGCGCATCGATGAAACCATCGACTACATCAGCTCGCGCGCGCACGTGGGCAACATCTACATCAACCGCAACATCGTCGGCGCGGTGGTGGGCGTGCAGCCGTTCGGCGGTGAAGGCAAATCCGGCACCGGCCCGAAAGCCGGCGGCCCGCTGTACCTGAAGCGTCTGCAACGCGGCGCCATCATCAGCACCCAACACGAGCGTCAGGCGACGCCGGGCCTGGATGCGTTGACCGTCTGGTCGAAAATGCACGGCCACGAACGCATCGCCAACCTGGCGGAGCAATACAGCCGCACCACGATGCTGGGCAGCCTGACGGTATTGCCAGGCCCGACGGGCGAGCGCAACACGCTGGCGCTGGTCGCGCGCGGCTGCGTGGTCTGCGCGGCCGGCACGCAAGCCGGCCTGCTGAATCAGATCGCGGCGACGCTGGCCACCGGCAATATCGCGCTGGTGACGGCGGAATCATCGAAATTGCTGCCTGCGGACTTGCCTGCGGTGGTCAAAGACCGCCTCCAGGTTATTGGCAGCCTGGACAGCTTCAACGGCGATTTCCAGATCGCGCTGGTGGAGACGATGCTGGTCGGAAGCCTGCGTGCCACCCTGGCGGCCCGTAGCGGGGCGCTGGTGGGCCTGATCGACACCAACGAGGATGGCGCCATCCCCCTGTGGCGTTTGCTCGCTGAGCGCGCTCTGTGCGTGAATACGACCGCTGCCGGCGGCAACGCCAGCCTGATGACGCTGGACGCATAAACCTATCACCTGTTGTTGTTTTGGGGCCGGGATAAAACCCGGCCCTTTTTTTACCTGATCAGGCCAGCGGCCGGACCACCCGGAAGCCGAGATCGTCAATGGCAAAGGTGGGATGGCTGCGGCGGCGGTTCGTCGCCAGGCAGCCCCGTTCGGTATCCGACCAGCCACCGCCCCGGAATACCCGGTACTGCCCATACACTTCCGGGTCATACTGGTCTTCGCACCATTCCCAGACATTGCCCAGCATGTCGTGCAGGCCCCAGCTATTGGGCTGTTTCTGGCCAACCGCTTGCGTGCGGCCGCCGGAATTTTCCCGGTACCAGGCAATTTCGTCGATATCGCCATAGCGCGGGCCATTGGTGCCGGCCCGGCAGGCGTATTCCCACTCGGCTTCGGTAGGCAGGCGATAGCCATTGCTGCCGGCAACACGGGAGGCGCCCATGCCGTCGTCATCCAATGCATAACATGCGCTCAGGCCGGCGGTTTCCGACAACAGATTGCAGAACCGGACAGCATCGAGCCAGGAAACGTTTTCCACCGGGCACTGCCCGGAGACACGGACCGAAGGCCAAAGCCCGGTGACGGCTGCGTATTGCGCTTGCGTCACCGGATAGCAGCCAATTGCAAAGGACGGCAGTTCGACCACCCAGGCTCGGCCGGTTCTATCGTCCCGCATGGCGATAGTTCCGCCAGGGATAACCATCATTTCAGACGGATCGAACATGTTCTTTGCAAAAACGTTCGATCACGTCGAAAGCATAGCGGGAGGCCACGGTTTTGATGAAATGCATGAAATCGACGGCTGCGTCGTCGTTGGCGTTGTCCGAGATCGTGCGGATGACGGCAAACGGAATGCCCAGCTCAAAACACACTTGCGCGACAGCGGCGCCTTCCATTTCCACTGCCAATAAATCAGGCAAAGCAGCCTTCAACGCCTGAATCTGGGCCAATTTGCCTATGAATTGATCACCGCTGGCGATCATTCCACGGTGTACGCGCGTGGTTTGCGCAGCCGCGGCAGCCAGTTTTTCGGTCAGGACCGTGTCGGTCGCGAAGCGCGACAAACCCGTCAAAGGGATTTCAAACTGTGGAAAAAGCGGGCTGGCATCGAAATCATGCTGAACCAGTTCTTCAGCGACCACGATATCCCCGACTTTCACATCTTTATCCCCGCTTCCAGCGACGCCGGTGAAGACGATGTGGGTAACTCCGAACTTTTCCACAAGGATGGAGGCTGTCATGGCCGCTGCAACCTTGCCTATACGCGACAGAACGCACACAGCGTCGATTTCCCAGAGCTTCCCTCCCGTGTACTCACGCATGCCGTGGACGAGCTTGTAGGGGCTCTCAAGGGCTTCTATCAGCCCATGCTGTTCTTCAGCCAACGCGCTGATGATGCCTAAACGCATACTTTTCCTTGGTTTGCAGGGTGGAGGCTGTGGATTTCAAGCTGTTTTTCCACAGAGGTTTTACGAAAAACGGTCGATTTTAAGGCGTTTTTTGTGCTCTGGGGTCTTTTCAGAACGCGAGCAGACGTTCAGATTCGGTTTACTTGTTTACAAAGGATTTATATAAAAATAGTAGTAATAGTAAACGAGCAAAAGCCTGTGGATAAGTCATGTATACGTTTACAAATCATTTGTTTACGCGAAAGATAAGCACTTGCATAAGCGCTGTACCAGTTCAGGAGCAATTCTGTATAAAATGTCGGCCTTTGGACAACTTCGTCCTTACTCACAAGTCGTCCTGTGGATATCCAGCGAGTTATTCACAGGTGGAAGCTCGTTTTTGATCTGTTTTTCCAATTCTTCGGCCGAAATCGGCTTGGAAAACAGGTATCCCTGCCCTAAATCGCATCCGGCAGCTGTTAAAGCGGCAAGTTGTTGAGGTGTTTCGATGCCTTCGGCGATGACTTTGATGCCCAGCTTGTGCGCCATGGCGATAATTGCCTCGCAAAGCACGACGCCATCGGTCCCATTCGACAGATTGGACACAAAAGTCGGGTCAATTTTGATGTAATCGATATCGAAGCGCCTTAAAAACGCTACCGAGCAATAGCCGGTGCCGAAATCGTCGAGCGAAATCTGCATGTGGGCATGTTGAAGCGCCAACATCCGCTCCGAAACCGAGTTCGCTGTATCCAACAGCAAGTTTTCCGTCACTTCGATGATGATGCTGTTGGCATCCAGATGCAGTTCCTGGAGAAAATCCAGCCATTGTTCGTAATTGCTGCCGTTATCGCGGAACTGCCACGCCGATTTGTTCACGCTGATTTGAAAATCCGGCAATCCCAGGGCCTGCAACTTCTGCACTTCCCGCGCCGCCTGCTTGAAAACCCAGTCGCCGATGCCGACAATCATGCCGCTGCTTTCCGCGATGCTGATAAATTCAGCGGGATTCAGCAGTCCGCGCACTGGATGTTGCCAACGCACCAGCGCTTCCGCTTTACAGATCTTGCCGCTGGCCAGGTCGATAATCGGCTGGAACAAGATCCGCAATTCATCGTGATTAACCGCTTCGCGCAATTCGTTGACCAAGGTCATGCGTACGCGCGTCGCTTCCTGCATGAACGGCGCGAAATAATTGAAGCGGTTCCGGCCCTGTTGCTTGGCCGCGTACATGGCCTGGTCGGCGTTTTTGATTAAAGTTTCAGCATCGGCGCCATCCTCGGGATAAAGCGTGATGCCGATGCTGCTGGAAATATGGGCAATATGCTTGTCCCCGGCATTGCCCAGGTTGAACGGCGTGCTCATTTGCTTGAGGATTTCCTGCGCCGTGCGGACCACGTCGCCGGCGTTGTGCAACTCGCTCAGGATGATGGTGAACTCGTCGCCGCCCAGGCGCGCCACCGTATCGGTCCCGCGCACCGCACCGGACAAGCGGATTGCCACTTCTTTGAGCAGCAAATCGCCCTTGTCGTGGCCCAGGGTGTCGTTGATTTCCTTGAAGTGGTCGAGATCGATGAACACCAGCGCCATCGGCAGGTGGGAGCGATCGGTTTTTTTCATTTCCTGGCGTAGATGCTCATGGAACATGCGCCGGTTTGGCAGTCCGGTCAGCGCGTCGAAATTGGCCTGGCGCCAGACCAATTCTTCCGATGCTTTCTTTTTGGTGATGTCGCTCAATAACGCGACGTAGCGGAATGGATTGCCCAATTCGTCATAAACGGTGTTGAAACGCATCGCCACCAGGTACTCTTCGCCGTCCTTGTGTTGATGCCAGAGTTCGCCTTCCCACTGGCCGGTATGGGCGATCGATTCGAACATGCGGGTATAGAAGTTGATGTCCTGGCGGCTGGTCGTCAATTCATAGCCCCGGTGGCCGATGACTTCCTTTTCCGTATAGCCGCTCAACAGGGAAAAAGCAGGATTCACGGTCAGGATCCGGCCATCCGCATCGGTGACCATCATGCCTTCCCCGCTGTTTTGGAAAAGCAAGGCCGCCAATTTCATGGATTCTTCGTTTTTCTTGCGTTCCTCTTCGTTGGCGAGCAGCTTTTGTTCCATTTCCCGGCTGGCGGAGTAGAGCGCGCGGAAGCGCAGTTCGCGTTCTTCCTGCCTGGTGTAGGTGCGCAGCGAAAAATGACCGGCGCCTGCCATCAGGATCAGCAACAAAATCAAACCAGCGCCAGCAATCAACGAGTTTTGCTGAAGCAATCTAGCAGACTCGGAATCATTGCTGCCGACGACAACGATCAACGGAAGTTTTTCAAAAACACGATAGCTGAATATGCGCGCGAGCTTGTCGGCGTTGCCGATGGTTTTGTAGGTGCCGGAACTGGCGCGGCGAACATTGTCGAACAGGTCGGTCGATCCCAGGTCGCGGCCGAACGAAGTCTCAAAATTTGGCACGGCAGCGATGACCTTGCCGCGGGCATGGACCAGCGCGATCGAGATGTCCGAATTGAAGCGTGAATTTTCAAATACGGTGAGGTAGCGGCTGACGTTGAGCGGAGCAACGATTACTCCGAGAAATTCTCCCTTGGCGCTTTCCACCCTGCGGCTAAGAAAAAACAACCTTTGGCTATTGCGCAGGCCAAGTGCGGGTTCTCCAACGAACAACTTGCCGCGCATGGCGACATCCAGGTGGGCTTTGAAGTAATCGCGATCGGCGTATCGGGAACCGTTGATGTTGTTGCCGGTCGAAGTGGCGATTGCAACGCCCTTGGTGTCCAGAAAAGTGATCCAGTACTCGCCGTTGAACGTGGAACCGCGCGAGGACAACAGTTCCGACATCATTTCCGGTGAGTTCCGTTGTTGCGCGTTCAAGACTTTGATGGCGTTCGCGAAGCCGATCAACGACAGGTCGACCGATTGAAGCGAGTACAGCACATGCGCTTCCATCGCCTTGACGTGATGTTCGGTCTGGGTCTTGACCGCGAGTTCGCGTTCAACGTAAGTGGTGTGGAATTGGGAAACAACGACGGCAATGGCCAGGGTAGCCATCAGAAAAAGGCCCGTGATCAGACGTCGCCGGAAGCGCAGATAAGCCGGCGACCGCAGATGTTTGCGCTGTGAGGACAAAATGTCTCCGCCTGAGGCTGGTTGTTTGCGAATTCAGTATAGGGGAAAGCAGATGTTGGTGAAATCTTATTTCTGTTCCAGTGGGGTATCAGGCCGTCCAGGCGCTTGCGCCTGTGGTTTTTGGGTTTATGGTTTACTCTAAAGATGTATATATAAAAATAGTAGTAGTTGTTAACGCAGACACTTTTCTGTGGATAAGTGTTCATTTTGGATTAAAATCAGGCGTTTACGGACTGCATAAGCAGGCGAGAAAGCCGTGTATGAGCAAAGAACTGTTTTGGGATAAGAAAAAGCGTCCCCAAAAATTTTTTGTTTACACACATTTCGTGCCTGTGGATATCCATAGACTTATCCACATGTCGTAAACGCCATTTTTAGTGAGAAATCCGATGAATTTGGCATCAATTTTTCCTCATCCCATCATCCAGGGACCGACTGCCGGCGGCAACAATAACCCCGCGCAGGTGGCTGCGGTCTCCAATGCAGGAGCGCTGGGTTCGCTGGCCTGCTCCTTACTTTCGCCGGATATCATCCGCAGCCAGACCGAACAAATCCGAGCGCTGACCGACAAGCCGTTTTGCTTGAATTTCTTTGTCCTGGAGACACCCAACCCAGCTCCGGAAGAAGTGGCGCGCGCCAAGGAATGGCTGAAGCCGTTCGCCTCGTCGCTGGGCTGGACGGAAGTGCCGACGCCCGCCAAATGGTGCGAAGACTTCGCCGCCCAGTTTGAGACGCTGATCGAATTACGCCCCGCCGTCGCCAGTTTTACCTTCGGCATCCTCAGCGCTGAGCAGATCAGGCGCTTGCATGACGCCGGCATTTTCGTCATCGGCACCATCACCCATGCCGACGAAGCGCTGGCCTGGCAGAGCAGGGGCGCCGATGCGGTGATCGCTTCCGGCACCGAGTCCGGCGGCCATCGCGGCACCTTCATCGGCGCGCAGGAAGACGCCAAGTTGACCACTTTCGAGCTGCTGCCGACCATTGTCGAGGCTGTGCATATTCCGGTGATCGCGGCCGGCGGCATCATGGACGGCGCCGATATCAAGCGCGCGCTGGGTGGCGGCGCCCAGGCAGTGCAAATGGGCACGGCGTTCCTGGTGTGCGACGAATCGTCCATCAATCCGCATTACAAGCAGCGGCTGCTGACGGCCGGCGATCATCCGACCAGGCTGACGCGCACGTTTTCCGGCCGTTATGCGCGCGGATTGGAGAACCGTTTCATGCTTGAAATGGCCGCTGTGGAAAAACAGATCCCGCCTTACCCGATACAGAACGCCTTGACTGGCGCCATCCGCGCGGAAGCCGGCAAGCGCGGCGAGACTGAACTGATGTCATTGTGGTGCGGAACCGGCGTCGCGCGCGCGCGGCCGATGCCGGCGGCGCAGTTGGTAAAAACCTTGTTGGCGGAGATAGCTGCCGCCTGACCGAAGCACCGCTCTTGGAGGAGAAGTTTTTGGAATCAGCAGGCATTTACGATTACATCATCATTGGTGCAGGCTCGGCTGGCTGCGTATTGGCAAACCGCTTGAGCGCGAACAGAAACGCGAATGTCCTGCTGATCGAGGCAGGTGGCAAAGACGATTATGTGTGGATCCATATCCCCGTTGGTTATCTGCATTGCATAGATAATCCGCGGACCGATTGGATGTTCCGCACCGAGGCCGATCCCGGCCTGGGCGGACGCAGCCTGCTTTACCCGCGCGGCAAAGTCCTGGGCGGCAGCTCCTCCATCAACGGCATGATCTACATGCGTGGCCAGGCCGGTGATTACGATCGCTGGGCCGAGCTGACCGGCGACGACAGCTGGCGCTGGTCGTCGGTGCTGCCGCTGTTCAAAAAGAGCGAGGACTATCACGGCGGCGCATCCGAACTGCACGGCGCCGGCGGTCCGTGGCGCGTGGAAAAGCAGCGCCTGTCGTGGAAAATCCTCGATGCTTTCCGCGACGCGGCGGAGCAGGCCGGCATTCAGAAAGTGGACGATTTCAATCGCGGCGACAACGCCGGCTGCGGCTATTTTGACGTCAATCAAAAGCGCGGCATCCGCTGGAATACGGCGAAGGCGTTCTTGAAGCCGGTGTCGATGCGGCCCAACCTGACCATCATGACCGGCTGCCACGTGGAACGTTTGCAGATCGAAATGAGCGATCGCGGACCGGTTTGCAAAGGCGTGATTTTCACCGGCGGCGGCACACAGTTCTCGGCCACCGCCGACAAAGAAACCCTGTTGGCGGCTGGCGCCGTTGGTTCTCCACAGATTTTGCAATGCTCCGGTATCGGCTCGGCCACCCGCTTACGCCAGCATGGCATCGAGCCGCTTGCCGACCTGCCCGGCGTCGGCGAAAATCTGCAGGACCATCTGCAGCTGCGCATGATCTACAAACTCGGCGGCGGCGCCCGCACGCTGAACACGATGGCATCCAGCTGGTACGGCAAGATGAAAATCGGCCTTGAGTACGCGATGTTCCAGAGCGGGCCGATGTCGATGGCGCCTTCGCAGCTGGGTGCTTTTGCGCGTTCCGATTCCACGCAGGCCACGCCGAATTTGCAGTACCACGTACAGCCGCTGTCGCTGGAAAAATTCGGCGAACCCTTGCACGCCTTCCCCGCGTTCACTGCCAGCGTTTGCAATCTGCGGCCGACCTCGCGCGGCCATGTACGCATCGCCAGCGCCGATTCGTACGCGCCGCCGAAGATTTCGCCGATGTATTTGAGCACGCCGGAAGACCGAAAGGTGGCCGCCGACGCGTTGACTTTGACGCGCCAGATCGTTGCAGCGCCGGCCTTGAAACGCTACGCGCCGGAAGAGTACAAGCCAGGCGTTCACTACCGCACCGAGGAAGAACTGGCGGCGGCGGCGGGTGCGATCGGCACCACGATTTTCCATCCGGTGGGCACCTGCAAAATGGGCCGTGTCGATGACCGGAGCGCCGTCGTCGACAGTGCTTTGCGTGTAATTGGCGTACAAGGATTGCGCGTGATTGACGCTTCCGTCATGCCGTTTATCACCTCGGGAAATACCAATTCGCCGACGATTATGATCGCGGAGAAAGCTTCAGAACTGATTCGTTCAGAGTGGAAATGAAACCCTGTGTTCGCTAGGTCTAGATCAAAAGTAGACCGTAGTTATACTGTATTGTTAGCCAATTTGTTACTGTGTATGATTTAAAAAAATTTAGTAGTTTGAAAAGAATAACAAGGAGACAGGATGTCCGGCGTTATCTTGGAAACAAAGCACTTGACCAAGGAATTCAAAGGTTTTACCGCGGTCAATGATGTGAATTTGAAAGTGCAGCGCGGCCACATCCACGCGCTGATCGGCCCTAATGGCGCCGGTAAAACCACATGCTTCAATTTGCTCACCAAATTTCTCGTGCCCACTTCAGGCCAGATTCTTTTCAACGACAAGGACATCACCTTCGCCAAGCCGGCGCAGATCGCCCGCATGGGCGTGATTCGTTCCTTCCAGATTTCCGCAGTCTTTCCGCACCTGACGGTGCTGCAGAATGTCCGCATCGGATTGCAGCGCCAGCTCGGCACCAGCTTCAATTTCTGGCAGAGCGAACGGTCGCTGAACAAACTGAACGACCGCGCGATGCAGCTGCTGGCGGAGGTCGACCTGACCGAGTTCGCGGACACCATCACCGTCGATATGCCTTATGGCCGCAAGCGCGCTTTGGAAATCGCCACCACGCTGGCGATGGAACCGGAGCTGATGCTGCTGGACGAACCGACCCAGGGCATGGGCCACGAGGACGTGCACCGCGTGACAGAACTGATCAAAAAAGTGTCGGCAGGCCGCACCATTTTGATGGTCGAACACAACATGAAGGTGGTGTCCGGCATCTGCGACAAGATCTCCGTTTTGCAGCGCGGCGCGATGCTGGCGGAAGGCTCGTACGCCGAAGTTTCAAGTAATCCACAAGTGATGGAAGCCTATATGGGTACCGAAGCCGCCGTGCTGGAAGGAGCCCACTGATGGCCGCCGCTCTGGAAGTCTCCAACCTGCAAACCTGGTATGGCGAATCGCATATTTTGCACGACGTGAACCTGACCGTGCGGCCGGGCGAAGTGGTGACGCTGCTGGGCCGCAACGGCGCCGGCCGCACCACCACGCTGCGCGCGATCATGGGCCTGACCGGCGCGCGCAAGGGTTCGATCAAGGTCAACGGCGTGGAAGCGATCGGTTTCCCGACGCATAAAATCGCCCACCTCGGCATCGGCTATTGCCCGGAAGAGCGCGGCATTTTCTCGTCGCTGTCGACCGAGGAAAACCTGATGCTGCCGCCGCAACTGGCCACCGGCGAGAAGGGCATGTCGGTCGAGGAAATCTACGCGATGTTCCCCAACCTGGAGGAGCGCAAGCACAGCCAGGGCACGCGGCTGTCCGGCGGCGAGCAGCAGATGCTGGCGGTGGCGCGCATCCTGCGCACCGGCGCGCGCCTGCTGCTGCTCGATGAAATCTCCGAGGGCCTGGCGCCGGTCATCGTGCAGGGCCTGGCGCGGATGATCACCACGCTCAAGGCCAAGGGCTACACCATCGTCATGGTGGAACAGAATTTCCGGTTTGCAGCCCCGCTGGCGGACCGGTTTTACGTGATGGAACATGGTCAGATCGTCGAGACCTTTGTTGCATCGGAATTGAGCGCCAAGATGCCGGTCCTGACCGAGCTTCTGGGCGTCTAAGTAAGTGTATAAAAATTACGCAAACACTACTTCTTGAATGAACGGAGACAAAATGAAACTCAAAGCCATCACCATCGCAGCCACCGCCGTGTGCGCACTCGGCCTGTCCTTTGCTGCCCAAGCCCAGGTTTCCGGCGACACCATCAAGATCGGCATGATCACCGACATGTCCGGCCTCTACACGGACATCGACGGCGCCGGCGGTGCCGAAGCAATCAAGATGGCGATTGCCGACGCCGGCGTGGTCATCGCCGGTAAAAAGGTCGAGTTCATCTCCGCCGACCACCAGAACAAGGCCGACATCGCCGCGTCCAAGGCGCGCGAATGGTTCGACCAGCAGGGCGTCGACATGCTGATCGGCGGCACCAATTCCGGCGCCAACCTGGCCATGGCCAAGGTCGCGGCCGAGAAGAAAAAAATCTTCATCTCGATCGGCGCCGGCTCGGCCCGTTTGACCAACGAGGAATGCACGCCGTACACGGTCCACTACGCCTACGACACCATCGCGCTGGCGCGCGGCACCGGCGGCGCCATCGTCAAGCAGGGCGGCAAGAGCTGGTACTTCATGACCGCCGACTACGCCTTTGGCCAGTCGCTGGAAAAGGATACGGCCGACGTGGTGAAAGCCAACGGTGGCAAGGTGCTGGGTTCGGTCAAGCATCCGCTGTCGGCGTCGGATTTCTCGTCCTTCCTGCTGCAGGCGCAATCGTCGGGCGCGCAAATCCTCGGCCTGGCCAACGCCGGCGGCGACGCGATCAACTCGATCAAAGCCGCCAACGAGTTCGGCATCACCAAGAAGATGAAGCTGGCGGGCTTGCTGATCTTCATCAACGACGTGCACTCGCTGGGCCTGAACCTGACCCAGGGCATGTACCTGACCACCGGCTGGTACTGGGACATGAATCCGGAAACGCGTACCTGGTCGAAGCGCTACTTCGAAAAGATGAAGAAGGAGCCGTCGATGCTGCAAGCGGCCGACTACTCGGCGGCGGCCAACTACCTGAAGGCGGTCAAGGCCGTCGGCAGCGACGACACCACCAAGGTCATGGCCTACCTGAAGGCGAACAAGATCAACGACATGTTCACCAAGGGCGGCGTGATCCGTCCGGACGGTCGCATGGTCCACGATATGTTCCTGATGGAAGTGAAGAAGCCGTCGGAATCGAAGTATCCATGGGATTACTACAAGGTTGCCGCCACCATTCCTGGCGACCAGGCTTACGCCACCAAGGCGGAAACCAAATGCTCCCTGTGGAAATAAGCTGAGTTGGCCACAGGCCGGGCGCCCTTGCCCGGCCTTTTTCTGGTGTCACGCCGTCCCGTCCGGGAGGGCGATCTTTATATTGTGATCTCATGGAAATATTCGGCTACCCCTTGCCCATGATTATGAGCCAGCTAATGCTGGGCCTGGTCAACGGCTCCTTCTATGCCATGCTGTCGCTCGGCCTGGCGGTGATCTTCGGCTTGCTGAACGTGATTAATTTCTCGCACGGCGCGCTGTACATGATGGGCGCGTTCGTCGCCTGGATGGGCATGGCCTACCTCGGCCTGAACTACTGGGTGATGCTGGTACTGGCGCCGCTGATCGTCGGCGTGTTCGGCATCGTCATCGAAAAAACCATGCTGCGCTGGCTCTACAAGCTGGACCATCTTTACGGCCTGCTGCTGACCTTCGGCATCACGCTGCTGGTGGAGGGCGTGTTCCGCTCGTTCTACGGCGTGTCCGGCCAGCCTTTCCAGGTGCCGGAGGCGCTGGCCGGGGCGACCGACCTCGGCTTCATGGTGCTGCCGAACTACCGCGCCTGGGTGGTGGTCGCGTCGCTGGCGGTGTGCTTGTCGACCTGGTTCGTCATCGAAAAGACCAAACTGGGCGCCTACTTGCGCGCCGGCACCGAGAATCCCAAGCTGGTGGAAGCGTTCGGTATCAACGTTCCGCTGATGGTCACGCTTACCTACGGCTTCGGCGTCGCTTTGGCGGGCTTTGCAGGGGTGCTGGCGGCCCCCGTGATCCAGGTGCAGCCCCTGATGGGTCAGAACCTGATTATCGTCGTATTCGCCGTTGTAGTGATCGGTGGCATGGGTTCGATCATGGGCTCCATCCTGACCGGTCTCGGCCTGGGCGTGATCGAGGGCCTGACCAAGGTGTTTTACCCCGAGTTTTCGTCGACGGTCGTGTTCCTGGTGATGGTCATCGTGTTGCTGATCCGTCCAGCCGGCTTGTTCGGCAAAGAAAAATAAGAGGCCGCAGATGAATAAAAACATAGGTTATCTCGTCGCCTTCGCGATCGCGCTGGCGGCGCCGTTTGTCGGCTATCCGGTGTTCCTGGCCAAGCTGCTGTGCTTTGCGCTGTTCGCCAGCGCCTTCAACTTGCTGATCGGCTTCACCGGTTTGCTGTCGTTCGGCCACGCGGCATTCTTCGGCGCCGCCGGCTACGTGGCCGGCAATGCGATGAAGGTGTGGGGCTGGCCGGTCGAGCTGGGCCTGCTGGCCGGCGTCGCGGCCGGCGCCTTCATCGGCCTGGTGATGGGCGCGCTGGCGATCCGCCGGCAGGGCATTTATTTTTCGATGATCACGCTGGCGCTGGCGCAGATGGTGTACTTCGGCGCACTGCGCGCCGGCGACTTCACCGGGGGCGAGGACGGCCTGCAGGGCGTTCCACGTGGAAAACTGCTGGGCATGGTCGACCTGACCAACGATACCGCGCTGTACTTCTTCGTGCTGGGCATCGCGGTGCTGGCCTTCATGCTGATTGTGCGCACCGTGCATTCGCCGTTCGGCCAGGTGTTGAAGGCGATCAAGGAAAACGAGCCGCGCGCGATTTCGCTGGGCTACGATGTGGACAAGTACAAGCTGCTGGCCTTCGTGCTGTCGGCCGCGCTGGCCGGCCTGGCGGGCGCGTCCAACATGCTGGTGCAGGGTTTTGAAACGCTGACCGATGTCCACTGGAGCATGTCCGGCCTGGTGATCTTGATGACCCTGGTAGGCGGCATGGGCACGCTGGCCGGGCCGATGCTGGGCGCCATCCTCATCATCGCGCTGGAGAACAAGCTGGGCGATTTCGGCATCTTCATGGTCTCGCACACCGGCATCGAATGGTTCAACACCATCGGCGAAGCGGTCAATATGGTGATCGGTTTTATTTTCATCGTTTGCGTGCTGTTGTTCCGGCGCGGCATAGTCGGCGAGATCGTCGCCAAGTTCGGCCTCGGCGGCGCCAAAAAAGCAGCTTGATGCAGCACACACGCCGGACGTTCTGTCCGGCGTTTTTATTTCACCGGTAGTACATTTCGTCTGGCCGCAGGCCGGAGTGGGAGTAGTCCGTCCGTAACTTTTTATCGACATAGAGGATGACATGCACATCAAGAAAATCACGCTGGCGCTGGCCGGCATTGCGCTGACCGCCTGCGGTGCCAACGAGCACGACGCGGCCGAGGATTTAAACGTGCTGCCGGCGTATCTGGGCACCATCAGCAGCAAGACCTACGACGGCACCACCGACGACCTGCTGACCGCCGGCCTTGGCGCCACCGGCCTGGCAGCGCCCACCGCGCCGGCGTATGCCGATCCGTCCAATCCCACCGCCGCCGAGCTGCGGCGCAACGCCATCTACGCCAACTACCGCGCTGTGCTCGACATCAACATCAACAGCGGCTATGGCACGCTGTACGGCCCGAACGTGGACGCCAGGGGCGCAATCGGAACGGGGCAGGGCATGATCGCCGGCACCGAGTACATCGCCTACTCCGACGACGGCACCGGCAACCAGAACGTGACCCTGATGGTGCAGATTCCGAACGGCTTCGACGTCAACAACCCGTGCATCGTCACCGGCACATCCAGCGGATCGCGCGGCATATACGGCGCCATCGGCAGCGCCGGCGAGTGGGGCCTGAAGAACAACTGCGCGGTGGCGTACGCCGACAAGGGGAGTGGCACCGGCCTCTACACCTTCGACGACGACAGTGTGAACCTGCAAAGCGGCGTGCGCGCCACCCGCGCGGCGGCCGGCAAGAACGCCATGTTCGCCCCGGCGCTGAGCGACGCCGACCGCGCCGCGTTCGCTTCGTCATCGCCTGGGCGCATCGCCTTCAAACACGCGCACTCGCAGCAGAATCCGGAAAAGGACTGGGGCAAGTTCACCCTGCAATCGCTGGAATTCGCCTTCTACGTGCTCAATGAAAAGTACGGCGTGCTGGCCAAGGACAACAAGAGCCACATCGTGCGCCTGACGCCGAAGAACACGGTGACGATCGCCTCCAGCATTTCCAACGGCGCTGGCTCGGCCCTGCTCGCTGCGGAGCAGGACACCAAGGGCCTGATCGGCGGCGTGGCGGCCACCGAGCCGCAGGTCCAGCCCAAGGCCGCCACCGGCTACACGGTGCGCCAGGGCGGCGTCAACGTGACGGGGCAGGGCAAGGCGCTGTTCGACTACTCGACGTATGCGGCGCTGTACCAGCCCTGCATTGCATCCACCGCCGCCGCGCCGGGCCGTTGCACGGCGCTGGCGGCCAAGGGTTTGTTGACCGGCACCGACCTGCCATCGCAGCAGGCGGATGCGAAGGCGCGCTTGAAGGCCTACGGCTGGCTGGCCGATTCCGACATCCTGCAGGCGGCGCACGCCGGCACCAACATCCTGGTGGCGGTGACGTATGCGAATGCCTACGGCAAGTTCTCGGTGACGGACAAGGTGTGCGGATTCTCGTTCGCCCCGACTGACGCGACCGGCGCGCCGGTGGCGTTCACGGCCGCGCAAAAGGCCAGTAGTTTCGCGACCCAGAATGGCATCGTCGGCAGCGTGGTCTACGAAGACTCGGTGGGCGGCGCCAGGGCCTACAACTTTGGCGTGTCCCCAAGCAGCAGCTTGGCGGACCAGTCGCTGGACGGCTTCTTGTGCCTGCGGTCGCTGGCCACGGGTCTCGATCCCGTCACAGGTAACGCGCTGAGCGGCACGCTGGCGGCGCAGAGCGCGCGCGTGAAGGCGGGTATGGCCGAGGTGGCTGCGACCGGCAATCTGCACGGCAAGCCGGCCATCATTGTGCAGGGACGCAGCGATACGCTGATCCCGGTGAACTTTGCTTCACGTGCCTACGTGGGCCTGAACGCATCGGTGGAGGGTTCGGCGAGCAAGCTGCGCTACATTGAAGTGACCAACGCCAACCACTTCGATTCCTTCACCAACGCGCTGCCGGCCAACATCGTGCCGCTGCACGTCTACCTGTTCCGCGCGCTGGATGCGATGCTGGCCAATCTGCGCAGCTCGGCAACGCCGCTGCCAGCGTCGCAGGTGGTGCGCACGGTGCCTCGGGCCGACAACACCACGCCGATCACCGTGGTCAACGTGCCGCCCATCGCCGCCGCGCCAGGCGCCAACGCGATCGCGGTCAGCGGCACCACGGTCGATGTGCCCAACTGAGGCCTACAACGCCGCCGCGTAGATCGCCCTCGCATCGTCGCGTGTGACGGTGCGGGGGTTATTCCCCAACAAGCGGGTCTGGAGCATGGCGTCATCCGCCAGCCTGTCCAGATCCGTTTCCCTGATCCCCACCTGCTGCAAAGTCCGCTCTATCCCCGTGATGATGGCTATTTGCTGCATCGCAACAACCAACGCTTCCGCCCTCGCTTCAACGCTACCGCTGGCCTGAGGCACAACGATCTCCGCCAATTCCGCATACAGCGCGGCCGCCTCGGGCGCATTGAAGCGCAGCACGTGCGGCAGTACCAGCGAATTCGACAACCCATGCGGCACGTGGAATATGCCGCCTATCGGATACGCCAGCGCATGCACGGCCGCCACCGGCGCGTTGGAAAACGCCTGCCCGGCCAGCATCGCGCCCAGCAGCATGGCCTGGCGCGCCGCCAGGTCGCCGCCGTTTTCACAGGCGCGGATCAGGTTGGCCGACAGCAGTCCCAGCGCCTTGCGCGCAAAGATATCGGACAGCGGATTCTTTTTGTGGCGGCTGGTGTAGGCCTCGATCGCGTGCACCATCGCATCGATGCCGGTCGCGGCGGTGACCATGGGGGGCAGGCCGAGCGTCAGTTCGGCGTCCAGCAATGCAAGATCGGCATAGAGTTGCGGCGCGACGACGCCCATTTTTGTGGTAGCCCCGGTGGTGACGATGGCGATGTTGGTCACCTCCGAACCGGTGCCGGCGGTGGTCGGAATCTGTACCAGCGGCAGCCGCGCACCCTTCACATTGCCGATGCCGTAGATCGCGCTGAGCGGCTGGTCGCTGCCGGCCAGCACGGCGATCAGCTTGGCGACGTCCATCGAACTGCCGCCGCCCAGCCCGATGACGATGTCGGCCCGGTGTTCGCGGGCGGCTGCAACAGCTTCCAGCACCACCGCCTCCGGCGGGTCCGCCACCACGTTGGAATAGATCGCCACCGCCAACCCCGCCGCGCGCAGGCTGGCGGCTGGCGCATCGACCAAGCCGGTTTTCAGGAAGCCGGGATCGGTGACGAGGAGGGCGCGCCTGGCGGCCGGGAATCGCTGGACGACGTGCTCGCCTAACCGGCCGGCGGCGCCGAGCTCGGAAACGATGTGGGCGACGGTGCTGAATGCGAACGCTGGGAAGTCGGTCATGGCGGTTCCAGGTTGGTGGATTTCACGTGAAGCTTACCTGATTTGTGGCCACTTCGGCCATGCAGCATAGGCATGAGCCGCATTGAATTTCTTCCGTACAATGTAGCTTTTGCATGGTTGAGGATGGCAAGGCGATGGTCGATTATCTGGTGTTGGGTGTGGCAGCGTTCGGTGCGGGGCTGGTGGATGCGGTGGTGGGGGGCGGGGGATTGATACAACTCCCGGCCATGTTCTCGGTGTTTCCCAACATGGCACCCGCCACGTTGATCGGCACCAACAAGCTGGCCAGCATCTTCGGCACCAGCGTGGCTGCGGTCAGCTACGCGCGCCGGGTCGCTATTGCCTGGTCGGTGGCCACGCCGGCCGCCTTGGCCGCGCTGATCTTCGCCTTCCTCGGCGCCTACACCGTGACCAAGGTCTCTGCCGACTTCATGCGCCTGCTGTTGCCGGTCGTGCTGGTGGCGGTCGCCATCTACACCTTCGCCAAGAAGGACTTCGGCAGCGTCCACGAACCCATGCACTCGGGCACCAAGGAGCAGACGCTGGCGCTGCTGATCGGCGCCGGCATCGGCTTCTACGACGGCTTCTTCGGCCCTGGCACCGGCAGCTTCCTGGTGTTCCTGTTCGTGCGCATTTTCGGCTTCGACTTCCTCGGCGCGTCGGCCGTCGCCAAAGTCGTCAACGTGGCCTGCAACTTCGCCGCGTTGATCTGGTTCGGCTACAGCGGGCACCTGATCTGGCAACTGGGCGCGACCATGGCGGTGGCCCAGATCGCCGGTTCCATCGTCGGCTCGCGCATGGCGATGAAGCACGGCAGCGGTTTTGTGCGCAAGCTGTTCCTGGTCGTGGTCACCATCCTGATCGTAAAAACTGGCTACGATGCATGGTTGCGGTGGTGACACTGTTTCACGTGGAACAAAAGAAGGGCGCTTATTGGGAACGATAAGCGCCCTTTTTCAATGTTTCACGTGGAACAAATCAACGATATTTTTTTGCTTAAAAAAGTCGCAGCAGCAAAAAGACTCTATAATCTGACCTTGATCCCTTCGCTTTAACCAATTCCAACATGCTATTTCCTACAAAATTCGACGTCATCGTCGTCGGTGGTGGTCACGCCGGCACCGAGGCCGCCCTCGCTTCGGCCCGCATGGGCCAGAAGACTCTGCTGCTCACGCATAACATTGAGACGCTGGGCCAGATGTCGTGCAATCCCTCCATCGGCGGCATCGGCAAAGGCCATCTGGTCAAGGAAGTCGACGCCATGGGCGGCGCCATGGCCATCGCCACCGATGAGTCGGGCATCCAGTTCCGTATCCTGAATTCGTCCAAAGGACCAGCTGTGCGCGCCACCCGCGCCCAGGCCGACCGCATGCTGTACAAGCAAGCCATCCGTTCGCGCCTGGAAAACCAGCCCAACCTGTGGCTGTTCCAGCAGGCCGTGGACGATCTGATGGTGGAGGGCGACCGCGTGATCGGCGCCGTCACCCAGATCGGTCTGCAATTCCTGGCGCCAGCCGTGGTGCTTACCGCCGGCACTTTCCTCGACGGTAAGATCCACGTCGGCCTGCAGAACTACTCGGCCGGCCGCGCCGGCGATCCACCGGCGATCTCGCTGTCGGCCCGCCTGAAGGAACTGAAGCTGCCGCAGGGCCGCCTGAAGACCGGCACGCCGCCGCGCATCGACGGCCGCAGCATCGACTTCTCGCTGATGACCGAACAGCCCGGCGACCTGGATCCGGTGCCGGTGTTCTCGGTGATGGGCAACGCCGCCATGCATCCGGAGCAAATGCCGTGCTGGGTCACGCACACCAACACCCAGACCCACGACATCATCCGCGCCGGCCTGGACCGCAGCCCGATGTACACCGGCGTCATCGAAGGCGTCGGCCCGCGTTACTGTCCGTCGATCGAAGACAAGATCCACCGCTTCTCGGCCAAGGAATCGCACCAGATTTTCCTGGAACCTGAAGGCCTGACGACCAACGAATTCTATCCAAACGGCATCTCCACCAGTCTGCCATTCGACGTGCAAATCAACCTGGTGCGCTCGATGAAGGGCATGGAAAACGCCCACATTTTGCGTCCCGGCTACGCCATCGAATACGATTATTTCGACCCGCGCGGCCTCAAGGCATCGCTGGAAACCAAGGCCATCAACGGCCTGTACTTCGCCGGCCAAATCAACGGCACCACCGGCTACGAGGAAGCGGCCGCGCAGGGCATGCTGGCCGGCATCAACGCCGCGCTGCAAACCCAGGGCCGCGAAGCCTGGACGCCGGCCCGTTCCGAAGCCTACCTGGGCGTGATGGTCGACGATCTGGTCACGCAGGGCGTGATGGAGCCGTACCGCATGTTCACCAGCCGCGCCGAGTACCGCCTGAGCCTGCGTGAAGATAACGCCGACATGCGCCTGACCGAAATCGGCCGCAAGCTCGGCTGCGTCGGCGATGCGCAGTGGGAAGCTTTCGAGACCAAACGCGAAGCCGTCGCGCGCGAGCTGGAGCGTCTGCGTTCCACGTGGGTGAATCCGCGCATCCTGGAAGCGGCCGAATCCGAGCGCGTCATCGGCCAGGCGATCGAGCGCGAATACTCGCTGGCCAACCTGCTGGCCCGTCCCGGCGTCGACTACGACAAGCTGATGAGCCTGTCCGGCATCGATGGCCGCGACCTCGCCGGCCCCGGCGTCAGCGACGAAGCGGTGCGTGAACAGGTGGAAATCCAGCTCAAATATTCGGGCTATATCGACCGCCAGACCAAGGAAGTCGAGCGCCACGAGCACTACGAAAACCTGAAATTGCCGGAAGGTTTCAGCTACCTGGACATCACCGCGCTGTCGGTGGAAGTGCGCCAGAAGCTGCACGCGCAGCGCCCGGAAACGCTGGGCCAGGCATCGCGGATTTCCGGCGTGACGCCGGCCGCGATCTCGCTGCTGCTGGTGCACCTGAAGAAGGCCGGTTTCGGCGGATTTGTGAATCAAAAAGATGAGGCTGTTCAATGAAGGTGTTTGACCGTGCGGTACTTGCGGATGTTTTAAAACAAGGCATCAACAGTCTGAAGCTGGACCTCGGCGACGACCAGGTGGAGAAATTGCTGGACTACCTGGCGCTGCTGAACAAGTGGAATTCGGTGTACAACCTGACCTCGGTGCGCGATCCGATGCAGATGGTCACGCTGCATGTGCTGGACTCGCTGGCCGCGGTGCCGGCGTTTGCCGGCGCAAGCAACGTGCTGGACGTGGGAGCAGGGGGCGGCCTGCCGGGCATGGTGCTGGCGATCAGCCGTCCAGACATGAAGGTGTCGATGATCGACACGGTGCACAAGAAGACCGCCTTCCTGAACCAGGTGAAGGCGGAGCTGGGCCTGGCCAACGTGACGGTGTACACCAAGCGCGTGGAGCAGCTGGAAGTGAAGACCAAGTTCGACGTCATCACCTCGCGAGCGTTCGCGGACCTGTCCGACTTCGTCAACTGGTCCGGGCACCTGCTGCAAGAGGGCGGGCAATTCATCGCCCTGAAAGGGACGGCGCCGGCAGAGGAGCGCGAGCGGCTGCCAGAGCCATGGAAAGTGCAGAAACTGGAGCCTTTGGAAGTGCCGGGGCTGGACGCGGAGCGCCATCTGGTATTCATCCAGGCCGAAACCAAGTAAATGGTTTATACGATATAAACGGTTTATACAGTTTATTCTGTATAAACAGTATAAATCGTTTATATCGTTTTAATAGTATAAATAATTAAGAAGCACAACACAAAGAAATACATGGCGAAAATTTTTTGCGTAGCGAATCAAAAGGGTGGTGTGGGGAAAACCACCACGACGGTAAACCTGGCCGCCGGATTGGCAAAGCTGGGCCAGCGGGTATTGCTGGTCGACCTGGACCCGCAAGGCAACGCGACGATGGGCGCGGGCATCAACAAGGCGGGCCTGCCTGCGTCGACCTATGAGGTGATGCTGGGCGAGTCCGACGTGGCCACCGCGCGCCAGCGTTCGGAGCCGGGACAGTTCGACGTCCTGCCCTCCAACCGCGAACTGGCCGGCGCCGAAGTCGAGATGGTCTCGCTGGACAACCGCGAGCGCCGCCTGAAGGACGCGCTGGCCGTGGTCGACAAGGAGTACGACTTCATCCTGATCGACTGCCCGCCCGCGCTGTCGATGCTGACCCTGAACGGCCTGTGCGCCGCGCACGGCGTCATCATTCCGATGCAGTGCGAGTACTACGCGCTGGAAGGGCTGTCCGACCTGGTCAACACCATCAAGAAGGTGCACGCCAACCTGAACCCGGACCTGAAGATCATCGGCCTGCTGCGCGTGATGTTCGATCCGCGCATGACGCTGTCGCAGCAAGTGTCGGCCCAGCTGGAGCAGCACTTCGGCGACAAGGTCTTCAAAACCATCATCCCCCGCAACGTGCGGCTGGCCGAAGCGCCGTCGTACGGCCTGCCGGGCGTCACCTTCGACCCATCCTCCAAGGGAGCGCAGGCGTACATCGCCTTTGGCGCCGAGATGGTCAAGCGCATCAAGAAAATGTAAGGCAATAAAATGGCAACCAAAAAACTCAAAGGCCTGGGTCGCGGCCTGGAAGCGCTGCTCGGCGGCGACGGCGACATCACCACCCCGGACGCGAACACGCCATCCGAACTCCCGATCACGCAAATGCAGGCCGGCAAATATCAGCCGCGTACCCGCATGGACGAGGGCGGCCTGCAGGAGCTGGCCGCATCGATCAAGACCCAGGGCATCATGCAACCGATCCTGGTCCGTCCGGTCGGCACCGACAAGCTGACCGGCGCCACCAAGTACGAGATCATCGCCGGCGAACGCCGCTTCCGCGCCGCGCAAATCGCCGGCCTGGAAGTGCTCCCTGTTTTGGTGCGTGACGTCGACGACCAGGCCGCCGCCGCGATGGCCCTGATCGAGAACATGCAGCGTGAGGACCTCAATCCGCTGGAAGAGGCGCAGGGCATCCACCGCCTGATCACCGACTTCAGTTTCACGCACGAGCAGGCGGCCACTGCGGTTGGCCGTTCGCGCAGCGCCGTGTCCAACCTGCTGCGCCTGATGAACCTGGCCAATGCGGTCCAGACCATGCTGATGGCCGGCGATATCGACATGGGCCACGCCCGCGCCTTGCTGTCGGTGGACGCCGCGACCCAGATCAACCTGGCCAATATGGTCATCGCCAAACGGTTATCCGTGCGTGAAACTGAAAAGTTGGTGGCAAAAACGCTGGAAGATCAAAAATCGCCGCCGGCCGAAGCGCGTCAAAAAGAGAAATCCGGCGACATCGTCCGCCTGGAAGAAGAATTGTCGGACAAGTTGGCCACCCCGGTCGTGTTCAAGATGGGCAGCAAGGGCCGCGGCCAGATGATCATCGACTTCGCCGACCTGGACATCCTCGACGGCGTCCTCGCCCGCCTGCGCGCCTAATAAAATTGGGGTCAAGTCTGACATTCGGACACGAACTCGGCCGTAGACCGTCGTTACGGCAGAGGTCGTGTCCGAATGTCAGACTTGACCCCAAAATGCTCTGAAAAAACGAAAACGCTTAACTGGTTCCAACTTGGTGCAACCGGTGCGGAATTGTTTATAAAAGCGTCGCTTTCGTGCACCAATTGCTCTGCTGCGGTGCAGCAATGTTTGACGTGATACAGTAAAGACACATATAATCCCGTGTCTTTGGGTTTTATCGGCTTTTTTTGGAGCTCGCCAGATGAGTGATTCGACGAGTATTTCGAAGCCGATTTTTAAAGTCGTCGCCCTCCAGTTAGCTATCGCCACTGGATTTGCCTTGCTCGCCTGGAACTTGGGCGGAGTACTCAAAGCTTGGTCGGCCGCCTATGGCGGAGCAATCGCAGTCATCGGGAGTCTGATGTACGCGATGATTGTTGCGGGCGGAACAAATGACGCCAAAAAAGCTTTCCGGTCGCATGTACGCGCCGAAGTTGTAAAAATATTTATCACGGTAGTGCTGTTTATTTTGGCACTGGCGCTGTTTCAGTCGGCCTCTTGGTTATGGCTGATCTTGGGTTTCGCGGTGGCAACCTTAGCCTATTGGTTTTCACTGCTCGCAATTTAATCACCAAAATCTACTACTTTTATGACCACAGAAAACGCTGTAGGGGCACACGAAGCGCCCACCTCCATTGAGTACATCCAGCATCACCTGAGCCATCTCAAGAATGCTGACGCCACCTTCAACCTGGACACGTTCTGGGTTTCGGCCATTCTGGGCCTGATCTTCCTGGGCGTGTTCTACATGGCCTCGCGCAAAGCGACCGCCGGCGTACCGGGCAAGCTGCAAAACTTCGTCGAAGCCGTCATGGAGCTGGTCAACGAAGTGGTCAATTCCGCATTCCACGCCAAGAGCAAGGTTATCGCGCCGCTGGCCATCACGATCTTCTGCTGGGTTTGGCTGATGAACGCGATGGACTTCCTGCCGGTCGATCTGCTGCCCAAGCTGCTTGGCTACGCTGGCGTCCACAAACTGCGAGTCGTGCCGACCGCGGACGTCAACCACACTTTCGGCATGTCGTTTGGCGTCATGCTGTGCATTATTGGTTTCTCGATCAAAGCCAAAGGTCTCGGCGGCTGGGGTAAAGAGTTGCTGACCGCGCCGTTCCACGCCCATGGCTTCATGGCTGTCGTGCTGGCCCCGGTCAACTTCATCTTCCAGATGATCGAGTTGCTGGCCAAGCCACTGTCGCTGTCGCTGCGACTCTTCGGCAATATGTATGCCGGCGAGCTGCTGTTCATTCTGATCGCTCTGCTGCCATGGTGGGCGCAGTGGCTGCTGGGTGGTCCTTGGGTTATCTTCCACATCCTGGTGGTGACCCTGCAAGCGTTTGTGTTTATGGCGTTGACTGTTGTGTATCTGAGCCTCGCGGTTGAGAAGCACTAAGTACCAGATCAAACCTACTGCGCAGCGCTATTTTTGCCCTCCGATGCTCACCGTACATGCGTACGGCTCCGCTTCTCGGACAAAACTAGCGCCGCTCGCTACGGTTTTATCAGGCACTGGGCAACAAATCGTTTTTAACTTTTCAGTATCGTAGTCTTTTTTAAAATCTTAGGAGAAATTCAATGCAAGCTCTGATCGCACAAGTACAAAGCATGACCGTTCTGGCCGCAGCAATCATCATCGGTCTGGCCGCTATCGGCACCGCACTCGGTTTCGCAATTCTGGGCGGCAAATTCCTGGAAGCTTCGGCTCGTCAACCAGAACTGATGCCACAACTGCAAACCAAACTGTTCGTTATCGCCGGTCTGCTGGATGCGATCTCGATGATCGGCGTCGGCGTTGCTCTGCTGTACACCTTCAGCAACCCATTCCTGGCAGCTGTTCTGGCAGCACATTAATTCGCTCCCTTCTAGGAGAAACTTTTAGTTAGGAGCAAAGGTATGGACATCAATATGTCTCTCATCGGTCAGATGATCACCTTCGCGGTGTTGGTCTGGGTTTCGATGAAGTTCGTATTTCCATCGCTGAATGCAGCGTTGGATGAGCGTGCCAAGCGTATCGCTGACGGTCTGGCTGCGGCCGACCAAGGCCAGCAAGCGATGGTAGTGGCTGAGAAGCGCGCCAGCGAAGCGCTGGCAGGTGCACGCGAAGAAGCTTCGCAACGCGTTGCCGACGCTGAAAAGCGCGCGCAACTGGTGGCAGAAGAAATCAAAGCTAATGCACAGGCCGAAGCGGACCGCATCATTGCGCAAGCCAAGGCGGACGCCGATCAGCAACTGGCCAAGGCGCGCGAAGCGCTGCGCGCTCAGGTGGCTGACCTGGCTGTGAAGGGCGCCGAGCAAATCCTCAAGCGCGAAGTCAACGCCTCGGCCCACGCCGATCTGTTGTCGCGCCTGTCTGTCGAGCTGTAATCATGGCAGAAAACGCAACCGTCGCCCGTCCCTACGCGGAAGCTTTGTTCCGCGTAGCCCAAGCAGGTAAGGAATCGTTCAACCTCGCGGCGTGGTCCGAACTGGTGGCCGAACTGGCCCAGATCGGTGCCCACCCCGAGGTGCAAGCATTCGCCCGCAACCCGAAAGCTTCGGCTAGCGATGTGAGCGCCGCCATTACGGCACTGGTCAAGTCGCCGCTCAACACGGAAGCAAAAAACTTCCTGGCGATGCTGGTCGAAAACGGCCGCATCAGTCTGCTGCCGGAAATCGGCGCGCAATTCCAGGCGTTGAAAAACGCCGTGGAAGGTGCGGCAGACGCCGACATCACCAGCGCCTTCGACCTGAGCACCGCTCAGGTGAGCGAGCTGGTCGCCACGCTGGAGAAGAAATTCAGCCGCAAGCTGAACCCGGTCGTGACCGTGGATCCCGCGTTGATCGGTGGCGTGCGCGTCGTCGTTGGCGACCAGGTGCTGGACACGTCGGTCCGCGCCAAGTTGCAGCAAATGCGTGTTGCGCTGGTCGCGTAAGCGCCGCTTAGAACAGATTCTTCATCTCGCGCAAGCTGAGAGAAACACTTTTAGGAGTTAGTATGCAACTCAACCCATCTGAAATCAGCGAGCTGATCAAGAGCCGTATCCAAGGCCTTGATGGCGGCGCTGAAGTACGCAACCAAGGCACGGTTATTTCCGTGGCCGACGGTATCGTCCGCATCCACGGCCTGTCGGACGTGATGCAAGGCGAAATGCTGGAATTCCCTGGTAACACCTTTGGTCTGGCGATGAACCTGGAGCGTGACTCCGTCGGCGCCGTGATTCTGGGTGCTTACGAGCACATCTCCGAAGGCGACACGGTCAAGTGCACCGGCCGCATTCTGGAAGTGCCGGTCGGTCCTGAACTGCGTGGCCGCGTGGTCAACGCCCTGGGCCAGCCGATCGACGGCAAAGGCGCTGTCGATGCCAAGCTGACCGCACCAATCGAAAAGATCGCTCCTGGCGTTATCGCCCGTGAGTCCGTCTCGCAGCCTATGCAGACCGGTCTGAAGTCGATCGACGCGATGGTACCAATTGGCCGTGGCCAGCGCGAGCTGATCATTGGCGACCGTCAAACCGGTAAGTCCGCCGTGGCGGTTGATGCGATCATCAACCAAAAAGGCCAGGGCATGACCTGCATCTACGTGGCGATCGGTCAGAAAGCCTCGACGATCAAGAACATCGTGCGTTCGCTGGAACAGCACGGCGCGATGGAGTACACCATCGTTGTGGCCGCATCGGCAGCCGAATCGGCAGCGATGCAGTACATCTCGGCCTACTCGGGCTGCACCATGGGCGAATACTTCCGCGACCGCGGCGAAGACGCGCTGATCGTGTACGATGACCTGTCCAAGCAAGCCGTGGCCTACCGTCAGATCTCCCTGCTGCTGCGCCGTCCACCAGGCCGCGAAGCCTACCCAGGCGACGTGTTCTACCTGCACTCCCGTCTGCTGGAACGCGCAGCACGCGTCAACGCCGACTACGTCGAAGCCTTCACCGGCGGCGCAGTCAAAGGCAAGACCGGCTCGCTGACCGCACTGCCGATCATTGAAACCCAGGCTGGCGACGTTTCGGCGTTCGTGCCAACCAACGTGATTTCGATTACCGACGGCCAGATCTTCCTGGAAACCTCGCTGTTCAACTCGGGCATCCGTCCTGCGATTAACGCCGGTATCTCGGTGTCGCGCGTTGGTGGCGCCGCCCAGACCAAGGTCATCAAAAACCTGTCCGGCGGTATCCGTACCGACTTGGCACAGTACCGTGAACTGGCTGCGTTCGCGCAGTTCGCTTCCGACCTGGACGAATCGACCCGCAAGCAGCTGGACCGCGGCGCCCGCGTGACCGAACTGCTCAAGCAGGCTCAGTACTCGCCACTGTCGATCTCCATGATGGCCGCTTCGCTGTTCGCAGTGAACAAGGGCTACCTGGACGACGTGCCAGTCAAGAAAGTTCTGCCGTTCGAAGCTGGCCTGCACGCCTACCTGAAGACCAAGCAAGCTGACCTGATGTCCAAGATTGAATCGTCGAAGCAACTGGACAAAGACGGCGAAGCAACGCTGTCGGCCGCCATTGCTGACTTCAAGAAATCCGGCGCATATTAATCGGCACGGCGGCTCCCCGGAGCCGCCATCAGCGCAGAAGGAGTAAGGACTCATGGCAGTAGGCAAAGAGATACGTGGCAAGATCAAGAGCGTAGAGAATACGAAGAAGATCACCAAGGCGATGGAAATGGTCGCCGCATCGAAAATGCGCAAAGCGCAGGATCGCATGCGCGCCGCCCGTCCCTACAGTGAAAAGATTCGCAATATCGCCGCTAATCTGGCTACCGCAAATCCGGAATACACCCACCCGTTCCTGGCTGAAGAGCAAAAGGACACGGCGAAGGCAGTTGGCTTCGTGATCGTCACCACCGACAAAGGTCTGTGCGGCGGCATGAACACCAACATCCTGCGCATGGTGACGGCGAAAACCCGTGAGCTGGAAACAGCCGGCAACAAGATTGCCGCGGTAGCTATCGGTAACAAAGGTTTGGGTTTTTTGAATCGCGTGGGCATCCCTGTCGTTGCGCAAGTAACGCAGATCGGCGACACGCCGCACCTGGAAAAACTGATCGGACCGGTCAAGGTCATGCTGGAAAAGTTCCAGAATGGCGAGATCGACGCAGTCTACCTGTGCTACACCAAGTTCATTAACACGATGAAGCAAGAGCCGGTAGTGGAGCAGTTGCTGCCACTGCCAGCGGCCAAGACGCAGGCTGACGCGGGTAATCACAACTGGGATTACATCTACGAGCCAGACGCGGCGACCGTGATTGATGAGCTGCTGGAGCGCTATGTGGAAGCGCTGGTGTACCAGTCGGTGGCGGAAAACCTGGCGTCCGAGCAATCGGCGCGTATGGTGGCGATGAAATCGGCAAGCGACAACGCCGGTAACGTGATCGGCGAATTGAAGCTGATTTACAACAAGACCCGTCAAGCTGCGATTACCAAAGAACTCTCCGAAATCGTCGCCGGTGCGGCTGCGGTTTAAACGAATTTAACTATATTTGAAGGAACGAACATGGCTGATGGCAAAATCGTTCAGTGTATCGGCGCTGTGGTGGACGTAGAGTTTCCACGCAACGCGATGCCTAAGGTATTTGATGCCTTGAAGATGGCTGGCTCCGAGCTGACCCTGGAAGTACAACAACAGCTGGGCGACGGCGTGGTCCGTACCATTGCTCTGGGTTCGTCCGACGGCCTGCGCCGCGGCATGATGATCCAGAACACCGGCAAGCCAATCATGGTGCCAGTGGGTAAAGCTACCCTGGGTCGCATCATGGACGTGCTGGGCAACCCGATCGACGAATGCGGCCCGGTCGCTCACGACCAGATCGCCTCGATCCACCGCACTCCTCCTGCATACGACGAACTGTCGCCATCGCAGGACCTGCTGGAAACCGGCATTAAAGTTATTGACCTGGTCTGCCCGTTCGCAAAAGGCGGTAAGGTCGGTCTGTTCGGCGGTGCAGGTGTGGGCAAGACCGTGAACATGATGGAACTGATCAACAACATCGCTAAAGCGCACTCGGGTCTGTCCGTGTTCGCCGGCGTTGGTGAGCGTACCCGCGAAGGTAACGACTTCTACCACGAAATGGCTGACGCCAAAGTGGTTGACCTGGAAAACCCGGCCAACTCGAAAGTGGCGATGGTCTACGGTCAGATGAACGAACCACCTGGTAACCGTCTGCGCGTCGCGCTGACCGGCCTGACCATGGCGGAAGCGTTCCGTGACGAAGGCAAGGACGTTCTGTTCTTCGTCGATAACATCTACCGCTTCACCCTGGCCGGTACCGAGGTTTCCGCACTGCTGGGCCGTATGCCTTCCGCAGTGGGTTACCAGCCTACCCTGGCCGAAGAAATGGGCCGTCTGCAAGAGCGCATCACCTCGACCAAGACCGGTTCGATCACCTCGATCCAAGCTGTGTATGTTCCAGCGGATGACTTGACCGACCCATCGCCAGCGACCACCTTCGGTCACCTGGATTCGACCGTCGTTCTGTCGCGTGACATCGCCTCGCTGGGTATCTACCCTGCGGTGGACCCACTGGATTCGACCTCGCGTCAGCTGGATCCGCTGGTCGTCGGCCAGGAGCACTACGACACCGCGCGCGCCGTTCAAGGCACCCTGCAGCGCTACAAGGAACTGCGTGACATCATCGCGATTCTGGGTATGGACGAACTGGCGCCGGAAGACAAGCTGCTGGTATCGCGCGCACGTAAGATGCAGCGTTTCCTGTCGCAGCCGTTCCACGTTGCTGAAGTGTTTACCGGTTCGCCAGGTAAATACGTTTCGCTGAAAGACACGATCAAGGGTTTCAAAATGATCGCTTCCGGCGAACTCGATCACCTGCCAGAACAAGCGTTCTACATGGTTGGCACGATCGACGAAGCAATCGAAAAAGCCAAGAAACTCAACTAATCGTTGAGCTTTGAGCGCGGCCCTGTGCAAGCGGGGCCGCATCACACCGACAGGACACACATGGCAAACACTATTCACGTTGACGTGGTTTCCGCCGAGGAGTTGATCTACTCGGGCGAAGCCGAATTCGTCGCGTTGCCGGGCGAGCAGGGCGAGCTGGGGATCTATCCCAAGCACACGCCGCTGATCACCCGCATCCGTCCGGGCGCGGTGCGCATCCAGGTACCAGGTCAAGCCGAGGAAGAATTTGTCTTCGTCGCGGGCGGCCTGCTGGAAGTGCAGCCGGGCGCCGTGACGGTGCTGGCGGATACCGCGATTCGCGGCAAGGATCTGGACGAAGCCAAAGCGGCAGCGGCCAAGAAACGCGCCGAAGAAGCGCTGGCGAACAACACCTCCGGGATCGACTACGCGAAAGCGCAAGCCGAACTGGCAGCGGCCATCGGCCAGCTGGCAGCGATCGCCAAACTGCGCGCCAAGCACTAAGCAACGCATCAGCATCACAGCAAAAAGGCAGCCTCGGCTGCCTTTTTTTTATACGCCTGCGCTACCAGAGGTTTTTGCCGTCGATGACATCGATGTGGGCCGCAGCCGCGTCGAAATTGTCGAACAGGCGGGCGTTGACGCCGATCCGGCGGGTGTGCTGGTCCCAGCTGCCGTCCATCTCGAACGCCGGACTATCGGAGTAGGTCGCGCAGCCGCAGTGGGCGCAAAAATGGTGGGCCACCAGCTTGGTCTGCCAGCGGTACACGGCGTCGTCCGGCGCCGCCGAGGTCACGTGAAACTGGGCGGGCGTGTAGTACGCCAGCAGGGCGCCGCGCTTGGCGCAGAACGAGCAGGTGCAACGGGTCAGGGCGTCGGGAATCTCGCCGTCGATACGAAACGTGGTCTTCCCGCAGTGGCAACTTCCTGTGATGGGCATATCGTCCTCCTTGGTCGGGTTACCAAGCCTACCATTTTCGCGTGCTGGGTGAAGCAAGGCTGGTAGTTTGTGACAGCGGGCACAGCGGCACGGGCCTGATCGTCCTATCATCGGCGGCTACTTTGTGAACAGAGCCAGATGAACCGCGCACTGCTGACCATACTTGCCACCGTTGTCCTGAGCGCCGTCGGCATCGGGCTGACCATGCCTATCATTCCGCAACTGATGCGCGATGTCGGCCATACGTCCGAGCTGGGCTGGCGCTTCGGCGCCTTCACCGGACTGTACGCACTGATGCAGTTCATCTTCTCGCCCATCCTCGGCGTGCTGAGCGACCGCATCGGCCGCCGGCCGGTGCTGCTGCTGTCGCTGGCTGGCGCCGTGGTCGACTACCTGTTCATGGCGATGGCGCCGACGCTGGCCTTGCTGTTCGTGGGCCGCGCGATCGCCGGCATCACCGGCGCCAGCATGGCCGTGACGTCGGCCTACATCGCCGACGTCACGCCGGAAGACCTGCGCTCGCGCCGCTACGGCCAACTGGGCGCGTGCTTCGGCATCGGCTTCATCATCGGGCCGGTGATCGGCGGCCTGTTGGGCGAGTGGTGGGTGAGGGCGCCTTTCCTGGCGGCCGCGGCGATGAACGCCGTCAACCTGGTGCTGACCTTGCTGGTGGTGCGCGAATCGCACACGGCGCGCGATAGCGACGTGGGGACCAAGGGGCGCATGTCGTTTAACCCGCTGGCCAATCTGCGCTGGGCGGCCAGCTTCAAATCGTTATTGCCGCTGATCGGCGCGTCCGGCCTGCTGGTGGTGATCGGTGAAATCGGCGGCACCGTGTGGGTGCTGTACGGCGAGGACAAGTTCGCCTGGGACTCGCTGACCATCGGCATCTCGCTGGCCTGCTTCGGCGCGTTTCACGCGCTGGCGCAAGCGTTCATCGTGGGGCCGCTGGCCGAGCGCTGGGGCGAGCGCCGCGCGCTGATGGTGGGCATCGCGGCCGACAGCTGCGCCTATGTCCTGATCGCGCTGGCCAACCAGGGCTGGATGGCGTTCGCGCTGATGCCCTTGTTCTGCCTGGGCGGCATCGGCGCGCCGGCCCTGCAATCGCTGGTGTCGGCCAGCGTCGGCCCGGACCAGCAGGGCAAGCTGCAAGGCGTGCTGGCCAGTACCGCCAGCCTGGCGACCGTGATCGGCCCGGTGGCGATCAGCACGATCTACTTCATGTCGCGCGGCAGCTTCCCCGGCCTGGTCTGGCTGATCGGCGCCGGCCTGTATGTGTTTTGCCTGCCGATGTTGATGCGCAAGCCCGCCATGCCGCCGGCGGCATCCTAACCGGCGGCGGCGCTTCAGCAGCGCAGTCGGTATTCCGTGGGGCTCATCCCTTCGCTCCGCCGGAACGCTGCGGCGAAGGCGGATGGGGGCCGCGCCGGCCGGCCTCGGTGAAGCAGCCGTAAGCGGCGCCGTCGTGACAGGGCTGCAACCGTGGCGGGCCACGGCGCAGCAGGATGATGGCAGGCGGCTTTTGTTCCATGCTGCGGCTCCTGACGAGGGGGAAGTTTGGGTTACGTGGAGATTTTCACGTTAGCCGGGCTTCTCTGCTGTTCCGGAGTTGTTGGAACTATTCCGAAATTGCCGCTTCGGAAGGAGAGCTTTATCGCTTGCCGAACTTGTCCTTCGAACGGGCCACGGCGGCGCGTTGCATCACTTTCCACTTGGCGACTTCGGCGATGCGGTCCAGCGGCGTCTGCTGGTTGCGGCGGGCTTCGCGCAGCAGCTTGTGGTAGTTCAGCAGACGGTCCTCGTCCACCGCGCCGCGCACCGCGCAGCCGGGCTCGCCCGCGTGGCGGCAGTCGCGGAACTGGCATTGCGCGGCCAGCGCGTCGATGTCGTCGAAGGCGGCCGTCAGGCTGGCCTCGTCGGCGTCGGGCTGCCAGCTGCGCAGGCCTGGCGTGTCGATGATGCAGGCGCCGCCGGCGCAGCGGTGCAGCGAGCGCGATGTGGTCGTGTGCCGGCCGCGTCCATCCCCCTTGCGCACGCCTCCGGTCTGCTGGCCTGCCTGCGTCAGCGTGTTGGTCAGCGTGGATTTGCCGGCGCCCGAGGAGCCCAGCAACACCAGCGTCTGGCCCGCGCCCAGCCACGGCGCCAGCTGCGCCGCGGCGTCGTCGCTGAGCGTGTTGACGGCCAGCAGCGGAATGCTGGCGGGCAGGCGCTGGCGCAGCAACTCCATGCGCTGGTCCACCTCGTCGCCGATGTCGGCCTTGCTCATCACTACCACCGGCTCCACGCCGGCCGTCTTGACGATGGCGAGGTAGCGCTCCAGCCTGCGCGGATTGAAGTCGTGGTCCAGTCCCATCACCAGCAGCGCCGTGTCGACGTTGCTGACCAGGCTGTGATGCCGGCCGTCGTTGCCGCGCCGGGCGATGTGGGTGGTGGGCGGCAGCAGCGCGCTGAGCCAGCGTTCGTCGTGGGCCAGCGTGGTGCTGAGCACCCAGTCGCCGACGGCCAGCGCGGCGTCGTGCAGTGCCGGCAGCACGCGCGCGCGGAACTCCTCGTGGCCGTCGTGGACGGTGAGCCAGTCGCGCTGGATTTCGGTGATGCGCACCAGCTGGGCGTTGGCCGGCGCGTCGTGCAAGAGGTAAAGCTGGCTGGCGATGGTTTGCGTTAAGCCGATAAGGCGCAGCGATTCAAAATCGATGTCGATCATGGTGTGTGTGTTTCCTGATTCCGGTAAGACGAGCAATACCCTTCGCGAAAAAGCGAATAGGTGGCGAATACGGGAAGTCAGCTGCGCGAGAACGCGCGGATCAACACACTACGGAGGGGAGTCCCGACGTAATCAGGCAGCCGACAGGAGGGCAGTATCTACTTGGCGCATTTTATGGTCTCCTGTGGGTGGGTAAGGCGCACAGTGTCTCATCGGACGATGGCGCCGTCAATTGTCTTCCACGATGGTTTTAGGTTCCAGGAACGCTTCCAGTCCGAACACGCCGAACTCCCGGCCGATCCCCGATTGCTTGACGCCGCCGAATGGCGCCAGCAGTTCGGGCACGATGCGGTTGATCAGCACGGTGCCTGCCTCCAGCCGTCCGGCGATCCGCTGCGCGCGCTCCGGTTGCGATGTGAACACGTAGGCTTGCAAGCCGTAGTCGGAGTCGTTGGCGATGCGGATCGCCTCTTCCTCGTCGCCATAGCCGATCATCGACAGCACGGGTCCGAAAATCTCTTCCCGCGCGATGTCCATGTCGTTGCGCACGTTGGCGAATACGGTGGGCCTGACGAAGAAGCCCGCGTCCAGCCCAGCCGGCTTGCCCTCGCCGCCGGCGATCAGCGCGGCGCCCTGCGCCAGGCCGCGCCCGATGTAGTGCTGTATGCGCTCATACTGGACGCGGCTGGCCAGCGGCCCGATGTGCGTGTCCGGGTCGCGCGGGTCGCCGACGCGCATGCCGGCCACGATGGCGACCACGCGCCCGGCGATTTCGTCCATGCGGGCGCGCGGCACCAGCAGGCGGCTGCCGGCCACGCAGGCCTGGCCGTTGTTCATGAACGCCGCGTTGACCGCCAGCGGCAACGCGTGCGCCAGGTCGGCGTCGTCCAGCAGGATGGAGGCGGACTTGCCGGTCAGCGCCAGGCTGACCCGCTTCATGGTATCGATGCCGGCGCGCGCGATCAGCTTGCCGGTCGCGGTCGAGCCGGTGAAGGAAATCTTGGCGATGTCGGGATGCCTGCTGAGTTCGTCACCAACGTCGCTGCCCGAACCGAGCAGGATGTTGAAGACGCCGGGCGGCAGGTCCGCTTCATGCAGCGCCTCGGCCACCACCTGCGCCTGGATCGGGCCCAGTTCGCTGGGCTTGATCACCGAGGCGCATCCGGCCGCGAGCGCTGAGGCGAGTTTGCTGCAGATCGACCCGGCCGCGCTGTTCCAGGGCGCGATCAGCGCGGCCACGCCGACCGGCTGCATCAGCACGGTCGCCTCGCCGATGCGCCGGACCGGTTCATGCCGGGCCAGCGCGTCGGCCGCGGTGGCGAAGCACTGCGACGCGTACTGGCTGATCCAGCGGGCGCGCGCCAGCGGGCCGCCATATTCCTCGATCGTGACATCGCGGATGCGGTCCGTGTGCGCCAGCACGGCCGCCTGCAGGCGCCGCAGCATGGCGATGCGCTCGTCTTTGCTAGCGTGCCACAACCCCTCCTGCGCCCGCTTGGCCGCGGCGATGGCGCGCCGCGCGTCCTCGCGGCTGGCCAGCAGGGCGGTGCCGATGACCTGCCCGGTGGCCGGGTTCACGCTTTCCACCACGCGCTCGCCGTGCACCGGCACGAAGGCGCCGTCGATATAGGCGTGCCGGATGTTCCACGCCGGAGTTGGCTGATTGCTCATGGGAGGCCTCGTATGATGGTGGATTACAGGTGGTCGACTTCGATCACGGCCTGGGCAAAGGCACGCGGCGCTTCCTGCGGCAGGTTGTGGCCGATGCCGCCGGAGATCGTTTCATGCTTGTACTTGCCGGTGAAGCGCTTGGCGTACGTGGTCGGCTCGGGATGCGGCGCGCCGTTGGCGTCGCCTTCCAGCGTGATGGTGGGCACCGTGATGGCGGGCGATTGCGCGAGGCGCGCTTCCAGGCCGGCGTACCGCGCTTCGCCGGACACCAGGCCGAGGCGCCAGCGGTAGTTATGCACCGTGATGGCCACGTGGTCCGGATTCTCCAGCGAGGCGGCGCTGCGGTCGAAGGTGGCGTTGTCGAAGCGCCATTGCGGCGAGGCGGTTTGCCAGATCAGCTTGGCGAAATCGTGGCGGTTCTTGTCGTAGCCGGCCTGGCCGCGTTCGGTGGCGAAGTAGAACTGGTACCACCATTGCAGTTCGGCGCTTGGCGGCAGCGGCTGCTTGCCTGCCTCCTGGCTACCGATCAGGTAGCCGCTCACCGACACCAGTCCCTTGACCCGCTGCGGCCACAGCGCCGCCACGATGTCGGCGGTGCGGGCGCCCCAGTCGTAGCCGGCCAGCACGGCCTTGTCGATCTTCAGGGCATCCATCAGCGCGACGACGTCGTCGGCCAGCGCGGCCGGCTCGCCGTTGCGGACCGCCTTAGCATCCAGGAAGCGCGTGCTGCCGTAGCCGCGCAGGTGCGGCACGATCACGCGGTAGCCGGCCTTGGTCAGCAGGGGCACGACGTCGACGTAGCTGTGGATGTCGTAGGGCCAGCCGTGCAGCAGGATCACGACCGGGCCGTTGGCCGGTCCCGCATCCACGTAGCCTACGTTGAGCACGCCGGCGTCGATTTGCTTGATCGCTGCGAAGGGCTGCTGCTCCTGTGCCATGGCTGGCAGGGAGAATTGCGTAGCGATGGCGGCGGCGGTGGCGGCTGCGAGGATGCGGATGTTCTTCATGGTTCACTCCTGGGGTGGCGGATCGATTGGGATGAATTACTTATCGCGATAATCATTACGAACGTAAATATATACAAGGATTCGGCATTTTTCAAGTACGATAATGATTATCTCGATAAATAAATTTTGGAGTTCATATGAGCAACGACCACAATGCCCGCAAGAACGTCGCGAAACTGGGCGATTTCATGTGCTTTGCGATCTATTCGACCAACCTGGCCTACTCGCGCGTCTACAAGCCCGTGCTCGAGCAGCTTGGCCTGACTTACACGCAGTACGTCACCATCATTTGCCTGTGGGAGGAGGACCGGCAGACGGTCAAGGGGCTGAGCGAAAAGCTGTTCCTGGAACCCAGCACGCTCACGCCGATGCTCAAGCGGCTGGAAGCGATGGGCTATGTGCGCCGCGAACGCGACACGGAAGACGAGCGCAGCGTGCGCGTGTCGCTGACCGACGCCGGGCGCGCGCTGCGTGAGAAAGCGTTCGATTACCGGGAAATCACGGCCAAGGCGGCCGGCCTGGCGCCCGAAGACTTCCGGGCTCTGCAGAAGGCGGTGGTCAACTTGCGCACCAACCTGTTGGATGCGGCCGATCCGGCGCCGTGATCCACCCTCAGGCCTGCTCCCTGCAACTGCGGCGGTAATCGGCCGGCGGCTTGCCGACCAGTTTTTCGAAATCGGTGGTGAAGTGGGCCTGGTCGTAATAGCCCAGCGCCTGCGCCAGCGCGGCCAGGTCGACATCGCTGCCGTGCGCCAGCTGGTCGGCCGCGTCCAGCAGGCGGTTGCGGCGTATCACCCATTTTGGCGTGGCGCCCACGTATTCCTTGAACAGGATCTGCAGGCTGCGCACGCCGATGCTGGCGTGGTCGGCCAGCTGCCGCACCTGCGTGATGTCCGGATGCCGCTGGACCGCGTCCAGTATCTGCGCGATGCGCGCGGTCTGCGGATCGGGCGCGGGCAGCGCGCGGCGCAGGATGGCGCTGGCCGCCTCCACCATGCCGGCGTCGTCGGGCGCCGCCAGCACGCTGCGTTCGGCCTCGTCATCGTCGCAATCGAACAGTGAAGACAGCGGCAATTCGCGGTTGGTCGCGGACTGCACCGGCCGCTTCAGGAAACTGCGGAACGCCCCCGGCAGAAAGCGCACGCCGAGGATGCGGCCGCTGCCCTTGAGCGTGTATTCGAAAGCCCCCGTCATCACGCCGAATACCGCCGTGCGGCCGGCGTCGAACACCAGGTGGATGCAGGGCGAAGGCAGGGTGCGCTGCACGTGGACTACGCCGTCCGGCAAGGAGTACGCGATCAGCCAGAAGTATTCGACAAACGGCGCCAGGTCCGGCGGCGGCAGGTAGCGTTCAAGGCGGAAGGCTTTCCCGGCCGCGGCGGGATTGATCACGCCTTTGGGCCGGCTCGTCACGGTTTGCATGATCGGGTTCGCGTTTTTACAAGACCGTCATCATAGCAAGAGATAACGTGGCGTTTCTTCACCATCGACAGGAGAAACACCATGGCACCCCAACTGACCTTGTACCACTGCCCGTATTCGCGCTCCACCGGCGTGATGACCTTGCTGGAAGAGCTGCACGCGCCCTACGCGCTGCATGTGATGAACATGAAAAAGGGCGAGAACCGCGAAGCCGCCTACCTGGCCGTCAATCCGATGGGCAAGGTGCCGGCGATCCGCCACAACGACGCCATCGTCACCGAGCAGGTGGCGATCTACCTGTACCTGGCCGACCTGTTCCCGGACGCCAAACTGGCGCCGCCACTGGGCGATCCGCTGCGCGGCCCTTACCTGCGCTGGATGGCCTTCTACGGCAGCTGCTTCGAGCCGGCCATCGTCGACAAGTGGATGAAGAACACGCCGGCCGACAAGTCGTCCTGCCACTACGGCGATTTCGACACCATGTTCAACACCTTCATCGAACAGCTGTCCAAGGGGCCGTACCTGCTGGGTGAGCAGTTCAGCGCGGTCGACGTGCTGTGGGCCACGTCGCTGGGCTGGATGGGTGCCTTCGACCTGCTGCCCAAGCTGCCCGTGATCGAGCAGTACGTGGCGCGTGTCACCAGTCGGCCCGCGTTTGCCGCGGCCAACGCCAAGGATGGCGAACTGGCCGCCGCCCAAACCGCCTGAGTACACGGCGCAACAAACACGCCGCGCACAATAGCGTTGCATATTGTCATCGTCTATTTCCTGGGTGATAATTTGGTTGACACTTAGTCCACCCAGAGGGGAAATACATGAAGACAATGCTCGTGCTGTTGGCCGTGGTGGCGACGACCGGTTGCGCATCGGTGGTGGCGGACAAGGCGCAACCGCTGGCGGCGATAGTGCAGCCGCTGGCCGCGCCTGCCATGGGCGTCAACGAACCGGCTATCGATGTGCCGCTCAAGCTGATGTCGCCCAGCCAGAGCGCGGCCAGGGTCAACTGATCGCGGGAGGCGCGCGCCGCACCGTGTTGATCTGGCAGGCGGCCGGCTGCAGGGCCGCTTCGATGATGGCGAGCGCCACATCAGGCTGCGCGCTGCCGCACATGAAGATGTCGGCGGCGGCAAAGCCGCATTCGGGCCAGGTGTGGATCGAGATGTGCGATTCCGCCAGCAGCACCACGCCGGTCACGCCCAGGCCTTCGCCGAAGCCGTGGAAATGGCTGAACAGCACGCGCGCTTGCGCCGCCTCGGCGGCCGCGCGCAACAGCGCTTCCAGTTCCGCGCAATTGCTCAATTTTTCGGCAGTGATGCCGCTCAGGTCCGCCAGCAGATGCGTGCCGGCCGGCTGATGCACGGCCGCGACGGCCGCCCGGGCCGGGAGCGCCTCGCGTTTCACTTGTGGCCTCCGCCGCCGGAGCCGCCGCCATAACTGCCGCCGCCGCCGCCGGTGTTCGAGCTCCAGGTGCTGCCCCGGTAGCCGCTGCTGTAGTTGCTGCTGCCGCTCATGGCGCGCATCCAGCTGCTGCCCGAGGTGACCACGGAAACGATGACCGCGTAGATGAAAAATTTGCTCATGATTTGTCTTCGTTATCCATAAACCAGGCGGGCAGGTAGATCGCCGCCGCGCCGAGCAGGCTGAGGAACCAGGTGCCGGAAAAATTCATCAGCAGCGGTATCGCGTTAATGGCCAGCATGAACCAGATGATGTACTTGGCGGTGTCGCGGTAGCGGCGCTTGCCGCCCTTGGCCGCCGCAGGTCCGCCCACGCGGCCCTTGAACTTGTCGCCGAACCAGGCCTTGAGCTGGTCGGCCGGCACCGGCGACGAGCGCGACCACGTCATCTCCTGCTCCGTGGTCTCGGCCGCCAGGCGGATCTGGCCGGCGGCAAACTCCTGCACCCGCGTGCGGTCGCCCGCCGCCACGCGCCAGTTGAAGGCGCCGGCGGCGAAGGTCACCACCGAGCCGTAGTCGTACAGGCGGGAGAACTGCGACCGGTCCACCGTCACCGTCGGCGCGCCGGGCGCGTACGCCACCGGCCAGTCGGCCATCACGTTCGCGCCGGACCAGCCTTCGTCCGTCTCCACCAGCCAGGAGAAGCCGGCGCGGGTGCCATACATCAGGTACTCGTTCCACTGCGTGCCTTCGTCGTCGGCGCGGCGCATCATGCCGATGATGGTGAAGTCCTGGTTGTTGATCCTGGCGGTCGCGCCCAGTTCTATCGTCATCGGCACGGCGGCCACGCGCTCGCCGGCGGCCAGCACGGCGGCCTTCGGACTGGCGGCGTCGATCTGCGCGTGGCAGGCCGGGCACACCAGCGTGGCCGTCACGCCGGGGATGTACTTGATGCCGCTGCCGCAGGACGGGCAGTCGAGCGCATCGAGCTTGCCGCGATAGCGTCCGGCCGCGCGCTGGATGGTGTCGTCGTCGCGCAGCAGCTGGCATTGCATGCTCTCCAGCGTGACGGCCAGGCCGGTGTAGACCACCGGGCGCGGCGAATCCGAATAGTCTAGCGTGATGAACTCCGTGCCACGGCGGAAGTCCGCCACCCTGGCCTGGTAGCCTTCGCCCACCTTGAACGGCAGCTCGCCCTGGCCGCCGATGCAATCGGCGGTGCGGATCTCGGCGGCGGTGTACAGCGCGCCGTTGATCGGGAAATTTTGGCCGGGCTGCAGATGCTCGAACACCGGCAGCTCCGTCGCGGCCACGGGATCGATCTTGAATTCGGCGGTGACGGTGTACATGCCGGACGAATCGCCCAGCCACGAGGTCACGCCGTCGTCGAACAGCAGGTACCACTCGTTCCACATGCCGGCCGCGTAGCGCAGCTGGATGCGGCCGACCACCGTGAACGGACGCTTGCCCAGCACACCGGAGGTGCCGATCTGGATCGGCGAGTAGTCCTCCAGCACGGACGACATCTTGCCCAGGTCCTTGACCGAGTCGGCGTCTTTGAGCACGCTGGTGCTGCAATACTCGCACACAGCCATAACCGAGGCGTGCGAGCGGAATTTGACTTCCGCGCCGCAGCTGGGACAGGAGACGATTTGCATGTAGTGCGCTTAACCGAGCAGTTTTTTCAGCAGTTCGGCCTTGGTGCTGTCGTAATCGGTAGCCGTGATCAAGCCCTTGTCGAGCAGACCTTTGAGTTTTTCCAGCCGCGCCTCGATCGAGTCCTCGGCCGCTGCTGCTGGTGCCGCAGCCGCCGGCGCGGGAGCGCCCGGCGAGGCCGGCGCCAGCGACGCGCCAAGCGCCTGGCCCATCACCTGGCCCAGTTGCACGCCCGCGCCCAGGCCGACGCCGATGCCGGCCATGCCGCCCTCGTTCTGCGCCGCCAGCGGGATCGCGGTGGCCGCCTGATACTTGGTGAAGCCGGCCATCTTGTCGGCGCTCATGCCGCCCTTCATGCCGGCGGAGATGCGCTCGTCCAGCGCGGCCTGCAGTTCCTCCGGCAGGCTGACGCTGGCGACGTTGAATTCATCGAGGCCGATGCCGTAGCGGCCGAACGCCGTGGCCAGGTCGCCCTTGACCTGCTGCGCCATCAGCGCCTGGTTGGCCGCCATGTCGAGGAAGGGCACCTGCGCGCTGCCCAGCGAGCTGGCCATGGTGGCCATCAGGATGCCGCGCAGCTGTTCTTCCACCTCGTCGCGGGTGTAGGCCTCGCGGGTGCCGCTGATCTCCTTGAAGAACAGGCGTGGATCGGCCACGCGGTACGAGTACATGCCGAAGGCGCGCACGCGCACCATGTCGAAGTCCTTGTCGCGGATGGTGATCGGTTGCGGCGTGCCCCATTTGCGGCCGGTCTGCACGCGGGTGCTGAAATAATAGACATCCGACTTGAACGGCGAATCGAACAGCTTGTCCCAGTTTTTCAGGTTGGTCAGCAGCGGCAGGGTTTGCGTGGTCAGTTTGTGGGTGCCGGGGCCGAACACGTCGGCGATCTGGCCCTCGTTGACGAACACCGCCATCTGCGACTCACGCACCACCAGCACGCCGCCGTTCTGGATCTCCTGGTCCTGCATCGGATAACGCCACGCGAGGACGCCGTCGACTTCCTCGTTCCACTGCAGTACGTCGATAAACTGCTTCTTGATAAAGCTGCCTAAGCCCATGATGGTCCTCGCGATAGTATTTTGGTTAATTCTTCAGGAAATGCAGGCGCCGTTGATGGCGCCGATGGAAATGGAGATCGCGCCCAGCAAGCCGCCGAAGGCCGCGTTGTTACCCTCGATCTGGTCCTTCGCCATGTTCAGCGCGCGCGTGGTGATGGCATAGGCCAGCATCTGCACCACCATCGCGCCGAGCGCCCAGGCGGAGAACTCGCGGTAATCGGCAGTATGCACCAGCGCCGACGCGATGGTGACGGAAAAACCTATCAAGGCCCCGCCCAGCGATAGCGCCGCGGCGAAATTCCCCTGCCGTATCAGCAGCACCTCGTCAAAAGGCGTCATCCACGTGTAGGCTTTGAAAAAGACCGCCAGCAGCACGGCAGCCAGTAAAAGATGAATAAGGTAGTTTTGGATGGCGGGCACGGCGCACCTTGGGTTAAAGTGGTTAACTTGCTAACGCTCAAACATATTAGTGCAAAAATAGCTAAATGACCAAAAAGATTCTCATCCTGTCCGTCTTCGTCGTCGCCTCCTGCGGCCTGGCCTACGAATTAATCGCCGGCGCCCTGTCCAGCTACCTGCTGGGCGACTCGATCCTGCAATTTTCCACCATTATCGGCTGCTACCTGTTCGCCATGGGCGTGGGCGCGCACTTTTCCAAGTATGTCAGGGATGAGGATGTGCTGGCGCGCTTTGTGGACATCGAACTGGCGGTCGGCCTGGTGGGCGGCCTGTCGGCGGCCGTGCTGTTTCTGACCTTCTCGTGGATGGCGGCACCGTTCCGCACGCTGCTGTACGTGATGGTGTTCCTGATCGGCGCCTTCGTCGGCATGGAGGTGCCGCTGGTGATGCGCGCCCTGAACGAGCGCAAGACCGAGTTCAATGAACTGGTCAGCCGCGTGCTGACCTTCGACTACCTGGGCGCGCTGGCGGTGTCGCTGCTGTTCCCGCTGGTGCTGGCGCCGTATCTGGGGCTGGTGCGCACCGGCTTTTTGTTCGGCATGCTGAACGTGGGCGTCGCCCTGTGGACAATTACGGCGTTCCGCACAGAGCTGAAGAACGTCACCGGCCGCATGCTGCGCGCCGCCAGCGTGATGTGCGTGCTGGTGTTCGGCTTCGCCTTCGCCGACAAGATGACCTACTGGGGCGAGCATGGCCTGTTCGGCGACGAGATCGTGTTCGCCACCACCACGCCCTACCAGCGGCTGGTGATCACGCGCTGGAAGGACGACCTGCGCCTGTACATCAACGGCAACCTGCAATTCTCCTCGCGCGACGAGTACCGCTACCACGAGGCGCTGGTGCATCCGGTGCTGCAACCGCTGCCCTGGGCGCGGCGCGTGCTGGTGCTGGGAGGCGGCGACGGCCTGGCGCTGCGCGAGATCCTGCGCTATCCGAACATCCAGCAGGTCACGCTGGTGGACCTCGACCCGGCCATGACCGGCGCCTTCACCAAGCGCGAGGAACTGGTCAAACTGAATCACGGCTCCTTCAGTGACAAGCGGGTGCGCGTCATCAACGCCGACGCGGCGATCTGGCTGCAGCACAACGATGACATGTTCGACGCCGTCATCGTCGACTTCCCCGATCCGTCCAGTTTCGCGCTGGGCAAGCTGTATTCGGTGCCGTTCTACGGCATGGTGAAGAAGCACCTGGCCGCCAACGGCTTGATGGTGGTGCAATCGACGTCGCCGTTCTTCGCGCCGCACGCCTACTGGACCATCGACGCCACGCTGCGCGAGGTTGGCCTGAAGACCTGGCCGTACCACGCCTATGTGCCGTCGTTCGGCGAATGGGGCTTCATTCTCGCCACGCCACAGGCGGACTACAAGCCGCCCACCGACTACCGCCTGCCGATGCGCTACCTGAACGCCGACACCACGCGCGAGATGTTCGTCTTCCCGCCGGATATGAAGGCCTTGCCGATGGAGCCGAACCGCCTCAACACGCAATCGCTGGTGCACGAGTTCGAGCAGGACTGGCGCCGGGTGATACGCTGATGCTGCGCCGTTCCTTCCTCGTATGGGCCGGCGCCAGCGGCGTGGTGGCGGCGGGCAGCGTGGCGGGATTCCACCGCTGGCAGGAGGTCACGCCGGCGGTGCATTATCCGGGCCGCGCCGAGGGCCACTTCCTGCGCGAGCGCCGCGCCTTGCCGCCGCCGTCAAAAGTTATCCACACCGATATCGCCATCCTCGGCTCCGGCGTGGCCGGCCTGACCGCCGCGTGGAAGCTGAAAAAATTGGGCAAGACCGACGTATTGATGATCGACGGCCCGCAACCGCACGGTAACGCGGCCGGCGGCGCCTTCGGCGACCTCGAATACCCGACCGGCGCGCATTACCTGCCGCTACCGTCGCCGGAATCGGTGCATGTGCGCGAGATCCTGGCCGACCTGGGGATCATTCAAAAAGATCCGATGGCGGAGAAGCCCTACTACGACGAGCGCTACATCCTGCATGGACCGGAGGAGCGGCTGCTGTTCAACGGCCACTGGCAGGACGGCTTCATCCCCACCGACGGCGTGCCGCAATGGGAGCGCGACGAACACACGCGTTTCTTCGCCGAGGTAACGCGGCTGCGCCAGACGCATGGCGCGGATGGCCGCCGCGTGTTCGTGTTCCCCACTGTGCTGTCGTCGGAAGATCCGCAATGGCAGGCGCTGGACCGCATCACCCTCAAGCAGTGGCTGGAGCAGAACGGCTACAAATCGCCGACGCTGCACTGGTACCTGAACTACTGCTGCCGCGACGACTACGGCACGCGCTATGACCAGGTCTCGGCCTGGGCCGGGCTGCACTACTACTGCAGCCGCTGGGGCCAGGCCGCCAACGCCGGCAACGGCGCCTGGCTCACGTGGCCGGGAGGCTTGCAGCCGCTGGCTTCCGGCATCGAGCGCGCATCCGGCGTGCAGCGCATGGCCGGCACCGCGGTATCGCTGAAGAAGACGGCGGACGGCGTCGAAGCGCTGTGCTTCAAGCTGGAAAACGGCCAACCGTCGAGCTACATCGTCCGCGCCCGCAAGGCCATCTGCGCGATGCCCACCTACGTGGCGGCGCGAGTGGTGGAGAACATCGCCGCCTATGGCTTCGACCCGGCCCAACACGTGCCGCAGTACGCGCCGTGGATGGTGGCGAACTTCCTGCTCAAGCGCTTCCCGGACGAGCGACCCAGCCAGCCGCTGTCCTGGGATAACGTGGTGTACAGCGAGCCGGGACTGGGCTTCGTGGTCTCCACCCACCAGGACATCCGCGTGCGGCCGCCGGAGAAGACCGTGTTCAGCGCCTACGTCGCGCTGTCCGACCGCAAGCCTGGCGCGGCGCGGCGTTGGATGGAGGCCGCCACGCCGGAGGAATTGCTGGCGCTGGCCAGCGCCGATTTGAAGGAAGCCTACGGATCGCAGTTCGCCTCCTGCGTCGAGCGGGTCGACATCACGCTGCGCGGCCACGCCATGGCCTCGCCGGGACCCAGCTTCCGCAGCAACGCCGGCATGAAGGCGTTGCGCGAGGCCGATGGCCCCATCCTGTTCGCGCACGCCGACCTGTCGGGGTTCTCGGTATTCGAGGAAGCCGCGTGGTGGGGCTGTCGTGCCGCAACACTTGCCGCAAAGTGATAAGCTAATCCCATGACACATAACGCCCGCCAGCGCTTCGGCGCCACCGCCAAACTGAAACTGCGTGAAAGCGACGCAGACGACGCGGTTTTTTCCAGCCGCTCCGCCAACCCGGAACTGAGCAAGTCCAAAGCCAAGGCGCTGGACCTGAAGCGCACCGCCGCGCTGATCGCCCGCATCGACGCCTTGCAGGACAAGCTGTACGCCGAGCACGATCGGAAGGTACTCTTGATCCTGCAGGGCATGGACACCGCCGGCAAGGACGGCACGGTACGCGCCATGTTCAACGGCATCAGCCCGATGGGCGTGCGCGCCGCCGCCTTCAAGAAGCCGACCGATAACGAACTGGCCCACGATTACCTGTGGCGCGTGCACCAGCAGGTGCCGGTCAAGGGCGAGATCGCGATCTTCAATCGCAGCCACTACGAAGACGTGTTGATCACCAAGGTGCAGGGCATGATCGACGGCGCCGAGTGCAAGCGCCGTTACGCGCAGATCCGCGATTTCGAACGCATGCTGGCGGAGACTGGCACGGTGATCGTCAAGGTGTTCCTGCACATCTCGAAGGAAGAACAGCGCCAGCGCCTGCAGGAGCGGCTGGACGATCCCGACAAGCAGTGGAAATTCAACCCGGCCGACGTCGAGCAGCGCAAGAAATGGGACGAGTACCAACGCGCCTACGAACGCGCCATCCGCGAGACCAACGCGCCGCACGCGCCGTGGTACGTGGTGCCGGCCAACTCCAAGACCCACCGCAACCTGGTGGTCGCCAGCTTGCTGCTGGAGACCCTGGAAGCGATGGACCTGTCCTATCCCGACCCGCATCCCGATTTATCCTCGTTCACCGTGGAGTAAAGGAGCTTACCCATGTTGCAGCTTAAAGATCCCACCCTGCTGCGCCAGCAGGCCTACATCGATGGCGCCTGGAGCGATGCCGACAACGGCGCCACGCTGGCCGTGACCAATCCCGCCACCGGCGAGCAGCTTGGCACCGTGCCGCTGATGGGCGCCGCCGAAACGCGCCGCGCCATCGCCGCCGCCAACGCCGCCTGGCCGGCATGGCGCAAGAAGAGCGCCAAGGAGCGCGCCGCCATCCTGCGCAAGTGGAATGACCTGATCCTGGCGAACACCGAAGACCTGGCGCAGCTGATGACGGCCGAACAGGGCAAACCGCTGGCCGAGTCGCGCGGCGAGGTGGCGTATGGCGCCTCCTTCATCGAATGGTTCGGCGAGGAAGCCAAGCGCGTGGCCGGCGAGACGCTGGCCTCCCCATGGCCGGACCGCCGCCTGCTGGTGACCAAGGAGCCGATCGGCGTGTGCGCCGCCATCACGCCGTGGAACTTCCCGATCGCGATGATCACCCGCAAAGTCGGCCCGGCGCTGGCGGCGGGCTGCCCGATGGTGCTCAAGCCGGCCGAGTCGACGCCGTATTGCGCGCTGGCGCTGGCCGTGCTGGCCGAGCGCGCGGGCGTGCCGGCCGGCGTGTTCAGCGTGGTGACGGGGACGCCGAAGGAGATCGGCGGCGAGATGACGTCCAACCCCACCGTGCGCAAGCTGACCTTCACCGGCTCCACGGCGGTGGGCCGCCTGCTGATGGAGCAGTGCGCGCCGACCATCAAGAAGCTGTCGCTGGAGTTAGGCGGCAACGCGCCCTTCATCGTGTTCGATGACGCCGACCTCGATGCGGCGGTGGAGGGCGCGCTGGCCTCCAAGTACCGCAACGCCGGCCAGACCTGCGTCTGCGCCAACCGCATCTACGTGCAGGACGGCGTGTACGAGCAGTTCGCCGAGAAGCTGGTGGCCGCCGTGGCCAAGCTCAAGGTCGGCAACGGCGCGGAGGAGGGCGTCACGCAAGGTCCGCTGATCGACGACAAGGCCGTGCAGAAGGTCGAGCAGCACGTGGCCGACGCGCTGGCCAAGGGCGGCCGCCTGCTGGCCGGCGGCAAGCGCCACGCGCTGGGCCACAGTTTCTTCCAGCCGACCGTGATCGCCGACGTCACCAGCGACATGATCGTCGCCAGCGAGGAGACCTTCGGCCCGCTGGCGCCACTGTTCCGCTTCACCACCGACGAGCAGGCGGTGGAGCTGGCCAACAGCACCGAGTTCGGGCTGGCCAGTTACTTCTACTCGCGCGACATCGGCCGCATCTGGCGCGTGGCGGAGGGGCTGGAGAGCGGCATGGTCGGCGTCAACACCGGCTTGATCTCCAACGAGATCGCGCCGTTCGGCGGCGTCAAGCAATCGGGCCTGGGGCGCGAAGGTTCGCACTATGGGCTGGACGACTTCCTGGTCATCAAATACATCTGCATGGGCGGCATTTAACGCCGCACCAGCACGGTGGCCGGCGCCACGCCGGTCAGCCGGTCCACCATGCGCTTGACGGCCGCCATCTGGTTGCCGGACTTTTGCGCGTAGCGCGCGTCGTCGTAGGCGAACCAGTCCCAGCATGCCTTGGGATTGGTGTACGGGTAGATCGCCGACGCCTGCGGATACAGCACCACGATCTTGTTGCTGTCGGCCCAGGCGTTGTAGCCGGCGCGCTCGACGAAGGTGGTGCCGATGTCGTCCAGGTCCTGCTGGCAGCCGTGGAAGGCCACATGCAAGCGGCAACCCGCGCCGTTGTTGCCGTCGCAAGCCTTGGGCACGTACAGGTAGCCGGTTTCCGCCATGCCGTGCCAGCCCGGCAGCGGCAAAAATTCCGACTGGTCGAAGGCGATGAAGCGGCCACTCAGCGTGCCGTTGTTGCGCGGCGTGAGCGGGCCGTAGAGCCAGCGCAGCAGTTCACCCGCCGCATCGTAGCCGCAGTTGTTGATGTAGGGCGTGCCCAGCGTGGCGCAGCTGTTGCCGAACTGGTCGGTCGGCATCGCATGCTCGGCCGGCAGGTTGCGGGTGTAGGAGATGTGGTCGGCGTCGATGTAGTGGCGATAGTAGAAGTACAGGTCGTTCATCACCGGCTGCGGCACGACGGTATCGGCGCTGCCGGAGAACATCCAGATGTGGTGGCTGGCCAGCGCGGCGGGCGGATCGATACCGCCGGCGCCGGCGAACCAGTCGGTGAAGGCGATCAGTTCATTGATGCGGGTACCGCCGGGGCGCACGCGGCACGGGAACAGCTCGCTGGTGCAGCTGCAGCTGATGGTGGCGATAAGCGCGCTGCCCTGCGAGCAGAAGTACGGCCCGCCGGCGATGATGCCGGCGCCCTGCACCGTCTGCGAGAAGGCCACCTCGAACTGCACCGCCATGTAGGCGCCCGAGGACAGGCCGGACACGGTGACTTGGGTGGCCGTCATGTTCGGCAGCGTGACCGTTTGCGCCGGGGCGGCGCCGGCCAGTCCCAAGCACAGCAGGCATAACAGACAAAGCGGCTTCAACATGGCATCCTCGCGTGAGGTCAGGTCTGGCATGCAGTGTGGAGCAGCAGAGCGTATTTTGCTTAATTTCGCTCAATCGTGCGCGGGGCTGGGAAAGGTTATCCACAGGCCCGGCAAGCAGGCCGCCCGAGTTTGTCATAAAATGGTTTTTTCCCCTTTCCCCGCCGATCATCATGTCCAAGACCTTTGCCCAGTTCTGCCTGTTGTCCTCGCTGACTTTGCTGGTCGGCGCATCCGCATTTGCCCAGGCGCCTGCCGCCGCGCCGGCGGCGTCTCCTGCCGCGGCGCCCGCCAGCTGCCCGGCCATCCTCAAGCAAACCTTCAAGCGTCTGCAGGATGAATCGCCGCAGGACCTGTGCCAGTATTCCGGCAAGGTGATTTTGGTGGTCAACACGGCCAGCTACTGCGGCTTCACCAACCAGTACGAAGGGCTGGAGGCGATGTACGCCAAGTACGGCAGCAAGGGCCTGGTGATCCTGGGCTTCCCGTCGAACGACTTCGGCCAGCAGGAGCCGGGCAGCAGCAAGGAAATCGCCGACTTCTGCTACAACACCTACGGCGTGAAGTTCCCGATGTTCGCCAAGTCGGTAGTGTCGGGCAAGGAACCGAATCCGCTGTTCGCCAACCTGATCAAGATCACCGGCAAGGCGCCGGCCTGGAACTTCCACAAATACCTGATCGACCGCAACGGCAAGGTGGTGGATAACTTCGGCAGCAAGGTCACGCCTTCGGACAAGCAGCTGGTGGGCGCGGTGGAAAAAGCGCTGGCGATGTAACCGCCTGCCGGGCTAGTCCAGCTTGTAGCGCTTCTGCAGGGCCTTGAGCTCGCCGGAAGCGTCGATCTTGTGCACGCCGTCGGCCAGCGCGCGGACCCAGGTGTCGGCGCGGATGTCCTGCGTCGCAAAGCCGATGGTCAGCGGCAGCTCCTTGTCGAGACAGCCCGCCTGGCGGATGCGGCCCGCCACGTCGAGCCGCTTGCTCAGTTGCGCCATGACGGCGGCATGTTCCAGCACAACGCGATAGCGTCCGCCCAGCAGTTTCTGCACATTGGTGGTGCCAGCCGACGCGCCGAAGGCCAGCGCGATGCGCGTATGCTGGTTCCGGTTTTCCGCGATATAGGCATCCATCGGGCCGTCGTCGTAGCCGTAGTCGTCGATCACGCCCACCACCTCTGTCTTGAGCGAATCGATGGAGTGAAAATTCCAGTCGTCGCCTGCCCGCGTGTAGAAGCAGGCCCGCGACTGCGCCACGGGCGCGCTCAGGCGCAGGCGCCGGTCGATCGGCGGGGCGTAGACGCCCTCGATATCGCCATGCACCGTTTGCATGATGGCGCGGTTGAGCGGCATGAGCACCGGCTCCACCCGATAGCCTTCCGCGGCCATCGCCATTGTCGCCAGCTCCACCAGGTAGCCGCTGGGCGGCTTGCCGTCGAGCGCGCACACGTAGGGACACCAGTCGTCCGAGCCCAGCCGGATCAGCGGGCCAGCCTGCGCCGGGCCCGCCGAGGCCAGCAGGCAAGCGAGCAGCGCAGCGGCAGACAGCCGGCCGGCGTTGAGGGGCATCGAGCACTCCGAGATATCCTGCGGATCGAGACCCCAGTATAGCGAAATGCTTGGGCGGGGCAAGCAACGCTGAACTTTGGCGTATGGCAGAGGTCTATCAGTGATGGCTGCTTCGGCGGCTCAACCACTGGAGCAGGGAGACTTTATGGCGCGTATCGCGAAAAGGGTGGCAGCCGTGGGCAGCGGCCCGATCGATATCTCGTGTGGTGGCATCGTCATCCGGTCGGGCATGCCGACAGCCCGGCAGCTGGTGCGGGCGCGCGGCGAGGGCAGGCGGACCGCCATCATGCTGGTCGAGCCCGCAGGCGATATCGACGTCGAACCCGGCACGCCCGTTTTCAGCCTCGATTCGCTAGACCCCGAGCTGGTGGTTCGCGAACTCGACGGCAGGGCCACCAGAGGCTATTTCAAAGCCGGGAAATTTATCGAAGTCTTATAAGCTCAGGCGGTCGCCAGGGCGAAACCCTCATCCAGCCAGCCGGTGATCCCGCCCGGCATCAGCTTGACCGGACGGCCCAGCCGGGCCAGGCGCACGGCGGCGCGGGCGGCGCCGTTGCAGTGCGGGCCGGCGCAGTACACGACGAACAGCGTGTCGGCCGGGAACTCGGCCAGCCTGGAGCCGATGATCTTGCGGTGCGCAAGGTCCAGCGCGCCCGGCACGTGGCCGGTCTCATACTTCTCCGTGCCGCGCACGTCCAGCAAGACGAAATCCCGCGGGCCGTTGGTCAGCGCGTCGTGCACATCCCAGCAGTCGGTTTCGTAGCTGAAGCTCGCTTCAAAACGGGCCAGCGTGTCGCCGCTGGCGGCGGCGGGAATGGCGGCGACGAGGGACTTGGCGGACATCGTGATCTCCTTCATTGAGTGGACAGTGACGCCATTGTGCGGCGTCGCCCGGATCGGCGGCAGTGGCGCACAAGCCATTCTGCGTTAAGATCACGCCATGAAAAAACATCTGGTTGTCGCACTGGCCTACGACCGCCTGTGCACCTTCGAGTTCGGCTGCACGGTCGAACTGTTCGCGCTGGAGCGCCCCGAGCTGGACGTGGACTGGTACGACTTCGCGGTCTGCGCCGTCGAGCCGGGTCCGATCCGCGCGGCCGGCGGCATCACCGTGCAGGCGCCGTACGCGCCCGAGCTGCTGGAGCGCGCCGACACCATCGTCATCCCCGGCTGGCGCGACGCCGACGAGCCGCCGCCGCCTGCCATGCTGGAGGCGATCCGCGCCGCCCACCGGCGCGGCGCGCGGCTGTGCTCGATCTGCTCGGGCGTGTTTTTGCTGGCCGCCGCCGGCGTGCTGGACGGCCAACGCGCCACCACCCACTGGCGCTACGCCGACCGCCTGGCGCAGCGCTATCCACAGATCCGGGTCCAGCCCGACGACCTGTACGTGGACAACGGCCAGGTCATCACCGCCGCCGGATCGGCCGCCGGGCTCGACATGCTGCTGCATCTGGTGCGGCGGGATTACGGCGCCAGGATCGGCAACCTGGTGGCGCGGCGGCTGGTGGTGGCGCCGCATCGCGAGGGCGGCCAGGCGCAGTTCCTGCCGCGGCCGATGGCACGGGGCGAGCAGGGCCGCCTGTCGCGCCTGATGGACTGGCTGCGCAGCCATCCCGCGCAGCCGCACACGGTCGACAGCATGGCCGAACGCGCCGCGATGAGTCCGCGCACCCTGCAGCGCCAGTTCCAGCAGGCCACCGGTTTCGGCCCGGTCGAATGGCTGATCCGCGAGCGCATCGCGCTGGTCAAGGACATGCTGGAAGAGCCCGACCTGCCGCTGGCGCGGATCGCCGAGCGCGCCGGCTTCGGTTCCGAGGAATCGCTGCGCCACCACTTCCGCCGCCTGGCCGCGACCACGCCGGCCGCTTACCGCCGCCGCTTCACCCATACGCAGTGAAGCGCGCCGCTTGTCATTTCGGCCATATTTGGCTACCCTGAATTTCCAAACTGAGAAGGAGACGGCCATGTCCTACGTAGATGGTTTTGTGATTCCGGTGCCGAAGGAAAACGTCGAGGCATACAAGAAAATGTCGATTGAATGCGGCAAGGTCTGGAAGGAATACGGCGCGCTCGAATTCCGCGAGTGCATAGGGGACGATGTCCCGCCCGGCAAAGTGACGTCCTTCCCGCTCAGCGTCGACCTGAAGGAGGGCGAGGCCGTGGTGTTCTCGTGGATCGTCTACGCCTCGCGCGCCGCGCGCGACGAGATCAACGAAAAAGTGATGAAGGATCCGCGCATCGCCCACCACATGGATCCGAAGAACATGCCCTTCGACGGCAAGCGCATGATCTGGGGCGGCTTCGAAATGATGATCGACCTGTGATGCTGGAACGCCGACCCAGCCGGCCCGACGACGAGGCCTTCCTGCGCAGCGTGTACGCTTCCACCCGCGCCAACGAAATCAGCTTGTTCGGCTGGCACTCCAGCCAGGCCGAGATATTCCTGCGCATGCAGTTCGACGCGCAGGACCGTCACTACCGCGCGGCCTATCCCGATGCGCACTTCGATATCGTCGAACTGGATGGCGTGGCGATCGGCCGCTTCTACGTCGCGCGGCTGCCGCGGATGACCCACGTGATCGACATCTCGCTGCTGCCGCCATGGCAGGGGCAGGGCCACGGCACGCAGCTTCTGCGTGGCTTGCAGGAGGACGCCGCGCGCGACGGCGGCGGCATCAGCATGCAGGTGGCGGGCAGCAATCCCGCGCAGCGTTTGTATGAGCGCCTGGGATTCCGCGTGACCGGCGACTCCGGCCCGTACAAGATGCTGGAGTGGCGGGCCTAGTTGGACAGCACCGCGCGCATGGTGCCGCGCAGCGCGTTGCAGACCACGATTTCGTCGGCCGCTTCCAGCATCGCGCGCGTGATGACGGCTTCGCTGGCTTGCCATTGCGGATCGTCCAACATCACGGCGCGCATCACGCCGGGCAGCAGTCCGCAGCTCAATGCAGGCGTCAGCCAGCGTCCGTCCACGCGCACGAAGACGTTGGTGCGGCCGCCTTCGGTCAGCTCGCCGCGTTCGTTGAAGAACAGGGTATCGAAAGCGCCTTGCGCCTCGGCGTCGCGCCAGGCGGCGTCGTAGCGGCTGCGGACGCTGGTTTTATGGCGCAGGAACAGGTCGCCCGATTCGGTGGCGTCCGGCGCCAGCAGCACGCGCACCGGCTCCGTCAACGGCGACAATGGCGCATGCTGCACCGAGAACGCGCCCGCCGCGCTCAACGCCAGGCGCAGTCGATAGTCGATGTCCGCGTCCAGCATGGCGCAGGCGGTGTCCAGGTAGGCGTTGGCCGCCGCCTCGTCCCAGGCGTAGCCGAAGCAGGCCGCCGATGCCGCCAGCCGCTTCAGGTGGCGCGCGCGATGGCGCACGCCGTTCGCCCGCGTGGCGCGCATGGTTTCGAAAATCTCGAATTCGTTTTTCAGGCCGGTGAGGAAGCGCGCCTTGAGCTGGCATTCGGCGTATTCCTCCTGCGCGTCGCTGTCGAAGACGATGCCGGCGCCCACGCCCATTTCGCCGTGGCGGATGCCGTTAGGACTGTCCGCAGGCTGCAGCATCAGGGTGCGGATCGGCACCGACATGCAGAAGTCGCCCACCTTGCCGTCGCTGCGCGGATCGAACCAGCCGATGGCGCCGGTGTAGATGCCGCGCGGGTCCGGCTCCAGCTCGCGGATGATCTCCATGGTGCGCCGCTTGGGCGCGCCGGTGATCGAGCCGCACGGGTACAGCGCGTTGAAGATGTCGGCCAGCGTGGCGTCGCCGCGCAGCTTGGCGGTGACGGTGGAGGTCATCTGCAGCACGCTGCTGTAGCGGTGCACCTCGAACAGTGCCGGCACTTCGACGCTGCCGGTCTGTGCGACGCGGGCGATGTCGTTGCGCAGCAAGTCGACGATCATCAGATTCTCGGCGCGGTTCTTGGGATCGGCGGCCAGCGTGGTGGCGCGCTGGATGTTCTCGGCGGCCTGCGACGGCGGCGCGGCGGGTGCCGTGCCTTTCATCGGCCGCGCGGTCAGCACGCCGTTCTCGTGGCGCACGAACAGCTCGGGCGACAGCGACAGGATTGCGCCGCCGTCCTCCAGCCCCACCAGCGCGCCGTAGGGCACCGGCTGGCGTCCGCGCAGGCGGGCGTACAGCGCGTGGACGCTGCCAAACGCGTCAAAACGCAGCCTGTACGTGTAATTGACCTGGTAGGTGTCGCCGGCCTCGATGTAGTCGTGGATGCGCGCCAGCGCCCCGCTAAAGGCTTCCTGGCCGATGTTGGGACGGATGTTGGCGATGCCGGACGGGCGGTCGATCGGGAAGGAGCGTGCCGCCAGCCAGTCGCCCACTTCGGCTGGCGACAGCAGCGTGCATTGCGAGAACAGCAGGATTTGCGCAAGCGGTGGCGTGCCGGCGCTGGTGGTGGCTGGCGTGTGCCCGCCGAGGTGCAGCAGTTCCGCGCCCAGCTCATAGCTGCAAACGGTGACGGCGTATTCGCCGCGCGTCAGCGCCGCCTGCATTTGCTCCAGCACTTGCGGCCACTGGCCGATGTCGGCGCAGCGCAGGGTGGCGGTGTGGCCGGTGTACAGGCGCGAACGCGCTCCAGGCGCTTGCGTGCCTTCCGGGCTGGCGTCGTCCAGCAGCGCGAATACTTCAGCGTTCATCTTCAACGTACGGAAGCAGCAGGGCGATTTGCAATGGCGCGTCCTGCGCAGGGTTATTCTTGAATCCACTCTTGGCGTAACGGTGCCAGCGGCCGATGACGAAACTCACCAGCATGCCGGCGCGCGCCTGCACGTCCGCCTCGTGCGCTTGGCCTTCGGTCACGGCCAGCCGCAAGGCCTGTTTGAGCGCCAGTTCCACGCGGTCGTGGAACTGGTTCATGCGCAGTTGCAGGCGCTCGTCTTCGTTCACCAGCGCGTCGCCGGTGAGCACCCGCGTCATGCCCGGATTCTGGCTGGCGAAGTTGAGCAGCATGCCGACGATGTCGCGCGCCTGCGCCAGGCCGTCGCTCTGGCGTTCGGCGATGCGGTTGATCAGGCCGAACACCGAGGACTCGATGAACTCGATCAGTCCCTCGAACATCTGCGCCTTGCTGGCGAAGTGGCGGTACAGCGCGGCCTCGGAGAACTCCAGCTTGCGCGCCAGCGCGGCGGTGGTGATCTTCTCGCCCTTGGGTTGTTCCAGCATCTCCGCCAGCGCCTGCAGGATTTGCATGCGGCGCTGGCCCGGCGGTGTGCTTGCCATGTGATCTCGCGGATAAGTGAATGGGTATGTCTTTTTGATCTGGCCTCAGCGCAGATGATGCAGCCGCGCCGGCAAATTCCTGACAGATTTTACTTTGACATCGACATAAGCGGGGCGAATTAACCTTTTTTGCGGATGCGCCAGGCCGACCGCGTCGCCCACCTTCAGGTATTGCGTGACCCACGCGGTGCGCATGCCCAACGCGTGCGCGCTGCGCAGGTTGGCCAGCGTGTCCTCTACCAGCACGCAGCGGCCGGGCGTGAGCCCGTGGCGCCGCATCAGCTTACGCAGCAGCAGCTTGGATGGCTTGGGCCGCATCTGCCGGTGCACTGTCATCGACTCGACCGAGATGTGGTGGTTGAAGTGGCGTTGCAATCCCAGGTGGCGCAGCACTTGTGTCGAGTAGCGGTGCGGCGCGTTGGTCAGCAGGATTTTGCGGCCGGGCAGGCGGCGCAGCAGCTGGCGCAGGCCGCGTTCGGCGCGGATCATGTCGGTCAGCCCTTCGAAGCGGTGGGTCACGTCGAGAAAGTGCGCGGGCTGCACGCCGTGGTGCTTCACCAGTCCCAGCATGGTGGCGCCGTAGCGCCGCCAGTACAGCGTGCGCGCGGCGTTGACGGCGTCCGCGCCGGCCGGCGTGACGCCGTCGCCCAGCACATTGGCGATGTAGACGTTCATGTTGGCCATGAGCGCCGGGAAGATCGCGTGCGAGGCGTTGTGCAGCGTGTTATCCAGATCGAATAGCCACACCGGGGATTTGCGGGTAATAATGTTCACTTCAAGTCAGTCATCAAAGGAAGCCATGCGGGAAGCCATACAGCGCCAGATTATAGTGATGTTCTGGACTTTGTTCTCATTGACCTGCCTTGTGCCGATGCCGGCATGGGCGGTGGACAAAGCCCAGGCGCCCAACCACGGCGCCTTGTTCAAGGTGCAGCAGGGCGCGCATACGCTGTACCTGTTCGGCACCATCCACGTCGGCGCGCCCGACTTCTATCCGCTGGAGCCGCGCATCGTGGCGGCGCTGAAGAAGGCGCCGGTGCTGGCGCTGGAGATCGATCCGCTGGGCGACCAGCAGAACCTGATGCGCGCCGTGCAGCGCCACGGCATGCTGGCCAAGGGCGGCCCGGCCGGGCCGGAGCTGTCGGCCGACTGGCGCCTGCGGCTGGACCGCCTGCTCAAGCAGTACAACATCGAACCGGAGACGGTGGCGGCGATGAAGCCCTGGCTGCTGGCCAGCCTGCTGACGGTGAGCGAGTTCTCGGCCCAGGGCTACGATGCGGCGCTGGCGGTGGACAGCCATCTGTCGAAGCAGGCGCACCAGCGCGGCCAGAAGGTGGTCGAGCTGGAGTCGGCCGAGAGCCAGATGGCGCTGTTCGACCAGATGAGCGCTGAGGAGCAGCTGGTCTTCCTGCAGGAGGCCATCGCCGGCATCGAGGACAAGGAACAGGCCAACCAGGCACGCGAGATCGCCGACGCCTGGCGCAAGGCCGATGTGGTGGCGCTGGACGCGTTGGCGCTCAAGGCGGAAATGGACGACACCTTCTCCGGCCGCTTCGTGCAGAAGGTGCTGCTGGACAGCCGCAATCCCACGCTGGCCGACGGCATGGTCAAGCTGATGGCGCGCACGGACAACTGCGTGGCGGCGATCGGCGTCCTGCACCTGATCGGCAAGGGAAGCGTACCGGAACTGCTGCGCAAACGCGGGCTGTCGGTGGAACGGATTTACTGAGCGGGGAGGGGTACTACAGGAATGGTGCCCTTGACGTGGATTGAACACGTGGCCTCTCCCTTACCAAGGGAGTGCTCTACCACTGAGCTACAAGGGCATACAAATGTGGCGGTTTCACCGATCCGGCGAGACCGCCGTTTTTTCAGTGAGACCGGATCATAGTGCCAAAAGCCTGTTCGGTCAACACCTCGAGCAATAAACTGTGTTCAATTCGCCCGTCGATGATGTGAACCGTGTTGACGCCCGACTTGGCCGCGTCCAGGGCTGATGAAATTTTAGGCAGCATGCCGCCCGAAATCGTCCCGTCGGCGAACATCTCGTCGATCTCGCGCGCCGACAAATCGGTCACCAGGTTGCCCTGTTTATCCTGCACGCCGGCGATATTGGTCATCATGATCAGCTTTTCAGCCTTCAGGATCTCGGCGATCTTGCCGGCGACGACGTCGGCGTTGATGTTGTACGCCTGGCCGTCCTGGCCGAAGCCGATCGGCGAAATGATGGGGATGAAGGCGTCGTCCTGCAGCGCCTTGACCACGGCAGGGTTGATCGCGTCGATCTCGCCGACAAAGCCGATGTCGAGGAACTGGCCCGGATTGTCCTTGTCCGGCATGGCCATCTTCTTGGCGCGAATCAGGCCGCCGTCCTTGCCGGTCAGGCCCACGGCCTGGCCGCCGTAGTGATTAATCAGCATCACGATGTCCTGCTGGACTTCGCCGCCCAGCACCCACTCCACCACTTCCATGGTCTCTTCGTCGGTGATGCGCATGCCCTGCACGAAGGTGCCCTGCTTGCCGATTTTTTTCAGCGCGTTGTCGATCTGCGGACCGCCGCCATGCACCACGACCGGATTCATGCCCACCAGTTTGAGCAAAATGACATCGCGGGCGAAGCCGTGTTTCAGGCGCTCGTCGGTCATCGCATTGCCACCGTATTTGATGACGATGGTCTTGCCGTGGAAATTACGGATGTAGGGCAGGGCCTCAGCCAGGATCTGCGCCTTGATCTGCGGCGCCACCGCGGTCAAGTCGTCATTCATGCCTAAGTTAAGGTTAGTCAGTTGGGTCATGGCGAGTCCGGTTAGAAAATTCTGTGCAATTTTACAGCCTCAAGCTGCAATCAACCATGCATTATAGGGCTATCCGGTTGTATTTTCCCGGATCATCCGATACGCTGGCCGTCATATGAGCCCTACAGATACCCTTCACCGCCAGCTGGAAGTCATGCGCCCCCTGCTTGTTCGATTTGCACAGTTGCAAATACGGAATCAGGCCCTGGCCGAGGACGCGGTCCAGGACGCGCTGATCGCCGTGCTGGAAAAACCGGACCGCTTCAACGGCCAGTCCTCGCTGCGCACCTATGTGACCGGCATCCTGAAGTTCAAGATCATCGACTGCCTGCGCGCCAGCTCGCGCGAGCGCCAGATCGACACCGCCGAGGACCAGTCCGAGGACGACGCCATCGACGCCCTGTTCAAGCCGGACGGCCACACCGTCGAACAGCCGATGGCCTGGGGCGACCCGGATGCGACGCTGGAACAGAAGGATTTCTTCAAGGTGCTGGAGATTTGCCTGGAAAAGCTGCCCGCCAAGACCGCCCGCATTTTCATGATGCGCGAGTGGCTGGAGCTGGAAACCGACGAAATTTGTAAGGAACTGGCGATTACAACGTCTAATGCATGGGTGCTCCTGTATCGTGCGCGCATGCGTTTGCGCGAGTGCCTGGACTTGAACTGGTTTGGCAACCGCCAGGCCACGTGACGGCGCCACTTACTGTTTCACCTACTGTCTGCGACCATGGAACCACATAAAACCGGCTTGAAGCCGACCTGCCGCGAAGTGCACCGGCTGGTGTCTGAAGGGATGGACCGCGATTTGTCCTTCGTCGAGCGCACCCGCATGCGGCTGCACTTGATGGTGTGCGACGCCTGCACCCGGTTCAACGGCCAGATGTCGTTGCTGCGCACGGCCATGCGGCGCTTCCCGCTCGAGCTGCCGGAAGACGGCGCGCCGCTGGACGACGACCCCGAACACCACCATCCATAGGCGCGCCATGAGCACCTGCTCGCGCTGCGGCGCCCAATTCAGCTGCGCCATGGTCGATGCCGATCCGTCGGCGCCGGCGCAGCCCTGCTGGTGCACGTATCTTCCGGCCTCGCTGCCGGTGCCGTCCGCGCCGGGCGCCAGTTGCTGGTGCCCGGATTGTCTGAAAAAGCATATCCTGGACCAATGCGCCGACCATCCCAGGCCGGCCGGCTAGCCTGAAGGAAGCACGCATGCGCCGTTTTAGCGACATGGGTATCCGCGCGCGCATCAGCAGCGGCTATATCATCCTGATCCTGCTGATGATCGGCGTGATCCTGGTCGGCGTGAGCCGCATCTACGCCATCCGCGCCGAGAGCGACCATATCCTGCACCAGGACTGGGCCGCGAGCGCCGCCATCAACGCCATCGACACGCAGTCGCGCGAGGCGGCCACCCGCATCGTCACGCTGATCATCCAGAAGGACCAGAAGCATCGCGTCGACAGCTACAGCCGCATCGACCGCATCAAGCTCGAAATCGACGCCCAGCTGGAGCTGCTGGCCAAACTGGACACCGCGCCGGAAGCGCGGGCGCAGATCGAAAAGGTCAAGCAGGCGCGCGCCGCCTACTACGACACCTTCATCGCCGTGGCCGACATGGTGGAGGCCGAGGACCGCGACCAGGCCGAGGAAAGGATGAACGCGGCGGCGCTGCCGGCGCTGGACCACTTGCTGGAGCAGATCAAGCTGCTGGACCAGCTGCAGCAAAGCCAGGTGATGGCCAGCGCCGATCGCGCGCGCGCCGACATCAATTTTTCGCTGGTGCTGATTTCGCTGATGGGCGGCGCGGCGGTGCTGGTGGGGATAGGCTTCGGCATTTCGGTGCGCTCGATCACGCGGCCGCTGGAGGCGGCGATCGGCATCGCCAAGCGGGTCGGGCAGGGCGACCTCAGTTCGGTGATCGAAGTGACCTCGCAGGACGAGACGGGCGAGCTGCTGCAAGCGCTGAAGCTGATGACGGCCAGCCTGGCGGCCGAACAGCAGCTGCGCCACGCGGTGATGGTGGCCGAGGACGCGACCAAGATGAAGTCCGACTTCCTGGCCAATATGTCGCACGAGATCCGCACGCCGATGAACGGCATCATCGGCATGACGCACCTGGCGCTGCAGACCGACCTCACGCCCAAGCAGCGCAACTACCTGGAGAAGGTGGAGGGCGCGGCCAAGAACCTGCTGGGCATCATCAACGACATTCTGGACTTCTCGAAGATCGAGGCCGGCAAGCTGGCCTTCGAGCAGGTCGATTTCTACGTCGAGGACGTGATGGCGAACATCGCCGACCTGTCCGTGATGCGGGCCCAGGACAAGGGCCTGGAGCTGCTGTTCGATGTCGGGCCGGACGTGCCGCAGGCGCTGGTGGGCGATCCGCTGCGCTTCGGGCAGGTGATGATCAACCTGACCAACAACGCCATCAAGTTCACGCAGCAGGGCGAGATCGTGGTGACCATCCACGTGCAGGAACAGCTGCCCGACCAGCGCGTGCGCCTGCGCGTGGACGTGCGCGACACCGGCCCCGGACTGACGCCGGAGCAGCAGGCGCGCCTGTTCCAGGCCTTCTCGCAGGCCGACACCTCCACCACCCGCCACCACGGCGGCACGGGCCTGGGCCTGACCATCAGCAAGCGACTGGTCGAGCTGATGGACGGCGAGATCGGACTGGAAAGCCAGCCTGGCGTCGGCAGCACCTTCCACTTCACGGCGGTATTCGGCGTGGCCGCCGTCGAGGCGCCGCAGCCGCTGCCGGACATCTCCGGCATGCGTGTGCTGGTGGTGGACGACAACGCCAGCGCCCGCGAAATCTTCATGGGCATGCTGTCGTCCATGCAGTTCGCCGCCGCGTGCGCCGACGGCGGCCCGCGCGCCCTCGACCTGGCCGCGCAGGCGCGCAGCGAGGGACGGCCCTTCAATGTGGTGCTGCTGGACTGGCAGATGCCCGGCATGAACGGCCTGGAGACGCTGCAGGCGCTGCGCGCACAGGCGGAGGAGGCGGGCGCGGAATCGCCGGCCTTCATCATGGTCACCGCCTACAACCGCGACGTACTGATGGAGGAGGCGCGCGGCATCGCCATCGACGCCATGCTGAACAAGCCGGTCAGCTCCTCGACGCTGCTCGATTCGATATCCACCGTGTTCGGCAAGGATTTGAGCCGCTGCCGCAGCACGCGCCGCCGCGCCGACTACATGGCGGCCGAGGAGGCCATGCGTGGCGCCTACCTGCTGCTGGTGGAGGACAACGAGGTCAATCAGGAAGTGGCGCAGCAGATCCTCAGCGACGCCGGCATCCGCGTCGACATCGCCGTCAACGGCGCGATGGCGCTGGCGAAGATCGCCGTGGCCGACTACGACGGCGTGTTGATGGACTGCCAGATGCCGGTGATGGACGGTTACGACGCCACCCGCAAGCTGCGCGAGGATCCGCGCAACGCCGACCTGCCGGTGATCGCCATGACCGCCAACGCCATGGTCGGCGACAAGGAGAAGTGCCTGGCCGCCGGCATGAACGACTTCATCGCCAAGCCTATCGACGTGGCGCAGCTGTTCACGACGCTGGCGCGCTGGGTCACGGTGAAAAATCCGCTGGCGCTTGAAACGGCGCCCGAAACGCCGGCCGGCGCGGGCCGCGACGAGCTGCTGCCGGTGGTGGCCGGCCTGCGCATGGAAGCCGCGCTACAGCGTGTGGGCGGGAATGTTAAGCTGATGCGCAAACTGCTGTCGCGCTTTGTCGAAACCCAGTTCGACGCCATGCAGCGCATCGCCACCGCCATCGAAAACAACGATCTGGCCGGCGCCACGCGCGAGGCGCATACTGTGAAGGGCCTGGCCGGCAATATCGGCGCGGGCGGCATGGCCGATGCCGCCGGCAAGGTGGAGCAGATGCTGGCGATGGGCGCGACCAAGGGCCGCGACGAAGCCATCGCCGACATGGCGAACGAATTGAACGACCTGGTGGCGCGCATCGCGATGGCGATGGACGACAAGCCGGCCGCCGTTGAACCGGCGCCGGCACCGCAGGCGGTGGACAAGGACGAACTGGCGGCGGTGGCGCACGAGATGGCGCGCCTGCTGGCGCAGGACGACGGCGCCGCCGTCAAGCTGCTGGACCGCCTGTGCGGCGCGCTGACCGCGGCGGGCCAGGCCGAGCATGCGCGCCAGCTGCGGCGCATGCTTGGACAGTACGATTTTGAAGGCGCGCTGGATGAACTGAAGGCCGCCGCCGATGCACTGAGTATCGCTTTGTGAAGAGAGAACGCCGATGAACGCTAAACCAACGATCCTCGTGGTCGACGACATCCCGGACAACATCGATCTGCTGTGCGCCGTGCTGGAAGACGACTACCGCACCAAGATCGCCGTCAACGGCGAGCGCGCCCTGAAGATCGCCAACGGCGAGTCCAAGCCGGACTTGATCCTGCTGGACGTGATGATGCCGGGGATGAGCGGCTACGACGTGTGCAAGGCGCTCAAGGCCAATCCCGCCACGCGCGACATTCCGATCATCTTCGTCACCGCCATGAGCGAGACCGTGGACGAGCAGCTCGGCCTGAGCCTGGGCGCGGCGGACTACATCACCAAGCCGATTTCGGCGCCAATTGTCCAGGCGCGCATCAAGACCCAGCTGTCGATGAAGCGGGTGCACGACTTCCTGCGCGACCAGAACAACTTCCTCGAAACCGAAATCGAAAAGCGCACGCGCGAAATCGTCGCGCTGCAGGACGTGACCATTCACACCATGGCCTCCCTGGCCGAAACGCGCGACAGCGAAACCGGCAACCATATCCGCCGCACCGCGCATTACGTGAAGACGCTGGCGGAAAAGCTGCGCACCAATCCGCGCTTCAGCGCCTTCCTGACCGATAAGAACATCGAACTGCTGTTCAAGTCCGCGCCGCTGCACGACATCGGCAAGGTCGGCATCCCGGACCGCATCCTGCTCAAGCCCGGCCGCTTCGAGGGTAACGAGTTCGAGATCATGAAAACCCACACCACGCTGGGGCGCGACGCGATCCGCCAGGCAGAGCGCGAGCTGGGGCTGGAGGTGGATTTCCTCAAGTTCGCCAAGGAGATCGCCTATGGCCACCAGGAGAAATGGGACGGCAGCGGCTATCCCGAAGGCCTGAGCGGCGACGACATCCCGATCTCCGCGCGGCTGATGGCGGTGGCCGATGTGTACGATGCGCTGATCAGCCGCCGCGTCTACAAGCCGAGCATGTCGCACGAGGCGGCGGTGGCCATCATCGCCGAGGGACGCGGCAAGCACTTCGATCCCGACATGGTCGACGCCTTCATGGAGCTGCAGCAGGACTTCATCGACATCGCCAAGCGCTACGCGGACTCCGACCACGACATGGAAAAGAACCGCGAGAAGATCGAGCGCTTTACCGGTTGACCGTCACGCGGCCAGCAGCGCCAGGCCCTCGGCGGTGTGGTTAGGATCGACGTCGATGATCTCGGCCTTGACGATGTCGTGGACCACGAACGGGTCCTGGTCGATGCGCGCTTGCAGCGCTTCGGGCGATGGCCCTGCGGCCAGGATGGCGCCGCCCAATCCGGGCCGGATGCTGCCGGCCAGCAGGAAGACGCCATCGGCTATCCCTTTTTGCAGCCATTCACGGTGGCCCGCCATATGCGCCGGCGCCTGGCTTTTGTTGGCAGAGAAGCGAAGCAGGACTATGTACATTGTTTTCTCCTTTGGCTAGGTGTCTAAGTGTCTAAGAGTCGAGTGACATGAGCCGGGTCTTCAGCCGTTCCACTTCGCGCTTCACATAACCGCGCTCGCCGAAAGCGTTCGACAAGGTCGCGACGCCCTGGCTGAACGCCAGCACCTGCAACGCGAGATCGTCCGCATTGGCCGCGTGGCCGAGTTCCGTGAACTGCTCCCGCAGCCAGTCGCGGAAGACGCGGAAGATGTCCACGGCCTGCGCCCGCGAAGGATGGTCCAGCTTCGCGAGTTCGCTGGTCATGGTGCCGACCGGGCAGCCGTAATGCTCGATGTCCGCGCGATTGGCCACCACGATTTCGACGAAGCGGAACACGCGCTCCAGCGGCGTGGCCGCGCCTTCGGTCCAGCGGGCCAGCATGGCGCGCGTATCCGCCAGGCGTGCCTCGAGGACCGCCTCCAGGATCTCGTCCTTGGTCTTGAAGTGATAGTAGAAATTGCCGCGAGAGATACCCACGGTTTCGGCGATGGAGGCGAACGACGTCCGTTCATACCCTTGTTGGTAGAACAGCCGGTTCGCGGCCTCCACGATTTGTTCGCGCGTCCCCATTCCTGCCCACTTCTCCCGTTGGTTAAGTTGCCGGGATATTTTAGGACAACTGTCCTAATGTGCGCAAGATGGGTGTTGTAAAAAAGCTTAGCTGACGGTGCGGAAGAAGCGCAGCATCTCGCGGCTGGCGTCCGGGCCCTTGGCGTCGGTATAGGTGCCGCTGGCGTTACCGCCGAACCAGGCGTGGCCGGCGCCGTGCACCACCCAGTGTTCGCCCAGCGGCGTGCCGTCCGCCTTGGTGTGCGTGGTCTGCGTGTAGCGGTGGCCGTTCGGCACGCTGCCCGATTGCACCGACGGTTTGCCCCGGTGGCTGTGCAGGCGCTGCTCGATCACCTGTTCGCCGTTGCGCGGATGGACGGTGGTGTCGCTGTCGCCGTGGAAGACGATGATGGGCTGCGCGCCGTCGCCGGCCTTGTGCGGCGAGTTGACGCCGCGCTTCATGGCCGACAGCGCCGACGGCAGGTCCTGCGCGGAGGCGAACGGCAGCCCCGAATGCACGCCCACCGCCGCGAACAGTTCCGGATACAGCGTGCCGACGATCACCGCCATCGCGCCGCCCGCAGACAGGCCGGCCACGTACACCTGGCGCTCGTTGACCGGATACTCGTCGATGATCTGCCGCGCGATGCCGGCGATGATGGACGGTTCGCCCTGGCCGTGCTGCTGGTCGATGGCGTTGAACCAGTTCCAGCAGCGCTGCTGGTTGGCGTTGGGCGTCTGCTCCGGGTAGACCACGAAGCATTCCTTTTCCTCGGCCAGCGTGTTCATTTGCGTGCCGACGGCGAAATCGTCCGGGTTCTGGGTGCAGCCATGCAGCATCACCAGCAGCGGCATCGCCTGGCCGTGATAGCTGGCCGGGATGTACAGCTTGTAGTTGCGGGTGCCCGCGTGGTTGGTGTAGCTGCCCTTGATGAACTGCGCGCCCTCCGGCAGCGGCGCCGCCGGTGTTGGCTGCATGAAGGCGCTGGCGTCCATGGCGCGGCCGAGGTTCGCCTGCAGGTCGATCTGGATGCCCATGCGGTTCAATATGTCCTGCGCATACTCGGCGGGATGGGTGGCCGGATTCGGCGTGGCCGCTTCGGCCGCCGTCCGCGCCGTGGCTTCGGGCGCGGCTTGTGGTGCAGCTTGGGGCGCCGCTTCCGCTGCGGAGCGGGCCGGCGGCGGATTAATGTCGCGCATCGGCGGCTGCGCCGGCGCGGCCGGCTGCATGGACGGATGTCCGCGCAGGCTGTCCAGCGCCTGTTGAATGGTGGCCGACGCGCTTCGATTCATCAGCTTTTGCGCCGCCTCGCGCATGTGTGAAAACAGTGGTAGTTTCATGATGCTCCCTTAATGGATGCGTTGGGCCAGCGCGCTCTTGAGCATGGCGCTGGCATGCAGCGATCCCAATACGAAAATTGAGTCGATCGTCGCCAGCGCCAGTTCGACCGAAACGTCGCTGGCGATGCTGGCCAGGCCCAGTACCTGGATCTGCAGCCGTTCGCCGGCCGCCTGGATGGCTTCCAGGTCGGCGCGCGAATAGTGCTGCATCCCGAGTACCAGGCTTTTGCGCGCCACCGTCTGTTTGACGACGTCGGCGTGCTGGTTCAACTGATTGCGGATCGCCGTGCGGATCAAGTCGGTGCGGTTGGAGTAAAACCCCTCCTGCACCAGCAGATCGATTTGGCCCAGGTCGATGGGACCGAGGTTGATCGTGATCTTTTCCGATTCGGCGGTCTTCAGTTTTAATTCTTGTTTTGCCATGTTTTTCCATCCATTTACCATCTACATGGATGGTAGTATAGGCCTGAAAATCACCAAGTCAAGCGTGTTCGCGGCATAATGGCGGCATGAGTGAACCTGCCAACCTGATCCCTCCCGGCGCGCCGGAACTGGCCGTACCGGTGCCGTCGCCCTGCGTCAGCCTGTGCAAAATGGACGCCGACCGCCTCTATTGCATGGGCTGCATGCGTACGATTCCTGAAATCGTGGCCTGGTCCACCGCGGACGACGACTACAAGCGCGGCGTGTGGGCGGAAATCCGCCGCCGTGAACAATTGATCAACTTCGACGACGAATGAACGCGCTGCCCGATTCGGTTCAGGTTTTTGAGCGGGGTTGGCTGTCGTCCAACAACGTCATGCTGCTGGGCCGCGACGATACGGCCATCATCGACACCGGCTACATGACCCACGCGCCGCAGACCCTGGAGCTGGTGCGCCACGCGCTGCGCGGACGGCACCTGGACCAGATCATCAACACCCATCTGCATTCCGACCATTGCGGCGGCAACGCCACTTTGCAGGCGCACTTCGGCAGCCGCACCTCGATCCCGGTCGCGGAGGCGGACAAGGTGCGGCATTGGGACGTGGAGGCGCTCAGCTTCAAGGCCACCGGCCAGCGCTGCGAGCGATTCACCTTCGACGCCACCATCGTCCCCGGCGACGTGCTGAAACTGGCGGACATGGAATGGCAGGCGCTGGGCGCGCCCGGCCACGATCCGCATTCGCTGATCTTCTACTGCCCGCGGGAGCGGCTGCTGATTTCGGCGGACGCGCTGTGGGAAAACGGCTTCGGCATCATCTTCCCGGAGCTGGACGGCCAGTCCGGCTTTGCCGAGGAACGCGCCACGCTGGACCTGATCGAAGGACTGGACGTGCGGCTGGTGATCCCCGGCCACGGCAAGCCGTTCGACGACGTGGCCGGCGCGCTGGCGCGGGCCCGTTCGCGGGTGGACTACCTGGAGGCCGACCCGCTGCGCAACGCGCAGAATGCGCTGAAGGTGCTGCTGAAGTTCCTGTTGCTGGAGCGCCAGAGCATTCCGCTGGCGGAGGTGCCGCAGCTGTTGCTGGCGATGCCGGTGTTCGCCAAGGCCAACAGCAACTTCCTGAAGCAGACGCCGGAACAGGTCGCCACATGGGCCGCCGGCCAGTTGGTACGCGCCGGCGCGGCTCGTGTCGAGGGTGAGCACTTACTTAATGTATAGATTCTAAGCAAGTGTAGAGGAAGTCGCCTAGTTTCGGCACGGTCGTACTATTTTCGATCTATAATCGATTTTCCTCAACTTACCGACAGCGAGTGCGCCATGGCCCTGCCAGCAGTCTTGCAAAACCTTTCCCTTCCCGTCATTGCATCGCCGATGTTCATCGCCAGCGGCCCGGCCCTGGTCGCGGCGCAGTGCAAGGCCGGCATCGTCGGCTCCTTCCCGGCGCTGAACGCGCGTCCCGCCGAAATGCTGGACGTGTGGCTGACCGATTTGCAAAAAGAGCTGGCCGACTTCCAGGCCGCCAATCCGGACAAGCGCGTCGGCCCGATCGCCGTCAACCAGATCGTGCACCAGTCGAACGACCGCCTGGCGCATGACGTGGAAGTCTGCGTCAAGCACCAGATCCCGATCATCATCTCGTCGCTGCGCGCGCCGCCGAAGGAGATGCTGGACGCGATCCACAGCTACGGCGGCATCGTCATGCACGACGTGATCTCGATCCGCCACGCCGAGAAGGCGCTGGAGGCGGGCGTCGATGGCCTGATCCTGGTGGCCAGCGGCGCCGGCGGCCATGCCGGCACCTTGTCGCCGTTCGCGCTTGTGGGCGAGGTGCGCAAATTCTTCATGGGTCCGATCGCGCTGTCCGGCTCCATCGCGACCGGCGACGCGATCCTGGCGGCGCAGGCGATGGGCGCGGACTTCGCGTACATCGGCTCGCGCTGGCTGGCGACGCAGGAATCGAACGTCAGCGATGGTTATCGCGAGGCGATCGTGGAATCGTCGGCGGCGGACATCGTGTACTCGAACCTGTTCACCGGCGTGCATGGCAACTACCTGAAAAAATCCATCGTCGCCGCCGGCCTGGATCCGGACGCGCTGCCGCAGGCCGACAAGAGCTCGATGAACTTCGGCTCGGCCAGCGCCAAGGCCTGGCGCGATATCTGGGGCGCCGGCCAGGGCGTGGGCCTGATGGACGACGTGCCGACCACCGCCGAGATGGTGGCGCGCCTGAAGCGCGAGTACGGCGCGGCCCGCGCGCGGTTGGCGCTGTAACGATATGGTGACTAAGGCTTGACCTCCAGGCTGCCGCGCGCAGCCTGTTTGCCGCGCACCCAGACGGTGTCGATGCTGTCGTAGGCGCGGATATCGTCCAGCGGCGACATCTTCATCAGCACCAGGTTCGCGACCTTGCCCGCTTCGATGGTGCCGACCTGCGCGTCGATCCTGAAGGTGCGGGCGTTGTTGATGGTGGCCGCCTTGAACAGCTGCGCCAGCGACAGCCCGGCGTTGTGCAGGTCCTGCATCTCCAGGTAGCCGTTCAGGCCGGGGATGTTGCCGTAGGTTGGCGAGGATGGCGTGTCGGTGCCGAACACGAAGTTGGCGTCCTTGCCGGCCAGGTAGGCCACCACTTGCCGCTGGCGGCGCAGCGGCACTTCCATCCCCTTCAATGCCTCGGCGTCGGTTTCGTTTTCCGCCAGCTCTTGCCTGAACCATTGGCCTTCGGGTGTCTTGAGCCAGGCCAGCATGGACGGCGGCAGCAGCTTGGCCAGCACCGGGTTGTTCAGGTATGCCGGTTCGAAGTAGGCGTTCATACCATTCAGCACCTGCATCGTCGCCTGGAAGCCGATGCGGCGCTCGGCGATCTTGTCCAGCAGCTGCTTGATCTCGGCCGGCAGTTCCTTCTCCTTGTCCATTCGGCCCCAGTTCCACATGCCGTGCGCCAGCACGTCGACGCCGCCGTTGACGGCGAAGGTTTGCGCCTCGAATGAATTGCCGTGGGTGACCAGCACCAGGCCCTCCTTGCTGGCGGCCGCGCGCACTTCCGCGTACACGGCGGGGCTCATCACAGGCAGGTTGTGCATGGTGCCGAAGCCGTGTTCGAAGTGGGTCTTGACGCAGATGGCGCCGTCGGCCTTGACCCGCGCCACGCCCTTGGCCGGGGTGTAGTCCTCCGGCTTGAACCGGGCGGGGATCTGGTCCGCCTGCGCCGGATCGTAGATAAAGTTGGAGAACATCTCGAAGCGCGTCTCCGGCGGCAGGTACGACGCCGGGTAGCCGTTGGCGAACACCAGCGGCGCGCCGCAATCGTAGACGTCCGGGTGCAGCGGCGCGGCTTTCACGCGGTTGATGAGTTGGCGGTCGACGGCGGCCAGGTCGATCACCGTGGTGTAGCCGTAGTAGAGGAAGGAGCGCGGCAGCTGCGCGAAGTATTCGGCAGCCATGGGCTTCTTCTGGTCGGCCTGTTCGAAGCTCATGCCGGGGATGGAGAACAGGTGGACGTGCGAGTCGATCAGGCCGGGCGTCAGGTACTGGCCTTTGCCATCGATGCGGCGCGCGCCGGCCGGGGCCTTCTTGCCCGCGCCGCGCTCGACGCGGACGATGCGTTCATCTTCGATCAGGACACTGCCGGTTTCAATGCGGTCCAGTTTTTCCGGAGACACCAGCTTGACGTTGGTGATCCAGGTCTGCGCCGCCCAGGCCTGGGCGCAGAAGAGCAGGGAGAGGCTGGCGAGAATGCGGGTGGTTTTCATGCGTGGCTCCGTGTTATGAGAGGTCCAGTGTGCTGCCGCGTATGGTGTTTTGCGTCCCAAATGATGATTTGGGACCCGTTACGCGGGCGTTTTTGCCTGCTCGCGGAATTCGCCCGGTGTCATGCCGGCCTGTTTTTTAAATACGCGGTTCATCGCGCTTTTGCTGTTAAAACCGGCCAGTATCGACAGGTCGAGGATGCTGGCGCTGGCCTGTTCGGGGTCGTGCAGGGCCAGTTTCAGCGCGTCCACGCGGTGGCGGTTCAGGTAGTCGGCGAAATTTCCGCCGCAGTTCTCGTTGATCAGCTGGGACAGTTCGTGCGGCGTCATCGCCACCTGTGCGGCCAGGTCTTCCAGCTTCAATTCGCCGTTGCGGTAGGGTTGGTCCTGCGTCATGCAGTCGGACAGGCGGGCGAGGAAGGCATCGCGGTCGCTGACGGACAGCTGCTTGCTGGCGTAGCGCTGCCTGGCCGGCGCCGGCGCCGGTGGAGGCGGCAGCGCGCGCGGACGGTAGCCCAGCGGCAGCCGCATCGCTGTGATGGCGGTCGCGAACACGAACACCATCAGCGAGATGCCGTCCACCGCATCGCTGGCCAGCGGCGCCTCCACGTCCAGCACCGCCATCGCCAGCGCGACGACGCTTAACGCCGCGCTGACCAGCCATGCGCGCATCAGGCGCCGCAGGTCGCGCACCAGGTCCGATTCGGCCGGCACGCGGCGCACCAGCAGGAAGGTGGCGCGGATGTAGGCCAGCAGGATCGCCAGTTTGGCCAGCCCCGCCACGGTCATGTACCACGGCCAGCCGTCCCAGTGGTGCATCCACGCCAGCTTCTGCTCGGCCGAGCGCAGGTAGAACGGCATCATCGCCAGCGTGGCGGCGGCGAACGGCGCGAAGTGCAGCAGCGCGCGGCGGCTCAGCGGCTGGTCCGACAGCATCGCATGCAGGTAGAGATATTGGAGCGGCCCGACGGCCAGGCCGAGCGTGACGATGGCCAGCGCGCTGTGCGGATACTGCTGGTACAGGTGATTGAGGCCCAGCCAGTTATGGCCGATGATGGCCGCGAACACCAGCAGCAGCGCGGACAGCAGCCGGTTAGCGGTACGCATCTCCGGCTGGCGCACGCTGAGCAGCGAGGCCGCTATCAGGAAGGCCTGGCCTATCGCCAGCAGGAACAGCCACGAAAGTATGGGATTGAGCATGCGGTCGACGCATACGGCCTGCGGCCCTGAGGCTTAGTTCTCGGTCTGGATCGCCCACAGGCCTGGCAGGTTGCGCCAGTAGCCGTATGCGTCCATGCCGAAGCCCACAACGAAGCGGTTCGGGATGGTGATGCCGACGATGTCCGCCTTGACCGGCTTGGGCTTGCCGATCGCCTTGTCGGCGAAGACGGCCAGCACCACTTCGGCCGCGCCCATGTCTAGCAGGCGCTGTTTGACGTGGGCCAGCGTTTCGCCTTCGTCCAGGATGTCGTCCAGCACGATGACCACGCGGCCCGCCACGTTCGAACGCGGCACCACTTTCCACACCACTTGTCCGCCCTGGTCGTCGTCGCCGTAGCGGCTGACGTGGATGTAGTCGAATTCGAGCGGGAAGGTCAGCTGCGGCAGCAGGTTGCCGGTGAAGACCACCGCGCCACCCATCACGCCCAGCACCAGCGGGAAAGCGTCGCTGTCCGGCTGGTTGAAACGGGTATTGAGGGTCTCGGCCATCGCGGTGACGGCGTGGTCGACGTCTGCCTTGGTGAACAGCTCTTCCGCGTTTTCCAGCAGGGCGCGGGCGCGGTTGTGGTGGAAGTCTTGCATGGTCTTCTTCGGCTTCTAAAAACAGGTGGTAAGTTCGCTATTATCCGCCATATCCCGCCGCACCGCATGCCGTTGGTTTTCCGCCACAACCGGGTTACTTATAATCGCGGATGTCGTCAATCACCTTGCCGTCGTTGGGCAGGCTGCCGATGGCGGCGAAACGCACCTCGCCCCGCAGTTTAGTCAGGTCGCGTATCGATTCGGTGATGGCGACGGCGCTGCTGGCGCTGGACGGATCGGCCACTTCGCAATGCAGCGTCATCACGTCGTGCGCCATCTGGCCCGACACCACCAGCCGCGCCTTGACGATCTCGGGATGGCGGCGGGCGACGTCGTGCACCTGCGACGGATGCACGAACATGGCGCGCACCTTGGTGGTCTGGTCGGCGCGGCCCATCCAGCCCTTGATGCGGGTATTGGTGCGGCCACAGGGCGACGGCGGCACGTCGGTCAGGATGGCCGACAGGTCGCCGGTGGCGAAGCGTATCAGCGGGTAGTCGGCATTGAAGAGGGTGACCACCACTTCGCCGATTTCGCCGTCCGGCACGGGGTCGCCGGTGCCGGGACGGACGATTTCCAGTATCAGGTCCTCATCCAGCACCATGCCGGGATCGCGCGTGCCGCCGGTCTGGGTTTCATACGCGATGCTGCCGATATCGGCCGACGCGTAGCATTGCAGCACGTGCGGCACGCCGTGCCCGACGAACCAGCCGCGCAGCGATTCGGGCAGCGCCTCGGCGGACATCAAGGCCTGCTTGATGCTGCTGATGTCCGCGCCCAGCTCCTGCGCCTTCTCGATGATGATCTTCAGGAAGGACGGCGTGCCGATGTAGGTATCGGGCCGCAGATGGCTGATGGCCTGCACCTGCATCTCGGTCTGGCCGGCGCCGGCCGGAATCACGGCGCAGCCGATGCGCGCGGCGCCGCCTTCGACCATGAAAGCCGCCGGCGTGAAGTGATACGAGAAGCAGTTTTGCAGCAGGCCGCCGGCGCGCACGCCGGCCGCGTACATCGGCCTCGCGAAACGCCACCAGTCCTGGCCACGTCCCTCGGGATCGAAGATCGGACCGGGCGACATGAACACCCGCGACAGCTGGCCCACAGGCGTGGTATTGAGGCCGCCGAATGGCGCCTGCTGTTTCTGCAATCCGTGCAGGTCGGACTTGCGCGTCACCGGCAGCGTGGCCAGCGCGGCGCGGCTGTTGATGCCGGCGGCGTTCACATCGTGCAGGATGCGCGACCAGCCGGCGGCCGCCTTGGCACGTGCCACCAGCTGCGGCAGGCGTGACATCAGCTCGCGTTCGCGTTGTTCGGGCGAGCGCGTTTCCAGACTGTCGAGTGTATCGGCCATGGTTGTTTATCCTTGTATCTCGCGTTGCAGCTTCTTGGTCAGTTTGCCGAACACCAGTTCATAGGAACGCGTCAGCAGCTCTTTGGCTTCGGCGTCGCTGAGGGTTTTCAAATCTTCGACGCGCACCCACTTCGCGCGCGCCAGGTAGGGCGCGGGGATGATGCCGGGGCGGTCGGTCAGTTCCAGGAAGCGGTCGTCCTCCACCTTGAAGCTGATGGCCTTGGCCTTGTCATCCAGCTCGGTGACGGCGAACATTTTCGTCCCGACGGAGAACACGAGGTCCGCGCCCCACTTGGTATCCTCGGCCGCGCCGGGGAAGGTGCGGCACAGCGCCTTGGCCTGCTTGATGTTCATGCGTTGTTGTCCTTTGTTCCTCAGGCCAGCCAGCGTTTGCGGCGGCGGTAAAACTTCATGTCGCGGAAGCTCTTGCGGCCGGCGCCGGAAACGCCGAGGTAGAACTCCTTGACGTCTTCATTGCTGGCCAGTTCGGAGGCCGCGCCTTCCATCACCACGCGGCCGTTTTCCAGGATGTAGCCGAAGTCCGCGTAGCGCAGCGCGATGCTGGTGTTCTGCTCGGCCAGCAGGAAGGAGACGTTCTCCTTGCTGTTCAAGTCCTTCACGATGCCGAAGATCTCGTCGACGATCTGCGGCGCGATGCCCATCGACGGTTCGTCCAGCAGGATCATCGACGGCTTGGCCATCAGCGCGCGGCCGATGGCGCACATCTGCTGCTCGCCGCCGGACGTATAACCGGCCTGGCTGGCGCGCCGCTCGCGCAATCGCGGGAAGTAGTGGTAGACCTTCTCCAGCGACTCCTTCAGCTCCGCCCGCGATGCGCTACGGGTGTAGGCGCCGGTGAGCAGGTTCTCTTCGATGGTCAGGTGGCCGAAGCAGTGGCGCCCCTCCATCACCTGCGACAGGCCGCGCCGCACCAGCTCATTCGGCGTGAGCTGGTCGATGCGTTCGCCCTTGAACTGGACTTCGCCTTTGGTGACGTCGCCCCGTTCGCCGCGCAGCAGCGTGGAGATGGTCTTGAGCGTGGTGGACTTGCCGGCGCCGTTGGCGCCCAGCAGGGCCACGATCTTGCCCTGCGGGACTTGCAGGGACACGCCCTTGAGCACCAGGATCACGTGGTCGTAGATCACTTCCACGTTGTTCACGGACAGGTAGGGCGCGGCCGCCGGAGCGGCCGCTGTGCTGGCGGCGGCGGCGATCATTTTGCGCAGGCCGGCGTGATTTTTTTCTCGGCCGCGTAGGCTGCGGAGCTTTCCTCCAGCAGCTTGCGGGTCAGGGCCTTGTCGCCGACGATCCAGTTCGGCGTGATGGCGTTCCACTTCTTGCCGTCCCATTGCTGGACCTTGACCGCGCCCGAGCCTTCATGGTCGTCGCAGCTGGTCTTCACCGGCGGCAGCATGCCCAGGGCGCCGATGGCTTTCTGGCGCGCCTCGTCCACGTTCAGGTGCTCCAGGCCCCAGCGCATTTGTTCGCCGGTGACGGGTTTGCCCTTGCCGAATTTTTCCTGTGCGGTGCGCATCGCCTCCACCCACAGGATGGCCGCGCTGACGCCGCGCATGTGGTACACGGAGCCGATGCGGGTGCGGTCGGCCAGGTTGCCCTTGCCGGCGTCGTAGAGTTTTTTGTGGATCTCTTCCATCACCGGGTAGTTGCCCGGCGTGTTGAAGGTCATCGCGCTGTAGCCCTTGGCGGCGTCGCCGGCCGGCACGGTGTCTTCCTCGGAGCCGGCCCACCATACGCCCAGCAGCTTCTCGCGCGGGATGCCGTTGCGTTGCGCGGTCTTGATGGCGACCGCGTTCATCGAGCCCCAACCCCACAGGATCACGTGGTCGGGATTGGCCTGGCGGATCTGCAGCCATTGCGATTGCTGTTCCGTGCCCGGCGGCGTGACGGGAATCTTGACCAGGTCGAAACCGTACTGTTTGGACAAGGCCTCCAGCACCGGCAAGGGTTCCTTGCCGAACGCGGAGTCGTGGTACAGGTAGGCGATCTTCTTGCCCTTCAGCTTGGCCATGCCGCCGTCCTTGTCGCCGAGGTATTTGATCATCGCCGCGGCTTGGTTCCAGTAGCTGGTAATCAGCGGGAACACGTAGGGGAAGACCTTGCCGTTGGCGGCGTCCGAACGGCCGTAGCCGATCATCGTCATCGGGATTTTATCGACGGCCAGGCGATCCAGCACGCCGTAGGCCACGCCGGTGGACAGCGGCTCGACCAGCGTGGCGCCGCCGTTCTTGGTCTTCAGGCGCTCGTAGCATTCGACGCCGCGCGAAGGGTTGTATTCGGTCTCGCACTCTTCCCACGAGATCTTCACGCCGTTCACGCCACCGGCCAGGTTGACCAGGTTGAAGTAGTCGATGATGCCGCCGTAGAAGCCGGAACCGCCCGCCGCATAAGGGCCTACACGGTACGAGGGCAGGGCGACGTATTGGTCCTGGGCCCATGCGGGAATGGATGCCGCCAGGGTGAGTCCAAGTACCAGGGATGCGATGCGTTTCATTGTCTTCTCCTCCAGGTTATTGTTGTTTGCGTTCAGTGCGGGAATGGCCACAGACGCAGTTTCTCTTTACCGATTTGCCATAAACGCGCCAGACCGTGGGGCTCCACGATCAGGAAAAATACGATCAATGCGCCGAACACCATCAGCTCCAGGTTGGAGGCCACGCTGGTCGGCAGCGCCAGGCCGTGCGCGAAGATGTTCAGGAACACAGGCAGCAGCACAATGAAGGCCGCGCCGAGGAAGGAGCCGAGCACCGAACCGACGCCGCCGATGATCACCATGAACAGGATGCGGAACGACAGGTCCAGGTTGTAGGCTTCCGGTTCCACCGTGCCGAGGTAGGCGTACGCATACAGCGCGCCGGCCACGCCGCAGTAGAAGGAGCTGACGGCGAAGGCCAGCAGTTTGGTGCGCATCAGGCGGAAGCCGATCACTTCGGCCGCCACGTCCATGTCGCGCACCGCCATCCACGAGCGGCCAACGTTGGAGCGGATCATGTTCTTGGCCAGCAGCGCCATCACCGCCACCACGCCCAGCACCAGCAGGTATTTGCGGCCCGGCGTGTCGAACTGGTAGCCGAGGATGGCGATCTTCTGCGCGGTGATCACGCCGGAGCTGCTGTAGTTGGTCAGGTAGGGGATCTTGGTGAGGCACCACAGCACGAAGAACTGCGTGGCCAGCGTGGACGCGGCCAGGTAGAAGCCGCGTATCCGCAGCGACGGCAGGCCGAAGGCGATGCCCACCATCGCCGCGCTCAAGCCGCCCAGCACGAAGGCCAGCAGCACCGGCAGGCCAGGCAGGCGCGCCAGGAAGTTATACGAGGCGAAGGCGCCGACCGCCATGAAGGCGGCTGTGCCCAGCGACAGCTGGCCGGCGTAGCCGGTGAGGATGTTCAGTCCCAGCGCGGCCAGCGAGAATATCAGGAAGGGGATCAGGATCGCCGACAAGGTGTACGGCGATGCGAACAGCGGCACCACCACGATCGCCACCACCAGCAACGCGAACAGCGCGATGCGGTCCTGGAGGATGGGGAAGATCTGGCTGTCGGCCTGATAGCTGGTTTTGAATTGTCCTGCTTCGCGGTAGAGCATAGGTTGTCCCTTTAGCCTCTCAGATTCTGCGGATGATTTTTTCGCCGAACAGGCCTTCCGGCCGCACCAGCAGGAACAACAGCGCCAGCACATACGGGAACCAGCCTTCGATGCCACCGCCGACCAGCGGGCCGATATACACCTCGGCCATTTTTTCGGATGCGCCGATAATCAGGCCGCCGACAATCGCACCCGGCATCGATGTGAAGCCGCCGAGGATCAGCACCGGAAGCGCCTTCAGCGCCACGAAGGTCAGCGCGAACTGCACACCGTTGCGGGCGCCCCACAGCAGGCCCGCCACCAGCGCGACCAGCCCGGCCACCGCCCACAGCACCGCCCAGATGCGCTGCAGCGGAATGCCGACGGCCAGCGCGGCCTGGTGGTCGTCCGCCACCGCGCGCAGGGCGCGGCCCACCTTGGTCTTGGAGAACAGCAGGGCCAGCGCCGTCACCAGCAGGCCGCAGACGGCGGCCGCCATGATGTCGAACTGCGAGACGAGGATGTTAAATTTGTTCATCAGGTATTCGGATGGCACGTCCTCGATCGGCAGTTCCAGCTTGTGCACCTGCGAGCCCCACACCAGCTGCGCCAGGCCTTCGATGAAAAACGCCAGGCCGATGGTCGCCATGAACAGCGTGATCTCCGGCTGGTTCACCAAGGGCCGCAGTACCACGCGCTCGATCGCCATGCCGAGCAGGATCATCACCACAATGGTCAGCGGTATCGCCACCCACAGCGACACGCCGAACTTGTCGACGATGCCGACGCAGGTGAGCGCGGCGAAGAACACCATCGCGCCCTGGGCGAAGTTGAAAACGCCGGAGGCCTTGTAGATCAGCACAAAGCCGATCGCCACCAGCGCGTACATCACGCCGGACAGCAGGCCGCCGATCAGCACCTCAAAGAAAAAGTTCACGTTCATTCGCAGGCCTTTCCGAGGTAGGCGTTGATCACGTCCTGGTTGCAGCGGATGTCGTCGGGCGTGCCGTCGCCGATCTTCTTGCCGTAGTCGAGCACCACCACGCGGTCCGAGATGTCCATCACCACGCCCATGTCGTGCTCGATCAGCACGATGGTGGTGCCGAATTGGTCGTTCACGTCGAGGATGAAGCGGCACATGTCCTGTTTCTCTTCCACGTTCATGCCGGCCATCGGTTCGTCCAGCAGCAGGATCTCCGGTTCGGCGGCCAGCGCGCGGCCCAGCTCCACGCGCTTTTGCAGGCCGTAGGGCAGGCGGCCCACCGGCGTCTTGCGGATCGCCTGGATTTCCAGGAAGTCGATGATCTCCTCCGCCTTGACGCGGTGGGCGATTTCCTCGCGCCGCGCAGGGCCCCAATACAGCGCCTGCATCAGGAAGTTGGACTTCATCTTCAGGTTACGGCCGGTCATGATGTTGTCGAGGACCGTCATGCCCTTGAACAGCGCGATGTTCTGGAAGGTGCGCGCGATGCCGGATTTGGCGGCGGCGTGGCAGTCCATGTTCTTGCGGTGCTCGCCGCGGTAGATGATTTCCCCTTGCTGCGGGCGGTACACGCCGTTGATCACATTGAGCATCGAGCTTTTGCCGGCGCCGTTCGGGCCGATGATGGCGCGGATTTCGTGCTGCTTCACGTCGAAGGAGATGTCGGTCAGCGCCTTCACGCCGCCGAACGACAGCGAGATGTTCTTCAGGTCGAGGATCACCGGGCCGATCTTGCGGCGGCCGGGATCGGCGTCCGCCCCGAAGTGAGTGTCTGGTTCGTTCATTTGCATGGGGGCTTCCTTCATTTCGACCTATGCCGCTGCCTGGATGGCAGGGAAGGTCTTGCAGGACTCGATCTTCAGGTCCGCCGCCACCAGCCCTGTGCGGCCGTCCTCGAACTTGACCTGCGTTTCGATGTACTGCGACGGCTTGCCGGTGTAGAGCGCATCGATCAGCACCGCATACTTCTCGGCGATGAACTTGCGGCGCACCTTGCGCGTGCGGGTCAGCTCATCGTCGTCGGGGTCGAGCTCCTTGTGCAGCACCAGGTAGCGGTGGATCTGCGTGTCGCTCATCATCGGCTCGCCCGCCAGGTCGGCGTTGACCTGCTCGATGCAGTCGCGCACCAGGCCATACACCTGCGGGTGCGCGGCCAGGTCGGTGTAGCCGGAATAGGCGATGCTGCGGCGTTCGGCCCAGTTGCCCACGGCTTCCATGTCGATATTGATGAAGGCGCAGACCTCGTCGCGCTTGTCGCCGAATACCACCGCCTCTTTGATGAAGGGGAAGAACTTGAGTTTGTTCTCCACGTAGTTGGGCGCGAAGATGGCGCCGCCGTTCATCTTGCCGACGTCCGCCGCGCGGTCGATGATCTTCAGGTGGCCTTCGTGGTCGAACAGGCCGGCGTCGCCGGTATGGAAGTAGCCTTCGGCGTCGATCGCTTCGCTGGTGGCGTCGGGGCGCTTGTAATAACAGTCCATCAATGTTGGCGACCTGACCAGCACCTCGCCGTTGTCGGCCAGCTTGACCTCGACGCCGGGCGCCGGCAGGCCTACGCTGTCGAACTTGATCTGGCCGTCCGGCTGCAGGCAGATGTAGGCGCAGGTTTCGGTGGAGCCGTAGAACTGCTTCAGGTTGACGCCGATGGAGCGGTAGAAGCGGAACAGGTCCGGCCCGATCGCGGCGCCGGCCGTGTAGGCGACCCGCACGCGTGACATTCCGAGCACATTCTTCAATGGACCGTAGACCAGGACCTGACCTAGCGCATAAGCCAGGCGGTCCCACAGCGGCACGGGCTTACCGTCCAGGATGGCCGCGCCGCTGCGGCGGGCCACCGCCATGAAGTGATGGAACATGCGGCGCTTGATGGCGCCGGCGTCCTCCATCCGTATCATCACGGTGGTGAGCATGTTCTCGAACACGCGCGGCGGGGCGAAGTAATAAGTAGGGCCGATTTCGCGCATGTCGGTCATGACGGTGTCGCCGGATTCGGGGCAGTTGACGGTGAAGCCGGCTGTCATCGCCTGCGCGAAGGAGAACAGGCAGTCGCCCACCCAGGCCATCGGCAGGTAGGACAGGATGTCTTCGGCGTCGGTGAGGTGCTCGAAACCGACGCCGCCGGTGCCTGCCGCGATCAGCGCCGAGTGGGTCTGGCACACGCCTTTGGGCTTGCCGGTGGTGCCGGAGGTGTACAGGATGATGGCGTTGTCGCTTCCCTGGCCGGCTTTGACGGCGTTGTCGAACATGCCGGGATTGGCCTTGTCCCAGGCGCGGCCGATCTCCTGCAGGCGGGCGAAGGACAGCAGGCCTTGCTGGTGGTAGTGGCGCATGCCGCGTTCATCGTCGTAGGCCACGTGTTCGATGTGAGGGTACAGGCTTTGCAATTCCATTAACTTGTCGACCTGTTCCTGGTCTTCGACGATGGCGTAGCGGATTTCGGCGTTTTCCAGCACATAGGCCATGTCGGCGGCCGGGGCGTCCTGGTACAGCGGCACGGGCACGCCGCCCAAGCACTGCGCGGCCAGCATGGACCAGTAGAGGCGGGGGCGGTTGTCGCCGATGATGGCCAGGTTCATGCCGCGCTGGAAGCCGATGGCGGCCAGGCCGCAAGCCAGCGCCCGTACCTCGTCGTTGACCTGGGCCCAGGTCCAGCTCTGCCAGATGCCCAGGTATTTTTCCCTGAAAGCGGGTTTCCCTGGGCGGAGCTGGCCATGGGCCAGCAGCCAGCGCGGGAACGTCTCGTTCTGTGTCTGCACCAGTGTCTCCTGTTGCTATTTGCTCGTACTTGTTAAACTTCTGATACGGCAGCCTTTTTATGTGATGATATTAGCTTGCCGCCGACAGTCAGGTTGTCTTTTCGGCGACATTTGACTGAACTTTCCATGGTGCGTTGCAATAATGCCTAATCAACATCAAATGACCCTCAAGGACGCGTTGCGCACGGCGATTTGGGCCCAGGGCCTGACGCCGGAACAAATGGCGCGCGTGGAGGCCGAGACCTTTGAAACCTTTGTCCCGAAGGGCGGTTATGTTTGCCGCAAGGGGGAAATGGTGGAGCATTGGCTGGGTATTATCGAGGGCATGGTGAAGATGACCAATTTCTCGGCGGCCGGTAAAAGCGTGTCATTTACCGGTGTGCCGCCGGGTGGGTGGTTCAGTGAAGGTTCGCTTTTAAAAAGAGAGCACCTTAAATATGACGCGATGGCTTTGCGCGATAGCCGTATTGCGCGCATGCCGCTTTCTACTTTTCATTGGCTGTTGGAAACCAGTTTGCCATTCACACGGTTTTTATTAATGCAGCTGAATGAGCGCCTGGGGCAGTTTATCGGGATGGTGGAAAATGACCGTTTATTAAATCCTGATACCCGTGTGGCCCGCTGTCTGGTTTCAATGTTTAATTCCCATCTTTATCCCGGATTGGAAAAGCTGGTGCAGATATCGCAGGAGGAATTGGGCCTGCTGTCCGGTGCATCGCGCCAGCGCGCCAATCAGGCATTACAGCTGCTGGAGAAACAAGGCTTATTAAGTCTTGATTACGGCGGCATCCGCATTCTCGATCTCGAAGGCCTGCGCCGCTACGAGGCCTGAGTCCCCTCAATGGAACAATGAAATCCCTACCAGGGACGTTTCGCCCTTAAATCATGCTAGTTTTTAGCGTGTTTTAGCCAAAATCCAGTGCGGGAAGGGCTGATTTGCGCCGTGCGCACGAATCGAGCGGCTGCTAAATGCCGCGTCGTCGTCGATGGCCAGGAAAGCGAGGGGGAATATCGGGAGTGCGTGCTAGGCGAATAAAGCGGCGATTAAGTCGTCATGCGGCGTTACGTTGTTTTGCTAACCAGCGTTCGTGCATTTCCTGCATGGCAAGCCAACTTTCTGGTGAACCTCCTAGCGCGGTTGCCAAGCGTTGAGCCATTGAAGCGGTTACTCTTCCACGGCCGCTTAAAATGCGGCTTAACGTTGACGGCGCGACGCCCAGTTTCGCGGCACATCGCCGACCACTGATTTTTTGTGGCCGCAGATACACTTCCAGGATAAATTCACCGGGATGAAGAGGATTATGCATATCCATCAATGATAGTCCTCATAGTTAATTGCGTAGGCATTACCATTATTAAATTCAAATGTCACACGCCAGTTACCGCTGACGGCGACGGACCATCGGGATGGCAACATTCCTTTCAGCACGTGCAGATGAAATCCGGGCTTGTCCATATCCGTGATGTTTTGCGCTGCCTGTAATGCCGTCAATAGCACTTGTAGCCGTCTTACTTGCCAAGGCTGTATTCCAGCGTGATTGCCGGTTTCGAAAAACCGCCGCAGTCCTTTATGCTGGAACGAGACAATCATGATCACTATAGCTTTCGAAGCACTGCGGAACAAGCAGAGCCATTAAAGCATTTTGCAAGCTTGCTCATGTGGTGGCAGATCAAGCTGCAAACCTGCCCCCTACGCAATCGCGGTATCATAGCGACAAGCTATGCCGCATCGGCGGCGCACCGGAAATCGACTTATCCCATGCATACTCCAGATACTTCCCCCGTTGTCGAGCGCTTGGCGCTGTTGCGCGCGGCGATGCGCCGCCAGAATATCGACGCGCTGATCGTGCCGTCGGCCGATCCCCACCTGTCCGAATATCTGCCGGCTCGCTGGCAGGGCCGTGAATGGCTGTCTGGATTTACCGGCTCGGTTGGTACTTTTATTGTCACGCCGGATTTCGCCGGGGTGTGGACCGACGCCCGTTATTGGACCCAGGCCGAGCAGCAATTGGCCGGCACCGGTATCGCGCTGATGAAACTGACCTCCGGCGCCAGCGTTCAATACGTTGACTGGCTGGCAGCGACTCTGAACCCCGGCCAGACGGCGGCGGTCGACGGCGCGGTGCTCGGTCTGTCCATCGCCCGCCTGCTGGAACAGGCGCTGAAAGCGAAAGACGTCACCCTGCGCACCGATCTGGACCTGCTGGACGAAGTATGGGCCGGCCGCCCGTCGCTGCCCGAAGCGCCGGTTTACGAGCACCTGCCGCCGTTCGCATCGCAGCCCCGCGCCGAAAAGCTTGTCAATTTGCGCACAACGATGCGGCAACTGGGCGCCCAGCACCACCTGATTTCGACGCTGGACGATATCGCCTACCTGTTCAACCTGCGCGGCGCCGACGTCAATTTCAACCCGATCTTCCTGTCCCACGCGCTGGTCGGGCCGGATCGTGCCACCTTGTTCGTCGCCGACGGCAAGGTCTCGCCCGCGCTGCGCGCCGCGCTGGCGGAGGACGGCGTCGACGTCGCGCCGTACGAATCGGCAGCCGCCGCGCTGGCCGCGCTGCCCGCCGACAGCACGCTGCTGATCGATCCGCGCCGCGTCACCTACGGCACGCGCCAGTGGGTGCCGGCCACGGTCCGCGTGATCGAGGCGATCAATCCGACCACCTTCGCCAAATCCAAAAAGAGCGAGGCCGACGCGGTACACGTGCGCGCCGCCATGGAGCAGGACGGCGCCGCCCTGTGCGAATTCTTCACCTGGCTGGAACAGACACTGGCGGATCCCCGCCGCGCCCCATTGACCGAGCTGGCCATCGACCGCGAGATCACGGCAGCCCGCGCGCGCCGCCCCGGCTTCGTCAGCCCGAGCTTCGCCACCATCGCCGGCTTCCGCTCCAACGGCGCGATCATGCATTACCGCGCCACCGAAGCCCAGCATTCCATCATCGACGGCGACGGCCTGCTGCTGATCGACTCCGGCGGCCAGTATTTGGGCGGAACCACCGACATCACCCGCGTGGTCGGCGTCGGGGCCATCACGGGCGAGCACAAACGCGATTTCACGCTGGTGCTCAAGGGCGTGATCGCGCTGTCCTCGGCACGCTTCCCGCGCGGGACCAAATCGCCGATGCTCGATTCCATCGCCCGCGCGCCGCTGTGGGCCGAAGGGTTGGACTTCGGCCACGGCACCGGCCACGGCGTCGGCTACTTCCTCAACGTGCACGAAGGCCCGCAGTCGATTTCGCAATCGGCGATGCCGGAGCCGCACACCGCCATGGAGGCAGGCATGATCACATCGATAGAACCGGGGCTGTACCGTCCCGGCCAGTGGGGCATCCGGATTGAGAACCTGGTGCTCAACCGCCCGGCGGGCCAGACTGAATTCGGCGACTTCCTCGAATTCGAAACGCTGACTCTGTGCCCGATCGACACCCGCTGCATCGAACCCTCGCTGCTGCGCGACGACGAGAAACGTTGGCTCAACGACTACCACGCGACGGTGCGCAAGCGTTTGCGTCCGCTGCTGTCCGGCGATGCGCTGGCCTGGCTCGAAACCCGCACGGAGGCGCTATGAGCGGCCGCGCAACCAGGGCCACGACGGCCGTCGACCGCCTCAAGGTCCGCAGCGGGAACACCAAGTATTCGATGTCGCGCACCGGTAGCGGCCATTTCTTCCTGACCGAAGGCCCCGGCCAGCCACCGCTGTGCGCACCGCTGGAGCTGGACGACTTTGTCGCCTTCGTCAACGGCATCTCGCCCGCAGCGCCCAAGCGCGTCAGCAAGCTCGATGTCGCGTTTGAAAAGCAGCTCGTTAAAAAAGCGCCCTGAGCGCCATCGCTGAAAGAGACCAAGCATGCCATCGATCGAGTCCCTGTTTGCCTACTGGTCCGCCCATGAAATCGCCACCAACGGCGTTATTTTGCTCAATCTGGTCGGCGCGCTGCTGCTAGGCCTGATGGTCGGTTACGAGCGCTCGTACCACGGCCGCGCGGCCGGCATGCGCACCTACGGGCTGGTATGCATGGCGTCCGCCGCGCTGACGGTGATCGGCGGCTATCCCGCCGAATGGTTCGGCGGCCACGCCGGCCACACCGTCCTCACCTCCGACCCGACCCGCATCGTGCAGGGCATCGTCACCGGCATCGGTTTCCTCGGCGCCGGCGTCATCATGCGCGAAGGCTTTAACATCAGCGGTTTGACGACGGCGGCCTCGATCTGGGCCTCGTCGGTGATCGGCGTGATGGTCGGCATCGGCTTCTATCTTGGCGCCATGGGGTTGGCGGTGCTGAGCGCGGGCGCGATGATCCTGCTGACCAGGGTCGAGGCCTGGCTGCCCTCGCGGCATGCGATCGCGATCACCATGCGCTTCAAGGCCGGCTATCTGCCGCAGGAGCCGGCGCTGCGCGCGATGGCGCTGCAACGCGGCTACGAAATCGCCGGTGGCTCGCTGATGATCGGCAGCGACGGCGGCATGCAGGAATGGCGCTTCGTCGCCATCGCGCTAAGCAAACGTAGCGGCGCGCCGATGTCGGTGCTGTCGGCCGAACTGGCGCAGTTCGACGGCATCCACAGCTTCCAGCTATCGCACGCACGTAACTGAGCATGAACATGAACGCACAAGCCAAGGCGGTATTCGATTTCTGGTTCCAGCCCTCCGAAGGCCAGGCCGCCGACGCGCCGCGCCGCGAGTGGTTCCAGAAGGACGACGATTTTGACCGCGAGATCGGCAGCCGTTTCGGCGCGCTGATCGAGCAGGCGCTGGCCGGCGGCCTGCGGCACTGGGATGAGGAAGGTCCGCGGTCGGCGCTGGCGCGCATCCTGGTGCTGGACCAGTTCTGCCGCAACGTCCATCGCGGCACACCGCTGGCCTTCGCCGGCGATCCACAGGCATTGCAGGCGGCACTCGCCATGGTCGATGCGCGACAGGACGAAACTCTGACGCCTTTGCAGCGGGGCTTTGTCTACCTGCCGTTCGAACACGCGGAGGACATGGCGATGCAGGAGCGGGCCGTGGTCCTGTTCGAGCGCATGCTCGATGCCGAACCGGCCGCGCAAGGCGTCGCCGGCATGCTCGATTTCGCGCGGCGCCATCGCGAGGTGATCAAGCGCTTCGGCCGCTTCCCGCATCGTAACGCCATCCTTGGCCGTGTATCGACGCCGGAAGAACAGGCATATTTGCAGCAGCCGGGGTCCGGTTTCTGATGGCTGCCCTGAACCTGATCGGCGCCGGCCATGTCGGCCGCGTGCTGGGACGCCTGCTGGCGGCGCAGGGCGGCTTCCATGTGCAACAGGTGTTGACGCGGTCCGCCGCGTCGGCGCAGGCGGCGGTGGACTTCATCGGCAGCGGCGCGCCGGTGGAGCGCTATGATCAACTGCTGCCGGCCGACGTGCATGTGCTGGCGGTCGGCGACGACCAGATAGCCGCCGCGTGCGCGGCGCTCGCGCAGGCGATGCCGCTGAAGGGCAGTATCGTGTTCCACTGCAGCGGCGCGCTGGCGTCCGGCCAGCTGCAGACGGCGCGCGATGCGGGCGCGCTGGTCGCCAGCGTCCATCCGATCCGCAGCTTTGCCGATCCGGCGGCGGTGGCTGCCCAATTTTCGGGCACTTTCTGCGGCATCGAAGGCGACGCCGCCGCGCTGGCCGTGCTCGCGCCGGCGCTGCAGGCGATCGGCGCGCAGCCCGTGCCCATCGACGCATCGGCCAAGACCGTTTATCACGCCGCCGCCGTCTTCGCCAGCAACTACCTGGTGACGGTGCTGGACGCCGCCCTGCGCGCCTACATGGCGGCCGGCATTCCGGAACCGGTGGCGCGCCAGATGGCGCAGCCGCTGGCCGCCGAATCGATGGCCAATGTATTTCGCCTCGGCGCCGCCGCCGCGCTCAGCGGCCCGATCGCGCGCGGCGACATGGTAACTGTGGAACGTCAACAACGGGCGGTCGATCAATGGGATGCGCCGACAGGCGATCTCTACCGTGCATTGGTGGCGCCCACCGCCGATCTGGCGCGCCGGAAGCGGCAGAAATAGGCCGCCGCAGCCACAACGGCTCTTATCTCCTTGCAAATTACTGCTTAACAACTATATTTTAAGTAGGTGTATGTGCGACCCGGCGCCGGGCGTTGCAGTTTTATTGGTACGAATTCACAAATAAGTGGCGGGACTAGTCGACAAACCACGGAATTAGCAATAAGCTTGTTTCTTAGAATGTTTTCTTGAAGAATCTAGCACTGAGCCGGCGCACCAATAGGATAGGGGTAAGAACATGTTATTTCTGAAGAGTACGACCGTCACGAAAGCGCCAGGGATTTACGACGTGGATATCGCCGCTAAACCACCCGGCAAAACCTTTGGTGTGTTCATGGCCACCGATCCGGACAATCCGCCGGCCGAAGTGCTGGCCGCGCTGGCTGCGATGGGCTTCAAGAACACCTACAGCGGCGGCTATACCCACAAGGACCGCGGCAAGGTGCTGGACCTGCACTTCCAGAAAGACGGTACCGACTTGTTCCAGGGCTGGAAAGCCGAAGAGATGGAAGCCAACATGGCCGCCATCACCGCGCTGTTCAGCGGCATCGGCATCACCATCGCCCCACGGGTTATGACCTTGGCCGAAGCCTACGCCTAAAAGTTGCCGTAAAAAGACCGCAGCGTCGTTGTAGCTCCTAGCCGTGCTTGCGCACTGTCTTCGTCGCTACGCCTAGCTGCGCTCATTTTACGGCAACTTTTAAACCTGCACTTCGATGTGATACAAGGCCCACGGGCAGGAACCGAACCGCTCCGCGAGCGGTTTGGCCGCCATTTCCGGGACTTTGTCGGCATCGTAGACCGCCCATAGCGGCCCCAGCCCGCCCAGCGCCATCGGCGCGCCATCCAGATGGGTGGCGACGATGTAGCGCTGCGCGCGCGCCTGCGCGACCGTGACCACGGCGGCATACCCATCCACCGCACGCAACACCAACTTGCCGGCATCGCCCAGCGACGCGCCGGCCGCATGCATCACGTCCAGCAGCAGCGGGCCGCGCAGCGTGTGCACCTTGCCGTCGTACTCCAGCGTCGGCTGGATGGTGATGGCGGGCAGCGCGGCCAGCGCCGCGAAGTCGAAGGCATGCGCCTTGTCGAAGCTGAGCTTTTGCTTGAACATCATCTGGTCCCGCACCGGATCGAAGCGGCCCCGGTTGACCTTGCCGACCGCGCCGGTCACGGTCAGCAGCGCCGGGCCGGCATTGCTCGCGGCGGCGGCCGCCGCTTGCGAGGCGGGCAGGGCGGCGGCGGCCATGCCGGCGAGCGCGGCGCGGCCAAGGAACTGGCGTTTTTTCATAGGGAATACTCCGGGTTGAGGTGGTGCTGGTATTATCAGATTTGTTCCGAGAAACCCTGTCCTTGAGGGCGGGGAGTGAAAGGAATCGACTCCGCAGGGGGCGATGCGCGGGTAGAAAACACGGAACTCAAGCGTTCCGTAGTGGTCAAACAAATATGAACCTGGTTTATCGATATCGTGTCAAATCCTTGACTGGCCTGCTGAATCAGCAAGCACGTATGGTTAATTTCGTCTGGAACTACTGCAACGACCGGCAAAAGGATGCGTTGCGCTTCGGCCGGCGCTGGCACACGGGGTTTGACCTGATCAAGCTGACCACCGGTTGTTCCAAAGAGCTTGGTCTGCATTCTGGCACGATCAATGATGTTTGTCAGCGCTACGCCAGCTCGCGCGCCCTATCGCACCGGCCTTACCTACGCTATCGCGGCCACAAGTCGATGGGCTGGGTGCCATTGAAGGGGCGTGAGCTCAAGCGCGAAGGGAACGCCTTCCGGTTCGCCGGCCGCACGTTCCGGGTGTTTTACTCGCGTCCTCTGCCGGAAGGGAAAATCCTTGACGGCACCAATTTTTCGCGCGATCGGCGCGGCAACTGGTTCCTCAACATTGTCGTCGAGGTGGAACCGGCGCCGGTCCGTGCCTCCGTGCGCGGGGTTGGCATCGATCTGGGCCTGAAGACGCTGGCGACATTGAGCGACGGCAGCATGATCGAGGCGCCTCACTTTTACCGGGAAGCCGAGGTGGCGCTGGCGTGTGCCCAACGAGCGCGCAAGAAGCGGCGGATCAAGGCCATCCACGCCAAGATTGCCAACCGCAGACACAATTTTTTGCACACACGTACCAGCGCGATCATCGCCGCGTTCGACTATATCGTGGTCGGCAACGTCAACGCACAGGGCCTCGCCCATCTCCGTCGCGGACGTGCGACGCTAGCAGTAGGAATCTTCGCTCTTTAGGGCGAAGAGGACGTCAAACCGCGCATGGACTTATTTGCCGACGACAGCGCCTTGACGCCCATCCCGATCGAGGATGGCGAACTGTGGTTCCAGCAGCGGCTGGCGCTGGATTTGACGCCGGCCGAGGCCATGCGGCGCCTGCTCGACGAGACCGACTGGCGCGCGGAACAGATCCAGGTCTGGGGCAAGCTGCACATGCAGCCGCGTCTAAGCGCCTGGCATGGCGACGCCCGCTACCGATATTCCGGCAAGGTGTTCCATCCACTGCCGTTCACGCCCTTGCAGCTGCACATAAAACAGGCAGTCGAGCAAGCCACCGGCCGCCAGTTCAACAGCCTGCTGCTGAACTACTACCGCGACGAGCGCGACCGCATGGGCTTCCATGCCGACAACGAGCCTGCGTTGGGTCAGAATCCGGCCATCGCCTCGGTCAGCTTTGGCGACCCGCGCACCTTCATCCTCAAGCACCGGACCCTGCCGAAGACCGTCAAGCTGGCGCTGGGCGACGGCTGTCTGCTGCTGATGGCGGGCAGCCTGCAGCATCACTGGCTGCATGGCATCAACAGCGAACGCGGACCGCGCGGACCGCGCATCAACCTCACTTTCCGCAACATCCTGCGCGAACCTTAAGCTGATTTTAAGTTTGGCGAAAGCTGATTTAAGCCATCCATAATTTGGCTTACATCCTGTCACACTTCTTACTAAATCGGTGCGGACAGGGGTTGGCATGAGTGCTATCTTGGTTCCATCGCAATTCAGAGAACTGCGATCCCAAGCAAGTCCAACACTCACTGCTGAAAGATCAATATTATGAAAAAAATTCTGTTCGCATTCGTTGCTTCCGCTGCCGCCCTGGCCGGCACCTCCGCTTACGCCGCCGATGACGCGGGCACCGCCTACATCGGCGCCGGTGTCGTGGGCAGCCACTACAAATTCGACGTGCCCAACGCCACCAGCACCTCCGACCGCAGCGGCGACAAGGCCACCGGCAAAATCTTCGCTGGCTACAACTTCGACAAGACCTGGGCGATTGAAGGCGGCTACACCGACTTCGGCAAGAAAGGTTACGACTACACGATAGGCGGCGCGCCTGGCCACGTGCAGACCAAGGCGGACTCGCTGTACCTTGCCGGCAAGGGCACGTACACCGTGAATGACCAGGTCGCCGTGTTCGGCAAGCTGGGTGTGGCGCGCAATCACAACGACGTGACCACCACCGGCATCGCCTCCGTCACGGGCGACAGCAACAAGACCGCGCTGTATGGCTCGGTCGGCGCGGAGTACGCGATCAACAAGAACGTGAAGGTCTCGCTGGAGTATGAAAACTACGGCAAGAACAACATCGATCTGGGCCGCAAGAACGGCGCCATCACCGCCGGCGTGCGCTACAACTTCTAAGTTTGAGGGGTAAGGCCCCTGTGTGCATGCAGCGGCCAAGGCCGCCGCATTGCCACAGGGGCCTTCATCGTTTACACGGTCAGTGGCTTGTAGCGGATGCGTTTTGGCTTCGCGCCTTCCTCACCCAGGCGTTTCTTCTTGTCGGCTTCATATTCCTGATAGTTACCGTCGAAGAAGGTGACTTGCGAGTTGCCTTCGAACGCCAGGATGTGGGTGGCGATACGGTCCAGGAACCAGCGATCGTGCGAGATGACCAGCACGGAACCGGCGAACTCCAGCAGCGCATCTTCCAGCGCGCGCAGGGTTTCCACGTCCAGATCGTTCGACGGTTCATCCAGCAGCAGCACGTTGCCGCCCTTGAGCAGGGTCTTGGCCAGGTGCAGGCGGCCGCGCTCACCACCGGACAGGTTGCCGACCACTTTCTGCTGGTCCGAACCCTTGAAGTTGAAGCGGCCCAGGTAGGCGCGCGACGGCATGTCGAAGCGGCCGACGCTGAGCATGTCGGCGCCGCCGGACACGTCCTCGAACACGGTCTTGCTGTCGCTCAGCGTATCGCGGCTCTGGTCGACCAGCGAGATGCGGGCGGTCTGGCCGATCACCACTTCGCCGCTGTCCGGCTTGTCCAGGCCGGCGATCATCTTGAACAGGGTTGACTTACCGGCGCCGTTCGGGCCGATGATGCCGACGATGGCGCCCGGCGGAATGGTGAACGACACATTGTCGATCAGCAGGCGGTCGCCGAACGCTTTCGACACGTTCTTGAACTCGATCACTTCGTTGCCCAGGCGCTCGGCCACAGGGATGAAGATCTCCTGGGTCTCGTTGCGCTTCTGGTATTCGTACTCGCTCAGCTCGTTGAAGCGGGCCAGGCGGGCCTTGGACTTGGCCTGGCGTGCTTTCGGATTCTGGCGCGACCATTCCAGTTCCTTGGCCAGCGCCTTTTGACGGGCGGATTCGGTGGCTTCTTCCTGCTTCAGGCGGTTGGCCTTCTGGTCCAGCCACGACGAGTAGTTGCCTTTCCATGGAATGCCATGGCCGCGGTCCAGTTCCAGGATCCACTCGGCGGCGTTGTCGAGGAAGTAGCGATCGTGGGTGATGCCGACCACGGTGCCCGGGAAGCGCAGCAGGAACTGCTCCAGCCATTCGACGGACTCGGCGTCCAGGTGGTTGGTCGGTTCGTCGAGCAGCAGCATGTCCGGCTTGGACAGCAGCAGCTTGCACAGCGCCACGCGGCGCTTCTCGCCGCCGGACAGCACGCCGATCTTGGCGTCCCAGGGCGGCAGGCGCAGCGCGTCGGCGGCCATTTCCAGTTGCAGGTTCAGGTTGCCGCCGTCGGAGGTCGAGATGATCGCTTCCAGACGGGCCTGCTCGGTGGCCAGCGCGTCGAAGTCGGCGTCCTCCTCGGCGTAGGCGGCGTACACGGCCTCCAGCTTGGCTTGCGCTTCAAATACTTCGCCCAGGCCGGATTCCACTTCCTGGCGCACGGTTTTTTCGGGATCCAGCTGCGGTTCCTGCGGCAGGTAGCCGATGTTCAGGCCCGGCATCGGCACGGCTTCGCCCTGGATGTCGGTGTCGATGCCTGCCATAATTTTCAGCAAGGTCGACTTACCGGAGCCGTTCAGGCCCAGCACGCCGATCTTTGCGCCGGGGAAGAAGGACAGCGAAATATCTTTCAGAATCTGGCGCTTGGGCGGGACGATTTTGCCCACGCGGTTCATGGTATAGACGTAATTTGCCATTGAGAATCTCAGTCAGAATTTTTTAATTGCATGGAAATGCAAGGAAGGACGACAGGATACGATAAATCCCGCCGCCCGCCCACTATTTAGCGCGCCGGGAGGCCCACAGCCCCTCGGCCATGTACAGCGCCAGCGCGGCCCAGATGATGACGAAACCGATCAGCCGCGCCTGCGGGAAGGTCTCGTGGAACACCCACACGCCCAGCAGCGCCTGCATGCTGGGCGACAGGTATTGCAGCAGCCCCAGCACCGACATCGGAATCTTGCGCGCGCCGGCCGCGAACATCACCAGCGGAATCGCGGTGATCGGCCCGGCCGCCGCCAGCAGCCAGCGGGTGCTGTCGTACGGCGTGTTGAGGAAGGTGTTCTGGCCGTGCGCGGTCAGCCACAGCACATACGCCAGCGCCAGCGGGAACAGCAGCATGGTTTCCAGCGACAGGCCCTCCAGCGCGGCCAGCGCGGCGGTCTTGCGCAGCAGGCCGTAGCCGCCGAAGGTCAGGCCCAGGATCAGCGCGATCCACGGCAGCTGGCCGGCCGACCAGGTCAGCCACAGCACGCCGCTGGCCGCCACGCCGATGGCGATCCACTGGCCGCGGCGCAGCTTTTCCTTCAGCACCAGCAAGCCCAGCAGCACATTGATCAGCGGATTGATGAAGTAGCCCAGGCTGGCGTCGATGACATGGCCGTTGTTGACCGACCAGATGTAGACGAACCAGTTGGCCGTCAGCAGCACCGCCGAGGCGACGAAGCTGGCCAGCACGCGCGGCTTGCGCCACACCTGCGGCAGCCACTTCCATTGCTGGCGCGCGGTCAGCACCAGCCCCAGGAACAACAGCGACCACAGCATGCGGTGCGCCAGGATTTCCATCGCCGGCACCTCGCCGATGGCGTGGAAGTACAGCGGGAATAAACCCCAGCAAAAGAACGCGAATGTGGCGTAAACAATACCAATGTTCATGGAGAGGACGGCGGGACGGAGGCAAGGTCTGCCATTATCGCCGATCTGGCGCACCGTCGCTGTGCGGCCTCGCGCTTCGGCCCGCAGCAGCGTACACTGGCGATATTGAATTTTTGGAACGTCCTTCCATGCGAAAATCTCCTTGCCTTTTGCAAATACTTATCCTATTGTGCAATGCACCAAAACAACAACAGGTGCAATCTTGACCGAGCAACATAAGAAAAGCAGCCTCGTCGCCCTGACGCTGGCAGCGGTAGGCATCGTCTACGGCGACATCGGTACCAGTCCCCTCTACACCCTCAAAACCATTTTCGATCCCGAGCACGGCCTGGCGCTGAACGGCAACAATCTGATGGGCATCATTTCGCTCATCTTCTGGGGCTTGACGATGATCGTCTCGCTCAAATACGTCAGCCTGGTGCTGCGCGCCGACAACCGCGGCGAGGGCGGCATCATGGCGCTGATGGCGCTGGCGCTCAATTCCGTGACCAAAACCGCGCCGCGCTGGCATTACCCGCTGATGCTGCTGGGCGTGGTCGGCGCCACCATGTTCTACGGCGACAGCGTGATCACGCCGGCCATCTCGGTGCTCAGCGCGATCGAGGGTCTGGAAGTGGCCGCGCCCGGCCTGGAACAGTACGTGGTGCCGCTGACCATCATCGTGCTGGTCTCGCTGTACGCGGTGCAGCGCCACGGCACGGCCGGCATCGGCCGCATGTTCGGCCCGGTGATGGTGGTGTGGTTCGCCGCGCTGTCGGTCATGGGCCTGATCAACATCGCGCAGGCGCCGCAGATCCTGTGGGCGCTGAACCCGATGCACGCGCTGCGCTTCATGTTCGAGAACCGCATGATCGCGTTCGTCGCGCTGGGCGCCGTGGTGCTGGCCTTCACCGGCGCCGAGGCGCTGTACGCCGACATGGGCCACTTCGGCAAGCGGCCGATCCGGGTCGCGTGGTTCATGATCGTGTTCCCGTCGCTGGCGCTGAACTACCTGGGCCAGGGCGCGCTGCTGCTGAACCATCCCGACGCGATCTCCAATCCCTTCTTCCAGCAGCTCGGCGCCTGGAGCGTCTACCCGCTGGTGGCGCTGTCCACGGTGGCGACGGTGATCGCCTCGCAGGCCACCATCTCCGGCACCTTCTCGATGACCAAGCAGGCCATCGCCCTGGGCCTGCTGCCGCGCATGCGCGTGCTGCATACCTCGGCCACCGAGATCGGCCAGATCTACATCCCCATCGTCAACTGGCTGCAGCTGTCGGTGGTGCTGATGGCGGTGGTCGGATTCGGCTCGTCGGAAAAGCTGGCCGGCGCCTACGGCATCGCGGTCACCGCGACCATGCTGGCGACCACCTTCCTGACCTTCTTCGTGATCCGCTACCGCTGGCACCTGCCGCTGTGGCTGTGCTTTGCCGCCACCGGTTTCTTCATCGTGATCGACCTGCTGCTGTTCTCGGCCAGTTCGCTCAAGCTGTTCCACGGCGGCTGGTTCCCGCTGCTGCTGGCAATCATCCTGTTCACGGTGATGCTGACCTGGAAGCGCGGCCGCGAGCTGGTGTTCCAGAATCTGCAGAAGCATGCGATCCCGCTGGAAGACTTCCTGGCCTCGCTGTTCGTGGCGCCGCCGACGCGCGTGTACGGCACCGCCATCTTCCTGCGCGGCGAGAGCGACGGCGTGCCGCACGCGCTGCTGCACAACCTGTCGCACAACAAGGTGCTGCATGAGCGCGTGGTGTTCTTCACGGTGCACGTGGTGGAGGAGCCGTTCGTGCCGGAGGCGGAGCAGGTCAAGGTGACGGACCTGGGCCACCAGTGCTACCAGGTGAACGTCCACTACGGCTTCAAGGACGAACCGGACATCCCGAAAGCGCTGGCGCAGTGCGACTGCCTCGGCCTGCCGTTCGAGATGATGGAGACCTCGTTCTTCATCGCCCGCCAGACGGTCATCTCGACCCCAGGCGCCGGCATGTCGACCTGGCGCGAGCACCTGTTCGTGACCATGTCGCGCAATGCCCGAGGCGCCGCCGACTACTACCAGATCCCCACCAACCGCGTGATCGAACTTGGCACGCAAGTGGAAATTTAAACATGTCCCCGGCGCTAAATGATGTAACCGAATGTAGCGCCGGGAGCGGAAGCGGCATGGTCTGCTAAACTTCTGCTCCGAAAGTGGGACCAAGACGAACACACATCAAAGGTAATCATGAAATCGATGTTTCAATATATTGCTGCCGTTGCCTGCGTAGCGGCCTTGACCGCCTGCGGCGGCGGCGCGAAAACCCCAACGGCAGTAGTGGTACCGCAGCCGGCGTTCAAACTGACCGATACCGTGGTCGGCACCGGCACCCAGCCGGCGGCGGGCGATCTGGTGGTGATCAACTTCACCGGTTATTTGTACGATTCGACCAAGGCCGACTTCAAGGGCGCCAAAGTGGAAAGCTCGGTTGACACCGGCAAGCCTGCCACGCCGTTCACCGTGGGTGTCGGCAGCGTGATCACCGGCTGGGACCAGTCCATCCTCGGCGTGTCGCCTGTCGCCGCGATGAAAGTCGGCGGCAAGCGTACCGCGATCCTGCCGGCAAACCTGGTGTACGGTGCAGCCACGCGCGATGTGCCGAACCCCAACCCATACGGTTACGCGGCGATTCCGGCCAACTCGCCGATGGTTTACGATTTGGAGCTGGTCGATGTCGTCAAGAGCACCGTGCCGGTTAACGTGCCGCCGCCGCCGACGCTGCTGTCGGTCGACACGCTGGTGGGTACCGGCGCCACTGTGGCCGCCGGCCAGACCGTGACCGTGAATTACGCGCTGTATCTGTACGATGGTACCCGCGCCGATTTGCGCGGCCCTCTGGTGCAAACCACCATTGGCGCCGCAGCGCAAGATTTTGTACTGGCCGATGGTAAGGTCATTACAGGTTGGATCCAAGGCGTACCGGGTATGAAGGTTGGCGGCAAGCGTACATTGACCGTCCCACCTGGTCTGGGCTATGGCGCGGTTGCGCAGACTAACATTCCTGCCAACTCGACACTGATCTTTGATATCGTGTTGGTGGGTGTGAAATAACGACGGTTTTCCGAGGTTCCTAGAAGAAAAAGCCCAAAGTTAATTAATTTTGGGCTTTTTTGTTGCCGTTCCCCGCGTGTTAGAGATCGTTAAAACTCTCTTTTATTTCTGGCGTTTACTGCGGACGATTTTCGTTGGGATATAATTTTGCGGCCCATAGCTTTGATAGTTCGAGACTCTTATTCATCGCGATCAACTGTGCTTGCTGAATCTGCGGGGAGTTAAGTAGAGATGACGTAGATAGCAGAACCTTATTGGCGTCTGTGTCTCCCAATTCCCGAGAGACTAATGCCCACGCATAGGCTTCTGTCGGATTTTCTTGCGAGAGCCGATGAGCTAGTATCAGTGCGGCGTGGTTGTACCCTGCGAGAAAAGCTTCATTCGTATATTGCAAAGCTAAGGCCTTTGGATTCTCTTTAAAGTCGTAGTCGGGATCCTGTTCGAGCATTGCTCTTTCATCCCAATACTGCTGCCCAAGTTGAAGTAGTGCGAATGTGTCCCCCATTTTTCCTAGCTCTTTGAGTGTTTTTAGAGGCATAAAAAAATACTTTTCAGGTGTGTTCACTCCCATGCTTCGCATTTTCTCCATACGTTCAGTGGCGAGAGTTTTCGTATCAGGGACTGTCGATGGGCTAGCAGTGCTGAAAGGTGAGTAACCCCAAGCGGTCATGATAGTACCTGCGCCGTCCTTTATGGACGATTGCGCGACAACCTTGGTTGGCGTGCTATCTGGTTTTCTTATCGACGTGTTACTTAGTTGTTGTTCACCGCCAAGCAAGCAATATCCTCCAACCATCGCGAGAGGAATCAGAGTGAAAAAAAATAGTCTTTTGTTCATGATCTTGATGATGAAGGAAGTGAGCGCCATGTATTGTCAGGGCGCTCAAAACGAATTAGTGACAGGCGCCGTAGTCCCAACCATGCTGGCTTGCGTAGGTAGCAGCGTCGCTTTGTGAACAGGCGGAAACTGAACTATCGTATTGCGATGGTGTGCCGGGGAAAACGCAGACAGGGAAGGGGCGCATTTGGCATGGTGGATTTCCGCCCCCACCCAAGGTAACGCCGGCAGGAATAATGATCTTGTCGAACGCGGGCCAAGCCACCAATGGGCCGCGTACGTAAACAGAACCGTCATTTCTCACTCCTACCGAGTAGTGACCAGAACTTGTGGAAGGAGGTTGAGCTGTATTAGAGGCCCATACAGGGGTGGTGCCTTGAAATTGAACAAAATTGCCATCTGCTTGTATAACCGTGCGAGTGCCATTTTGGAAGGTCGCCCAAATAGCAACGCCACTTTTGTAAAGCACAAGATTGCCATCCGTTTGCTGCGTCAAACGGTAAATGTTATTTGGTGATATCAATCCATCGTTGGGGTAAAGTACATCATTGCCGTTGCCAAGTTCGAGGCGGTCGGTAGCATGAGCGCTTTGGTTGAGGGCGGCAATAATAAAAGTGAGTCCGATCAGAAGCTTTTTCATAGTTTTTTACTAATGTAGTTAAAAACTCACAATAGCATTTTTCTTACGTTTCATTCTCACCAATTCTCACGCATTTCTATAGATGTATTTATCTTAAACTTCATAGTCTAGTCCCGCAGCGCCTGCGCCGGTGCGATACGCATCGCGGCGACGGTATGCCGGGTGGTGGCCATCGCCACGATCAGCAGCGCGAACGCGAGCGCCGCCGCCGGCGCCCAGCCGCCCAGCGGCGTGTGCTCGGCGAAGCCTGCCAGATAGCGCTCGATGGCCAGCCACGCCAGCGGCAGGCCCACCACCGCCGCGGCGGCCGTCAGCAGCAGGAATTCGCGGCTGACCAGCACCGCGATGGCATCGCGCCCTGCGCCGTGCAGCTTGCGCAGCACGATCTCGCGCGCGCGCCGCTGCACGCTGTGCGCCGCCAGCACGTAGATGCCGAAGGCGGCCAGCGCGAACACCACCGCCGTGGCGCAGGCCAACAGCCTGGCCAAGCGCACATCGTCGGCGTAGGCTTGCGCGTAGTAGCTGCCGGCCGCGCGTATCACCGGTTCGCTGTCGGGGAAGTAGCGGCTCCAGGCGGTGGCGATGTCCCGCTCCAGCGCCTCGCGGTTGCGCGGGTCCGATGCGGCGCGCATGCGCACCGTCAGCAGTTGGTTGTCGAGGGTGATCTGGTACAGGGTCGGACGCACCGGATCGCGCAGCGTCTCCCAGCGCGGATCGGGCGCCACGCCTACGACGCGGAACTGCGTACCGCCGATGCGTTGGCCCAGCGCCTGCTGCGCGGACGGCCAGCCCAGCGCAAGCACCGCCGCCTGGTTGATCACGACGTTTTGCTCGCCGTCGTCGGCAGCGCCTTCGATGCGCGGATCGAACACGCGTCCGGCCAGCGCCTTCAGGCCGTAGACGTTGAAGAAATCCGGCCCGACAAAATGGATCGACAGCGATGTGCTGCTGCCGTCCACACGCTGGAACGTGCCGCTGCCGCGCGTGCCTGTCAGGTCGTTGCGACCCGGGACCTCGCGGCTGTCGGCAAGGCCCGCCACGCTGGGCAACTTCGCGATGGCGTCGCGCAGCGAGCGGGCGGCGGGGCTGTCGCGCAGGTTGGCCTTCATCTCCACCACCAGCAGCGGCGCGGGATCGAAGCCCGGTGGCGCGGCGGAGGCGAACTGCGTCTGCCACAGGATCGCCAGCGCCACGCTGCCCATGCACATGGCGACGCTGAACTGTACCGTCGTCAGCACGCGACGCAGCCACGCCCCGCCGGCGGTTTCGCCGCTGCGGTGCGCCAGCGCGGCTCCCATGTCGACGCCTCGCGCCAGCCAGCCAGGATAGACGCCGGCCGCCGCGCCGACCAGGGCACCGAACAGCAGGCACGCGCCGACCACCATCGGCGTGAACAAGCCGTCCAGGGGGCGCTCCAGCATGTCCGAGGCCAGTGGCTGCAGCAGCCACGCCACCAGCACGCCCAGCGCGGCGGCGCCGACGGACAGCAGCATCGATTCGGCCATGAACTGGGTCAGCAGCTGATGCGTGGTGGCGCCCAGCACGCGGCGCATGGCGATCTCGCGCTGGCGGCGCAACGTGCGCACCGTCGCCAGGTTGACGTAGTTGACCACCGCGAGCAGCAGTATCAGCAGGCCGGTGGCGCCGAGCGCCAGCACCACGCGCATGTCGCCGCGCGGGCCGGTGCCCATGGTGTTGGCGACGCTGCGGTCGAAGTAGGCGTCGGCCAGCGGACCGAGGGCGATATCGACCATCTTGCGCCGGGCCAGCGCCGCCTTCATTTCCGGCGTCGCCAGGTTGTCCCACGGCGCGCGGTCAATCGTGTCCTGCAGCACCCGCTGCAAGGCTTGTGGCGTGGTGCCGGGGCCGGTCTTGACGTAGATGCGGCCACCGATGCCCATCCAGTTGGACAGCGCTTCCTGCCGCTCCTTCTCCGGCCACAGCGCGCTGTCCACGCCGACCAGCGCCTTGAATTGCAGCGTGCTGTTGGACGGCCGGTCCGCCAGCACGGCGCGCACCTGCAGCGCCTGGCGATTGATTTCGATGGTGCGGCCCAGCGCCTGCGTGGTGCCGAACAGGCGCAGCGCGGTTTGCCGGGTCACGGCCAGGCCGTCGGGCCGGGTTAGCGCGGCGTGCAGGTCGCCTTCCAGCGCGGACAGGCCGCTGATGGACTGGAAGGCTGGATCGACCGCCGTCACGTCCAACTCCTGCACTCGTCCCTGCAGTTGCAGCGTGGCCTGGCGCGGCCACCAGGCGCTGACCTCCAGCGGCAGGCCGCTGCGCAGCGCCACCTCGCGCAGCGCGAACGGCGTGTACTCCATCCATTGCGGTTGCGGGATGAAGTTCAACCGGTGCTTGATGACGAACACCCGCTCGCGCTGCGGCACGTCGTTGTCGTAGCTGAAGGAGTAGGCCACAAAGCCCAGCAGCAGGAAGCAGACGGCGAAGCCGGTCGCCAGCCCGAGTATCTCCACCGCCGATTGCAGTGGATGGCGCAGCAGCAGGCGCCAGCCGATGCGGAAGTCGCTTGGTTTCATCTTGTTCTCCGGTCAGTCGCGCAATGCCAGCGCGGGGGACATGCGCAGGGCGGCCGCCGTATGGCGTGTAGTGGCCAGCAGCGCCACCAGCAGCGCCATCGCCAGCGCGGCGGCCAGCGTCCAGGCGCCGATGGGCGCGTGCTCCGTGTACTCGGCCAGGTAGCGCTGGATCGCCACCGCCGCCAGCGGCAGGCCGATCACCGCGCCGGCGCCTACCAGCACCGAGAACTCGCGGCCCATCATCAGCGCGATGTCGACGCGGCCGGCACCGTGCAGCTTGCGCATCACGATCTCGCGCCGGCTGCGCTGCACGCTGTAGGCGGACAGCACGTAGATGCCGGACGCCGCCAGCGCGATCGCTATCAGGCTAGTGAGGGCCAGTATCCGTATCAGGCGCTTTTCAGTGCCGTAGCGTTCCTCAATCACCGCCTGCTGCGTTTTCATTTCCATGATGGCGTTGGGGAAGTGGCGGCGCCATACCGGTTCGATCGCGCCGTACGCGGTCTCCAGGCTGTCGCTGGTGCGTACCATCACCACGCCGCCGGGACGGATGAAATACACGACCGCCTTCGACGGCTGGTGCAGTCCTTGGAAGCGCACGTCAGGCGCCACGCCGACGATCTCCATCCCACCCGGCACCACCTGGCCGACCGCCTCCTGCGGCGACGCATAGCCCAGCGCCAGCGCGGCGGCGGTGTTGACCACCACGCGCGGGACCTTGCTGTACTCGACATCCCGCGCCGCGTTGTACACGCGTCCTTGCAAGGCCTTCAGGCGGACCAGCTCAAACCAGTTGGCGCTGACGTTTTTGCCCTCCAGCGGTATCTCGCGGCCGTCGCGCGTCGTCACCGTGTTGGTCAGCTTCATGCCGTCACGGCCCACCGCTTCCGAAATGGAGGCCACGCCTTCAACGCGCGGCAGCCGGGCCACTTGCTCCATGAAGGCGACGGCGCCTTGCTTGCCCTCGGCGTCGGACGGCAGGTTCAGCACCAGCAGGTGGGCCGGATCGAAACCGGGTGTGGCGTGGCTGGCAAAATACGTCTGCCAGCCGACCGCCAGCGCTGTCGCGGAAAGCGCCATCGCACTGGAAAACTGCAGCACCGTCAGCACGCGCCGCACCCACAAGCCGGCGGAGGTTTCGCTGTTACCGCGTCCCGCGAGAGCTGGTCCCGGCAGTGCATGCTGCGCCAGCCAGGCGGGATAAGCGCCGGCGCACATGCCGATGAACAGCCCGAACGCCAACGCGACCAGGCAGCGCAAGGGCGTGAACATGCCGGCCAGTGGACGGTTCATCAGATCGGAGAACGTTGGCAGCAGCAGCCACGCCAGCACCAGGCCGGCGGCGGCGGCCAGCACGGAAGTGAGCGCCGCCTCGCTGAGGAACTGGCGCACCAGCCGTGCCGCGCTGGCGCCCAGCAGTTTGCGGATGCCGATCTCGCGCTGGCGCCGCAAGGTACGCACGGTCGCCAGGTTGACGTAGTTGATCGCCGCCAGTAGCAGGATCAGGAAGCCCCCGGCCGCCATGCCGAATACGCTGCCGCGCCGGCCATACTGCTCGCCCGCGCGGCTGTTGGCCAGGCCCTCGTCGAAGTAGGCGTCGCGCAGCGGCAGCAGGCTGATATCGGCCACATTGCGGCCGTTCAGGCCTTTGCCCAACGGGCCGCTTTTTACCCGCTGGTTGATCGGCGACTTTTCGCTGGCTTCCTGCAGCAGCGCCGTCAACGCCTGCATCGACGCCCCGGGCTTGAGCTTCATGTAGACCGTGCCGCGACCCCATTTGCTGATCGCGGTCTCGCGCTCCGGCCATGCGCTGCTGGCGGTGCCGACCAACGCCTCGTACTGCTGGCTGCTGTTGGCCGGGGGATCGGGCATCAGCGCCCGCACCTGTAGTACCGTGCCGTCGATCATGACGGTCTGCCCGAGCGCCGGGTTGGCGCCGAACAGCTTTTGCGCGCCGGTCCGTGTCAACGCCAAGCCGTCCGGTTGCGTCAGCGCCGCGTTCAAGTCGCCCTGCAAGGCGGCGATGCCGAACATGGTGCGAAAAGCGGGATCGACTACTTGCAGGTCCAGCGCATGGAGCTCGTTGCCGGCGCGTAGTGGCGACTCCAAAGGCTTGGCGACACTGGCCTGCGACACCATGCCGCTGGCAATGGCGATATCGCGCAAGGGCAGGAAGGCCCAGGCCTGCCATTCTGGACGTGGGAATACATTGATGCGCTGCTTGACCACGACCAAGCGGTCATTGTCGGGTATCGCGCCGTTGAAGTTGAGGCAGAATTCGACAAAGCCGAACAGCAGGAAGCAGGCGGCAAAGCCGATGGCGAGGCCGCCAATCACCACGGCGGAGTAGGCCGGCTGCTGCAACAGCAGCCGCCAGCCTATGTGAAAATCGCGCAGGTTCATTAATGTGATCCTGACGCTTATGCGGCTTGCAGTACGTCGACCATGATGCGGCCGTCCAGCAGGTTCAATGTGCGCGAAGCCTGCGCGGCATGGTCCGGCGAGTGCGTGACCATGACCACCGTCGTGCCTTCGGCGTTAATCTCGCGCAGCAGGCGCATGACTTCATCGCCGTGCGCCGTGTCCAGGTTACCGGTCGGTTCATCGGCCAGCAGGACAGCGGGGCCGGCCACCAGCGCGCGCGCGATCGCCACTCGCTGCTGCTGGCCGCCCGACAGCTGCGACGGACGGTGCGAGGCGCGATGGCCGACACCCAGCTTGGCTAGCATCGCCGTCACGCGCTCGCGCCGTTCGCGCGCCGGTGTGCCGTTGTACTCCAGCGCCAGTTCGACGTTCTCGAACACCGTCAACTCCTCGATCAGGTTGAAGCTCTGGAAGATGAAGCCGATGCGGCCGCGCCGCAGCTGGTTCAGTTTCGATTCGCTCCAGCCGGCCACGTTCCGGCCTTCGAACCAGTATTCGCCGTGCGTCGGCACATCCAGCAGGCCCAATATGCCCAGCATGGTCGACTTGCCGCAGCCGGATGGCCCGGTGATGGCGACGTATTCGCCCGCTTCGATTTCCAGGTCGATGCGGTCCAGCGCTGTGGTCTGGATTTCTCCCGCCTGATGGATTTTGCTGACGCCGACAAGTTTGATCATGGGGTTTGCCTCTGTTGGTAGTTATGGGAATTTACTGCGTTATTTGAAGCCGTGGTGAATTTCCGTAGGCCGCGTAGCTGGACAGGATCACCTTGTCGCCGGCGGCCAGGCCTTCGAGCACTTCCAGCTGGCTGTTGTTGCGGCGGCCGACCCGCACCGCGCGGCGCTGCGCCGTGCGTCCCCCCGCGTCCAGCACATAGACCCACGCGCCGCCGCTGTCGTTGATGAAGGCGCCGTTCGGCAGCAGCAGCGCCTTGGCCGGCTCGCCCAGCGTAATGCGCGCGTCCAGGCTCTGGCCGGGATTGAGCACCGGCGGCTGGCCGCCGGTGAACACCAGTTCCACCATGAAGCGGCCCTCCTTGATCTGCGGGTAGATGGTGCGGATGTCGACCGCGAAGCTGCGCTCATCCTGCTTGACGCTGCCGTGCCGGCCCACCGCCATGCGGTTCAGGTAGTACTCGTCCACGCTGGCGGAGAGCTTGAAGCGCGTCGGATCGTCGATGCGGCCGATGTTCTTGCCGGTGCTGATCGATTCGCCCACTTGCAGGTGGAAGTTGGTCAGCCGGCCTTCGACCGGCGCCCGCACGGCCAGCGCGTCGACCGTGGCGGCGACCAGCTTCAGGCCGGAGTTCAGCCCTTCGATGGCCGTTTCCAGCTGCGTTGCGGCGCTGCGGCGCACGTTTTCCTCGGTGCCGGAGGCGCGTTCTTCCTGCGCCAGCAGGCGGCGTTGCTGCTGCAGCTTGTCCGCCGATTCCTCCAGCGCGACGGCGGAGATGTAGCCCTGCGCCGCCAGCCGCACATTGCGCTCGTGCTGCTTGCGGACCTGCTCCAGCGCGAACTGGAGATCCTCGCGCCGGCGTTGATGGTCGCTGGCGCTGGCCTCCTGCGCCACGCGCAGGTTGGACAGGTTGAATATGCTGACCGCGTGTTCCGACTGGCGCGCCAGCAGCTCCAGGTTGCGTTGAGGGTTGGAGATGCGGAACAGCAGCTGGCCCTTTTTCACCAGCGTGCCGTCGATGGCGAAGACTTCTTCGACGCGGCCCGATTCGACCGAGTCGAGTATCACGGAATTGAGCGGCTCCGCATTGGCGCGCACCACGATTTCGTCGACGAAGACGCCGCGTTCCGCCTGGCCGATGCGCAGGTCGGCGCCGTCCACCTGCAGGCCGCGCGGCATCCAGGACCACAGGCCGTAGCCGGCCGCCGCGACGGCCAGCGTGGCCGCGAGGCCGATGGCGATAGCCTTGCCGCGTTTGCGCGGCACAACGACATCCATCGCCGCGCCGCTGGATGGCAGCTGAGTTGGAGTGGGACCGATATTTTTTTTGATGTGCATACCGGTCATACAGCAAGCGCTGTGCCAAGCCGGAAAACCCTGTATTGACGGCCTGTCCGGCCGGTGCCGGGCGTTCGGTGTCCGCTTATGAACAGCGGCCGGTGTTCGGAACTGAACACTTGCCGCGTGTGTGCGCGGCGCGCGGCCGCAAGCCATGTCCGCAGCCCGTTGGCGGCTGCTAGAATGCCTGCATGTCCGCCTATGTATTGATACTCGATGATGACGCCGATGTCGCCACTGCCGCGCAGTTGCTGCTGCGGCGGCGCTATGGCAAGGTCGCCACGCTGTGCGATCCGGCGGGCCTGCCCGTCTTGCTGGCGCAGGGCGTGCCGGACGTGGTGCTGCTGGACCTGAACTTCACACCCGGCTCCATCGACGGTGCGGAAGGGCTTGCGGTGCTGGACCTGTTGCGCTCCCAGGCGCAGCCGCCGGCGGTGATCGCGATGACCGCCTACGCCGACGTGCCGCTGGCGGTGGAAGCATTGAAGCGCGGCGCCGGCGATTTCATCACCAAGCCGTGGGACAACGCGCGGCTGGTAGCCGCCATCGACCAGGCGCTGGCCCGCCGCGCCGCCATGCGTGGCCCGGCCACGGCGGCGCCCGACCTGATGGGCGAATCCGCGGCGATGCGCGAGCTGAAGGCGCTGATCGCCAGCGTGGCGCCGACCGAAGCGAACGTGATGGTGCTGGGCGAGAACGGCGTCGGCAAGGAGCTGGTGGCGCGCGCGATCCATGCGCTGTCGCGCCGCGCGGCGGGCACGCTGCTGGCGGTGGACATGGGGGCGTTGCCGGAATCGACGTTCGAGAGCGAGTTGTTCGGCCATCGCAAAGGTTCGTTCACGGACGCGAAGGCCGACAGGGCGGGGCGCTTCCAGGCCGCGCGCGGTGGTTCGCTGTTTTTGGACGAAATCGGCAATATGCCGCTGGCGGCGCAGGCCAAGCTGCTCACCGCACTGGAGCGGCGCGAGGTGACGCCGATCGGCGCCGACAAGCCGGAGGCCATCGACGTGCGCATCGTCAGCGCGACCAATCTGGATGAAGCGCGGCTGTTCGATCCCGCTGTGTTCCGGCCGGACTTGCTGTTCCGGTTGAACACCATCGTAATCCGCGTGCCGCCGCTGCGCGAACGCCGCGAGGATATTCCGCTGCTGCTGACGCATTATCTGAACCTGTACGCGCTGCAGTACGAGCGGCCTGCGCGCAATGTGAGCGCGGCGGCGCTGGACGGCTTGCTGCGCCACGACTGGCCGGGCAATGTGCGCGCGCTGCGTCATGCCTGCGAGCGCGCCGTGATCCTGGGGCAGGGAACCGAATTTTCCTTGAGCGATTTCGGCCTCGGCGCCGGCGTGGCGACGATGGACGGCGGCGCAGATTTCACCGCCGCACCGGGCGTCGCCGCTGCCGCTTCCGCGCGCGGCGCCCCCAGCGGCGCCGTTGGCAGCGACATGACACTCGATGCGCTGGAGCGCGAAGCCATCGCCTCGGCGCTGGCCCAGTTCAACGGCAACATCAGCCACGCCGCCAAGTCGCTGGGCGTGAGCCGCGCCGCGCTGTACCGCAAGCTGGGCAAGCATGGCATCTGAACGCGCCCTCAAGCTGGGCGCCGCCGGCAGCGTCGCCGCCTTGATGGTGCTGACCGCCGTTGCCGACATCATGTCCGCCACGCCCGAGCCGCGCCGCATCGTGCTGTGCGGCCTGGCCGCCCTGATCCCGGCCGCCGCGTTATGGCAATGCTTGCGCCGCCTGGTCCCCCGCACCCCGCGCATGGAAGCGCAGGACAGCACCATGCTCCATGGCGCCGCATCCGCGGGCCGCGAACTGTCCGACACCGTCCACGCGCTGGAAGCCCGGCTCGAACACGCGCCCATCGCCCTGTTCAGCATCCAGAACGCGGCCGGTTTCGGCACGGTGGCGCCGCTCAACGCCAGCGCGCGCCGCCTGCTCGCACCCGGCCGCGCCAGCGCCCCGCAGGACCTGCACCAGCTGCTGGCCGCGCAAACCGCCGGCCAGCGGCAGCTGATCAGCTTTGACACCGAGCGTGGCGTGGAGCGCGCATTGGTCGCCGTCTCCGCGCTGGCGATGCAGGGCGCGCCCCAGCGCCTGGCCGCGCTGATGCCGGTGGAAAGCGAACTGGAAGCCGAAGCCCTGAACGCCTGGCGCGAACTGGTACAGGTGCTGACCCACGAGATCATGAACTCCCTGACGCCGGTCGCTTCGTTGTCGCGCACCGCCTGCGGCCTGCTGGATGAAGCGGCGGCGGGCCTGCCGGCCGATATCCACGCGGACCTGGGCACCGCGCTGGACGCCATCTCGCGCCGCGCCGCCAGCCTGGTGGATTTTGTCGGCAGCTATCGCAGCCTGTCGACGGTGCCGCAAGCGCAGCCGCAGCGCGTGCTGCTGGAGGAGCTGTTCGAACGCCTGTCCATGCTGATCGCGCCGCAGTGGCAGGAACTGGGCGGGCGTGTATCGTTCTCGGTGGAGCCGGCGTCGCTGGCGGTGATGATCGATCCGGGACAACTGGAGCAGGCGCTCATCAACCTGTTGAAGAACGCCGCCGAAGCCATCACCGGCAAGGCGCCGGAAGCGCAGGTGCGCGCGCGGCTGAGCCGGGGCGGACGCCTGCGCATCGAAGTGTCCGACAACGGCCCAGGCGTGCCGGAGGCGCTGGCCGCGCACATCTTCACGCCGTTCTTCTCGACCAAAAAGCAGGGCAGGGGCATCGGCCTGGCGATGGTGCGGCACCTGGTGCACGCCAACGGCGGCACGGTGCGTTACGCGCGCTCGGTCAGCGCCGGCGCGCGCTTCATGCTGACCTTTTAGCGCACCATGTCGATGTGCAGGATGCCGTCTTCGTCGTACGGCTCGGTGACCTTCCGGAAGCCATAGCCGCCGTAGAATTTTTCCAGGTGCGCCTGCGCGCCGATGCGGAAGCCGTAACCAGGATGCAGCGCCTCCGCCAGCGGAATCGCCTTGGCCAGCAGCTCGCGGCCGATGCCGCTGCCGCGCGCGGCCTGCGTGGTCAGCACGCGGCCCAGCGACATCTCATCGTACTTCACGCCCGGCGGCACGCAGCGCAGGTACGCGACCAGCGTGCGCTTGCCGTCGATCTCGCGCCAGGCCATCAGGTGATGGCACTGCGGATCGCAGCCGTCGATGTCCGGGTACAAACAGGTCTGCTCGAGGATGAACACCTGCTGGCGCTGCAGCAGCACCTCATACCAGTCCAGGCGGGGGATGTCTTCAAAGGCCAGCCATTGCCACTCAATCATTGCGCGTCCCGATGCGGATCAAAACATCGATTGTATGTGAAAAAAGGCCGGCGCCTCGGAGGAGGGGCCGGCCTGTCGTTCGCTGACTGTATCGATTACACGATGGTCAGGGTCACGTCGATGTTACCGCGGGTGGCGTTCGAGTATGGGCACACGACGTGGGCGGCGGCGACCAGCTTTTCAGCGGTTTCGCGGTCCAGGCCTGGCAGCGAGATTTTCAGTTCCACTTCGATGCCGAAACCGGTAGGGATGGCGCCGATGCCGACGGTGCCTTCCACCGAAACGTCCGCAGGCACGGCGATCTTGTCGCGGCCGCCGACGAATTTCATCGCGCCGATGAAGCAGGCCGAGTAGCCGGCGGCGAACAGCTGCTCAGGGTTGGTGCCGACGGCGCCGGCGCCGCCCAGTTCTTTCGGGGTGGTCAGCTTCACGTCCAGCACGTTGTCGGAGGAAACAGCACGGCCTTCGCGGCCACCGGTTGCTTTTGCGTTTGCGCGGTACAGAACTTGTTGGATCGACATGATGATTTCCTTTTCAGTGAGTGAGGATGTCTAATTAACTATTAAATCGCAAGCTACTTACTTCTACTATCCGGCGTTGTTTGCAGCGCCCATGACCACACTATAGATTGTGCGCGATTGAATAGCAAGCGATTTTTGAAAATATTTTTGACCTTGCCCGTTATCCGCGGTGCCCCACGGTTATCAGGTGTGGTCGTTTTTGCATGTTGTCCTGCCTACAATTCATCCATCAAACGCACTCTATGGATGGGAACCTGTGATGAACACGCATGTGATCAACGGACTGGCCGAGCTTTGGAAGGACTCGAAGGGGTCTCCAGATATTCGCATTGCAGTACTGGATGGGGTGCCTGACTTGTCTCATCCCTCGCTGCAGTCGGCTGACATCAAATCCATCACCACTGGAGCCGCCGGTGCGGTTGGCGGTGCGACGACAAATCATGCGACGCACATCTTCAGCAAGATCTTCGGCGAAGGTGATGGAGACGGAGGCATTCAAGGCTGGGCTCCTGGCTGCAAGGGCATTTCGATCCCGATTTTTTCCGCCGGCCCCAGCAATCGCGTCTCGCAAAGAGACCTGGTCAACGCGCTGCGCATCGCCATCGACCACGAGGTCCAGGTGATCAATATCAGCGGCGGCCAGCTCGTCGCCGCCAACAATGAAGCCGACACATCGCTGCGCGACATCGTGCAGGAGTGCCATGACAAAAACATACTCGTTGTCGCGGCGGCCGGTAATAACGGCTGCGAATGCCGGCACATTCCCGCCAGCTTGCCGCATGTGCTGGCCGTGGGCGCCATGGACAGCAACGGCCAGCCTATGGATTTTAGTAACTGGGGGAATGAATACCTCACGCAAGGAATACTCGCGCCTGGGCAGGAAATCCTCGGTGCCCAGGCCAATGGCGCAAGCGCTCGCCTGACAGGCACCAGTTTCGCCACCCCACTCGTGTCCGCAGTTGCCGCCCTGCTGCTCTCTATACAACGGAAGAGAGGCATGCCCGCCTCTCCCAACCAGGTGCGTGAGGCACTTCTCGCGAGTGCCTCACCATGCGATCCCCGCTGGGGGTCGGACTGTCGCCGATTCCTGGCCGGGCGTCTGAACATTCAACAGGCCTACGTTCACCTATTCAATGGAGGAAGTGCTATGACTCACCAACAAACAGACGCCGACACCAGCGTCCCATCCACGGTATCGCTCACACCGTCCGGCCTGGAGCCACAAGGGTCCCTGGACGCGATGGCCGCCATGCCGGCCGAGGCGCCCGCGGATTCCGCAGGCATCGTTAGCGTGGCCGCCGGCGCCACGGGCATCGTTCCATCCGGCGCCAGCGGCATCGTTCCGTCCGGCGCGTGCGGATGCAAGCCGTCATCGTCGTCGCTGGTCTACGCCCTCGGGAAAATCGGCTATGACTTCGGCACCGAAGCCCGCCGCGACGGCTTCACTCAGCTGATGCCTGCCGGCCAGAGCCCCTACAACCCTGAGCAGTTGCTGGCCTATCTGGAAAACCGCGAGTTCGAATCCAGCATGTTGATCTGGACGCTCAACATCGACCTGACCCCCATCTATGCAGTCGAACCAAGCGAGCCCTTCGCACGCGACACGTACGGCCTGCTGGTGGGCGCCCTGGAAGGGCAGGTGGCGAAGCCGGATTCCGACGGCTATGTCGAGCGCGTTTCCATTCCCGGCTACCTCACCGGCAAAACGGTGCGGCTGTATTCCGGCCAGGTGGTGCCGGTGATCTCGGTGGTTCCGCGTGGCCTGTACTACTGGAACGTGAACAAGCTGATCGACACTGCGATGAAGGCGGCCAACCTCACCGACAAGGACGACAAGCTGAAGAGTGGCCTGCGCGAGTTCCTGAACCGCATCTACTACGACTTCCGCAATCTCGGCACCGCGTCTTCGGAACGGGCCATGAATTTTGCCGCCACCAACGCCTTCCAGGCAATCACCGTATTCGCGGAAAACCTGACACCGGACGACAACGGGCATTCGCGTCAACTGGCCAAGATCGCCGTGGAGAAGAGCCCCTTCTGCCGTCTCGATTCCGATTGCTGGGACGTCAAGCTGGCCTTCTTCGATCCCGAGAACGATCAGCGCGCATGGCGCATCGTGCGCTACACGATAGACGTGAGCGACGTGATGCCCGTGACGATAGGCGACCCGAAAGCCTGGGCGGCAACCAGCTTCTGATATCCGGCGTATTGCGCCGGGCAGGAAGACACGGGGGAGCAGCGGAGGTGGCGGCTGGTCCGCCTCAGGAGGCCCTCGTGGAGAAATCCAGCCATATTTCAACCTCACTTTGGAGAATCATCATGAAAAAAGCGAACTATGAGTTTTCGAGCAAACAGCACATCGGCATGCCTATGCAGGCCAGCCCTGTGCATCGCACCATGGCCGGCGGCGGCGCCATCTCCGACGCCAGCGGCATCGAGGCATCGGGCTGGTGGGATACGCTGAAGAGCGTGGCCTCCACCGTCGCCCCATATGCTGCCAAAGTCGCGGGCGCCCTGCTGTAAGCGCATGTTTGCGCGCTGACGCACGTCCCCGTTCGGTCTGACCGGGGGGACGGGGTTCCACCGGCCGGCGGCCTTGGCCAGGCGCCGGTGGAATTTCGATGCGTCACGCGCCCCCCAATCAATCCACGCGAGGACATCATGAAGACACGCCACCACCACACACCTGTGCGCCGCTCCATGCCGGACCAGGCTCAGCCCATCCAGCGCAGCATGTATCACGGACCGATACCAAGCCATCCGGACTTCGCGGGAGGATTCTTCAACGTGATTGCGGGACTGCAGCATGCACACCCATCCATCTGCCACATCCTGTCGCCGGTCGCTCAATGGGATTGCCAGGCCGGCTTCGATTAAGCGATTGCCAGAAAGGACGCCAGCATGTCTGTCTATACCGTTTGCTTCAGCGGCACTGCCTGCACCCGCGATGAGGGAGAAAAGTCGCGCAAGGAAAGCGACCGCGACATCTACACCCCGGACACCGGCTACATCCCGGTTCGCATCCACAAGGAAATCACAGGTACGCTCGAGCCCGGTCGTGCCAGCGCCAGCGTCCGGGGCGTCGGTGAAAACGATTGGGCCTCCCCTCGGGACGATAGCGAGCCGCTCAAGCTTGACGGCCCGCTCGATGTGCCACCCGATCTGCTCAAGTACGCCCAGCCGTACTCAGGCGGTAACCAGTTCTCCTACCCAAGCCAGATTAATGGATGGGCCGCCGTCGCGCTCGCCCTGCACGGCGCCAATCTTGCGGCCGCCAGCGGCGCCGAGCAATACAATCTGATTGGCCATAGCCGGGGCGCGGCTGAATGTGTCATGGCCGCCTGGTTCCTGTACGCCTACGGTCGCCGGGACGTTACCGTCAACATCTTCGCGATCGACCCCGTTCCCGGTTCAGGCGAATGGTATGGCATCCTGACCCAGTTGCCCCCGAACGTCCTCAATTTCACCGGTATCTATGCCTGGGACCATGTGGGGGGACGTCTTGATCCCGGCTTCATGGCGCTGGTTCCCCGGCCCAACGCGCGCCAGTGCCAGGAAAACCAACCGCCGTTCAAACTAGGGACGACGTGGAAAACGTTAGCCGACCACAATCAACGCGCCGACCCGCTGCAGCTCCAGGCAGGCCGCATGCAACCCAAGGGCTATCAGCTTTATGCTTGCCGGGGACGGCACGGTACAGTAACAGGCAACATGACATCGGACGGCATGTACGATGCCAGCAAAGCCGATCCCAGCGTGGTCCCGGTACCGGAACTGATCTACAAACTGGCGCGGGAACATTTGTCCGACTGGGGCACCTTGTTTGAAACCCCGTGCGCAGTGCAGACCAAGTCAGCCGAGTTGAGCGCAGCGATCCACAAGAATCATGCTACGTTCGACAAAATGGGGGGCGGAGCTAACCGAACAAGCACGCTGCCGTGGCGGCCTTTGGTGCGGCGTATTTCGTCAATTTCCGGCCTCAATCCAGCGAACTACTATTACCTGGAGGACGTCGCGGGAGTGCCGCCGGCGCTATCCAACTATCCCGTCACGTCGGAACGAGATGGCAGAGGCTGGGTGGACTGGTCGTATCTGTAAGTGTCAACGCCGACGCCGCGCGGAATATCCCGCAAGTTGATGTCCAGCAGCTGCCGATAGAGCTGTTGGGCATCACCAGCGCGCTGACGGGGATCCTTATGCAATACTGTCCGCAATAACTCGCCCAACGGGTGCCCGATCAACGGGGCCGGCAGCGGCACCTCACCATCGGCGATCTGTTGCCGGTACAATCGTTCCACGTTTGGCCCGGCGAACACCGGCTGCCCGGTGAGACATTCGAGCCATACCAGTCCCCAGGCATATAAATCGAATTTGGTGCTCGGCGGTGCGCCGAGCAATTGTTCCGGTGCGCTATAAGCGGGAGAGAACAGCCTGCCGCCTGGCGTCCCCGGGGCCATCATCAGCGCACTACCGAGGTCAAATAGCTTGGCCCCCTCATCCACAATCATGATGTTATGCGGCTTGACGTCGCAGTGTACGACGCCGCGTTCATGCAGATAAGTCAGCGCCTCCAGAACATGCAACATCGGCGCACGCGCGGTGATCGCAGCAATCGCCCCTTCCTTGATCAGATGCTCACGCAGCGTGCGGCCATGGAGCAATTCGAATACAGCGAAGTGCGCGCCCCAATCCAATAAAGCGGCCAGTTGTGGGTGCGCCAATTGCCGGTAAAGTGTAATCTCATCGTCAAATTGACGGGAATCCTGGTCTGTTTTGGGAAACTTGATAGCCACCAGTTCACCGTCCTCCTGACACCGCGCTTTGAATACGTGGCCGTATCCTCCTTCGCCCAATAGCTCAAGTACACGGTAGTGACGTTGAGCGATGCTGACAACGATGGAGCCAGCTAATAGAGGAGAATGAGATGACAATGCGGCCTTAGCGAAGTCCGGTCATAAAGACAGACTTTACTCAGGCCGCAATTGGCACTCAACCACGTCAAATAACAGCGATCAACGCGGGATAACGGCCAATATTATTGGGCTCGGCTACGCATAAAACTACTAACAAAATACGCGGCGCGGCAAACTATCGCGGAATTATCCCGGAACTGTTTGAAGCGGATCGAACCTGGCCTCCAACCGGGAACCCCTGATAATCTGGAAGCTGAAGTCACCAAAGCGTAATTCCCCGCGCCGCCTCTCAATGAATCGCTCCCAACAGCGTTCAGCAGGAAGCGCGGTACTGATTTGATGACGCGCGCGGTGCAGCTGCATATTCAAATGTTTGGGCTCGAGCCTCAGCATTTCGGCAAGGCGCTCAGTTGCCAGCCACCCTTGGCTACGCACATCAAAGCCTCGTTGTGCATCGAGCAGGCGCTGGCGCGCCAGCGTCAGTATGCTGTAGTGATGGCTGCGCTCGCCCAGCACCGCCTCGCCCCGACCAGTCTGAATGCGAAGCTCAACGTGCTCCTCGTTCTGGCTGACATCAAAACAAAACAAAATCTTCACCGGTTCGCGTGCCAAGTCGACATCGAGCTTGACGGTCTCTTCAGCAGACATGCCGTTGATGTACCGCCAGGAATGCCGCCCCAAGGTCAACACGTCGCCGTCCCTTAGCTCATAGATGCCCGTATCGTCCTCCCATAGCCACTGCCCGCCGTCGTCCAAAAATATCATGACTTCAGGCTCATCCACGCTGGGCAAAAAATGCAGTTCCCGTAGGCTGATTGGCTGGTGTAAAGAATCGAGCGGTAACAGCAGCGGACGTGGCGGATCCAGATTGATGACAGTCCAACTGCGTCGCCTGTCACTTCCAAAATGTATGGTCTTTCCTTCGCTGATTTCAACACTGCCGTTCGGTACGACCACCTTCTGGTCAACAAAAGTACCGTTGCGGCTGTGGTCGAATAATAGCCAGCTCTTGCCGTTCCACCTTATCGAAGCATGAATAAGTGACACATCTGCCTGGTCAAGCACGGTATCGGCCCGCCACAAGCTTCGTCCAAAAAGATGCAATGCGCGTAAAAAAAGAAGCTGTTTCGCGCCACTTTCTTGTAAGATCGCCACGTCATTGTCCTTCGCCAGATGTTAAATGAGTCACCTATAAGTAGATTCGCCATTCGGTCTGAATGGCGTCTGGATATCAATCCAATTCGCGATCGAAAAAATGGAGGCTGCCCGGAACAATCAACGTCGGTTCCGACTTTTGGAAGTTGGTTTTTTTTCCACTTTACACGTGGGCCATAGCCAACAATCTATTGAATTGTCACTTGAAGAAAATGCACATCTGGAACCGCGTGGTCGAGCGCGTGGCGCGTCCTATTCACCGTCCGTCTTGTGGATGCAATTCGTGCAGCAGCGCCAGGCAGGCACGGGCCGCCGCGTTGTCGCGGTCCTTTTCCTCATGCCAGGCCGATACCGATACCGCGACGATGTTATGCCCCCGCAGTGAGCGGAACAGCGTCGCGATGTCCGCGTACTTGGGCCCCGATTTGACGTGGTATTTCAGCGCCGGGATTTCCGATTCGGCATCCATCACGTCGCTGTCGAAGTGCAGGTAGAGGCGCTCGTCAGAACTCAGGTGCTCGCCGATCCGGTCGATCGGGCAGACGACGATGCCGGAGCTTCTCACCGCCTCCAGCTCACCCGGATCGAGGTCGCGCGCATCGGACAGGATCACCTGCCGCTCGGGGTAGGGCGTGACACCGATGGCCGCCAGCATCGCACCGATGGCGTCGCGGCTTTGCCTGCGGCGGTCGCCGCGTCCCACCAGTATGGCCAGCGGCATGCCGCCGAGGTATTTGGTCTGCGTGGTTGCCCAGGTATGGAAGTCGCCGTGCGCGTCGAGCCACAGGATCCGCTCCGGCGCGCGTCCGCTCCGTTGCAGGCCGCCCAGCATGCCCAGCGTGGACATGCAGTCGCCGGCGATGCTGACCGGAACCTTGCCCGCGTCGACGACCTGTTCGACACGCTCCGCCAATCCGGCGTAGATACGGCCCATCCTGCGCAGCTTCTCGTTCGGATCGGCCAGGGAGGTCTCGGTAAAATCCGGCACGTCGACCACGTCCCAGTCGTACCGGTCGAGTTCAGCGACGCGCCGCAGGCCGTCGCGGCGCTGGCCGATCAGGAACGGCACCAGCAGGTGATTATTCAAGTCCATGATTCCGGATCCATCGTGTAGCCCAGCCGCTCCATCATGGCCCGCACCGGCGCGCGCCGGCCCATGTCCAGCAAGGCCTGTTCGCGCTTGCGCCAGCGTTGCGCCGCAGGGATGTCGGTGGCCATTGTGACGGGCAGCCGCGCGGGCAGCGCGAGGCTGGAAAGGCCAAGCCAAGCGCCGATGCGTTCCAGCTGCGCCGCCGGACGTTCCATGAACTGCTCGAAGCCCAGGCGCAGCATCGGCACGCGGCTGGCAAGGATCGCTTCGTGCGACGCCAGCCACTGGTTCAGGCAGACGTCGCCCAGGGTGGATTGGGTGAACTGGCGCCAGTTGGGCGGCAGGTCGAACTTCCACCAGCGCTGGCCGAACGGCGTGGCGTCCGAGTAGCCGCGTATCCGCAACGTGGTGCCGGTCCGCGCCAGGTCCTGCGCGAAGAAGCCCTTTGGCGACAGCCAGCCATCCATCAAACCGTTGACCGATTGCGCATAGCCCCGGCTGAGGTGGATGTAGTCGATCTCGGCGCGCGGGAACAGCTGCTCGTGGATGCCGATGCGGTAGGCGTCGCTCGGCGATTTGAACAGCAGGACCTTGCTGGCGGCATCGTCGATCGTGAACGCTCGGCGGAAGCTGCGCGGCAGCACGAAGGGCGGCTCTTCGATCTTCAGCGGCTCATCGTAATAGCCGCTGGCGCCCAGACCAAAATCGCGCAGCGACGATGACGACTGCATGTCGTAAAAATTCATGCGCCATGGCTCGTCGCGAAACACGGCCGCCAATATCGCTTGTTGCAGCGCGGCGTCGGTATGCTGATTGCCGCGCATGGCTTCGTCCAGCGCCGCGTCGAGTTTGCGCAGTTGCGCGGCCTCAATGAACCACAGCGGGAACTGCAGCAGCAGGCGCCGTCGCCAGCGTATCTTCAACTGATCCAACGGCGGCAGGCCCGGACTGGGCACGGTGAGGTCGGCGAACAGATTGTCGGCCAGCGCGTCCGGCTGGGCCAGGGCGTCGATGGCGTCGCTGTCGGAGTTCAGGCCGAAGCCATTGTGGGTGAGCGGCAGATAGGGCTCCATCTCGCCGTCGAGCGAGGCGACGTCGGGATGCTCCGCCAGCACGTGCTTGATCAAGCTGGACCCCGAGCGCGAGTTGCTGAGTATGACCGCGACCCGCCGGACCTCAAGGCGCCACGGCGCATGCGCGACCTCGCGCAGGCCGGCGATGGTCTTGAGGACGTCGTTCATACGCGCTTGGCTTGAGGCGATCGCTTGATGAGAAATGCGTAGAATTCCTTGGTCTCGTCGGCGCGCGCGCTGGCCATCAGGCGCATGCTGTAGCCGTTTTCCTTGGCCAGCTCGCGCACTTCCTTCACCGCGCCGAAATTGGAATGCGCGAAGTAGATGCGGCCGTCCGGCTTCAGGTATTTGCCGACCTGCTCGAAGAAGCGGGTATTGGTATGGAAGTCGGTGTCCCATTGCGAACGGGCGACGACGTCGTGCGCCTCCTTGTTGCGAAAGGGGAGGTTGGCGGTGATGACGTCGAACTGCTCGCCGCCGACGCCGTCGAACAGGCTCGATGAGCGCACTTCCATGATGTCGCCGAAGCCGTGCGCCTCCGCGTTGTGGCGGGCGCTCTTCAGCGCTGCGGGGTTGATGTCGACCGCCAGCACGCGCGACGCGCCGGCGTAGCAGGCGAATACCGCGATCACGCCGGAGCCGGTGCCGACATCAAGTACACTGTCGCCCGCCTTCACGCGCAAGGCGCGCACCAACGGCTGGCTGTCGGTGTAGGGCCAGAAGGTGTTGGGAAAAACGTGGAAATCCTTGCCCAGATAGCGTAAGGTCTTGCCGTCCTCGGGTACTATCTTGAAAGCCTTTTGGCGGTTCTTCTGCCAACGGTCGATGTGCGCATTCTTGCTTAGGGAATTGTCCATTTCTGTCACCTTTCGGATGAAGGAACAACAATCGTGGCGGCGTGAGGCCGCCTTCAGGGATGCAAGAGTGGATACTACTCCGATAATTTATCGTTGGATAATCAAATTGAATGCTATGAAAAAACTGAGTCACTATCTGATTTATACCGGCCTGTCCCTTGCCGTTGTCACGCACGCCGCGCAGGCGCAGATGCGGATCGAGATCAGCGGGGTTGGTAGCAACCAGATTCCGGTCGCCGTCGCCGGCTTTGCCGATGAGATGCTGGCGCCCCAGCAGATCTCCGCCATCATCAAGGCCGACCTGGGTCGCAGCGGATTGTTCAACGTGATCGACGCCGGCACCGTCAATGACATCAACAACATCGACTACGCCGGCTGGAAGGCCAAGGGCGCCGACGCGCTGGTGGTGGGCACCGTGTCCGCGCTGGCGGATGGCCGCTACGACGTGCGCTACAAATTGTTCGACACGGTCAAGGCCAGCCAGCTGTCGCGCCAGGACCAGTCGGTGCCCGCGCCGGCGGCCCGCCTGGCGGCGCACAAGATCGCCGACGATGTGTTCTTCAAGCTCACCGGCGTGCCCGGCGCGTTTGCCACACGCGTGGCCTACATCAAGCAGGAGGGCAGCCGCTACAAGCTGGCCGTGGCAGATATTGACGGCGAGGGCGAACAAACGGCCCGCGTGTCGAACGACCCCATCATCTCGCCGGCCTGGTCGCCGGATGGCAGCAAGGTCGCCTACGTGTCGTTCGAGCAGAAAAAGCCGGTGGTATATGTGCAGAACCTGGCCACGCAGGCGCGCACCGTGGTCGCCAATGAAAAGGGCAGCAACTCGTCGCCGGCATGGGCGCCGGATGGCAGCAAGCTGGCCGTGTCGCTGTCGATGGATGGGCACACGCAGATCTACACCGTCAACGCCAACGGCGGCGGCTTGCGTCGCATCTCCGACGGCACCGGCGCCGCCATCGACACCGAGGCGCAGTTCTCGGCCGATGGCCAGAGCATCTACTTCGTCAGCGACCGCAGTGGCGGTCCGCAGATCTACCGCATGAACGCGGACGGCAGCGACGCCAAACGGATCACCTTCGGCGGCAGCTACAACATCAGCCCGCGCATCTCGCCCGACGGCACCACGCTGGCCTACATCTCGCGCCGCGAGGGCAACTACCAGCTGTACGTGATGGACCTGGCCACCGGGCAGGAAACGCGGCTGTCCGACAGCACCGACGATTTGTCGCCCAGCTTCGCGCCGAACGGCAAGTACATCATCTACGCCACCGAGGCGGCCGGCCGCAAATCATTGATGGTGGTGTCGGTGGATGGCCGCGTGAAGCAGCGCCTCACCGCGCAGGATGGCGACGTGCGGCAGCCGGTGTGGGGACCGTTCCTGCGCTAACCCTGCAGGTTGCGCTCGGCGATTTTGTGCAGCGCCGCCAGCGCCGGCGCGTCGTCCGGCCAGCGGGCCAGGCCCAGCCTGGCGTGCTGCCGCTGCTGCTGTTGCGCGTTGATGCCGGCCAGCAGACGGTCGGCGATCTGCTGTCCCTGCACCTGCGTCACCCACGGCACCAGCACGCAGAAGCGCTCGTCGCCGAAGCGGAAGGCCCAGTCGCTGGCGCGGCACACTTCCTCGATCTGCCGCGCGGTCTGCACCAGTTGCGCATCGCCGGCGCCCGGCGCCAGCGCGATCAGCATCAGCGATACCGTCGGCGGCTTGCCGCGCTGGCTGCGCGTGAGTTGGCCGAAGATCGATTCCAGGTACAGGTGGTTGTGCAGGCCGGTCAGCGGATCGGGCGAGGCGGTGCGGCGCAGCGCCGCCATCAGCGTCGCGCGGCGCATCGCGAACAAATGGGATAGCACGCCGGCCATCAGCACGGCGGCGCTGACGCCGAGCAGCGTTTCGGCCGGATTGCCCGGCCTGAGCCACGCCACGGCCAGCCCCAGCACCGACGAGCCGACGCTGTACACCATGCCCATCTGAAGACCCAGCATCAGGTAGGAGGCCACCGGCAGCACGCACAGCAGGCCGGCCAGCTGCGGCCGCAGGTACACCGCTGCCAGCACGGCGCTGAAGCAGCAGAACAGCACGGCGCACCACAGGCTCAGTCGGGGCGTGTCGTCGGCCCATGGCAGAGGTTTATTCATTCGACAAGTATGGTTGCGACATTTTTGGGCGTCAAGTCACTCTAGCAATTGATAATGATTCTTATTAACTGGTAGAATGACCGCTGATATGGACGCGCTTGGCGCTTGAAGGTCGATTTGTGAAAAAACTCTGGTTCCAGCTGCACTGGTTGGTCGGCATCACCGCCGGCACCGTATTGGTCGTGATCGGCCTGACCGGCGCCATCCTCGCGTTTCGCGACGAGGTGCTGGACCTGCTCAATCCCGGCGTGACCAGCGTGGCGGCGCGGCAGGCGGCCATGCTGGCGCCGCCGCAGGTGGCAGAGGCCGTGAAGCGCGCGCATCCCGAAGCGCGCATCGGCAGCATCACCGTGTATGCCGAGCCGGGCGCCTCCGCGCGCGTCACGCTGGCGCCGGCGCCGGGCGAGAAGCACGGCGAGACCGTTTTCGTCGATCCGTACAGCGGCGCCATGCTGCCGGCCCTGCACTACGACGGCGTGTTCGAATGGGTGGAATCGCTGCACCGCTTCCTGCTGCTGCCGCGCGACGATGGCCGTCCGGTGGCCGGCGCGCTGGCCTTGTGCCTGATGGGGCTTGCGTTGAGCGGCCTGTATCTGCGCTGGCCGCGCCGCGCGCTCGACTGGCGCACCTGGCTGACCTTCGACACGCGCCTCACCGGCCGCTCCTTCCTGTGGGGGCTGCACTCGGTGGCGGGCACCTGGGCGCTGGCGGCCTACCTGGTCTTCACCGTCAGCGGTGTGTACTGGAGCTTCGACGTGGTGCGCGATACGGTCGATGGCTGGGCCGGCGTGAGCCGTCCACCGCGCGCGGCATCGGCGCCCAAACCCAAGATGGTTAAAGGGGCCGGCGCCAAGCGCGCCGAAGCCGCCGACCTGACGCTGGCCTGGTCCACCTTCCAGCAGCAGGCGCCGGGATGGAAGACCGTGGTCCTGCGTCCGCCCGAGCGCGCGACGCAGCCGTTGCAGGTGCTGTGGCTGGACGGCGACGCGACGCACATCCGCGCGCGCAGCCGCATGTCGATCAACCAGCAGACCGGCGCCATCGTCAAGCACGAGCCGTATGCGCAAATGAGCATGGCGGCGCGCGCGTTGACCACGTTCTATCCGCTGCACATCGGGACTTACTTCGGATTGCCGGGCCGCCTGTTCATGTTCTTCGCCAGCCTGTCGTTGCCGGGCTTCGCGATCACCGGCTGGATGCTGTACCTGAAGCGCCGCCGCCAGAAGCGCAGCGCGCGGGCCGAACGCGCAAGGCTGGCGGGAACGGGCAGTATCGATAGCGCAGATCCCGTGCTGATGGCCTACGCCAGCCAGACCGGATCGGCCGAGCGGCTGGCGCTGCAAAGCGCGGCCTTGCTGCAAGAGGCCGGCGTGGCGGTGCATGTGCAATCGCTGGAAAAGCTCACGCCTCCGCTGCTGGGCAATTACCGCCGCGTGCTGTTCGTCGCCAGCAGTTTTGGCGAAGGAGAGCCGCCCGATCCCGCGCGCCGCTTCAGCCGCCTGCTGCATGCCGCAGCCGAGGAGCTGGCGCATTTGCAGTACGCCGTGCTGGCGCTGGGCGACCGCAATTACCTGCAGTTCTGTGGCTTCGGCCGGGCGTTGGATACGCGCCTGCGCGTGTTGGGCGCGCAGCCGCTGCATCCGATCATTGAAGTCGACAACGGCGACGCCGGCGCGCTGGCCCGCTGGTCGCACGCCTTGCGCGAGCTGGCTGGTGTTGGTCGCGAGGCGCCGCAAGAGACGCTGTCCGCCGGCGCACCGGACAGCGACTACACCAGCTGGCGCCTGGCGCGGCGCGAACTGCTCAACCCCGGCAGCATCGGCGGCGAACTGCATGAAATCACGCTGACCAGGGACGGCGGCGCCGATTGGCGCCCCGGCGCCTTGCTCGATGTGTGGCCCGGCCATTACGCGCCGGGGCAGGCCGCGCGCCGCTACTCGGTCGCATCGCTGCCGGCGGATGGCTGCTTGCAGCTGTTGGTGCGCCAGGTGAGAAACGAGCAGGGCATGGGACTGGCCTCCGGCTGGCTGACGGCGCAAGCCGCGCTTGGCGACGAGGTGCGCATACGGCTGGTCGCCAATCCGGCGTTCGACATGCGTGAAGGTGCGCAGCCGGCCATCTACATCGGCAACGGCTCGGGCATGGCAGGCTTGCGGTCGCACCTGCGCGCGCGGGCCGCTGGCGGGCAGCGGCGCAACTGGTTGGTGTTCGGCGAACGTCAGCGCGAATTCGACGGCATCTGCGCCGGCGAAATCCAGGACCTGCGGCAGCGGGGTTATCTGCCGGAGCTGGACCTGGTCTACTCGCGCGACGCCGATGGCCAATACGTGCAGGACCGCCTGCGCGCCAAGGCCGACCAGGTGCGCGGCTGGATCGCCGACGGCGCCGTGATCTACGTCTGCGGCAGCCTGGAAGGCATGGCGGCCGGCGTGGATGCGGCGCTGGAAGATATCATTGGCAGCGCCGCGCTCGACGAGCTGCGCGAAACCGGCCGTTACCGCCGCGACGTGTATTAACAGATGCCGACCCGTCGTTCCCGCGAAAGCGGGAACCCATGCTGAGTGTACAGGGCACGCTCACCATGCGGGGAACGCAGGCGATGTATGTATTCCCGCTTTCGCGGGATGACGTGGCTTATAGCGCGGTCTCGTAGCCTTCGAGGACGTTGACGACGTTGGTGCCCAGCTCCTTGACCGCGTAGCCGCCTTCGAAGATGAAGGCGGTCGGCAGGTTCAGGTAGGCCAGGCGTTCGCCGATCTTCAGGTAGTCGGCGCTTTGCAGCAGGAAGCGCGACAGCGGATCGCCCGCGAATGTATCCACCCCCAGCGATACCACCAGCGCATCCGGCGCGAAGCTGCCCAGGCGGATGCAGGCCGTCTCCAGCGCCGCGAACCACGCCTGCGCCGTGCTGCCCGCCGCCAGCGGCAAATTCATGTTGAAGCCCAGCCCCGCACCTTCACCTCGCTCGTCGGCATGGCCCAGGTAGAACGGATATTCGCTGCGCGGATCGGCGTGGATGGAGATGAACAGCACATCGTCGCGGTGGTAAAAGATGCTCTGCGTGCCGTTGCCGTGGTGGTAGTCGATGTCGAGGATGGCGACCTTGCGCGCGCCGTCGTCCAGCATGTGCTGCGCCGCCAGCGCGGCGTTGTTGAGGAAGCAGTAGCCGCCGAAGAAATCGGCGCCCGCGTGGTGTCCCGGCGGACGGCTCAACACGAAGGCGCCGCGCTCGCCCAGCCGCAGCGCGTGCGCGGCGTTGACCGCGCAATCGGCGCCGGTCTTGGCGGCGGTCCAGGTGCCGGCGGTCAGCGGCGTGCCGTTGTCCATCGAGTAGAGTCCCAGCTTGGCGCAGAAGTCGTCCGGCTCGATGTCGTCGCGCAGCGTGCGGACCGGCCAGACCGAAGGGAAGGCGTCCTTGCCGGCGTTGGCCGGGTCGAGCGCCAGCCATTCGTTCCAGGCGCCGCGCAAGAAGTGCAGGTAGCGCGGCGTGTGGACGCGCTCCAGCGACATCAAGGGCACGCCGTGCGGCGTGACGATCTTGCCCAAGCCGCGCCGCCCCAGCTCCGCCAGCACCGCATCGGCGCGTTCCGGTTTTTCGAAGCACGGCACCATCTCGCCGCGGAAGATCTCGTAGCGGCCGCGATGTTGCGCGTGCAGTTCGTTGTAGAAGGTGAGCAAGCAGGCTCCCGGTTCAGTCGCAGTCCATGCTGGAGTGGCACAGGTTGCTGGCGCGGTAGGCGGCCACGTAATCGTCGAAGCTCGATTGCGGCGCCGCTTCCATCTCCGCCTGCTCGGCCAGCGAGACGGCGGCCAGGCCGTCGAAGTACGCGGCTTCCTCGGCGCTCGGCGGATGGCCGCGGAAGTAGGCCGCGTGCTGCTTGCTCTGCGCCAGCCCGAAGGTGGCGAACGATTTGCCGTTGGCGCGCAAGGCCGCCAGTACCTTGGCCGACGGCGTCAGCTCGGCGTCGCGCAGCTTGGCCGCTTGCTGCGCGATGGCGTCGGCGTGCACGGTGTCGCCGCGTTGCGCGTCCAGCAGCGCCGCCACCGGCTGGATGCGCTCCAGCAGTTGCAGGCCCCACGCTTGCAGGCTGACTTCACCGTCGTCGCTGGTGAGCGTCAGGCCCGGACGGCGGCCTTCCTTGACGGTGCGGGCGAAGTTCTCGGTGTGGCGCAGGCTTTCCTCCGGCGGAATGACCGGGCTTTCCTCCAGCGCGCAGAACATCAGGAAGGCGTCGAGGAAGCGGCCGGTCTGCACGCTGATGCCGACCGGCTCGAACGGGTCGACGTCCATGCAGCGCACTTCGATGTATTGCACGCCGCGCGCGCACAGCGCCTGGATCGGCCGCTCGCCGGTCTGGATCACGCGCTTGGGGCGGATGGTGGAGTAGTATTCGTTCTCGATCTGCAGCACGTTGGTGCTCAGCTGGATCCATTCGCCATCGCGCTTGGTGCCCAGCGCCGCATACGGCTCGTACGGCTGGTTGACGGCCTTGGTCAGGGTGGCGACGTAGCTGTCCAGGCAGTTCTCGTGCGGGCTCAGTCCCGATTGCGCGTCGTTCTGGTAACCGAGGTCGCTCATGCGCAGGCTGGTGGCGTACGGCAGGTAGAGCGTGTCGTCGGACAGCGTCTGCAGCTTGTGCGGACGGCCGCGCAGGAAGCCGCTCGACAGCACCGGCGAGGCGCCGAACAGATACATCAACAGCCAGCTGTAACGGCGGAAGTTGCGGATCGTCGCCAGGTAGGCTTCGGACTGGAAGGACTTGGGCGACAGGCGCTTCTCGTTGCCCTCATGCTGCGCCAGCACGCGCCACAGGCGTTCGTTCAGCGAGTAGTTGTAGTGGATGCCGGCGATGCATTGCATGGCCTTGCCGTAGCGCAGCGCCAGGCCGCGACGGTACACATGCTTGAGCGTGCCCATGTTGGAGGTGCCGTACCAGGCGATCTCGATCTCGTCCTCGCCCGGCAGCTGGCAGGGCATGGACTGGCTCCACAACAGCTCGTCACCCAGCTTGCTGTACGCATAGCGGTGAATGCCGTCGAGCTTGTCGAGCGTGGTGGCGATGTCCGCCTCGGCCGGGGTGATGAACTCCAGCAGCGTTTCGGCGTAGTCGGTGGTGATTTGCGGATGCGTCAGGGCCGAGCCCATGGCCACCGGATGCGGCGTCGCCGCCAGGTGGCCGCGCGCGTCCACCCGCAACGTTTCGCGTTCGATGCCACGCAAGCCACCCAGCACCGGACGGTGCTCTGGCTGGGCCAGCAAGGCCAGGCGGCGAGTCAATAGATTGGACAATTGGATCTTCCTTTCGTAGTGCAGCAACTGTTGCATCAAAGCGTGAGGTGCGAGATTAACCGAAAACGGACAATCGCGTCGGCGCCGGCCCAAAGTTGACCGGAGCCGAAGATCGCTTGCTAGTTTATCAAATACCGCCGGAAGGGGCCCGAAAGCCAGAATACCGCAGATGAGGAAAAGGCGTCAGCGCGCTCGCGCACCGGTGACGCGCTCGATGCCGGCCAGGTCGGTCCAGCTTTGCACCTCGTTGTAACCTTGATCGGTTAACAACTGGCGCACGGCGGCGGCCTGGTCGTAGCCGTGTTCCATCAGCAGCCAGCCTTGCGGCTTGAGGTGCCCGGCGGCGCCGGCGACGATGATGCGCAGCGCCGACAGGCCGTCGGCGTGGTCGGTCAGCGCGCCGGGCGGCTCATAGCGCAGGTCGCCCTCGGACAGGTGGCGGTCGCCGCTGGCGATGTAGGGCGGGTTGGAGGCGATGACATCGAACGGCGGCTGGCCTTGCAGCGCCGTGTACCAGTCGCTCTGCAGGAAGTTGACCCGGGCGCCGTTGGCGGCGGCGTTGCGGCGCGCCACGGCCAGCGCGTCCGGGCTGACGTCGAGCGCGGTGACGGCGGCGTCGCGCCGGGTGTGCGCCAGCGCCACAGCGATGGCGCCGCTGCCGGTGCCCATGTCGAGCACGCGGCCTTGCGGCGGCAGGCGGTCCAAGGTCAGCTCGACCAGCAGTTCGGTGTCGGGACGGGGGATCAGCACGGCGCCGTTGACCTCGAACGGGAGGCCGAAGAACTCGCGCTGGCCGACGATGTAGGCCACCGGTTCGCCGGCCAGGCGGCGTTGCACCAGCGCGGCGAAGCGCGCGGCTTGTTCGGCGTCGAGCTCGCGCTCGGACTGGGTGATCAGGCTCACGCGCGACAGGCCCAGCGCGTGGCACAGCAGCACGCGGTTGTCCAGCGGGTCCAGCAGCGACTGCGTTTGCAGCGCGCCTAGGGTGACGCCGGCGGCGATGTCGCTGAGGTCGGTGATCATCAACGCGCGCGGCGGATCAGCAGCCAGGCCAGGCCCAGCGTGCACAGGCCGAAGCTCAGGAAGGACCACTGCGGAATCGACAGCCCGAACCACGGCGCCAGCGCGTCCTCGCACAGGCCGTCGGCGTGGAACAGGATGGGCAGGTAGGTCGCGGTGGGGATCTTGTTGAGGAAGGTCTCCATCGGGTCGATGCCGCACGACAGGCCGGGGTGGGCCAGGATGTACAGGTGCTTGCCGGCGGTGTACAGGCCGCCCAGCGCGGCCAGCAGGCCGAGGCCGGCGCCGAGCTTGGGCTTGCCGTAGGCGCCGAACAGGCAGCAGATGCCGATGGCGATGAACAGGTAGCGCTGGATCACGCACAGCGGGCACGGCAGCATGTCCAGGCCGATCTGCAAGTACAGGGCGACGCCGATCACGCCGAAGCAGGCGATGGCGATGGACAGCAGCAGGGAGCGCGTATGTATCATGGGGTGATCCGGGTGATTGTCGGTAGCGGGCAATTCTCGCACAAAGTTGTCGCTTCAGCCTTAGGCCGGTGTTAACTCTTGCCCGTCGTTCCCGCGTTCGCGGGAACGACGCGTTACTGGTTAATCGCCCAGCGCCGCCAGCAGCTCGGCCTGGTGCTCGGCGGCCAGCGCGTTGGTCAGCTCGGTCAGGTCGCCGTCCATGATGAAGTCCAGCTTGTACAAGGTCAGGTTGATGCGGTGGTCCGTCATGCGGCCCTGCGGGTAGTTGTAGGTGCGGATGCGTTCGCTGCGGTCGCCCGAACCGATCAGGCTCTTGCGGGTGGCCGCCTCCTTCGACTGCTGCTCGCGCAGCTGCACGTCCTTGATGCGCGCGGCCAGCACCTTCATGGCCTGCGCCTTGTTCTTGTGCTGCGAGCGGTCGTCCTGGCACTCGACCACGATGCCGGTCGGCAGGTGGGTGATGCGCACGGCCGAATCGGTCTTGTTGATGTGCTGCCCGCCGGCGCCGGAGGCGCGGTAGGTGTCGATGCGCAGGTCGGCCGGGTTGATGTTGACGTCCTCGACCTCATCCGCCTCCGGCATCACCGCCACCGTGCAGGCGGAGGTGTGGATGCGGCCCTGGGTCTCGGTGGCCGGCACGCGCTGCACGCGGTGGCCGCCGGATTCGAACTTCAGCTTGGCATACACGCCGTTGCCGATCAGGCGCACGATCACCTCGCGGTAGCCACCCAGGTCCGACGGCGATTCCGACACCACCTCCACCTGCCAGCGGTTGCGCTCGGCGAAGCGGGTGTACATGCGCAGCAGGTCGCCGGCGAACAGCGCCGACTCGTCGCCACCGGTGCCGGCGCGGATCTCCAGGAAGATGTTGCGCTCGTCGTTGGCGTCCTTGGGCAGCAGCATTTTCTGCAGCTCCAGTTCCAGCTCGGCCAGGCGGGCCTTGGCCGCCTCGATCTCGTCCTGCGCGAAGTCCTTCATCTCGGGATCGCCGAGCATCTCCTGCGCGGCGTCCAGGTCGCCGATGGCTTCCTGGTAGGACTTGTACAGCGCCACCAGCGGGCCGAGTTCGGCGTGCTCGCGGGTCATCTTGCGGTAGGCGTCCATATTATTGGTCGCGCCTTCGGACATCAGCAATTCATCGAGTTCGACCAGGCGGTTCGCCAGTTGGTCGAGCTTGGCCAGCATGGATGGTTTCATAGCGTATTCGGAATAGGGGTTGAGGCAGATGCCGCGACGGGGCGGCGGAGGGTGCGCGGCGACGTGGCGCGCGCGGGCAGGGCAGTGGCGCTAACGGCGGCCGCGGAACAGCTGCGGCAGCAGCTCGGCCAGGTGGGCGCGTTCTTCGCCCTGCGCACGGTGCAGCGCCTGCTGCGGGCCGTGCATGAATTTCGCGGTCAGGCCCTTGGACAGGGCTTCCAGCACGGCGTCGATGTCCTCGCCCTTGGCCAGCATCTTGCGCGCGCGCTCCAGTTCCAGCTGGCGCAGCGCTTCGCCGTTCTCGTGCAGGCTCTGGATGACGGGCACCACGGCGCGGTCGTCGATCCAGTGCATGAAGGATTGCACGCGGGTTTCGATGATGGCCTCGGCCTGGGCCACGGCGGCCTGGCGGTTCTCGATGCCGGTCTGGACCACCTTGCCCAGGTCGTCCACCGTGTACAGGAAGGCGTCGTTGAGGCGCGCCACTTCCGGCTCGATATCGCGCGGCACGGCCAGGTCGACCATGAACATCGGCTTGTGGCGGCGCGCCTTGATCGCGCGCTCCACCATGCCCAGGCCGATCAGCGGCAGCGACGAGGCGGTGCACGAGATGACGATGTCGTACTGGTGCAGCTTGTCCTGCAGGTCGGCCAGGCGGATGGCGCGGCCGCCGAAGCGGTGCGCCAGGATCTCGCCGCGGTCCAGCGTGCGGTTGGCGATGGTGATGCTCTTGGGGTTCTGCGCCGCGAAGTGCGTGGCGCACAGCTCGATCATCTCGCCGGCGCCGATGAACAGCACGTTCTGCTCGGCGATCTTGTCGAAGATGCGCTGCGACAGGCGCACGGCGGCCGCCGCCATCGACACGCTGTGCGCGCCGATCTCGGTGGTGCTGCGCACTTCCTTGGCGACCGAGAACGAGCGCTGGAACAGCTGGTGCAGATAGGTGCCCAGGCCGCCCGCCTCGTCGGCGGTGCGGATCGCGTCCTTGATCTGGCCGAGGATCTGCGTCTCGCCCAGCACCATCGAATCGAGCCCGGAGGCGACGCGGAAGGTGTGGCGCACGGCGTCGTGCTGCGGCAGCAGATACAGGTGCGGGCGCAGTTCGGCGTAGTTCAGCTTGTGGAAGTCGGCCAGGAAGTGAGCGCCGGCATCGAGCGAATCGGGCACGCGGCTGGCCGCGTACAGCTCGGTGCGGTTGCAGGTGGACAGGATGGCCGCCTCGTCGCTGCCGCGATGGTCGATGCGCTCGAACCAGGAACGCGCCGCCACCACCGCCTGGCCCAGTTGCTCAGGGGCGAACGCCAGCCTCTCGCGCAGCGAGACAGGGGCGGTGTTGTGGTTGAGGCCGACGGCAAGCAGCTGCATTTCGGGTCCGTGCGTTGAGTTAGCGGACATTATACCGTGTAGTATCCCTGACTTGCCGGCATCTGCCCATAGCCCAAACGGCGTACCGGCTATATCGGCGGCCTGATCAGGCCCCCAGTTTTTCCAGGCGGTAGCCGTAACTGTAGACCGGCACCAGGCGGAATCCGTTTTCCGGCTTCAATTGCAACTTGTTGCGCACGCGCGAGACGTGGGTGTCCATGGTCCGCGAGGGCACGGCGGTTTCGCGTATCCACACCGCTTCATGGATGTAGGCGCGCGACAGCGGCCGTCCGATGTTGCGGAAAAATAACAGTGCCAGATAGAACTCTTTGTGGGTCACATCCAACACTATGCCGTCCATCAACAAGCGGCCGGGCCGGGTTTCGAACACATATTGACCGAATTGCAATTGTTCGGCGCCGTTCTGGGCCGGGTAGGCGCGCCGCAACAGTGCTTGTACGCGGGCAACCATTTCACTGCGGCGCAGCGGCTTGATCATGTAATCGTCGGCGCCGGCGGCCAGGCCGGCCACGATATCGTCCTCGCCCGAGCTGGTGGTGAGGAACAGCACCGGGGCGTTGTCGGGCAGCTTTTCGCGGGCCCGGCGTAACACTTCCGCGCCGCCCAGATCGACCACTTGCCAGTCGAGAATCAGCATGTCGTAGCTGTCCTTGCGCAGCTGCGCCAGCACGTCCTTGGCACTCTGAAAACTATGGCAGATATGGCCCGCCGAGGTCAGCACCTGGCAGATCAGATCGGCCTGGCCGCGGTCATTGTCTAATACGGCGATTCGCATACAACTGCCTGTAGGAAAATGTTAAGGAGAAGTCACTGCAAATATAACAGAGATTTACAAAAAAGTTAGCAAAATGGCTAATTATTTTTCTTGAGACACTAATATTTACTCGGAGACAACTCGCTAAAACACTGTGCGCGCTTGCACAACCATTACACGGTACACTGGAAAAACGCCGAATTCAATGAAGAAGTTGAAAAAAGGAAAGAAAGTCTAGCCGCAGCCGGGAGCACGCATGGGACTGAAAAAAGACACAAATTGGACCTTGGTGCCGGGCAACCCCCGCGACATCGAGGCGGTGCGCGAGCGTTGCCGCAAGCTGGTGCGGCGGCGCGCGATGGTGTCGGCCGGGGTGGCGGCGGTGCCGATACCGGGGCTGGACGTGGTGTCCGACCTGCGCCTGTTCGCGCTGCTGATCGACGATATCAACCACGAGTTCGGCCTGACGGCGCAGCAGATCGAGCGCATGCAGCCGAAGTTCCGGCTGATCGCCTACGAGGCCGCTATTGGTGTCGGCGGCATGTTGGTGGGCAAGCTGGTGACGCGGGAAGTGGTGCTGCAACTGCTGCGCCGCACCGGCATGAAGTCGGTGGCGCGGCAGGCCAGCAAGCTGGTGCCGTTCGCCGGGCAACTGGCCTCGGCCGGGATCGGCTTCGTGGCCTTCAGCCAGATCGGCTACCAGCACGTGGATGCCTGCGCCAAGGTGGCGCAAGAGCTGGTGACGGCCGGGATCGCCCAGCCGCTCTGATTACGCGTCCGGCAGCACCACGTTCACGTCCAGCACCTCCAGGTTGCCCTGGCGGTCCAGCGAGATCTTGATGTCGTCGGCGTTGACCTTGGTGTACTTCGAGATCACCTCGATCAGCTCCTTGTGCAGCGCCGGCAGGAAGTCCGGACCGCTGCGGCCATTGCGCTCGCGCGCGATGATGATCTGCAACCGCTCCTTGGCCGCGGTGGCGGTCTTCGGTTTTTGCGGGAACAGGAAAGAAAGCAGGGCCATGGTTACTTGCTCCCGAAAATACGCTGCAGCAGGCCAGGCTTCTCGTAGTTAGTGAAGCGCAACGGCAGTTCCTGGCCGAGGAAGCGCGACACCACATCTTCGTAGGCTTCCGCAACATCGGTGCCCTTGAAGTGAATCGCCGGATTGCCCTGGTTCGACGCGTGCAGCACCGATTCCGATTCCGGAATGATGCCGATCAGTGGAATGCGCAGGATTTCCTGCACATCTTCGTACGACAGCATTTCGTCCGCTTCCACGCGCTTCGGCGAGTAGCGGGTGATCAGCAGGTGCTCCTTGACCGGCTCGCCGCCGGTCTGGGCGCGGCGCGACTTGGCCTGGATGATGCCGAGGATGCGGTCCGAATCGCGCACCGACGACACTTCCGGATTAGTGACGATGATGGCCTCGTCGGCGAAGGTCAGCGCCATCAGCGCGCCGTGCTCGATACCGGCCGGCGAATCGCAGATGATGTACTCGAAGCCCATGTTGATCAGCTCGTGCAGCACGATTTCCACGCCGTCCTCGGACAGCGCATCCTTGTCGCGCGTCTGCGACGCCGGCAGGATGAACAGGTTGTCGCAGTGTTTGTCCTTGATCAGGGCCTGGGTCAGCGAGGCCTCCTTGTTGATCACATTGATCAGGTCGTACACCACGCGGCGTTCGCAGCCCATGATCAGGTCGAGGTTACGCAGGCCGACGTCGAAGTCGATCACCGCGGTTTTATGACCGCGCATGGCCAGGCCGGTGGAGAAGCTGGCGCTGGAAGTCGTCTTACCGACACCGCCCTTACCGGACGTTACAACAATAATTCTCGCCACAAAAAAGTCCTTTTCAGAGAGTTGCTAGTCAAGCGCGGTTTGCAGAATTGACAGATAGTATATCGATTCGGTCGCCGACCAAGCGAATTTGCGCAGGAGAACGCGCGTACTCGGCCGGGAAGCCGTCTTCAAATGTGCGGTAAACGCCAGCAATCGACACTAACTCCGGCGACATCGTCATGGCGAAGATGCGCGCGTCGCGGTTGCCGGAAGCGCCCGCCAGCGCGCGGCCGTTGAGCGTGTTGTACACGTGGATGCTGCCGTCGGCGATGATCTCGGCGCCATTGTTGACCACGGCGGTGATGATCAGGTCGCAGCCGCGCGCGTAAATGCGCTGGCCGGCGCGCACCGGGGTGTCGATGATCATCACGCCGGCGTTGCCGGGGAAGCCTTCGGCCGGCGCGGCCGGGACCGGTGCCGCCGCAGCAGGCGCCGGCGCGGGCTTGGCGGGCGCGGCCTCCTGCTCGTCGCGCGGCCTGGTCGCGGTTTCGATGCTCAGGCCGTGGGCGGCGATCTCGGCGGCCATGGACGGCGGCGCGTTGCGCACGGCGACCGGATTCAAGCGGTATTTTTTCAGCAGGGCGATGATGCCGGCCCAGTCGATCGGTGCGCTGCCGGCCGGCAGGGCGGCGACGTCGATCACGGTCAGGTCGTCTTCGAAGAAATCGGTGGTGCCGCCGGTCATTTCGGCCAGCGCGGCATCGAGGGCCAGGCGGTCCGGCGTGGACAGGATGGCGGAGACGGCGACTACGGTGGAAATCTTAATTTCTATGGGCTTTTGAAACAGGCTCTTGGACATGGGCGACAGTATTAGAGGTTAACCTCGCGCGCATGCGCAGGCACGAGCATTTTACTGTGGAAAACGACGGATGGGGAGGGCTGGCGCCGTACCGGGCCAGTAAAAATGCGGGATGGCGGCGGCCCGGCAGGCCGCCGCCATGGGACGGTCAGTAGATCGCGTGCTCTTCACGCAGCTGGCGGGCGGCGGCCACCATGTTGCGCAGCGCGGTTTCGGTTTCCGCCCAGCCGCGCGTTTTCAGTCCGCAATCCGGATTGACCCACAGGTTGGCTGGCGGGATCACCGCGCTGGCCTTGTGCAGCAGCCGCACCATCTCGGCCTGGCCCGGCACGCGCGGCGAGTGGATGTCGTACACGCCGGGGCCGATCTCGTTCGGATAGCGGAAGCGGCCGAAGCCGTTCAGCAGTTCCATGTCCGAGCGGCTGGTCTCGATGGTGATGACGTCGGCGTCCATGGCGGCGATCTGCGGCAGGATATCGTTGAACTCGGCGTAGCACATGTGGGTGTGGATCTGCGTGCCGTCGGCCGCCGCGCTGGCCGACACGCGGAAGGCGCGCGTGGCCCAGTCCAGGTACTCGTCCCAGCGGCCCCGGCGCAGCGGCAAGCCTTCGCGCACGGCCGGCTCGTCGATCTGGATGATGCCGATGCCGGCCCGCTCCAGGTCGGCCACCTCGTCGCGGATCGCCAGCGCGATCTGCAGCGCGGTGCGGGCGCGCGGCTGGTCGTCGCGCACGAAGGACCATTGCAGGATGGTGATGGGGCCGGTCAGCATGCCCTTCATCGGCTTGCCGGTCAGGCTTTGCGCGTGCGCGGTCCAGTCCACCGTCATGGCTTTCGGGCGGCTGACGTCGCCGTAGATGACGGGCGGCTTGACGCAGCGCGAGCCGTACGATTGCACCCAGCCCAGCTGCGTGAAGACGAAGCCGTCCAGCTGCTCGCCGAAATATTCGACCATGTCGTTGCGCTCGGCCTCGCCGTGGACCAGCACGTCCAGGCCGAGGTCTTCCTGGCGGCGCACGGCGTCGGCGATTTCCTCGCGCATCCTGGCCTCGTAGTCGCCGGCGTTCAGCTCACCGCGCTTGAAGGCTGCGCGGGCGGCGCGGATGGCGGCCGTCTGCGGGAAGGAGCCGATGGTGGTGGTCGGGAAGTCGGGCAGCTTGAAGCGTGCGCGTTGCTCGGCCTGGCGCTGGGCGAATGGCGAGCGGCGCTGGTCGGCGTTGGCCGGCAGGGCGGCGATGCGTTCGCGCACGGCCTGCTGGTGCACGCGCGGGCTGGCGCGGCGGCTGGCGATGGCGGCGCGCGAAGCGTCCAGCGCGTTGACGGTGGCGGCGTCGTGGTGGCCTTGCAGCGCCTGCTTGAGCACGTACAACTCGTCCAGTTTTTCAGTGGCGAAAGCCAGCCATGATCTGATTTCCTGGTCGAGCTCGGTTTCGGCGGCCAGGCTGAACGGCACATGCAGCAGCGAGCATGACGTCGACAACCACAGCTTGCCGCCGCGTTTGTCCGCGATGGGCGCCAGCGTGGCCAGCGCCGCGTCGAGGTCGGTGCGCCAGATGTTGCGGCCATCGACGATGCCCACCGACAGCACCTTGTGCACCGGCAGCCAGTCGGCGATGCTGGTCAGTTCATGCGGCGCGCGCACGCCATCCACGTGCAGGCCGGCCACCGGCAAGCGGCAGGCCAGGCTCAGGTTTTCCTCCAGCGGCGAGAAATACGTGGCCAGCAGCAGCGGCACGCCGACCTGGTTCAACTGCCAGTAGCTGTTTTCAAACGCGCCGCGCCATGGCGACGGCAGGTCGAGGCCGAGGATGGGCTCGTCGATCTGCACCCATTGCACACCTTGCGCCTTCAGGCGGTCCAGCACCTGGCCGTAGACCGGCAGCAGCTGGTCCAGCAAGCCCAGGCGATCGAGGCCGGCATCCTTGGCCTTGCCCAGCCACAGGAAGCTCAGCGGCCCCAGCAGCACGGCCTTGACCGCGTGGCCCAGCGCCTGCGCCTCCGCCACTTCGTCGAACAGGCGCTCACAGGCCAGCGAGAAGGCGGTCTCCGCCGTGAACTCCGGCACCAGGTAGTGGTAGTTGGTGTCGAACCACTTGGTCATTTCCAGCGCGGCCGAGGCGTGCGGCTGGCCGTCGTCGTGCGAATGGTCGTGGCCGCAGGCGGACGGTTCGTGCTTATTGTGATGATCGCCGTCGCCGCGCGCCATGGCGAAGTAGCGGCTCAGCTGCGATTGTCCGGCCGTGAAGCGGTAGCGGGCCGGCTCGCAGCCCAGCAGCTGGATGTGGTTGGCGACCTGGTCGTAGAAGGCGAAATCGCCGACGGTGACGAAATCCAGCCCGGCCTGCTGTTGCAGGGCCCAGTGGCGCGCGCGCAGGTCGCGGCCTACCGTTTCCAGCCCGGCGTCCGGCAGCTCACCGCGCCAGTTGGCTTCCAGCGCGAACTTCAGCTCGCGCGCCGCGCCGATGCGCGGAAAGCCGGGAATGTGGCTCTGGATGGGTTTATTCGATGTTGTCATTTTGATGTCATCCGCATTTAATATTGGTGATATAAAGTGTGCGGCAATCCGGTCTATAATCAAAACGAAAGATTTTGCGGCTTCACATGAAAAAATTTAATAGACCATGCTAGAGATACGTCACCTGCGCACCCTGAGTGCCCTCCGCTCCGCCGGCAGCCTGGTCCGGGCCGCGCAACTGTTGAACCTGACGCAGTCGGCCCTGTCGCACCAGATCAAATTGCTGGAAGATCGCTACGGCGGGCCGCTTTTTGAGCGAAAATCCGTGCCGATCGGGTTTACCGCCACCGGCGCCCGGCTGCTCAAGCTGGCCGATCTGCTGCTGCCGGAAATCGAGGCGGCCGAGCGCGAAGTGGCGCGCCTGACCCAGGGCGACACCGGCCAGCTGCGCGTGGTACTTGAATGCCATACCTGCTTCGACTGGCTGATGCCGGTGATGGATGAATTCCGCAAACGCTGGCCGGACGTCGAGATCGACCTGGTCTCGGGCTTCCACAGCGAGCCGGCCGAGCTGCTGCGCAGCGGCGCCGCCGACCTGGTGATCGGCTCGCACTACGGCCCGGAGTTCGCCACCTTCCCGCTGTTCCGTTTTGAAATCCTGGTGGTGATGGCGCAGAAACACCGGCTGGCGGCCCAGCGCCGCCTGCTGGCCGCCGATTTCGAGGGCGAGACGCTGATCACCTACCCGGTGCCGGAAACCCGCATCGACCTGATCCGCGAAGTGCTGCAGCCGGCCCACATCCACTACGAGCGCCGCACCGCCGAGCTGACGGTGGCGGTGCTGCAGCTGGTGGCCAGCCGCCGCGGCATCGCCGCGCTGCCGAACTGGGCGATCAAGAATTATGTCGACTACGACTACGTGATCGCCAGGCCGGTCGGTGAGCATGGCCTGTGGAGCGACCTGTTCGTTTCCGTCCCCGAGGCGCAGAAACAGAAGGCCTACGTGCTCGACTTCGTCAACGTGATACGCGAACAGTGCGCCAGCACCCTGGACGGTATCAGATTATTATCGTGACTTATTGACACTGTTTCTTCAAAATGATTGCGTGGCATTTGATGAATGTCAAAGATGCCACGATGTGCGACGCTTACGATGGGTCCCCACCGAGCACTGATCGTTGGCACGGATGCTGCTAGAGAAATCCCGTCACCCTCGGGAAAGTTCTCGCGGCGACGCACAATCGAAACCCAGCACGGCCTCGCCGTCGAAGCGTATTATCGAAGTTCGCGTTGTTGCTAAACTAAGCCGGCCCCGGCCGGCGCATTGGAGAGTCAAATGGATGAAGTAGTTATCGTGGCCGCTGGCCGTACCGGTGTCGGCAAATTCGGCGGCAGCCTGGCGAAGACGCCGGCTTCCGAACTGGGCGCACACGTGATCAAGGGTCTGCTGGCCAAGACCGGTATCGATCCCAACCTGATCAGCGAAGCCATCCTCGGCCAGGTGCTGACCGCCGGCGTCGGCCAGAATCCGGCGCGCCAGGCCGTCATCAAGTCCGGCCTGCCGAACACCATTCCAGGTTTCACCATTAACCACGTGTGCGGCAGCGGCCTGAAGGCCACCCACCTGGCGGCCCAGGCCATCAAGGCGGGCGATGCCGAGATCATCATCGCCGGCGGCCAGGAAAACATGAGCGCCTCGCCGCACGTGATGAACGGTTCGCGCGACGGCTTCCGCATGGGCGACTTCAAAATGGTCGACTCCATGATCGTCGACGGCTTGTGGGACGCCTACAACCAGTACCACATGGGCACCACCGCCGAGAACGTCGCGAAGAAATACGAGATTTCCCGCACCGAGCAGGACGAGTTCGCGCTGAACTCGCAGCTGAAGGCGGAAGCCGCGCAAAAGGCCGGCAAGTTCAAGGATGAGATCCTGCCGCTGGAAATCGTCCAGAAAAAAGGCAGCATCGTGTTCGACACCGATGAATACGTCAAACCAGGCTCGACCATCGAAGCGCTGGCCGGCCTGCGTCCCGCCTTCGCCAAGGACGGCACCGTCACCGCCGGCAATGCCTCCGGCCTGAACGACGGCGCCGCCGCCGTCATCATGATGTCCGCCACCAAGGCCAAGGAGCTGGGCCTGCCGGTGCTGGCCAAGGTCAAGGCCTACGCCTCGTCCGGCCTGGACCCGGCCTTCATGGGCATGGGCCCGGTCTCGGCCACCAAGCTGTGCCTGAAAAAGGCCGGCTGGACTCCGGACGACCTGGACCTGATGGAAATCAACGAAGCCTTCGCCGCCCAGGCCGTGGCCGTGAACAAGGAAATGGGCTGGGACACCAGCAAGATCAACGTGAACGGCGGCGCCATCGCCATCGGTCACCCGATCGGTGCATCCGGCGCCCGCATCCTGGTCACGCTGATTCACGAAATGGTGCGCCGCGACGCCAAGAAGGGCCTGGCCTCGCTGTGCATCGGCGGCGGCATGGGCGTGGCGCTGGCGATCGAACGCGCCTGAACACTGTCCTGATTTGTAGCATCCGCAGCAGCAGTGCCGCGCCGGGCGGGTCCCGGCGCGGTGTCAGACGATTTTTGGTGTCAATTTAAGAGGGGACGAAAAATGGCAAGAGTTGCATTAGTAACCGGCGGCATGGGTGGCTTGGGCGAGGCAGTGTGTTTCAAACTGTCGGCACTGGGCTATATCGTAGTCACCACGTATTCCCCTGGCAATCCGAAGGTCGAGCAATGGCTCGCCACTACCCGCGACCAGGGCTTTAATTTCCGCGCATACCCATGCGACGTGTCCGATTACGATTCGGCCCAGGCGTGCGTCGCCGCGATCGTCAAAGATATCGGTCCGATCGACGTGCTGGTGAACAACGCCGGCATCACCCGCGACATGACCTTCAAGAAGATGGACAAGCCGAACTGGGACGCCGTCATGGCCACCAATCTGGATTCCGTGTTCAACATGACCAAGCCGGTATGCGACGGCATGGTGGAACGCGGCTGGGGCCGCATCATCAATATTTCGTCGGTCAACGGCCAGAAGGGCGCCTTCGGCCAGACCAACTATTCGGCCGCCAAGGCCGGCATGCACGGTTTCACCAAGGCGCTGGCGTTGGAAGTGGCGCGCAAGGGCGTGACCGTCAACACCATCTCGCCCGGTTACATCGGCACCAAGATGGTGATGGAGATTCCGCAGGAAGTGCTCGATACCAAGATCATTCCGCAGATTCCGATGGCCCGCCTGGGCAAGCCGGAAGAAGTGGCGGGCCTGGTCGCCTACTTGTCGTCGGACGAGGCGGCCTTCGTCACCGGCGCCAATATCGCCATCAACGGCGGCCAGCACATGTCCTGAGCGGCGTGTTGCTGTAGCCCCGGGCCAGGATCGTTCGCGATCCTGGCTTTTTTTTCGTACAATCTGCTATCGATGCTTAAAGGATAGCCATGTTCGACCCGACCTCGCCCCTGTTTCCGCCCGTCCTGCCGTCGCGCCACGGCATGCTGGCGGTCGACGACCTGCACACCATCTACTGGGAAGAGGTCGGCAATCCGCAGGGCATACCGGTGGTGTTCCTGCATGGCGGGCCGGGCGCCGGCCTGTCGCCGCAGCACCGCCGCTTCTTCGATCCGGAGCAGTACCGCGTGATCCTGTTCGACCAGCGCGGCGCCGGCAAGTCGCTGCCGCTAGGCGAATGCCGCAACAACACCACCGAGCTGCTGATCGCGGACATCGAGCGCCTGCGCGCCATGTTCGGCATCGAGCAGTGGCTGGTGTTCGGCGGCTCGTGGGGCTCGACGCTGGCGCTGGCCTATGGCCAGGCGCATCCCGAGCGCTGCCTGGGCTTCATCCTGCGCGGCATCTTCCTGTGCACGCAGGCCGAAATCGACTGGTTCCTGCACGGCGCCCAGTGGTTCCATCCCGAGGTGCACGCCGAATTCGTCGCGCCTATCCCGCCGGCCGAGCGCGGCAACCTGCTGCAGGCCTACGTCGACCGCATCATGAACGACGACCCGGCCATCCACTGGCCGGCGGTGCGCGCCTGGAGCCGCTTCGAGGGACGCCGCGTGTTCCTGATGCCGCAGGCCGAGGATCCGCCGTCCGACACGCTGGACCTGGGCGTGGGCCGGCTCGAATCGCACTACATGGCCAACCTGGGCTTCTTCAGCGAGGACCAGCTGCTGCGCAACGTCGGCCGCATCGCCCATCTGCCGGCGATGATCGTGCAGGGCCGCTACGACGTGATCTGCCCGCCGGTGTCGGCCTGGCGCCTGCACCAGGCCTGGCCAGGATCGCTGCTCACCATGGTGCCGGACGCCGGCCATGGCGCGATGGAGAAGGGCATCTCGCGCGCGCTGGTGGGCGCCACCGAACAGTTCAAGCGGACCCGCGGATTCGCCTGAGCCGGCACGGAATCGGCCCGGAATTGGGGGACACCCGGCGCGGGCTGATACACTATCGATAATTCCAGTTTCTACTCATCCATGAATATTCAAGTCGGCGATATCGGCCACATCATCCAGCTGGCGATCGCGCCGGTGTTCCTGCTGACCGGCGTCTGCACCAATCTTGTGGTGCTGACCAACCGCCTGGCGCGCATCATCGACCGTTCGCGGGTGCTGGAGGACAGGCTCGACATCGGCTACAGCGACGCCTACCTGAACGAACTCGATGTGCTCTACCGAAGGTCGCACCTGATCAACGTCTCGATCACGCTGTCGACCGCGTGCGGGCTGCTGATTTGCCTGGTGATCGCGATGCTGTTTTGGGGCGATATCACCAACATCTCGCTCGACAAGTACATCGCGGGCATGTTCGTGGTGGCGATGCTGGCGCTGATCGGCAGCTTCTTCTACCTGCTGCGCGAGATCTTCATAGCCTCGGCGGCGATGCGCGCGCACCGCCATGTGCGCCGCCCGGCCAAATAACTTTGTAAAGAATAGAGTACCGATATGCACGACTACCAACGCCCTCCGACCCTGTACCGCTACGGCGTGCGCGAAGACCTGGAACTGGCGCTGACGCAGGGCCAGTTCATCCTGACCCCGGCCAACAGCTGCCTGACGCTGAGCTTTTCGCAAGTCTGGGACCGCAAGCTGTTCGAGCTGTTCTCGTCGGACAGCTGCCTGGTCATCCACAACACCGAGGAATTCGGCGAGCGCCTGCACCGCGCGGTGCAGCGCACCTTGCCCAGCTGGGCGGGCATCGACGGCGCGGTGGAATACGGCACCCGCGCAGCCCTGGGCGCGGCCTTCACCAAGACCGCGGCCGAAGCGCAGGAGCAGGAATGGCAGTTCGCCTGGCGCGCCATGCAGGCCAAGCTGAGTCTCAATCCGGTGCTGGTGAAGATCGGCAGCCTGGAAAACTTCGCGGAGCTGCGCGACCGCGATACGTATCTGGCGTAAATGCGTAGCCTGATTATTTAGGATCCTCGCGGCGATCCAGGCGCGCCAGCACGGCGCTCATCATGCGCTCGATATCGCCGCGTATCATCTTCGCCCCGAGGATGCCGGGCACGTAGAAATTCGGTATCAGCTTGCCGCTGTAGACCACCTTGGTGCCGCCGGTTTCGGGCACCGGTATCAATTCCCAATGCGATTCGTAGTGCTTCATGTCGCCGGAGATCAGCGAGATGTCGATCGACGACATCGGCTGCTCGGTCGCGCGCACGATCAGGTGGATGGACTTGGACATGAACAGGAAGCGCGCCACGCCGAACTGCTCGATGATGACCTCATTGCCGTTGCGTGACAAAACCCGGCACGACTCCATGTCCGGCACGAATTCCGCCATGCGCTCATAGCCCGTGAGGATGCGCCATACCTTCGGCAGTGGCGCCGCCACCGTGCCGGTGGCGTCCACTTCGTACATGTGCAGCGCATCGAGCTCCACCCGGTTGACCGACACCTCCAGCTTGGGCAATTCAAGCCTGGGTGTTTGCGCCATCACCGGAGCGGCCACACCCACTAACAAAAACAAAAGGAATCGCATCATCGTTCCAGCGTAAGGGAAAGGGTGGCAGAATACAAGAGCGCTACCGCACCCTCCGCCAAATTCAGGAGCGGAAGCCGGGACTTTAGAAGCCCAGGTCTAGAGATTTGCGTTTTAATGCGGGCATGTCCATGCCCCACGTCTGACTCTAACAACCATAATGACAACTTCACCATACCCACACCTGCTGGCTCCCCTCGATCTTGGCTTCACGACGCTGCGCAACCGCGTCGTCATGGGCTCCATGCACACCGGTCTTGAGGATCGCTTCTACAACTACGGCAAGCTGGCCGCCTTCTACCGCGAGCGGGCGCGCGGCGGCGTGGGGCTGATCGTCACGGGCGGCATCTCGCCCAACCGCTCCGGATGGCTGCTGCCCTTCGGCGGCACGCTCAATTTCAAGGGCGACGTGATCAACCACCGCCGCGTCACCAGCGCGGTGCACGAGGAGGGCGGCAAGATCCTGATGCAGATCCTGCACGCGGGCCGCTACGGCTACCAGCCCTTCGTGGTGTCGGCGTCGGAGAAGAAATCGCCGATCTCGCCGTTCAAGCCGCGCGCGCTGACCGAGGCCGGCATCGAAGCGACCATCCGCGACTACGCCCGCTGCGCCAAACTGGCGCGCGATGCCGGCTACGACGGTGTCGAGGTGATGGGCAGCGAAGGCTACCTGCTCAACCAATTCCTGTGCGCGCGCACCAACCTGCGCACCGACCAATGGGGCGGCAGCATCGAGAACCGCATGCGGCTGTCGGTGGAAATCGTCAAGCGCATCCGCGCGGAAGTGGGCAATGACTTCATCATCATGTACCGCCACTCGCTGCTCGATCTGGTCGACGGCGGCAACACCTGGGAAGACGTGGTGGCCGTGGCCAAGGCCCTGCAGCACGCCGGCGTGACCATCCTCAACTCCGGCTACGGCTGGCATGAGGCGCGCGTGCCGACCATCGTGACCTCGGTGCCGCGCGCCGCCTTCGCCAGCCTGGCGGGCCGCCTGCGCCGCGAGGTGACGATACCGGTGGTGGCGTCCAACCGCATCAACATGCCGGCCGAGGCGGAAGGCATCCTGCAGCGCGGCGATGCCGACATGATCTCGATGGCGCGCCCCTTCCTGGCCGATTCGCACTTCGTCGTCAAGGCGGCGCAGGGCCGCACCGACGAAATCAACACCTGCATCGGCTGCAACCAGGCCTGCTTGGACCACACCTTCTCCAACAAGCGCGCCAGCTGCCTGGTGAACCCGCGCGCCTGCCATGAGACGGAGCTGGTCTACGCGCCGACGGCGAAGAAGCGCCGCGTGGCGGTGGTCGGCGCCGGGCCAGCTGGTTTGTCGGCGGCCACGGTGGCGGCGGAATGCGGCCATGACGTGACCCTGTTCGATTCCAGCGACAGCGTCGGCGGCCAGTTCAGGATCGCCATGCAGATTCCGGGCAAGGAGGAATTCGCCGAGACCATCCGCTACTTCCGCCGCAAGCTGGAGCTGACCGGCGTGAAGGTCCAGCTGGGCGTGCGCGTCACGCGCGAGCAGCTGATCGCCGAAGGTTACGACGACGTGGTGGTCGCCACCGGCATCAAGGTGCGCCGTCCGCCGATCGAAGGCATCGACCATCCGAAGGTGCTGTCGTACATCGACGTCCTGCAGAACAAGGCGCCGGTGGGTAAGCGCGTGGCCATTATCGGCGCGGGCGGCATCGGCTTCGACGTGGGCGAGTACCTGCTGCACGATCCCAAACACCCGCTGCCGCTGGCGCTGGATGTCTGGGCCAAGGAATGGGGCGTGGACATGAAGGGCGACGCGCCGGGCGGCCTGACGACCGTCTCCGCGCCGGAGCCGGTGCGCCAGCTGTATCTGCTGCAGCGCAAGGTGTCGAAGCTGGGCGCTGGCCTGGGCAAGACCTCTGGCTGGGTGCACCGCGCGGTCCTGGCGCGCAACGGCGTGGTGATGCTGGCCGGCGTGCAGTACGACCGCATCGACGACCAGGGCCTGCATGTGACCATCGCCGGCGAGCAGCGCCTGCTGTCGGTGGATAACGTGGTGGTCTGCGCGGGGCAGGACAGCCTGACCGAGTTGATGCCGTCGGAAGAGGAGGTCAAGGCCAACGCCAAATGGCCGCGCTTCCACAAGATCGGCGGCGCCGCGCTGGCCGCGGAGCTGGATGCCAAGCGCGCCATCAAGGAAGGCGCGGAGCTGGCGGTCAGCCTGTAAGGCGCCTTATCCGGCGGGCAGTTGGTCGACCATGCGGGTCACCGCCTGGTCGAAGGTCTGCTTGCCGTTCATGTAGGGGCGCCACTTGTTTTCTATCGGCGGCAACAGCGGCGTCCAGAAGCGCTTGAACAGGCCGCCCTTGTCGGCGTAGGGTTCGTAGACTATGCCATCGCGTTGGTACGCATCCTTCACCACGGCGCCGACGGTGTAGAACTGCACTCCGTGCCATAGCTCTGAATCTGGATTGCGGTGCGTGGCCTTGAGGCGCGCTTCGATAGCGTTCTCCAGCTTGTCGGTCGATGCGATGTGCGAAATTTCGTGATACACCATCTCCAGCGACGCCAGGCCTTGGTAGCTGGGGCGTCCGCTGGGGATCACTGTCTGCGTGTCGGTGTAGCCGCCCTGGCGCGTGCCGGTTTCCACAACGATGTCGATGCGGATCGGCGTGAGCGGGAAGGGCGTTTGAAGGTAGCGGGCGATGGCTTCCTGGACCTCCGCGCCATACCGCGCATCGAGCCGCTTCGCTTCGGCGATCCATTGCTGGTTGCTGGCGTCCTGCTGCGCCCAGATGCAGCGGGCGTACATCGGCGCGACGCTGTCCAGCGTGGCCGTCAGTTGCGGCGGCAGCGCCAGGCCGCCGGCCTCGTGCCGCGTGTCGGCCACGCTCAACGCGGTTTTGATGGACGCCATCCGTTCGTCGAACAGCAGGTCGCGCTTGGCGTAATTGTCGTGATAGTGGGCGACCGCCTTGCGCAGCGCCGCCATCTCGTCGGCGGTTGGCGCAGCCGTCCAGCCGACCTTTTCGACCTGCTCCGGATGCACTCCCAGGTTGTACAGGAAGTGGTGTAGGTTCATCAGGAAGGCGCTGTGGAACTGCAGTTGCACGCGCGCCTGCGACGCTCCGGCGCCTGCGACGATGATGGACAACGGCAGCGCCGCCGCGTAGCGCATCAAGGCGCGCCTAGTGAGCATGTTGGCCGCCGCCGCTGGTGACATTGCTCATATTGGTCAGTATGGATTCAGTCATTCCCTTTGCCAGCTCCTGCTCGCCGATGAAAATCTCTCCCGCGCGTTCGCCGCGCAGGAGTTCAGCCTCCTCGTCGCTGTGCGTACGCACCACGGTCTTGATGTTGGGATTGAGGGCACGCGCCGTTTCGATCATGGTTCGCACGTGGAAGGTATCCGGCGTGGCGATCACCAGCATCGCCGCGCGCGCGATGTGCGCCTGGATCAGCACCGCCGGTTCCGCCGCGTCGCCGGCCACCGCGTGCGCGCCGTCCTTGCGCAGCTGGTCCACCAGTTCGCGATTCTGCTCGGCCACCACGAAAGGAATACCTCGCTCGGCGAGCACCGCGGCGATGCGCCGGCCCACGCGGCCATAACCGACCAGCACGACCTGTCCCGACAAATGCTCCTGCGGCACCGACGCCGGCAGCTCCGCCAGCGGATCGGCGGCGCGCTCGAACTTGGCCGCCAGCGCCACGTTCCTGCCCAGCCAGCGCTCCAGCGGTTTGGTGGCGCGGAACACCAGCGGATTGAGCGCGATGGAGATGATGGCGCCGGCCAGGATCAGGCTCTGTCCCTCGGCCGGCATCAGGCCCAGGGACAGGCCCAGCGCCGCCAGGATAAAGGAGAACTCGCCGATCTGCGCCAGGCTGGCCGACACCATCAGCGCCGTCTTGGCCGGGTAGCGCAGCAGCAGCACCAGCAGGAAGGCCGCCACCGATTTGCCGGCCACGATGATGGTCACCACCGCCAGCAGCTTGAGTGGCTGCTCGACCAGTATCGACGGCTCGAACAGCATGCCGACCGAAACAAAGAACAGCACCGCGAACGCGTCGCGCAGCGGCAGCGATTCCTCGGCGGCGCGGTGCGCCAGTTCGGATTCGCGCAGCACCATGCCGGCGAAGAAGGCGCCCAGCGCGAAGGAGACGCCGAAGTAGTAGGTCGACGCGTAGGCGATGCCGACGGCGGCGGCGATCACGCACAGCGTGAACAGCTCGCGCGAACCGGTGCGCGCCACCTGCCACAGGATCCACGGGAACAGCTTGCGGCCGACCACCAGCATCAGCGCGATGAAGGCGCCCACCTGGCCCAGCGTGATGGCCAGCGTGGTCCACAAGTTGGCTTCGCCCATGGCGGTGACGCCGTGGCTTTCGCTGTGCGTGCCGCCCAGCGAGCCGGCCAATGCCGGCAGCAGCACCAGCACCAGCACCGTCACCAGGTCCTCCACCACCAGCCAGCCGACCGCGATGCGGCCGTTGAAGCTATCGAGGATGCCGCGCTCCTCCAGCGCCCTTAGCAGCACCACGGTGCTGGCCACCGACAGCGCCAGGCCGAATACCAGCCCGCCGCCCAGGCTCCAGCCCCAGAAGTGGGCCAGTGCCATGCCCAGCGCGGTGGCGACCGCGATCTGCAGCACGGCGCCCGGCAGCGCCACGCGCCGTACGGCCCAGAGATCGTCGAGGGAAAAATGCAAGCCGACGCCGAACATCATCAGCATCACGCCGATTTCGGCCAGCTGTCCGGCCAGCGCCGTATCGGCCACGAAGCCCGGCGTGGCGGGGCCGATGATGATGCCCGCAGCCAGATAGCCCACCAGCGCCGGCAGCTTGAGGCGCGTTGCGAGGTAGCCGAACAAAAGGCCGAAGCCCAGTGCGGCCGCGATGGTGGTGATCAGGCTGATATTGTGGGGCATGCGTGCGGGGCTCCTGCCAGGGTGGGGGAGCCCTAGCGTAGCACAATCATGCCCGCGCCGATCACATGATCAGTGCCGCCGGGGTCATGCGCGTGGCGACGCCGAAGCGGTTGAAGGCGTTCATCAGCGATACGGCCACCGTCACATCGGCCAGCTCTTTCTCGCTGAGGACTGCGATCGCTTTTTGATAGTCGCTGTCCGGCGCATTGGTCTGGGCGACGCGGGTCACGCTTTCGGCCCAGGCCAGCGCTGCGCGCTCCTTGTCGCTGAACAGCGCGGCCGCTTCTTCCCACACCTGCACCAGCGCCACCTTGTCGATCCTGACGCCCTGGTTCAGCAGGTCGCGGGTGTGCATGTCGATGCAGAAGGCACAGTTGTTGATCTGCGATACGCGCAGGTAGACCAGCTCCACCAGCTCGGCCGGCAGGCCGCAGGTCTGCACGTAATGCTTGACGGCGGTGAAGCCCTTGTAGGCTTCCGGTGCATGCTTGAATACTTCGAGGCGCTTGCTCATGACTGTTCCCTGGCTGGTTGCGAATGGTGTCATTCTGCCGGCGCATGGACCAGTCGTGAAGTGCCAAGAATGGCTTATCCGGCTAGGCCATGTTCAAAGCAGCCTGAGGATCCGCTTGCCCAGTTCGCGCGCCCGCTGCGGCGTGTCGATGTTGGTGAAACCCAGCAGCAGCGCCGACGCCGCATGCGGCAACACCGTGCGCTCGGACAGCGCCAGCGCCGCCATGCCGTCCTGCCGCATGCGCTCGGCCAGGGCGCGGTCGGTGTGGCGGCCCTTCATGCGCAGGACCAGGTGCATGCCGCCGGGCTGTGGGTCGATGTGAAGGTGCTTGCTCAGCACCGCGTCCAGGCCTTGCGCCGCGATCTGGCGGCGTTCCGCGTAAAGGCGGCGCATGCGCTGGATGTGGCGGGCGAAATGGCCTTCGTTCATGAAGTCGCTGACGATGGTCTGCGTCAGGACAGGCCCGCCGCCGCCGAAGGTCTGGCTGACCTGTTCGAAGCGCGGCACCTGCGCCGGCGGCACCACCAGGTAGGCCAGCCGCAGCGCCGGGAACAGTACCTTGCTGAAGGTGCCGGCGTACAGCACGCGGCCGTCGCGGTCCAGGCTTTGCAGCGCCGGCAGCGGGCGGCTCGCGTAGCGGTATTCGCCGTCGTAGTCGTCTTCGACGATCCAGGCGTCGGCTTGCGCCGCCCAGTCCAGCAACGCCAGGCGGCGCGGCAGCGACAGCGTTACGCACAGCGAACATTGATGCGCCGGTGTGACGACGGCGGCCCTGGCGCGCGGCGCCGTGGCCACGCCGTGCGATACCACCAGGCCTTCCGCGTCGACCGCCACCGGGGCCAGCTTCATGCCGGCATGCGTGAGCAGTTCGCTGGTGGGCGGGAAGCCCGGATCCTCGACCCACACGCTATCGCCTGGTTGCAGCAGGGCGCGCGTGATCAGCTCCAGCGTGTTGCGGTAGCCGGAGGTGATGAACACCTGCGACGGCGAGCACTGGATGCCGCGCGACAGGTTCAGATAGGTGGCGATGGCCGTGCGCAGCGCCGGCTCGCCGAAGAAGGGCGGGCTGGCCATGTCGTCGGGTTGCGTGGCGCGAACCGCGCGCGCCGCCAGCCGCGCCCACACCTTGCGCGGGAAGGCGTCCAGCGCCGGCAGGCCCATTTGGAAGGGACGATTCGACGATGCCGTTGTTGGCGATGCGCTGGCGGGCTGCTTGCGGGCGCGCGCGGAAGGCGTCGCCGTCGCCGCATGACGCGCCAGCGCCGGCGTGACCACCGTTCCGGCCTGGCCGCGCGTCTCCACATAGCCTTCCGCCACCAGTAGCGAGTAGGCTGCTTCGACCGTTCCGCGTGCCAGGCCCAGCTCCAGCGCCAGTGCGCGTGCCGACGGGATGCGGGCGTCCGGCGGCAGAAGGCCGTCGGCGATGGCGTTGCGGAAGCGGGTGTAGATCTGACGGTAGAGCGGTTCGGCGGCGGCGCCGTCGAGCTGGAGGAAATCGGGCTTGGTGTTCATGGCCTAGTCGGGATGTCGTTTTATGGCTCTGTGGATTATGCCATTGCCGCCATAAGATTGCGTTTTAAAAGGAGCTAGCATGGACGACCAACTGAAGGATGTGGAAACGGCGGAACAGCTGCGCGCCTGCTATCCGGTGATGAAGCAACTGCGCCCGCACCTGGCGACCGAGGACGAATTCATCGCCCGCGTGACGCGCATGCAGGGGCAGGGCTATCGCATCCTGGCCGCGTGGGACCAGGGCGCGGTGGTGGCGCTGGCCGGCTATCGCCTGGAGGAGAACCTGGTGTACGGCCGCTTCCTGTATGTCGACGATCTGGTGTCCGACGAGAAGATGCGCAGCCAGCGCTGGGGCGCGCGGCTGCTGGAGCGCTTGACGGCCTACGCGGAGCGCGCTGAATGCGCCAAGCTGGTGCTCGACACCGGGATGGCCAACGCGCTGGCGCAGCGCTTCTACTTCCGCGAGGGGCTGCTGACGGGCGCGATGCGCTTCGGTAAATTCCTGAAAGCGGGTGCGGCATGAAGATCCTGCACATCACATGCAGCCCGCGCGGGGAGCAATCGGTGAGCTACCGGCTGTCCCAGCGCGTGATGGACCGCCTTCTGACGCAGCACCCCGCCGCGCAGATCGTCACGCGCGACCTGTGCGCCGAGCCCCTGCCGCATATCGACGGCGAGTATGCGGCGGCGCTGGGCGGCGGCGCGCGGGATGGCGCGCGAACGGGCAATGGGCGCGCCGCGTCCTCGCTGGCGCTGTCGGAGCGGCTGATCGCCGAATTGCGCGACGCCGATTATGTGGTCATCGCCACGCCAATGCACAACTTCACGGTGCCGTCGGTGTTGAAGGCATGGCTGGACCATGTGGTGCGTATCGGCGTCACCTTCAACGTCACGCCGGAGGGCAAGGTCGGCACGCTGGCGGATCGTCCGGTGTACATCGCCGTCAGCTCCGGCGGCTACCGCAGCGGCGAGCGCGCCCGCCAGCCCGACTTTCTCGAACCCTACCTGCGCGCGCTGTTGCCGACGATAGGCTTGAAGAACCTCAGCTTTCTGTCGGTGCAGGCCACCGCCGCCGGCCCTGAAATGACAACGGCCGCATTCGCGGCCGTCGAGTGGGAACTGGACGACTGCGTCGCCGGTGCCTGATCAGATCCGGCGCACCACCACGCAGCCGATCGAGTAGCCGGCGCCGAAGGAGCAGATCACGCCCAGCTGGCCGGGCGCCATGTCGTCCGAGTGCTTGTGGAAGGCGATCACCGAACCGGCCGACGAGGTGTTGGCGTAGGTGTCCAGGATCACCGGCGCTTCGCCCGGCTCGGCGTCGCGGCCCAGCACCATGCGGCTGATCAGCAGGTTCATGTTCAGGTTGGCCTGGTGCAGCCAGTAGCGGCTTACCTGCGGCACTTCCAGGCCGGCGCTGGCGATGGTGGTCTTGATCATGTCGGCGGCCATCGGGCACACGTCCTTGAACACCTTGCGGCCTTGCTGGCGGAACAGTTTGTCCGGCTGGCCGATGCCCGATTCGTCGAAGCGGTTCAGGAAGCCGAAGTTGTTGCGGATGTTGTTCGAGAAGCTGGTCTTGAGCTTGGTCTCGACGATCTCCCAGCGGTGCGCGCCCTTGGCCGTGTCGGCCGCCTCGATCACCATCGCCGTGCAGGCGTCGCCGAAGATGAAGTGGCTGTCGCGGTCGCGCCAGTTCAGGTGGCCGCTGGTGATTTCGGGATTGAGCACCAGCACCGCGCGCGCCTGGCCGCTCTGCACCGCCGCCACCGCCTGCTGGATGCCGAAGGTGGCCGACGAGCAGGCCACGTTCATGTCGAAGCCGTAGCCTTCGATGCCCAGCGCGCCCTGCACCTCGACCGCCATCGCCGGATAGCCGCGCTGCATATTGGAGCAGGCCACCAGCACCATGTCGATATCGGCCGGCACGCGGCCGGCGCGGTCCAGCGCCTGGCGCGCGGCCGCCACGCAGATTTCCGCCTGCAGCGACAGTTCCTCGTCCGCGCGCTCGGGAATGCGCGAGACCATGCGGGTCGGGTCCAGGATGCCGCTCTTCTCCATCACATAGCGCGACTTGATGCCGGACGCCTTTTCAATGAAGGCCACGCTGGACATTTCCAGCGCCGTGACGGTGCCGTCCGCGATGGCGGCGGCGTTGTCGGCGTTGAACTGCTCTGCGTAGGCGTTGAAGCATTCCACCAGCTCTTCGTTGGAGATCGACTGGGCTGGGGTAAAGAGACCGGTACCGCTGATGACCGCTTGTTTCATGGTTAAACTTTCAAATTAAGCAATGGCATGCGCCAGTAATGACGCAAATTCTACACAATGACTGCACGTTAGGCGAAAATAAAAGCGGCGCCCTTGAGGCGCCGCTGAATTCGGGGATCAAAACCGCTTATTTCTTGGCCAGTTCCTTCTTGATGGCCAGATCCTTCTTGACCTCGACCTCCGCCTTCACCACGGTGGTCTCGGGCTTGGCCAGCTGCACCGGCAACCCTTTCAGGTGGTTGAGCGCCTGGGCCAGCTGGAAATCGTCGGCGCTGCCGTATTCGAGCGGCTTGCGTTTCTTCTCCAGCGCCACGATGCGCAGCTGTTCTTCCAGCTCGTCGCGCTTGTTCTTGGCGATTTCCTGGTCGCGGTCGTTGCTCAGGTGCTTGTCGAGGTCGGCCTCGCGGGTGCGCAGCGCGTTCAGGCCGTCGCCGTCTGCGTTCTCGTCCACCGCCAGGTCGGGCACGATGCCCTTGGCCTGGATCGAGCGGCCGTTCGGCGTGTAGTAGCGCGCCGTGGTCAGCTTGACGGCGGTGTCGGCGGTCAGCTGGCGGATGGTCTGCACTGAACCCTTGCCGAAGGTCTGGGTGCCGACGATGTCGGCCCGCTTGTAATCCTGCAGCGCACCGGCGACGATTTCCGACGCCGAGGCCGAACCGGTGTTGACCAGCACGACCATCGGCACCTGCTTGACCGCGGCCGGCAGCTTGGACAGCGCGTCGCCGTCGTTGCGCAGCGCGTAGTATTCGGGACGACCGTAGAAGATCTGCTTGGAGTCCGGCAGCTGGCCGTTGGTCGAGACAATGGCCGCGTCCTTGGGCAGGAAGGCGGCCGCCACGCCGATCGCGCCTTGCAGCACGCCGCCCGGATCGTTGCGCAGGTCCAGCACCAGGCCCTTGATGTTCGGGTCCTGTTTATACAGTTCGACAATCTTGGCGGCCAGGTCGTCGACGGTCGGCTCCTGGAACTGCGAGATGCGCAGCCATGCATAGCCGGGTTCGACAATCTTGCCCTTGACGCTCTTCTGGTGGATCTCCTCGCGCGTGATGTTGAACACCAGCGGCTCGGCCTCGCCCTTGCGCAGGACCGTCATGCTGACCTTGGTGTGCGGCTCGCCGCGCATCTTCTTGATCGACTCATCCAGGCTCAGGCCCTTGACCGGCGTGCTGTCCAGGCGCGAGATCAGATCGCCGGCCTTGATACCGGCGCGCCAGGCCGGCGAGTCCTCGATCGGCGCGACGATCTTGATATAGCCGTCCTCGCTCTGGCCGATCTCGATGCCCAGGCCGACGAACTTGCCCTGCGAACCTTCACGCAGTTCGGCGTAGGCTTTCTTGTCCAGATAGGCGGAGTGCGGGTCCAGCGAGGCGACCATGCCGGAGATGGCTTCGGTCAGCAGCTTCTTGTCCTCGACCTTTTCGACGTAGTCTGATTTGATCAGGCCGAACACGTCGGCCAGCTGGCGCAGCTCCTCCAGCGGCAGTGGCGGGTCCACCGGCTTTTGCGCCATGGCGGAAAACTGCAGCGAGATCGCGATGCCGGCCACCACGCCCAGCCCGACCAATCCAGAATTCTTTAATTTCTTGCCCATGTTTCACCTATCGAACTGTTGCCGGCAGCCGTCGCCGGCGGGCCATCCCGCCTCAACGCGCTTGAGTCGAGTATAAACCTGATTCTCGGCAAACATGGTAGCCATCGCGAAATGATTTATACCTTTACGAGAATTTACAACGCCTGGCGTTGACATTTGAAGCACACCAGCGCCCGCTTGGCGGTACGTCAATTTTGCTGTTTTGTACGCAGTGTATCCATCACGCTCACGACCGTAAGCAATTGTAAGAAGTCCTGTAACGGCGGGAGGCGCGACCTACACTGAACTCGTAATTCTCTCTACCCTGAAGTGGTTTTCGCCTGCGCCCCAAGCGCAGGCTTTTTTTTATCTACGGAGCCGACATGCGTCTTAACTTCTCTTTCACGTTGCAGCGCCTGGCCGTCGCGCTGGCGCTGAGTGCGGCCCTGCTGCCGGCCCACGCGGTGCCTGTCATGGACATCCGCGCCGAGGACATGCTGCCGATGGCGGCCGAGCTGAAAAAATCGCTCAACCTCAACGCCAACCAGCAGATCCTGTGGCAGCAGACCGAAACCAAGACCCGCAACCTGCTGCGCGAGCGCCAGACCCGCCGCGAGCGCCTGCAGGCCGCCACGCTGGCCGGCGTGCAGGGCGCCAACGTCGAGTTGCGCGACCTGGCCAAGGCGGTGGACGAGGAGACCACCGCCAGCGCGCTGGAAGAAAAGCTGCTGCGCGAATGGTGGCTGACCGTCAACGATGCCCTGAATGAAACGCAGCGCCAGGCGGTGGTGCAACTGGTGGCCGAGCAACTGCAGCGCGTGCCGGACTCGGGCGCCCACAACGGCGCCATGCCGCACAAGCAGGAAGGCGGCGAGCAGCATCGCGGCGGCCGCAAGGGCGGCATGGGTGGCATGGGCGGCAGCATTGGCGGACCGGGCGGCGCCAGCATCAGCCTGCCGGGCGGCTAAGCCACGTCGTTCCCGCGCAGGCGGGAACCCATGCTGAGCCTCCGCTCCGGCGAAGTATGGAAGGAATTCAGGCAATGACAGCGGTCGGATGGCGGCGGCCGGGCCGGTGTGTATCGTAAAGTAAAAATCGGCCACCGGCCCATTTGGCAAGCAGGGCTGCCGGTAGAATGTGCAGCCTATGAGCAAACTGATCTCCCTCGCCTGCCTTGCCCTGTTGGGCGTCTCCGAAGTCCACGCACAAACCGACACCGCGCCCGCCAAGCCGGCGCTGGGGCCGGACGGCAAGCCGGTGCCGCAGGTCACCATCAGCGGCGGCCGCGCCAGCGACATGGACGAGCGCCGCAACTCGGTGGCCGGCAAGCAGGTCTACGGCCGCGAGGAGCTCGACCGTAACGGCGACAGCAACCTCGGCGACGTCCTCAAGCGCCTGCCCGGTGTGACCCTCGGCGGCCGCCCCGGCCGTGGCGGCGACGTCCGCATGCGCGGCATGGGCAGCGGCTACACGCAGGTGCTGCTGAACGGCGAACGGCCGCCGGCCGGCTTCTCGATGGAATCGCTGTCGCCCGACCAGGTCGAGCGCATCGAGGTGATGCGCGGTCCGGTCGCCGAGCACAGCACGCGCGCCATCGCCGGCACCATCAACATCATCCTGCGCGACGGCTACCAGCAGAAGGACAAGCAGCTCAAGCTCACCGACAACATCGAGCAGGGCCGCCACGCGCCCAACGTCTCGCTGACGGTGCCCGGCAAGACGGGCAGCCTGACCTGGCTGCTGACCGGCTCGGTCTTTGAAAACCGCCAGCACGACCAGACCGAAACCACCAACCGCGACACCCGCGACGACGGCGTGGTGCTCAAGGACCAGAACGTGCTCGACCAGACCAAGCGCACCTCGCGCGGTCTGCACCTGACGCCGCGCCTGTCGTACAAGTTCGACAATGGCGACACGCTGAACTTCCAGCCCTTCCTGATGGTCAACCGCAGCGACAGCAACGCGCGCAGCGACCTGGCGCAGAACTTGGGCCTGGTGCCGCCGGCCCTGCAGCAGCCGCCCGAATACAACCTGGCGCTGACCGGCAGCCATGCGGAATCGACCTTCCTGCGCGGCTTCGGCAACTGGGTGCACAAGCTGGCGGGCGCGTCCAAGCTGGACGTCAAGTTCGGCTTCGGCGCCGGCCACAGCGACAGCGACTCGCTGCGCTACCAGTACGACAACGCCGGCAACCTGCTGCAGCGCTACACCGACGACGCCACCGTGCGCGACCGCAGCGCCAGCACCGGCGGCAAGTACACCACGCCGATCGGCAAGCAGCACGCGCTGGCGGCCGGCTGGGATATCGAGCTGGGCCACCGCGTCGAGACCAAGACCTCGCTGGACAAGAACGGCGTTACGCAGTTCGGCGATTCCGGCGACAACCTGAGCGCCGACACCCGCCGCCTGGCCGTGTTCGCGCAGGACGAGTGGGACATCAGCAAGCAATGGTCGGGCTACGCCGGCCTGCGCTGGGAAGGCATCCGCACCACCAGCAGTCGCGCCGGCCAGGACATCAGCAACACCAGCAGCGTGCTGAGCCCGTTGCTGCACGGCGTCTACCGCATTCCCGGCCACGACAAGGACCAGGTCCGCGCCAGCCTGACCAAGAGCTACAAGGCCGCCAACATCCAGGACCTGATCGCCTTGCCGTCGCTGTCGCGGCTGAACAGCGCCACCCGGCCCGACCGCACCGGCAACCCCGACCTGAAGCCCGAGCTGGCGACCGGCCTCGACTTCGCGTACGAGCACTACGTGGGCAGCGCCGGCATCCTCTCGGCGGGCGGCTTCGTGCGCGACATCAAGGACCTGATCCGCCGCGAACTGACCCTGCAGAACACGCCGACCGGTCCGCGCTGGGTGTCGACGCCGGCCAACATCGGCCACGCGCGCACCAGGGGCATCGAGCTGGAGGCCAAGCTGCAGCTGCAGCAGCTGATCGCGGGCGGCCCGGCGATCGACTTGCGTTCCAACTACAGCCGCTTCTGGTCCAGCGTGGACGGCATCCCCGGCCCCGACAACCGGCTCGACGCGCAACCGAAGCAGACCGCCAACGCCGGCCTGGACTGGCGCCTGAAGCCGGTGCCGCTGACCCTGGGCGCCAGCCTGAACTGGACGCCCGCCACCATCATCCAGAGCAGCGTCGAGCAGGTGGTGGCCACCAGCCGCAAGCGCTCGTTCGACGCCTACGGGCTGTGGAAGTTCAACGCGCGCAACCAGGTCCGCATTTCTGCAAATAATTTGATGGCGGAAGACGCTCTCGGTAGTAATATCGTGACCGCCAACGGCCTGGCACAACTGGCCAACACGACCAACCAGACTTACGTGGTCTGGAGCGTCAAATACGAAATGAAATTCTGACCAAGAAGGAAACGCAGTGAAACGATACGTGCTGAGCGCGCTGGCCCTGAGCCTGATGAGCGCCCTTGCCGGCGCCGCCGACACCGCCCCGGTGTCCGGCATCGACACCCAATACATCGACGCCGGCGTGCGTCCGCAGGACGACTTCTACCGTTACCTGAACGGCGGCTGGCTGAAGACCGCGCAGATCCCGGAAGACAAGTCCAGCTGGGGCACCTTCGCCAAGCTGCGCGACGACGTGCTGCCGCAGCTGCGCGCCATCATCGAAGCGGCCGAGGCCGACAAGACCCGCAAGGCCGGCAGCGACGCCCAGAAGATCGGTGACATGTACGCCAGCTTCATGGACGAGAAGAAGCTGGAGTCGCTGGGCGTGAAGCCGCTGGCGGGCGAGCTCAACCGCATCCGCGCCATCAAGGACAAGAAAGCCTTCCCGATGCTGATCGCGCACCTGGGCGAGATCGGCGTCAGCGCGCCGTACGGCCTGTACGTGAGCCAGGACGCGCGCGAATCGACCAGGTACGCGGTCGGCATCTCGCAAAGCGGCCTGGGCCTGCCGGACCGCGACTACTACCTGAAGAAGGACGATGCCAAGCTGGCCGGCACGCTGGTCAAATACGAAGCGCACGTGGCCAGGATCCTGGCGCTGGGCGGCGACAAGCACGCCGCCGCCAGCGCCAAGGCCGTGGTCGCGCTGGAGACCGCGCTGGCCGAGGCGCAGTGGACCAAGGTCGAGAACCGCGATCCGGTCAAGCGCTACAACAAGATGCCGATCGCCAAACTGGCCGAGCTGGCGCCGGGCTACGACTGGCAGCACGCGCTGGCGGCGGCCGGCGTGGCGAACAAGGTCGACTACGTCATCGTCAACCAGCCGAGCTACCTGGGCGGCTTTAACGCCGTGCTGGACAAGACCGACCTGGCGGCCTGGAAATCCTACTTCGAATGGCAGCTGCTGCGCCGCGCCTCGCCCTACCTGTCGAAGGACTTCGCCGACGCCCACTTCGATTTCTACAGCACCGTGCTGACCGGCGTGGCCGTCAAGCCGCCGCGCTGGAAATCGGCGGTGGGCCTGGTGGAAAACAGCCTGGGCGAAGTGCTGGGCAAGCTGTACGTGGGCCAGTACTTCCCGCCCGAGCGCAAGGCGCGCATGGAAGAGCTGGTCAAGAACCTGCTGGCCTCGTATAAGAGCAGCATCGACACGCTGGACTGGATGAGCCCGGAAACCAAGCGGGAGGCGCAAGCCAAGCTGGCCAAGTTCACGCCCAAGATCGGCTACCCGAACAAATGGCGCGACTACTCGTCGCTGGCCATCGTCAAGGGCGACCTGGTGGGCAATGCCATGCGCGCGTCGGTGTTCAGCCACCAGCGCATGATCAACAAGCTGGGCAAGCCGGTCGACCGCGAAGAGTGGGGCATGACGCCGCAGACCATCAACGCCTATTACAACGCGACGATGAACGAGATCGTGTTCCCGGCCGCCATCCTGCAGCCGCCGTTCTTCGACGCCAGGGCCGACGACGCCGTCAACTACGGCGCCATCGGCGCGGTGATCGGCCATGAAATCAGCCACGGCTTCGACGACAAGGGCAGCCAGTCGGACGGCGACGGCAACCTGCGCGACTGGTGGACCAAGGAAGACCGCGCCAACTTCAAGGCCAAGGCCGACGCCCTGGTCAAGCAGTACGACGGCTACAGCCCGATCAAGGGCTACCACGTCAACGGCGCGCTGACGCTGGGCGAGAACATCGCCGACAACAGCGGCGTGGCGATCGCCTACAAGGCCTACAAGCTGTCGCTGGGCGGCAAGGAGGCGCCGGTGATCGACGGCCTGACCGGCGACCAGCGCTTCTACATGGGCTTTGCGCAGGTATGGCGCAGCAAGACGCGCGACGAACAGCAGATCATGCTGATCAAGACTGATCCGCACTCGCCGGGCCAGTTCCGCGCCAACGGCACCATGGTCAACCAGCCGGGCTTCTACGAAGCCTTCGGCGTCAAGCCGGGCGACCAGATGTATGTTGCGCCGGAACAGCGCGTGATCATCTGGTAAGCGCTTAACCGCCAGGAAAAGTACACAAAAAGGCCACCCGGTGTGGCCTTTTTGCTATCGTTGCACAACTTGGGGTCAAGTCTGACATTCGGACACGAGCTCTGCTGTACGCGCCGTCTACAGCAGAGCTCGTGTCCGAATGTCAGACTTGACCCCACCCCCTTACAGGAGAGAGAGCCTTGAAAGCACAGCTGTTAAGCGCGCTGATGCTGGCGCTGCTGGCTTCGGCCGGCGTCCAGGCGCAGCAAAAGAGTTCGGGCATCGAGATGGACGGGATCAACGCCGCGGTTCGCCCGCAGGACGATTTCTTCCTCAACCTGAACGGCAGGTGGCTGGCCAGGACTGAAATCCCGGCCGACAAGTCGAGCTGGGGAGCGTTTGAGAAACTCGATGACGACATCAAGCCGCAACTGCGCGCGATCATCGAGGCCGCCGCCGCCGATCCGGATAAGGCGCCCGGCTCGGATGCGCAGCGCATCGACGATTTCTTCGCCAGCTATATGGACGAGGCCAGGCTGGAACAGCTGGGATTGACGCCGTTGCGCGCCGACCTGGACCGCGTGGCCGCGCTCAGGGACAAGAAGGACATCCCGGCCCTGATCGCGCACTTCAACCGCTACGGCGTGACCGCGCCCTACAGCTTCGCCATCCACCAGGACAACAAGGACTCGACCAAATACGTGGCCGACATCGTGCAGGACGGCCTGAGCCTGCCCGACCGCGACTACTACCTGAAAAAGTCGGACAAGAAGATGGCCGACACGCTGGCCAGGTACCAGCGGCACGTGACCAAAATGCTGACCCTGGCCGGCAACGCCGACCCGGCGGCCGACGCCCGGGCCATCGTGGCGCTGGAGACCGCGCTGGCCAGGATCCAGTGGACCAATGTCGCGCTGCGCGACCCGCTCAAGGCCTACAACAAGGTGCCGCTGGCCAGGCTGGCCAAGCTGGCGCCGGGCTACGACTGGACCACCTGGCTCAACGACACCGGCATCGCCGGCAAGGTCGACTACGTCATCGTCAGCCAGCCCAGCTTCGTCACCGGCTTCAACAACTTGCTCGACAAGACTCCGCTGGCCACCTGGCGGGCCTGGTTCCGCTGGCAGGTGATCCACGCCAGCGCGCCCTACCTGTCGAAGGATTTCGTGCTGGAGAACTTCGCTTTCTACGGCACCGTGCTGGGCGACATCAAGGAACAGGAGCCGCGCTGGAAGCGCGCGGTCAACGCCACCGACGGCGCGCTGGGCGAGAGCCTGGGCAAGCTGTACGTGGAGCGCCACTTCCCGGCCGAGCGCAAGGCGCGCATGGGGGCGCTGGTCAACAACCTGCTGGCGGCCTTCAAGCAGAGCATCGAATCGCTTGACTGGATGGGCCCGGCCACCAAGGCACAGGCGCAGGCCAAGCTGGCCAAGTTCAGGGTCAAGGTCGGCTATCCGGACAAGTGGCGCGATTACTCGCCGCTGGTGGTGATCAGGGATGACCTGGTGGGCAATATCCAGCGCTCGCGCGAGTTCGACTACAACAAGGAAGTGAACAAGCTCGGCAAGCCCGTCGACCGCGACGAATGGAGCATGACGCCGCAGACCATCAACGCCTACTACAACCCGGAGCTGAACGAGATCGTGTTTCCGGCCGCCATCCTGCAGCCGCCGATCTTCAACGCCGACGCCGACGACGCCGTCAACTACGGCGCCATCGGCGCGGTGATCGGCCACGAGATCAGCCACGGCTTCGACGACCAGGGCGCCCGCTACGACGGCGACGGCAACCTGCGCGACTGGTGGACCAAGGCCGACTACAAGAACTTCGCGGCCAGGAGCCGGATGCTGGTCAAGCAGTACAACGCCTTCAGCCCGCTCAAGGGCTACCACGTCAACGGCGAGCTGACCCTGGGCGAGAACATCGCCGACAACTCGGGCGCGGCGATCGCGCTCAAGGCTTACCTGATCTCGCTGCACGGCCAGCCGTCGCCGGTGATCGACGGCCTGACCGGCGAGCAGCGCTTCTTCATGGGCTTTGGCCAGGTATGGCGCAGCAAGATCCGCGAGGCCCAGCAAATCGTTTACCTTAAATCCGATCCGCACTCGCCGGACCAGTTCCGCGCCAACGGCACGGTGCGCAATCAGCCTGATTTTTACAACGCTTTTGGCGTAAAACCCGGCGATAAAATGTATCTGGCGCCAAAAGACCGGGTCATCATGTGGTAAGCCTTTATGCCGCCGCGGCACTGTGATATAAAGCGCAACAGGGCCAAACACCGTGGGTTGGCCTTTATTCAATCAAGAGGATAATTTCGTGAAACGTCATCTCGTAAGTGCATTGACCCTGAGCCTGATCGCAGGCCTGGCGGGTGCCGCCGACAACACCACAAGTGTAGCCCCGGCCAGCGCCCAAGTAGCAAACGCCAAGCCGGTCTCCGGCATCGCGGTGGAATACATCGATCCAGCGGTACGTGCGCAGGACGATCTGTTCACCCACATGAACGGCAAATGGCTGGCCACGACTGAAATCCCGGCCGACAAAGCCAGCTGGGGCAGCTTCGCCAAGCTGCGCGACGACATCCAGCCGCAACTGCGCGCCATCATCGAAGGCGCTGCCGCCAACAAGGCCGGCGGCCCCGAAGCCCAGCGCATCGGCGACTTCTACGCCAGCTTCATGGACGAAGCCAGGCTGGAACAGCTGGGCCTGACCCCGCTGAACGCGGAACTGGCCAAGATCGACGCCGTGAACAACAAGAAGCAGCTGCCGGCGCTGATCGCCCACCTGAACAAGATCGGCGTGACCGCGCCGTACGGCTACGGCATCCACCAGGACAACAAGGATTCGACCAAATACGTGGTCGACCTGGGCCAGGACGGCCTGGGCCTGCCGGACCGCGACTATTATCTGAAAGCGGACGACAAGAAACTGGCCGACGCGCTGGCCAAGTATGAACTGCACGTGGCCAAGATGCTGACCATGGCCGGCGACGCCCACGGCGCCGTCACCGCCCACGCCATCGTGGAATTCGAAAAAGAGCTGGCCAAGCTGCAGTGGACCAAGGTCGAACTGCGCGACCCGGTCAAGGCCTACAACAAGGTCGACATCGCCAAGCTGGGCAAGGTCGCGCCAGGCTACGACTGGAATGCCTACCTGGCCGACGCCGGCGTGGCAGGCAAGGTCAACTACGTGATCGTCGGCCAGCCAAGCTACCTGAAGGGCATGACCGCGCTGCTGGCCAAGACCCAGCTCGACACGCTGAAGGCCTACTTCCGCTGGCACCTGCTGCAATCGAGCGCGCCTTACCTGAGCAAGGCCTACGTCGATGAGAGCTTCGCCTTCTACGGCACCGTGCTGAGCGGCGTGACCGAACAGCGTCCACGCTGGAAGCGCGGCGTCTCCGTGACCGAAGGCGCGCTGGGCGAAGCCGTCGGCAAGATCTACGTCGAGCAGAACTTCCCGGCCGAGCGCAAGGCGCGCATGCAGGCGCTGGTCAACAACCTGCTGGCCGCCTACAAGACCAGCATCGACCAGCTGGACTGGATGAGCCCGGTCACCAAGAAACAGGCGCAGGAGAAGCTGGCCAAGTTCACCACCAAGATCGCGTACCCGAACCACTGGCGCGACTACAGCAAGCTGGTGGTGTCCAAGGACGACCTGATCGGCAACGTGCTGCGTTCGCGCGAGTTCGAGTACAACAAGGAACTGGCCAAGCTGGGCAAGCCGATCGACCGCGAAGAGTGGGGCATGACGCCGCAAACCGTCAACGCCTACTACAACCCGGAAATGAACGAGATCGTGTTCCCGGCCTCGATCCTGCAGGCACCGTTCTTCAATGCTGACGCGGACGACGCGGTCAACTACGGCGCCATCGGCGGCGTGATCGGCCACGAAATCAGCCACGGCTTCGACGACCAGGGCGCGCAGTACGACGGCGACGGCAACCTGCGCGACTGGTGGACCGCTGCGGACCACAAGAACTTCGCGGCCAAGACCAAGATGCTGGTGGAGCAGTACAACCAGTTCAGCCCGCTGCCTGGCTACCACGTCAACGGCGAGCTGACCCTGGGCGAGAACATTGCCGACAACAGCGGCGTGGCGATCGCCTACAAGGCCTACAAGCTGTCGCTGGGCGGCAAGGAAGCGCCGGTGATCGACGGCCTGACCGGCGACCAGCGCTTCTACATGGGCTTTGCGCAAGTGTGGCGCCTGAAGATGCGCGAAGCGCAGCAGATCGTGCAGATCAAGACCGACCCGCACTCGCCAGGCCAGTTCCGCGCCAACGGCCCGATGCGCAACCAGCCGGGCTTCTACGACGCCTTCAACGTGAAGCCGGGCGACAAGATGTACCTGGAACCAAAAGACCGCGTGATCATGTGGTAAGCACCGCATAGACGCAACCAAGGGCCGCAGCGATGCGGCCCTTTTTGATTTCAGAATTGATCGGTTGATTTGCGCAGGATATCGCAGATTTTCGGCAACCCTTGGCGTTCATAGGTTGCGATCAGCTGGTGAGCGGTCTTCGGGGGATTTTGAAGACGCTGCCGAAGCGTTCCGATGGCGGTTATCGTCGCCTGCGGATCAAGTGAGTACTGCGTCGCGATGAAATCGTCCGGATGCATCGCAGGAACGCCGCATGCTCCGGGAAAGTCCTTGGTATTGAAGGTCACAATGACGGTCGCTTGGCTTGCAATTGCTGCCGCTAGTACGTGCCGATCATTTTGGTCTGGTAGGTTTAGCGTAGCGATCAGGTGCTCGAAATTTTCAATGACGCTATCCTTGATGGCGGTATTCATTAATTCAGCAGTTCTCATCAGGGCTTCACGGCGTAGATCCGGACGATTTGCAGATAGCTTTCTTACCCACTCATCTTGAATGACTCGTGTCCAGCGTGCTTGATAGATGCCTGCGGCGGCCAAGCTGAGCAGCAAATCGCGCAGAGGGGCGGGGTAGAGCACGCACGCATCCAAGACTGCCGTATATCGATGAATTGCCATCAATACCCCATGTTTAGCTCCTGAGCTTGATCCACCAGTTGCTGGAGCGCGTCCTGAGAAATTCTCGTCTGTTCGTCTTTGTATTTCGCCAAGTCCGAGGTTGCCAGCGTGACTTTGCCTTCCGATAGCAGTCCCATAAGATAAGGGCGCGACACGTTCAAAAACTCCGCTGCCTCGGCGAGCGTCATATTTTGTTCGATTGGAATGCTCGACATGATGCCCTCCCTTGTTCATAGAATTTAAATCAAATACCTCCAAGGACTTTGGCATCGATCAGCGATGCGGCCCTTTTTCATTTCAGAGTAAACTACGGGCTTCCAATTACAAGTCACCGGTACCCCATGCGCCTGCGCTATTCCGCACTTTTCGTTTTGCCCCTGCTGCTGGCCGCTTGCGGCGATTCGTTCACGCCGGTCGATGTCTACATGGCCAAGACGCCGGAGTGCACAACCTGGCAGGAGGGCTCTCGCTACGATCTGCCGCGCGGGATCAGCGTGTCGACCACGCCGCCGGTCACGCTGCCGGACGGCGGCGCCGAGTTCACCTTCGTCTACCTGGTGCCGCGCGGTGAGCGCGCCTTGTTCCTCAGCCGCGAATATCATGTCACCGCACCCAAGGGGCCGGTGCTGGCCAAGGCGGAACTGGTCAGCTTCTACCAGCGCGCCACCAACTCGCGGCCGGAAATCGTTGACGTGATCCCCAAGGTGCCCGACATGCTGGTGGCCGGCGCCACCAGCGACGACACGATCTGGCGCGTGCGCCTGCGCGTGAAGGACAAGCTGCCGGAACGCTTCGACGTGGTGCCGCCCGCTTTCGAGATCGCGCTGACCAAGTACCCGATGCGCACCTTCACCTACCGCTACTTCGCCGACCGCAAGGCCTTCGGCCTGTGCAGCTAACGGCCTGGCGGAAATCCGCATAAGCCACGCCCGGTTCATGCGGATTTCCGCCTGAAGCGCCGCGCACTCCGCACGCCATCCCTTAAAAATCAACGACTTGAACCGCAGCCCGTGCTTGGCACGGAAGCTGCAATGTCTTCCGGTAACTACAACCACAAAGGAGACAAGCATGTTCAAGTTCCGTCTGTTATCGCTGGCCCTCGCGCTGGCCGCCGCTTCGGGCGCGCAAGCGCAGGAGGTGGTCCGCCTCGGCAACCTCAAGTTCGCCCACTACGGCGCCGTCTCGTACATCAAGGAAATCGCGCCCAAGTGCGGCATCAAGGTGGAGGAGCACGTCTTCGCCAAGGGCCCGGACGTGATGCAAGCCATTCTGGCCGGCGAGCTCGACGTCGGCGCCACCGCCTCCGAGGCCGCCATCTCCGGCCGCGCCAACGGCGCGCCGATCTACGTCGTGGCCGGCTTCGCCAAGGGCGGCGCGCGCCTGGTCGCCCGTCCCGACAGCAACATCAAGTCGATCAAGGATTTGAAGGGCAAGAAGGTCGGCGTCACGCGCGGCGGCATCCACGAGGTGCTGCTGATCGCCGAGCTGGCCCAGGCCGGCCTGACCGCCTCCGACCAACCGGGCAAGGACGTGCAGCTGATCTTCCTGGCGTTCGCCGACCTGAACCAGGCGCTGATGGGCAAGAACCTCGACGCCATCATGCAGAGCGAACCGCAGTCCTCGCAGGCCATCAACAAAGGCTACGGCGTGGAAGTGATGAAGCCGTATGACACGCCGATCGGCGCGCCGGTGCGCACGATGGTGATGAGCGAGAAGTTCTACAAGGAGCATCGCGCCACCGCCGCCAAGTTCATGACCTGCTTCGTGCAGGCCACCAAGCTGTTCATCGACAACAAGGCTGTGGCCGAGAAATACGTGCGTGAAGTGATCTTCAAGAACCAGATCACCAAGGACGACTTCGACGACGCCATCAGCAATTCGCCGTACAGCTACGACATCACCCCCGAGCACATCCAGATCACCACCGATGTGATGGCCAAGCACGGCACCGGCAAGATGCGCGCCGCACCGGTGGCCAAGGACTGGGTCAAGACCGACCTGCTGGAAGCGGCCAAGAAAAGCCTCAATATCCAATAACCACGGAGACTTACCATGAGCAAGCAAGACTGGCGGCAAGCCGCCTCGGGCGCGGTTGTGCCCATCGTCATCGTCGCCCTGTGGCAAGCCAGCGCCATGCTGGGCTGGGTCAATCCGCAGGTGCTGCCGTCGCCGTTCGCGGTGGTGCACAAGTGGATCGAGTACCTGCTGCCGCTGACCGCTTACGATCCGGCCGCGCAATCGTGGCTGGCCTGGGCGTTGTCCGGCGAACTGCTGGGCGATACCTTCAGCAGCATGTATCGCGTGATCGTCGGCTTCGCCATCGGTGCCGGCCTGGCGCTGCCGCTGGGCCTGCTGATGGGATCGAGTCAGCGCATGTACGCGTGGTTCAATCCGCTGATGCAGGTGCTGCGGCCGATTCCGCCGATCGCCTACATTCCGCTGGCCATCCTGTGGTTCGGCCTGGGCAACGCGCCGGCCGTGTTCCTGATCGCGCTGGGCGCGTTCTTCCCGGTGCTGGTCAACACCATCGCCGGCGTGCGCCAGGTGGACGGCATCTACATCCGCGCCGCCCGCAACCTCGGCGTGAGCCAGCGCACCATGTTTGTCCGCGTGATGCTGCCGGCCGCCGTGCCCTACATCCTGTCCGGCGTGCGGATCGGCATCGGCACCGCCTTCATCGTGGTCATCGTGTCGGAGATGATCGCCGTGAACAACGGCCTCGGCTTCCGCATCCTGGAGGCGCGCGAATACTTCTGGTCCGACAAAATCATCGCCGGCATGATCAGCATCGGCCTGCTGGGCCTGATCATCGACGTCGGCATGAACAAACTGAACAATCATTTGCTGCGCTGGCACCGCGGCCTGGAGAACTGACATGACCCATATCGAAGTCAAAGCCGTCAACAAGGTCTTCAAGACCGACAGCCGCGAAGTGATCGCCCTCAAGGACATCAACCTGGAGATCCCGCAAGGCCAGTTCGTCTGCCTGCTGGGGCCTTCGGGTTGCGGCAAGTCCACGCTGCTCAACGCCATCGCCGGCTTCTCGCTGCCGTCGTCCGGCACCATCACCGCCGACAACAAGCTGGTCACTGGCCCCGGCCCGGAACGCGGCATGGTGTTCCAGGAGTACGCGCTGTTCCCCTGGATGACGGTGGAAAAGAACATCGCCTTCGGCCTGGAAATCAAGGGCATGCCGCAGGCCGAGATCGCGGCCAAGGTCGATCAGCTGCTGGGCATGCTGTCGCTGGGTGACTTCAAGCACCGCTTCCCGAAAGACCTGTCCGGCGGCATGCGCCAGCGCGTCGCCATCGCCCGCGTGCTGGCGCTCGATTCGCCGATCATGCTGATGGACGAGCCGTTCGGCGCACTGGACGCGCTGACCCGCCGCAACCTGCAGGATGAGCTGCTGCGCATCTGGGCCGAGCTGAAGAAGACCATCATCTTCGTCACGCACAGCATCGAGGAAGCGATCTACCTGGCGGACCGCATCGTCGTGATGACCTACCGCCCCGGCACCGTCAAGCGCGACATGATGGTGGACTTGCCGCGCCTGCGCGACCCGTCCGCCGCCGAGTTCAACGCCCTCAAGCGCGAGCTGGGCCAGCTGGTGATGGAGGAACAGCAGCGCCACCACAACGACGAGATGCGCATGGCGGCGGTGGACTGAGCGGGTGCAGTAGAATCTGCCCATGCGCGCCCACAAAAACCTGCTGCTGTTTGTAATCTCTTTCGCATGCGCGCTGGGCGTGATCGCCGGCTCCTACCTGGCCGGCACCTGGCGCGCGCGCGAGGAACTGCGGCAGCAGGGCCAGCGCCAACTGCAACTGATGGCGCCGGACCTGCAGTCGCTGCTGCAAAAATACGAAACCCTGCCGTTCGTGCTGGGCTTCCAGCCCGACCTGATCGAAGCGCTGGCGCACCCGTCCGATGCGCCGGCCATCACCCGCCTCAACAGCACGCTGCAAACCATTCAGCAGCAGGCCAAGGTCGGCGCCATCTACGTGATGGACCGCGACGGCCTGACCATCGGCGCCAGCAACTGGAACCAGCCGCTGGGCTTCGTCGGCAAGAACTTTTCCTACCGCCCCTACTTCGACGCCGCGCTGCACGGCAGGGCGGGGCGCTTCTACGGCATCGGCACCAGCACCAGCGAGGCCGGCTACTTCATCGCCCAGCCCGTGTACCGCAACGGCACGGCGGGCGGTCCTGTCGCCGGCGTGGTGGCGGTGAAGATCAGCCTGGCCGATTTCGAAAGCACCTGGCGCAGCAGCGACGACGCCATCGTGCTGGCCGACAGCAGCGGCGTCATCTTCCTCAGCAACCGCCCGGACTGGATCTACCGCAGCCTGCACGCGCTGGACGCGGCCACCGAGCGCCACCTGGCGCACACCCAGCAATACACCGGCCAGAAGATCACGCCGCTGAAAGGGCATCCCGACCTGTTCGTCACGCAGCCGGTCGGCCAACTGGGCTGGCAGCTGATGCTGTTCCCGGCCCAGCAACGCGTGCTGCGCACCGGCATGCAGTGGGCGGCGGCGGCGGTGCTGCTGGTCGCTTGCGCGGCCGTGTCGAGCTGGGCGCTGCACCAGCGCCGCCGCCGTGTCGAGGAACGCATGGCCTCGGCCGCCGCGCTGCGCCAAGCCGCCGCCGAGCTGGACGACAAGATCGTCGAACGCACGCAGCAACTGCGCACCACCAATCAGCACCTGGAGAGCAAGTACGCCAAATTGCAGGAGACCGAACACCTGCTGCGCTCCACGCAGAACGAGCTGGTCCAAGCGGGCAAGCTGGCGATGCTGGGCCAGATGGCGGCCGGCATCACCCACGAACTGAACCAGCCGCTGGCCGCGATCCGCGCCTTCGCCGACAACGCCCGCGTGTTCCTGGAGCGCGGGCAGGGCGCGCAGGTCGAGGGTAACCTCGGCCACATCAGCGAAGCCAGCGCGCGCATGGGCGCCATCATCGGCCAGCTCAAGGGTTTCGCGCGCAAGGACGAGACGGTGGCCGTGGTCGACCTGGCCGCCTCGGTGCGCGCCTCGGCTTTTTTGCTGGAGAGCGAATTCCGCCGCCACGCCGTCGCGCTGGACATCGCCGTGGCCGACGGCCTGAACGTGACCGGCAACAGCGTGCGCATCGAACAGGTGCTGATCAACCTGCTGCGCAACGCGCTCGACGCGGTCGAGACGGCCGAGCGGCGCGAAGTGGCCATCCGCCTCGAACGCGACGGCGCCAGCGCGCTGGTCAGCATCAGCGACAGCGGCGCCGGCATACCCGAGCAGGTGGTGGCGCACCTGTTCGAGCCCTTCTTCACCACCAAGCCGTCCGGCAAGGGACTGGGCCTGGGGCTGGCGATCTCGTCGTCCATCGTGCAGGCCATGAACGGCCAGCTGACGGCGCATAATCCAACCAGCGGCGGCGCGCGCTTCGAGCTGCGCCTGCCGCTGCAAACCGAGGGGACTTGAAGTGCAGGCAATCTTGATCGAAGACGAAGCCGCGCTGCGCCTGGCCACCAGCCAGACGCTGGAACTGGGCGGCTTCAGCGTACAGGCCTGCGCCAGCGCCGAGGAAGCGCTGGCGCTGCTGCGCGCCGACTATCCCGGCGTGATCGTCACCGACGTGCGACTGCCGGGCCGCTCCGGCCTGGAGCTGCTGGCGCAGGCCGCCGCGCTCGATGCGGAACTACCGGTCATCGTCGTCACCGGCCACGGCGACGTCGAGATGGCGGTGTCCGCCATGCGCAGCGGCGCCTACGACTTCATCGAAAAACCGTTCGCGGCCGAGCGCTTGCTGGACGCGGTGCGCCGCGCGCAGGAGCGCCGCCGGCTGGTGCTGGAAAACCGCCAGCTGCGCAGTGACCGAGCCCGGCATCCCGACATGCCGGACCTGGTCGGCCGCTCGGCCGCCATCGAACAATTGAAAGTCCTGATCCGCAACATCGCCCCGGCCGGCGTGGACGTGCTGATCAACGGCCAGACCGGCACTGGCAAGGAAGTGGCGGCCCGCTTGCTGCACGCAGCCAGCGGACGCAAGGGCAACTTCGTCGCCATCAACTGCGGCGCGCTGCCGGAATCGGTGTTTGAAAGCGAAATCTTCGGCCACGAGGCGGGCGCCTTCACCGGCGCGCAAAAGCGCCGTATCGGCAAGCTGGAGTACGCGCAGGGCGGCACCGTCTTCCTCGACGAGATCGAGAGCATGCCGATGGCCTTGCAGGTCAAATTGCTGCGCGTATTGCAGGAGCGGCGGCTGGAAAGATTGGGCGCCAACGACACCGTCGCGCTGGACTGCACCATCGTCGCCGCCACCAAACTTGATCTATTACAGTTGAGCGCGCAGGGCCAGTTCCGCGAAGACCTGTATTACCGCCTCAGCGTGGTCAGTATCGAGCTGCCGCGCCTGCGCGACCGGCGCGACGACATCCCGCTGCTGCTGGCCCACTTCACCGCCGACGCGGCCGCCCGCTACCGCCGCCCGCTGCCGCAGTGGAGCGCGCAGCAGATGGCGCAATGGCAGGCGGCCGAGTGGCCGGGCAATGTGCGCGAACTGCGCAACTTCGCCGAGCGGCTGGTGTTGGGTGTGGCCGCCACCGCGCCGCCGGCGGCTCCGGCCGATGCCGTCGAGGCGCTGTCGCTGCCGCAGCAGGTCGACCATCATGAGCGCGAACTGATCGTGCAAGCGCTGTCGGCGGTGGACGGCAACGTCGCGCTGGCGGCGGACAACCTGATGGTGCCGCGCAAAACCCTGTACGACAAGCTGAAGAAATACCAGATCGCCGCCGGCCGCAAATAGCCGGGGCGTAAAAAAACCGGCCGCTTGGGGCCGGTTCTTCTGGAGAGGCTGATGCTTACTTGGCTGGCGCCGAAGCCTCTGGCGCAGCGGCCGCTGGGGCTGGTGCCTGAGGTTCCTTGAACGAGGCGCCGCCCTTGTTGGCCATGTAGACCACGGCACGGGCCACTTCCACGTCGTCCAGATCCGGGTTGCCGCCTTTGGCCGGCATGGCGCGCAGGCCTTCGATGGCGTGCTTGACCAGGGTGTCGTAGCCTTGGGCGATACGCGGGCCCCAGGCGCCGGCATCGCCGAACTTGGGAGCGCCTGCCGCACCGCTGCCGTGGCAGGCCGCGCAGGTCGAGGTGTAGATGGCTTCGCCGGTCTGCAGCACTTTTGGTGCGTTGGAGTCTTTCAGCGTGAAGCCGGCATCGGCGACGGGCGCGATGCGGGTGGCGACTTCTTCAGCGGCCTGGCTGTTGGAGCCGGCGCCGGTCAACTTGTCCGTGGTGACGTACTGCACCAGCAGGATGATACCGATGACTACAACACCAAAGAAGCCGACGACGGCAGCAACCAGCTGCTTAGGCGTCCTGATGGGGGATTCGTGTTCGTTGTGTGCGTCGCTCATGATTTCCTTAACAGACTAATTTCGAAGCCGGGTGGCGAGAGAAGAAATGTATCAACCAGCTGCCTTGCAAAACCTTCACCAAACGGGCGATTATAGACTCAAAAATGCCTGCATGGAAACGCAAAGATGCTCAAAACGACACTTTCCATGGACGACTCTCGATAAAACCGGTATCCTACGGCACACCTCAGAAATTCCCCCAGCGCGGCTGTAGCTCAGTGGATAGAGTATTGGCCTCCGAAGCCAAGGGTCGTGGGTTCGATCCCCGCCAGCCGCACCAAAAAATCCCCAATAAATTCAATAGGTTAGCGTTGCGTTGTGATGCAGTGTCGTGCAAAAAGATGCGCGATTTCGCAATGTCACTGTGCCAAAATTGTGCCAGCTTCTTTGTGTTGAACGCAGCTGAACTTTGCACGCTTTTGTATGGTTTTCCATTACAGTAACTTGAGGCTTGAACTTCCCCGGGGAGAACATAGAATTCGTAAAAAATCGGGCGCTAAGCTCGCTTACCCCAGTTTTACGGTCCACTGCCAGATAGGGCAGTCTTGATTGCATAGACCCTCACTATTAAAATTAATATCGAAAATTTAAATAGCGCTAGTGCTTAATTAGGCTAGCCTAATTAATGTCCGTCGTTATTAAAGGAGCTCCCTTGAACGCACCAGATGCCGGTCGGCTCGGTCGCTATGTCACCACCGTGGCGTTTGACGAAACGGTGCAAGCATTTGTGCCGCCCCCTTTGCCGCCCGTTCCGGCATTGGAAATGTCCGCCGTACTGCTGAACAAACTGAGCGAAGCCGATCGTGCTATCGGCCGCCTCGATGGCATAACGATGATGTTGCCGGACAAGTCCCTGTTCCTGTACATGTACGTGCGCAAGGAGGCGGTGTTGTCGTCACAGATCGAGGGAACCCAGTCGACGCTGGACGATTTACTGCGCTTCGAGAATGCCGCCATTTCTGGCCAACCCATCGATGATGTAAGCGAAGTGTCGAACTACGTGAAGGCCATGATGTACGGCTTGGAACGCATGCGTGATCCCAGCGAGCAGGGCTTGCCGCTGTGCCTGCGCTTGCTTCGGGAAATGCACGGGCTATTGTTGAAGGGCGGGCGCGGCAGCGGCAAAGATCCGGGGGCCTTCCGCCGCTCGCAAAACTGGCTGGGCGGCACACGCCCCGGCAATGCGATCTATGTGCCGCCGCCGCAGCAGGAAATGGAGATCTGTCTGGGAGAATTGGAAAAATTCCTGCATAACGACAAGACCCTTCCGCCGCTTATCAAGGCCGGCTTGCTGCATGTGCAGTTTGAATCGATCCACCCATTCTTGGACGGCAACGGCCGGCTGGGGCGCTTGCTAATCGCGCTGTTCCTGGTCGAACAGCAGGTGCTGCGGGAACCGCTGCTGTACCTGAGCTTGTATTTGAAGACGCACCGGGCCGACTATTACCGGCTGTTGCAGGAGGTGCGTCAGCGTGGCACGTGGGAAGCTTGGCTGGAATTTTTCCTGACGGGCGTTGCTGTCACCGCCAACAATGCGCACGTCAGCGCGCTGCGCATCGTGACACTGTTTTCGGAAGACCGGGCGCGCATCACCGCTGCGGGGGAGCAAGCCAACTCCATGTTGCGGGTGCATGCACTGCTGCAGAATCAGCCGTTTGTGAACGCCAGTCAGGTGGTCGACAAGACGGGCCTGACCATGCCGACCGTCAATAGCGCGATGGCGGGGCTGGAAAAACTGGGCGTGGTCCGCGAAGTGACTGGCAAGAAGCGCGGCCGGGTGTATGCCTATGAAGCGTTTTTGCGCATCATCGACGAGGGAACGAGCGTGGCGTAATGCGGGTGACAGACGGTGGCCTGGTTGTCCGGAATGCGTGGCAAGCACACGGCGCAACGATGGCCACCAGCCACGAAATAGCTTAGCGCCCGATTTTTTCCGTTTCCCCTCTTCTCTCGCCCCTGGTGTTGATTTACAGCTAAATCTGACCCACTTCACCGCATAATTTGCAAACGAATCTGACCCACGTATAAGACACAATCCTGCTCATGACATTGAGTGGGGAATTGGAATCCGACGCTATCTGCGATCGGAAACCATTGAGCCAGCCTACTCTGAGCGGCGCTCTACCCGCGCCATCGACAAATATGCGTTCCAGCTTTCTGCGCTCCTGAAGACCGAGGCGGCGCGATCACGCAAGCAGCGGCGTACGCTGAAACAGATCCATGAGAACTTGAAGGAATTGGGATTCGAGGGGTCTTACGACAGCGTCGCGGCGTTCGCGAGAACCTGGAGGGAGGGTCAAACTGAGAGGGTCAATCCGGCCAGCAAACGAACATGACCGACTACAAGCGCGTTATTGCCGGGCCAAAACAAAGCAGAATGCGTCGTTTGCAAAAGGTGCAGTAGCGCCGCATAGAAGTCGTGATGTGCGGCTGGTCCCTTGACCATGAACCCATCCGTAGCCGGGCGTGAATCGGGACCTACCTTGACGGTCACATAGACCTCTGAGCTATCACACACCACGACGGGATATTCGCGCCCGTTGAATTGCATCACGGACGGAACATCTGGAGAATTGAGAACTGCAAGTCTTGGTCGACCAGACGGATTTCGATGGCATTGGCGATCTTGACGTGCTCGGGGTTCTCATCGGAGACCCGTCTGTGGTGATTTCGAATTATTCAGACCGGCCTATTCAACGAGGCTAAGAACGGCTCACTCCACAGTTGGTTTAAGGGGAGGTAATTGCTCCTCACTCCATTGCCAGATGGTCGCGCCGTATTGCGAATTTGCGGACACGGGCATGATCTCGCCTTGCTCGAAATGACGGCGGCTGTCAGCAATTGCAGGGGTGTACCAATAGCCGGTTTGGGGGCAAGGTTTGCCGCCTTCAACACGCAATTTTTCTAGCGCCAAGAACGTAGGCGTTGCCTGTTTATCGAGTTCCCTGGCGAAGTCTACCAAGTCTTTGGGATAGACAATGTGGTCACGGAAACTGCGGTCATCGATTTTGTAAAGATAAACAATTGCGGCAGCCTCAATTGCCCAGTAACCGAAATAGCCACCACCTTCTTCTGTCATTTTCAGATGGCTATCATGCCACGGTGCCTTGCTCATCGATTTATACCAAATTTTTAGGTACTGCTGCATCTGCTCTATTTTTTCTTCGGAACTTTCCAAGTCAGTCGCGCTAAGGAGGTGCAGGTAAGGCAATTGATGATACCAAGCCTCCAAATATGGACGACCAGGTAAAACATGGCCGACAAGTTCCTCATACATCGCATCTTGCCCGTCATATGCAGAATTGGCGATTAAGGAATGAATCCGCGATATTAGTTCGTGTCGATGCATCAATATGGCCAAGCCAAGTAGCTGAAGAATTCTTTCAAAGTCATCAATTTCTTGGAAGGCGAATACAGGGAAATCTTCTTTTTCTTGAAAGTCTCGCTTGCATTTAGCGTATTTTTCGTAGGCCTCGACTACACCAACGAGTTCATCTCGCAATATAACGAGCGATTCACCGCCTGTGTATCGAAGCAAGAATAGGTCGCAAGTTTGATTTGCAACATCTGCCGCAGCGAGCGATTTTGCGAGTGCTTTCGTTTCTATGTCAGGAGGTAAATTATGCTTCCAATATTCAATTGCCTCATTTATCGATTTACAAAAAAACGAAAAGTAATGTTCGCTTAAAAATTGCTGCCTACGTTTTTTATGAAATTGCATAGTTCTTACCTGATAAGTAGAGATTAATCAAGCGCGCTCAAGATTCAGCTTTTAAGCCAAGTTTGGCATGCTTGTGATTAACTGCCGCTTTCACTTCTTGTTCATCGTGTCGATGTGTGGATGGGATGTCGTGATCGGCATGTTTCTCGTGTTTGTCTCGTTCGTTCTCCAGCAACGCCTTCTCATGTTCTGCGGCCGAGGGCAGATAGAACGGCGTATAGAAAAGATGGCGGGAATAACCATTTCTCTTTATATCTTCCGCTAATTCATGTCCAACGGCGCTCTTGATGTTCTTTACAATCCAAGCGCGACTCATCTGTACAATAACGTCGCTCGATGTTCCTGTGTGCGGTGCTACCGGCGCTTTTGTTGCTTGTATATTTTCCTTTGGTACCACCCCAGGACGTCCAGGTCTGCCAGGGCGCCCACCGCCAGTCGGAACTGGCGGTCCATTAGGTTCACCCGCGCTCGTATCCGGCTCCAACAATTCCTCAGACTTTGGCAGCGCCTTGTCCTTGAGCCGGCGGGCATTATCCAACAGCCTGCCTTTCACGCCCGGCTTAATGGACGGGTTTTTGGGTGTCTTCCCCACGATCGACGCCTTCGATTCCACGATCGCATACGGCTTGCCGCCATTGTGCGGGTCTCCTATTTGCACTTTCCACACGCCGTCAATCCCCGTGCCGTGCGCTTTCAGGGCGAACAACGAATTGAGCCGGGTCGCTTCGTTGAGTTTGCCAGGAAAGGTCTTGCTCGGCTTTTCCTTCCATTCGCCTTGCGTCCCCATGTCGTGTCGGCTCCACCCTTTGCCCCAGCCGTAATTTTCATACAGAAAATAGTCGGTAATATGTTCACCTACAATGCCAGTCAGGGTATTGCTGACACCTTCGACGACGCTGGTGCCGAGCGAGGTATTGACCGCATTGTTCGATGTGCTAGGTGTGGGTGCGTTGTGGCCGGCTTCGGCGACTTTGGGATCTTTCTTGTCCGGCTTCTTTTTCGCCGGATCGACCTTGCCTTGAGGGCCGCTGACCCGCGCCGCATTGTTGCGTTGCTTGGTCTTCCAGTGGGCCAACTTGAGTGTGACAAGCATCACCATGGCCGGCAACTGGGCGCGCACTGTGCTCATGCAGGTGCTCAACGCGAGCCGTCCTTCGACGGGCAGGTCGTCGTACAGCCACGAACCTTCGATCGCGCTCTGCACAGTGCCGAGCTGGTTCTTCAGGCCGACCGCGTCGAATAATTTGTCGAGCAGGAGTTCCGGGCTGGTGTGGATGCCGACTTTGTCGCAGACCATGCGCAGCACGTCGAACAGAATCGGCGCAAAGCGTTCGGGATGCTTGTTGACGATGCGGATCGTTTTCTTGACGCCGCCGCCCGCACCAGGTATCCACCCCACCAGCGCCAGGACCAAGTCGAATTTGGCTTCCATCTGGTCTTCCGCCGACGTGCTGTTGTGGAGCGTCAGCATGCATGTGATGGTGTCGTAGACATTGATCGCCTGGCCCAGGAAGGGAACGAGTCCGGTGGCTACGGCGACGCTGATCTCTTCGATGGCGCTGGGATGGCCGCGCTGTCGGTTTCCCCCGCTTGAGGTGCCGTGGTCGCAGGTGCGTCGCTCATTGGATATCCCTTCCAGCCATGCTGTACAGCAGCGACTCGACATCGTCTGCATCGATGGAATGGCCGTGTTTTTTCAGCTCGTCTATCACGTTTTCCAAGGTGGTCTTTCCAGCGTCTTTGACGCTCTCCGGTGTGAACGGTGTAGGGTCTTCTCCGAAATAGACCTTGACCGCCCCCTGCGGAATGTTTTCCAGGCGGGCGTGACCTTTGGCGTCCAGCTTGCCGACACTTGAGGTGCCGTCAGCGAATTCGGCGCGGTACGCGCCGCCAGCGACAGGCGTCAAGTCCGGCCAGTGATGGTTGAATTCGACGAAGTTCTTGATTTGGTCAGCCTTCGGCAGCGGTGGCAGGACGGGCGCGGAGGATGCGGGCCCAGTCAGTTCCTTCATGCTGGCCTTGAACGTCATCGTTCCCGGCCCGTGAATCATGATGTTGCCGCCTTCGAGCTTGATGTAGGCGCCTTGCGAAGTCAGCAGCACATGCTCCTTGGCCGCGACCGACACGCTCTTGGTGGTGCTCGCCACCGTGATGGCCTTGTCGGCCGTGATGCGCGTTTCGGCCGACTGGCTTTGGCTGGACAGCTTGCCGCTGGCCGCGTGCAGCATGATGCCCGTTTCCTGGTTCGGCTTGTCCTTGCTGTCAGCCTTGCCATACGTGAACAGGCTGATGCCGCCCTTGACGGCATACAGGCTGTTGCCCTGGGCAGCAAAGTTGATGTCCTGGCCGGCCGTGATGCTGCTGGTGTCGCCTGCGCTGATGACCGCGGCGGCAGGTGTGGTCGCCGCGATGCCGGCAGGGCTCGACAACTGCAGATGCGCCTCGGCGTAGGCTGTTACCTCGCCAGCGCCGCCGGCACCGTCGCTGCTGGACGCTTTGCTCTCCGTCGCTTCGATGACGGCGCCGCTGTGTGCCATTTGCACGATCGATGGCAGCTTCTCGGGCACTGGCTCGGTCTGGCCCTTGTCATCCTTGAGCATGGCATTGTGCTTTTGCGCCGTTGTGGCAAGCGCCGTCTGCAAGTGCAGGCTCTGGTCGATCTGCGCCAGCGCTTCGCGGCTGTCCAACTGCTGGCCATTGCCGCCGTTGCGCGCATCGGTCGACAACAACATGCCCTGGCCTGCGCGCAGCGCAGCGCTATGCTCCGTCTTCAGTTCGGCGCCGAAGCCTGCCGTTTGTCGGCGCTGGTTATCGGTCTGATGGCGGAGGTGGCCGAGATTCAATTCATCTGTGCCCAGATACGCCGTCGCGTGCCGTTGCAGCGCCACGCGCGACTCTCCCGGCGTATCGTCGAACACCATCTGGCTGTAGGCGCCGCTGCCGGCCTGGCTGCTGGCCATGGCCTGCGACTTGATGCCCGACAGCACCGCCGGATGCGCGTGCGCGCCGCCATCGCCGGGGAACCAGGCCGGCGCATTGCCGGTCGCCACGCCGGCGCCTTGGCTGACCTGGTTGTGCTGGGCGTCACCCTGCCCCTTGCCGTTGTAGACGCTGCCGATCACCACCGGCCGGTCGATATTGCCGTCGATGAAATCGATCAGCACTTCGCTGCCAACGCGCGGCACCGCCACCGCTCCCCAGTTGGCGCCGGCCACCGACGCCAACGACGTGGCGATCCGCACCCAGGTGCCGGCCTGGTCGTCGCCGGGCGCGCCGGTATGGCCGTACGGCGCAGGATGGTTCAGGCGGCTGTGGCTCTGGCCGCCGCGCTGCCAATGGAACTGCACCTTGATGCGATGGTCGCGGTCGGTATGGATGACCGCGCCTGCCGGCCCCACCACCACGGCGGTCTGCTGTCCGCGCACGGTCGGCTTGGGATGCAGCACACGGCCATGGCCATCGACGTCGCTGCTGCGGTAAGGCACGCTACTGCGGATGGCGTCGACACGGTTGCGGTACAGCGGACGTTCGCCCTTGTCCTGGCCCACCGCGTGCAGGCTGCCCGACTGCTCCCGGGCGATGGTCTGCGCCAGCGCGCTCAGTCCCAGCAGACCGCTGACCTGGTGCTTGATGTCCGTGCTCAGATTGTTGTGCGCCAGATGCAGCACGCGCAAGGCGACAAAGGTACGGTCGCCGTCGCCGGCCGCCAGGTCGAGCTGGGCCTGGCCGGTCAGTGTGAAGGTCGTGCCGGGCGCCAGCGTGCGCACCGTGCCCGCGCCCACATGGGTTTCGCGCGGCACGGCCAGCGCCTGCAACTGCCGGTCGGCTATGCGCTGGCCGTGCTCGCGCGACTGGTAGGCGTAGGCGCCCGGTGTGTCGCGGCTGCTGTACGACTGCCCGCCGATCATCTCGCCGGCCGCGCCGACCGGCCGCGTGTTATTGCTGCGGTAGTCCCAGCTTGACACTTCCAGCGTGTCCGGTGTCCACCGCGCTTCGGTGCGCCAGCGGTCCATGCTGTCCTCGCGCATCACGGCGCCGGGCTGGCTGAAGCGCACCACCGGCTGCGCGTTCGGCTGGAAGCTGCCGTTGTGATCGGCGATCACCATGACGTGGCTGCCGAAGGTGTCGCTGTCGGGCGCGCCGCTGTGTTCGAAGTAGTAGAACAACCCCTCTTCGCGCATCAGCCGCTCGGCGAAGTCGAGGTTGGATTCCTGGTACTGGCAGGTCAGTGAGCGCACCGGATAGACGCCCGGGTCCTGCACGTCGAAGCGCCAGTCCGGCACCAGCTTGCCCACGCTCTCCCAGCTTTGAAACAGCGCCGACAGGATGTCGAGCACGTTCTTGTCCTGGAACACGCGGCTGTCGCGGCCATGGTGCAGGAAGCTGTACCACGGGCCGATGGTCAGCGCATAGCGCGCCAGGCCGCCATCGGCGCCGAGCAGGGCGACGTCGGTAATATGGCCGTGAAAATATCGCGGCCCGCCGATCAGCGCGGTATCGAGCTCCAGCAGCGCCGGCTGGCCCAGCAGTGACTTCAGCGAAATATCGGCATTGCTCGACAGCGCCGTCACATGCAGCGCATAGCACTGACTGATGCTTTCTTCGCCGCGCAGACATTCGACGACAAGCACGTCCGACCCCAGCGGTGTAGCCAGGCGCAACAGGCGCGTTTCTTGAGTGAAACTGGTCAGGAGATCTAACATGAAGGCGGGGTTATTGATTTGCTATGCTTTGGCCCCGCATTACACATCAGAAGCTCATTTCGAGCAAGAGTGATTCAATTGAATCGTTTACTACCGAGGGCACGTGACTTCAAAGCATTGTGGGAATGTGTGATATTTCCATTTCAGCAAGGAAGTATCCTGATAAAAAGCCGATTTCGGCTGCGGATTCAACCGGTCACGCGCACGTCCGTAGTGGCCGCACAGCACACGCTACTCACCAGACCATCAGGTGGTGGTTTGGCATGCGAATCGCTGGCGGGCCTGCGACGCTAAATGATGGTGGATGTCCTCTATGGGAGCGGAAAGCCGCATATGCGGCGCGAGTGTGGTAGGAGAGGCTAAAGTAATGTCTAGTAACTTAATGATATAAACGATTTATACTATATTCCAATTTTGATTAATCGGCTTACTGCCGAATGCGCCCAAGTGCCATTGCGCATGGTCTTCTGGCCATCTTCGTTTAACCGGTTAGCGATCCGCATCATAGTCATTTTTTGTTGTTGATAGTTCTTGTTGGCGCCAAATTGGCATTCGATGGCAAAGTTATGATTCCAGCCGTGGCAATGTTATCCGACTAGGGACAATCTTATCGGCTGACCAAGCGAATTCTGGTGCAATTGGCGCCAGAATGGCGCATTTGGCCAGCGCTGTTCCCAGTTGTAGTAGGTATTGCGCATAACGAGGTAGCGTCGATAGTCCTCGGCGATGCCGTTCGCGCAGGCTGCGCCGGCATGGTTATGGATCGCCTGCGCCGCATTGATTCCATTACTTATCGCCTTGACGATGCCCTGGGAGGTGATGGGATCGTAAGCGCAGGCGGCATCGCCGATGGCTATCCAGTCCGCCCCGTGCAGCCGGTCAAGGCTGTAGGACGGCGCTGGAAAACTGAGCACTTCCATGGCCAGCGGCGCGCTGTTGCCTGTCAGCCTGGCGGTGTTGGGCGCCGCCGCAAGCGCGCTCAGCCAGCGCTCCGGGTGTTGCAAGTGCAATGCCTTGACGGTGGCCGCATCGCTGTAAAAGGTCAGCAGCAGGCTGGCGTCGGGCAGGTGGGCGGCATACCACCAGCCATGCTCTACCGCCTCCAGATGCGTCAGTCCCGATTGGGGGGCATCCGCCGGCGGGGCGAAGCGCATCGCCAGGCACACCAGCGGCAGCGTGTCGAGCTTGCGGCTACCGCGCTGGCGCGCAAACACTGCGCGCGCGCCGCTGGCATCCACGACAAAGTCCGCGTGGACCGTGGTCTGCCGATGATCGGTTTCCAGCTGCAGGCAGAAGCCGCGGCTGTCGGCTGGCGCGGAGGATACCAGGGTGGTGAGCATGCGCAGCTCCGCCCCCGCTTGCTGCGCTTGCGTTGCCAGCAGGCGGTTGAAGTGTGCGCGGTCGAGATGCCAGCCGTGCCCAAGCGGATCCATCAACGCATCGTTGTAGCCGCGCCGCGCGCTACCCCAGTAGGAACAGCTGCCATGGCAGGGCGCGTGCCCTTGCGCCAGGAAAACCGGCGCCAGCCCCAGCTGATGCAACAAGGGATTGGCCGACGGCGGCAGGCTCTCGCCGATGCGGAATTGCGTGTAGTCGCCGGCCTCGATCAGCAACACCGCCTGCATGCCCTGACGCGCCAAGGTCAGCGCGCAGGCGCTTCCGGCCGGTCCGCCGCCAATGACGGCGACCCGGTAGCGCGGCGTCGGCGATGCCGTCACGGTTTGGCCGGCGAACCAGGCGGTGGATAGACGGCGTCGATCGCGGTGTTGCGCCAGGATTCGGCCAGATTGCTGTCGTCGGTGGTGAACAGGCTGGCCACCTCCAGGTACAGGTCCCTGCTCTCCGGCGGGTTGGCCATCGGTGGGGAGATGGCGGTAATTTGAAGCACCACGCCGATCTTGTCCCAGTCCTGCAGGAACTGCGCACGCTGCTGGTAGCGGCCGACATGCAGCGCTGGCCGGTCGATTTTATTCTGCGGGTCCGGCGCCCTCGGCACGTCGGCACGGGTACCGGGCCCGCGCACCGAGAAGCGGGGCGCTGGCAGTTGCCCGCCGCTGGCCACCAGATCGTCGTAGGTGTAGACCGCGACCGGACGCTGCGCTGGCCAGGAGGAGTACAGCAGCGTGTTGGGCCGGATGGTATCCGGGTCGGTGACCACCGCGGTGGCTTCGGCGATGGCTTGCTCCGTGTCATACAGGTCGCCGCCAGGATTCGGCGCCGGCATGTGGGTGGCGCAGGAGTTATAGTCGGTATGCCACGGCAGCGCCATGAACTTGGACAGGTCGCCAGGTTGCACCGGCGTGTCGCGCAAGGGGGTGTAGCCGATGCCGAGTAACGGCTGCTGCGCGACGGCGTCGCGATAGTTCAGGCGTTGCCGGTTGATGCGGAACGGGCCGCCGCTGTCGTGCCGCTGCCAGCTCCGCTGGTACAAGTTGGTATCGCGCACGATAAAGCTCATCTCGATGCCGGGACTGAAACGTCCACCCAGGCAGTTGAACAGCACGGTCTTGTCCAGCGCCTCGCCGGCCGCCAGCACTGGCGCCGGCTCGCTGCCGTTCGCGTACAAGTCATGCGCCCACTGGCCCATGAAGAAGTATTGTGCCGGGGTCAGCGACAGCAGGCTCTTGTTGGCGTCACCCAGCGACAGCGGCATCATGGGCGCGGCTGTGGCCGGCTCATGGTCCTGGCCGGGCGGACGCAGGAAGTTCATGATCTTGAATCCGTTGCGCTGGTCAGCCTTCATGTCGGCGAACAGGTCGTGCCCTTTGATGGCCCTGGATGGCAGGAAGGTGGTCCATTTTTGCAGCGCGGCGGCGCGCAGGACCGGCAGCACTTCGGCGTCAAAGTCGGTGCGGTAGCCGGACTGGTAACGCTGGCTGGCGTAAACCGCCGGCCGTAGCGCTAGCTGCTCCAGCCAGGTGCAGTAGAGCTCGTCCCACAGGGTGACCACGTTGGGATTTTGCGGCGCGTAGGCCGGATCGGTGGCGATCACCCACGCGCCACCCTCGACCTCGCGCGCGCTGCCGTCGGCAAACAGCAGGATGGCGCTGACCGGGCCATCGGACACATCGTCGAACCAGTTATTGTTGTTGACGTCGCCATCGAGCGCCGCGCCGGGCACGTGCTTGCCCAGCGCGTCGAACGCGCAGGCCTTGCCGTAACCGCCAAGCACCACCAGGCGCCCCGTGCTCTCCGTGCTGAGCGCCCCCAGCGAGCGGATCACGCTGCCGGGTCCGGCGCTGCCTGGCGGCGTCGCGTCGCCCGGCAGCGGGAAGGACACCGGATAGTTCGGCGCGGCGCAGATGGCGGCGCTGGCGGCGTCGCCGTAGCAGGGCGTGGTCCCGGCGTCGAACTGGATCGCATGTTGCGCGCTGCCCAGCAGCGCGCGCGGCCCGGCATCGATGACGAGCTTGCTCAGGCGCGACGCATTGTCGAGGGCGCCGAAATCCGGATTCCGCAGCGCGGGCAATTTGCCGCCGGCGAAAGGCTGGACACCATCGCCGCCTTGCCAGCTGTTGGCCTTCTTGTTCGCCAGATGCACGGTCCAGATGATGTCCGCGACCACCTTGCCGTCCACCACGCTGCCGGGCTGCACTTCGCTGGCCGGGCCGGCCGGCCAGGTTTCCGCGCCGTCGGCGCTGTCGAAGGCATACTGGTAAATGCGGAACCGCGCCGCCTGCCGTTTCAGCCTGCCGCGGCTGTCGCGCAGTTCGGTGCTGAGTATGGTGTCGCGTTCGGTGCCCGGCCTGATCGGCAGGCCGCCGGTGGTGTCCTGGCCGGGCTGGCGCATGCCGGCCATGCTTTCCGGGCCGAGGTAGTATTCCTCGCTGCTGCCGACGCGGGCAATGCCGATGGCCGGATGTATCCTTAGACCTGTGTACGCCATCTTGTTCTCCTGTGAGCTACGTCTTATGGCAGCATGCCGTCCCGAACCCATTGGTCGAAAATATCGATCGCCTGCTGCGGCATGCGGCCGTCCGGCGGCATCGGGTGCGGCGCGGATGTCACCCAGTCCTCGGCGCCGCCGCCTTGCCTGCGCAGCCGCTGCGCGGGGGGAACCTGCCAGTTGCCGTCGTTGTCGCGGTCGTAGCCGTGGATGGCGACCTGTATCGCGTAATGGAATTCCTTGACGCTGGCGTAATCGTTCAGATACAGGATCTTCAGACCCGCGCCATTGGGCGCATTGATCGGCGGGGCCTGGTTCTGCATGTCGTTCGCGTATTTGAAGAACAAGACCAGTACGTCACGCATGAAACTCTTCGGTTCGCTCATATTGCGCCCTCAATGATGATGTTGTACTGGTGCGCAGCCGCTGGCGGAAATCACGGGGAGCTCGAAATTCGCCTTGCTGATTTGCCCTGCGCCGCGCTCGTTGGTGGTGACAGCCGCCGTCAGATGCCAGGGGGCGCCATGATGGGTCGGCACCAGGCTGTTGATGATGCCGTTGACTTCGATGGCAATGCAGAGCGCGCCTCCATGGCCGTGGCCGGACAAGGCCCAGTGGCTGGTGCTGCTGACCAGATAGCGGTCGCGGAAGGTCTTGTCGGCGATCCTGGCCTGGCCGGGATGCAGGTAGACGTCGGCCTGGAAGCTGTAGTCGGGTGCGTCCGCTTTACGCTGCAGGCGCAGGTAGCGCTTTGTGGTCCCGGTGGTGGCGGGGATGGCGTATTTGTTGTCGACCGTGATGCTGGGTTGTCCAACCGGGCCGTCGGCGGCGGCATCGCTCAACAGCGCGGCAAACAGGCTCTTTTGATTGTCGCCGAAGACGAAGCCGGCGCCCTGGTGCGCGTCGATCAGCCGCTGGATCTCATTCCTGCGTATGAACTCGCCGCCATAGGGCGGCTGATAGCCATAGCCTTGCTTGACGGTGTCGAAGTAAAGGTCGGCTTGTCCCATGTGCGGCGTGTAGTTGCCGGTGCCTGGGAGCGTGCCCGCGCTGCCGGCGCTCCACCCGATCGGCTTGGGCAGCGTGTCATCCTGCTCCGCGCGCATCTCGGCGCTGCGGCCGTCGCCGGTGATGCCGGCGTCGCCATGTTCGTCCAGCCACTTCTCCAGGCTGTAATCGAGGAAATTGTGGAAGGCGTAAAACAGGGGATCCATGCCCGCAGTGGCGTTGTCGGCCATATTGCCGCCGATGTAGAACGCATGCATGCGGTTGTGAATGCGGGTCTCCAGCGCGCCGCCGCCGTTGCTGCCGTATTCGTCGCCGCCAAATTCCGGCCAGTCCATGTAATAGATCTGGTAGGCCAGCAGATACGGCGAGGCGGTCGCCATCGAACTCGGCAGCCTTTCGCTGATGCGGGTGGCGTCGAACAGCGGCGAGCCGGGATCCTCGAAGGCCTTCGGATAGCGCACGCCGCTGGGCTTGCGGGTGAAGTTCCAGTACGGTAGCGCGACGTCGCGGGTGCTGGGGCCGCGTTTGCCGTCGGGGTCCGAGGCTTGCAGCGCCTGCTCGAAGTAGTACAGCTGGGCGCGGTGCCATTGCAGGAAGGTGTTCTTCTGGTGCTCGCACTCGCCTGGATGCTCGGTGTGAAAGCGGGTATCGATGCCTGGACCGAGGTCGAGGAAGCCCCTGACATCGCAGCTGTTGCGATTCGGGCTGGCCAGCACTTGCCGCAGGTCTTGCGCGGATAGCGGTGCCGCGCGCGTCTGGTTGACCTGCACCGCCGGACAGTCATGTACCCAGGATTGCCACAGGTAGCCGCCGCGGTCGTAGACATTGAGCTGGCTTTTGCTCTTCAGCTCGGCCACGGCGTGCTTGAAGGCTTCCAGCTCGGCAGGCGTCAGGTCGTCGATGTTCTTCCGGTAGTGCACCGGGCGCACGTCGTCCTGCGCGCCCGCGGAGAACGGACCGGCCAACAGCAGGCCGGCCAGCAAGGTCGGGAGGATATGGTTCATGCGTAGCGCTCCGGCAGGGGGAGGGGAGATTAATGGTGCTGGTGGGCGTCGCCCGCAGCGCCGCCCCTGCCGTCCGGCAGCACGACTTTGACGTTCTGCATCATGCCCTGGTCTTCGTGCTCCAGGATATGGCAATGAAGCACGTACTCGCCGATGTAGCGCTCGTAGCGGGTGGCGATTTCAATCTTGTGGCCCGGTATGACCAGCAGCGTGTCCTTCCAGGTGCCGACCATGTTCTGGTAATGGGAATCGACCGGTTTGCCCACCGTATTGGTAATGCTGATGATCTGGAATGGATTGACGTGGATGTGGAACGGATGTCGGCCCAGTTTGGACTGCAGCACCCACATCTGGTCGGTGCCCAGCACCACCTTGTGGTCTATGCGGCCGGGATGGTAGACGTCTTCCAGCGAGGGTTGCGGCCGGACTCCCGGTTCGACCAGGAAGCGGGTGATGTCTTTGCCACTGGCCTCATCCTTGATGTCCGCGATGTTGAAGGTCACATATTCCTTGGGCGAGCTGCGCAGGCGGGCGACGTCCTTATCGGTGAAGTCCGGATGCGGCGCAAACCTGCTGAGTTTGAACTGCTTCAGATCCGCCGCTATTTCATGCTTGAGATTGGGCGGCAGCTTTGCCGGGGCAATGGCGTTGAGCGCACCCTGTAATTGCGATAGCAGGAATTCCTCAGGCGATTGCGTTGGCGCCGCCGCCGGCGAAGAAGGGGTGGCGCGGATCACACCGATCAAGCGGGTGTTGGCAGCGGCTTCCTTATCCGCGGTGTCGGGATTGAGGTTGGTCTCGCCATCGAACACGCAGTATGCACCGGTTGCCGGCAGTGAAAACAGGATATCGCTGCGGTAGCCGGGCATGAGGAAATTGACTTGCTTGCTGATGATTTTCTCATGCGTCAGCCCGTCGGCGGCGACTTCGAACTGGGTGACGTCGTCACCGTCGCACAACGCCATCACCTTTTCATCCTGGTTGGGCTTGCTGATCGCCTCCAGCAGTTTGGCCGGGTCCCTGGCGCGGCGGATGTGGAAGGCGATCGACGCCTGGAAGCCGGTGTCGACCACGCGCCAGCGGTGCAACTGGCGGGCGGCCAGCTCCAGAACGGGCTGGACCTTGCCATTGACGGAGGTGTAGCGACCCGATTTGCTCCAGGCGTCGGGCGGTCCGACCTGGACGAAACCTTCCATCCCGGCGGTCTCGCCGCTCGCGCAAGGCCTGATTGCATCGCCGTTGTCGTTGACGCAGCCGTAGGGGATCTGCTGCAGCAGCAGCACTTCCGCGGCGCTGCCCTGACGCGGCTGGAATTTCTTCAGCAGGACGTCGAGGTCGCCGTTCGCCTTGGCGGTGGGATAGCGCGCGCCTTCCACCACCAGCGCGCCGGCCATGCCGCTGGCGACCTGCATTGCGGTCGAGCCGTGCGTGTGCGGGTGATACCAGAAGGTGCCGGCAGGGTGATCGGAAGGGATGTTGTACTCGTACTCGAAGTTGACGTTGGGATGGATGGCGAGCAGGACGTTATCGCTGTTGCCGGCCGGCGAAACCCACAAGCCATGGGAATGCAGATTGGTGACGTTGAAGCAGCCCTTGTGGCTGGGCAAATTGATATCCGCGCTGGCGCATTTTTGGGGATCCTGCTCCGGCAATTGGTTGTACAGCCGGAAGCGGACGGTTTGCCCTGGCCGCATCACCACCGTGGGGGCGAGGAAGGATGAGGACGTCGGATCTTCGGCGTTCCAGCCCTTGTCGGTGCGTTGCTGGTAGGCGCGCAGGCTGACCTTGTCGTAGTCGCCGGTGGTCGGATTGTAAATCGTGCCGTCGGCGTAGCGAATGAACAGATCGTAGGCTTTTTCCAGGCCTTCCGGCTTGGCGGACGCGCGCGCGTCCGCGCGGTGGCTTTCCAGCAGCTGGGCCGGCGGATTCACCAGGCGCAGCTTGGTGGCCGCGGTGAGGACGGGCGCGGCGCGGTCGGCCTGCGCGGCTTGCGTGGCGGTGGCAAGGACAGCCAGGCATAACAGCGCCGGCTTGAAAAAAATGCGAGATTTCATGGAGGCTCCTGGCTTTTGAACTGTATGGATAATTTTTGTATTTACATTTTTTTAATATCAAAAATTATCCATTGAGCAAGCCCCTCCAAATCTCTCCTTTTATCACCTGTTGTTTTTTGTGGACTTTATGGACGGCGTCGCCGTCCGCGCCTATCGGGCCGCTGGCGGAACAGCTTCTTGCCTCGCGGCCCGACTGGCTTAGGTCTTAGTAGGTGTAGAACATGCGCTGGATTTCCTTGCTGTCGCTGGTCTTGGTCAGGGCCAGCATCAGCAGGATGCGCGCCTTTTGCGGGCTCAGCGTGTCGGATACGACGAAGTCCAGCGCATCGTCGTTGGCCTCGCCGTTGCGGGCCACGATGCCCTGGCCGACGCGGGCGGCGCGCACGATCAGCACGCCTTGCTTGCGGGCCGCGGTCAGCGCGGGGGCGACCTTGGTGGCCAGGCTGCCGTCGCCGACGCCGGCGTGGATGATGCCTTTGGCGCCGGCGGCCACCAGTGCGTTCAGCGCCACAGGGCCGACGTTGGCGTAGCCGTAGACGATGTCGACCTGCGGCAGCGCGTCGAGCTTGCTGATGTCGAACTCGGTGTCAACCGTGTGCTTGCGGGTCGACGCATGGTAGAAGTAAGGCTTGTTGCCCTGGATGTAGCCCAGCATGCCCAGCTCCGGCGTCTTGAAGCTGTCCAGTGTCGAGGTGTTGGTCTTGGTGACGTCGCGCGCGCCCTGGATCTGGTCGTTCAGCGCCACCAGCACGCCCTTGCCGATGGCTTCCTTGCTGGCCGCCAGCAGCACCGCGTTGTACAGGTTGATCGGGCCGTCGGCCGACAGCGCGGTGCCCGGACGCATGGCGCCGACCAGCACCACCGGCTTATTGCTCTTCACCACCATGTCGAGGAAGTAGGCGGTCTCTTCCAGTGTGTCGGTGCCGTGGGTGATGACGATGCCATCGACGTCCGGCTGCGCCAGCAGCGTGTTGACGCGCTTGGCCAGCACCAGCCAGTGTTCGTTGCTCATGTTTTCGCTGGCGATCTGGAACACTTGCTCGCCTTTGACTTGCGCCACCTTGGCCAGTTCCGGCACGGCCTGGATCAAACGGTCGACGCCGACCGTGGCGGCGGTGTAGCCGACCGTGGTGGTGGTGGTGGCGCCGCTGCCGGCGATGGTGCCGCCGGTGGCCAGGATGGTCACATGGGCAGTTGGCGCGGCGTCGGCGGCGCGGACCGCGGGAGCGGCCCCTGCCAGCAGCGCCAGGGCGCACAGCGCGGACATCAGACGGGAGGAAATAGGAACGAACATAGAGTCTCCAAAATAAATAAGTGGGATGAATAAGGGCTGGTCCCGAAAGGGGAAAACCCCGGTGGTGCTTTGTGGCTTTAGAACTTGTGGCGGATACCGACCGACAGTGCTCGCGATCCATTGCCGGCAGCCGGCGCGCTGCCGCCGCTGGAGGCGTCGCCCACCACATTGGTGGCGGCCGATTCGTTGCGGATGGTGCCGAATGAACTGTAGAGGTTGGTGCGTTTGGACAGCGCGTAGGTATAGCCCACCGCGAACTGTCTGCCGCCCCGCTCGGTCGCGGAACGGTCCTGTTTTTTCACATACGAGGCCAGCAGCTTGCCCTGTCCGAGCGGCACCGAGGCACCCAGCAGGAAGTCGCGGAAATCGCCGCCGAGGTCGTCCTTCTCGGTTTCAAACGCGGCGTGCACGGTCGCGGGGCCGAAGTTGTAGCTGGCGCCCAGCAGGACCTCTTTCAATGTATTGAAAGAAGTGGCCTTCAGGCTGTCATAGGCCAGGGTGCCCACCAGCGGGCCCGCGGCGTAGTCGATGGAAAAAGCGATGGTGCGGCCCAGGGTGCTGTCGCCGGCATGTTCGCCGAAGCCATACATCACGGTGGCCGACAGGCCATTCAGCTTGGGCGTTGCATAGCTGACGGTGTTGTTGGTGCGTGCCGTGCCGATGCTCATCAGGTTGGTGGCGGAGCCGGTGAAGCCGGTTTCAAACGGGTCGATGCCGTCCAGCGCGATGAAGATCGGGTTGCATTGACGGCCCAGGTTGATGGTACCGGCGCTGGTGGTCAGGCCGACATAGGCATGGCGGCCGAACAGGGCGCCGTTCTGGCGCGCCTTGCCGGTGTCGAGATCGAGCCCGTTCTCCAGCACGAAGTGGGCGTTCATGCCATTGCCCAGGTCTTCCTGTCCCTTGAAGCCCAGGCGGCTGCCGGACTGCACGCCGGATGCCAACTTGGTGACCGAGCCCTCGGCGCCACCGGTTTCGCGGGTGATGCCCGCGTCCAGTATGCCGTAGACGGTGACGCCGGATTGCGCCGAGGCGGCGCCGGCTGCGGAAGCGATCAAGAGGCCAGCTACTAACGATTTTTTCATAAACGATCCAATAAGACTATGCGGTAGGTATCACGACGCGACCGGGAAATCGAGGATGCAGCGATCCCCGCCGGACCTGCGGGAGCAAGGTCCGGGCTCGGTCAGCCGTGAAATTAACGATGGAGCGGCGCGCAAGCGGCGCCGCCAGACGGGCGTTGGTGGCGCTTACGTCAGGAAGGTGGCCTGCACATTCGGGCGGGAATTACTTTGGTCATGTTGTTGTCTCCGTTTTATTTATAGTAAAAAGCGCTTCGTAGCGGTGACCGCCATCGAATATGCTTTTCACAACAGAGATAGCACTATCCGTGCCACGGCATCAACCAGCCGGACTATTGAGCCAAATCATTGATTGGACGAGGTTTTTGTGCGATGGGGGAGGCCAGGCGCCGGTGCCCGAGTATGAATTGTCATACCTTGGCCTCGATTCGAGTCTTAATTTTCGTTACGAGCGCTCAGCAGCGTCAGGATGGCGGCGAGCAGCAGTACCGCCGCGCTCGCGATAAACGTGCTCTGGTAGCCGCGCGCGTCGAACAGCAAGCCGCCGATGGTCGAGCCCAGCCCAATGGCAAGCTGCACGACGGCGACCATCAACCCGCCGCCAGCCTCCGCGTCGTGGGGCAGGGCGTTTGCCAGCCAGTACCACCAGCCAACCGGCGCGGCGGTCGCCACCGCTCCCCAAATGCCCAGCATCGCCGCCACGGCCGCGACATGGCTGCCCACGACGGTAAGCGCCAAGGCGATCAGCGCCATCAGGGTCGGGATGGTGACCAGCGTCGCGTAGAAGTTCCAGCTGAGGAAGCTGCTGATGACGGTGGTGCCGATAAATCCCCCGACGCCGATCGCCAGCAGGATGAGCGAAAGCGTTGATGCGTCCACCAGCGTCACCGTTTCAAGGAAGGGGCGCAAATAGGTGAACAGCGTAAACTGCCCCATGAAGAACGCGCTGATCGCCAGCATGCCCATGGCAATCTTCGGATCCTTCAACAGTTGGAAGGCGTTACGGGATCTCGCCGCGCCTGTCAGGGGCGGCATGGACGGCAGGCTGAGCCACTGCCAGAGGAAGGCGCCCAAGGCCACCGGAACCAGGCAGAAGAATGCGCCACGCCATCCGATGACCGAACCCAGGTAACTGCCCACGGGGGCGGCGACCACGGTCGCCAGCGCATTGCCGCCGTTGAAAATCGCCAGGGCGCGCGGCACCTGATGGGATGGCACCAGGCGCATCGCGGTGGCCGTCGTCAGGGACCAAAAGCCACCGACCACCACGCCGACCAACGCCCGCCCGGTCAGGTACAGCAGGTAGTTCGGCGCCGTCGCGACCACCGCGCCGGAGACCGCCATCAGGGCGGTCAGGCCCAACAGGAGCGTCTTGCGGTCCATGGCGCCAGCCAGCGCCGACATCGACAGGCTGGTCAGCACCGCGCATGCACCGGAGACGGCTATACCCTGTCCCGCCAGGCCTTTGCTGATCAACAGATCCCTGGCCATCGGCGTCAGCAGGCTGACCGGCATGAACTCCGAGGCGATGAGCGCGAAGACGCACAGCGCCATGGCGAACACGCCGCCCCAATTGGCCGGTTGCGCACCGGCCTTGCTGTCTCCTTGGACGCCGTTGTGCAGGGTGGCGGCTGTTGGCGCTGTCATGGAATGCCCCTATGCCAGGTTCTTGCGGAAAAACGCGGTCAGCTTGTCCCACGGGATGAGCTTGACCCGGTCGTACAGGTCGACGTGCCCGGCCCCCGGAACCATGACCAATTCCTTGGCCTCGCCGGCGAGCCGGTACGCTTCTTCGCTGAACTCCCTGGAGTGCGCCTGGTCGCCAGTGATGAACAGCATCGGCCGTGGCGAAATTGTCTCGATATCGTTGAACGGATAGAAGTTCATGAACTTCACATTGCTGGTCAGGGTCGGATGCGTGGTCAGTGCCGGCGACGAACCCGCAGGCGTGAATTCGCCACGCGGCGTGCGATAGAAATCGTAGAACTCGCGCTGGATCGGGTGCGTGTCCGCGTCCAGCTGGTGCACCGTGCCGCCGGTGTAGCTGACCGGGCCGCCGGCGAACTCGACGTCGCGCTGCCGCGCCGCCTCGGCGATGATTTTTTTGCGTTGCTCCAGCGTTTGCGAGTGGTTCAGCGCGTTGCGGTTGGCCGCTCCCATGTCATACATGCTGACGGTTGCGATGGCCTTCATGCGCGGGTCGATCTTGGCCGCGCTGATGACGAAGCTGCCGCTGCCGCAGATGCCCAGCACGCCGATGCGCTCCCGGTCCACCGAGGCCTGGCTGCCCAGGTAGTCGACCGCCGCGCTGAATGCCTCGGCGTAGATATCCGGCGCCACCGCGTTGCGCACCTGGCCATCGCTTTCGCCCCAGAACGACTGATCGATGGCCAGCGTGACGAAGCCCTGTTCGGCCAGCTTCTGCGCATACAGGTTCGAACTTTGTTCTTTCACCGCCCCCATCGGATGGCCGACGACGATCGCCGGATACCGGGCGTTGCCGTCGAACGCTTGTGGCAGGAACAGATTCCCCACCACCTTCATTTTGTACTGGTTATCGAAAACGACTTTTCGGGCCGGGACTTTTGCGCTCTTGTAGAAATTGTCCGCCCCGTTTGACGGATCCGGCGCCGGAATCTTTTCCGCCGCAAATGCCTGGCTTCCCGCAACGGATAAGGTTCCCAAGGCGGCGATGCCGGTGCCGGCGGCCTTCAAAAATTCACGGCGATCTAATTCCTGTGTGGTCATGCTGGTTCTCCAGTGAGGTGAGGGTCAGCGCCATCGTACTTTTGGGAGCGGCTGCCGGCGCATCGAAAACCAGCATAGGTATATGCGTGTGAGCCATGAATGGGGCACCAATTCATGTGAAAAAGGTGTACATTGGATCGACAATCGATTTAGGAAGCCCAGATGGCCCGCGACAATATCGTTGATATCCTTTTATTTTTCGAGGTGGCCCGCCACCGCAGTTTCACGCGCGCCGCAGTCGAGCTTGGCATGTCCCAGTCCTCGCTCAGCCATGTCATCCGCGACCTGGAGGCGCGTTTGGGCGTGCGGCTGCTCAATCGCACGACCAGGAGCGTTTCGCCGACGGAAGCGGGCGAGCGCCTGCTGAAAAACGTCGCGCCCCGGCTGGAGGAGGTCAACGCCGAGATCTCGGCGGTCTGCGATTTGAACGGTAAGCCGGCCGGCACGGTGCGGATCACCGCGATCGACCACATCATCGATACGCTTTTGTGGCCAAGGCTGGCGCCGGTGCTGCCTGGCTATCCCGATCTCAACATCGAGATCCATTCCGATTACAGGCTGATCGATATCGCCGCGGACCGCTATGACATCGGCGTCCGCTACGGCGATCAAGTGGAAGAGGACATGATCGCGGTCCGGCTGACGCCCGACATTCCCACGATGATCGTCGGCTCGCCCGGCTACTTCGCCTGGCATCCCCGACCGGGCAACCTGCAAGCGCTGATGAAGCACAACTGCATCACGCTCCGGCTCGCCAGCGGAGGCGTCTACGCCTGGGAGCTGGAGCACAAAGGAAACAAGGTGGAAGCCAGGGTGCGCGGCCAGGCGCAGTTCACCAGTGCGATGCCCATGGTGCAAGCCGCGCTGAGCGGGAACGGCCTGGCCTTCGTCACGCAGGACATGGTCGCCGACCATGTGCGGGAAGGCCGCCTGATCAGCGTCATGGCTGACTGGTGCGGAAAGTTCCCTGGCCTGCATGCCTACTATCCCAGCCGCCGCCACGAATCGAGGGCGCTGCGGATCGTTATCGACGCCATTCGTCACCAGGAATAAGCGGCGCTACGCCGACGCGGGAAAGCTGACCGTGACGGCCAGCCCGACACCGTTCATGCCGGGATCGAGGCTTAGCGTGGCCCCGTGCATGGCCGCGATCCGGCTGACGATGGACAGGCCCAGCCCGCTGCCGGGCGCCTTTGCGCCGGGCAGGCGGAAGAAACGCTCGAGGACCCGCTCGCGCATTGCCGCGGGTATGCCCGGCCCCGAGTCCGCCACGCGCAGATAGCTGTGGCCACCGGCCTGCCCGCAACTGACCACGATGCGTCCCGGCACCGGGGTGTAGCGTGCCGCGTTGTCGACCAGGTTGCGCAACAACATGCGCAGACTTTCCCGCTCGATCCGGCACGGCGCGTGCGCAAGCTCCACCTGCAATTGATGGCCGGCCGCCAGGCTCTGCCAGTGAGCCTGCTCCTCGGTCAGCAGCGCCGCCAGGTCGGCCTGCTCCAGCACCACACCGTGGTTGTCTTGCGGATCGAGGTGCGCCAACGTCAGCAATTGATCGACCAGCCTGCTGGCGCGGTCGACGCTGGCGTTCAGGCCGGCGATGAATTCGTCGCGTTCCGCCACGCTGCGCGCCCGTTGCATGACCTGCAGATTGGTCTTGATGGCCGCCAGCGGCGTGCGCAATTCATGCGCGGCATCCCCGGTGAAGCGCTGTTCGTATTCCATGGTTTGCCGGACCCGGCCAAACAAACGGTTGATCGCCAGCAGCAGCGGAAACACCTCGCTGGGGGCGCCCTCCAACGGCACGTCGGCCAGGTCGTTGGGCGTGCGCGCACCGACCTCGTCGGCGGAGACCTGCAGCACCCGGAACACCCGGTCGATGCACAGCCAGATCGCCAATCCGGCCAGCATCGCCAGCACCACGCCAAGGCCGCTGGCCTTGTAGAAAAAACGGGTGCTGATTTCGTCGCGGTGGCTGCCCGGCTCGGCCACCTGGATCTGCACCGTGCGGTCCGCGTTCCAGCTGGTGTAGAGACGGCTGCGGTGGCCGTTCACCCGCGCCCAGGAATAACCTTCCGGGGCATCGACCGCAAACGCGGTGGACGGCGCGCCGCCGTTCTTGTAGAGCAGGCGCTGCCGCGCGTCGCGGATCTGGAACAGCAGGTAGCGATGGTGGTCCGGGCGTTCCGGTATCCTGAGGTCGATCGCCAGCGCCGTGCCGTGCTCTCTTGCCTCGTTCTCGGCCAGCGACAGCAGCAGCTGCGCCGTTTCCGCCAGCGACTGGTCGAACAGTTCCTGGCTTTCCCGCTGCGCCTCCCGGTAAACGATGAACGCGCTGCCGCCCCACAAGGCCAGCGTCAACGTCAGCAGCACACCGAGCAGCAAGCGCCGCAGGGACCAGCGCGGCACGGCGGCCGTGCTCATGCGCCCGCCTCCGGCGTGGGCTTGTCGGCGCAATAGCCGATCGCGTGCACGGTGCGTATCAGTCCGCGTCCCAGCTTCTTGCGCAGGTGGTGGATATGGACCTGGACCGCGTTGCTTTCCACTTCCTCGCCCCAGCTGTACAGCTGGTGCTCCAGTTGTTCGCGGCTCAGTACCCTGCCGCTGTTTTCCACCAGCGTCAGCAGGATGCCGAATTCCCTGCTGGTCAGCGCCACCGGCCTTCCCGCCTGGGTTACCTGGCGGGCGGCGACGTCGAGCACCAGGTCGCCGTGCACCAGCTCTTCGCGCAGCCGGCCCGCCGCGCGCCGCGATGCGCTGCGGATCCGTGCCGCCAGCTCATCCAGATCAAAAGGCTTGACGATGAAGTCGTCGGCGCCGCCATCCAGGCCGGCGATGCGCTCGGGAACCTTGTCGCGGGCGGTCACGATCAGGATGGCGCCGCCATAGCCGGCGTTGCGCAGCGTGGTCAATGCCTGCATGCCGTCCTGCCCCGGCAACCCCAGGTCCAGCAGGATGCAGCCATAGTCGTGCAGCCGCACCGCCGTGTGCGCATGTTCGGCGGACTGCACCCAGTCCACCGCGTAGCCGGCTTGTTCCAGCCCGATCTGTGTGGCGCGCCCCAGTTGGGGATCATCTTCTGTGAGCAATATACGCATGATGCGGTCTCGTCGTTTGGCTGGTGTCCAGCGTAGGCGGCAGTTGTTAAGAACTTCTTAATATCTGCTCACCACCATCATACGCACTGAAGCCCTCCAAGGAAATTACTCCATGCCGTTCCCTCCCTTTACTGCCCGCGCGGTCTTGCTCCTGGCATCTCTGCTTGCCGGCCCAGCCCGCGTCTGGAGCGCGGATGCCATGACGCAGCTGCCGATGAGCGCCAAGCAGATCAGCCGGGCAGGCATCGCGACCGCGCCGGCGGTTGCGGCCCCGGCCGGCGCCGCAACGCCGGTCGGCAACGCCGTCGTTTTGACCGGGACCGTGGTGGCGCCAGCCGATGCGGTCGTTCTCGCCGCAGCCGCCGCCAGTGGAGTGGTTCAGCAGGTGCACAGTGTTTCGCTGCAGCGTGTGGAGAGGGGAGCGGCGCTGATCACCTTGTTCAGTCCCGCGTGGATGGAAACGCAACGCGAATACGTCCAGCTGTCCACGCAGTCCCGCCTGGCGGCCGACAAGCAGCAGCGTGACGAAAGCCTGTTTGCCGAGGGCGTCATCGCGCGTGCGCGGGTGGAGGAAAGCCGCGCCGCCGCGCAGCTGGCCCAGTTGGCGGCCGATCAGCGGGCGCAGATGCTGCGCGCCGGCGGCTTGGGCGCGGCGGCCATCGCCGCGTTGTCGGCGGGCGCGCAACCGAACCCGCTGCTGACCGTGCGCGCGCAAAGCGCGGGGACCTTGATCGAGTTGCCGGTCACCGTAGGCCAACAGCTGGACGCCGGCATGGCGGTGGCGAAGATCAGCCGCGATGGTCCGCTGTGGGTGGAGCTGCAAGCGTCGGCCCAACAGATGTCCATGCTGGCGGTGGGGGACTTGCTTGATGTCGCACAGTGCGGCCAGCTGCGGGTGATCGCGCTGTCGCCGCAGGTCAACAGTGCCAACCAGACAGCGCAGGTGCGCGCGCGCCAGCTGGAACCGAAAGCGTGCCTGAAGATAAACGCCTTCGTCGAGGCGCGGCTGGTCGCACCGCCGGCCCGGGGCGGGTCGCTGCTGGTGCCCGCCGCCGCGCTGGTGCGGCGCGGCGCGGCCAACTATGTCTTCGTGCGGAACGCCAACGGGTTCCAGGCGGTGCCGGTCATCCCTGGCGCGGCCGCCGGCGACCAGCTGTGGGTGCGCGGAGCGATCGCTCCCGGAGCACAGCTTGCGGTGCGCGGATTGGTCGCGCTCAAGGGCGCCTGGACAGGGCTGGGTGAGTCCGCCGCCATGCAGGAGAAACCGTGATGCTGGGGCGGCTGATCGCTTTATCCCTGGCGCAGCGCTTGCTGGTACTGGTGTTGGCGGTGTTGATGGTCGCGGCTGGCATCAAGGCGGCCGGAGAACTATCGATCGATGCGTTCCCGGATGTCTCCAGCACGCAGGTCAAGCTGATCCTGAAGGCGCCCGGCATGACGCCGGAAGAGGTCGAGGCGCGCATCGTCGCGCCGATCGAGCAGGAGTTGCTGGGCATACCGCGCCAGGCGGTGCTGCGCTCGCAATCGAAGTACGCGATCGCCGACATCACGCTGGACTTCGAAGAGGGCACCGACGTCTATTGGGCGCGGCAGCAGGTCAGCGAACGGCTGGCCTCGGTGCTCAAGGATTTGCCGGCGTCGGTCAGCGGCGGGCTGGCGCCGATCACCACGCCGTTGGGCGAAATCTTCATGTTCACCATTGAGGGGCCGCTGTCGTTGATGGAAAAGCGCACGCTGCTGGAGTGGACGATCCGTCCGCAGTTGCGCAACATCGCCGGCGTCGCCGACGTCAATTCGCTGGGCGGCCAGGTCAAGAGCTTTGAGGTGGTGCCCGATCCGGCCGCGCTGGCGGCAAGGCGGATTTCGCTGGCGCAGTTGCAGCAGGCGCTGGAGGCCAACAACCGCAGCGACGGCGCGGGCCGGCTCGGCAGCAACGAGGAATCCCTGCTGATTCGTAGCGATGCGAGCATCCGCACACTGGCCGACGTCGGCGCCATCGTGGTCGTCAACCGTGGCGGCGTTGCCGTCACGGTGGGGCAGGTTGCCACGGTGCGCGTGGGCCAATTGACGCGCTACGGCGCGGTAACGCAGGATGGCAAGGGCGAGGCGGTCGAGGCGCTGGTGCTGGCGATGCGCGGCGCCAACGCCCAGAGCGTGGTCGACCAGGTGCGGGCCAGGCTCGCCGAGATCGGCCGCTCGCTGCCGGCTGGCACCACCATCAGCACTTTCTACGACCGGGGCAATCTGGTCGAGCGCGCCGTGCAGACGGTCGTCAAGGCCTTGCTGGAAGCGACCGTGCTGGTGGTGGTGCTGCTGTATGTCTTCCTCGGCAACCTGCGCGCGGCCCTGGTGGTCGCCTGCATCCTGCCGCTGTCGGCGCTGGGCACTTTCCTGCTGATGCGGCAGTACGGCCTCAGCGCCAACCTGATGTCGCTCGGCGGCCTGGCGATCGCCATCGGCATGCTGGTCGACGCGGCGGTGGTGGTGGTGGAAAATATCGAGGCCCACAGCGGCAAGGTCCAGCCGGGCATATCGCGCCTGCACGTGATCTACCGCGCGGTGCGGGAGGTGGCGGTGCCGGTGACGGCCGGCATGGTGGTGATCATGATCGTCTTCCTGCCCTTGCTGACCCTGCAGGGGCTGGAGGGCAAGCTGTTCGCGCCGGTGGCGCTGACCATCATTTTCGCGCTGGCCGCATCGCTGCTGTTGTCGCTGACCGTGATTCCGGTGTTGTCGTCGCTGCTGCTCAAGGCCGACCATGGCCCGGCGCCGCGCCTGGTGCAGCGCATGGAGGCGGGCTACCACAGGCTGCTGGGCCGGGCGCTGCGGCACGAGCGCCTGGTGGCGGGCGGCGCCGTGGCCGCGCTGGCCGTCGCCGCCGGGCTGTTCATGGTGGTCGGCAAATCGTTCATGCCGGTGCTGGACGAGGGCGACATCATCATGCAAATCGAAAAGCTGCCGTCGGTGAACCTGGCCGAATCCGCGCGGCTCGATATGGCGATTCAGCGCAGCATTCTGGCGGAAGTCCCCGAGGTGCGGCGCATCGTGGCGCGGCTCGGCTCGGACGAACTCGGCCTCGACCCGATGGGACTGAACGAGACGGACACCTTCCTGGTCCTCAAGCCACGGCCGCAATGGCGCAGCCAGAACAAGGAAGATTTAATCGACGCCCTGCGCAAGGCGACTGCCGACTTCCCCGGCGTGAACATCAGCTTTACCCAGCCGATTGAAATGCGCACCTCGGAAATGCTGTCGGGCGTGCGCGGCGATCTCGCGGTTAAAGTCTATGGCCCCGATTCCGCGGTGCTCGGGGCGCTGGCCGGGCAGATCGTCAACGCGGTGCAGGCGGTGCCGGGCAGCGAGGATGTCCTCACCGTCAAAAACGAAGGCGTGCAGTATCTGCAGGTCGATATCGACCGGCTTGCCGCCGGACGCCTGGGCCTGAGCGCCGAGCAAGTGCAGGCGGACTTGCGCACCTTGATCGAGGGCCGCGTGGCCGGCGTGGTGATCGAAGGCGGCAAGCGGCTACCCTTGCTGATCCGCGGCGGCGAGCAGCTTCAGCTTTCCGCCGCCCTGTTCGCGCAGCTGCGCCTGCCGCTTGCCGACGGCGAGTCCGTGCCGCTCAGCCAGCTTGCAACGCTGCGGCATGTGGACGGCCCCGTCAAGATCGAACGGGAGAACAGCAGCCGCGTGGCCGTGGTGCGGGCAAACGTGCGGGGCCGCGATCTGGTGGGTTTTGTCGACGAGGCCAGGCTGGCCGTCGCCACGCGCGTCAAGCTTCCGGCCGGATACCGCCTGAGCTGGGGCGGGCAGTTCGAGAACCAGCAGCGCGCGGCGGCAAGGCTGGCGCTGGTCGTCCCGGTCGCGCTGGCGCTGATTTTCCTGCTGTTGTTCAGCACGCTTCACAGCATACGGCAGGCGCTGCTGGTCTTCGTCAACATCCCGTTCGCGCTGATCGGCGGCGTGGTGGCGCTGGCCGTCACCGGCGAATACCTCTCGGTGCCCGCGTCGGTCGGCTTCATCGCCCTGATGGGCATCGCGGTGCTCAACGGCCTGGTGATGATCACCTGCTTCAACCAGCTGGTGGCGCGCGGCATGGCGCTGCAGGAGGTGGTGAGCCAGGGCGCGCTGCGGCGCTTCCGGCCGGTGATGATGACCGCCTGCATTACCGGCCTGGGCCTGGTTCCGCTGCTGCTGGCCACCGGCCCCGGTTCGGAAATCCAGAAGCCGTTGGCGATCGTGGTGATCGGCGGGCTGCTCAGCGCGACCTCATTGACACTGATACTTTTGCCTCTGCTCTTCCGCCGCTTCGGCGTCAAGAGCCCGGCAGTTACTCAAGCGGGATAATCATGTTGAAACAAATTTCCAACGATAGCTTGCTGACGCTGGCGATCCCGGCCGGTCTTGAAGAAGACGTACTGGATTTTCTGCTGTTGCATCCGCAGTGGGCGACGGGCTTCTCCGTGATCGCCGCGCAGGGGATGGGGCAGGGCGCCGTGCTGCGGTCGGCGATGGAGCTGGTGCAGGGACGCAGCGCCCGAAGGCTGGTCCTGGTTGCCGGCGTTGGCGCCCATCTCCAGCTGCTGCTGGAGGCTCTGGCCAGCGAGATGCCCAGCCCCGACGTGGCGTACTGGGTGAGTCCGTTGACCGCCTGTGGGAGGCTCGCATGACCTGCCGTCTCGCCAAACTGGCACTGGTGCTGGCGGCGCTGGGCCATGCCAATGCGTGGGCCGGCGGACCGGCCTTGCCGCTCGCGGGCGATGTGCTGTTCGGATTGCCGCAGGAGCAAACCGTAAGGCAATCGCTGTCGCAATTGCCGCAACTGCGCATCGGCGCCCTCAACAATCAGCTTGCCGGCGCGGAGCAGGCGAAGCTGGCCGCCGGCCCCGGCGAATGGGTGGTGCGCGGAGGCCTGAGCCGGCGCAGCGTATTGGATGGAGAGCGCTATCGCGAGCAGGAACTGACGGTCGAGCGCAACATCCGCTGGTTTGGCAAGGCGGAGCAGGACCGGGCGGTCGGCGAAAAGGGAATCGCGCTGGCGGAGGCGCAACGGGCCGATGCCTGGCACGAGGCGGGCCGTGCGCTGATGCAGGACTGGTACGATGCCCTGAAGGCGCAAGCCACGCTTGAGCGCTTGAAGGAGCAGCATGCCTTGATCGGGCAGTTGAGAGCCATCGCCGAACTGCGCGTGAAGGCGGGCGATGGCGCGCAACTCGAACTGATGCAGGCAGATACCGAATTGCGGCGGGCGGACGCATTGATCGAGCAGGCCGGCCAACAGGTGCAACACGCGCTGACTTTGTTGGCCACCAACTATCCCGGCCTGCCGGCGCCGCAGCTGGCCCAGGTGCCCGATCCGCAGCCGATGCCGTTGCAGCGGCCGGATCAGCTTGCGCGCATCCTGGATGACAATCATGAACTGGAATTGGCGCAGGTGGAGGCCCAGTGGTATGGATTGAAAGCAAAGCGCGCCGCAAGCGAGCGCATGCCCGATCCGACGATTGCGGTGCGCGCGGGCCGCGAACGCGCCGGGCAGGAACGCACCATCGGGCTCACGCTGTCGATGGCCTTGCCGGGTGGCGCGCGCGGCGCCGAGAGTTCGGCGGCTTACCTGCGGGCGCGGATGGCGGATGAAAGAGTGGCCCAGGTAAGAACCAAGGTCACGCTGGCGGCGCAGCGGGCCGTGACTGAGCAGGAATACAGCTACCAGGTGTGGACCAGCCTTCGCGCGGTCGAACAGCAGAGCGACCGCCAGGCGCGCTTGATGGAGCTGGGCTACAAGGCAAATGAATACACGCTGGCCGAAGCGCTGCTTGGCCGCCGCCTCGCGATGGAGGCGGCGCTGGCGTCGCAGATGGCGAGGATCGCGGCCGTCGCCGCCAGCGCAAGGGTGCAGCTTGACGCCCATGCGCTGTGGGCAATCGACTAAGACCTGGTGTGCTCCGCGGTCGCCCGGCCGGTTACCGGGGCGTCCACGTGGCTCCCTTGCCACCACCACAACGCCAGCACCGCGAGCAGGACCAGCAGGGCGGTGCCGGTGCGCAGCCCCTGTGCCTTTGCGCCGGGCGCGGCGTGCTTGCGTCCGGTGATCATCGACTTGGCCAGGTTCTCGCGGTGAATAAAGCTGGCGACCAGCACGCCGGCGATGTGGACCAGCACCACGGTCAGCATCAGGTTGGCGATTAGCTCATGCACGTCCTCCATCCATTCACCGGCCCGCTCGGTGTACAGCAGCCAGCCGGAACCGGCCAGCGCGATGGCTATCCCCAGCATCAGCACGATGGCCACCGCGCCGGCCGGATTATGGCCGGTGAAATGTTGGGGGCGTCCATGCAGCATGGATTGCAGGTAGCTCAGCGTCGCCCGCGGTCCCCGCACGAAGTTGGCGAACCTGGAGTAGTAGGTACCGAAAAATCCCCAGAGGATGCGAAAGCAGACCAGCGCCGCCATGGTGTAGCCCAGCGTGACGTGGACCAGGCGCCAGTTGTCCGCCTCGGCCGTCAGGTAGGCGCCGGCAAAGCTGAAGGCCATCAACCAGTGAAATACCCGCACTGGCAGGTCCCAGACGCGAATTTGGGGCGGCGTGGCCCCGGAATGGATGTCGTTCATGTGATGCTCCCGTGAGTTGATTGCCAATCCCGCCGCCCCGGGGTTGAGGGCGGCACCGCGTTGGCATAAGCAGATCGTCGTCGCCGGATATTAAGGAATTCTGAACTGGCATGGCTTTGCGAAGTTGTCAATATTGCCACGCATGGGATTGCGATGTTCCTCTTGTCTTTTATCAATTCCCTCGGCCGCAGACTGTCTAGAATCGGCGCTTGAGCACGCTTATTTCGCGGCGGAAATTCGATGGAGGCGGCATGACCGGGACGGCTGGATCGCTTGGAGGGGGACGGGATCGGCAGCGGGGCGCCATCGCCATCGTGTTCGCCCTGATGCTGCTGGTTCTCGTTGGCTTTGTGGGCATGTCGCTCGATCTGGGGCGGGTGTATAACCGCAAGCTGGATCTGCAGGCCCTGGCAAATACCACTGCGCTGGCGGCGGCCCGCCAACTCAATGGCACCTCGGCCGGCGTGACGAATGCGCTTGCCCGTGCCGCCAGTGCGGCGAGCGCGTTGAAATACCAGTACAACCAGCAATCGATCAGCTGGAATAGTGCCGCGCTGTCGTTCAGCAGTTCATCGACCGGCGCCTGGATCGATGCGGGTTCCGCACAAGCGGCGCCCAGCGGCCTGCTGTTCGTCAAGGCCGACACCAGCCAGCTGGACGCGTCGCTCTCCACGCTCAGCCTGGTGTTCATGCGGGTGCTGTCGGACGCGCTGGCGTCGGCCAGCGTCAGCGCGACCGCGGTGGCCGGCCGCTCGACGATCAATGTCGCGCCGCTCGCGGTGTGCGCGCTGTCCAACACCGCCGACGCCGCACGCGTCAATCCGGGACCGCCCGCGTACAGCGAATTGACCGAATACGGTTTCCGGCGCGGTGTCGCTTACGACCTCATGCAGCTCAATCCCAATGGCACGACGGCCGAGAATTTCGTTATCGACCCATTCGATCCGCCCGGCGTCGTCGGCCCGGCAAGCAATATGGCCGCCGGCTTTGTCGGCCCCTACGCTTGCACGGGCAGGTTGGCGATACCCAGGGTTACCGGCGCGCCGATCACCGTCGGCCGGCCCTTTCCCCTGGCATCGCTCTTCAACCAGCTCAATTCGCGCTTCGATCAATTCAACGGATCGCTTTGCTCCTTTGTCACCGCGCCGCCGGACACGAACATCAAGTCCTACACCTACAACACCGCGATCTCATGGATGAGCGCCACACCCGGCGCGCAAGGCGCCGCCTCGACGACCAGCGGCGGCAAATTGTGGACCGTCGCCGATCCGCTGCCGGCCCTCGCGGGCACGACCGCCGCGATGTACGGGCCGCTGTGGGCTTACGCGCGCGCCGTCCCCTACAGCTCCTACGTGCCGGGATCGACCGAGCCGGCAAGCGGCTACACGCCGTTCAACACCAGCGTCTGGAGCACGCTGTACAAGCCGGGTGTGCCGGCCGCCACCGTGTCCTACCCTGGCGGCGTCTCGACGCCCTATCTGGCGGTCAACGGCAGCTACTTCCAGGGGCCGTCCGCCGCGCACAACGGCACCGCCAACCGCCGCGTGCTGAACGTGGCCTTGTTGTCCTGTCCGGTGAGCGCGGGGACGACCGCCACCGCCACCGTGCTCGGCATAGGCAAATTCCTGATGACCGTTCCCGCGACCGCGACCACGCTTTTCACCGAATTCGGCGGCCTGGCCACCGAGCAATCGCTGGGTGGCGCGGTGGAGTTATATCCATGAACCCGATGCCGATCGCCTCCCGCGTCAAACGCCCTCAACGCGGCATCGCCGCGATCGAGCTGGCGCTGATATTGCCGGTCCTGCTCATACTGCTGACTTTCCCGCTGTACTTAGGCCGGCTGTTCTGGCACTACAGCGTCATCGAGCGGGCGGCGCAGGACGCCGTCCGCTATCTGGCCACCGTTCCGCTGAGCGAGATCAGGAGTTCGTCGCGCGGGCCCGCCCTTACCGCGGTCGCCCGCTCCATCGTGGATGCCGAGCTGGCCGAGCTTGCGCCAGGGCCGGATGTCATCGGCGTGACGATCGGCTGCGACGCGGTGCAATGCCTGGGCTTCTCCGCGCCCACGACCGTCAATGTCGCGATCCAGTTGAAGCTGACGGACATCTTCTTTTCCAACGTGACGTCGATGACGATCCCGTTGACGGTCAACGTCACTTCTCCCTACCTCGGGAGATAGGCGCATGGCCCCAAAACAGAAAATCGATGCGCAGCGCGGCGTGGTTGCCGTTGAGTTCAGCATGGTGCTGATGCTGTTTCTGATCATCGCCGTGGGCGTGATCGAACTGGCGCGCGCCATGTATCTGTACAACACGTTGGAGATGGTGACGCAGCGTGCGGCAAGCCTGGCCGCCAACACGGACTTCCGTGATGCCGCCGCCATGGACGCGGTGCGCCAGAAAGCCATCTTTCGCAGCAGCGCCGGCGCCCTGATGCTGGGCGCCCCGATCACGGACGCGCATGTCCGCATCGATTACCTGGCACTGACGTACGCTGGCACGCCGGCAATGGCCGAGATCCCTGCCGCGGCACTGCCGGCGTGCACCGCCAACAACCGGATCACCTGCATGAAAGATCCCTACGATGCCAGCTGCATCCGCTTTGTGCGCGCGCGGATATGCGACCCCGCAGTGACGGCCACCTGCAACCACGTGCAGTACCAGACGCTGTTCTCATTGGTGAGCCTGCCGTTGAGTTTGCCAAATGCGACTGCTATCATCAACGCGGAAACGCTGGGCGCCACGCTGGGCGCCGCGCCATGTCCGTGAGCTAGATGCCTTCTATTTGCTGATGAGGGCGGGAGCGCATGGCTTCGCCGATCATCACCAGCACCGGGCCGGTGGGCATGCCTAGCCCTTGCGACAAGGCGGCGATGTCCATGCGGTGGATACGCTGGTCGGCGCGGCTCACGTTCTCGATCACCACCACCGGCGTATCGGGCTTGCGGCCATGCGCCAGCAGGCGTTCGGCGGTCGCGATGGCCTCGCGGCCGCCCATGTACTGCACCAGCGTGTCCGTGTTGGGGATCGCGTCGTGCTCCGCATGCTCCGGTGCGGTGGACGAGGTGAAGAACGCCACGCTGCGCGCCACGCCGCGCTTGGTCAGGGGCTGTTTGGACGCGGCCGCCGCCGCGACCGCCGTGGTCACGCCCGGCACGATTTCGACCTCGATGCCGGCTTCCTCCAGCGCGCGCAGCTCCTCGTCGGCGCGGCCGAACAGCATCGGATCGCCGCCCTTCAAGCGCACCACCATCCCTGCGCGCCCGGCGCATTCGACCAGGTGCTGGTTGATGATCTGCTGCGCCACCGAGCGCTGGCCGCTGCGCTTGCCCACCGCGATCAACTCCGCCTGCGGGCACAGCGCCAGCATCTCGGGCGTGACCAGCGCGTCGTGCAGCACGATGTCGGCCTGTGCCAGCAGCCGTGCGCCGCGCACGGTGATCAGGTCCTGGGCGCCGGGACCGGCGCCGATCAAATACACTTTCCCTGCCATCTGCTTCTTTCGTTGACTGCTTGCGCTCAGCTTTCGCCGGCTTGATGGAATATCAAGTCCTCCACCCGCTTGCCATCGCGCAGGTGGTCGTTCACGATGCGGTCCATATTATCTGAAGTGACGTTGTAGTACCAAGTCCCGTCCGGTTGCACGCAGACGATGGGACCGCCCTTGCAGGCGGCGAAGCAGCTCACGCGGCTGCGCTTGACGCGCAGCTCGCCTTCATTCAGCCCAGCCTCCTTGAGTTTGCCGCCCAGGCTGTCGAACAAGGCCTGCGACGCGCCGTCCTCGCTGCAGCGCGGGCCGGTGCACACCAGCAGGTGGCGGTGGTAGTTGCCGATCTTCGGCTTGACGATGGCGTCCGTCATGCTTCGCTCTCCTCGACGGCGGGGGCCTCGGCTTCCCACGGTTCCTCCAGCGTGGCGCGGATGTAGTCGGCCGGCAGGCAGTGGCGCGCGGCCAGTTGCTCGATGCTGTCGCCGGCCGCGTGTTCCGCCTGCAGCGTGTCCAGCCAGCCCAGCAGACCGGTGGACAGCGAGCGGCCAGCGCGTTCGCCGTCGCGGGTGGCGCCGCCTTCCTCCATGTCGTACTTGTTGGCGTAGCCGCGCGGCGTGACCATCAGGCCGTGGCGCACGAAGGTGTTGCTGTTGCCGATCAGGACGGTGCTGAGCATGCCGATGTCGGCGTCGGCCATGCAGTCCAGCGTGGTGAAGACGATGTTCTGGCGGCGGCGGTAGCCGCTCTTGACGATCGCCACCGGCGTATCGGCGCGGCGATGGCGCAGGAACAGGCGCTGCGCCTCGACGATCTGGCGCGTGCGGCGGCCGCTCTTCGGGTTGTACAGCGCGACCACGAAATCGGCCATGGCCACCGCGTCCAGCCGGCGCGCGATGGTCGGCCATGGCGTCAGCAGGTCCGACAGCGAGATGGCGCAGAAGTCGTGCGTCAGCGGCGCGCCGACCAGCGCCGCGCAGCTGTTGAGCGCCGAGGCGCCGGGGATGATCTCGACCTGCACCGCGTCGTCCGGCGTCCAGCCGGATTGGAACAGCACCTCATAGGTCGGCCCGGCCATGCCGTAGACGCCCGCGTCGCCCGAGGAGATCAGCGCGACCTTCTTGCCGGCGCGCGCCGCTTCCAGCGCGCTGACGGCGCGGTCCAGTTCCTCGGTCATGGACTTGCGGATGATCTCCTTGCCCTCGATCAGATCGGCCACCAGCTTGATGTAGGTGACGTAGCCGATCACCACGTCGGCCTCGGCGATGGCGTCGCGCGCCCGTTGCGTCATGTGCTCCACGCTGCCGGGGCCTATCCCGACCAGCATGATCTTGCCTGCGCTTGTTTCATTCATGGTTGTATCCTTGCGATGGAGACGGTGGCATTGCGGCCATCTGCGCCTTTGTGTTTGTGTTTTTCGACGACCAGCGCGGTCATCGGCGTATCGGGTCCGGCGGCCAGCAACGCCGCCGCCTCGCTCACCGACGGCGTGCCGGTGTAATGCCGCACGGTCTCCGACGGATGCGGCACTTCCACCGCCGCCAGTTCGTGCGCTTCATAAAAATGCAGCGGCCAGCCGTGTTCCTGTGCCAGCGCCAGCAAGGCCGCTTCGTCCTTCTTCAGCGTGATGCTGGCGGCGGCAACCACTTGCGCCGGATGCGCGCCAGCGGCGGCCAGCGCGTCGCGCACCGCCTCGCGCACGGTGTCCAGCGCCACGCCTCGGTCGCAGCCCAGGCCCATGGTGAACCGTGTCATGCGGCGGCTTCCTGCGGCGGGCGGTAGACCACCAGCCGTTCGTTGAGCGCATTCCAGCGCTCGGCCGGCACCTCGGCGTGCGTGACCCACAGCAGCGCCGCATAACGGTCCAGCGGCACCTCGTCGAAGCGCGCAAAGCGGTGGATGTTTTCGGGCAGCGGGGTGGGACGCGTCCACCAGTCCGCGCTGCCGGCTTCCTGCACGAAGGCGATCGGCTCGCCGTTGACCACGTGCGCGGATACGCGGGTGATGTTGATCTTCGGCGCCTCCACCTTCCAACCGAGGTGGCGTCCAAGAATATCGACCGGGATGGTGCGGCCGACGTCGGACGCGGTGGTCAGCACCGGCGCGGCGCCCAGCAGGTCCGCCACGCGCTCGCTCCATTCGTTGGCGCCGCCGACGTGGCCGGACAGCACCGGGATCACGTACTGGCCGGCGTCGTCGACGACGATGATGCCGGGGTCCTCGTCCTTGCTGCGCAGGTGCGGCGCGATCAGCCGCACCACGGCGCCCAGCGAGACGAAGAAGATGATCTGGTCATAGCCGGCGAACAGCGGGCCGATTTCGTCGCGCAGCGCGCCGTCGTAGGCTCGCACGGTGTTGGTCGCTTCCGCGAACGTGGCGGCGAATTTGGCCGAGGTGCGGATGTCCGCTTCCGGCAGGTCGGCGGCCAGGCGGGCGGCTTGTGCCGCGCCGTGTTTGGTGATGGCGACCAGGCATACGCGCGGGGCGGCCTGGTTGGAGGTGGTCGCGGTGGTCATGCAGTCTCCGTCAGAGGTTGAGGGCTTTCCTTTTTCAGGCAGCCCTTGATGCGTTCACCGCGTATGCGGTGCGTGTGTTTGACGATCAGCAGCGACAGGTAGCTGACCTTGGTGCCGCGCAACGCAAGGATGTCGCTGCCGCTGAAGCGGCGCTCGTCCGGCGCGCCGACGCGTTCGATGAAGTGCGCACCGTCCAGCAGCTCGCGCCGTTCCAGCCAATCGATCAGTTCATCCATCAACGGCTTCACCTTCATCAGCACCAGCGTGTCGAAGTCGGGCAGCAGGCGGTCCACCGCGCTCACGCCATAGGCGGCGGGCACGATGGCGACCGTGTCGTCCTGCTCCGCGAACGGCACCGGCACCTGCGCACAGGCGGCGGTGAAGGCGTTGACGCCGGCGATGATCCGCACCGGCACCTGTTCATCCATCGCGCGCACGGTGCGGGCCAGGTGGCCGAAGGTGGCGTAGGTGCTGGCGTCGCCCTCCACCAGGAACAGCACATCGCGGCCGGCGCGCAGCCACGGCAGGACGGTGTCGGCGGCCTTGAGCCATGCGCGACCCAGCTTTTCGCCGTCGTGCGTCATGGGGAACAGCAGCTGCGTGTGCTGCTCCGGCGGCGGCAGGCCGGCGCGCTGCACGATGTCGAACGCGTAGCTGGGCGTCTTGCCACTGCGGGCAGGGTAGACCCAGATGGTGTCGCGCCGTTGCAATGCGTCCCAAGCGGCGCGTGTGATCAGGCCGGGATCGCCGGGGCCGAGCGAGATGCCCCACAGGGTGCCGGGTGCGGTCATGTCACTCATCGGCGGCCACCTTCGCGTCGGTGCGGCGGGCGCAGACAATCCACACGGGATTTTCGGCGGCCATGCGGTGCATGTGCAGGATCGGCTTGCTGCGCGCTGCCTGCAATTGCAGCACGTCCCACTCCACGCCTTCCAGCGCTTGCAGCGTGGCGGTGGCGGTGGCGAGGTTTTCCAGCGTGACGAAGTTCATCACCAGCGTGCCGCGTGGGCGCAGGCGGGCGATCACGCCGCTGATCAAGGCGGCCAGTTCGCCGCCTGAGCCGCCGATGAATACCGCGTCGGGATCGGGCCAAGCATCCAGTCCTTCCGGCGCCTTGCCGAGGTACAGGCTGTAGTTGCTGACGCCGAAGGCCGCGTGGTTTTGTCCCGCGATGGCGAAATCTGCTTCGTTCTTTTCGGTCGCGTAGACATGGCCTTGCGGGCAAAGCCGCGCCGCCTCCAGGCCCACCGATCCCGAGCCGGCGCCGATGTCCCACACCACGCTGTCTGCCCGCAGCTGCAGGCGCGCCAGGCTGACGGCGCGCACCTCCTGCTTGGTGATCAGGCCTTTCTCCGGCTGCCGCTGCACGAACTCCGCGTCGGCAAGGCCGAAGCGCACCGGCTGCGCCGCCGGCGTCACGCGCCACAGCAGAACCACGTTCAGCGCGGCGAAGCGCATCCTGGCCGCTTGCTGCGGCGTGAGTTCGGCCAGCACGCGTTCCTCTGGTTGCAGCAGGTTCTCCGCCACCGCCATCAGGAAATCGTCGCCCAGCCCTTCGGCCAGCAGCAGCCGCGCGATCCGGTCGGGGCTGTTGTCAGGACTGGTCAGCACCAGCAGGCGCGCATGCTGTCGCGTCGCCTGCGCCAGCGCGTAAAGGCCGTGACCTGGCACGCTGCCGCGCTGCCATTCGCCGGCATCGCGCGCGTGCACGGAGACGATGCGCGCATCCTGCCACGCCAGTCCGATGCGCGCGCACGCCAGCTGCAGCGTCGACAGGTTGGGCAGGATGTCCAGCGCCTCCACGCACAGGTGCTGCGCCAGATACGGCGCGATGCCGTGGCACAGCGGATCGCCGGTCGCCAGCACCACGCAGGACAGGTTATCGGCCCGCGCTGCGCGCACCCATTCTGGCACTTCCTTCAGTTTGCCGGTCAGGTCGTGGCGCATGGAGCCGGGCTTGAACTCGCGCTCCAGCAGGGCCAGCGTGCGGGCGCCGCCGATCAACACGTCCGCGCTGCGCAGCAAGGCCAGCGCGGTGGGACTCAGGCTGGCGATGCCGTCATCGAGTACGCCGATCACGCGGCAGGGGTTGGGGTCTTGTGTATGCATGCTTATGCTTCCGGTAGATGATCGATGCCGATGCGGCCAGCGCTGGCGGGACGTTCGTGCGGCTCGGCAGGAGCCGACAACACGTCGGCCACTTGCACGCCGCTGAAATCGCACACCAGCACGCGGAGCTGGAATGCGCGGCCGTAGCGGTCCGGTGCGGTCAGGGTGTCGATGGCGGCTTGCGCCAGCGCGTGGTGGAAGGCGTCGCCGAGGCCACGCTCCACCATCAGCTCCGCGCCGAAGCGCGCCGTTTCGGCGGCGGCCATGGCGGCGCAGTCCTCCGGCGTGGCGCCGATGCGGCGCGCTACCTCGGCCACCAGGTCGGTGTCGACTTCGCTGCGGTTGGCGTGGGTGATGGTTTCGCCCTGCGCGATCTTGGTCAGCTTGCCCACCATGACGCACAGCACCACCAGTTCTATGCCCTGCGCCACTACTTCATCCAACGCATAGCGCAGGAAGTCGCCCATCTGCACGAAGCAGGCCGCCGGCAGTTCCGGGCGTTCCGCGCGCAGTGCCGTCATGGCGAAGGTTTCGGTGCGGCCGCCGGTGGTCAGCGCCACGACGCCGTGGCCGGCGGTGGCGGCCACCTGTATGCCCTGCACCACGCTGGCGCGCCACGCGGCGGTCGAATAGGGTTTGACGATGCCGGTGGTGCCGAGGATGCTGATGCCGCCCAGGATGCCCAAGCGGGCATTGGTGGTCTTCTTCGCCATCACCTGGCCGTCCGGTACGCTGATGGTCACTTCGATGCCGTGCACCGCCAGCAGCTCCGGTGCGGCTTCGCGCATGTTGTCGGCGATGTTCTTGCGCGGCGCGGGGTTGATGGCCGGGCCGCCCACTTCAAGGCCCAGCCCTTTCATCGTGACCGTGCCGACGCCGTCGCCCGCCACGTACGACACCACGCCGGCCTGACCGGGAAGCAGGCGCAGGTCGACCGTCATGTGGGCGCCGTCGGTGCAATCGGGATCGTCGCCGGCGAATTTGACGACCATGGCATGCGCGCGGCCTGGCTCGCAGCGGCCGTCGTGAATGGCGAACACCACGCGGCTGCCGTTGGGCAGCAGGCTCTCGATTTCTTCCGGCACCCGTCCGTGGACGAGGCCCAGCACCGCGGCGCGTGCCGCAGCCGCGGAGCAGGCGCCGGTGGTGAAACCGGTGCGGGTGCCACGTTCGGCAGCCGCTTTCTCCTTCATGCCATCGCCTTTTGACGTGCTTCGGCCAATGCCAGCAGCGCGTGCAGCGTGGCCACCACCAGCGTGGATCCGCCCTTGCGGCCACGGATGACGATCCACGGCACGTCGCCGACTTCGGCCATCAAGTCCTTGGATTCGGCGGCGGAGACAAAGCCCACCGGCATGCCGACCACCAGCGCCGGGCGCACGCCTTCCTCACGGATCAGGCGCACCAACTCGATCAACGCGGTGGGCGCGTTGCCGATGCCGACGATGGCCTTGTCCAGCAAGCCCAGTCGATGTGCCTTGCGCATGGCTTGGACGGCGCGGGTGGTGTCTTCCTTTTGCGCGGTGGCGATGACGTCGGCGTCGCTGATGAACTGGTGGGTCTTCATGCCGAAGTGCGCGAGGCGCGGCTGCGAGAGACCGGAACAGATCATCTCCACGTCCGCCACGACCGGCGCGCCGCCGGCCAGCATGGCGTTGATGCCGGCTTCCACGGCGTCCGCATGGAAGGCGGTCAGGCCGTTGAAGTCGAAGTCCGCGTTGGCGTGGATCATGCGGCGCACGATGGGCCATTGGCTTTCGGTGTAGCTATGCGGGCCGGCTTCGGCGTCGATGATGGCGAAGCTGTCATGCTCGATCGCCTGCCCGGCGCGGGTCAGCTGTTCGGTGACGGTGTTCACGGTGCTCATGCCGGCTGCGCCTCCGCGTGGTCGTGATGCGGATGCACATGAACCTCGTGCGTGTGCGCGTGCGAGTGGCCGTGGCCCAGGTCATGCGCGATTTCGCGGTAGCTGCAGCCGTCGCATGGCAGGCGGCTGTCCGGCACGCCGGCCCGCAGGTCTTCCACGCGCTGGTCCATCAGCTCGAAAATCTCGTTCTCGAAGCCGAAATGTTCGGAGCAGGCAAAGCGCACTTGTGGATACTGGCCGCGCAGATGCTCCACCTGGCGGTGGATGCGCTGCATCAGGGTGCCGGTGTACAGGTAGTAGGGCAGCACCACGATCTGGCGCATGCCCAGCATGACCTGGCGTTGCACCACTTTTTCAAGACGCGGCCAGGTGATGCCGGTGAAGGCCAGGTCGACGAGCTCATGATCACCTTCCTCCAGCAGCCAGCGGGCCATCTTGGCCATCTCGCCGTTGGCGCCACGGTCGGACGAACCGCGTCCCAGCACCACCACGCCGGTGGTGGTCGGATCGGGCATGTCCAGCGTATTCATGGCCTTGCGCAGGCGGCGCTTGAGGATCGTCAGGATAGGATCGCAGGCGGTGAGGTGAGGTGCCAGCAGGATCTCGGTCTGCGGGCAGGCAAGCCGCGCGTGCTCGATCGCTTCCGGTATCTCCATCTTGACGTGGCCGGCCGCGTTCAGGATCAGCGGCACCACCAGCACGCGGCGCGAGCTGCGCGCGGCGTCCAGCAGCGCGGCATTCATCTCCGGAGGAGCGAATTCGATGAAGCACAACTCGATGCGCCAATCCGGGCGGCGTGCGCGCCACTGGCTGGTGAATTCGCGGATCTCCTGGTTGCCGGAATCCTCGCGGGAACCATGGCCGACAATCAGGATTGTGTCCTTGCTTACTGGGTTCATGCGCTCGCCTTTCTGAAACGATGGGTAAATGTTGGGTCATATAATTTGGAGCGCGCCAGCGTCTCCCAATGCAGCGCGCCCAGGGTGGGGCTGGCGACGATCATCGCCTGGCTGGCGATGCCGGCCTCCCGGCAGCGCTGCTTGATGTCGGCCAGCGTGCCGCGCACGATCTTCTGCTCGCCGGGCCAACTGGCCTTGTGCACCACCAGCATCGGCGCGTCCTCGGCCCAGCCGGCGGCGCGCAGCGCGGTTTCCACCTTGTGCATCAGCGTGATCGACAGGAAGATGCACAGCGTGGTGCGGTGCGCGGCCAGGCTGGCGAGGTCTTCGCCTTCCGGCATCGGCGTGCGGCCTTCGACGCGGGTGAGGATGACGGTTTGCGTCACCTCGGGCAGCGTCATGGATTCGCCGGCGGCCGCCATCGAGGCCATTGCCGACGACACGCCCGGCACCACGGACCATTCGATGCCTGCTTCGCCGAGCGGGCGCGCCAGTTCGATCAGCGCGCCGTACAGCGCGGGATCGCCGGTCTGCAGGCGCACCACGGTGGCGTGGATGCGCGCCTGCTCGATCAGCCATGCGGTCATTTCTTCCAGCGTCATATCCTTGGAATCGCGGATGGCGCAACCGGGCGGCGCGTACAGCGTGACAGCGCGGTCCACCAGCGAGCCGGCGAACAGCACGGCGCCCGCCTGCGACAGCAGCTTCTGGCCTTTGATGGTGATCAGTTCCGGGTCACCGGGGCCTGCGCCTACGAACCAGATTTTGCCGAGAGATGTCATGCGGTGATTACTCCTGAATGTTTTTGTGCGCGCAGCGTGTCGAGCAAGGCGTCGACGCTGCGCGGGGCGGGGCCAGTGGGCAGCACGCCGAGTTCGATCAGCTCCGCATGTAGCGCCAGCGCGGCCGGTGGACGCTGGCCGGCGGCGTGCAGCACGTCCGCTTGCGCGCACAGTGTCTGCGCCGGGCCGGAGGCGATGCAGCGGCCGCCCGCCATCACGTGGATGTCGTCGGCCCAGCGGAAGGCGAAGTCGATGTCGTGCGTGGACAGCAGCACGGTGACGCCGCGCGAGGCCAACTGGTCGAGCAGGGCGGCGAGCTCGGTTTGCATGGGCGCGTCGAGGCCTGCCATGGGTTCGTCCAGCAGCAGCACGTCCGGTTGCATCGCCAGCACGCCGGCGATGCAGACGCGCTTCTTCTGGCCGAAACTCAGTTGATGCACCGCGCGACGGGCGTGGCTGCGCAAGCCCACCGCATCCAATGCGGCAGCCACGCGGGCGCGCACCTTGTCCGCGTCCAGCCCGAGGTTGAGCGGGCCGAATGAGACGTCCTCCTCGACCAGCGCCGAGAACAGCTGGCGGTCCGGGTTCTGGAACACCAGTCCCACGCGGCTGCGCAGCGCCGTGAGTCCGGAGCGGCTGTAATCGAAGGGCTGGCCATCGATGCGCAGCTGGCCGGCGGTGGGGCGCAGCAGGCCGTTCAGATGCTGCAGCACGGTGGTCTTGCCGGCGCCGTTCGCGCCCAGCAGCGCGTAGCGGCGGCCACGGTGCAGCGTCAGGCTGCAATCGTGCAGGCCCTTGCTGCCGTCGGGGTAGACATGGGCGACGGTTTGCAGTTCCAGTATCGGGGGATTCACAGGCGGTCTCCCACGGCCAGCGCCACCAGCAGCGCGCCGGCCAGCGCGGCCACCATGCACTGGCGGCGCGCCTGCGGGTAGACCACCGGCAGGAAGCGCAGCGCTCCCTGGCACACGCGCGCGTCCGCCGCCATTTGCAATGCGGCGGCGCGTTGCCACACTTGCACCGCCATCTGCCCGGCCAGCAGGCCGGTCGAGCGCCAGGCCTGGCGCCAGCCGCGATAGCCGAGCCGCGCGCTTTGCGCGGTCACGCCTTCGTCCCACGCCTGGCGCAGCACGAACAGCATGCGATAGCACAGCACCATCATGTCGAGCAGGAGCTCCGGCATGCGCAGGCGGCGCATGAGCGCGAGCAGGCAGGGCATCGGTGTGCTGAGCACCAACCCTGACAGCGCGGCCAGCATGGCCAGCGAACGCAATGCCGTGTGGACGACGACCGGCAGCATGGCGCCGGACCAGCGCCAGTCGCCCTGCGTGTCCGGGCCGAACAGCATGGCCGCGCAGGAGACCAGCAGGAAGCCGAGCGGCGGCAGCACGGTGGCGGCGTATGCGCGCAAAGGCACGCGCGCACCAGCCAAGGCGGCCAGCACGAGCACCGACGTCAGCGCGCCCAGCGCGGCCGGGCTGCGGGCCACCCAGGCCGCGACCACGCCGGCCAGCGCGAACAGCGCCTTGGCCGACGGCGCCACGTCGCGCCAGCGGCTGGCGTACGCGGTCGACTCAATCAGCACGGCGGTCCTGCGTGGATGCGGCCTCGCGTCGCGCGCGTTCGCGGGCCACGGACGTACCGAGCCAGTAGCCGATCACGCCAGCGCCGATGGCCGCCTGCAGCGCGAACAGCAGCGACGCGATTTCGTCGCTGGCCGGCTCGAACACGGGCGTGAACCACGGCTTGTAACCTGGAGCGATGGCGCCGATAGCCTGCTGCGCGCGATTGTCCGCGCCGGTGAAGATGGCCGGCGCTTCGCCTCCGGGCGCCGCCGGCGGCGCGGTCGCCAGCCACAAAGGCAGCACCGTCAGCAGCACCAGCGCCAGGCAGACCAGCCAGGTACGGGCCCTCATGCGCCACCCTTGCGCGCACCGAGCGTCATCACGGGCAGCGCGCGCAGTTCATGCGCATTGAAGCGGACCATCGCGTTCACCACCAGCAGCGTCAGCAGGCCTTCGCTGATGGCGATGGGCACCTGCGTCAGCGCGAAGATGCCGGCGAACTTGAAGAACGAAACGCTGAAGCCGCCGACTGCGGCAGGAAACGCCAGCGCCAGTTGGATCGAGGTGGTCACATACGTGGCCAGGTCGCCCAGGCACGCGGCCAGGAACACCGCCGGCGAACGCGAGAAGCCCAGCGCCGACGCCGCGCGCAGCACGCCATACGAGACAAACGGCCCGACAATCGCCATCGAAAACACATTCGCGCCCAGCGTCGTCAGGCCGCCGTGCGCCATCAGCAGCGCCTGGAACATGAGCACCACGAAGCCCACCGGCACCATCGCGGCGGGGCCGAACAAGGCGGCGCCCAGGCCCACGCCGGTCGGATGCGAACAACTGCCCGTGACCGACGGCAGCTTCAGGGCGGACAACAGGAACGCGAACGCCGCCGCCACGCCAAGCAGCATGCGCCGCTCGGGATGTTGCTGCAGGTCGCGGCCGATGGAGCGCAAGCCCCAGGCCAGAAAAGGCAAGGAAACGGCTGCCCAGCCGAGCGCGTGCGCCGGAGGCAAAAAGCCTTCCATGATATGCATTCGAAACCTCCCGTCGAATGGTTTTTACGGACACCACGCGGGAGATGAAAGACGGTCGACGGGCGGCACGGGACGTGCGCAAACGATCGATAGCGAATTCCCGTCACCCCGCGGAGATGATGCTGATTTTTTTGGGCCGGTATTCTGGCTGGCCTTCGTCCTTCTCCGTGTCTTCCCGCGGTTTAATGCAGTGACGTGATGACGGAGTCGTCTGGCTTACAGCAGCGGGGGCTGCACCGGAATGGCCGCGTGTTTCAGCGGCTTCACCGGTTTCCCGTTTAACGAGCGCTCCAAAGAGACGCTCGCACCCAAGCATTGATCTTACACTAACGTTGCGCAATGTGCCAACACCGGACGCTGTGATCGCGGCGCGACAGGCGGCCGGTCCTGTGGAGACATTCGCTTGTTCCTGGGAGACAGTTACAGAGGCATGAGGTGCGCGCAACTTTCCCGGGGTAATATGAGCTGTTTGCTAACTTTATGTCGGCAGGCGATATCACGCAGTTGTAGTGGACGATGGCAACCAGGCCGCCGCGACGTGATGGCTCGCGCGGGCGCGGTCGCTGTCCGTCGCAACAGGAGAATAAACAACAATACGCCATCTCGCACATTCCTGATCGGAGACACCCCATGTCGTACACCCGCTTTCACAAGAAGTCGTTGCCTACGCTGTTGTCCTCGCTGTTCCTGCTCGCTGTCGCGGACCACGCGGCGGCCAGCACCCTGAACCAGAACGTTTCCTGGACCATCGACCGGGCCGGCACCTCCACCGTCTATCGCGTGGTGGCCTACGGCGATTCGATCTTCGCCGGCTACAACGGCTCCGTCACCAGCGCCGCCAAGTACTCGGCGCCGACGGTGGACGCGGAATACCTGTCCGCGCTGTGGAACGCCGACATCGAGAGCGTGCGCCGCACCAAGTCCGGCGCGGTGGCTTCGGACGTGTACAACAACAAGATCGTGGCCGAGCGTTCGTATATGCAAGCGAGTAACACCCGCGTGGTGGCCTTCGAGATGTGCGGCAATGACGGACTGCAGGCCCGCACCGCCTTCAAGAGCCAGACCGGCACCTGCGACGACAGCGTGCTGACCGCGGCCGAAAGCAGTTGCAAGACCTATGTCGAAGCGGCGATGAACTACATCAACGCCAACGCCTATTCCGGCGTCAAGCTCAAGCTGGTGTCGAACCTGCATTACCCGGGCTACGACGCCGACAACGTGCAGAGCTCGTGCAAGGATGCGTCCACCGGCAAGACCGTGAACATGCAGGACAAGTTCCTGCCCTCGTTGGCCCGGATCAACTTCTCGATGTGCGACCTGGCGCGGCAGAAGGGCTTCGCCTGCGCCGACAACTTCGCGCAGTACATGGGCGCCGATTACGACAGCAACGGCGACGGCAAGATCGATTCCGACGCGCTGCGCTACGTCGCCGGCGAGAGCCAGTCCAGCTATGTCACGCGCATCACCACCACGCTGCGCTCGACGCTGCGCGACGCCAATGCGCACTTCGTATCGGCCGGCAGCAGCTACGACTACATCCAGTCCGACGACACCCATCCGACCTATTCCGGCAGCACCGTCACGGCTGGCCTGTTCGGCGGCAGCTCGGGTTCGGGCGCGCCGCGCTACACGTCCTTCTCGGCCGGCAAGAACCCGATCTGGAATCAGTACGGCCACGAGCGGATGGGCTGGGCGGTGTCGACCTACAACGTCGCCACGCCTTGATGCGTGGGTGAGCTGATCCCTTGGACAAGCCTCCCGAGCGGCCCGAGGCCGGTAGCGAGAAACCGGGGGCCTGGCGTCCGCGCGCCGGCTTTCTGGCCGTGGCGCTGGTGTTGGCCGTGATTGGTTGCGGCGTGTTGGTCTACTTGATCACCACGCCCGATCCCGGCATTGCCGGCGGTGGCGCGACGCCGCCGGTTGCGGCCAGCGCGGCGCCTGCGGCCGGCCCACCGCTTGCGCCTGTGCCGGCCACACCGCCGGTCGCGGCGCAAAATCCGCAGCGCCCGCCGGAAGGCGACGCCGATCCGACGCGCGACTTGAAAAGCTACGTTCCGCGCGGCGCCAATCCCACCATGCCTGAAGTGATAGAGCGCCTGCATGAACGCGGCGTGTACAGCGGTCTCGGCGCGTTTTCGCCGCCGGGCACGCGTCCGCCCAAGGTCGGGCTGGCGGTGCCGGAGGACTTCGAGCTGCCGCCCGGTTACGTGCGCCACCACCAGGCCACCGATGATGGCCAGCGCATCGAAGCGATCCTGATGTTCGCGCCCGGTTTCCAACTGTACGACGCCGCCCACAATCCAATCGAGATGCCCAAGGACCGCGTGGTGCCGCCCGAGTTGGCGCCGCCCGGACTGCCGATCCGGCGCATCGTCATTCCTCCTCCCATCGAACCGGCCGCACCCGGCCGTTGATCCGCATGCGACAACTTTTGAATTCCTCCACGGCGCGCATGGCGGCCGGCATCCTGGCGAGCGCCGTCCTGTCGGCCCTGTACGCGCGCGGCGGCCCCGGCTGGTTGCTGGGCTTCGTGATGCTGGTGCCGTGGTTGTGCACGCTGAACGCCAGCCGCTCGCTGGCCGCGTCACTGGGCTGGGCCTATCTGATGTCGCTGGCCTTCACTGCGGCCGCCTTCGCCTGGTTCGGCACCGCGCTGGGACGCTACACGCACGCCGGCGCGGGCACCGGCCTGGCCGTGTTGCTGCTTGCCGCGCCGCTGTTCCAACCGCAGTTCCTGGTGTTCGCGCTGGTGCGCCATGTGAACGGACGCCGGCATGGTCCGCTGCCGCGCGCGCTGGCTGCGTCCGCATCGTGGGTGGCGGCGGAATGGCTGCTGCCCAAGCTGCTCGGCGACACATTAGGCTACGGGTTGTATCCGTCGCAGCTGATGCGCCAGGGCGCGGCCGTCGGTGGCGCCGCCGGCCTGACCTTGCTGCTGTTGCTGGCCAACGAGGGCGTGGCGGCGGCGCTGGCGCGGCGCCGCGACGGCTGGCGTGCGATGGCGCAGCCGCTTGCGCTGGCCGCGCTGGGCCCGCTGCTGCTGGCCGGCTATGGCCTGGCGTCGCAGCCGGATGGCGCCGCCACCGGCAAGCCACTGCGCATGGGCCTGGTGCAGGCCAACCTCGTCGACTACGAAGGCATGCGCCAGCAGAAGGGCGCGCGCGCCGTGGTGCGCGAGGTGCTCGACGCGCACTTCGCCATGAGCTACGACGTCGTGGTGCGGCGCCACGCCGACGCGGTACTGTGGTCGGAGACCGCCTACCCCACCACCTTCGGCCATCCCAAGAGCGAGGCCGGCGCCGAGTTCGACCGCGAGATCCTCGCCAACGTCCACGCGGCCGGTGTGCCGTTCGTGTTCGGCACCTACGATATCGACAGCGACGGCGAATACAACGCAGCCGCCTTCGTGCAGCCCACCGGCCTGACGGGCTTCTATCGCAAGACGCGCCTGTTCCCCTTCACCGAATACGTGCCGGCCTGGCTGGACGGCCCGCACCTGCGGCGCCTGCTGCCGTGGACCGGCAACTGGCGGGCGGGCAATGGCGCGCGGGTCTTCCCGCTGCGCCTGGCCGACGGCCGCGAGATTCCGGTGCTGCCGCTGATCTGCCTCGACGACGTCGACGCCGGCTTGGCCATCGCCGGCGCCCGGCTGGGCGCGCAAGCCATCCTGACGATGTCGAACGATTCCTGGTTCAGCGACGATCGCGAGGGCGCGCGGCTGCACCAGGCTGCTGCCGCGTTCCGCAGCATCGAGACGCGGCTGCCGCAATTTCGCGTCACCACCAATGGCTACAGCGCGGTGTTCGACGCGGCCGGCAACATCCTGGCCGGCACGCGCATGGGCGAGCCGGCGCTGGTGGTCGCGGAATTGCGCGTGAGCCGGCCGGCGCCGACCTTGATGGTGCGCTGGGGCGACTGGGTCGGACGGGCCGCCTGTGTGTTCCTGCTGTTGATGGCGGCGCGGGCGGCCATTCCCTCGTGGCGTCCGCAGGCTGAGGATGCGACATCGGCTGTGCGGCCCGCCATGCGTTTTCCGGTCCGGGTAGCGGTGCTGCCGCCGGCCGCGCGCGTGGCGGCGGCGTTGTTGCGCATCATTGCGCGCGCCGGCCTGCTCGCCATCTGCCTGGCGCTGCTGCTCAACGAACCGTTGCGCACCAACACCCTGGCGCAAATCCGCTTGTTCTCGGGACTGTTCCTCGCACCGGAAGCGGCGTCATGGTGCGTGCTGCTGGCGTTCGGCGCGCAGGCATCGATCAGCGGCACGGCGCTGGTGCTGACGCGGGGCGCGCAGCGCATCGAACTGGCGCTGGCCGAGATCGCCGCCGTCGAACTGTGGCGCCTGCCGGTACCGGGCTCCGGCCTCGCCTTGCGGCTGAGGACAGGCCAGCGCTGGCGCTACGGGCTGGCGTTGTCGAATCCGCTGGCATTCGCCGCCGCGTTGGCTGGCGCCGGTGTTCCGCGCAGCGTCGAGCGGTCCGGCGCGGTCATGGGCGTCTATGCGCGTGCGCGCCTGGCGCTGCGCCGCCGCAAGCTTGACCTGCCGCTGGCCAAGTTCGTCGTGTTGCCGCTGGCGCTGGCCATTCCCGCCTTCCACCTGCACCAGCACATCGCCTACGGCAGCGCTTTCGGCGAGTATTACACCTTTGGCTTGAAGGCTTACCTGCTGGCTTTCGCGCTGTGGTGGGCGGCATGGTCCATCGGCGTGGTGCTGAGCGCGGCGCTGCTGCGCGCGGCGATCGAAGCCGGCACGCTGGTGGCCGCGTTGCTGCGGCCTGCACAGGCCATCGAAGTCCGAAGCTGGCTGGAGCGCGCCGGCCGTCTGGCGCTGTATCTGGGCCTGCCGGGATGGCTGCTGGCGAACTTGTTTGGCACATAGCAGACGGTTCAAACTCGGAAGCGGTGGGGACTGACGCCTTCGGCAAACCGCGCGTCCGCGAGAATCACGCGTCGCAGGAGTCGCCGATCAATTACGCCCGCGCGCTGTGACCCGTGCTTAAGCCGGTGGTGGTCATGGAGGCTGCCGTGCCCATGTCCAAGGCGAACTTGGCGGCGGCCGATCGGGATTGCCTGCTCCGCCGTACCGGCGGCCCTGCTATGATGCTGGCTCTTTCGCTAACATTTCAAACAGGCGGGAACATGGAATTACTGGACGCATATTGCGCGCGCATCGGCTACTCCGGGCCGCGCGCCCCTACGCTGGATACGCTGCGCGCCCTGCAGCAGCTGCATCCGGCCACGATACCTTTCGAAGCCATCGACGTGCTGCTGGATCGGCCGATCCTGCTGGCGCCGGCGGCGGTGGACGCCAAGCTGATCGAGGCCGGGCGCGGCGGCTACTGCTTCGAGCAGAACAGCCTGTTCCAGCGCGTGCTGTGCGCGCTGGGCTTCGCGGTGGAACCTCTCATCGCCCAGGTGCGCTGGATGGCCGGCCCGGAGGCCCTGCAGCGGCCGCGCACCCATATGGTGTTGCGGGTGACCGTCGACGGCCAGCCCTGGCTGTGCGACGTCGGCTTCGGCAGCTGCGTGCTGACCGCGCCGATCCGCTTCGACCTGACGACGCCGCAGGCCACGCAGCACGAGCGCTTCCGCGTCACGCCGCAGGGCAACGAGCATCTGCTGGAAGCGCTGCTGGGCGACGATTGGCTGCCGGTCTACCTGATCTCGCCCGCGCCGTGCCGCGACGGCGACTATGTGATGGCCAACTATTACTCGTCGACCTATCCGCAATCGCACTTCCGGCACGACCTGATCGTGGCGCGCTCCACGCCCGAGGCGCGCCACGCGCTGCTGCGCAACCGCCTGACGATACGCCGCGCGGATGGCGCCAGCGAGCGCCGCTTCCTGAGCGCCGACGAGATCGAGCATGCGCTGGCCGAAGTGTTCCTGCTGCCGGTGGCGCCGGACTGGCGTCCCGTGATCGAGCGCGCGGCCGCCGCCGTATGGGACGAGCCGGCCCGCTAGCGTTCAGATTCCCGGTACCGGGTTGACGCCTTCGCGCAAATGGTAGGCGCCGTGTTCGTACACGTAGCGTGCGTTGCCGTTGAGCGGGCGCGTTTCGCGGTCCACGTCCTCGTTCCGGTCGGGCGATGCCGGCGCCGAGCGCGCGGTCCTTTCCTCGCCCGTGAACGTCAGCACCAGGTCGTCATAGCCGCTCGCCGTGGCGGCCGGCTCGAAGCGCCATGCCGCGTCGGCTTGCCAGCACTTTTTGGTTGATGGTCCGCAAGCGCCTTCGTTGTCCGACTGCACGCGAATGGCGCCGGCCAAGTCGCGCACTTGCGCGGCGGCCGGGTCGAACAGCGAGAGCATGGTGATGGCGTAGCCTTGCCACACGCCGCCGTGCAGCATCGCGATGCCGGGCTTGCCGGCCGCCAGCTCGATCCAGCGCAGCTCGCCGATATTGCCGGACGAGCCCAGGCTGGCCACGTTGTCGTGGCGGCGCACCAGCTTCCATTGCTTGCCTTCCTGCCGCAGCAGATACAGGCTCAGGTAGCCGCTGCTCACGTGCGCGGAGTCGGCGTCGCCGGCGGCGTTGGCGTGCTGGCCGAACACCACCAGCACCGTGCCGCCGGTGCGCTGGCCGGCGGCTTGACTGGCGCCGCCGGCACGGACTGCTTGCGGGAACAACCGGCGAGGCTGCTCAACATGGCTGCCGCCAGCAAAGACGCGGCGAGGAATTTCAAAGGCATGACTGGTCTGCGTTTAAGAAAAAGACAACAAATATAGCGCAAATCCGATCGGCCTTTCGGCAAAAAAAGTTTTCATCGGCGCAACACTTGTTGGGGCGGAGGGGCGTGCGTTTGCTAGAATGGAAGTCGAATTGTCGCGGCCGCCCTTATGTTATGAATCGTTTATACGCATGCTTTTTGCTGCTGTGTCTTGCCATGGGCTCCGCCTGCGCAGGCACGGTGCAGGTGTGCGCCGACCAGGCGGAGATCCCGCCATTCGTGTTCGCCGAGCGCGTCAACGGCCAGCGCGGCGCCAAGGTGGTGGGCGCCAGCGTCGACCTGCTCAAGCTGATCGGCGCGCGACAGGGCTGGGATGTCAGCGTGCAGCTGCTGCCCTGGGCGCGCTGCCTGGCGCTGGTGGCCGATCATCGCGTCGATATCGCGCTTAACGTCAGCCAGGCCGATGCCGGCAGCCAGCTGGTGCTCAGCGATGCCTACTTCACCATGCACAATGTGTACTTTTATTCGCGCCGCGCGCGGCCGCAGGGACTCAGCCTGCAGAAGTTGAGCGACGTCGGCAAGTATCACTTGTGCGGCCTGGGCGGCTACCACTTCGAGGTCTACGGCATCCCCACCAGCAAGGTCGACCGGGGCGCCACCATCGGCTACGAGCAGCTGATCGGCAAGCTGCACCTGGGCCGCTGCGACCTGTTCATCGACAGCCGCGAAACCATGGGGGGCCAGTACCTGATCAATCCCAAGCTGCGCAGCCTGCTGGTGGACGGCACGCTGGTGAGCCAGCCGCTGCCGGATTCGCCGCTGCGTCCGCTGTACTTCGGCGTGGCCGCCGGCGGCGCCGACGCGGCCAAGCTGCTGCAGACCCTGAACGAGGGCCTGGCGCGGCTCGCCAAGACCAGGGAGCTGGAGAAGCTGCTGGACCATTACATGGAACAATGACCGATCTGCCTGGAGCCCGGATGCCTGCCACTTCTTACCTGATTCCGGCCGCGCTGGCGGCATTGCTGAGCTTGTCCGCGCAGGCGGCCGAGGCGCCGTCCGATCCGGTGCGGCCGTGGCTGTCGGTCAACGGCTTCGGCACGGTCGGGTTGGCGCATTCGGACGAGCATAACGCCGACTATGTGTTCGACAACCTGCAGCCGAACGGCACCGGCCGCAACCGCCAGTGGACCGGCGACATCGACAGCCGCCTGGGCGTGCAGCTGACCGCCAACTTCACGCCGCAGCTGTCGGGCGTGCTGCAGGTGGTGTCGGAGTACCGCTGGAACGACAGCTACCGGCCGCTGGTCACCTGGGCCAACCTGAAGTACGCGTTCACGCCGGACTTCAGCGTGCGCGTGGGCAGGATCGGATTGGCCAGCTTCCTGCTGTCGGACTCGCGCCGGGTCGGCTACAGCAACATCACGGCGCGTCCGCCGATCGAGGTCTACCGCCTGCTGGTGCTCAAGGAAAGCGATGGCGTGGACGCTTCGTACCGCATCCACGCCGGCGACATCAGCAACACCACCAGCATCTTGTACGGCAAGCGCACCGTCACCAACACGCGCGGCGTCGACGTGCATTCGACCTCCGTGATGGGGGTGTTCGACACGCTGGAAAAGGGGCCGCTGACCTTGCATGCGGCCTACCAGGAGCGCGATGTCGACAACCAGAATCCGCCGCGCGGGCGCTTCACCTCGCTGGGTGCGTCGTGGGATCCCGGCGAGTGGTTCGTGGCCGGCGAATGGGTGCGGGCCACCAACTATGACGGCAAGCGCGTCAAGGCCATCCGCGAGGCATGGTATGTGAACGGCGGCATGCGCTTCGGCGCGCTGACACCATATGTCACCGTGTCCGAGCTGCGGCCGCTGACCGATACCGGCAACATACCCGTGGCCCAGCGCACCTACGCGGCCGGCATGCGCTGGGACGTGGCGCGCAACCTCGATCTCAAGCTGCAATGGGACCAGCTGCATCTGGGCGCCAATTCCTACGGCACCTTGCAGAGCGTGGTGGCCGGCGCGCCGCGCGGCGGCCATGTGAACGTGGTCAGCCTGCTGGCCGACTTCCTTTACTGATGCGGAGACCGACCATGCGCCTGCCTGTCTCCTTCCATTGCCTGCTGGCGGCGCTGCTGCTGCTGGCCGGCAGCTGCAGCGCCGAGGTGGTGGTGATCGTTTCGGCCCGCAATCCCGTCAAGGCCCTCAGCGGCGAGCAGGCGTCCGACCTGTTCCTGGGCAAGGCGGCCGAGTTTCCCAACGGCCTGCACGCGGTGCCGATCGACCAGAGCGAAGGCTCGCCGGTGCGCGACATCTTTTATCTGAAGAGCAGCGGCAAGGCGCCGGCGCAGATGAAGGCCTACTGGGCGCACATGCTGTTCACCGGCCGCGGCCAGCCGCCGGTGGAATCCGGCGACAGCGCCGCCATCAAGCGCCTAGTGGCCGACAACCCCAACCTGGTGGGCTATATCGACCGCAGCGCGCTTGACGCCAGCGTGCGCGCGGTGCTGTCGATCCACTAGCCCGCGCGCAGGTCGGCCGTGTCGACCAGGCAGGCTTCGCGCACGCGCTGCACCGTGGCCGGCGACTCCATCTGGAACCATTCATGGTGGCCGCGGTCCTGGCGCGCCGCCAGCACGGCGCGCTTGATCGCGAAGAAGGCCGCCACCGCCAGCGTCATCGGCGGCTCGCCGATTTCCTTGGCGGACAGGATGTCGCCTTCCTCCGGCGCGTTCGGCGCCAGTTCGCGCGGGAACATCATGATGTTCATCTCCAGCGGAATCGACTGCGCCGCAGGCGGTTTGTACTCCCAGGTGTTGGTGGTGTACAGCGCGCCCGGCGCCGGCCGCGTGGCGCTCGGCGCGGTGCTGGAATCGGCCGGCTGGTAACTCAGGTCCTCGCTGGTCACATAGCCCAGGCCCTGCACGAAGCCGCCCTCGACCTGGCCCACGTCCACCGCCGGATTGAGGCACTTGCCGCCGTCGTACACCACGTCCGCGCGCAGGATGGTGGTCTCGCCGGTCAGCACGTCGAGTTCGACCTCCACGCAGGCCGCGCTGTAGGTGTAGCCGGTGAAGTAGTCCACTTCCTCCTTGGCCGGCTGGCCGTCCACAATCTTGAACTCCAGGTTGCCGTCGGGATGCTCGCCGCCCTCGATCGCCACCCGCGCCTGCGCCGACAGGTTGAGCCGCTCGTTGAAGGCCATGGTGACGATGACGTTCCAGATCATGGTCATCGCGCCGTTGTGCATGACCTTGGCGCGCCAGCCTTCCTTGTAGTCCCAGAAGTTGATGTTTTGCTTCACGCACCAGGCGTTGCCCTTGGTGGTGAGCAGGTTCAGGCAGTACGCCTCCAGCCGGTGGCGCAGCTCGCCGCAGGCCTGCTGCGCGGCCAGGCCGTTGAACGAGGTGCCGGTCGAGGCGCCGGTGCTCTCCGGATTGGGCACGACGGCGGTGTCGTTTTCCGCCACCCTGATCATGCCGATCGGGACGTTGAGCGCGTAGGCCACCACCTGCGCCATCTTGGTGTTGAGGCCCTGGCCCATCTCGATGCCGCCGTGCCGCAGCAGCACCGTGCCGTCCTGCGAGTACACCTCGATCAGCGCGCCGCCCTGTTCCAGCAGCGCCAGGTTGAAGCCCGAGCCGTACTTCACGGGCAGCACCGAGATGCCGCGCTTGCGCCAGCGGTTGGCGGCGTTGAACTGGGCCACCGCCGCCTCGCGTTTGGCGAAGTCGGCCTTCTGCAGCGTGTAGTCCCACACCTCGCGCATGTAGCACGAGTCCAGCGGTTCGGCGTACGGCGTGACCTGGCCCTGCACGTACAGGTTGCGCGCGCGCACCTGCTCGGGCGTCAGGCCGACCGCGTGGGCCGCCGCCTCGATGGCGTCCTCGACGATGATGGCGCCCTGGATCATGCCCACCGTGCGCATCGAGGTGTTGCTGGTCTTGTCGGTGCGGCAGACGTCGGTGGTGCACGACCAGTTGGGGATGAAGTAGGCCGAGTCGCTGCGCAGCGCCATGCAGTCGCTGATGACGAAGCTGCAGTCGTAGGTGCGGCCGCCGTCGAGCCAGTAGTCGGCCTGGAAGCCGAACAGCTTGCCGTGCGTGAGCGGGTTGCTGGCGTCGCCGATGGCGATGTTGTAGTTGCCCAGCGCCGGGTGGCGGTGGCCGAACATGGCGGTGTCGACCTGGCGCAGCGCGGCCATGCGCAGCGGCCGGTTCAGCTTCCACGCGCCGACCGCCGCGATGGTGCTGGCGAACGCAGACTGCCCGCACTTGCCGCCGTAGCCGCCGCCGATGCGGCGCACCCGCACGTCGACCTTGTTGACCGGCAGCGTCAGCACGCTGGCCACCGCGCCCTGCACCACGTTGGCGTCCTGGGTCGAGGCGTAGACGCGCACCTGGCGGTCCTCCACCGGCTCGACGTAGCTCGACTGCGTCTCCATGTAGAAGTGGATCTGGCTGCCGACCTTCTGCCGGCTGGCCACGCGGGTGCAGCTGACCGGGCCGTACAGCTCGCTGTTGATGGCGATGTTGTGGTCCACCACCGGCTGCCGCAGGTCCGGCTGATCGGGCGTGCGCGGCTGCACCCAGGCCAGGCTGGTGCCGCTGCGGGTGATCTTCCAGATGTGCGAGTACCACGGCGCGCCGGCCGGCTTGTCCAGGTAGACCAGCTTGTTGCGCGCGGCGTCGGTGTCGGGCAGGTCGATCTGCGGGCGCTGCGCGGTGAAGCGGCAGAAGTGCGTCTGCAGATAGTTGGCCGCTTCCTGTGCCAGTTGTTCATTGCGCGCCACCACCATGCCGATGCACTGGCCGTAGCCGGTCAGCAGCAGCGGCGCGCGCGGGTTGTAGCCGTCGGGCAGCGCGCCCTTCGGACAATCGGCCGCCGGCACGCTGATGGCGAAGATGGGATCGTCCATCGCCATGCCGTCGATGACCTTGCCGGGCACGTCGATGGCGGTGATGTAGTCCTTTACGCCCGGATACACGGCCTGCAGCGCGGTCAGCACCTCGGCCGGCGAGGCGGGGCCGTCCACGCCCGGCACCTGATAGACGCAAGTGCCCAGCGCGACCATGCTCTGCACCGGCGCGCCATTCATGCCGGTCGGCGGCATCGGGATGTCATGGATGTACTGGGCCTCGCCGGTGGCCTGCAGCATGGCTTCGATTTTGACGTAGGGCACGTGCACCGGGAACTGGTCGGCATACTCCTTGTAGGCCTGCGTGCCTTTCGACACCGGCCGTCCGCCGCGTTCGCCGGCCGAGCGCAGCGCCGGCGGCACCGGCAGGCCGCGCCATTCGCTGACGGCGATGAAGAATTTGTACAGGTAGGATTCGGCCAGCTGGCGCTTGTAGGTGGCGCTGTAGCCCTCGTCGGGCAGCTGAGCGTAGTGGGCGGCGTAGCGGTCGGCGAGCGCGTCCAGTTCCTGGCGCAGCACCGGCATGGCCTGGGCCAGCGCGGCGGCGTCCCACTGCTGGCCGCGCAGCGCCAGCTCGGTGTGCGGCATGCGGGTGGCGGTCGGCGACATGCCGCCGAACACCAGCGCGATGTCGGCCACGCGCTGCTGCGCGTCGAGCTTGACACGCATACCGCTGTTGACGATGGAGTGGGCGTTGACCTCGCGCTGCGCGGTCTTGTAGGTCTGCGCGTATTCGTCGGCGCCGGTCAGGCGCACTTGGTAGGACAGCAGCACGCAGCCCTCGGCATGCTGGCGCCAGTAGGCGGGCAGGTCCAGCAGCGGCAGCGTCTTCGGTTCGGGATGTTCGGGCGCGCTCACCGTCACCGTGGTGTCGAGCGCGGCCAGCGCCGTGTACAGGTCGGAGGGGAAGGGCACGCCTTGCTCGGCGTGCGTGACGACCAGCATGGTGTTGCCGGCCAGCGTGGCGGCGTTGCGCACGATGCCGCCGGCGGTGCGGCCGGCCATGTAGGCCAGCGCCTGCAAGCCGGCGTTGGGCGTCTTGTCGGTGGCGGCGTCGAGGAAGTCCAGCAGCTTTGCGTACAACACGCCGCCGCCCAAGCGTAGCTGGCCGTCCGCCAGGCTCAGCGCGTGCAGCTCGGGCAGGTGCGAGATGTCGATGAACACGTGGGGATTTTCCACCGTGCGCGGATACACGCCGATCGAGGTGTTGCCGCCGACCAGGCGCAGGTTGGCGCGGTCGTGGAAGTCGCGCATCAGGCCGATGGTGTTGGACACCGTCAGCGGCCGGAACCAGTGGTAGCCGTTGGCCGAGTAGTGCACCGGGCGCGGCGGCTTGCGCAGCTCGGCGGGGAAGGCGATCTCCACCGGCGCGACCTTGTCCACCTTCTCGGCCGGATCGATTTCGCATTTCATGCAGCCGGCCTCGTCCACTTGCGGATTCCAGTCGGAGGCGAAGGTTTTCTTGAAGCCGTACAGGATGGGACGGTAGCCGGTGCAGCGGCAGATGTTGCCGTCGAACATGGCCTCGATCTCCTGCTTGGTGCCGGGCTTGGGGCCGCGCTGGGCCACGGCGGCCGTCATGTTCATCACCCAGCCCGGGGTGCAGTAGCCGCACTGCGTGCCGTTGTTGCTGGCCAGCCCGTCCTGCACGCTGCTGATGCAGCCGGACTTGACGCTGCCGGTGCCTTCCACCGTGGTCACCAGCATGCCGTCCAGCGAGGCGACCGGGCGCAGGCAGGAGTTGACCGAGCGGTGCTCGACCTGTTGGGTGGCCTCGTTCCAGCTCGACAGCATGACGGTGCAGGCGCCGCAGCCGCCTTGCTTGCAGCCGATCTTGGTGCCGGTCAGGCCCACTTCCGGCGAGCGCAGGTAGTCGGCCAGCAGCACGGTCGGGTCGACCGTCGGCAGCTGGACCCGCTCGCCGTTGAGATAGAACACGAGGTCAGGCGTTTGATCGGATGTGGGCATGAAAGGACTCCTGTGACATGGGTGGCGTGGTTCAGCGTGGCGAATTCGATACAGCGGCAACAGGCCGCGCCGCACGGGGAGCATACTGGTTTCGTGACGGGCGGAAAACATTATTTTGCGCATATTTTTCCCGGAGAAAACTCACCAATTAACACGGGCCGCGCTTTTCCGCGATTGACATGCAAGAATTCACGGTGCTATAGTGAATTTAATAAGTGGAAGCGTTTCCACTTGTGAAAAAACACATAGACAGACGGGCTTGGACCCTTCTGCATGGAGACAGAATGTTCACAGCCAGCCACGCTCTGCCGGGCGACCAGGCCTCGCGCCGCTCGCCCGATCGCCATCCGCAGCACGCACCGCTGCTGCGGCTGCTGGCCATCCCGGTCCTTTTGCTGTGCGCGCACGGCGCCGCGCAGGCGCAGGGCAAGGTGCAGGCATGGATCACCACCGGCGACCAGACGCGGTTGCTGGCGCGCGGCGCCGACGCCGCGTTCGGCCCGGGCGCCAAGGCCAGCACCATCATCGAGGTCGATCCCTCCCAGCGCTACCAGGAGATGGTGGGCTTCGGCGCCGCCATCACCGACGCCTCGGCCTGGCTGATCCAGAACCGCCTGAATCCGCAGCAGCGCGGCGCGCTGATGAATGAGCTGTTCGGCAAGGCGCCCGGCGCCAACTTCAGCTTCACGCGGCTGACCATCGGCGCCTCCGATTTCTCGCGCCAGCACTACAGCTTCGACGACATGCCGCCCGGCCAGACCGATCCCACGCTGGCGCATTTCTCCATCGATCCCAACCGCGCCGACGTGCTGCCCGTCACCAAGGCCGCGTTGGCGATCAACCCCAGGTTGCGCGTGATGGCCTCGCCGTGGAGCGCGCCGGGCTGGATGAAAAGCACCGACAGCCTGATCCAGGGCACGCTGAAGCCGGAAGCCTACGCGCCGTTCGCGGCCTACCTGTCGCGCTACGTCGGCGCGTATGAGCAGGAAGGCGTGCCCATCTACGCACTGACCCTGCAGAACGAACCGCACTTCGAGCCCAAGGACTATCCCGGCATGCGGGTCGAGCCGGCCCAGCGCGCCGCCTTCATCGGCGGCCACCTGGGACCGCTGCTGGCGAAGCAGCATCCGCGGACCCGCATCCTGGACTGGGACCACAACTGGGACGAGCCGGGTTCGCCGGCCGCCGTGCTGCAAGACCCGGTGGCCAGCAAGTACGTCAACGGCGTGGCCTGGCACTGCTACGCCGGCGACGTGCGCGTGCAGGCCGCGCTGCACGACCGCTGGCCGGACAAGGATACGTATTTCACCGAATGCTCGGGCGGCAAGTGGGCGCCGGTGTGGTCGGACAATTTGAACCACTTCGCCCGCACGCTGGTGATCGGCGCCACGCGCGGCTGGGCCAGGGGCGTGCTGCTGTGGAACCTGGCGCTGGACGAGAACGACGGCCCGCACCTGGGCGGCTGCCAGGATTGCCGCGGCGTGGTCACCATCGACAGCCGCGACGGCAAGGTCACGCGCAACGAGGAGTACTACGCGCTGGCCCACGCCAGCCGCTTCGTGCGCCAGGGCGCGCGCCGCATCGCCTCGACCAGCGGCTACGACGACCTCGACACGGTGGCCTTCCGCAACGCCGACGACGGTTCGGTGGCGCTGCTGGTGGTGAACTCGGCCAAGACGCCGCGCAACTTCGCGGTGCGCCTGGCGCCGGGCCAACGCAGCTTCAGCTACACACTGCCGGCCGCCAGCGTCGCGACCTTTACCTGGCAACCCTGACACGCACTGCCGTGCTAGCGCGCGGCAGTTTTTTCAACCTGGATGTGGAAGCGCTTCCACAAGGAGCAACGGATGGTCAAGTTACTGAGTGCGATGTGTGTGGCAGGTGCGGCGATGCTGGCCGCTTGCGGCAGCGGCGGTGGCGCCAGCGTGATAGTGGCGCCGGTGACGCCGCCCGTGCCGCCGCAGGCCGAGATCAAGCCGACCCCGGTCACGCCGGTGCCGGTGCTGCCGCTGACCATGCTGCACACGCAGGGCACGAAGTGGCTGAAGGCGGACGGCGGCCAGGTGGCGCTCAAGGGCACCAATCTCGGCAACTGGCTGATCAACGAATTCTGGATGATGGGCCAGGGCAGCGCCGGCATCGACGACCAGTGCAAGCTGGAGGCCAACTTCGACAGCCGCTTCGGCTACGCCGAGCGCCAGCGCCTGATGCAGCTGCTGCGCGATAACTGGATCACCACCCGCGACTGGGACCAGATGCAGAAGTTCGGCCTGAACGTGGTGCGCCTGCCCTTCATCTACAGCGTGGTCGAGGACGAGAAGAACCCGCGCCACCTGCGCGCCGACGCCTGGCGCTACCTGGACGACGCCATTGCCCAGGCCGAGAAGCGCGGCATGTACGTGATCCTCGATCTGCACGGCGCGGTCGGCTCGCAGGGCTGGGAGCAGCATAGCGGCTGCGCCAACAAGAACCTGTACTGGCCGACGCCGGAATTCCAGGACCGCACCATCTGGCTGTGGCAGCAGGTCGCCGGCCGCTACAAGGACCGCGCGGCGGTGGCCGGCTACAGCGTGCTCAACGAACCGTGGGGCACCACCGCCGCCAACCTGGCCGCCGTGGTCAAGACCCTGTACACGGCGATCCGCGCGGTCGATCCCAACCATGTGGTGATCCTGCCCGGCCACAACAGCGGCAACATCACCGCCTACGGCAAGCCGTCCGACCAGGGCATGAGCAACGTCGCGTTCGAGATGCACTTCTATCCCGGCCTGTTCGGCTGGGGCCAGACCGGCCTGCAGGTGCACAAGGACTGGCTCACCTGCGGCGGCGGCGGCAACAGCGGCGTCTGCGAATGGGACAACAAGATCAGGGCCGTCGACACCGCCTTCTTCATCGGCGAGACCCAGCCGTGGATGGGCATGGGCCTGGACCTGGGCGGCCAGGTGGCGCGCGCCTCGTTCGACACCTACGCCAAGTACGGCTGGGCCACTACTGCGTGGAGCTGGAAGGTGGTCAGCAACGGCGGCGGCCAGGGCAACGGCAGCTGGGGCTTTGTGACCAACGCGGCCGGCGCCGCCGTGCCGGCCATCGACTTCACCAAGGCGCCCATCGCCGACATCGAAAACCTGTTCAAGTTGTTCGGCACCCAGGCTTACGAGGTCCACCAGCCCCTGCAGGACTGGATGACCAGCAGCACCGCACCACAACCCTTCCGTTAGCACTATCAACCCGTCTAAAATTATAAGAGAGACTAGAAGATGAGCAAGCCAACACAAGCACTCGCACTGACACCGATCGCCGCCGCCTGCGCGGCGCTGATGATCGCATCCGCCCCGGCATGGGCGCAACAGGCACCGTCCGCCGTGGACGGCAAGGAAGTCCAGTCGGTGGTGGTGACCGGCATCCGCCGCAGCATCGAGACCTCGATGGCGGTCAAGCGCGATGCCGATTCCATCGTCGAGGCCATCACCGCCGAGGACATCGGCAAGCTGCCCGACGTCAGCATCGCCGAATCCATCGCCCGCCTGTCTGGCCTGACGGCGCAGCGCGTCGAGGGACGGGCGCAGGTGATCTCGATCCGCGGCCTGGCGCCGGACTTCTCCGGCACGCTGATGAACGGCCGCGAGCTGGTCTCCACCAGCAACAACCGGGGCGCCGAGTACGACCAGTATCCGTCCGAGCTGATCAACGGCGTCACCGTCTACAAGACGCCGGACGCCTCGCTGGCCGGCGGGGGCCTGTCCGGCACGGTGGACCTGCACACGGTGCGCCCGCTCGATATCCGCGAGCGTACCATCGTGTTCAACGCGCGCGGCGAGCACAACTCCAACGGCAAGCTGAACTCGAACAGCTCGGCCAACGGCAACCGCGTCAGCGCCTCCTACGTGGACCAGTTCATGAACAACACGCTGGGCGTGGCGTTCGGCTACGCGCACCTGGATTCGCCGGGCCAGCAGCAGGAATACAAATCGTGGTGGTGGGGCACGGACAACAAGCTGCCCAAGGGTGACGAGGACGTGGTGGCGTTGAAGGGCGCTGAAGTGACCGCCACCTCGCGCAAGCAGAAGCGCGACGGCCTGATGGGCGTGATCGAATACCGTCCGACCAAGGAATTCCGCACCACGCTGGACCTGTACTATTCCGAGTTCAAGGAAGACACCACCATGCGCGGCATGATGTGGAACTCGCACCAGTGGAGCGACGTCACCTACAACAACCCGATCATCCAGACCGTGGGCGGCACGCGCCTGCTGGTCGGCGGCGCATTGGTCAACCTGGAACCCATCGTTCGCAACGACTTCAACACCCGCAAGGACCAGCTGGGCGCGGTCGGCTGGAACAACACCTACCGCAAGGACGGCTGGACGCTGGTGGGCGACGCGTCGTACTCGACCGCCAAGCGCCGCGAGCAGGTGCTGGAAACCTACGCCGGCCTGGGCCCGGCCAACTCGCACATCACCGACAACAATTTCCAGTTCCGCATCCCGACCGCCAGCGGCCTGCCGACCTTCACGCCGAGCATCAACTTCGCCGATCCGTCCATCATCAAGCTGACCGACGTCGGCGGCTGGGGCAAGGACGCGGACATGCACCACCCGGTGGTGGAGGACAAGCTGGGTTCGATCAAGCTGTCGGCCAAGCGCGACCTGGACGGCATGTTCCGCAGCCTGGAGGGCGGCGTCAACTACAGCAAGCGCGAGAAGACCCACGCCGACACCAACAACTACTGGAACCTCAACAACGGCCGCGCGCCGGCCGTGGTGTCGCCCGACCTGATCCAGCCGTCCACCTCGCTGGCCTTCGCCGGCATCCCGAGCGTGCTGACCTATGACGTCATGGGCGTGCTGGGCAAGTACTACACGATGCAGCCGGCCCGCCCCGACGACCAGGCGCTGCAGGACTGGGGCGTGACCGAGAAAGTCACCACCGCCTACGCCCGCCTGGGCATCGACACCGACGTCGGCCCCTTCCCGCTGCGCGGCAATATCGGCCTGCAGGCGGTCAACGTCGACCAGCAATCGCGCGGCGCCATTGTCAACGCCGGCAAGCTGGGCGCGATCACGGGCGGCTCCCGCTACACCGACTACCTGCCCAGCCTGAACCTGAACTTCGACCTCGGCAAGTACCTGGAGACCACCAACCTGCGCTTCGGCGCGGCCAAGACCGTGGCCCGGCCGCAGATGTCGGACATGCGCGCCGGCGTCGCGGGCGGCGTGGACGCCACCACCCGCATGTGGAACGGCAGCGGCGGCAATCCGCAGCTGGAACCGTGGCGCGCCAATTCCTACGACCTGTCGATGGAAAAATACATGGGCAAGCGCAGCTACATCGCCGGCGCGCTCTGGTATAAAAAACTGCAGAGCTACATCTACAACCAGCAGACCGCGTTCAGCTTTGCCGGCTTCCCCAACCCGTCGGCCGTGGTGCCGCTGCAGGACATCGGCACGCTGAACCGTCCGGCCAACGGCGCCGGCGGCCTGGTCAAGGGTGTCGAGCTGTCGGGCGCGCTGGACGGCGGCCTGCTGTACGCGCCGCTGGAAGGCTTCGGCGTGACGGGCAGCATGTCCGGCACCGAGAGCTCGATCCATCCGAATGGCCCGGGCACCAAGGAGAAGTTGCCGGGCTTGTCGGGCGTGGTGTCCAACTTCACGGTGTACTACGAGAAGTCGGGCTACCAGGCGCGGGTGAGCCGCCGCTACCGTTCGGCGTATCGCGGCGAGGTGACCGGTTTGTTCGCGCAGCGTTCCTTCAGCGAGATCCTGGCCGAGCGGCAAATTGACCTGCAGCTTGGTTATGCGATCGAGGAAGGCCGCTACAAGGGCTTGTCGTTCCTGTTCCAGGTCAATAACCTGAACAACTCGCCGTACCAGACGCGCCAGGGCGATCCGTTCTCGGGCGGTTCGTACGCGCCGGAGCGCTACACCACCTATGGCCGCCAGTTCCTGCTGGGGGTGAACTACAAGCTGTAAGTTGAAGAGGCGCGCCGCTCAGCGCGAGCGCGCTTCTTCGCGCCGCTGGATGATGAAGGCCTTCAAGTCGTCGAAGGTGACCACGCCGCGCTGGGCGGTGTCGATATGGTCGAAATTCTTTTCCACGAAGCCCAGGCCGGCGCTATGCGCTTCCTCGCGGCTGAGGCTGCCGCTGCTGTCGACGTCGGCCTCTTCGAAGCGCTGCTTCAGCTTCTGCATGGACTGGTATTGCAGCATGGGGCTGGGCGCGCCGTCGCGCGGCGGCTTGCGCATGGCCGGCGGAATGTAGGGATCGGGATGGGCCGGCGCCGACATCAGGGCCGGCGCGACGACCGGCTGGGGCTGCTGGATTTGGGCGTGCGCGCAGGCGCAGGCCACCGTTGTGGCCAGCATGGCAATGTGGATGAACTGTTTCATTATCGTCTCCCCCGCGCCGCGTATTCAGCCTGGCGCATGGCTGATGGTGCCACTGTGACGCTGTTGACGAAATTAATCAAATCCGATTGCCGGGTTCGGCTTGTGGTGTCGTCTGGAAACGTCACTTGTTAAATTGCATAATTTTTGAGCAAAATTGACGGCGACGCACGCTTTGCCAGGGCGCGCCGCATCGGCCCGGATCACAATTATGATCCCGGTCCGATTGGAATGCATCAGTAATTTACTTGTGCCAGAAGCCGGCGTGCGCCAGGCGCGCCTCGTCCTCGCGCATCGGGCCGATGACTTCGGTGGGACGCTGGCCGCGCGCGAACACCTCGCGGCAGGGCAGCGACAGGGTGGGATTTTCGGGATCGCTGCCGGTCAGTGCCAGCAGGCTGGCTTCGGACATCGCATACACCACGCGTCCCACGCCGCTCCAGTAGGTGCCGCCGGCGCACATGGCGCAGGGTTCGGCGTTGGCGTACAGCGTGGCCGTGGCCAGCTGCCCGGGGCTGTGGCGCTGCGACGCCATGCGCAGCGCGTTCATTTCCGCGTGCGCGGTGCGGTCGCTGCTGGAGGCGTTCATCGCTTCGGAGATCACCGTGCCGTCGGCGGCCACCACCATCGCGGCGAAGGGATGGTGGCCCTCGTCGCGCGAGCGCTGCGCCAACGCCAGCACGCGGGTGAGGAATTCGTGATCCTGGGCGGTGGCGTTGTTCATGTGGTCTTCTGGTCGTTGCGCAGAACGCCGTAGCGCAGGTCCTGCTGTTTGAGATAGCCGCGATAGGCCAGCGACATGCGGTCGCAGGCCACCGAGACTTCGGCGCCCGGTATCAAAGGCAGCCTGGCTGGGCTCTGGCTTTCGAGTATCGGCCGGTCCTGCAGGAAGATGGTGTCCTGGAACTGGCGCAGCTCGTCGTCGCCGGAGGTGAAGTCGTCCAGCGCCAGGATGATCCAGACGCGGGTGGTGGTTTCGGTCAGCGGTTGCAGCATCAGCGCGATGGCTTCGCGCACGCTGGCCGCCGGATGCTTGGTCAGCACGGCGGTCAGCGGACGCACCACGCGGTAGGTGTATTCGATGTCGGCGCCGGCGGTGGCGGCCTTGCTGGCCTGCGGCTGCCATGCGCGGCATTGCTTGGCCCAGACGCCGCTGCCGTAATCGGCGTCGTCGAAGTTCTCGACGGTGTAGTTGTCGATGGCGGCCCGCTCCTGCACGCCCAATATGCCCTCGTGGACGAAGGCGAAATGCGCCATGTCGAGGAAGTTCTCGACGATGCGCGGCCCGCTGCTTTGCACGTCGTACGGTCCGCACCAGACCTTGCGCAAGGCTGCGTCGGAAAATTCGGGAAACGGCGGAGGCCTTGCCACGACTGGGTCGCCGAGGCAGACCCATACCAGGCCATAGCATTCCTGCACGCGGTAGGTGGCGACTTGCGCCTTCAGGTTGGCTTCGCCCAGCGCGGGCAGGGCGGGGATGTGCTTGCAGCGGCCTTCGGTGCCGAAGGTCCAACCGTGGTAGGCGCAGCGCAGCGTGTCGTTGTGTAGGGCGCCCGTCGACAGGCGGGTGCCGCGATGCGGACAGCGGTCCTCCCACGCGTGCAGCGCGCCGCCGCTGTCGCGCCACAGGGCGAGGCGCGTGTCCAGCAGGTCGGTGGCCGTGATCGCGCCGGCCGCGATCTCTTGCGAGAGCGCGACCGGGTGCCAGTCGTTCAACAGGACCGGATCAGAGCTCACTTCGGAATCGAGCCTTCCACGCCCTGCACGTAGAAGTTCATCGACAGCAGGTCCTTCACCGGCGCCGCCACGCCGGCGGCGTACTTGATGGCACCCGACTGGTCCTTGATCGGACCGGTGAACGGCGCGAAGGTGCCGGCGGTGAGCGCGGCCTTTTTCTCTTCGAACGCCTTGGCCGCATCGGCCGGCACCACGGCGTTCAGCGCCGACATCTTGACCATGCCTTCCTTCATGCCGCCGCGGTACTCGCCGGTTTTCCAGGTGCCGGCGATGACCGCCTTGGCGGTTTCGATATAGTAGGGAGCCCAGTTGTTGGTGGCCGCCGTCAGGTGCGCCTTCGGTGCGAACTTGGACATGTCCGAATCCCAGCCGAACGCGTACACGCCTTTTTCCTGCGCCACTTGCAGCGTGGCCGGCGAGTCGGTGTTCTGCGCCATCACATCCGCGCCTTGCGCCACCAGGGTTTCCGCCGCCTGGCGTTCCTTGGCCGGGTCATACCACGAGTTCACCCAGATCACCTTGGTCTTGACGCCGGGATTGACGCTCTGCGCGCCCAGCGTGAAGGCGTTGATGTTGCGGATCACCTCGGGCACGGGGAAGGAGGCGATGAAGCCCAGCGTCTTCGACTTGGTCATCTTGCCGGCGATGACGCCGTTCAGGTAGGCGCCTTCGTACAGGCGCGATTCGTAGGTGCCCAGGTTCTTGCCGGTCTTGAAGCCGGTGGCGTGCATGAACACCACGCCCGGCGTGGTCTTGGCGACTTTCTCGGTCGGGTTCATGTAGCCGAAGGAGGTGGTGAAAATCAGCTTGTTCCCTTCGGCCACCAGCTTGCGGATCACGCGCTCGGCGTCCGCGCCTTCCGGCACGTTCTCGACGTAGGTGGTCTTGACCTTGGCGCCGAGCTCCTTCTCCATCGCCAGGCGGGCCTGGTCGTGTGCGTAGGTCCAGCCGGCGTCGCCGACCGGGCCGACATAGACGAAGCCGATCTTCAACGGTTCCGCAGCGAACACGGAGGCGGACATGCCGATGGTGGCGGCGGCCAGTGCGGCCACGGCCAGTACTTTGCGACGATTGATCATACGGTTTCCTTTGATGGGCTGGGTTTAGAAGTGGTATTCGGCGCGGACCATCGGCGTCTTGGCCGTTGCTCCTGGGTTGTTGGTGTCCGGGTTGCCGAACTTGTTTTTCCAGAACTGGTACTCGACGCCGACCTTGAAGGTGTTCTTCGGCGCGCTCACCACGGCGCTCATGTCGTACATGATCTGCATGTCGATGTTGGTTTCGCGCGCGGTGTCGCCGCCGAATTCGTTCTTGCCCTTGGTGCCGATGAAGTTGGCGAAGCCTTCGAACGACAGCGGGATGCCGATATTGAACGGGATGCCCCATGCGGCGGTCAGCATCGGGTGGGTCTTGTAGGCGTAGCGCGGGGTGGCGGCGCCGGTGAAGGTGTTGAATGGCGCGTTGCTCTCCCACAGGGCGAGCAGGCTGACGTCGAGGAAGCCCGGCACGTCCATCATCAGCGTCGGGCCGGCGACGACCATGCGCTTCTTGGAGTTGTAGCCGGCGTCGGTCTTGCTGTTGAAATCGAAGCCCACCGTGGCGCCGACGCCGCGCACCGGACCGAAGGCCCAGCTGTTGCCGGTGACTTTGCCCAGGTCCAGCGTGTGGCGGTACAGCGCGTACGCTTCATGCGCGCCGCTCTTGGCGCCGGCCGACGATGGGTCCACCTCCGACGACATCAGGAAGTCGACGCTGAAGAAGTTCTTGCCGTACTTGTAGCCGGAGACGCTGCTCAGGTTGACGATGTTCTTGGTGATGTCCTTGTCGTTGAACGGCTCGGCGAACTTGGTGCCGTAGCGGTAGCTGAGCGAGGTGTCGCTCCAGTCGGCGGCGTGGGCGGCGCAGGCGCAGCAGGCGAGAAGGGCGAGAAGGGCGAAGGCGGTGCGGGAGGCGAGACGGGACATCATGGAGCTCCATTCAGTGAGATTAAAGACGGCAAATGCGGAACGACGTGGTTTGTAATAACTTCTTTTGTATCCAATTCGTTTTTGTGATTGGATTCAATCTCATTGACATCTCTAGCAATTCCCGGGCCAAGCTAGTATCCGGATAGTGCCTCGGCCAGATTCACTTTTTTATCCTGCTCATGCAGGTGCAGGCGCGCTTCGATTTCCAGCAGGTGGTGTTCGATCAGGTGGACGGCTTCCTTGACCTTGCGCTGTTCGATCAGCGTGGCCAGGTCCTGGTGCTCGTCGTTCTCGCACATGGTGGCGCCGGGCGCCTCGTACAGCGCGATGATCAGCGAGCAGCGCGACACCAGCTCCGCCATGAAGCGCTGCAGCACCTGGTTGCCGGCCAGCTCCGCCAGCAGGATGTGAAACTCGCCGCCGAGGCGTATCCAGCCGGCGCGGTCGCCGGTGCGGCGGGCCTGGTCCTCGGCGTGCAGCGCGGCGCGGATCTGCTTGAGCGAGGCGGGCGTCGCGTTGCGTATCACCAGCGGCACGATCTCGCGCTCGATGGCACGGCGGGCGGCGAAGATGTCGCGCGCTTCCTCCGGCGTGGGCGAGGCGATCACCGCGCCGCGATTGGGCCGCAGCTCGATGATGTGATCGTGCGCCAGCCGCTGCAGCGCCTTGCGCACAGTAGTGCGGCTGACCTGATACAGCTCGCAGAAATCGGCTTCTCCCAGGTGGGTGCCGGGCGGAAGGCGGTGGCTCATGACGGCATTGACGACCGCGCGGTAGATGCGCAGGTCGACGGCGGTGGTCCCGCGCTTGATGGCGGCAGGCGCGTCCGCAACGACGGCCGCGGCGGCGGCCTTGCGAGGTTGGCGTTTGCCCTGTAATGGCATTGATCGATTCTCCGTGAGGGTGGTGCTCACACTGCATAAAGCAGGAACCATGCTAACTACATCGTGTACAAAGCTGCGTTGAAGCTGTCTTGTATTGTGTACGAAAATACTTTGTTTTGTCCTCATTTTTGAGCGTCGCGCACATTTTTGGTGAAAAACTGTGTCATATTTAGTGCACTCTCCGGTCCAAAACAGAGCGTTTACGGCGGATCGCGTGTGGCATGCTAATTGCGTCTGTTTTTGTATTCAATTTGTATACGATGAGGGAAGCGCCGATGACAGAGCCGCGCCTGAAGATGCTGGGCATCTCCAAGATTTACCCTTCCGTGGTGGCCAACGCCGCGGTCGACCTGACCGTCATGCCGGGCGAGATCCACGCGGTTCTGGGCGAGAACGGCGCCGGCAAAAGCACGCTGATGAAGATCATCTACGGCGTGACCAAGCCGGATGAAGGCCAGATCATGTGGGAGGGGAAGCAGGTCGACATCCACTCGCCGCACGACGCGCGCAAGCTGGGCATCGGCATGGTGTTCCAGCACTTCGCGCTGTTCGAGACGCTGACCGTGGCCGAGAACATCGCGCTGGCGCTGGACGAGAAGATCGCGCCGGCCGCGCTGGCGCCGCGCATCCGCGCCGTCTCCGAACAATACGGCCTGCCGCTGGATCCGCAACGGCTGGTGCACAGCATGTCGGTGGGCGAGCGACAGCGGGTGGAGATCGTGCGCTGCCTGCTGCAGTCGCCACGCCTGCTGATCATGGACGAGCCGACCTCGGTGCTGACGCCGGACGCGGTGCTCAAGCTGTTCGAATCGCTGCGGCGCCTGGCCTCTGAAGGCGTCAGCATCCTGTATATCAGCCACAAGCTCGACGAGATCCAGTCCCTGTGCGACAAGGCCACCGTGCTGCGGAGCGGGCGCGTGTCCGGCACCGCCAACCCGAAGGAGGAAAGCGCCAAATCGCTGGCGGAGATGATGATCGGCCGCGAGCTGCCGGTGTGCGTACACAAGCCGCGCGAACCGGGCGAGGTGCTGCTGGCGCTTGAGCAGCTCAATGTGCGCAGCGAGGATCCATTCGGCACGCGGCTCAAGGACGTCTGCCTGGAGCTGCGCAGCGGCGAGATCGTCGGCATCGCCGGCATATCCGGCAACGGCCAGCAGGAGCTGTTGAAGGCCATCTCCGGCGAGCGCGCGCTGGCCGCCGGCAGCGGTGCGATCCGCCTGTGCGGCCAGGACGTGGGCAAGCTCGATGCCGCGCAACGGCGCCAGCTGGGGCTTGGTTTCGTGCCCGAGGAGCGGTTGGGACGGGGCGCCGCGCCCGACCTGTCGCTGGCCGATAACGCGCTGCTGACAGGCTATCTGCCGGCGGCCAACACCGGCATGGTCAAGCGCGGGCTGATACAGCGCGGCGCGGTGCGCGAGTTCGCGCGCAAGGTGATCGAGCGCTTCAACGTCAAGTGCGGCAGCGAGCAGTCGGCGGCGGCCAGCCTTTCTGGCGGCAACCTGCAGAAGTTCATCGTCGGCCGCGAGATCGCGCTGGCGCCCAAGGTGATGGTGTTCGCGCAGCCCACGTGGGGCGTGGACATCGGCGCCGCCATGCTGATACGGCAGGCCATCATCGACATGCGCGACCAGGGCGTGGCGGTGCTGGTGTTGTCCGAGGAGCTGGACGAATTGTTCATGATGAGCGACCGCATCGCCGTGCTGGCGGATGGGCGCTTGTCGAAGGCGGTGCCGGCGGGCGGCACCAGCATCAACCAGATCGGCGTGTGGATGAGCGGCGATTTCGATTACCAGGGAGCAGAACATGTCGCGGCTTGAACAACGCCCGGAACCTTCGCGTTCGATGATGTTGGCGTCGCCGCTGATCGCGGCGGCGGCCATGCTGCTGACCGGCTCCGCGCTGTTCTTCTTCCTCGGACAGGAACCGCTGCATGCCTTCTACGTCTACTTCATCAAGCCGTGGACCACGCTGTACGGCGTCGGCGAGCTGCTGCTGAAGGCGACGCCGCTGATCCTGTGCGGCGTGGGCCTGGCGATCGGCTTCCGCGCCAACGTCGCCAACATCGGCGCCGACGGCCAGCTGACGGTGGGCGCGATCGCCGCCGGCGCGGTGGCGCTGTATTTCGACGAGGTGCAGGCGTGGTGGGTGCTGCCGCTGATGCTAGTGGCCGGCGCACTGGGGGGCATGCTGTGGGCCGCCATCCCCGCGCTGCTGCGCACGCGCTTCAACACCAGCGAGATTCTCGTGAGCCTGATGCTGGTGTATGTGTCGTATCACTTGCTGAGCTATCTGGTGCACGGGCCGATGCGCGATCCGGCCGGCTTCAATTTCCCGCAGTCGAAGATGTTCAGCGACTCGGCCACCTTGCCGCTGCTGGTGGAGGGCTTGCGGGTGAACGCGGCCTTCATCCTGTCGCTGCTGGCGGCGGTGGCGGCCTGGTTCTTCTGCAAGCACACCTTCGCCGGCTACCGCATGCAGGTGAGCGGCATGGCGCCGGCCGCCGCGCTGTACGCCGGCTTCAGCGAGCCGCGCAACGTGTGGCTGGCCTTCATGGTCAGCGGCGCCTTGTCCGGCATCGCTGGCGTGGGCGAGGTGGCCGGGCCGCTGGGGCAGATGCAGCCGTCGGTGTCGGCGGGCTATGGCTTCGCGGCCATCATCGTCGCGTATGTCGGACGTCTGCATCCGCTGGGCGTGGTGCTGTCGGCGTTGCTGATGTCGCTGCTGTACATCGGCGGCGAGACGGCGCAGATCGAACTGCAGGTGCCATCGGCGATCACCGGCATGTTCCAGGGCCTGCTGCTGTTTTACCTGCTGGCCGCGGACCTGTTCATCCACTATCGTTTCAAGCCGCGCGCGCGGCACCTGCCTGTCACCGTTGGAGAAACCGCATGATCAGCACCGAACTGTTAATCGCCTTCCTCGCCAGCACGGCGGGTGCCGCCACCCCGCTGGTGGTGGCCTCGATGGGCGAACTGGTGACCGAGCGTTCCGGCGTGCTCAATCTGGGCATGGAGGGCATGATGCTGGTCGGCGCCGTGGTGGGCTTCGGCGTCACGCTGGGCACGGGGCAGATGTGGCTTGGCTTGCTGGCCGCGATGGTGGCGGGGATGCTGATGTCGCTGATCTTCGGCTTCCTGGTGCTGACGCTGCAGACCAACCAGGTGGCCACAGGATTGGCGCTGACCTTGTTCGGCATCGGCCTGTCGGCCTTCATGGGGCGCGGGCTGGTGGGGCAGACGGTGGAGCCGATGCCGCACCTGCATTTTCCGCTGCTGTCCGATTTGCCGTTCGTGGGGCCGCTGCTGTTCCGTTTTGACGCGATGGTGTACGGCTCGGTGGCGCTGGTGCTGCTGGTCGGCTGGGTGCTGGCGCGCACGCGGCTTGGGCTGGTGATACGCGCGGTGGGCGAGTCGCCGCACAGCGCGCATGCGATCGGCTTTCCGGTGATCGGCCTGCGTTACGGCACGGTGCTGTTCGGCGGTGCCATGGCCGGCCTGGGCGGCGCCTACCTGTCGCTGGCGCTGACGCCGATGTGGGTCGAGGGCATGACGGCGGGACGCGGCTGGATCGCGCTGGCGCAGGTGGTGTTCGCGACGTGGAAGCCGCGCGGCGTGATGGTGGGCGCGTATCTGTTCGGCGGCGTGACGGTGCTGCAGTTCCACGGGCAGGGCATGGGGCTGGACATTCCGTCGGAGTTCCTGTCGATGTTGCCCTATCTTGCCACGATCGTGGTGCTGGTGATTATTTGCCGGAACCCGCAGACCATCTTGCTGAATAAGCCCATGTCTTTGGGGCAGAATTTCAAGCCGGACTGAAGCTGTTGCTTCCGCATTTCGACCATCTGTTCCAGGTCAAGAAACGTATGGTATCAACCCGCGATAAGGTTCATTGTTGAAATTATTTGCCATAATGCTGCTAAATCCCTTATCCTGAAGTTGTTGGCTTGAGCCAATGGCGCTCCCCAAAACACGGCACGCCCTTTTCGTCTGTATAAAAACAAAAAGGAGTCGCCATGCGTATCAATACGCCTGTAACCCAAAACGAGTATCTGATGGAGGATGGCAAGACCATCGTATCCAGCACGGATTTACAGGGTAATATCAACTATGCCAATCCTTATTTCATTGAAATTAGCGGATTTACCGAGCAGGAACTGATCGGCGCGCCGCAGAATATCGTGCGCCATCCCGACATGCCGGTCGAGGCATTTGCCGACCTGTGGGCGACCATCAAGGCGGGCACGCCATGGACTGGCCTGGTGAAGAACCGCTGCAAGAACGGCGACTACTATTGGGTGATGGCGAACGTGACGCCGGTGATCGAACAGGGCAAGCCGATCGGCTACCTGTCCGTGCGCACCAAGCCCAGCCGCGAGCAGGTGCGCAAGGCGGACGAGGTGTACCGTCAATTCAAGGCCGGCAATCCGAACGGTCTGCGCATCGTTAACGGACGGGTGGTGTCGACCGGGGTGGTGGCGCGACTGCTGCGCATGCTGAACCTGTCGCTGACGAAGCAGATCGGCTTGGCGACACTGCTGACAGGCGGCGTGCTGGCCCTGCTGGCCTTTGTTCTGCTGGGAATGGAGAATGCCGCCCTCGGCGCGGTGCGCTATTGGATGGGTGCGCTGGTTTTGGGCGCCATGCTTGGCATGGTGTGGTTCGGCCGCAACTTGTACCTGAACGTGGCGTTGCCGCTACGGCAGGCCACGCGGGCGGCACGCATGATGGCTGGCGGCGACTTGACCGCCGTCTTCGATATCCAGCGAGACGATGAGGTGGGACAGCTGCTGGTGGCACTGCGGCAAACCACGATCAACCTGCACAGCATCATCGGCGATGTGCGCGCCAACTTCGACCTGATCTCGCTGGCGACCGGCGAAATCGCGAGCGGTAATATGGATCTGTCGGGACGCACCGAGTCGCAGGCATCGAGCCTGCAGGAGACCGCGGCCAGCATGGAGCAGCTGACGTCGACCGTCCAGCAGAGCGTCAGCAATATCGCCAACGCCAACGAGCTGGCGGAAAAGGCGTCGGCGGTGGCGGCGCAGGGCGGCAGCATCGTGTCGCAGGTGGTGGCGACGATGGACGAGATCAGCGCATCGTCGAACAAGGTGCTCGACATCATCGGCCTGATCGAGGGCATCGCCTTCCAGACCAATATCCTGGCGTTGAATGCTGCGGTGGAAGCGGCGCGCGCCGGCGAGCAGGGACGCGGCTTCGCCGTGGTGGCCAGCGAGGTGCGCAACCTGGCGCAGCGTTCGTCCACGGCGGCCAAGGACATCAAGATGCTGATCGACCAGTCGATCCAGAAGGTGCAGGCCGGCACCGCGCTGACCGGCAGCGCCGGCGTGACGATGAACCAAGTGATCGAATCGGTGGACCGGGTGTCGCGCGTGATGGAAGAGATTTCGAATTCGACCCGCGAGCAGACCGACGGCATCGTCCAGGTCAACCAGGCGGTGATACAGATCGACAATATCACGCAGCAGAACGCTGCGCTGGTGGAGCAGGCCGCGGCGGCTGCCGGAAACCTGGAGCGGCAAACCCGCTGCGTGTCGCAGGCGATGGCGGTGTTCAAGCTGCGCGCCGGCGCGGCGGTGCGACGTCCCACGGTCAAGCTCAAGCTCAAGTCCAGGTCCGAGCTGCCGGCCTGACGGTTTATCATGCTGGTTTGACGCGGCATTTCAGGACGCAGCATGGACAAGGCGGTACGGGTAACGCTGGCGGTGCAGGGATGGACCTTCGACGCGCGGCCGCCGGCGACGGTGCTGCAAAGCGCGGAGCGCGCCGGCGTGCGCCTGCCCAGCTCCTGCCGTAACGGCACCTGCCGCACCTGCATCTGCCTGAGCACCAGCGGCACGGTGCGTTACCTGATCGAGTGGCCGGGCCTGAGCGCGGACGAAAAGCGCGAGGGCTACATCCTGCCTTGCGTGGCCATCGCCGAAACCGACCTGCTCATCGTGGCGCCCGCCGCCTCCAAGTTCGCCTGACCTGAAAACGGTAGCTGATCACGCCCCCCGCGCACCAGCGCGGAGTCCTTCCATAACGAGATCCATGAGCCAATTAAGGCGCGGCCGCCAGTCTTCGCTGGCGTTGATCTGCCAAATGCCGGCGATGGCCAGGAAAAAATCGTCGGCCGTTACTCCAGCGCGGATAGTGCCAGCCTTCTCGTTTGCGTCCAGCAGCATCTGGGCCGCAGCGATCACTGATGCATAGCCGCCCGTCCCGGCACATTCCTTCGAGCCTCCAGCCAGCCGGATCGCGTCGGCCAGCCCGGCTTTTGTGATGGCGTACTCGGCGAGGCGGTTCATCCACTCCCGCAGCGCCTGCTCGGGCGGACGCGTCTCAAGCAGATGCTCCGCAAACTCGACGACTTGCGACATCTCGTGGCGATATACCTCCATCACCAACGCCTCTCGCGTCGGGAAGTGCCGATAAAAGGTTCCCTGGCCGACGCCAGCCTTCTTGGCGATCGCGCTCAGCGGCACCTCGGCCGAACGGATGAGCTCTGCAAGTGCCACTTCCAGGATGCGTTCGCGGTTCTGCACCGCGTCAGCGCGCTTGGGACTATCCACAAGTCCTCCTTTTTATTTTATGGGGTCGTTTGACAAACGGACGATTGTCCGTTACGCTGTTTTTAAAGCGGATTGTTGTCCGTTTGTGATTTTACCCTTTTTATCCACAAGGAGAAACCCATGAAGGCCACAGGTAACACCATTCTCATCACCGGTTCCACTGCGGGCATCGGCCTCGGCCTGGCGCTGCGTTTTCATCAGGCCGGCAACAAGGTCATCATCGCGGGAAGACGGAAGGCGTTGCTTCAACAGATCGCGGCCGATTATCCAGGCATCGACGCCATTGAGCTGGATGTTGCGGACGCCAAATCGATCGTTCAGGCGAGTGAATTGATGGCCGAGCGTTACCCCGGCTTGAATGTCGTCATCAACAACGCCGGCATCATGTTGCCCGAAAATGTGTTGGACGCTGACTCGCTGGCGACGGCGGAAGACACCGTCACGACCAACCTTCTGGGCACCATTCGCATGACCTATGCGTTCCTGCCGCAGCTGGCGAAAAAAGACAGCGTCATCATCAATGTCAGTTCCGCCCTGGCGTTTGTTCCATTCCCCTTGGCCATGACCTATAGCGCCACCAAGGCGGCAGTCCATTCGTTCACCGAAGGCTTGCGCGTTCAACTAGCCGGCACTTCGGTGGGCGTGATTGAGCTGGCTCCCCCTGGCGTGCGTACCACCTTGTTCGGCCAGGAAAATGAAGAACAATCCATGCCCCTGGAAGACTTCCTTGATGAGGCGCTCGGCCTTTTGCTGAGCGAACCCACGCCGAAGGAAGTCATCGTGGAACGCGCCAAGTTTTTGCGCACTGCCGAGGCTACCGGCAACTACGACAATGTCCTCGGAATGCTGTCCGCATGGAAGCCTGCGGACTAGGCGGGCGGGCCATCTCCGCGTTTGCGCAGGCGGCTCAGTAGCGCGTCGGTCGATTCGCTGAGCGGCACGCCGTGGCGCCGCATCAGCTGGATGTTCAGCACCATGTTCTCCAGCACCAGCTTGGCTGCGACAACGGTCAGCGCCTGTGCGGCGTCGGGGGTGACTCGCACTGAATGGACCCGTGCCGAAGTTGTTCCGGGAGAGGGACCGGTGAATGCGGCGTTGTTCGTGCCAATTAAGCTGAACGGCACGGAGTGCCGCGCCCAGTTGGACACAGGTGCCCCCGGCATTATGCACTTCCATCAATCGTTCGATCGCGCCGCTGCACGACCTGTCGTGGTCGAAGCGTTCGGTATCCATCGCCGAAACCGATCTTGTTATCGTGGCGCCCGCCGCCTCCAGGCTCCCGGCCCCATCTGGTACTGGCGCTTGAAAGCCCGGTTGAAGGCCGCTTCCGATTGATAGCCCACCGCTTCGGCGACGTCGCCAGCGTGCTGGCCGGCGTCCAGCAGGCGCGCGGCCTGCGCCATGCGCAGTTGCGTCAGCACGGCGGCCGGCGCGACGCCGGCGGCTTGCTTGAACAGGCGCGCGAAGGTGGCGCGCGACATATGGCATGCCGCCGCCAATTGTTCCAGCGTCCACGCCCGCTGCGGCGCGGACAGCATGCCATCCAGCGCGGCCAGCAGGCGGCGCTCCGCCAGCACGGCGAACAGTCCCGGTACCGCCATCGATTGTTCCAGCCAGCTGCGTATCGATAACGCGAACAAGGCCGACGCCAGCTGCCGCACGATGGCTTCCGAGCCGGCGCGCGGCGCTTCCGCTTCCGCCTGCAGCATGGCGATCAGGTGGTTCAGGCCTTGCGCGCCGGCGCGGTTTGCGGTGCGCACCACCAGCATCGGCGGCAACGCGGCCAGCAGGCCGTTGGCGCCGTCGTCGTCGAAGCGGAATTCTCCGCACAGGATGTCGGTGGCGGGGCCGTCACCGTCGTTGCCTTCGTAGCGCAGCAGGCCGGGCGCCATGTGCATTGGCGAGGCCTGCTCCGGATCGCCGATGTAGAGCCGGTGTGCGGCGCCATGCGGGAAGACGATCAGGTCGCCCGCTTGCAGCGTGGTGCCGTCGGCATCGTCCACCAGCGCCGTGCCGCGCACGATCAGGTGGTAGGGTGCGATGCCGCTGGCGCTCGCCGGGTGGTCCAGCACCCAGGGCGCGCCGAAGTGGCAGCGCGTGTCCAGCGCGGTGCGCATCGGGTACAGCGAGAGCAGGTGGCTGAGGGTGTCCATGGCGGCCTTCGAATGAGACGAATGAGCAAATTGTAGCGCGAATCGGGCATTCAAGATCTTATTCGTCAGGCCTACACTGTTTCCATACCAACTCACCTGAAAGGAAACATCATGTCCCGTCTGACTACCCAAGCTGTCCCGGAAGCCACCGGCCACGCCGCGCAATTGTTCACCGCTATCAAGGGCTCGATCGGCAAGGTGCCCAATGCTTACGTCACGCTGGGCACCAATAGCCCGATCGCGCTGGAAACCGCTTTGAACATGGACGCCGCGCTGCGTAAAAGCAGCCTGTCGGCGAAAGAGGTGGAAGTGGTCAAGCTGGCCGTGAGCCAGGACGCACAGTGCGACTACTGCCTGGCCGCACATACGATGGCAGGCGCCAGGTCCGGCCTGGGTGGCGAGACGATGCTGAACGTGCGCCATGGCCAGGCCAGCGGCGACGCGCGCATCGATGCGCTGGCGGCTTTCGCGCATACCGTTTTCACCACCAGCGGCGAGGTGCCGGCGGAGGTGGTGGCGGCGGTCAAGCAGGCCGGCTACAGCGACGCGCAGATCGTCGATGCGCTGCTGGCGATTGCCACCATCACCTTCACCAACCTGTTCAACCGGGTGAACGCGACGACGCTGGATTTCCCTCCGGCGCCTTAACTTAAGTCTCTGGGCCGCCGTCGCCGCGTTTGCGCAGGCGGCTCAGCAGCGCGTCGGTCGATTCGCTGAGCGGCACGCCATGGCGCCGCATCAGCTGGATGTTCAGCACCATGTTCTCCAGCACCAGCTTGGCCGCCACGGCCAGCAGCGTCAGGTGCTTGTCTTCCTCGCTGAAGCTCTCCATCGCCTCGGCCATCTCGCACAGGTGGTTGGAGATCAGGCCGCGCAGATCGTGCTCGTCGAACGGCAGGTCGGCGAAATCGATCGGGTCTTCCTTCTCCACTTCCTCCATCAACAGTTCCAGCTCTTGCGGTGTGATCGTCATGCGGTGCTCCGTTAGTTGATGCGTTTTCATTTTATGCGATTCAGGCATAGAATCTGAACTCCCGTCGATCAAACCAACAAGCATAACGATGGCGCAACTCATTTTTACCCAGCAACTGGGCCGCTTCATGGACGTGCCGCAGGTGGAGACCAGCGCGGCCGATCTGCGCGGCGCCCTTGACGCGGCCTTCGCCGATCATCCGCGGCTGCGCGGCTATGTGCTCGACGAGCAGGGCCACCTGCGCGAGAACGTCGTCATCTTCATCGACGGCCAGCGCACCCGCGAGCGGAAATTGTTGAACGATGCGCTCGTGCCGCATTCCAAAGTCTATATCCTGCAAGCTCTTTCTGGAGGTTGACATGTCTGACCGCGCCTACATCGGCACTCGCAAAGGATTGTTCGAAATCTACCGCACGCACGAGGCGTGGCATCTGGACCGGCAGCATTTCCTGGGCGATCCGGTGACGATGGTGTTGCCGGACCGGCGCGACGGCACTTTGTACGCGGCGCTGAACCTGGGCCACTTCGGCGCCAAGCTGCACCGGCGCGACCCGGGCAGCGAAGAGTGGACCGAGGTGGCGGTGCCGGCCTTCCCCGTCAAGCCGCAGGACTCGACCGATCCGGTGGCGTGGACGCTGAAGCAGATCTGGTCGCTGGCGGCGGGCGGGCCGGACCAGCCGGGCGTGCTGTGGGCCGGCACCTTGCCGGGCGGCCTGTTCCGCTCGAACGACCGGGGCGACAGCTGGCAACTGGTGGAGTCGCTGTGGAATGTGCCGGAGCGCTCGCAGTGGATGGGCGGCGGCTATGATGTGCCGGGCATCCACAGCATCTGCGTCGATCCGCGTAACAGCAAGTCGGTGCTGGTGGGGATCTCCTGCGGCGGCGCCTGGCTGACCAACGACGGCGGCGAAAGCTGGAGCATGCGCGCCAAGGGCATGCTGGCCCGCTACATGCCGCCGGAACTGGCCGAGACGCAGCAGGTGCAGGATCCGCACCGCATCGTGCGCTGTCCGTCGGAGCCGGACAAGCTGTGGTGCCAGCATCACAACGGCATCTGGCGCAGCGTGGACAATGGCGCCAACTGGACCGAGGTGATCAGCGCGCCGCTGTCCAATTTCGGTTTCGTGACGGCGGTGCATCCCAAGGATGGCGAGACGGCGTGGTTCGTGCCGGCCGAGGCGGACAGCAAGCGCTTTGCCGCGCATGCGGCGCTGGCGGTCACGCGCACCACCGATGGCGGCAAGACGTTCACCGCCTGGCGCGGCGGCCTGCCGCAGCAGCATTGCTATGATTTGGTGTATCGCCACGGCCTGGCCGTCAGCGATTGCGGGCAGATACTGCTGATGGGATCGACCACCGGCGGGGCCTGGTTGTCGGAGGATGGCGGCGGGCAGTGGCAGACCATCTCCACCACCTTGCCGCCGATTTATTCGGTCAGCTTCGCCTGATTAGTTGGCGTAGGCGAGGAACATATCGACGGTCGCCTCGACCACTTTTTTCTGCGTGGCCGCGTCCAGCGGCGGCTGGTTGAGCGTGACTTGCGGCCAGAAGGCGAAGGTCTTCAGTTGGCCGGCCAGCATCTGCGGCGCCAGCACGGGGTCGGCCTTGAGCAGCTTGCCGTCGGCTTGGGCCGCGCGCAGCCAGACCGTGGCTTCCTCTTCCTTGCGGCTCAGCCGCGTCACCATCTCCTGCGCCCGTTCGGGCGAGTGGATGGATTCGGCGATCGCCACCCGCGCCAGATCCAGGAAGTAACTGTCCTGCAGCATGGCCATCTTTTTCCACAGCAAAGACAGTAGCTGCTCGCGCATCGGCGCGGCCGGGTCGTAGGGCTGGTGCTGCTGCGCCATCGAACTATTCCACAACTCATGCAATATCTGCGCGAACAGTTCGTCTTTACTGGGGAAGTGGTTGTACACCGTGCGCTTGGACACGCCCGCGGTGGCGGCGATCTTGTCCATGCTGGTCGATTCGAAGCCGCTGACGCGGAATTCCGCGATGGCGGCATCGACGATGGCCTGGCGTTTGCGGTCGGTCAGTTTGAGGGGCAGGTTCATGGCTTTATTTTACACCGACTAGTTTACTTTTTAAAAGATAAGAACTACACTGTGTAGTGTACATTCTAAATTCTGGAGTTGCCCATCATGGCTTATCAATCCGCTATCGCCGAATCCGACCTCGACGGCTTGTCCGTGCCCAGCGCGCCGCGCACGCGGGACGGCAAGTTCCGCAATCCGGTCAAGATGCACAAGATGGGCTTCATCCAGTCGCTGGGCGTCATGCTGCGCTTCGCCTTCGACAAACCCAGGGACACCGTGCCGCGCCAGGCCATTCCCGTTCATGCGATCACGCAGCAGCAGTTATTGGATGCTCCGGATCGCAGCCTGTTCCGCCTGGGACACTCGACGGTGCTGCTCAAGCTCAACGGCCATTTCTGGCTGACCGATCCGGTGTTTTCCGAGCGCGCGTCGCCGGTGCAGTGGGCCGGGCCGCAGCGTTTCCATGAGACGCCGATCAGCATCGAGGAGCTGCCGCCGGTCAAGGGCATCATCCTGTCGCACGACCATTACGACCATCTGGACTACGCCGCCGTGATGAAGCTGGCCGCCAAGACCGAGCATTTCATCACGCCGCTGGGCGTGGGCGACCGCTTGATCGGCTGGGGCATTCCGGCCGCCAAGGTGCGGCAGCTGAGCTGGTGGGAATCGGCCCATGTGGCAGGGCTGAGGCTGGTGGCGACGCCGGCGCAGCACTTTTCCGGCCGCAGCTTGAGCGACCGCAACAAGACGCTGTGGGCCTCGTTTGTGATCGAGGACCGCGATGTGAAGGTGTTTTTCAGCGGTGATAGCGGATATTTCGACGGTTTCAAGGAAATTGGCCGCCGCTATGGTCCGTTCGACCTGACCATGGTGGAGACTGGCGCCTATGATCCGCAATGGCCGGACGTGCACATGCAGCCGGAGGAATCGCTGCAGGCGCACATCGACCTGCGCGGCAAGGTGATGCTGCCGATCCATAACGGCACTTTCGATTTGTCGCTACACGCCTGGCACGACCCGTTCGACCGCATCCACGAACTGGCGGCGGAACGCCGGCTACCGCTGGCCACGCCTGAAATCGGCAAGGCGCTCGATATCCACCAGCCGCTGGCGGATGGCCGCTGGTGGGACGAGGTGAAGGCATTGGAAGCGGCGATGTCCGTCAGCTAAAACCGGTGGGGTCAAACCGGTGGGGTCAAGTCTGACATTCGGACACGAGCTATGCCGTAGGCGCGCGTCTACGGCAGAGCTCGTGTCCGAATGTCAGACTTGACCCCAATTTTACGGTTGAGCTCGTGTCCGAATGTCAGACTTGACCCCAATTAGGTGGGACCCCAATTAGGCGACGATGTTGATCAGCTTGCCGATGGTCTCGCCTTGGGCGTTGATCTGCGGCTTGGGCGGCGCGGTCAGGTCGGCCGGAAGCACTTGCTCGGCACGGGATGGTTTCTCTATTGCATTGTTCAGATTCGGGGCCGGCGTCGCCTTCAGCGGCGGCGCGGATGCCTGAGTGCTTTGTTGCTGGGTATCGCTCAGCGTCTGCTTATCCTTGGTCAGCTGCACGCGGCTTTGCTCCAGCCGGCTGGCGTCCTGGTTCACGCGCGACTGGTCCGTTTGCACCTGCCTTTCGGCCTGTGCAATCGATGCCTGCAGCGCACTGACGGACGTTACGGAAGCCACGGTCTAACTCCTAAGCAAGAATTCCAGGCATGGTAAGGCAGAATCGTATTGAGCACGATCAATTGAAGAGTAGGCCACAAAAACAAAAAAGGCAAGGCTGACTGCGCCTTGCCTGTGAGGGAGAGAGATTGTTTAGAAGCGGTACAGCACCGACGCTTCCCAGGTGCGGCCAAACAGCGGACGCGCGTTGATCGGTCCGGTGCCGCCGGCGGTCAGGCGGGAATTGCCTTCGGTCAGGCCCAGTTCGTTGTTGAGGTTGGTGCCGCTGAGGCGCACTTCGATCTTGTCGCCCAGCGAGAACAGCACGCCGGCGTCGATGGTGCGGTAGGACGGCAGGTATTGCTGGTTGGCCTGGTCAGCCCAGCGCTCGCCGATCGAGGTGTAGGTGCCGTAGATCTTGGCCGAGTTGCCGTCGCCGAAAGGAATCCGGTAGGTCGGCGTGAAGCGGAACTGCAGCTTCGGCTGGCGCTGGACGGTTTTGCCGGCGGTCTGCGGATTGTCGCGGTATTCCGATTTCTGGTAGTCGCCGGTCAAGGCCAGTTGCAGGTTTTCGATCGGGCGCACGGCCAGTTCGAATTCCAGGCCGTTGCCTTTGGAGCCGCTGATCGAGTGCAGCTCGCGCCCGTCGGCCAGGATCTGCGTGAACGCGATGCCGTCGAATTCCGTGTGGAAGGCGTTGATGTAGGCGCTGTACAGCTGGGTCGCGGTCTTGAAGCCGATTTCGTACTGGCTGACTTTCGGCGTCGGCAGGATGCTGCGGTCGTTGGCGGTCTGCTGGTTGCCGGCGCCGCGCAGGTCGTCGAACGAGATGAAGGTGTGGCCACGGTTGGCGCGCACGAACACGGCCGTATCCTTGGCCAGCTTGTAGTTGCCGCCGATGGTGAAGGAGTTGGCGCTGTCGGTGCGGCTCAGGTAGGTGTTGGAGCCGTCCGGCATCGAGGTGCCGTTGTTGTACACGGTCAGCGGATTGTTGTCGGTGTCGGCCGAAGTCAGGTTGGAGATCGTGCCGCTGATCTTCTGCTGTTCATGGCGCATGCCGAAGTCGACCTTGATGCGGTCGTTGACTTTCCACTCGTCCGAGATGAAGCCGGCGGTGTTGCGGCCGTCGTATGAGGCGACCGGCGCGTAGAACACATTGCCGTCGGTGCCGTTCTTCGACACGACCACGCCGTTGTTCAGGGTCACGTTGATCAGGCTGGCTTGCGGCACGGCCGACATCAGATGGCTGTTGCCCAGGTACCAGACGTCATGCGACGAATAGTCGGCGAAGTAGCCGCCCACGGTGAGCGTGTGGCCGTGGCCGATATCCTTGCTGACGCGCAGTTCGTCCGTAAACGATTTTAATTGTTTTTCCACCGACCAAAGGCCGGCCTGCACCACCTGTTGGTTGCCGTCGACCGCGCCGCCGTGCACATAGGTGGCGGTGCCGGCCGTGGCCAGCTTACCGCCGGCCGCCGCGACCGTGGCCGCGTTGCCGTTGGCCGAGGCGATCGCCGCGTTCAGATAGTCGTTCATCGACAGCGGGTTGTTACCGGTGAACATGGCGTTGGTGTTGAGGTCGCCGTCGAAGCGGTTGAACTTGTTCGATACGCTCCACTCGCCGATCTTCTGGTCGAAGTCCGCGCCGAACACGGTGGCCTTCAGGCCGCGCCCGTCCGCCAGGTCGCGGTTGAGCGTCTTGCCGGGCGCCGCTTCGATGGTGAAGTTGCGCATCTCGCCGCTCATCAGTGTGCCGGTCAGCGGATTGAAGCCGGGGAATCCCGAGATCGTGTGGCCGCCGTTGCTGGAGATCAGCGGCACGCCGGTGTAGAAGGCGTTCTTGTCGTCGGTGCTGCGGACGTACATGGTCAGCTTGCCGTCGTCGAGCTTGCGGGTCAGCGTGGCGGTCAGCTGATGGCCGTCGTCGGCCGGGAAGCCGGCGTCGCGCACGCCATCGGTCTTGCGGTAGAAGCCGCCGACCGAGCCGTACCAGCCGTCGCTGATTTTGCCGCCGTAGAACATGTCGACGCGGCGCAGGCTGCCGGTGCCGGTGGTGAAGCGCACCGAGCCTTCCGGCGTGTCGCTGCCTTCCTTCAGGATGAAGTTCATCGTCGCGCCGGGCTGGGCGTTGGACCAGATGGTGGACGGGCCGCCGCGCAGCACTTCAACGCGCTCGACCGTGTCGTCCAGGCGGAAGGCCGACGAACCTTCGAAGAATGACAGCGTCGGCGGCGGGAAGATCGGATTGCCCATCAGCTGCACCGAGACGAAGGGCGAATCGCTGCCCGACGGGAAGCCGCGCACCTCGATGTTGGCGCCGGACTGACCACCGGTCGATTCCGCATACACGCCCGGCACGATTTTCATGATGTCGGCGGTGCTGCTCGGCGAGGCTTGCTTGAGTTGTTCTTCGGTGGCGGTGGTGATCGAGAAGGCCGAGTCGACCTTGCGCACGCCGCGCGCCGAGGCCACGCCGGTGACGACCACTTGCTGGACTTCGGCGGCGACTTCCTTGGTGGCGGCAGGTTCGGTGGGGGCGGCGCTCTGGGCTTGCGCGGCGGTCTGGTTGACGAGCGTGAGGACGGCAGCCGTGACTGCGGATAACAAGAACGGATTCTGGCTTTTCATGTGGTCTGTGCTTTCTTATGGTGTAAATCGTCTCCTGGACGGCGCGCCACCAGCAAAAACAGCCTGCGGTAGTTCCATCCCCATCTTCCACGATTCGTGAAGATGGGCCATTGAAACAAGAAATGATATCGATGTCAATCGAAATGTTATCGATGTCATTTTTCGCGACAAACGAAAATTTTCTGTCATAATGCGTGCGCACACCCTGTTTCCAACCTATGAGCGATCAATGCCTTCGAATAAGTCTGTAGCCCGCAAAGCCGAAACAGCATTGACGATGGAGGACCTGGCCAAGCTGGCCGGTGTCTCCAAGATCACCGTTTCACGCGCCCTGCGCGACAGTCCGCTGGTGACGGCGGAGACGCGGGAGAAGATCCGCACCTTGGCGAACGAGCAGGGTTACCGTTTCAATGTGAGCGCGCGCAATCTGCGCATGGGCCGCAGTTATTCGGTGGCGGTGGTGGTGGAAATGACACCCGTGCGCGGCCGGCCGATGTCCGACCCGTATCCGCTGGAGCTGTTGGGTGGGATCACGCAGGAGCTGACCACGGCCGGCTACAGCGTGGTGCTGACCTCCAAGCAGTTGATGAACACCGCGCCGGTGCAGGGCGCCGACGGTTTGATCCTGCTGGGACAAGGCTCGCACGGCGAAGCGGTGCGCACCTTGCAGCAGACCGGCATGCCGCTGGTGGTGTGGGGCGCGCCGGAAGCCGATACCGACTACATCGTGGTCGGCTCGGATAACAGAAAGGGCGGCATCAGCGCCGCCGAGCGCTTCATCGCGCAGGGCCGGCAGAAGCTGGTGTTCCTGGGCGACGTCGATCACGCCGAGGTGCAGGAACGCTGCGCCGGCTTCATCGACGCGATGGGCGGGCGGGCGACGGTGCACATCATCCGTCCCAAGGCCTTCACCTTCGAGGCGGGCTTCGACAGCATCTCGGCGCTGTTGAAAAAGAAGGGCGCCATATTCGACGGCGTGTTTGCCGCTAGTGACTTGCTGGCCATGGGCGCGATCCGCGCGCTGGCCGAGAAGAATTTGCGGGTGCCGGAGAATGTCTCCGTCATCGGCTACGACGATACGCCCGGCGCGGCCAGTTTCGTGCCGCCGCTGACCAGCGTGCACCAGTATCTGCGCGACGGCGGCGTATTGTTGGCCAAGAAGATGTTGGGCTTGATCGAAGGCCAGCCGGTGGCGTCCGAAATGCTGCCGACCACCTTGATGGTACGCCAGACCTAGTTTCCCCCTGAAATAAGCTGAAAACCTCGAAAAACCAGCTTTTTTCAAAATTCAAACCGCTTTGAATCGCATTTTTAAGGAATACGCTGTGCAACAACACACCTATCCCCTCGAAGCCTGGTGCATCCGCGAGACCAGTTTCGACACCGACTCCCACTTCCTCGACGAGACCCTGTTCGCTTTGGGGAACGGCTACATCGGCCTGCGCGGCACCGGCGAGGAGGGCTACAGCGGCCCGGCCGGCACCTCGCTCGATGGCACCTACCTGAACGGCTTCTACGAATCGGAGCCGATCCAGTATCCGGAGGCGGCCTACGGCCTGGCCAAGGTGAACCAGTTCATGCTGAACGTGCCGAACGCGAAGGGCATCGAGCTGTGGCTGGAGGACGAGCGCTTCGATTTGCTCACCGGCACCGTGCGGTCGTACGAGCGGGTGCTGGACTTCCGCACCGGCGTGTTGACGCGCACCGTGGAGTGGACCTCGCCGCAGGGCCGCAGCGTGAAGGTGCGCAGCCGCCGCCTGGTGTGCTTCGAGAACAAGCATCTGTTCGCGATCGAGTTCGAGGTGACGCCGCTGAACTTCGCGGGCCGCGTGCGGCTGGTGTCGTCGCTCGACGGCGCGGTGAAGAACCAGGAGGCGGGCGACGATCCGCGCGTGGGTTCGGCGGTGTCGGGCCAGTCGCTGCACATGGTGGGGCATGAGCAGAATATCGGCTTCGCGGCGCTGGTGCAGCGCACGCACAACAGCGGCTTCATGCTGGTCAGCGCCACCGATACCGAATTGACGGGTGCCGATGCGACCATCGAGATCGCGCAGGTGGAGCAGCGCCTCACGCAGACGTATGAGGTGCAGGCGCAGGCGGGCCAGCGCATCGCGCTGACCAAGTACGGCAGCTATTTCTCGTCGCGCGACTACGCCGAGGCGGAGCTGATGTGGCGCAGCAAAGACACGCTGGCCACCGCGAAAGCGGGCGGCTTCGAAGACCTGCGCCTGGCGCAGGAACAGTACCTTGCCGATTTCTGGCAGCAGGCCGACGTGCAGATCGCCGGCGACGACGCGCTCCAGCAAGGCATCCACTTCAACCAGTTCCACCTGCTGCAATCGGTGGGCCGCGACGGCAAGACCAACATCTCCGCCAAGGGCGTGACGGGCGAGGGCTACGAAGGCCACTATTTCTGGGACACGGAAATCTACATCTTCCCGTTCTTCCTGTATTCGAAGCCGGAGATCGCCCGCAAGCTGCTGGAGTACCGCTACGCCGGCCTGCCGAAGGCGCGTGAGCGCGCACGCCAGATGTCGCATGCGACCGGCGCGCTGTACCCGTGGCGCACCATCGCCGGCGACGAGTGCTCCGCCTACTTCCCGGCGGGGACGGCGCAGTATCACATCAACGCCGATATCGCCTACTCCATCAAGCTGTACATGGAAGCGACCGATGATCAAGAATACCTCGTCAAGCACGGCGCGGAAATCGTGATGGAGACGGCGCGCATCTGGATGGGCATCGGCAGCTACGACCGCGAAGGACGCTTCTGCATCAACCAGGTGACGGGGCCGGACGAATACACGGCGCTGGTCAACAACAACTACTACACCAACGCGATGGCGCAAATGCACCTGAACTTCGCGGCCTCCATCGCGGAGCAGCTGCAGGCACAGGCGCCGTCGGAGTTTGCGCGCATCGCCGCCGCCACGGTACTGGATGCGGGCGAGCCAGCCGCATGGCGCCGCGCCGCGTCGCTGATGAATCTTCCCTATGACGACGCGCTGCAAATCCACGCGCAGGACGACAGCTTCCTGTCCAAGAAGGTGTGGGATTTCGCCAACACGCCGAAGGAAAACTATCCGCTGCTGCTGAACTACCACCCGATGGTGATCTACCGCCATCAGGTCTGCAAGCAGGCGGACGTGGTGCTGGCGCTGCTGCTGCTGTCCGACCAGTTCACGCTGGAGGACAAGCGCCGCGACTTCGATTACTACGAGGCGGTGACGACGCACGATTCCTCGCTGTCGTCCTGCATCTTCAGCATCATCGCGGCGGAGGTGGGCTATCAGGACAAGGCCTACGACTACTTCATGGAGACCGCGCGCCTCGACCTGGACGACACGCACGGCAACACGCACTACGGCGTGCACACGGCGGCGATGGCCGGTACGTGGATGGGCGTGGCGTATGGCTTCGCGGGCATGCGCGTGGTGGCTGGCGATCTGCACTTCGCCCCATCGCTGCCGAAGCAGTGGCAGCACTACACATTCAAGATTCATTTCAAAGGCGCGCTGCTGGAGGTGCACGTGGAGCCGGGCCGCGCGGACTATCGCCTGCTGCAAGGCGAGTCGCTGCACTTTACCCACGGCGGCGAGCCTGTCGCACTGACGCTGTCGCAACCGACGCAATCGAGGAGCTTTGCATGAGCCGCTTTAAAGCCGTAATCTTTGATCTGGACGGCGTGATCACCGATACCGCCCACTATCACTACCTGGCGTGGAAGCGCCTGGCGGAATCGCAGGGCGTACACTTCGACCACGCCTTCAACGAGAACCTGAAGGGCATTGACCGTATGGGATCGCTGGACCTGATCCTGGCGTCATCCAAGCGGACGTACACTGCGGAGGAAAAGCTGGCGTTGGCCGACGAGAAGAACCGCCACTACCAGGAGCTGATCGCCACCATGTCGTCGGCCGATCTGCTGCCGGGCGCGGTGCGGGCGCTGGACGTGGTGCGCGCGGCGGGCTTGCGCATCGGCCTGGCGTCGGTCAGCAAGAACGCCTTTACGGTGCTGGGTCGCCTGGGCATCACCGATAAATTCGACTACGTGGTCGACGCGGCGACCATCGCGCGCGGCAAGCCGGACCCGGAGATTTTCCTGAAGGCGGCGCGGGAGCTGGGTGTGGCGCCGCAGGACTGCCTGGGTGTGGAGGACGCGGTGGCGGGCGTGGCGTCGATCAAGGCGGCCGGGATGTTCGCGCTGGGGATAGGCCATCCCTTTGTGCTGACCCAGGCCGACGTGGTGATCACGAGCCTGAACGACTTCAATCTCGAATCATATTAATACCGTGCCGCTCCCGCGCAGGCGGGAGTCCATACGCCGCATGGATTCCCGCCTGCGCGGGAATGACATGGAGGCCATAAAAATAATGGAGACAGTATGAAGAACAATCGCATCCTATTTGCGCTATTTCTGATTTACTTTGTATTCGCGATTCTGCTCAACAGCGTGGGCACGGTCATCCTTCAGATCATCAACAACTACGGTGTGAGCAAGTCCAGCGCCAGTGTGCTGGAAGGCTTCAAGGACTTGCCGATTGCGGCGGTGTCCTTCCTGATCGCGTCCTTCCTGCCGCGCCTCGGCTACAAGAAGGCCATGCTGGCCGGGCTGGCCATCGTCACCGCCGCCTGCGTGGCGATGCCGGTGCTGCCGTCGTTCGCCACCACCAAGCTGTTGTTCTTCTGCGTCGGCGTATCGTTCGCGCTGGTGAAGGTGTCGGTGTATTCGACACTGGGCCTGATCGCCGCCGACCGCAAACAGCACGCCAGCATGATGAACCTGTTGGAGGGCTTCTTCATGGTCGGCGTGTTGAGCGCCTACTGGGTGTTCGGCTACTTCATCGATTCGTCCGATCCGCTGTCGCATAGCTGGTTGCAGGTGTACTGGGTGCTGGCCGTGCTGTGCGCGCTGACCTTCGCGCTGGTGCTGACCACGCACTTCAACGAGGACCTGGCCGCGCTGCCGGAAGGCCGAGGCGTCGCGCAGGATTTCGCGGCCATGCTCAAGCTGTTCTTCAAGCCGCTGGTGTGCGTGTTCGTCATCACCGCGTTTTTGTATGTGCTGATCGAGCAAAGCGTCGGTACCTGGCTGCCGACGTTTAACAACGAGATCCTGAAGCTGCCGGCCGCGATGAGCGTGCAGGTGACCAGCATCTTCGCCGCCTGCCTGGCGATCGGACGCCTGTCGGCAGGCGTGTTGATGCGCAAATTGAACTGGTATCCGGTGATGAACGCCTGCGTGATCGGCATGGCGGCCATGGTGCTGCTGGCGCTCCCGCTGACGCATGACGTGGTGGCCGATCCGAACATCAGCTGGTCCAGCGCACCGCTGGCGACCTTTCTGTTCCCCCTGATTGGATTGTTCATGGCGCCGATCTACCCCGGCATCAACTCGGTGATGCTCAGTTCCCTGCCGAAGAACCAGCACTCCGCCATGACCGGCTTGCTGGTGATTTTCTCGGCGCTGGGCGGCACCACCGGATCGCTGATCACCGGCTACGTGTTCGGTAATTTCAGCGGCCACTTCGCTTTCTACCTGACGCTGGTGCCGATTTCTATCGTGCTGATTATGTTGTATTTTTTCAAAAAAGCGGTAGATGACGGTGGTGGTGGTTTCGACCCGTCCGCTATAATCAGCGGTCAACATTGAACAATTGTCTATGAACCTGGAGCGCCTCGCGAATTTACTCGGCATGTCGAAGACCACGGTGAGCCGCGCGTTGAACGGCTATCCCGAGGTGAATGGCCGGACCCGCGAGCGCGTGCTGAAGGCGGCCAAGGAGAACGGCTACCAGCCCAACCCGATGGCGCGTTCGCTGGCGCTGGGGCGCACCAATGTATTCGGCATCATCTATCCGCTGCTGCCTGCGGACCTGGGCGATCCGATGTTCCTCGACGTGGTGGCCGGCATGTCGGCCGCGCTGGAGAAGGTCAGCAAGAACCTGATCATCGCGCCGGTGTCGCCGGCGGCGGAGCAGCCGTCGTACCAGCAGATCGTGCGCGGACGGCGGGTCGATGGACTGGTGGTCAGCCGCACGCTGGTGCGCGATGAGCGCATCGCCTTCCTGAGCAAATCCAAATTCCCCTTTGTCGCGCATGGCCGCACCGAGCTTGGCGCGCCGTATGCATGGTTCGACTACGACAACGCGGCCGGCATCCGCATGGCCATGGAACGCTTGCTGGGATTGGGCCATCAGCGCGTGGCGCTGGTCAGCGCTCCGCTGGAATTGAACTTCGCCCGCCAGCGCAAGGACGCGTTTGTGGCGGCGATGGCGTCGGCCGGGCTGGCGGTGGATACGCGCTACCTGATCGATAACACGCTGGACCGCCGCAGCGGCTACCAGGCGATGCAGCAGCTGCTGGCCTGTTCGCCGCGTCCGACCGCAGTCATCGTCGACAATCATCTGTCCGGCGTTGGCGCGGTGCGCGCGCTGCTCGATGCGGGCGTCGATATCGGCAAGGAGATCTCGGTGATCGTCTGGGGTAGCATGGCCGACACGTTGGCCGGCATCGACGTCACCACCATCGACCAGCCGGACGCGCATCAAGCCGGCGCCCGCATGGCCGACATGCTGCTCGCGCTGGTGGACGGCAAGCCGGCCAGCGAGCTGCAGGAGCTGTGGCAGCCGGTGCTGCTGTCCGGTGCCACCGTCGGACATTGGGGTCAAGTCTGACATTCGGACACGAGCGCTACCGTAGCGCCTTGCTACGGTAGCGCTCGTGTCCGAATGTCAGACTTGACCCCAATGTTGAGCGGCGGTAACGATGGCTTCTATTTCAAACAGCATGCCGTCCAGCGCAAGGCGTGGCACGGGGATCAGCGTGCAGGCGGGGGCGGGATGCTCGCCCCATGCGGCGCGCAGCGCGCTGCTGAAGATCGCCAAACGCGCTTCGCTGTGGTCGACGATCAGTGCAGTGACCTTGGCGACGTCGCTCAGCTTAGCGTCCACTGAGGCCAGCGCGGTTCGCAGATTGGCCAGCGCCTGCATGACCTGCGCCTCAAAACTCTCCGACAGCATTCCGTTGACGTCCTCGCCGCCCTGGCCTGCGATATAGATAATGCGCGCCGGCGCTTCGGCGACGACGACGTGGCTGTAACCATTGGGGCGGGGATCGTATAGACCGGTGGGATTGATGAATTTCATGGTGTCCTTCAAGCGGTGAATGTGAGGACACTATAAAATCTCAACTTAACTTGAGGTCAAGGATTTTATATGGCATCTCCCCCGAAGGAACTCGGCGTCGGCGAGCTGGCCGCGCGAGCCGGCGTGGCGGTATCGGCGCTGCACTTCTACGAAGCCAAGGGCTTGATCCATTCGGTCCGCTCCAGCGGCAACCAGCGGCGCTATGCGCGCTCGGTGCTGAGGCGGCTGGCGGTGATCAAGGTGGCGCAGCGCGTCGGCCTGCCGCTGGCGGACATTGCGCAGGCGCTGGATGCGCTGCCGTCCGGCCGCACGCCCACGGTGGCCGACTGGCGCCGTTTGTCGGCCGCGTGGAAACTGGAGCTCGAGGAGCGCATCAAGACCCTGACCCAACTGCGCGATCAACTCGACGGCTGCATCGGCTGCGGATGCCTGTCGTTGAGAGCCTGCCCGCTGCGCAACGCGCAGGATGCGTTGGCGCAGGAGGGCGCCGGACCGCATTTCGAGTCTCGTTGAACTCCTTGTTGCATATTTTTTTCTGACGGATTAGTATCAGGTCAATCGCTGCCGGCTTGAATCCTTACGCCGGCTCCGATCCTTGACCTGCGCGACCTCGGCTCCCCGCCCTCGTCGCAACGGCGACAGGTACGCAAGGTGCCTGTTTCAGTCATCGCAGTCCGGATGCTGAATGTTTATCCAGACCCACCCCGTTGGCTTATATCGATCCTGACTCCCTCAGGCGCGCATTGCACCAGCACGTGGGTACGAATCGTCACTCGCATAGCCAGTCACTTTCTAAAAATGGAGACAACCTTGAAATATTCACTCATCGCCGCCGGCATCCTGCTGGCATCGGCCGCACAGGCCGCAACCATCGATGCCAAGACCCTCGTCGGCGCCAGCACGCCTTTGCAGACCGCCCAATACGGCGTGCGCAATTACTCGGCCCCGGTGCTCACCGGCGGCTTGCACGATCCCGCCAACTACGCGGCCGCGCCCAAGCTGCCTGTGTGGCAGTTCGCCTCGGCCGATCCCACCGGCGGCGTGCTGACCTTTGAGCGCGACAGCGCGCCCGCCACCGGCTGGCACGCCCGGACGCGCAAGACGCCGGTGCTGGTGACGGGCGGCGGCTCGGCCACCGCCAACCGCGTCTACACCGTGTACAACGGCCAGCAGCTGGTGGCCGCCATCAATGAAGCCGGCAACGAGCCGAAGATCATCCGCGTGATCGGCCACATCGATCTGCGCTGGAGCCAGAACAATACGGTCTTCAAGGAATACACGAGCTATTCGGACCAGAAGCTGGGCGGCTCGATCAGCATTCCGTCGAACACCACGCTGGTCGGCATCAACGACGCGCAAGGCCGGCCCGCGCGCATCACCGGCACGTCGTTGCTGATCGGCGGCGAGTTGCCGCTGACGGCAGGCGGCGATCCCGAGACGGACTTCAAGAAGTGGATTGCCGATGGCAAGGATGGCGACGATTACCCGACCTGGACGCGCAACGTCATCGTGCGCAACCTGGTGCTCGATACGCCGTGGGACGTCAATCCCGAGGACTCGGCCAACGCCTACGCCGATGGCCTGACCGTATCGCGCGGCCAGAACATCTACCTCGACCACCTGACCATCAGCGATGGCGACACGCCCGACTCGCTGGCCGTCTCTCCCTACACCACGCGGCATGACGGCGCGCTGGATGTGGTGCGTGGCAGCGATTACGTCACCATCGCCAACAGCTATTTCGGCAAACACCACAAGACCACGCTGGTGGGTAATGGCGACTCCGGCCGCGCATGGAGCGACGAGGGACGCATGCACGTCACCTTTACCGGCAACTGGTGGGATGGCGCGACCACGCGCTTGCCGTTGAACCGGTATGGACAGGTCCACCTGTTCAACAACCTTGTCACCGGCAGCGTATCGACCAAGGACGCCGATGTGAAGTTCGAAAGCGGCTCCGATGCGCGCTACCACTCGAATATGCTGGTCGAGAATAACTACTACAACCTCACGGGCCTCAAGCTGTCCGAGTTCTGCGGAAAGGTCATCAAGGGCAAGGACTACACCGGCTTCCGTTCGTCCGGCCACGTCTTCGTCAGCGATAAGTCGGGCACCAACCTGGTTGACGGCCAGTGCGGCCTTGCGCCGCCAAGTTCCGCCAACGTGTGGACGCCGCCGTATCTGTACGCGCTGCAGACCGCGACAGCGGCGCAGATCTCCGTGGCGGCCAACGCCGGCGCCGGCAAATTGAAGTGATCGCATCGATATCGGAAAGGCGGAGAAGCATGTTTTTCAAACGTTTGAGTTTCATTCTCGCGCTGTGCCTCGCAGCCGGCGCTGCGCAGGCCGCGCTGGTGGTCGACACGGGTACGCCGTCGAATGCCGTCGGCAGCGGCTGGGCCTTCAACAGCAACCATAGCTACGCCGGGCGATTCTCGGTCGCGGCTGCGCTGACCATCGACAGCATCGCCGGCTATTTCCGCACCGATGCCGGGACGGTCGGCGTTAGCCTGTTCAGCAACAGCGGGGACGGCGACGGCGGCTTCATACCGGGCGGCGTGCTGCAATCGGCGAGCGTGACCACCGTCGCCGGCGCGTTGGCCTGGAACGGTGTGTCGGCGTTGGACTGGACGGTGGGGCCCGGCACGTACTGGGTGGTGTTCACGTCGAGCTATGGCGCCGGCAGCCAAAGCAGTATGCCGGGCATGGCGTCGCAAGCGCTGGGCGGTTATGCGTTGATGCAGGGGGGGCAGTGGTATGACGCGACCTTTCTGGGATTGGGGCAGGGGCTGCGAGTAGATGGTGCTCTGGCGTCCAGCGTACCGGAACCGGCCGGCACGACGATGTTCATCGCCGGCCTGGCTGGTATTGGTGTGCTGGCCCGCCGCCGCAAGCGGGGCTGAGGCCTGACGGGAGGCAGAGCATGGCCTCCCGTTCGGTCTTACATATTGCGGCGGTACTGGCCGCCGACTTCGAACAGCGCCGTCGTGATCTGGCCCAGCGAGCAGACGCGCACGGCGTCCATCAGCTTTTCAAACACGTTGGCGTTGTCGATGGCCGCTTGCTGCAAGGCGGCCAGCGCTTGCGGCGCGTGCTCCGCGTTACGGGCGTGGAAGTCCGCCAGGCGGGTGAGCTGCGATTGCTTCTCGTCGTCGGTGGAACGCGCCAGTTCGATCTTCTGCGGCTCGCCGGTCGCCTTCGGATTGCGGAAGGTGTTGACGCCGATGATGGGCAGCGTGCCGTCGTGCTTCTGGTGCTCGTACAGCATCGACTCTTCCTGGATCTTGCCGCGCTGGTAGCCGGTTTCCATCGCGCCCAATACGCCGCCACGTTCGGCGATGCGCTCGAACTCCTGCAGCACCGCTTCCTCCACCAGGTCGGTCAGTTCTTCCATGATGAACGAGCCCTGGTTCGGATTCTCGTTCTTGGCCAGGCCCCATTCGCGGTTGATGATCAGCTGGATCGCCAGCGCGCGGCGCACGGATTCGTCGGTCGGCGTGGTGATCGCTTCGTCGTAGGCGTTGGTGTGCAGCGAGTTGCAGTTGTCGTAGATCGCGATCAGCGCCTGCAGCGTGGTGCGGATGTCGTTGAAGTCGATCTCCTGCGCGTGCAGCGAGCGGCCCGACGTCTGCACGTGGTATTTGAGCTTTTGCGAACGGTCGTTGGCGCCGTATTTGTCGCGCATCGCCACCGCCCACAGGCGGCGCGCCACGCGGCCCAGCACCGTGTATTCCGGGTCCATGCCGTTGGAGAAGAAGAACGACAGGTTCGGTGCGAAGTCGTCGATGTGCATGCCGCGCGCCAGGTAGGCTTCCACAAACGTGAAGCCGTTCGACAGTGTGAACGCCAGCTGCGAGATCGGGTTCGCGCCCGCCTCGGCGATGTGGTAGCCGGAGATCGACACCGAGTAGAAGTTGCGCACCTGGTGGTGGACGAAGTATTCCTGGATGTCGCCCATCACCTTCAGCGAGAACTCGGTCGAGAAGATGCAGGTGTTCTGCCCCTGGTCTTCCTTCAGGATGTCCGCCTGCACGGTGCCGCGCACGTTCTGCAGCACCCAGTCCTTGATCTTGGCCGCTTCGTCGGCGCTCGGCTGGCGCTTGTTCTCTTCGACGAATTTTTCGACTTGCTGGTCGATGGCGGTGTTCATGAACATCGCCAGGATGGTTGGCGCCGGCCCGTTGATGGTCATCGAGACCGAGGTGCTCGGGCTGCACAGGTTGAAGCCGTCGTACAGCACCTTCATGTCGTCCAGCGTGGCGATCGATACGCCCGAGTTGCCGACCTTGCCGTAGATGTCCGGACGCAGCGCGGGATCGGCACCGTACAGGGTGACGGAGTCGAAGGCGGTCGACAGGCGCTTGGCGTCCATGCCGGTGGAGACCAGCTTGAAGCGGCGGTTGGTGCGGAAGGCGTCGCCTTCGCCGGCGAACATGCGGGTCGGGTCTTCGCCTTCGCGCTTGAAGGCGAAGACGCCGGCTGTGAACGGGAAGGAGCCCGGCACGTTTTCCAGCATCAGGAAGCGCAGCACTTCGCCGTGATCTTCATAGCGCGGCAGGGCCACCTTGCGGATCTTGGTGCCGGACAGCGTGTGCTGGACCAGGCGGGTGCGGATTTCCTTGTCGCGGATTTTGACGACGTAATCGTCGCCTGCGTAGGCGGCCTGCATGTCCGGCCACTGGGCCAGCAGCTTCTTGGCGCCGCCATCCATTTCCGCATCGCGTTCGGCGATGAGATCATCGAAGTCGGCGGTTTTGTGGGCGATGGCCAGCATGCGTTTCGATTCGGTCAGCTGCTGGCGTTCGCGCGCCAGCGTCACCTGCTTGCGCGTGAAGCGGTGGTAGCCGCGCACGGTGTCGGCGATCTCCGCCAGATAGCGCGCGCGTGCCGGCGGCACGATCACATGTTTGCCGCTGGAGAAGCGCACATCCACCGGCGCCAGCTTGCCCGGCTTGGCCTTCAGGCCGAATTGCGCCAGCTTGGGCAGCAAGCCTTGATACAGCGCGGTGACGCCGTCGTCGTTGAAGCGCGATGCTTGCGTGCCGTAGACCGGCATTTCGTCCGGACGCTTGCTCCACATTTCGCGGTTGCGCTGGTACTGCTTGGCGACGTCGCGCAGCGCGTCCTGCGAGCCTTTGCGGTCGAATTTGTTGATGGCGATGAAGTCGGCGAAATCGAGCATGTCGATTTTTTCCAGCTGCGATGCGGCGCCGAATTCCGGCGTCATCACGTACATGGATACATCGACGTGCGGCACGATGGCGGCGTCGCCCTGGCCGATGCCGGAGGTTTCGACTATCACCAGGTCGAAGCCCGCCACCTTGCAGGCGGCGATAACGTCAGGCAGCGCCTGCGAAATCTCGGAGCCCGCTTCGCGCGTGGCCAGTGAGCGCATGAAGACGCGTGTCTGGCCGTTCCACGGATTGATCGCGTTCATGCGGATACGGTCGCCCAGCAGCGCGCCGCCGGATTTGCGGCGCGACGGATCGATCGAGATGATGGCGATGTTGACGGCGTCGCCCTGGTCGAGGCGGATGCGGCGTATCAGTTCATCGGTCAGCGAGGATTTGCCGGCGCCGCCGGTGCCGGTGATGCCCAGCGTCGGCACGGCCAGGTCTTCGGCGGCGGCCAGCAGTTCGGCGCGCAGGGCGGGGGAGGCTTTTTCGTTTTCCAGCGCGGTGATCAGTTGGGCCAGCGGGCGGTGGCGATTGGCGATATCGTCTTCGCGCAGCGGCGCCAGCGAGGTTGGCGAGTACTGGGACAGGTCGATGTCGCACTGCTGCACCATCCACTGGATCATGCCGACGAGGCCCATGCGCTGGCCGTCCTCGGGGCTGAAGATCTTGGTGACGCCGTAGGCATGCAGGTCGGCGATTTCGTCGGGGACGATGACGCCGCCGCCGCCGCCGAATACCTTGATGTGCGCGCCGCCGCGCTGGCGCAGCAGGTCGATCATGTATTTGAAGTATTCGACGTGGCCGCCCTGGTAGCTGGAGATGGCGATGCCTTGCACGTCTTCGGCCAAGGCGGCGGTGACCACTTCGTCGACCGAGCGGTTGTGGCCAAGGTGGACCACTTCCACGCCGTTCGATTGCAGGATGCGGCGCATGATGTTGATCGAGGCGTCGTGGCCGTCGAACAGCGAGGCGGCGGTGACGAAACGGACTTTGTTGTTCAGGCGCGGCTGATCCGGCACGGCTGCGATTTTCGGAGCGGAGAGGTCGTTCATGGTGTCCCTTGTGCTTTTATTCAGTTCATTATATGACGTTTACGTTAACGTCAAGTCAAGCGAATTTTTGTCGTTCCCGCGCAGGCGGGAACCCATGCTGAGCGTGCGCCGTATGGGTTCCCGCTTTCGCGGGAACGACGGGGCGGCGGTTTAGGCGGCGCGCTGCTGGCTGAATTGATTCAGCAGGCGGGCCTTCTCGGCACGGAAGGTGGCGACAGCTTTTTCCTTCACATGGCCGAAGCCGCGCACCTTCTCCGGCAGGCCGGCCAGTTCCACGGCGGTGGCGTGGTTTTCTGGCGACAGCTTGTCCATCAGCGTGGCGACCAGTTCGCGGTATTCGACGATCAGCGCGCGCTCCATCTTGCGCTCCTCGGTGTAGCCGAAGATGTCGAACGCACCGCCGCGCAGGCCCTTGAACTTGGCCAGCAGCTTGAACGCGCTCCACATCCACGAGCCGAATTCCGCCTTGACCAGGTGGCCCTTGGCGTCCTTCTTGGCGAACATCGGCGGCGCCAGGTTGAACTTGACCGAGAAGTCGCCTTCGAACTGCTGCTTGAGCTGCTCGACGAAACGGCCGTCGGTGTACAGGCGCGCCACTTCGTATTCGTCCTTGTAGGCCATCAGCTTGAAGGCGTACTTGGCGACGGCGGTGGACAGCTTGTTGCCCAGGCCCAGAGCGGTCTCCTTCGCGCGCACCTGCGACACCAGCTGCTCGTAGCTCGAAGCGTAGGCGGCGTTCTGGTACGCGGTCAGGAACTCGACGCGCTTGTTGATGACGTTCTCCAGGCTTTGCGGCATCTGCATCACGATCGCTTGCGTAGGCGTGGCCACGCGCTCGACGCGCTTCAGGTCCACGGCGGCGCGGCGGCCCCACAGGAAGCTCTTCTTGTTCGAAGCGATGCCGACGCCGTTCAACTCAATCGCGCGCAGCAGCGATTCCTCGTTCAGCGGGATACGGCCCTTCTGCCATGCATAACCCAGCATGAACAGGTTGGCTGCGATGGAGTCGCCCATCAGCGCGGTGGCCAGCTTGGTGGCGTCGATGAAATCGGCCGCGCCGGCGCCGACCGATTCCTCGATCAGCGCGCGCACTTCTTCCACCGGATACTGCCAGTCGGCGTTCTGCGCGAAGGTGCCGGGTGGCTGCTCGTGCAGGTTGACGATGGCCAGCGTGCGGCCCGGACGCATCTTCGATACCGCGTCTGCTGCGCCGGCGGTCAACATGTCGCAGCCGAGGATCACGTCCGCCTCGCCGGTGGCGATGCGTTGCGCGCGCAGGTGGGCCGGGGTCTTCGCCACTTTGACGTGCGAGGTGACCGAGCCGTTTTTCTGCGACATGCCGGTCATGTCCAGCACCGACGCGCCTTTGCCTTCCAGGTGCGCGGCCATGCCCATCAAGGCGCCGACGGTGATCACGCCGGTGCCGCCTATGCCGTTGATCAGGATGTTGTACGGCTCATCGCAGGACGGCAGCACAGGTTCCGGCAGCGCGCCGAAGCCGTCGTCCGCGTTGTCCTTGGTGACGCCGGTCTTGGTCTTCTTCAGCGATCCGCCTTCGACCGTGACAAAGCTCGGGCAGAAGCCCTTCACGCACGAGTAGTCCTTATTGCAGGACGACTGGTCGATGGTGCGCTTGCGGCCGAACTCCGTTTCCTTCGGCAGGATGGAGGTGCAGTTGGACTGGATGCCGCAGTCGCCGCAGCCTTCGCACACGGCTTCGTTGATGACCATACGCTTGGCCGGGTCGGGATATTCGCCTTTCTTCCGGCGGCGGCGCTTCTCGGCCGCGCAGGTCTGGTCGTAGATCAGCACCGATACGCCGCCCACTTCGCGCAGCTCGCGCTGCACCGCGTCCATGTCCTTGCGGTCGTGCAGGCTGACGATGGATGGCAGGGCGCTGCGGTCGGTGTAGCGGTTCAGGTCTTCGGTGACTAGCGCAATGCGTTTGACGCCTTCGGCCGCCATCTGCTGCGCGATCATCGGCACCGAGGTGATGCCGTCGACCGGCTGGCCGCCCGTCATCGCGACCGCGTCGTTGTAGAGGATCTTGTAGGTCATGTTGACCTTGGCCGCAACGGCCGCGCGGATCGCCAGGTAGCCGGAGTGGAAGTAGGTACCGTCGCCCAGGTTCTGGAACACGTGCGGGATCTTCGAGAACGCGGCCTGGCCGATCCACGGCGCGCCTTCGCCGCCCATATGCGTGGTCAGCTTGTTGAACTCGGGGTAGATCGAAGTCGCCATCACATGGCAGCCGATGCCGGCCAGCGCCAGGCTGCCTTCCGGGACCTTGGTCGAGGTGTTGTGCGGGCATCCGGAGCAGTAGAACGCTGGACGGAACGGGGTGTTGATGGCCTTCTTCAGCACCGCGTCCTTGGCGTCGAGGAAGGTCAGGCGGGCCTTGATATGGTCGCAGGTGACCGGGTCCGAGATCAGGCGCTTGACGCGCGCGGCGATCACACGCGCCACTTGCGAGACCGAGAAGTCGGCCTTGGAGGTGAGCAGCCATTCGCCGCGCGGCGCGACCCATTCGCCTTTTTCATCGAACTTGCCGATCACGCGCGGACGCACGTCGTCGCGCCAGTTGTACAGCTGTTCCTTCAATTGGTACTCGACGATCTGGCGCTTTTCCTCGACCACCAGGATCTCGTCCAGGCCCTGCGCGAATTCGCGCACGCTGTCCGGTTCCAGCGGCCATGGCATGGCGACCTTGAACAGGCGCAGGCCGACGTCGGCCGCCATCTTCTCGTCGATGCCCAGTTCTTCCAGCGCTTCCAGCACGTCCAGGTAGGACTTGCCGGAGGCGATGATGCCCAGCTTGGCGTTCGGGCTGGTGATGGTGGTGTGATTGAGTTTGTTCTCGCGCGCATAGGCCAGCGCGGCGTAGATTTTATAGTCCTGCATCAGCGCTTCCTGATTGCGCGCCTGCTGGCCCAGCGGGATGCTGGACAGGCGCGCATTCAGGCCGCCTTCCGGCATGATGAAATCGTGCGGGATCTTGACCTCGACGCGGAACGGATCGGCGTCGACGGAGGCCGACGATTCGACCGTGTCGGCCAGCGCCTTGAACGCCACCGTGCAGCCGGAGAAGCGCGACATGGCCCAGCCGTGGATGCCCAGGTCCAGGTATTCCTGCACGTTGCACGGGTACAGGACGGGGATCATCGAGGCCGAGAACAGGTGGTCCGACTGGTGAGGCAGCGTCGACGAGTAGGCGCCGTGGTCGTCGCCGGCCACCAGCAGCACGCCGCCGTGCCTGGACGTGCCGGCGTGGTTCATGTGCTTGAAGACGTCGCCGCAGCGGTCCACGCCCGGGCCCTTGCCGTACCACATGGCGAACACGCCGTCGTACTTGGCCTCGCCGATCAGGTCGACCTGCTGCGAGCCCCAGACGGCGGTCGCGGCCAGGTCCTCGTTCACGCCCGGCACGAACTGCACGTGGTGCGCTTCCAGGTGCGGCTTGGCCTTCCACAGGTTCTCGTCCAGGCCGCCCAGCGGCGAGCCGCGGTAGCCGGAGATGAAGCCGGCGGTGTTCAGGCCGGCCGCCTGGTCGCGCACGCGCTGCATCATCGGCAGGCGCACCAGCGCCTGGATGCCGGACAGGAAAATGTCGCCTTTGATCGCGGTGTATTTGTCGTCGAGGCTCACGGACGTGAGGCGGGATGGGGCGGCGGCGTCGTCTCTGGTGGACGTTGCTGGGCCGTGTGCCGTGGTATCGGGCATGGCGGTGTCTCCGGTTTTGTGTCAGATCGCGCCCAAACTTGGAGGCGCCGGGTAGGCGCGCCAGGATCAGGCCATGGGCCGCATGGTTAGCGGCGGTGCAGATATTTTAGGCTTAAAAATCTGCTTTGTAGCGGAGTATGGGCGCGAGTTGACGTATACGGAAATACGGAATGCCGATAGGGGTATAAGAAAAAATGATGGCCTGGCGGTGGCGCTCAGGCGATGACGGTCGCGCCCGGCCAGGTGCCGCCCGCGCACAGCTGGGCGCTGACCTGTTGCACCAATCGGCTGACCGCCGCCGCCGCGTTGGTCAGCGGAATGTTCTTGGAGGCGCACAGCACCACCGTGCGCGAAATCGACGGGCTGTGGATGCGATGGGCCCGCATGGTGCCGCGCTCGAGCTCGTCCAGGACAGGCGCCGACGGCAGGATGGTTGCGCCCATGTCGGCCAGGATGGCGGACTTGAGGATGGCGATGGAGTTGATCTCGATCACATTGCCCAGCGTTAGCCCGGCCTGGCGCGCCACGCTTTCGATGCGCGGGCGCACGCCGTGTTGCAGGCCGGGCAGGATCAGCGTGGTATTCAGCGCCTGGGCCAGAGTGAGTGCTTGCTCACATTGCGCGTAGGTGGTGTCGGCGCGACAGATGAATTGCAGCTCTTCCTCCGCCAGCGGCGTCGTGGCGAACTGGGCCAGCTGGCCGTCATCGAACAGCACGGCCAGGTTGACGCGGCCGGACTTGAGCTGGTCGCTCAGGTTGCCGGTCAGCTCCTCCGTCAGTTGCAGGGTGATTTCGGGATACTGCGCGCGCGCGGCCGTCAGCAGTGGCAGCGCCAGCGCGCCGGATATGCTGTGCGGCAGCCCCAGCGTGACGCTGCCGCTCGGGCGCTCGGCCGACTGCGCCACGGCAGAGCGGGCGTCCGCCACCTGCTTGAGGATGGCTTGGGCGTGTTCATAGAAGATCTTGCCGGCATCCGTGCTGAGCACGCCCTGGGCGGAGCGATGCAATAATTGCACGCCCAGCTCCTCCTCCAGTTGCCGTAACTGTTGCGTTAGTGCCGGTTGCGCAACATGTAGTACAACAGCCGCCCGCGACAGCGAACCGTGGTCTACTATAGCTACAAAGTAACGAAGTTGGCGTAATTCCATAAAATTGCTAGCGCTCTTAGCCTGGACAAACAAATGGTAGCACCTGTAAATTCAATCCTGACAGGAAACTATTTGTTATACTGGCATCAGGCCTTTCCGCTGTTTCCAGCCTCTTCAAAGTGGGTACCGGTATGTTAAAGAAAGTCGACTCTTCCCAGCTAAAAGTGGGCATGTACATCCATGACCTGAGTTGCGACTGGATGACCCACCCATTTGTCCGCAACCGTTTTTTGCTGACCAGCGAAGATGAAATCCGTAAAATCATCAATGCCGGCATCCATGACGTTGTCATAGACAACTCCAAAGGCCTGGATGTGCAGGATGCGCCCTCGGTCGATGAAGCGCAGGCGGCAACCGAACGCGAAATCGTGGAGATCGTCTCCAAGGCGCCGGTCGTCACCCGCGTTTCGCTGGGCGAGGAGATGCAGCGCGCCGTGCAGATCCGCCACCAGGCGTCGACCCTGGTGCGCACCGTGATGCAGGATGCGCGCCTGGGCAAGGCCATCGAACTCGATCAGGTCCAGCCGGTGGTGCAGAATATCACCGAATCGATTTTGCGCAACCCAGGCGCGCTGGTCGGCTTGTTGCGGATCAAAAACAAGGACGATTACACGTTTTTGCACTCGGTGAGCGTGTGTACGCTGCTGGTGGCCTTTTGCCGTTCGCGCGGCATGGCCCCCGAGACCACCCACCAGGCCGGCCTGGGCGGCCTGCTGCACGACACCGGCAAGGCGCTGGTGCCGGACGCCATCCTGAACAAGCCCGGCCCGCTGACGGACGAGGAATTCGCCATCATCAAGCGCCATCCGCAGGACGGCTACGACATCCTGTTGAAGTCGCCCGAAGTGGGCCCGATTCCGCTGGACATCACGCTGCACCACCACGAGCGGCGCGACGGCAGCGGCTACCCGAACAAGCAGGAGGGCGACGGCATCAGCGAATTGGCGCAGATGGCGGCGATTGTCGACGTGTACGACGCCATTACGGCGGATCGTTGCTATCACAAGGGCATGTCGGCGGCGGCGGCCTTGCGCAAGATCTATGAATGGAGCAAGTTCCACTTCAATCCGGCGTACGCGCAGGAATTCATGCGTTGCGTGGGCATCTATCCGGTCGGCACCATGGTGATGCTGGAATCCGGCCGGCTGGGTGTTGTAATTGAACCACACGAGACCAATTTGCTGGCGCCCAAGGTCAATGTGTTCTTCAACACCAAGAAAAATCTCTATATCAAGCCGGAAACCGTGGATTTGTCGCGCGGACTGGGTTTTGGCGGCGGCGACAAGATCGTCGGCCACGAATCGCCAGCCAAGTGGAATGTCGACCCGATGCGCTTCCTGACGCTGGCGTAAAGCCTAGAAGAACTCGGCCGTATCGTTCTGGTCGATGGCGTGCAGCAGGCCGCCTTCGACCAGTTCGTCGTAATGGCAGGCCAGGTTGCGGCCATGGCTCTTGGCGTAGTACAGCGCCTGGTCGGCGTGTCCCAGGATGATCACCGGCGCCTCCAGCGCGCTGATGCTGACAAAGCCCACACTCACCGTCACCTTGCCCACTTGCGGGAAATCATGCGACGCCACGTTCATGCGGAAGCGGTCGATGATCTTCTTGGCGTTGTCCAAAGTGGTCGAACGCAGCAGCACGACGAATTCCTCGCCGCCGAAACGGAACACGCGGTCCTGCGCGCGGAACGAGGAGGTGAGCAGGTTGGCGATCAGGATCAGCACCTCATCGCCGTATAAATGGCCGAAACGGTCGTTAACGTGCTTGAAATGGTCGACATCCACCACGGCCAGCCATTGCTTTTCCTGCTCGTGGTGGCTGCGGCGCTCCGGTTCGCCCGGCAGCGTGACGGAATCCTGTTCGGTGCTGGCGGCCAGCATCTTGGCCAGCTGGTCGTCGAAGGTCTTGCGGTTGAGCAGGCCGGTCAGCGAATCGCGTTCGCTGTAGTCCAGCAGGTTCTGGAAGTTGCGGTAGACGCTGACGATGCCGCCGATGACGTGGATGGTGTCGCTGGTGTACGGCGTGGGATTGACGATTTCCAGGCAGGTGTCGGCCTTGTCGCCCAGCCAGATCGGCAGCCAGAGCGTGTGTTCGCCCGCCTCGTTGGCGACGTCGGCGCCCGATTCATGGTTGGCGATGCACTCGGCCAGGGCCGGGAAGTTTTCGATGGGTTCGCCGGGATTGTGCAAGTCGGAACTGTCGACCATGCGCGCGGCCTCGCCGGCGCAAATGATGGCGCGCGGCCGGACGAAGATCTTGCCCCTGACTGTGGCCAGCGTTAATACGCGGGCCTGGGCGGCGCGGGCAAGCTCCTGCACCGCCGAGATCACGGAGATGTCGAGCATCATGTGATCGCGGTGGCCGGTCATGTCCACCATGTGTTTCAGTAGGGAATCCATTTTCTTCTCTGGAAAATAATCACACAACCTTGTGTCTAGCCACGTTTCGTTCACGCCTATCAAGCCAATATCTTTGATAGTCAGGCGCACAGTGAAGCTGCAACACGGGGCCTTTCCAAAGAACAGCTAAGCAGGATAATAGCTTTTTGCAATCAAGGCAATTCATGTGTGCGAAAAAAAACTTTCCTTGCATCTGAATGCGACCTTTTTCCGACAGCCGGGTAACCCCTTCCAGCCTACCCGTCGGGAAACTGATGCAGTTTGACATAAGCCAGCCGTGATGTGTGTCCCGTGCGCAGATTTTCATCCCACCCATGAAAATAATGCTGCACGGAAAACTTGCGTCACGTCAACTCTCGGAAAACTCTGATCCGTATAGTAGTCCTTAATGGCCCGGAACCGGTGATTGAGCAGTCCGCCGGCCCGCGCCAGGGGTACTTTTTTGACTTCATCCGAGGAGTAAATCATGAACTCGCTTATTGCAGCTGCAAAAGTGTTCGCGCACGACGAGGACGGGATCACGGCCATCGAATACGGCTTGATCGCGGCAACGATGGTGACGGCGGTCATTGCCGCCTTCAGTTTGCTGGGGCCGGCGCTGAAAACCGCCTTCACCACCATCGCATCCAATATCACCTCAGCGACGTAACCACCAGGCTTTCCAGCTGCGGTTGGCTGGAAAGCCTTCAGCCGGAGCACCTCCTCATGTCGATAGCGCTCGAAGTAATCTTGATCTGCCTTGTTGCGCAAGCGGCCGTCACCGACCTGGCCCTGCGCAAGATCCCGAACGTATTGGTGCTCAGCGGCCTGCTGCTGGCGCTGCTATTGCACCTGCTGGGCGGCCTGCACTGGGCGCCGCTGACGCACTGGATGGCCGGCGCCTTGGCCGGCTTTTTTTTATTCCTGCCGCTGTATTTGTTGCGCGGCATGGCCGCCGGCGACGTCAAGCTGATGGCCATGGTCGGCGCTTTCGTCGGCCCGCTGATGGCCCTGAAGGTGGCCATGCTGGCCACGCTGATCGGCGGGGCGATGGGCTTGCTGATGCTGATATTTAACGGCCGCTGGCGCGACGGCTGGCGCAACGTGGCCACCATCTGCAAGCCGCTGCTGCTGCGCAGCCTGGGTGTGCCGCTGCAGGCGGTGCCGCTGGCGCCGGGCGCCAGCGTGGGCGGCATCCCCTACGGCCTGGCGATCGCGCTGGCCACGATGGCGACTGTGGCACTTGCACATCGCTAATGTTCCGCTTGCCGCGCCTTTGCTGCGCGTCAATATCCACAAAGCGCGGGCCGATAGACTTGATTCCTCAACGTAACTAATCCACCGCTGGAGATCGTCATGCTCGCCGTAGAAACGCCTACCTCCGCCCTCCATGCCGATCCCGCCGCGATGCTGCCGGTGCAGCCGAAATCGGTGCGCGACACCGGCTTGACGCAGCAGATGATCGTCGAACTGATCGCCAAGTCCATCCTGGTCGGCGGCAAAATCCACCTGCCGGTGCTGACCACGCGGCTGCATCTGTCGATCAACGTGCTGCGCGAGGCGCTGGAGTTCATGGTGGCCGAACACGTGGCCGAAGTGGCCTGGCGCGGCGAGTCGGACATCGACGTGCAGTATCAGCTGACCTCCGCCGGCCGCCTGCGCGCCAGCGCCTGGATGGACCGCTGCCCCTACATCGGCCCCGCGCCGGTGACGCTGGAGGCCTACCGCGCCATGGTCGAACGCCAGGCCGGCCAGGCGCCGCAGCTGTGCGCCGACGAACTGGCCGCCGAATTCGCCGACGACTTCCTCAGCCCCGCCGTGCAGCGCATGTTGGGCGCGGCCATGTACGCCGGCCGCACGGTGCTGCTGCATGGCCCGTCCGGCGGCGGCAAGTCGGTGCTGGCGCGCCGGCTGGGCAGCCTGCTGCAGGGCGTGATCGCGGTGCCGCACGCGCTGGTGGTGGGACAGGAGATCGTCCAGGTCTACGACGCGCTGCTGCACCGCGCGCCATCGCCGCAGCATCTGCGCCAGCTGCGGCCGGCGCAGGAACGCCGCAGCAGCGATCCGCGCTGGGTGCTGTGCCAGCGTCCCGTGGTGGCGCTGGACGCGGACCTGAGCGCCGACATGCTGGAGCTGCAACCGGACAGCCATAACGGCTGCTATCGCTCGCCGCCGCAGCTCAAGGCCAACAACGGCCTGCTGATCGTCGATGACCTGGGCCGCCAGCGCATGGCCGCCGCCGATCTGCTGAACCGCTTCGCGCAGGCGCGGGAGCTGGAGCGCAGCCAGCTGGCGCTGGTCGGCGGCTTCCACTTCAGCGTGCCGTGCCGCATGCAGCTGGTGTTCGCCACCAGCCTGGCGCCGGAATCGCTGCTCGACGCCTCGGCGCTGCGCCGCATCGGCTACAAGATTCCGGTCGGGCCGCTGGATGCGGCCAACTACCGCACCTTGTTTCGCCAACAGTGCGTCAGCGCCGGCGTGACGTTCGACGAAACGGCGCTGCGCTACCTGGTCGACGAGCTGCACGCGGGCAGCGGATTGCCGCTGCTGGCCTGCTATCCGCGCGAGATCGTCGGCCGCATCAACGACTTCGCCGGCTTCCTGGGCGAGCCGGCGCGGTTGGGCGTGGAGACGCTGGACCAGGCCTGGACCAGCATGTTCGCCGCCGGCGCGACGGCACCGGTCTATGGGCAGGCCGCATGAACAACCGGCGCGCACTGATGATGATGGCGCTGGCCGTCGTACTGGGACTGGTGGCGGTGGTGCTGGCCTCGCGCTGGCTGCTGCGCCAGACGCCCGCGTCGGCCAACAAGATCGTGGTCGCCGCCACCGATGTGAGCCTGGGCCAGCGCCTGACGCCGGAGATGCTCAAGGCGATCGACTGGCCGGCCGAGAGCCTGCCGCGCGGCGCCATCCGCGACGGCACCAAGCTGGCGGGCCGCGTGCTGAAAACCAGCGTGCTGCGCGACGAGCCCCTGACCGAGGCCAAGCTGGCGCCGGCCGGCACGCTGGGCGGCTTGTCGGCGTTGATCTCGGAAGGCAAGCGCGCCATCACCGTCCGGGTCAACGACGTGGTGGGCGTGGCGGGTTTCGCGTTGCCGGGGAATTTTGTCGACATCATCGTCAACACGCAGGCCGCCGCCACAGGCAACGAGAACGCGATCTCCAAGATCGTGCTGGAACGGATACTGGTGCTGGCCGTGGCGCAGGAAGTGGGCCGCGACGAGACCAAGCCGCGCGTGGTCAATGCCGTGACGCTGGAGGTGACGCCGGCGCAGGCCGAGAACATCGACCTGGCGCGCAGTGTCGGCACGCTGTCGCTGGTGCTGCGCAACCAGGTCGATCCGCGTCCGGGCGTGACCGACGGCGCCACCAAGAGCAGCTTACTGGGCATCGCCAGGGCGCCGGCTCCGGCTCCGGCCGAACCGCCGGCGGCCGCGCCCAAGCCGCATGCGCAGCTGGCGCAGGCCGCGCCGCGCAGCCGGCCTTGCGTCGGCGTGATCGCCGGCGTGCAGCGCACGCAGGAATGCCTGTGAACCCGCCATGACGACACTACGATACGCGGCACTGATGCTGGCGGTGGCGAACCAGTGGCCGGCGGCGGCCGCCACGAACAACAACGCCGATCTGCCTGCGCTCGCGCGTCCGGCGGCGGCCTTGTCCGGCGCCGCTCCCGTGCGGACGGCGCCGGATGGGATGCCGCGCGAATCGGTGGGCCTGCGCTGCAGCGGCAAGGCGGCCACGCCGGGCAGCCTGACGCTCGCGCTGGGCAAGTCGACGCTGATGCGCATGCCGGAAGCGGTGGCTGCGCGCAGCGTCGGCAATCCGGCCGTGCTGCAGGCGATGCTGGTGGCGCCCGACACGCTGTATGTGGTCGGTGCCGATATCGGCAGCAGCAATATGATCGTGCAGGGACGCAGCGGCATGTGCAACGTGATCGAGGTGGTGGTCGGCATCGATCCCGCCGCGCTGCAGGACGCCCTGGCCGCGCTGATGCCGGAGCAGAAAGACATCCACGTCAGCGCGGCCGGCGACACGCTGGTCATCAGCGGCACGGTCGACGATGCGCCGACGGCGGCGCGGGTGCTGGAGCTGGCCTCCGCGTTCGTGCGGCGCCCGGCGCAGGCGCTGGAGACGGCCAGGGGCGACAAGGGCGCCGCACCTGCGGCAGCGGCCGCGCCGCCGGCACCGCAGGCTGGCGCCGTCGCTGGCGCCGCGCGCATCGTCAACTTCCTCAACGTCGGCGCACCGCAGCAGGTGATGTTGGAAGTGAAGATCGCCGAGGTCTCCAAGACGCTGCTGGACAAGCTGGAGGCCGGTGTGTCCCTGGGCTTTGGCGGCGGCAGTTGGAACACCACGCTGGCATCGAGCTTCATCAGCGGTACGTTGAAAGGTCTGCTCAACGCCGGCAAGGCCACAGGCAACCACTTGAACATCGCCGCCGAAAAGCAGGATGGCCTGGTGCGCATCCTGGCCGAGCCGACGGTGATGGCGATCAGCGGCCAGGAGGGCAGCTTCCTGGCGGGCGGCAAAATCTTCGTGCCGGTCGCGCAGGACAACAACAAGGTCACGCTGGAGGAAAAGGAGTTCGGCGTCGGCCTGCACTTCACGCCCACCGTGCTGGCCGGCGGCCGCATCAACCTGCGCGTGGCGCCGGAAGTGTCGGAGCTGTCGCGCGAAGGCATAGGCATCTCGGCGGCCGGCTTCTCGGGCGGCGCCATCCTGCCGCTGATCACCACGCGCCGCGCCGCCACCACGGTCGAACTGTTCGACGGCCAGAGCTTCGCCATCGGAGGCCTGATCAGCAACAACCAGACCACCAACATCCGCGGCCTGCCGGTGCTGGGTGAGCTGCCGGTGTTGGGGGCGCTGTTCCGCAGCACTGACTTCCAGCAGGACCGCACCGAGCTGCTGTTCGTCGTCACGCCGCACCTGGTCAAGCCGCTGCCGCCGAACTACAAACTGCCGACCGACGACGTGACGACGCCGACCCGCACCCAGCTCTTCCTCGAAGGGCGCATGGAGGGGGCTCCGCCCCCGAGCACCGACCGCAAATAAACGGGATACGACAATGCGACATCTACTTAGCCTGCCGCTGGCATGCATGCTGGCCTCTTGCGCCCTGCAACTCACGCCCACCACGCCGCAATGGGACCGGAACTTCGGCATCGTCACCCGCGTCACGCTGGCGCAGCAGGCCATCGACACGGAGGCGGGCCGCAATCGCGATCCGGTCGCCGGCATGAACGGCCGCGCCGCGCACGCCGCCTACGAGCGGTACCAGAAGGCCAACAGCGAACCGCCGGCGCAGCCCTCCGCATTCACCATCGGCGTCAGCGGCACCAAATAGCCGCATCAAAATAGCGGCGCAAATAAAGCGAGGAATGAATATGAAAGCACTGATGATCAGCAAGGACAGCTTGCTGCATGCCGAAGTCGCCGCGCAGGGTTCCGCGCGCATGCCCGCCGTGCAGCTGGTGGCGTCGCGCAACGGGCTGCGCGACGCGGTGGAACGCCAGCTGCCGGAGATGCCGGAGCTGGTCATCCTCGACGCCAGCGACGTCGGGCCCGACGAGGCGGAACTGGTCGAACGCCTGAGCAAGCTGTATCCGTCGTCCTCCTTCATGCTGTTGGCGCGCGAGCCGCAGCAGGACTTGCTGATCCGCGCCATGCGCGCCGGCATGCGCGAGGTGCTGCAGCTGCCGCTGGTGCACAGCGCCTTCCACGAGTCGATGAGCCGCATCGAGCTGGCGGCGGGCGTGAGCCAGACGCGCGACGGCAAGGTGCTGGCCTTCATCTCCTGCAAGGGCGGCAGCGGCGCGACCTTCTTGTCGACCAACTTCGGCTACGCGCTGGCCGCGCTGGCCGACAAGAAGGTGCTGCTGATCGACCTGCACGGCCAGTTCGGCGACGCGACCTTGTACGTGTCGGACCAGAAGCCGGGGATGACGCTGTCCGACATCTGCGCGCAGATCAGCCGCATGGACGGCGCCTTCCTCGATTCCTGCCTGGTGCACGTGGCGTCGAACTTCGGCGTGCTGGCGGCGGCCGACGATCCCAATCACGCGGTCGACATGAAGCCGGAGCACATGGACGCCATCCTGCGCCTGGCGCGCCAGCACTACGACTTCATCGTGCTCGATGTGGGCCGCCAGATCGACGCCATCTCGCTGCGCGCGCTGGACCAGGCGGACGTGATCCACCCGGTGCTGCAACTGGCGCTGCCGGACATCCGCGACGGCCGCCGCCTGCTGGACATCTTCCGCTCGCTGGGCTACCCGGGCGAGCGTATCCGGCTGATCGTCAACCGCTACGAAAAGGGCGGCAAGCTGCGGCTGATCGACCTGGAACAGGCGCTGGGCGCGGACGTGGTGCACACGGTGCCGAACGATTATCTGTCGGCCACGGATTCGGTCAACCAGGGCATACCGGTGCTGCAGCTGTCGCGCAGCAGCGCGGTGGCGCGCAGCCTGGCCGAGCTGGTGGAACTGGTGACGGCGCGGCGGGTCTCGGAGAGCAAGGGCCTGTTCGACCGCCTGTTCGGCCGCAACGACAACGATTGACCAAGACAGCGGAGGATGACATGAGCTTACGCGAACGGCTGGCTTCCCCGGACGACAAGCGCCACGGCGTCAACGGCCCACCGGGCCTGGCGGCTGCGGCCTATCAGGAGCTGAAGAAGAGCATGCACCAGACGATACTGGACCGTATCGACCTGGAACGCCTGAAGCGCCTCACGCCCGAGCAGTTCAAGCACGAGCTGGCGCTGCTGGTCCAGCGCATCATCGAGGAAGAGCGCATCGTGCTCAATCAGCACGAGCGGCATAGTCTGGTGCTCGACATCCAACACGAGATGCTGGGCTTCGGGCCGCTGGAGCCGCTGCTGGCCGATCCCGGCGTGTCCGACATCCTGGTCAACACCTGCGCCCAAGTCTATGTCGAACGCGCCGGCCGGCTGGAGCTGACCGACGTCACCTTCAACGACAACGCCCACCTGATGAAGATCATCGAGAAGATCGTCTCGCGCGTGGGCCGGCGCGTGGACGAATCGAGCCCGATGGTCGACGCCCGGCTGCCGGACGGCTCGCGCGTGAACGCCATCATTCCGCCGCTGGCGATCGATGGCCCCATTCTGTCGATAAGGCGCTTCGCCGTCACGCCGCTGACGGTGCAGAACCTGCTCGACTACCGCAGCCTGACGCCGCCGATGATGGAGGTGCTCAAGGCGCTGGGCCAGGCCAAGGTCAACATCCTGATCTCCGGCGGCACCGGCAGCGGCAAGACCACCATGCTGAACGTGCTGTCCGGCTTCATCCCGGCGGCGGAACGCATCGTCACCATCGAGGACGCGGCGGAGCTGCAGATGCGCCAGCCGCATGTGGTGCGGCTGGAGACCCGGCCGCCCAACATCGAGGGCAAGGGCGAGGTCAATCAGCGCTCGCTGGTGCGCAACGCGCTGCGCATGCGGCCGGACCGCATCATCCTCGGCGAGGTGCGCGGGCCGGAGGCGTTGGACATGCTGCAGGCGATGAACACCGGTCATGAGGGCTCGCTGGCCACCATCCACTCGAACACCCCGCGCGACGCCTTGTCGCGGCTGGAGAACATGGTCGGCATGACCGGCCTGAATCTGACGCCGCGCGCCACGCGGCAGCAGATCTGCTCCGCCATCACGGTGGTGATGCAGGTGTCGCGGCTGACCGACGGCACGCGCAAGCTGGTCAGCCTGCAGGAGATCACCGGCATGGAGGGTGATGTGATCGCCATGCACGAGATCTTCCGCTACGAGCAAAAGGGCGTGGATGCCAACGGCAAGGTGCTGGGCCGCTTCTCCGCCACCGGCGTGCGGCCGCGCTTTGCCGACCGCTTGCGCATGTTCGGCGTGCCGGTGGCCGATACCGTGTTCGACCCCGACAAGATCTACGAGTAGCGGCATGGACGGAGTCTTCACCGCCTTCGAGGTGCTGCTGTTCGCCGCCGTGATCCTGCTGATCGAGGGCGCCTGGCTATGGTGGTCGGGCGCGCACGGCAGCGGCGCCCGGCGCATCGCCAAGCGCTTGCGGCTGATGGCGGCGCGCGGGGAGCGCGGCGGGGAGCGCATCGATATCCTCAAACAGCGCTGCTACAGCCGCAATCCGGCGCTGGAAAAGCTCTTGCGCCGCATCGGCCGCCTGGCGGCGCTGGACCGGCTGCTGCTGCAGGCGGGCGTGCGCTGGTCCGTGGCGCAGTTCATCGCCTGCTTGCTGGCGTTGCTGGTGCCAGGCCTGCTGCTGCCGGGCATGCTGAACATGCCGGCGCTGGCGGGGGCCGCGCTGACGGCGCTGATCGTGTCGCTGCCGTGGGCGATGCTGATGCGCACGCGGCGCGCGCGCCTGCTCAAGCTGGAGCAGCAGCTGCCGGAGGCCGCCGATTTTCTCGGCAGGGCGCTGCGCGCCGGCCACTCCTTCGCCAATGTCATGCAGATGGTCGGCGAGGAGCTGCCGGAGCCGATCGCCGGCGAATTCAAGTTTGCCTACGAAGAGATCAACTACGGCGTGCCGATGAACGAGGCCTTGCATAACCTGGCGATACGCGTGCCGCTGACCGACCTGCGCTACCTGGTGATCGCGGTGCTGATACAGCGCGAGTCGGGCGGCAACCTGGCCGAAGTCCTGGGCAACATCAGCCGGCTGATACGCGCCCGCCTGCGCCTGATGGCGCAGGTGCGCGTGATGTCGGCCGAGGGGCGGATGTCGGCCTGGATACTGGGACTGCTGCCGCTGGGCGTACTGGCGCTGATGATGCTCATCAATCCCGCCTACGTGCGGGTGCTGTGGACCGATCCGGTCGGCGTCACGCTGACGTGGTACACGCTGGCGATGGCGGCGGGCGGCGTGCTGTGGATGCGCAAGCTGATACGCATACGGGTGTGAGGAGCGCGGCATGGATATCCGGCAGATCATTTTCCTCCTGATCGTTTTCGCGGTGGTGGCGGGCGTAGCGCTGGTGGCGCTGCTGGGCTTTTCATCGGTGCCGATACGCGACCGGCTCAATGGCTTCAAGGGGCCGGCGGAATCGACGGCGCCAACGGAGGGCGGCTGGGTGGAGAAGGTTGCGCATGCGGCGCAGCCGTTTTCGCGGCTGTCGCTGCCGGAGGAGGGCTGGGAGCGTTCGCCGCTGCGCACCCGCTTCATGAACGCGGGTTGGCGCAGCGCGTCGGCGCCGTCGCTGTACTTCGCCGCCAAGACGCTGCTGTCGCTGGGGCTTCCGTCCCTGCTGGCGTTGCTGGCCGCCGCGACGCTGGAGAATGCGCTGAACAAGGGCTTCGTCTATCTGCTGCTGATGACGGCGGCCTTCGGCTATTATTTGCCGAACGCTGTCCTGTCGCGCAGGGCCGCAAGCCGTTGCCGCGAAATCTTCGAGAACTTCCCGGATGCGCTGGACCTGCTCACCGTCTGCGTGGAGGCGGGCCTGAGCCTGGAGCGCGCGATGGCCAAGGTGGCCGGCGAGATCCACATCAAAAGCGTGGCGCTGGCGCAGGAACTCCAGCTTGCGCTGATGGAGATGCGCGCTGGCTTCAGCAAGGAGAAAGCCTTGCGCAACCTGGCTTTGCGCAGCGGCGTCGAGGACGTCGACACGCTGGTGGCGATGCTGATTCAGTCGGAGCGCTTCGGCACCAGCATGGGCGAGTCGCTGCGGGTGCACTCGGATAATCTGCGCGCCAAGCGCAGCATGATCGCCGAGGAGGCAGCCGCCAAGATCGCATTGAAGCTGTTGTTCCCGCTGATCTTCTGCATCTTCCCGACGTTGATGCTGGTGTTGATCGGCCCCGCCGGCATCCAGATTTTCCGGATGCTGCCAACCATGCTGGGAAAATAGGAGGCGATGATGAAACGTACCCTGGGCGCCGCGTGCACCGGCGCGTTACTGATGGCGTGCAGCGGCCTGCCGCCCGCACCGGTGCCGGAGGCGGACCGCCAGGCCGCGACCATCACGGCGCTGAGGCAGGCCTGCCTGCGGGATCCGACCAGCGCGTCAAGATGGGAGCAACTGGGCGTGGCGCTGGAGGCCGGCGGCGAACGCGAACGCGCGGCGACCATGTTCAGGCAGGCCGCCACGCTGCGCGAACACGACGTGCGGCGCGATTACGCGTTGGTGAAGGAGACCGCCGCGCAGGCCAATGCAGGGGCCACGGCCGGCGCATCGATGCCGCGCACGGAGGTGCGGCTGGTCGGCGCGGCGCTGGTGGAGGTATTGCGCGTCGCCACCGGCGAGGAGGTGGTGGCCGAAGCGCATGGCGTCAGGCTGGAGATCAGCAACGGCAACGGGGTGGCCGGCGCCGCCGCACGGCTGGCGCGCACGCTGGACGCGGAAGGCATCAAGGCCACGCGCCTGACCAATGTGAAGCCATACGTGGTGTCGATCAGCCGCATCGAGTACCAGCGCGACCAGCAGCTGCTGGCGCAGGCGCTGTCGCGGCGACTGGGCTTGCCGCTGCAGGCGCAGAGCGCCAAGCTGGCCTACGCCGACATGCGCATCGTGCTGGGACGAGACGCGGCGTGGGCCCGCTATCTGAAGTAAAAAAAACCGTCCGGGAGGAGTAACCCTCGCGGACGGTAAAAACACACCCATGTGTTTCCTGCTGCGGACTACCGCATTCCTTACTGCCAGCTGATGCTGCCCATGCCCCGGGAGCTGGCGTTCCTGTTGGCCGGGTTGCCATACACCTTGGCCGAACCCATGCCGGATAACTTCATGTTCGCGCTGGTCTTCGCGTACACCGACGCGCTGCCCAGTCCTGATAAATTGACGTCCACCGCGTCGGCGCGCAGCTGCTGCGCATCGAGGCCGCCCACGCCGCCAAGACTGGCGTGCAGCTGCCTGGTCTGGCCCGCCATTTCAATGTGGCCGGTGCCGTTCAGGTGCAGGTCGACGCTGTCGCTGTTGCCGGCGTTGACGGTCATGCTGCCCACGCCGCCCAGCTTGACGTCGACGTCGCGGTACTGTGCGTTGACCCTGAGCGAGCCGGCGCCGTTCAACGCCAGGCGCAGCTTGTCGCCGCTGAAGCCATTCACTTCGGTGGACCCGACGCCGCCCGACACCACCTGTTGCAGGTTCGGCAGCGTCAGTTCCGCGCGCAGCTCGCGCTTGTTGCCGAAGCCGAAGCTGAAGCCGCGGCTCTTGACTGTGCCGATGTGCAGGGTATCGCCCGTCTGCTCCACCGTCACTTTTTTCAGCGCGTCAGCCTCTCCGTATAGAGTCAGCGACGCGACTGGACCTTGCCGGACCTTGAGGCTGATGACGCCATCAAGATCGATGTTGACGGCGCGCGCATCGACGCTGCGGTTTTCGCTGATCACATCGGCGGCCAGCGCGGCGTGGGTGCCGCTGCACAGTACCGTGGCCAGCATCGCAGCCTTCAGATATTTTTTCATCATGCGCTCCGTCGTCCGGCGTGAATTACAGTGCGGCTTTTTCAGCGGCGGTCAGGCGCTTGGCGCTGACGGTTACGACCTGCATCTTGCTGGTGTCGGCCTTGGCGACCACCGCTGCCACTGGGGCTGCGGTGTGCAGGGCTGGTACGGCCGCGGTGGCAAACGAGGTGGCGCTGGCGACGACGATTGCTGCGACGAAGATGGCTTCCATGTTTTTAGCGATGTTCATTTTGAGCTCCTTGGGTGGTTGGTTTCACTGCGTTTTGTCTTGCGTTGAGTGAACTATAGACAAGGGCCCTCTGCACAGCCACCGGGATGTGACGAACTGCAAAAACGGGGGGGCAGAATGCGGATTAGGGGGGTGAAGCTGCACCGCACAATAACTCCTGGCTGCCGGCGTAGAGCTGCGACAGCCAGGTGGCGACGGTCTTGAAGCGGGCGATGGAGCCGGCGTCGCGATGGCTGAGCAGCCAGATGTCGCGCAGCACTTCGACGCCTTCGCCGATGCGCACCAGCCCTTGCTGCCGCCCCATGATGCAGGGCAGCAGCGCCATGCCGACGCCGGCGCGGCAGGCGCGCACCATCGTGCTCAGGCTGTTCACCTTGAGCACGATGCGCTGCGGCGCTATCCGCGCCAGCCATTGCATTTCGGCGGTGCCGGCCAGCGCGTCGTCGTAGGCGATCCACGGTTGCTCGCCCCAGCGCTCGCGCGGGAGACCGGCGAAGCTGGCGTGGCCGTAGACGGCGAAACCCAGGTCGCCCAGCCTGCGCATCACCAGCGCCGCGTCCTCGCCCGGCTTGCCCAGGCGCAGGGCGAAATCGGCCTCGCGGCGGGTGAAGGACAGGTTCTGGTTTTCCGCCTGCAGCGTCAGTTGCAGATGCGGATGCTGGGCGTGCAGGGCGGGAACGTGCTCCAGCAGCCAGTAGTCAAACAGGAAGTCGATCGAGGTGATGTTGACCGGGCCGGCGGTGGCGTCGGCCTCCTGCGACGAGGCCTGCAGCATGCTCTGGACGTTGCCGTACACCGCCTCGCCATGCGCCACGAAGACCTGGCCGGCGTCGGTCAGCTGGTAGCCGGTGTTATCGCGGATGAACAGGCGCAGCTTCAGGGACTTTTCGGCGGCGGCGATGCGGCGGCTGATGGTCGACGCGTCCACGCCCAGCTGGCGGCCGGTGGCGCTCATGTTGCCGCTGCGGGCCAGCGCCAGGATCAGCGGGATGTCGTTCCAGTCGAATTCGGTGGTTGATGGCATGGGTGGGGTCGGTTCGTGGCGGCGGCCTGCATTTTTGCAAAGTCACCTTGCAGGGCTGTCTGTTCCGCAAACGCGGCGGCGGGCCTAAGATTCATCCCATCGCAAGGCCAGATTTGCCGGGAACTGTAGCACAGCACCTCAACTCCATCTATCGACTAAAAGGAAGAAAATCATGCAAAACGTTACGCAAACCACCAGTACCATCACCACCCGCGACGGCGTCGAAATCTACTACAAGGACTGGGGCCCACGCGGCGGCCAACCTGTCGTGCTGAGCCACGGCTGGCCGCTGAATGCGGATAGCTGGGAATCGGCAGCCTTCCATCTGGCCAACAATGGTTTCCGTGTCGTCACCCACGACCGCCGCGGCCACGGCCGCTCCAGCCAGCCTTGGGACGGCAACGACATGGACCACTACGCCGACGACCTGGCCCAGCTGATCGAGGCGCTGGACCTGAAGAACATCATCCTGGCCGGCTTCTCGACCGGCGGCGGCGAGGTGGCGCGGTATGTGGGCCGCCATGGCACCGGGCGCATCGCCAAGCTGGGTTTGATTTCGGCGGTGCCGCCGCTGATGCTCAAGACCGAAACCAACCCCGGCGGCCTGCCGATGGAAGTGTTTGACGGCCTGCGCGCCGGCTCGGTCGCCAACCGTGCGCAGCTGTACCTGGACATCGCCTCGGGGCCTTTCTACGGCTACAACCGTCCGGGCGCCAAGCCGTCGCAGGGCATCATCCAGGCGTGGTATGCGCAGGGCATGCAGGCCGGCCACAAGAATACCTACGATTCGATCAAGGCCTTCTCGGAAACCGACTTCCGCGACGATCTGAAAAAGTTCGACAAGCCGACGCTGATCATTCACGGCGACGACGACCAGATCGTGCCGATCGACGCCGCCGGCAAGGCCTCGGCCGCCATCGTCAAGCAAGCCAAGCTGATCATTTACGCCGGGGCGCCCCACGGCCTGACCGACACGCACAAGGACCAGTTCAACGCCGACTTCCTGGCGTTTGCCCGGTCCTGATAGGCGGGGCCGCCCTCGGGCGGCCTTAAATTATTTAATTAAATAGCTTGCTATTGAATTGTTGACGATATATATTGTCGACATGGGCAGCACGAAACGCCCGAACAAGACACATGAAATAGCTCGCTACTAAATCGTAAACTACTTAAAAATGGAGTTCGCCATGAATAAATCTTCCCAATCCCAAGCAATGAACCCATCCCGTCGTTCCGCCTTGTTCGGTGGTGCTGGTGCGGCGGCGGCTGCCGTCGCTCTTCCGCTGGCGGCTTTCGCCGGCGGTAGTGCGCAGGCCGCTCCTGTCGTTCGCGGCGGCGCTGTCAGCAAGACCGGCAGCACCATCACCACCCGCGACGGCGTTGAGATCTACTACAAGGATTGGGGCCCGCGCACGGGCCAGCCTGTTGTGCTGAGCCACGGCTGGCCGCTGAACGCCGACAGCTGGGAATCGGCAGCCTTCCATCTGGCGAATAACGGTTTCCGTGTCATCACCCACGACCGCCGCGGCCATGGCCGTTCCAGCCAGCCTTGGGACGGCAACGACATGGACCACTACGCCGACGACCTGGCGCAACTGATCGAAGCGCTGGACCTGAAGAACATCATCCTGGCCGGCTTCTCGACCGGTGGCGGCGAAGTGGCGCGTTATGTGGGCCGCCACGGCACCAAGCGCATCGCCAAGCTGGGCCTGATCTCGGCCGTGCCGCCGCTGATGCTCAAGACCGCTACCAACCCGGGCGGCCTGCCGATGGAAGTGTTCGACGGCATCCGTGCCGGCTCGGTCGCCAACCGTGCGCAGCTGTACCTGGACATCGCCTCGGGGCCTTTCTACGGCTACAACCGTCCGGGCGCCAAGCCGTCGCAGGGCATCATCCAGGCGTGGTATGCGCAGGGCATGCAGGCCGGCCACAAGAACACCTACGATTCGATCAAGGCCTTCTCGGAAACCGATTTCCGTGACGACTTGAAGAAATTCGACAAGCCGACGCTGATCATCCACGGCGACGACGACCAGATCGTGCCGATCGATGCCGCCGGCAAGGCCTCGGCCGCCATCGTCAAGCACGCCAAGCTGATCGTCTACCCAGGCGCGCCGCACGGCTTGACCGATACGCACAAGGACAAGTTCAACGCCGACTTCCTGGCGTTCGCCCAGTCCTAAAACGAACACAGGGCCCCTCGAGGGCCCTGTGTTTGCGGTTTCTACGTGCTATATTGCAAGTATGAGAGCGCACCTGATGACACTGACCATGCTGTGCGTTGGCGTGTTCCACGGCGCCGCGCGGAGCGAGGTCATCAATGTGTACACCAGCGCTCGTGTCGCGCCTCTGGTGGTCGGCGACGGCAGCGGCATCTATCCCGACCTGGTGGCTTACCTGAACCGCAAGAAGCTCGACCAGTTGAGCTTCAAACTGGTTTATCTGCCGCGCAAGCGCTTGCAGTTGCAAGTGGAGCGCAACGAGCTGGATGGCATCGTCATTGGCATGATGCCGCACTGGTTCAACGACGTGCCTGAGAAAAAATACCTGTGGACCGCGGCCTTCGGCACTGACCGGTACGTGATCGTGCTGCCGGCGGCTCTGCCTTTCAACCCATCAAGGCCCGGCGCGCTGGCCGGCCGCACGGTCGGCCAGGTGCTGGGCTACAGCTATCCCGAGCTGGACGGATGGATACGCCAGCAAGGCCTGGTCCGCAACGACGCCCCCAGCGACGAGCACAGCCTGGAGAAGCTGCGGGTGGGGCGGGTCGATAGTGTGATCGCCGCGCAATCGGTGGTGCGCTACTACATGAAGGTGCGCGCGATGGAGGCCGACAAGTTCCAGCTGCACGAGCTGCCATCGAGCCTGACCGAGCGCCACTTCCTGGTGCCGCGCGACAAGGCGGCGGTCTACGAAAAGATCGCGCCGGTGGTCCGGCAACTCAAGGACGATCCCGAATGGCAGCGCCTGGTTGCCAAGTATGAGTAGGTGACAGCCTAAACGTAGGGCGTACCTGCAAGCGCAGCGCTTAATCCGATAGTTCCGTTATCCACGATCGCGAGAAACACGGCCTTCGCCGCCGCTGGATCCTGGCTCCGCCGATAGGCTTGGTGCGCCTGTAGCAGCGCCACGCTCCATGTCGCCAGCAGCAGACCGGCCGCCAGTTGGGCGTCGACATCATCCGGTTCGCGGCCCGCGCATTCGGCTAGCGCCGCCGCCACGACCTGAGCGATCTCGTCGCGTATCGCCCTGGCCCGGGCCTTGAGGGTCTCGCTGCTGTCGATGGTCGCGACGAAGCTTTGGCTGCCGGCGGTAAAACAGACATACGGACTCTGCTCCTCCGCCAGCCGGTGGGCGAGCTGGCGCAAGGTCTCGACCGGTGCGACACCGGGATCGCGCTGCCGCAATGCCTCACGCAGAAGCTCGCGGCCTTCCTCGTCCCGGTCGAAGAACATGTCCTCCTTGCGCGGGAAGTGGTTGAACACCGTCATCCGCCCGACGTCGGCCGCCGCGGCGATCTCGTCCACCGTCACATGATCGAAGCCGCGCTCGAAAAACAAGCGCGTGGCGGCATTGGAAATGCCCTGCCGCGTGGCGAGGCGTTTGCGGGAGCGAAGATCAGTTGGGATTGACATGCGTCAGATGATAGCATAGTTTACATATACTGAGTACATATTGGGATTGAGTATATGAAAGTCGATGTAATCGTTGTGGGTGCGGGACCTGTCGGGCTGCTGACCGCCATCGAGCTGACCTTGGGCGGCGTACGCGTGGTGGTGCTGGAGCGCTTGGCGAGCCCGAGCATGGTCATCAAGGCCTTGGGAATAGGGCCGCTGGGCGGCGAAGCGCTGCGGCGCCGGGGCATGGGCGCGGCCATGGCCGCCGCCGAAGCGCGCAGCTTCGAGGCCATGGGGCCGGCGGTCGCTGAGCTGCGTGGCCGCTCGTCGAAATTCAGCGGCCATTTCGCCGGCCTGTCGCTGATCCGCAAGGATGCGCAGGCGGAGCCGGAACGCCGTTCCCACCCGGTGGACCAGCACGCCATCGAAGCCATGCTGGCCGAGCGCGCCCGCGCGCTGGGCATCGAAGTGCGCCGCGAGCACGAGGTCACCGGTTTTGACCGGCAGGCGGACGGCGTCGAGGTGGCGTGGACCGCGCCGGCCGGGGAGGGACGCATCCATTGCTCCTACCTGGTCGGTTGCGACGGCGGGCGCAGCCTCGTCCGCAAGATGGCTGGTTTCGACTTTCCCGGCACGCCGCCCACGTTGACGCTCTACCAGGCCGTGGTCGAGATCGACCATCCCGAGCGTCTGCTGCCGGCAGGCTGGCGGCGCACATCCGGAGGTGTGTTCTCGTTCGGGGCCTTCCAGCGCCGCTTGTTCATGCTGGACTTCAGCGGGCCGCCGGCGGACCGGCAGGAACCGGTCACGCGCGAAGAGATCGAAGCCGTGCTGCGCCGTGTGAGCGGCGCGGATGTGCGGGTGCGGACGATGGAGAGCGGCAACCGGTGGACCGACAACACGCGCCTGGTCGACAGCTACCGCCGGGGCAGGGTGCTGCTGGCTGGCGACGCGGCGCATATCCACACGCCGTTCGGCGGCCAGGGCATGAGCCTTGGGCTGGTGGACGCCGCCAATCTCGGCTGGAAACTCGCCGCGGTGATACGCGGCGAAATGCCCGACAGCCTGCTCGACACCTACACGGCCGAGCGGCGCCCCGCCGCCCAGGCGGTGCTGGCCAATACCCTGGCCCAGCTCGCGATCATGCGCCCCGATCCGCAAGCGGGCGCGATGCGGGACCTGATGGCCAACCTGATGCAATTCGATGACGTCAACCGGCTGATCGGCGGCTTGATGAGCGGGCTGTCCACCCGTTACGACCTGAAGCCGGATCACGACGGCGTCGGCCGCCTGCTGGGCGACCGGGAGACAAGCCCCGGTGTTGCGCTTTACGATTGCATGCAGGATGGCATGGGCGTTCTGCTCGACGCGTCAAGCGGCGGCGAGGCGTCCCGGCTGGTTGCCGCCGCGACGCCACGAATACGCTGCGTCGCGATCGAGACCGGGCCGTCAATGCTGATCCGTCCCGATGCCTGCGTAGCCTGGATCGCCGCAGAAGACGGCATCAACGGTTTGCAGGAAGCGCTGCACCGCTGGTTCGTTCAGGCGCCGCTTCCTTCTCTCTGCTGAATCCATTGTCGATACGCGTTGGGACTCATGCCCATGAAGCGGGTGAAGGCGCGGCGGAAGCTGCTCTCATCGGCGTAACCGCTTTGCTGAGCGATGCGTTTGACGTTGCTGGCCTTCTTTTCCAGCAGCACGCGCGCCGTCTCAAGGCGGACGCGTGTGATGAAGGCTTTCGGCGATTCGCCGACCAGGGCCTTCAGCCGCCGGTGCAGCGTTCGTTCGCTGGTCGCAAGCAAGGCCGCCAGTGCGCTTGCCGTTAAAAGATCCGGCGTCTGGCGGACCATGTTCTCGGCTTCAAAAAGGAAGGGATCGCGGGTCCGCACATAACCGTTGGGCGCATAGACCACATGATTCAAGGGCGCGTTGTCGGCCACGGCGAAATCGGCGGTGATGCGGGCCACCTCCGGCCCGGCCAACTGCCGGATGCAATGCAGCGCAAGGTCCACCCATGAGAGCGGACCGCCCACGCTCACGACACGCCTGTCCTCCAACAGCGGCGAGCCCCACATGAAAACGGCCTTCGGATAGCGTTGCTTGAGTTCGTCCTGGAACCACCAGGTGGTGGTGCAACGCCGTCCGTCCAGCAGGCCCGCCTCGCCCAGCACGAAGACGCCCGCGCAGGAGCCGCCGATCAGCGCGCCGTGAGCGTGTTGGGCACGCAGCCACGCGCCGATCTGCCGCATTTCAGGCGATCGCTGCGGCAGCCCGTCGAGGCCCGGCACCAGCCCTGGGATCAGCACCGCGTCGCAACGGCTGATGTCGGCCGCCGCCATGTTCACGGCCACCTCGCGGCCTTGCCCATCGCGCAGGGGATTGCCGTCCACAGTCGCGGACACGACTTCCCACTTTTGCCTTGGCAAGCTCTGGCCGGATTTGTCCGAGGCATCGGACCGGCTCACCGCGTGCCGCGCCAATTCGAACATGTCCAGCAAGCCGACCATCGCGGACGACATGCATCCGTCAAAGCCAAGTATGACCACCTTCATCTCACCTCCGGAAAACTAACTTGGCGAATACGGCACGAAATATGGCTGGGTTGCCACCCTCGTTTCCTTGGGCCGGGCTTCAGAATGAAGTCCTGCCCCAATGCGAATTGGGCATCGACAGAAAACCCACTTCAAAGGAACTACCATGACCCAAACCGCCGCAATCGTTACTTTCAAAGCCCAGCCGGGCAAGGGCAATGAAGTCGCCCGCCTCGTCGCGGCCGCCCTGCCGCATGCCAAGACGGAACAGCCGCTGCTGGTGTGGCTGATCCTGCAATCGGAAACCGATCCGGATACCGTTTATATCGTTGATGTCTTTACCGACGCCGCCGGCCGCGACGCGCACTACAAGGATGCAGCCGCCGCGCAAATCATGGCGACGGTGCCACCTTACCTGGCGTCCCCGCTGGATATCTCTCCGCTGAAGCTGGTGGTCGCCAAAGGCGTTGCATAAGCTTCGTCCAGCAGCCAGCGGCGAAACGTCGCCAGCCTCGGCAAGTTGGCCGATTCGGGCCGGTAGACGATGTAGTAGGCCAGTGGCGACTGGAAGCTGATGTCGCCGCACAGGCGCACCAGCCGTCCGGAGGTGATGTCGTCACGCGCCATCACGCTGCGGGCGAGGGCGATGCCCTGGCCTTCCGCCGCTGCCTGCAGCACCGCCGCCGAGTTGTTGATCTTCATGCCGCGTGAGGCGGCGGCGTTGCTGACGCCGGCCTTGCGCAGCCATGCGTCCCAGGTCGGGAAATCGGCATGGCCATCCATCGACAAGTCATGGATCAGCATGTGCTGCGCGAGGTCCGCCGGCTTGCGCAAGCGCGGGTTCTTGCGCAGGAATTCCGGCGAGCAGACGGGATAGATTTCCTCGTCCAGCAACTTGTCCGCCGTCAGTCCCGGCCAGCTTCCGGTACCGTATCGCACGCCGATGTCGATGCGCTGGGCGACGAAGTCCACGGCCTTGAGATTGGTATCGAGGCGCACATCGGTGTCCGCGCAGATGGCGTGGAATCTTTCGATGCGCGGCAACAGCCATTTGGCGGCGAAGGCCGGACTGACCGTCACCGTCAGCACGCCGGCGAGGCCGCCCTCCTTGAGGCGTTCGAGGCCGGACACCAGCTTGTCAAAGCCCGCGCGCAGGTCGGGCAGGGCGCGCTCGGCGGTTTCGGTCGTCACCAGCCGGGACTTGCCGCCGGCGTTCCGGTGGAACAGCGGTGCGCCGAGCCAGTCTTCCAAAGTGCGCACGAGTTGCCCCACCGCCGCCGGCGTGACGTTGAGTTCCGCGGCGGCCGCCGAAAAACTCTGGTGCCGGGCACTGGCTTCAAAGGCGCGCAAGGCGTTCAGGTGGATAGGTGTTTTCATGACGTCATTCTACGCGTCGGGAAATTTTCACGATCAATATTTTCTTTCAATGACTAGCAGTTAATCTGATTTGTCCGGGCGGTCCGGGCGGCGCACAATGGTTTTTCTTAACCCAACTGGAGCATCACATGGCCTACCTGCAAATCACCCTCAAGATCGCCAACGCCAACCGCGCCGCCGCCGCTGCCGTCTATCAGAAGTACAAGGCGCCCTTCCTCGACACCATCGCCGGCGCGAAATCCAAGGAACTGCTGGTCCGCGATGAGGACGTACAAGTGCTGCACGGTTTCGACTCCGTGGAACACGCCAACGCCTACCTGCAAAGCGCGCTGTTCAATGCCGACGTGGTGGGCGGCCTGAAGCCGTTGCTCGACGCCGCGCCCGACGTGCGCGTCTACGCAAGCTAAACGTCATGCTGATCAACGCCGATTTCTCCCGTCCCGTCGCGATGGCGCCCCATCAGTATCAATGGGTGGCCTCGCCTCAGGATGGCGTGGAGCGCGTGATGCTCGACCGTGTCGGGGCCGAGAAGGCCCGCGCCACCAGCATCGTGCGCTACGCCCCGCATTCCTCGTTCCCGCACCATCAGCATCCCGGTGGCGAGGAAATACTGGTCCTCGACGGCACCTTCTCCGAAGGCGGCCTGGACTATCCCGCCGGCTGGTATCTGCGCAATCCGCCGGGCTCCAGCCATCAGCCGTCCAGCGGCGAGGGCGCCATCATCTTTGTGAAACTGCGGCAGATGTCGACGCCGGAGCAGCCTTACGTGCGCATCGATACGCGCGATCCGGCCTCCTGGCGGGTCGAACAGGGACGCGAGATTTGTCCGCTGTTTTCCGACGCGTCCGAACAGGTCAGCCTGCAACGTCTTGCGCCGCATGATGCGCTGCTGGCCGACGCCGAGGGCGGATTGGAATTGCTGGTGCTGGAAGGCGATGTCGTCGCGCAGCAGCAAACCTACGCACCGCGCAGCTGGATGCGCTTGCCTGCGGGGGCCTTGCCCGCCATCGTCGCGGGCGAACAGGGGGCGACCGTCTACCTGAAGGTCAGCCATCTGGCCAATATGCGCTTGAAAGGATAAGCATGGAACACGCACGCATCGTCATCGTCGGCGCGGGATTGAGCGGACTGTACGCCGCGCACTTGCTGGAGCGCCGTGGCATCCGCGACGTCGTCCTGCTGGAAGCGCGGGATGTCATCGGCGGCCGCATCGCCGCCGTGCACGCGCCCGGCACATCGGGCGCCGCCGCCATCGACCGCTTCGACCTCGGCCCCACCTGGTTCTGGCCCGATCATCAGCGCGAACTGCACGAGCTTATCGATCAGCTTGGCCTGCAACGCTTTGCCCAGCATGACGAAGGCGACATGATGGTTGAGCGCGCACCCGGCGAGGCGCCGGTGCGCATGCGCGGCTACGTCAGCGCGCCGCAATCGATGCGCCTGGTCGGCGGCATGAATGCGCTGACCGACGCCTTGCACGCCACGCTCGACGGCGCGCGCATCGTCACCGGCCAGGCCGTGCGCCGTGTGCGCAACACCGACACGCACATCGAGCTCGACAGCGAAGACGCGGATGGCCACGTCACGACCTGGCGCGCCGCGCACGTGCTGCTGGCCTTGCCGCCGCGTCTGGCCGCTGGCGCCATCGCGTTCGAACCGGCCCTGCCCGCGCCGCTGGTGCGCGAGTGGCGCGGGACGGCGACCTGGATGGCGCCGCACGCGAAGTATCTGGCCATTTACGACAAGCCGTTCTGGCGCGGGCAGGGCCTGTCCGGCTCGGCGCGCAGCGGCAGCGGACCGATGGGCGAGATCCATGACGCTTCGATGCCCGATGGCAGCGCGGCCTTGTTCGGTTTCCTGGGCGTGCCGGCGCGCACCCGCCAGCGCCTGTCCGAGGATGCGCTGCTGACGCTGTGCCGCGCGCAACTGGGCCGGCTGTTCGGGCCGCAAGCGGCGGAGCCGCGCGTCGAGATCATCAAGGACTGGGCGCAGGATCGCTGGACCGCCACGGCCGCCGACCTCGACGCCAGCGGCGATCATGGCCACGCGCCTGCGGCTGCCGCCAACGCCGGTCCATGGCAGGGACGCCTGACCGGCATCGCCAGCGAATGGTCGCCACGCTTTCCCGGTTATGTGGCGGGGGCCGTTGAGGCGGCCGCTATCGGCGTGAACAACTTTACATCCAAGGAGTAACGACCATGAAGCAAACATACCGCGCCATGCAGATCAGCCGCCCGGGCGTACTGGAATTGGTGGAACGTCCGACGCCGGCACCCGGTATCGGCGAAGTCCTGATCGAGGTGGAGGCCTGCGGCATCTGCGGCGCCGACTCAGGCGACATCGAAGGCGCCGATCCGGCGCAGCAACCGCCACGCGTGCCGGGCCATGAAGTAGTGGGCCGCATCGCGGCGCTGGGCGAGCATACGCCCGGCATCTGGAAGGTCGGCCAGCGCGTGGGCGTGGGCCGATTGGGCGGGCACTGCAATGAATGCGCTCAATGCCGCCAGGGCCATTTCCAGTTGTGCCAGAACCAGCCCTTCGTCGGCGCCTCGCGCGACGGCGGCTATGCGGAGATGATGCTGGCCCGCGCCACCGGACTGGTCTCCATTCCTGATCAGCTCGATGCCGAGGAAGCCGCGCCGATCTTGTGCGCCGGGCTGGCCACGTTCAGCGCGCTCAAGAAGAGCGGCGCGCAGGCGGGCGATACCGTCGTCATCCTCGGCATCGGCGGACTGGGACACATGGCCTTGCAATATGCGCGGCGCATGGGCTTCCGCGTGGTCGCCGTGGGACGCGGCAGCGATATCGCCGAAGATGCGCTGGAACTGGGCGCACACGTCTACATCGACAGCAATGAAGCGGACGCGGCGGCCGAGCTGCGTGCCATGGGCGGCGCGCAAGCCATCGTCACCACCGTTGCCCATACCGCCGCCGTGGCGGCGTTGATGGGCGGCCTGGCGCCGGGCGGGCGGCTGGTGGTGCTGGGCGCCGGCAAGGATCCGCTGCCAGTCTCGACCGGTCATCTGGTGGTGGGCGAGCGCAGCGTGCAAGGCTCGATCACCGGCTCGCCATACGACAATGAAAAGACGCTGGACTTCAGCGTGTTGGTCGGCGTGCGGCCGCGCATCGAGATCATGTCGCTTGAGCAGGCCGCCGAGGCCTACAGCCGTATGAAGTCGGGCGACGTCAAGTTCCGAATGGTGTTGACCATGAAGCCGGCATCCCGATGAAGCACTACGACTATATCGCCATCGGCGCCGGCAGCGGCGGCATCGCCTCGGTCAACCGCGCCGCGATGCATGGGAAAAAATGCGCGCTGATCGAGGCCGGCGTGCTGGGCGGCACTTGCGTCAACGTCGGCTGCGTGCCGAAGAAGGTCATGTGGCACGCGGCCCATATCGCCGAGGCCATTCATCTCTACGGGCCGGATTACGGTTTCGATGTCGAGCGCGTGCGCTTCGATTGGGCCACGCTGGTGCGCAACCGCCAGGCCTACATCGAGCGCATCCACGCTTCCTATGCGACTGGGCTGGAGCGCAACCAGGTCGACCTGATCGCCGGCTTCGCCCGCTTCATCGATGCGCGCACGGTGGAGGTTGGCGGCGAGCGCATCACCGCCGACCATATTCTCATCGCCACTGGCGGCAGCCCGATGCGTCCGAATATTCCCGGGGCCGAGCTGGGCATCGATTCGGACGGCTTCTTCGCGCTGACCGAAATGCCGCGCCGTACCGCCATTGTCGGCGGTGGATATATCGCGGTCGAGCTGGCCGGGGTAATGCACGCGCTGGGATCGGATACGCATTTGTTCGTCCGGCGACACGCGCCGATGCGCGACCTCGATCCGCTGCTGAGCGAAACGCTGGTGGAAGTGCTGGGCCCGATGCTCCACACCGAGGCACAGCCGAAAGCCGTACACAAGAACAGCGACGGCAGCCTGACGCTGGAGCTGGAAGGCGGCGAGCGCCACGTCACCGATTGCATCGTCTGGGCGATCGGCCGCACGCCGCATACGGCCGGCCTGAATTTGCCGGCTGCGGGCGTGGTGTATGACCAGCGCGGCTATGTCGTCGTGGATAAATACCAGAACACCACCAGCGCCGGCATCTACGCGGTGGGCGACGTCACCGGCCAGGCCGAGTTGACGCCAGTGGCGGTGGCGGCAGGGCGGCGCTTGTCGGAGCGTCTGTTCAACGGCAAGCAGGACGAGCATTTCGACTATCGCAATGTGCCCACGGTGGTGTTCTCGCATCCACCCATCGGCACGGTCGGGCTGACCGAGCCGGAGGCCAGGCAGCAGTATGGCGATGCCGCGGTCAAGATTTACAGCTCCGCGTTCACGGCCATGTACACGGCGGTCACGCGCCATCGGCAGCCGGCGCGCATGAAGCTGGTGTGTGTCGGGCCGGAGGAGAAGATCGTCGGCATCCACGGCATCGGTGCCGGCATGGATGAAATTTTGCAGGGCTTTGCCGTCGCGCTGAAGATGGGCGCGACCAAGCGGGACTTCGATAACACCGTGGCGATCCATCCGACCGCTGCGGAAGAATTCGTCACCATGCGATGAACGATTATGAATAATTCCCAACACTATGCATCGATACGCGCCCGGCTTGGAAGCGTCGGACGGATTACGGTACTCCATATCGGCGAGGAGGAAACGACGGTCGCCGTCGGTGGCGGTCCGGCGGCGGACGCGGTGCGCACGCTGGCGATAGGTTCGATGCGGACCTCGCGCGATTACTTCAAGCAGTCGCCGCCTGGCCGGCTGGAATTCGAGATCGCCATCGAACCGGTCGAAGATGAAATCATCAAGGCACATGGCATGTTGCCGCCAGCGTCGAAGCTGTACTCGGCGGATGATGGATTGCGCCGCGTCGCCTTGCTTGCCGGCGTACCGGAGGGCGATGAAATGTCCCTGGACCTGGAGGCCATGGAGCGCGTATTCAGCCGCCTGGCGGCGGTCGTGCAGGGGAAGCCGGCGGCGCATGAAGGCATCCCCGACGATAACGCGTTTGCCGCTACGCTGTTGATCCTGCGTGAGTTCATGCATCACCTGGGATTCTCGTCCATCGTCCTATTGGCGGCCGAAGCATAAAGTTTTTCTTTCAGTGCCTGACAGATTAAGTGGTTTGTTTGTCAGGCTCTGCAAGGACATAATGGGTACCTGTCAACGCAACGCGGTAATGGCTCCAAGTAGTTTTTCTTCGGGTGGCGGTGATGGTATTTTTTTCGCGCAGAAACCTACCTACTAGTTGGTCGGTAAGCGCTTTATCGAAAGGGTAAGATCATGAAAGCAACTGGAAACAAACAAAAACGCGTACTGCTGGTGATGAGCTCGCTGGACGAAATGGGCATCAGCGGCAAGCACACCGGCACCTGGTTCACCGAAGTGGCCGCACCGTACTACATCCTGACCGAAGCCGGTTACGAAGTGGTGCTGGCTTCGCCGCAGGGTGGCGAAGCGCCGATCGACCTGCTGAGCCACAAAGTACCGTTCACCACCGAATACACCGAGCGCTTCCTGAAGGATCCGGTGGCCCTGTACGCCGCCAAGAACACCCGCAAGCTGCGCAACATCGACTACACCGGCTTCGACGCGCTGTTCGTGCCGGGCGGCTACGGCCTGCTGTGGGACCTGGCATCGGATTCGTTCCTGCTCAAGCTGATCAAGGACTTCCACGCCGCCCAGCGTCCGATCGCGATGGTGTGCCACGCACCGGCCATCCTGCGTGACGTCAAGAAGGACAACGGCGAATACCTGGTCAAGGGCGTGAGCCTGACCGGCTTCAAGAACGCCGAAGATGCCGAGATCGAGCTGGACAAGCACCTGCTGTTCTCGCTGGAAGACGAACTGAAGAACCGTGGCGCCAACTACCTGAGCAAGGCCAACTGGGAGCCGAACGTAGTCGTGGACGGTCCGCTGATGACCGGCCAGAGCCCTGCCTCCGCAGCTCCACTGGCCCAGGCGCTGGCCGACCGCCTCAAAGCGTAAAGCAAGCCCGCCCGGCCCGCGCCGCCTGAAGGCGCGGGTCTTACAACCTCGAAGGGAGTACACATCATGATGCAGGACTGGAACGCATATCGCGACGCGCTGGTGGCCAAAGTGGGCGACTACGCCAAGATCACCCCGGACGTCATGCGCGGCCTGGCGACCGTCGAAGGCGCCGCCCTCAAGACCGGCAAGCTGGAACCGAAAATGCATGAGTTGATCGCGCTGGCCGTGGCGGTCACCACGCGCTGCGATGGCTGCATCGCAGTTCACACCAAGAAGGCGGTTGAACACGGCGCGTCGCTGGAGGAAATCTCCGAAGCGCTGGGTGTGGCGATCGCGTTGAACGCGGGCGCCGCGCTGACCTACACGGCTCGCGTGCTGGAAGCCCACGCCGCCCTGCAGCAGGGCGCGTGATACTGTTGAGCTTGGCTGACTGGCGCGCATGGTCCCTTTGACGGACCGTGCGCGTTGTCGCATCTTCGAAGGAAAAATAATGCCGAATCCCGTGTCCGAATTTATCGATCGCCTGGCCGGCGTGCCGGTCGCCTTCTTCGGCATGGCCGTCGGCGTGCTGGCGCTGTCGCAGGCGTGGCTGGTGGCGGGGCGGCTGTGGCCCGACATGGCGCATCCATCGCACTGGCTTGGTGCGGCGGGGCTGCTGATCTGGGCGGTGCTGCTGCTGGCCTATCTGTGCAAGTGGTGGGCGCGCCGCGATGCCGCCTGGTCGGAGCTGTACGATCCGGTGATTTCGTCGCTGGCGACGCTGGGGCCGATATCGACCATGCTGGCTTCGGTGGTGCTGCTCGCCTGGTCGCGGCCGGCGGGGCTGGCGCTGTGGATCGTCGCTCTGGCATGGCAGATGGTGCTGGGGCTGTGGATTTACGGACGCTTCTGGAAAGGCGGTCATCCGCCGGCGAACGTTACCGCGGCGGTCTATCTGCCGGCGGTGGGGCAGAACCTGGTGGCGGGCATGTCCAGCGCGGCGTTTGGCTGGAACGAGCTCGGCGTATTATTTTTCGGCGCCGGCATGTTTTCGTGGCTGGCGCTGGAATCGATGATACTCGGCCGCGCCGCCACGCATACGCCCTTGCCCGAGGCGCAGCGGCCGCTGCTGGGGATACAGCTCGCGCCGGCTGTCGTGGCCGGCGTCTGCTATACCAGCCTGCGGCCGGAGTCGGCCGATTTTTTCGCGCAGATGCTGTTGGGCTATGGCTTGTACCAGGCAGCCCTCGCGCTGCGCCTGCTGCCGTGGATCATGCAGCAGCGCTTCGCGCCGTCGTACTGGTCGTTCAGCTTTGGCGTAGCGGCGCTGGCCAATTTGACGCTGCGCCTGCATGAACGATCGCCGGGCGCACTGACTGCGGTGCTGGCCCCGTTGACGCTGGCCGGTGCCAGCCTGGTCGTCGGCGGCCTGTTGCTGGGGACCGTACGCCTTACGTGGCAAGGCCGGCTACTCCCCGTCGCTGCGGTTTGACGTTGAAAAAGTAGCTCTATACAATCCTGCCAACTAGTTGGCAGGCTCACCGGGGATGACGAAGCAGATGAAGCACTTCAGCGAAATTACGCCGGCGGCGGAACGCATCGTCGACGCGGCGGAAAGCCTGATCCGGAGCGTGGGCTATAACGGCTTTTCGTATGAGGATGTGTCCCGGATGGTGGGGATACGCAAGCCGAGCGTGCATCATCATTTTCCAACCAAAGGCGAGCTGGGTGTGATTGTCGTGCAGCGCTACACGCATCGCTTTGCGGAGCGGCTGGAGGAGATAGGCCGGCGTCATGCGACCTCGGCCGGCCGGTTGCAAGCGTATTGCGACCTGTTCTCGGAGACCTTTGCCGCTGGCCGGAGCCTGTGCATTTGCGGAATGCTCGGCGCCGAATCGAACGCGATTCCCGATGTGGTGCATGTCGAGGTGCGGCGGTTTTTTGAGCATAACGCCGCGTGGCTGGCGGACGTCCTGAAGCAGGGCGCGCAAGCTGGGGAGATCAAGCTCACCTGTCCGCCGGAGATGCTGGCCGACTTTCTGCTGGCCGCATTGGAAGGCAGCATGTTGCTGGGACGCGGCCGTCAAATCGATCAGGGCCCGCAACAGGTCGCCGAGGTGTTCCTGGCCTCGCTGCGTTAGCGCGCTGTTCGCGCTTGACCCTGGAGTCGGTCTATGGTCCGATCTCGGTCGGGATCGTGATGGTCCAGCAGGTATTCAAACAGGGCCGTTGTGACGGCCATCGATCACAAATTGTAAGGAAGGCGCCATGAACAAGCCCATCAAAATCCTTTTGCAGACCACCATCGTCACCACCGACAATGACTGGCATATCGGCCGCTTCTCCTTGCTGCGCGACTTGCTGGCCGGCTTGACCGGCGACGATGGACAGCCGTTGTTTGAGGTCACTGCGCGCGATCGCGTCAGTGTCGGCTGTGCCGATCCGGTGCTGTCGACATTGGCGGAGTCGGACTACGGCCAGGTATGGCTGTTCGCGGTCGACACCGGCGACGGCTTGCACGCCGACGACCGCGCGGGGCTCTCCGCGTTCCATCGTCGAGGCGGAGGCTTGATGATCACGCGCGACCATATGGATTTGGGCTGCTCCATCTGCTCGATAGACGTGATCGGCGCCATGCACATTTTCCATAACCACAATCGGGTCGCGGGCAGCTTGCCGCCCGCGCCCGATGATCGCGGCACGCCGCAAATCCTGTGGCCCAATTTCCATTCGGGAGCCAACGGCGACGCCCAGCGCATCGCCATCGTCAGCCCGGCTCATCCCGTGTTGCGCGATGCCGAGTCCGACGACGGCTTGCTGCATTATCTGCCGGCCCATCCGCATGAGGGCGCGGTTGACGCACCCGACGGCGTGGCGAATGCGCGCGTGATCGCCACCGGCGTCAGCAAGGCCACCGGCAACCCGTTCAATATCGCGGTCGCAATCGAAGCGGCCGCCGGCAACGGACCGGTGCTTGCAGAGTCCACTTTCCACCACTTCGCCGACTATAACTGGAACCCGGCCGCAGGCTGCCCGGACTTCGTGAGTGAGGCGCCGGGGAACAGTCTGGCGACGACGCCTCACGCAATGCGCTCGGTCCATCGATACGCCAGCAACGTCGCGCTGTGGCTGGCTGGACGACTGGGTTAAAAACGCAGCGTGGCATGTTTGGTCGGCGCTAAATACAACCTACAAGGTGTAAGTTGAAATTACACCTTGTAGGTTGTAAGTCGGATTTACAGCTCCTATACTGTAAGAGATGAATGGAGCTTGGTCATGGATTACCCCATCCGAACTTTGCAGCAGATACGGCCACTACTTGTCGGCTTGCGTAAGCATGCCGGCATGTCGCAGGCCGAGGTAGCCGCATTGCTTGGAGTGACTCAACAGAGCTACGCAAAGATCGAGGCGAACCCAGCCGCCACGAGCGTCGAGCGGCTGTTCACGATTCTGCGACTGCTCGGCGGTGAGATCGTGTTGGCTCAAAACGGTGAACCTGATGAAGCGGCGATATTGAATGCTATGCCGGCGCCAGCAACCAAGTCCAAGAAGGTGCGCGTGGCCGCGCCATCCAAAGTGCTCCCGCCAACCGAGAAAATGGAGCCTTGGTAGCATGGGACGGCGCGCGCATGCCCAGCGCTTGAATATCTGGCTCAACGGCGCTCGCAGATTTTGAGTGGCTCGGGCGAGTATCTTAGAAGTTGTGAATCGAGTCTAAGAAGAGGTCAATTATCCACGCCTAATGAGCAATTAGGAATTGTAACGAACCAAGTGCAAGCGCGCCGCAAAGCATCTTGATTCGCCCTGAAATTGCCCCAGACCTCACCGTGGTAAGGATTTGTATCTAACGGATCAAAGCCGACTTGGAAGCCTAGGTCGCGCAGGCTGTCGGCGCGAAAACGTATCGCTCCAAACCATTTGGGAGTGGTTATATACTCTCTGGCATCTAGCCCAGCTTCTTCAATCTGTCTTTGTAAATCAACAGATAGGCCACCATTTGTACCGGTAGAAGCTTTCAAAACCATCGACGAAATTCGTTTGCCACCTGTCTTCGCATCGTGTACCAGCTGCTGTTCAGAAATGCGTCGCAGGATGCCATCCTCAGGCAAAATTTCCGGATGATCATGAGGGACTACTAAACCATTATCATCACGCGGCGGCAAGCTCAGCGGCAAACTCGGCCTCCGTGATTTCTTCCAACCAAACGGCGACAGTTTTGAAATCGGAAGTTAATTCAATTTCGCGCGTGTCGTTTTCGGCAGCTTTGTCAAACCAGACAGAAACTTTGTTTGGGCGCAATACATGCAGTTCCAAGTCACCTTCAATCGTGTGCCACTCTACTTGAAGGTCGCCAGCGGGGCCTGGGACAATTTGAGGTTTGGGGGAATCAGGACCACAAATATTGCTTAGCATGCTTCGAGCAAAGGCTATATTTTCTCGTTTGACGGCTATGCCACCGTACCCGTCCCAGTTGGCTTCAAGAGTCATGAGCTCAGCAAATCTACGCTCAATCGCTGCCCAAAATGCAGTCATTTTTTCAGAGTCGATTTCTCGTGCTGCGTTTCGCGCAAATTGACTACGCGCTGCTGCATGCAGAGAAGTCCCACCGATGCTGAAATCAGATGTGTACCCACAATAGGAATTCATTTCTTATACCCCCAAATTTGGTGCGCTTTATCTGTTGTGAGCTCAACAAACCGATTGACAATCAAATCGTGCCCAACACTCAAAAAATTCATTGCTGAGTCGACACTCGGAATCTGTGGCGCTCCCCGCGCAGTGAGTGTAAGTGAGATGAAGCGTTGTCCATTAGGCTTTATGCCCTCTGTTACTTCACAAATAAGGCGCCCCTGCGGCTGTCCTTGGCTATCCCAGATAACTTCTCTAAACCCGAAAGAGAAACTTTGAGGTTCGTTCTTCTTAAAGGAAATGAAACTGATCCAATCAGACAATTTCAAAGGTTCAGTTGTCGACACAGGGATATGATTGATGTACGACAACTCACACTGATTAATTGCCAATTCCTGAGGATGGAGGCCACTCATATACTCTTGGACTTTTTCTAGCTCAGCGTGAAATTTTGGAGCCAAGCTTTCAAAGCGCGGATAACTGTTGGTTCCGTCTTCCACTTTGCGCCAGTTATGCAACAACCTGTCTTGCTGGAATTGAACTAGCTCGGCGCCGTCAGAACGCATGAACCAAAAACGGTCGTGCATGGGACCATCAAAAAACGCAATCTGGCCTTGAGGAAAGGAGGCTCCGTTGCCGAACGTTTCAAAAACCGGTTGAAGGGACGTGAGCTCTTGCAATAAGGGATATTCCTCCTTAAACAACGCTCTAACATCACCAGCGTGGATTTGGCTGTAACCAACAGGGTTGGAGAACTGCACGCCAAGCACCACTTCATTAAGCGGCGGGGCGTCAAAGTCCTGCAATCTGGGCTGTTGGACTGCGAATGGAGGCACGGATTTCTCTTTTCTAGCTTGCAGCAATAATAATGCAAAGAATACATCAAGTTGATGTATTTTAGATTGATTATAGGTGAAATATCTTTGTCAAGCCTTAACAGAAGATGGATTGCGGCTCGGAAACAACATGATGCTGGGCATTTGCCTAAACAGCGCTTACATGAACTCGAGAAACAAAAAGCCCAGCCGGGAAAGGCTGGGCTAAGTGCTTGATTTTACTGGTGCCGACTGCCGGTTTCGAACTGGCCACCTGATGATTACAAATCAACTGCTCTACCAAATGAGCTAAGTCGGCGAAACTTGTACGGGGCGAATTATACGCTATTTAATTCGCGTGAGAGTAGGCCGGCCACCCTTTTTTGGCGGGTCGGTATCGTCGTCTGGGGCGCTTGGCGCCTCGGTTTTCACCTCTTGCGCAGGCGCTGGAACAGCCGCCAGCACCGGTGCCGGCGCGCTGGTTTCTTCGTCGGCCGGCGGCTCGGCAAAGCCCAGTTGCGGCTCGAACGCCATCCCCTGGCCGTTCTCGTTGGCGTAGATCGCCATGACGTTGTTGACCGGGACGTAGATCTCCCGCGACACACCGCCGAAGCGCGCGTGGAAGCGGATGCTGTCGTTGTCCATCTTCAGGCCCGAGGTGGCGCCGAAGCTGATGTTGAGGACGATTTCGCCTTTTTTCACATATTCCATCGGCACCGTGGTCGAGGCGTCGACCTTGACGGCGAGGTAGGGCGTATAGCCGCTGTCCGTGCACCACTCATAAATGGCGCGCAGCATGTAGGGCTTGGTTGAGATTTCAGACATGGTCTTCCAGACTGCAGTAAAACCCGGCGCGCCGCCCGCTAAGGCCGGCAAACGCGCCGATAGACTTCAAGTAAATCGGCCCGCGTCCGATTAACGGCGCATGACCTTTTCCGACGGCGTCAGCGCTTCGATGTAGGCTGGGCGCGAGAAGATGCGCTCGGCGTACTTCATCAGCGGGGCTGCGGTCTTCGACAGTTCGATGCCGTAGTGATCCAGACGCCACAGCAGCGGCGCGACCGCCACGTCCAGCATCGAGAACTCATCGCCCAGCATGTACTTGTTCTTCAGGAACAGCGGCGCGAGCGTGGTCAGGCGGTCGCGGATTTCCGCGCGCGCCTTGTCGTGGCTCTTGTCGTTGCTCTTGGCGCGTTCGCTTTCCAGCACGTGCACGTGGACGAACAATTCTTTCTCGAAGTTGAACAGCATCAGGCGCGCACGCGCGCGCATCAGCGGATCGGCCGGCATCAGCTGCGGATGCGGGAAGCGTTCGTCGATGTACTCATTGATGATGTTCGATTCGTACAGGATCAATTCACGTTCCACCAGGATGGGCACCTGACCATAGGGATTCATGGTCGAGATGTCTTCCGGCTTGTTGAACAGGTCGACATCGCGCACTTCGAAGTCCATGCCTTTTTCAAACAGGACCAGACGGCAGCGTTGCGAAAATGGGCAGGTTGTACCCGAATAGAGAACCATCATTTTTATAGTTCCTTAGAAGAACAAAGGGGGTGAAGCCGCGAACGGATCACCCCGGATCGATCGCCCGCCAACGCGGGCATCGCAAAACAAGCGCCGGCAAGCCGGCACTCTCGATTATTTAACTTCTTTCCAGAACGACGCGTTCAAGCGCCATGCCAGGAAGGCGAAGCCGGCCATAAACAGCACCACCCATGCGCCCAGTTTTTTGCGGGTCTGCGCCGCAGGCTCCGCCATCCACTCCATGTAACCGACCAGGTCGGCCACCGCAGTGTCGTATTCCAACTTGCTCAGTTTGCCCGGCGTGACTTGCTCGAAGCCGGCAAAATGATGGATCTTCTTGCCTTCCTCGTGCGGGTCGGCCACTTCTTCCATCTTGACCTTTTGTACGCCCTGCAGTTCCCACAACACGTGCGGCATCGCCACGTTGTTGACCACCAGGTTGTTCCAGCCGGTCGGGCGGGTGTCGTCCTTGTAGAAGGTGCGCAGGTAGGTGTACAGGTAGTCGCCGCCGCTGCCGGCGCCCGAGGCTTTCGCGCGAGCGATCACCGACAGGTCCGGCGGCACCACGCCGAACCATGCTTTCGCATCTTTCGGGTTCATCGTGGTGGTCATCATTTCGCCGACCTTGTCGCCGGTGAACAGCAGGTTGCCCTTGATTTGCTCTTCCGTCAGACCGAGGTCGCGCAGACGGTTGTAGCGCATCGAGGACGCATTATGACAGTTCAGGCAGTAGTTGACGAACAGCTTGGCGCCGTTTTGCAGCGCCGCCATGTTGTTCGAACGGTCGGGCGCCTTGTCGAGGGCGACGCCACCTTCGTTGGCCAGTACCAGGCCTGGCACCAGGGCCAGGATGGCGAGCAGTTTTTTAGAAAAATTCATGTAATGTCCTTTGTGTACTTTAGCGGGAGGCGTCGATCAGTGCGCGTGGAACACTACGCGGTCCGGGACCTTCTTGAACGTGCCCATGGCGCTCCACCAAGGCATGAACAGGAAGAAGCTAAAGTAAAGCAGGGTGCATACTTGCGAGAACAGCGTGCGGCCTTCGGTCGGCGGCAGGGTACCCAGGTAGCCCAGCGACAGGAAGCAGAAGAAGAACACGGCGTACACATACTTGTGCCAGCTCGGGCGGTAGCGGATCGACTTGACCGGCGACTTGTCCAGCCATGGCAGGAAGGCCAGGATCACCACCGAGCCGCCGAAGAACACCACGCCCCAGAACTTGGCGTCGAGCACCTGCGGCAGCATGCCGGCGATGGCCACCAGCGCGATCGCGGCGATGGCGGTCTTCACCGCGCCAGACAGGCGCGACTTGAGCCAGATGAACACCACGTAACCGGCCACGAAGAACATCAGCACCCACATGAAGTCGGCGGTGGTGGCGCGCAGCACCGAGTAGAACGCGGTGAAGTACCAGGTCGGCGCGATGTGCAGCGGGGTCTTGAGCGAGTCGCCCGGCAGGAAGTTGTTATATTCCAGGAAGTAGCCGCCCATTTCCGGGGCGAAGAACACCACGGTGCTGAAGATCAGCAGGAAGATCGATACGCCGAACAGGTCGTGCACGGTGTAGTAAGGGTGCGAAGGGATGGAATCGACCGGGTGGCCGTCGGCGCCCAGGTTTTCCTTCACTTCGATGCCGTCCGGGTTGCTCGAGCCGACTTCGTGCAGCGCGATCAGGTGGGCGGCCACCAGACCCAGCAGCACCAGCGGAATCGCGATCACGTGGAAGGCGAAGAAGCGGTTCAGGGTGGCGTCGGACACCACGTAGTCGCCGCGGATCCACAGCGACAGGTCAGGGCCGATCAGCGGGATGGCGCCGAACAGGTTGACGATCACCTGGGCGCCCCAGTACGACATCTGGCCCCATGGCAGCAGGTAGCCGAAGAAGGCTTCGGCCATCAGGCACAGGAAGATGGCGAAACCGAACAGCCAGATCAGTTCGCGTGGCTTGCGGTACGAGCCGTACAGCAGGCCGCGCGTCATGTGCAGGTAGACGATGATGAAGAAGGCCGAGGCGCCGGTCGAGTGCATGTAGCGCACCAGCCAGCCCCACGGTACTTCGCGCATGATGTATTCGACCGAACCGAAGGCCAGGTTGGCGTCCGGCTTGTAGTGCATGGTCAGGAAGATACCGGTGACGATCTGCAGCACCAGCACCAGCATGGCCAGCGAGCCGAAGATGTACCAGAAGTTGAAGTTTTTCGGGGCGTAGTATTTGCCCCATTGATCGTTCCACAGCTTGGTCAGCGGGAAGCGGTCGTCGACCCAGCCCAGTGCTTTTTGTGCGGCCGGTGCATCGGCCGGGAATTTAGTCTCTTTGAAAGCCGCCATGATTTACGCCTCGCCTTTCTCGTCTTTACCAATGATCAGCTTGGTGTCGCTCAGGAACATATGACGCGGCACTTGCAGATTGTCCGGCGCCGGCTTGTTCTTGAACACGCGGCCGGCCATGTCGAAGGTCGAGCCGTGGCATGGGCACAGGAAGCCGCCTTCCCAGTCGTCCGGCAGCGATGGCTGCGGGCCCGGGGTGAATTTGGACGATGGCGAGCAGCCCAGGTGGGTGCAGATGCCGACCGCCACCAGGATCTCCGGCTTGCGCGAGCGCCATTCGTTGCGGGCGTATTCCGGCGTGAATTCCTCCGGGTTGCGCTTGGAGTCGGCGTCGGCCACCTTGCCGTCGGTCTTTTTCAGCGAGGCCACCATTTCAGGGGTACGCTTGATAATCCAGACCGGCTTGCCGCGCCATTCGACGGTTTTCATTTCACCGGGATTGAGGCTGGAAATATCCACTTCCACCGGTGCGCCGGCGGCCTTGGCGCGCTCGGAAGGTTGGAACGTGCTTACCAGTGCCCCGGCGGTTGCCAGGCCCACTACGCCACCCGCCGCGCCTGTTGCGACGAGCAATCCGCGTCGGCCCGAATCGACCTGCTTTTCGATACTCATACAAACCCCAATCAGTCAAAGTGCGAACAAAATCCGAAAACCGCGAACAAAATCTGAAACTTGTTGAAGCACGAATATCGCTTCTAGCAACCTTAAATTATAAGGTAAGCGTGATACGAATTAAAGCAAAAACGTTGCCGTAACCCCAATTGCAGCCATTTGCGCACCGTTTTGGACTTGAATTTTGCCGGCCCATCCCCTACTGACGGAGCGCAAGCGATAGATATTGATGCAAGACAAATTTATAGCGTAATTCGGTGTCCAACGCGCACCGCGCGAGCGAGTTTGGAATCCAATTGAAAAAATAGTATGATCCAGACGCAGTTTTGTTCACAAATGACCACAGAGCGAGGATAAAAGAATGGCAATGATGCAGGAATTTAAAGAATTCGCGATGAAGGGCAATGTGGTCGACCTCGCCGTTGGCGTGATCATCGGTGGCGCGTTCGGCAAGATCGTCGACTCGCTGGTGGCCGACATCATCATGCCGCCGATCGGCAAACTGTTCGGCGGGCTGGATTTCGCCAACTACTATATCGCGCTGAACGGCCAGGATCCGCACCTGAGCCTGGCCGAAGCGAAAAAGCTGGGCGCGGTGTTCGCCTACGGTAATTTCGCCACCATCCTGCTGAACTTCATCATCCTGGCCTTCGTGATCTTCCAGATGGTGCGGCTGATGAACAAGGCGCGCAATTTGAACACCAAGGAAGTGGCGGCGGAAGCGGCCGCGGCGCCGGCGCCGACCCCGGAAGACATCGTGCTGCTGCGCGAAATCCGCGACTCTCTGAAGAAATAACAAGGACGCCGTCCGTGGGACGGCAGGCTGAACGCTATGCGACGACTCTGGTTATTGTTTGCGCAAACGGTGACCGTCGTATTGGCACTGTATTTCGTCTACACGGCGGTGGGGCCGGAGCGGCGCGCGCCGGTGCGCTCCCAGCAGATCGGCAACGCCGACCATCCCGCCATGACCTTGGAAGCGGCCCCGGGCAAGGCGCCCGGCGTGGCGGTCGGCTCCTACCGGGCGGCGGCGGGGCGGGCCATGCCGGCCGTGGTCAACATCATCACCAGCAAGAAACCCAAGCGCGGCAAGCATCCGCTGCTGCGCGACCCCTTCTTCAAGAAATTCTTCGGCGACCGCGACCACGACGGCGAGAACGACGACGATGAATCCAGCCTGGGCTCGGGCGTCATCGTCTCCGGCGAAGGCTACATCCTGACCAACAACCACGTGGTCGAGGCGGCCGACGAGATCGAGGTGATCCTGGCCGACGGGCGCAAGGCCGCCGCCAAGGTGGTGGGCACCGATCCCGAGACCGACCTGGCCGTCATCAAGATCGCGCTCGACAAGCTGCCGGTGATCGTGCTGGGCCAGGCCGAGCAGGCGCGGGTGGGCGACGTGGTGCTGGCCATCGGCAATCCCTTCGGCGTCGGCCAGACCGTGACGATGGGGATCATCTCCGCGCTGGGGCGCAACAACCTGCACATCAACCACTTCGAGAACTTCATCCAGACCGACGCCGCGATCAACTTCGGCAATTCCGGCGGCGCGCTGGTGGACGCCAACGGCAACCTGCTGGGGATTAACTCGGCGATCTACTCGCAGTCGGGTGGATCGGTGGGCATCGGCTTCGCCATTCCGGTGTCGACCGCCAAGTCGGTGATGGAAGCCATCATCAAGTCCGGCCACGTGGTGCGCGGCTGGATCGGCGTCGAGACGCAGGAGATCACGCCCGAGCTGGCGTCGAGCTTCGGGCTGACGCGCCAGAGCGGCGCCATCATCGCCGGCGTGGTGCGCAACGGCCCGGCCGACAAGGGCGGCATGAAGCCGGGCGACATCCTGCTGTCGGTGGACGACAAGCCGGTGGCCGACACCAACGAGATGCTCAACCTGATCGCCCAACTCGTCCCCGGCGGAAACGCTAAAATGCGGATCTTGCGCAAGAGCCGCGAGACCACGCTCGACATCACGGTCGGCAAGCGACCGGCCGGCGCCAAATAAGGAACCTGAATGCACCTGCGCGACCTGACTCAATTTCTCAAGGAACTGGCGGACAACAACAACCGTCCCTGGTTCATCATGAACAAACCGCGTTACGACATCCTGCGCGAAGAATTCCTGCAGGTGGTGACGGAGATGATAGGCGAGCTGGGCAAGTTCGACGCCGCGGTCAAGTTCTGCAATCCGAAGAAGGCGATGTTCCGCATCAACCGCGACGTGCGCTTCGCGCATGACAAGAGCCCGTACAAGACGCGCTTTTCGGCCGCCGTGGCGCCGAACGACCTGCGCCGTCCGAGCAAGGCCGGCGGGCCGACCTACTACATGCAGATCGACGGCAGCGGCAAGCTGCTGTTCGGCGCGGGCGAATACATGCCGCCGCCGGCGCGGCTGAAAGCGCTGCGCCAGCACATGGTCGAGGACGCGGCCGGCTTCAGCAAGGTGCTGAAGAATAAAAAATTGAAAGTCACCTTCGGCGACATCCAGAACGAAGGCAAGCTGATGCGTCCGCCCAAGGGATACGACCCCGAGCACGAGCACATCGAATACATCAAGCTGAAGAGTTTCTTTGTCTGGACCGAGATCGACCTGCCGCTGAACAAGCCGGAGCTGCTGGTGCCGATGATCGCCAGCGGCCTGAAGGATGCCTACCCGCTGGTCGAATGGATGCGCGCCGCCAAGGAAGAATAAAAAAAATTTGCGTAGAAAATTGGGGTCAAGTCTGACATTCGGACACGAGCTCTGCCGTAGCGCGCGCGCTACGGCAGAGCTCGTGTCCGAATGTCAGACTTGACCCCAATATTATTCGTCGCGGGGATCGCGGGCCAGCAGGCGCGAGACCATCGCTTGCGGCTGGTCGCCGTCGAACAGCACACCGGCCACCGCGTTGGTGATCGGCATGTCGACGCCCATCCTGGCCGCCAGCTCGCGCACGGCCTTGGAGCACGGCACGCCCTCGGCCACGTGGCCCAGCTCGTGCACGATGGCGTCCAGCGGCTTGCCCTGCGCCAGCCCGAGGCCGACGCGGCGGTTGCGCGACAGGTCGCCGGTGCAGGTCAGGATCAGGTCGCCCATGCCGGTCAGGCCCATGAAGGTTTCGGTTTGCCCGCCCAGCGCGGTGCCGAGACGGGTGATTTCCGCCAGCCCGCGCGTGATCAGCGCGGCGCGCGCGTTCAGCCCCAGTCCCAGTCCGTCGGCCACGCCGGTGGCGATGGCCAGCACGTTTTTCACCGCGCCGCCCACTTCCACACCCACCAGGTCTTCGCTGGAGTACACGCGGATATTGCCGCCGTGGACGGCCGCCACCACGCAGTCGCGCAAGGCGGCCGAGTCGGAGGCGATGGTCAGCGCGCACGGCAGGCCCCTGGCCACTTCCTGCGCGAACGACGGGCCGGACAAGGCGCCGCCGGCCACGCCGGCACCCAGCACCTGCCGCACGATCTGGTGCGGCAGCAGGCCGGTGCCGTATTCGAAACCCTTGCACAGCCAGACCACGTTCGGTATCGCCCGCGTCTTCAACTGTTCCAGCAGCGGACGCAGGCCCGCCACCGGGCAGGCGGCGATCAGCAGGCTGTCCGGGCCGGCCACGTGGGCCAGCGCGGCGTCGAAATCGCCGGTGACCTGGAGGCCGGCGGGGAAGGGCTGGCCGGGCAGGTAGGCGCTGTTCTCGCGGGTGCGCGCCATGTCCTGCATGGCATCGCGGTTGCGGCCCCACAGCAGGACGTCGTGACGCTGGGCCAGCGCCATGGCGACGGCGGTGCCCCAGGCGCCCGCGCCGAGCACGGCCACCTTGCGGACCGTGCCCGCGGCTTTGTTTGGATTATCTTGCATGGGACCTCATTCGGTGCCGGATGGCACCGCTACGGCAATTATATGCCCCAGACTTCGGAATTCTTGACGTAACCGACCAGGCCGTCGCGGTGACGCACCTTGAGCCAGCCGCCGGCGGCCGATTCGGTCACTTCCAGCAGCACGCCCTTGTCGGCGGTGAACACCGGCGCGGCGCTGTCGTCCGGCGTGGCGCGGATCTTCAGGTTGGGCGTGCGGATGATGACGTTGCGCTTGCCGGTCAGGCCCTTGGCCTCGGTCCAGGCCAGTTCGCCGTTGACGTCGCGCACCTTGAGCCATTCGCCGTAGGCCAGCACCACTTCCAGCGGCGCGCCACGGGGCACGACGAACAGTTTGCCGCCCTTGGTCGATGGCGCGTCGTACAGGATCACGGGCGCGGCGCCCACCGTTTTGAAGTCGAACGCGTGCCCGGCGCTTACCGCCAGCATCAGGGTCAGACCGGCAATCAAACGGGGAAGAGTCATGGCTTACCTTGCAGAGGGACAGCGCGCGAAGGCGCGGCGTGTCGGGGTGATACCGCTGCCGGACGTGGCGCCCGGCAGCGTCGTACTTCAGAAACGGCTTAGTGCGTGGTCGCGGCGCCGTCGGTTGCTGCTGGTGCTGCGGCGGCCGCGTCGGCGATCGCTTGCATGCGCTGCTGGTAGAACACTTCGAAGTTGATCTCGGCCAGGTGCACTGGTGGGAAACCGGCACGGGTGATCACGTCGGCGATGTTGGCGCGCAGGTAAGGGTAGACGATGTTCGGGCAACCGATGCCCAGCAGCGGATCGAGCTGCTCGGCTGGGATGTTGCGCGCTTCGAAGATACCGGCTTGCTTGCCTTCAACCAGGAACGCGACTTTGTCTTTGACTTTGGCGGTCACGGTGATGGTGACGGTCGATTCGAACACGCCATCGGCCAGCGGCTCGGCGCCGACGTCCAGGGCGACTTCGATGGACGGCGCTTCCTGTTCCAGGAAGATCGCTGGGGAGTTCGGTTGTTCCAGCGACATGTCTTTCAGGTAGACGCGTTGGATTTGGAATACTGGTTGCAGGTTTTCGTCAGACATGGAACGCTTTCGTTATAGTGAAAACGAGCGGCACGCGCCGCTCGGAATATGTTGGCTTGGTATGGAGCTCAAATCAAACGCGAGGGCAATTGTATCAAAACCATTAAGATTTCAAACTATTTCTGCGGCCCTCTCGTTGTTATTTGGGGGCGCTTAGCCGTTTAACAAGGGGGTCAGGCCGCCCGCCTGCTCCAGCGCGTACAAATCGTCGAAGCCGCCGACGTGGGTCTCGCCGATATAGATCTGCGGCACGGTGCGGCGGCCGGTCTTTTCCATCATCAGCATGCGCTGTTGCGGGTCGAGGTCGACGCGGATCTTTTCCAGCGTGGTCACGCCCTTGGCTTCCAGCAGGCGCTCGGCGCGCACGCAGTAGGGGCACACGGCGGTGGTGTACATGATTACACGGGCAGTCATCTTGACCTCCTTATTTGGCCAGCGGCAAGCCGGCTTTTTGCCATGCGGCAATGCCGCCGTCCAGGTTGACCACGTCCGCGAAGCCGGCCTTGGCCAGCACGCCGGCCGCCGAGTTGGCGCGCGCGCCGCTCTGGCAGACCAGGACCACGCTCTTGCTCTTGAACTTGTCCAGTTCGCCGATGCGCGTGGACAGCTCGCCCAACGGAATGTTCTTGGCGTCCGGCAGGTGGCCGGCGGCAAATTCCGTTGCTTCACGAACATCCACAACGGTGGCTTTGCTGCGGTTGATCAACAGCGTCACCTCTTGCGCGCTGGCGCGTTTGCCGCGCTGCGTCAGTACCGGCCAGAGCAGGGCGCCGCCCGAGAGGACCACGATGGCGATGATGAAAATATTGTCAATGAAGAATTTCACAGGGTTCCAATGGTTTAAGTCAATGCGCGCATTATAAAATAGAAGCTGGAAGAGTTCTCGCAGTACCGGTTTTCCGTCCCGTTCAATCCTTTTTGAAGATAGTTCAAATGTATAAAATCGTATTCATGCGCCATGGCGAGTCCACCTGGAACCTCTCGAACCGCTTCACCGGCTGGACCGACGTCGACCTGACCGAGAAGGGCATCGCCGAAGCCAAGGCGGCCGGCAAGGTGCTCAAGGAATCCGGCTACACCTTCGACCTGGCCTACACCTCGGTGCTCAAGCGCGCGATCCGCACGCTGTGGCTGACCATGGACGAGATGGACATGATGTACCTGCCGGTCAAGAACGACTGGCGTTTGAACGAGCGCCACTACGGCGCGCTGCAAGGACTGGACAAGGGCGAGACCGCCGCCAAGTACGGCGACGACCAGGTGCTGGTATGGCGCCGCAGCTACGACACGCCGCCGCCGCCGCTGGCCGAGAACGACGACCGCGCCTCCTTCAACGATCCGCGCTACGCCGGCCTGGCCAAGGCGCAGATCCCGCTGACCGAATGCCTGAAGGACACCGTGGCGCGCGTGATGCCGGCCTGGGACGAGGAAATCGCCCCGGCCATCCGCGCCGGCAAGAAGATCATCATCTCGGCCCACGGCAACAGCCTGCGCGCGCTGATCAAGATGCTCGACGGTATCAGCGATGACGACATCGTCGGCCTGAACATCCCGAACGGCCAGCCGCTGGTGTATGAACTGGACGCCGACCTGAAGCCGATCCGCCACTACTACCTCGGCGACGCCGACGCCATCGCCGCGGCGCAAGCCGCCGTGGCCAACCAGGGCAAGGCCAAGTAATTTGTCGCATTTTTCCTTACGAGGCTGGCGCGGCGCCGCCACCAGCGCGGCGCTGATGCTGATGCTGCTGAATGGCGCGCACGCCGCGCCGTTCAGCAAGACCACCGAGCGCAGCAAGCAGAAAGCGGCGGCCGAGGCCGAGCGCGCCAGCCTGCAGCAGAAGCTCAGCGCGCTCAAGAAAGACATCGGCAAGACCGAGAGCGCCAAGGACGACGCGGCCGACACGCTGGCCGAGTCCGAACAGGCGATCTCGGACGCCAACCGCTCGCTGCGCGACCTGGCGCAGGAGCAGGGCGACACCAACACCAAGCTGCAACAGCTCGCCGTCGAACACGACAAGCTGGCGGCCACGGTCGCCCAGCAGAAACAGCAGCTGGCCAAGCTGCTGCGCGAGCAGTACGTCGCCGGCAACGAGGACCGCATCAAGCTGCTGCTGTCCGGCGACAACCCCAACCGCATCAACCGCGACCTGCAGATGATGTCCTATGTGTCGCAGGCGCAGGCGCGGCTGCTGGACTCGCTGCGCGCCAACCTGAAGGCGGTCGAGGTCAACCAGGCCGCGGCGCAGAACGCCAAGGACGAGCTGCAGGAAATCGCGGCCGAGGAAATGGAACAGAAGGCCAAGCTGGAGCAGGAGAAGGGCCGCCGTGCCGCGCTGCTGGCCTCGCTGTCGAAGAAACTGGTGGCCCAGCGCAAGGAAGCCGGCAACGTCGAGCGCGACGAGCAGCGCCTGACCGGCCTGGTCGACAAGCTGGGCAAGTTGATCCAGGAGCAGGCGATCGCCGCCGCCGCCGAGAAGAAGCGGCAGGAACTGGCCGCCGCCCGCGCCAGGGCCGAAGCGGAAGCCCGGGCCGAGGCCAAAGCCAAGGCCGACGCCGAGGCGCGCGCGCTGGCCAAGGCCAAGGCGGCCGAGGCGGAACGCCAGCGCCTGGCCAAGGCCAACGCCGCCAAGTCCGGCACCATCAAGCCGCCGCCGTCCAAGCCCGACGCGATCGACGCCGACGAACCGAAAGTGGCGCAGCAGCCTGCGCGCCCGCCGGAACCGGTCAAGCCGCCGCCGCGCGAGGAGGAGCCGGCCAGGCCGGCGGCCAAGGCGGCCGACATCGCATTGGCGCCGGCCGTGCCATCCGGCGCGCCGTTCGCCAGCCTGAAGGGACAGCTGCGCGCGCCCGTCAGCGGCAAGGTCGCCGCCAAATTCGGCACCAAGCGCGGCGACGGCCCAAGCTGGAAGGGGATGTTCATCCGCACCGGCGAGGGCGCCGAGATCCGTTCCATCGCCGGCGGCAAAATCATTTTCGCCGACTGGCTGCGCGGCTTCGGCAACATGATCATCGTCGACCACGGCGGCCAGTATTGGAGCATCTACGGCAATTGCGAGTCGCTGCTCAAACGGGTCGGCGACGTCGTCAAAGCCGGCGACTCGATCGCCAGCGCAGGTAACAGCGGCGGCAACGAGGAATCGGGGCTATACTTTGAGCTTCGCCATCAGGGCACGGCATTCGATCCGGCTGGCTGGGTCAAGTTTTAAGGTTTGCGGAAAAAATGGGCAACAAAGTCAAGAGCATCGGCCTGATCGGCCTTGGGATGGTGGCCGGGGTTGCCGTCTCCCTGCAGTTTTCCGCCATCGCGCAAAAGGTCACCGGCTCGCCGCTGCCGCTGGAGGAGCTGCGCCAGCTGTCCGACGTCTTCGGCTTGATCAAGACCGATTACGTTGAAAACGTCGATGACAAGAAGCTGCTCACCGAAGCCATTTCCGGCATGGTGGCCTCGCTCGACCCGCACTCGGTCTACCTGGACAAGAAAGCCTTCCGCGAAATGCGCGAGACCGTGGCCGGCAAATTCGTCGGCATCGGCATCGAGGTCGGCATGGAGGACGGCTACATCAAGGTGGTCTCGCCGATCGAGGATTCGCCCGCCTTCAAGGCCGGCATCAAGACCGGTGACCTGATCACCCGCATCGACGGCACGCCGATCAAGGGCCTGACGCTGGACGAAAGCGTCAAGAAGATGCGCGGCGAGCCGCACTCCAAGGTCACCGTCACCATCAGCCGCAAGGACGAGGACAAGCCGCTCAACCTGACCATCGTGCGCGAGGAGATCCGCGTGCAGAGCGTCAAGGCCAAGATGATCGAGCCGGGTTACGCGTGGCTGCGCATCTCGCAGTTCCAGGAGCCGACCGTCGAGGACATGGCCCGCAAGCTCACCGCGCTGTACGCGCAGGACCCGCACATCAAGGGCCTGGTGCTGGACCTGCGCAACGATCCGGGCGGCGTGGTGCCGGGCGCGATCGGCGTCTCGGCCGCCTTCCTGCCCAAGGATTCGGTGATCGTCTCGACCAACGGCCAGCTGCTCGACTCCAAACAGACCTTCTACGGCCGCAGCGAGTTTTATTCCGCGCGCGCCAAGAACGATCCGCTGGCCAAGCTGCCGGCCGCGCTCAAGGACGTGCCGATGGTGGTGCTGGTCAACGCCGGTTCGGCGTCGGCCTCGGAAATCGTCGCCGGCGCGCTGCAGGACTACAAGCGCGCCACCATCATGGGCACGCAGACCTTCGGCAAGGGCTCGGTGCAGACGCTGCGCCAGCTGACCGCCGACACCGCGGTCAAGCTGACCACGGCGCGCTACTACACGCCGCACAACCGCTCGATCCAGGCGCGCGGCATCGTGCCGGACCTGATGGTCGACGAAACCGCCGACGGCGATGGCTTGAACAGCCTGCGCGTGCGCGAATCCGACCTGCAAAAGCACCTGAACAACGACAAGGACCCGGACGGCGACAGCGCCGCCCAGAAGGCCCTGACCGCGCAGCGCGACGAGCTGGAAGACGACCAGCGCGCGGCCGCGCTGGCGAAGAAAGCCAAGCCGGTGGAATTCGGCTCCAAGGACGACTTCCAGCTGGCGCAGGCGATCAACCACTTCAAGGGCTTGCCGGTCAAGCTGTCGAAGGTGGAGGCGGCGCCCGCCGCCGGCGGCGAGGTTGGCGAGATCAAGTCGGACAGCAAGTCCGACAAGACCGACATCAAGCCGGCCGCCAAGCCGGATTCCAAACCCAAGGCCAGCGACCGGAAGCCGGCCTTGAAACACCCAGTGACCCAATAACGGCGGGCGCGCCGCCGGCCTGAGACGATGAACGACTCGCAACTGCTGCGCTACTCGCGCCACATCCTCCTCGACGAAATCGGCATCGAAGGCCAGCAAAAGCTGCTGGCCGCGCATGCGTTGGTGATCGGCGCCGGCGGCCTCGGTTCGCCGGCCGCCATGTACCTGGCGTCGGCCGGCGTCGGCCACATCACGCTGGTCGACAACGACACCGTCGACCTCACCAACCTGCAGCGCCAGATCGCCCACACCACGGAGCGGGTCGGCCAGCCCAAGGCCGAATCGGCGCGCGTCACGCTGGCGCAGATCAATCCCGAGATCGAAGTCACCGCGCTGACCGAGCGCGTGGACGACGCCCGCCTGGCCGAACTGGTGGCGCAGGCCGACGTGGTGCTCGACTGCACCGACAACTTCGCCACGCGCCACGCCGTCAACCGCGCCTGCGTCGCGCTGGGCAAGCCGCTGGTGTCGGGCGCGGTGATACGCTTCGACGGCCAGGTCAGCGTGTTCGATCCGCGCGGCGGCGCGCAGCCCTGCTATTCCTGCCTGTTCCCGCAGGACCAGAAGTTCGAGGACGTGGCCTGTTCCACCATGGGCGTGTTCGCGCCGCTGGTGGGTGTGGTGGGCGCGATGCAGGCGGCCGAAGCGCTCAAGCTGCTGATGGGCGTGGGCGCCTCGCTGGCCGGACGCCTGTTGATGCTGGACGGTCTGCACATGGAGTGGACCAGCATCGGTGTGGGGCGCAACGGCGATTGCCCGGTCTGCGCAAAAAAATAACACTAACCGGAAGGAGACTGTATCTTGCTGATGAAACGACTCGCTGTACTGCCGCTGGCGCTGTCCATGGCGTTCGCCGCGCAGGTGGCCACCGCCGCCGCCAACACCAAGTACCTGATCATCGCCGAAAACGGCAAGCAGATCGGCGAACAGGCCGTCGAGCGCCAGGACGACGGCCTGACCAAGGTGCGTTTCATCTTCAAGAACAACGGCCGTGGCCCGGAACTGACGGAGCAATTCCGCATGGGCGCCGACGGCGTGATGACCGAGTACAGCGTCAAGGGCAACTCCACCTTCGGCGCGGTGGTGGACGAGCGCTTCGCGCGCAACGGCGGCCAGGCCGAGTGGAAGTCCACCTCCGAGCAGGGCACCAAGGCCGTCAGCGGCCCGGCCGGCTACCTGCCGCTGAACGGTTCCTTCGAAGTCGTCTCCGCCTACATCACCGCGCTGGCCGCCGCGCCCGAGCATAAACTGGCCCTGCTGCCATCGGGCACGCTGTCGCAGACCGTGCTCGATACGCTGGAAGTCAGCAGCGGCAGCGGCGCGAAACAAACCGTGCAACTGGTGGCGCAGACCGGCGTCGGCTTGTCGCCGGCGTTTTACTGGGCCACCACCGGCGCCAGCCCGCGCCTGTTCGGCGTGATCATCCCCGGCTTCGCCAACATGCTGGAAGAGGGCTGGCAGGGCGCCGCGCCGGAGCTGGCCGTGCGCCAGAAAAAAGCCGAGAACCGCATGCTGGAAGAGCTGGCGGCCAAGCTGCAGCACCCGCTCACCGGCCTGACCCTGGTGCGCAACGCCCGCGTGTTCGACAGCGACAAGGCCACCGTCGGCGCGCCGTCCGACATCTACGTGCTGCGCGGCCGCATCACCGCCGTGCTGCCGGCCGGCTCGCCGGTGCGCGAGGCCGACAACACCATCGACGCCGGCGGCCGCATCGTGCTGCCTGGCTTGTTCGACATGCACGGCCACGTGGACCGCTGGTCCGGCGCGCTGAACATGTCCACCGGCGTGACCAGCGTGCGCGATATGGGCAACGACAACAAGCAGCTGCAGGCGATGCTGGACGAAACCGCGGCCGGCAAGCTGCTGGCGCCGCAGGTGGTGCCGGCCGGCTTCCTGGAAGGCGAGAGCCCGTTCAGCGCCAACAACGGCTTCGTCATCAAGGACCTGGCGGGCGCGAAGGAGGCGATCGACTGGTACGCGGAGCGCGGCTATCCGCAGCTGAAGATCTACAACTCCTTCCCGAAAGCGATCCTGAAGGAGACCGTGGCCTATGCCCACAGCCGCGGCATGCGGGTGTCCGGCCACATCCCGGCCGGGCTGCGCGCGCAGCAGGCGCTGGACGCCGGCTATGACGAGATCCAGCACATCAACCAGGTGCTGCTGAACTTCCTCGTCAAGCCGGACACCGAGACGCGCAACCTGAACCGCTTCCTGCTGCCGGCCGAAAAAGTGGCCGACATGGACTTCAACGCCAAACCGTTCAAGGACTTCGTGGCCGGCCTGGTGAAAAAGCAAATCTCGATCGACCCGACCATGTCGGCCTTCGCCTTCATCCAGCAGAAGGACGGCGAGCTCAATGAGCCCTACCGCGCCTTCGCCGCCAACATGCCGCCGGACGTGGCGCGCAGCCTCGCGGTCGGCGCCATGAAGATCGAAGGCGACGCCACCCTCAAGCGCTACCAGAAATCCTACAGCAAGATGGTGGAATTCGTCGGCATCATGTACAAGGCCGGTGTGCCCATCGTGGCCGGCACCGACGATATCGCCGGCTTCACGCTGCATTCGGAGCTGGCGCTGCTGGTCAAGGCCGGCCTGACGCCGGCCCAGGCCCTGCAGGTGGCGACCCGCAACGGCGCCCGCTACACCCGCACCAGCAACGACCGTGGCAGCATCGCCGCCGGCAAGCTGGCCGACCTGGTGCTGGTGGACGGCGATCCGACCAAGGATATCGCCGACGTCCGCAAGGTGGCGGCGGTGATCACACGCGGCTACGTGATCTACCCGCGCGAGATCGACAGCGCGCTGGGCATCGCGCCGTTCGTCCAGGATGCGCCGCAGGTGATGAGAACCTCGGCCGCCGTGGCGGAGATCAACGGTGCCGGCAACGAGGGCGCGCTGCGCCGCATCGACGCCACCGCCCGTCAGCGCGATTGAGTAAATCGCGGTAAAAACCGGGCGCGGGGCGTGTCCGGTTAAGCCGTGTTTAAGCCTGCCGGCGCAAAAATCGTTCTCGGGTTTCGCTGGCGGCGGCGATTCGGCCTTATACTCTGCACTCACTTTTATTTGTTATCGAATATGAAAAAACTCTCCGTTCCCCGTCGTGCCGCCGCGCGTGGCTTTACGCTGATTGAAATCATGGTGGTCGTGGTCATCATGGGTGTGCTGGCGGCGCTGGTGGTGCCCAAGCTGCTCAGCCGCACCGGCGAGTCGAAAGTCGCCGCGGCCAAGGTCGATATCGCGACCGTCATGCAGGCGCTCAAGCTGTACAAGCTGGATAACCAGCGCTACCCGACCACCGAGCAGGGCCTGCAGGCGCTGCTGACCAAGCCGACCACCGGCCCGGCCGCCAATGGCTGGAAGTCCGGCGGCTACCTGGAAAAAATGCCGAAAGACCCTTGGGGTAATCCATACCAGTTCCTCTCGCCCGGCATCAAGGGCGAGGTCGATGTGTTCTCCTACGGCGCCGACGGTGCGCCGGGCGGCACCGGCGACGATGCCGACATCGGCTCCTGGGATAACTGATCGCAGGGGGATTACGGCTCATGCGCGCCGCCCGCCAGCGTGGATTCACGCTGATCGAACTGCTGGTGGTGATGGTCATCCTGGGCATCACGCTGGGGCTGGTGTCGCTCAACGCGCTGCCGGGCCAGAAGCAGTCCTTGCGTGAGGACGCGCAGCGCATCGCGCTGCTGCTGCAACTGGCGCGCGACGAGGCGATCGTGCGCAACCGCCAGATCGCCTTCGAGGCGGGGCCGGACGGCTATCGCTTCCTGATCCGCAACGAGCGGGAATGGACGCTGGCGGTGCAGGACGACCTGCTGCGCGAGCGCGAATTCAAGCACGCGCCCATCACGCTGATGCTGGATCCGCCGCCCAGCATCCCGGACGCCAACCTGCGCATCGTCTTCGGCCGCGAGCCGGTCGACAAACCCTTCGTGCTGACCCTCAGCGGCGGCGATGCCAGCATCGCCATCCACGCCGACGGCATCGGCCATTTCACGGTGGACTAGATGCGCCTTCAACGACAACGCGGCTTTACCCTGCTGGAAGTGCTGGTGGCGCTGGTGATCGTCGGCACGGCGCTGGGCGCCTCGCTGCGCGCGGTCGGCAGCCTGACGCAAAACAGCAATGGCCTGCGCGGCGCGATGATGGCCACCTGGTCGGCCGAGAACCGGCTGGTGCAGTTGCGCCTGACGCGCCAGTTCCCGGCGGTCGGCAAGCAGACCTTCGAATGCCCACAGGGCGACATGAAGCTGATGTGCGAGGAGGAAGTGATCGCCAGCCCGAACCCGCGCTTCCGCCGGGTCGAGGTCAGCGTCTATGACCAGGCCGCGCCGGAGCGGCGCATCATCAAGCTGGTCCAACTGGTGCTGAATCAATGACGGCCCCGATGCGCCGCCGCGCGCGCGGCTTCACGCTGATCGAGCTGCTGGTGGCGATTTCGATCCTCGCCATCGTCGCGGTGCTGGGCTGGCGCGGCCTGGATGGCATCATCCGCTCGCGCGGCGCGCTGACCGCGCAGATGGAGCAGACGCGCGGCCTGCAGCTGGCTTTCGCCCAGCTGCAGAGCGATTGCGCCAACCTCGTGCCGCAGGCGCTGATCGGCAGCCGCGCCATGCTGCGCGCGGAGGACGGCCGCATCACGCTGGTGCGCATGTCGCTGGGCGAGAACGAGCCTACGCGCTTGCAGGTGGTGTCCTACCGCGTGCGCGACGGCGTGCTGACACGGCGCGAATCGGTCGGCACGCGCGACCTGGTGCAGCTCGACACGCTGTGGCAGGCCGCCACCGGCGACGCCGACCCGGCCGATGGCGTGGCGCTGCAGTCGGGCGTGCAGCGCATGACGATGCGCTTCTGGACCACGCAGGGCTGGGTGCAGGCGGCCGGCGTGATGCCAGCCCCTCCCGCCCCGGCGGTGGGCGCGCCGAGCGGCATGGAAGTGTCGATGAACCTGGACGGCGTGGAAGTACCGATGACTAAATCCTTCCTGCTGGGGGCACTGTGAAGCCGCGGCGCCAGCGCGGCGTGGCCGTCATCACGGCGCTGCTGTTGACCACACTGGCGGTGACCATCGTCGCCAGCCTGTTCTGGCAGCAGCAGGTGCAGGTGCGTTCGATGGAGAACCAGCGCCTGCAACTGCAGACACGCTGGATCGTGCGCGGCGCGCTGGACCTGAGCCGGCTGGTGCTGTACCAGGACCATCTGGATTCGCCAACGGTCACGCAGCTCAACGGCATCTGGGCCACGCCGCTGGAAGAAACGCGGCTGGACGACTACATCGAACGCGAACGCGCCGAGGCGGAAAATTTCAACGCCACGCTGTCCGGCAAGATGATCGACGCGCAGTCGCGTTACAATCTTGCCAATCTGGCGCAGAACCATCAGCCTGTGCAAATCCAGGTGAAGGTATTTGAACGGCTGCTGACCAATCTGCGGCTCGATCCGTCGCTGGCGCAGGCGGTGGCCATGCAGGTGGCGAACGCGCAGACGGCGCCGCAGCCGCCAGGGCAGGGGCAGCAAGGGCAGCCGCAGCAACCGGCGCAGACCTCGGGGCCGCAGCCGGTTGACCTGCTGCGCGTGGAGGATCTGCTGGCGGTGAGCGGCTTCACGCCGCAGACAATAGAAAAGCTGCGCGACTTCGTCATCATCCTGCCGGAGCGCGCAACGGAGTTGAACGTGAATACCGTGCCGGCCGAACTGCTGTCGGCATTGTACGAGAACCTGTCGCTGTCGGATGCGGCGGCCATGGTGAATACACGGCAGCGCGTCTATTATCTCGACAAGGGGAGGTTCGATACGCTGCCGCAGGTGTCGTCGCTGCGGAAGCCGGATGCACCCTACGATGTCAAGAGCCGCTACTTCCTGGCCTACAGCCGGGTGAGGCTGGACCGGGCGGCGCTGGACGCGCAGTCCCTGCTGGTGAGGGCGGGCAATGGCATCACGACAGTGGTTTGGATACGGGAATATTAGAACTGGCATGAACGAAAGCGAGACCCTTTGACTACACTACTTATCCGCTATCCGGCCAAGGCCAGCGTCGACAGCGGCGCGGCCCAGACCTGCCCGTTCGCGCTGGTGGGCGACGGCGGCAACCTGCTGCAGCAGGGCGTTTCCCCGCTGGGCAACCTGTCGGACCTGGTGGCGTCGTCGCGCCGCGTGGTGCTGCTGCTGGCCGCCGCCGACGTCACGCTGTTGCGCGTGGTGGCGCCGCCGCTGTCCGCCGCGCGCCTGAAGGCCGCGCTGCCGGCGCTGGTGGAGGAACAGGTGCTGGGCGATCCGGCCGATTGCGTGCTGGCGGCCGGCGCCGCCGACGCCGACGGCGGCCGCACGGTCGCCGTGGTGCAGCGCAGCTGGATCGAAGTGCTGGTCAAGGCGCTGCTGGCGCAGGGCGCGCATCACGTGTCGGTGCTGCCGGCGCAACTGTGCCTGCCGTTCCAGCCGGGTTCCGTGTCGGCCGCGCTGAGCACCGGCGACGCCGGCTTCGAATTGATACTGCGCCAGTCGCAGACCATGGGCATGGGCCTGACGCTGCCGGCGCAGCCGCAGGCCGCGCTGCAGACGCTGCGCGCGATGGCGGGCGACGAGCCGGTCACGCTGTACTTGGCGCCGGCGCAGATGGCGCAGTTCGCGCCGCTGGCGGCCGCCGCGGACGCCGGCCACGGTGCCGGCCATGGCACTGGCCACGGCGCCGGCCTCAACATCACGCTGATGGAAGACCACTGGGCGCACTGGGTGGCCGCCTCGCGCTCGGCGGGGCTGGACTTGGCGCCGGCATTGGGCGCCACCGGCGCCAACGCGCGCCAGTGGCAGCGCTGGCGCTGGCCGCTGCGCATCGCCGCGCTGGCGCTGCTGGTCAACGTGGCGGGACTGAACATCGAATGGTTGCGCCTCAAGCGCGAGGCCGGCGCGGTCAGCCAGTCCATGCTGCAGACCTTCAAGGCCGCCTATCCGAAAGAGCCGGTGATCCTCGATCCGGCCGCGCAGATGCGCAAGAATATCTCGCTGGCCAAGGCCGATGGCGGCCAGCCCGCCGCCGACGAATTCACCGCGCTGAGCGCCGCCTTGGGCGAGGCGCTGGGCGCCTTGCCGCGCAAGGACATCATCGCCACGCTGGAGTACCGCGACCGCGCCCTGCAGATCAAGGTCAAACCCAACACCGTCGATAGCGGCACGCTGGCGCAGCTGCGTTCCGCGCTGGCCGCGCGCAAGCTGGACCTGTCGGAATCCAATCCGGGCGCCTGGCAGATACGTCCGGCCAGCGGCGCGGGCGGAGGAAAATCATGAACAAACTGACCCAAACGATACAAGACTACCGCGGCCGCGCCTCGGCCTTCTGGATCGAACGCACCGAGCAGGAACGCAAGTTCCTCGGCATCGGCGGCGCGGTGCTGGGCGTGGCGCTGTTCTATTCGGTGCTGATCGCGCCGGCGCTGGACGGCGGCGCCAAGCTGCGCAAGTCGCTGCCCGAGCTGCGCCAGCAAGCCGCCGAGCTGCAGGCGCTGGCGCTGGAGGCGGCCGCGCTGCGCGGCCAGAACACCATCGCCCCGGCGCCGATGACGCGCGAGATGCTCAACGCCGGCCTCACCGCGCGCGGCCTGACCACGCAATCGGTCTCCGTCACCGGCGAATACGCCAAGGTGCAGATGAACGGCGTGCCTTTCCCGGCGCTGATCGCCTGGCTGGACGCGATCCGCACCGAGAGCCGCATCGCCGTCTCGGAGGCCAACATCAGCGCGCAGGACACCGCCGGCATGGTCAACGCCACGCTGACGCTGCGCCAGAACGCGGGCGGCCGATGATGCGAAAAGGCTGTCCATGAAGCGCCTCGTGCTATGGTTGCTGACCATCGCGCTGAGCGTGGCGGCGACGCTGGCGGTGTTCTTCCCGGCGGCCTGGCTTGGATCGCTGGTGGAGGCGCGCACGGGAGGACGTTTGACGCTGGGGGACGCGCAGGGTACGCTGTGGCGCGGTTCGGCCTTTATCGGCGGCGCGGCCAGCGGCAACAGCCCGGTCACGCCGCTGTTGCCGGGCCGTTTCAGCTGGAGGATTTCGCCGCTGGCGCTGGTCGGCATGGTCGACCTGCAGCTGGAAAACGGCGAGGCGCTGGCGCAGCCGCTGACCTTCAAGGGCAGCTGGTCGCAATGGCAGCTCAGTCCATCGGCGCTGCTGCTGCCGGCCGAGGGCCTGGCCGGCCTGGGCGCGCCGCTGAACACCGTGGCGCCCAGCGGCACGATGCGGCTGTCGTGGACCGCGCTGGAGCTGGCGCTGGCGGACCGCCAGATCGCCATCAACGGCCGCACCACGCTGGAGATGACGGACATGGCCTCGCGGCTGTCGTCGGTGCGGCCGCTGGGCAGCTACACGCTGGCATTGGACTGGCATGGGCAGTCGGCGGCGTTGACGCTCAACTCCGTCAAGGGGCCGCTGTTGTTGAGCGGTTCCGGCAACCTGAATAACGGCCGCCTGCGGTTTTCCGGGCAGGCCGAGGCAGCAAAAGGATTTGAAGAGCAGTTGGCCAATTTGTTGAATTTGCTGGGCCAGCGCAAACCGAATAGTGACCGCAACATCATCGCTTTAGAGTTCCACTAAGTTCAGATAAAAGTTCAGACAATGAAAAAACAGTCCGTGAGCAAATCCACCCTTCCCGCGCTGCGCCGCCTGAGCGCGGGCGCGATGCTGTGCTGTGCGACGAGCGTCGTGCCGGTCGTGACGCCGTTGCTGGTGCTGCTGCCCGCCACCGCCCACGCCGCGGCCGATGACGCCGCGCTGAACTTTGTCGGTGCCGACATCGAGTCGGTGATCAAGGCGGTCGGCCACTACACCAACATCACCTTCGTGATCGACCCGCGCGTCAAGGGCACGCTGACGGTGGTGTCGGAAAAGCCGGTCACCAAGTCGCAGGCATTCGGTCTGCTCACTTCCGCGCTGCGCCTGCAGGGCTACGCTGTGGTCAGCGGCGACGGCTACGCCAAGGTGGTGCCGGAAGCGGACGCCAAGCTGCAGGCCGGGCCGACCCAGGTCGGCGCCAGCCAGGCCTCGGCCAAGGGCGACCAGATCGTCAGCCAGATCTTCCATCTGAATTATGAGTCGGCGGCCAACGTGGTGACGGTGCTGCGTCCACTGATCTCGCCCAACAACACCATCAACGCCAACCCCGGCAACAACACCGTGGTCGTCACCGACTACGCCGACAACGTCAAGCGCCTGGCCAAGATCGTCGCCGCGCTGGACGCGCCGGCCGTCGCCGACCTCGATGTGATCCCGGTGCGCTACGCCATCGCCAGCGACCTGGCGGCCATGGTCAACAAACTGATGGACTCCGGCGCGGGCGCCGGCGACGCGGGCAAGGTCAGTGTGCTGGCCGATCCGCGCACCAATTCGCTGATCCTGCGCGCGCCGTCGGCGGCGCGCTCCAACCTGGCCAAGTCGCTGATCGCCAAGCTCGATCAGCCGACCCAGGAACTGGGCAACGTCCACGTGGTCTACCTGAAGAACGCCGAAGCGGCCAAGCTGGCGCAAACGCTGCGCAGCGTGGTGTCGGGCGACACCTCGGCGCCCAACGCCACCGGCGTCGGCACCGGCCAGACCGGCCAGGGTGGCTTCGGTGGCCAGAGCCAGGGTGGCCTGGGCGGCCAAAGCAGCAACACCGGCGGCATGGGCGGCAACAACTCCGGCACCAGCACCGGTCCATCCAATCCGCTGCTGACCGGCTCCGGCCAACAGCAGCAGGGCGGCGGCGGCACGGCCGGCTACATCCAGGCCGATTCCACCACCAACACCCTGATCATCACCGCGCCGGAATCGGTGTACCGCAACCTGCGCGCCGTGATCGACCAGCTGGACGTGCGCCGCGCGCAGGTCTACATCGAATCGCTGATCGTCGAGGTCTCGTCCGACAAGGCCTCCGAGTTCGGCATCCAGTGGGTGGGCGCGACCGGCAACGAGAACAGCACCTACCGCGTCGGCGGCCTGCAGTCGTATTCGACCGGCGGCAACAACATCGGCACGCTGGCCACCCAGCTGCTCAACAAGGGAACCAGCACCACCACCACCGGGCCGACACTGCCAGGCGCGGGCCTGACCATCGGCGTGTTCAAGCAAGTGGCCGGCGGCCTGGGACTGGGCGCGCTGGCGCGCTCGCTGGAATCGGACGGCAACGCCAACGTGCTGTCGACGCCTAACATGATCACGCTGGACAACGAGCTGGCCTCCATCTCGGTCGGCCAGAACGTGCCTATCCTGACCGGCCAGTTCACCACCACCTCCGGCACCAACAACAACCCGTTCCAGACCATCGACCGCAAGGACGTAGGCTTGACGCTGAAAGTGCGTCCGCAGATTTCCGAAGGCGGAACGGTCAGGCTGGCGATCTACCACGAGACCTCCAGCGTCGATAAGACGGCGGTCAACGCCGCCGGCATCACCATCAACAAGCGCGTGATCGAGAATAACGTCATCGCCGACGATGGCCAGATCATCGTGCTCGGTGGCCTGATCGAGGACACGGAGGGCGACGGCGTCGACAAGGTGCGCGGCCTGGGCGACATTCCGATCCTGGGCAATCTGTTCAAGTACCAGACCCGCACCCGCAAGAAGACCAACCTGATGGTGTTCCTGCGCCCGGTGGTGATCCGCAACAAGGAGCAGAGCACCTCGCTGGCGACCGACCGTTACGACTACATGCGCGGCCAGCAGGAATCGATCCAGCCGCCGGAAAGCATCCTGGTCAAGGACCTGGGCCAGCCTTTGCTGCCGACGCTGAAGGACGGCGCGCCGCTGGGCGGAACGATGGTGCGTCCGCTGCCGGCCGCGCCGACACCGGTGCGCGAACCGGGCGCCGGCGAACCAGCCAAGCGTCAGTGATATGAGCAACCTCCTTCCATACGCCTTCGCCCGCGACTTCGTGGTGCTGGCGCAGCAAAGCGACGAAGCCGAACACACGGTGGACGTGCTGGTCTGCGGCGCCACCGCGCCCGCGGCCATCGCCGAGGTGTCGCGCCGCTTCGGCCGCATCCAGCTCAAAAGCATGCCGCGCGCCGACCTGGAAACGGCCATCGCCGCCGCCTACGCCAGCTCGGGCGGCAACGCCTCGATGGTGGCCGAGGAATTCGACGCCGACCTCGATCTGACCAAGCTGCTGCAGGACGTGCCGGCCATCGAGGACCTGCTGGAATCGTCCGACGACGCGCCGGTGATCCGCATGATCAACGCGCTGCTGACGCAGGCGCTGCGCGACAGCGCGTCCGACATCCACATCGAGCCGTTCGAGCAGACCTCGGTGGTACGCTTCCGCGTCGACGGTTCGCTGCGCGACATCGTCCGTCCGCGCAAGGCCATCCACGGTTCGCTGATCTCGCGTATCAAGATCATGGCGCAGCTGGACATCGCCGAAAAGCGCTTGCCGCAGGACGGCCGCATCACGCTGCGCATCGGCGGCAAGCCGGTCGACGTGCGCGTGTCGACGCTGCCGACCGGCCACGGCGAACGCGCGGTGCTGCGTTTGCTGGACAAGGAAGCGGGCAGGCTGGACCTGAACCACCTGGGCATGAGCGAGACCATGCTGCCGCAGTTCGACGCGCTGATCAACCAGCCGCACGGCATCGTGCTGGTGACCGGGCCGACCGGCTCGGGCAAGACCACCACGCTGTACGCCGCGCTGTCGCTGCTGAACGCGGCCACCACCAATATCATGACGGTGGAAGACCCGATCGAGTATGACCTGAACGGCGTCGGCCAGACCCAGGTCAACCCGCGCATCGACATGACCTTCGCCAAGGCGCTGCGCGCCATCCTGCGCCAGGATCCGGACGTGATCATGATCGGCGAGATCCGCGACCTGGAAACCGCGCAGATCGCGGTGCAGGCCTCGCTGACCGGCCACCTGGTGCTGGCCACGCTGCACACCAACGACGCCGCCGCCGCGGTCACGCGCTTGCTGGACATGGGCATCGAGCCCTTCCTGTTGTCGTCGTCGCTGCTCGGCGTGCTGGCGCAGCGGCTGGTGCGCAAACTGTGCGGCAGCTGCAAGACCTTCGACGGCCAGCAGTGGCACGCGGTGGGCTGCGAGCATTGCGGCCACACGGGCTACCAGGGCCGGGTGGGCGTGTACGAATTCCTGCAGACGACGGAGCAGATCCGCGCGCAGATCCACAACCGCGCGTCCGAGGCCGACGTCAAGGCGGCCGCGCTGGCGGGCGGCATGCAGACCATGCGCGAGGACGGCGAGCGTTGGCTGGCTGCCGGCGTCACCACGCCGGCCGAGCTGCTGCGCGTGACCAAAGACTAGGCGACCGACGATGCCCGCATTCCGTTATGAAGCCGTCGACGCCGGCGGCGCCACCAAGAAGGGCGTGCTCAATGCCGACAGCGCGCGTTCGGCGCGTTCCGAGCTGCGCACGCAAGGCCTGGTGCCGCTCAAGGTGGACGCCATCGCCGCGCAGGTCGACGCCGCCGGCGTGGCCAAGAGCCGCGGCTTCGGCGAACGCCTGTCGGCCACCGAGCTGGCGCTGTTCACGCGCCAGCTGGCCAGCCTGCTGGAGGCGGGGCTGCCGCTGGAGCAGGCCTTCACCGCCTTGCTGGAGCAGGCCGAGCGCCCCTACATGCGCGACCTGATCGCCTCCATCCGCTCCGAGGTGATCGGCGGCGCTTCGCTGTCCGACGTGCTGGGACGCCATCCGCGCGACTTCGCCGAGATCTACCGGGCGCTGGTCGCCTCCGGCGAGCAGATCGGCCAGCTGTCGCGCGTGCTGTCGCGCCTTGCCGACTACATCGAGCGCCGCAACGCCTTGATCCAGAAGGTGCGGCTGGCCTTCACCTATCCGGCCATCGTGACGGTGGTGGCGTTCTCCATCGTGATCTTCCTGCTGACCTACGTGGTGCCGCAGATCGTCTCGGTGTTCGCCAACACCAAGCAGAAGCTGCCCATCCTCACCGTCATCATGCTAGCGGTGTCGGACTTCGTGCGCAACTACGGCATCGTGGTGGCGATCCTGCTGGTGGGCGCGTGGTTCATGTGGCGCCGGGCCTTGCAGAATCCCGCGCTGAAGCGGCGCTGGCACACCTGGTTGCTGACCGCGCCGCTGTACGGTAAATTCGAGCGCAGCCTGAACACGGCGCGCTTCGCCAGCACGCTGGCCATCACCACCGGTTCCGGCGTGCCTATCCTGCGCGCGCTGGAGACCAGCCGCGACACGCTGTCCAACGTCGCCATGCAGGAGCTGGTGGAAGAGGCCAGCGACGCGGTGCGCGAGGGCGTGAGCCTGGCGCGTTCGCTGTCGGCGCAGAAGCACTTCCCGCCGATGCTGATCCATATGATACGGGCCGGCGAAATCACCGGCGAACTGCCGGCCATGCTGGACCGCGCCGCCGCCGCCCAGGAGGCCGACCTGGAACGCCGCACGCTGACTATCGCCGGCCTGCTGGAGCCGGCGCTGATCCTGGCGATGGGCGTGGTGGTGCTGCTGATCGTGCTGGCGGTGCTGATGCCTATCATCGAAATTAATCAGCTGGTACGCTGAGGAAGTAAAGAGAACCATGAAGCGTTTGCCATTATTCGTTACCGTCCTTGCCGTGGTGCTGTTGTCGGCGTCGCTGGCCTACTGGGGCCTGCAGTTGTTCAAGCCGCAGCAGCGCGCCATCGCCGCGCCGCCGCAGCAGGTGGCGCCGCCATTGAACATCGAGGCGGCCAAGGGCCTGTTCGGCGGCCAGATCACCGTGGCCGCCGTCAGCAACTACCAGTTGAAGGGCGTGGTCGCCGCGCGCGGCCAGGACAGCGCGGCCATCATCGTGGTCGACGGCCAGCCGCCGATGGCGCTGGGCGTGGGCCGCGAAGTGGTGCCCGGCGTGACCGTCAAGGAAGTCCATCCGAACTATGTGCTGCTGTCCGAGGGCGGGGCGCTCAAGCGGGTGGAACTGGCCAGCGATGCCGGCCCCGGCGCGGGCGCCAATCCGCCGCCGTCGCTGCTGCCCGGCGCGGGCCAGCAACCGCTGCCGCCGATCGCGCCGCCGCTGGCGCCGCCGCCACAGCAGCAACCGCCGCCACAGCAGCAGCCGCCACAGCAGCAGCAGCCGCAACAACCGCCGCCGCGCTCCAGCGTCTCCGGCACCACCGTTGCTCCCGCTCCCGACCGTACTCAATAGGCCGCCCCATGGTGATCTCCCGTACCCTGGCCGCAGCTTTTTGCTGCGGCTTTTTCTTGGCGGCCGCGATCGGCGCGCCCGCCGCCGCACAAACGGCCGCACAAACGACCGCGCCGGACGGCGCGCTCAAGCCGCGGCCCAAGGTCGCGCTGGTGCTGTCCGGCGGCGGCGCGCGCGGCTTCGCCCACATCGGCGTGCTGCGCGCCCTGCAGGAGCTGCGCGTGCCGGTCGACTTCGTGGTCGGCACCAGCATGGGCAGCGTGGTGGGCGGCGCCTACGCGGCCGGCAGCTCGGTCGAGCAGCTGGAGCAGCTGGTGCGCCGCACCGACTGGAACGCCGTGGTGGCCGACCGTCCGCCGCGCGACGAGCTGGTGTACCGCCGCCGCGAGGAGGATCTGCTGCTGCCGTCGCGCATCGAGTTCGGCGCCAAGCTCGATGGCGTCTCGCTGCCGCCGGCCGCCGCCGGCAACGAGGCGCTGGAACTGGCGCTGACCCGCGTGCTGCCGCACGGCGCGCGCGACAAGCCGGTCAACCTGCTGCAGCTGCCGTTCCGCTCGGTGGCCTCGGACCTGGTGACGGGCGAGCTGGTGGAACTGAACGACACCCCGCTGTTCCTGGCGATGCGCGCCTCGCTGGCGGTGCCCGGCGTGTTCGCGCCGGTGCGGGTGAACCAGCGGTTGCTGGTGGACGGCGGCCTGGTGCGCAACCTGCCGGTGGACGTGGCGCGCGACATGGGCGCCGACGTCATCATCGCGGTCAACGTCGGCACGCCGCTGGCGCAGGAGAAGGAATTGATCAGCGCGGTCAGCGTGGCGCAGCAGATGCTGCAGATCCTGACCGAGCAGAACGTGCAGCGCTCGCTCAAGGAGCTGCGCCCCGACGACATCCTGGTGGCGCCGGACCTGGGCGGCATCGGCTTCCTCGACTTCGCCCGCCACGACCGCGCCATGAAGGCCGGCGAGGCGGCGGTGCGGGCCGTGAGCGCCAGGCTGGTCAAGCTGGCGCTGCCCGAGGCGCAGTACGCGGCGTATGAGCTGCAGCGCCTGTCGGCGCCGGTCGGCATCGACCAGCCGGTGCGGCTGGCCAAGCTGGAGGTGGCGCCGAGCGGGCGCATCAATCCGAAGGAGCTGGAGGTGCAGTCCGGCCTGAAGGTGGGGCAGCCGGTCACCAACGAGCAGGCGCAGGCGGCCGGCAACGCGCTGTTCGGGCGCGGCGACCTGGCGCGGGTGGAGACCGAGGTGCATGACGACAAGGATGGCCGCAACGTGCTGATCAAGCCGACCGAGGCCGACTGGGCGCGCAGCCGCCTGCGCGTGGGCCTGGAGCTGACCAGCGATTTTTCCGAGAACAACGCGTTCGAGCTGAAGGTGATGCATGTGCTGTCGTCGCTCAACGACTGGGGCGCCGAGCTGCGCACGGTCGGCCGGGTCGGCACCGAGCGCGCGCTGGGCGTGCAGTTCTGGCAGCCGCTGGGGGCGGGCTCGCAGTGGTATGTGGCGCCGGGGCTGCAATACGACTCGTCGGCGGTCGACATCTTCAGCGCGAGCGGCTTCCGCCAGGCGCGCTACGCCTACAACCGCCAGGTCGGCGAGCTGGCGCTGGGCCGCCAGCTGGGCCGCTGGGGCGACATCCGCTACAGCGTGTCGCGCCAGAAGCAGGTGTATCACCAGAGCATACCGGAGGACCGCACCGAGGGCTCGGACATGCAGACGGTGCAGCAGCTGTCCTTCAATATCGACAGCCTCGACACGGTGGCCTTCCCGACCCGCGGCACCTTGTTCTCGCTGGGCTGGCAGCGCCTGATGCACAGCGGCTCCACCGGCGCCGTGCCGACCACGCAGGCGGTGCAGGGGCTGCAGGCCTTCCACGTGGACCGCTGGGCCGGCCATGTGTATGCGGAATGGTCGCGCAGCCAGGGCGGGGCGTCGGCCAATACCCTGGGCGGCTTCCTGCGCCTGTCGGGCTCGACGCCGCAATCGATCATCGGCGACCGCACGCTGCTGGGCCGGGTGGTGATGGCGCGCAGCATCGGCGCGATGCCGGCCGCGCTGGGCGGCGATGTGCGGCTGGGCTTTTCGCTGGAGGCGGGCGGCGCGTACAGCCCGACCAGTCCGCTGCGCTGGGGTTCGCTGCACCAGGCGGCCAGCGGCTTCTTTGCGGTCGACACGCGCTTCGGGCCGCTGTACCTGGGCGCCGGCACCACCAAGGGCGGCAACAGCAGCGCCTATCTGTTCCTCGGGCCTATTTGGTAAGTGAGGTGGCGGGCGCGCGCCGCAGCGCGGTGAAGGCGGCGAATTCCCACGAGCGGAAGCCGACCAGCAGCGTAAAGCCGTCGCGCTCCTGCGGCGCCAGCTTGCGGTCGCCCTGGTGCAGCCGCGCCAGTTCGCCGGCCAGTTGCTGGATGCGGCCCACCAGTTCCTCTGCGCTGGACAGCGACAGCCGCGCTGGCAGGCACAGCAGCGTCTCGCCGACGCCGTCGAAGCTGCCATTGAAATAATCGGCCACCGCGTGGTCGCGGAAGAATTGCTGCACGGGCCCGTCCGGCAGCCAGCGGAAGGCGTTCGACACGCGCAGGCGGTAGCGGTTCAGCGGTTTGAGTTCGATCACGCCCAACCGGTCCAGCTCGGCCAGCAGCAGGATGCATTCGGGTTCGGTCAGGTTATAGGTTTCCAGCACCTGCTCCAGGGTCCAGTGGCCCAGGCAGCAGATCGCCATCAGCAGCAGGTGGGGCTGGGCCAGCAGCGATTTTTCCTGCGTCAGGGTCAGCGCGTCGGCCTGCGGCGTGGCGTCGGCCGCGCCGCGCAGCACATCCTCCATCGCCACGCCGGCCGCCTTGCAGATCTGCGCCAGCCGCGACAGCGACATGTCCTGCTGGCCGAACATGCGCTTGACGCTGGACTCGCTCATCGAGATCCGCTCGGCCAGCATTTTGTAGGTGACGCCGGCGGCCCGCATCTGGGTCCGCAACACTTGCAGCAGCAATTCCGGTGAGCTCATACCCTGCCTTGGCAAAAGAATAAAAGGTATCGTAACACGGTACTTGCCGGCGTGAAAAGCGGCGCTTGGGATAATCGATTGGTACATCGCGCATAAGTGCGCGACACTGCGGGCACGCTGTCCCTCGCAGCAGGGATGGCACCGGATAACCCGAGAGCGGGCGCGGTCCGCTAACGGTTACTTTTCCTCAGGATCCGGCTTCAGGCTGATCTTCGCCAGCAGGCGCTTGGCGGCCTGCCGGTCGACCGACTGGGGCTTGGCGTGCGGCCCGGCGCCACCGGCGCGCGCCTTGGCCGCCAGCGCCACCGGGTTGCGCGGCGGCTTCTGCGACGGCTCGACCCGTATCGTCATCTTCTGCCGCGTGGCCAGTGCCTTGTTCGCCATGATCCCCGCTCCTTACAAGACGTAGCGCGACAGGTCTTCGTTGACCGCCAGCGCGTCGAGGCGCGCGTTGACGTAGGCCGAGTCGATGGTGATGACCTTGCCGCTGTCCTCGCTGGCCGTGAACGACAATTCCTCCAGCAGCTTTTCCATCACCGTGTACAGCCGGCGGGCGCCGATGTTCTCGGTGCGCTCGTTGACCGAGTAGGCGATCTCCGCCAGCCGCGTGATGCCTTCCGGCGCGAACTCGATGGTGACGTTCTCGGTGGCCAGCAGCGCCTCGTACTGCTTGGTCAGGCAGGCGTCGGTGCTGGTGAGGATGCGCTCGAAATCGGCGATCGACAGCGACTCCAGCTCGACCCGGATCGGGAAGCGGCCCTGCAGTTCGGGGATCAGGTCCGACGGCTTGGCCAGGTGGAAGGCGCCCGAGGCGATGAACAGGATGTGGTCGGTCTTGATCATGCCGTACTTGGTGTTGACGGTGGTGCCCTCGACCAGCGGCAGCAGGTCGCGCTGCACGCCGGCGCGCGAGACGTCGGCGCCGCCCACTTCCGAGCGCGAGGCGATCTTGTCGATCTCGTCGAGGAACACGATGCCGTTCTGCTCGACGTTCTGGATGGCCTTCTGCTTCATCTCCTCATCGTTGACCAGCTTGGCGGCTTCCTCGTCGATCAGCACCTTCATCGCTTCCTTGATCTTGACCTTGCGCGCCTTCTTGCGGTTGCCGCCGATGCCGGAGAACATCGATTTGATCTGCTCGGTCATCTCCTCCATGCCGGGCGGGGCCATGATCTCCATCTGCGGGCCGTTCTCGGCCAGCTCGATCTCGATTTCCTTGTCGTCCAGCTCGCCCTGGCGCAGGCGCTTGCGGAAGGTCTGGCGGGTGCTGTCGCCTTCCTTGCCTTCCTTGGGCGCCTCGGCCGGCGTGGCCGGGTGGAAGCCGAAGTCGCGCGCCGGCGGCAGCAGGATGTCGAGCACGCGGTCCTCGGCCGCATCCTCGGCGCGCGCGCGCACCTTGGCCATCTCGGCCGAGCGGGTCTGCTTGACGCCGATATCGATCAGATCGCGGATGATGGTGTCGACGTCGCGGCCGACATAGCCCACCTCGGTGAACTTGGTGGCCTCGATCTTGATGAAGGGCGCGTCGGCCAGCTTGGCCAGGCGGCGCGCGATCTCGGTCTTGCCGACGCCGGTCGGGCCGATCATCAGGATGTTCTTCGGTGTGATCTCGTGGCGCAGCGGCTCCTCCACCTGCTGGCGGCGCCAGCGGTTGCGCAGCGCGATGGCGACCGCCTTCTTGGCCTTGCCTTGGCCGACCACATGTTTGTCGAGCTCGCCGACGATTTCCTTCGGGGTCATGTTCATGCTGGGTCCAGTGTCTCGATGATGTGGTTCAGGTTGGTGTAGATGCACAATTGGCCGGCGATGGTCAGTGACTTTTTGACGATTTCCGACGGCGACAGTTCCGTGTTTTCCACCAGCGCCTTGGCCGCCGACTGCGCGTAGGTGCCGCCGGAACCGATGGCGCCGATGCCATCCTCCGGCTCCAGCACGTCGCCGTTGCCGGTGATCACCAGCGTCGATTCGCTGTCGGCCACCAGCAGCATCGCCTCCAGGCGGCGCAGCACGCGGTCGGTGCGCCAGTCCTTGGCCAGCTCGACCGAGGCGCGCAGCAGGTTGCCCTGGTGTTTTTCCAGCTTGCCCTCGAAGCGGTCGAGCAGGGTGAAGGCGTCGGCGGTGCCGCCGGCGAAGCCGACCAGCACCTTGCCCTGGTAGGTCTTGCGCACCTTGCGGGCCGTGCCCTTCATGACGATGTTGCCCAGCGTGACCTGGCCGTCGCCGCCCAGCGCAACCTGCTTGCCGCGGCGCACGCACAGGATGGTGGTGCCGTGAAATTGTTCCATAGTGACCTCAAAGTAATGACGCGAACTGCTACAAGACTGAGAAATGGGGTTGGTCCGGGAAATTGCAAGTTTCAGTATTTGTGCGGATAGATCCTGGCGATGTCGGCAAAGCCCAGCAGGCGCAGCAGCGCCGTGACCAGGTGGTTGACGTCGCGGAATTCGATCTTCTTGTCCAGCTGGACCAGGCTGGCGTGCAGCTGGTTGGCGCAGGCGTAGTCGATGCGCGTCAGGCGCGAGCAGTCGAACACCAGGGTCTGGTATTGATCAGCATAGCGCTGGATCTGGCCGAGTAAAGGGCCGAGTTGGCCTTCGAGCAGCGGCGGCAGCATGAAGCGGTCCGGCGAGACGGACACTTTCTGGGCGGTGGCGGTGACCACCTTGTGCGGCGCCGTGAACGACGGCGGCGACACTTCGAAGGTGACGCAGTAGTCCATGCCGGTTTCCTCGAATTCCTTCTCGCGGTTCAGCAGTTGCAGCAGCTCCAGCAGCAGCAGCCACGGCGCCTCGGTGTCGTCGCGGCGGCCGACCGCGATGCCGTCGCGGATCAGCGCGGCCAGCGCGTCGGCGCCCACCAGGATCAGTTCGCGCTGCCGGGCCTGCAGCTTGCGCAGCGTGTCGAGCAGCAGCGCGCAGCCTGCCGGCTCGACCGCCGTCACGCGGGAAAATTCCAGCCGCAGCACCGGGCTGGCGGCGGCCGCCTGGCGCAGGCGTCCCAGCTGGGTGTCGATGTGCGGATCGAGCACGCCGGTGAAGGCTTCGGTCGGCGTCAGGCCGGCCCAGCCTGACGAGGCGGCGGCCGGTTCGGCCGGCGCATTCCACGGCGGCGGCGAGGTTTCAAAGGTGCTGGCGTAATCGATCGACAGGTTGTCGAAGCGCTCGCGCTGGCCGCTGACCTGGTACAGGTCGAACAGCATCCACCAGACGGTGCGGTCGCCGCCGGCCTCGGCCACGCTGGCGGTCAGCAGTTGCTCGGCCACGGCGCCCTGGCCGTTGGCGTACAGGATGGCGATTTCCTCCACCACCGGGGCGGTCTCGGCGGCCACGGCCTGCTGCGGCAGGTCGTCGTCGCGCAACAGGATGGTGGTGGGCAGGTCGTCCAGCGCCTGCGTGTCGGGGCCGGCGTGGGCGGCGGTCTTGGCTTTGGCCGGGCGGGCGGCGCGCTGGCTGCCCCAGGCCGGTTCCGGCTCGTTGAAGATGTCGAAGGTCATCGCCGATTCGATGGCGTCAATCTTCATCGCGGTGGCGCGGGCGATCTCGCGCTGGCGCGCCTGCTGTTGCTGGCGTTCGGTCTCGCTGTTGGCGGCCAGCCGCGCCGCCTCGTCATCGTCGCTGGGGGCGGGGGCGGGCGTTGCGTCGGTCTTCTTGAAGATGGAGAACAGTCCCACGCTGATCCTCGTCTGAACCTCGGTAGCTGCCGTAAAAAAAGCACGCGGTTGCGTGCTTTTTTTAAAGTCCGGGCGAATTAATCGCCGTACAGTTTCTGCTTCAGTTCGCGGCGCTGCTGGGCTTCCAGCGACAGCGTCGCGGTTGGACGGGCGATCAGGCGTGGAATGCCGATCGGCTCGCCGGTTTCCTCGCACCAGCCGTAGTCGCCGCCATCGATGGCGACGATCGATTGCTGGACTTTTTTCAGCAGCTTGCGCTCGCGGTCGCGGGTGCGCAGTTCCAGCGCGTGCTCTTCTTCGATGGTGGCGCGGTCGGCCGGGTCCGGCACCAGCACGGTTTCGCGCAGGTGTTCGGTGGTTTCGCCGGCGTTCTTCAGCAGTTCCTTTTCAAGCGCTTGCAGCTTGGCTTTGAAGAAGGCCATTTGTGCCGGATTCATATAATCCTTTTCATCCATCTTCAGAATTTCTTCTTCGGTCAGGATGCGGTCGGCGGCGGCGGGGGTCGATTTATTAGTTTTGGTGGTCATAACTTCGCTTACCTTCGATACGACAGAGTTTTCAATTAATCAGCCCGGAGTTTGTGGCTATTTAGCCATCCCCACAAAACCCGGATAGTTTATACCAGACATTGTTCTAAACCGCTAATAAAGATATCTTTCGGCAGATTTTTACCGATAAACACCATTTTGCTGCCTCGAACGTCGTTTTCTCCCCATTTGGCGCCCAGGTCGCTGCCCATGATCTGGTGCACGCCCTGGAACACGACCTTGCGATCGGCGTCCTTCATGAACAATACGCCTTTGTAGCGCAGCATGCGAGGACCGTAGACATTTACCAGGCCGCCAAGGAACTCGTCGAGCTTGGCGGTGTCGAACGGGCGTGTACTTTTGAACACAAACGCGGCGATGTCGTCGCTGTGGTGGGCGTGGTGGTGGTTGTGGCCGTGGTCTCCGTGGTGGCCGTGATCGTGCTTGTGATCGTGGTTGTGGCCGCAGTGCTCGTCATGCACATGGTCGTCGTCGTGGGCCTGGTCGGTTTCCAGGAAATCCGGGTCCAGCTCCAGCTTGTCGTTCAGGTTGAAGCCCTTCAGGTCCAGCACCTCGGACAGCGGGGCGCGGCCGAAGTCCGCCGTGCTGACCGGCGCGCGCGGGTTGATGCGCTTGAGGCGGGCGGTCAGCGTGGCCACGTCCTCGGCGCTGACCAGGTCGGTCTTGGACAGCAGCAGCTTGTCGGCGAAGCCGACCTGGCGTTGGGCTTCCTCGTGCTGGTCAAGCTGGTCCATGGCGTGGCGGGCGTCCACCACGGTGACCACGGCGTCCAGCATGTAGTGAGTGCCCACTTCCTCGTCCACGAAGAAGGTCTGCGCCACCGGGCCGGGATTGGCCAGGCCGGTGGTCTCGATCACCACGCGGTCGAACTGCAATTCGCCCGCTTCGCGCTTCTGCGCCAGGCCGCCGAGGGCGACGATCAGGTCGCCGCGCACGGTGCAGCAGATGCAGCCGTTGTTCATTTCCACGATCTGCTCGCCGCTGTCCTGCACCAGGATTTCGTTGTCGATGTTTTCCTGGCCAAACTCGTTTTCGATGACGGCGATGCGCATGCCGTGCTGCTCCTGCAGGATGCGGTTCAGCAGGGTGGTCTTGCCGGCGCCAAGGAAGCCGGTGAGGATGGTGGTCGGTATCAGTGCCATGGTGCTTACCAGTCTGGTCTAGAGGGAAACCCTAGATGGGGATCAAATGCAGAAATGCAACCGGCCGATTATGCCGGAATTCGGCCGACGCTAGCAATTCGTCCGATTGAGCAACCTCAGTACGGGCCGCGCTATTTTACTTTGGCGCGCGGATGGGCCTTGTCGTACACCTCGGCCAGGTGCTGGAAATCCAGCGCGGTATAGACCTGGGTCGAACTGATGCTGGAATGGCCCAGCATTTCCTGCACCGCCCGCAGGTCGCCCGACGATTGCAGCACGTGCGAGGCGAACGAGTGGCGCAGCATGTGCGGATGTACGTGCACCGGCGCGCCGTTGGCCACGCCATGGGCTTGCAGGCGCTGCTGGATTACCCGTGGCGATACCCGCGTGCCGCGCGTGCTCAGGAACAGGGCGTTGCCGCCGTCGGCGGGCGCCGGGCGCACGGCGATCCAGGCCAGCAGCGCCTCCAGCGCGGCGTTGCCCACAGGGACGACGCGCTGCTTGTTGCCCTTGCCGGTGACCACGACCTCGCGATTGTCCAATGCCACCCAGCCCAGCGCGTCCTTGCCGGCGGTCAGGTCCAGCCCGGCCAGCTCGGACACCCGCAGGCCGCTGGAATACAACAGTTCGAACATGGCGCGGTTGCACAACTGGGCCGCGTCCGGGGCGGCGCCAGCGCTGGGGCGGGACGGCGCCACCAGTTGCACGGCGTCGTCCACCGACAGCGCGCGCGGCAGCGTCTTGGCGCGCTTGGGCGCGCGCACGCCCTGCACCGGGTTGGCCGCCAGCGCGGTCTGGCCGCCCAGCCAGTCGAAGAAGCCGCGCCAGCTCGACAGCTTGCGGGCGATCGAGCGCGGATCGAGTTCGCGCGCGTGCAGCTTGGCGGTCAGGCGGCGGATGGCGAAATGGTCGATCTGGGGCCAGTCCTGGCCGGCGGTCAGGCCGGCCAATTCCTGCAGGTCGCGCGCGTAGGCGCTGACGGTATGGGGCGACAGCTGGCGCTGGTCGCGCAGCTGGGCCAGGTAAGCGTCGATCCAGGCCAGCTTGCTGTCCGGGCCGGCGCTCATGGCGGTGCTCAGGCCAGCAGCCAGGCCAGCGCGGTGCTGGTGGTTTCGCCGATGTGGACCAGGAAGTCGGTGGCCATCAGCGAGGTGAAGCGCGCCGGGTCGGCCGAGCCCATGATCAGCAGGCCGAAGGCGTTCTTGTTGCCCGGCTTGCGCAGAGGAATGATCACGGTGGAGGTGATGCCGGTGGCGTCCTGCAGCCAGCGCACCGCCTCGAAATCCTTGTTGGTGCCGCAATACGGCGCCATCAGGCTGTTGGCGAAGATGCGCGCGTCTTCCGACACGCCGGCCACGAACCATTCGCCGAGGTAGTCCGGCGCGGTGTCCCAGATGCGCAGCGTGACCTGTGGTACATCAAAACTGGTCTTCAGTCCGCTGACCACGGCGTGTGGCATGGAACCCACATCTTCGGCTTCCAGCAGCACCTTGGTCCAGCGGTGGAACTTGTTGGCGATCGCCTCGTTTTCCGACGCCAGGCGCATCAGATTACTCATGCGCAATTCCAACGCCTTGTACTTGTCGCGCATCACTTCCATCTGGCGTTCCTGCAGCGACACGGCGCGTCCCGTCAGCGGGCTGGCCAGTTTGATTTCCCCAAGCAATTCAGCATGCTCTTCGAAGAAATTCGGGTGTTCGGTCAGGTATTGCGCGACGAGGGTGTGATCCAGTGGGACAGTCATTGAGGTACTTTACTTACGAGGGTGGAAAGAGTCATTTTAAACGAAAAAAAACGGACATGGTTGCCCATGCCCGTCATTCCCCAACCCAAGCGCCGGCGGTTCTTGCCGACCGCGCGGCTTAGAAGTTGTGGTGGATACCGAGGCTGTAGAAATTCAGCGTGGTAGCTGCCTTCTTGTTCGAGGCATCGATATACAGGTAGGTGCGGGCCGACAGGTTGTAGTCGTAGCCGATCGACGCTTGCTTGGTCTTGGCCAAGGCCGGGTTGTTCAGGGCGTTGTCCGGAGTCTTCTGGCCGTAGCCCACGCGGATCAGGCCGGCGCCGACGGTGTAGTTGGCGCCCAGCAGCCAAGCCTTGGTGTTCGGATTGAGCAGCGTGCTGCTGCTCTGGTCCTGCTTCTGGTACGAACCCATCAGTTTCAGGTCGTTGATCGGCTTGAACGAGGCGCCGATCGACCACAGTTTGGTTTCGATGGCGTTTTTCTCGTACGCGGCATAGGCGGCGAACGGGCCGTTGGCGGCGGTGGCGCTCAGCGAGTAAGGCGTGGCCACCGGGGCACTGTTGGCCGGGAATTGCGGATTGAGCGTGGTGCCCTTGCCGACGATGGCCGGATTGCCGTTGGCTTCCTTGGCGCCCACGGCGATGTTCAACTGGAACATGTCGGCGATCATCGGGGTGTTATAGAACACGGCGTTCGAGAAGCGGTTGTTCGAGTTGCCGGCTGGGCTCAGCGGATCGCTGGTGTAGCCGGCCACTTGCAGGTCGGTCTGGTAGCCGGCCGGGCCAGGCATGCCGCTCCATGGCTCGAAGGCGGTGCTGGTTTCCTGGAAGGGGGTCAGGCCACGGCCCAGGCGCACGGTACCGAAGTCGCCCTGCAGGCCGACGCGGCTCTGGCCCTGGAACAATGGACGGCTGGTGGTGGCGGTGGTGTTTTCAATCACGCCGGTGTCCGGCTCGTAGCGGATTTCCAGCTGGAAGATGGCCTTCAGGCCGCTGCCCAGATCTTCGACGCCTTTGAAACCGAGTTTGTTGTTGTCGCGCTTGCCCACCTGGGTGGTGGTGCCGGTGCGCTTGGAAATCCCTGCATCCACAGTGCCATAGATGGTCACGGACGATTGCGCGTATGCGCCAGCAAATACGCCCATGAGAGCCAGAGCCACTAAAGATTTTTTCATTTGAGTTATTCCTTTATGAGTGAACGTGCATACAGCCAAAGCTAGCGGGTCGCAAAGTCAACCCTCGATGAGAGGAACCTTAATATCTCATCAGGTCAAAAACGCCGGAATGGTTGATTATGACGGCTAGTTTTGGTCGAAAGCCAAAGAAACCGGGCTTCTTGTTGTATTTTTGAAACGCTTGATACGCAGGCCACCGGGGCCTGTTTAACGCATTATTTCCTTTCATTCAGGCACCAAAACAGCTCTTAGCGTACAGGGCGAAACGGGGTAGGTCGCTTGCGCAAAATCAAAGCGAACCGCATATTGTTTAGGGTGTGGCGCCGATCGCACGCTACACTCATAAGTAGCAACGGTTGCCAACGCTGCGCAGACAGCACGGCTGCATGCCGCTTCGATGAATCGGACTAATAGTGAGACGATGGCAAATCGAGAAGAGTTAGGGATCATCCGGGGGGCGCGCGCGGGAGATGCGGTCTGCCAACTGGCGCTGGGCAAGCTCTACTTGTTCGGCGGCGCGGGTTTGCCGCTCAGCCTGCCAACGGCGCTGCACTGGCTGAACCGCGCCGCCCTGCAAGAGCAGGATGAAGCCTGGATGTTGATCGGCAACTACGTTCCCTTCGAGCACGCTCAACACTGCCTGCCGTCGGTGCTGTCCTGGTACGACCGCGCCTACGACGCCGGCGTCGAGCAGGCCGGCCTGGTGCTGGCGCAACTGGTGTTGAACCAGGCCGCGCCGCCGGAAGCGTTGCATTTGCGTGACAAGGCGCTGCAGGCGCTGGAAACCGCCGCGCGCGCCGGCTCGGCCGAGGCGCAATGGCTGCTGGCGCACCAGGCCGGCGCGCCATCGCCGGCGCCGGTGGCGCCGCTGCCGTCCCGGCGCGGCAGTCCGCCTTCGCATCGCGCCAGCGCCCGCCAGCAGTGGCTGGCGCGGGCGGCCGACGGCGGCCTGGCCGCCGCCCAGTACGCGGTGCTGGAACAAGCCTGGCACGGCGACCGCGCGGCGTTTTTACAACGGGCGCTGCCGCTGGCGCGCAAGCTGCTGGACGGCGCCCCGGCCGACGCCGAGGCGGCCCGCGCCGTCGACTGGCCGCTGGCGCCGGCCCAGCTGACGCTGCTGGCGCGCTGCGCCGCGCTGCTCGACGAAGATACCGGCCACCATGCCGGGGTCCGGGACGAGCTGCATCACTGCCGCGAACTGGCCGCCCACGGCGGCGAGCGCCAGGCCCAGCTGGCGCTGGGCTTGTGGTTCGCCCGCATGGATGGCGACGGCCGGCGCCAAGTCAACGGCATCGCCGCCGTCAATTTCAAGCGCGCCATACGCTGGCTGACGCAGGCGGGCGAGCAGGGGTTGGCCGACGCCTGGTACGCGCTGTCGCGCATTTACCTGAAACCGGAATTTTCCCAGCGCTGCGTGGCCGAGGCCCAGAGCTACCTGGAGCGGGCGGCCGACATGGGCCATTGCGCCGCGCAGCTGGAATGCGGCATGTATGCGTGGCGCAACCGCCGCGCCGACGAGCACAGCGACGTGCGCGCGGCTTACTGGCTGCAGAAGGCCGCGGCCCAGGGCTGCGGCGACGCCGAGGCGGCGCTGGCGCGCATCGGCGCGGCGCCCAAGGAGTCGGCCTGGGCCGAAGCCATCCTGCGCCATATGTCGCGCGAGGCGCTGGAAAGCCAGCCGCTGCTGGCGGCGCGCCTGACCCTGGCCCAGTTGTTCGGCCTGAGCCGGGCGGAAGCGTTGTTGCTGGATGTGAAAGCGGCCGACCAGGGCCATTGCCTGGTGGTGGATATCCGCGCCAGTTACGGCCGCAGCAAGCGGCGTCTGGTGTTGCTGCGCACCGCCCGCGAGCGGCAGGCGCTGGACCGCATCGGCCGCCTGTTCGAGCATCTCGACAACGGTCCGGACGGGTTGGAAGGCAATTACCGCCAGCGCCTGTACCGGCTCAAGACCTGGCTGCCAGGCCTCGACGAGCGGCTGGCGGCCTGAGCCGGATTAAATTTCACGCATTAAATCTCGATCTCACCCTCGAACACCGTCACGGCCGGCCCGGTCAGCCACACGGGCTGGCCCACGCCCGCCCAGCTGATCGACAGCTGGCCGCCGCGCGCGTCGACGCGCACCGGACTGTCGAGCAGGCCGCGGCGGATGCCGGCCACCACGGCCGCGCACGAGCCGGTGCCGCAGGCCAGCGTCTCGCCCACGCCGCGCTCGAACACGCGCAGCTTGATGTGGTTGCGGCCGACGATCTGCATGAAGCCGGCGTTGACCCGGTTCGGGAAGCGCGCGTGATGCTCGATCAGCGGGCCGGTCAGCTCGACCGGCGCGGCGTCGACGTCGTCGACGATCTGCACCGCGTGCGGATTGCCCATCGATACCACCGAAATCAGCACGCTCTCGCGCGCGCCGCCCAGCTCCAGCACCAGCGGCCACAGCGTGTCGTCGCCCTGGCGCTCGCCGTGCAGGCCCTCGGCGTCGAACGGCACGCGCTGCGGCTCCAGCACCGGCGCGCCCATGTCGACGGTGATGCTGCCGTCCAGCTCCAGGCGCGGCGCGATCACGCCGGCCTTGGTCTGCACGGTGATGCTGCGTTGCGCGGTCAGGCCTTTTTCCGCGACGAACTTGACGAAGGCGCGCGAGCCGTTGCCGCACTGTTCGACCTCGCCGCCGTCGGCGTTGAAGATGCGGTAGCGGAAATCGCAGCCCGGCTCGGTGGGTTTTTCCACCAGCAGGATCTGGTCGGCGCCCACGCCGAAGCGGCGGTCGCCCAGCAGCTGCCATTGCGCGGGCGAGAAATCGATGTGCTGGTTGATGCCGTCGATGACCACGAAGTCATTGCCGGCGCCGTGCATTTTGGTGAATTTGAGTTTCATCTGCTGCCTGTGTTTACTTGGAACGCTGGTACAGCGAAGCTTCGCCGTTCGGGCGCGTCTTGAACCGTTTGTGCGTCCAGAAATATTCAGCCGGGGCTTCGCGCACGCGTTCCTCGATGAACTCGTTCATGCGGCGGGTGGCGGCTACCATGTCGGGACCAGGGTAATTGTCCCACACTGGATAGAATTTCACACGCCAGCCCTGGTAATCGGGCAGGAAGGTGGCGATCACCGGCATCACCTGGGCGCCGGTGGTGGCGGCGATGCGGGCAGTGGCGGTCAGCGTGGCGGCCTCGATGCCGAAGAAGGGCACGAACTCGGCGTCCTTCTCGCCGAAGTCCATGTCCGGCAGCATGAAGTAGGGCAGCTTGTCGCGCAGCGCCCGCAGGATGGGCTTGATGCCGTCCTGGCGGGTGAACAGCTTGACCGGCTTGAAGCGGGCGCGGCCGGCGCGCAGCACCCGGTCGAAGGCGGCGTTCTTTTGCTGCACGTACATCGACGAGGCGCTGGCCACCATGGCGATCGAGGCGCCCGCCACGTCCAGGCACACGAAGTGCGGGCACAGCAGGATGGTCGGCCTGGACGTCATCTCCTCCACCGGCACCGGGCCCGGCTCGACCTTGATCAGGCGCTGCAATCTTTCCTCCGACGCCCACCACAGGATGCCGCGCTCCCACACGCTGCGCGAATACGCCTGGAAGTGGCGGCGGCCGATGGCGGTGCGCTCGGCCTCGCTCAGTTCCGGCATGCACAGGCGCAGGTTGGTCAGCGTGATATGGCGGCGCGAGCGCATCACCAGGAACAGCAGGCTGCCGACGGCGTCGCCGAAGCGGCCCAGCACCGGCAGCGGCAGCCAGTGCAGCAGCCACATGAATCCCAACAGCAGCTTCATGCCTGTTCTCCCGCCGTTGGCGTCGCACCTGGCGCGTCTATGCCGGCCGGCACCTTGTAGCGGTTGTAGCTCCAGAAATACTGGCTCGGGCTGCGCGCGATCAGGCGCTCCATCGCATGGTTGATGGCCTGCGCCTGCTCGGCGGCGCTGCCCTCCAGCGTGCCGTCGAACGGCACGAAGCGGATCACATAGCCTTTGCCGCCGGGCAGCCGTTCGGCGTAGGTGACGATGATGGTGGCGTCGCCCAGCTGCGCCAGCTTGGCGGGCAGCGTCATGGTGTAGGCGGCGCGGCCGAAGAAAGTGGCCCACACGCCTTCGCCTTCCTGCGGCACCTGGTCCGGCAGCAGGCCGATCGGCTTGCCTTTTTTCAGGCACTTGGCCAGCATGCGCACGCCGGACATATTGGCCGGCGCCAGCAGCAGGTTGTCGCGCGCGCGGGCGCCCTCGATCAGCGGTTTCAGCGCGGCCTTTTTCGGCGGGCGGTACATCACCATCAGCTCGGTGCGCAGCGCGATTTCCTGCGCGACGATTTCAAAGCAGCCCAGGTGGGGCGTGAGGAACACGATGCCGCGGCCGGCGTCCAGCTCGGCCTGGACGATGGCCCAGTTCTCGTCGGTGGCGTGGCGCGACACGCGCGCCGGATCGGCGCACCAGATGAAGGGCAGCTCGACGATGCTCTTGCCCGCTTCGGCGATGGCGGCCGACAGGTGTTGGGAATAGCCGGCCTGCGCCATGTTGTCGCGCATGCGGCGGCGGTAGGATGGCGAGCTCAGGTAGACCAGCCAGCCCAGCGCCGCGCCCAGCGCGTGCAAAAACGGCAAGGGGAAGATGGAGAGGAATCGAAAAATGGGTACAAGCATGTGTAATTCGTCTAATAGAAGGTGCTTTTGGCTTCTGTTGCCGTGCCAAAATTTTTTAAGAAGCGTAAAATACCACGTATGCAGTATCCGCTGAGTTAACAGACAACTTGCGAAGCGGAATATAAATGTCGCTAAAGCGTCGCAAGCCGTATTGGTTAGCGACAAAACATTCTCAACCAGTATCAGGAGCTTGCGATGTCAAACGATTATCTTTTCACTTCCGAATCCGTCTCGGAAGGCCACCCGGACAAGGTCGCCGACCAAATTTCCGACGCGATTCTGGATGCCATCCTGACCCAGGACCCGAAAGCCCGCGTTGCCGCCGAAACCTTGTGCAACACTGGCCTGGTGGTGCTGGCCGGCGAGATTACCACGTTCGCCAACGTTGATTATATTCAAGTCGCGCGCGAGACCATCAAGCGCATCGGCTACGACAACACCGACTACGGCATCGATTACCGGGGTTGCGCCGTGCTGGTGGCCTACGACAAGCAGTCGCCGGACATCGCCCAGGGCGTGGACGAGGGTGCGGGGATTGATCTCGATCAAGGCGCGGGCGACCAGGGCCTGATGTTCGGCTACGCCTGCGACGAAACCGCGGAACTGATGCCCGCGGCTATCCACTACGCGCACCGCCTGGTCGAGCGCCAGTCGCAGCTGCGCAAGGACGGCCGCCTGCCATGGCTGCGTCCGGATGCCAAATCGCAAGTCACGCTGCGCTACGTCAACGGCCGTCCGGTGTCGGTGGACACCGTCGTGCTGTCGACCCAGCACGCGCCGGAAATGCAGCACAAGCAGATCGAGGAAGCGGTGATCGAGGAGATCATCAAGCAGGTGCTGCCGCGCGAATGGCTGGTGGACACCAAATATCTGGTCAACCCGACCGGCCGTTTCGTCATCGGCGGCCCGCAGGGCGACTGCGGCCTGACCGGCCGCAAGATCATCGTCGACACCTACGGCGGCGCCAGCCCGCACGGCGGCGGCGCGTTCTCCGGCAAGGATCCTACGAAGGTGGACCGTTCGGCCGCCTACGCCGCCCGCTACGTGGCCAAGAACGTGGTGGCCGCCGGCCTGGCGCGCCAGTGCCAGGTGCAGGTCAGCTACGCGATCGGCGTGGCGCGTCCGATCAACATCACGGTCTACACCGAAGGCACGGGCGTGATTTCGGACGAGAAGATCGCCGCGCTGGTGATGGAGCATTTCGACCTGCGTCCGAAAGGCATCGTGCAGATGCTGGACCTGCTGCGTCCGATCTACGGCAAGACCGCCGCCTACGGCCACTTCGGCCGCGAAGAGCCGGAATTCACGTGGGAGCGCACCGACAAGGCCGCCATCCTGCGCGCCGCGGCCGGCCTGAAGTAATCGCCACCGCCTGAATCCCAACGCCCCGCCTGCCCCAGCAGCCGGGGCGTTGTGCTATTTGGGCCGCCGGTCCGAGCGCTGTTTGCGCGCCCTCAAGCTGGAATTTCTTGCGCTAGTCGTGCCCAACGGTGCTAAAATGCGCCTTCCGAGGAGCGTTGCGACGAATCACGAATTCGCCAGGCTCGGAGTCCCAAACCGCGCTCACGTTACTTTTTTCAACTTGAAAGGAGGGCGTGATGAACGCCGTACTCAAATCCGCACAAGACTACCTGGTCGCCGACATCTCCCTGGCCGCCTGGGGCGACAAAGAAATCAAGATTGCCGAAACCGAAATGCCTGGCCTGATGGCCATCCGTGAGGAATTCGCCGCCTCGCAGCCGCTCAAGGGCGCGCGCATCACCGGTTCGCTGCACATGACCATCCAGACCGCCGTGCTGATCCAGACGCTGGAAGCGCTGGGCGCCAAGGTCCGCTGGGCCTCGTGCAACATCTACTCGACCCAGGACCACGCCGCCGCCGCCATCGCCGCCGCCGGCACCCCGGTGTTCGCCATCAAGGGCGAGACCCTGGACGAATACTGGGACTACACCCACCGCATCTTCGAATGGCCAGCCGACGCTTCGGGCAACGCGGTCTACTCGAACATGATCCTCGACGACGGCGGCGACGCCACGCTGCTGCTGCACCTGGGCGCGCGCGCCGAAAAAGACATCTCCGTGCTGGCCGCGCCAGGCTCGGAAGAAGAGATCTGCCTGTTCAACGCCATCAAGGCCCACCTGGCGATCGACCCGGCGTGGTACTCCAAGCGCCTGCCGCAGATCCTGGGCGTGACCGAGGAAACCACCACCGGCGTGCACCGCCTGTACCAGATGCATAAAGAAGGCAAGCTGGCCTTCCCTGCGATCAACGTCAACGACTCCGTCACCAAGTCCAAGTTCGACAACCTGTACGGCTGCCGCGAATCGCTGGTCGACGGCATCAAGCGCGCCACCGACGTGATGATCGCCGGTAAGGTCGCCGTGATCGCCGGCTACGGTGACGTCGGCAAGGGCTCGGCCCAGGCCATGCGCGCGCTGTCGGCGCAGGTGTGGGTCACCGAAATCGATCCGATCTGCGCGCTGCAGGCCGCGATGGAAGGCTACCGCGTCGTCACCATGGACTACGCCGCCGAACACGGCGACATCTTCGTCACCTGCACCGGCAACTATCACATCCTGACCGAGAAGCACATGCTGGCCATGAAGGACCAGGCCATCGTCTGCAACATCGGCCACTTCGACAACGAGATCGACGTCGCCGCGCTGAAGAAGTACACCTGGGAGAACATCAAGCCGCAGGTCGACCATGTGATCTTCCCGTCGGGTAAGCGCATCATCCTGCTGGCCGAAGGCCGCCTGGTCAACCTGGGTTGCGGCACCGGCCATCCGTCGTACGTGATGTCGTCGTCGTTCGCCAACCAGACCATCGCCCAGATCGAGCTGTACGCCAACACCGCCAAGTATCCGGTCGGCGTGTACGTGCTGCCGAAGCACCTGGACGAAAAAGTGGCGCGCCTGCAGTTGAAGAAACTGAACGCGCAGCTGACCGTGCTGACCGAAGAGCAAGCGGCCTACATCGGCGTGACGCAAGAAGGTCCGTACAAGCCTGACCACTACCGTTATTAATCTGCCGGCATGAAGCGGGGCCGGCAACTCGCCGGCCCCGTTTTTATCCAGTCCTTTTTTGCAGCGAGCTTATCTTATGCGTTTGGTCCTTACCTGGTTAATCAATGCAATTGCCTTGCTGGCAGTTCCCTACCTGATGCATTCCGTCGATGTCACAAGCATAGGCGCAGCCCTCGTCGCGGCCCTTGTACTGGGCCTGGTCAATACGCTGATACGCCCCGTGCTGTTGTTGCTGACGCTGCCCGTGACCGTGGTGTCGCTGGGCTTGTTCATCTTTATCATCAACGGCTTCATGTTCTGGCTGGTCGCCCAATGGGTGAAAGGCTTCCACGTCGACAGCTTCGCGTCGGCGATCGGTGGTGCATTGTTGTACAGCGTGATTTCCTGGGCCCTGTCTACCTTACTTTTGAAGAAGTCAGATGGCTAATCATAATTTCAGTATCGAGTTCTTTCCGCCGAAGACGGCGGAGGGCGCGGAAAAGCTGCGCGTCACGCGCGCCAAGCTGTCCGAGCTCAAGCCCAAGTATTTTTCCGTGACCTTCGGCGCCGGCGGCAGCACGCAGCGCGGCACGCTCGACACCGTGGTGGAAATCCTCGCAGCCGGTGAAGACGCCGCGCCGCACCTGTCCTGCGTGGGCGGCACGCGCGAATCGATCCGCGAGATCCTCACGGAATTCAAGGCGCACAACATCAAGCGCATCGTGGCGCTGCGCGGCGACCTGCCGAGCGGCTACGGCGCGGCCGGCGAGTTCCGCTACGCGAACGAGCTGGTGGAGTTCATCCGCCAGGAGACCGGCGAGTGGTTCCACATCGAAGTGGCGGCGTACCCGGAAGTGCACCCGCAGGCCAAGTCGCCGCAGGACGACCTGCTGGCGTTCGAGCGCAAGATCAAGGCCGGCGCCAACGCCGCCATCACCCAGTACTTCTACAACGCCGACGCCTACTTCCAGTTCGTCGAGCAGACCCGCAAGCTCGGCATCGACGTGCCCATCGTGGCCGGCATCATGCCGATCACGAACTACACGCAGCTGATGCGCTTCTCGGACATGTGCGGCGCCGAGATCCCGCGCTGGGTGCGATTGAAGCTGGCCAGCTTCGGCGACGACAGCGCCTCGATCAAGGCCTTCGGCCTGGACGTGGTGACCGCGTTGTGCGAACGCCTGCTGGCGGGCGGCGCGCCCGGCCTGCACTTCTACAGCATGAACCAGGCGGCGGCCACCACGGCGCTGTGGCAACGCCTGGTGTAACGCGTCGTTCCCGCGCAGGCGGGAACCCATAGAACGCCAGCTCAGCCAGCTGCCTATGGATTCCCGCTTGCGCGGGAATGACGGCCATCCTCGGTGACGATGCGGTCCAGCGCCACGTCGTGGCCGTCGCTGTCGAACCGCACCCGCAGGCACTGGTAAGCGATACCCAGCGTTTGCGGACGCGGCGAGCGCGCCAGCGTGCGGTCGTAGAAACCGCCGCCGTAACCCAGCCGGTAGCCCTGCGGACTGAATCCCAGGCACGGCACCAGCAGCGCCGGCGGATACGCCTCCTGCAGGCGCAGGTCGGCCGGCACCGCCACCCCCATCGCATCCTTGACCATCGCCTCGCCGATGCGCCACTCGGCGAATTCCAGCGCCGCGTGTTTTTCCACCACCACCGGCAGCAGCAGCCGCGCGCCAAGCCGCGCCAGTTCCGCGTAGGCCGCATGCAGGTCCGGCTCGTCGCGCAGCGGCCAGTACACGCCCAGCGCCGCCGGCCTCTCGGCCTTCCACCAATCGACCACCTGCGCACCGATCGCGTGGTCCCACGCCGCCCGCGTGGCCGCGTCCAGCGCGCGCCGCGCGGTCAGCAATTGCTTGCGTAAATCGGCTTTTTGCAGAGCTACCGGGGCTGGTGGTTCAGTCGCGGCGCGTGGTATTCTAGGGTCGCTGGTCATAGGTTCAGATTTTCAAGACTTTAGAGAGTTGCACATTGATTTCCGCTTTAAAATGGATTGCCGGCGCCGCCGCCTTTGCTGCCATGGCCATCAGCACCCTGGCCCACGCCGACGACATTGGCGATGACGGCCGCCGGGCGGACGACTCCTTCCTGCTGCTGCGCGACGCCGTGCGCCAGGACGACGCATCCAAGGCCGATTTCTACGCCGCCCGCCTGGGCGATTATTCCATTCCGTCTTACGTCGAATATTATCGGCTGAAACCGCGCCTGAAGGATGCCTCGTACGCGGAAATCCGCGATTTCATGAAGCGCTACGAGGGCCAGGCCATCGTCGACCGCCTGCGCAACGACTGGCTGCTGGACCTGGGCCGCAAGCGCGACTGGGCCACCTTCGACGAGCAGCTGCCGTTGTTCGTGCTGAACGACGACACCCAGGTCAAATGCTACGCGCTGCAATCGCGCGCGCTCAAGGGCCAGAAGGTGGCCGGCGAGGCGCGCGAACTGCTCACCGCGCCGAACGGCTACGGCGAACCGTGCGCGGGCCTGATCGCCACGCTGTACCAGGCCGGCCAGTTCAACACCGACGACCTGTATGCGCAACTGCGCTTGTCCGGCGAATTCAACGCCACCGGCCAGGCGCGCCGCATCGTCGCGCTGTTGGGCGGGAACGAGAAGAAGGCCGTGCAGGCGGTGGACCTGCCGGCCATCGCGCTGGCCAAGGGCGTGGGCAGCGGCCGCGTCGAACATGAGATCTACATCGTCGCCATCGGCCGCATGGCCAAGACCAGCACCAGGTTGGCGGTGCTGGCGCTGCACAAGGCCTCCTCAAAATTCAGCTCGCAGGAGCAGCAGGAGGCGTGGGCCGCGGTGGCGCTGCAATCGTCGTATTCGCTGGCGCCGGAGACCGCCGAGTACTGGCAGAAATCGAACGGCGCCGCGCTGTCGATCGACCAGATTCAATGGAAGACCCGCATCGCGCTGCGCAATGGCGACTGGAAGCAGGTGGAAAAGAACATCCGCGCCATGCCATCCTCGCTGCGCGCCGATCCGGCCTGGATCTACTGGCTGGGCCGCGCGTTGATGGTGCAGGCAGGCTCCATCCAGGCCACCGGCGAAGCGATGCAGCTGTTCCGCAGCATCTCGGACCAGTCCAACTTCTACGGCCTGCTGGCGCTGGAGGAAACCGGCAAGCTGATTACGATCCCGCTGCCTGGCCTGCCCATCACGCAGGCCGAGATCGCGCCCATCGCCGCCAATCCCAACTTCCAGCGTGCGCTGAAGTTCTTCGGCATGCGCCTGCGCTTCGAAGGCACGCGCGAATGGAACTGGGGCCTGCGCGGCCTGAGCGAACGCGAACACCTGGCCGCCGCCGAATTCGCGCGCCAGAACAATATCCTCGACCGCATGGTCAACACCTCGGACCGCACCCGCATCCAGGTCGACTACACGCAGCGCTATCCATCGCCGCACATCGACATCATGCACCCGACCACGCAGACGCTGGGCCTGGACAAGGCCTGGGTCTACGGCCTGATACGGCAGGAATCGCGCTTCATCATGGACGCGCAATCGCACGTCGGCGCCTCGGGCCTGATGCAGGTGATGCCGTCCACCGGCCGCTGGGTGGCAAAGAAGATCGGCCTGGCCGACTTCGCGCAGGAGATGCTGAGCGACGTGCGCACCAACATCCTGCTGGGCGCGAACTACCTGAACATGGTGCTCGGGAACATGGACGGCTCGCAGGTGCTGGCCACCGCCGCCTACAACGCCGGGCCGGGGCGCCTGCGCTCGTGGCGCTCCACGCTGACCAAGCCGATGGACAGCGCGGTTTTCATCGAGTCGATCCCATTCGTCGAAACCCGCACCTATGTCAAGAACGTGATGTCGAATACGACCTACTACGCGGCGTTGTTCGAAGGCCGGCCGCAATCGTTGAAGGCGCGCCTGGGCACCGTCGCGCCGCGAGGCTACACCGAACAGGAACAGCAGGAGTCGAGCTTCGGCTCGCGCTGACCCATACAACCAACTTGGACGCATCATGCAGACCACACAACTAGATCCCAGCCTGTCGCAAACCCTGGCCGCCGCGCGCGAGCCGGGCCTGACGCTCGTCATCGGCAACAAGAACTATTCGTCGTGGTCGATGCGGCCTTGGGTGGCGATGACCGCCTTCGGCATCCCGTTCCAGGAAGTGCGCGTGCTGCTCGACCAGGACGACACCGCCAACCGCATCTGCGGCTACTCGGCCAGCGGCCGCGTGCCGGTGCTGCTGGCCGGCGAGATGACGATCTGGGACAGCCTGGCGATCTGCGAATACCTCGCCGAGCAGTTCCAGGAGCTGCACCTGTGGCCGCAGGACGTGGCCGCGCGCGCGATGGCGCGTTCGGTCTGCGCCGAGATGCACGCCGGCTTCGGCGATCTGCGCACCTCGATGTCGATGAACATCCGCGCCAGCTATCCGGGCAAGGGCCGCACCAACGGCACCCAGGCCGACATCGGCCGCATCAGCGAGATATGGGAAGAGTGCCTGTCGCGCTTCGGCCACCACCAGTTCCTGTTCGGCGACTTCTCCATCGCCGACGCCTACTACGCTCCGGTGGTGCTGCGCTTCCGCACCTACGGCGTGTCGCTGGCGCCGGCGCTGGACGCGTACTGCCAGCGCGTGCTGGCCCATCCCGCCGTGGCCCGATGGGTCGAGGAGGCGATGGCCGAAACCGAAACGGCGCCCAAGCACGACGCCGAAATGCCGGACTGACGATGATGCGGATTTATGTCGTCGGCGGCGCGGTGCGCGATGAACTGCTTGGCCTGCCGGTCAAGGACCATGACCACGTCGTGGTCGGCGCCACGCCGGATGACATGCTGGCCAAGGGCTTCCGCCCGGTCGGCAAGGACTTCCCGGTGTTCCTGCATCCGAAGACGCAGGAGGAATACGCGCTGGCCCGCACCGAGCGCAAGACCGCGCCCGGCTACAAGGGCTTCGTGTTCCACACCTCGCCCGACGTCACGCTGGAAGACGACCTGGTACGCCGCGACCTGACCATCAACGCCATCGCCCGCGCCGACGACGGCACGCTCACCGATCCTTATGGCGGTCGGCGCGACCTGGAGCAGCGCATCTTCCGCCACGTCTCCGGCGCGTTCGCCGAGGACCCTGTGCGCATCCTGCGCGTGGCCCGCTTCGCCGCCCGCTTCAGCGATTTCCGCGTGGCTCCCGAAACCAATGCGCTGATGCGGCAGATGGTGGAGCAGGGCGAAGTCGACGCGCTGGTGCCGGAACGCGTGTGGCAGGAGCTGTCGCGCGGCCTGATGGAAGCCAAGCCTTCGCGCATGCTGGAAGTGCTGCGCGACTGCGGCGCGCTGGCGCGCATCCTGCCGGAGCTGGACGTATTGTGGGGCGTGCCGCAGCCGGAGAAGTGGCATCCCGAAATCGACACCGGCACCCATATGCTGCAGGTGATCGACTGCGCGGCGGAAGCGGGCCACGAACTGGCCACGCGCTTCGCCTGCCTGATGCACGACCTGGGCAAGGGCGCCACGCCGCCGGAAAACTGGCCCGCGCACCACGGCCACGAAGGCCTGGGCGTCAAGCTGGTGGAGCAGGTCTGCAAGCGCCTCAAGGTGCCGACCGAGTGCCGCGACCTGGCCGTGATGACCGCGCGTGAACACGGCAATGTGGGCCGCGCCCTGCAGCTGCGGTCCAACACCATCGTCACCCTGCTGGAGCGCTGCGACGCCTTCCGCAAGCCGGCGCGCTTCTCGCAGATGCTGCTGGCGACCGAATGCGATGCGCGCGGCCGCACCGGCCCGAACGCCAGCTTCCGCGACACGCCGTTCCCGCAACTGGCGCATCTGGAGACGGCGCTGGCGGCCGCGCGCGGCGTCAACGCCGGCGAGATAGCGCAGGCCAGCACCGCCAATCCGCAACGCATCCCGGAGCTGGTGCACCGTGCGCGGGTGACGGCGGTGAAGATGGCGCTGCGTGCCGGCGATGACGACGACGACGGGGCCGCGGCGGAAATATGAGCTCGATCGACCTTTTCCAGAACCCGCTGCGCCGTTGGGGCAAGTACAAGGACGGCAAGCGCCGTCCGACGGTTCTGGTGAAGGAGCTGCGCGAGCGTGACCGGCGGCGCATGCTCAGGCATTTCCTCGACCTGGAAAACAGCGACCGCCTGCTGCGCTTCGGCACCGTGCTGCCGGACGAGCAGGTGGCCAACTACGTCAACCGCATCGATTTTTCGCGCGACATGGTGTTCGGCGTGTACAACCGCGTGTTCAGGCTGGTGGCGGTCGGCCACCTGGCCTTCGCGCCGCGCGACGAATCGAAGAGCGCCGTCACCGAGAAGGAACGGGTGGCGGAATTCGGCGTGTCGGTCAGCCGCACGGCGCGTGGCCTGGGCATCGGCTCCAAGCTGTTCGAGCGTGCCGCCATCCATTGCCGCAACGACGACGTCGACACCTTATATATGCACTGCCTGTCGTCCAACAAGACGATGATGCACATCGCGAAAAAGGCCGGCATGGAAATCCATCGCGACTACGGCGAGGCGGACGCCTATCTTAAACTGCCACCGGCCAATCCGGCCAGCGTGCTGCAGGAAGCGTTGGACGAGCAATTCGCCACGCTGGACTACACCCTCAAAGCCAACAAGCGCATCGCCGCGAAATGGTTCGACCGCCTGCGCGGCCGAAAATAAATCTCTCCTCGTTAGAACCTTTGCTGCGCGGCCGGGTATGAACGGTCGGACAAGATACGCAACCGGCAGCAAAACCACTATATCCCGTGTCGTCGATTACCCATTTTTGCAGCACGCAGTTGCAGGCGCCGGACTTTGCCGTCTGCCTTCGCCTGCTGTTGCTCTCGCCCGCGCTGGAGGAATGCGTGGTCAGGGCAGGGCTGCAGGAATGGATGACGCGCCAGCTGGCGGCCGGTAACGGCGGCCTGCCTTTGACGCGGGGCGGACCTGTGCTGGTGTCGACGGCGGTTTTCGGCTTGCTGCATATAGGCTCCGGCTGGCAACACGCGCTGGCGGTGCTGGCGCCGGGACTGGCGCTGGCGCTGCTTTACCAGCGCACCCGAAGCTGGACCTGGTGCGCCTTGGCGCACAGCGGCATGAATGCCTTTGCGATCTCTGTCTGCGAATTACAGATCAATTTTTAGATCAACTTCAGGAGAATGTGATGACAGGCTTGTTAGCAAAGGTGTTCCGGCTTCGGTGGACTGCGGTCCTGCTGGTCGGTGTGATGGGGCAGGGCGCCAACGCGGCCGATGCGCTGAACGGCAAAAGCCTGTATTTGAACGGACCGGTGTCCGGCGGCGCCACATGCGCCTCGTGTCATACCTCTTCGCCGGCGAATAACGTCAACGGTATCCTTGCGGCGGCCAACCAGCCATCCGTGATCCAGAACGCCATCGCCACCAATAAGGGCGGCATGGGTAGCCTGTTCAACGGCAAATTCAGCGCGGCAGAGCTGGCCGACCTGGCGGCCTTCATCGGCAACCCGAACGTGGTGGCCGCACCGGCAGCCTCGCTGGCGCCGGCCAGCCTGACCTTCAGCGGCACCAGCATCGGCCAGACGGCCGGCCCGCTGTCCGCCACTTTGAGTAATACCGGCAACGCCGCGCTCAACATCGGCACCATTTCCCTCAGCGGCGCGGCGGCCGGCGACTTCAGCGTCGCCGGCGGCAGCTGCGCCAATGGCGGCGCGGTCGCGGCGGGCGCCAGCTGCACTGTGCAGGCCAGCTTCAAGCCGACGGCGGCGGGCGCGCGCGCGGCTTCGCTGACCATCACCCACAACGCGACAGGCGGCAGCAGCATCGTCGCGCTGAGCGGGACCGGCAACGCCACGCCGCAGGCCACCATCGCCTTGTCGGCGGCCAGCGTCAATTTCGGCACGCTGCTGACGGGATCTTCTTCCGCCGTGTCGACCATCACCGTCAGTAACAGCGGGCAGGCCGCGCTGACCTTCAGTTCCATCGCGCTGGGCGGCGCCAACGCCGGCATCTTCACGCTGGGCGGCAGCTGTGCCATCGCCACGCCGGTGCCCGCGGCAGGCAGCTGCACGGTGACGCTGCAAGCGTCGCCGGTGGCTGCGGGTGCGTTCTCCGCCAGCCTGGCGCTGGCTTCCAACGCCTCCAACGGCAACGCCACGGTTGGCCTGTCGGGTGTCGCCGCCACGCCTGCACCGGCTTTGACGGCCACGCCATCGGCCATCGCCTTTGGCTCGCAGACCATCGGCGCGGCAGCGGTGGCGCAGACGGTCACGCTGGCCAACACCGGCAACGTGGTCATCGCCTTCAACAAGATCGGCTTGAGCGCCGGCGGTGCCGCCAGCTTCAGCCTGGGCGCCAGCGATTGCGGCGCCACCCTGGCGGTGGGCGGCAGCTGCTCGGTGCCAGTGCGCTTCGCGCCGACAGCGGAAAGCGCCGCCTCGGCCACGCTGGCTGTGACCTCGAACGCGGCTGCGCTGCAAGTCGGCATCACCGGCACCGGTACCAAGCAGGCCACGGCGACCCCATTGCTGTCCGAAGCCGGTCCGATCGTCTTCGCCGACACGCAAGTCGGCAGCAGCGCCACGGCGCATACGACCACGTTGTCCAACAGCGGCAACGCTTCGTTGTCCATCGCCACGCTGACGCTGGGCGGCAATCAGCCTGGTGACTTCGTCCTCGGCGGCACCTGCGTTGCCGGCGCCGCTGTCGCTCCGGGCTCCAGCTGCACGCTGACCACCGCGTTCAAACCAGTCGCCGCCGGCGCCCGCAGCGCCGACCTGCTGCTGGTGACGGACGGCGGCGCGCAGTTCCACCTGGCCCTGAACGGCAACGGTGTGGCTGTTGTCATCACGACGCCGTCGCTGACCATAGCGCCGCAGAGTTTCGACTACGGCGCGGTCGTCATCGGCAGCGCGGCGCCTACCCGCCGCTTCACGCTGACCAACAGCGGCGCCGCCGCGGTCACGCTGGCCAGCGCCACCTACACCGGCCCATTCGCCGCCGTGGCGGATACCACAGGCTGCGCAGCCTTCCCTGTCACGCTGGCGCCCGGCGCTTCGTGCGACCTGGTGGTGAGCTACACGCCGGCCAACGCTGGCGCCAGCACCGGCAGCGTGGCCTTGCAGTCCAGCGTGGCCGGCAGCAGCTGGACCATCGCGCTGAGTGGCCAAGGCACGGCAGCGGCAAACAACGCCGCGCCGGTAAACAAGGGCGGTGGCGGTTGCTCGGCTTCGGACGATGTCAACGATCCGATGATGGTGTTCCTGATTATCTCGGCGGCGGTTGCCATCGGCTGGCGCCGTCGTCAATCCAAACGCGTTGGAGGCTGACATGAAACCGATATCGATCGCAACGCTGCTGGCCGTCGCGCTGGCCGCGGCTCCGGCTTGGGCGCTGGAGAAGGGCGCCGCCGCGCCGCAGTTCGACCTGCAAGGGTTGGAGGGCGCGGTGAAGCTGGCCAAGCTGCAGGGCAAGGTGGTGTATGTGGACTTCTGGGCCTCGTGGTGCGGCCCGTGCCGCCAGTCCTTCCCCTGGATGAACGAGATGCAGGCCAAGTATGGCGCGAAGGGCTTGCAGATCGTCGGCGTCAACGTCGACGCCAACAGCGCCGATGCGCGCCAGTTCCTGACGACGACGCCGGCGCGCTTCGCCATCGGCTTCGATCCGCAAGGCGCCACGCCGCGCAGCTACGGCATCAAGGGCATGCCGAGCAGCGTGTTGATCGGCCCTGACGGCAAGGTGCTGCTGGAGCATTCGGGCTTCCGCGAGGCCGACCGCGCCGAATTGGAAAGCAAGATCCAGAATGCACTGGGAGCCGTCAAATGAAGGCGCTACTGTTGATCGCGCTGGCGGCCGGGCTGTCCGGCTGCGCCACGCTGGGCAATGTGCAGCCCTGGGAAAAGGGCACGCTGGCGCGCTCCGAGATGACCTTCGGCGACAGCCATATGTTCACACGCTTCGACGACCATATCTACACCAGCCGCGAGGCCTCGTCCGGCGGCGCCGGTGTGGGCGGCGGCGGATGCGGCTGCAATTGAGGACCACTATGACAAGTAACGAAGACAAGGCATCCGGCCGCGGCCTGGCCGCGTCCATCATGACGGCGGCGCTGATGCTGCCCGGCGTTCAAGCGCACGCCGAAACGCCGCCGGCCAACGGCACCATCACGCTGGGCTATTTGAACTACAAGGACAGCCAGTCCGGCCTGGACCGCACCACCGTGCATTCGCCGTCGGTGTCGATCACGGCGCCGGTGGCGGGCGTGTGGAATATCGGCGCCTCGGTGGTGTCGGACGATGTGTCGGGCGCCTCGCCGCGCTACCACACGGCCATCTCGGGCGCCTCGCACATGCAGGACCACCGCACGGCGGGCGACGCTTCGGCCACGCGCTATTTCGAACGCGGCACGGTGACGGTGGGCGTGGCGTATTCGAACGAGCACGATTACCTGTCGCGTGCTTTGTCGCTGCAGGGCAGCCTGGAAAGCGAGAGCAAAAACACCACGTGGACCGTCGGCATCGGCCATGCGGATGACCACATCAACCCGGTCAACAAAATCGTCAGCAACGAGAAGAAGCGCAGCACCAGCCTGCTGCTGGGCGTGACGCAGGTGCTGACGGCCAGCGACATCGCCCAGCTGACGCTGACGCACAGCCAGGGCGAAGGCTATTTCTCCGATCCGTACAAGGCGTTCGACAATCGTCCGCGCAGCCGCGACGAGACGACCTTGCTGGCGCGTTGGAACCATCACCTGGCTTCGACCGGCGGCACCAGCCGGCTGTCCTACCGCTACTACCGCGACAGCTTCGGCGTGCGCGGGCATACGCTGGGCGCCGAATATGTGCAGCCGCTGTCGCAGGGCTGGACCGTGACGCCGGAAGCGCGGTTGTATTCGCAAAGCGCGGCCAGCTTCTACTACGATCCGCTCTACGACGCGAAACTGGGCGCGCCGTTCCCGCCGGGTTACAACGGCACCGGCTACATGACTGCCGACCAGCGCCTGTCCGGCTTCGGCGCGGTGACACTGGGCCTGAAGGTCAGCAAGCAGCTGGACAAGCTGTGGTCCGTCGACGTGAAGGCGTCGGTGTACCAGCAGCGCGGCAGCTGGCGCCTGTTCCACGAAGGCAGTCCTGGCCTGGATGCGTTGCGGGCGCAGACGGTGCAGATAGCGATCAACCGGCAATGGTAGAAGCAAAATGGTAGACGCGAAATGGTAGACGCAATACATCGCACCACGTTCCAGGCGATGGCCAGCCGCTGCGAGTTGCGGTTCGCAGCGCCGGACGCGCGCACGGCGGCCCTGCTCGCGCAGCGCGCCATGGACGAGGTGCTGCGTATCGAAACCAAGTATTCGCGCTACCGGCCGGACAGCATCGTCTCGCGCATCAACGCGGCGGCGGGCAGGGAGGCGGTGCATTGCGACGCCGAGACCATGTCGCTGGTGAGTTACGCGGCGGCGCTGCACGGCGCCAGCGAGGGGCTGTTCGACATCACTTCCGGCGTGTTGCGCCGGGCCTGGGATTTTCGCCAGCCCAGGGTGCCGGGCAAGGAAGTGCTGGAGCCTTTGCTGGCGCTGGTCGGCTGGGACAAGGTGGGCTTCGGCGGGAAGGAGGTCTATTTGCGCCAGGCTGGCATGGAGATCGATTTCGGCGGCTTCGGCAAGGAGTACGCGGCCGACCGCGCAGCGGCGCTGCTGGCCGATGCGGGCGTGCGGCATGGCTATGTGAACCTGGGTGGCGACATGCGCTTCATCGGACCGCGCCTGAACGGGCGGCCATGGAGCATAGGCATCCAGGACCCGCGCGATCCGGACAGCGTGGTGGCGAGTATCCCGGTCAGCCACGGAGCGCTGGCCACCAGCGGCGACTATGAGCGCTACTTCGAGCTCGATGGGCAACGCTACTGCCACATTCTCGATCCGCGCGACGGCATGCCGGTGCGGTACTGGCGCTCGGTGAGCGTGTTGGCGCCGATGGCGGCCGCCGCCGGCAGCTGTTCCACCATCGCGATGCTGAAGCAGCAGGATGGTCTGAATTTTTTGAATGCGTCCGATATGGGGTATCTGGCCGTGAACGATCAGGGGCAGATGCTGTTCAGGGATGTTTGAATAGGATGGAAATGATGAACAATTGGATGACGCGCCTGATGGCGTTAATAGTGGCGGTGCTGGCGCTGGCCACCGGCGCGCGGGCGGATGATTTTCTGGAGCCGGACCAGGCGTTTCAGCTGAAGGGTGAGCTGGTCGATGCGCATACGGTGCGGCTGTCGTGGGCGATCGCGCCGGGCTATCACCTGTACCGGGACCGCTTGAGCTTCAAGTCCGACGGCACGCAGCTTGCCGCACCGTCGCTGCCGGCTGGGCTGCGCAAGTTCGACTCCAACTTCAACAAGGAGATGGAGACTTACCAGGACAAGCTGGTGGTCAACCTGCCGGTGACGGCTGCTGCGGCGTTCACGCTGCAGGTGGGCTATCAGGGGTGCGCGGATGCGGGCCTGTGCTATTCGCCGGCGACGCAGAGCTATCGCGTCGATCCGTCGGCGCCGGGCAAGCTGGTGGTGGTGGATACACCGCCTGCCGGCGCGACGGCCACTGCCGCCGCCGCAACCACCACTACCGCCAGCACCGGCGCAGCCGCCGCAACCACGCCGGCCACTGAGGCGACCGCCCCAGTCCACGAAGACGACAGCTCTCTCGCCCAGCGCACGCTGCAAAGCGGCAGCGCATGGCGCATCGGACTGGCCTTCCTGGCCTTCGGCCTGCTGCTGTCGTTCACGCCGTGCGTGCTGCCGATGGTGCCCATCCTGTCCTCGATCATCGTGGGTGAGGGCGCCGTGTCGCGCGGACGCGGCTTCTCGCTGGCGCTGGCGTATTGCCTGGGCATGGCGCTGGTCTACACCTCGCTCGGCGTGGGCGCAGGGCTGGCCGGCGAAGGCCTGGCCGGGGCGCTGCAAAAGCCTTGGGTGCTGCTGACGTTCGGTGCGTTGCTGGTCGGCCTGGCCCTGTCGATGTTCGACGTCTACCAACTGCAGCTGCCAAGCGCCCTGCAAAGCCGCTTGAGCGAGACCAGCGGCAATATGGGCGGCGGCCGGTTTGCCGGCGTGTTCGTGATGGGCGCCTTGTCGGCGCTGATCGTCGGCCCATGCGTGGCCGGTCCGCTGGCCGGCGCGCTGCTCTACATCAGCCAGACGCGCAACGTCTGGACCGGCGGCTGGGCCTTGTTCTCGATGGCGGTCGGCATGAGCGTGCCGCTGCTGCTGACCGGGATCTCGGCCGGCAGCCTGCTGCCGCGCGCCGGCGCATGGATGAACGGCGTGAAGAAAATTTTCGGCCTGCTGCTGATCGCGGTCGCGATCTGGATGGTGACGCCGGTGTTCCCGGTGCCGGTGATGATGGCGCTGTGGGGTATGTTCGCGCTGCTGTGCGCAGTGTTCCTGCATGTGTTCGAGCCGCTGCCTGCGGCACGCGGCGCGGGCCTGGGCGCATACGTCGGCAAGACTCTGGGGCTGGCGTTCCTGGTGGCTGGCTTGTTTGAACTGGCGGGTGCCGCCAGCGCGGGCCGCGACGTGCTGCAACCGCTGGGGCACCTGGGGCTCGCCCGCGCGGAAGGCGCCGCGCAGGCCGGCGACGAGATCCGCTTCAGCCGCATCAAGACCGTGGCCGAACTGGATCAGGTGCTGGCCTCCAGCACCACGCCGGTGATGCTGGACTTCTACGCCGACTGGTGCGTGTCCTGCAAGGAGATGGAGCGCTTCACCTTTTCCAAGCCGGCCGTCAGCGGCAAATTGAAGCAGGTGCGTTTGATCCAGGTGGACGTCACCGCCAACAGCGCCGACGACAAGGCCCTGATGAAGCGTTTCGGCCTGTTCGGGCCACCGGGCATCATCCTCTTCAACGGTGGCAAGGAGATCCCGAACAGCCGCGTGATCGGCTTCCTGGCGCCGGAGCCCTTCGTCCAGCACCTGAGCCGCCACCTCACTTCCTGAGCGGCCCCGCTTTCCTTTGCTGAGTCTCCAGATCAATGCCCACCGCCTTCTCGGCAGCGGCATTGATCGCAGCGAAGCGCACATACCCGTTGAACAGCAGGCCGACCGCCAGAATGACGCCGAGACCCGCAATAAAGGCAGTAACAATATCGCGCCCCCAAGCCCGAAGAGTTTTTTTCTCGTCCAATTTTCTCTCTACACGCTGAAATCCTGCCGTTATCCCAGCTTCAAGCAAGACGAGGCGAGCGGAAAGCTCCGACTGTGTGACATCTTCGGCGACCTGCACCATCTTTTCTTCAAGTGACTTCGCGAGAAATTCCGCAGCGATTTGCTCGCCACGTTGCCTCAAACCGCTCAGATTTTCTGGAAGCATGCAGAACGCCGTGAATTCGGCCTCGTCCTCCGCATCGGGCTCTGCTCCGCCGTGGAGTGCGGCGAAACCAGCGCGCCATTCTATTTTGCTTCGCTTGTAAATGGCGTAAGCGATGACGCCGGGGACGTCGTCCTCGTATCGTATAAGCGCTTGAAATACGTGCTGCAAGATTATTTCGCCTTGCGCTCGGCTGCCATCTTCGCGATGGTCTTGTCGATATCCTCGCGTGAGAAATGCACCGATTTAATTATGCGTTTACTTTTTTCCGATAGGCGAGGGTTGTCGTCGATACTGACGGACATATTCTCGCAAATCCGGCGTATTTCTTCGGGTGTAAAGAATCGCGAAACATTGAACATGATCACACTCCTTCACTGCTGGGGAGGTTGAAATCCGGTCGGCCGCGCATCCGGCCAGCCATCCTCCTTTATACCAGCGGCAGCGCGGTGGTGTCCTTGATGCGCTGCAGGGCGAACGAGGATTTCACATCCAGCACCGCCGGGTGGCGCAGCAGCGTCGCCATCATGAAGCGCGAGAAGTGGTCCATGTCCTCCACGTGCACCCGCAGCAGGTAATCCATCTCGCCTGTCATCGCGTAGCAGGCCACCACCTCCGGCCACTGCTCCACCGACACCGCGAAATCCGCGCGCGGCGACACCGGCGCGTTCGGCGCGCCCAGCGCGCGGGCGTTGCTGTGCGCCGCCGCCTCGCTGTGCTTCTCCAGCCGCACGTTGACATAAGCCAGCAGCCCCAGGCCGATCTTGTCCGGATCCAGCAGCGCCACGTACTGGCGGATCACGCCCGCCTCCTCCAGTCGCTTGATGCGGCGCAGGCACGGCGATGGCGACAAGGCCACCAGCTCGGCCACGTCCTGGTTCGACAGCCGCCCGTCCGCCTGCAAGATGGACAGAATCTTACGGTCCGTTTTGTCCAGCGTAATCTTGGTCATAAACACCTCAAAAATTCTTAGTTCAGGCAATATTATTGCGCAAAACCGCTATCCGTGGGAATTGTTTGCAATTTACTGCTGTCGGACCGAGACTATACTGTGCGCTATTCTAAGAAGGAGACTTGCATGAAATTTACGCCTTGGGACAACCCGATGGGGACCGATGGTTTTGAATTCGTCGAATACGCCGCACCCGATCCCAAAGCACTGGGCGCGCTGTTCGAGAGCATGGGTTTTACCGCGATCGCCCGCCACCGCCATAAGGATGTGACCCTGTACCGCCAGGGCGACATCAACTTCATCATCAACGCCGAGCAGGACTCCTTCGCCCAGCGCTTCGCCCGCCACCACGGCCCGTCCGTGTGCGCCATCGCGATCCGCGTGAAGGACGCCGCCTTCGCCTATAAGCGCGCGCTGGAGCAGGGCGCCTGGGGCTTCGACAACAAGACCGGCCCGATGGAACTGAACATCCCCGCCATCAAGGGCGTGGGCGATTCGCTGATCTACCTGGTCGACCGCTGGCGCGGCAAGAACGGCGGCGAGCAGGGCGCCATCGGCGACATCAGCATCTACGACGTCGACTTCGTCGCCATTCCCGGCGCGGTCGCCAACCCGGTCGGCCATGGCCTGACCTACATCGACCACCTGACCAACAACGTCCATCGCGGCCGCATGAAGGAATGGGCGGACTTCTACGAGAAGATGTTCAACTTCCGCGAAGTGCGCTACTTCGACATCGAAGGCAAGCTGACCGGACTGAAGTCGAAGGCCATGACTTCCCCGTGCGGCAAGGTGCGCATCCCGATCAACGAATCGTCGGACGACAAGTCGCAGATCGCCGAATACCTGGACGAATACCACGGCGAAGGCATCCAGCACATCGCGCTGGGCACCGACGACATCTACACGTCCGTCGAGACGATGAAGAAGGCCGGCATCGTCTTCCAGGACACGATCGAGACCTACTATGAACTGGTCAACCGCCGCCTGCCGAACCACGGCGAGCGCCTGGAAGACCTGCGCCGCCTGCGCATCCTGATCGATGGCCACAGCAACGAGAACGAGCGCGAACTGCTGCTGCAGATCTTCAGCCAGAACGTCATCGGTCCGATCTTCTTCGAGATCATCCAGCGCAAGGGCGATCAAGGTTTCGGCGAAGGCAACTTCCGCGCATTGTTCGAATCGATCGAACTGGATCAGATCAAGCGCGGCGTGTTGAAAGACCCGGCAGCATAAGGAACAAGGGTGTAAAGCGCGCAGCCCCGCACAGAACGGGGCGCAGGCCTGTGGTACCCTATAAAAAAACCGCATTTTTCCGTTCCGCCGTCTCCACAAGGGCCGGCGGATCGCGCGCTACTGGGCCGATCCGGCCCTTTGGCGCATGGCTTAAAGAATAATGGAGACACAATGAACGCACCTCACAAGGGCTCGCAACTGGAGCCGGGCACGCACTCGGACAACGAAATTTCACTGGACGACAAGTGGACACTGGAACGCGGCCGGGCCTTCATGACCGGCACCCAGGCCCTGATCCGGCTACCGATGATGCAGCGCGAACGGGACCTGAAGGCAGGCCTGAACACCGCCGGCTACATCACCGGCTATCGCGGCTCTCCCGTCACCAGCGTCGACATGACGGCGATGAAAGCCAGGAAGTACCTCGATGCCCACCACGTCAAATTCCATCCCGGGATGAACGAAGACCTGGCCGCCACCGCGGTCTGGGGCACGCAGCAAACCAATCTTTTCGAGGACGCCAAATACGACGGCGTCTTCTCCATGTGGTACGGCAAAGGCCCCGGCGTCGACCGCTGCGGCGACGTCTTCAAGCACGCCAACAACGCCGGCTCGGCGAAGCACGGCGGCGTGCTGGTGCTGGCCGGCGACGACCACGCGGCCAAGTCCTCGTCCACCGCCCACCAGTCGGACCACATCCTCAACGCCTGCGGCATCCCTGTGCTGTACCCGTCGTCGGTGCAGGAGTACATCGACTACGGCCTGCACGCTTGGGCCATGAGCCGCTACACCGGCCTGTGGGTATCGATGAAGTGCGTCACCGACATCATCGAATCCGGCGCCGTGGTGGACTTCGATCCCGACCGCGTGCAGATCAACCTGCCCTCCGACTTCGAGCTGCCGGCCGGCGGCCTGAATATCCGCTGGCCGGACACCGTGCTCGATATGGAAGTGCGGATGAACAGCTACAAGTGGTACGCCGCATTGGCCTACTGCCGCGCGAATAAGCTGAACAAGATCATCTGGGATTCGCCGAAGCCGAAGATCGGCATCATCACCGCCGGCAAATCCTACCTGGACACGCGCCAGGCGCTGGCCGACCTGGGCATCGACGAGCAGGCCGCCGCCGACATCGGCATCCGCCTGTACAAGATCGGCATGACCTGGCCGCTGGAAGCGGACGGCGTGCACGAATTCGCCAAGGGCCTGGACGAGATCCTGGTGGTGGAAGAGAAGCGCCAGATCCTCGAATACGCGCTGAAGGAAGAGCTGTACAACCTGCCGGACGGCCAGCGTCCGCGCGTGGTCGGCAAGTTCGACGACACCGGCGAATGGAGCAACAAGGGCAAGACCGGCCACGGCGACTGGCTGCTGCCGGCCACCTATGAACTGAACCCGGCGCAGATCGCGCGCGCCATCGCCTCGCGCATCGCCCACTACTGCGCCGGCCATCCGGTGGCGCAGCGCGTGCAGGAGCGCGTGGCCTTCCTGGAGGCGAAGGAGCTGGCGCTGAAAACGCTGCCGTCCAAGCCGAATCCGGAAACCGACCGCACGCCGTTCTTCTGCTCCGGCTGCCCGCACAACACCTCGACCAAGGTGCCGGAAGGCTCGCGCGCGCTGGCCGGCATCGGCTGCCACTACATGGTGCTGTGGATGGACCGCGAAACCTCCACCTTCACCCACATGGGCGCGGAGGGCGTGACCTGGGTCGGCCAGGCGCCGTTCACCAACGAGAAGCACGTCTTCACCAACCTGGGCGACGGCACCTACTTCCACTCCGGGATCCTGGCGATCCGCGCGGCGGTGGCGGCCAAGGTCAACATCACCTACAAGATTTTGTTCAACGACGCCGTCGCCATGACCGGTGGCCAGCAGTTCGATGGTCCGCTGGACCCGGGCATGATCTCGCGCCAGATCGCCGCCGAAGGCGTCACGCCGATCATCGTCGTCACCGACGAGCCGGAAAAATACCCGTCCGATTACAAATGGGCGGAAGGCGTCACCGTGCGCCACCGCAGCGAGTTGATGGACGTGCAGCGCGAACTGCGCGACAAGCCGGGCGTGTCGGCCATGATCTACGACCAGACCTGCGCCTCCGAGAAGCGCCGCCGCCGGAAGCGTAACGAATACCCTGATCCGGCCAAGCGCGCCGTCATCAACGAAGCCGTCTGCGAAGGCTGCGGCGACTGCTCCGTGCAGTCGAACTGCCTGTCGGTGGAACCGCTGGAGACGGAACTGGGCCGCAAGCGCCAGATCAACCAGTCGTCCTGCAACAAGGACTTCTCCTGCACCACCGGTTTCTGCCCGAGCTTCGTGACGGTGGAAGGCGGCGCGCTGAAGAAGCCGAAGAAGGCCGCTGTCGGCGAGGCGCCGCAAGTGGTGCTGCCTACGCCGGTGCTGCCGTCGACGGAGACGCCGTACGGCATCCTGATCACCGGCATCGGCGGCACCGGCGTGGTGACGGTCGGCCAGATCCTGGCGGTGGCCGCGCACGTCGAAGGCAAGGGCGCCATCGTGCTGGACATGAGCGGCTTGGCCCAGAAGGGCGGCCCGGTGATGTCGCACGTGCGCCTGGCGGACAAGCAGTCCGACCTTCACTCGACCCGCGTCGGCACCGGCAGCGCGGACCTGGTGGTGGGCTGCGATTTGATCGTCACCGCCTCGCGCGACGCCTTGTCGCGCATGGGCGAAGGCCGCACGCACGCGATGATCAACTCGACCGGCTCGTCGACGGCGGCGTTTGTGAAGAATCCGGATTGGCAGTTCCCGGACGCTTCCTCGCGCGGCGAAATCGTCAAGGCCTGCGGCAACGAGCTGGTGGACTTCGTCGACGCCGGCCAGATCGCCACCGCGCTGATGGGCGACTCCATCGCCACCAATATGTTCATGCTGGGTTACGCGTTCCAGAAAGGCCATGTGCCGCTGAGCGAAGCGTCGCTGGTCAAGGCGATCGAGCTCAATGGCGTGTCGGTGGGCTTCAACAAGGCGGCCTTCAACTGGGGCCGCACCGCCGCACACGACCTGGCATCCGTGACCAAGCTGACCACGCCGGCCAAGGTGATCGAGTTCAAACGCATCCAGACGCTGGACGACATCGTCGCCCGCCGCGTCGAGCTGCTGACCGCCTACCAGGACGAGAATTATGCTAAACAGTATAAATCGTTTGTCGATCAGGTCCGCGCGGAAGAGGCCAAGCTGGGCAAGACCACCCGCCTGAGCGAAGCCGTGGCGCGCTACTACTACAAGCTGATGGCGTACAAGGACGAATATGAAGTCGCGCGCCTGTACACCGACGGCGCATTCCAGCAGAAGATCGCCGGCATGTTCGAGGGCGACATCACGCTGAAGTTCCACCTGGCGCCGCCGCTGTTTGCCAAGCACGATGCCGAAGGCCATCTGGTCAAGCAGGAATTCGGCCCGTGGATGATGAAGGCGTTCGGCGTGCTGGCCAAGCTGAAAGGCTTGCGCGGCTCCAAGCTGGACATCGTCGGCTACACGGCGGAGCGCAAGATGGAACGCGCGCTGATCGGCGAGTACCGCGACACCGTGGCCTCGCTGCTGCCCAAGCTGACGGCGGATAACCTGTCGCAGGCCGTGGCCATCGCCAGCATCCCTGAAGACATCCGCGGCTACGGCCATGTGAAGGAGCGTCACTTCAAGGCGGCCAAGCAGAAGGAGGCGGCGTTGCTGGCGGCCTTCGGCAAGCCGGCCGGCAGCCACACCAACGCTGCATAAAAAGCGGCCCCTGGAGGGGAATGCCGTTAAGTTAAGAGGGGAACCGAAGTATCTGGCTTGTCGTCCTCGCGAAAGCGGGGACCCATGCCAAGTATTCGTACCCCAAGGAACTGCGCGAGGCCCTGGCGAAAGTCGAGGAACTGGAACGCCGCTTCCCGAACCATCCACGCTTGCTGGCCGCTCCCCCGGCCAGGGTGGCCGATCCCGCCTTCCATGTGGCCATTTTGGACCCCCTGACCGGAAAACTTCACGCCATACTGTCATGACCGAAAGCTCGATGACAACCATGGACATACGATGATTAAGCAAGGACTGCGAAAGCTGCGCGGCGAGCGCTCCACGCTGATACTCGGCGGTGTGCTGCCGGGCTCTATTGGCCTGCCCGCCAGGGCGGCCCCCCTCCCTCAGCGCCGTCGTAAAGGCGCACCATGACGCACACCGTACTGGTCACGGGCGGCAGCGGCTATCTGGCCTGCCATTTGATCAAGCAGCTACTGGAACGGGGAGACACCGTCCACACCACTGTGCGCAGGCTTGCCAATCAGGACAAACTGCGCCCCCTGCAGCGGTTGCAGGCGGACCATCCCGGTCGCTTGCGCATGTTCGAGGCCGATCTGCTCCAGCGCGGAAGTTTCGATGCGCCGATGCGCGGCTGCTCCATCGTTTATCACGTGGCGTCGCCGTTCATGCTGCCGGAGAAAATCAAGGATGGTGAGCGCGAGATGCTGCAACCCGCGCTGGAGGGGACGCAAAACGTGCTGGCCAGCGTCGACCGCACCACGACCGTGCGACGGCTAGTCCTGACATCGACGGTAGGCGCGATTTTCGGCGATTATATCGACGTCATGAGCATGGAACAGCAAACGCTGTCCGAACGCTATTTCAACACCAGCAGCAAGCTGGACAACAACCCCTACCACTACGCCAAGGTCTGCGCCGAGAAAGAGGCATGGCGCGTCTGCGAGGAGCAAGACCGCTGGAGCATGGTGGTGCTCAATCCGGGACTGATACTCGGCCCTTCGCTGACGCCGGCGTCGGAGTCGGGCAGCCTGTTCCTGCTCGACGAGATGCTGCGGGGGGTGTTCTTTTACGGCGTGCCGGACCTGAGCCTGACGACCGTCGACGTGCGCGACGCCGCCTATGCTCACATTCAGGCGGCGCACACGGAAGCAGCGCACGGCCGCTACATTCTGGCGGAAAAGCAGATGATTTCGTTTCTCGATATCGCCAGGATCATTCGGACGGTCCATCGACGTTCGTGGCTGCTGCCGCGGAACCGCATCCCCGGCTGGCTGGTCAGGATCGTCGGTCCTTGGTTCGGCTTGACACAGCAATATATCCGTAACCACCTCGGCATACGTTTCCGGATCGATAACCGGCGCAGCGTCGAGGAACTGGGCGTCACCTACCGGCCCGTCCAGGAAACCTTGATCGATCAATATCATAGCTGGGCGGCCGAACGATAAGACCCCGACAGGTAACTGAACGGCGTCAGTCCCGAGAGGGGCCGTTTTTTTCGCCTACCCGTCCGGCTCACACCTTGCGCAGCGAGCAGACGGTGTCGAACCAGGCCTGCATGCCGACCAGCGGCTGCGGGTTGATCGGCAGCAGGGCGTTGATGTTGACGCCATTGCCCCGTCCACCGTTCTTCTTGTCCCACCACACGCCGGCGTTCAGGTCATCGATCGCCGGCGCCGGTCCGAAGGCTTTGGCCGCCTCGGGACCTATTCCTTGTGCCGCCACTTCGACGCGCCGTCCGCTGCGCCCCTCGGCCGCGCGCCCGCCGCTGATCCAGCCCAGCGAATTCGACACGGCCACCACGCGCGGATGGATGCCGCGCGTGACGAACACCCGCATCCGCGCCGAGCCGATCTTCTCGCCATTGCCGCGATACGCCTGCAGGCCCGCCTGGTCGGCTGGCCCGGACTGCGGCCGGTAGGTGGTCAGCTCCACCATGTCGCCGCTTTTCAGGCCGAGCTTTTTAGCCGTCGCGATGTTGATCCACATCGGGTTGTCGTGCACGATCTCGCTCAGGTACTTTTGCGACGCGGTGCGGCCCTGCGTATGCACGTTCCATTTGAAGGTGCTGAGGATGAAGCGGTCCGCCGGCAGGTCGCGGTGCGACGGGATCTGCACGAAGGTTGGCATGCCGTCGTCGTCGAAGCCGCGCGTCTTCGCCACCTTGGTCACCTCCGGCGCGTGCACCTCGAACTTGCGCGACGGCGTGGCGAAGCCGCGCACCGCCGCGCCGCCGGCCATCAGGCCGATCGCGCTGTCCTTGCCCTTGTCGTTGGGACGGTAGATCACGCCGCTGGCTGCATCCACCCGGCTGCCGTCAAGCTGCTTGCCGCTCAGCGGTTTCTGGAACACCTCGTACGGTTTCGGTTGCGAGGTGTCGACATATACGCCGTAGTGCTTCATGTATTCGAAGCCGTCCTTGAATTGCTTGCCGTCCGGCCCCATGGCCGGCAGCTTCGAGCACTGGATGCGCACGAAGTCCTCGTGGCTGCCGAACTGGAAGTACTTGGCCTGTTCGGGGCCGAGGCGGCGGCCGATATCGAACAGCACATCGGCAAAGCTGCGCGCCTCGCCCGGCGGCGGCACCAGCGGCTGGCGCAGCGTGACGAAGTGCGTCAGCTCCAGGTTGTTGCGGATGTCCAGGCCCCAGCGTTCGAGGAAGGTCGCATCGGGCAGGATCAGGTCCGCGTAGTGGGCCATCTCGGAGTAGATCACGTCCGAACAGGCGTGGAAGGGGATCAGCTTCTCATCCTTCAGCACTTCGACCGTGGTGCTGCGGCCCTCGGGCCACGTCATCGGCGAGGCGATGGTGTAGCTCAGGTAGACGTCCAGCTTGGCCCGGCCCTGGCGCAGATAGTCGTAGACGATCTGGCCGACCTTCATCTTCTGCCAGCGGTTGGCCAGCGGCCATTCCTGCGGATCTTCCAGGTCGGTGCGGATCTTGGGCGACGGCGGCACGGGCTGCGGCAGCGGATAGCGGCTGGCCGACAGCTTCTCTTCCAGGCCATAACAGTAGCCGCCGGGCCGCGCCACCGAGCCGACCAGCGCGTTGAGCATGACGACCGCGCGCTCGGAGTTGAAGCCGTTGTAATGGGCGCCGGTGCCGCGATTGGTGAAGGCGGCGACGGCGGGACGCTTGCGCGCAAACTCCAGCGCCAACCGCTCGATGTCGGCGGCGGCGATGCCGGACAGCCTGGCCGCCCACGCCGGCGTGCACGGGGCCAGCCAGCCGCGAATGGTCTCAAGGCCCGGCTGCACGAACTTGTCGATGAAGTCGTGATCGACTTCGTTCTCACGCACGATCACATGCGCCATCGCCAGCGCGACCGCGCCGTCGGTGCCGGGGAAGGGCTGGTGCCATTCGTCGCTGCGGCCGGCCGTGTTGGACAGGCGCACGTCGAACGTCACCAGCTTGGCGCCATGGTCGAAGCGCGCCTTGACGATGCGGCTCACCAGATGCAGGCCGCCCTGGTGCGCCTCGTAGAAATTGGCGCCGAAGTTGAGGAAGTACTTGCAGCGCTCCGCGTCGATCGATTCCCAGTCGGTCTCGCCGAGCGAGACGTAGTTGGCGGCGCGCTTGTTGGAGGAGCACAGCGCGCGGTGGTTCAACTGCACCGGCGTGCCGATCGCGCTCAGGAAGCGATTGATCTCGGCGTCGATGCGGGAGCGGCCCTGATGCAGCGCGACGCGCTCCGGGTGGCCGCTGGCGATGCTGGCCTTGATGCGGTCCGCCACCTCGGCGTAGGCCTCGTCCCAGCTGATGCGCTTCCACAGTCCCTCGCCGCGCGCCCCCACCCGCTTGAGCGGGTACAGCAGGCGCTCCGGGTAGTCGTTGATGGTCGGCGCGGACTGCCCTTTGGCGCAGGTCATGTGGCTGCCCATGTTGGGGTCGAGCGGATTGCCGCGAATCTTGATCACCTTGCCATCCTGGACGAAGGCCTCGATGCCGCACACGGTGGAGCAGTTCAGGCATACGCTGGTGACGCGCTTGGCGTTGCGGTAGTCGTTCTTGACCTTGCGCTGGTCGCCGTTGGCCAGCGGCCGGTAGTTCAGCGCTTGCGCGGCATTGGGCGTCAACAGGATGGTCTCGCCCAGTCCCAGTCCGGCCATCGAGCCGATGCCGCTTTTGATGAATCCCCGACGGTCCATATTCATGCTCCCTTCGGTTTCGAGAACGCTGACTTCAGCTGGTCCCAGGTGTCGATCTCGTACGAGAACGGATCGTGGCTGCGGCCCTTGGGCACCTTGTGCGCCATCGCGCGCGGCACCACGCCGCCCAGGCCCCGGTACTGCACCAGCGGCTTGGTCTTCTCCTCTGGCTTGAGCGGCGCCACTTGCTGGCGGTGCTTGGCGTGGAACTGGCTGACCGAGCTGGCCGGATCGTTCAGGTCACCGAACGCGAATACATCGGCGGGACATACCTCCACGCAGGCCGGCTCCATGTCCGCCGCCAGCCGGTGGGAGCAGAAGTCGCACTTGTCGGCCACCTCGGCCACCGGATCGATGTGGATGGCGCCGTAGGGACAGGCCTTGATGCAGTCGCGGCTGCGGTCGCAGGCGGTATCGTCGATGTGGATGATGCCGTCGGCGCCGCGCTCGATGGCGTCGTTGGGACAGGCGTCCAGGCAGGGCGCGTCCTCGCACTGCATGCACAGCGTCGGCAGGAAGGCGCGCTTGGTGGTCGGCTGCTTGTTGAACGGATTGACCGCGGCGAAATCGTAGTAGTAAACCTTGGTGCGGAAGTGGCCGAGCGAGACGGAGTTCTCGACCTTGCACGCCACCGAGCAGGCGTGGCAGCCGATACAGCGTTCCAGGTCGATGGCCATGCCCCATTTGGGGCCGGGGGGGGTGGATGTGGTCATGAGACTGGTCCGGATTGTGAAGTGTGTCCGGCGATTAGACCACAAAACAATCCAGATGCATCCGAAAATTGCCTCTTCGGTACTTAGGCAGGCAGGTGCTGCGCGACCAGTTCGCGCAGCGCCGGATCCTTGATTTCGAAGATATCGAGGACGCCCAGCGCCGCCAACCCCGGCAGGCCGTCGATGATGTCGGCGCGCGCTTCGGCGCGGGCTTCTTCCGGGCTGTCCTTCGCCTGCAAGGTGCGGGCGTTGGCCAGGAAGGCGCCGACAGTGCCCTTCCTCACGGTGACGCCGTTGAATTCTCCGCTGTTGATGTGGTCTGGCAGTACGTCTTGTGCTCGCATGATGAAAACTCCTTTTGGGTTGATGAGGACTCCATCTTGGCAGCGCGCCGGTGGCCTGGCTTGCGCGGCGATGCCATAATGTGTCGCATGCAAGCCAAGCCATCTCCCCAGATCGATCCCGCCCGCGCCGATGCCGATGGCGGCCCGCGGCTGTTCGCCGCGCTGTCGGCCGGCGACATGCGGCACACGCCCACCCACAGTCACGCGCGCGGCCAGGCCATCGGCGCCTTGAACGGCCTGCTGACCATCGGCACGGAGCGCGAGCGCCTGGTGGTGCCGCCGGGGTATGCGATCTGGATGCCGCCGCATCACCCGCACGGCCTCGATGCGCACGGACCGACCAGCGGCTGGAGCGTCTACGTCGCGCCGGACGCCTGCGCCGCGCTGCCCGCGCTGCCGCAGGTGTTCCAGGTATCGGGTTTGCTGAGGGAGGCGGTGCTGCGCGCCAGCGCATGGCCGCAGACTCCCACGCCAGCTGCGGCGCAGGAGCGCATCGTGGCGGTGATCCTGGATGAACTGGCGGCCGCCGCGCGTGAACAGCTGGTGCTGACCATGCCCACCGACCGCCGCGTGTTGAAGATCGCGCTGGCGCTGGCCGCCGATCCGGCCGATGCGCGTTCATTGAATGAGTGGGCCGATTGGGCCGCCATCGCCCCGCGCACGCTGACGCGGCGCTTTGTGGAGGAGACCGGCCTGTCCTTCTCCGACTGGCGCCAGCGTGCGCGGCTGATGCTGGCGGTCGAGCTGCTGGCGGCCGGCCACGCCGTCACCGCCGTCGCGCTGGAGCTGGGCTACGACAGCCTGAGCGCCTTCATCGCCATGTTCCGCCGCGAGATGGGCGTGGCGCCCGGCGGATTCGCCGCCGCACACGCGGCGGCGTTGGCGCTGCCTTAGATTTTCACACCGGCGTTGAGCGCCGAGGAGTGGGCGGCATACTCGGTCAGCCAGTACAGCAGCGCCAGTCCGGGGAAGGCCATGCCGGTCAACAGCGCGGCGTGCCAGCCGTGGGTGGCGTACATCCAGCCGCCCAGCGCCGAACCGAGCGCGCCGCCGGCGAAGAACAGCGCGAAGTACACGCCATTGAGACGGCTGCGTACCTCCGCACCCAGCGAGAAGATGGCGCGCTGGCCCAGCACCAGGTTGGCCGCCACGCCCATGTCCAGCACGATGGACGCGATCACCAGCAGCGCCAGCGCCACGTCGCGTGATTCAGGCGCCACCATCGGCAGCGCGAAGCCCACCACGCCCAGCGCCAGCGCGGCGGCGGTGGCCATCAGCGTGTGGCCGGCATCGGCCAGGCGGCCGGCGACCGGCGAGGCCACCGCACCGGCCATGCCGACCAGCGCGAACACCGCGATGCCGGTCTGCGACAGGTGGAACTGCGGGCCGGCCAGCATCAGCGGGGTGACGGTCCAGAACAGGCTGAAGGAACCGAACAGGCCGGCGTGGTAGGCGGCGCGGCGGCGCAGCACCGGGGTGCGCAGGAACAGGTGCCACAGGGACGCCATCAGCGCCGGATAGCTGATCGTGGCGGCCGGCACGCGCAGCGGCAGTTTGGCGCGCAGCACCAGGGCCACCGCCAGCACCAGCGCGGCGGCGCCGCCGAACACCACGTGCCAGTTGCTGGCGTCGGCGATCAGGCTGGCGGCGGGGCGGGCCAGCATGATCCCCAGCAGCAGGCCGCTGACCACTTTGCCGACCGTGTGGCCGCGCGTCGCTTCCTTCGACAGGTGGGCGGCGAACGGCACGATGATCTGCGCCGCCACCGAGCCCAGGCCGATGCCCAGCGCGGCGCTCAGGAACATCCACGCGCTGGTGCTGAACGCGGCCAGCACCAGCATGGCGGAGGTGAACAGCAGGCCGGTGACGATCAGGCGCCGGTTTTCCAGCAGGTCGCCCAGCGGCACGACGAACAGCAGGCCGAGGGTGTAGCCGATCTGCGTCAGCGTGACGATCAGGCCGGCCGCCTGCGGCGACAGGCCGGTGGCGGCGCTGATCGGGCCGACCAGCGTTTGCGCGTAGTACAGGTTGGCGACGATCAGGCCGGTCGCGGCGGCCAGCAGCAGCACCATGCCGGGGCTGATGTCGTCTTGTGCGGAATTGCTCATGATGACTCCGTAAGTAAGTGGGGATGGGCAGATTCTAGGCAAAACCGCAGCAAAGATAATTAGGGCATAATGCCCTTATACTTTTCATATAATGTGAACAATCATGGACAGGCTCAAGGCCATGCAGACCTTTGTGCGCATCGTCGAGGCCAACAGCTATACGCGGGCCGCTGAAACGCTGGATCTGCCGCGCGCCGCGCTCACGGCGACCATCAAGAAACTGGAAGCCTTCCTCGGCACCCAACTGCTGCAGCGGACCACGCGCCGCCTGTCGCTCACGCCCGACGGCGCCGACTATTTCAGAAAGTGTCTGGAAATCCTGCAGGCGGTGGAAGACGCCGAGGGCGCGTTCCGCGGCCACGGCCGGGGCAAGCCGCACGGCAAGCTGCGGGTGGAACTGCCGGGCGCGGTGGGCCGCCACGCGGTGCTGCCGCACATCGCCGGCTTTTGCCGCGAGTATCCCGATATCGAACTGGTGGTCAGCCTGAACGAGCGCCTCACCGACCTGACGCAGGAGGGCCTGGACTGCTCGCTGCGCGTGGGCGAGCTGCAGGATTCGGCGATGGTGGCGCGGCGCCTGGGCAACATGGGCTTCCTGACCTGCGCCGCGCCGTCCTACCTGGCCGCGCACGGCGTGCCGCACACCCCGGCCGACCTGGCGGCGCATCGCGGCGTGACGCATTTCTCCGGCCGCACCGGCCGCGCCTTCGCGTGGGATTACCTGGTCGACGGCGGCGTGACGATGGTCGAGGTGCCCGGCGCGATCGCGGTCAACGATCCCGACGCCTACGTCATCTGCGCCTTGCAGGGCATGGGCCTGATCCAGGCGGCGCGCTACCAGGTGCGCCAGCACCTGGCCAGCGGCGCGCTGGTCGAGGTGCTGGCCGCGACCCCGCCGGCGCCGATGCCGATCTCGCTGCTGTACCCGCAGGGGCGCATGGCGTCGCCGCGGCTGCGGGTGTTCGCGGACTGGATCGCCGGCGTGTTCAAGGCCGATCCCGATCTGCAAGCCAGAGAATTGTAAAAAACATTGCAAAGATGGCATGGCCGGGGACAGGGCGAATATAATGTTTCGATGAAATTAAAACCTGCTCTCTACGGCTCGTTGGCCGCGCTGGTGCTGCAGTGCGGCTGCGGCGGCAGCGATGCGCCGGTCGTGGTCGCACCCGTTGCGCCGCCCGTTGCGCCCCCCGTCGAACCACCTGTCACACCGCCGGTCGAACCACCCGTGATTCCACCCGTGACCCCGCCGGTAACGCCTCCCGTGACCCCGCCCGTGACCCCGCCGGTGACGGACAAGCCGGACTGGCTCACGCTGGGGGACCACTGCGAACATCCGCGTCTCGGCAATAAGCCATCCGGCCTGCCGTACTTCGAGGTGCAAGGGACGCTGACCGATGAAATGCGCTGGCTGCGTTCCTATCTGGACGATTCCTATCTGTGGTACGACGAAATACCGACCAACCTGAAAATGTCGGATTACCGGAATACCCTGGACTACTTCGCAGCGCTGAAAACGCCGGTGATCACGCCATCCGGTCGCCCCAAGGACCGGTTTCACTTCACCTATCCGAGCGCCGTTTGGGAAGCGATGTCGACCACGGGCGCGGAGTTGAGCTACGGCCTGACGTGGGCGCGCTATACCGACACCAGCGTGCCGCGGGTATGGGTCGCGACAATGGTGGAGCCGGGTTCGCCGGCCGACGTGGGCGGCGTGCGCCGTGGCGACCTGCTGGTCTCGGTCGACGGCGTCGCCATCACCGACACCAGCGCCAGCGGCACCGCCAAGATCAATGCCGGCCTTTTCCCGGCGACAGCGGGCGAGATTCACCGGCTGGTGCTGAGCCGTGACGGCGCTTCGCTGGTCGCCAGTATCAAGTCGGCCAAGCTGGTCAGGACGTCGGTACAGAACGTCAATGTGTTCGACACCGCGACCGGGAAAGTCGGCTACGTCCAGTTCAACGAACACAATTCGGCGTCGGAGAGCCTGCTGGTCAACGCGATCGACACCTTCAAGGCCGCCAACGTCAGCGACCTGATACTGGATATGCGCTACAACGGCGGCGGTTCGCTGGGCATTGCCAGCGAGCTGGCGTACATGATTGCCGGTCCCGCGGCGACGGCCGGCAAGGTGTTCGAACAGTCGATCTACAACAACAAGACCAAAGCTCACGCACCGCAAATGTTCTCGTCGACGGCGGTGGGCTACGTGGCGAACGGTCCGGTCAAGCCGGGCGCCCCGCTGCCCTATCTTGGCCTCAAACGGGTCACCGTCCTGACCACGGCGGGTACATGCTCCGCCAGCGAATCGGTCATCAACAGTTTGCGTGGCATCGATGTCGAAGTTAATCTGATCGGCGGCGAGACCTGCGGCAAGCCCTATGCGTTCCAGCCCGGCGCCAATTGCGGCACCACTTACTTTGCGATCCAGTTCCGCGGCGTGAACAACAAGAACTTCGGCGATTATGCGGACGGCTTCGCGCCGACCTGTCGCGTTGCCGACGACTTGCGGCATGCGCTTGGCGACCCGGAGGAGGGTTTGTTGTCCGCCGCGCTGAACTACCGCGGCAGCGGCGTTTGTCCGGTAACGCCGCAAGACGGCCGCGCGAAGGCCGGCGCCATGCAATTGGTGCGGCCACTGGTCAAGGAAATTTCGATCCGCGATCGCTGAAGCGCAAAGCCGACTATAATTTCCCGCGTATCCGGTGCCGGCGGGCGATCCTCGCCGGCATCGGTCGTTCAACCCTTGCTGGAAGCCTGTCCATGATACGTTCCGCCATTCTGCTTGCCTTTGCCGCCACCTCCACGCTGGCCGCCGCGGCGCCCGCCGCCACCTCCCTGAGCACCATCGCCGAACGTTCCGGCTTCCAGAACACCGGCCGCTACGACGAAGTCGTCGACCTGTGCGCGCGCTTCCAGAAGGCGTATCCGAAACAGGTGCGCTGCTTCGAATTCGGCCGCACGCCGGAGGGCCGGCCCATGCTGGCGCTGGCCGTCTCGCGCACCGGCGCGCTGACCGCCGAGCAGGCGAAGAAGCGCGGCCTGCCGGTGATGCTGGTGCAGGGCGGCATCCACGCCGGCGAGATCGACGGCAAGGACGCCGGCTTCCTGGCGCTGCGCGAAGCGCTGGAGAACAAGGCCGCGCCGGGCGCGCTGGACAAGCAGGTGCTGTTGTTCGTCCCGGTGTTCAACGTCGACGGCCATGAGCGCTTCGGCAAATGGAACCGTCCGAACCAGCGCGGCCCGGTGGAGATGGGCTGGCGCACCACGGCGCAGAACTACAACCTGAACCGCGACTACGTGAAGGCCGACGCGCCGGAGATGCAGTCCATGCTGGCGCTGGTGAACGCCTGGGATCCGCTGGCCTACATCGACCTGCACGTCACCGACGGCGCCAAGTTCCAGCCCGACGTCTCGATCCAGGTCGAGCCGGTGCACGGCGGCGACGAGGACCTGAAGCGCGCCGGCGCGGCGCTGCAGACGGCCGTGATGGCCGACCTGAAGGCGCAGGGCTCCGATCCCAAGCCGTACTACATCTCGTTCGCGGCCGACGACGATCCGACCTCCGGCTTCGTCGACAGCATGGCGACGCCGCGCTTCTCCACCGGTTACTTCCCGCTGCGGAACCGCTTCGCGATGCTGGTCGAAACCCATTCGTGGAAGGACTACCCGACCCGCGTGCGCATCACCCGCAACACCATCGTCTCGCTGCTGTCGCAGGTCGCCGTCCACGGCAAGGAATGGCAGAAGATGACGCAGGACGCCGACGCCCGCGCGACCGCCATGGCCGGCGCGGATTTCCCGATCAGCTACCGCACCACCTTCAACGCCAAGACCATCGAATTCCCCGGCTACCAGTACACGCGCGGCTATTCGGAAGTGTCGGGCGGCCTGATGACGCACTACGACGAGAGCAAGCCGCAGATGTGGCACGTGCCGCTGCGCGACGAAGTGGTGCCGGACCTGAAGATCGCCGCGCCCAAGGGCGGCTACCTGGTGCCGCTGGCCGAAGCCGCGCGCATCGGCGCCAAGCTGAAACAGCACGGCATCGCCTTCAAGGTGCTGGCGTCGGACCAGATGGCGGCCGAGGTGGAGACCTTCCGCGCGACCAAGACCAAGTTCGGCGCGCAGTCGTTCGAGGGCCATCAATCGCTGGCGGTGGAGGGCGACTGGGGCCGCGAGCGCCGCAGCCTGGCGAAGGGCGCGCTGTTCGTGCCGATCGCCCAGCCGAAGGCGCGCCTGGTGATGACGATGCTGGAGCCGCGCGGCGCCGATTCGCTGCTGGCCTGGGGCGAATTCAATAACGCCTTCGAGCGCAAGGAATACATGGAGGAGTACGTGGCGGAGGACGTGGCGCGCGCACAGCTGGAGGCCGATCCGGCGCTGCGCGAGGAGTTCCGGAAAAAGCTCGACAGCGACGCGGAGTTCAACAAGAGCCCGGCCAAGCGGCTGGAGTTTTTCGCGCGCCGCCATGCGTCGTGGGATGAGCGCTACAACCTCTATCCGGTGATGCGCACCGCGCAGAAGTTTTAAACGGCGACGCTGACGCCGCCGCCATCGCCGCCGCCATTTGCCTTGGCGGTGGCTTCTTCCATCTTCTGTTTGATGAGCGCGGCCACCTTGGCCATGATCGACGCCTGTTCCTCGGGCGACTTGGCCGCCAGCGATTCCGGCGTCTCGCCCAGGCTTTTCAGGATCATTTCCGCCATCCGTTCGGCCGGCGATTTCTTCATGTAGGTATCCAGCTCCTGCGCGGCGGTCGGCTGCTGCGGCGGCTGTTTGGTCTCGAGCACCGCCTTGAAGCCGGCGCCGCCGGATTTTCTGTGCGTGGCGAAGGCCGCCGCGCTGGCGTCGCCGAGTGCCTTGGTATCGATTTTCATCGTCGTGTTCCCTGATAGTGGTTATTTACGCAATATAGCGTAATGTGCACTAGCAGGGGGACGGGGAAGAGCGGCCGCCGTTCAGTTGCGCTGCAGCGGAATGATGCCCGGCACGGTGGACGGCGTCGAACACGGCTCCTCGTCGAAGGCGATGTCGCCCAGCGGATTGGCCTGGCCGTCGGCCTTGATGTCCTTGAAGCCGAACAGGTCGCGGTCCATCAGGTGCGACGGCACCACCGTCGACAGCGACGAGAAGATGTTCTCCACGCGGCCGGGGAATTTCTTTTCCCAGTCGCGCATCAGGCCCTTGATCTGCTTGCGCTGCAGGTTCTCCTGCGAGCCGCACAGGTCGCACGGGATGATGGGGAAGCCTTTGACCTCGGCGTAGCGCTCGGTGTCCTCTTCCTTCACGTAGGCCATCGGGCGGATCACCATGTGCTTGCCGTCGTCGGACACCAGCTTGGCCGGCATGCCCTTGAGCTTCCCGCCGAAGAACATATTCAGGAAGAAGGTCTCGAGGATGTCGTCGCGGTGGTGGCCCAGCGCGATCTTGTTGCAGCCCAGTTCATCGGCCACGCGGTACAGGATGCCCCGGCGCAGGCGCGAGCACAGCGAGCAGGTGGTCTTCCCTTCCGGGATCAGGCGCTTGACGATGCTGTAGGTGTCCTGGTTCTCGATGTGGAACGGGATGCCCAGTTCCTTCAGGTAGGCCGGCAGGATGTGGTCGGGGAAGTTGGGCTGCTTCTGGTCCAGGTTGACGGCGACGATCTCGAAGTCGATCGGCGCGCGTTCGCGCAGCGTCATCAGGATGTCGAGCAGCGCGTAGCTGTCCTTGCCGCCGGACAGGCAGACCATGACCTTGTCGCCGTCTTCGATCATGTTGAAATCGCCGATGGCCTGGCCGACCAGGCGGCACAGGCGCTTGTGCAGCTTGTTGTTTTCCAGCGCGATCTTCTCGGCCGATTTGCCGGCCGGTGCGGCCGCTGCGTTGTCGAGTACTGCGTTCATACGGATTCCTTGATTTTAAATACTTCCACGCCGACGCCTTCGCAGTCCGGGTAGACGTCCGGCTTCATGGTCGACACGCGGGCCGCGCGCACGCGCGGGTGGGCCAGCATGGCGCTGACGATGTCGTCGCACAGGCTCTCCTGCAGGTGCACGTGGCCGCGCGCCATCAGCTTGGCGATGGAGTCGCGCATGAAGTCGTAGTCCACCACTTCCTCCAGCTGGTCCTTGACCGGGGTCGAGACGGCCAGCGGGATGTACAGGTCGACGTTGATGAGCAAACGCTGCTCGCCCTTTTTCTCGAACTCGTAGACGCCGATGTTGATCAGCACTTCGTAATTGCGCAGGAACAGGCGGCGGCAGTCGTTCAGTTGCGGGTGGATCAGGGCGGACAGCATAGTTTCACTTTCTAGAGATGGTATTCATTTGGCCAAAAACATCACGTCGCGCGGCAGCGGCATCAGGTGCTGGCCGCCGTCGACCAGCAGGGTGGTGCCGGTCAGCGCGCGCGCCGTGGCAGCGTAGACCACGCTGTCGGCGATATCTTCCGGGGTGCTGGAGCGGCCCAGCGGGGTTTGCCGGTGCGCGTTGGCGAAACCGGCCTCGGTCTGGTCGCCGGACACCATCGTGATGCCGGGCGCGATGCCGACCACCCGCACCGCCGGCGCCAGCTGCTGCGCCAGCATCGTGGTGGCGGTGTGCAGCGCCGCCTTGGACAGGGTGTACGACAAAAAATCAGGATTGAGATTGTACAGTTTTTGGTCGAGCAGGTTGATCACCACGCCCTGTTCGCCGCCGGCCAGGGCCGCGTGCAGCGCCTGCGCCAGGATCACCGGCGCGGCCACGTTGGCGCGCATGTGGGCGTCGAGGCGGCCGGCGGTGAAGTCGGCGGCGCTGTCGTACTCGAACAGCGAAGCGTTGTTGACCACGCAGCGCACCGCGCCCAGCGCGGCCGCGGCCCGCGGCAGCAGCGCGCGCACCGCCGCCTCGTCGGCCAGGTCGCAGGGCAGGGCGGCGGCGCGCCGGCCCAGCGCCTCGATCCCGGCCACCACCGCGCGCGCCTCGTCGGCCGAGGCGCGGTAGTGCACCGCCACGTCCCAGCCGGCGCGCGCCAGGCCGAGCGCGATGGCGCGGCCGATGCGGCGGCCGGCGCCGGTCACGAGCGCCACTGGCGCCACAGGGGCGCCGGTTGCTGTTTGTTCTGCTGTCGTCATGTGCTGTCTGAATGTCAAATTGGCGGCCCGGCGCGCCGATTCGCTACAATGCCGGTTATGTCCCTACCTGTTCCCACCAGTGACGCGCTGGCCGCGTCCCACGCCCTGCAGCACCTGATCGCCGCCGAAATCGCGCGCAACGACGGTGCCATTTCCTTCGCCCGCTACATGGAGCTGGCCCTGTACGCGCCCGGCCTGGGCTACTACAGCGGCGGCTCCGCCAAACTCGGCAAAGATGGCGATTTTACAACCGCGCCCGAGCTCACGCCGCTGTTCGGCGCCGCCGTGGCTCAGGCCGCAGCCGCTATTATCGCCCAAAGCGCGCCGCGGATCCTCGAATTCGGCGCCGGCACCGGCAAGCTGGCCTTCGACATCCTGACCGAGATGGGCGTCGCCGGCGTGGCGATCGAGCGTTATTTCATCGTCGAGCTGTCCGGCGAACTGCGCGCGCGCCAGCAGGACAAGCTGCGCGATTTCCCGCAGGTCGAGTGGCTGGACGAATTCCCCGACGCCTTCGACGGCGTGGTGGTCGGCAACGAGGTGCTCGACGCCATGCCGGTCCAGCTGATCACCAAACACCCGGAAGGCTGGCAGGAACTGCAGGTGACGGTGCGCGACGGCCGCTTCGATTATCTGGAAGTGCCGGCCGGCCCCGAGCTGCTGGCGCAGATCGCGCTGCAGATCCAGGACCACGACAGCCTGCCGGTCGGCTACGTGACCGAGGTGCACGGCGTGGCCTGCGGCTTCATGGCGACCTTGGCGCGCATGCTGCGCAACGGCCGCGCCAACGCCGCCTTCCTGTTCGACTACGGCTTCCCGGCGCACGAGTACTACCTGGAGCAGCGCGCCACCGGCACCCTGATGTGCCATTACCGCCACCATTCGCATCCCGACCCGTTCTACTATCCGGGCCTGCAGGACATCACGGCCCACGTCGACTTCACGGCGATGGCGCTGGCCGCGCAGGAGGCGGGCGCCGACGTGCTGGCCTACCTGAACCAGGCCGGCTTCCTGATCGGCGCCGGCGCCGGCGAACTGCTGCTGCGCACCGATCCGTCCGACGCGCTGCGCTATCTGCCGCAGGCCAAGGCCTTGCAAAAGCTGTTGTCGCCGGCCGAGATGGGGGAGTTGTTCAAGGTGCTGGTGATTGGCAAGAACGTCGCCTTGCCGGACGCCATGGCCGCACATGACCGCACGCACCGCCTGTAGATTAAATGTTACAGTGATTAAAACAGCAAGGCTAAACCTTGCTTGATCGCTGAGTTGCTGCGCGCCAGATCGGCTATGATGAATAACGCACGCTCGCCGGACAATTATTGGAACGATGGCAAAGATACACACTCACTATGACAACTTGAAGGTGTCGCGCATGGCGCCGCAGGAAGTCATACGTGCCGCCTACAAGGCGCTCAGTCAAAAATACCACCCGGACAAAAATCCGGGGGATGAGAAGGCTGCGCGCATCATGGCCATCCTCAACAGCGCCTACGACACTTTGTCCGACGCCCAGCGCCGCAAGGAGCACGACGAATGGATCGCGGCCGAGGAATGGGAGATCGAGTGGCTGGAGAGCACCCACGAGGACGGCCACCGCGGCGACAAGCACCGCCACGACGGCACGGAGCGGCCCTGGAGCCCGGAGGCGGTCGACGACCTGCCGCGTCCGCGCCGGCGCGGCGCGTGGAGGTGGTGGGGCGGGCTGGCGGCCAGCCTGGTGGTAGGCTGGGTGGCCGGCGTGACCATGGTGTCCGAACCGCAGATGGTGTCGTCCGCGCTGGCGGCGGCCTGGGGCGGCAAGGCCGATAACGGCAGGGGCCAGCCGCGCGCCGTGGCGCGCGATCCCAAGGCCGAGATGCGCGAGGCCTGGGCCGGCGCCCAGCCGTACTACCCGGAGGCCAACAGCAGCCGGCCGGCGCCGATCAAGGTGCAGGCGCTGTCGCAGGTGATCCTGCCGAACGCCACCGCCGATTGCGAGAGCGAGGCGCAGACCCTGGTCGCGCCCAACGGCGAACCGTGGCCATCGCAATCCGGCTACATGACCGGTTTCCCGGTCGGCAACCGCGGCGACGACATGCAGCTCATGCTCGACAATGCCGGCAACGCGTCGGCGGTGTTCATCAAGATCTACGACACCGAGCGCCACTCCAATGTGCGCTATGCCTACGTGCAGGCGCACGACAAGCTGGTGGTCGACAAGCTCGCCAACGGCAAGTACGAGATCCGCTACCAGAACCTGGACGTGGGCGCCAACCAGAGCGGCTGCGCGCCCGCCAGCCGCACGGCGGCGGCCAGCACGCCGCCGGCGCCGGTCAACAACTAGATCCCGTGTCGTTCCCGCGCAGGCGGGAATCCATAGAACGCGGCCTTCGCCATCTCAGCATGGGTTCCCGCCTGCGCGGGAAGTCGTTTCCCCCAGTGGGAGGAAACGACGGGTCAGAACTCTTCCCACTCCGAATTCAGGTCCGCCTTGGGCTTGGCTACCGCTTTGGCGGCGGGCTTCGCGGCGGAACGGGCTGCAGGCTTGGCCTGCGCCGGATTGCCGGCTGGCGCCAGCCGTGGCGCGGCGGCCGGCGCGGCTGCCTTGACGGCCGCCGGACGGGGCGCCGCGACAGGCGCCGCGTAGCTGCTGTCGAGCTTGAACACGCTGACCGAGGCCGACAGCGTGGCCGCCTCGTCCTGCATGCTTTGCGCGGCGGCGGCGGCCTGCTCGACCAGCGCGGCGTTCTGCTGCGTCATCTCGTCCATCTGCGAGATCGCCTCGTTGACCTGCTCGATGCCCATGCTCTGTTCCTGGCTGGCCGAGGTGATCTCCGCCATGATGTCGGCCACCTGCTGCACCGAGGTGACGATCAGGCCCATGGTCTGGCCGGCCTCGTCCACCACGGCGCTGCCGCCGTCCACCTTCTCCACCGAATCGTCGATCAGCACCTTGATTTCCTTGGCCGCCGTGGCCGAGCGCTGCGCCAGGCTGCGCACCTCCGACGCCACCACCGCGAAGCCGCGTCCCTGCTCGCCGGCGCGGGCCGCCTCCACGGCCGCGTTCAGCGCCAGGATGTTGGTCTGGAAGGCGATGCCGTCGATCACGCCGATGATGTCGACGATCTTGCTGGAGCTGGCCTTGATCGAGCCCATGGTGTCGACCACCTGGGCCACCAGCTCGCCGCCGCGCGTGGCCACCGACGACGCCGAGATCACCAGCTGGTTGGCCTGGCGGGCGTTGTCGGCGTTTTGTTTGACGGTGGAGGTCAGCTCCTCCATGGTGCTGGCGGTTTCCTCCAGCGAGCTGGCCTGCGACTCGGTGCGGCCCGACAGGTCCATATTGCCGCTGGCGATTTCAGCCGAGGCGCGGTTGATGGTGGTGGTGCTGCTGCGCACCTCGTGCACGGTGCGCGCCAGGCTGGTGTTCATGTGCTGCAGCGCTTCCAGCAGCTGGCCCGTCTCGTCGCTGGCGCGCGCCTCGATGTGGGTGCTCAGGTCGCCGGCCGCGACCGACTTGGCGATCGCCACCGCCTCCTCCAGCGGGCCGGTGATCGACGCCGTGATCCACACCGCCAGCGCGGCCGAGACGATCAGCGCCACCACGCCCAGCACGATCATCATCGTGCGCGAGAAGTCGATGTGGCCGGTGGCCACCTTGCCGCCGTCCTCGATGTCGTCCTTCTGCTGCTTGACCATGGCGCCGGTCAGCTCTTCGAGCGTGTCAAGCGCGGGGAAGGCTTCGCGGTTCATCAGCTCGGACGCCTTGTCGCGCTCGTCCGCCTCGACCAGGTCGGCCACCTTCAGGAAGGCCGTGTTGTAGGTGGCGCGCGCGGCCTGGATCTTGGCCAGCAGCGCCTTCTCGGCGGGCGTCTCGGTCAGCTGGTCCAGCGTGACCAGCGCGGCGTCGATGGTCTTCTTGTCCTGGTCGATCCGCTCGTAGCTCTTGGCGCGCTGCGCCTTGTCGGCGATGACGAACAGGGCCAGCACGCGGCGCGCGTCCTCGCGCGCGGCGGCGTCGATGGTGGCGGCGGCCGAGGCGCTCGGCCAGTCGCGCTCGACGATGCCCTTGGCGCTGCGGCTGATGGCGCCGAAGCGGCCGATGGCGGTGGCTATCATGATGAGCATCAGCAGCACCAGCACGCCGAAGCCGGCGCCGAGGCGGGTTTTGATTTTGAAGTTGGTCAGGTTCATGGGGACGGGCAGGTTAAAGGGTTCAGTTGGCGGCGGCGACGTCGGTCAGGCCCATCTCGTCGCTCGACATCAGCTTGTCGATGTCGACCAGGATCAGCATGCGCTCGTCGATGGTGCCCAGGCCGATCATGTAATCGGAGTTGAAGGCCGTGCCCATCTCCGGCGCCGGCTTGACCTGGTCGGGCATGAGCGTGGTCACGTCCGACACCGAGTCCACCACCATGCCCACCACGCGCCCGCCGATGTTGAGGATGATGACCACGGTGAACTGGTCGTACACCGGTTCGCCGAGCCTGAACTTGATGCGCATGTCGACCACCGGGATGATGATGCCGCGCAGGTTGATCACGCCCTTGATGAACTCGGGCGCGTTGGCGATGCGGGTGACCGCCTCATAGCCGCGGATTTCCTGCACCTTGAGGATGTCGATGCCGTATTCCTCGGCGCCGAGGGTGAAGGCGAGGAACTCGCGTCCTGCGATGTCCGATGCGTTTTCTTGCATGATGGTGGTCCTTGAAATATTGATCTGACCGCGATACGCCTTGGTCGGCGACCGCGCCGCAATCCTTACAATGACGGCGCTAGCGTATCAGGTTCGCGGCCTGCTGACGAGCGCGGCAAAGCCCGGCACGGGCGAAAAACGCACGGCTGTTGCTATCAATTCCGAAGGGGGTTGTCACAGGGGGGGAATCTGATTATGCTAGGCCTAAGACAGCCACGGGCTTAGCGCCAGGAGATGTGATGACCGATTCCAACGCCGCAGACGACAACTGGCTGATCCAGGAAGACGAGGAGCCGGCGCCGGTTGACGGAACGGGGTCGCCGGAACAGCGCCTGTGGCGGGTGCTGATTGTCGACGACGACGTCGACGTGCACGCGGTCACGCGGCTGGCGCTGCGCAACGTCTCGTTCAAGGGCCGCGAGCTGGAACTGTTCTCGGCCTACAGCGGGCGCGAGGCCTATAATTTCTTGCGCGACACGCCCGACATCGCGCTGGTGCTGCTGGACGTGGTGATGGAAACCGACGACGCCGGCCTGCTGCTGGCGCGCCGCATCCGCGAGGAGCTGCACAACGCCATCGTGCGCGTGGTGCTGCGCACCGGCCAGCCGGGCCAGGCGCCCGAGCAGCGCGTGATCATCGAATACGACATCAACGACTACAAGGCCAAGACCGAGCTGACCACGCAGAAGCTGTTCACCACGGTGATCTCGGCGCTGCGCGCGTACGAGAGCCTGAACATGCTCGAGCGCAGCCGCATCGGCCTGGGCAAGATCCTGGCCGGCGCCACCAATCTGTACCAGATCCATTCGCTGCGCGAGTTCGCCTCGGGCGTGCTGAACCAGGTCAGCGCCATCCTCGACGTCGGCGCCGACGGCGTGCTGTGCCTGATGCAGGGCGACACCGGCGTCACCAGCGTGGTGGCGGCCACCGGCGGCTACGCGGCGCTGGGCGAGTCCGAGCTGATGCCGACCAGCCATCCGCTGTGGCCGACCATCGCCAAGGCCTTCGCGGAAAAGAAGAGCCAGTTCGAGCATCCGGCCAATGTGCTGTTCATCCACACGCAGGAAAACCGCGAGGTGGCCATCTCCGTCACGCCGCCGTGGCCGCTGGCGCAGATCCAGCGCGACCTGCTGGAGGTGTTCTGCCAGCGCATCGCCGCCGCGTTCGACAACCTGTACATGTTCGGCCAGCTGCGCAAGGCGCAGGAGGCCACCGTGGTGGCGCTGGCCGACCTGGCCGAGTTCCGCGACAGCGGCACCGGCGGCCACGTGCGGCGTGTGCAGATGCTGTCGACCTCGCTGGCCCAGCGAATGGCCGCGCGCGGCGTGTACGCCGACGAGCTCACGCCGCAGCTGCTGGAGATGATCGGCCTGGCCAGCATCCTGCACGACGTCGGCAAGGTCGCCACGCCGGACCACATCCTGCTCAAGCCGGGCATCCACACGCCCGAGGAACGGGCCGAGATGCAGACCCACGCGGCGGTCGGCAAGTCCATCCTGGAGCGCGCCGCCAACATGGTCGACGGCGTCAGCTACCTGACCTACGGCGCCGAGATCGCCGGCGGCCACCACGAGCACTTCGACGGCAACGGCTATCCCAACCAGCTGGCGGGACGCGCGATCCCGGTGTCGGCCCGCATCGTCGCCGTGGTCGACGTGTTCGACTCGCTGCTGCACGAGCGCCCGTACAAGGACCCGTGGCCGCACACCGAGGTGATGACCTACATCACCGAGCGCGCCGGCAAGCAGTTCGACCCCGAGGTGGTGGCCGCGCTGCTGGACCTGATCGAGCGCGACCCGACCATCGGCCACACGCCGGACTAGAACCAGGCTGGGCCGGCGCGGGCGCGCGGCCGGACGCCAGGAGTGAGCCATGCCATCGAATCCGCATCCGTCCGACAGCGAAGCGCGCCCGGTGCGCGGCGCACTGCTGAAAAAGCTCAGCGGCGACGAGGGCATGTTCGCGCTGGGCGCCTCGGTGGCGCGGGTGGTGCAGCTGGCCGATTCCGACGACCAGGGCACGCAGAGCCTGGCCTACTACGTGCTGTCGGACGTGGCGCTGACGCAGAAGGTGCTGCGGCTGGCCAACACGCCGACCTACCGCGCGGCCGGCGGCACCGCCGTCACCACCATCTCGCGCGCGATCTCGCTGCTGGGCTTCGACAACGTCAAGACCACGGCCATGGCCATGCTGCTGGTCGACACGCTGGCCAACAGCCGCCACGCGCACAGCGTGCGCATCGAGCTGGAGGCGGCGCTGTGCGCCAGCCTGGTGGGGCGCGAGATGGCGCGCCTGAGCGTCTACCAAGGCGCCGAGGAGGCGGCCATCGGCGCGCTGTTCAAGAACATCGGCGCGCTGGTGGTGGCCTCGCACGAGCACGCGCTGTTCCGCGAGATCGGCCTGCTGGCGGCGGCCGGCAAGCTGACCGAGGCGCAGGCCGCGCTGCAGGTGCTCGGCTGCAGCTACGACAGCCTGTCGGCCGCCATCCTCAACGAATGGAAGATTCCGGATGTGATCGTGCGATCGCTGGCGCCGCTGCCGCCGGGCCCGTGCAGGCCGGCCGCCGGCCGCCAGGAATGGATGCGGCAGGTGGTGTCGTTCAGCATGGAGACCGCGCGGCTGCTGGCGCGCCGCCTGCGCGCCGACAGCGCCGAGGGCAGGGCGCTGGAGCAGCGTTACGGCGCCGCGCTCAACCTGGACCAGGACCGCCTGGCGCAGCTGTTCGCCACCGTCTCGCGCGACATGGACAGCCTGCTCGAGAGCCTGCAGATGGGCGCGCAGGCCGATCCCGACGACGGCGCCCCCGGCCTGCCGGGCGTGCTGGCGCAGGCGGCGATGGGCGCGGGCGAGGCGCCGCGGGGCAGCCATCCGAGCGGCAAGCCGTACAACGCGCGCGAGCTGCTGCTGGCCGGGGTGCAGGAGGTGACGCAGATGCGCGCCGGCGGGCACGGCAAGGTCAACGACATCATCCAGGCGGTGCTCGAGACGCTGTACCGCGGCATGGGCTTCCGCTTCGCCACCGTGTGCCTGAAGGACGTGCGCAGCGGCCAGTACCGGGCGCGCGTGGCGTTCGGCGAGCGCCACGCGGAGCGCCAGGCCGGCTTTGTGTTCCCCAGCGCCGCCGGCGACGACCTGTTCCACCTGGCGATGCGGAACAACGCCGACCTGATGATCGCCGACGCCAGCGCGCCCAAGATCCGCGCGCTGCTGCCGGAGTGGCACCGCAAGCTGCTGCCGGACGCGCGCAGCTTCATCGTGCTGCCGCTGGTGGTCAACTCGGTGCAGCTGGGCTTGTTCTACGCGGACCGCGCGCTGCCGGCGCCGGAGGGCGTGCCGCCCGACGAGACCTCGCTGATCCGCGCCCTCAAGGGCCAGGTGCTGGTGGCGTTGACCCCCGGCCCCTGAGTTTCGTCATTCCCCCATTGGGGGAATGACTTCCCGCGTGCGCGGGAATGACGGTGGGGCCTATGCCGCGACGGCGGCGCTCTCGTTGCGCACCATGGCCTCGAACTGCGCCACCGGCATCGGCCGCGCGTACAGATAGCCCTGCGCCTCGTCGCATTGCTTGGCGCTGAGGAAGTCGCGCTGGGCCAGCGTCTCGACCCCCTCGGCCACCACGCCCAGCCCCAGCGAGTGCGCCAGCGCGATGGTGGCGGCGACGATCACGGCGTCGTTCGGATCGCTCTCGATATCCTTGACGAAGCCGCGGTCGATCTTGATGCGGTCGATCTCGAACAGCTTCAGGTAGCTCAGCGAGGAATAGCCGGTGCCGAAGTCGTCGATCGCCACCTTGATGCCGCGCGAGCGCAGCTCGACCAGCAGCGCGCGGCTGCGTTCCGGATCCTGCATCGCGGCCGACTCGGTGATCTCCAGCTCCAGCAGCGACGGGTCGATGCCGTGCGCGGCCAGCAGGCGGTCCAGTTGCGGCAGCAGGCCGGCGCCGTGGCACTGGCGCGCCGACAGGTTGACCGCCAGCCGCAGGTGCGCCAGCCCGGGCGCGCGCCACGAGGCCAGCAGGCGGCTGGCGCGCTGCAGCACCCAGTCGCCCAGCGGCAGGATCAGGCCGGACTCCTCGGCGATCGGGATGAAGCGGTCCGGCCCCACCATGCCCAGCTCGGGATGGTGCCAGCGCAGCAGCGCCTCGGCGCCGATGATGCGCCCGCTCGCCAGCTCGACCTGCGGCTGCAGGTACAGCTCGAACTCGTTGTGCTCCAGCGCCTGCCACAGGCGGTTCTCCAGCATCAGGCGCTCGTGGGTGGCGCTGTTCATCTCGGCCGAGAAGAACTGGAAGTTGCCGCGGCCCTGGCTCTTGGCCGCGTACATGGCGGTGTCGGCGTGGCGCAGCAGCGTGCTGCCGTCCTCGCCGTCGGACGGGAACATGGCGACGCCGACGCTGGCGCCGCTGTGCACGGTCTTGCCCTCCAGGTGGTAGGGCGCGCCCAGCGACTCGACGATGCGCACCGCGATGTTGGAGGCCTCGTCCGGCGTCACGCTGCCGGAGGTGACCACGATGAACTCGTCGCCGCCCAGGCGGGCGATGGTGTCGACCTCGCGCAGCAGCTCCTGCAGGCGCTGGGCCACCGCGATCAGCAGCAGGTCGCCGGTCTGGTGGCCGTGGGTGTCGTTGATCTTCTTGAAGTGGTCGAGGTCGATGAACAGCACGGCCGCCGCGCCGCCCGCGCGGCGGGTCTGGGCCAGCAGCTGGTCCAGCCGCAGGTTCAGCGACAGGCGGTTGTCCAGGCCGGTCAGCGTGTCGTGGTGGGCCAGGCGGTGGATGCGCTCCTGCGCCATCTGCTGCGCGGTCAGGTCGTGCAGGATGGCGACGAACAGGTGCTCGTCGGGCAGCTCGACCTCGCTCACCGACATCGCCAGCGGGAACTCGTTGCCGTCGCTGCGCCAGCCGGTCAGCTCGTATTCGTGGGTGACGCCGCAGGCGATCATGCGCAGCAGGCCGGCCGCGTCCAGGCCGGCGGCCTCGCCCACGCCGACCGGGATCAGGCGGTCCAGCGGCAGCGCCGTCATGTTCTCCGGCGCGTAGCCGAACAGGCGGCCGGCCGCGGCGTTGGCCGACATCAGCAGGCCGTCGCCGTCGATGGTGAGGATGGCGTCGGCCGCCTTGTTGAGGATGGCCTGCAGGCGCGCTTCGCGCTCGCGCAGGCGCGAGGTGCTGTCCTTGACCTGGGCCTGGATGCGGGCGCGCTCGCCGCTGATCAGCATCATCAGCGTGCCCAGCAGGCCGGTCAGCAGCAGGCCGCAGGTCAGCACCGTCCAGCTTTGCCAGCCGCGCTGCTGGCGCAGGTATTCCGGCGTCGGCGCCAAGGTCAGCTCGTAGATGCGGCCGCCGAAGTGCAGCTGGCGCTGGAAGTCGCCCGGTCCGGTGGCGCGGTGCAGGCTGTCGCGCACCGCGTGGCGCGGACCGTCGTCGTCCATGTCCTCGAAGCGCATCAGGAAGTGGCCGAACTCGGAGCGCTTGAGCGCCTGGTCCAGGTAGGCGTCGAACTGCATCGAGATCAGCAGCGAGCCGATGGCCTGGTGGCGGTTGTTGTTGGGGTAGACCGTTTGCAGCAGCAGCAGGCCGGCGCTGGCCTGGCCGCCGATCAGCTGCAGCGGCTCGGTGGCGGTGGGCTGGCCGGACTGGATGGCGCGCTCCAGCGCGGCGCGGCGCGGCGGATCGGACAGGAAGTCCAGCCCCTGGAACAGGCGGTTGTTGACCGGCTCGATGTAGGTGGCGGCGAAGTAGCGCTCGCGCGGCGCGGCCACCACCAGGGCGTCGCCGGCGGCGCGGTCGCGGACCGCGAAGTCCGGCGCCACCTGGGCGCGGCCCCAGGCTTCGAAGGCGGCGCGCTCGCCGCCGGCCACCGGCGTCAGCCAGGCCATCGACAGCAGCTCGGGGCGCTGGTCCAGGTAGCCGTGCGCCAGGTTGCCGAAGTCCTCGGCGCTGAGCACGCGGCGCGGATCGTTGAGGGCCTTGGCCATCGCGTAGATGAAACGCTCGTGTTCGCTGAACTGGGCCTGCAGCAGGTCGCCGGTCTGTTGCGCCTTGAGGCGGAAGGTCTGCAGCTGCTGGTTGTTTTCCCAGCGGTCGGCCTGCAGGTAGATGGCGATGAAGGCGGCCGCCGACAGCAGCAGCGGCAGGCCGACCAGCAGGCGGCGGCGCGACCACAGCGCGCGCGGGCGGCCGATGACGATCCAGGTCAGCGGCGCGGCCAGCAGGATGCCGATGGTGTCGCCCATCCACCAGGCCAGCCAGTCGAGCAGGATCGTGTCCCAGCCCAGTATGCCGAGCAGGGCCATGCCGGTCAGCGAGACGGTGCTGCTGATGCTGGTGACGCCGGCCGCCAGCATGACGAAGCGCACCACGTCGCGGCCGGAACCGATGGCCGGGTCGATATAGCGGCGGAACAGGGCGCTGCCGGCCCAGGCCTGCAGGGCGGCACCCAGCGCCGGGAAGCAGGCGCCGGCGAATGCCGTGGCGCTGACGCCGCCGGGGCTGAGGAAGGGATAGACCAGGTTGACCGCCAGCGAGCCGAGCGCCACGGCCGGCAACAGGCGGGCGCCGCCGATCACGCAGCTGGCCAGCGCCAGGCCGGCCGGCAGGAAGATCGGCGAGGCGTAGCCGGGCGGCAGCGCCAACAGCAGGCCGAGGCGGCCGGCGACGAAGTAACAGGCCAACAGGCCCAGATTGGCCAGCACCAGGCTGCGCAAACTACCGCTACGGTTGTTCAACTGCGGGGCTCCAGGTCTTAGTATTGTCAGACGATTGTATAGGATTTCGTTGAACGTAAAAACAACACTTGCACTTTTGCAGTTGGTGCAGTTAAAATCTCGCCCCGAAGCAGACGGTTCATCCGCACAGCGTGAAATAGCTGGTAAAAAACGCGATGCAGGGTTGACAGGTCAAAGAAGTTGCTTCATACTCTGCGGTTCCTCGCGGAGGGGTGGCCGAGTGGTTAAAGGCGACAGACTGTAAATCTGTTCTTTCGAGTACGCTGGTTCGAATCCAGCCCCCTCCACCAAGTTTTTGCAAGAAGACTGGGTATGCAAGAAGTTGCGCAAGTAGATGAAGTAAGAATTGAACAATCCTCGCGGGTGTAGCTCAATGGTAGAGCAGAAGCCTTCCAAGCTTACGACGAGGGTTCGATTCCCTTCACCCGCTCCAGTGTTGTTGCAATGCAGATGTACCCCATAAGCCCTTGTAGCTCAGTGGTAGAGCACTCCCTTGGTAAGGGAGAGGCCACGTGTTCAATCCACGTCAAGGGCACCAGAATTCGCAGTATCCCGCAGCACCGCAGCATATTTAATACGCAGCACTATCAAAGACAGTCGGGCGCTAGCCCAGGCAATCACACCAAATCGTTAGGAGTCTAAAATGGCAAAAGAGAAATTCGAGCGGACCAAGCCGCACGTTAACGTCGGCACCATCGGCCACGTCGACCACGGCAAGACCACCCTGACCGCTGCGATCGCAACTGTTCTGTCGAAGAAATTCGGCGGCGAAGCTAAGGCATACGACCAGATCGATGCTGCTCCAGAAGAAAAAGCACGCGGCATCACCATCAACACCGCACACGTCGAATACGAAACCGCTGGCCGTCACTACGCTCACGTTGACTGCCCAGGCCACGCCGACTACATCAAAAACATGATCACCGGCGCGGCACAGATGGACGGCGCGATCCTGGTTTGCTCCGCAGCTGACGGCCCAATGCCACAGACCCGCGAGCACATCCTGCTGGCCCGTCAAGTTGGCGTTCCATACATCATCGTGTTCCTGAACAAGTGCGACCTGGTCGACGACGCGGAACTGCTGGAACTGGTTGAAATGGAAGTGCGCGAGTTGCTGTCGAAGTACGACTTCCCAGGCGACGACCTGCCGATCGTTAAAGGTTCGGCCCGTATGGCGCTGGACGGCGACACCGGCCCAATGGGCGAGCAAGCCATCATGGCCCTGGCCGAAGCACTGGATTCGTACATCCCTACGCCAGAGCGCGCAGTGGACGGCGCCTTCCTGATGCCAGTGGAAGACGTGTTCTCGATCTCGGGTCGCGGTACCGTTGTGACCGGTCGTATCGAGCGCGGCATCATCAAAGTCGGCGAAGAGATCGAAATCGTCGGTATCAAAGACACCGTCAAAACCACTTGCACCGGCGTGGAAATGTTCCGCAAGCTGCTGGACCAGGGTCAAGCTGGCGACAACGTTGGTCTGCTGCTGCGCGGCACCAAGCGTGAAGACGTGGAACGTGGTCAAGTTCTGGCCAAGCCAGGCTCGATCAAGCCACACAACCACTTCACCGGCGAGATCTATGTTCTGTCGAAAGACGAAGGCGGCCGTCACACCCCGTTCTTCAACAACTATCGTCCACAGTTCTACTTCCGTACGACTGACGTGACCGGTTCGATCGAACTGCCAGCGGACAAAGAAATGGTTATGCCAGGCGATAACGTGTCGATCACCGTCAAGCTGATCAACCCGATCGCGATGGAAGAAGGTCTGCGCTTCGCTATCCGCGAAGGTGGCCGTACCGTTGGTGCGGGTGTTGTGGCCAAGATCATTGCCTAATACCCGCTAAGGAGTCGCCCCTTGCAAGGGGCGACCGCTAAGCAGGCGTGGCGCACGCGCCACGAATTCCCTGCTTAGCCAGGTGTTGTAGCGAAGATCATCGCTTAAGGAATACTGGTCGTACCACCAGGGGCGTCTCTGGTGGTATAATCGATATCCTTTGTAGTTTTACGTAGGGACGTAGCTCAATTGGCAGAGCGTCGGTCTCCAAAACCGAAGGTTGGGGGTTCGATGCCCTCCGTCCCTGCCACCGTTTTCAGGTGCAGGGCACCGAAAGTAAATATAAATGTCAAATCAATCCGTGCAGACCGTCAGCACGTCGAATGACAAGATTAAGGTTGCTCTGGCAATAGCCGTTGCAATCGCAGGTGTGGTCGGGTTTTATTACCTGTCAGACAAACCAGCTCTCGTACGCGCAGGCGCACTTGTAGCTGGTTTGGCTTTTGCCGTTCTGCTCTTGTGGACCTCGACGACTGGCCGTGAATTCCTGAATTTCGCCAAAGAAGCCGTACGCGAAACGAAAAAGGTCGTCTGGCCTACTCGTCGCGAAGCTACCCAGATCACGGGCATCGTGTTTGCCTTCGTGCTGGTGATGGCGCTGTTCCTGTGGGGCACGGATAAGACACTCGAGTTCCTGTTGTACGACGTCATTCTGGGTATACGAAAATAATGAGCGAAAATGTGCAAGACGATGCAGCTGGTGAAGTTCCAGCGCAAGATGCTGGCGCAGCGCCAATCAGCGTACCAGTGAGCAATAAGCGCTGGTACGTTGTACATGCGTATTCCGGCATGGAAAAAAGCGTCCAGCGCGCCCTGATGGAGCGCGTCGAGCGCGCGGGCATGCAGGACCAGTTCGGCCAGATCCTGGTGCCGACCGAAGAAGTCGTCGAAGTCCGCAACGGTCAAAAGTCCGTCACCGAGCGTCGTTTCTTCCCCGGCTATGTGCTGGTCGAGATGGAAATGACCGACGAAACCTGGCACCTGGTGAAAAACACCAACAAGGTGACCGGCTTCATCGGCGGCAAATCGAACAAGCCGACCCCGATTCCAGCGCGCGAGATCGACAAGATCATGCAGCAGATGCAAGAGGGTGTCGAGAAGCCACGGCCAAAAGTGCTGTACGAAGTGGGCGAGCAAGTCCGCATCAAGGATGGCCCGTTCACCGATTTCAACGGCAATGTCGAAGAAGTCAATTACGAAAAATCCAAAGTACGCGTCTCGGTTACCATCTTCGGCCGCGCTACTCCGGTGGAACTTGAGTTCGGCCAGGTAGAAAAAGTATAAGCAGGACCGTTCGCCAGAACGGGCGACGGTGTAAAAACCTGACAAATCTGGCAAAGAGGAGCCCCGCCCTGCAATTGCGCATGGTGGGGCGCTACTACTCATATCCAAGATAGGAGCCATCATGGCAAAGAAAATCATTGGTTTTATCAAGCTGCAAGTGCCAGCTGGTAAAGCAAACCCATCCCCACCGATCGGTCCAGCTCTGGGTCAACGCGGTCTGAACATCATGGAATTCTGCAAAGCGTTCAACGCGCAGACCCAAGGTATGGAACCAGGCATGCCTATCCCAGTCGTGATCACCGCGTTCGCTGACAAGTCCTTCACTTTCGTGATGAAGACCCCACCAGCAACCTTCCTGATCAAGAAGCACTCGGGCGTTGTTAAAGGTTCGGCCAAGCCACATACCGACAAAGTCGGCAAGCTGACCCGCGCTCAAGCTGAAGAAATCGCTAAATTGAAAACCCCAGATCTGACCGCTGCCGACATGGATGCTGCTGTACGCACCATCGCTGGTTCCGCACGTTCGATGGGCATCACGGTGGAAGGTCTGTAATCATGGCAAAACTGTCCAAACGCGCTAAAGCTATCAAAGCCAAAGTTGATAGCACCAAGACCTACGCATTCGACAACGCAGTCGCTCTGATCAAAGAACTGGCTACCGCCAAGTTCAACGAATCGATCGACGTGTCGGTACAACTGGGTGTGGATCCTAAGAAGTCGGACCAGGTCGTTCGCGGCTCCGTCGTGCTGCCAGCTGGCACCGGCAAGACCGTTCGCGTTGCTGTGTTCGCTTCGGGCGAAAAAGCAGAGCAGGCTAAAGCAGCCGGCGCCGACGTCGTCGGTATGGAAGACCTGGCCGAGCGCGTCAAAGCCGGCGACATGCCTTTCGATATCGTCATCGCTTCGCCAGACACCATGCGTATCGTTGGTACCCTGGGTCAGATCCTGGGCCCACGCGGCCTGATGCCTAACCCGAAAGTCGGCACCGTAACCCCTGACGTCGCTACCGCCGTGAAAAACGCGAAAGCCGGTCAAGTTCAGTACCGTACCGACAAAGCCGGTATCATCCACGCGACCATCGGCCGCAAATCGTTCGCTGACGCAGATCTGAAGAGCAACCTGGTTGCCCTGATCGACGCACTGAACAAAGCCAAGCCAGCCACCAGCAAGGGTGTTTACCTGCGCAAGGTTTCCCTGTCGTCGACCATGGGCGCTGGCGTCCGTGTTGACCAGGCTACCCTGGCTGCCTAAGCTTAGTTGCAAAGATTTAAAGTTTAAGTCCCTGCGCCAAAAGCGCGGGGCAGTTCTTTGGGCTGGTCGTTTCTTCGGGAACGGCCAGGCAATCAAAGACCGTTGGGCCGGGTGCATCAGGCAGGCAACCGGTTAATTGAATTTTTCACCCAACGCAGATGGTGTACCCGATCAAGTTTCGTAGTCCATTGGACTCCTAAACCTCGGACGCCGTTGTTCGAACCGATGGCAGGCAGTTTGCCCGTCATCATTTAAGGAGGTTGACCGTGGGTCTCAATCTGAATGACAAAAAGGCAGTTGTCGCCGAAGTTTCCGCAAAAGTAGCAACTGCGCAAACTATCGTCGTGGCCGAATATCGTGGCATCCAGGTTGCTCACTTGACGCAACTTCGTGCCAAAGCGCGCGCTCAAGGCGTGTACCTGCGAGTGTTGAAAAACACCCTCGCTCGTCGCTCCGTCGAAGGCACGCAGTTCGCCAGCCTGGCAGACAGCATGACCGGTCCTCTGATCTACTCGATCTCGGACGATGCCGTTGCAGCAGCTAAAGTCATCGCTGACTTCGCTAAAACCAACGACAAACTGGTCATCACCGCAGGTAACTACGCAGGCAAGCAGCTGGATAAAGCAGCTGTTGCAGCGTTGGCGAGCATTCCTAGCCGTGAAGTTCTCATCTCGCAGTTGTTGGGCGTTATGCTGGCTCCGGTGTCGGGCTTTGCACGTGGTCTGGCTGCTCTGGCAGCGAAAAAATCCGAAGGTGCTCCTGTTGTGGCCGAAGTGGCCGCAGAAGAAGCTCCAGCAGCTGCTTAATTGTAGCCGCCGGTTTTTTCTCAAGTACCAATCTGATGTATTAACGAATCAAAAAATTATTGGAGTTTCAAATGGCAATTAGCAAAGACGACATCCTGAACGCAGTTAGCGAAATGTCCGTAATGGACCTGAACGAACTGGTCAAAGCTTTCGAAGAAAAATTCGGCGTTTCGGCCGCTGCAATGGCTGCTCCAGCAGCTGGCGGCGCAACCGCAGCGGCTGCTGAAGAGCAGACCGAGTTCAACGTTGTTCTGACCGAAGTCGGCGCAAACAAAGTTGGCGTTATTAAAGCAGTTCGCGAAATCACCGGTCTGGGCCTGAAAGAAGCCAAAGACGTGGTTGATGGCGCTCCTAAGACCGTTAAAGAAGCCCTGTCGAAAGCTGACGCTGAAGCCGCTAAGAAGAAGCTGGAAGAAGCTGGCGCCAAGGCCGACCTGAAGTAATCAAGTTGTACGGCGGCTAGTTAGCGCCTCGAGCCAAAGCTGCGGATTTCCTTCTGAAAGGGAGGAAATCCGGCTTTGGCTCCTTTGTCGTCCTCGTCGTATTTGTAGCGTTTGTCCAACGCCGCAGTTTTATCGAATCAGCTGGAAATGGTAGAAGTTTCAGGTTTCGTCTGTGTGACATGCAGCCGATCTTGTTGCTGAAGTGGCTAATAGTGCACTGGCAAAACCTGAATTTTTTATCCTTTCTGTCACTCACGGAGTGTCCATGCACTACTCATTTACTGAGAAGAAACGCATTCGCAAATCATTCGCGAAGCGCGCCAACGTTCACCACGTTCCGTTCCTGCTGGCTACCCAGCTCGAGTCCTACCATAGTTTCTTGCAAGAAGACGTAGCACCGTCGACACGCAAGAACGACGGCCTGCAGTCGGCCTTTACCTCGATTTTCCCTATCGTTTCGCACAATGGCTTTGCGCGTCTCGAATTCCTGTCGTACGTCCTGGGCGACCCCGCCTTTGACGTCAAGGAATGCCAACTGCGTGGCCTGACGTTCGCGTCGCCGCTGCGCGCCAAGGTGCGCCTGGTGATCCTGGACAAGGAATCGCCGACCAAGCCGGTTGTCAAAGAGATGAAGGAACAGGAAGTCTACATGGGCGAACTGCCCCTGATGACCACCACCGGTTCGTTCGTGATCAATGGTACCGAGCGCGTTATCGTTTCGCAGCTGCATCGCTCCCCTGGCGTGTTCTTCGAGCACGACCGCGGCAAGACCCACTCGTCGGGCAAGCTGCTGTTCTCCGCGCGTATCATTCCTTACCGCGGTTCGTGGCTGGACTTCGAGTTCGACCCGAAAGACATCCTGTTCTTCCGCGTCGACCGCCGCCGCAAGATGCCAGTGACGATCCTGCTGAAGGCCATCGGCATGTCGCACGAGCAGATCCTGGCGAACTTCTTCGTGTTCGACAATTTCAACCTGCGCTCCGAAGGCGCGGAAATGGAATTCGTCGCCGAGCGCCTGCGTGGCGAAGTCGCGCGTTTCGACATCGTCAACAAGGAAGGCAAGACGCTGGTCCTGAAGGACAAGCGTATCAACGCCAAGCACGTGCGCGACATCGAATCGAACGGCATCAAGCACATCTCCGTGCCGGAAGACTACCTGCTGGGTCGCGTGCTGGCCAAGAACATCGTCGATCCGGAGACCGGCGAAGTGGTCGCGTCCGCCAACGATGAGCTGACCGAAGACGTGTTGGGCCGCCTGCGCGAAGCCAACATCTCCGAAATCCAGACCTTGTACACCAACGATCTGGACCAGGGCGCCTACATTTCGCAAACCCTGCGCATCGACGACACCGCCGACCAGATGGCCGCCCGTGTCGCGATCTACCGCATGATGCGTCCTGGCGAACCGCCAACGGAAGACTCCGTCGAAGCGCTGTTCAACGGCCTGTTCTACAGCGCCGACCGTTACGACCTGTCGGCCGTGGGCCGCATGAAGTTCAACCGCCGCATCGGCCGCGATGAACTGACCGGCGCCATGACGCTGTCGAACGAAGACGTGCTGGCCGTGATCAAGATCCTGGTGGAACTGCGCAATGGCCGCGGCGAAGTCGACGATATCGATCACCTGGGTAACCGTCGCGTGCGTTGCGTCGGCGAACTGGCCGAGAACCAGTTCCGCGCCGGCCTGGTGCGCGTTGAGCGCGCCGTCAAGGAACGCCTCGGCCAGGCCGAAGCGGACAACCTGATGCCGCACGACCTGATCAACTCGAAGCCGATCTCGGCCGCAATCCGCGAGTTCTTCGGTTCGTCCCAGCTGTCGCAGTTCATGGACCAGACCAACCCGCTGTCGGAAATCACGCACAAACGCCGTGTCTCCGCCCTGGGCCCTGGCGGTCTGACCCGCGAACGCGCAGGCTTCGAAGTGCGCGACGTGCACCCGACCCACTACGGCCGCGTGTGCCCGATCGAAACGCCTGAAGGCCCGAACATCGGTCTGATCAACTCGCTGGCGCTGTACGCCCGCCTGAATGAATACGGCTTCCTGGAAACCCCGTACCGCAAGGTCGACGGTTCCAAGATCACCGACCAGATCGACTACCTGTCCGCCATCGAAGAAGGCCGCTACATCATCGCTCAGGCGAATGCGACCATCGACAAGAACGGCATGCTGAGCGACGAACTGGTCTCGGCACGTGAAGCCGGCGAAACCATCCTGGTCTCGCCAGAGCGCATCCAGTACATGGACGTGGCGCCGGGCCAGATCGTTTCCGTGGCGGCATCGCTGATTCCGTTCCTCGAACACGATGATGCGAACCGCGCATTGATGGGTGCTAACATGCAGCGCCAGGCAGTTCCTTGCCTGCGCCCAGAGAAAGCACTGGTCGGTACCGGTATCGAACGCACCGTGGCAGTCGACTCGGGCACCACCGTGCAGGCGCTGCGCGGCGGTATCGTCGACTACATCGATGCGGGCCGTGTGGTGATCCGCGTGAACGACGACGAAGCGCAAGCTGGCGAAGTCGGCGTGGACATCTACAACCTGATCAAGTACACCCGTTCGAACCAGAACACCAACATCAACCAGCGTCCTATCGTCAAGGTGGGCGACCGTGTGGCCAAGCGCGACGTGATCGCCGACGGCGCATCGACCGACCTGGGTGAACTGGCTCTGGGCCAGAACATGACCGTGGCCTTCATGCCATGGAATGGTCTGAACTTCGAAGATTCGATCCTGATCTCGGAAAACGTCGTCAAGGATGACCGCTACACCTCGATTCACATCGAAGAGCTGTCCGTTGTGGCGCGCGATACCAAGCTGGGCGCGGAAGAAATCACCCGCGACATCTCGAACCTGGCTGAGAACCAGCTGGCTCGTCTGGATGAGTCCGGTATCGTCTACATCGGCGCGGAAGTGCAAGCGGGCGACACCCTGGTCGGTAAAGTGACGCCTAAGGGCGAAACCCAGCTGACCCCGGAAGAGAAGCTGCTGCGCGCGATCTTCGGCGAAAAAGCATCGGACGTGAAAGACACCTCGCTGCGCGTGCCATCGGGCATGATCGGCACCGTGATCGACGTCCAGGTCTTCACCCGTGAAGGCATCGTTCGCGACAAGCGCGCGCAACAGATCATCGACGATGAACTGAAGCGTTTCCGCCTGGACCTGAACGACCAGATGCGTATTGTGGAAGGCGATGCCTTCCAGCGTCTGGAAAAAATGCTGATCGGCCAAGTCGTCAACGGCGGTCCGAAGAAGCTGGCCAAGGGCGCCAAGATCACCAAGGAATACCTGGCCGATCTGGACAAGTACCACTGGTTCGACATCCGCCCTGCGGAGGACGCATCGGCCACCGCGCTGGAAGCGATCAAGGAGTCGATCAACGAGAAGCGCCACCAGTTCGACCTGGCCTTCGAAGAGAAGCGCAAGAAACTGACCCAGGGCGATGAACTGCAACCTGGCGTGCAGAAGATGGTCAAGGTCTACCTGGCCGTCAAGCGCCGCCTGCAGTCGGGCGACAAGATGGCGGGTCGCCACGGTAACAAGGGTGTGGTTTCCCGTATCGTGCCGGTGGAAGACATGCCATACATGGCCGACGGTACGCCGGCCGACGTGGTGCTGAACCCGCTGGGTGTTCCTTCCCGTATGAACGTGGGTCAGATTCTCGAGACCCACCTGGGTTGGGCAGCGAAGGGCCTGGGTATCCGTATCGGCGAGATGCTGCAACAGCAGATCAAGGTCGAAGAGATGCGCAAGTTCCTGACCACCGTCTACAACGAGAATGGCCGTCCGGAAGATCTGGACCAGTTCGACGACGAAGAGATCATGAAGCTGGCGAACAACCTGAAGAAGGGTGTTCCGTTCGCCACGCCGGTGTTCGACGGCGCGCACGAGTCGGAAATCCGCCGCATGCTGGACCTGGCGTATCCGGACGACATCGCCGCCAAGCTGGGCATGACCCCGTCGAAGAATCAGGTCACGATGTACGACGGCCGCACCGGCGAAGCGTTCGAGCGCAAGGTCACCGTCGGCGTGATGCACATGCTGAAGCTGCACCACTTGGTCGACGACAAGATGCACGCGCGTTCGACCGGTCCATACTCGCTCGTGACGCAGCAGCCACTGGGCGGTAAAGCCCAGTTCGGCGGCCAGCGCTTCGGTGAGATGGAGGTGTGGGCACTGGAAGCATACGGCGCATCGTATGTGCTGCAAGAGATGTTGACCGTTAAGTCGGATGACGTGAACGGCCGTACCAAAGTGTACGAGAACCTGGTCAAGGGCGACCACGTGATCGACGCCGGTATGCCGGAATCGTTCAACGTGCTGGTGAAAGAGATCCGTTCCCTGGGTATCGATATCGACCTGGAACGCAACTAAGACATCACGCACGGGCCCCGCCGGTCGTTGCCGGCGGGGCAGTTTAAAGAATTCATCACTACCTGGAGTGATACATGAAAGCACTGCTCGATTTATTCAAGCAAGTACAGACGAACGAGACCTTTGACGCGATCAAGATCGGTCTCGCTTCGCCTGAAAAAATCCGTTCGTGGTCCTACGGCGAAGTTAAAAAGCCGGAAACCATCAACTACCGTACCTTCAAGCCTGAGCGCGACGGTCTGTTCTGCGCCAAGATCTTTGGCCCGATCAAGGACTACGAATGCCTGTGCGGTAAGTACAAGCGCCTGAAACACCGCGGCGTGATCTGCGAAAAGTGCGGCGTCGAAGTCACGCTGGCCAAGGTGCGCCGCGAGCGCATGGGCCACATCGAGCTGGCCTCGCCGACCGCCCACATCTGGTTCCTGAAGTCGCTGCCATCCCGCCTGGGCATGGTGCTGGACATGACGCTGCGGGACATCGAACGCGTGCTGTACTTCGAAGCATACGTGGTGACCGATCCAGGCATGACCCCGCTGAAAAAATGCCAGATCATGTCGGAAGACGACTACGCCGCCAAGTACGAAGAGTACGGCGACGACTTCACCGCCTTCATGGGCGCTGAAGGTATCCGTGAACTGCTGCGCTCGATCGACATCCACCGCGATGCCGAGACCCTGCGCGTGGAACTGAAGGAATCGAAGTCCGAAGCCAAGATCAAGAAATACGCCAAGCGCCTGAAAGTGCTGGAAGCGTTCCAGCGTTCGGGCATCAAGCCTGAGTGGATGATCATGGAAGTGCTGCCGGTGCTGCCGCCGGAACTGCGTCCGCTGGTCCCGCTGGACGGCGGCCGTTTCGCGACCTCGGATCTGAACGATCTGTATCGCCGCGTGATCAACCGTAACAACCGTCTGAAACGCCTGATGGAGCTGCGCGCTCCAGAGATCATCACGCGCAACGAAAAGCGCATGCTGCAGGAAGCGGTCGACTCGCTGCTGGACAACGGCCGTCGCGGCAAAGCGATGACCGGCGCCAACAAGCGTCCGCTGAAATCGCTGGCTGAGATGATCAAGGGTAAGGGCGGCCGCTTCCGTCAGAACTTGCTGGGTAAGCGCGTCGACTACTCGGGCCGTTCGGTCATCGTGGTGGGTCCGCAGCTGAAACTGCACCAGTGCGGTCTGCCGAAGCTGATGGCGCTGGAACTGTTCAAGCCATTCATCTTCAACAAGCTGGAACTGATGGGCCTGGCTACCACGATCAAGGCCGCCAAGAAGCTGGTCGAGATCCAGGAACCGGTCGTCTGGGACATCCTGGAAGACGTGATCCGCGAACATCCGATCATGCTGAACCGTGCGCCTACGCTGCACCGTCTGGGTATCCAGGCTTTCGAGCCGGTCCTGATCGAAGGCAAGGCGATCCAACTGCACCCACTGGTCTGCGCGGCATTCAACGCCGACTTCGACGGTGACCAGATGGCAGTTCACGTTCCGCTGTCGATCGAAGCACAGATGGAAGCGCGCACGCTGATGCTGGCTTCGAACAACATCCTGTTCCCATCGAACGGCGAACCGTCGATCGTTCCTTCGCAGGATATCGTGCTGGGTCTGTACTACGCGACCCGCGAAGCGATCAATGCGAAAAACGAAGGCATGCTGTTCCCTGACGTGTCGGAAGTCATCCGTGCCTACGACAACAAGGAAGTGGAACTGACCACCCGTATCACCGTACGTATCGTTGAGAATCCAAAAGATCCAGCGACGGGCGAATTCGTTCGCACCGTGACCCGTTACGAGACCACGGTCGGCCGCGCTATCCTGTCGGAAATCCTGCCGAAAGGCCTGCCATTCTCCGTGCTGAACCGCGCGCTGAAGAAGAAAGAGATTTCCAAGCTGATCAACACGTCCTTCCGTAAGTGCGGCCTGCGCGCGACGGTGGTGTTTGCTGACCAACTGATGCAGTCGGGCTTCCGCCTGGCGACCCGCGCCGGTATTTCGATCTGCGTGGACGACATGCTGGTACCGCCTCAAAAAGTGACCCTGATTTCGGCCGCAGAATCCGAAGTCAAACAGATCGAGCAGCAGTACGCTTCGGGTCTGGTCACCGCCGGCGAACGTTACAACAAAGTGGTCGACATCTGGGGCAAGACCTCGGACGAAGTCGGCAAGGCCATGATGGACCAACTGAAAGTGGAAGACGTCATCAAGCGTGACGGCACCAAGTCCACCCAGGAATCCTTCAACGCGATTTACATGATGGCCGACTCGGGCGCCCGCGGTTCCGCAGCGCAGATTCGCCAGCTGGCAGGTATGCGTGGTCTGATGGCGAAACCGGACGGTTCGATTATCGAAACGCCGATTACCGCGAACTTCCGCGAAGGCCTGAACGTGTTGCAGTACTTCATCTCGACCCACGGCGCTCGTAAAGGTCTGGCGGATACGGCACTGAAGACCGCGAACTCGGGTTACCTGACCCGTCGTCTGGTCGACGTGACCCAGGATCTGGTCGTCATCGAAGATGATTGCGGCACGTCCAACGGCACGCTGATGAAGGCGATGGTCGAAGGCGGTGAAGTGATCGAAGCGCTGCGCGACCGTATCCTCGGCCGCGTGGTGGTCAACGACGTCGTCAACCCAGAGACCCAGGCTACGCTGTACGAAGCCGGCACGCTGATGGACGAAGACATGGTCGAAGAGATCGAGCGTCTGTCGATCGACGAAGTCAAGGTTCGCACTCCGCTGACTTGCGATACGCGCTTCGGCCTGTGCGCCAAGTGCTACGGTCGCGATCTGGGCCGCGGCATGCTGGTCAACGCCGGCGAAGCCGTCGGTGTGGTCGCAGCGCAGTCGATCGGTGAACCAGGTACCCAGCTGACCATGCGTACCTTCCACATCGGTGGTGCGGCGTCGCGTGCGGCGGTGGCATCGTCGGTGGAAGCGAAGTCGAACGGTACCATCCGCTTCACCTCGACCATGCGTTACGTCACCAACGGCAAGGGCGCGCAAATCGTCATTTCCCGTTCGGGCGAAGTGCTGATCACCGACGACCACGGCCGTGAGCGCGAGCGTCACAAGGTGCCGTACGGCGCGACCCTGATCGTCAAGGACGGCATGGTCATCAAGGCCGGTACGGCCCTGGCGACCTGGGATCCGCTGACCCGTCCGATCATCACCGAGTATGCCGGTACGGTGCGTTTCGAGAACGTCGAAGAAGGCGTGACCGTAGCCCGTCAGGTGGACGAAGTGACCGGTCTGTCGACGCTGGTGGTCATCGATGCGAAACGTCGCGGCTCGCTGACCAAGACCCTGCGTCCACAGGTCAAGCTGCTGAACGAAGACGGCCACGAAGTGAAGATCGCCGGCACCGAACACGCTGTGGCGATCGGCTTCCAGGTTGGCGCGCTGATCATGGTGAAAGATGGCCAGGCAGTGTCCGTCGGTGAAGTGCTGGCACGTATCCCGACCGAATCGCAGAAGACTCGCGATATTACCGGTGGTCTGCCGCGCGTTGCCGAGCTGTTCGAAGCACGTTCGCCAAAAGACGCAGGTATGCTGGCGGAAGTCACCGGTACTGTTGCCTTCGGTAAAGAAACCAAGGGTAAGCAGCGTCTGGAAATCACGGACATGGACGGCAACAAGCACGAGTTCCTGATCACCAAGGACAAGCAAGTGCTGGTCCACGACGGCCAGGTGGTGAACAAAGGCGAGATGATTGTCGACGGCCCGGCCGATCCACAAGACATTCTGCGTCTGCTGGGTATCGAAGCGCTGGCGCGTTATATCGTTGACGAAGTGCAGGACGTGTACCGTCTGCAGGGCGTGAAGATTAACGACAAGCACATTGAAGTGATTGTGCGTCAGATGCTGCGTCGCGTTCAGATCGTTAATGCCGGCGACACCAACTACATCGTTGGCGAGCAGGTTGAGCGTTCGGAACTGCTGGATGAAAACGATCGCGTGATTGCAGAGAATAAGATCCCTGCAACCTACGAAAACGTTCTGCTGGGTATTACCAAGGCATCGCTGTCGACCGATTCGTTTATCTCGGCCGCATCGTTCCAGGAAACCACCCGCGTTCTGACCGAAGCCGCGATTATGGGCAAACGCGATGGTCTGCGTGGTCTGAAAGAAAACGTCATCGTTGGTCGTCTGATTCCAGGCGGCACAGGTCTGGCATTCCACCGCGCTCGCAAAGAGAAAGAGCAGTGGGAAGTGGAAGAGCGTCAAGCTCTGCTGCTGGCCGAGAAAGCCTCGATGTCGAACAGCGATGTGGAAACGACCGAATCGGTTATTCCGCACGACGGCGAAGCGTAACTAGCACAAATCCTTGCGAGGGAAACGGCACTGTGGAGTAATCCCAGTGCCGTTTTTTCATTTGCCTTGAAATTAGTTATACTAACCCTGTGTAGTAAAACCTCTCCCTTTAGCGCTTTAAATATCAGCAAGGTTAAGAAATTAAGTGGGTAAAAAAAACGAAAATATAGCTAAACGCTCTTTTGCATTTCTTAGCTTATTTAGCGGCTGTGGCGGCTTTGATCTTGGATTTACCAAAGCCGGATTTACCTGCGCCGGAGCGGTCGATATCGACAAGAAGGCGCTTTTAGTTCATGAGAGAAACATACTGGGTCCGACCTATAATTTCGATCTATCGCACGGTACTTTGCCTCTAGGAATTCCTGCCCAAGTAGATATTGTGCTCGCTGGCTCCCCTTGCCAAGGATTCTCAACGCTTGGGAAGCGAGACTTAGATGACCCTCGAAATCATCTTCTTATCGTGGGGGGAAAGGCTGCGATTACTCTGGGCGCGAAAGTTTTCGTTGCTGAAAACGTCATGAGTGTTAAATCGGGCCAACATCGCCAATACTGGGATCGATTAGATAGCACCATGAAAGAAGCGGGCTATCGCACTAAAGAAGTGGTGATTGATTCTCGGCAAATGGGCCTAGCTCAAAGCCGCAGAAGAATATTCTTGATTGCGTGGCGCACCGGTGCAGATGGAGAAATTCAGTTTCCACCCATTGGTAGTCAAACTTTGCGAGCTGCACTATCCGGGGTGGAGGGCTTATCGAATCATAAGCCTCAATGGCTTGTTCCGGATACGGATGAGTTCAAGATTGCTGCCGCCATTCCACCTGGACATAAACTTTGTAATGTTAGAAACGGCGCGAGTGCAATACATACTTGGGAAATTCCTTCAGTATTTGGTCAAATATCCGAAGATGATAAGAAAATCTTAACGGAAATAATTAGTTTGAGAAGGCGTATCCGGGTGCGAAAATCGGGAGATGCAGATCCGTTACCCTTGGAATATCTGAACAAAAAATTTGGGAATGCGGCGATTGACAGATTATTGTCGAAGAATTACATTAAAAAAATTGCTAAAAATGAGATGCTGGTGGACCTGAGCTACGCCTTCAATGGAAAATATCGAAGACCCTCTTGGGATTCGCATTCCATTACTGTCGATACTCGCTTTTGCAATCCGAAATATTATTTGCATCCAGAATTTCATCGAGGCTTCTCGACCAGGGAGGCTGCCCGCCTACAGGGCTTTCCGGATGATTTTATTTTTTCTGACCATAGCCACGATCATACATTGATAGGCAACGCTGTTGCACCACCAGTAGCTCAGTATATCGCGAACTTTGTTTTGGAGAACTTGCTAAAAGATGAAAAATAATTCCTTAGAGCAACGCGTTCAAAGGTGGGCAGATGAATTTTCTGCTACTGGTGACTTAACAAAACGGGATGCGATTAAACGATTGCTGCACCAACTCAGCTTTCTTGATGGGAAATTATATTACTCGTATGAGCCTAGCCGCCCGCCTAATGAGAGTTATTTGCAAAGATTGCAGAAATGGTTGGATAATTTAGAAACGGATGCAGACCAACAAGCGGCCTTTAAGCTGGCCGCAGAACTATTTTATGTTGGTACAGAAGAGCTCGAAGGATTGCAGCGAGCTGCGTACACAGGGCCTATCCGACGCTGGTTGGTCGAGCAGGCGAATCTTTCGCTCAGCGACGTAAACCTATCTGAAAAAATAAAAATAAATGCAGCTGCCACATGGTTTTGTCCAATTACCGACAGTATGAAGATTAATGAGTTTATCCATTTAAATAATATTAAAAATGGAATAAATGAAAGGCCTGAATGGCAATCTTTAGCTGAGTTTGGTGACGTCGCAAGGATAAATAAATATATAGTTGATAATGGGATTGAGAGAATTGTTTTGCTGGAGGATTTTATTGCAACTGGATCACAGGCTGTTTCAGCAATTAAGTTTGCATCAAAACTTAGGAATAAGTGTCCGATACCTATATTGGTCGTTCCTCTCATTTTTTGTCCCAAAGCTAGGCAGAATTTTTTAGATGAAAATTTCCCGCCTCATGTTTCTGTCGTTCCTGTTTTGCAATTGGAAAAAAACCATTTCATATCGGATGTGGATATAGAAAATAGCGCTCAATACCTAGAAGTGAAACAACTTGCTGATGCGACATATTTAAAGGTAAGCGATGGAGTAGCTGCTGGGCAGAAAAAACCATACGGTCCCCTTGGTTTTCAGAGTACTGGCGGACTTATCGTACTCTGTACTAATACGCCGGATAATACCCTACCCTTAGTGCATTGGTCCTCGAGGACCTGGACTCCTTTATTTCCAAGACATTCTCGAATTTAAGGTTAAAAATGGCTGAGCGAAAAAATCCCTTTCAGGAACTCTACGTTACGGAAGCGTTTATTGATGGCGGAGGACAGGCCTTTGTCAGGGGCTTTAGCCCAATTATCGTAGATCACGCACTTGGGTTGTTTCAACCGGGAAACGTCATATTAAAAGGATTGCCGGGAAGCGGAAAGAGTATGCTCCTCAATCTGCTTCGCCCGGACACGAGAATCGCGTACAAACGTGCAAATGTTCCGTTTCCAGTTCCAAATGATTTCTCTTCCTTTATTGGAGCTGGCATCAATTTAAACAGAAGCGGTGCTGATACGTTTGGGCAGCGTCCTTTTGATAAAGATCCTGAAATAAATTTGGCTCTTACTCCTTTGTATTTCGCAGACTTTATAAACTGCTGGATTGTTCATGATATATTTTCGTCGGTTCGTATTTTCCAGAAGTCTGGCGGTAAGGAGTTATGCGACGAAATCGGTATATCTATGGACGAAGCTTTAATTAATGCCGCGGCATCTCGGTTAGCACAGGATATATGTTGGTTCGGTTATTTTGACGACACTGTTACGACTTTAGATGATTTCCTCAACCGGCTGGCGCATAGGATAACTGCATATCGATCGTTTGGGCAGCGAAATATAGACAGTATTCCGTGGGAAATCTCTCGTACAAAAACTGACACAGGAATACCGATTACTAAGGCGGTCCAGCACCTTCGAGATACAGGAATGATCGCTCCTCATGTACAGGTTTATGTTCGTATTGATCAATATGAGGAACTCGCTTGGCTGGACGAAATAAAATCGTACGGGTCTATTTTTCAGCAGGTAATCCACAAATTTTTAGGGTTAAGAGATTCGCGTGTTTCTTATAGAATAGGAACTCGGAAATTTGCTTGGGCTCCGGATCCTCGAATGTACGGTACAGCGGCAAGAATTGAAAACGAGCGTACCCATAAAGAGATCGATTTAGATGAAGTCCTTCATCGTCATGAAAATCGCAGAACATGGACGTTTCCTAGTATCGCAATTGATATATTTAAGCGCAGGATGGAAAGTGCTGGCTATGTTTCAAAGACGACCTCATCAACCCTACTGCGCGCGGTGTTCGGCAGAAGTTTGGCGCCCAGCGAGGAGGTTGGTGAATATGTAAAAACTAAAAGCCCACCAGATCGGTTGATTAGATTTGAAAAGGAATGGCCTACGAGTTGGAATGACTATTTACGCGAAATTGCTCAAACGGATTTATTATCTGCGATACTTGGGTCGGCTTGGGCGCGACAAAAGGGTAAAGGCAATATTGTTTCCAGTCGTAGTTTTCCTGAGGTACCACTTTGGCAGACAAAGATCTGGTGGAAAAAGGAGCGATATCCAATTGCACTCATGCAGATCGCATCCAGAAATCAGCAACAACTCCAGTGGTCAGGTGAGGAAGAGATATTGGCGCTCAGTGGTGGAAATATCTTGGCTTTTTTGAGTCTTAGTCAGCATATATGGGATGCGTGGTTAAGAGATATGCATAATCAGCCTGTAGAAGATTTGGTGGTTCCGGAAATTTCCCGTTCAGTTCAATCGATTGGCATTCAGGAAGCAAGTCAAGAGTGGTTTGAAAAGATCGGCAATGCTGAGCATGGTGATTATCGTAGGCAGAGGTTTATTCGATTGTTAGGAGAAATTTTTTATAAAAATCTTCTTGATGATACCGCTATGTCAAATCCTGGGCACAATGGATTTTCACTACGAATTTCCGAGTTGGAAAAGAAGGAAAACATTAACTCGTTCTTAAAGACTTTGGTTGATTTTGGTGATTTGGTGGGTATGAAGCATACCTCCAAAACAAAAGGCGAGAAACGATGGAAATGGTATCTAAACCCAATTCTGTCGCCATATTTTAATATCTTTCACGTCCACACCAAAGAGCCAGTTTATTTATCTGTTGATAAAGTTGAAGAGTGGATGAATAGAGCATCTGGATCCTATAATGCGAGCCAGCCGTGAGAGAATCTTCTATATTTAGGCCAAATGGGCCGTTGGATTTTATATTTTCCAATATTGAAGCGAAGGAATTTTCTTTCTTAGGCTGTGTCGGTACGGAAGATCGGTGTGTAACTGCGTTCTCTGAACTTGTAGCGAGGAAGTCGCTCAGAAATATTTCGCTGGCTGAAATTACTGATGCGGAATCAGAGTATTCTTCGAGGTCCGATGAAAAGATGCGGCTTAATCGCAAAACTTTCGAAGATCTAGGTGTGAGCAATGATGAATTTAGAGCAATTGGTTTACTCGATCGTGAAGACTTGATACTTTCTTGGATAGAAGATTTTATAGAGGTTTCGGAGAAAGTCGTATTGGATATTTCCTCGTTGCCCAAAAGGTTTTTCTTCCCAGCGGTCAAGATGCTGTTAAAGAATAAAAAAATAACGGATTTAGTGGTTACTTACTCAGTGCCAGATGGTTATCATAGTGGGAATATTGCTGAACGTCCTAGCGACTGGCGCGCACTTCCTCTATTTGGATCACAGGAATATCCCGATCCCAAGTACGAGCTCGCCATTGTTGGCGTTGGTTTTCTTCCATTTGGTTTGCCTGATTTGTTGAAATCTGGATTTTTAGAAGCAAAGCCACATTTATTTTTCCCATTTCCTGCAAGCCCTGGAACTGCATTTAAATCATGGGATTTTGTACGGCAAATTGAGAACTCTATGGCTTTACCTGCGCGCGACCAGTTAGTACATATAAATGCTATGGATCCATCAGATGCCTTTGATCATATTATGTGGTTAACTCATAAAAATAAAAAGAAAGCATTATTTGCTCCCTATGGTCCTAAACCAATGTCATTAGCCATGGCAATATATGCATCATTAACGGGCGCGCCGGTTTTTTATACGCAACCTCGGGTATATCATCCGGATTATACCTCTGGTGTTCGAAAAAATAATGGAAGGCCTCTAGTATACGCATATTGTTTAAGGCTTGATTCAAGGGATCTATTCTACGTTTAGCGATTTTTTCGTTGTTGAATTCCATTCAGCGTATTCGCATGGGTTAGCCGTTCGCTACACGTAATCGCCTCCGGATGCAATCGAGGAAGTTGCGCAGGGCTGAGAACGCCCTTGCAAGTGTTGTGTACATCCCCTCGCTCCTTGCTGGTCTCCAACGGCGGCTTCGTAATTACATGCCAGAGTGTAGTGTGTTCATGCTAAGATTTGGCTCATGATCGCTCAAGCACTCTTCACCCCTGCCCAGCAGAAGCTGCTGGGTTTGCTATTTGTACGTGTCAATCAAGGATTCCACTTGAACGAGATCATGCGCCTGACTGGTTTGGGCAGCGCCTCGGCCCAGCGGGAGCTGAAACGGCTGCATGAGTCGGGCGTCATCGTGTCCGAGCGCATCGGCAACGTGCGGCGGTTTAAGCCCAACAAGGAATGCATCGTATTCGGGGAATTAAGCAACCTGGTCAAGAAGACCTTCGGCTTGGTGAGCGTGTTGAATTCTGCGCTGGCCCCATTGCAACACGTGCTGAATGTGGCCTTTGTTTATGGCGCCACCGCCAAGGAACATGAGGGCATGGATACGCCGGTGGAATTAATGCTGATCGGCGATAACACCAGCTATGGCGAGTTATTATCCCGCCTGCCAGTTGCCGAACGTTTATTGCGGCGTAAAATCAATCCCAATCTGTATTCCATTCCGGACTTTAAGCGCCGCCTGCGCGAGCAACAGCCTTTTATTCTCCAGGTGTTGCGGGAGCAGAAAATATACGTGTTGGGCGATGAAACCGATCTGGAAAAGATCAGTGGCGAAGAAGTCGCCGTCAATTAATCCGGTATCTGGTCGCCGGTCCAGATCTGGCGCTGCGGGAATAATACGGAGAATCTTGTGTAGTGCCCGGCTTGGGATTCGCACTGTATTTTACCGCCAAACGCGGTAATTACCCGCTGGCAGAATGCCAATCCCATACCGGTGCCGCCGCCATTATGCCGCGTGCTATAAAAAGGCTCAAATACATGCGGCAATACATCGTCCGGTATGCCCGCTCCGGTATCCGTCACCAATAACTGCCTGCTATTTCCATTGGTAAAGAAGGCAATTTCAACCTCGCCCCGGCCGGCCGATTTAATCGCGTGTAAAGCGTTTTTAAACAGGTTGTACAGCACGTAGACCAGCAATACATCCGAGCCGAAAAACGTGAAGTCCTCGGACGCCTTCACCACGACCTTGTCGCGCATCGAGCTTTCAAACGGATAGCAGGCCAAGGCCTCATCCACGCATTTCTTGATTGAATGATTGGCGAAGTCGTTTCGGTTCAGGCTGCCCGCGCGGGCGGACGCCAGCATCATGTCGACAATGAAATTGGAGCGGCTGATTTCCGCCTCGATGTGCTGGGTCAGCTTGCTCAGGTAATTCAGTTGTGCTGGTTGCAATAGCGGCTTGATGTGCTGATTCTCCACCGCGCTTTGATAGCCGGCCAGCAGGTCCGGCAGGCATTTGGCCAGCACCCGCGACTGGTTGCGGATGGTCGCCAGCGGCGTGCGCATCTCGTGGGCGATGGTGGCCGCCACCTCCATCGGGTCGGCCAGCAGGTTGTGCCTTACCATGGCCTGGGCGATCAATCCCAGGCTGGCCGCCACGAACAGCACGCCAGGCGGGTAGAACTGCACGCCGTAGTTGCATAAATAGTCGACCGAAGCGAAGAAGTAGATCAGCAGGCTGACCAGGCAGTAGCGCAGGCGGCTTTTTTCGGTCGACACGGCCAGCTGCTGACGCTGGTAGAGCAGCCACAGGCCGCGCCCCACGACCACGATGGTTTGCAGCAGATGCAGCGCATGCAAAGGCCCCGCCTTCGGATAAAAGCCAAAGAAATAGGGATACAGGCCGGCGATCAGCCAATCCGTGCTCAGCATGACGACGCCCAGCAAGCCGGCGGTCACATAAGACAGGTCCACCCAGCGCCGCTCGCTGCGCTGCGCCGTCAGCTCGGCAATGAAATGGTAGAGCGTGGTCGGCAGGAAAAGGATGAGCAGATAGCCGAGCTTGGCCAGCGCCAGCGCTTCATGCTCGTCGTGGATCTGGAATAGTACGGCCCAGGTGAATTGCCAGCAAAACGTGGTCGCGCATAGCAGGAAGAACGTCAGGCTGATGCGGCTTACCCCGCGCGAATGCAACACATAGGCGCCGTAGCAAAGGAAGAGCAGGGAGACCACGGCGGGCAGTAGGGAATGCATGCGCTTTTTCCAACGAACTGAGGACGATTAGGTCGAAGTATTGCGCGTGTTGATATAGCTCGCTTGATTATTGAATAGGTGTTTGCGTTTTATCAAACAAGCACATGGGAAATCCGCTTTAAGTGTTCCTGTCCGGCTTGCGGGCAACGTTCTCGGCCGTCGGCCAGGGCGATCCAACTCATCTTAAAGGGGAATTCCCATGCTGCTGCACGCCACCGAAGTAGAAATGTCCGAAATCACCGCTGCGAACGCCATCAACGCCAAGCAGACTTTTACCCATGCCCTGACGATTTTCCTGAAGGACTCCAACGCTTACGGCAACACGTATTTCGCGCGGTATTTCGAATGGCAGGGGATTTGCCGTGAGAAGTGGTTCTTCGATTGCATTTCGCGCGACATGCTGCACAACGAAGGCGTGTTCATCACCAAGCGCGCCGAGCAGGACTACCTGCAGGAGACTTTCCCTTTCCAGGAGATTCATTGCGAGTTGAATGCATTTGACGTAAGGAAGTGCTCATTTTGGCTGGAGTTCCGCTTTTATGCGGACGGCAAGCCGGTCTCGGTCGGGCGCCAGCAGATCGTCTTTGCCAACCATGCAAAGCAGATCACAGCTTTGCCCGAGCTGGTGATCGCCCGCATCAAGCGCTACGCCAAGTAGGGCGGAGGGCGGGCTCTTGCGGCCCGCCCCGTGGTTTACTTCTGCGCCGCGATCCAGCGATCGACTTTTTCCTCCAGCAGGGCCAGCGGCAGCGTGCCGTCGCCCAGTACCACGGCGTGGAACTTCGGCAGGCTGAACTTGTCTCCCAGCGCCTTGGCCGCGCGCTGGCGCAGTTCGACGATTTTCAGCGATCCGATCTTGTAGCCCAGCGCTTGGCCCGGCCAGGCCATATAGCGTTCGGTTTCGGTCTTGGCGGAATTGTCATAACCCAGCGTGTCATGCATGTACTGGATGCTCTGCTCGCGGGTCCAGCCTTGCGCGTGCATGCCGGTGTCGACCACCAGACGGGTGGCGCGCAGCAGTTCATCGTTCAGGTGGCCGAAGTACTGCGCCGGATCGTCGAACAAGCCCATCTCCTTGCCCAGCGTTTCCGCGTACAGCGCCCAGCCTTCGGTAAAGGCGTTGTTGCCGCCATATTTGCGGAAGTTAGGCAGATTTAGCTCTTGCATCAGCGCGATGTGGAAGTGATGGCCGGGCTTGCCTTCGTGCAGGAACAGCGTGGTCATGCCGGTGCTGCCGTATTTGGCCGGATCGTTCACCACCGACCAGAACACACCGGGGCGCGAACCGTCGCCGGCCGGCGCCGTGTAGTGGTCCGACGCGGTGGCGCGGCTCAGTTCTGGTTCCAGGCGCAGGTCCAGCTTGGCTTTTGGCAGCAGCGTGAACATCAGCGGCAGCTTGGTGTCCAGCACATCGTTCAGCTTGCGGTAGACGGCCTGGACTTCGTCCTCGGTCTTGAATGGGTAGAACTTCGGCTGCGCCGCCACCCACACCGGCAGGCCGGACGCGGGGCCGGTATAGCCGAGCTTGGGACCCAGCACTTCAAACTGGGCCTGGATGCGTGCGACTTCCCTCAGCCCGATGGCATGGATTTCATCGGGTTTGAGCGACGTTGTGGTGGCGCCGGCCACACGCGCCTGATACCACGCGGCCCCGTTCGGCAGCGCGCCCAGGCCGGTCGTGGTGCGGCAGGCTGGAACGTATTCCTTTTCCAGGAAGGTGGCCAGGCGGGCCAGCGCCGGCATCAATTGCTCGCCGACAGTCTTGCGGTAGGCGGCGGTCAGGCGCTGCTTGTCGGCGTCGGCAAAGGTGGCCGGCAACTTGGTGATGGGCGTGTAGAAAATATTGCTTTCCGGCGTGGCACTGACCAGTTTCTGGAACTGCGGCAGACCCGATTCCATGATGGCCTTCGGCTCGGTGATGCCTTGCTTCATGCCCTCGCGCATATTGGCGATGGCCTGGTCTATCCAGGCCGGCAACTGGCTGATACGGCTCAGGTAAGCGTCGTATTCCTTGACGGTGCCGATCGGCTGCGAGCCTTCGCCGCCCGCGTAGTTGGCCAGCGTAACCGGCACGCTGTCCATCTGGTTGATCGGAAGCAGATGTTCGGGGAACTTCTCCATCGCCAGCAGTTCATTCAGCTCGTAGCCGAGGATGTCGTAGTTGATGCGGTCGCCGTTGTCCAGCTGGGCGCGCTTGATCGCCTTCAGGCGGGCGGCGAATTGGCGATGCAGTTTGAACTGCTGGGCGCGCTTGGCCGGGGCGATGCTCAGGCCCAGTTGGTCGTCGAAACGGTTGTCGCCGTTTTCCGTGGCGTTGAGCGGATCGAAGCGGGCGTTGGCGTCGTAGTACTGGTCGGCGAGGGCCAGCAGCGCCTTGTGGGCCGGCGCGGCGCTTACTTGTGGAACGGCGGCCGGTGCGGCGGCGCCGGCCGCCAATGGCGCGAACGCCAGCATCACGGCGGCTGCCAGCGGGGCAAGAATAGCAAAGGTGTGGCGGCGATGCGTCATAGTTTCTTCCTCGGAATGTCACAAAATTGGCGCCTAGCATAAGCCATTGCGAGGCGGCGCTGGGACAATTTTTGTATCGGCGATACATTGTTTTTCCTTGGAAATTTTAACTTCAAATTTGCAAGCATAATTGTTCAAAGAACATAAAAAAACGGCGTATGCTGAGAACTCGGTCGCGTGACTTGCACCGCACTACACACTGGAGGATGGCATGAAGAAAATCATGAAAGCCGCAAGGGCACTGGCGTTGGCCGCACCGTTGGCGGCATCCGCGGTAACGCCGACCGTCAGCTGGACCTCCTGGGCCAACGTCGGCAGCGGCAACCTGACGCAGAACGCCCAGACGATCACGGTCACCTACACGGGCGACACGATAGGCCTCGATTACAGTTCCAGCATCTATGATGTACCCTCGTCGTTCACCAACGCCGAAGTGACCAATACACCCGGCAGCAACGGCACCATTCTGATGACGGGTGGCAATGCCACTGTCAATAACTTCCATTTCAGCCAGGCGGTGATCGATCCGTATATCGACGTGTTCAGCGTCGGCCAGGGCGGTGTGCCGGTAAGCTTTGTATTCCTCAATGGCAGTCTCACCATCCTCAGCCAGGGAACCGGACATTGGGGCGGCGGTACATTGACCAATAGCGGCTTGGTCGTCACCGGCTTCGAAGGCAATGGATTACTGAAATTTAGCGGAAGTTATACCGATATCAGCTTCGTCACCCCCAACAGCGAGTACTACTACGGCGCCACGGTCGGGGCGGCCATCACGGCGGAGGTGCCGGAGCCGGAAACCTACGCCACGTTGATGGCCGGACTGGGCCTGCTCGGCGTGCTGGCCCGCCGCCGCAACGCCGCATCCTGATTCAAGCATAACAAAGCAGCACAGCCTGGCCGCTGCCCTCGGGGAGCGGCCTTTTTTATTCAGGCCGCCGCTTCGGCGAAGCGGCTCTCGTACAGCGCGGCCACCAGGTCCGACTGGGTGATGATGCCGGCGAAACGCTGCTCCTCGTCGACGATGGGGATGTGGTGGAAACCGGAATCCGCCATCAGCGGTACCAGGTCGACGATCGGCGTGTCCAATCGCGCGGTGGTCGGGTGCTGGGTCATGATCTGGCCGACCACTTCAGCCTTTTCGGTGTGGGTTACGCCGCTTTTGCGCAGGAATCGCTGCAGTTGATGGCGGATGCTGCGATAGTCGTCCAGCCCGCCATGTTCCAGGAAATCCGTCTGCGTGACGATGCCGATTACCCGCCGCGCGCGGTTGAGCACAGGCAGCGCGGCCACGCGGTGCGCGCGCATCTGCTGCCAGGCTTCATCAAGGCTGGTGCCGAACTCGGCGCTGATGATGTCGCGCGACATGATGTCGGCGCAGCTGATGATGCCGAAGCGGCGCTGGTAGGCGCGCTGCTCGGTCTGCATGAACAGCGATTCCAGCTCGTCGCGGCTGATGTCCAGCACCTGGTTGTATTGCTTGAGCACGGCGTCCAGGTCTTCCGGCTTGAAGCCCAGCCGCACGGTCGGCACGGCGTCCTTGGTCGCGTGCGGGTTCGGATGCGCGCTCTGCTGCGCATGGGGATAGCGCCTTCCGGTCAGGTTGTTGTACAGCATGGCCATGACGGCCAGCAGCGCCGTGTCGGCCAGCACCGTCACCAGCGGGAAGGCGAAGCCGGCCGCATGGATGGCCGGGCCGCCGATCACCGCGGTCAGCGCCACCGCGCCGCCCGGCGGATGCAGGCAGCGCAGCGCGAACATCGCGGCGATCGCCGTGCTGGCGGCCAGCGCGCACAGCAGCGGCGTCGACAGCACGTCGCCGAAGTAGCGCACGCACAGCACGCCCATCAGGCCGCTGACCACATTGCCGCCGATGGCAGACCACGGCTGAGCCAGCGGGCTGGCCGGCAGCGCGAACAGCAGCACGGATGAGGCCCCTATCGGCGCGACCAGGAACAGGGCGCCGGGCGCCATGGATTGCCCGAGCAGGGCGGTCAATAGCAGGCCGAACAGGGCGCCGCCGGCGGCGCGCAATTGTTCGCGGCGGCTGGCGGTGGTGGGGCTGGGCAGCCAGCGGTCGAGCAGTGCGCGCATGGGCTTAATCAAGTATTTGATATGGGACAAATATTATCCCATGCTCGGCCCGCCACTGCACATTATTGGTGCGAAACCAGCTCCAGTGGCAACGCCGTGGTGATCTTGATCTGCTCCATCGAAAACGCCGACGATACCCCGGTCAGCTGCGCCACTTTAATCAACTTCTTGTAAAACCTGTCATATCCTTCGATATCGCTCGTTACCACCTTCAACAGGTAATCGATGTCGCCGCTCATGCGGTGGAACTCCTGCACTTCCGGCAAGGCGACCACGGCCGCGGCGAAGCGCGCCAGCCATTTGTCGTCGTGCTGGCTGGTCCGCACGCTGACAAACACCGTCACCGGCAAGCCCACCTTGCGGCGGTTGACGATGGCCACGCGGCTTTCGATATAGCCCTCCTCTTCCAACCGCCGCACCCGCTTCCAGCACGGCGTGGTGGATAGCCCGACCCGCTCGCTGAGCTGGGCGATCGACAGCGTGCCGTCGCCTTGCAATGCAGACAAAATTGCATAATCGTAGCGATCCAGTTGATTCATTCTATTTTTTCCTAAATTTAAGCATGGCGATGCTATATCGGATGCATATCGGGGGTATTTTAGTACATCTGTTTCCGCGCGGCTGAGTAAACTGTAGGCATCGATTACACAGGCATTCTCATGACGACCGAAATCTACCTCGATGGCAACGCCACCACCGCCGTGCTGCCGGCAGCCATCGCCGCCGCGGCCGACGCCATGGGCCAGCGCTACGGCAATCCCAGCAGCAGTCACGGCACCGGCCTCCAGGCCAAAGTCTTGCTGGACCAGGCGCGCGCCTGCGCGATTCGCCTGCTGGGCGTGGGCGACGGCCGCCTGATGTTCAACAGCGGCGCCACCGAAGGCATCCAGACCGCCGTGCTGTCGGCGCTGGTCGCGCTGCGCGAACGCCGCGAGCGGGGCGAGGCCATCGGCAGCCTGCTGGTCTACGGCGCGACCGAGCACAAGGCCGTGCCGGAAAGCCTGGCGCACTGGAACCGCCTGCTGGGCCTGAACCTGACGCTGCAAAAACTTCCGGTTGACCAGGACGGCGCGCACGACCTGGCCCAGCTGCGCGCGCTGGCGCCGCAAGCCGCGCTGGTGTGCACCATGGCCGCCAATAACGAAACCGGCGTCATCACCGACCTGGCCGCCATCGAAGCCGTGCTGGCCGAGACCGGCACCGCCGCCTACTGGCTGGTCGACTGCGTGCAGGCGCTGGGCAAGCTGGACCTGAACCTGGCCGCCACCCGCATCGACTACGCGCCGTTCTCCGGCCACAAGCTGTACGCGCCCAAAGGCGTGGGCATGCTGTACGTGCGCGCCGGCGCGCCGTTCACGCCGCTGATCATGGGCGGCGGCCAGGAGAGCGGCCAGCGTTCCGGCACCGAGAACATGGCCGGCATCGCCGCGCTGGGCGTGGTGCTGGCGGCGCTGGAACGCGGCGACACCTTCCGCAGCCACCATCAGCTGGCCAGCTACCGCGCCCGCCTGGCCGAGAGCCTGCGCGCCGCCTTGCCCGGCGTGGTGTTCAACAACCCCTTCGACAAATCGCTGCCGACCACGCTGAACTTTTCCGTGCCCGGCTTGTCGAGCCGCGAACTGATGGATGTGTTCGACGCTGCCCAGGTGCGCGTCAGCTCCGGCAGCGCCTGCTCGGCCGCAAAGGCCGCGCCCAGCTACGTGCTGGACGCCATGCACGCGCCGCTGTGGCGCAGCGCCGGCGCCATCCGCATGTCCTTCGGCCCGCTGGCGGACGAGGCCACCATCAACGACGCCTGCCGCCGCATCGAGCGTTGCGGCGCGGCCTTGCGCGCCAGCTGCCTGATCCCGTCCGAACGCACCGCCGTGCCGCATGACGGCCTGCTGCAACTGGGCGCCGAAGGCGCGTGCAGCTGGCTGGTGCTGGACGCCGCCAGCCGCAGCTGCATCGTCATCGATCCCTTGCCGGAAATGACCGAGCGCATCGAATCCTATGTGCGCTGCCAGAACTACCAGGTGCGGGCCATCGTCAGCACCCGGGCAGATGCCGACCGCGGCGTGCTGATCGACGCGCTCGGCCGCCACTTCGACCACCACGCCGTCACCGACGCCTACGGCTGGCCGGCCGCCGCCGCCACCATCAAGCTCGGCGCGCGGACGCTGGCCAGCGTGGCGGACGGCGCCGCGTGCCACTACCTGCTGGGCGTGGCCGACGGCGACACGCTGGCGCCGCACGCGGTGCGCTTCGCCTTCAGCGCGCGGCCCGCCGTGGACGCGCTGCGTCCGCTGACCTGCGCACAAACGCTGCTGTGCCCGACCCGCGACGAACACAATCAGTTCTGCGTCGGCATGGCCGCGCCCGCCAACGCTGGTGCGCCTTCGGACATGCAACTCGACAGCGCCGCGCTCGACGCCTTCCTGCAGGCCCATCCCGACGCCCAACTGATCGACGTGCGCGAGCCATATGAATTCGCCGCGACGGCCGCGCCCGGTCCAGGCGGACGCCAGGCCCTCAGCGTGCCGCTGGGCCGCCTGGCCGAGCACGCCAGCGACTGGCTGCGCGGCGAGCGCGCGCCGCTGGTATTTTTCTGTCGCAGCGGCAATCGCAGCCAGAAGGCCGCGCAGCTGCTGCGCCGGCTCGGCCACGCCCAGGCATACAGCCTCGGCGGCGGATTGGCGCTGGCGCCGCTCGCGAAGGCGGCCTGATCCATTATAGGTTTCTTCCTTTACAAGGCCGCGCAAGCGGCCTTTTTTTTCGTGGAAATTCTTTATGTACGTCAGCGCACAGTCGCGTCCCGTGCGCCCCCGTAGCATGCCTAAGGAGATAATTTCCTATTCGCAGAATTGAAGCGAGGTCCACGTTGAACAAGTCCGCCCCCCTCATGCCCGACATCACGCTGGGCTTTCGCGAATCCCCCTCCGGCTCCTTGCTGTCCGACGAAGACGACCAAGACCTGCCGCTGCGCGCCGAGCTGTTCAGCGCAGCGCAGATGGCCGCGCACGGGAAGACGCTGGCCACGCACCACGAACTGAGCAAGCGCGGCGGCCGCGACCGCCTGCTGGCGCGGCTGGCGGAAAACGCCGCCGTCATCGACTCCACCTGCGACGAGCTGACCGCCGCCGTCAAGGCCGGCCGCCAGATCACGCCCGCGTCCGAATGGCTGCTGGATAATTTCTACCTGATCGAAGACCAGATCCGCATCGCCCGCCGCCACCTGCCCAAGAACTACAGCCAGCAGCTGCCGCGCCTGGGCAAGGGCGCGCCCGAGGGCACGCCGCGCGTGTACAAGATCGCGCTGGAGATCATCGCCCACGGCGACGGCCGCGTCGATCCCGAATCGCTGTGCCGCTTCGTCGACGCCTACCAGGAAGTGGCGACGCTGCAGCTGGGCGAACTGTGGGCCATCCCTATCATGCTGCGCCTGGCGCTGATCGAGAACCTGCGCCGCGTGGCCGCGCGCGTGGCCGACAACCGCATCCACCGCGACCTGGCCAACACCTGGGCCGACCAGATGACCGACGTCGCGGAAAAAAATCCCAGCGGCCTGATACTGATGGTGGCCGACATGGCGCGCTCCAATCCGCCCATCACCAGCGCCTTCGTGGCCGAACTGGCGCGCCGCCTGCAGGGACAAAGCCCGGCGTTGACGCTGGCGCTGTCGTGGATCACGCACCGCCTGGCCGAATCGGACCAGACCATCGAGCAGCAGATCCAGGCCGAGATCCAGCAGCAGGCGGCCGAGCAGGTCTCGATCGCCAACAGCATCGGCAGCCTGCGCTTCCTCGGCACCATGGACTGGCAGGAGTTCGTCGAAACCATGAGTGTGGTCGAGCAGACCTTGCGCCAGGACCCGGCCGGCGTCTACGGCCGCATGGAATTCGCCACCCGCGACCAGTACCGCCACGCGATCGAGAAGATCGCCAAGCGCTCGCGCTATTCCGAAGTCGAAGTGGCGCAGCAAGCCTTGCAGCTGGCGCAGGCGCACTTCGACGGCGGCGACGAGCGCCACGGCCACGTGGGCTTCTACCTGATCGGCGGCGGCCTGGCCGCGCTGGAAAAGCAGACCGGCATGCGCCGCCCGTGGCTGGAGGCGCTGCAGCAAACCTCGCGCGCCTCGCCGCTGACGTCCTACCTCGGCGCCATCGCCGCCATCTCGCTGGTGTCCACCGCGCTGCTGCTGGAGCGGGCCGCGCGCAACGGCGTGCATGGCCCGGTGATCGTGCTGCTTGGCGTGCTGGCGCTGGCGGGCAGCAGCCAGCTGGCACTGAGCCTGGTGAACTGGATCGCCACGCTGGTGACCCGCCCCAATCCGCTGCCGCGCATGGACTTCAAGGACGGCGTGCCGACCGACGCCCGCGCCATCGTGGTGGTGCCGACGCTGGTCTACAGCCGCGAGAATGTCGATGAGCTGTGCGAACAGCTGGAGGTGCGCTTCCTCGCCAACCGCGATCCCAACCTGGTGTTCTGCCTGCTGACCGACTTCGCCGACGCCGCCGCCGAAACCCTGCCCGCCGACGCCGCGTTGATGGAGCAGATGCGCCGCTGCGTGGAGCAGCTGAACCGCAAGTACGCCACCCACGCCAACGGCCAGGCGGCGTCGCCGTTCCTGCTGCTGCACCGCCCGCGCCGCTGGAATCCGCAGGAGGGCGTATGGATGGGCGAGGAGCGCAAGCGCGGCAAGCTGCAGGACCTGAACCGCTTCCTGCGCGGCGGTGCGCGAGACAAATTCAGCCTGGTGGTGGGCGACCTCGGGGAACTGGAAGACATCAAGTACGTCATCACGCTCGATACCGACACCCAGCTGCCGCGCGAGGCCGCGCGCCAGTTCATCGCCGCCATGCGGCATCCGCTGAACCAGCCGCGCATCGACAGCGCGCGCGGCCGCGTGGTGGAGGGCTACGGCATCCTGCAGCCGCGCGTCACGGTCAGCCTGCCGAGCGAGAACGCCTCGCTGTACGAAAAACTGTGCGGCGGCGAGCCGGGCATCGACCCCTACACCCGCACCGTCTCCGATGTGTATCAGGACGTGTTCTTCGAAGGCTCCTTCATCGGCAAGGGCATCTACGACGTCGACGTCTACGAGCAGGTGCTGGGCAACCGGCTGCCGGACAACCGCATCCTCAGCCACGACCTGCTGGAAGGCTGCTACCTGCGCGCCGGCCTGTTGAGCGACGTCCAGTTGTACGAAGCCTACCCGGCCCGCTACAGCGATGACGTCAGCCGCCGCCAGCGCTGGACCCGCGGCGACTGGCAACTGGCCTCGTGGCTGTTCGGCCGCGTGCCGGGCCCGAACCGCAAGCGCGAACGCAATCCGCTGTCGCTGCTGTCGCGCTGGAAGCTGTTCGACAACCTGCGCCGCAGCCTGACCGCGCCGGCGCTGGTGCTGTCGCTGATCACCGCCTGGCGCTGGCTGCCCGACCCGTGGCTGTGGGCCGGCGCCGTGCTGGCCGTGATCTTCGTGCCGCCGTTGGCCAGCACCGCGCACGACCTGCTGCACCGCCCGGAGGACACCTTGTGGAGCCAGCACATACGGGCCGCGCTGCGGCGCGGCGGCATGCAGTTCGCGCACGCCATCCTGATGCTGGTGTTCCTGCCGTACGAGGCGTATTTCAGCCTGGACGCCATCCTGCGCAGCGGCTGGCGCCTGCTGGTCTCGCACAAGCACCTGCTGGAATGGCGGGCCTCGGCGCTGACGCGCGCGGCCGACGGCGCGGCCGGCGTATGGCGCACCATGTGGGTGTCGCCGGTGCTGGCGCTGTTCGTCGGCGGCGCGCTGCTGGGCTGGCGCCCAACCAGCCTGGCGCCGGCCGCGCTGTTCCTGCTGGCGTGGCTGCTGGCGCCGGCCGTGGCGGAGCGGATCAGCCGCCCGATCGTGCGCCGGCACGCCCGCCTCACGCCGGACCAGCAGCGCTTCCTGCACCAGCTGGCGCGCCGCACCTGGGCCTATTTCGAACGCTACGTCGGCCCGGAAGACCACTGGCTGCCGCCCGATAACATGCAGGAGCACCCGGCGCACGTGGTGGCGCACCGCACCTCGCCGACCAATATCGGCATGGCGCTGCTGGCCAACCTGAGCGCCAGCGATTTCGGCTACATCACCGTCGGCCAGATGATGGAGCGCACCGCCAGCACATTGGCCACGATGGACCAGCTGGAACGCCACCAGGGCCACTTCTACAACTGGTACGACACGCAGACCCTCAAGCCGCTGCACCCGATCTACATCTCCACCGTCGACAGCGGCAACCTGGCCGGCCACCTGCTAACCCTGCAGGCCGGCCTGACCGGCTTGTACGACCAGCCCATCCTCGGGCAGCAAACGGTGGACGGCGTCGTCGCCACCTGCCAGGTGCTGCAGCAATCGCAGGCCGGCGCCGAGACGCCCGCGCTGAACGCCTTGCTGGCCGCGCTGGCGCCCGCGCCGGACGCCGGCAACCTGCAGCAGCTGCATGCCTGGCTGACCCGCGTGTCCACCGCCGCCGGCCAGCTGCCGCCGCCGGCGGAAGCCGAGACCCACGGCGAGGCGGCCATGTGGTCCGCCGCGCTGGTGCGGCAGTGCCAGGCCGCGCTGGCGGACCTGACGCTGCTCACGCCCTGGGTCAACCTGCCGGCGGACGCCGTGTTCGACACCAGCCTGACGCGCGTGCCGACGCTGCGCGAACTGGCCGCCATGATCGACCAGCCGGCCGCCGTGCTGGCCAACGACCTGGCCCCGGCCGAGCGAGACCGCCAGCTGGCGCTGGCCGGCCTGTGCGCGCAGGGCGCCGCCGCCGCCCACGAACGCATGCGCGAACTGGCCGCCCTGGCGCAGCGCTGCGGCGCATACGCCCAGATGGAATATGGCTTCCTGTTCAATCCGACCACCAACCTGCTGGCCATCGGCTACAACGTCTCCGAGCGCCGGCTGGACGCCAGCTACTACGATCTGCTGGCGTCGGAAGTGCGGCTGGCCAGCTTCGTCGCCATCGCTCAAGGCCAGCTGCCGCAGGAGCACTGGTTCGCGCTGGGCCGCCAGCTGTGCATCGTGGCCGGCAAGCCGGTGCTGCTGTCCTGGAGCGGCTCGATGTTCGAGTACCTGATGCCGCTGCTGGTGATGCCCAACTATCCGAGCACGCTGCTCGACCAGACCTACAGCGCGGTGATCGACGCCCAGATCGACTACGGCAAGCGCCGCAACGTGCCGTGGGGGATCTCCGAATCCGGCTACAACACGGTCGACGCCAGCCTCAATTATCAGTACCGCGCCTTCGGCGTGCCGGGCCTGGGCCTGAAGCGCGGCCTGGCCGACGACCTGGTGATCGCGCCCTACGCCACGATGCTGGGACTGATGGTGCGGCCGGAAGCGGCCTGCCTCAACCTGCAGAAGATGGCGGGCCTGGGCTACATGGGCCGCTACGGCTTCTACGAGGCGGTCGACTACACGGCCTCGCGCCTGCCGCGCGGCCAGGCCTCCGCCGTGATACGCTCCTTCATGGTGCATCACCAGGGGATGGGACTGCTGGCCCTGAGCTACCTGCTGCACGACCGCCCGATGCAGCGCCGCTTCGAATCCGATCCGCTGCTGCAATCGACGCTGCTGGTGCTGCAGGAACGCAGTCCGGAGGCGGGCGCCTTCTACTCCAACACCACCGAGATGGCGGCGATCCGCTCCAGCGCGCCGGAGCAGGCCATGCCGATGCGCATCCTGAGCCAGCACACCACGCCGATGCCGGAAACCCAGCTGCTGTCCAACGGCCGCTATCACGTCATGGTCACCAACGCCGGCGGCAGCTACAGCCGCTGGAAGGACCTGGCCGTGACCCGCTGGCGCGAGGACAGCACCCGCGACAACTGGGGCAACTTCTGCTACGTGCGCGACATGGACGACGGCCGTTTCTGGTCCACCACCTATCAACCGACGCTGGTCGATCCGCGCAAGCATGAGGTGATCTTCTCCGAGGGCCGCGCCGAGTTCCGCCGCTCCGACCGCAACATCGACCTGTACACGGAAATCGTGGTCTCGCCGGAAGACGACATCGAACTGCGGCGCACCCGCATCACCAACAAGTCCGACCGCGTGCGCACCATCGAGGTGACCAGCTTTGCCGAAGTGGTGATGGCGCCGGCCGCCGCCGACGCCGCCCACCCGGCGTTCAGCAAACTGTTCGTGCAGACCGAAATCCTGCGCGACGAAAAAGCCATCCTGTGCACGCGCCGCCCGCGCGGACAGGCCGACGTCATGCCGTGGCTGATGCACTCGATGATGGTGCACGACGCCGCCGTCACGGCGGTCTCGTTCGAGACCGACCGCTCGCGCTTCATCGGCCGCGGCAACACCGCCGCCGCGCCCAACGCCATGCTGGAGCAGGCGCCGTTGAGCGGCGCGGAAGGATCGGTGCTCGATCCGGTGGTGGCGATCCGCCACACCATCACGCTGCAGCCCGACCAGACGGCCATCGTCGACATCGTCACCGGCATGACCGAGCAGCGCGAGGCCGCGCTGCACCTGATCGACAAATACCAGGACCGCCACCTGGCCGACCGCGTGTTCGAACTGGCGTGGACCCACAGCCAGGTGGTGCTGCGCCAGCTCAACGCCAGCGAGGCGGACGCCCAGTTGTACGGGCGCCTGGCCAACTCGGTCATCTACCCGAACGCCGCGTTGCGCGCCGACGCCGGCACGCTGGTCAAGAACCAACGCGGCCAGTCCGGCCTGTGGGCCTACGCGATTTCCGGCGACCTGCCGATCGTGCTGCTGCAGATCAAGGACCCGGCCAACATCGAGCTGGCGCGCCAGATGGTGCAGGCGCACGCCTACTGGCGCCTGAAAGGGCTGGTGGTCGACCTGGTGATCTGGTACGAGGACCAGTCGGGCTACCGCCAGCTGCTGCACGAGCAGATCATGGGGCTGATCGCCTCCGGCATCGATGCCCAGGCCATCGACCGGCCGGGGGGCATCTTCGTGCGCCTGGCCGACCAAATCGCCAACGAGGACCGCGTGCTGCTGCAATCGGTGGCGCGCGCCATCCTCAGCGACAGCCGCGGTACGCTGGCCGAGCAGATCAAGCGTCCCGGCTCACCGGCCATGCGCATGCCGCCGCTGATGACGGACAACCGTGGCGACTACGCGGACGCCGGCCCGGCCACGCCGCCGGTGCGCGCGCTGATGCTGGAAAACGGCATCGGCGGCTTCACGCCGGACGGCCGCGAATACGTCATCTCCACCAGCGATGCGAAACGCACGCCGGCGCCGTGGTCCAACGTGCTGGCCAACCCGCAGTTCGGCTGCGTGATCTCGGAAAGCGGCCAGGCCTACACCTGGCATGAGAACGCGCATGAATTCCGCCTCACGCCGTGGCACAACGATCCGGTCAGCGACGCCAGCGGCGAGGCCTTCTACCTGCGCGATGAACAGAGCGGCCGCTTCTGGTCGCCCACCGCCTTGCCGGCGCGCGGCAACGGCGGCTACATCACGCGCCACGGCTTCGGCTACAGCGTGTTCGAACACACCGAGACCGGCATCGCCACCGAGATGACCACCTTCGTCGCCACCGACGCGCCGATCAAGTACACGGTGCTCAAGGTGCGCAACGACTCGCTGGTGACGCGGCGCCTGTCGGCCACCGGCTACGTCGAGTGGGTGCTGGGCGACATGCGTTCCAAGTCCGGCATGCACATCGTCACCGAGGCCGATCCGGTCAGTGGCGCGCTGTTTGCCAGGAACCCCTACAACACCGAGTTCACCGGCCGCGTGGCCTTCTTCAACTGCGACGCCACGCTGCGCACCCACACCGCCGACCGCAGCGAATTCCTGGGCCGTAACGGCACGCTGGCCGCGCCGGCTGCGCTGCGCCGCTCTCGCCTGTCCGGCAAGATCGGCGCGGGGCTGGACGCCTGCGCCGCCATCCAGGTGCCGTTCGACCTGCTGCCGGGCCAGGAGCGCGAGATCGTCTTCGTACTGGGCGTGGCCGGCCGCCGCAACGCCGACGCCAGCAGCCTGGCGCAGAAGCACCGCAGCGCCGGCGCCGCGCACGAGGCGCTGGCCGCCGTGCACGCGCACTGGGAGAAAACCCTGGGCGCGGTGCGCATCGACACGCCGGAGCCGGAGCTGGACCTGCTGGCCAACGGCTGGCTGATGTACCAGACCATCGCCTGCCGCATGTGGGCGCGCAGCGGCTACTACCAGTCCGGCGGCGCCTTCGGCTTCCGCGACCAGCTGCAGGACGCGATGGCGACCATCCACACGCAACCGCAGCTGCTGCGCGACCAGCTGCTGCTGTGCGCCGCCCACCAGTTCCTGGAGGGCGACGTGCAGCACTGGTGGCATCCTCCGTCCGACCGCGGCGTGCGCACCCACTGCTCGGACGATTACCTGTGGCTGCCGCTGGGCGCTTGGCGCTACGTCAGCACCACCGGCGACACCGGCGTGCTGGCCGAAAGCATGCCTTACCTGGAGGGCCGCGCCGTCAAGCCGGAGGAGGACTCCTACTACGACATGCCGGGCCGCTCCAGCGAAAGCGGCACGCTGTACGAGCACTGCGTGCGCGCCATCCGCAACGGCCTGCGCTTCGGCGAGCATGGCCTGCCGTTGATCGGTTCCTGCGACTGGAACGACGGCATGGACAAGGTGGGTGAGCATGGCAAGGGGGAGAGCGTGTGGCTGGCCTTCTTCCTGTGCGAGGTGTTGCAGCGCTTCGCCGAGGTGGCGGAACTGATGCAGGACGTGGACTTCGCCACCGAATGCCGCAGCGAGGCCAAGAAGCTGGCCTTCAACGTCGAGCAGAACGCGTGGGACGGCCAGTGGTACCGCCGCGCGTATTTCGACGACGGCACGCCGCTCGGATCGCACACCAACGAGGAATGCCAGATCGATTCGATCTCGCAAAGCTGGGGCGTGCTGTCCGGCGCCGCCGATCCGGTGCGGGTGCGCGGCGCGATGGAGCAGGTCAACCAGCGCCTGGTGCGGCGCGATTCCGGCATCATCCAATTGCTCGACCCGCCGTTCGACAAGGCCGGCCCGAACCCGGGCTATATCCGCGGCTACGTGCCCGGCGTGCGCGAGAACGGCGGCCAGTACACGCACGCCGCCATCTGGACCGCGATGGCCTTCGCCCGCCTGGGCGAGACCGACCGCGCGTGGGAGCTGGCGCGCATGATCAACCCGGTGCAGCACGGCGGCACGGCGGAAGGCATGGCGCGCTACAAGGTCGAGCCCTACGTGGTCACGGCCGACGTCTACGCCGTGGCGCCGCACGTGGGGCGGGGCGGCTGGAGCTGGTACACCGGCTCCTCCGGCTGGATGTACCGGTTGATCCTGGAGTCGTTGCTCGGCCTGACGCGGACCGCCACCCAGATCACGCTGGCGCCGCGCATGCCGACCGAATGGGATCACTTCACGCTGACCTACCGCCATGGCGAAGGCTCGTACGTGATCCGCGTGGTGAAGTCGGCGGAAACCGCCGCGCCGGTGCTGACGGTGGACGGCGTGCGCCAGCTGGCGCTGGCGATCGACCTGCACGATACCGCCAGCATCCATAAGGTCGAACTGCTCATGCCGGCCAAGTTAAATTCTTAACAGAGTGTCCCATTCTGGACATTTTCATCATCGGTACAACGGCGCGAAAATTTAGTTTTCGCGCCGTTGTCGCATGCGCCCCCAAGCGCCACCGCATTTATTCCAAAGACCTCTGAATAGCCAAGCAATTTCGAATTGATTCGTCATCTTCCTGTCATGCATAGTTGCCAGTATTTTGGATCCCCAACCGCAGAGAGAAAGAGAACGATGAACAAATCTAAGATGCTGTCCCGGCTCGCGATGATGTTGATGCTGTCCTCCGGCGTGATTGGCGCGGTCCACGCGTCCATGGCCGACCATCACGAGTTCGAGGCCACGCTGCACGCGCCCTTCGTCGCCGACGGCGCCGACCAGGACCGGCCGGAAGCCCGTACCTTCAAGCTAGCCTTCGACTTCCCGCTGCTTGAGCGCGAGCAGGACGTGCGCTGGCATCTGGAGCTGGTCAGCCCGGACGGCGTGGTGGTCCAGCAGTGGCAGGGCGTGCAGCGCATCGCCGGCAAGCCGGTCGACGTCAGCATCGCGTGGGACGGCCGCGCCGACGGCTTGATCCTGACCGACGGCGTCTACGTGGCGCGCATGCAGGCCGTCACCGGTGAAGAGACGGTCGAACAAAGCTGGGACATCTCGGTGGGCCGCAATCCGGCGCAGGCTATGCCGGCCTTCAAGGCCCTGCCGACCAACGCCGCTTCCGCGCGCCCGGCGCGCCAGGCCGGCCGCGTGGCGCAGGGCGCGGTGGCCGCGACATCATCGCTGCCTTACACCATCTACCTCGGCAACCTGCACAGCCAGACCAACCACAGCGACGGCGGCGGCCCGCTGGGCAGCTGCACCGGCGCGCAGGCGCCGCAAAGCGCGGCGCTGGGACCGGCCGACGCCTACCAGTACGCGATGAACAAGGGCCTCGATTTCCTGATGGCCTCCGAGCACAATCACATGTACGACGGTTCCGACAGCACCAACGCATCGGCCGATCCCGCCACCGCCAAGGCGCTGTTCCAGTCCGGCCTGAGCGCCGCCGCCAACTTCAACAGCGCGCACGCCAACTTCCTCGGCATGTATGGGCTGGAGTGGGGCGTGATCAACAACGGCGGCCATATGAACATCTTCAACACCACCGAGCTGCTGGGATGGGAGAGCAACAGCAGCGGCCAGCTGATCGCCGACACGCTGACGCCGAAGAACGACTACGCCGCGCTGTACACGCTGATGCGCCAGCGCGGCTACATCGGCCAGTTCAATCATCCCGAATCGTCCGGCCAGTTCCTGGTCAACGGCACGCCGCTGGGCTACACGGCCGACGGCGACCAGGCGATGGCCTTGTGCGAAGTGCTCAACACCTCGGCCTTCTCCACCAACACCAGCGAGACCGAGACCGGCCGCAGCACCTACGAAGGCGCCTGCAACAAGGCGCTGGAGGCGGGCTACCACGTTGCCTTCTCCAGCGACCAGGATAACCACTGCGCCAACTGGGGCGCGTCCTACACCAACCGCACCGGCGTGCTGCTGCCGACCGGCACGCCGCTGACCACCGCCAATATGATCGCCGCCATCAAGGCGCGCCGCGTGTTCGCCACCATGGACAAGACCTCGCAGCTGATCCTGACCGCCAACGGCCACGTGATGGGTGAGCGCTTCACCAACAGCGGCACCCTGAACCTGGTGGCCAACTTCGCCAGCAGCAGCGGCAAGACGGTATCGTCGGTGAAGATGTATGAGGGTGTCCCCGGCCGCAAAGGCACGGTGACGCAGCTGTCGGCCACCGCCAGCACCACCATCACGCCGGCCGTGGGCGAGCACTTCTACTACGCCAAGATCACCCAGAACGACGGTAACATCCTGTGGTCGGCGCCGGTGTGGGTCACGCAGACCAGCGGCGGCGGCACCACCACGCCGCCCACCGCCACGCAGTTGATCGTCAACGGCGGCTTCGAATCGGGCGCCGCCTCATGGACCGCGACGTCGGGCGTGATCAGCAACGACTCGGGCCAGGCCGCGCATGGCGGCAGCTACAAGGCCTGGCTGGACGGCTACGGCAGCGCCCACACGGACACGCTGTACCAGACCGTGACGATACCGGCCGACGCCACCAGCGCCACGCTGGCGTTCTGGCTCAAGGTGGTGTCCGACGAGACCACCACCAGCACCGCCTACGACACGCTCAAGGTGCAGGTGCGCAGCGGCGCCAACGCGGTGCTGGCGACGCTGGCGACCTATTCGAACCTGAACAAGGGCAGCACGTATGTGCAGAAGAGTTTCGACCTGTCGGCCTACAAAGGGCAGACGGTGAGGATATACTTCGAAGGTGTGGAAGGTTCGACGGTGTCGACCGCGTTCCTGATCGACGACGTCACGCTGAACGTGCAGTAAGCGCGCTTACTTGGTCCACGGCTGTTCGCGCTTGTTGCTGTTGCGCGCGAACAGCAGCAGCACCGCGATACCCAGCAATATCAGCTTGTAGTTCACCGGCTCCGGCACCGACACCATGTCGGGCTTTCTGGCCGCCGGCCTGGCTGGTTTGGCGATACCGGAAGCGCTGGTGGCGTCACTGGTGGCGTGTGCGGCCACCGGCGCCGGTTCCGCCGCATAAGCCTGAATGTTCAACGCGGAGGCGCACAACACCAGCGCCGCTATTTTGCTCATCAATCGCATTCCTTGCCCCTGTCATAATGAAGTGACAAGTATGATAGATTGTTAATTTCTCCGCATCCGTGCGGTAACACACGGAGCGGGACATAAATGACTTGACCTTACGCGCCCAGGCTGGACCCGGCGCCCAGCAGCGTCGCCACGCCCAGCACGGCGAACACCAGCGCCGCGATGCCGTGCACCAGCTTGAGCGAGACGCGGTGGGCGATGCGGTCGCCCAGGTAGACCGCCGGCACATTGGCCAGCATCATGCCGAACGTGGTGCCGCACACCACCGCCACCAGGCTGTGATAGCGCGCCGCCAGCGCCACCGTGGCCACCTGCGTCTTGTCGCCCATCTCGGCGACGAAGAAGGCGATCAGCGTGGTCAGGAACACGCCGTACTTCGCCAGCGGCATGTCGTCGTCGTCGATCTTGTCCGGCACCAGCGTCCACGCGGCCATCGCCAGGAAGGACGCGCCCAGCACCCAGCGCAGGATGTCGGGCCCCAGCAGGCTGGTGATCCAGGCGCCGACCGCCGCGGCGAACGCGTGGTTGGCGATGGTGGCGACGAAGATCGCGGCGACGATGGGCAGCGGGCGGCGGAACTTGGCGGCCAGGCAGAAGGCGAGCAGCTGGGTTTTATCGCCGATTTCCGCGAGGGCGACGATACCGGTAGAGACGAGGAAGGCTTCCATGGGATTTTAAGTAGTACGCGGGCCGGAAACGATTAACCAATGATCCAGGCGCGACTCCGGCCCATCATGGCCGCACCTCGATCATGGTCTCGTCAAGTTTTTCAACCACCTGCACCACGGTCTGCGGACCGATTATGTTGACACAGGTTCTTGCGCCGGGACGGCGCAAGCCGACTACTCCCCACTTACGGAGCGAATGATAGCATAGCCGCACGCATGTACACATCTCCGATACATGGCTATGCTATTCTGCTTCGCGCTTCAGTCAACATTGAAAAGACCGCCATGCCTATCAAGAAAAAACTGTCCGCGTTCGTCCTGGCCGCCCTTGCGGCGCTGGGCGTCGCCCATGCCGACCCGCTGAGCTACGCGCGCTACGACCAGGTGCGCACCAGCGACCTGTATCTGGACCTGAAGGCCGACTTCGGCCACAAGACGCTGGCCGGCTACGCCGAGCTGACGCTGAACTGGATCGATCCCTCGGCCCGCACGCTGGTGCTGGACACGAACGAACTCAATATCGCCAAGGTGCAGGTGCTCAACCCGAACGGCCGCTGGAGCGCCGCCTCCTTCATGCTCGACAAGCCGGACGCCGAGAAGGGCAGGGCGTTGCGCATCGCGCTGGCGTTCCAGCCGCAGAAGGTGCGCGTGTATTACCGCACCGCGCCGTCGGCCGCCGCGCTGCAGTGGATGTCGCCGCAGCAGACCATGTCCGGCAAGCGTCCGTTCATGTTCAGCCAGTCCGAGGAAATCAACGCCCGCTCGTGGGCGCCGGTGCAGGACACTCCGGCCGTGCGCTTCACCTACAGCGCGCGCATCGAAGCGCCGGCCGGCATGCGCGTGGTGATGAGCGCCGAGAACGACCAGAACGCGACCGGCGCCGGCGGCTGGAAATTCAAGATGGCGCAGCCGATTCCATCCTACCTGCTGGCGATCGCCATCGGCGAGATCGACGTGCGCACCCTCGGCCCGCGCTCCGCCGTCTACGCCGAACCGGCGCGCATCGACGCCGCCGCCTACGAGCTGGCCGACACCGAGAAAATGATCAGCGCCGCCGAGGGCCTGTACGGCCCGTACCGGTGGGAGCGCTACGACATGCTGGTGCTGCCGCCGTCGTTCCCGATCGGCGGCATGGAGAATCCGCGCCTGACCTTCGTCACGCCGACCATGATCGCCGGCGACCGCAGCCTGGTCGACCTGATCGCGCACGAACTGGCGCACTCCTGGTCCGGCAACCTGGTGACCAACGCCTCGTGGAAGCACTTCTGGCTCAACGAAGGCTTCACCACCTACGTCACCACCCGCATCGTCGAGAAGCTGTACGGCGAAGAAGTGGCGGAGATGAACCTGCAGGTCGAGCAGGAGGAGGCGCTGGCCTCGCTGCCGTCGATCCCGGCGGCCAAGCAGGCCTTGGTCACGCGCGATCCCGACACCAGCGCCGCCAGCTACACCGACAGCGGCCTGGTTTATCCGAAGGGCGCGTGGCTGCTGCGCACCCTGGAGGAACGCGCCGGCCGCGAGGTGTTCGATCCCTTCCTGCGCGGCTGGTTCGACCAGCACGCGTTCAAGTCCGCCACCACCGACGAATTCGTGGCCTACCTGAAGAAGAATTTGCTGGACGCGCATCCGGAAGTGATGTCGCAGGCGGAGCTCGACGAGTGGCTGTACGGCGCCGGCATTCCGGCCAGCGCCAGGCACGCGGCCTCGCCGCGCCTGGCCGCGCTGGACGCGCAGCGCACCGCGTGGCTGAAGGGCGAGCTGCCGACCAAGGACTTGAACGGCAAGAACTGGATCGCGCTGGAGTGGATGCACTTCCTGAACGATATCGACGGCAAGGCCAACGCCACGCAGCTGCAGGAGCTGGACCAGGCTTTCGCGCTGGGCAAGAGCGGCAACAACGAAATCGCCTACCGCTTCTACCTGGCGTCGATCAAGGCCGGCTACAACGTGCGCGAGCCGCTCAACACCTTCCTGATGAGCGTGGGCCGCCAGAAGTTCGTGGTGCCGCTGTACACCGCGCTGCTGAAGAATCCGGGCGACCGGGAATGGGCCAAGGCGGTCTACGCCAAGGCGCGCGAGCACTATCACCCGGTCACCCAGGGATCGGTCGACAAACAATTTAAAAAATAACGATGCTGAAATTCTCCCGTACGTTTTATCGCGCGTCCGCCGCCGCGCTGGTGGTGCTGGCGGTGTCCGTCCCGGCGCTGGCCGCCGCGCCAGCCTACAACCTCGACGCCGACGTCAAGCTCGCGCTGAAAACCTTCGACGTGCCCGGCATGGCGATCGCCATCGTCAAGGACGGCAAGGTGATCTCCGCCCAGGGCTACGGCGTGCGCAAGCTGGGCGACCCGACGCCGGTGGATGGCAAGACGCTGTTCGAAGTGGCGTCCAACTCCAAGGCCTTCACCGCCGCCGCGCTGGCGATGCTGGTCGACGAGGGCAAGATCGCCTGGGACGATCCGGTCACCAAGCACCTGCCGGACTTCCAGATGTACGACTCCTATGTCACCGGCGCGATGACGGTGCGCGACCTGCTCACGCACCGCAGCGGCCTGGGTCTGGGCGCGGGCGATCTGCTGTGGTGGCCGACCACCAATTTCAGCACCGACGAAATCATCGCGCGCCTGCGCTACGTGAAGCCGGCCACCAGCTTCCGCAACAGCTACGCCTACGACAACCTGCTCTACATCGTGGCCGGCAAGATCGTCGCCGCCAAGGCGGGCAAGCCGTGGGGCGCGGCCATCCACGACCGCATCCTGGCGCCGCTGGGCATGAACGGCACCACCACCAACGTCGCCGGGATGCTGGCCAGCGGCGACTACTCCGCGCCGCACAGCAAGATCGACGACAAGGCCGCGGTGGTCAAGCCCATGCCGGTGGAGAACGCGGTGGGCGCGGTCGGCATCAACACCAACGCCGAGGACATCGCGCGCTGGATGACGATGCTGCTGGGCGGCGGCAAGCTGGAAAACGGCACGCAGCTGATCAGCGCCAAGCAGCTCAACGAAATGTGGTCCGAGCAGACGCCGATACGCATCCGCGAACCGAAACCTGCGCTGGCCGCGACCAAACCCAACTTCGCGGCCTATGGCCTGGGCTTCAGCCTGCGCGACTACAAGGGCCGCAAGATCGCCATGCACGGCGGCGCGCTGCAGGGCTTTTATTCGACGGTGCTGATGGTGCCGGAAGAGAAGCTGGGCATCGCCATCCTGACCAACGCCGAGAACAGCCCGGCGATGGCGTCGCTGTACTGGCGCATCCTGGACCAGTACCTGGACGTGCCGGCCAGCGACTGGATCAAGTTGTACGCGGACCAGGAAGCGGCCGCGCACAAGGAGGAGCTGGAGCGGCAGGGCAAGGAGGCCGGCGCGCGCACCGCGAAGTCGACGCCGTCGCTGCCGCTGGCGTCCTACGACGGCGAGTATGAGGACCCGTGGTACGGCAAGGTGACGATACGCGCCGAGGGCAGGAAGCGCATCATGAGTTTCACCCGCACGCCGGACCTGACGGGGGAGCTGGAGCACTTCCAGCACGACACCTTCATCGTGCGCTGGAAGCAGCGCAACCTGAACGCCGACGCCTACGTGACGTTCGCGCTGAACCCCGACGCCAGCATCGAGCGCATGAAGATGGCGCCGATCTCGATGGAGACGGATTTCAGCTACGACTTCCGCGACCTCAATTTCACGCCGGTCAAGCCGCCCAAATCCGACCCGGCCAAGTAAGCTAGACCTGGCTCTCGACCCGGTTGCGGCCATTGTGCTTGGCGCGGTACAGCGCCAGGTCGGCGGCGTGGAACAGGTCGTCCAGCGCCGCGTGCGGGCCGTGCGCCACGGCCACGCCGAAGCTGGCCGTCACGCGCAGGATATGGCCGTCGTTCAGCGTCAGCGGCTCGCGCGCGATCGCCTCGCGCAGCCGCTCGGCCAGCGCGCGCGCCGCCTCCATGCCGCAGGACGCCGGCATCACCACGAATTCCTCGCCGCCGTAGCGCGCCACGATCTCGCCGTCGCGCAGGCTGTCGCGCACCACTCCGGCGATGCGGATCAGCACCTGGTCGCCGGCGTCGTGGCCATAGGAGTCGTTGACCGACTTGAAGTGGTCGACGTCGAACAGGATCACCGCCAGCGATTCATTGTGCTCGCGCGCGCCGCGCAGGCGCAGGTTGCCGGCCGCGGTGAAGGCGCGCCGGTTCAGGATGCCGGTCAGGTAGTCGGTGTCGGCGCGCAGCTTGAGCTCCTCGATCAGGCGCACGCGCTCCTGCTCCAGCCGCTGGCGGTCCATGCTGTTGGCGCGCAGCGTCGCCAGCGCGCGCAGCATGTCGCCGATCTCGTCGTCGCGGCGGGCGCCGGTGGGCGGCGGCGAAAAGTCGCCATTGCCCAGCCGGACCACGGCGCGCGTGGCGCGCAGCAGCGGGATCACCACGCGCCGCCGCACGATCAACAGCAGCAGCGTGAGCGCCAGCAGGATGGCCGCGCCCACCATCAGGGCCAGCATCAGCTCGCGCCGCGCCGCCTCGAAGTCGCGCAGGGCCTGGGCCCGCGCCTCGTCCAGCAGCACGTCGCGCAGCGCCAGGATGGGCGCCATGTTCGGCACGTAGCGCTGCGCGAACTGGCCGGTGTTCATGCCGTAGGGACGGCCCGCGCGGCTGGCCTGCTCGATATCGGCCACCAGCTGCTGGCCGGCGCCGAAGTAGACCTGGTCCATGCGCGCCACCGCCGCCAGCACGCGCGGCTCGCTGTCGATGTCGCTGCCGGGAAGCTTGATCAGCTGGCGCAGCTGCTCGATGCGGCCGCGCAGGAACTGCAGGCGCTCATGGTCGCTCTCGGCCAGCGGCCGGGCGGCCGCCAGCGGCACCGTCAGCGCCGAGCCGAGACGGCCCGCGTACTCGCGCAGCTCGACCGTCAGGCGCGCCTTCATCAGGATGCGCGCGATGCTGGGGTAAACCTGCTCCGAGGCGCGCGTGTAGCCGGTCACGGCGTCGAGCGCCAGCGGCACCAGCGCGAACATGCGCTCGACCGCCGCGTCCAGCCGTTCCGGCGTGCGCTCGGGCGGCGGCAGCGCGGCCAGCTGGTCCACCGTCCGGCGCGCGGACGCCAGCGCCGCGTGCAGCGGCGCCAGCGCGGTGGCGGGGATGGCGTGGCCGGTGTCGGCGGCCAGCTCGTCGCGCAGCCGCGCCAGCGCCAGGTCGGTGTCGGCGCGGGCGCGCGTCAGCCGCTCGCGGTAGGCCGGGTCGGCCGGCACGCGGTCGCCCAGCACGGCGTTGACCGGGCCGCGTTCGAAGGAGAGTTTTTCTGCGGCCACCATGGCGCGCTGCATCAGCTGCAACGTCTGGTGGCCGGTGCCGGCGGCGCGGTAATGCAGCCATTCGCCCCACAACAGCCGGCCCAGCATGCCGCACACCAGCAACGCCAGCACGGCGCCGGTGAGGGCGAATAATCGGGTTAATCTCATTGCTACCAGCCTGCATTTCTATTTGCTAGTTGGCAATATGCCATAAAGCGCGGCCGCTGTGGTTGTTGAGGGCGGCCTCGGGCGTGAAATGAGACGGCTGTGTGCGGCTAATGGTAGGATGGCGGCCTCGCGTCGCGGCACGGCTTATGTGTGGATGCAAAGCTTAAATGTTTAATAATTGAGGGAAGAAGAAGATGTCTATGCAACGAGTTATGCTGCGCTCCAAGCTGCACCGGGTGACGGTCACGCAAGCGGATTTGAACTACGAGGGTTCGTGCGGGATCGACCAGGATCTGCTGGACGCGGCCGATATCTGGGTCAACGAGAAGATCGAGCTGTACAACGTGAACAATGGCGAGCGCTTCGCCACGTATGCGATCCCGGGCCTGCGCGGCACGGGCGAGATTTCGCTGAACGGCGCCGCCGCGCGCCGTGCCCAGCTGGGCGACCTGCTGATCATCTGCACCTACGCGCCGATGAGCGAAGAGCAGGCTCGCGACTACAAGCCGAAAGTCGTGTTTGTCGACGACCGGAACAAGATCAAAGGCATGAAATAAACCAACTTGGGGTCAAGTCTGACATTCGGACACGAGCTCTTCAGTAACGCCTGCTACTGAAGAGCTCGTGTCCGAATGTCAGACTTGACCCCAAATTACGTTTGGTTACGCAGCAGTTGCGACATGTACTGCGGCGTGATGCCCAGGAAGGACGCCACCACCTTTTGCGAGATGCGCTGCTCCAGCCCGGGATATTCGCGGCGGAACGCACTCAGCCGCCCCTGCGCCGGCGAGGCGCTCTGGTAGCGCCGCCGGCTCTGGTCGATGATGCCGCGCTCCGATACCTTCAAGTAGTAATCGCGCAACAGCCCGTTGCTGTGCGCCAGCTGGCTGATCTCCAGCCAGTCCAGCCGGTAGCCGTGCACCGCCGTCTCCGCCACCACGAAATTGAGCGCCGGCTCGTCGTCGCGCGCGCGCAGCAGGTCGTCGTGCGCGGCCGCGGTCTCGCCGTCGGTCAGGAAATGCAGCGTCACCTCGTTGCCGGTCTCGGTGATGAAGCCGGTCCGCGCCACCCCGCTGTGCAGCCAGTGCACGCTGGACGCCACCACCCCGATGCGCTGCAGATACTCGCCCTTGCGCAGGCTGACCGCCACCGCCAGCGGCGCCAGCAGGCACGTGACCTCGTCATACAGCTCCGGCGTGACTTTGAAACGCCGGGCCACTGTCTCCCGGTACTTTGCTCTGTGATCTAAGAATGCCTGATTCATTTTTGGTGGTGGTCTTTGTCCCGGCATGTAAATGGCCGTACATAATCAGCCGGAAGTGTAAACGTTTTCTCAGTCCGTAACGCAAGTTTTGTTGTGGATTGGAATGTAAATCAAAAAATATATTTGAAACTTCAACCAGTTGAACTGGCGGGCGGATTGGCGTTACCATAGACTTAATAAAATGCCAGCCGGCAAGTCAAGACCGGCCCCTCACTTCAAGCGAACGGAGAATGGAATGAAGATAAGCGACCTCAGCATCGGACGGCGTTTATCGCTGGGCTTTGCCGTCATCCTGGCGATCCTGATACTGAACACCGGACTGGGCATCTACCGCCTGCAGGGCGTGGCCGAGTCCACCCGCACCATGATGGAGCTGCCGCTGGCCAAGGAGCGCCTGATCGCCGACTGGTACCGCGTGGTGTTCGCCGGCATCCGCCGCACCACCGCCGTGGCCAAGAGCGCCGACCCGGTGCTGGCCACCTTCTTCGCCGAGGAGGCCAAGACCTCGACCGCCTACGCCCAGGGCCTGATCAAGAAGATCGAGGAGCTGGCCACCGACGACGACAAGGCGCTGATGGCCGACCTGGTCAACACGCGCAAGGCCTACGTGGCCGCGCGCGACGGCGTGATGAAGTCCAAGGCCGCCGGCGACGCCGACCAGGCCACCCAGCTGCTCGACAGCGCCTACATCCCGGCCGCCAAGACCTACGAGGCGATGCTGCAGAAAATGCTGGACCACCAGCGCAAGGAGATCGACGCCGCCGCCGCCCGCATCGACCAGGTGGCCAAGGACAGCCGCAACCTGCTGATGGCGATGGCGGCGCTGGTGGTGGCCTTCAGCGTGGCGTTCGCGTGGTGGCTGACGGCCGGCATCACCCGCCCCATCAACGAGGCGGTGGCGCTGGCCGAGTCCGTGGCCGGCGGCGACCTGGCCGAGCGCGGCCGCAGCGCCGCCAGCTACAGCGAGGACGAGCCGGGCAAGCTGCTGCAGGCGCTGCACCGCATGTCGGCCGCGCTGGTGGGCATCGTCAGCGATGTGCGCCACGGCACCGACGCCATCGCCACCGCCTCCTCGCAGATCGCCGCCGGCAACCTGGACCTGTCCTCGCGCACCGAGCAGCAGGCCAGCTCGCTGGAGGAGACCGCCTCGTCGATGGAGCAGCTGACCGCCACCGTCAAGCAGAACGCCGAGAACGCGCGCCAGGCCAACCAGCTGGCGGCGTCGGCCTCGGACGTGGCGCAGCGCGGCGGCGCCGTGGTGTCGGACGTGGTGCAGACCATGGCCTCGATCGACGCCTCGTCGAAGAAGATCGTCGACATCATCGGCGTCATCGACGGCATCGCGTTCCAGACCAACATCCTGGCGCTGAACGCGGCGGTGGAGGCGGCCCGCGCCGGCGAGCAGGGCCGGGGCTTCGCGGTGGTGGCGTCCGAGGTGCGCAACCTGGCGCAGCGCTCGGCCGGCGCGGCCAAGGAGATCAAGGCGCTGATCGACGATTCGGTCGGCAAGGTGGCGGCCGGCACGCGCCTGGTGGGCCAGGCTGGCAGCACGATGGAGGAGGTGGTCGGCAGCATCGGCCGCGTGACGGCCATCATGGCCGAGATCAGCACCGCCAGCGGCGAGCAGACCAACGGCATCGAGCAGATCAACAGCTCGATCACGCAGATGGATCAGGTGACGCAGCAGAACGCCGCGCTGGTGGAGCAGGCCGCCGCGGCGGCCGACGCGATGCAGGAGCAGGCGGCCCAGCTGGCGGCCGCGGTCAGCATCTTCAAGCTGGACGACGCCGCGCTGCGGCGCCCTCCGGTGCCGGGGCGCGCGGCGCGCCCCATGCTGGTGTAAAACGGTCTAAACGATTTAAACCGTTTACGCCTTTTCCGGCGAACCGATGAAGCGGTAGATCGCCGCGCCCAGCAGCGCGCCGGCGATCGGCGCGACCCAGAACAGCCACAGCTGGCTGGTGGCCCAGTCGCCCACGTACAGCGCCACGCCGGTGCTGCGCGCCGGGTTGACCGAGGTGTTGGTGACCGGGATGCTGATCAGGTGGATCAGCGTCAGGCCCAGGCCGATCGGCAGCGGCGCGAAGCCCTTCGGTGCGCGCTCGTCGGTGGCGCCCAGGATGATCAGCAGGAACATCATGGTCATCACCACTTCCGTCACCAGCGCGGCCAGCAGCGAGTAGCCGCCCGGCGAGTGGGCGCCGTAGCCGTTGGAGGCGAAGCCGCCCATGACGTCGAAGCCGGCCTTGCCGCTGGCGATGGTGTACAGCACGCCGCCGGCGACGATGGCGCCCAGCACCTGCGCCACGATGTACGGCACCAGCTTATTGGCCGGGAAGCGGCCGCCGGCCCACAGGCCGATCGACACCGCCGGGTTCAGGTGGCAGCCCGAGATGTGGCCGATGGCGTAGGCCATCGTCAGCACCGTCAGGCCGAAGGCCAGCGACACGCCCAGCAGGCCGATGCCGACGCCGGGAAAGGCCGCCGCCAGCACCGCGCTGCCGCAGCCGCCCAGCACCAGCCAGAAGGTTCCAAAAAATTCCGCGCCATATTGTTTCATTTCATTCCCCATAATTTGATAGTCAACTTTGCATCATTGGCATGCAACGTTGGCAATCTAACCGGGAAGCGCGCAAATGTCGAGTCCGACGTGGCCGGTGCGGCTTCCGAAATGCTAGTAATTTGACGCCCGGCGCGCGGTTGCGCGGCTGCAACAGGCGGGCGGAAGCGTGCGCGGCGGGCCGCATCCGAACGTCAAATTATTTCCCTTCGGAAGCTATTTAAAACCCTGTCGCGTAAAACAACCGATACAATTAAATCGCCGGCCACATTGTGGCGCGGCCTTTGTTTCTGAGATACAGTTGGATTCACGGCGCCCCCCGGAACGCGGCGCCGGCACACTACAGTGGGGTGGCGTCCAGTGAAGAACAATAGCGGATTCGACAGTAAATTGCTGCTCCCCTTCGGCCTGGCCGGCGGCGGCGCGCTGGGGACGATCGTGGCCGGTTGGAGCGCATGGGGCTGGTACACCATCCTGTGGGCGGCGCTGCTGCTGGCCGCCGCGGCATGGAGCGTGCGCGGCGCCGGCCTGTCCGGCGGCGGCCAGCAGGCCATGATCGAGGATTATCTGGCCGCGCGCGAACGCTTCGGCGACGCCGTGCTGCCGATCTGGTGCCGCCACATTGAAAATTCCCGCAGCCAGATGGAGGAGGCGGTGGCCGACCTGGCCGGGCGCTTCTCCAGCATCGTCGACAAGCTCGACGACGCGGTCCACGTGTCCAGCCACGACAGCGGCCACGGCGGCAACGCCATGACCGAGATCTTCTCGCGCAGCGAAACCCAGCTCGGCTCGGTGGTGACGTCGATGAAGTCGGCCATGTCGTCCAAGCAGGCCATGCTGTCGCAGATCAAGGATCTGGAACGCTTCACGCGCGAGCTGCGCGACATGGCCGAGGGCGTGGCCAGCATCGCCGCGCAGACCAACCTGCTGGCGCTGAACGCCGCCATCGAGGCCGCGCGCGCCGGTCCGGCCGGACGCGGCTTCGCGGTGGTGGCCACCGAGGTGCGCAACCTGTCGAGCCGCTCGGCCGAGACCGGCCGCAACATCTCCAACCGCGTCGGCCTGATCAGCAGCGCCATCCTGGCCGCCAGCCAGGCGGCCGAGCTGTCGAGCGAGCAGGAGGACCAGTCCATGCAGTCGGCCGAGGGCATGATCGCCGCGGTGCTGCAGGACTTCCGCGCGATGACCGACGCGCTGGTGCAGTCGTCCGACAAACTCAAGCAGGACAGCATCGGCATCCAGGGCGAGGTCGGCGAGGCGCTGGTGCAGCTGCAGTTCCAGGACCGCGTCAGCCAGGTGATGGCGCACGTGCGCGAGAACATGGAGCAGTTGCCGGCGCTGCTGCGCGACAACCGCGACCGCTACAACGCCGAGCAGGTGCTGGCGCCGCTGGACCCTCAGCCGCTGCTGGGCGACCTGCAGAAGACCTACGCCATGGCCGAGGAGCACGCGGTGCACAGCGGCTCCAGCCGCGCCGCGCCGGTGGCCGCGGCGGCCGACGAGATCACCTTTTTCTGATAGTTAAACGGGGAACAGAACATGGCTAAAACCATCATGGTGGTCGACGACTCGGCCTCGCTGCGGCAAGTGGTCGGCATCGCGCTCAAGGGCGCCGGCTACGACGTCATCGAAGGGCGCGACGGCGTCGACGCGCTGTCCAAATGCACCGGCCAGAAAATCCACCTGGTCGTCTGCGACGTCAACATGCCGAATATGGACGGCATCACCTTTGTGCGCGAATTCAAGCAACTGCCGCTGTACAAATTCACCCCGGTCATCATGCTCACCACCGAGTCGCAGGAGAGCAAGAAGGAAGAGGGCAAGGCGGCCGGCGCCAAGGCCTGGGTGGTCAAGCCGTTCAAGCCCGAGGTGCTGCTGGGCGCGGTGGCCAAACTTGTGATGCCATAACCTGACGGAGGACGCCATGTCCGATGCAAACGGGGCCGCCGTGGCCCGCGTCGCCCTCGACGGCGAGATGACCATCTACCGCGCAGCCGACCTGAAGGCCATCGTGCTGGACGCGCTGCGCAAGACCCAGGTGCTGGAGCTCGACCTGTCCGGCGTCACCGAGCTCGACACGGCCGGCCTGCAGGTGCTGATGCTGGCCAAGCAGACCGCCCACGCCGACCAGCGCGAACTGCGCCTGGTCAAGCACAGTCCGGCGGTGTTGGAGATTTTCGACATGCTGGACCTGGGCGCCTTCTTCGGCGACGCGCTGCTGATACACGCCTGATCCCGTTTTTATCTGTTTAATTTTGTTCCGAGGGCATGACCATGAACCTGGACGAAGCACTACAGACCTTCATCACCGAGAGCCGCGAACTGCTGGAAGACATGGAGAACGCGCTGCTCAACGTCGACATCGCGGGCGAGCAGGGCGAGGCCATCAACGCCATCTTCCGCGCGGCGCACACCATCAAGGGCTCGGCCGGCTTGTTCAGCCTGGACCACATCGTCGCCTTCACCCACGTGGTCGAGAGCCTGCTCGACGAGGTGCGCGACGGCCGGGTCACGCTCAACGACGAGATGATCGTGCTGCTGCTGTCGTGCTGCGACTACCTGTCCGGCATGACCGACGCGCTGGCCGCCGGCCAGCTGGAGGCCGACCCCGACACCGCGCCGGAGGGCGAGATGCTGCTGCAGCAGCTGCGCCGCCACATGGCGGGCGGCTCGGCCGAGGCGCACGCGCCGCCGCCGGAGGCGCCGCTGGCGGTGCACGCCGAGCCGGGCGTCGAGCGCATCGACAAGGACAGGGGCGACAGCGACTACTGGCATATCTCGCTGCGCTTCGGCCGCGGCGTGCTGCAGAACGGCATGGACCCGATCGCCTTCCTGCGCTACCTGGCCAAGCTGGGCAAGATCGTCGGCATCGCCACCGTGCCCGACGCGCTGCCGGCCGCCGACGACATGGACGCCGAGCTGTGCTACCTGGGCTTCGAGATCGCCTTCGACAGCGCGGCCGACCGCGAGGCCATCGCCGGCGTGTTCGAGTTCGTGCAGGACGATTGCGAGATCCGCATCATCCCGCCGCACAGCAAGGTGTCGCACTACGTCGACCTGATCCGCGCGCTGCCGGAGCAGGCCGCGCGCCTGGGCGAGATCCTGGTGCGCTGCGGCAGCGTCACCGCGCACGAGCTGGAGGGCGCGCTGCACCAGCAATCCCATCCCGCCAACCCGCGGGACGACGCGCCGCCGCAGCAGCTCGGCAGCATCCTGGTCGGCGCCGGCAACGTGCCGCCGGTGGTGGTGGAGGCCGCGCTGGCCAAGCAGAAGCAGGTCAGCGAGCAGAAGGCGCAGGAGAGCCGTTCGATCCGCGTCGATTCCGACAAGCTGGACCGCCTGATCGACCTGGTGGGCGAGCTGATCATCGCCGGCGCGCGCGCCGACATGATCGGCCAGCACATCCAGAACACCGAGCTGCAGGAATGCACCTCCACCTTGTCCGGCCTGGTGGAGGAGGTGCGCGACGCCGCGCTCGAGCTGCGCATGGTGAAGATCGGCGCCACCTTCAACCGCTTCCAGCGCGTGGTGCACGACGTCGCGCGCGAGCTGGGCAAGGACATCGGCCTGATCGTCGACGGCGAGGACGCCGAACTGGACAAGACCGTGGTGGAGAAGATCGGCGATCCGCTGATGCACCTGGTGCGCAACGCCATGGACCACGGCATCGAGCCGGCCGACGTGCGGATCGCGGCCGGCAAGACGGCCAAGGGCATGATCAAGCTGAACGCCTTCCATGAGTCGGGCAGCATCGTCATCGAGGTCAGCGACGACGGCGGCGGCCTGCGCAAGGAGAAGATCCTGGCCAAGGCGGTCGAGCGCGGGCTGGTCGATCCCGAGCGCAAGCTCAGCGACAGCGAGATCTACAACCTGATCTTCGAGGCCGGCTTCTCCACCGCGGAAAAAATCACCAACCTGTCCGGGCGCGGGGTCGGCATGGACGTGGTCAAGCGCAACATCACGGCCTTGCGCGGCAGCGTCGACGTCTCCAGCAAGGAGGGCGCCGGCACCACCGTCACCGTGCGCCTGCCGCTGACCCTGGCCATCATCGACGGCTTCCTGGTGCAGGTGGGCGGCTCGGTGTTCGTGATCCCGCTCGACATGATCGAGGAGTGCATCGAGTACGCCACCGAGCCGGGCCAGGACTACTGCAACCTGCGCGGCCAGGTGCTGCCGTTCGTGCGGCTGCGCTCGCTGTTCCGCATCGACGGCGCGGCCACGCGGCGCGAGAGCATCGTCGTGCTCAAGCTGGGCAACCAGCGCGCCGGGCTGGTGGTCGACACCCTGCTGGGCGAATTCCAGACCGTCATCAAGCCGCTCAGCCCGATGTTCAGCGAAGTCAAATGCATCAGCGGTTCCACCATCCTGGGCAGCGGCGAGGTGGCGCTGATCCTGGACGTGGCCGCGCTGATGCACACCGTCAGCGGCAAGGGCGCCGCGGCGGCGCTGGCCGCTTAACCCTGAAGAGGACGCTATGCACACAGCAGCGAACAACCTGGCCGCCAACGCGGTCACCTACGGCAGCAGTGCCATCGTGGCGCTGCAGAGCGGCGCCGCGCTGCCCAGCCAGTTCCTGACCTTCATGCTGGGCGACGACCCGTACGCGGTCGGCATCCTGCACATCAAGGAGATCATCGAGTACGGCGCGCTGGCCACGGTGCCGATGATGCCGCCCTGCGTGCGCGGCGTGATCAACCTGCGCGGCGCGGTGGTGCCGGTGATGGACCTGTCGGCCCGCTTCGAGCGCGGCCCCAGCGCGATCGGCAAGCGCAGCTGCATCGTCATCGTCGAGGTGGACGGCGGCGACGGCAAGCAGGTGCTGGGCATGCTGGTGGACGCGGTCAACGCGGTGGTGGAGATCGGCGCCGGCGACATCGAGCCGGCGCCGTCGTTCGGCACCCGCATCCGGCCCGACTTCATCGCCGGCATCGGCAAGTGCAACGGCAAGTTCGTGATCCTGCTCGACATCGGCCGCGTGCTGTCGAACGAGGAGATCGTCGAGATGACGCGCGGCACCGTGGCCGGCTACCACGCCTGAGGCGACGCCATGGCAGCCGTCATGATCACCGACCGCGAGTTCTCGCAGTTCCAGCGCTTCATCTACGAGGCGGCCGGCATCTGCATGGCCAACGGCAAGCAGGCGCTGGTGAGCGGGCGGCTGGCCAAGCGCCTGGCGCACTACCAGCTGGAGAGCTACGGCGACTACCTGCGCCTGCTCGAGAGCCGCGCCCAGCCGGCCGAGCTGCAGGTCGCGGTCGACCTGCTGACCACCAACGAGACCTATTTCTTCCGCGAGCCCAAGCACTTCGCGCTGCTGCGCGAGCTGGCGCTGGAGGCGCGCGACAAGCGCGCCACGCTGCGCGTCTGGAGCGCGGCCAGCTCCAGCGGCGAGGAGGCCTACAGCGTGGCCATGGTGCTGGCCGACGTGCTGGACGAGGGGCCGTGGGAAGTGCTGGGCACCGACATCAGCACCCGCGTGCTGGAGCGCGCCCGCTGCGGCCATTATCCGATCGAGCGCGCCAGCCAGATGCCGCTGCCCTACCTGAAGCGCTACTGCCTCAAGGGCCAGGGCAGCGAGGCCGGCACCCTGCTGGTCGAGCGTTCGCTGCGCCAGCGGGTGCAGTTCCGCCACCTGAACCTGAACGAACCCTTGCCCAAGCTGGGCAGCTTCGACGTCATCTTCCTGCGCAACGTGATGATCTATTTCAACCTGGCGACCAAGCGCCAGGTGGTGGCGCGCCTGCTGACGCTGCTGCGGCCGGGCGGCTACTTCCTGATCGGCCATTCGGAAACGCTGAACGACATCAACGACACCCTGCTCGCCGTGGCTCCGTCGATCTATCGCAAACCATGATCGCGACGCCGACCATGCCCGACTCCAAGCTCATCGATATCTTTCTGATGCCCGGCGACTATTTCGTCGGCGATGAGCAGTTCCGCGTGCGTACGCTGCTGGGGTCGTGCGTCTCGGTGACCTTGTGGCATCCGGGCCTGCGCATCGGCGCCATGTCGCACTTCCTGCTGCCGGGCAGCGGCCGCCGCAAGAGCCACGACAAGCCCGGCATGTACGGCGCCGACGCCATGGACCTGCTGATCCGCGGCATGCTGCGCCGTGGCGTGCCGCTGGCCCAGTGCCAGGGCAAGATCTTCGGCGGCGCCGCCATGTTCCCGCGCAATATCAAGGTGCGCGACATCGGCCTGCAGAACGGCGACTACGCGCGCGGCCTGCTGCAGCAGCAGGGCATCCGGGTGGTGTCCGAGAGCCTGTTCGGCGAGGGCCACCGGCAGCTGATCTTCACCATCCGCAGCGGCGAGGTGCTGAGCCGGCAGGTGCCGCCGGAGCTGGCCGCGCAGGCGTCGCCGCACAAGGAGAAGCTATGAGCGCAATCAACGTGATGATCGTTGACGATTCGGCCGTGGTGCGCCAGGTGCTCAGCAGCCTGTTGAACGCCGCGCCCGGTATCAAGGTCGGCCACGCGGTGGCCAATCCGCTGCTGGCGATGGAGCGCATGAAGGTCGAGTGGCCGGACGTGATCGTGCTCGACGTCGAGATGCCCAAGATGGACGGCATCACCTTCCTGCGCAAGATCATGGGCGAGCGGCCGACGCCGGTGGTGATCTGCTCGACCCTGACCGAGAAGGGCGCCCAGACCTCGGTCGAGGCGCTGTCGGCCGGCGCGGTGGCCATCATCACCAAGCCGCGGCTGGACCTCAAGCAGTTCCTGCACGACTCCGCCGACGAGCTGGTGTCGGCGGTGCGGGCGGCGGCCGGCGCCCGCGTCGGCAAGCTGGTCAACCGGCCGGCGCCGCCGCCGGTCACGGCCAAGCTCAACGCGGACGCCATCCTGCCGCCGTCCGAATACCGGCCGATGACCACCACCACCGAGCGCGTGGTGGCGATCGGCACCTCGACCGGCGGCACCCAGGCGCTGGAGGAGGTGCTGACGGCGCTGCCGCGCGTTTCGCCCGGCATCGTGGTGGTGCAGCACATGCCGGAGAAATTCACCGCCGCCTTCGCCTCGCGGCTGGACAGCGTGTGCCAGGTGCGCGTCAAGGAGGCGGCCAACAACGACCGCGTGCTGCAGGGGCTGGTGCTGATCGCGCCCGGCGGCAAGCACATGCTGCTGCGCCGCACCGGCGCCCAGTACTTCGTCGAGGTGGTGGACGGCCCGCTGGTGAACCGCCACCGGCCGTCGGTGGACGTGCTGTTCCGCTCGGCCGCGCGCGCGGCCGGCGCCAACGCGCTGGGCGTGATCATGACCGGCATGGGCGACGACGGCGCCGCCGGCATGCTGGAGATGCACAAGGCCGGCGCCCGCACCGTGGCCCAGGACGAGGCCAGCTGCGTGGTGTACGGCATGCCCAAGGAAGCGGTCAAGCGCGGCGGCGTGGAGAAGTCGCTGCCGCTGAACGCGATCTACCGCGAAATCCTGCAACAGCTTTCCTACTGACGGCGGCCATCGTGAGCACCTCCATCCTGTCCGCCAGCCCCGCCGCCCCGCTCCATGTGTGGAGCGGCCAGCGCGTGCTGGTGGTGGAGGACAGCATGGTGCAGCGCGGCTACCTGGTCGGCCTGCTGCGCCAGCTGGACTTCGGCGAGGTGCTGGAGGCGGCCGACGGCCTCGAGGCCCTGCAGGTGCTGGAGCGCCTGGGCGGCGACGGCGTGTTCCTGGTGCTGACCGACCTGGAGATGCCGGGCATGGACGGCATCGAGCTGACCTGCCAGCTGCGCGAGCGGCAGCTGGCGCGCAACCTGATCGTGGTCAGCGCGCGCGATCCGCGCCTGCTGGAGGTCATCGAGAGCATGAACTTCGAGGACGCCTGCATGGACCTGCTGGGCACCCTGCTCAAGCCGGTGCAGCTGGACGCGCTGGCCATGCTGCTGGACCGCATCGGCAAGAAGATCATCGTCAGCCCCGCCTGCGCGCGGCCGGAGATGCCGCCGCCGGAGGAGCTGGAGCAGGCCATCGCGCGCCAGGAATTCATCCCGTACTTCCAGCCCAAGGTGACCATCCAGAACGGCCACCTGAAAGGCCTGGAGGCGCTGGCGCGCTGGCAGCATCCGACCCGCGGGCTGCTGGCGCCGCTGTACTTCATCGAGGCGCTCGAGGGCACGCCGCTGATGGAGGAGTTCACGCTGCTGATGGTGCGCCAGGTGCTGGACCGGCTGCTGGAGTGGAAGCGGCACGGCCTGCCGCCGCTGACGGTGTCGGTCAACCTGTCGGCCGACAACCTGGCCGAGCGCGGCTTCATCGACCGCCTGATGGCGCTGGTGAGCGGCTCCGGCGTGCCGCCGTCGGCGCTGGTGTGGGAAGTGACCGAGACCAGCGTGATGCGCCAGTTGTCGCAGGCGCTGACCAATATGGGGCGGCTGCGGCTGATGGGCTTCGGCCTGGCGATGGACGATTTCGGCATCGGCTATTCGTCGATGCAGCAGTTCGCCCGCTGCCCGTTCACCGAGCTGAAGATCGACCGCGCCTTCGTCCACGGCGCGTGGCAGTGGCCGAACCGCCACATGGTGCTCAAGAGCGCGCTGGACCTCGGCCAGAGCCTGGGCGTGGCCACCGTGGCCGAGGGCGTGGAGACGCTGGCCGACTGGCAGCTGCTGCGCAGCCTGGGCTGCGACATGGCGCAGGGCTACCTGCTGGCCAAGCCGATGCCGGCCGGCGAGCTGGTGGCCTGGATCCGCCACGAACGGCGCCGCCTGCGCGAGCTGGCGGAGCAACCGTAGTCCAACAAGTCCGTACGGTTTCATCACCTGGGAGGCTATATGCTGTCTGCATTAACGGTCAGAGCCAAGATCATCATGCTGCTGTCGGTGGCGGTGCTGGCGCTGGTGGTGGTGGTCGCGATCGCCTTCACCGGCATGAAGCAGGACGCGGCCATGCTGGCGGAAGTCGGCAAGAACCGCCTGCCTTCGGTGCAGGGACTGCTGCAGGTGAGCGAGGGCCAGACGGCGATACGCTCGGCCAACCGCGCCATGGACGTGGTGGCGGCCTATCCTGAAGACTTCGACCAGATCGCGCTACAGATCAAGCGCAAGCAGGAGATCTGGGCCGGCATCGACAAGGGCTGGAAGATTTACGAGCCGCTGCCCCAGGAGCCCGAGGAGGAAGCGCTGTGGAAGGTGTTCGTCAAGCAGTGGGATGCCTGGAAGGCGCGCGACGTCCTCATCGGCGAGGCGGCCGGCAAGCTGGCCCGCGCCGGCGCCGGCCAGCGCAAGGAGCTGTTCGTCGCGCTGCACAAGGCGGTCTCCGACGCCGGTCCATCCTTCCATGACGCCGAGGACAGCCTGAACAAGCTGGTGGCGCTGAACCTCGGCTACGGCGACGCGGCCGTGCGCCAGGCCGACGCCTCGTCCGCGCACGCGCTCAACCTGATGTACACGACCGGCGGCGTGGCGCTGGCGCTGCTGGTGGCGATCGGCCTGCTGATCCTGAACGGCATCATGCGGCAGCTGGGCGGCGATCCCGCGTATGCGGCCGAGATCGTGCGGCGGGTGGCCGAGGGCGATCTCAGCGCCGATGTCGTGCTGAGGAAGGGCGACACCACCAGCCTGCTGGCGGCGATGAAGGGCATGATCGACAGGCTGTCGCACGTGGTGCAGGAAGTGAACAACGGCGCCGAATCGCTGGCCAGCGCGTCCGAGGAGGTCAGCGCGACCGCGCAGGCGCTGTCGCAGGCGGCCAGCGAACAGGCCGCCGGCACCGAGGAAACCAGCGCCTCGGTCGAGCAGATGACGGCGTCGATCTCGCAGAACACGGAAAACGCCAAGGTCACCGACGGCATCGCCAGCAAGGCGGCGCTGGAGGCGGCCGAGGGCGGCGAGGCGGTCGAGTCGACGGTGGCGGCGATGCGGCAGATCGCCAAGAAGATCGGCATCATCGACGACATCGCCTACCAGACCAACCTGCTGGCGCTGAACGCGGCGATCGAGGCGGCGCGCGCCGGCGACCACGGCAAGGGCTTCGCGGTGGTGGCGGCCGAGGTCCGCAAGCTCGCCGAGCGCAGCCAGGTGGCGGCGCAGGAGATCGAGCAGGTGGCGTCCAGCAGCGTCCAGCTGGCGGAGAAGGCCGGCCGCCTGCTCGGCGAGATGGTGCCCAACATCCGCCGCACGTCCAACCTGGTGCAGGAGATCACGGCGGCGTCCGAGGAACAGTCGGCCGGCGTTGGCCAGATCAACTCGGCCGTCACGCAGCTGAGCCAGACCACGCAGCAGAACGCCTCCAGTTCCGAGGAGCTGGCCGCCACCGCCGAGGAAATGAGCGGTCAGGCCGAGCAGTTGCAGCAGACCATGTCCTTCTTCACGCTGGCCGGCGGTTCGCGGCCGGCGCGCGCGGCCGCGATACGCAAGCCGGGCAAGCCCGAGGGGCCTGGCAAGGCGCCGGCGCGGCCGCGTGGCGGCAGCCACCGCATGGCGGAGATGAGCGAGCCGGACGAATCGCATTTCGTTAAATTCTGAGCGAGGCTGGAATGAATACCTTGACCGTAGCCGATCACCAGCAACTGGCCGGCGCCACGCCGGCCCAATTCCTCAGCTTCATGCTGGGGCAGGAGATGTTCGCCATCGGCATCCTGGCGGTGCGCGAGATCCTCGAATACGCCGGCGTGACGCCGGTGCCGCAGATGCCGGCCTGTATCAGCGGCGTCATCAACCTGCGCGGCACGGCGGTGCCGGTGCTGGACCTGGCGCGCCGGCTGGAGCGCGCGCCGTCGCCGATCGGCAAGCGCACCTGCATCATCGTGGTGGAGGTCGACAGCGGCGAGGACGGCGCCTTCGTGATCGGCATCCTGGTCGACGCCGTCAACGCGGTGCTCGACATACCGCCGGCCGAGATCGAACCGGCGCCCAGCTTCGGCGCCCAGGTGCGCGCCGAGATGCTGCAGGGCATAGGCAAGGTGAACGGGCGCTTCGTGCTGCTGCTTAATGTGCAACACGTGGTGGCGGCCAGCGAACTGGCGGCGCTGGCCGAGGGCGGCGCGCTGCCGCAGGCTTCCTAGCGGGGCGGTCCGGCAGCCGTGGGATGCGCACCACAGGTGAGAATTGGTGAGAATTTCGGCGGTCGATTGGTTCACAATGACTCGTGACCCTCCCCGCCGATTGGAGAAAGCGCTCATGTTCAAGCAAATGAAAATGGAGACCCGGCTGCATGCCGGTTTTGGCGGCATCGTGCTGCTGGTGGTGCTGCTGGGCGTGATCGCGTTCGCCAAGCTGAGTTCGCTGCACGCGCACTGGAACGATTTCGAAACCATCACGCTGGCGCGCAAGAACGCCGTGCTGGAAGGCGTCACCGCCCACGGCGAGGCGGTCCACCACTTCAAGAATTACATGCTGCGCGGCGGCGACAACAACAGCAAGTTCCGCGCCGACCTGGCCGCCATCGACAAGAGCATGAGCGACTACAAGGGGGCCGGCGGCCTCGCGCCCGAGGAGCAGACGCTGCTGAGCGACGTGATGGCCGCCACCCGCAGCTACGGCGACAGCATGACCCAGCTGGAGGCCATGCACGAGAAGGGCATGTCGGCGCAGGAGATGGACAAGTCCATCAAGGGCGCGGACGAGGCCATCTCCAGCGCCTTCCGCAAGCTGCTCAAGGTCAACGACGGCGAGACCAGGGCCGAATCGGCCGCCATGACCGGGGTGACCGACTCGGCCAAGCAGCTGATACTGGGCATGGACATTGTGATCTCGGTGCTGGGCTGCGTGCTGGCGGTGTGGCTGGCGCGCAGCCTGTCGGGCATCGTGCGCGAGGTGCAGGCGGTGGTCGGCAGCCTGGCCGGCGCCTCCGAGGAGGTGAGCTCGACCGCGCAATCGCTGTCGCAGGCGGCCAGCGAGCAGGCCGCGGGCGTGGAGGAGACCAGCGCCTCGATCGAGCAGATGACGGCGTCGATCGCGCAGAACACCGAGAACGCCAAGGTCACCGACGGCATCGCCACCCAGGCCGCGGTGGACGCGGCCCGTGGCGGCGAGGTGGTCAAGGCCACGGCGATGGCGATGAAGCAGATCGCCAGCAAGATCAGCATCATCGACGACATCGCCTACCAGACCAATCTGCTGGCGCTGAACGCGGCGATCGAGGCGGCGCGCGCGCACGAGCACGGCAAGGGCTTCGCGGTGGTGGCGGCCGAGGTGCGCAAGCTGGCCGAGCGCAGCCAGGTGGCGGCGCAGGAAATCGGCAAGGTGGCGGCCGACAGCGTGGAGCTGGCCGAGCAGGCCGGCCAGATGTTCGACGCGCTGGCGCCGAATATCCGCAAGACGTCCGAGCTGGTGCAGGAGATCGCGGCGGCCTCGGAGGAGCAGAGTTCCGGCGTGCGGCAGATTAACAGCGCCGTGGGTCAGCTGAGCCAGACCACCCAGGTCAACGCGGCCAGCTCGGAGGAGCTGGCGGCCACGTCGGAGGAGATGAGCGCCCAGGCCGAGCAGCTGGGGCTGTTGATGGCGGTGTTCAAGCAGTACGCGGTCGACACCTCGCCGCGCGCGGCGGCGCCGCGGCGCGCCGCCATGCTGAAGCCGGGCGCCAGGCCGGCGCCGTTGCGCCCGTCGCGCAAACTCGACCTGGTGGCCGAGGGCGCGCCGGACGAGAACAAGTTCACGCGCTTCTGATCACGGCTTGACGAACTTCAGCGTCATGCGGTCGCTCTCGCCGATGGCCTTGTACTTGGCGCGGTCCTCGTCCTTGTTGGCGTAGGTCGGCGGCAGCGCCCACACGCCGTTCTTGTGTTCGGCGTTGTCCTTGGGATTGGCGTTGAGCTCCGACTTGTCGGCCAGCTTGAAGCCGGCCGCCTCGGCCAGGCCGATCACATATTTCTCGTGCATATAGCCGGTGCTGGCGTCCTTGTCCTGCGTCCTGGCGGCCGGCAGGCGATGCTCGACCACGCCGAACACGCCGCCCTTCTTCAGGCTGGTGTAGACGCTGCCGAACAGGACCTTCAGGTTGTCCGGCCCGGTCTCCATCCAGTTGTGGACATTGCGGAACGTGAGCACCATGTCGACGCTGCCGGCCGGCGCGAACTCATACTTGCGCGGCGGCGAGAACACGCCCAGCGCCACCTTGTTGTACACCTCCGGCTTGGCGTTCAGACGCGCCATGTAGCGCTCCGCGCCCTTGCGCTCGTTGGCGTCGGGCGAGGCCAGGTCGTCGCCGGCGGCGATCAGCTTGCCGTGGTCGCGCAGGTAGGGCGCCAGGATCTCGGTGTACCAGCCGCCGCCCGGCGCCAGTTCGACCACCGTCATGGTCGGCTTGATGCCGAAAAAGCTCAGCGTCTCGTACGGATGGCGATAGACGTCGCGCTCCACATTGGCCGGCGTGCGCGACGGCGCCGCGATGGCGGCCTTCAGCGCGGCGTCTTCGGCGGCGAAGGCGCCGCCCGCGATCAGCATGGTGGTGGCCAGGACGGCGAGTACGGTTCGTTTCATGCAGGGTCTCCTGAGGGATCGTGGTTGTGGCGATGCGCACCCGCTCGCCCAGCGCGATCATCGGCCAACCTTGCAATCTGGTCAAGCGAATCGGGACGACGCTCCGTCCGCGCCGTGACCGCGCCGCCGGCGGACACTTGCGGACACACGCGGACAGTCGACCGGACAGTCCGGCGGACACTCCGGTCGCGGTAAACATGGCAAATGCACCAACTTGCAACATGAAAACCCGTGGCACACATCTTGCCTATCTCATTCCTTAATCCGGCGCTAATATTGCAAAACCCGCGGAAACGGCGGCGGATATTCAGGTGTAGTGCGAAGCAACGAGCGGTAACGAAGTAGTTCCAGCTGGAAGAGCAAATAAAAAGCAGAACCCCGGGCGACCGGCCCGCAATCTAATCCTTGCTGTTACGTTTTTGGAGATACGATGGAACGACGTGCATTCCTCAATGTTAGTAGTCTGGCCCTGGGCACGATGCTGCTGCCCGCCTTCGGCCGCGCAATCGCGGCGGAAGAGCTGCTCAAGCCAGTCGCCCTTCAATTCAAGAAAATGCTGGCCGACACCGCGATGACCGCGGCGACCCAGGCCGGCGCTTCCTACTGCGACGTGCGGGTGGGACGCTATCTGAACCAGTTCATCACCACCCGCGACCTGAACGTCGAAAACGTGGTCAACACCGAATCGGCCGGGGTCGGCGTGCGCGTGATCGCCGGCGGGGCCTACGGCTTCGCCGCCACCAACGACATGACGCCGGACGGCGTGGCCGCCGCCGCGCGCCAGGCGGTGGCCATCGCCAAGGCCAACGCCAAGCTGCAGACCGAGCCGGTGATCCTGGCCCCGGTCAAGGGCGTCGGCGAAGTGGCGTGGGCCACGCCCATCGTCAAGGACTGGCGCACCGTCGCCATCAAGGACAAGGCCGACCTGCTGATCGCCGCCAACAAGGCCGGCATGGAGGGCGGCGCCAGCTTCATGCAGTCGCTGCTGTTCCAGGTGAATCAGCAGAAGTACTTCGCCTCCACCGACGGCTCCTACATCGACCAGGACATCCACCGCCTGTGGATGCCGGTGTTCGCCACCGCCGTCGACCAGAAGACCAACAAGTTCCGCTCGCGCCAGGGCCTGTCGGCGCCGGTCGGCATGGGCTACGAATACCTGGACGCGCGGCCCGAGCACAAGATCAAGGCGGCCGGCGGCGTGACCACGCTGTACACCAAGTCCTACGACCTGATCGAGGACGCGCGCGCGGCCGGCAAGCAGGCCAAGCAGAAGCTGACCGCCAAGTCGGTCGAGCCGGGCAAGTACGACCTGGTGCTGTCGCCGGAACACCTGTGGCTGACCATCCACGAATCGGTCGGCCACCCGACCGAGCTCGATCGCGTGCTGGGCTACGAGGCCAACTACGCCGGCACCAGCTTCGCCACGCTGGATAAATGGCAGTCGAAGAAATTCAAGTATGGCTCTGAGCTGGTCAACATCGTGGCCGACAAGACCACCCCCGGTTCGCTGGCCAACGTCGGCTACGACGACGAGGGCGTCAAGTGCAAGCGCTGGGACATCATCAAGGACGGCATCCTGGTCAACTACCAGGCCACGCGCGACCAGGCCCACATCATCGGCGAGAAGGAATCGCACGGCTGCTCGTACGCGGACAACTGGAGCAGCGTGCAGTTCCAGCGCATGCCCAACGTCTCGCTGCAAGCCGGTAAAAAGAAGATGACCCCGGACGAGATGGTCAAGGACGTCAAGAAGGGCATCTACATCGTCGGCGACGGCTCCTTCTCGATCGACCAGCAGCGCTACAACTTCCAGTTCGGCGGCCAGCTGTTCTACGAAATCAAGAACGGCAAGATCGGCGAGATGCTGGAGGACGTGGCCTATCAATCGAACACCCAGGAGTTCTGGAACGCCTGCGCCGGTCTGTGCGACGAGCGCGATTGGCGCATGGGCGGCTCCTTCTTCGACGGCAAAGGGCAGCCTTCGCAGGTGTCGGTGGTGTCGCATGGCGCCAGCACGGCGCGCTTCAACGGCATCAACGTCATCAACACCGCACGCAAAATCGGCTAAGCCCTGGAGACCACGAGATGAAGAATTTGAGTCAAGACGAAGCAAAACGTATCTGCGACAAGGTGCTGTCCTATTCCAAGGGCGACCAGTGCGAAGTGAACATCACCGGCAGCCGCAAGGGCAACATCCGCTACGCGCGCAACGCCGTGTCGACCGCCGGCTTGATCGAGGATACGCAGATGACCGTATCGGTCGCCTTCGGCAAGAAGCAGGGCATCGCCAGCATCAACGAGTTTGACGACAAGTCGCTGGAAAAAGCCGTGCGCCGCGCGGAGGACCTGGCCCGCCTGGCGCCGGAGAATCCGGAGTTCATGCCGACGCCGACCAAGCAGGAATACAAGGCCAGCCAGACCTTCTTCCAGAAGACCGCCGACATCGATCCCGAATTCCGCGCGCAGGTGGCGGCCTACAGCATCGAGAACAGCAAGAAGAACAAGCTGGTGGCGGCGGGCTTCTTCACCGACAGCGCGCAGTTCACCACCATCGCCAACTCCAACGGCGTGTTCGGCTACCAGCAGGACACGGGGCTGGACTTCACCGTCACCGTGCGCACCGAGGACGGCCGCGGTTCGGGCTGGGTCAAGCGCAGCGTGGGCGATGTCAGCAAGTTCGACGCGCGCGAGGCGTCCAACGTGGCGATCGAGAAGGCGTTGAAATCGGTGGACGCCAAGGCGCTGGAACCGGGCCGCTACACGGTGATCCTGGAACCTGCGGCGACCTCGGACCTGCTGGGCTATATGTTCAACGGCTTCGATGCGCGCCAGGCCGACGAGGGCCGCAGCTTCCTGTCGAAGAAGGGCGGCGGCAACCGCATGGGCGAGAAGCTGTTCGACGAACAGGTCAACGTCTGGGCCGACCCGTGGGACAAGGACGTGGCGGTGCTGCCGTGGGACGGCCAGAACATGCTGGCCCGCGAGCGCATGGACATCATCAAGGGCGGCAAGATCGCCAACCTCGATTATTCGACCTACTGGGCCAAGAAGCAGGGCAAGCGTGCCGTTGGCTCGCCGGGTAACATCATCATGGCCGGCACCAACAAGTCGACCCAGGAGCTGATCGCCAATACCAAGAAGGGGGTGCTGGTCACGCGAACCTGGTACATCCGCATGGTCGATCCGCAGTCGGTGCTGCTGACCGGCTTGACGCGCGACGGCACCTTCTACATCGAGAACGGCAAGATCAAGCATCCGATCAAGAACTTCCGCTTCAACGAAAGCCCGGTGACGATGTTGAACAACATCGAGGAACTGGGCCGGCCGGAAATCCTGGCGGGTGACGAGTCGCAGTACCAGTTGCTGATTCCGGCGATGCGGGTGCGCGACTTCAACTTCACCTCGTTGTCGGACGCGGTGTAAGGCATCAGGGGCCGGAAGGGATTCCGGCCCTGTTACATTCATCAGGGAGTCAAAGTGGAACGACGTTCATTTCTAAAAATTAGCGCGGCGGCCGGCGGCAGCTTGCTGATACCGGTCTTTGGCAACGCCATCGCGGCCGAAGAGCTGCTCAACCCCATGGCCGTGCAGTTCAAGAAATCGCTGGCCGACGCCGCGATGAACGCCGCCACCAAGGCCGGTGCCAGCTACTGCGACGTGCGCATCGGCCGCTACCTGAACCAGTTCGTCACCACGCGCGACCTGAATGTGGAAAACATCGTCAACACCGAATCCTCCGGCGTCGGCGTGCGCGTGATCGCCAACGGTGCCTACGGCTTCTGCTCGACCAACGACATGACACTGGACTCGGTGGCCGCCGCCGCGCGCCAGGCGGTCGCCATCGCGCGCGCCAACGCCAGGCTGCAAACCGAGCCCGTGGTGCTGGCCCCCGTCAAGGGCGTGGGCGAAGTGGCGTGGGCCACACAGTTCAAGAAGGACTGGCGCATTGTGCCGATCAAGGAAAAGGCCGAGATGCTCATCTCTGCCAACAAGGCGGGCCTGGACGCGGGCGCGAGCTTCATGGCATCCAACCTGTTCCAGGTGAACCAGCAGAAGTACTTCGCCTCCACCGACGGCTCCTACATCGACCAGGACATCCATCGCCTGTGGGCGCCGCTGACCGCCACCGCCGTCGACAAGGCCACCAACCGCTTCCGCACGCGCGACGGGCTGTCGTCGCCGGCCAGCATGGGCTATGAATTCTTCGACGCCTCTGGAGCCAACAAGATCAAGGCCGCCGGCAACGTCACCACGCTGTACAAGGGTGCCTACGATTTGATCGAGGACGCGCGCGCCGCCGGCCGCCAGGCCCGCGAGAAGCTGACCGCGAAAACCGTCGAACCGGGCAAGTACGATCTGGTGCTGTCGCCGGAACACCTGTTCCTGACCATCCATGAATCGGTCGGCCACGCCACCGAGCTGGATCGCGTGCTGGGCTACGAGGCCAATTACGCCGGCACCAGCTTCGCCACGCTGGACAAGTGGAAGAGCAAGAACTTCAAGTATGGATCGGAGCTGGTCAACATCGTCGCGGACAAGACCACGCCAGGCTCGCTGGGTTGCGTGGGCTATGACGATGAGGGCGTGGCCTCCAAGCGCTGGGACCTGATCCGCAACGGCATCCTGGTCAACTACCAGGCCACGCGCGACCAGGCGGCCATCATCGGCGAGAAGGAATCGCACGGCTGCTCGTACGCGGACAGCTGGAGCAGCGTGCAGTTCCAGCGCATGCCCAACGTGTCGCTGGAGGCGGGCAAGAAGCCGCTCACGCCGGACGACATGGTCAAGGACGTCAAGAAGGGCATCTACATTTTGGGCCGGGGCTCGTATTCGATCGACCAGCAGCGCTACAACTTCCAGTTCGGCGGCCAGCTGTACTTCGAAATCAAGAACGGCAAGATCACCAACCAGCTGGAGGACGTGGCCTACCAGTCCAACACGCAGGAGTTCTGGAACGCCTGCTCGGCGCTGTGCGATGAACGCGACTGGCGCATGGGCGGCTCCTTCTTCGATGGCAAAGGCCAGCCTTCGCAAGTGAGCGCGGTATCGCACGGATCTCCGACCACGCGCTTCAACGGCATCAACGTCATCAACACCGCTCGCAAGATAGGATAAACAATGAAGATGCTGAATCAGGAAGAAGCAAAACGCATTTGCGACAATGTGATGTCGCTGTCCAAGGCCGACGAGTGCCGCGTGCAGATCAGCGGCAGCCGCAATGGCAATATCCGCTACGCGCGCAACGCCGTGTCGACCGCCGGCCTGACCGAGAATACGCAGCTGACCGTCAGCGTCGCCTTCGGCAAGCGCCAGGGCACGGCCTCGATCAATGAGTTCGACGACAAGGCGCTGGAGCGCGCCGTGCGCCGCGCCGAGGACGTGGCGCGCCTGGCGCCGGAGAATCCGGAGTTCCTGCCGGCGATCAAGAAGCAGGAGTACAAGTCGTCCGCCACCTACAACGAGGCCACCGCCGCCATCGATCCCGAATACCGCGCCGAAGTGGCGGCGGCCAGCATCAACGCCTGCCGCAAGCAGGGGCTGGTGGCAGCAGGCTTCTTCAGCGACACCACCGGCTTTGAAACGGTGGCCAACTCGAACGGTGTGTTCGGCCACCAGACCCTGAGCAATCTGGGCTTCACCATCACCACCCGCACCGAGGACGGACGCGGCTCCGGCTGGGCCACGCGCTCGGCCACCGATGCGAAGAAGTTCGACGCGCGCGAAGCGTCCGAGATCGCGATTGAAAAAGCGCTGAAATCGGTGGACGCCAAGGCGCTGGAACCGGGCCGCTACACGGTGATCCTGGAACCGGCTGCGACGTCGGAAATCATCGGCCGCATGTTCGGCGCCTTCGATGCGCGCCGCGCCGACGAGGGCCGTAGCTTCCTGTCGAAGAAGGGCGGCGGCAACCGCCTGGGCGAGAAGCTGTTCGACGAGCAGGTCAACGTCTGGGCCGACCCGTGGGACAAGGACGTTCCGGTGCTGGCGTGGGACGACTCGTCGATGCTGGCGCGCGAGCGCACGGACGTGATCAAGGGTGGCAAGGTGGCCTCGCTCGACTACACGCGCTACTGGGCCGAGAAACAGGGCCAGCGCGCGTCGGGCCGGCACGGCAACATGATCATGGCGGGCGGCGGCAAATCGACCGAGGAGCTGATCGCGTCGACCAAGAAGGGCGTGCTGGTCACGCGCACCTGGTACATCCGCATGGTCGATCCGCAATCGCTGCTGCTGACGGGCCTCACGCGCGACGGCACTTTCTACATCGAGAACGGCAAGATCAAGCATCCGATCAAGAACTTCCGCTTCAACGAAAGCCCGGTGTCGATGCTGAACAATATCGATGAACTGGGCAAGCCGGTGGTGATCGGCGGCGACGAGGTGCGGTTCCAGATGCTGATCCCGCCGATGAAGGTACGCGACTTCAACTTCACCTCCCTGTCGGACGCGGTGTAAGGCAGGGCCGTGGCCAATTACGATTTTTACTTCACCCGCCTGACCTACGAGTCGGGCGACTGGGATGTCGACATCCGCATGCCGAGCAACGTGCTCAACTCGCTGGTCGAGTACACGACCCTGCGGGTTGATCCCGTCGAGCGCATCGTCGCGCTGTCGGACCCGAAGATGCTGGAAGCGCCGTTCTGCTACTTCGCCGGCCACAAGCTGGTGCAGTTCACGGCGGCCGAGCGCAAGAACCTGGAGCGCTACATCAAGGGCGGCGGCTTCCTGTTCGTGGACGACTGCAACCACGATATCGACGGCCTGTTCGCCAAATCGTTCGAGGCCGAAATCGGCCGTATCTTCGGGCCGAAGGCGCTGCACAAGATCCCGAACACGCATCCGGTGTATTCGAGCTTCTTCCATTTCGACGGCCCGCCCAACACCAGCGTGGAGCTCAACGGCTGGGGCGACGATCTGGTGCACGACTACCTGAAGGCGGTGGAAGTCGGCGGCCGCGTGCGGCTTTTGTACAGCAACAAGGACTACGGCTGCGAGTGGGACTACGACTTCCGCAACAAGCGCTGGCTGGTGGTCGACAACACCCGCTTCGCGGTCAATATCATTCAATATGCATTGGGAGCCTGATCTTGGATAGTGCAATCGCCTGGAGCGAAAATGAAATCGGCGCGCTGAGCGCCAAGGTGGCGGCGCTGAAGGCGAGCATGTCCCGTGTGATCATCGGCCAGGAAAACGTGATCGATTCGCTGATCATCTGCCTGCTGGCCGGCGGCCATGCGCTGGTGGAGGGCGTGCCGGGGCTGGGCAAGACGCTGCTGGTCAAATCGCTGTCGCAGGCGACGGACATGGACTTCCACCGCGTGCAGTTCACGCCCGACCTGATGCCGTCCGATATCGTCGGCACCGAGATCCTGGAAGAGGACCATGCGACGCGCAAGCGCGAGTTCCGCTTCCAGCAAGGGCCGGTGTTCACGCAGGTGCTGCTGGCCGATGAGATCAACCGCGCGCCGCCGAAGACCCAATCGGCGCTGCTGGAGGCGATGCAGGAACGCAGCGTGACCTTCGCCGGCCAGACGCACAGGCTGCCCAAGCCTTTCTTCGTGCTGGCGACGCAGAACCCGATCGAGCAAGCCGGCACCTATCCGCTGCCGGAAGCGCAGCTGGACCGCTTCCTGCTGCGCATCGACGTCGTGTATCCGACCGAGGAAGAGGAGATCGCGATGGTCTCCGCCACCACCCACGCTGGCCTGAAGGATGCCGATCCGGTGATGGATGTGGAGACCTTGCTGCGCCTGCAGCAGCTGGTGCGCGACATCGAAATAGGCGACCATCTGCTGGCCTATGCGACGCGTCTGGTGCGCGCCACCCGTCCGGCGTTGACGACGGTGCCGGCGGTGAAGAAGCATTTCGGCTGGGGCGCGGGTTCGCGCGCGGGGCAGGCGCTGGTGCTGGCCTCCAAGGCGCGCGCGTTGATGCACAACCGCCTGGCCGTCACGCGCGAGGACATCGGCGAAATGCTGCTGCCGGTGCTGGCGCATCGCGTGATCCGCAATTTCGAAGCCGAGGCGGACGGCGTGGCGATCGCCGATATCCTGCTGGCGCTGCGCGAGCATATCCGCCCAGATTAAGCCGCGATGCAATCGACTTTCAAACCGTCCGCGCCGGGGACGTCCTCGCCTGCCGCCGCCATGACGGCGATGATGGCGCAGACCAAGGACCTGGACCTGGTGATCCGTCACGTGCTGGCGGGGCTGGGCCACGGGCTGCACGCGGGCCGCGAGCGCGGCGCCGGCGTCGAGTTCTCCGAGTACCGGGCCTACGCGCCGGGCGACGAGTGGCGCCGCGTCGACTGGAAGCTGCTGGCGCGCGCCGACCGCTACTTCGTCCGCGAGGCGGAGCGCGACAGCCACGTCGCCACCTGGCTGTGGCTGGACGCCAGCGCTTCGATGGCGGAGCCGAGCCGCGAGATCAACGGCGTCGACAAACTGTGGTTCGCGCGCACCGTGCTGGCCTGCGTGGCCGCCATCGCGCAGCGGCAGGGCGACGCGTTCGGACTGGTGGTGTGCAGCGGCGGCAAGGTCGAATTCACGCAAGCCTCGCGCGGGCCGCGCCAGTTGCAGCGCGTGCTGGCGCAGCTGGCCAAGGCCAGGTCGGAAGGCGGACTGCCCAGCGCCGAAGTGTTGAAAGCGAATTTGCACTTCGCCCGTTCACCGAGTCTGATTTTCGCCGCCAGCGATTTCCTCGACTGGCCATCGCCGCTGAGCGAAGCGCTGCTGCGCCTGCGCAGCCTGCGGCATGACGTGCGTCTGCTGACGTTGCGCACGCAAGCGGAAGTCGATGCCAGCTTCAAGGCCGGTGCGGCCTACCGCGACCCGGAGCAGCGCGACGGCTTGCACCGCATGACCAACGCCGACCGCGAAAGCTACAGGCGGCAGAGCCGCGCGCATTTCGACGCGGTGGCGACCAGCTGCCGTCAAAACAATATCGTCCACTACGAGGCGCGCATCGAGCAGCCATTGGGCGGAGTGCTGCGCAACTGGTTGCAACTGGCGGGAGCGCGCGCAAAATGATGCTGAGTTCTTATCCATTGTGGTGGCTTGCGCTGCCGGCGCTGTTGCTGCCGGTGTGGTGGCACCGCCAGAAGCGCCAACGCCTGAAGGCCGAGCCGCTGGCGACGGCGCGCTTCCTGCCATCGGCCGCGCCGGAGCAACTGCGCGTATGGCGATGGCGCGACCGCTTGCTGCTGTTGGTGCGCTGCCTGATGCTGGTGACGCTGATCGCCTGGCTGGCCGCGGCCATCTTCCCATGGCGAGGCGACACCGTGCTGCTGGACGCCGGCGCCGACAAAGTTTGGGCCGATCAGAAGATCACCGCCGCCGGCATGGGCGCCGCCCAGCGCATCGAACTGCCGCCGAACGGCCTGCAATGGCTGCGCCAGCACGAGCGCGACTGGCGCCCCAGCGCGCGGCTGCTGATCGTCGCCCGTGGCGAACAGATAGCGATGCCGGCCCGCGTACCGCCGTTCAGCCACCAGGTCGAACTGCGCACCAAGCTGCTCGTCGCCACCGCCACCTCCGCGCCAGGCACCGGGCCGCACGCCGTCGCGCCGGGTGCCGCCTCCGCGCCGGACGCCGCCTCCGCCACTTCCGCGATGGTCACCGCGCCGGTTGCCCCCGGCACCGCCGCGTCCTTGCCGCGCGCCGCCGCCACCTTCGCTACGGCCGCAGTGCCGGGCGCCGTGCACGGCACTGCAGCCACGCCGGCCGCACCTGCCGGACCGCTGCGGGCTGAGCACCACATCGTGCTGGCCGGCGCGCAGGAGCAGGGCGCCGCCTGGCGTTCGTTGCTCGCCGCCTTTGACCGCGCCGGCGATGGCGCCGGACGCTACACGCTCGCCGCCGAGCCGGCCGCAGCGACAGAGCTGATCATCTGGGAATCCCCATCCGCGCCGCCCGCGAACTGGCGCGCACCGCACTGGTGGCTGGCCGCCCCAGGCCCCGCGTTCCCCGAATTGGCAAACGCCTCCACGCTGACCATCAACGGCCTCACACTGAAATACGCCGACTCCCCGCGCGGCCGACTGTGGACCTCCGACGCATTCCCCCCGCGCGACGCCGACACCGCCCGCGCCCTCTACGAAGCGTGGCAACAGCTAAGCCCAGCCCCCGCACCTGCCTACCCAATGCCACCGCAAACACTGGGCACCACCCGCAGCGCGCTGCCCGCCATCACCGACGCCAAGCCCGCCGCCTGGCTAGCGCTTGTCCTGCTTGCGCTGTTTTTACTCGAACGGATACTGAGCCATGCACGGCGAAGCTGATACCCTGCGCCGCCACCTGTGGGCAGCCGTCCTGCGCCGCCGCGTACCCCAATGGCTGGCGACATTGGCGCCGCTGGCCGCCGCACTCGTCCTGCTGCACGCTGCCCGCCCACTGGTGATCGCGGCGCTGCTGCTGTGGGCCGCCTGGCTGTCCATCGACGTCTACCGCTGGCGCCAGCGCATCAAGCGCGAATGGACTTCCTGGCTGAACGCCGCCATCCCCGCACTGGAAGACAGCAGCACGCTGCTAGCCGCCGACGCCACCACGCCCATAGCCACGCTGCAGCAACAACGCCTGCGGGGCCGCCTGGCCTCCGTGCTGGGCGAAGACGATTACCGCCGCATCGCCCGCAACCGCGTGCGCATCAGCATCCTGCCGATCCTGCTAAGCCTTGCCGCGGCAGGCGCCGCATGGGGCTACCACGGCAAGCAGACCGCCGCCCGCGCACCGATCACCTACAGCACGGCCCCCAGACCCATCATCGACGGCGAAATCTACCTGCGCGTCACGCCGCCGGCCTACACCGGCGCCAAGCCATTTGAGACCGCGGCCCGCGACATCCAGATACCGCAATTCTCCGAAGTGCGGTGGTGCGTGCGCAACCCCAGCGGCGCGCAGCCGGCGGTGGAACTGGGCGACGGCGCCAGCTTGCCCGTCACCGAAGCCTGCGCGATGAAGCGCGTCGAAGAATCCATATTCTGGCGCGCACGCGGCAAGAACAGCGCCCGCTACAACATCCGCGTCACACCCGACCAGGCGCCGCAAGTGACCATCGTCGAGCCGAACGAATTGATACACATCCTCTCCAAGGACGCGAAGACCGCGCAGATCTCCGTCAGCGCCAGCGACGATTACGCCATCGTCCGCGCCAGCCTGCACATGACGCTGGCGCGCGGCAGCGGCGAGAACATCCGCTTCACCGACCGCGAAGTGCCGCTGCCTCAATCGGCCGATCCGAAAACCCGCAACTGGAAAAAACAATGGACGCTGGCGGAACTGGGCATGGAACCGGGCGACGAGCTGTATTTCTTCGTGCGTGCCACGGATAACTCGCCGGACAATCCGCACACCACCCAATCGCCCACCTACACACTGCGCCTGCCCGCACCGGATGCGGAAAGCCTGGACGCCACCGCGTTGCCGTCGATGGCCAAGCCGGAAAACCTGCGCAGCCAGCGCCAGATCATTATCGACACCGAGCAGCTGGTGGCCGACATGCAGGCCCACCCCAACATGCCGGCGGCCACGGCGCGCGCGCGCAGTGAAGCCATTGCCTCCGACCAGGCGAGCCTGCGCCTGCGCTACGGCCAGTTCCTGGGCGAGGAATCCAGCCTGTTCGGCGATGAACATGACCACGAAGGCGAAGAGCACCACGGCGGCAAGGCTGCCTTCGGCAGCGAGATGTCGGTGGTGAAGGAGTTCGGCCACGCGCACGACCAGGAAGACAACGCCACCATCTTCGACCCCAAGACCAAGGCGATACTGAAGCGTGCACTGTCGGCCATGTGGGACGCGGAGAAATCGCTGCGCGCGATCGCACCCAAGCCCGCGCTGCCGCCCGAATACAAAGCGCTGGACGCGATCAAGGAGCTGCAGGCAGCGGAGCGGATCTACCTGCACCGTACCGCCTTCGTGCCGCCCGCGCTGAAAGAAGAGAAGCGCATGAGCGGCGACATCGTCGGCGTATTGAGCTACAAGCGCGCACAGGGCACCGCCAGCGACACGGTGCCTGCCGAAGTGCGCGAACTGGCGCAGGCCTTGTCGCACGACGGCGCGCTGCCGGCCCTGTGGAGCAAGGCCGCCCGCGACACCATCGCCGCCCGCATCACCGATCCTGAACAAAAACTGAGCGCACAACGCGCGGTGCAGGACGTGCAGGACGGCTGCGCCCCCTGTCGCGGCGAATTGCGGGCATGGCTGCGCGGCACGCTGACGGATGCCCCTGTGCTGCTGCAAGCGCGGGCATCGACGGACACGCCGTTCCGTCAGGCCTGGAGCGGTAAGGAGCCGTCGAAATGATGAACCTGGAATTGACGGCCATCGCCGTGCCTGCGGCGGCATTGGCCGCCGGTGCAATCAGCGCCGTGCTGTACGGCCGCAAGCGCAAATGGATCGATGCCGCACTGGTGGTGGTGGCATCGTCGTCGCTGGCGTTCGCGCTGGCCGATATACGCTTGCCGCAGGCCGGCGAGAATATCGCGAAGGTCGCGACCGACGCATCCGGCGGTATCGGCGAAGCGTCCCTGCTGGCGATAGCGCGCGCCCAAACCATCGCCCTGAGCGGCGACGGACTGCGCGAGGCGGAGTGGCGCGACCTGCCGGCGCGCCGCGTGCAATGGACCCCAGGCGCGGCCGACCAGCTCTGGCTGGACTTTCCTCGTTCGATATCGCTGGGCCGCATCTTCACGCTGACGGTGCGCCGCGCGCCGGCGCAGGCGGGATGGCGCTTGCAGCTGCTGGCCGAGAACAAGCAGGTGCTGGCGGATTCCAATCTGTCCGGCGCGGGAACGTCGTCGCTGAGCGTGCAGTGGCTGCCGCCGGTGGCGGAGGCCATGGTGCTGCAGGCGCGCTTGCTGGATACCGCCGGCAAGGTGGTCGCCCAAGGTCCGATTCCGCTGCAGGTCAAAGAGCCGACGCCCTTGCAGATACAGGGCCGCTTCGACGCGCCATCGTTCGATGCGCGCGCGCTGAACCAGCTGCTGACCGACGGCGACGCAGTGCTGGACTGGAGCGTCACGCTGGGCAAATCCGTGGCGCGCAGCGAAACCGCGCGCGCTCCGTTGACGGCGCCCAGTGCGATGTTTGTCGATGCCGCCTACGTTGAGCATATGAACCCTTCCGCGCGCAGCGCTCTGCTGGCGCAGACGCGGCAAGGCGTGCCGCTGGTGGTGCTGGGCGCGAACGCCGCCGATGCCGCGATGTGGCAGCGCGAGTTTGGCCTGCGGCTGCATCCGCAATCGCCCACCACAGAGAAGGAAGACACGCGCCAGTTCACTGTCGCCGGCACCGTGCTGGCGATGCCGCCCGCCGCCTTGAATCCCGACGATAACGCCGCCGCGCCGTGGTCCGTGGCGGCGCGCGACAGCAAGAAGCTGCCCTGGCTCTGGCAGCGCGATTTGCAGCAAGGGCGCGTGATGTGGATAGGCGTATCGGACTGGCACCGCTACACCATCAACTCACCAAAAGCCCTGGCCTTGTGGTGGCAGGGGGCGATGGACAAGATCGCGCTGGCGAGCGTCCAGAAAACCAGCTGGCGTATGCCGGACCGGATGCCTCTGCCGGGCCTGCGCAGCGAAGTCTGCGTGGAAGGCGGTGCTGCGGTAAGCGCGCAGCCGGCCGACGGCGGTCCCGCGCTGCCATTACTGGCGCGCGCCGACAAGGCCGATGCGCGTTGCGGCGCATGGTGGCCGCGCCGCGCGGGCTGGACGGAATTCAACGCGGCCGGCATGGAGGCGCCGGCGCTGGAATATATCTACGACGTCAAGGACTGGCCGGCGTGGCAGCGGGCCTTGCGGCGCGACGCCACCGCGACCTATGCGGCGCGGGCAGCGAGCGCCGGTGCCGATGGCGTGGCTGCCACCGGACGTGCCTTGCCGGTTGCGCCTTTCGCTCTGGCGTTCGCCTTATGCATGCTGGGTTTGTGGTATCGCGAGTCCCGGCAGCGCCAGTAAAAAAGACCCTGCAACCGCGGTCGCAGGATCAAGGCCGGCCTGGTATTTCGGCCGGCATCCTTGGAACGCCGATCAGAACTTGTAGTTGACCCCGAACAGAACCGTGCGGCCATACTTCGCATACTCCAGCTGACGGTCCTTGCTGTTGGCGTAGGTTTCATACGCCTCGTTGGTCAGGTTGTTCACCTGGAGCAGAACGCCCATGCCCTTGAACGTGCCTTCGTTGAAGGTATAGCCGATCTGGAAGTCCACCGGGCTGTCGCCTACCACGTAGCGCAGCTGGCGGTCGCCGGCGAAGTTGCCGATCTCGCCCACGTAGTCCGAGCGGCGGCGCGTGCTCACGCGGGTCGAGAAGCCAGCCTTCTCGTAGTACAGCGTCAGGTTGGTGACGTTGCGCGACAGGCCGGGCAACTGGATCTTGCCGATGGTCGAGTTGACCTGCTTGATGTCGATCCCGCTCTCGGTGTACGAGCTGCTGGCCAGCACGCCGAAGCCGTCCAGCGCTGGCGTCAGCAGTTCCAGCGGCACCGACACGGACAGCTCGGCGCCTTTCAGCATGCCGCCGCTGCCGTTGTAGGAGGTGGTGTACTGGCCCATGTTGGTGATGGCGTTGGTGCCCGGCGTGTACTGCGAGAAGTCGCGCGTCTCCGAGAAGGTGTAGATGTAGGTGTCGAGCTTTTTATAGAAGCCGGCCAGCGCCACATAGCCCTTCTTGGCGAAGTACTTTTCCCACGAAACGTCGAAGGCCTTGGCGCGCCACGGATCGAGGCGCGCGTTGCCGCCGCTGCCGCTCGGCAGGCGCGTGCCGGCATCGACGGTGAAGTTGAAGCCGGCGTTGAGTTCATCGACGCGCGGACGGGCGATTTGCTTGGCCAGCGACAGGCGCAGCGTTTGCTCGTACGGCAGGCCGAAGGCCAGGTTCATGCTCGGCAGGATATCGTTGTAAGTCTTGCCGTCCTCGATCGGATGGGCCGCGCCGCCGTTGTCGGCGTACAGCGACTGCGAGGACTGGTCGGTGCGCAGCAGCTGCGCGCCGATGTTGCCGCGCACGGACACGCCGCCCCAGTCGCTGTCGATGTTGGCGCGGGCGTAGCCGGTGGTGATCTTCTCGGTCACGTCCCACGCGCGGCTGATGGTGCCGGCGTTGTTGGCCAGGCTGTAGTTGATCGGGTTGAAGTACTTGGCGATCACCGCCGGCACGTTCCACGACGGGACGATGCCGCCACCGGCGAAGCCCAGGTCGACCGGGGAGTACAGCAGGTCGCTGGAGATGGTCGGATTCCCGTTGGCGAACAGCTGGCCGGACGGCTGGCGCTTGGTCTTGGTGCGGTCGCTGTAGTTGATGCCGATGTCGAAGCCGCCCAGGTATTTGTCCAGCATCTCCGGCGCCGGCAGCGTGGCGGCCAGCTTGAAGCTCTTCAGCGTGTCCTTCAGGTGCGGCGAGTAGGTGCTGCCGTAGCCATAGATCGAGTTGCCGGTATAGAGCTTGGACGGATCGCTGTAATCGAGCTTGCCGGCGATGGTGGCGAAGTGGCCGGGCGTCCAGCCCACCGTCATCAGCGGATCGTTGAAGGCGCCGCCGCTGGCGCTTTGCAGCTGCAGGTTGTTTTCGAGGTAGGTCTCATCGCGCTTGGCTTCCGAGTAGTTGGCGTCGGCCAGCAGCGACCAGCTGCCGAAGTTGAATTTGTTGGCCCAACCTGCGGTGCGGATTTCATCCTTGCGGTTGTTGTACTGGCCGCGCACCAGCGGGTAGGCGCCGGTCGCGGTGCCGCCCAACAGCGTGCCGTTGACGATGTTGGTGCTGCTGTAGTTGAAGCCGACCGGGTTGTTGCTGCCGTTGTAGCCGCCCAGGTTGACCTCGAACTGGTTGTTGGTGTCGACCTGTTTGAACTCGGAGGCGAAGATGTCCAGGGTGCTGGTCCACATCTTGTTCGGCCGGTATTCCAGCACGCCGATCAAGCCGGTGCGTTTGAGCGTGCCGCTCTTGGCCAGCGCCTTGACGCCGGCGGTGACGTAGGTGCCGGCCGGGACGCCGGATACTTTGCTCTGGTCGAACGGTTCGTAGGTGCCGGTCTCGTTGTCGAGGATGGGCGACTCCAGGCTGGCGATGCCGAGCGCCACGCCGACCGTGCGGTTGGCGAATTGGTCGATGTAGCTGGCGCTGATGCGGTGGCCGGTGTCCTTGGTCTTGGCGATCTTGCCCATCGAGTTTTGCTCGCCGCGCACATTGACCGACAGCGTGCGGCCGGAGAAGGCCAGCGGGCGCACGGTCTGCATGTCGATGGTGCCGGACAGGCCCTGGCCCACCAGTCCCGCGTCGGGCGTTTTATAGACCGTCACGCCGCTCAGCAGCTCGGACGGGTATTGGTCGAATTCCACGCTGCGGTTGTCGCCGGTGCTGACCTGTTCGCGGCCGTTGAGCAGCGTGGTGGCGAAGTCCGGCGACAGGCCGCGAATGCTGATCACCTGCGCGCGGCCGGCCACGCGCTGCGCCGCCAGGCCGGGCAGGCGGGCGATCGATTCGGCGATGCTGACGTCGGGCAGTTTGCCGATGTCCTCGGCGGAGATGGATTCGACGATGGAGGTCGAGTCCTTCTTGACCGAGATCGCGTCCTCGATCCCGCGGCGGATGCCCGCCACCACCACCGTGGACATCGGCGCGTCGGACGCTTGCGGCGCGGCGGTCTGGGCGTGCACTGGCGCGGCCAGGGCCGACAGCAGCACCGCGCAGGCGGCGGCCACCGGGGTGAGAGGGAACGCGGCGCGAACGCCGGACGAGTGCGTAGTGAACTTCATTTTGACTGTCTCCTGGTGTTGTAGGGATTGCTTATGAACGGCATTCTTTGGCCGCTTGAAAACAATCTTGTATTAAAACTAGAGGTCAAGTCAAACGGATATTCCTGCCGCGCTGTCAAAAATGGGCGGAATTCATCGCTTTTCCCTGCGGGAAGCGCTTCCGTGTTGTATTTTGGTCATTTCGACGGCGCGCGGTATGTAAGTAAACTACATTCAGTTCCGTGCACTGGCTTGCCGGCCCGACCACTGGACAATACGCTCGGCCACGGCCGGATCGCTGACGGTTTCAAGCGCCATCGACTGCATCGCCGTGATGCCGGGCGGGGCGATCTTGTAGAAATGGGTCAGCTCGGGGAAGCGCGCCAGATCGGTCGGCGCGCCACCGCGTGCCGCACGCAGGCGGTCCGCGTGCGCCGGCGCCACTGAGGCATCCCGCCCGCCCTGGACGATCAGCACCGGCTGGCGCACGCGCGCCAGTTCCGCCGCCGGATCGACGCGGTCGGCGCTGCGCAGGTAGGCCAGGCTGAAGGCGGGCATGGCCGCCAGCATGGCAGTTTGCGGGTGCGCCTGCGCGCCGGCGGGTAGCGGCTCGCCGGCCCGGATGGCCGCGACGGTCTGGTCGTACATGGTCAGGTCGGCGTTGGCGCCGGCGGGCGTCATCGCCACCAGCTGTTCGCGCATCAGGTCGAAGATCGGCGAGGAGGGGCCGGACAATATCACCACGCCGTCGATGGCCTGCGCATCGGGGCCGTGGGCCAGCATGGACGCCACCAGCGCGCCCTCGCTGTGGCCGGCCACGATAACGGGATGGACAGGCGCCGCCTTGCGCAGCAAGGCCAGGCCGGCCGCCGCGACATCGGTGCGCGTCGCGAAGTCCGCGTGGCGGGCGGCGGCCTGCGGGTCCACTGTGCGCGAGCCGGTGCCCGGCCCGATCTTCGCCATCCGCAGCACGGCGTAACCGCGCTCGCCCAGTTGCGCGGCCAGGTCCGCATACAGATGCGGCTTGATGTTCATGGCGGGATAGTTACCGTCCACGTCGCTGAACAGCGATCCCGGTAGCAGCAGCACCGCACCCTGCGGCCTCCCGGCCGGGAGCGTCACGCGGCAGACGATTTCCACGCCGGCGACGGTGACGACATCGTCCTGTTCGCGCAACGGGGCCGCGCCGGCACTGGCGGCCGGCGCGATGATGGACATGGAGAGCGCGCCGGCGAAGGCGGCTTTTGCAATCTGTTTGAGCGTTCGCATGATGATCCTTTCCTGGTAAAGCACCAAGGCTGAAGTATCACGCCACGTTAGAGTCAAGCACGGCTCGCGGGTTCCCGCACAGCGCTGCGCGCCAGCCGCGCGGCCTGCCGCCGGCGCTTCCCTTAAAATGGCGCATGAGCAGTGCTTTGGGGAGGATGTTATGAGACGTTTCGCGCAAGCGTTGATGCTGCGCGGCTGCCGGTTGTTGCCGGCGGCGATGCTGTGCGGCGTCTGCCACGCCGCGCCCATTCCAGACGCGACGCTGCAGGAGATGCGGACGGCGGCGGAGGAGGACGTCGCCAAGCAGATGTCGCCCGATCAGATCTGCTCGCAGCTGCGCCGGCAGTTCGGCTATATGGTCTTCGGACGCAGCGGTTTCGGCGACAAGGGAACCGACATCCTGGTGTCTGTCGGCAGCGGCCTTAACGTCACGTTTCTGGCGACGATAGGGCGCGTGCCGTATTGCGGCGCGACGTGCCCGGACGGTCACCAGCTTCCGCTGCGCCCTGGCGCTACCACTTCTGCCAGCCCACCACGTAAGCCGGCGCGGCATGGCCGCAGGCCGGATCGGTGATGGGTTTCATCTGCACCCGCTCGAACGGCAGCACGCCCGCCCACACCGGCCAGCCCATGTCCTCCTCGTCGTCCTCCGGGCCGCCGGCGCGCACCTTGCAGGCCGCTTCATCGAGCGCGATGCGCATGATGGTGGTGGCCGCGTATTCCTTCTCCGATCCCTGACGGATCTCGGCCTGGCGGCCCGGCGCCAGCTTTTCCATGAACGCTTCCATCGTGCGGCGACGTTCGCCCTCGTCCGCCACCACCTCGAAGCGGCCGTACACCATCGCCGACCGGTAGTTCATCGAATGGTTGAACGCCGAACGCGCCATCACCAGGCCGTCGAGGTGCGTGATGGTCACGCAGGCCTCGCTCTCCGTCAAACGCTTGAGCATGCGGCTGCCGTTGGAACCGTGGATGTACAGGTGGTTCCCCTCGCGCCAGCAGGCGGTCGGAATGCAGTGCGACCCTTTGTCGTCGGCGAAGGCGATGTGGCACAGGTAAGCGTCGTCGATGATCGCGTGCAGCGTGGCGGTGTCGTAATGCGCGTTGGTCGGAATGCGGCGCACGCGGGTGCGTTCGCTCGGTGCGGCGTGGGTTGCTGGCTCGGTCATGATCTCCATCCAAAAAGGTTGAAGCCGCAATATAATGGCTGGCTGGCCCCTTAAACAGGTCCAGTCATCATCATTTTCATGGAGCCACGAATGGACTTTGCCTTGCTGATCGACGGCTACGCCGCGCAGAACCGCCATCGCGGCTGGCCGCGCCAGCGCATGCTGCACGAATGCCTGCGCGCGGCGATCCGCAACGGCACGCTGGCGGCGGGCACGCGGCTGGCCGCGTCGCGTGCGCTGGCCGAGGAGCTGGGCCTGGCCCGCAACACCGTACTGTACGCCTACGAGCAGCTGGCCAGCGAAGGCTTCGTCACCACCGACCGGCGCGGCACCGTGGTGGCCGCCGTGGCGCCGGACCGCAAGCCCGCCGCGCGGCGCCAGGCGGCCGCGCCGCAAGCCGGCCTGTCGCAGCGCGCGCGCTCCCTGCGCCCCCAGCCGGGACCGGCCGAGATGATGGGCGCCTTCGTGCCCGGCGTGCCGGCGCTCGACCATTTTCCGCTGACGCTGTGGCGCCGCATGCTGGAACGCGCGTGGCGCACGCTGACGGTGGAGCAGCTCAACTACGGCGACCCGGCCGGCGAGCCGCAGCTGCGCGAGGCCATCGCCGACCATCTGCGCGCGGCGCGCGGCGTGGTGTGCGAGGCGGCGCAGGTGTTCATCACCGATGGCACCCAGAGCAGCCTGGATCTGTGCGTGCGCGCGCTGGCCGATGTCGGCGACACCATCTGGATCGAGAGTCCAGGCTACGGCGGCGCGCTGGCGGCGGCGCGCGCGGCCAGCCTTAATGTTGCCGGCATCGAGGTCGACGACGACGGCATCGCGCCCGCGGCCGCCGACTGGCTGCTGCGGCCACCGCGCCTGATCTACACCACGCCGTCGCACCAGTACCCGGTGGGCAGCGTGCTCAGTCTGCGCCGCCGCATGGCGCTGATCGCGGCCGCGCGCGAGGCCGGCGCCCTGATCATCGAGGACGACTACGACAGCGAATTCCGCCACGACGGCGCGCCGCTGTCGGCCATGCAGGGCCTGGCGCCGGACGCGCCGGTGGTCTACCTGGGCACTTTCAGCAAGACCATGTTCCCGTCGCTGCGGATCGGCTTCGTGGTGGTGCCGGCATGGCTGGCCGACGATTTCGCCCGCATGCGCGCGCAGTCGTCCGCGCGCGGGCGCGTGGCCGAGCAGCTGGCGCTGGCGGAGTTCCTGCGCAGCGGCCAGTTCGCGCTGCACCTGCGCCGCATGCGGCGGCTGTACCGGCAGCGGCGCGACGCGCTGGTGACGGCGCTGGAAAAACATCTGGGCTCGGTGGCGACGGTGCACGGCGGCTCGGCCGGCATGCACCTGGCGCTGCGCTTCACGCGGGCGGACCTGGACGACCACGCGATCAGCGCGCAGGCGCTGGAACACGGCATCGTGGCCGAGGCGCTGAGCGGCAAGGACACGCAGGGAACGTCGGGCTGGAAGGGACTGATGCTCGGCTACGCACAAGTGCCGGCCGAGCGGATGGAGGGATTGGTCAAACAGTTGGCGGCGATACTGCACCTGGCGGCGTTTGCCGCCAACCGTTCAAGCCGACATTAGAACGCGGTGTCGGCGCGGATGTACATCGAGCGGCCGTTCACGCCGATCGGGCAGGTTTCCCAGCAGCGGGTGAAGCCCAGTTTCGGGAATGATCCGCCGTTGGTCCACTCCGACGGCAGCTGGTTGAACATATTGTTCACGCCGATGCTGAAGAAGGTGCGCTTGGTGTAGGCGTAGCGTACCGAGGCGTCCACCAGCCACTTGGCGTCCCACTTCTGCAGGGGGCTGAAGTTTTCCGCTTCCACTTCGCCGTAGTAGTTGGCGCGGGTGTTCACGTTCCACTGGCCGGCGGTGTAGTCGGCCGCCACCACGTGGTGCTTGCGTGGCTGGCCGTGTTCGATCAGGGTCACTTGCGACTTGTCGAACAGCTGCTCGCCGGTCAGCACCGACGACGTCGAATGACGCTTGGTGACTTCGGTCTTGTTGAAGCCCAGTTGGCCGGACAGCACCAGTGTCGACGCCGCGAACTTCGAGGTATGCTCGGCCACGATGTCCAGGCCGCGCGTGCGGGTGTCGACCGCGTTGGTGAAGAACTGCGCCTGGCCCACGCCCAGCGGCTTGAGGATGTTGGCGATCGGGCCGCCGCCGGCTTCCGGTGCGATCTCGCTCGAGAACACGATGCGGTCCTTGATCTTGATCTCATACAGGTCGGCGGTCAGCGACATGTTCTTCGCCGGACGCAGCACCATGCCGACGCTGCCGCTGGTCGAGGTTTCCTCTTTCAGCGGCGCGATGCCGAAGGCCTGGGTGACGGCGCTGCCCTGGCGCGCGGTCAGGGTTTCGGTCAGCACGCCGTTGTTCAGGTTGGTCGACACGGAGCTGTAGAACTCCTGCTGCACGCTCGGCGCGCGGAAGCCGGTCGACAGGCTGCCGCGGAAGCCGATTTCCTTGGTCGGGTCGAAACGGGCGCTCAGCTTGCCGGTGACGGTGCTGCCGAAGTCCGAGTATTTTTCATAGCGCACGGCGCCGGCCAGGGTCAGGTTGTCGAGCGGCTTGTGCTCGGCGTCCAGGAACAGGGCGATGTTGTGGCGGCCCGAATCGACCGCGGTGGCCGGCGTGTAGCCGGGGAAGCCCTGGATGCCGGAGGCCGCGGTGGCGCCGCTCGGGGTCTTGATGACGATGGCCGGGTTGTTGGTGCGGCCGTACTGGTAGGAGACCGGGTCGCCGGCGACGATCTGGTAGTTGTCGGCGCGGTATTCGAAGCCGGTGGCGACGAAGATGCTGCCGTTGCCGACCTTGACCGGACCCTTGACGTCGGCGTTGAAGGTCAGCTGGTTGAACTTGAGCGTGCCGGTGTTGGCGTCGCGCGGCGATTCGCCGTAGATGCTGCCGTCGGCCTTCTTCTCCCACCAGTAGCTGACGTTGACGCTGTCCGACTCGTGGAAACCGAGCTCGCTGGCGCCGTAGTTGATGCTGACGTCGGCCTTCCAGTCGTTGGCCAGGTCGCGGCGGTAGCCGAAGGCGAACGAGGCGTCCTTGATGTCGGTGTGGATGGCCGGCAGGTAGCCGTTCGGCGAGATCGACGGAATGGTGCGGTCGTCGCCGGCCGAGCGGAAGAAGCCGTACGAATCGCTCTTGCGCTTGGAGACGCCGCCGAAGGCGTAGAACTCGCTGGCCTTGTCGATCGGCAGGGCGGCGTTCCACCACAGGTAGCCGTCCTTGGTGTTGCTGTCGCCGATGTGCTGGGTCACGCGCGGCGGGTCGACGCGCAGCGAATCGGGGCCGGCGCGGTTGGTCTCGCCGCGCTTGCGCGCCTCGGCGGTCAGGTTGAGGAAGCCGCCGTCCTGGCCCAGCGCGAAGCCGGTGTTGGCGCTGCCCGAGTACAGGTCGCCGTCGCCCTCGGAGGTGGTGCCGTAGCTGCCGCTCAGCGAGGTCTCGTTGACCTGCGACTTGAGCACGATGTTGATCACGCCGGCGATCGCGTCCGAGCCGTACTGGGCGGCCGCGCCGTCGCGCAGCACCTCGATGTGGTGGATGGCGCCCAGCGGAATGGCGTTGATGTCGGTGCCGGCCGAGCCGCGGCCGATGGTCTGCTGCACGTTCACCAGCGCCTGCTGGTGGCGGCGCTTGCCGTTGACCAGCACCAGGACCTGGTCGGGGCCGAGCGAGCGCAGCGTGGCGGGGCGGATCGAGTCGGTGCCATCGCTGATGAAGGTGCTGGAGAAGTTGAACGACGGGTCCAGCGTCTGCAGCAGCTTGCCCAGCTCCAGCGGGCCGGCGGTCTGCATGTCTTTCAGGCTGATCAGGCCGACCGGGGCCGAGGTGTCCAGCGCGGTCTTGGCCACCGAGCGCGAACCCAGCACGACGACGGTTTGTTCGGGGGCGGGGGCGGTGTCGGCGGTTTGGGCGCTGCCCTGGCCTGCGGCCAGCAGCAGGATCGCGCTGGCGACCAGCGTGCGTTTGAAATGCGGTGCTCTTGTCATGTATCTCTCTCGTTGTTGGGACGCGCGGTGAGCGCGGGCGGGAAAAATACTATCGTGGCGGCGAACCGAGCGGCAACGCGGCATGCACCATTATGTTGCAAATTATGCACATTCGACAATATTGCGTGCGTTATCTGACAACTTGTCGTAATCTGACCGACGGGCCGCCGCTAAACAGTGCGAAACTGTGGTGCGGGCGCATCAATATGGTGCTTCACTGCTGGTCCAGCATCCACCCCTTCAAACCGTTGACCCAGGACTTGGCCGGCAGGTTCAGGCTCTTCTTGATGGCGCCGGCGCGCTCGTACAACACGCTGAAGTCCAGCACCGGCGACTGCTTGAAGGCGATCACCACGATGTTGGCGTCGTGCACCTCGGGCAGCCAGACCACGGCGTCGAACACCTGCTCCATCGCGTGCAGGTTCTTGTCGTAGTTGGCGAAGTCGCCGAACACATTGGTGGTCATCATGCCGCCGTCGCGCAGCGTGTCGAAGCAGGCCTGGTAGAACTCGGGCGAGTCCAGCACCGGGCCGCGCGCCTCCTCGTCGTACAAGTCCACCTGCAGGATGTCGACGCTGGCCCGGTTGGCCGGGTCGAGCACGAAATCCATGGCGTTCATTTCCAGCACGTTCAGGCGCTCGTCGTTGGGCGGCAGGCCGAACTGCGCGTGGCAGACGGCGATCACGTTGGGGTTGAGCTCGACCGCCGTCACGCGCGCGCCGGGCAGGCGGCGGTAACAGAACTTGGTGAGCGCGGCGCTGCCCAGGCCGAGCTGGACGATGTGGCGAGGCTGGTCGTTGAACAGCAGCCACATCATCATCATCTGCACGTATTCGAGCTCGATGTTGTCCGGCTTGGCCAGGCGCATGGCGCCCTGCACCCAGGAGGTGCCCAGGTGCAGGCTGCGCACGCCCTGGTATTCGGTGATGGTGGCGGGAGGGTGGCCGGGCGCGTCGAAGCGGGCGGCGGAGGCGGGTATTTTGGACATGGCGTAGTTTACCAGCCCGCGCGGGATAAAAAAAAGACGCCGCGGCGTCTTTTTGAGGGGGGCTCAGGAACGGCGTCTGCGAGCGACCAGTCCCATCAGCGCCAGACCGCCCAGCAGCATGCCGTAGGTGGCCGGTTCCGGCACGGCCGACTTGATGTCCAGCGTGCCGCCGTAGCTGGCGGTGCCGATGTCGGTGCCCTTGATGGTCAGCGTGATCAGTCCGCTCACCGGTACGTTGAAGAACACGCTCCCCGATGAGAAGCCATTGAACACCGGCAGCGACGTGCCGTTAAGGTCGGCCCAGCTGAAGTTCAGCATGGTCGGCGGCCCGGCCGTGAAATTGACGAAGTTGGCGAAGAAGCCCTGCGCCGTGCCCGGCGAGCCGTCATACGAGAACGTAAAGGTGTCGGTGAACGCCAGCCCGTCGCTGTGCGTGGTGCCGAACGACGTGCTCCAGCTGCCAGCGCCGCCCGCCATGGCAATCACCGGCGACGTGTAATCGTTGGCCATGGCGCCGCCCGCCACCGCAGCCAATAACCCGGCCGCCAATATTGATTTTAATTTCATATTATCTCCGCAAAATATCTGACTAAGACATGAAACCCCGGTACTACCCATGCAAAGTACGCTCGGCAATTTTCGATGTCAATTCGCTATTTCTTTATCGTGCAGACGACTCCGATAGAGCGCGTCTACCACACGGGCTGAGCAATAAATAATTTCTACCAATCAATTTCCGTTGTGCAAATTGTCAACACAATTTCAATTTAGTCATGCCGGATTAGTTGTTTGTAGCCTACACCGGCAGGATCAGCGTCACGGTCAGTCCGCCGCCATCGCGGTTGGCCAGCGTGATGCGGCCGCCGTGCGCCTCGGCGATCTCGCGCGCCAGCGCCAGGCCCAGGCCGGTGCCGCTGCGCTTGGTCGAGTAGAACGGCACCAGCGCGTTGGTCAGCACCGTGTCGCTCATGCCGGGGCCGCGGTCCTGCACGTCGATGCGCACCGCGCCGTGCAGGCGCCGCACCTCCAGGCTGACGTCGGCGGCCGGCGAGCCGGACTCGTGGGCGTTCTTGAGCAGGTTCAGCAGCGCCTGCTCCAGCTGCGAGGGGTCGAAGGCGCACGGCTCGTCGGGCGGCGTGCCGCTCACGGTGAAATCGACCTGGGCCGCCAGCTGGGCCAGGAAGGCCGGCCACGCCTGCAGCTCCAGCCGCGGCGCCGGCAGCTTGGCGAAGCGCGCGTAGCCGAGGATGAAGCTCTCCAGGTGGCGGGTGCGCTCCTCGATGGTGGCGAGGATCTGCGGCAGCCGCTCGGTCTGGCCGCGCCGCACCAGCTCGGCGCCGGAGTGCGCCAGCGAGGTCAGCGGGGCGAGCGAGTTGTTCAGCTCATGGCTGATCACGCGGATGACTTTTTTCCAGGTCTGCACCTCCTGCCGGCGCAGCTCCATGGTCAGCTGGCGCAGCAGCAGCAGCTCGTGCTTGCGGCCGTTGAGGTTGAAGCTGCGGCGCGCCAGGTGGTAGACCTCTTCCTCGTCCACCTCGGCGCCGGCCTCGCGGGTGGTGAACAGGCCGTCGCCGCCGCGCGCCAGCGCCTCCAGCAGCGCCGGCGAGGCGTGCGCCAGGATGTCGTCGAGCCGGTGGCCCTCCAGCTTGCGGCCCTGGTGCAGCAGCTGGCGCGCCGCCACGTTGGCGTAGACGATGGGGCCGGCCTCGCTCACCAGCAGCATCGCCACCGGCGTGTTCTGCACCATGGTGTCGAGCAGCAGCTCGCGTTGCACCAGGTTCAGGCGCTGCTGGCGCAGCACGTCGCCCAGCGCGTTGTGGGCCGCCACCAGGTCGCTCAGCTCGTCGTTCTGCGGCCAGTGCAGGCTGAACGAGAAGTCGCCGTCCTGGTAGCTGGTCACGGTGCCGGTCAGCGCGCGGAACAGCGACAGCATGGACTCCAGCTGGGCGCGGATGGTGATGATGGAGATCGGCAGCACGCACAGCAGGCACACCGCCAGCACCAGGCCCGGATGGTTGGGGAAGAAATGCGTCAGCGCCAGCGCGATCAGGATGCCGACCGTCAGCAGCGTGCCGACCATCGCGGTCCAGCGCGTGAGCAGCGAGAGGCGCATGCCGGCCGGGCGCGTGGCCTGGGGACGGGCACCCGCGCGTGGCGGCGGCGTGGCGCCCATCAGGGGCGGGCGATGCCCAGCCGCTCCATGCGGCGGTACAGCGCCTGGCGCGACAGGCCCAGCTCGGCGGCGGCCTGCGCCACCACGCCGCCGGCCCGGCTCAGCGCCAGGCCGATGGTGTCGCGGTCCGGCTCGCGCGCGCCGTCGTCGGCGATGGCGCCGGCCGCGGCCGGCAGGCCGAGGTCGGCCGCCTTGATGACGTCGTCCGCGGCCAGCAGGCCGGCGCGCGCCATCACGTTCTTCAGCTCGCGCACATTGCCCGGCCACGGGTGGGCCAGCAGCGCCTGCTGCGCGGACGGGTGCAGGTCCTTGCCGGCGCCCAGGAAGTGGCGCGCCAGCGGCAGGATGTCGGCCGGGCGGCCGGCCAGCGGCGGCAGCCGCAGCTCGATCACGTTGAGGCGGTAGAACAGGTCCTCGCGGAAGCTGCCGGCCCGTATCATGGCCTGCAGGTCGGCGTTGGTGGCGCTGACCACGCGCACCTTGACCTGGCGCTCGCGGTTGGAGCCGAGCCGCTCGAAGCGGCCGGTCTCCAGCACCCGCAGCAGTTTCATTTGTCCGGCCAGCGGCAGGTTGCCGATCTCGTCGAGGAACAGGGTGCCGCCGTCGGCCGCCTCGAACTTGCCCTCGCGCGCCTTGGAGGCGCCGGTGTAGGCGCCGGCGTCGGCGCCGAACAGTTCGGCCTCGATCAGCTCGGCCGGCAGCGCGCCGCAATTGAGCACCACGAAGGGGCCGTCCCGCACGGCGGAGTTGGCCTGGATGATCTCGGCGATGCGCTCCTTGCCGGTGCCGTTCGGGCCGCTGATGAGGACCGGGACGTCGGCGCGCGCCACCTGGCAGGCCAGGTGCACCACGCGCTCGGTGGCCGGATCCTGCCACACCATGCCGCGCAGGTCGTAGCCGCGTTCGAGCTCGCGCCGCTGGCGCAGCTCGGTCTGCAGGCGCCGCTGCAGCGCGCGCTTGGCCCGGCCCAGCTCGATCAGGTTGTTGACCGTGGCGATCAGGCGGTTGTCGTCCCACGGCTTGGCCAGGTAGTCGGCCGCGCCGGCCTTGACCAGCTCGACCGCCGCGTCCAGGTGGGTCCAGGCGGTCAGCAGGATCACCGGCAGCTCGGGATGGCGCTCGCGGATGGCGCGGAACAGCGCCGTGCCTTCCTCGCCCGAGGTGGTGTCGGCGGAGAAGTTCATGTCCTGCAGCACCAGGTCGACGCTGTGCTGCTCCAGCAGCGCCAGGCCGGCTTCGGGGGAGGCGGCGCGCAGCGCGTCGATGTCGTGCAGCGAGAACAGCACTTCAAGCGCGATGGCGACGGCGGCGTTGTCGTCGATGATCAATACGGTAGGCATGCCGTAAGCATAACATTGTCGCGGCATGCCCGGTGCGGCCAACATCGTCAGGCGCTGCGGGTGGCGGTGGCCGGCGAGATCGACGCCGCGCGCCAGGCCGGGCCGTACACCGCGAGCACGCCCAGCGCCCAGAACACGGCGGCGCCGGCGATCAGGTAGCTGGCCGGCAGGCGCGCCATTTCCAGCTGGCTCACCAGCAGCTGGTTCAGGCCCAGCGCCAGCACCACGCCGGCCGCCACGCCGACGCTGGTGATCATGAAGTTCTCGGTGACGAAGTAGCGCAGGATGTCGACCCGGCGCGCCCCCAGCGCGCGCCGCACGCCGATCTGCTTGCGCCGCTGCGTGACCCACAGGCTGGCCATGCCGACGATGCCGCTGGCGGTGATCAGCAGCAGCAGCACGCTGACCGTCACCAGCATCCACGCCAGCGCCTGGTCGGCGCGGTAGCGTGCGGTGCGCATTTCGTTCATGGTCTTGATGCGCACGATCACCGGCGTCGGCGAGGCGGCGCGCACCGCCGCCTCGGCCTCCTTCACGACGCGGTCCAGCTGCCCGGGTTCCGCGCGCAGCGTGTAGTTCTCGGTCTTGTTGCCGGTCACGCGCACCGGCAGCATGATGGTGTACTCGCCGGTGTCGGCGATTTGCGCGCCGGGCGTCTGCAGCTTGTCGATCACGCCGATCACGCGCACTTCGCGCGCCGATTCGCCGGTGCCGAAGTAGACGGTCTTGCCGACCAGGCTGGCGCTGCCCGGCCACATCTTCTCGCCCAGCTTGCGGCTGATGATGGCCACCTTGGCGAACTCGTTGCTGGTGGTGCCGTCGATCTCCAGCACGTCGCCCGGCAGGAAGTCGCGCCCCTCGACGATCCGCAGGCCCCAGGTCTTGACCAGCGAGTCGCCGGTGCGGTAGGTGCTGGCCTGCGCGGTGGAATTGACCTGCGAGCGGTCGACCGACAGGCCGGTGTAGTTGCCCGAGCGCGACAGCGGCATCTGCGAGGTGCTGGCCACCGACAGCACGCCCGGCACGGCGCGCAGCGTGGCGGCCTGGCGGGCCTGGAAGGCCAGCTGTTCCTCGTGGCCGCCGCGCTGCAGCGGACGGATCTGCAGCGCGAACACGTCCTGCTCGTTGGCCAGGCCGCTTTCGCGGGCCGACACGGCTTGCCGCACCTGCACGATGTGCAGGGCGTTGGCCAGGATCGCCAGGCTCAGCGCGACCTGTACGGCCACCAGCACCGGGCCGGTCTTGTTGCGCAACAGCGCGGAAAGGATGGGGCGGATTTCCATGGTCGATGCCTCGTTATTGGGATTTGAGTTGCAGGGCCGGCGTCACCTGGCAGGCACGCCAGGTCGGCAGCAGGCCGGCCAGCACGGCCGAGGCCACGGCCATCGCGAAGGTGGTCAGCAGCATGATCCAGTCCATGTGCGCGACCACCGTCAGCGCCTTGGATTGCATGGCGATCAGCGCCAGCGCGCCGAAGGCCAGCAGCAGGCCCAGCGCGCCGCCGACCAGGCCGACCACGGTGGTCTCGATCAGGAACTGCTGGAAGATCTCGCGGCGCGAGGCGCCGAGCGCACGGCGGATGCCGACTTCGGCCGCGCGCACCGAGAACTTGGCCAGCAGCAGGCCGATGGTGTTGACCAGGCACAGGACCAGGAAGCCGAAGGCCAGCCAGGCCGACAGCTTGCTGTCGTTGCCGACCACCTTCAGGTGGTCCAGCCATTCGCGCACGTCGTACAGCTTGTTGGCGGCGGCGCGTTTCAACCGCCCCAGCTTGCGCTGCTCGATGGCATAGCTGTCAAGGTAGCTTTGCAGCTCGGCGCGGTCGGCGGCGCTGCGGGTCTCGAACCAGAACTGGATCCAGGTGCATTCCGATGCGATGAAGGCCTGGAAGCCCGGCGCGACGTCGTCGGTGCAGCTGGTGCTGCCGTTGCGCTGCATCTCGTGGCGGATGGCGGTGGCGAACGGGATGTACAATTCGTCCTCGTCGTCGAAGGCGCCGTCGTCGTTGCCGATGATGCGATGGAAGCGCGGCACCATGTTCCAGGTGTCGAGCACACCGACGATCTGGTACTGCATGCCGCCCAGCGTCATGCGCTGGCCGACCGGATCGGCGTCGCCGTACAGCTTCTTGGATAGCTTGCGGCTCAGCACCGTGACGTCGGCGCCGGCCTTGTCGTCGGCCGGGCTCCAGCCCTGGCCGTGCAGGAAGGGGGCGTCGACCAGGTTGAAGAAGTCGGCGGTCAGCGCCAGGCCCTGCGCGGTGAAGGCGCCGATGTCCTTGCGCGCCGGCTCGATCGGCTGGGCGATGCCGAAGATGGCGGTGCGCCGCTCGCCCACTTTGCTGTTGAGGAAATTGGTGGCGTCGCGGTAGCTGATCTGGTTGTCGTTGGGCGCGTCGCCCGGCTTGTAGCCCTCGATCGGGCCGTTGTCGACCAGCGGCACGAACAGGCGGTCGCTCTTGTGCGGGATCGGGTCGCCCGACATCACGTGCAGGATGGTCAGCGTGGCCACGCTGGCGGCCACGCCGACGGCCAGGGTCAGCACCATCAGCGCGGTCAGGGCCGGGTTGCGGCGCAGACTGCGCAGGCCCAGCAGGAAGTAGTAGTGGAACATGTGGCGCTCCTTATGCGACATGGGACTTGCCGTCGGCGTTGGCATCGAACAGCGTCGGCGACTTGCGCACCAGGTCCGACACCTGGCCGTCGATGATGTGGACGTTGCGCTGCGAGCGCACCGCCAGCTCGGGATCGTGGGTGACCATCAGGATGGTGGTGCCCTGGGCGTTGATCTCCTCCAGCAGCTCCATCACGCCGCGCGCCATTTGCGTATCCAGGTTGCCGGTCGGCTCGTCGGCCAGCAGCAGCTTGGGCGAGCCGGCCAGCGCGCGCGCGATCGCCACGCGCTGCTGCTGGCCGCCCGACAGCTCGGCCGGATAGTGCTTCATGCGCGAGGCCAGGCCGACCTTGGACAGCGCGTCCTCGATGCGCTCCTTGCGCTCGGCCGCGTTGAAGCCGCGGTAGCGCAGCGGCACGTCGACGTTGTCGAACAGCGACAGGTCGGGAATCAGGTTGAAGCCCTGGAAGATGAAGCCCAGCTTTTCGTTGCGCAGGCGCGAGCGGGCGTTGTCGTCCATGCCCTTGACGTTGATGCCGTCGAGGATGTACTCGCCGTCGGTGAACTCCTCCAGCAGGCCGGCGATGTTGAGGAAGCTGGTCTTGCCGGAGCCGGATGGACCGGTCACGGTGACGAACTCGCCCTGCTTGACGTTGATCTCGAAGCCGCGCAGCGCGTGGGTTTCGATCATGTGGGTACGATAGACTTTGCTCAGGTTTTGCATGCGCAGCATGGAGGGCCTCTTTAAAAAGTTATTGGTTGATCGAGACGCGCTCGGCGTTCTCAAAGGTTTCGGTGCCGGAGATGACGACCTTGTCGCCCTGTTTCAAACCGCCGAGGATCTCCACCGCGGAGACGCTGGTGGCGCCCATCTTGATCGGGGTGCGGATGGCGATGCCGTCGCGCACCACGTAGGCGAAGCGGCCGCCCTCGGATTCCACGAACGGGCCGCGCTGCAGCATCAGCGTGTTCGGCTTCTCGTCGATCAGCAGGCGCGCGGTCACGCGCTGGTTCTGGCGCAGGCCGGCCGGCTGGGCGGCGGTGAAGCGCACCCGCGCCAGCACCTGGTTCTTGACCACCTCCGGCGACAGCGCCGACAGCTTGGCGTTGGCGGTGCCGGTGCCGAAGTTGACCTCGGCGTTCATGCCCAGGCCGATGTCGGACACATAGGTCTCCGGCACCTCCAGCTCGACCTCCAGGCGCGACAGGTCGACCAGCGTCATCAGCGGCGCGTTGGCCGGCACCACGCTGCGGTTGGCCACCGACAGCGTGCCGATGAAGCCGTCCACCGGCGCGCGCACGGTCAGCTCGTCGACGCGGCGCTGGGCGTTGGCCAGCGACAGGCGTTGGCGGTCCAGCTCATTGATCTTGGTCTTCAGCTCCAGCGCCACGTTGTCGCTTTCCAGCTCGGCCGCCTGGCCGGCGTGCTTGGCGCGGATCTCGGCCGAGTTCAGCGCGTCCTTGGCCTTCTGGTATTCGATCTTGGCGATGATGCCTTCGTTGGAGACGGCGTTGTACCGCTCCAGCGTGCGCAGCGCGGACAGCCGTTCGATCTCGGCGGTGTCGGCGTCGCGCCGGGCCAGCAGCTTCTGCTTGCGGGCCAGGATCTGCTGGCGCGCCACCTCGGCCTCCAGTTGCAGATAGCTCGACTGCTCGCGCTTGAGCGCGTCGGTCAGGTCGGGCGATTCCAGCACCGCCAGGATGTCGCCCTTCTTGACCGTGTCGCCGGCGGCCGCCTTCAGCGTCACGGTGGCCGGCGAGGCCGAGTACAGCGTTGGGCTGATGGCGGCGACGATGCGGCCGTTGACGGCGGCGTCGCGGATCAGCGTGCCGCGCCCCACCTCGGCGATGCGCAGGCGCGATATGTTGACCGAATGGTCGCTGCCGCGCCACGCGTGGACCACGGAATAGGCCGCCGCCGCGACCGCCACGGCGCCGAGCGCGATCAGCAGGCGGCGCTTGGTGGCCTGCCCTTTGGGGGCGGCGATGACGGCGTCTTGATTGGAGGTGTCGCGTATCATGATCGTGTAAGTGTTTAAAGACGGGCAATGTTATGCAGAAACCGTGCCAGTTGCTAAGTGATTGATTTTATTAAAGTTAAGTGGCGCCGTCCGCTGTCCGCCCGCCTGTCCGGTCGTCCGCCTGTCCGGCCGCGCTTGATAAAACGGCAAGCGTGACCATGTGGGGCGTTATCGCCACCACCCGAGTACCGCATGAGCCTGTTCGACCGCCTGTCCCGTATCCTGCTACCCGCCGAAGCGCCTGTCGCCGACTACCCCTTTGTCGCCAGCGACGTCGCGCTGTACCGGCGCACAGCGCATGCCGGCGACAGCGTGCTGGACGAGCAGACCTGGGACGACATGCTGCTGCCGCAATACAGCGCGCTGCTGTCGCGCGAGACCAGCATCTTCGGCCAGCAGGAGCTGCACCGGCGCCTGCACGCTGATGGCGGAAGCGTCGCCGCGTCCGCCGTCCGGGTGCGGACACTGGCGCAGGACGCCGGACAACGGCAACGCCTGCACGCGGCCTGCGCCGGCCTGCGCCGCGCCGACCGCGAGGTCAGCGCAACCCTGTTCGGCGCGCCGCTGGCGCCATCGCCGCGCTGGGTCAAGCTGCTGCCGTGGCTGGCGCCGGCGCTGCTGCTGTCGGTGGTGCTGGCGCTGGCCACCGGCGTGGTGGCGCTGTGGGGCGTGGTGGTGCTGCTGTGGATGGTGTCGTTGGCGGTGCAGGTGCTTCATCACGAGGCGATCGAGGAATGGGACCGCATCCGCGCCACGCTGCAGCAGCTGCTGCGCAGCCACGGTCTGCTGGCCGCGCTGGACGATCCGCTGACGGCCGAGTTCTGCGACGATGCCGCGCAAGCCGGCAAGCTCAATTCCAAGTTGAGCCAGTCGGCGGCCGGCGAGCTGCCCGGCGTGCGCGAGTACCGCGACTGGTTGTGGCAAATGAATGTGCGCCACTACTTCGCCAGCCGCGACGCGGTGCGCACCCATCTCGATCTGCTGCGCGCCAGCTTCCGGCGCGTGGCGTCGCTGGAGGCCGACCTGGCGCTGGCGCGTCACCTGGCGCAGACGCCGCGTCACTGCTGGGCGCAGCAGGGCGGCGAACTCACGCTGGAACGGGTGGTGCATCCGCTGCTGGCGCAGGCCGAGCCGCTGTCGTTCGCGCTGGCGGGGCAGGGCGCCTTTATCTCCGGGCAGAACGGCATCGGCAAGAGCACGCTGCTGCGCACGGTGGGCCTGAACCTGATCGTCGCCCGCGCCTTCGGTTTCTGCTACGCGGAACAGGCCGTCACGCCGCTGCTGCCGGTGTACTCCAGCATGCAGAGCGAGGATGCGCTCGAAGGCGGCGAGAGCCTGTACATCGCCGAGCTGCGCCGGGCGCGCGAGCTGCTGGCGCTGGCCGAACGCGCGCCGGCCGTGTTCATCATCGACGAGATCTTCCGCGGGACCAACCACCTGGAGTCGATCTCGGCGGCGGCGGCGGTGCTGCATACGCTGTCGCGGCAGGGCACGGTGATCGTCTCCTCGCACAACCTGGTGCTGGCGCCGCTGCTGGAGGAGCGCCTGACGCCGTGGTGCGTGAGCCGCGTGGGCGATGGCCTGCGGGTGGCGCCTGGCGTGCTGCGCGAGACCAACGGCATCGCCCTGCTGGCGGCGCGCGGCTTCGACGCCGCCATCTCGGCCAAGGCCAACCGCGTGTACGACTGGCTCAGCGACTACATGGCCCATCCCACCGACTGCGAGGGCATACGGAATAGCCTTTGACTTTCGCGCGGCATAGTTCTATTATTTCTGTAATGACAGAAATAAAGGAAATGCCATGACGCTCGCCCCGACCATCCAGAAATACATCCTGCACTGGGGAGAGATGGGTACGCGCTGGGGCGTCAACCGCACGGTGGCGCAGATCCACGCGCTGCTGTTCCTCGTCAACCGGCCGCTGCCGGCCGAGGAGATCGCCGACACGCTGGGTGTGGCGCGCTCCAACGTCAGCAACAGCCTGAAGGAGCTGCAAGGCTGGGGGCTGGTGCGCATCAGCCATGTGGCCGGCGACCGCCGCGACCACTTCGTCGCCCTGCAGGACGTGTGGGAAATCTTCCGCGTCATCGTCGAGGAGCGCAAGAAGCGCGAGATCGACCCGACGCTGGCCGTGCTGCGCGAATGCGCGGCGGAGGCTGAAAACGATCCGGCGCTGGAGCAGGCCACCAAGGCCAAGATGGACCAGGTGCTGGACTTCCTCGAAATGCTGACCGCCACCTACGGCGACTACAAACACCTGCCACCGGCCACCATGCAGCGCTTCCTGAAGATGGGCGGCAAGGTGGCGCGGCTGCTGGGCGGAGAATGACCCGGGTTTTTTTGATGTGATGTTTCTGTTTTTACAGAAATTTCAGACAGGACGGTACCATGAAGATCCCTTCCGAAGGTGAGATGTTCAAGAAAATCCTGGGGCCGGAATGGCGCCGGCTGCATCCCGATATCCAGGCGCGGTTCGACAAGAATCCGCTGCCGGGCAAACCGCTCCACTACAGCGGCAGCCTGTCCGAGTTGAAGTGCTCGCGCATCGGGAGGCTGCTTGGCTACCTGACCATGCCGCTGGTCCAGGGCGCACTGATGCCCTACAACGACGCCGGCTTCCCGGTGGATATCCAAGTCTATTCCAAGCCGGATTGCGCCTCGATTTTCAAGCAGCGCATCTACCGGCTCAACGGCCGCAAGCCGGTCATGTTCACCTCCTTCATGGCCGAGGGCAGCAAAGGCGAAGTCCTCGAATACGTCGGCATGGGCCTGGGCATGAAGCTGCTGCTGGATGTCCGCGACGGCAACCTGCACTTCGAAAGCGACGGCTATTTCTGGGAGGTGCTAGGCGTGCGCATACCGCTGCCGGGCGTGCTCACGCCGGGCAAGACCTTTCTCTGCCACCGCAACAACAGCGCCAACCAGTTCGACATCCGCATCGAGATCCGGCACGCGCTGTTCGGCACCACGTTCACACAAGCAGGCGTATTTCGCGAGGTGACAGCATGAATACCCATCTGATAGCGCTGCAGCTCATGGCCGCCCAGGGGTGCCTTGGCGCGTTCGACACCGTGTACCACCACGAGCTGACCGAGGCGCTGCCCGGCCGCGCCACGGCCCGGCGCGAGCTGACCATCCACGCGGTGCGAGCGCTGATCTACAGCGCCTTGTTCATCGGTCTTGCCGGCTGGGCCTTCCACGGCGCGTGGGCGCTGGTGCTGCTGGCCGTGTTCTCGATCGAGATCGTGCTGACCCTGTGGGATTTCGTGGTCGAGGACCGCACCCGCCTACTGCCGGCGACCGAGCGCGTGACCCACACCGTGCTGGCGATGAACGGCGGCGCCTTCATCGCGCTGCTGGCGCTGAACACGCCGGCGTGGTGGGCGATGCCGACCGCGCTGGCCTGGCAGCCGCACGGCGCGTTGAGCGTGTTCCTGGCGTTGTGCGGCGTGGGCGTCGGCCTGTCCGGCATGCGCGACGCGTTTGCCGCAAGGGCCATCGGCCAGCTGGCGCTGCGCGACGGCGCAGCGCCGGAGCCGAGCTTCGGCGCGCCGGAGCGCAGCTTCCTGGTGACCGGCGCCACCGGCTTTATCGGCCAGCGCCTGGTGCGCGCCTTGCTGCGCGACGGCCATCGCGTGACGGTGCTGACCCGCCAGGCGCGGCAAGCCGCGTGGCTGTTCGATGGCCGCGTCGATTGCGTCGACAGCATGGCGAAGTTGCCGGTTTCGCGCCGCATCGACGTCGTGATCAACCTGGCCGGCGCGCGCATCCTGGGCTGGCGCTGGACCGCCGCCCGCCGCGCCGCGCTGCGCGCCAGCCGCGTCGGGTTGACGAACAATCTGGTGGCCTGGATCGCCGCAGCCGAACACAAGCCGGCGCAGTTGATATCGGCCTCCGCCATCGGCTACTACGGCACGCAGCGGCGCGGCGGCGACACCGTGCTGACCGAGAGCGACGGCCCGCAGCCCATGTTCATGTCCGACCTGTGCCGCGAATGGGAGCTGGCGGCGCAAGGCGCGGCGGCCCACGGCGTGCGCGTGGCCTGTACGCGCTTCGGGCTGGTGCTGGGAACGCAGGGCGCGCTGCCGATGATGCTGTTACCGATCAAGCTGGGATTGGGCGGGCCGCTGGGTGGCGGCACGCAATGGCTGTCGTGGATCCATGTGGACGACGTCATCGGCGGCATCGCCCACCTGTGCCGCTCGGGCGAGGAGGGCGCCTTCAACTTCACGGCGCCGGAGAGCCTCACGCAAGCGCAATTCAATCGCGTGGCGGCGGGCGTGCTGCATCGTCCATATGGTTTCCCCACGCCGGGCTGGCCGATGCGGCTGATGCTGGGCGAGCAGTCCGACCTGCTGCTGGAAGGCCAGCGCGTCGCACCCGCGCGGCTGCTGGCCAGCGGCTACGCGTTCCGCCATCCGCAGCTGGAAGGCGCGCTGCGCAGCCTGGCCTGACTGGAGGATGACATGAAAGCATTGGTGTTGGGTGCGACAGGCCTGGTCGGCAGCCATGCGCTGAGGGCCTTGCGCGCCGCCGGCTGCACGACGGCCGGCGCCAGCCGTCATCGCCCGCAGGATGAGCATCCCGATGATTGGATCGAAATCGACTTCGGCCGCATGACCAGCGAAGACGACTGGCTGCCGCTGTTGGCCGGCGTGGACGCGGTGATCAATTGCGTCGGCATCCTTCGCGAGGAACAGGCCGGCGACTTCGACCTGCTGCACCGCGCCGCGCCGGCCGCCTTGTTCGGCGCCTGCGAGCGTCTCGGCGTGCGGCGCGTGGTGCAGTTGTCCGCGCTCGGCAGCCGTCCGGACGCGGTCACCGCCTACTGGCGCAGCAAAGGTGCGGCGGACGCCGATCTGCTGGCGCGCACGCTCAGCGCCACCATCGTCCGGCCCTCGTTGGTGTATGGCGAGGAGGGCGCCAGCAGCATCCTGTTTCGCGCGCTGGCGGCCCTGCCGGTGCTGATGCTGCCGATGGCGCACAAGGCCAAGGTACAGCCGATCCATATCGACGACCTGACGGCGCTGATCGTCCGGCTGGCGATGGCGGCAGACGAGGCGCCGCGCGAACTGGCCGCGGTCGGTCCGCGCGCGATGACGCTGGCCTGCTACCTCGGCGCGCTGCGCGGCGGCATGCGGACGGCGTCGTCCCTGGTGCTGAACCTGCCGATGCCGCTGGCGCGGATGGCCGCGCGCGTGGCGGTATGGATGCCATCGAGCGCGCTGACGCCGGACTCGCTGCGCATGCTGGAGCAAAGCGCCGACGGCGGCAACACGGCCGACGCGGCGCCCATCGCTGCGATACTGGGCCGCCCGCTGCGCGATCCGGCACGCTTCGCGCGGCCAGCGCAGCGCATCGGCGCCGTCTGGGCATGGGCTGCGCCGTTGATCACGATAGCGGTCGCGCTGCTATGGCTGATCACCGCCTGGGTCTCGTGGTTCGGCTGGCCGCATGCGCAGAGCACGTCATGGCTGGCGGCCTGCGGCGTGCCGGCCGGCTGGCAGGAGCCGATGCTGCTGGTGGCCAGCTTCATGGACGCCGCCGTGGGCGCGCTGCTGTTGCTGCGGCCGCGCCGCTGGCTGTGGGCGGCGCAGCTGGCGCTGGCCGGCGGCTACACCGTCATCATGAGTGTTTGCCTGCCGGAGTTCTGGCTGCATCCGTTTGGCCCGCTGAGCAAGAACCTGCCCTTGCTGGCATTGATGTTGTTGATGTGGAGAGCGAACAAATAATGGACTACCTCGCGATCAAATGGCTGCACATTTTGTCGGCCACCCTGATGTTCGGCACCGGCTTCGGCACGGCGTTCTACATGTTCTTCGTCAACCGCAGCGGCAACGTGCAGGCGATGGCGGTGGTGACGCGGCTGGTCGCCAGGGCTGACTGGTGGTTCACCACGCCGGCGGTCATCATCCAGCCCTTGTCCGGGCTGTGGATGATCCACCTGGCGGGCTTCCCGTTCACGGCGACGTGGATCGTGTGGTCGATGGCCCTGTATCTGCTGGCCGGCGCCTGCTGGCTGCCGGTGGTCTGGCTGCAACTGCGGATGCGCGACATGGCGGTTCAGGCGGCACGTAGCGGCGAGACGCTGCCGGCACGCTACTGGCGTTACGAAAGAATCTGGACCGCGCTTGGTGTCCCCGCCTTCGCCGGTTTGTTGGTAGTGTACTGGCTGATGGTGCATAAACCGGCCTGAGGCCGGCGAACTTCCGGATCAGAAAACTTTAAAATTTGATATAGTATTTCTAATTAGAAATATCAATCTTTGGAGGCTAGATGAATAAGGTTACCGTGCGGGCAAGCTTGCTGGGTGTGCTGGTGTTGTTTACTGCAATGTTGCTCGCCGGTGCAGGCCTGGGCATTTTCGCGCTGCACCAGTCCAACAGGTCGATCGCGGAGGTGCACGCGATCTCCTCGCAGATCATCACCATCAACGATGCCTACAAGGACACCACGCGCACCCGCTCGGCCCTGACGCGCGGCTATTCCGCGCTGAAGGAAAGCGACAACAAGGCCGAGCGCGATTCCGCGCTGGGCAGCGCCAAGAAATCCTACCAGCGCACGCTGGACTTCCTCGACAAGTTTGAAAAGGCGCCGGCCTTCCCCGGCCAGGATGCGCAATTGAAGAAGGACCTGCTCGAATCCGGCCGCAAGCTGTCGGCGGTGCTGGACCGCGCGGCCGACGCGCTGGTCAAGGACGACACGGCCACCTACTCGGCCATCAACTCCAAGGAGCTGACGCCGGTGGGCGCGGCCTTCTCGGCGGCGCTGGAGAAATTCCAGAAGCTGGGCGATGAGCAGGTCACGGCCCTGGCCGAGAAGCGCGCCAGCGAATACGGCATTGTCATGTGGCTGGTGGCGCTGGGCTTGCTGATCGCGCTGGGCGTGGTGGCCGCCACCCATCTGATGTTGCGCTCGACCGTGCTGCTGCCGCTGGAGGGCGCCGTCGAGCAGCTCGACCGCGTGGCCAGCGGCGACCTGACGGCCACCATCGAAGCCTCGGGCGACAACGAGATCCAGCGCCTGCTCAAGGCCATCCAGCGCATGCAGAGCGACCTGTTGTCGACCGTGTCGCGCGTGCGCAGCGGCGCGGCGGTGATCAATTCCGGCTCGCAGGAACTGGCGGCTGGCAATATGGAACTGTCCGCGCGCACCGAGACGCAGGCCAGCTCGCTGGAGGAGACCGCCGCCTCGATCGAGGAGTTGACCAGCACCGTCCGGCAGAACTCCGAGAACGCGCAGCACGCGCGCTCGCTGGTGGAGGGCGCGTCCAACACGGCGGCCCAGGGCGGCGAGGTGATGCAGCAGGTGGTCTCCACCATGAACGCCATCAACGACGCTTCGCGCAAGATTGTCGACATTACCGGCGTGATCGATGGCATCGCCTTCCAGACCAATATCCTGGCGTTGAACGCGGCGGTCGAGGCGGCGCGTGCGGGCGAGCAGGGGCGCGGCTTCGCGGTGGTCGCCACCGAGGTGCGCAACCTGGCGCAGCGCTCGGCCTCCGCCGCCAAGGAGATCAAGGTGCTGATCGACGATTCGGTGCAGAAGATCCAGCTGGGCACCACGCTGGTGGAGCAGGCCGGTAACACCATGACCACGCTGGTGGGCAGCGTCCACCAGGTGACGGAGATCGTCGGCGAAATCGCCACCGCCAGCCGCGAGCAGAGCGAGGGCATCGACCAGGTCAACCAGGCGGTGGCCCAGATGGATCAGGTGACGCAGCAGAACGCCGCGCTGGTGGAGGAGGCGGCCGCCGCGACGCAGTCGCTGCAGGACCAGGCCAGCCAATTGCAGCAGACCGTCAGCGTGTTCAAGATCAACGAGGGCGCGGCGCCTGCCGCGCGCCGCCCCGGCGGCCAGCTGGCGCTGCGCTGATGTGCTGGCCGGCTTAGGCTAGTCGCACTTCGCGTGCCGTGCCCTCGCTGTCGACGATCAGCAGGGCGCTGCCCGGTCCGGCCACCGCTGCCGACAATTGACCGCCCGGTCTCCACCAGGCGCTGCGGCCAGCCGCTGCATAACCGCCGGACGGCGCGGCGTGATTCGCCATCAGCACGCCCATGCCGAAGTCGCCGGCGTAGCGCTGCAGTTTGGCTGCGTCGTTGGCGTAACCCGCTTCGGAAATCAGCACTCCCGCCAGATAGATCGACGCGCCGTCCGCCGCCGCGTCTGCCGCGTGCTGGTAATGCGTGGCGTCGGCGCAAATCGCCTGGGCATAGCGTTGTCCATCCAGCTCCTGGCAATGCGGGGCCATTGGCCCTGGCCGTGCGTACAGCTCTTCGCCCGGATGCAAGTACTGCTTGCGATAGATGGTGCTGCTGCCATCGGGCAGGAGGCTGAACGCGGCGATGCAGGGCTGGACGTCGCGGTCGTCGGCCAGAGGGGCGCCGACGATGATGCGCATGCCGGTCGCGATGGCCGCGTTGCGCAGCGGCGCCAGGCGCGCGTCGTCCGGTGTCAGCAGGCAGTCACGCAGCAGCGGCAGTTCATAGCCGCACAGCGACAATTCTGGAAACAGCAGCAGCCCCACGCCCTCGGCATGAGCAGCCCCGATGAAGCGCAGGTGGATGCGGACGTTGGCGTCGATGTCGCCGGCGATCGACGGCGATTGCGCGGCGGCGATACGGATGCCCATCACTTCTCCTGCTTCAGCGGCTTGCCCTTGTCGATCACTTCGCGGCAGTCGCCCTTGAATCTGGCGTTGTCGTAGTTGCTCCAGCCGTAGCTGTCGACGTAGCGCTTGTGCTGTTTGAATTGCTTGTTGATGAAGCTCCATTCCAGCCGCTCGTCGTCGTACTGGATGTCGCCCAGGTCCAGCAGCGTGTGGAAGATGTTCTCCGTGGCCAGCCGCGCCTTGCGGTGGCGCAGCAGCTGCTTCACCTTCTCCGGATAGCGCGTCTTGTATTCGTCCGAGTACCACACCATCGCCGGCACGTGGAATTCAAACTGCGTGTTGTGGCCGTGGAAGGCGAGATTGCAGCTGTTGTCGTACAGCGTCTGGCCGTGGTCGGCCACGTAGACCATCGAGCTCAATTGCTGCGTGTCCTTCAGCTGGTGGATCACCTGCGACAGGAACCAGTCGGTGTAGAGAATGGAATTGTCGTAGCTGTTGTTGAGCTGCGGCTTGATCTTGGTGTCGGTGTAGACCGGCTTGTCGACGCCGAACAGCGACGGCTGCCACTTGTCGAACGCCTTCGGATAGCGCTGGCTGTAGTTCCAGTGGTTGCCCAACGTGTGCAGCACGATCAGCTTTTTCGGCGCCGGGTCGGCGATGGCGTGCTGCAGCGGCTCAAGCAGGATCTGGTCGAAGTTGGAGTTGTTGGTGAAGCCGCCCAGGTTCATGAACTGGATCACGTCCGCTTCCTTGGCGAACACCGATACCGGCGTGTCGAACTGGCCGAACGAGATCTGGTTGGACAGCCACCAGGTCTTGAAGCCTGCTTCTTTATAGGCGGTCAGGAAGGATTTTTCCGAGAAGCCGTCCTTCAGGCTCTGCGTGGCGGGCTTGCGCGAGATGATCACCGGCACCGACAGCCGCGTGGCCGACACCGCCGTGATCACGTCCGGCAGCGTGACCAGGTTGGCTTCCTGTTTGAGCAGCGGCGTGGTGTCGCGCTGGTAGCCGTTGATGCCCCAGCGGTCGTAGCGCGACGATTCGCCGATCACCATGATGACGATTTCCGGCGTGTCGTTCTTCTCCGGCTGGTGCGCCTTGAAGGTGAAGCTGCTGCTGCGCCGGCCCAGGTCGGCCAGGTATTCGCGCTCTTTATAAAAGTCGACGCCGCGCGCGGTCAGGCCGAACGGCCACGACGAGGCGAAGTCGTCGAAGCCCAGCGGCGAGCGCGCCCACCACGGCATCTGCGCCAGCGCCCAGCCGGTGCGGCCGGCGCCGGCGATGGCGGCGTGCTCGGGCGAGCTGTCTTCTTCGGCGTCTTCCTCTTCCTCGTCGGACGCCTCGTCGCTGGCCGAGGCCTCGCTGGCGCCGACCGAGGCGGTGATGCCGACCTGGCTGAGCGCCGATCCCAGCGCCGAGCCGATGGCCGAACCCAGTGCCGAACCGGCCGGCTTGCTGCTGGCCGCCTTCGACGCCGGCATGGACGCGGCCTTCTGCGCCGGCTTGGCGCGCACGCCGAACTCCCAGCCGTAGAGCCACAGCGCGGCGATGGCCGCCAATATCAGCAGCGCGATCCAGCGCGACTTGCCGCGCCACGCCAGCATGGGGCTGCGGCGCGCGGCCACCTGCACCGCGATCCACCAGGCGATCACGGCCAGCATCACCGCGCCCATCAGCCACACTTTACGGCCGAGGAATTCCAGCGCCTCCCTGGGGCTGGTCTCGGCGATGATGCCCAGGTGGTGGGTGGAGATGCCCTGGCCGTAGTAGATGAACAGGTAGATCTCGGTCGGCAGCGCCAGGAAGGCCGGGATCAGCAGCCAGTGGAACCAGGCCGGGCGCTGCAGCACGCCCCACACGGCGGTCCAGGCCAGCAGCTCGACCAGCAGGATGTGGCCCAGCTCCGGCACCTGCCGCCCCAGCAACAGCGGCACGCACGGCACCAGCGACAGCAGCAGGTAGCTGGCAAGGACAAACAGCGGGGCGGGGCGCAGCAAAGATCGCATAGGGAAGGATAATGAGAGACAGTCTGCTATTATCAAGTGTTTCCCGACCTTTCAGCTAGTGTTTGCGTACCCGCCAGGGCCGCATTCCGCCGCGAAATAGATTGACTGGTGTCCCAACCACGTCTATACTCGCGAGTTCTCAATTTATTCTGCACATCGTATACGCTGTTTCAGGCCGCTCCATGCGAGTGGCTATTCGCGCCTCCGTTGTGTCCGTAGATAGGGACGAGGTTTTAGTCGCCGGACAGCTGTCCGGGTTATTAATGTTGTAATTTTGTTGGGTTTATAACGATGCCAACCATCAATCAACTGATTCGCAATCCACGCGTCGCCCTGACCGTGAAAAGCAAATCGCCGGCGCTGGAAAACAGCCCGCAAAAGCGCGGTGTTTGCACCCGTGTGTACACCACCACTCCTAAGAAGCCTAACTCGGCTCTGCGTAAAGTGGCCAAAGTGCGTCTGACCAACGGTTTCGAAGTGATTTCGTACATCGGCGGTGAAGGCCACAACCTGCAAGAGCACAGCGTTGTTCTGCTTCGCGGCGGTCGTGTAAAAGACTTGCCAGGTGTGCGTTACCACATGGTTCGCGGTGCACTGGATACCCAGGGCGTTAAAGACCGTAAGCAAGCTCGCTCGAAATACGGTACCAAGCGTGCCAAGCAAGCCAAGAAGTAATCTGCAATACAAGTTTTCGCTCAGTGGCAGCTAACTAAGTGAATGTAATCGACCGCAGTGGTCGAGTAAGTGGATGGCTATGATGGCCCTCCGCGAGAGTGCGAATCCCATATCTGCGCACCTCAACTGAAGATTGAAAGGAATTGATATGCCACGTCGTCGTGAAGTACCCAAGCGCGAGATTCTGCCGGATCCAAAATTCGGCAACACGGATGTCGCGAAGTTCGTGAACGTTCTGATGCTGTCCGGTAAAAAATCGGTCGCAGAAAACATCATCTACGGTGCCTTCGAGCACATCGCCGCCAAGTCGGGCAAAGACCCGTTGGAAGTGTTCGCTACCGCGATCAACAACGCCAAGCCACTGGTTGAAGTCAAATCCCGTCGCGTCGGTGGTGCAAACTACCAGGTGCCGGTCGAAGTGCGCCCAGTGCGTCGCATGGCCCTGTCCATGCGCTGGCTGCGTGAAGCTGCCAACAAGCGCAGCGAAAAATCCATGCCACAACGCCTCGGCGGTGAGCTGATGGAAGCGGCTGAAGGCCGCGGCGGTGCGATGAAGAAGCGTGACGAAGTTCACCGTATGGCTGAAGCGAACAAGGCGTTCTCGCACTTCCGCTTCTAATAAAATCGGCCAGATCCTTCTTGGTCTGGCTGTTATCCGTTGTTCGAGGCCGGGCTCATTTTTGTCACCAAAAATGGCGCTCGGTTTTGTCCATTAAACGATTTAGGATTAATTATGGCCCGCAAGACCCCCATCGAGCGCTACCGCAATATCGGTATCTCCGCTCACATCGATGCAGGTAAGACCACCACCACCGAGCGCGTTCTGTTCTACACGGGCGTGAACCACAAGATCGGTGAAGTTCACGATGGCGCCGCCACCATGGACTGGATGGAACAGGAACAAGAGCGCGGCATTACCATTACCTCGGCAGCGACCACCTGCTTCTGGAAGGGTATGGCTAACAACTTCCCTGAGCACCACATCAACATCATCGACACGCCGGGCCACGTTGACTTCACCATTGAAGTTGAACGCTCGATGCGCGTGCTGGATGGCGCTTGCATGGTTTACTGCGCAGTGGGCGGTGTACAGCCTCAGTCGGAAACCGTATGGCGTCAGGCCAACAAGTACAAAGTGCCACGTCTGGCCTTCGTCAACAAGATGGACCGTACCGGCGCCAACTTCTTCAAGGTCTACGAGCAGATGCGCGCTCGCCTGAAGGCGAACCCGGTCCTGATCCAGATCCCGATCGGCGCTGAAGAAAACTTCAAGGGCGTGATCGACCTGGTCAAGATGAAAGCCATCATCTGGGACGACGCTTCCCAGGGCATGAAGTTCGACTACGTCGACATCCCTGCAGAGCTGGCCGATTCGGCCGCCGAGTGGCGCGAGAAGATGGTTGAAGCCGCTGCTGAAGCGAACGAAGACCTGATGAACAAGTACCTGGAAGAGGGCGACCTGTCCGAAGCCGAAATCAAGAAAGCGCTGCGCGATCGCACCATCGCTTCCGAGATCGTGCCGATGATGTGCGGTACCGCTTTCAAGAACAAGGGCGTACAGGCCATGCTGGACGCGGTCATCGAGTTCCTGCCATCGCCGCTGGACATCGACGACGTCAAGGGCACCGACGAGCACGACGAGCCTGCCACCCGTAAAGCTTCCGACGAGGAGAAATTCTCGGCGCTGGCGTTCAAGATCATGACCGACCCGTTCGTTGGCCAACTGGCCTTCTTCCGCGTGTACTCCGGCATGATCAACTCGGGCGACACCGTGTACAACTCGGTCAAAGGCCGTAAAGAGCGTCTGGGCCGTATTCTGCAGATGCACGCTAACCAGCGCGAAGAGATCAAAGAAGTGCGCGCCGGCGACATCGCCGCCGCGGTTGGTCTGAAAGACGTGACCACCGGCGAAACCCTGTGCGATCCGACCTCGATCATCACCCTGGAAAAAATGGTCTTCCCAGAGCCAGTGATTCAACAGGCTGTGGAACCAAAAACCAAGGCTGACCAGGAAAAAATGGGTCTGGCACTGAACCGTCTGGCTCAGGAAGATCCTTCGTTCCGCGTCAAGACCGACGAAGAGTCGGGCCAGACCATCATCGGTGGTATGGGCGAGCTGCACCTGGAAATTATCGTCGACCGTATGAAGCGCGAATTCGGCGTGGAAGCGACCGTCGGCAAGCCACAGGTTGCGTACCGCGAAACGATCCGCAAGACCTGCGAAGAATCCGAAGGCAAGTTCGTCAAGCAGTCGGGTGGTCGTGGTCAATACGGTCACGTGGTTCTGAAGATCGAACCGCAAGAACCAGGCAAGGGCTTCGAATTCGTTGACGCGATCAAGGGCGGTACCGTTCCTCGCGAATACATCCCTGCGGTGGAAAAAGGCGTGCGCGGCACCCTGAACACCGGTGTTCTGGCTGGCTACCCAGTGGTCGACGTCAAGGTCACGCTGTTCTTCGGTTCGTACCACGACGTGGACTCGAACGAAAACGCGTTCCAGATGGCCGCTTCGATGGCATTCAAGGAAGGCTGCCGCAAAGCGTCGCCAGTCATTCTGGAGCCGATGATGGCTGTGGAAGTGGAAACGCCGGAAGACTACGCCGGTACCGTGATGGGCGACCTGTCGTCCCGCCGCGGTATGGTGCAGGGCATGGACGAAATCCCAGGCGGCGGTGGCAAGATCATCAAAGCTGAAGTGCCTCTGTCGGAAATGTTCGGTTACTCGACCACCCTGCGTTCCGCAACGCAAGGCCGTGCGACCTACACGATGGAATTCAAGCACTACTCGGAAGCGCCTAAGCACGTTATCGACGCGATCGTTACCGCTAAAGCTAAGTAATCAGTATCTATTGCCGCCGGGGAGATCCTCCGGCGGCAAATTTAAAACATTGTTCTAAGGAAGAATAAAATGGCAAAAGAGAAATTCGAACGGACCAAGCCGCACGTCAACGTCGGCACCATCGGCCACGTCGACCACGGCAAGACCACCCTGACCGCTGCGATCGCAACCGTTCTGTCGAAGAAATTCGGCGGCGAAGCTAAAGCCTACGACCAGATCGACGCTGCTCCAGAAGAAAAAGCACGCGGCATCACCATCAACACCGCACACGTTGAATACGAAACCGCTGGCCGTCACTACGCTCACGTTGACTGCCCAGGCCACGCCGACTACATCAAAAACATGATCACCGGCGCGGCACAGATGGACGGCGCGATCCTGGTTTGCTCCGCAGCTGACGGCCCAATGCCACAGACCCGCGAGCACATCCTGCTGGCCCGTCAAGTTGGCGTTCCATACATCATCGTGTTCCTGAACAAGTGCGACCTGGTCGACGACGCGGAACTGCTGGAACTGGTTGAAATGGAAGTGCGCGAGTTGCTGTCGAAGTACGACTTCCCAGGCGACGACCTGCCGATCGTTAAAGGTTCGGCCCGTATGGCGCTGGACGGCGACACCGGCCCAATGGGCGAGCAGGCCATCATGGCCCTGGCCGAAGCACTGGATTCGTACATCCCTACGCCAGAGCGCGCAGTGGACGGCGCCTTCCTGATGCCAGTGGAAGACGTGTTCTCGATCTCGGGTCGCGGTACCGTTGTGACCGGTCGTATCGAGCGCGGCATCATCAAGGTCGGCGAAGAGATCGAAATCGTCGGCATCAAAGACACCGTCAAAACCACTTGCACCGGCGTGGAAATGTTCCGCAAGCTGCTGGACCAGGGTCAAGCTGGCGACAACGTTGGTCTGCTGCTGCGCGGCACCAAGCGTGAAGACGTGGAACGTGGTCAAGTTCTGGCCAAGCCAGGCTCGATCAAGCCACACAACCACTTCACCGGCGAGATCTATGTTCTGTCGAAAGACGAAGGCGGCCGTCACACCCCGTTCTTCAACAACTATCGTCCACAGTTCTACTTCCGTACGACTGACGTGACCGGTTCGATCGAACTGCCAGCGGACAAAGAAATGGTTATGCCAGGCGATAACGTGTCGATCACCGTCAAGCTGATCAACCCGATCGCGATGGAAGAAGGTCTGCGCTTCGCTATCCGCGAAGGCGGCCGTACCGTTGGTGCAGGCGTTGTTGCCAAGATCATCGCTTAATTAATTTTGCGTGATTGAAACAGGGCCGATGTGGTGTGATACCATGTCGGCCCTGTTGTACGAAAATCGCTCTTTAAACATTGCTGACGCTACATAGTTGTCAGTTCGCTCTTTTGAGGAAATATCATGTCCGTAACCAATCAAAAAATCCGTATCCGCCTGAAGGCTTTCGACTACAAGCTGATCGACCAGTCCGCACTGGAAATCGTTGACACCGCCAAGCGCACCGGCGCCGTGGTCAAGGGTCCAGTCCCACTGCCAACCCGCATCCAGCGTTTCGACGTTCTGCGTTCGCCACACGTCAACAAGACCTCGCGCGACCAGTTCGAAATCCGCACCCACCAGCGCCTGATGGACATCGTCGACCCAACCGACAAGACCGTTGACGCACTGATGAAGCTGGACCTGCCAGCTGGCGTTGACGTCGAAATCAAACTGCAATAATCGTTTTCAAGCCGGCCGGCGGAGCAGTTCTTCCGCCGCCAGCTGATGATGGGGCCGGGCCTGTTCGCAATCGCGAGCACGCCCGGCCCCATTGTTTTTTGTATGAATATTCATAACGGAATTATTCCAAAAAACAACAGATCCATACATAAACTAACTAAACTGTAATGTAACGCTCTGTATCTCTTGTGAGTGCACCAATGATGTGCGAAATTTACGGCAGACGTGAAAAGCTAGGTTCATCTTTACCCAGATGAGCGGTAGCGAACGCGCGGATTATCGACACCACATCTGGGAGCAGTTCTTGAAAAACACACTTTTCAAAAAAAGTGCGATCGCACTCGCATTGACCGTTGCTTACTCACAGCACGCCTACGCTCAGCAAGCCGCTGAAGCCGAACCCAAACTCCAACGCGTTGAAATCACCGGTTCCAGCATCAAGCGCACCACGCTCGAAGCCGCCGCATCGGTGCAGATCATGAGCCGTGATGACATCGAACGCACCGGCGAGCACACCGTGCTGGGCCTGTTGCGTTCCGCGTCCTCCACCGACACCAGCATCGACTCGGCAACGAGCAGCTCGGGCAGCTTCGCTACCGGTTCGTCCGGCGTCAGCATGCGCGGTCTGGGCAAGGTATCGACGCTGATCCTGGTCAACGGCCGCCGCATCGCCCAGTACGGCTTGGCTGACGGCGCCCAGCAAAACTTCACCAACCTGGACGCGATCGCCACCGAAGCCGTCGAACGCATCGAGATCCTGAAGGATGGCGCGTCCGCAATCTACGGTTCCGACGCGGTCGCCGGCGTGATCAACATCATCCTGCGCAAAGACTACGAAGGCGGCAAGGTCACGGTCAACTACGATACCGCCGACGGCTTCCAGGACAAACGTAACCGCAGCGCTTCGGCGATCTACGGCTATGGCGACATCGATAAGCAAGGCTTCAACACCTACCTGACGTTCGAAGGTTACAAGAGCGACGGCTTCACCCTCGGTGAGCTGCGCAACAAGGTTCCCGCCTGGCACCGTCAGACCCCCGGCCGCTCGACCTGGGATGCCAAGAGCACCTACTCGCCGACCGGTAACTACTTCTTCAACAGCGCCAAGATCGTCGCCGCGCCTGGCTGCCCGGCCGACCAGATCGACCCGGCCGACAAGCTGTGCAAATGGGATGCGCTGCCGTATTCCGGCCTGGCCACCAACGCCAAGCGCTACGCCGCGGTCAGCAACACCCATTTCAAGATCGGCGCCAACATCGAGGCCAACTTCGAAATCACCAACGCCGGCGCCAGCAACGACTACATCGTTGCGCCGCTGAGCGTCAACAACGGCGGAACGACCACTGCGTCCAACATCTGGTACAACGCGATCGATGGCAAGATGGTCGGCCCATACTTCTATCCGAAACTGCCAGTCGGTAACAACGGCAATATCAACTCGCAGCCGATCGAACTGCGTGCGCGCCTGATGGACACCGGCGACGGCTTCAACTTCAACCGCACCGAGTCCGACCAGACCCGCGCCATGCTGGCACTGAACGGCACCATCGGCGAATTCGACTGGAAATCGGCGGCCGGTTACATGACCTCGTCGGCCACCAAGGCCACCCGTGCGGTCAGCATGGTTGGCTACACCAACGCGATCGTCAACAACACCTACAAGTTCGGCCAGAAGAACGATCCAGCGTTGCTGGAATCGATGTTCCCTGTTCGTACCACCAAAGGCAAATCGAAGATTTCGTTCTTCGACGCCACCGTGTCCGGTGCGGTCGCCCAGCTGCCGGCTGGTCCGCTGAGCGTCGCCGTTGGTACCGACCTGCGTCGCGAGTCGTATGAGATGGCGAGCTCGGACAACGTCCTGCACGGCGATGTGGTTGGCGTCTTCGGCCTGCAGGTCAAGGACACCGTCAGCCACTACGCGGTCTTCACCGAAGCGACCATTCCGGTCGTCAAGCGGCTGGAAATGAGCGCCGCGCTGCGCGCCGACAAGACCAGCGGCTCGGAAGCGCACGTCTCGCCTAAGGTCGGCCTGAAGTTCAACGCGACCGAAACCCTGCTGCTGCGCGGTACGGCCTCGGGTGGCTTCCGCGCACCGAACATCGTCGAATCCGGTAACGGCCTGGGCCGTAGCTCGGTCGCGACCAACGTCAACGACCTGCGCCGTTGCCCGATCGCCACCACGCTGAACAATCTGATCCAGAATGCGCCGGGCGCGACCACCTCCGACAAGGCGAGCGCCAACACCTTCCTGAATAACGACTGCAAGGCCCCGCTGCCGAGCTTCGTGAAGTCGAATCCCGACCTGAAGCCTGAAACCTCGCGTTCGTACACGCTGGGCATGGTGTTCGAGCCGGTCAAGAACTGGACCCTGGCACTCGATTACTACAACATCGAGCGCAAGGACGAAATCGGCACCCGTGCCGTTGGCGACGTGCTGAAAGGCGAAGCTTCGCTGCCAGCCGGCCAGCTGCTGCGCGTGGATAACACCGCTGCCGACAACGAGTTCCTGGCCCTGGTCAAGAAGTACGTGCCGGGCAACACCACCAACTTCCAGGGCATCGGCAAGCTGGGCCTGGTCTACAACCCGTACGTCAACAGTGGCAAGACCAAGGCATCGGGCTTCGACTTCGACATGTCCGGTAAAGTGAAGATCCCGAACGTGGGCGATCTGCGTCTGAAGCTGGACGGCACCTACGCGCTGAGCTACAAGTCCTTCGTGGTGGCCGACAACGCCTACGGCATGAATGCGGCGGGCAACTACGACATCGGCGCGCGTCTGCGCACCAAGCTGCGTGCTTCGATGAAAGTGGGGCAGTTCGACCATGGCGCAACGCTGAATTACACCGGCGGCTACAGCCTGAACAGCGACGATACGCCGGACTACTGCGCCGCCAACAAGGTGGCGCCGGAGAACATGGCTGCTTGCAGCCGCGTGCGTAGCGTCACCACGGTGGACTACAACCTGGCGTACACCGGCATCAAGAACGTGAAGCTGAGCCTGTTCATCAACAACCTGCTGAACCAGGATTCGCCAATCAACTATCGCGACGGCTACGCTGTTGCGGGCAACGCGCTGCCGTTGTTCCGCACCTTCGGCGCCAGCGCTTCCTACACGTTCTGATCGCTTAGAACCGCAGGCTGAAAAAACCAGGCACCCCGTGCCTGGTTTTTTTTTCGTCCGGCGTCCGCTGGACTTCCCTCGGCGGCGGCGTTACAGTCTGCCGTATGACCTTCCCGACACCTTATGACCAAGACCATCCTCATCGTCGAGGATGAGCCGGCGATCGCCGACAGCATCGGCTACGCCCTGCGCACCGACGGCTTCGCGCCGCTGCACGTGACGCTGGGCGAGCAGGCGCTGGCCGCGATGCGCGTCGCGCCGGCGCCGTCGCTGGTGGTGCTGGACGTCGGGCTGCCGGACATCAGCGGGCTGGAGGTGTGCCGCCTGCTGCGCCAGTTCAGCGACGTGCCCATCCTGTTCCTCACCGCCCGCAGCGACGAGATCGACCGCGTGGTCGGGCTGGAGATCGGCGCCGACGACTACGTGACCAAGCCGTTCTCGCCGCGCGAACTGGTGGCGCGCATCCGCGTCATCCTGCGCCGTCTGGAGCCGCGCGGCGTACCGCCGGCGCCGGCCGCCATGCCGCGCCGCTTCGAGCTGCGCGCGGCCGAGGCGCGCATCCTGTTCCACGGCCGTCCGCTGGACCTGACCCGCTACGAATACCTGCTGCTCAAGGCGCTGCTCGACCATCCCGCCCACGTGCTGTCGCGCGCCCAGCTGATGGACCGCGTCTGGAGCGACGCCCCCGACACGCTGGAGCGCACCGTCGACGCCCACGTCAAGTCGTTGCGCGCCAAGCTGCGCCTGATCGACGCCGGCGCCGATCCCATCCTGACCCATCGCGGCATGGGCTACAGTCTGGCCGCATGAAGATCGGCCTGCGCATCCTGCTCGGTTATTTTCTGATCGTCGGGCTGGCTGCGTGGTTCCTGCTGAACGTGTTCGTCGCCGAGGTCAAGCCGGGCGTGCGCTCGACGCTGGAGGACACGCTGGTCGACACCGCCGAGCTGCTGGCCGGCGTGGTGGCCGACGGCATGCGCGCCGGCGTGCCGCGGCCGGCGGCGCGGCTGGAGGCCATGCAGGACTACGCCCGCCGCCATATCGACGTCATCATCAACGGCGTGCACAAGCGCCGCCTCGACTACCGGATCTACATCACCGACGCGCGCGGCGTGGTGGTCTACGATTCCGAGGGCCGCGACACCGGCAAGGATTATTCGCGCTGGAACGATGTCTACCTGACGCTGCGCGGCCGCTACGGCGCCCGCAGCACCCGCACGGAGGAGGGCGACGACCGCAGCACCGTGCTGTACGTGGCGGCCGCGATCCGCGACGGCGAGCGCATCGCCGGCGTGCTGACGGTGGCCAAGCCGTTGTCGAGCGTGCAGGCCTTTGTCGACCGCAGCCAGCGCAAGATCATGCAGCGCGGCGCCGTCCTGCTGGCGGTGTCGCTGCTGATCGGGCTGGCGTTCGCGTGGTGGCTGGCGCGCGCGCTGCGCCAGCTGATGCACTATGTCTCCGAGGTCGAGGCCGGCCGCAAGGCGGTGCTGCCGCCGATGGGCGACAACGAGATCGGTACGCTGGGCCGGGCGCTGCACGCGATGCGCACGCGGCTCGAGGGCAAGGAATACGCCGAGCAGCTGATGCATACGCTGGCGCACGAACTGAAGAGCCCGATCGCGGCCATCCAGGGCTCGGCCGAATTGCTGTCGGAGGACATGCCGCCGCGGGACTTCCGCCGCTTCCTCGACAACATCCTGGGCCAGAACGCGCGCCAGAAGCAGCTGATCGACAAGCTGCTGGCGCTGGTGCGGGTCGAGCAGCAGCAGGGGCTGGAGGCGGCCGAGGTGGTCGACGCGGCGGCGCTGTTGCGGCTGGTGGCGGCCGACGCCGCCAGCCGCCTGCGGCAGCGCGGGCTGGACCTGCGTCTGACGCTGCCCGAGCCGGCGCCGGCGCTGCGTGCCGACGCGCTGCTGCTGCGCCAGGCGATCGGCAACCTGCTCGACAACGCCATCGATTTCGCGCCGCCCGGCAGCGCGATCGGCCTGTCGCTGGCGGTGGACGCGGGCGCGGTGTGCATCGCCGTCAGCGACGCCGGGCCGGGCATTCCGCACTATGCGGCGGCGCGCCTGTTCGAGCGCTTCTACTCGCTGCCGCGTCCGGACGGCGCCAAGAGCACCGGGCTGGGCCTGCCTTTCGTGCGCGAGGTGGCGGCGCTGCACGGCGGCACGGTCAGCGTCGCCAACGGCGGGCAGGGCGGCTGCCGCGCCGAACTGCGCCTGCCGCTGCCGCTGACGCTCTAGCACTTCACACAGAACGCATCGTCAGCGCACACGGCCTTTCTACACTGGTGGCATTTCAACCACGGGAAGTGCCATGCAAAAGAAACTCTTATTTAAACTCCTGGCGATCGGTGGGCTGACCGTCGTGCTCGGCATCGCGCTGATGCTGATCCAGTCCACCATCGACGAGCGCCTGCGCTTTCACGACCAGGCGGTGCAGAGCGTGGCCAACGATTCGGTGCGCGAGCAGGTGGTGGTCGGGCCGGTATTGGTGATCCCCTACAGCGAGGAGATCGAGGCCGGCGACGACGCCGATCCCAAGGCCCGCCGACCGACGCGCACCGTCAGCCACCGCAAGCTGGTGTATCCGAACGATCTGCAGCTCGACGGCGCCATCAACACCGAGCGCCGCTACCGGGGCATCCATCAGGTGCTGGTGTACAGCGGCCTGCACCGCTTCGCCGGTGACTTCACGCTGCCGCCGTTAAGTGAGCTGCGCCGCGACAGCGCGGCCTCGCGCCTGACCGTGGGCCGGCCCTACGTGGCGTTGGGCGTGTCGGACGTGCGCGGCATCCGCGACATTCCGCGCCTGAACTGGGGCGGGCGCGAACTGGAGTTCGAGCAGGGCGCGGCCTTGCCGGGCTATCCGGCCGGCATGCACGCGCAGCTGGCCGCCGCCGACCTGAAGGAGGGCGCCCGGGTGGCGTTCAGCTTCACGCTGGGCCTGGCCGGCATCGAGCACCAGTATTTCGTGCCGGTCGGGAAGAACAACCGCTACGCCATCAAGTCCAACTGGCCGCACCCGCAGTTCGGCGGCGACTTCCTGCCGGAGACGCGCACGGTCGGCGCCGGCGGCTTCAGCGCGATGTGGCGCATCTCCTCCATGGCCAGCCGCGCGCAGCAGCAACTGAGCGCGCTGGCGGACGGCGAGAGCGGCAAGGCGCTGGACGTGTTCGACATCGGCTTCATCGAGCCGGTCAATATCTACTCGCAGGCCAGCCGCGCCACCAAGTACGGCCTGCTGTTCGTGACGCTGACCTTTGCCGCCTTCTTCGTGTTCGAGGTGGTCAAGCGGCTGGCGATCCACCCGATCCAGTATTTGCTCGTGGGGCTGGCGCTGGCGCTGTTCTTTCTGTTGCTGGTGGGGCTGTCCGAACACCTGCCCTTCGTGCTGGCGTATGTGATCGCCGGCGCCGCCTGCATCGTGCTGATCTCCTACTACCTGGGCCACGCGCTGCACAGCCGCTGGCGCGGCATGGGCTTCGGCGCCGGCCTGGCGCTGCTGTACGCGGCGCTGTACGGCCTGCTCATCTCGGAGAACAACGCGCTGGTGCTGGGCAGCCTGCTGTTGTTCGCTGTGCTGGCCGCGCTGATGGTGGCCACCCGCAAGGTCGACTGGTATGAAATCGGCAAGAATGACGCCGAAGAAACGCCGTCCGCCTACCGCCTGTAAGCGTGGCCGCAAGCCGCATGGGGCCGGCGTTTGGCCGCCATGCGGCGGCCGGCGGCATAATGCCGCCGAAACCCGACATACCTCGTATTAAGTTGTTGCGTCAAGGGTCTTTTCACGCTACACTAGCCGGCTTCGGTATGGATTCGCCTTTTTATTGGTCCGTACTAATTTTAGTAGTTCAACATATCCCCGCCCAATCGTAGGTGGGAATTGGAGAAAAAATGAGCCTTGGCCTTCTCGGTCGCAAGGTTGGTATGATGCGCATCTTCACCGATGACGGGGATTCGATCCCAGTCACCGTGTTGGACGTATCGAACAACCGTGTTGCGCAAATCAAAACTCCTGAAACCGATGGTTACACCGCGGTTCAGGTCGCATTCGGTCAACGTCGCGCTTCCCGCGTAACGAAGGCTGTTGCTGGTCACCACGCTAAAGCCGGTGTCGAAGCTGGTACTCTGCTGAAAGAGTTCCGCGTTGACGCAGCCAAAGCTGCTGAACTGAAAGCTGGCGACGTAGTTGCCGCTTCCCTGTTCGAAGTCGGTCAGAAGATCGACGTTCAAGGCGTCACGATCGGTAAAGGCTACGCCGGTACCATCAAGCGTCACCACTTTGCTTCGGGCCGTGCTACCCACGGTAACTCCCGTTCGCACAATGTTCCAGGTTCCATCGGTATGGCGCAAGATCCAGGCCGCGTGTTCCCAGGTAAGCGCATGACCGGTCACCTCGGTGACGTCACCCGCACTGTGCAGAACCTCGAAATCGCCCGTATCGATGCCGACCGTCAGCTGCTGCTGGTCAAAGGCGCGATCCCAGGCGCGAAAAACGGCCAGGTTGTGGTGTCGCCTGCTGTCAAAGTTAAAGCAAAGAAGGGAGCTTAAACGATGGAACTCAAGCTCTTGAACGCTCAAGGTCAAGCCGCCTCTAACGTCGCCGCCGCCGATACCATTTTCGGCCGTGACTACAACGAAGCCCTGATCCACCAAGTCGTCGTTGCTTACCAAGCCAATGCTCGCAGCGGCAACCGTAAACAAAAAGACCGTGAAGAAGTCCACCACACGACCAAGAAGCCATGGCGCCAAAAAGGCACCGGCCGCGCTCGTGCTGGTATGTCGTCGTCGCCACTGTGGCGCGGCGGTGGTCGCATCTTCCCGAACTCGCCTGACGAGAACTTCACCCACAAAGTGAACAAGAAGATGTATCGCGCAGGTATCTGCTCGATCCTGTCCCAGCTGGCCCGCGAAGACCGTCTGACGGTTATCGAAGACCTGACGATCGAAGCGCCAAAGACCAAGCTGCTGTCGCAAAAGCTGACCGGCATGGGCTTTGACTCGGTTCTGATCATCACCGACGTCGCCAACGAAAACCTGGAACTGGCATCGCGTAACCTGCCTAACGTACTGGTTGTTGAACCGCGTCACGCAGATCCAATGTCCCTGGTGTTCTACAAGAAGATCCTGGTCACGAAAGCTGCACTGGCCAAGATTGAGGAGATGCTGGCATGAGCGCATTGAAATTTAGCGAAGAGCGCCTGATGAAGGTGCTGCTGGCTCCGGTCATTTCCGAGAAGGCCACCATGGTCGCGGAAAAGAACGAACAGATCGTGTTCCGTGTAACCACCGACGCGACCAAGCCAGAAATCAAAGCCGCTGTTGAACTGCTGTTCAAAGTGGAAGTGGAATCGGTGCAGACCGTTAACCGCGAAGGTAAGCAGAAGCGTTCCGGTGCCCACACCGGCCGCCGCAACCATACCAAGCGTGCTTTCGTGTGCCTGAAACCTGGCCAGGAAATCAATTTCTCCGAGGAGGCTAAATAATGGCACTCGTTAAGATGAAGCCAACCTCCCCAGGCCGTCGCGGCATGGTGAAAGTTGTGAACCCGGACCTGTACAAAGGCCGTCCGTTCGCAGCCCTGGTTGAGAAAAAATCGAAAACTGCTGGCCGTAACAACAACGGCCACATCACCACCCGCCACATCGGCGGTGGTCACAAGCAGCACTATCGCCTGATCGACTTCAAGCGTCAGAAGGATGGCATTCCAGCGAAAGTGGAACGTATCGAATACGATCCAAACCGCACCGCGAATATCGCCCTGCTGTGCTACGCCGACGGCGAACGCCAGTACATCATCGCCACCAAAGGCATGAGCGTTGGCGACACCGTGATGAACGGTTCGGAAGCGCCGATCAAGTCGGGCAACTGCCTGCCGATCCGCAACATCCCGGTCGGTACCGTCATGCACTGCGTCGAAATGCTGCCAGGTAAGGGTGCCCAGATGGCCCGTACCGCCGGCGCCGGCGTGGTCCTGATGGCCCGCGAAGGCACCTACGCTCAAGTGCGTCTGCGCTCGGGCGAAGTGCGTCGCGTGCACATCGAGTGCCGTGCAACCGTGGGCGAAGTCGGCAATGCCGAACACAGCCTGCGTAAAATCGGTAAGGCCGGTGCGATGCGCTGGCGCGGTGTTCGTCCTACCGTTCGCGGTGTGGTCATGAACCCGGTCGATCACCCGCACGGTGGTGGTGAAGGTAAAACTGCAGCTGGTCGTCATCCAGTGTCGCCTTGGGGCCAACAGACTAAGGGTAAGAAGACCCGCAGCAACAAGCGTACTTCTTCCATGATCGTCTCGCGCCGCGGCAAGAAATAAGGGGTAGCACATGACTCGTTCATTGAAAAAAGGGCCGTTCTGTGACGCCCACCTGGTGAAAAAAGTCGAAGCCGCGCAAGCTGCCAAAGACAAGAAGCCAATCAAAACCTGGTCCCGTCGTTCGACCATCATGCCTGACTTCATCGGCCTGACGATCGCCGTCCACAATGGCAAGCTGCACGTGCCAGTGTACGTTTCCGAGAACATGGTTGGTCACAAGCTCGGTGAATTCGCGCTGACCCGCACGTTCAAGGGCCATGCCGCTGACAAGAAGGCGAAGAAATAATGGAAACCAAAGCTATCCTCAAGGGTGTGCGCTTGTCGGATCAAAAAGGTCGCCTCGTGGCTGACCAGATCCGCGGCAAGAAAGTTGACGCTGCACTCAACATTCTGCAATTCAGCCCAAAAAAGGGCGCGACCATCATCAAGAAAGTGCTGGAGTCGGCTATCGCCAACGCCGAGCACAATGATGGCGCGGACATCGACGAACTGTTCGTGAAAACGATCTACGTCGAAAAGGGTCCGATCCTCAAGCGCTTCACTGCACGCGCTAAGGGCCGGGGCGATCGCATTTCGAAACAATCGTGTCACATTTATGTGACCGTCGGCAACTAAGGAGCCAAAGATGGGTCAAAAAATTCATCCAACCGGCTTCCGTCTGTCGGTTACCCGTAACTGGGCGTCGCGTTGGTACGCAGGCAACAGCAACTTCGCTGCCATGCTCAACGAAGACTTGAAAGCACGCGCTTACCTGAAAACCAAGCTGAAGAACGCTTCGGTTGGCCGCATCGTCATCGAGCGTCCTGCCAAGAACGCGCGCTTCACGATCTACAGCTCGCGTCCGGGCGTGGTCATCGGTAAAAAAGGCGAAGACATCGAAGTACTGAAGTCGGCGCTGACCAAGATCATGGGCGTGCCTGTCCACGTGAACATCGAAGAAATCCGCAAGCCGGAAATCGACTCGCAGCTGATCGCCGATTCGATCGCCCAGCAGCTGGAAAAGCGCATCATGTTCCGCCGCGCGATGAAGCGTGCGATGCAAAACGCCATGCGTCTGGGTGCCCTGGGCATCAAGATCATGTCGTCGGGTCGTCTGAACGGTATCGAAATCGCTCGTAAAGAGTGGTATCGCGAAGGCCGTGTGCCACTGCACACCCTGCGCGCCGATATCGACTACGGCACCAGCGAAGCTTCGACCACCTACGGCATCATCGGTGTCAAGGTGTGGGTTTACAAGGGTGACCGCGCGCCGAACGGCGACGCACCAGTCATCGATACCCCACCGGACGAGAAGAAGCCACGTGGCCCACGTCGTGACGACGGCAAACCAGCTGGCCGTCCGCGCCCAGCCGGCGCCGGCGCCAAGCCAGCCGCTCCAGGCGCTCGTGTACGCACTGCCGCCAAGCCGGCCGAGAAAGCAGGAGAATAATCATGCTGCAACCAGCACGCAGAAAGTATCGTAAAGAGCAGAAAGGCCGTAACACCGGCATTTCGCACACCGCCGGCACTTCGGTGTCGTTCGGCGAGTTCGGTCTGAAGGCCGTTGCCCGTGGTCGTATCACGGCACGCCAGATCGAGGCAGCACGTCGCGCCATGACCCGTCACATCAAACGTGGCGGCCGTATCTGGATTCGCGTGTTCCCGGACAAACCGATCTCGAACAAGCCTGCCGAAGTCCGTATGGGTAACGGTAAAGGTAATCCGGAGTACTACGTCGCTGAAATCCGTCCGGGCAAAGTCCTGTACGAAATGGATGGCGTCGCAGAAGAACTGGCGCGCGAAGCATTCCGCCTGGCCGCTGCCAAACTGCCACTGGCGACCACCTTCGTGGTCCGTCAAGTTGGTCAATAACAGGAGTGAAATATGAAAGCATCTGAACTCCGCGGCAAAGACCAGGCAGCTCTGCAAAAAGAGCTGAATGACCTGTTGAAGGCGCAGTTCGGCCTGCGTATGCAAACCGCTACGCAGCAGCTGAGCAACACTTCGCAGCTCAAGAAGGTACGTCGCGATATCGCACGTGTAAAAACGGTAATGAACACGAAGGAAGCCAAATGACCGAACCAGTAAAGTCGCTCAAGCGCACCCTGATCGGTAAAGTGGTGTCCGACAAGATGGACAAGACCGTTACCGTTCTGATCGAACGTCACGTCAAGCATCCTTTGTACGGCAAGATCATCGTCCGCTCGAACAAGTATCACGCGCACGACGAGACCAACCAGGTGAAAGCCGGTGACACGGTGGAAATCGTGGAAGGTCGTCCGATCTCCAAAACGAAGGCATGGACCGTGACGCGCGTGGTGCAAGCCGCGCAAATCGTTTAATTGATTTGTCGCCTCCGGTCTTCGGGCCGGGGGCGATTTTCAATTAGTTCTTGCAAGCCCGCGAGTTGTATGTAATACTTGCGGGCTTCGTTCATGTAACGCCGCAAAGTGTCTGGCCACAGACGCAGAACCGTGCGGTCAGTAGCAGTACGAAGGTCAAGCACCCAAACAGTGCGCTCTGCTTGAGCGTTCTGGCGGGACCAAGACTGACCGCGGGTCCGCATTGTGTGGATTCTTCGGCTTAAGTTGGGAAAGAGAATACTATGATTCAAACTGAAAGCCGGCTCGAAGTGGCTGACAATACCGGTGCCAAAGAAGTAATGTGCATCAAGGTATTGGGCGGCTCCAAGCGCCGTTATGCTGGCATCGGCGACGTGATCAAGGTAACCGTTAAGGTTGCTGCGCCACGTGGTCGTGTCAAAAAAGGTGAAATTTATAACGCCGTGGTAGTGCGCACCGCTAAAGGTGTTCGCCGCCAAGACGGTTCCCTGGTGAAGTTCGACGGCAATGCCGCCGTTCTGTTGAACGCCAAGCTGGAACCGATCGGTACCCGTATTTTTGGACCAGTGACGCGCGAGCTGCGCACTGAAAAGTTCATGAAGATCGTGTCCCTGGCACCGGAAGTCCTGTAAGGAGTCGTAATGGATAAGATTCGTAAAAACGACGAAGTCATCGTTCTGACCGGGAAAGACAAGGGCAAGCGTGGCGTCGTTCAGCAGCGTATCGATGCTGAGCATGTCGTGGTTGAAGGCGTCAACGTCGCTAAAAAAGCGACCAAGCCTAACCCAATGACTGGCGTACAAGGTGGTATCGTCGATAAGACTATGCCGATTCACGTGTCCAACGTTGCATTGTTCAATGCGGCGACTGGCAAGGCAGACCGTGTCGGTTTCAAAGAAGTGGATGGCAAAAAAGTCCGCGTCTTCAAATCGTCCGGCGAAGTAGTGAAGGCTTAAGAAATCATGGCACGTCTCCAAGAATTCTATAAAGAAAAAGTCGTCGCTGACCTGACCGCGAAATTCGGTTACAAGTCGGTGATGGAAGTTCCACGTCTGACCAAGATCACCCTGAACATGGGTGTTGGTGAGGCTATCGCGGACAAGAAAGTCCTCGAACACGCTGTGGGCGACCTGACCAAGATCGCTGGCCAGAAGCCAGTGACCACCAAGTCGCGCAAAGCAATCGCGGGTTTCAAGATCCGTGAAGGCTACCCGATCGGTACCATGGTGACCCTGCGCGGCGCTCGCATGTACGAGTTCCTGGATCGCTTCATCACCGTGGCCCTGCCACGCGTGCGCGATTTCCGTGGCGTCAATGGCCGCTCGTTCGATGGCCGTGGCAACTACAACATCGGCGTGAAAGAGCAGATCATCTTCCCGGAAATCGAGTACGACAAGATCGATGCGCTGCGTGGTATGAACATTTCGATCACCACCACCGCCAAGACCGACGACGAAGCGAAAGCTCTGCTCGCCGCCTTTAAATTCCCGTTCAGGAACTAAGAAGATCATGGCAAAACTCGCACTGATTAACCGTGAGCAGAAACGCGTCGACCTGGCAAACAAATTTGCCGCCAAGCGCGCTTCGCTGAAGGCCATCATCGACGACCAGTCGAAGTCGGAAGAAGAACGTTACGAAGCGCGCCTGAAGCTGCAAGCGCTGCCACGTAACTCGGCACCGACCCGCCAGCGTAACCGCTGCGCCGTCACCGGTCGTCCACGCGGCACCTTCCGTAAATTCGGTCTGGGCCGTATCAAGCTCCGTGAATTCGCCATGCGTGGTGAGATCCCGGGTATGACTAAAGCAAGCTGGTAATAGGAGAATATGCAATGAGTATGAGCGATCCTATCGCCGATATGCTGACCCGCATTCGTAACGCCCAGGGCGTGCAAAAGACGACCGTGGCCATGCCATCGTCGAAAGTTAAAATTGCGATTGCCAACGTCCTCAAGGACGAGGGTTACATTGAAGATTTCGCCGTAGCCGAAGCTGGTGGCAAAGCGGAACTGAAAATCGGTTTGAAGTATTATGTTGGCCGTCCCGTCATTGAGCGCCTTGAGCGCGTGTCCCGTCCGGGCCTGCGCGTCTACAAGGGCAAAGACGAGATCCCTACTGTGATGAATGGCTTGGGTGTGGCGATCGTGTCGACTCCGCAAGGCGTCATGACTGACCGCAAAGCACGCGCTACCGGTGTCGGCGGCGAAGTTATTTGCTACGTCGCATAAGGAGTTAGACATGTCTCGTGTAGCTAAAATGCCAATCGCTGTGCCAGCTGGCGCCGAAGTCGCCATCTCCGCGGCAGCGATCACCGTCAAGGGCCCTCTGGGCGTCCTGACCCAGGCCCTGAACGGCCAGGTCACGGTGGAAAACAATGCAGGAACCCTGAGCTTCGTCGCCGCTAATGACAGCCGCGAAGCCAATGCCATGTCCGGTACGCTGCGCGCACTGGTCAACAACATGGTCACTGGCGTGACCAAGGGTTTCGAGAAAAAGCTGAACCTGGTCGGTGTGGGTTACAAGGCGCAAGCGCAAGGCGACAAGCTGAATCTGTCGCTGGGCTTCTCGCACCCTGTCGTGCACTCGATGCCAGCCGGCGTCACCTGCGCCACCGCGACGCCAACGGAGATCATCATCAAAGGGATCGACCGTCAGCAAGTGGGCCAAGTGGCTGCTGAAGTTCGCGCTTACCGCTCCCCTGAGCCTTACAAGGGCAAGGGCGTCCGTTATTCGGACGAAGTGGTTAAGATTAAAGAAACCAAGAAGAAGTAACTAGGGGCTGACGATGGACAAGAAAGAATCACGTCTGCGCCGCGGACGCCAAACCCGGATCAAGATCGCGCAACAGAAGGTGAACCGCCTGTCGGTACACCGCACCAATCTGCATATCTACGCGAACCTGATCTCGCCGGATGCCAAAGTACTGGTATCGGCCTCCACGGCAGAAGTCGAAGTGCGCAACGAACTGGCTGGCAAATCGGGCAAGGGCGGCAACGCTGCTGCTGCCGCGATCGTCGGCAAGCGCGTCGCAGAGAAAGCACTGAAAGCAGGGATTACCGAAGTCGCGTTCGACCGCTCCGGTTTCCGTTACCACGGCCGTGTGAAGGCGCTGGCAGAAGCCGCGCGCGAAGCCGGTCTGAAGTTCTAAGGAACGATCATGGCAAAAATGCAAGCAAAAATGGCAAGCGACAAGCCGGATGACGGCATGCGCGAAAAAATGATCGCGATCAACCGCGTGACCAAAGTGGTCAAGGGTGGTCGTATCATGGGTTTCGCCGCGCTGACCGTGGTTGGTGACGGCGATGGCCGCATCGGCATGGGCAAGGGCAAGTCGAAGGAAGTCCCAGTGGGTGTGCAGAAGGCAATGGAAGAAGCCCGCCGCAACCTGATCAAGGTCTCCCTGAAGAACGGCACCCTGCAGCACACCGTTACCGGCCGCCACGGCGCATCGAAAGTGATGATGTCGCCTGCGAAACCAGGTACCGGCGTCATCGCTGGCGGCGCAATGCGCGCAATCTTCGAAGTAATGGGCGTGACCGACGTCGTGGCGAAATCCACCGGCTCGAGCAACCCTTACAACCTGGTGCGCGCCACGCTGGATGGTCTGGCAAAAATGAGTACTCCTGCTGAAATTGCTGCGAAACGCGGCAAGTCGGTAGAAGAGATCCTGGGCTAAGGTGAACGACATGACAACTAAAACCGTCAAAGTACAATTGGTCAAGGGCTTGATCGGCACGCGCGAAGATCACCGTGCCACCGTCCGCGGTCTGGGCCTGCGTCGCGTCAACTCGGTCTCCGAGCTGCAAGACACCCCATCCGTGCGCGGCATGATCAACAAAGTCTCGTACCTCGTTAAAGTAGTTGCGTAAGCCCCCGGGCTTACACACGGAGAAATCATGGAACTGAATACCATACAACCAGCCGATGGCGCCAAGCACTACAAGCGTCGCGTCGGCCGCGGTATCGGCTCCGGTCTGGGTAAAACCTCGGGCCGTGGTCACAAGGGTCAAAAATCGCGTTCGGGCGGCTTCCACAAAGTCGGTTTCGAAGGCGGTCAGATGCCTCTGCAACGCCGTCTGCCTAAGCGCGGTTTCAAGTCGCTCAACGCCACCTTCAAAGCTGAAGTGCGCCTGTCCGACCTGAACAACCTGGCCGTTGGCGACGTCGACATCCTGGTGCTGAAGCAAGCTGGCGTACTGAGCGTGCTGGCACGCGACGTGCGCGTCATTCTGTCCGGCGAGATCACCAAAGCGGTGAACCTCAAAGGCCTGAAAGTGACCGCTGGCGCGAAAGCCGCCATCGAAGCAGCCGGCGGCTCGGTAGCCTGAGTTGACCGCTAACAGCTTGATCGGAGCGAAAATTGGCGACTAATCCACAATTGGCTAAAAGTGCAGCAGCTGGTTTCCCCTGGGGCCGGCTCTGGTTCTTGCTTGGCGCATTGGTGGTTTATCGTATCGGCGCTCACATCCCGGTCCCCGGGATCGATCCGGTACAATTGGCCGCGCTGTTCAAGTCGCAAGAGGGTGGCATCCTGGGCATGTTGAACATGTTCAGCGGTGGCGCTCTCGCGCGCTTCACAGTCTTTGCGCTGGGTATCACGCCTTACATCTCGGCCTCGATCATCATGCAACTGGTGTCGATCGTCTCGCCGCAGATGGAAGCGCTCAAAAAAGAAGGCGAAGCAGGCCGTCGCAAGATCACCCAGTACACCCGGTATTTCACGGTGATACTGGCGTCGTTCCAGGCGTTCGGCATCGCAGTCGCACTGGAGTCGCAAGCAGGTCTGGTGCTGGATCCAGGCTTTGCATTCCGTTTCGTGACGGTCGTTACGCTGTTGACCGGAACCATGTTCGTGATGTGGTTGGGCGAGCAGATTACCGAGCGCGGTCTCGGTAACGGCATCTCGATCATCATCTTCGCGGGTATCGCCGCCGGCCTGCCGGGCGCGCTGGGAGGCCTGGCCTCGTCGGTGAGCAACGGTTCGATCGGTGCCCTGTCCGCGATCATCATCATGATCCTGGTTGTGGCGGTGACGTTCTTCGTAGTCTTTGTCGAACGTGGCCAACGCAAGATTCTGGTGAACTACGCGAAACGCCAGGTGGGTAACAAGATTTACGGTGGACAAACGTCGCACCTGCCATTGAAGTTGAATATGGCCGGCGTGATCCCACCGATCTTCGCTTCGTCGATTATCTTGTTCCCGGCAACGATCGTGGGCTGGTTCACGACGGGCGCCGATACGGCCAACCCGGCGGTCCGGTTCCTGAAAGATTTGGCTGCATCGATGGGGCCAGGCGAGCCCATCCACGCACTGTTGTACGCCATTGCGATCGTGTTTTTCTGTTTCTTCTATACAGCGCTGGTCTTCAACAGCAAGGAAACAGCGGATAACTTGAAGAAGAGCGGGGCCTTTGTGCCAGGGATCCGTCCCGGTGAGCAGACTGCCCGTTACATCGACAAGATCCTGACACGTTTGACACTGGCTGGCGCCATCTACATCACTTTGGTGTGTTTGTTGCCGGAATTCATGCAAGCCGAGTGGAAAGTACCGTTCTATTTCGGCGGCACTTCTCTGTTGATTATTGTGGTTGTTACCATGGATTTCATGGCGCAAGTGCAAAACTACGTGATGTCGCAGCAATATGAATCGCTGCTGCGCAAAGCAAACTTCAAGGGCGGAATTCCGACGCGATAAGCGCGGTTTCAAACATACCGAATGGCAAAAGACGACGTCATACAGATGCAGGGCGAGATTCTTGAGAATCTCCCGAATGCAACATTTCGAGTAAAGCTGGAAAACGGACACGTGGTGCTCGGGCATATTTCGGGTAAAATGCGGATGAACTATATCCGCATTCTTCCTGGCGACAAGGTGACGGTAGAGCTGACACCTTACGACCTGAGCCGCGCACGTATCGTGTTCCGGACCAAGTAACTTAAATAATCGAACCAAGAAGAGAGTGCAAAATGAAAGTTAACGCCTCAGTCAAGCGGATCTGCCGCAACTGCAAGATCATCAAGCGCAAGGGCGTTGTTCGCGTAATCTGCGTCGAACCACGTCACAAGCAGCGTCAAGGTTAATAACCGTTATTTATCGAGGAATAACGAATGGCACGTATTGCAGGGGTTAATATCCCAAATCATCAGCACACCGTTATCGGCCTGACGGCCATCTACGGTGTAGGCCGTCCACGCGCAAAGTTCATCTGCGCCGCGACGGGTATTGCGACCGATAAAAAGGTCAAAGATCTGGACGACAGCGAACTGGAAAAACTGCGCGATGAAGTAGCTAAATTCATCGTCGAAGGCGATCTGCGTCGTGAGCTGTCCATGAACATCAAGCGTTTGATGGATCTGGGTTGCTACCGCGGTATGCGTCACCGTAAGGGCCTGCCGGTCCGCGGCCAGCGCACCCGCACCAATGCGCGTACCCGCAAGGGCCCGCGCAAAGCCGCTCAATCGCTCAAGAAATAATCTAGGGAAATCACATGGCTAAGCAACAAAGCAGCGCAGCAGCAGCGCGCGTCCGCAAGAAGGTCAAGAAGAACGTTGCCGAAGGTATCGCACACGTTCACGCTTCCTTCAACAACACCATCATTACCATCACCGACCGTCAGGGCAACGCTCTGTCGTGGGCGACCTCCGGTGGTGCTGGCTTCAAGGGTTCGCGTAAATCGACCCCGTTCGCAGCGCAGGTTGCGGCCGAAGCAGCTGGTAAAGTCGCAGTGGAATGCGGCGTGAAGAACCTGGAAGTGCGTATCAAGGGCCCTGGTCCTGGTCGTGAATCCGCAGTGCGCGCACTGAACAACCTGGGCATCAAGATCACCGAGATCCAGGACGTTACCCCAGTTCCGCACAACGGCTGCCGTCCTCCAAAACGTCGTCGTATCTAAGAGTCCGGTCGGCGGCGAAGCTCGCTTCGCCTCCTTCCGACTTGCAGAAATCGCTGGAGCAGGAGACCGGAAACGGTTATACTGCCCGGCTGTTGTCGCCTGTCGAACGCAGTTCGGCGGGTTATTCGCATTTTAGCCACCGTCTGGCCCACCCTGAGGATCAGACTAGCGCCTAACCATTTCACGATGGCTGGGGCGTTATTATTTAAAAAAAGGAAGCATCGTGGCACGTTATATCGGACCTAAAGCAAAACTCTCCCGCCGTGAAGGTACTGACCTGTTCCTGAAGAGCGCACGCCGCTCGCTGGACAGCAAGTGCAAACTGGACGTCAAACCAGGCCAGCACGGCGTCAAGTCGGGTGCCCGCACCTCGGACTACGGCAACCAACTGCGCGAAAAGCAAAAAGTCAAGCGTATGTACGGCGTTCTGGAACGTCAGTTCCGTCGCTACTTCGCAGAAGCCGACCGCCGCAAAGGCAACACCGGCGAAACCCTGCTGAAGCTGCTGGAAACCCGCCTGGACAACGTTGCATACCGCATGGGCTTCGGCTCGACCCGCGCTGAAGCGCGTCAGCTGGTATCGCACAAAGCCTTCACCGTGAACGGCCAGGTTGTGAACATCGCTTCGTACGCTGTCAAAGTCGGCGACGTCATCGCCGTGCGCGAAAAGTCGAAGAAGCAAGTGCGTATCCTGGAAGCGCTGTCGCTGGCTGAACAAGTTGGCATGCCAGCTTGGGTGTCGGTCGATGCCAAGAAAATGGAAGGCACCTTCAAGTCCCTGCCAGAGCGCAACGAGATCGCCAACGACGTCAACGAATCGCTGATCGTCGAACTGTACTCGCGTTAATCTGTAGTCTAAGTAGCACCAAAACCCGCCCGCTGTGACCAGCGGGCGTTTTCACTAATGCCATCAGCCTTATCGGCCTAACGCGCCGAGGGTATTGAAAAGGACATTTACATGCAAAACAGTCTGTTGAAGCCACGTATTATCGATGTAGAGGCGCTGGGCGCCGGCCACGCTAAAGTCGTGATGGAGCCGTTCGAACGCGGCTATGGCCATACATTGGGTAATGCGCTGCGCCGCGTACTGCTGTCGTCGATGGTGGGCTACGCGCCGACCGAAGTGACGATCGCGGGCGTTGTACACGAATACTCGTCGCTCGACGGCGTCCAGGAAGACGTCGTTGACCTGCTGCTGAACCTGAAGGGCGTGGTCTTCAAAGTCCACAACCGTGACTCCGTCACCCTGACCCTGAAAAAGGAAGGCGAAGGCGCCATCCTGGCTTCGGACATCGATCTGCCACACGACGTGGAACTGATCAATCCGGACCACGTGATCGCCCACCTGACCGCCGGCGGCAAGCTGGACATGCAGATCAAAGTGGAAAAAGGCCGTGGCTATGTGCCAGGTAACGTCCGCCGCCTGTCCGAAGACACCAACAAGACCATCGGCCGCATCATTCTGGATGCATCGTTCTCGCCAGTGCGCCGCGTTTCCTACTTCGTCGAGTCCGCTCGCGTGGAACAGCGTACCGACCTGGACAAGCTGATCATCAACATCGAAACCAACGGCGTGATCTCGCCGGAAGAAGCGATCCGTCAATCGGCCCGCGTGCTGGTCGATCAACTGAACGTGTTCGCCGCCCTGGAAGGCACCGAAGCCGCTGCTGAAGCGCCTTCGCGCGCACCGCTGGTCGATCCTATCCTGCTGCGTCCAGTGGACGACCTGGAGTTGACCGTGCGTTCGGCCAACTGCCTGAAAGCGGAAAACATCTACTACATCGGCGACCTGATCCAGCGTTCGGAAAACGAACTGCTGAAGACGCCGAACCTGGGCCGCAAGTCCCTGAACGAAATCAAGGAAGTGCTGGCTTCCCGCGGCCTGACCCTGGGCATGAAGCTGGAAAACTGGCCGCCTGCTGGTCTGGAAAAGTAATTACCCGCTTGTCGTCCTCGCGAAAGCGGGGACCCATGCTGAGCATGCTCGGCATGGACTCCCGCCTGCGCGGGAGTGACAGCGCTGCAGTACCGTCCCTGGCATGTTGCCTGGGGCGTTATACAACTAGAACCGGTCCGCGCTCGCCGTCAAACGTGAGCGATCGAAGAACTCGGATTTAAACACCTGAAAGGAAGTACCATGCGTCACCGTCACGGCCTCCGTAAACTGAATCGTACCTCGTCCCACCGTCTGGCAATGCTGCGCAACATGACCGTTTCCCTGCTGCGTCATGAAGCCATCAAAACCACGCTGCCAAAAGCTAAAGAACTGCGCCGCGTAGTGGAGCCGATCCTGACCCTGGGCAAGACCGACACCCTGGCTAACAAGCGTCTGGCATTCTCCCGTCTGCGCGATCGTGAAATGGTTCTGAAGCTGTTCGCAGAACTGGGCCCACGCTACGCAAACCGCAACGGCGGCTACCTGCGCATCCTGAAAATGGGTTTCCGTGTTGGCGACAACGCTCCTATGGCTTACGTTGAGCTGATGGACCGTCCAGAAGTCACCGACATCGACGCAGCGCCAACCGCAGAAGAGTAATCTTCGCAGTTGTCACCGCGTTACGAAAAAGCCAGGCTCAGCCTGGCTTTTTTTATGGCCGGGCTTAAGGCCGCTCTCAGGCGCGAAAACTAAGCCAGGTGTACTATGCTGGTGCTCGTTTCGTCGAAAGAAAACCCATGCTGCGTATTGCCCGCTTTTTCATGCCCTTGCTGTCGCTGATCGCCCTGCTGATGGCGCGTCCCGCGCTGGCCGACGACGGCTTCCTCGAGCCCGATGTGGCCTTCAAGTTCTCGGCCCGCATGATCGACGGCCATACGCTGTCGGTCAGCTTCCAGATCGCCGACGGCTACTACATGTACCGCGAGCGCTTCAAGTTCAGCGCCAACGGCGCCAAGCTGGGTGCGCTGTCCATCCCGGCCGGCACCGTGCACTTCGATGAGACCTTCCAGAAGAACGTCGAGACCTATCGCAAGAGCGTCATCATGACCATGCCGGTCGAGGCCGACGGCCCGTTCACGCTGGTGGCGGTGGGGCAGGGCTGCTCGGACAAGGGCTTGTGCTACGCGCCGCAGGAATACAAGGCTTCGCTGGTCGGTAGTGGTTCGGTGCCGCTGCCTGCCGGGACCGCTGGCGTTCCCGTGAGCGCCGTCGGCGGCGGCCAGACAACGGCGCGCGCAGCCGTCCCGATTCAGGCCGCCCCGGCCGCTACAGCGGCTGCGGCCTCGGCGGCCGGCATCACGCCTGCCGCAGGCGCGACCGCCGTGCCCAGCGCAGCCGTCAGCGAAGGCAAGCCCGCCGCAGTGACGCCGGGTGTCACCATCCGCGCCATCCCGCAACCGGTCACCACCGTCCTGCCGCCGCTGGCGGCGCCGTCGGCAGCCGCCGCGCCGGCCGACGATGCCGGCCGTCTCGAAGCCGCCCTCAAATCCGGCAGGCTGCTGCTGATCCTGCCGCTGTTCGCCTTGCTGGGCCTGGGCCTGTCGTTCACGCCGTGCGTGCTGCCGATGGTGCCCATCCTGTCCTCCATCATCGTCGGCGAGGGCGCCAACACCAGCCGGACGCGGGGCCTGTTGTTGTCGGTCGCGTACTCGCTCGGCATGGCCATCGTCTACACCGCGCTGGGCGTTGGCGCCGGCCTCGCCGGCGCCGGCCTGGCCGCCGCGTTGCAGAATGCCTGGGTGCTGGGATCCTTCGCCCTGCTGATGGCCGGACTGTCGCTGTCGATGTTCGGCTACTACGAGCTGCAGGTGCCGGCCGCGCTGCAGTCCAAGCTGAGCACGGTGTCGAACCGCCAATCTTCCGGCAAGCTGGCCGGGGTGTTCGTGATGGGAGCGATCTCCGCGCTGATCGTCGGCCCATGCGTGGCCGCGCCGCTGGCCGCCGCACTGCTGTACATCAGCCAGAGCCGCGACGTCGTCATCGGCGGCAGCGCGCTGTTCGCCATGGCGGTCGGCATGAGCGTGCCCCTGATACTGGTGGGTGTATCGGCCGGGGCCTTGCTGCCGCGCGCCGGCGTGTGGATGGACGCGGTCAAGCGTTTCTTCGGCGTGCTGATGCTGGCGATGGGCTGGTGGCTGGTGTCGCCGGTACTGCCGGCGGCCGTGCAAATGGTAGGCTGGGCGGCGCTGCTGACCGGCTACGGCGTCTATCTGCTGGCGCGCCGCGGCAAATGGGTGGCCAAGTCGGTCGGCGTCATCGCCGCCGTGCTGGGCCTGATGCAACTGGTGGGCGTGGCCAGCGGCGGACGCGATCCGCTGGCGCCGCTGGCCCACCTGGGCGCCAAGCATGAAACGCTGGCGTTCCAGCGCATCAAGACCGTGCAGCAGCTGGATGCGCTGCTGGCCCAGACCGGCGGCCGCACCGTCATGCTGGACTTCTATGCCGACTGGTGCGTGTCCTGCAAGGAAATGGAAAAGCTGACCTTCGTCGATCCGCAGGTGCGCGCCAAGCTGGCCAACAGCCTGCTGCTGCAAGTGGACGTGACCGCCAACGACGCCGACGACAAAGCCATGCTGAAACGCTTCGGCTTGTTCGGCCCGCCGGGCATCATCCTGTTCGACAAGCAGGGCAGGGAAATCGACGGCGCCCGCGTCATCGGTTTCCAGGACGCGGCGAAATTCACCGCATCCCTGTCACGCCTGAACTAAGAACTCAGCCCTTGTGGCCGGCCCAGCCGCCGCGAGGGCCGGCATGCCCGCCGTGCGCGCCGCCCATAGTATGGTCGTCGAAGATGGCTTTCTGCTCGGCCGTCAGCTGGCTGTAGAAGGCCGTCAGCGCGGTCAGGTGGGCTTCCATCTTGGCCTGGTGCTGCTTGCTCAGGTCAAGCATCTTGGCCAGCCGGTCGGGCGCCGACATCTGAGCGATGGCCGCGCGGTCCGGCATCATGCCACCGGTCGCGGCCGGCGCGATCGCCGCCTGGTAGCTGGCCCACGCCGACTCCTGCTGCGCGGTCAGCTTCAGCAGGTCGTGCAGCTTGGCCTGGCGCTTGGCGAACATCTCCGCCATCTTGGCCTGCATCTGCTCGCGGTTGACGGTGGCGCCATGGCGGCCGGCCGCCGGAGCCGCGTTGTCCATCTGCGTCTGGGCCTGGGCCGCTGCCATGCCCACCACGGTAAAACCGATCAATATGCTTTTGCGTAACACGTTCATGGTCGTTCCTCTATCGTTGAAAGTTGAGTATCGCGATGCACGGGCAGCGCGCTTGAACCCATAGTGGCAGCGCAAGGTTGCCACGAAGTTTCGCAGTTTGCGGATTTTGTATCCAGATGTTTCGTCACTGGAGAGATATACAAGACGATACAATTGGTGATTGGTCACGCGCCGGCTAACTGGGGATAATTAGCATATGGAACCCACATCAACTATCTTGATCGTCGATGACGATCGCGACATCCGCACCCTGCTGGCCGATTACCTCGAATCGAACGGCTACCGCGCCCTGTGCGCAGCCGACGGCGCCGCCATGTGGAAGCTGCTCGACGAGGCCCGGCCCGAACTGGTCGTGCTCGACCTCAACCTGCCTGGCGACGACGGCCTGACCCTGTGCCGCAAACTGCGCGCCCACTCCACGCTGCCGGTCATCATGCTGACCGCCCGCAACGAGCCGCTGGACCGCATCCTCGGCCTGGAGATGGGCGCCGACGATTACCTGCCCAAGCCGTTCGAGCCGCGCGAGCTGCTGGCGCGCATCCGCAGCGTCCTGCGGCGCAGCAACGCCATGCCGGTCGGCAGCGGCGCCGAGAAGGCGCAGCTGATGCGCTTCTCCGGCTGGACACTGGACCTGACCGCGCGCCACCTGCTCAATCCGGACGGCATCGTCATCATGCTGTCGGGCGCCGAGTTCCGCCTGCTCAAGGTCTTCCTCGAGCATCCGAACCGCGTGCTCAACCGCGACCAGCTGCTCAACCTCACCCAGGGCCGCGACGCCGATCCCTTCGACCGCTCGATCGACATCCAGATCAGCCGCCTGCGCCAGAAGCTGGGCGAGGACGCGCGCCTGCCGCAAATCATCAAGACCGTGCGCAACGGCGGCTACGTGCTGGCCGGCACCGTCACCGTGGAGTCGCAGGCGTGAAAGCTTTCTTCGGCTCGATGACCGGGCGCGTATTCCTGATCCTGCTGCTCGGTATCGTCGCCTCGGCGGCGCTGACCCAGTGGCTGGCGGTGGGCGAACGCGTGCGGGCACTGGAGCGCTACCGCGACTTCCACGCGCTCGAGCGCGCCGAACAGCTGATCACGACCGCCGACGTGCTGCCCGAAGCGTCGCGCCCGACCTACCTGCGCATGGCCACCCGCGGCACCGTCAGGTTGCAGGCCACCGACCTGCCGCTGGCCACGGCCCTGCCGCCGACCGAGTTCTCCGCCACCTTGCAGCAGCGCCTCGGCGACGGCTACCAGCTGGCCCCGCTGGCCGAACACCCGGCCGCGTGCGACCTGCCGCGCAAGAGCAGCAACATCTTCGCACCCAGCCAGTGGCGCGGCACCTGCGAGACCATGAACGTGCGCCTGCACGACGGCCAGGTGCTCAAGCTGTCGGTGCTGCCGCCGCGCGCGCCGCCGCCGTCCGGCCACAGCGAGCTGCTGGCCATCCTGCCTTTCCTGGTCTGCATCGCCGCGCTGGCCTACCTGGTCACGCGCATGACGGTGCGTCCGCTCAAGCGGCTGGCGCAGGCCGCCAAGGACCTGGGCAACGACATCAATCACGCGCCGGTCGCGCTGAGCGGTGCGGTCGAGATCCGCCAGGCCAGCGCCGCCTTCAACGCCATGCAGGCACGCATCCGCCAGCACATCATGCAGCGCACGCAGATGCTGGCCGCCATCACCCACGACCTGCAGACGCCGCTCACCCGGCTGCGCCTGCGGCTGGAAAAAGTCAGCGACCACGAACTGCAGCAGCGCCTGATCGAGGACCTGTCGGCGATGCAGCAGATGGTCAAGGAAGGCCTGGACCTGGCGCGCAGCATGGACACCACCGAAACCATGCAGGCGCTCGATCTCGACGCGCTGCTCGACAGCGTTTGCAGCGACGCCACCGACGGCGGCCAGCCGGTCGAACTGCGCGGGCGCGCGGCGATGGCGCTGATGGGCCGGCCGATGGCGATCCGCCGCTGCCTGGTCAATCTGATCGACAACGCCGTCAAGTACGGCCACTACGCCAACGTGACGGTCGAGCGCATGGTGGGCGCGGCGCGCATCCGCATCCGCGATGGCGGCCCCGGCATCGATCCGGACCAGATGGCGCGCGTGTTCGAGCCGTTCTACCGCATCGAAACCTCGCGCTCGCGCGAGTCCGGCGGCACCGGCCTGGGCCTGACCATCGCCCGCAACATCGCCGAGCAGCACGGCGCCAATGTCATGCTGGCCAACCACGCCGACGGCGGCCTGGAGGTGACGCTGATCGTGCCGGAATACTACGCCGGCGCCTGAATCCGCGCACCGCGGTTTTTCCAGTAAATACTGTGCGACAATATTCCGCCTTGTCCAGGGTGGTAATGTTTTTCGACAGTAAACCTAGTTTAAAAAACAATGAAAAAATCTTCCTTAGCAGTTCTGGTCGGCGCCATCGCCGTGGTCGGTGGCGGCGTCTGGTACGCGACGCATCAAACGGCCGAGCCGCCGAAGGGGCAGGGCCAGGGCCAGCAGGGCCCGACCACCGTCAGCGTGATCGCGCCGGTGCGCCAGGACGTGCCCGTGGTGCTGCAAGCGAACGGCACCGTCACACCGATCAGCACGGTGGACCTGCATCCGCAAACCACCAGCACCATCGCCAAGGTGCACATCAAGGAAGGGCAGTTCGTCAAATCGGGCGAGCTGATGTTCACGCTGGACGACCGCAGCGAGCGCGCCAACGTCGACAAGGCGCAGGCCCAGGTCGCGCGCGACCAGGCCGCGCTGGCCGACTACGAGCGCCAGTACAAGCGCGCGCAGGAACTGCTGGCCAAGAGCTTCATCGCGCAGGGCGCGGTCGACACGCTGAAGAGCCAGGTCGACTCGGCGCGCGCGCTGCTGCAGGCCGACATCGCCGCCGCCCGCTCGGTGGGCGTGGACGCCAGCTACACCGCGATCCGCTCGCCGATGAGCGGCCGCGTCGGCGCCATCAACGTCTATCCGGGCAGCCTGGTGCAGCTGGCCACGTCGCTCACCACCATCACCCAGCTCGATCCGATCAACGTCGCCTTCACCTTGCCGGAGTCGGCGCTGGCCGGCCTGCTGCAGGCGCAGCATGAGGGCGCGGTGCCGGTCAAGGTGGTGCAGGGCGGCGGCCAGGAGATCAATGGCGCGCTGAGCTTCATCGACAACACGGTCGACCCGGTCGCCGGCGTGATCCGCGTGAAGGCCCAGTTCGACAACAAGGACACCAAACTGTGGCCGGGCCAGTACGTCAACACCAAGCTGGTCTCGCAGGTGCTGAAGGACGCCATGGTGATCCCGCAGAACGCCATCATCAGCAACACGCGCGGCACCTTCATCTACGCGGTCGACGCCGACCACGCCGCCAAGGTGGTCAACATCAAGCGCGTGTACTCGTTCGGCGACAACGCCGCCGTGACCGGCCTGAGCGGCAACGAGCAAGTCATCGTCGACGGCAAGCAGAACCTGCGGCCGGGCGGCAAGGTGCGTATCGCCGGGGCCGACAAGCCCGTCGACGCGACCAAACAGAAGGGCTGAGCATGAACCTTTCCGAGTTATGCATCCGCCGGCCGGTGATGGTGGTGCTGCTGTCGCTGACGCTGATCCTGGCCGGCGTGCTGTCGTACTTCTACATCCCGGTGGCCGCGCTGCCGAGCTATAACACGCCGGTCATCAACGTCTCGGCCGACCTGCCGGGCGCCGCGCCGGACACGATGGCCTCGTCCGTCGCGCTGCCGCTGGAGAAGCAGTTCTCCACCATCGCCGGCCTGTCGCTGATCACCTCCACCAACACGCTGGGCAATTCCTCGCTGACGCTGGAGTTCGACCCCAGCGTCAACGTCAACGAAGCGGCGGTGGATGTGCAGGCCGCGCTGCTGCGCGCCCAGCGCCAGTTGCCGATCGAGATGACCGACCTGCCGTCCTACCGCAAGGTCAACCCGGCCGACGCGCCGGTGCTGTTCATGACGATGAACTCGCCATCGCTGACGCTGGCCGAACTGAACGACTACGCCGAAAACCTGATCGCGCCCAGCCTGTCGACCCTGCCGGGCGTGGCGCAGGTCAGCGTCAACGGCCAGAAGCGTTTCGCCGTGCGCGTGCGCGCCAAGTCCGAGCTGATGAACGCCCGCAACCTGACGCTGGATGAATTGCAGCAGGCGATCAAGTCGGCCAACGCCAACACGCCGCTGGGGATTTTGGACGGTCCGAGCCAGACCTTGACCATCCAGGGCAATGCCCAGCTGATGAAGGCCTCCGAGTTCGCCGAGCTGATCGTCGCCCAGCGCAACGGCCAGCCGGTGCGCCTGAAGGACGTGGCCACGGTCGAGGACAGCTTCCAGTCGGTCAAGACCGCCGGCAGCTACAACGGCGAGCGCTCCATCGTGCTGCTGGTGCAGCGCCAGCCGGACGCCAACACCGTGCAGGTGGTGGACGGCGTGCGCCGCCTGCTGCCGCGCTTCAAGAACCAGCTGCCGGCCTCGATCAACATCAACCTGGTCAATGACCGTTCGGTGTCGATCCGCGAAGCCATCCACGACGTCAACCTGACGCTGCTGCTGACCATCTTCCTGGTGGTGCTGGTGATCTTCCTGTTCCTGCGCCGCGCGGCCGCCACCTTCATCCCGGCCATCACGATGCCGATCTCGCTGCTGGGCGCGCTGGCCTTGCTGTACGCCTTCGGCTACAGCCTCGACAACGTCTCCCTGCTCGGCATCACCTTGGCGGTCGGCCTGGTGGTGGACGACGCCATCGTGGTGCTGGAGAACATCGTCCGTCACATCGAGCTCGGCAAGAAGCCGCTGCAGGCCGCGCTGGTGGGCGCCAAGGAAATGGGCTTCACCATCATCTCGATCTCGGTCTCGCTGGTGGCCGTGTTCATCCCGATCTTCTTCATGCCCGGCGTGATCGGCTTGATGTTCCATGAATTCGCCGTGGTGGTGGCGCTGTCGGTGCTGGTGTCGGCCGCGGTGTCGCTGATGCTGGTGCCGATGCTGGCCAGCCGCCTGCTGCCGGCCGACGCCATCGATCCCGAGCACGACAAGGGCGGCTTCATCGGCCGCTGGTTCGAGACCGGCTTCACCGCGCTGCGCAACGGCTACGTGCGCACGCTCGACATCGCGCTGCACCACCGCTACCTCGTGCTGCTGGCGGCGATCGGCACCTTCGCGCTGACGGCGGTGCTGTACATGACCATCCCGAAAGGCTTCTTCCCCGAGGAAGACCTGGGCCAGATCCGCGTCAACACCGAGGCGTCGGAAGACATCTCCTCGTCCTCGCTGATGGAATTGCAGGAGCGCGTGGCGGCCGTCATCAAGGCCGACCCCAACGTGCAGGACGTGACCTCGTTTGTCGGCGGCGGCAACAGCGGCCGCATGTTCCTGGTGCTCAAGCCGCGCGGCCAGCGCCAGAAAATGCCGCAGGTGCTCGACAGCCTGCGCAAGGCCACCAAGTCGGTGGCCGGCATCTCCGTCTACCTGAGCCCGGTGCAGAACCTGCAGCTGGGCGGACGCCAGTCCAAGAGCCGCTACCAGTACACGCTGCAATCGGTCAGCCCTGGCGCGCTCAACGACTGGGCGCAGAAGTACCTGGACAAGCTGCGCGCCGATCCCGACTTCCGCGACGTCACCAGCGATTCGCAGAACAAGGGCCTGCAAGCGTCGCTGAAGATCGACCGCGACAAGGCCAACAACCTCGGCGTGGCCATCGGCGACATCCGCACCGCGCTCTACCTGGCTTTCGGCGAGCGGCAGGTGTCGACCATCTACTCGCCGGCCGCCAGCTACTACGTGATCCTGGAGGCGGCCACCGCCGACCGCCAGTTCGACGACGCGCTGACCCGCATCTCGGTGCGCAACAAGAGCGGCAACCTGGTGCAGCTGTCCAGCTTTGCCACGGTCGAGCGCACCATCGGCCCGACCGCCGTCAACCACCAGGGCCAGCTGCAGGCGATCACGCTGTCGTTCAACCTGGCGCCGGACGTCCCGCTGGGCAAGGCCACCGCCAAGATCGACCAGATGGGCATGGAGATGCACCTGCCGCCGTCCATCATCACCAACTACGGCGGCGACGCGGCGGTGTTCCAGAGCTCGCAGGGCAGCCAGCTGATCCTGATCATCGCCGCGCTGGGCGTGATCTACGTGCTGCTGGGCGTGCTGTACGAGAGCTACATCCACCCGCTGACCATCCTGGCCGGCCTGCCGTCGGCCGCCGTGGGCGCCTTGCTGACGCTGCGCTTGTTCAACCTGGACCTGACGATGATCGCCATCATCGGCATCCTGATGCTGATCGGTATCGTCAAGAAGAACGCCATCATGATGATCGACTTCGCGCTGCACGTGCAGCGCAACGAGGGCCGCACGCCGGCCGAGGCGATCCGCGAAGCCTGCGTGCTGCGCTTCCGCCCGATCATGATGACCACCATGGCCGCGCTGATGGGCGCCTTGCCGATCGCGCTCGGCCTGGGCGCCGGCGCCGAGTTGCGCCAGCCGCTGGGCCTGGCCGTGGTGGGCGGCCTGATCTTCTCGCAGGTGATCACGCTGTACATCACGCCGGTCATCTACCTGTTCCTCGACAAGTACAGCGGCACCGGCCCGATGAGCGACGACGAGCTGGCGGCCGGCGACGTGCCTCCGGCCCCGGGTGTGCACGCCGTACCACTGAAGGCCGTGAACACCGTCAAGCATTGAGCGGTCACAAGTTGCTCTGAAGACTGTCTATTTATCATGGGAAAGTTGACCACGATAAAGGACGGATGAAGATGAAACGCTACAGTGTCACCATCATCGGCATGGGCCCGCGCGGGCTCAGCGCTTTTGAACGCCTGGCGGCGGCCGCCGCCAGCCTGCAGCTGCCGCTGGACCTCAACCTGATCGAACCGGGCGACTGCGGCCCCGGCGTGCACAGCACGCGCCAGCCGCAACATCTGCTGATCAACACCATCGCCAGCCAGGTCACGCTGTTTCCCGCTCCCGGCGTGGTGCAGCACGCGCCGGTGTGCGCCACGCCCTCGCTGACCGCGTGGGCGCGCCAGCAGGGCTACCGCCGCGTCGGCGAGCGCTACTATCGCCTCGACGGGCACGGCGGCGCCGAGATCACCGAAGCCGATTACCTGCCGCGCAGCCTGCTCGGCGAATACCTGGCCTGGGCCTACCGCCAGATCGCCGCCGCGCTGCCGTCCAGCGTGCGGCTGACCCACCACCGCCTGCGCGCCACCGACCTGTGGCGCCAGGCCGACGGCCGCCACACCGTCGAGCTGGAAACCGGCTACCTGGTGCAGAGCGACTTCGTCGTGCTGACCACCGGCCACGGCCGCAACCAGCCCGGCGCGCTGGACGCGAAACTGGCCGCCTTCGCGCAGGAGCACGCGCGCCACAACAGCCGGCTGGCCTTCGTGCGCCACGCCTATCCGCTGACCCAGCTCGACGGCATCGGCGCCGGTACCCGCGTCGCCATTCAGGGCCTGGGCCTGAGCGCGCACGACATCATCGCCGAGTTGACGGTGGGGCGGGGCGGCGCCTTCGTGCAGGGCGAGGACGGGCTGCGCTACGAGCGCTCGGGCGGCGAGCCGCAGCTGACGCTGTGCTCGCGCAACTGCCTGCCGGCCGCCGCGCGCGGCGTCAACCAGAAGGGGCTGGACGGCCGCCACCAGCCGCGCTACTTCACGCCGGACGCGGTGGACGCGCTGCGCCGCGTGGCGCTGGCGACGCGCGGCAGCCGCCAGCTGGACTTCGAGCGCGAGCTGCTGCCGCTGCTCAAGCGCGAGATGGGCTGGGTCTACCGCGGCACGCTGGCCACGGCCGCGCCCGACGGCGCCGCCCCCGATCCCGCCCGCTACATGCTGAGCGCCGACGACAGCGCGCTGATCGACCAGTTGCTGTTCCCGCTGCGCGGGCGCGAATTCGCCTCGCTGGACGAGTTCCGCCAGTTCTTCGCCGGCTGGCTGCGCGACGACCTGGCCGAGGCCCGGCTGGGCAACGTTGGCAGCGCGGTCAAGGCTGCCACCGACGTGCTGCGCGACGTGCGCGCCACGCTGCAGGCGGCGGTCGAGCACGGCGGCCTGACGCCGGCCTCGCACCGCCAGTTCCTCGAGGTTTACCACCCGGCCATCAACCGGGTCGCCTTCGGGCCGCCGCTGCGCCGCAACCAGGAACTGCTGGCGCTGCTGGACGCGGGTGTGCTCGAGATCGCCTCCGGCCCCGGCGGCACGATCGAGCTCGACGAGCAAAACGCCCGTTACGTGCTGAGCACCGGTTTTGGCGACAGCGAGGCCCGGCATCAGGCCGATGTGCTGGTCGTGGCCCGCCTGGACGCCTTTTTTCCCGAGCTGGACGATTCCTTACTCATCCGTAATGTGCTGAAACGGGGGCTGGCGCGGCCGTATTACAACGGCGCCTACCACCCCGGCGGGCTCGACATCGACGCCGCCGGCCAGCCGCGCGACGACTTCGGCCAGCCGTCCCGCAACCTGTGGGCGCTGGGCTACCTGGTCGAGGGCGCGCACTACTACACGCACGCCCTGCCACGGCCGGGAATGCGCTCGCGCCAGGTGCTGGACGCCGACCGCTGCGTGCACGCCATGCTGGCCCGCATGGACGCCGTCCCCCTGCCGGAAACCCGCCACGCCACCGTTCCGGCGCCCTCGGCGGCGTTGCCACACGTCACTTTGTAAAGCCGGTTGATACATACGGTAACACCCATCAAGACGTGGAACTTGTAAGCTACCTTTCCTGGAGCGTACGCGCCGGAGTCCGGCGCGTTATCATGGCCTTGCACAGCGGTTCCCAAAAATGCGGGACTCTGGCACTATGGCCGCATTTTCCCGACGTCGTTCCGTTCAAGGTTTGCTATTTTGCATCACGATTCCCATATACTTTCTGCAAATTCCGAATATTGCGAAACGTGCGGCCAGCGTTTGCCTGAGGCCGGGGAGCGGTACGCCGCATGGGATCGCAAATCGAAGTCCAACCGCATCGGCATCGGCATCTCGATCGCGTTGCACTTGCTGGGCGTGCTGTACTACTTCCTGTCGCCGTCGCCCAAGAACACCCACGCCGCGCCGCCCAAGGGCGGGGTGATGGTCTACATCGCGCCGCTGCCGGAGAAGGCGACCAAGAAGCCCAATCCAGAGCCCAAGAAGACCGAGGTGGCCAAGGCCAAGCCGCCGCCGCCGCGCAAGCAGGTCGCCTCCAAGGACGCGCCGGCCGCCATCCGGCCCAAGCTGGAAACCTATGTGCCGCCGGTGCAGGCGACCATGACGCCGCCGCCCGAGCAGGACATGTCCGAGATGATCGCCAAGCGCCGCGCCGCGCGCGAGGCCAACAACCCGCAACCGGCGCCGCCGGCACCGACAGAGAGCGACAGCGAACGTTCGCTGCGCATCGCCAAGGCCAACATCGCCGGCGCGCAGGGCCGCACCAGCGGCGCCGACAAGGACGACACCGGCGGCATCTTCTCGGTCGACAAGAGCTACCACAGCGCCGACGTCAAGTTCCGCGGCTGGAACACCAACTTCAAGCGCCGCTGGCTGCAGCAGATCCACGTCGAGCAGGGCGCCGAGCAGGACATCGAAACCGCCGTGGCCAAGGAAATGGTCAAGATCATCCGCAAGGAAAAGCCGGGCGACTTCGAATGGGATTCGCGCCGCCTGGGCAAGGTGGTCACGCTGAGCGCGCGCAAGGAGGACGAGAAGGAATTGATCGCCTTCCTGCTCAAGGAAATGTTCCCCGAATACACGCGCGGCGCCGGCCGTTGATTTGCCAAAAAACTACGTTCCATTCCCCGGATTCCGCCGCCGGTCGCAAAATCCCTGATAGCTTGACAACTTTACTTTAAAGTAATCTTGTCGCGGACACCGTCCGTCCCCCTATCAGGAGAGTGCGTTCCATGCTATCGATCAAACAGCTGAGCAAGACCTACGCCAACGGCGTCAAGGCCATCAACGACGTCACCCTGGACATCCCGAACGGCATGTTCGGCCTGCTAGGCCCCAACGGCGCCGGCAAATCGTCGCTGATGCGCACCATCGCCACGCTGCAGGATCCCGATAGCGGCACCATCCATTTCGACGGCCTCGACGTGCTGGCCCAGCCCGAGGCGCTGCGCCGCCAGCTCGGCTACCTGCCGCAGGACTTCGGCGTCTACCCCAAGGTCACGGCCGAGGTGCTGCTGAACCACTTCGCCGTGCTCAAGGGCCTGACCGCGCGCGGCGAGCGCAAGGAGGCGGTCGAGGCGCTGCTGCAGCAGACCAACCTGTGGGAGGCGCGCAAGCGCGGCCTGGGCACCTACTCGGGCGGCATGCGCCAGCGCTTCGGCATCGCCCAGGCGCTGCTCGGCTCGCCACGGCTGGTGATCGTCGACGAACCCACCGCCGGCCTCGACCCCGACGAGCGCAACCGCTTCCTCAACCTGCTGGCCAAGATCGGCGAGCAGGTGGTGGTGATCCTGTCGACCCACATCGTGGCCGACGTCACCGACCTGTGCCCGCGCATGGCGCTGATCGTCAAGGGCGAGGTGCGGCTGCAGGGCGAGCCGCAGGCCACCATCGACACGCTGCGCAGCAAGGTCTGGCGCCGCAGCGTCAGCGCCGAGGCGCTGCCGGAATACCAGCAGCGCATGAACGTGCTGCATACCCGCCTGGTCGGCGGCAAGCCGCAGATCAACGTGTTCGCCGACAGCCAGCCGGACGACGGCTTCATCCAGGTCGAGCCGGACCTGGAGGACGTCTACTTCCTGCACGTGCGCAACGCCGCCGCCAACGCGGCCGCCACCGTCTGAGGGGCGCGCCATGTTGATGGAATTCTTTAAGTTCGACCTGCGCTACCAGTTGCGCCAGCCGCTGCTGTGGGTCACCGGCCTGATCCTCGGCCTGATGGCCTTCGGCGCCGCCACCAGCGACGCCGTTCAGGTCGGTGGCGCGATCGGCAATGTGCACCGCAACGCGCCGGTGGTCGTGGCTCAGATGCTGGGCTCGTTCACCGTGGTGGCGACCTTCATCGTCACCGTCTTCATCGCCGGCGCCGTGCTGCGCGACAGCGAGGTCGGCATCTCGGACATGCTGTTCGCCACGCCGATGCGCAAATACCAGTACCTGGCCGGACGCTTCCTGGCTGGCCTGGCCGCCTGCGTGTGCATCTTCGTGCTGATCGCCGCCGGCATGCTGATTGGCTCGGTGATGCCGTGGGTCGACACCGCCCGCGTCGGCCCGCAGCCGCTGTTCGCCTACCTGTGGGGCTTCGGCTTCTTCGTCATCCCCAACCTGGTCTTCGTCGGCGCCTTGCTGATGCTGCTGGCCTCCACCACGCGCTCGATGATGCTGGTCTATGTCGGCGTGCTGGGCTTCTTCGTGCTGTGGATCGTGGCCGGCGTGTTCACCCGCGACATCAACAACGAATGGACCGCCGTGCTGCTCGACCCGTTCGGCGTGCGCGCCTTCGGCCGCGCCACCCGCTACTTCTCGACCGCCGATTCGAACGCCGGCCTGCCGCCGTTCAGCGGCTTCCTGCTGGCCAACCGCGCGCTGTGGCTGGGCGTGGCGCTGGTGTTCTTCGGCGCCACGCTGGCGCTGTTCAAGCCGCAGCGCGCCGGCACCGGCCGCCGCCTGTTCGGCAAGGCCAAGCCGGCCGCGCCGGTGGCGGCGGCGCCATCCAATGTGGCGCTGCCGCGCACGGTCGCGCACTTCGACGCATCGACCGGCTGGCGCCAGTGCTGGCACATCCTGCGCTTCGACGCCATGGGCGTGTTCAAGAGCGTGCCCTTCCTGGTGATGCTGCTGTTCGGCGTGCTCAACTTCGTCGGCGCAGCCAGCCAGGCCGGCGCCAACTTCGGCACCACCGTGTATCCGGTCACCGGGCTGATGCTGCGCACCTTGGCCAGCACTTTCAACTTCATGCTGATCATCGTGCTGACCTTCTACGCCGGCGAGCTGATCTTCAAGGAACGCCAGGTCAAAATCGCCGACGTCAGCGACGCCATGCCGGTGCCGGACTGGGCACCGCTGCTGGCCAAGAGCATCGCGCTGGTCGGCGTCATCTTCGGCTTCCTGCTGACCGGCGTGCTGGCGGCCGTATGCTTCCAGCTGGTCAAGGGCGGCACGCCGATCGAAGTGGGGCTGTACCTGAAAGGCGTGCTGCTGGAATCGGCGTTCTTCGTGCTGATGGGCCTGATGGCCCTGGTGCTGCAGGTGCTGACCAATAACAAGTTCCTCGGCTACCTGCTGGTGATCGTGTTGATGGTGTCGCAGATCGTGCTGAGCGTCATGCACTTCGACCACAACCTGTACAACTTCGCCTCGCTGCCCGGCTTGCGCTATTCGGACATGAACGGCTACGGCCACTTCCTCAAGGGCTGGTCGTGGTTCGGCGTCTACTGGGGCTTGTTCACGCTGGCCCTGCTGGTGCTGGCGCAGGCGTTCTGGGTGCGCGGACTGGCGCGTCCGTGGCGCCAGCGCGCGCAACTGGCGGCCGCGCGCCTGAAGGGGCCATCCGGCGTCGCGCTGGCCGCGCTGCTGGCCGGTTTCGTCGGCAGCGGCGCCTGGATCTTCTACAACACCAACGTGCTCAACAAGTACGAGGCTTCCGACGTGGCGATGGACAAGCAGGCGCGCTACGAGAAGCTGTACCGCCGCTACATCGACCTGCCGCAGCCGCGCGTGACCGACATCAGCGCCGACGTCGACATCTATCCGGCCGAGCGCCGGGTGGCGATCCACGGCCGCTACCAGATGGAAAACAAGACCGGCGCGCCGCTCGACGTGCTGCGCATCCAGGTCAATCCCGACCTTGAAACGCGCTTCGACAACCTGCCGCCGCATACGACCGAGCTGGACGACAAGGACGCCGGCTTCAGCATCGTCAAGCTGGCGCAGCCGCTGGCGCCCGGCGCCAGGCTGGACCTGTCGTTCCACGTCGACGTGCGCAACCAGGGCTTCACCAACAGCGGCGCGCCGGACCGGGTCAACCTGAACGGCACCTTCTTCGACAACTTCACCTTCTTCCCGCACTTCGGCTACAACCACCAGGGCGAGCTGACCGACCGCAACGAGCGCCGCAAGCGCGGCCTGGGCGAGCCGGTGCGCATGCCCAAGCTGGAGGACGAGAAGGCGCGCGCCAACGCCATCTTCAGCGACGAGGCGGACTGGATCAACTTCGAGACCACCGTCTCCACCAGCGCCGACCAGATCGCCATCGCCCCCGGCTACCTGCAGAAGCGCTGGGAGCAGAACGGCCGCCGCTACTTCCACTACAAGATGGACCGGCCGATGGTGCCGTTCTTCGCCTACCTGTCGGCCCGCTGGGACGTGCGCAAGGGCGAGTGGCACGGCCTGCCGATCGAGATCTACTACGACAGCAAGCACGCCTACAACGTCGACCGCATGATCACGTCGGCGCAGAAGTCGCTCGACTACTTCGAGGCCAACTTCACGCCCTACCAGCACAAGCAGGTGCGGGTGCTGGAGTTCCCGAACTACCAGAGCTTCGCGCAATCGTTCGCCAACACCATTCCGTATTCGGAATCGATAGGCTTCATCGCCGACCTGCGCAGCAAGGATGACATCGACTACGTCTACTACGTCACCGCGCACGAGATGGCGCACCAGTGGTGGGGCCACCAGGCGGTCAGCGCCAACATGCAGGGCTCGACCATGCTGATCGAATCGCTGGCGCAGTACTCGGCGATGATGGTGATGGAGAAGGCCTACGGCCGCGACAAGTTGCGCCGCTTCCTGCGCTTCGAGCTGGACCGCTACCTGAGCGACCGAGGCGGCGAGCTGGTCGAGGAGCAGCCGCTGCTGCGCGTGGAGAACCAGCAGTACATCCACTACCGCAAGGGCAGCCTGGTGTTCTACCGCCTGCGCGACGAGATCGGCGAGGCCGCGCTCAACCGCGCGCTGAAGCGCTTCCTGACCGACAAGGCCTACCAGCAGCCGCCGTACACCACCAGCCGCGAACTGCTGTCCTACATCCGCGCCGAGGCGCCGCAGGACAAGCAGGCGCTGATCACCGACCTGTTCGAGAAGATCGTCTTCTACGACAACCGCGTGACCGAGGCCAAGGCCCACAAGCGCGCCGACGGCCAGTGGGACGTGACCATGACGCTGCACCTGGCCAAGATGGAGGCCGACGGCAAGGGCAAGGAGACGCCGCGCGCGTACGACGAGCCGGTGGAGATCGCCGTGTTCGCGCGCGACAAGGGCGCCAAGGAGCGCGACGAGCGCGTGCTGTTCACCGACAAGCGCGTGCTGCAGGGCAGCGATCCGGTGGTGACGGTCACGGTCAAGGAGCAGCCGTTCGAGGTCGGCGTCGATCCGTACAACAAGATGATCGACCGCGTCTCGCGCGACAACCGCATGGAGGTCACGGTCGAATAGGCGTGGTAAAAATTGTTACACTAAAAGACAAATTAGTGAATTGACAAATCTATCATCGGCGGAGATACTGCGCCGATGATAGAGCTCCGCGAGATCCGTAAGACCTACCGCCAGGGCGGCAATGACATCCGTGCGCTGGACGGCATCGACCTGCACGTCGCGCCCGGCGAGTTCGTCGCCATCATGGGGCCGTCCGGCTCCGGCAAATCCACCTTGCTCAACGTGCTCGGCGCGCTGGACCGTCCCGACAGCGGCCGCTACCGCCTGGCCGACGACGAGATCAGCGCCCTCGACGACGACGCCGCCTCCGAGGTGCGCAACCGCCGCATCGGTTTCGTTTTCCAGTCCTTCCATTTGCTGCCGCGCCTGACTGTGCTGGAAAACGTGCTGCTGCCGCAGCGCTACGCCCGCGCCGTCGATCCCGAAGCGGCCGGCCGCGCGGTCGCGCTGCTGGAGCGCATCGGCCTGGGCGAACGCACCGGCCACTTGCCGGGCCAGCTGTCCGGCGGCCAGCTGCAGCGCGCCGCGATCGCCCGCGCGCTGCTGAACCGCCCGGCGCTGCTGCTGGCCGACGAACCCACCGGCAACCTCGATTCCAAAAGCGCCGCCGACGTGCTGGCGCTGCTGAAGGAGCTGCACGCGGGCGGGCAGACGCTGGTGCTGGTCACGCACGATCCGGCCATCGCCGCCGGCGCCCAGCGCACCATCCACCTGCGCGACGGCCGCATCGACCAGGTGGCCGCATGAAGCCGCGCCTGAAGCGGTCCACCATCGCCGTGCTGTGCGCCGTGCCCTTGCTGGCCGCCGGCATCGCCGCCGCCGTGTCGTCCGCAGGCACCTCCGCCGCGCCGCCCACCGGCGCCGCGGCGGGCAACGCCGGTGCCGTGCGGACTCCGGCTCCCGCCACGCGCCCGGTGCTGCTGACCGGCGAAGTCGAAGCGCTGGACACACAAACCATCATCGTGCCGCCGTCGAATTCATCGCCGCTGGTGCTGCGCAACTTCGTGGCCGAGGGCACGCAGGTCAAGGCCGGCGACCTGGTGCTGCGCATCGAAACCGGCGGCGCCGCCAACATCGACCGCCTGAAGACCGAACTGGACCGCACCATCGCGCGCGTCGAACGCGACACCGCCACGCTTGAAGCGGGCGCCATCGACACCGAGAAAGCGCTGATCAGCGCCGAGGCCGCGCTGGCCAAGGCCAAGGTGGACGCGGCCTTGCCCAAGCTGCAGATCGCCGCGCTGAACTACGACCGCAACCAGGCCGAGCTGGACCGCGCCACCCGCGACCTGGCGGTCAAGCTCGAAGCGCGCGACAACTACCGGCAATCGGTGGTGCGCCGGCGCGAGGATGGCGAGCTGGAAGTGAAGAAACTGCAGATCAACCTGGCCTTCCAGACCGCCCAGCTCAGGCAGTCCGAAGTGCGCGCCGCGCGCGACGGCGTGGTGGTGCACGGCTACAGCCCGTGGAAGGGCGACCGCTTCGAGGAAGGCTCGTCGGCCTGGCCGGGCAACGCCGCCGGCGTGGTGCAGGGCAACGGCCAGATGGCGGTCACCGCCTGGGTGCTGGAGGCCGACCGTCCCTACCTGACCGAAGGCCAGGAGCTCGGCCTGCGCTTCGACGCGCTGCCCGGCGCCGCGCTGACCGGCAAGATCCAGTCCATCACCAGCGCGCCGGAAGCGCGCGCCAGCTGGGGCAACGGGCGCTACTTCCGCGTCAGGATCGCCCTGCCGGAAGGCCACGGCCTGCCGCTGGTGGCGGGCATGAGCGTGTTTGCCGAACCGCACGCAGCGGCAGCCGCCGCGCACAAGCCGGCCAGCGCCGCCGAGCCGCCCGCCATCGAAGGCGAGATCGCCTCGCGCCAGGCGCTGCCGGTATCGCCGCCGTCCATCCCGTATGTGTGGCAATACAAGCTGGCCAGCATCGCGCCCGAGGGCGCGCTGGTCGACGCCGGCCAGCCGATCGCGCAATTCGAATCGGGCGAGGTGACCACCCAGCTGATGCAGAACCAAGGCCAGCTGAGGGAAAAGCAACGCGCGCTGGAAAAGCTGCAGCTCGACCAGGCCGAGGCCGACCGCGCCGGCGAGCTGGCCGTGGCCGAGGCGCAAAGCAACGCCGAAAAGGCCGAGCGCAAAGCCAGCCAGCCGAAGGAACTGATACGCCGCGTCGACTACGACAAGCTGGTCATCGAGCGCACGGAAAAGACCGCGCTGGCCAAGTTGACGGTCGAGCAGCGCGCCGTGCAGATCCGCGCGCGCCGCGCCGAGCTCACCGGCCTGCAGGCGGAAGTGGCGGACCTGCAACAGCAACTGGCCGCGCTGACCAGGGGCCAGGCCGCGCTGACCGTGCTGGCGCCGCGTAAGGGACTGGTGATGTACCGCACCACCTTCTCGGGCGAGAAAGTCACCGTCGGCAGCCAGGTGTGGATGGGGCTGTCGGTCGCCACGCTGGCCGATCCGGACCAGCTGTACGTCAACGCCACCATCCCGGAGGCGCAGGCGTCGAACGTGCGCATCGGCCAGCAGGCCCGCGTGACCGTGCCGGGCACCAACCAGGCGCTGAGTGCGCACGTGGTGGCGCTGGGCCGCGCCTTCCACGGCAAATCCACCGCGCAATCGACCATCGTGCGCGATCTCGAACTGCAGTTTGACGGCGCGCCGGCCGGCCTCAAGCCGGGCGCCGCCGTGCAGGCGGTGCTGGTGGCCGACGCGCATGGCAAGGAACCCAAGCAATGAACAAAACCTGCGTGGCATTGATGCTGCTGGCGCTGGCCGGCTGCGGCGGCGACGCCTCGACCGCGCCCGGCGCGGTCGAAACCCTGGCCGCGCGGCCGTGGGCCGAAACGCTGACGGTGGACGGCGAAATCAAGGCCGCCGCCAGCACCGCGCTGGCCGTGCCGGGCAGCGGCTGGAGCAACCGCGTGCTGGTGGACATGGTGGCCGACGGCAGCGCCGTCCGCAAGGGCGACGTGCTGGCGCGCTTCGACGCGCCGCAGGCGCGCATGGAGCTGTCGCAGGCCGAGCTGGAACTGCTGCGCAAGACCATCGCCGAAGCCGGCAACGCCGGCAACGCCTCCGTTGAGCGCAGCACGCTGGCCGGCGAGCGCGCCAAGGTCGAGGACGACCTCGGCCTGAGCCAGCGCTACGCCAAGGTCGACCTGACCATCTTCGCCCGCAACACCATCCTCGACGCGCTGGCCGACGTCGGCTTCCTCAGCACCAAGCGCCGCTACCTGGACTGGAAGGGCGGCCAGGCGCAGGCGCGCACGGCGGCGCAGGACGCGGTGCTGCACTCGCAGCGCGACAGCGTGACGCAGACGGCCAAGCGCAACCGCGACAGCCTGGACGCGCTGGAACTGGTGGCGCCGCACGACGGCGTGTTCCTGCTGGTGCCGCGCTGGGACGGCGCCAAGCCCGAGATCGGCTCCAACCAGTCGGCCGGGCAGGAGTTTGGCACGCTGCCGGACCTGCATCAGCTGGTGGCGCACTTCACCGTGGCCGAGGGCCAGGCCTTCGGCTTGAAGGCCGGGCTGCCGGTGCAGGCGCGGCTGGCCGGCACTGGCACCGCGCTGACGCTGACCATCACCCGCGTCGGCAGCAGCGCCAGCACCACCTCCACCGATTCGCCGGTCAAGTACAGCGACTTTGACGCCGCCATCCCCAACGACGCCGCGCTCAAGCTGGGCCTGAAGCCGGGCCAGGCGCTGCGTGGCACCGTGCAGCTGGTGACGCGGCCGGCCGCGCTGACCGTGCCCAACCTGGCGCTGGTGCAGGAAGGGGCGGGCTACGCCGTCTACACGGACGAGCAGGGCAAGCCGGTGCGGCACAAGATCGAGCTGGGCCAGCGCGGCCCGGTGCGTAGCGAACTCAAAAGCGGATTGACGGCCGGCGCGCGCATCGTGCTGCTGCCGCCGTCGACAGCGGTGAAATCATGAATATGTCCTTGATACGGGAGGCCGTGACCGAACTGCTGCGGCGCAAGCTGCGCACCGGGCTCACGCTGCTGGGCATGATCTTCGGCGTGGCCGCCATCGTCGCCATGCTGGCGGTGGGCGAGGGCAGCAAGCGCGAGGCGCTGCGGCTGGTGGCCGAGCTGGGCCTGGATAATGTGCTCATCGAAAGCAAGGCCATCGAGCCCGAGCAGCTGAAGGAAATCCGCACGCGCTCGCTGGGCCTGTCCGCCGCCGACGCCGACGCGGCGCTGTCGGTGGTGCCGGGCGCGCAATCGGTGGCGCTGAAAAAGGAAATCAAGGTCGACCAGCTGGTGTTGGGCGACAAGGTGGTGGCGGGCCGCGCCTATGCGGTATCGCCATCGTACGCGGCGCATGGCGGCCTGCAGGTGGCGACCGGCCGCTGGCTGGCGGCACAGGACGGCGCCACGCTGGCGCCGGTGTGCGTGGTCGGCGCGCGGCTGGCGCGCACCCTGTTCGGCGACGGCGCGGCGATCGGCCAGCGGGTCAAGCTCAACCACGTGTGGCTGGAAGTGGTCGGCGTGCTGGCCGACCGCGCGCAAAGCAAGTCCGACTTCGAGGGCGTCAAGCTGGGGCTGGATGACGAGCGCCTGTTCGTGGCATGGGAGACGGGGCGCGCGCGTTTCAGTTTCAAGCGCATCGAGGACGAGGTGGACGGCATCAGCGTGCGTCTGGGCGGCGGCGTGGCGCCCGACAGCGCGGCCCGCGTGCTGCAGGCATTGATCACGCAGCGCCACGGCGGCGCCGACGACACCAACCTGATCGTACCGATGGGCCTGTATCGCCAGAACCAGCAGACGCAGCGGATCTTCACTATCGTCATGAGTTCGATCGCGGCGGTATCGTTGCTGGTGGGCGGCATCGGCATCATGAACATCATGCTGGCCAACGTGCTGGAGCGGCGGCGTGAAGTTGGCCTGAAGCGCGCGCTGGGCGCGCGGCGGCGGGACGTGATCGAACAATTCCTGGCCGAGGCCCTGGTGATCGCCGTCAGCGGCGCCCTGCTGGGCGTGGCGCTGGGCGCGATAGCCGCCTACAGCATCGCCGCATTGGCCGGTTGGTCGGTGGCCTGGTCACCATTGAGTTTGATCGTAGCGGTCCTGCTATGTGTCGGCGTAGGTCTGGCCTTCGGCGTCTTCCCCGCCCGCCAGGCCGCCGCCCTCGATCCTATCGCCGCCCTGCGCAGCGACTAAATAAAATTGGGGTCAAGTCTGACATTCGGACACGAGCTCTGCAGTAGGCGCGTGCCTAGTGCAGAGCTCGTGTCCGAATGTCAGACTTGACCCCAAATTGCTTTTTAAGCTTTGAGCAGGCGGGCGACGTCCAGCGCGAAGTAGGTCAGCACGGCGTCGGCGCCGGCGCGCTTGAAGGCCAGCATCGATTCCATCATCACTTTGTCGTGGTCCAACCAGCCGTTTTGCGCGGCGGCCTTGATCATCGCGTATTCGCCACTGACCTGGTACGCAAAAGTCGGGACCTTGAACTCGTCCTTGACCCTGCGCACAATATCCAGGTAGGGCATGCCCGGTTTGACCATCACCATGTCCGCACCCTCGGCCAGGTCCAGCCCGACTTCGCGCAACGCTTCGTCGCTGTTGGCCGGGTCCATCTGGTAGGTGTTCTTGTCGCTCTTGCCCAGGTTCTTGGCCGAGCCGACCGCGTCGCGGAACGGGCCGTAGAACGCCGATGCGTACTTGGCCGAGTACGCCATGATGCGCGTGTGGATGTGACCCTTGGCCTCCAGCGCCGCCCGCACCGCGCCGATGCGGCCGTCCATCATGTCCGACGGCGCCACCACGTCCACGCCGGCGTCCGCCTGGCACAGGGCCTGGCGCACCAGCATGTCGGTGGTGAGGTCGTTGATCACATAACCGTTTTCATCGATCAGGCCGTCCTGGCCGTGGCTGGTGTACGGGTCCAGCGCGACGTCGGTCAGGATGCCCAGCTCGGGGAAGGCTTGCTTCAAGGCGCGCACGGCGCGCGGCACCAGGCCGTCCGGATTGGTGGCCTCGATGCCGTCCGGCGTCTTCTTGGCGGCGTCGATCACCGGGAACAGCGCCAGCACCGGAATGCCCAGTTCCACGCATTCCTGCGCCACCTTCAGCAGCACGTCCACCGACACCCGCTCCACGCCCGGCATCGACAAAACCGGCTCGCGCTGCTGCGTGCCTTCGAGGATAAACACCGGGTAGATCAAGTCCGCGGCGGTGACGTTGTTTTCGCGCATCAGGGCGCGCGAGAACGGGTCGCGGCGCATGCGGCGCATGCGGATGGCGGGGAATTGGGCGGAAACGTGTGGATTGTGCATCGCTAAAACTTTCCTATGCTGTGAGGTTATTGCTCGTCTGGCTCGACGTCGTCTTCCATCTCGATCAGATCGACCTGGGCCGCGGCTTCGTCATCGCTGACGCCGGCCAGTTCCAGAATCTTGTCGTTGGCTTCTTCGATGCCGATACGCTTGAGCGCGGAGAACAGTTGCACGGTGAAAGGGAAACCTTCGCCGTCTTCGTCGACGTAGCTGTCGAGCTTGGCCTTGGCCTGGCGCAGCACGTTGACGGATTCGTTGCGGTTCAGTTTGTCAACCTTGGTCAGAATGCAATGGATCGGCTTGCCCGTCGGGGCGAACCATTCCAGCATCTGGATGTCCAGCTCGGTGAACGGGCGGCGCGAATCCATGATCAAGATCAAGGCCGCCAGTTGCTCGCGGCGCTGGACGTAGTCGCCCAGCAGGCGCTGCCAGTGCAGCTTGGCCGAGCCGGAGACCTCGGCGTAGCCGTAGCCCGGCAAGTCCACCAGCAGGCATTCGATCTCGTCGACGATGGTCGGATCCTTGCGGTGCTGCGCCACGTGCGCGCCGCCAATGGAGAAGTAGTTGATGTGCTGCGTGCGGCCAGGCGTCTTGGACGCGAACGCCAGGCCCTTCTGGTTGCACAGGATGTTGATGGCGGTCGATTTGCCGGCGTTGGAGCGACCTGCAAAGGCGATTTCCGGCACGGTGGTGTCGGGCAGATCGCGCAATTGGTTAACGGTCGTAAAGAAGCGGGCTTGCCAGAGTTTGGACATGAGATGGGGGAAATGCAACAAAAGGGAGCAAATATGCTGGAAAGCTATTGTACAATGAGTGGTTACGAAGTGTTGCCATAGCCACTGCTACTAGCCTGCGGCATACGTTCGACAAACTTTTTTGAGGGTGCTTGAATGAATCGTGCGTTTTCACCGTTTGTAAAATCCCTGTTGGTAGCCCTGCTGGCGGTTGCCGGCACCGCATCCGCCGCCGAAGAAAAAAAACCGGCCCACGCCGAAGCGGCAGCGCCCAAAGTCGATGCGGCCAAAGGCGGCACCCTGTTTGAAAACGGCGACACCGCGCGCGGCCTGCCGGCCTGCGTCTCCTGCCACGGCGCGGGCGGCAACTCCACCATCACCGTCAACCCGAAACTGGCCGGCCAGCACGAAGGCTACCTGTACAAGCAGCTGGTGAACTTTTCCGGCCCGGAGCGGAATCAACCGGTCATGACCACCTTCGCCAAAATGCTGACCGATGAGGAAAAGCACAATATCGCGGCCTGGCTGGCCACCCAGGCGCAAAAGCCTGGCGCGGCAAAGAACAAGGACACGGTTGAACTGGGCAAGAAGATTTATCGCGGCGGCATCGCCGAGAAGAACGTTCCTGCCTGCGCCAGCTGCCACGGCGCCGCCGGCGCCGGCATCCCGGTGCAATATCCACGCATCGCCGGCCAGCACCAGGATTACACGGTAGCCCAGTTGGGCCTGTTCAAGGCCGACGGCCGCAAGAACAGCGCGCAGATGACCACCATCGCCAAGCGCATGTCGGAAGAAGAAATGAAAGCCGTGGCGGATTACGTCGCCGGCTTGAAATAAGAACAGCTGGCCGCGCCCTCGGGTTGCGGTGCAACTGATAGTGCATAAAGGGCGGCAGCGTAAGCGGGCTGCCCTTTTTGTTGTTATGCTGCCCCCAGCATATTTTTTTGAGATCGTTCCAGCATGAGCAGCAGCCCCAGCACCACCGGCATCGAACTGAAGACCCGCCGCCCCGTCGTCGGCGAACTGGTCGAATTGATATCCTCCATGCGCTTCGCCATCGCGCTGCTGGCGATGATCGCCATCGCCGCCATCGTCGGCACCGTCATGAAGCAGGGCGAGGCCACCAATAACTACATCAACCAGTTCGGCCCGTTCTGGTTCGAGGTGTTCGGCAAGCTGGGCCTGTACACCGTGTACTCGGCCTGGTGGTTCCTGCTGCTGATGGCCACGCTGGTGACGTCGACCACGCTGTGCATCGTGCGCAACGCGCCCAAGATGCTCAAGGACATGCGCAGCTGGCGCGAGAACGTGCGCGAGAATTCGTTGCTGAATTTCCACCATAAAATGCAGTGGCGTTCGCCGCTGGCGCGCGCCGCGCTGGCGCAGCAAACCGCGGCCCGCCTGGCGGATTCCGGCTACAAGGTCAAGCTGGTGGACAAGGACAACGGCACGCTGGTGGCGGCCAAGCGCGGCGCGGCCAACAAGTTCGGCTATATCTTCGCGCACACCGCCATCGTGGTCATCTGCATCGGCGGCCTGCTCGATTCGGACGTGCCGATCCGCCTGCAGGAATGGTTCCTCGGCAAAGTGCCGTTCAACGGCAGCGGCTTGATCTCGGCGGTGCCGGCGCAGAGCCGCCTGGGCCTGGGCAATCCCACCTTCCGCGGCAACACCATGATCCCTGAAGGCTCGACCAGCGACAGCGCCATCATCACCCGCCCCGATGGCGTCCTGATCCAGGACCTGCCATTCACCATCAAGCTGAAAAAATTCAACATTGATTTTTACACCACCGGCATGCCCAAGCTGTTCGCCAGCGAGGTCGAGGTGCGCGACCACGCCAGCGGCGAGGTGGTCAAGGCCGTCATCGAGGTCAACAAGCCCTTGCTGTACAAGGGCCTGGCGATCTACCAGTCCAGCTTTGACGACGGCGGCAGCAAGCTCAAGCTGAGCGGCTACCCGATGGTCGGCAGCGGCACCGCCAAGTTCGACATCGCAGGCGAGGTCGGCAGCAGCACCGCGATGGGCGACGCCTACACCGTCGAATGGTCGGGCTTCCGTCCGTTCAACGTCGAGAACCTGGCCGCCTCGCAGGACGCGCGCGCGGTCACCAAGGGCAAGAGCCTGGAAGAGCAGTTCGCCAACAGCCTCGACAAGCACACCGGCTCGGCCGGCCGCAACGCCAACAACAAGGACCTGAAGAACGTCGGCCCCAGCGTGACCTACAAGCTGCGCGACAAGACCGGCCAGGCGCGCGAATACCAGAACTACATGCAGCCGGTGACGGTGGATGGCGCCACGGTGTTCCTGGCCGGCATGCGCGTCAACCCGTCCGACCCGTTCAGCTTCCTGCGCATCCCGGCCGACGACGCCCACAGCGTGACCGAATGGATGCGCCTGCGCGCCGCCCTCAACGACCCGGCCCTGCGCGCCGCCGCCGCCAAGCGCTACGCCGAGCGCGCCACGCCGCAGTCGCCCAACGGCGACGCGCTGCGCGGCCAATTGCAAGCCTCGGCCGACAAGAGCCTGACCATCTTCGCCGGCAACGACAAGGCGGCCGGCTTCGTCGCCATCTCGCGCTTCCTGGAGAAGATCCCGGCCGCCGAACAGGAAAAGGCCGCCGACGTGTTCATGAAGATCCTCAACGGCAGCCTGTGGGACCTGTGGCAGGCCGCGCGCGCCAAGGACGGCCTGGAGCCGGTCAGCGCCGACGAGGCCCACGCCCGCTTCCTGCAACTGTCCACCAACGCCTTGTCGGACGCCTACTTCTACGGCGCCCCGGTCTACCTGCAGCTGGACGACTTCACCCAGGTCCAGGCCTCGGTGTTCCAGGTCACCCGTTCGCCGGGCAAGAAGGTGGTCTATCTGGGCTGCGTATTCCTGGTGCTGGGTGTATTCTCGATGTTTTACATCCGCGAACGCCGCCTGTGGGTGTGGATCAAGGACGACGGCGCCGGCGCCGAGGCGCTGATGGCCATGAGCACCCAGCGCAAAACGCTGGACTTCGAACGCGAGTTTGAAACTTTGAAAGAAAAGCTGCCGCAATCGGCGTAAGCTGGAACGGCCACGGAGAGAAATGATGGAACTGACGCAATCGACCCAAACCTATACCCAGGCGCCCGGCTACTTCAAGCGCCTGACCGCGTTCGACTGGGTGTTCGCGCTGGCGCTGCTGGCGGGCTCGCTGTTCGGCCTGAGCCGCTACGGCCACTACATGGACATCTACGAAAAAGGCATCCTGCTGGCCGCCGCGCCAACGTTTGCCGCGCTGGGCTGGCACTGGAAGCCGGCGCGCTGGCTGATGCCGCTGGTGGCCCTGCTGGCGCTGGGCGCGATCGCCATGTACGCCGGCGAGCTGGACAATGGCACCAAGAAATTCTGGCTGCGCATGATGCTGTCGAGCCAGTCCGCGATTCTGTGGATGAGCGTGATGTTCTGCCTGTCGACCTTGTTCTACGTGATCGGCTCGGCGGCACGTTCCGAATCGGCCTTCAGCATCGGCTCCAAGCTGTGCTGGGCCGCCGTGGTGCTGGGCCTGACCGGCATGATGGTGCGCTGGTACGAGTCCTACCTGATCGGCACCGACGTCGGCCACATTCCGGTGTCGAACCTGTATGAAGTGTTTATCCTGTTTTCGCTGATCACCGCGATGTTCTACCTGTATTTCGAACAGCGCTACGCCACCCGCCAGCTGGGCGCCTTCGTCACGCTGGTCATCACCGCCGCGATCGGCTTCCTGTTCTGGTACACCACTTCGCGCGACGCCGCCGACATCCAGCCGCTGCTGCCGGCGCTGCAAAGCTGGTGGATGAAGATCCACGTGCCGGCCAACTTCATCGGCTACGGCAACTTCGCGCTGGCCGCGATGGTGGCGGCTGCCTATCTGCTGAAAACCTCGGGCCGCCTGGTGGACCGCCTGCCGTCGGAAGAGGTGCTGGACGACGTCATGTACAAGGCCATCTCGGCCGGCTTCGCCTTCTTCACCATCGCCACCATCCTCGGTGCGCTGTGGGCGGCCGAGGCGTGGGGCGGCTACTGGTCGTGGGATCCGAAGGAAACCTGGGCGCTGATCGTCTGGCTGAACTACGCGGCCTGGCTGCACATGCGCCTGATGACGGGCCTGCGCGGCCGTCCAGCGGCCTGGTGGGCGCTGGTGGGCCTGCTGGTGACCACCTTCGCCTTCCTGGGCGTGAATATGTTCCTGTCCGGTTTGCATTCCTACGGCAAGTTGTAAACGCAATGTGAACTTTTGCCGCCCAAGATTAGTGTAAGGTTCAGGCTATAGCCGCGACCAAGTCTCAACCTTGCACAAATCTTTGGAGTCAGCATGCTGATCAAGCGTAGCCCCAACGGCATCGAGTTGCCGTTTTCATCAGAAATCACGCCGCGCGAAGTGTACGAATCGCGCCGCAACTTCATGAAGCAGATCGCCACCGGCGCCCTCGGCGGCGCCGCGCTGCTGGAGATGGCCAACCGCGAAGCCTTCGCGCAAGGCGTCAATCCCAAGCTGGCCGCCAAGCTCAATCCGTCCTACTCGGCGCTCGACAAGCATACGCCGTACAAGGATGCGACCAGCTACAACAACTTCTACGAATTCGGCACCGACAAGAGCGAACCGGCCATGTACGCCGGCACGCTGAAGACCCGGCCGTGGACGGTGTCCATCGAGGGCGAGGTCAACAAGCCGATGACGCTGGACATCGATGCGCTGCTGAAGCTGGCGCCGCTGGAGGAGCGCGTCTACCGCCTGCGCTGCGTCGAGGGCTGGTCGATGGTTATTCCGTGGATCGGTTATTCGTTCTCCGAGATCATCAAGAAGGTCGAGCCGACCGGCAACGCCAAGTATGTGGAATTCATCTCGCTGGCCGACAAGAAGCAGATGCCGGGCGTGGGCAGCCGCGTGCTGCAATGGCCGTACACCGAAGGCTTGCGCATCGACGAGGCCAACCATCCGCTGGCCTTGCTGACGCTGGGCATGTACGGCGAAACGCTGGCCAACCAGAACGGCGCGCCGGTGCGCATGGCGCTGCCGTGGAAGTACGGCTTCAAGTCGGCCAAGTCCATCGTCAAGATCCGCTTCGTCAAGGAGCAGCCGCGCACGTCGTGGAATCTGTCGGCGCCGAACGAGTACGGCTTCTATTCGAACGTCAATCCGGACGTGGACCACCCGCGCTGGTCGCAGGCGTCCGAGCGCCGCATCGGCGAGGACGGCTTCCTGGCCCGCAAGCGCAAGACGCTGATGTTCAACGGCTATGCCGACGTCGCGCCGCTGTATGCGGGCATGGACCTGAAGAAGTTTTTCTAAGCGTATGGCGTTCAATCCCACCGCCCGGCAGACCGGGCTGATCAAGGCTGCGCTGTTCGTGCTGGCGCTGGTGCCGTTGGCGCGCATGGTGTACCTGACGGTGACCGGGCAACTGGTCGAGCCGCTGGAATTCATCACGCGCGGCACCGGCGACTGGACCTTGTACTTCCTGTGCTTCACGCTGGCGGTGACGCCGCTGCGCAAGCTGAGCAAATGGAACTGGCTGATCAAGCTGCGCCGCATGATGGGGCTGTACATGTTCTTCTACGGCCTGCTGCACTTCATGACCTTCCTGTGGTTCGATCATTTCTTCGACGTGCAGGAGATGTGGAAGGATGTGCTGAAGCGGCCGTTCATCACGGTGGGCTTCATCGCCTTCGTGCTGTTGATACCGCTGGCCGCGACCAGTACCAACGCCATGATCAAGCGGCTGGGCGGCAAGCGCTGGCAGTGGCTGCACCGGCTGATCTATGTGATCGCGCCGTTGGCCATCCTGCACTTCTGGTGGATGAAGGCGGGCAAGCACAACTTCACGCAGCCGATCATCTTCGGCCTGATCCTGGGCGCGCTGCTGTTGATGCGTGTGTACTGGGCGCGCGGCAAGGCGCTGTCGGCCGCGGCGGCGCGCTAGCGCCCCTTTGAGCGCGCCCAACAGCGGCGCGCTGCGCCTCGCTACACTGGGCCGATGGCCAGCGAGGACGACACCGCATACAAGCAACTGTTAAGCAACTGTTCGCATACCCGGAAATGGTGCGCGACCTGTTGCTGGGCTTTGTGCCGGGCGACTGGGTGTATCAGCTGGACCTGGCCAGCTTCGAGCGCGTCAACGGCAGCTACGTCAGCGACGGCGGCCATCACCGCCACAGCGATATGGTCTGGCGCGTGCGATTGTCCGGCGAATGGATCTACATCTACCTGCTGCTCGAATTCCAATCCCGCTCCGATCACTGGATGGCGCTGCGCATGCAGGTCTACATTGGATTGCTGTACCAGGAACTGGTCAAGCGCCACGAACTCCCCCAACCAGGCAGATTGCCGCCGGTATTTCCTGTCGTCTTGTACAACAGCCTGAAGCGGTGGACAGCTTGCTGTGAGTTGGGCGAACTTGTTTTACCCGGGCATCCCGATTTGGTAAATCTGCAGCCGAGTCAACGATATCTGGAAGCTGAACACTGGAATCGGTTGTCGGCGAGCGCTGCAGTGACTGGCCTTAAGCGGAGTCTCAACCGCCGGATTGCGCGCCGGTTGTCGCAGGTGGCTGGAAGGCGTAAACTCGACTTGCAAAGTTTGGTCGTGAAGGAGGCGGCGATGGGTGTTCCACAATTTGATACCTTCATTGATGCTCTACGTCACGAAACTCAGCTCGTCGGGCAAAGGGAGCAGCTGCAACGGCTGTTGGTACGCCGTTTTGGCAGTGTCTCAAAGCGGCTAAAGAAGCGCATTGAAAACGGAGAGGTTGACGACTTGGACCGATGGTTTGATCGTTTATTCGATGCGAAGAATATCCAGGACATTTTTGCTGAGGACGTGCCCGCATGAAAAAAGCCGCCGGCGATGACGCGGGCGGCTTTTGCTTGCCGGCTGAACGGCTTACTTGATCAGCGATTCCAGCGCATACAGGTCGGCCGGGTTCTCGCGCTGGCGCACCACGTGGCACACCTCGCCATCGACGATGATCTCCGCCGCGCGGCCGCGCGTGTTGTAGTTGGACGCCATCGTCATGCCGTAGGCGCCCGCGCTGTGCATCACCAGCAGGTCGCCGGCCTCCACCGCCAGCTCGCGGTCGCGCGCCAGCCAGTCGCCCGACTCGCAGATCGGACCCACCACGTCATACGCCAGCGCGCCAGCCTTGCCCTGCACCACAGGCTGCATGTCCATCCACGCCTGGTACAGCGCCGGACGCGCCATGTCGTTCATCGCCGCATCGACCACGCAGAAATTCTTTTCCTCGCCGTGCTTGATGAACTCCACCTTGGTCAGCAGCACGCCGGTGTCGCCGACGATCGAACGGCCCGGCTCGAAGATCACCTTGATCGGCTTGCCTGCATGGCGCTCCGCGCGCCACGCGTCCACGCGCGCGAACAGGCGGGCCAGGTACTCGCCCACCGGCACCGGCGGCGCTTCGCCCGCTTCGCCGTAGTTGATGCCGATGCCGCCGCCGATGTCCAGGTGATGCAGCACGATGCCCTCGTCGCCCAGCTTGTCGATCAGCTCGATCAGGCGGTCCAGCGCCTCCAGCAGCGGCGCGTCGTCCAGCAGCTGCGAGCCGATGTGGCAGTCGATGCCGGCCACTTCCAGGTGCGGCAGCTTGGCGGCCGCGCGGTAGGTGTCGAGCGCGTCGTCGAAGGCCACGCCGAACTTGTTGGCCTTCAGGCCGGTCGCGATGTAGGGATGGGTCTTGGCGTCCACGTTGGGGTTGACGCGCAGCGATACGCGCGCGGTCTTGCCCATGGAACCGGCCACTTCGTTGAGGCGGTGCAGCTCGGGGATCGATTCGACGTTGAAGCACAGGATGTCGTGCGACAGCGCCAGGCGCATTTCGTCGACGCTCTTGCCGACGCCGGAGAAGATCACCTTGCGCGGATCGCCGCCGGCCGCCAGCACGCGCAGCAGTTCGCCGCCGGAGACGATGTCGAAGCCGGCGCCCTGGCGCGCCAGCAGGTCGAGGATGGCCAGGTTGGAGTTGGCCTTCATGGCGTAGCAGACCAGCGCGTCGCGGCCGGCGCAGGCGTCGGCGTACGAGGCGAAGTTGGCCAGCAGCGCCGCTTTCGAGTACACATAGGTCGGGGTGCCGAACTGCGCGGCGATGGCGGCCAGCGAGGCGCCCTCGGCGTGCAGCACGCCATTTACATAGGAAAATTGCGACATAAGGATTATTGTTGAGGTGCTGGAGTGGATGGAACCGGGGCAGCTTCAGTGCTCTTGGCAGGCTTGGCCGGTGGAGCCTTGGGCAGGTACAACGGGCCGGGTTGGCCGCAGCCGCTCAACAAGACGGTCAGGCACAGGGCGGTTGTGCCGCAAACGGTGCCGATAAATAAACGGAATGTGGACTTCACGATAAAATCATGGATTGACTATAGATACTGGAGTGTAGCATGGGCGAATCAGAATTCCTGGCGCAGGCCGAGGCCACCCTTACCGCCATCGAGGCCGCGCTGGACCGGCTGAACGACGAGGACATGGTCGACGTCGAGTGCAGCCGCAGCGGCAATGTGCTGGAAATCGAGTTTATCGACAATGGTTCCAAGATCATCGTCAACAGCCAGGCCGCGATGCAGGAGCTGTGGGTGGCGTCCCGCTCGGGCGGCTACCACTACAAGCAGAAGGACGGCAAGTGGCTCAACACCCGCGACGGCTCCGAGCTGTTCTACTCGCTGTCGGAAATGGTCAGCGCGCAGGGCGGGGCGCCGGTCGTGATCGGCTGACCGGCAGGGCGGGGCCTGGTTGACGCTATAGTAAAATTGTCATCCAGCCTATTCTGCCTACCGTGAATGAATCATTTCCAAAAGCAAGTCCATCATGAGGCGGCCGCGTTGCATAGCGATACGCCGGTCCACCCCAAGTACCGCCCGGACATCGACGGCCTGCGCGCCGTCGCCGTGCTGTGCGTGGTCATCTTCCACGCCTTCCCCGACGCGCTCAAGGGCGGTTTCATCGGCGTCGACATCTTCTTTGTCATCTCCGGCTTCCTGATCAGCACCATCATCATCAGCAACCTCGAACGTGGCAGTTTCAGCTTTGCCGATTTCTACGGCCGCCGCGTGCGCCGCATTTTCCCGGTGCTGTTGCTGGTGCTGGCGGCCTGCTTCGTGGCCGGCTGGTTCGTGTTGCTGGGCGCCGAGTACAAGCAGCTGGGCAAGCACATGGCCGGCGGCGCCGGTTTCGTCGCCAACTACGTGCTGTGGGACGAGAGCGGCTACTTTGACAACGCCGCCCACACCAAGCCGCTGCTGCACCTGTGGTCGCTCGGCGTGGAAGAGCAGTTCTACCTCGTGTGGCCTGCGCTGCTGTGGTTCGCGGCGCGGCGCGGCTTCAACCTGCTGACCACCTCCATTGTGCTGGGCCTGCTCTCCTTCGGCTTGAACGTGGCCGCCGTGCACGGCGACGCCATGCGCGCGTTCTACTCGCCGCAGACGCGCTTCTGGCAAATGCTGACCGGCTCGACGCTGGCGGCGCTGACCCTGCGCGGCCGCACGCTGCTGGGCCGCTGGCAGCCGGCGCTGGACGGCTGGCTGGGCAAGGTGATCTACGCCGAGCCGCAGCCGCGCGACGGCGCGGTCTGGCGCGACGTGCAATCGCTGCTGGGTGCCGGCCTGATCCTGATTGGCCTGCTGCGCATCACGCAGGAGCGCGCCTTTCCGGGCTGGTGGGCCGTGCTGCCGACGCTGGGCGCGGCCATGATCATCGCCGCCGGCAGCCGCGCCTGGTTCAACCGCGTGGTGCTGGGCAGCCGCGTGCTGGTGTGGTTCGGCCTGATCAGCTTTCCCCTGTACCTGTGGCACTGGCCGCTGCTGGTGTTTGCCCGCATGGTCGAGCGCTCCGAACCGTCGGCCGCGCTGGGCGCCTGCGCGGTGGCGGCCTCGGTCGTGTTGGCCTGGCTCAGCTACCACCTGCTGGAGCGGCCGATCCGCGCCGGCGGCCGCCAGCGCGCCAAGACCGTGGTGCTGCTGGTGTTGATGCTGGCGGTGGGCGGCGTCGGCTACAACACCTATGAGCGCGACGGCCTGGGCTTCCGCATGAAGGACCGCCAGGCCTTTGGCGACTATTTTGAAAACTATCCGGCCGAATGGCGTTTCTTCTTCCGCGTCGGCATCCCCGACAAATACCACCTCGAATGCGAATTCTTCGACATCGCCAAGTACCGCGCCGGCCGCATGGACTCGATCCCGCGCCCGTCCATCGACGAGCGCTGCTACAAGCGCGATCCGTCCAAGCCCAAGGCCGTGCTGCTGTGGGGCGATTCGCACGCCGAGCACCTGTCCTTCGGCATCCGCAACAACCTGCCGGCCGACTGGCAGGTGCTGCAGGTGGCCAGTTCCGGCTGCCTGCCGACCCTGGCCGCGACCGGCCCATCGGACGTCGACCAGTGCACGCAGAACAGCTGGTTCGCGCTCAAGACCATCGCCGACACCCATCCCGACGTGGTGGTGGTGGCGCAGAGCGTCGGCCACACGCTGGAGGGCATGAAGCGCATCGCCGAGCGCCTGCAGGCGATGGGCGTGCCCAAGGTGGTGTTCCCCGGCCCCGATCCGCACTGGACCGAGTACCTGCCCAAGCTGATGATGACCAAGCTGTGGTTGACCAAGCCGCGCCGCACCTTTGCCGGCATCGACCGCGAGCTGATGGCGAGTAACGCCGCGCTGCAGGCCGGCTTCCCGAAGAGCGACCGCGCGGTGTTCGTCAATCTGATGGATTTCTTCTGCAACCAGGACGGTTGCCTGACCTACCTGGGCGATGACCCGATGACCGGCATCACCAGTTACGACTACAGCCACCTGATGCCGCAGGCCTCGGACCTGCTGGGCAAGCAGCTGCTGGCCAAGGTGATCACCGGCGACATCAAGCCCTGATGCCGCCGGCCGGACGCCGTCGTCAGAACAGTTCGTTCTTGACGGCGTCCTTGGCTTTTTCCTCGGCCGGCGTGCCGTGCGAGGCGCCGTCGATGTTGTGCACGCCGGTGCCGGGCGGATTCTCCGTGTAGTAGTACTCGTCGCCCACCAGCATCACGCCTTCCGGCACCGCCCGCTCCTCGATCGGGATGTTCTTCAGCGCCTTCTGCATGTAGCCGATCCAGATCGGCAGCGCCAGGCCGCCGCCGGTTTCGCGGTTGCCCAGGTTCTTCGGCTGGTCGTAGCCGATCCAGGCGATGCCCACCAGGTGCGGCTGGTAGCCGGCGAACCAGGCGTCGATCGAATCGTTGGTGGTGCCGGTCTTGCCCGACAGGTCGGGACGCTTGAGCACCAGCGCCTTGGTCGCCGTGCCGAAGCGCACCACGTCCTTCAGCATGCTGTCCATCAGGAAGGCGTTGCGCTCGTCGATGACGCGGTTCTTCTCGTCGCCGGCCTTGTCGGGATTGGCCTGCGACAGGATCTTGCCGTCGGCGTCGGTCACCTTGGAGATCAGGTAGGGGCTGACCTTGTAGCCGCCGTTGGCGAACACCGCGTAGGCGCCGGCCATCTGCAGCGGCGTGACGTTGCCCGCGCCCAGCGCCAGCGTCAGGTAGGGCGGGTTCTTGTCGGCGTCGAAGCCGAAGCGGGTGCTGTACTCCTGGCCGTACTTGGCGCCGATCTTGTGCAGGATGCGGATCGAGATCATGTTCTTGGACTTGGTCAGGCCGCGCCGCATCGTCATCGGCCCTTCGTACTTGCCGTCGTAGTTCTTCGGCTCCCAGGCCTGGCCGCCGGTCTGGCCGGCGTCGAACGAGATCGGCGCGTCGTTGATGATGGTGGCCGGCGACAGGCCGCGCTCCAGCGAGGCCGAGTAGATGAACGGTTTGAACGACGAGCCCGGCTGGCGCCAGGCCTGGGTCACGTGGTTGAACTTGCTGCGGTTGTAGTCGAAGCCGCCCACCATGGCCTTGATCGCGCCGTCGTGGGTGTCGGCCGCGACAAACGCCGATTCGATTTCCGGCAGCTGCGTCACTTGCCAGTCCTTACCCTCCTGCATGACGCGGATCACCGCGCCGCGGCGGATGCGCTTGTTCGGCGCGGCCTTGTCGGACAGCCACGAGCGGCCCATCTCCAGCCCCGGGCCGCTGATCTTGATTTCCTCGCCGGTGGCGGTGACGGCGGTGATCAGCTGCGGCGTGGCGGCCAGCACCATGGCGGCCACGATGTCGTCGCTGTCCGGATGGTCGGCCAGCTCGGTCTCGATGGCGTCGTCCGCTTCTTCCTTGTTTTGCGGGATGTCGATGTAGGCTTCCGGGCCGCGATAGGCGTGGCGCTTCTCGTAGTCCATCACGCCCTTGCGCAGCGCCAGGTAGGCGGCGTCCTGGTCGGCCTTGGTGATGGTGGTGAACACGTTCAGGCCGCGCGTGTAGGTGTCCTCCTTGAACTGCTCGTACACCAGCTGGCGCGCCATCTCGGCCACGTACTCGGCGTGCACGCCGAACTCGCTGCTGTCGGTCTTGACCTTGAGCGGCTCGGCCTTGGCCTCCTCGAACTGCTTGTCGGTGATATAGCCGAGCTCGTGCATGCGCTGCAGGATGTACTGCTGGCGGGTGCGCGCGCGCTTGGGATTGACCACCGGATTGTAGGCCGACGGCGCCTTCGGCAGGCCGGCCAGCATGGCCGCCTCGGCCACGCTGATGTCCTTCAGGTTCTTGCCGAAATAGATTTGCGCGGCCGACGAGAAACCATAGGCGCGCTGGCCCAGGTAGATCTGGTTCATGTAAACCTCGAGGATCTGGTCCTTGCTGAGGTTTTTCTCTATCTTCCAGGCCAACAATATCTCATAGGCCTTGCGCTTGATCGTCTGTTCGCTCGACAGGAAGAAGTTGCGCGCCACCTGCTGGGTGATGGTGGAGGCGCCCTGCTTGGCGCCGCCGGTGGCGTTGTGCACGGCCGCGCGCAGGATGCCGGTGTAGTCGATGCCGCCGTGCTCGTAGAAGCGGTCGTCCTCGATGGCCAGCACGGCCTTCTTCATCACGTCGGGAATGTCCTTGATGCGCACCAGGTTGCGGCGCTCCTCGCCGAACTCGCCGATCAGCACGTTATCGGCCGAGAAGATACGCAGCGGCATTTTCGGACGGTAGTCGGTCAGCGTGTCGAGCTCGGGCAGGTTGGGGTAGGCCATCGCCAGCCCGAACACCACCAGCAGCAGGCCCACCAGCCCGAGGCCGACCACGGACAGGCCGGCCAGCAGGAAGAAACGGGTGGCGGGTTTGCCCGCCGGCTTGCCGGATGCGCCGGGCGGATTCGAAGGTGGCGGGGCCGAATTGGAAGAAGAAGCCATGCAGTACGATCTCTCAGTTATGTTTGCGGGCCATTATAAGCGAGGCAAGGGTCGCGGCGCGCACTGCCTGTGGACAGGAATCTTTACCCGTAAGCAACAAAGCAACTCAGTTGTTTTTGCGGCCAGATCGTGCCGGAAAAGTGTGGTGAAACCCTCACACCACGGCAATTGTGCACAATAGAAATACCTTTACACTTATATAGGCAGGATTTAATGTACGGTCATAGATAAGCAGTCTAAACGCTGGTTTTCAAACGAGTTCCTAAATGCAAACTGTTCGAATATTGATTCGGCGGCAAAGAAATCCAGGCGCCAGCCGTGGCGCCGGGAGGCTCGTATGATCGATATCAAGGCGCTGCTGGGGCAGGGCAATCCGCCGCTGGTGGGCATCGACATCAGCACCTCCAGCGTGCGCCTGGTCGAGCTGGCGCAGGGCGGCAAGGGCGAGTACCGGCTGGAGCGCTACGCCGCCGAGCCGCTGCCGCGCGGCGCCGTGGTCGACGGCAATATCGAGAACATGGACCAGGTGGTCGACGCGGTGCGCCGGGTCTGGAAGAAAAGCGGCACCCGCACCAGGCTGGTGGCGCTGGGCATGCCGCCCGCCTCCGTCATCACCAAGAAAATCATCCTGCCGGCGGGCATGTCGGAAGACCAGCTGGAAGTGCAGGTCGAATCCGAGGCCAGCCAGTACATCCCGTTCGCGCTCGACGAGGTCAGCCTGGACTTCGACGTCATCGGCCCGGCCGCCAATTCGGCCGAGGACATCGAGGTCATGCTGGCCGCCTCGCGCCGCGAGAAGGTCGAGGACCGGGTCGCCATCGCCGAGGCCTCGGGCCTGAAGGCCACCGTGATGGACATCGAATCCTACGCCGCCCGCGCCGCGCTGGACCGCGTGACCGCCCAGCTGCCGGAGGCCGGCGCCGGCCAGGTGGTGGCGCTGTTCCAGATCGGCGCCCAGGTCACGCACATCTCGGTGATGCTCGACGGCGTCACCGTCTACGAGCGCGAGCAGCCCTTCGGCGGCAACGCGCTGACCCAGGACATCGTGCGCACCTACGGCCTGAGCCACGACGAGGCCGAGGCGCGCAAGAAATCCGGCGACCTGCCCGACACTTACCAGGCCGAGCTGCTGACGCCCTTCCTGGAAAGCGCGGCGCTGGAAGTCACGCGCGCGATCCAGTTCTTCTACACCTCGACGCCGTACACGCGGGTCGACCAGCTGTTCCTGGCCGGCGGCTGCGCGCTGCTGCCGGGCCTGCTGGAAATGGTGGCCAGCCGCACCAGGATTTCCAGCGCCGTGATCTCGCCGTTCAAGGGCATGCAGCTGGGCGGCTCGGTGCGCGAGTCGCAGCTGCGCAGCGACGCCCCGGCCTACCTGGTCGCCTGCGGCCTGGCCCTGCGGAGGTTCGGCTGATGATCAAAATTAACCTGCTGCCGCACCGCGAGGAAAAGCGCAAGCAAAAGAAGGCCGCCTTTTACGCGCTGCTGGCGCTGGGCGGCATTGCCGGCGTCGGTGTGGTGCTGCTGGTGGGCGGCTACAACGCCCGCGAAATCTCCATTCAGAACGAACGCAACCAGGTGATCAAGACCGCCATCTCCGGCCTCGACAAGAAGATCGCCGAGATCGCCACGCTGAAGCAGGAGATCGAGGCGCTCAAGGCGCGCCAGCAGGCGGTGGAGGATTTGCAGGGCGACCGCAACCAGCCGGTCTACCTGCTGGATGAACTGGTCAAGCAGATCCCGGCCGGCGTTTACCTGAAAGGCTTCAAGCAGGAGGGCCAGAAGGTGGCCATCGGCGGCTACGCGCAGTCGCAGGAGCGGGTGTCCGAATTGCTGGGCAACCTGGCCGGCGTGTCGCCGTGGCTGGAGCGGCCTGAGCTGATCGAGGTGAAGTCCACCGGCCTGGGCCAGGGCAAGACCGCCAAGAAGGTGGTGGAGTTCAACCTGTCGGTCAACATCAAGCGTCCGCGCGACAAGGATGCGGCCGCCACCGGCGCCAAGGGCAAGGGCGGCGCCCCGGCCAACGGCCAGCCAGCTGCCAAGAACCAGGAGCGCGGATAACATGGCCAAGCTCGATCTGAACGCGCTCGGCGCGCAATTCACCGACCAGTTCCGCAATCTCGGCGGCCGCCATCCGGGCCAGTGGCCGCTGGCGCCGCGCGTGCTGTGCAGCGTGGGCGTGATGGCGGCGGTGGTGGCGGCCGGCTACTTCGGCTACTGGAGCTCGCAGTTCGAGGAGCAGGACGCCGGCGCCCAGACCGAACTCAAGCTGCGCGACGAATACAAGTTCAAGACCTCGCAGGCGGTCAACCTGGAGGCGCTGCGCGCACAGAAGGCGCAGGTGGACCAGTATGTGGAGCGCCTGCAGAAGCAGCTGCCGAGCAAGGCCGAGATGGACGCGTTGCTCAAGGACATCGGCCGCGCCGGCACCGGCAGCGGCCTGCAGTTCGAGTCGTTCAAGCCGGCCCAGGTGGTGGTCAAGGACTACTACGCCGAGCTGCCGATCGACATCCGCGTCACCGGCAGCTACCACGACATCGGCGCCTTCGCCGGCAACATGGCCAACCTGTCGCGCATCGTCACGCTCAACAACATGAGCCTGAACGCCGGCAAGGACGGCGTGCTGACCCTGGATGCGGTGGTCAAGACCTTCCGCTACCTGGATCCGGAGGAGGTCAGCGCCCAGCGCAAGGCCGCCGCCGACAAGAAAAAGGCGGCGAAAAAATCATGAGCACCCCAATCATGAGGACCCTGATCCCGGCGATGCTGCTGGCCCCGTTGCTGCTGCTGTCCGGCTGCGGCGACAGCGATGTGCAGGAAGTGCGCGCGTGGATGAAGCAGGTCGACGCCCAGGCCAAGGTGGCGGTGCCGCCGCTGGCCGAGCCCAAGACCTTCATCCCCTTCGCCTACGCCCAGGCCGACGCCATCGATCCCTTCAATCCCAACAAGCTGCTCGCCGAGCTGGCCAAGGCCTCGGCCAGGGGCGCCAACGGCGTCCGGCCGGACCTGGACCGGCGCAAGGAATTGCTGGAGAGCTTCCCGCTCGACACCGTCAAGATGGTCGGCACCGTGCAGCAGAAGGGCGTGCTGTACGCGCTGCTGCAGGTGGACCGCGGCCTGTACCACGTGGTGGCGGGCCAGCACGTGGGCCAGAACTTCGGCCTGATCACCGCCATCACCGACGACAGCGTCAGCGTCAAGGAAATCGTACAGGATGCGGGCGGCGACTGGGTCGAACGCATGTCCAAGTTGGAACTGCAGGAAAGCAAGGAGAACACCAAATGACCGCTCACATCACGCCCCGGCGCGCCCTGGCCGTCGCCAGCTGGATGCCGGTGCTCGCTTTTGCCTTCGCCATGCAACTGCCCGCCGCCGTCCGCGCCCAGAACGCGCCGGAAGCGGCCGCGCCCGCGCCCGCCGCCAACGCCATCGAGACCATCACCGCCAACCAGCAGGGCTCGAACGTGATCGTCAAGATCGCGCTGAAGAATCCGCCGGCCAAACTGCCGATCGGCTTCGCCATCACCAACCCGCCGCGCATCGCGCTGGACTTCGGCGCCACCGCCAACGCCACCGGCAAGACCGTGCAGGACCTGAACCTGGGCGATCTGCGCGGCGTGAACGTGGTGCAGGCCGGCGAACGCTCGCGCCTGGTGTTCAACCTGAAGCGCAGCCTGAACTACGCCACCGCCATCGACGGCAACGCCGTCATCCTGACCATCGACGGTTCCGGCGGCCTGGCCCAGGCGGTCGACGCCAAGGGCTTGCCGGTCGCCGCGAAGGAGGCGCCCGTCCAATTGGCTCCCATTGGTCGCCAATTGCTGCGCGACATGGACTTCCGCCGCGGCGCCAACGGCGAGGGCAGGGTGGTGGTCGACCTGCCCAACAGCCAGGTGGCGGTGGATGTGCGCCAGACCCCGACCGGCGTGGTGGTGGACTTCCTCAAGACCGGCGTGCCGGAAAGCCTGCGCCGCCGGCTCGACGTCAGCGACTTCGGCACCCCGGTGGCGCTGGTCACCACCGTGCCGCAGGGCGACAACACGCGCATGACCATCGAGGCGCGCGGCCTGTGGGAGCAGACCGTCTACCAGAGCGACACCCAGCTGGTGATCGACGTCAAGCCGATCAAGGAGGACCCGAACAAGCTGACCCAGGGCACCCAGGGCTACCGCGGCGAGAAGCTGTCGTTCAACTTCCAGAACGTCGAGGTGCGCGCGGCGCTGCAGGCGATCGCCGACATCTCCGGCCTGAACATCATCACCAGCGACAGCGTCAGCGGCAACCTGACCCTGCGCCTGAAGGAGGTGCCGTGGGACCAGGCGCTGGACGTGGTGCTGCAGGCCAAGGGACTGGACATGCGCAAGAACGGCTCGGTGCTGTGGATCGCGCCCAAGGAGGAACTGCTGACCAAGGAAAAGCTGGAGCTGGAGCAGCGCGCCCAGATCGCCGACCTTGAACCGTTGAAATCCGAGATCTTCCAGCTGAACTACCAGAAGGCCGACGCCTTCAAGACCGTGTTCGGGCTGGAGGGCGGCGGCGACAGCAAGAACCGCATCCTGTCCAAGCGCGGCAGCGCCATCATCGAACCGCGCACCAACCAGCTGTTCATCACCGACATCGCCTCCAAGCTGGAGGACGTGCGCAAGCTGATCGCCAAGACCGACATCGCCTCCAAGCAGGTGCTGATCGAGGCCCGCATCGTCGAGGCCAGCGACACCTTCACCCGCAACCTCGGCGCCAAGCTGGGCTTTGCCGACCTGCGCACCCAGCGCGGCGGCGACTCCGGCTACCAGCTCGGCACCAGCAACACCCGCGTGGCGATCGGCGGCAACATCACCGGCGTGGGCGAGGTGACCGGCCAGATCAAGGCCACCGACACCAGCTTCGGCAACAGCCAGTTCATCAACCTGCCGGCCGGCGCCATCAACGGCGCCCAGGCCGGCAACCTGGCGGTCAGCCTGTTCTCGTCGGCCGCCAACCGCTTCCTCAACCTGGAATTGTCCGCGCTGGAGGCCGACGGCACCGGCAAGATCATCTCCAGTCCGCGCGTGATCACGGCCGACAAGGCCATCGCGCTGATCGAGCAGGGCATCGAGCTGCCCTACCAGGTGGCCACCAGCAGCGGCGCCACCTCGATCATGTTCCGCAAGGCCAATCTGCGGCTGGAGGTGACGCCGCAGATCACGCCGGACGGCAACGTCGTCATCGACGTCGACGTCAACAAGGACAGCGTCGGCCAGGAAACCCGGGCCGGCTTCGCCATCGACACCAAGCACGTCAAGACCCAGGTCATGGTCGAGAACGGCGGCACCGTGGTGCTGGGCGGGATCTACCAGCAGACCGAGCGCAACACCACCGACAAGGTGCCGGTGCTGGGCGACGTGCCGGTGCTGGGCTATCTGTTCCGCAGCAACAGCCGTACCAACGACAAGACGGAATTGCTGGTCTTTATCACGCCGAAGATCGTCGCCGACCGGCTGTCGACGCGCTAGGCCCTGTCACCGCAGCATCGCAGCACCGCATTGCAGGCTCACTTCACGAACACTATGGGAACTCGCATCATGAAAAAAATCACCGGATGGCTGGCCATGCTGGCGTGCGCCAGTGTCTTGTCCGCTTGTGGCGGCGGCGGCGGTTCAGCCGGCGCCAACAGCAATGGCGTGGCGCCGTCCAAGGCGGCCAGCGTGGTGCTGACGGCCAGCGCGACCACCATCGCCTCGTCCGGCCTGGACGGCACCGAGGTGACCCTGACTGCCATCGTGCGCGACGCCGGCGGCAACGCGCTGCCCAATGAGACGGTCAACTTCACGGCCAGCTCCGGCACCGTCAGCAGCACCAACCGCGTGACCAATGCCTCCGGCCAGGTGGTCGAGAAGCTCAGCGTGAAGGGCGACGCCACGCCGCGCACCATCACCATCAGCGCCAGCGCCGCCAACGGCGCGGTCAAGTCGAGCGAATTGTCGGTGGCGGTGGTGACCGCCGTGCCGAGCCTGACGCTGACCACGTCCTCCGGCACGCTGGCCTCGGTCGGCACGGCCGGCAACGAGGTTGACGTCGTTGCCCTGGTGCGCGACTCCAACAACAGCGTGATGGCCGGCGTGACGGTCGACCTCAAGGCCGACTCCGGCAGCCTGTCGCTGACCAACCGCGTCTCCAACGCCCAGGGCATCGTGACCGAGAAGCTCGGCACCGGCGGCGACCCGACCTCGCGCGCGATCAAGATCACGGCCACGGTGCCGGGCGCGACGCCGGTGACCGCGGTCGTCAACGTGGCCGGCAACAAGCTGACCATCAACGCCCAGCCGACCATCAACGTCGGCGCCAGCGCCGACGTCACGGTCAAGCTGGTCGATTCGGCCGGCAACGGCCTGAGCGGCAAGGCGGTGACCTACAGCTCCAACGCCAATGCGCTGACCGTCAAGGGCGGCGGCGCGGCCGTGACCAATTCCGCCGGCCAGCTGGTGCTGACCTATGCCGCCAGCGGCGGCACCGCCGACGTCATCACCGTCAAGGCGGCGGGCGAATCGAACTCGGTGGCCATCGCGATCAACTCGTCGAGCTTCGCGGTCAAGGTGCTGGACGCGGGCGGCAACCCCGAGACCACGGCCTTCATCGGCGGCTGCCAGCAGGTGGCGGTCACCGGCGGCCCGGCCGGCAGCGTCACCATCAGCAGCTCGCGCGGCGTGGTGTACAGCGATCCGGCCTGCACCACGGTGCTGAGCACGACGCTGCCGCTGGTCGGCGGCGCGGCCAACGCCTACGTCAACGCGACCGGCCCCGGCGTGGCCACCATCACCGCCGCGGCCACCGGCGGCCTGACCACCCAGAACGACCTGGAGTTCGTGGCGCCGCTGACCAATACCGCCACCGTCACGATACAGGCCGACCCCGCGGTCATCGGCATCAACAGTGCCGGCAGCAGCAGCCAGCAATCGACGCTGCGCGCGGTGGTGCGCGACGGCACGGCGCAGAACAATGTGGTCAAGGGCGCGACCGTGGCCTTCTCGATCCAGTCCGATGCAAGCGCCGGCACGCTGACCCAGCCTGCCGTGGTGATCACCGGCGTCGATGGCGCGGCCACGGTCAGCTTCATCGCCGGCCCGAATCAATCGGGGCTGGACGGCGTGAAGATCCAGGCCAAGATCATCGGCGGCTCCGGCGCCAGCGCGGTCGCCAGCCTGACGGTGGCGCAGAAATCGCTGTTCATCAGCGCCGGTACCGGCAGCACCGTGGGGCAGAGCGGCACGGCGGCCTACCAGCTGGACTACGTGGTGCTGGTGACCGATGCGGCCGGCAACGCCGTCTCGGGCGTCAAGCTGACCGCCTCGGTGCTGCCGGTCACCTACTTCAAGGGCTTCATGAAGTACACGCTGCCGCTCGGCCCGTGGGAGCCGGTGCAGCACGTCGGCTGCGCCAACGAGGACATCAACCGCGACGGTATCCTCAACCCGGGCGAGGACTCGAACGGCAACGGCGTGCTCGATCCGGGCATCCCGGTGACCGTCACCACCAACGTCACCACCGACGCCAAGGGCCAGGCCATCGTCTCGCTGGTGTACCCGCGCGACCGCGCCAACTGGCTGGATGTGAACCTGACCGTGCGCGGGCAGGCAAATGGTAGTGAGTCGAGCTACACAGGTCTGGTACACTTGCCGGGTTTGGGCGTCGATTACGCGACCCAGGCAATCCAGCCTCCGGGCGTATCCAGCCCTTACGGGATATCAACCTTATGTAGTAACCCGAATTAACTCGGACTGTTCATGCCTAATGTGTTTCTAGTCGGCCTGATGGGGGCGGGAAAAACCACCATCGGCCGCATCCTGGCCCGCAAGCTGGGTTTGCGTTTCATAGACTCCGACCACGAGATCGAGGCCCGCACCGGCGCCTCGATCCCGTGGATCTTCGAAATCGAAGGCGAGCAGAGCTTCCGCCGGCGGGAGGCCGACGTCATCCGCGAGCTGACCGCCCAGCAGGAGCTGGTGCTGGCCACCGGCGGCGGCGCCATCCTGAACGCCGACAGCCGCGCCTACCTGAAGTCGCGCGGCACCGTGATCTACCTGCGCGCCACCGTCAACAGCATCCTGCAGCGCACCGCGCACGACAAGAACCGGCCGCTGCTGCAGACCGCCGATCCCCGCAAAAAACTCGAGGAATTGATGGCGGTGCGCGATCCCCTGTACATGGAAATTGCCGATATCGTCATCGATACCGGGCGACCTAACGTACAATCGATGGTTCAATCCATCCTGACCCAGCTGGAGACCCGGGCCTGCGAGGCCTCGCCCAACTGCGTCACACAAGCCGAACCAACGATGAACGAACAATCCACCATCCTGTTAAACGTCGAGCTGGGCGAGCGCAGCTATCCCATCTCGATCGGCCCGGCGCTGCTGCAAGACAGCGCGCTGCTGGCGCGTCACGTCCACGGCGACAAGGTCGCCATCGTCACCAACACCACCATCGCGCCACTGTACCTGGAGCGCGTCGAGGCCGGCCTGCGCCAGGCCGGCAAGCAGGTCACGTCGATCGTGCTGCCGGACGGCGAGGAATATAAGAACTGGTCCAGCCTGATGCAAATCTTCGACGCGCTGCTGGCCGCCAAGGCCGACCGCAAGACCACGCTGATCGCGCTGGGCGGCGGCGTCATCGGCGACCTGACCGGCTACGCGGCCGCCAGCTACATGCGCGGCGTTGACTTCATCCAGGTGCCGACCACCTTGCTGTCGCAGGTCGATTCCTCGGTGGGCGGCAAGACCGGCATCAACCACCCTCTGGGCAAGAACATGATCGGCGCCTTCCACCAGCCGCGCGCGGTGATCGCCGACACGGCCACGCTGGAAACCCTGCCGGCGCGCGAGTTGTCGGCCGGCCTGGCCGAGGTGATCAAGCACGGCGCCATCATCGACGCCGCCTTCTTCGACTGGATCGAGGCCAACATCGGCAAGCTGATGGCGCGCGACAAGGGCGCGCTGGCCTACGCCATCGCCCGCTCGTGCGAGATCAAGGCCGACGTGGTGCGCCAGGACGAACGCGAGGGCGGCCTGCGCGCCATCCTGAATTTCGGCCACACCTTCGGCCACGCCATCGAGAACGGCCTGGGCTACGGCGAGTGGCTGCACGGCGAGGCCGTCGGCTGCGGCATGGTGATGGCGGCCGACCTGTCGCACCGCATGGGCCTGGTCGACGAGGCCACGGTGGCGCGCATGCGCGCACTGGTGGCGGCGGCCGGCCTGCCGGTCAAGGCTCCCGACCTGGGCGTGGCGCGCTGGCTGGAGCTGATGGAAGTCGACAAGAAGAACGAGGGCGGCGCCATCAAGTTCATCCTGATCAAGCCGCTGGGCGCACCGAGCATCACCAACGCGCCGCAGGAGTTGCTGCTGGCCACGCTGGCCGCCTGCGTTTAAGCGGAGGCCGCCATGCTGCCCGACGAATTCCTCGCCCCGTACGCGGCCCATTCGGCGGGCGGCGTGGGGCGCCGCTTTGAAGAAACCGCGCACGCCTCGCGCAGCCAGTTCCAGCGCGACCGCGACCGCATCATCCATTCCTCGGCCTTCCGCCGGCTGGAATACAAGACCCAGGTGTTCCTCAACCACGAGGGCGACCTGTTCCGCACCCGGCTGACGCACAGCCTGGAGGTGGCGCAGATCGGCCGCTCGCTGGCGCGCAACCTGCGCCTGAACGAGGACCTGGTGGAGGCCATCTCGCTGGCGCACGACCTGGGCCACACGCCGTTCGGCCACGTCGGCCAGGATGTGCTCAACGAATGCATGCAGGAGCACGGCGGCTTCGAGCACAACCTGCAGAGCCTGCGCGTGGTGGACGAACTGGAGGAGCACTACGGCGCCTACAACGGCCTGAACCTGATGTTCGAGACGCGCGAGGGCATCCTCAAGCACTGTTCGCTGAACAATGCGCGCTTGCTGGGGCCGGTGGCGCAGCGCTTCATCGACCGCACCCAGCCGTCGCTGGAGGCGCAGCTGACCAATCTCGCCGACGAGATCGCTTACAACAGCCACGATATCGACGACGGCCTGCGTTCCGGGCTGATCAGCATCGAGCAGCTGGAGCAGGTGGACTTCTTTGCGCGGCTGTGGCGCGATGTGCAGCAGACCTTCCCCGGCCTGTCGGGACGGCGCGCGATCTACGAGACCTTGCGCCGCCTGATCACGGCGCTGGCCGACGACTTGATCGTCACCTCCAGCGCCTTGCTGGCCGACGCCGCGCCCAAGAGCCTGGACGAGGTGCGGGCATCGCCGCCGCTGATCCGTTTTTCCGATCCGATGCGCAAGGACGCGACCGAGCTCAAGCGCTTCCTGCGCGAGAATCTCTACCGTCACTACAAGGTCAACCGGATGCGGGTGAAGGCCAGCCGCATCGTGCGCGAGTTGTACCACGCCTTCATGGCCGAGCCGGTGCTGCTGCCGCCGGACTATCAGGAAAAATCGGGCGACGTCGGCAAACAGGCGCGCAAGATCGCCGACTACATCGCCGGCATGACCGACCGCTACGCCATCCGCGAACACCGCCGCCTGTTCTCGCTCGAGGAGCTTTGAGTGGGCTCAATCGTGCGCTCTTGAGCATCAACGGTGTCCGGCGCATGATGCATAGATGGACGAGCAAATCACACAACTGGATCGGCGGCTGACCTCGGTGGAAAAAGAGGTCGCCGTCCTTGCCGCGGACACGGCCTCCATGCTGCCGCGCTACGCCACCAAGGAAGATCTTGCCAAGCTGGATGCGCGAGTTGCCATCATCCAGACCAATTACGTGACCAAAGAAGACCTTGCCGCGCTCGACTACAAGCTCAGCGCGCGAATTGGCATGGCGGAAACCAAGCTCAGCGGCGACATCGCCGCCCTGGACTGCAAACACAGCGCGGACATAGCCTCCCTGAGGTTGCAGTTGGCCGAACTGGAACTGCGCTTGGTGCGGTGGCTGATCGCCACCGTCATTACGACTTCCGGCGTGGTCGTGGCGGCCGTTAAACTCTGGCCCTAAAACATCCTTTGCTGCGCAGCCTTGCTGTCACCTACCAATTCCAATAACAGTTTCTTGATCGGCGCTGGCAGCGGGGCGTCGGGGATTTTAGCGGCGTCGTACCAGACGTGGCCGGACTCGGCTGCCATCGCCTGCCGGCGCGCCAAGGTCACGCGGTAGGGCGCGATGTGCAGCTTGTAGTGCGTGAACACATGCGTCACCGTCGACAGCCGCTCGTGCGATTCCATCTCGCCGAACTTGCCCACGGCTAGCATCAGCGCGTCGTCATCGACCGCGTCCACCTCGTCATCCTCAGCCGGCAGATGGCCATCCAATTCCGGCAGCGACAACAGACCGCCCCATATCCCGCTTGGCGGACGCTGTTCCAGCAACACTTGGCCGCCATCGATAATCGCCAGCATCACCGCATGCTTTTCCGGGCTGGCCTTCTTCGGCTTGCGCACCGGCAGATCCTTGGTGCGGTTGGTGGCGTAGGCCACGCAGCGCGCCTGCATCGGACAACGCTCGCACGACGGACTGCTGCGCGTGCACAGCGTCGCTCCCATGTCCATCAAGCCCTGCGTGTACGACTCGATACCTTGCTCCGGCAACAGCGCCTCGGCGCGGCGCCACATCGCCTCCTCGGTCTTGCGCTCGCCCGGATAGCTGTCGATGCCGAACACGCGCGCGAACACCCGCTTGACGTTGCCATCCATGATGGCCGCCCGCGTGCCGCTGGAGAACGCCGAAATCGCCGCCGCAGTCGAACGGCCTATGCCCGGCAACTCCGCCAGCAACAACGGATCGGACGGAAACACGCCGCCGTACTCCGCCACCACGCGCTGCGCACACTTGTGCAGATTGCGCGCCCGCGTGTAGTAGCCCAAGCCGCTCCACTGCGCCATCACATCCTCGACCGGCGCCGCGGCCAAGTCGCGAAGGGTAGGGAAGCGCTCCAGGAAGCGCGCGTAATAACCCAGCACCGCCGACACCTGCGTCTGCTGCAACATGATTTCCGACAGCCAGATCAGATACGCGTCGCGCGTGTTCTGCCACGGCAGCACATGGCGTCCATGCACTTTTTGCCAGCCGATCAGATCGGCCGAGAAGCTGGGATCCGCAAAATTCTCTACTTCGACAACCTTCATTCTGTTCCTGTATCTTAAGCGGCGGCGTCCAGCGCCACGAATTCCGCGTTGATGGCGATGCTGATCTGCCCCGCCAGTTCATTGAGCCGCGCCTTCTGCTTCTCCAGCTCCTGCTGGCTGCCCTCAAACGCGTCGATTTTCTGTTCCAGGCTGTCGGTCGCATCGTGGATGCGCTGGATCGACGCCAGCCGGTGTTTCAGCTGATCCTTGTGCTGGCGGATCTGCGCCTCCAGCGGCGCCATGATCACCTTCAACCACGCCTCCGCGTCGTTGTTGGCGGCGCGGAAGCAGCCGCGCACGCGCGAGGCGATGGTGTCGAAGAACTTCTCCATCAGCACCACGCGGCTGGTGGTCAGCAAGGTCGCCGTGCCGAACTGCTTGTAGTAGATCGCCTCGATGGACGCGATCTCGTCGCGGTAGTGGTCCAGCGAGAACGGCATCGGCAAGGCCAGCGTCAGCCCGTGTTCGTTGGAGAAGCGGCGGTACATCACGCCCATCATCTCGCTGATCTCCAGCGTCTTGTGGCCGGCCGCGTCCAGGCTGGCACGGATGCGCTCGAAGTAGTTGCGCACCGCCTCGCGCACGCCGGTGAAGAAGCGGCTGCGCTGCATCTCCTCGCGCACCTGCTCGATGTCGTCGCGCACGATGTCCATGCCCATGCAGGTGTACAGCTCGGTCGACAGCCGCGTGAACACGGCGCGCGTGGCCTGCAGCTTGAACAGGCTGGCGTCGAATTCTTTTTTCTCGACGTCGATGCGGCGCATCATGTGGGCGATCACGCTCTGGTTCTTGCCGCGCAGGCTCTTGAGCTCGTGCAGCTGTTCGACGATGCCGCGGCTGCGCGCGTTGACCATCGCCAGCTGCGCCGCGCTCAGCGCCTGCAGGTCCTCGCCCAGCTGCTTGCGCACGATGTCCTTCTTGGCCGGGATCAGCTCGTTGAACAGCGCGTCTTCCAGCGCCTGCAGGCGGCTGCGTTCCAGCAGCGCCGCGTCCTGCGTGATCTTGCCCACCAGCGCCTTCTGCGCCGACACCGGAAACACCTGGCGCGGCTCCAGCGCCAGCACGTGCGCCACGTTGGCCTGCTGGCGTTCGATCTCGAGGTTGACCTCGGCCTCGCTGCGCAGCTCGTCCCACATGCTGTCGATCTTGTTGAGCACCACCAGCCGCCCGGCGCCGGCGCCGATGTGGTTGCGCCAGACCTCGATATCGCTCTTGGTCACGCCGGTGTCGGCGGCCAGGATGAACAGCACCGCGTGCGCGTTCGGGATCAGGTTCAGCGTCAGCTCCGGCTCGGTGCCGATCGCGTTCAGGCCCGGCGTGTCGAGGATCACCAGGCCCTGCTTCAACAGCGGATGCGGAAAGTTGATGATCGCGTGGCGCCACAGCGAAATCTCGACCAGGCCGGCCTCGTCCAGCGTGACCGGCATGTCGGGATCGTCCTCGTCGTACAGGCCGTAGCGCTTGGCTTCCTCCACCGGCACGTGGCGCGTCATGCTGACCTGCTTGAACACCTCGTGCATGTCGGCACCCGCGTCCAGGTTCAGCGGCAGCACGGTCCAGGCGGCCGGCTGGTCGCGGTAGTCGCTGGTGGACAGGTTCTCGGCCCGCGTCTCGATCGGCAGCAGGCGGATCGACGGCGCGAAGCTGGCGTCGTACATCAGCTCGGTCGGGCACATGGTGGTGCGGCCGGCGGCGGAGGGCAGGATGCGCTGGCCGTAGTCGGCGAAGAAAATCGCATTGATCAATTCCGATTTGCCGCGCGAGAATTCGGCGACGAAGGCCACCGACAGTTTATCGTCGGCCAGCCGCGCCAGCGCGCGCACGATGCGCTGGTCGGTGGCGGCATCGGTCAGGGACGCGCCGGCCACCCACGCTTGATAATTTTTCAACGCGGTGACGACGCCCTGCCTCCAGGCGCTGTACTGTTCGAAATCCCTGACCATCTTGTTCCACCCTTATTTTTGGCAATTCACACAGTAGAACGTGGACCGTTGGCCTTGCTTGATCTGCCGTATCGGCGCCGCGCACACCTTGCAGGGGACACCCGCACGATCATAGACGAAATAAGTCTGCTGAAAATACCCTGACTGCCCGTTGACGCTAATAAAATCGCGCAGCGTGCTGCCGCCCTGGACGATGGCTTCGGCCAGGATCTCGCGCACGGCCTGGGCCAGCTTCTCGTAGCGGGCCAGGCTGATGCGCTTGGCCGGCGTCTTCGGGTTGATGCCGGCGCGGAACAAGCTTTCCGAAGCATAAATATTGCCGACGCCGACGACGATGTCCCCGGCCAGCAGCACCTGCTTGACGGGCGCGCTGCGCTGCCGGGTTTGATCGTACAGCAATTTGCCGGTGAAGCCCGCCTCCAAGGGCTCCACGCCCAGCTCGCGCAGCAGCGTGTGGTGCTCCAGCAGGCCGTCCGCGTGGTCGTGCCACAGCACCGCGCCGAAGCGGCGCGGATCCTTCATGCGCAGCACCCGCAGGCCGTCCGGGGTCTCGACCACGAGGTCGAAATGATCATGTTTTTCCGGGACGATCCCGCTCGGCATGATGCGCAGGTGGCCCGACATGCCGAGGTGGATGATCAGCGTGCCATGGTCGAAATGCAGCAGCAGGTATTTGCCGCGGCGCCCGGTGCGCAGCACCTGGTGGCCGGCCAGCAGCTGCGGCAGCTGCGCGGGGAACGGCCAGCGCAGGCCCTCGCGGCGCAGCACCACCTGATGCACGGTGCGTCCCTCGATATGCGGCGCGACCCCGCGCCGGGTGACTTCAACTTCTGGTAATTCTGGCATCTGGATGGATAAGAGTCGAAATAATGGGGGCTGCACTCTGGCTGCGGCGGAATATTTGGTTACACTAGTCAAAAGACGGAATCGGAGCGTTGAGCGTAAAATCCGATTGCCTCAGTACCTTTTGCCGACTTGCCAGGATCTTCCCTTGAAAAACGCTTTCGCCATTGTAACCCTCTCCGCCTTGCTGTCCGCGTGCGCCGTGGCGCCGCAAAAACAGGCGGAACCAGCCGCCGCCGCGCCCGCCGATGCGGCAGGGGAGAGCGCCGAGCCGGCCGTCGCCGCACCGGCTCCGGCTGCGGCCGACGAAGCGCTGCCCAATGTCGACCTCACCGGCGACATGCTGTTCCGCATCACCAAGGCCGAGCTGGAATTCAAGCAGGGTAACTGGCAGGGGCCGTATATCACCATGCTGGCGCTGGCCCAGCAGACGCGCGATCCGCGCCTGGCGCGCCGCGCCGCCGAGATGGCGCTGACCGCCAAGCAGGGGCCGGAGGCGCTGTCGGCCATCCGCCTGTGGCGCGGCCTGGCGCCGAACTCGGACGAGGCCACCCAGTACTTTCTCGGTTTCGCCGTCGTCAACGACGACCTGAGCGAGGCGGAGCAGATCTTCGTCGAACGGCTGAAGGCCGCGCCGCCGCAAGGGCGTCCGCTGGCCATGTTCCAGATGCAGCAGTTCCTGCTGCGCGCCAAGGACAAGGCCGCCGCCTTCGCGCTGGAGGACCGCGTGCTGGCGCCGTACAGCGACACGCTGGAGAGCCACCTGATCCTGGCGCAGGGCGCCTTCGCGCTGGGCGACAACGAGCGCTCCCGCACCGAGGCGGAGCAGGCGTTGCGCATCAAGCCCGATTCCGAGCTGGCCATCCTGACCACGGCGCAAGTGTCCGGCGACATCGAGACCGCGCTCAAGGTGCTGTCGACCTTCCTGGACAAGTACCCCAAGTCGCGCGAAGTGCGCGCCGCCTACGCCCGCATCCTGGCCGACGCCAAGCAGACCGAGCTCGCCCGCCAGCAGTTCCTGATCCTGCTGAAGGACCAGCCGGACAACATGGCCACGCTGTACGCGCTGGGCGTGATGGCGATGCAGGCCAACGACATCCCGAACGCGGAGAAATACTTCACCGACTTCGTCAAGGTGCTGGCCGACCATCCGAACGACGAGCGCGATCCGTCCAAGGTGCTGATGATACTGGCGCAGATCGCCGAGCAGCGCAACGACCTGGACGCGGCCTACAACTGGCTGGAAAAAGTCGACGGCGCCGACGAGAAAATCTACCTGGCCGCGCGCATGAAGATGGCGCAGCTGACGGCGCGCAAGGGCAACGTCGAAGAGGCGCGCAAGCAGCTGGCCGAACTCAAGCCGGCCGACGCCGCCGATCAGGCGCAGGTCTTCCAGGCCGACGCCCAGATCCTGCGCGACGCCGGCGACCACCGCGCCGCCTACACGGTGCTGGAAAACGCCGTCAAGCGCTACCCGGACAATCCCGACCTGCTGTACGACTTCGCGCTGGTGGCCGAGAAGATGGGCCAGGTGGAGCTGATGGAAAAGGCGCTGCGCCAGGTGATGATCGCCGCGCCCGACAACCAGCACGCCTACAACGCGCTGGGTTACTCGCTGGCCGAGCGCAACGAGCGCCTGCCCGAGGCGTACTCGCTGATCGACAAGGCCATGAAGATGGCGCCGGGCGATCCCTTCATCATGGACAGCATGGGCTGGGTGCAGTACCGCATGGGCAACCTGAGCGAGGCCGAGGCGATGCTGCGCCGCGCCTACGCCCTGCGCAGCGATCCTGAAATCGCCGTGCACCTGGGCGAGGTGCTGTTCGCCAAGGGCGACCAGGCCGGCGCCCGGCGGATGTGGCAGGAAGCCCAGACCAAAGACCCGCAGAACGACGCGCTGAAAAGCACGCTCGCCCGTTTGAACCAGAGCCTGTAAGCGATACTTGATGACCTTATTCAATCTGCACCGCCGCGCCCCGGCCGCCATGCTGGCCGCCGCGCTGACGGCTTCCGTGCTGGCCGGCTGCGCCACCACTTCCGCGCCGCGCTCGACCGCCGCGGTCGCGCCCTACCAGGACAACGTCGATCTTGGCGGCGGCATCGCCATCAACTACATCAGGGACGGCAAGCGCGAATCGGCGACCCTCAGCTTCACCTGGCACCAGACCAGGACCGCCACCGATGTCACGCTGATCTCGCCGACCCGCCAGATCCTCGCCGTCATCAGCGTCACGCCGGGCCTGGCCACGCTCAAGCAAAGCGGCAAGGAGCCGCGCTCCGCGCCCGACCTCGACAGCCTGACCACGCAAATGCTGGGCTGGACGCTGCCGGTCTCCGGCCTGCGCGAGTGGTTGCAAGGCTACGCCACCGACGCCGGCGGCAAGCGCTTTGTCGCCTCGCCGGCCAACGACACGGTGGTCACGCGCGACGGCTGGAAGGTCGAGTACGCCACGTGGCAAGACGACGCGGCGGCCGTGCCGCAACCGAAACGCATCGACCTTGCGCGCCTGGGCGCGGGCCAGGTGGACGACCTGACGATACGCATCGCCATCCGTCCCGGCACCGAATAAACAGCACCATGAACTCTCTGAAGAATTGCCCGGCTCCGGCCAAGCTCAACCTATTCCTGCATGTGAACGGCCGCCGCGCCGACGGCTACCATCTGCTGCAAACAGTGTTCCAGTTGATCGACCACGGCGACACGCTGCACTTCGACCTGCGCGACGACCACGAGATCCGCCGCGTGACGGACCTGCCCGGCGTGCCGGAGGAGAGCGACCTGATCATCCGCGCCGCCCGCCTGCTGCAGGCCGAGGTGCTGCGCCGCCGGGGCGCGCTGCCGCGCGGCGTCGATATCGCCATCGACAAGGTGCTGCCGATGGGCGGCGGCCTGGGTGGCGGCTCGTCCGACGCGGCCACCACGCTGATGGCGTTGAACTATTTGTGGCAGGCCGGTCTAAGTAAGGAAGAGTTGATGGCGCTGGGCCTGCCGCTGGGCGCGGACATCCCGTTCTTCATCTTCGGCGAGACCGCGTTTGCCGAAGGCGTGGGCGAGGCCATGCGCCCGGTGCGGGCGCCGGATTGTTGGTATGTCGTCATCGAACCGGGCGTGGCCGTACCGACCGCTGCAATTTTTTGCTCGGAACATTTGACAAGGAACACTCCGGTCGTCATAATAACGGACTTTTCCAGCCACCTTGAAAAACAAAACGGTTTTAAAGGGTTTGGAAAGAATGACTTGCAGCAGGTAGCAACGAAGTTATTCCCGCCGGTGGCAGAGGCGATAGAATGGCTCGGTGCTTACGGCGATGCCAGGATGACTGGCTCCGGTGCTTGCGTGTTCTGTGCGGTGGCAACCGAGGAAGAAGCGGATGCGGTGCTTGCGAAAGTACCGGCAAAGTGGAAATCCTGGAAGGCCAAAGCGCTGGATCGCCACCCGATCATCGCAAAGTTGTGAGGCAGTAAAAAAATTTGGCTTAGCGTGAAAATGGCTGTAAAATACCGGCCATGTAACGACAAGCAGTCAGTTGCGTAGGGGAATCGCCAAGCTGGTTAAGGCACTGGATTTTGATTCCAGCATACCAAGGTTCGAATCCTTGTTCCCCTGCCATTCGTTTGTATCTGGACCCGTCGAGGCGAAGTTAGTCTCCGGCCGGATAAGGCAAAGATGGCATCGCCCCAGAGCGAGCCATTCAACTAAGATCTAAGTACAGCGCCGCGCGGCTTCCGCTGGCGACTTTTCAAAAATTTTCATCGACTATCTCTGGGACTCCCAATGGCTTTCGAAAACCTGATGGTTTTTACCGGCAACGCTAATCCTGCATTGGCAGAAGGGGTCGCTAAAAATCTCGGCATCCCTCTCGGCAAGGCAAACGTTTCGAAATTCTCGGACGGCGAAGTGATGGTTGAGATTAACGAAAACGTCCGCGGTAAAGACGTCTTCGTTCTGCAATCGACTTGTGCTCCAACCAACGACAGCCTGATGGAGTTGATCCTGATGGTCGACGCCCTGAAACGCGCGTCCGCTGGCCGTATCACCGCAGCTATTCCTTACTTCGGCTATGCCCGTCAAGACCGCCGCCCGCGTTCGGCGCGCGTCGCGATCTCGGCCAAGGTGGTCGCCAACATGCTGGAAGAAGCGGGCGTCGAGCGCGTCCTGATCATGGATCTGCACGCGGACCAGATCCAGGGCTTCTTCGATATCCCGGTTGACAATATTTACGCTTCGCCGATCCTGCTGGGCGACCTGCAGAAGAAGAACTACCAGGACCTGCTGGTGGTCTCGCCGGACGTCGGCGGTGTGGTTCGCGCGCGCGCCCTGGCAAAACGCCTGGGCTGCGACCTGGCCATCATCGACAAGCGCCGTCCGAAGGCCAATGTGTCCGAAGTGATGAACATCATCGGTGAAGTCGAAGGCCGCAACTGCGTGATCATGGATGACATGGTCGACACCGCGGGCACGCTGGTCAAGGCTGCCGAAGTGCTGAAAGAGCGCGGCGCGAAGAAAGTCATCGCGTACTGCACGCACCCTGTGCTGTCCGGTCCGGCGATCGAGCGCATCACCAGTTCGTCGCTGGACGAGCTGGTCGTGACCGACACGATCCCGCTGTCCGACGCGGCCAAGGCTTGCGGCAAGATCCGCCAGCTGACCTGCGCACCGCTGCTGGCCGAGACGTTCAAACGCATCATCAAGGGCGATTCCGTGATCTCCCTGTTTATCGACTGAGATAAACGATTTAGCTAGTTTTTAGGCGGCTCGCCAGGTCAATATGCCTGGCGAGCCGTTGTACTTCCCGGTTTCATGAGCGCAGTCAGCTCATTTTCGAAGCACCCTGGTCGCGGGGGCTTCATAACACGGGGCGCGAGCCCTGTTATTTTTGGAGTTACACATGAAAGTTGTTGCATTCAAACGCGAATTGCAAGGTTCCGGAGCGAGCCGCCGCCTGCGCAATTCGGGCCAAACCCCAGGCATCATCTACGGCGGTACCGAAGCGCCAGTGACCATCTCGCTGGACCACAACGCGCTGTACCACGCGCTGAAAAAAGAAGCCTTCCACTCGTCGATCCTGGATCTGGAAATCGACGGCAAGACCCAGCAAGTGCTGCTGCGCGACTTCCAAGTCCACGCATACAAGCAACTGGTTCTGCACGCTGACTTCCAGCGCGTTGACGCTTCGAAAAAAGTGCACATGAAAGTGGCTCTGCACTTCGCTAACGCTGACGTGTCCCCAGCAGTCAAACTGCACGGCGCCACCATCAGCCACGTCGCCAACGAAATCGAAGTTTCGTGCCTGCCAAAAGACCTGCCAGAGTTCATCACCGTTGACCTGTCGAACATCGACGTCGGCCACTCGCTGCACATCGGCGAACTGGTCCTGCCAGCCGGCGTGACCGCTGTGACCCACGGCTCGAACCTGACCATCGCTACCGCTTCGGTACCGGCCGGTCACGTTGCTGCTGAAGCCGCCGCTACCGCGGAAGCCCCAGCTGCTGACGCCAAGCCAGCCGCCAAGGCCAAGAAGTAATCGCTGACGCCGCCTTCGGGCGGTAGCATGGCAAAAACCCGCCAGCCTGAACGCGCTTAAGATCGCGCTCAGTGCAGGCGGGTTTTTTTATTTCAAGTGTTTTCAGCGATAATCACGTTTCTCTTTTACCGATCACACGTCATGCCTATACGTCTCATCGTCGGCCTCGGCAATCCGGGCCCCGAATACGAACAAACCCGCCACAACGCCGGCTTCTGGCTGGTGGACAATCTCGCCAACGACATTGGCGCGCGCCTGCAGCGCGAGACCAAGTACAACGCGCTGATGGCCAAGGGCGTGGTCGCCGGCCAGGAAGTTTATCTGCTGGAACCGCAGACGTATATGAACCGCTCCGGCCAATCGGTGGGCGGGCTGTGCCGCTTCTTCAAGATCCAGGCGGACGAAGTGCTGGTCGTGCATGACGAGCTGGACCTGATGCCCGGCGCGGCGCGCCTGAAAAAAGGCGGGTCCTCGGGCGGTCACAACGGCCTGAAGGACATCACCGCCGCGCTCGGCACACAGGACTACTGGCGGCTGCGGCTGGGCATCGGCCACCCGCGTACCTTGAGCTTGCAGCAGCAGGTGGCGGACTTCGTGCTGCACCGCCCGCGCCGCGAAGACCAGGACTTGATCGAGCAAGCCATCGATAAATCGCTGCTGGTCATGCCGCAGATCGTCGAAGGCAAATTCGAAGCGGCCACGATGAAGTTGCATACAGCCTGAGCCGGTGTAGACTCTGGGGTCAAGTCTAGACTCTGGGGTCAAGTCTGGCATTCGGACACGAGCTGTGCCGAGCAGCTGGGGTCAAGTCTGACATTCGGACACGAGCTCTACCGTAGTCACGGCCTAGGGCAGAGTTCGTGTCCGAATGTCAGACCTGACCCCAGCCTAACCGTAGAGCTCGTGTCCGAATGCCAGACTTGACCCCAGTCTAACCACCAAGGAAACCGCCGATGAAGCTGCTCCCGCTTGCCGCATTGTTGTTCGTCCACGCCGCCCAGGCGCAAGATGCCTCCGCCGTCTCCAGCCAGATCAATGGCATGTATCCCAAGCTCGATGCGATCTACAAGGATCTGCACGCGCATCCCGAAATCGCCTTCCAGGAAGAACGCACGGCCGCCAGGCTGGCCGCCGAGATGCGCGCGATCGGCTTCGAGGTGACGGAGAAGGTCGGCAAGACCGGCGTGGTGGCGATCTATAAGAACGGCGCCGGCCCGACCGTGCTGGTGCGTACCGAGCTGGACGGCCTGCCGATGGAGGAGAAATCCGGCTTCGCGTATTCCAGCAAGGCCCACGCGCTGTTGGACGGCAAGGATACGATGGTGGCCCACAGTTGCGGCCACGATGTCCACATGACCGCCTGGCTGGGCGCGGCGCGCGCGCTGGTGGCGCTCAAGTCGCAGTGGAAGGGCACCTTGATGTTCATCGGCCAGCCGGCAGAGGAAACCGTCAGCGGCGCCAAGGCCATGCTGGACGACGGCCTGTTCAAGCGCTTCCCCAAGCCGGACTACGCGTTCGCGCTGCACAGCTGGCCGCTGGCCTACGGCACCATCGGCTACAACAGCGGGCCGGTGTCGTCGAACTCGGACGCCATCGAGATCACGTTCAAGGGCCGCGGCGGCCACGGCTCGGCGCCGGACAAGGCGCTCGACCCGATCGCCATCGCCGCCCGCTTCGTGGTCGATGTGCAGACCGTCATCAGCCGCGAGAAGGATCCCAAGGAGTTCGGCGTGGTCACCATCGGCGCGATCAACGGCGGCACGGTCGGCAACATCATTCCCGACTCGGTGCGCGTGCGCGGCACGATACGCTCATACAGCCCGGAAGTACGGGCGAAACTGCTGGCCGGCGTGCGCCGCGTCGCCAATGCCTCGGCCGCGATGGCCGACGCGCCGGCGCCCGATGTCGATCTGATCGCCGGCGGCGCCGCCATCGACAACAGCGACGCGCTGGTCAAGCGCACCGAGGGCGTGCTGAAAAAAGCCTTTGGCGACGCCAACGTCTCGCGCATGCCGGCGATGACGGCCAGCGAGGATTTCTCGGCCTACGTCAACGAAGGCGTGCCGGGCATGTTCTTCTTCACTGGTGTGTACGACCCGAAAGCGGTGGCCGAGGCGGCCAAGCCGGGCGGCAAGCCGATCGCCTTCAACCACTCGCCGTACTACGCGCCGGTGCCGGAGCCGTCGATCAAGACCGCCGCCGAGGCGATGACCTTGGCCGTCATGAACGTGATGGGCGCAGCAGGCGCCAAACCATAAACGCCAGCACGGCCACGCCCAGCAGCAGCACGCTCCACAGCACGATCAGGCGCTGCCGGGCGGCGCTGGCCGCTTCCACGGCGGCGCTGGCTTCGCTGGCGCCGCTGCCTTGCTGCTGCGTCGCCGGTCCGGCGCTGATCTGTTCCAATTTCTGCAGTTCCGCGTCGGAGAAACCGGGCGCCACCTGGTTCAGCTCGCGCACGGCCGGCGTGGCGTGGTCGCGGCCGACCGCCAGCGTGTAGGGAGCGTTGCCGCTGGCGAGAAATACCAGCGTGGCCGGTTGCCAGTCCAGTCTCAAGGCGGGCCTTGCCGTGGCTGGCGCCGTGGTCCGCAGCACCCATTGCGTGGCATGCACGGGCGGCACGTCGATGTCGCCGGAGCTGCGCACCTGGCCGCCCTGCGTGATGCGGTAGAACGTCGAGCTGATCAGCGGATCGAAGCGCCACGCCGGGCCTTGCGTGGCTTGCCGCGCCGGCAGTTCGCGATAGCTGCCCAGCGTGCCGGACAACACGATATTCGGTTCGCTGAACTGCAACCCGGCCTGGTCCGGCGCGATGGCCGGCGGCACGGCGTAGACCAGGTCCTGCGCCTGCCGTCCCGCCGCCGCTTGCACCAGCAACTGTTCGCCGGGCGGCGGGACATCGGTCTGCACCAGCTGCTCGGCCGTGATGGCGGCGAACTGGATCGGCGTGCCGCTGCGCCAGCTCAGGCGCGCGTAGCGGAAGTTGCGGGCGTCGAATTCCAGCCTGTCGTTGGCCAGCGTTTGCGCATCCTGGTTGACCAGCCAGTTCAGCTCGGCGGCGCCGACCGTGTCCCAGTGCTTCATGTCGGCGCTGGTCTCCAGCCAGACTTGCGCGCTGTACTCGCGTTGGCCGGACGGCAGCGTGAAGCGCAGCGCGCTGATGGGTTTGCTGGCGGCGTCCTTGCCCAGGTCGAGCACCAGTCCGGTCAGGCGCGGCGGCTGCGTGGACTTGTCGCCGTTGCCGTCGGGTCGCACCTTGACTGACAGCAGGCGGCCATCGGCGGCGGTGCTGACATCCAGGTCCAGCTGCGAGGCCGAGGTGGCCGTGCCCATCAGCGGGAAGATTGTCAGCGGCAGGTCGCGCCGGCTGGTGCGGACCGGCGGCGCCGGCGTGCGCAGCGCGAACGGTTGCAGGGCGCCGCTGGCGTCGAACACGCGCACGTCGTCCAGCAGCGGCGAGCGCGCGTGCAGGTAGACGTCCTTGGGCAGGCGCAGTTGCAGCACGCCCTGTTTGGCGCCGGTGGTCAGCGGCAGCAGGTGGGTGTAGTCTTGCGGCGCGTCGCTGGCGGCCGCCGTGGCGATGGCCGACGCGGCCGCTGCCGCGATCAGGATTTTTTTCATTTGCTTTCCGTTTCTGAAGGGTAGGGCGCCAGGTAGCCGATGCCGACCATCAGCGCGCCCACGCCGACGAAGGATACGATGCGTTCGACGCCGCCCACGTTCGACAGGTCGACCAGGAACAGCTTGGCCACCACCATCGCCAGCAGTACCGCGCCGCCGATCCATACGGCGCGCAGCACGCGTTTGGCGGCGTAGCGCATCAGCAGCAGCGCGGTCACGCTCCACACCAGCGACAGCATGGCCTGCACGAATTGCGAGGCGAACATGGCGTCGAATTCATACGGCACGTGCATGTAGTTGGAGACGGTGCGCAGCAATGCCAGGTTGAACCAGCCGTAGCCGCCCAGCGCGGCCGCCAGCGGCAGCGGCGCCACCCAGTTCTGCGGCCAGGCGGCGAGCAGCTTCCGGCGCAGCGTGCCGCCGGCATCCATGTCGCGCAGCAGGCGGTAGCAGCCGTAGGCCATCAGCATGGCGAAGCAGGTGGTCAGGTCCAGCGGGTTGAGCAGCGGCACGTAGGGCAGCGGCGCCATCGCGCCGTTCTGCGTCAGGTTCCAGACCGCCACCAGCAGCAGCGCCCAGCCGCATGCCAGCGGGATCAGGCGGCGACGGTACCACGCGGCCAGCGGCGCGACCGGCCAGCCGCCGGCGCGGCCGCGCTGCATCATCCAGCCGACGGCGGCCATCATCAGCCAGGCTGGAATGAAGCGCCCCCAGCTGGCGCTCGCTTCCCAGCCCGAATCGGCCAGCAGCTGCGCTTCGGCGCTGTTGGCGCCGTGCAGCCAGCGCGTGATCCAGATCGCCGCGACCGGCCAGATCATCAGCCACGGGCCGCCGGTGCGGACGATGTGCAGCAGTTGCAGCGGAAGCGTGCGCAGCGTCCAGCCGCTGGCGGGCCAGACGCGCAGCAGCCATTCGCCGGTCAGCCACAGCGCGGCGTAGGCCAGCCATGCGGACCCGACGGGCAGGCGGGTGTTGAAGTACAGGTTGCCCAGCATGAACACGCTGGCGGCCGCCAGCGCGATCCAGGCCGGCGCCGCCAGCGCGCGCAGGCTGCGCCATTGCAGGCGGCGCGCCAGCAGGACGATCCCCACCGTGCCGGCCGCGACCAGCATGCCGTAGATGTTGGGGCCGAGGACGTCGTCGCTGCGCCAAGCGCCGGTGGTCAGGAGCTGGTAGCGGATCGACAGCCAGCCGGCCAGGCCGGGCAGGATCAGCGCGAACCACCAGCCGCCGGCCCACAGCATCGCCAGGCGCGACAGGCCGTAGCTGTTGGTGCCGGCTTCCTGGCCGTCATGGCGCATCAGCGCCCAGCTGCTGAACAGGGCGCCGGCGCAGATCATGGCCGCGCCCAGGATCGGACGGTCGAACAGATCGGGCGTGGCATTGGTCCAGTTCCACTGGCTCAGCGCCAGGACCGCCAGCACCACGCCGGCGACGGCCTGGGCGATCAGGGCCAAGCCGCTGGCCAACCGCCACGCCATCTTGCGGGCGATGAAGTACAGCGTCACTGCCGCCACCAGCGCGCTGAGCACCAGCAGGTTGGCCTGGCTGGCGCTGTCGGTGCGCAGGAAGATTTCGGTCCAGGCGCCGGCGATCAGCCAGACCGAAGCGAACGTGAGGAACAGCGCGGACAGCGCGGTGAACAGTTTCGATTCCGCGTCCTGCTGGGCGCGGAAGCGGGTCGCCATCAGGAAGGCGGTGAGCGACAGCAGGATGAAGCCCAGCCACAGGTGGGATGCCATCGCCCGCTCCGCCGACAAGCCGCTGACGGTGCCGAAGAACGACAGCCACGCGCCGGCTTGCACCAGCAGGCCGAACATCCAGGCCAGCTTCTGTTTCTGGCGCAGCCCGATCCAGACGATGCCCGCGCCTTCCAGCGCCCAGGCGGCGGAGGTCCAGCGGCCGTCGAGCGCGAACGGTATCGCCAGCGTGCCGAACACGATGCCCAGCGCGAGGAAGGCGTCGGCCAGCAGGGCGACCTGGTCGCGCCGGCGCAGCACGGTGGCCAGGCCGATGTAGAACAGCCCCAACGCCAGCGCCGAGTAGGCGACGCCGAACTGGTGGCCATGCACCAGGCTGAATTGCAAACCAAAGCCCAGCATCGGCGTACCGAACACCAGCGTGCCGTCGACGTAGTTCTTCAGCTTGACCGATTGCTGGCGCGCGTAGGCCAGCGGGATCGAGACGTAAAAGGCGAAGAACAGCAGCAGGAACAATTGCACCGACAGGTAGTTGTCCGGCGTGTAGCGCAGCACGCCCCATGCGGTGCCGATGGCGAAGGTGAAGGCGAAGCCCAGCAGGTTGAGCGGACGCCACGAGCGCAGCATGGCCAGCGCGAACACACCGGCGTTGAGCAGCGCGTAGTACGAGAACAGACCAATGTGGCTGCCGCCGCCGGTGGACGCGAGGATGGGCGCGGCAAAGCCGCCGGCGATGCCGAAGATGGCCAGCCACATGGCGTCCTGCAGCACGGCCAGCAGGCAGGTGAAGACGGTCAGCACGAACAGCAGCGCGAAGGCCAGCGAGCCGGGGATCAGCTGGTACAGGCGGAAGGCGCCGAAGGTCACCAGCATCAGCACGGCCAGCGCGGCGCCCTGCACCGGCAGCGCGATGGCGGGACGGCTCAGGCGTATGCGCCAACCCCAGGCCAGCAGCGCGATGTCGGCCAGCACGATGCCGGCCAGTCGGAATTCGATCGGCAAGGTCACGCGGGCGGCCGCGTACTTGAGCAGGAAGCTGACGCCGATGAACAGGATCAGCAGGCCCAGCTTGGCAACCAGGTTGCCGCCGAACAGCCAGGCTTTGGCGGCCACCAGCCAGCGCGGCGATGTCGGCTCGGGCCCGGGCGCAGGCGGCGCG
>JAJLPB010000030.1 GCA_025548565.1 Rugamonas sp. A1-17
TTCCAATGATTTGGTCGGGGCTTTTTTTCGTCTGTCACATCCATGTAACCTCGTCTCGCTAAACTTGCCTTCTTTTCAATCGAGGCAAGCAGAGCATGAGAAACTTTTCCCTGATTTCGCTGGCGGTGTTCTCCGTGCTGGCCGGTTGCGGCGGTAGCGATACGGCGGCGCCGGCCAAAACGCCAATTACCGGCGCGTTCCTCGACGGCGCGGTGGAGAATTTGGACTACGTCGCCGGCACCGCAGCGAAGGCCAGTACCTCAGCAAAGGGAGAGTTCACCTGCTACGCCGGCGATACCGTCAGCTTCAGCATAGGCGGCGTCGCGCTGGGCAGCGCGCCATGTGCCGCCACAATCACACCTTTGCAATTGGCCGGCGTGAGCGACGTCAAGGACACCAAAGTGGTCAACCGCCTGTTGGCTCTGCAGCTGCTCGATGAAGACAGTGACCCATCGAACGGCATCAAGATCGCCGCCGATGTCAAAACCGCGTTGACCGCCAAGAGCGCCGACTTCTCGCTGGATGCTGCCGCCTTCAACGCCGCGATGAGCGCCAACCTGACCGCCGCCGGCGCAAAGTACGCCGCCCGCACCATTGACGACAGCCGCCGCGCGCTGGTGCGCGAGCACTTCGAAGATACGCTGGCCTCCAAGGTAGGCACGCCGGTGGTGGAGTCCTTCACGCAGACCACGCCGTTGGGCGCCGTCGCCGTCAGCGTCACGCGTTACCAGGTGCAGGCCGCAGCCAATTACTATGTGCCGTATGAAGGCAGCAACGCCAAGGTCAAGGAAGAATTCCCACAGGGCTTCCTGCCATCCTACGGCTCGTCACTGGCCTTCAAAGGCACCAATGCCAACGGCGACTTGGAATTCTATGGTCTGACCGACCGCGGTCCGAACGGCGACGGCCCGAACCTGCCGGCATTGACCGGCAACGGTGCCACCGGCGCCAAGATCTTCCCATCGCCGAGCTTCGCGCCGTCGTTCGGCGTGATTACTGTCGGTAAAACTGGTGCGGTGTTGACGTCGTCGACGCCGATCAAGGTATCGGCCGCAGTCAACGCTTCCGGCCTCCCGGTAGCACCTGGCGTATTGGGTAATTCGGCCGAGCTGCCGGTGGTCGACACGATGAAGTACGACGCCTCAAGCAAGGCCATCTTCAACGCCGGCGGCCTGGATACCGAAGCGATTGTCGTCGACAAGAAGCGCAACGTGCTCTGGATCTCCGACGAATACGGTCCGTTCATCATCAAGGTCGATCCGGCCACCGGCATCATCCTCAATAAGTACGCGCCGGGCAGCGGCCTGCCGGACATCTTCCAGAAGCGCCGCGCCAATCGCGGCATGGAAGGTCTGACGCTGGATACCAGCACCGACAAGCTGCACGGCTTCCTGCAAAGTCCACTCACCGACGGCACTGCGGCCTACTCGGTGACCGGCAAGAACGAGTCGATCGAACGCTACGCGCGCTTCACTCGCTGGGTGGAATTCGATCCGGTCACGGGCACTTCGGGCAAGATGTACGCGTACCCGCTCGATGCCGCCGACTACCAGGACGGCCGCACCGGCAACGCCAAGTTGGGTGAGCTGGTCGCATTAGGTAACGGTAAATTCATCGTGATCGAACAGGGGGCCGCACCAAACGGCAAAGTATTCAACAAGTTGATGCTGGTGGAGATAGGCGCGGCGACCGACATCGCCGGCGCAGCCTACAACATCAAGACATCGGACCTGGAGAAGAGCAGCATGGGCGGTGTGGCGGTCAACGGCGCCGATTGGAAATCGGTGACGACGTTGAAAAAAACCTTGCTACTGGACTTGAACGCGATCGGCTGGCAAGCGGAGAAAGCCGAAGGCCTGACTATCGTCGACGGCAATACGCTCGCACTCGCGAACGACAATGACTTCGGCCTGAAGACCAAAATCTTCACCGTTGCCGGCGTGGCGGTTGAAGATGCCGATGTCACCAAATGCACGGTCGATGCGACGGGCATGATCGTCACCAGTAGTGCAGCCGGCTGCAATGCCGCGAACACGATACGCGTCGCGCGTGGCGAGGACCGTGAGCGTCCAAGCCGTCTTTGGCTGATCAAGTTCACCAAGGCGCTGACGGCGTTTTGATGCAATGGGCGGGCCGGCAAGGTCCGCCCATGTTCAGGCAGGGCTGCCTTTGCTGATACTCTCTCCATCCTCCTTGCGCAACGACCAGAAGGTCAGCGAGGACAGGATGGTGAGCACTGCCAGCGTCAGGAACGCGTGATGCAACGCGCCGGTGAGCGCCAGCCGGTTCGATTGCGGCAGGCCGCCCAGGAACCAGCCGGTAATCAGCGAACCGGTCGCCAAGCCAAAGCTCATCGACAGCTGCTGCATCGAGCTTGCCATGGTGCTGGCCATGCTGGAGTCTCCGCTGTCCACGTCGGCGTAGGCGATGCTGTTCATGGCGGAGAACTGCAGCGAATTGAAGAAGCCCAGGCACAGGCTGACCATCACGATCAGATACAACGGAGTTCCCTGCTGGACGAACGAATACAGGCTGATGGTCAAGCCGATCAACACCGTGTTGACAGTGAGGACCTGGCGATAGCCAAAGCGGCCCAGCACCCGTACCGAGATAAACTTCATCCCCATGGCCGCGGCGGCGGACGGCATCATCAGCAGGCCCGATTGCCATGCCGGCAGTCCCAATCCAAGTTGATACAGCAGTGGCAGCAGGAAGGGCAGGCCACCGACGCCGATACGCGTGATGAAACCTCCAACCACGGATACGCGGAAGGTGCGTATCTTGAACAGCGCCAGTCGCAGCAAGGGGAAGGCCGCATCCCTGGCGTGCCACACATAGGCCGCCAACAGGCTGCAGGCGATGAACAGCAGCACCGTGGCAGAAGTGATATCGATCTGGTGCTCGCCGAAGATCTCCAGCAGCCATGACAGCAGCGCCACGCCGGTGCCGAACAATACGAGGCCGACGATGTCCAGCGGCCGCGCATCGTCGCCGTGGTAGTCCGGCATATAGCGGTGCGCCAGGAAGATCGCCATCGCGCCGACCGGCACATTGACGAAGAAGATATCTCGCCACGTCAGCCAGTGCACGATCAAGCCACCGATCGTGGGCCCGAGCAGGGGGCCGATCAACGCCGGGATGATCACGAAATTCATCGCCGCCAGCAGTTCGGATTTTGGAAAGGTGCGCACGATGGTCAGGCGCCCGACCGGCATCATCATCGCCGCGCCAAGGCCTTGCAGCAGCCGTGCAGCCACCAGCATCGGCGAATTGACCGACAGCCCGCACAGCACCGACGCCACGGTGAATATCGCCACCGCGCTCATGAACACCCGGCGGGTGCCGAAACGGTCGGCCATCCAGCCGCTGATCGGGATCGATACCGCCAGGCTGAGGATGTAGCTCGTGACGACCGCTTTCAAACTGAGGGGAGTCACTTGCAGACTGGCTGCCATGCTGGGAATCGCCGTGTTGACGATCGTGGAGTCCAGCTGCTCCATGAACAGGGCGGTTGCGACCACCCACGGAAGGTAGCTCTTGGCGGCGGATGTATTCATGCACACGATTGTCACACAAAAGCCACGTGGAGGTCATAGGTCATAAGGCGGTCACGAATCGGGCGTAAGTTGGCGCACATCGAAGTGGCAGATGGAGTTGATATGGACGCTAAGTCGCTGTTCCCTGGTCGTCGCGGGTTTATCCGCCAGATGGGCGCCACCGCTTTGCTGAGTGTGGGCGCTGGCGCGGGCTTGAGCGGTTGCAGCAGCACTGCGGCCAGCATCGCCGACGATGCCCCGGCCGGTTTCGATCATGGCGTGGCCAGCGGAGATCCGCTCGTCGACCGGGTGATATTGTGGACCCGCGTGACGCCGCGTCGCGGAGATGACAACGGCGACATCGCCGTGCGCTGGCAGATGGCGACCGATCCGGCCATGCAGGCGGTGGTGGCCCATGGCAGCGTGACGACGTCGGCGCAGAAGGACTATACCGTGAAGGTGGATGCCGCCGGTCTGCTGCCGGGGCATGTCTACTACTACCAGTTTGCGGTCGATACGGTGAAGTCGGTCGTAGGGCGCACCAAGACGCTGCCGCGCAGCGACGTGCGCCAGGTCCGGCTGGCAGTGTTCTCGTGCTCGAATTATCCATCGGGCTACTTCAACGTCTACGCCGATGCCGCGCGCCAGGACGACATCGACGCCGCGCTGCACATCGGCGACTACATCTACGAATACGAAAGCGACGGCTACGCCTGCGATAATGCGGAGGCGCTGGGCCGTGTGTCCGAGCCGCGCGAACTGCTGCTGCGGCTGGAGGACTACCGCCGCCGCTACGCCCAATACCGCACAGATCCCGATTTGCAGGCGGTGCATGCCGCGATGCCGTTTATTGCCGTGTGGGACGATCATGAATTCGCCGACGATACCTGGCGCGATGGCTCGGCCGAACACAAGGCTTCGGAATACGGGCCGTTCACGTTGCGCAAGCTGGCGGCCATGACCGCCTACCATGAGTGGATCCCGATCCGCGCCTCCGACCCCGCCGCCCCTGAAAAAATCTACCGTTCGTTCGACTTCGGCGGCGTGGTGTCGCTGCATATGCTGGATACGCGCCTCATCGGCCGCGACCAGCAATTGATGATGTCCTCTTACTACGACGAACATAAGCGCTTCGATGTCGAGAAATATAAGCACGACGTCTGTTCGCCGCGCCGGCAGATGATGGGCACCGAGCAGATGGCGTGGCTGGAGCGGCAGGTCCAGGAGTCCAAGGCCCGCTGGCAGATGCTGGGCCAGCAGGTGCTGATGGCGCGCATGGAGTATCCCACCGCCGTCGCCATGGGGGAGTGCAATTGCACCGACTATTCTGCGTTGAAGAAGCGTGCCGCCGCCGATCCTTCCTGCGTCAGTGGTAAGGAAAAGCGCTGGCTGACCGCGTCGACGCTGCCCTGCTATATGGATTCGTGGGACGGCTACCAGAACGACCGCGAACTGGTGTTCGCCATGATGCAGCGCCATCGCAAGAACATGGTGGTGCTGGCAGGGGATACCCACAACGCCTGGGCCAGCGACCTGCACGACGCGCAGGGGCGCCAGGTGGGCGTGGAGTTTGCGACGGCGTCGGTTTCGTCGCCGGGCATGGAGGGCGCCTACCCGGACCGCGATCCCGAGGATGTGGCGAGCATGATGCTGGACTTGATCGAGCCGCTGTACTACGCGCAAACCAGCAAGCGCGGTTACATGATCGTCACCGCCAGCCACGAGCATGTGCGCTGCGACTGGCGGTTTGTCGATACCGTTTTCAAGCACGAGTTCACGGCCGCCACGGAACGCAGCCTGCGCACCTTGCCGGGGCCGGGCAATCGCAGGATCGAGGAGTGCCCCGGGGCTTAAGCCGCTCCGGCCGGATTGTCCCAGCGGTCTTCGAACATGACGTCGGACAGCGGCCGGCGCTGGTCCCATTTCTCAAGTTCCAGCATCGGCGAGGTGTAGAACTCGTCCACCTGGCCGACGCATAGCACGGCGATGGGTTGGCTGCCGGCCGGCATGCCGCAGATGTCTCGCAACCGCTGCGGGTCGAACATCGATACCCAGCCCGCGCCTATGCCTTCCGCACGCGCGGCGAGCCAGAAGTTCTGCAGCGCGCAGGCGGCGGAGGCGAGGTCCATTTCTGGCATGGTGCGGCGGCCGAATACATATTGATCCCGCTTGTCGATCAGGCCGACGACCAGCACTTCGGCGCAGGCCAATATGCCTTCCACCTTGAGCTGCATGAATTCCTCGGCGCGCTTGCCCAGCGCTTCGGCGGTCTTGATGCGCTCTTCGTTCACGTGCAGGTGTATCTGCGCGCGCAGCGCGGGATTGGTGATGCGGATGAAGCGCCACGGCTGCATCAATCCGACGCTGGGACCATTGTGGGCGGCGCCGATGAAGCGCTCCAACTGTCCTGGCTCCAGCGGACCCGGTTTAAAGTGGCGAACATCGCGCCGCTCGCGAATGGCGCGGTAGACGCCTTCGATTTCTGGGGGCGCAAATGCATGTGGGCTGGCGGCGCTCATACGGATACCTCCTTGCCGCGCAGCGTAAGCAGGGCATCCAGCAAGGGTTGGGCGGCATCCGCAATGCGGTCCAGACTGGCCTCACGCAACACGCTGGTGTCCACCGTGTTTTGCGTGTGCAGTCCCGCCCAGTGTAGTAAAGCGCTGCTGGCCCGCGGCGTATCGAACAGGCCGTGCAGGTAGGTGCCGAGGATCTGGCCGTCCGCCGAGCGCGCGCCTTCCGGGCGGCCGTCGATGATGAAGGCCGGCGTGTCGAGCGCGCCGCCGGTCGAGGTACCCATGTGGATTTCGTAGCCGCTGACGCTGGCCTTGTCCTCGTCGAAGGCGCACACCCCCTGTACCTGCACCAGCCGTTTGTCGGCCGTCATTTCGGTGTTCATGTCGAGCAGGCCGAGTGCGGGGGAGGTGCCTGGTTTGCCCTCGATGCCCAGCGGGTCGGTCACGCTGTGGCCCAGCATCTGGAAGCCGCCGCAGACGCCGATCACTTTGCCGCCGTAACGCAGGTGGCGGGCGATTTGCTCCGGCCAGCCTTGGGCGCGCAGCCAATCGAGATCGCCGCGCGTGTTCTTGCTGCCGGGGAGGATGATCAGGTCCGCCGCTGGAATCGGTTCGCCCTGGCGCACGAAATGCAGGTCCACGTCGGGGTGGGCGCGCAGGGCGTCGAAGTCCGTGTGGTTGCTCATGCGCGGGAGACTGGGGACCACCACGCGGAAGGCGCCGCGCGAGGCCTGGACCGGCTGGACCGCGTCTTCGGCATCGAGGAACAGGCCATGCAGATAGGGCAGCACCGCCAGCACCGGCTTGCCGGTTTGCTGTTCCAGCCATTCCAGGCCAGGCTCCAGCAGCTTGATGTCGCCACGGAAGCGGTTGATGACGAAGCCGATGGTTCGGGCGCGCTCGCTCTCGGACAAACAGGAGAGGGTGCCGACGATGTGCGCGAACACGCCGCCACGATCGATGTCCGCCACCAGTATCACCGGGCAGTCGACTTTTTCGGCGAAGCCCATGTTGGCGATGTCGCGGTCGCGCAGGTTGATCTCCGCCGGACTGCCGGCGCCTTCGACGACCACGTTGTCATATTGCGCCAGCAGGCGCTGGTGCGATTCCAACACCGCCTGCATGGCGATGGTCTTGTATTGGTGGTAGTCGCGCGCATTCATCTCGGCGCGCACCTTGCCGTGGATGATGACCTGGGCGCCGATATCGCTCGATGGTTTGAGCAGCACCGGGTTCATGTCGGTATGCGGCGCCACGCCGGCGGCGATGGCCTGCAGCGCCTGGGCGCGGCCGATTTCGCCGCCGTCCGTCGTGACGGCGCTGTTGAGGGCCATGTTCTGCGGCTTGAATGGCGCCACACGCACGCCGCGACGCTTGAGCAGCCGGCACAAGGCTGCGACGATGGTGCTTTTTCCAGCGTCGGAGGTGGTGCCCTGAACCATCAGGGTCGAATAGGGAAAGCTCATATCAGTTCTTCCGGTGCTGTCGCGCCAGTTCCAGTTTTTCGCACAGGGCGGCGGTGCCGGCGACCATGCGCGGGCCGGCGCGGTTCAGCAGTTCGCCGTCCAGCGTGAACAGGTTGTCGTTGCGGACGGCCTTCATTGTCGTGTAGGGCCGCCACAGGTTTACGCCGCCGTAGTTCTTTTCGCTGGTGCCGAAAATCGCCTCGGGATCGGCCTGCAGTACCGCTTCGTTGCTGACCACCGGCGCCGTCACCCTCAGGTCGGCGAAGATATTGACGCCGCCGCACAGGCGCATCGCGTCGCTGACGATGGAGACGCCGTTGAGAGTATAAAGCGGCTTGTCCCACACCTGATAGAACATGCGTACCGGTGGACGGTTGGAATATTGTTTGGACAGCGCGGCGAACTTCTCGCGGATTTCGGCGGCGGCAGGCTGCGCGACGCTTTCGGTGCCGAGCAACTGCCCCAGGCGCAGGATGTTGTCGGCGATGCCGTCCAGTTTTTTCGGCTCGCTGTGGAACATGGGGATGTTCAATTGGCGCAGCGTTTCGATCTGGCGCTCGGAGGAGCCGTGCATCCAGATGACGATCAGGTCCGGCTTCATGGCGATGATGCGCTCCATGTCGACCTGGCGATTGTCGCCGATGCGCGGGAGCTTCTTGGCGGCTTCCGGGTAGTCGCTGTAGGTGACCGCGCCGACGATCTTATCGCCGCCGCCGGCCGCATACAGCAGCTCCGTCACGTGCGGGGCCATGGCGATGACGCGCTGCGCGGGCTTTTGCAATGTGACGGCATTGCCGTCGTCGTCGCGCACGGTGATCGCGGCGCTGGCGCTGGCAGCCATCGCCAGCGCCGTCAGGACGGCCAGTATTTTGCACGTCGGTTTGTTCATGTGTGTTCCTTGTTGGTCCATTCGTTCAGCGCCGTCTCCAGCCGTTGCCAACCTTCTTCGTCGGGTGGCAGGCCGAGTCGTATGCCGCGCGCGGCTTGTTTGAACAGCCGTACCCAGATGCCGCGTGCCGCCATGTGCTGCCAGAAGGCTTCCGCGCGGTCCTCGCTCCACCATTGGAACAGCGCGGTGCCGGTCGAACGGATATCGTGCGCCGCCAGCAGCTGGCGCAGACGTTCGCCGCTTGCCAGAAGCTGGTCGTGCGTGTGTTCTTGCCATGCGCGGTCGCGCAGCGCGGCCAGCGCGATGTGCTGGGCGGGACCGCTGACAGCCCAAGGTCCCAACAGGTCCGCCAGATCGCGCAGCAGGTCCGCATGCGCGGCCACAAAACCCAGCCGAATGCCGGCCAGCCCGAAGAACTTGCCGACCGAGCGCAGGACGATCAAGCCGGGACGCCCGCTATGGGCCGCGACGCTGTTGTGCTGCGCCGTGTCGCCGAAGGCTTCATCGACCATCAGCCAGCCGCCGCGTGCCGCCAGCTGGTCTGCCCACTGCAGCAGCTGGGCGGCGGGTACGCTGGCGCCGGTTGGGTTGTTGGGATTGCAGATCACCATGACGTCGCTGTTCGTGACCGCCGCGTCCAGCGCGTCGTATCGCGTTTGCGTGAGCGTGTGTCCGTGGTCGTTCCAATGGTGCGCGTGTTCGGCGTAGGACGGTGCGGCCACGGTCACGCGCGAGGGCTTGCGCAATCGGGGCAGCGCCTGGATCGCGGCCTGCGTTCCGGCGACGGGCAGCATCAGCGGCGCGCCGTAGTAGGCGGCGGCAGCCAGCGCCAGTTCGGGATTGGCTTCGGGCAGGCGGTGCCACGCATTGCCCGGCAGCGCGGGCGCGGGATACCAATGGGGATTGATGCCGGTCGACAGATCCAGCCAGTCGTCGCGGCCGAAGCGCAGTGCGGCGTCGCGCAGGTTGCCGCCGTGTTCAAGCATGTGCGAACTCCATCCAGATGGCGATAGCGCCGGCGACGGCCAGCCACAATGCCGTGGTACGAGCGACCAACCGCCATGCGCGGCTGATGTCGGTGCCGGTGGCGGGCTGGCCCTCACCCAGCGGCGGGCGGTATTCCACTTCACCGTCGTAAATGGCGGCGCCGCCAAGCTGCACGCCAAGCGCGCCGGCACCGCTGGACATGACCGGTCCCGCATTCGGGCTGCTCCAGGCCGGGGCCTGCGTGCGCCAGCAATGCCAGGCGCGCAGCTTGCCCTGTACGCCGGACGCCAGCAGCACGTAGGAGAGGGCGGTCAGGCGTGCGGGGATGTAGTTAAGCGCATCGTCGATGCGGGCGGCGGTGCAGCCGAATTGCAGCAGCCGCGCCGTGCGATAGCCCCACATCGCGTCGAGCGTGTTCGCCATGCGGAACAGCACCGCGCCGGGACCGCCGGCGATGATGAACCAGAACAGGGTGCCGAAGACGGCGTCGTTGCCGTTTTCAAGCAGGGATTCCGCGCTGGCCTTGGTCAGTTCGATTTCGCTGGCGCTGGTCGTGTCGCGGCTGACGATGCGGGCGGTCAGCAGGCGGGCATTGGGCAGGTCATTCTGCGCCAGCGCGTCGGCGATGGGCAGGTTGTGGTCGCGCAGGCTGCGCAGGCCGAGGCAGAAGTAGAGCATGATGGCATGGACTATCCATGGCAGCGCGCCGTTGGTGCCCAGTAGCCAGACCAGCAGGGCGGCGAGGGCGGTCAGCGGCAGCACGGCCAGCGTCCAGGCCAGCGCGCCGCGCCAGAAGCGCTGGCCGCCGCAATTGAGGCGCCGCTCCAGCGCCATCGCCAGGTTGCCGAAGCCGACCAGCGGATGCCAGCGGCGCGTTTCGCCCAGCATCAGGTCGAGCACTACGCCCGCCACCATCAGCAAGGCGATGACGCCAAAACTCAAACCTGTCAGCACGGCGCTCCTTTTAGCACCAGCGGCAGGCCGGCGGCGACGAATACCGCGCGGTCGCACAGGGCGGCCATGGCCTGGTTCAGGCGCCCTTGCTCGTCCACGAAGCAGCGGGAGATGGCGCCGAAAGGCATGATGCCCATGCCGACTTCGTTCGATACCAGCACCACGTCGCTGGCGCACTTGGTCAGCGCGCTGGCCAGCATGTCCTGCTGCTCGTGGAAGAGCGCGGGCAGCGTGATCTCGCCGACGTCCGGATATTGTTCGCCACTGCTGAACAGCAGGTTGCTGAGCCAGAGCGTCAGGCAGTCGACCAGGATCAGGCGGTCCGGCGAGGACCAGCGCAGCAACTGGTTCCCCAGTGCCAGCGGCTCCTCCACCGTGGTCCATTCGCTCGGCCGGCCGGCGCGATGATGTGCTATGCGGGTGGCCATTTCGGCGTCGCCGGCGGAGGCCGTGGCGATGTAGACGACTTCCTTGCCCGACTCGATCGCCAGGCGGTCCGCATATCCGCTTTTACCGGAGCGTGCGCCCCCGAGAACCAATGTACGTGTCATGCTGCGCTCCTTGAAAACAGGGCGGCGGCCGCCGCCGGGTTGGATGGAAAGTAGGCGTGAAAATACGACGCCTTCAGGGAGCCTACGCGATACCAAGCCTCACCCTGAACGGCGGATGGATGTTTGATAGTGTACGCCGTTGGCTCCAGCGTTGTCTCCAGTTTGGAGTAATGGAACGTGTGGCCGCGCAGGACGCCGTGTTCCGTCGTCAGTCCTTGCGAACCCAGGCCCGCGAGGCGCGCTTGCATCGCCACCGCGCCGGGCAGCACACCGGCCATGGGCCACACTGCGCCTGCCTGGTCGGCCAGGGTATCGGCCAGTGCCATCATGCCGCCGCATTCGGCGACGATGGGCATGCCGGCCGCGTGGGCCGCGCGGATCGATGCCTGCCACACGGCGGCTTGCGACAGCGCCTCCGCATGCAGCTCGGGATAGCCGCCTGGCAGATAGACGGCGTTCGCTTCCGCCGGCACGGGCTCATTGGCCAGTGGCGAGAAGAACGTCAGCGTCGCGCCCAGCTGGCGCAAGGTATCCAGATTGGCCGGATAGATGAACATGAAAGCCGGATCTCGCGCGACCGCGATGGTCTGCCCAGCCAGCAGCGGTGCTTGCGGCGCCGTGGCTGGCGGGATCTCGATGCGTACGGGCGGCAGGCGCTCCCATGCCGCTTCGTCGAACACCAGCTGGTCCGCCAGATTGTCGAGCAGCTGTTCGATGTCGACGACTTCGCCGGGCAGCACCAGGCCGAGATGCCGCTCGGGCAGCGACTTGGCCTGGCGCGGCAAGGTTGCGAACAGGGGGATGTCTCGCAGCGAGGCCGCCACCATCCTGGCGTGGCCTTCGCTGGCGACGCGGTTGGCGATCACACCCGCCATCTCCACCGGGCCATAATCGCGCAGGCCGTGAACCAGCGCGCCGGCGGTTTGCGCCATGGCGCCGGCGTCGATCACCGCCATCACCGGCACGCCGAATTCGCGCGACAGGTCGGCGGACGACGGTGTGCCGTCGTACAGGCCCATGACGCCTTCGATCAGGATCACATCCGCTTCGGCGGCGGCTTGCGCCAGCTGGCTGCGGCACAGCGCATGGCCGACCATCCACAGGTCCAAGGAGCGTACCGGCGCGCCGCTGGCGCGTTCCAGCAGCATCGGATCGATGAAATCCGGGCCGCATTTGAACACGCGCACCCGTTTGCCCTGCCGTACCAGCTTGCGTGCCAGCGCGGCGGTCACGGTGGTTTTGCCCTGGCCGGAGGCCACGGCCGCCACCAGCACCGCCTTGACGTCGATATGCACAGCCATCACCACTCGGTGCCCAATTGCGCGCCGATGCCTGCCTTGAATGCGTGCTTGACGACTTCCATCTCGGTGACGGTATCGGCGATGGCGATCAGCTCTGGCGGCGCACCTCGTCCGGTGATGACGACATGCTGCATTGCCGGGCGGGCCAGCAGATCGTTGATGACGGTGTCCACGTCCAGGTAGCGGTACTTCAGGGCGATATTGAGTTCGTCGAACAGCACCAGGCCGATTTCGGGATCGGCCAGGAAGCGTTTCGCTTGCTCCCACGCCAGCTGCGCCTTTTCGATGTCGCGCTCACGGTTCTGGGTTTCCCAGGTATAGCCCTCTCCCATCGAATGGAAGCTGACCTCCATCGGGAAGCGGCGCAGGAACAGCTCTTCGCCGGTCTGCATCGCGCCCTTGATGAACTGGACCACGCCCACCTTCATGCCGTGGCCCATGGCGCGGATCACCATGCCGAAGCCGCTGGAGCTTTTGCCCTTGCCGTTGCCGGTGTTGACGATGATAATGCCGATCTCTTTGTCGGCGGCGGCGATCTTGGCGTCGATGATGGCCTTCTTGCGCTCCATGCGAACGCGATGGCGCTCGTTCAGCGCTGCGGTTTGCTCGTCGATGCCATCGTTATTTTGTTGAGTCATGCTGGGTCCTCCGTGGGAATGAAGATACTGCGCTTGCCATGCTGGATGATGTCGATCGGATGCCCGAGGTAGTCGCCCAGGATATCTGCTTGCATCACCTCGGCCGTGGTGCCGGCCAGCCAGCGGCCGTCGCCCATCAGCAGCAGCGCGTGGGTGGAGACGCTGTGCGCCAGCGTCAGGTCGTGGCCGATCATCACCGCGGTCTTGCCCTGGTCGCGGCACAAGCGTGCCAGCAGGTTCATGACGCTGACCTGGTGCGCCAGGTCCAGCGCATTGGCCGGTTCGTCGAGCAGCAGCAGTGGCGTGTCCTGCGCCAGCATGGCGGCGATGGCCACACGCTGGCGCTCACCGCCGGACAAGGTGCGTACGTCGCGCTCGGCCAGTTCGGCCACTTCCATAGCCTCCAGCGATTTCAGGGCGATGGCGTGATCGTCGCTGCCTTCCCAGTACCGGTTGCCGTGGTAGGGGTGGCGGGCCGACAGCACGGTTTCAATCACGCTGTAGGCGAAGGCGTCGCTGCGGCTTTGCGCCAGGAAGGCACGCTGGCGCGCCAGTTCGGTCAGCGGCCAGTCGGCCAGGGCGCGGTTCTGGATGGTGACATACCCGCCGTCCGGGTTGCGCAGGCCGGCCAGCGTTTTCAGCAGGGTGCTCTTGCCGGCGCCGTTACGGCCAATGACGCTCCAGCATTCGCCTTCGCACACCCGCCAGTTCAGATCCGCGATCAACTGGCGCTGGCCGATTTTCAGGGAGAGGTCGTGGGTGCTGATCATCATTTGCGCAGCCGGTGCAGTTGATACAGGAAGATCGGCGCCCCAATCAGGGCGGTGATCACGCCTACCGGCAGCTGTTGCGGCGCGATGATGGTACGGGCCAGCGTGTCGGCCAGCAGCAGGAAGGTGCCGCCGGCCAGCGTAGCCGCCGGGATCAGCACGCGGTGGTCGGCGCCGACGGCGAAGCGGCAGGCGTGCGGCACGATCAGCCCGACGAAGCCCACACTGCCGGCGCTGGTGACGGCGCTGGCGGTCAGCAGGCCGGAAGCGAAGAACAAACCCTTGCGCAGCGCGCCGACGCGGATGCCCAGCGTGGCGGCGGCTTCGGCGTGCAGCGCCATCACGTTCATGGAGCGGGCGCTGCGCACGGCAAATACCAGGCCGCAGGCCAATACGATCCACGGCATCGCGCGCGATGGCGCGCCGGCCAGGTCGCCGATCATCCAGAAGATCATGCTGCGCAAGCGGCTTTCGGGAGCGATGGAGAGCATCAGCGTCACCAGCGCCATGCAGGCGGAGGACAGTATCACGCCGGTCAACAGCAGCAGCGCGGTGCCGCCTTCGCCCGCCGTGCCGCCGCGCAGGTCGCGCCGGGCCAACAGGTACAGCATCATCGCGATGGCGACGGCGCCGCCGAAGGCCGAGGCGTCGACCATCCAGATGGCGCAGCCGAACAGCATCGCGGCCAAGGCGCCGACGGAGGCGCCGGCGGAAATGCCCAGCACATAAGGGTCGGCCAGCGGATTGCGCAGCAGCGCCTGCATCATCACGCCTGTCAGCGATAGCGCCGCGCCGGTGACGAAGGCGGTCAGCGCGCGGCTTACGCGCAGGTCGAGCAGGGTGGATGCCAGCGTGTTGGTCTGGCCGTGCAGCAGTTCACTGACTGCCGCGGGAATATCGGAGAGGGGAATCGAGACCGAACCGGTCATGCCCGAAAAAATCAGGCTGGCAAACGCGAACAGCACCAGCACGGTCAAGGTGACGGTGGCGCGTTGTCGCAGATTGCGGGAGAAAGAATGCATGCACTGCTTTCAAAAAGAGGCTGCCGGACGCTCGGCGGATGCGCTTCCCGCCCGGCAGGTTACACCATTACCGCTTACTTGTAGCCGTAGCGGATGCCGGCGAACAGCTTGGACATCGGCGTGGTGTAGTTACGCGCCAGGTCGTACTGTTTGTCGCCGATGTTGTTCCAGCGGACCAGCGCCGACCAGTCGCGGTTGAAGTGGTAGGTCGCGTACAGATTGACCAGTCCATAGCCGCCCATGCGGACCGTGTTGGCAGTGTCTTCGTAGCGATCGCCGGACAGTTCGATCTCCACACCGGCCTTCAGGGCGCCGGCGCTGTAGTCGGCCATCAGGTTGCCGTGCTTTTTGGCGCGGCGCTGCAAGCGCTTGCCGCTGGTTTCGTCCTTTGGATCCTGCAGGTCGACGTTGGCGGCCAGGTTGAAGCGGCCCAGCTGCTGGCTGGCGGTCATGGTCAGGCCTTCGAGCAGTGCGTGGTTGACGTTGTAGGCGCAGCCGTAGGAGTAATCGCCGGCGTACGGGCATGGCGTCGTGTTCACCAGGAGGTCGGTCAGGCGGTTGTGGTAGTAGCTTGCGCTCAGCGCGGTGGTGCCGTTGTCGTAGCGCAGACCGATTTCGGCGTTCTTGCCCAGTTCCGGCTTGTTTTTGTCGTTGCCGTAGCCTGGGTAGTACAGTTCATTGAAGGTTGGTGCGCGGAAGCTGGTGCCGTAGCTGGCGGTGGCGCGCAACGCCTGCGTGACGGTGTAGCCGTAGCCGATGGAGCCGGTGTTCTTCGAACCGTAGACCGATTTGTCGCGGCGCACGCTGGCGTTGAACAGGTTATCGCCACGGCGGGCGTTGTACGAAGCCGCCAGCGAGTTGGTGGTGCGCTGCGAAGCGTCCAGCGTGAAGCCGCTGGTCTGCACTTCTTCCTTGCGGTGATCGTACAGCAGTTGCAGCACGTCGGCGCCGATCTGCACATCATTCTGCCAGGTGAAGTCGGTTTGCTTGGTGTTTGCCTGCGAGTAGCCGAACGCCGAGGCGCTGCTGTAATTGGCGCCATCGTCCTTGGCCTGCGAGTACTGCACCAGGCTTTGCCAGATCGGCAGGATCTGGTTCTTGCTGTAGACCGAGGCATTTTCGAGCTTCGCGTGCGAGCGCACGTCGTAGGGCCCGGCGCCGTAGTCGTACTGCGAATCGAGTTTGCTATGCAGGAGCATCGCGCCTACTTCGTGGCCTTCGGCCAGGCGCAGGCTGAATTGCGCCGCCGCGCTTTCGCGGTCGTAGCCATCCTTGTCGGCATTGTAGGAACTGCTGGCAGGGCGGGTGGCCGAGAAGCCGTCCGACTTTTCCTTGCCGGCGCTGATCGCGTAGCTGATGCTGTGTTCACCGCCGGTGGCGCCGGAGACCGAAACATCGCCCTCGCGGGTGTTGTCGGTGCCGTAGCCCGCGAAGGCGGTGAATTCTGGCGCGCCCTTGCCCTTCTTTGTGAAGATCTGGATTACGCCGCCGATGGCGTCCGCGCCATACAGGGAGCTCAGTGGGCCGTAGACGATTTCGATATGGTCGATGGAGGTCAGCGGCAGCGCGCTCCAGTTGGCGGCGCCGGTGGTCGACGAGCCGATACGCACACCGTCGACCAGGACCACGTTCTGATTGCTGTTGGCGCCGCGGATAAACACGGTGGAGTTGGTGCCTGGGCCGCCGGTGCGGGCGATCTCGATGCCGCGCTGGCGTTGCAGCAGGTCGACAATGGAACCGGCGCCGGATTCGGCGATCTGCTCGGCGCTGATGGTGACGCTATCGCTGATAACGTCGGCCAGTGGCTGGGGGCTGCGGGTGGCGGTGACCAGCACGGTGCCGGCGATGGGTTCTGCGTGAGCGTAGGAGGCGGCCATTGCCAGTGCGAGCGACGTCAAGGCCGCCGGACGGGAGATATGAAGATTCATCATGTAGTTTTTCTGTTAATAGCAACCGGCCGACGTCCCCGTGGGCCAGATTGAACAGAAGCGGAGAACCGGACGATGCATGCAGCGGAGCGCCGATACCAATGCCGGCTCCTTCCGTTCGCGCACATCCCGTTCGCTCACTTCCACCTGATTTGGCCGGTATCCGGGCTGGCAAGTTAGACCTTCTCACCTTCCCATGCGGAGCACAGTGGTTTGTCTGAGGAGGGCTGTCGCGCATGCGCTGCGACACTTGCTTACCGTTGCGGGGGCAGCACACGTGGGCCTTGGTCGAGTGGACCTGGAGCTTCGTGTTTCCCGTTTAACTGCGCATCTGGACAGACGCGCGGGCACCAAAACCCCGCCATTATACGGGTTTGCGCTCCGAAGGTCATTGGCTGGAGGTTCGGCTTTGCAGGATCAGCGTGGCGCCGTAGCCGATTTGATGCGGATGCCGCGCCGCCTGCAGCGCCATCGCGGCAGGCGCCAGGCCTGTGTGGCAGGCGGACAGCAAGCGCATTGCGCCGGCATGGCAGATGATGATGGCGTCGCGTTGCTGGCGCTTGAGGTCAGCATAGAAAGCGGCGATGCGGCCGGCCATCTGCAGCACGCTCTCGCCGCCGCCAGGGCGGTAATTGACCAGGTCCGCGGCCCAGGCGTCGATGTCGGCACGCGGGATGTCGTCCCAGGCGCGCATTTCCCAATCGCCGAAGTCGATTTCGGCGATGCGGGCGTCCAGCAGCGGGGCGGGGGATTGCAGCAGCGGCGCCAGCTCCGCTGCGAGCGTGGTGCAGCGTTGCAGTGGGCTGCTATATAAAGGCAGGCCGTGGGGCAGCGCGGCCGACAGCGCCGTCAGCGTTCTCGCCAGCTGATCCTCTGATACGGCGAGGTCGCTGCGGCCGTAGCAAACGCCGGTGGCAACCAGCGGCTGCGGATGACGGACCAGTATCAGGCGCATGGCGTTACCAAGGCAGTGCGCCGTGGCGCATGCTGGCCAACACGCACAGGTAGAACGCCACTTCGCTGAGCTGTTGTACGGCGCCGAGGCAGTCGCCTGTGTAGCCCGCGATACGGCGGACGAACTTGCGGGCCAGCCAAGCGGTGGCGATGGCGCCGGCTACGACGCCAGCTGCCAGCGTGCTCCATGTGATCCATCCGCAGGCAATCATCGCGAACGCTGGAATGGCGGCGGAGGCAGCCGCCAGTGAAAATTCGGCGCCGCTCATTTTTTGCGCCAGCGGCTTGGCCTTGCCTTCCGCGCGCGCGTAGTCGAGTCGCCAGATCAGCGAGGTCGCCATCAGGCGCGATAGCGGATGGGCGACAAACAACGCGGCGATGGCCGTTAGCGGCGGCAGCATCGACAGCGTTGTGCACTTGGTGGCGAGCAGGCAAATGATGCCGATGGCGCCGTATGCGCCGATGCGCGAATCCTTCATGATCTCCAGCACGCGCTCCGGCGTCATGCCGCCGCCGAAGCCGTCGCACATATCGGCAAAGCCGTCTTCGTGGAAGGCGCCGGTCGCATAGATGCCGGCTGCTGTCGACAGCAGTACCGCGACCGGGGCTGGGAAGATCCACGCCGCCAGCGCGTACACGCCGGCGGCGATGGCCGCCACCACAACGCCGACCAGCGGGAAATAGCGCGACGCCTGATTCAGCCAGGCGGGATCGAAGCCCACCCAGCCGGGAATCGGCAGGCGGGTAAAGAACTGCAGCGCGGTGAAGAACAGGCGTAACTGATGCACGGCGCGTTACTCGGACTTCTCGCTGACCTGGGCCGACTCGAAGGTGGCCATCTGGTTCAGGAAGTTGGCCGACGCGTGCAGCAGCGGCAGCGCCAGTGCGCAGCCGGTGCCTTCACCCAGGCGCAGGCCCAGGTTCAGCAGCGGCTTCGCACCCAGTGCGGCCAGCATCTGCTGGTGGCCGTTCTCGTTTGAGCAGTGGGCGAAGACGCAGTAGTCCAGGATCGTCGGTTGCAGGCGGGCCGCGACCAGCAGTGCGCTGGTGACGATGAAGCCATCGATCAGCAGTACTTTACGCAATTCGGCCGCTTTCAGCATGGCGCCGGCCATCATGGCGATTTCCAGCCCGCCGAAGGTGGTCAGTACGTCTAGTGGTTCGGTGACGTCGTGCTTTGCCACCGCCGCTTCGATCACGCGCTGCTTATGCAGCACGCCTTCCGCGGACAGGCCGGTGCCGGCGCCTACGCATTGGGCGACCGGGATGCCGGTGAGCTTGTGCATCAATGCGGCGGCGGCGGTGGTGTTCCCGATACCCATTTCTCCGAAGCCGACCACATTGCCTTTCAATTCTGCGGCGAGGGCCATGCCGGCGGACAGTGCGGCCTCGCAGATGGCGCGGCTCATGGCTGGTTCGTGCGCGAAGTTCTGCGTGCCATGTGCCAGCTTGCGGTCGGTCAGGCCGTCGCGCGGGCCGAAGTCGTGATTGACGCCGGCGTCGACGACGCGCAGTTCGCAGTTGTTTTGCGTCGCGAAGACGTTGATGGCGCCGCCGCGTGCGAGGAAGTTCTCTACCATCTGCCAGGTCACATCTTGCGGGTAGGCGGAGATGCCTTCCGCGACCACGCCGTGATCGGCGGCGAACACCAATATGGCCGGCTGCGTGATCGCGACGTCGCGCGTGTTCTGTATTAGGCCTATTTGCTTGGCCAGGGACTCCAGTACGCCCAGGCTACCCAGCGGCTTGGTCTTATTGTTGATGGCCTTGTCCAGCAGGGCGGCCAGTGTCTCGTTATTAGTAGCAGGGATAGTTGGAATAAACATATGGGCGACTTATAAATCGGAGAAGCCGCTATTTTACTCTTGCAAGCTGCGGCTGCTCTTGCTATAGTTCGCCTCCCCGCAAAACGCAGCATGCAAATGCAGCGAAGAGCGGAGAAAAAAACAGGCTTGACGAGATAAACGAAACAGTTCATAATCTTGCCTCTTCGCTGATGAACACAACGCTTCTTCAGTAAGCAGTGCCGAATAAGTTCTTTAAAAATTAACAGTCGATAAGTGTGGGCGTTTGATGAAGGTGCGCAGCAGACTAGTTCTGCTGATACTTAAAATATCAAATGTTCACA
>JAJLPB010000031.1 GCA_025548565.1 Rugamonas sp. A1-17
TGCCCAAAAACAAGGTCGAAAAATAATTATTTTTGCCCTAAAGATTCCGCGAACGCGGTCGTTTAAACGGGCATCGGCAATGAACTTTAGGCCTGACGCAGAAAATTTCCCGGCTTTTTGCCCCTTAATTTTCCCTGTGGGCAACCGTTACCAGTTACAACAGCGGTTTGAATGTCTCGGAGTGTGGAGGCAGACCAATGGGAACTGAGCATATCGCCGAATCGAAGTATTAAGTCTGGAGAAACATCATGGCACAAGTCATTAACACTAATATTGCATCGCTGAATTCGCAACGTAACCTGACCACGTCGCAAGCCTCGCTGTCGACTTCCCTGCAACGCCTGTCTTCCGGTTTGCGCATCAACAGCGCAAAAGACGACGCCGCCGGCCTGGCGATTTCCGAGCGCTTCACCTCGCAAATTCGCGGCAATACCCAGGCAGCACGTAACGCCAACGACGGCATCTCGCTGGCGCAAACGGCCGAGGGTGGCTTGAGCACCGCAGGCGATCTGCTGCAACGTATCCGCGAACTGGCAGTCCAGTCCGCCAACGGCACCAACTCGGATTCCGACCGCAAGTCGATCCAGGGCGAGGTGTCGGCCCTGTCGAACGAGCTGGACCGCGTGGCCAACACCACCCAGTTCAACGGCCAGAACGTGCTGGACGGTTCGCTGACCTCGGCCCAGTTCCAGGTCGGCGCCAACTCCGGCCAGACCATTAACATTGGCGTCGGCTCGGCCAAGGCCACCGACCTGGGCAACAACACCGCCACCTCGGCCTACGGCGGCGCCCGCGTGTCGGAAGCGATCGCAGGCAACAAGAACAACATCGCTGCGGACGAAACCCTGACCCTGAGCTCGGGTGCCGGCGTGACCACCAACGTCGCGGTCAAGACCAGCGACAGCGCCAAGACCATCGCCGCGGCCATCAACAGCCAGTTCGGCACCAGCGGCGTGAAGGCTTCGGCCGTCACCAGCGCCACCCTGTCGGGCTCCGATCCGGCCGCACCGACCACCGGTCTGAAAGACGGCTCCTATCAGTTCACTCTGCGCGGCACCAACTCGGTGGCCAACGACAAGGAATCGAGCGCGGTCACCATCTCGGCCCAAGTCAAGGGCGGCGACGTGTCCTCGCTGGCACAGGCCATCAACGCCCAGAGCGGCACGACCGGCATTAGCGCCACCATCAAGACCAACTCGGCCGGCACCGCCAAGGAAATCGCCCTGAGTGACGCCAACGGCGACGACATCCAGATTCAGAACACCAACACGGCTGCCGACGACGGCCTGGCCACCGCCTTCCTGCGCGGCGCCGACAAACCAGCGTCGGGCACCACCGCCGCCGTGCTCGCCACCGGCGTGGCCTTCGGTGCAGGTGGCACCGCCGACACCGTCGACAACTCGGGCGCCACCCCGGTCATCACGGCCGGCGCAGGCTCCAGCATCACCGTCGGCGGTCACCTGGACTTCTCGTCGGACAATGGCTTCTCGATCAGCAGCACCGGCACCGCCATCGTCGCCGCCACCCAAGCCAGCGCGCTGCAATCGGTGTCCAAGCTCGACGTCAGCACCGTGGCCGGCTCGAACGCGGCACTGAAAACCATCGACTCGGCGCTGAACCAGATCAACAGCAACCGCGCTGCACTGGGTGCAATCCAGAACCGTTTCGCCTCGACCATCTCGAACCTGAATACCGCGACCGAGAACCTGTCCGCTTCGCGTAGCCGGATTCAAGATACCGACTTCGCGTCGGAAACGGCCAACCTGACCCGCGGCCAGATCCTGCAACAAGCTGGTACCGCGATCCTGGCCCAGGCCAACTCGCTGCCGAACGGCGTGCTGTCCCTGCTGCGTGGCTAAAATCCGGGGAGGAGTTGACGCAACAGGGTCGCTCTGACTAGGTTCCCCGGCTGATTTATTCAGTCGGGGATTTTTCACAAAGGAAGCATCATGACTATCGATACCATCGGCTCGGCCACACAGGCCCGCCCAGTAGACCGCCCGGCCACAGCCGCTGGCGGCGATGTCGCTGCACAAGGCGCCACGCGTGCGCCAGCCACTGCCGTGGAGACAGCGGCCGCCGTCAAAGGCCCAGCCAACGTACCGACGCTGGAACAGGTCAACCACGCCGTGTCGCAGCTGAACAAGTCGGCGCAGGCCAAGTCGCAAGGCCTGGAATTCTCGGTCGACAGCGACACCAAGCGCACCGTGGTCAAGGTGATCGACCAGACCACCAAGGAAGTGCTGCGCCAGATTCCCTCGCCCGAAGCGCTGGAAATCGCCAAATCGCTGGAGTCGAAATCCAGCAACTCCGGCCTGCTGATCCAGCAGACCGCCTGAAGCGGCCGCGCTCGCGCGCGCCGCTTTTTCTCCATCCATGGCATCCTGACACCGGGAGCGCCTGTCCACTGTCCCGTCACGTCCCCTTCACTGCCCGTTTTTTCAGCTTTGCCTGAACTGGCAGGTATTCTCCCCTCTCAAGTCCGGTTTGATTCTGCCGATATTGTCTTATATTATTGCTTTACTTAGGAGCGCATCGTGGGCATCTCTTCACCAGGTATCGGCTCGAACATCCCGGTCGACTCCATCGTCAGCAAGCTGATGGCGGTCGAGTCAGCGCCGCTGGCCGATTACGACAAGAAGTCGGCCAGTTACCTGGCCCAGGTGTCCGCGTTCGGCAATTTATCCGGCGCCCTGGGCTCGTTCCAGAGCGCGCTCGCCGGCCTAACCTCGGTCGCCAGCTTCCAGACTCTGGTCAGCTCGCCCAGCGATAGCACCGTGATGACCGCCACCGCCAGCAGTACCGCGCAGCCGGGCAATTACCGTGTCAACATCAGCCAGATCGCGCAGGCGCAAACGCTGGCCGCGATCGGCCAGAAGAGCACCACGGCTGCCATCGGCCTGGGCGCCAAGACCACCATCAATTTTTCGCTCGGCACCACCAGCGGCGGCACCTTCGGCATCGCTGGCACCCAGCTGGGCGCCAGCCTGTCCAGCGGAGGCCTGTCGCCGGGTTCGCTCAGCATCAACGGCACCGCCGTCTCCACCGACGGTTCTACCCGCAGCGCGCGCCTGCTGGCCGACGCCATCAACGCCAAGAGCACCACTACCGGCGTGTCGGCCAAAGCTGCGGCCACCGCCACCAGCGCCACTCTGTTCGGCGCCGCCGGCGTCTCGAGCTTCGGCAATGTCGACACCAGCGGCGGCGGCACGTACAAACTGACGGTTGGCGGCGTGGAAATCGCCGCCCAGGCCACCGGCGTGGCCGCCGGCGCCGCCGGTGGCGTCACCGCCGCCTCGCTCGATGCCGCCCTGGCGCCCACCACCGCCGTCGGGCGCGCGCTGGCCGACGCCAACATCACCGTCACCGGCACGGCCGCCGGCGGCGATCTGCAATTTCTCAACGCTGACGGCAGCAATATCGCCATCGCCGAAGTCGTCGACGGCAGCGTCACTGGCGGCATCGGCAATAGCGGCACGGCCAACATCGGTTCCAGCACGACAGCCGTGGGATCGATTACGCTGGTGTCGGCGGACGGGAGCCCGATCACCGTCGGCGGCACCGACCCTGCCAAGGCCGGCTTTACCGCCGGTGTCGGCGGCGCCTATCTCGGCGCCAGCTTCACGGCCGACGCCAGCCGCACCAGCGGCAACATCGTCATCGACAGCTCCAATAACACGCTGCAGGGCATCGTGGCGGCGATCAACAAGGGCAACTTCGGCGTCACCGCCAGCATCGTCTCGGACGGCTCGACCGGCACCAACGCCACCCCGAACCACCTGATCCTGACGTCGTCCGCGACCGGTGCCAGCTCGACCATGAAGATCACACTGGCCGGCTCCGGCGGCAATCCGCCGGACGACAAGCTGGTCGCCCTGCTGGGCTACGACCCAGGCGGGGTCCAAAACCTGAGCCAGAAGGCGGCGGCGGCCGATACGCTGGCCACCGTCAATGGCATCGCCGTCACCAGTCCCAGCACCGGCATCAACGGCGCCATCAGCGGCATCAGCATCACCGCCCTCAAGGTTGGTAGTTCGTCGCTGTCGGTGAGCAAGGACAGCGGCTCTTTGACCAACTCGGTCACCGGCTTCGTCAAGGCCTACAACGATTTGAACGGCCAGATCGCGCAGTTGGGCGCCTACGATCCGCAAACCAAGACCGGTGGTCCGCTACTGGGCGACACCACCCTGCGCAACCTGCAGGCCTCTATCCGCCGGCAACTGGGCACCTCGATCACTGGCTTACAGGGTTCCAGCCTGACCAATCTGTCACAGATCGGCATCTCGTTCCAGAAGGATGGCACGCTGAGCCTGGACAACGCCAAGCTGCAAAAGGCCGTCACCAACAACTTCAACGACATCGCCGGCCTGTTCGCGGCGGTCGGCCATGGCAGCGATCCGGACGTCAAGTTCGTCAGCTCCGGCACCAACTCGCAGGCCGGCGATTACGCGATCAACATCACCCAGTTGGCCACCCAGGGGACGCTGCAGGGCACCACCGTGCTGCCGGCCGAAACCGTGATCGACACCGACACCACCTGGACCGTGACGCTGAACGACACCAAGCCGGCCACGCTGTCCAACACCGCCACCATTTCGCTACCGGCCGGCAGCTACAATCCCAGCCAGCTGGTCACGCTACTGCAATCATCGATCAACGGCGTCAGCGCGTTTGCCAACGCCGGCGCCACCGTCACCGCCACCATCGGCGACGACGGCAAGCTCAAGCTGGCGTCGACTAGCTACGGCGCCAAATCGAACATCCATATCGCCACCGCGACCGGCACCGACATCTCGGCCGTCTTCGGCGCCGGCACTTCGGTCGATGGCCTGGACGTGGCCGGCACCATCGGCGGCTACACCGCCACCGGCAGCGGTCAAACCCTGACTGGCTCGCCCGGCGCACCGGTCGACGGCCTGAAGCTGACGGTCACCGGCGACACCATCGGCTCGCGCGGCAGTTTCGGCTTTTCCCAAGGTTACGCCTACCAGCTCAACTCGCTGGCGGCCGGCTACCTGGGCGCGCAAGGCGCGATCACCAGCCGCACCACCGGCCTGAACAACACGGTCAAGGACATCGCCAAGCAGAAGGACGCCTTCAGCGCCCGCCTGGTCGACATCGAAGCGCGCTACCGCGCACAGTACACGGCGCTCGACACCTCGATCGCCAGCATGAATACCACCGCGTCATTCTTGACGCAACAGTTCGCGGCGCTTGCCAAGCAATAGCCGCTGACGCTTTAACAGGAGACAGAGTATGTTCGGATCGCGACAAACTGGCGTGCACGCCTATGCCAAGGTTGGCATGGAAACCGGCGTGGTGGCCGCCAGTCCCCACAAGCTGATCGTCATGCTGTTCGACGGCGCCCTGGTGGCGCTGAGCAGCGCGCTGAACGGCATGCGCAACGGCGATATCGGCGAGAAAGGCAAATCGATCTCCAAGGCCATCATGATCATCGACAGCGGCCTGCGCGCCGCGCTCGACAAGAAAGCCGGCGGCGACATCGCCGAGGGCCTGGACGCGCTGTACGAATACATGAGCGCGCGCCTGTTGACCGCCAACCTGAACAACGACCCGGCGATCCTGGAGGAAGTGCAGCGCCTGCTGACCGAGTTGCGCGACGCCTGGAACGCCATTGCCGACACCCCCGCCGCCACCGGCATCCGCCCCACCACCAATCTCGCGAGCGCCTGATTCATGATGACCAGCCAAGATATCCTTTCCGTGTACGCCGCCATGGCCGACCTGACCGAACAGATGGTGCAGGCCGCAACGCGCAGCGACTGGGACCAGTTGGTGCTGCTGGAGCAGCGCTGCGCCGCCCACGTGCAGGCGCTGCGCGAGCAGGAGCCGGCCCAGCCGATGCAGGGCGCGGAGCGCGAACGCAAGATCAGCCTGATCCGCCAGATGCTCAACGCCGACCGTCAGATCCGCGACCTGACCATGCCGTGGATGGCGCAACTGTCCAAACTGATCAACTCCACCGGCACTGAACGGCGCGTGATCAACGCCTACGGCAGCGTCTAAAGCCGGGGCGCGCCATGCTGCCGCCAGCGGTCACCATCTTGCCGGTCGGCCCGGCGGCCGGCGTCGGCGGCGCCGCGCCGGTGGGCGACGGCCGCCAGGCGGCCTTCCAGCGCGCGTTGCAAAGCCTGGTCGGGCAATCTGTCACGGCCGAGGTGCTGTCCAAGTACAACGACGGCAGCTTCCTGGTCCGCGTGGCCGACAACGCGGTGCGCATGATGCTGCCGCCGGAGGTGCAGGTCGGCGCCGACGTGCCGCTGACCGTGCTCACGGCCAGCCCGCGTCCCACCTTCCAGCTCGCTAACAATACCCCCGGCAGCTCCGCCACGCTGGTCTACGGCGACACCGCCGAAGCCGACCCCGGCCTCTACTCCCCCACCCTGCCGTCGCAGGACGCGCCGGCCACCGTGCCGGGCACGCCCCGCCAGCCCGCCGGCACCGCGCAGGGCCAGCCGGCCGCGTCCGGCGCGGCCGACGCCAAAGCCGGCGTGCCTGCGGAAGCGGACGGCGTGCCGGGCCAGCCCAAGCCTGGCACGCAGCCAGCCGCCGGTGGTGCCGCCAGCCCGGCCACAGGTGCCGCGCAAGCGGGCGCCGCTGCCGGCGCCGCAACCGCAGCCGGGGCATCCGGCGCGGAGGCCGCCGATCAGCAGGCCGCAACAACGGGCCGCCCCGCCACCAATCCGCAGGCAGCCACCGCCGGCGCCGCGACGCCCGCAGCAAATCTGCCAGGCGCGGCCGCGACACCGGCCGCCGCCGCCCAGGCCAGTGCCGCAGCCCAGGCCGGCGCTGCCACGGCAGCCAGCGGCGGCGCGGTCCCGGCCGAAGCCGTCAAGCCGCAAAGCCTGGCCGCCACGCTGCTGGGCAAGGCGCCGCTGACGCCGGCCAACGAACTGCCCGACCTCGACCCCAACACGCCGCAAGCCACGCTGAGCAACACGGCCCGCCTGCTGACCACCGTGCTCAGCGCGGCACAAAGCGGCGGCGCCGCGCAACTGGCGCTGGTCGGCAAGAGCGCGCTGTTCGGCAACGCCGCGCCGGCCACCGAACAGCTGGCGCAAAAGCTGCAGGACACCATCTCGCAAAGCGGCCTGTTCTACGAATCGCATGTCACCGAATGGGCCAAGGGCGAGCGCACCCTGCCCGAGCTGATGCGCGAGCCGCAGATGCAGCGCATGCTGCAGGGCGGCGAGAACGCGGCGCGTGCCGCCGCCAGCGGTCCCGACCTGAGCGCGGCGCAGCTGATCAACCAGCAACTGCATACGCACGAGCAGGGCCGGGTGCAATGGAACGGCGAAGCCTGGCCCGGCCAGCCGATGCAGTGGGAGATCCGCCGCGAGCAGCGCGAAGGCCGCCAGGACGACGGCCAGGGCGGCGCCGACGGCGAGCCCGAGCAGATCTGGCGCAGCGGCGTGCGCTTCCGCTTCCCGATGCTGGGCGCGGTGTCGGCCGCCGTCACGCTGATCGGCGGCCAGGTGCATATCCAGGTGCAAGCCGACGACGGCGACACCGCCGACACATTGCGCGCCTACGCCGGCCAGCTGGAACAGGCGATGGAGGCGGCTGGCGCGCCGCTGTCCTCGCTGACCATCGCGCAGGAATCGCCATGACCGACAACCTGCCGCGCCGTCCGCTGCAACAGGCGGTGGCCCTGACCTACGAAACCGGCGCGCCGGCGCCCAAGGTGGTGGCCAAGGGCCGCGGGCTGGTGGCCGAGCAGATCATCAGCGTGGCGCTGGAGGCCGGCGTGTTCATCCACGAGTCCAAGGAACTTGTCTCTTTGTTGATGGATGTTGACCTTGATCAACAAATTCCCCCCACGCTGTACCGGACGATTGCGGAACTATTAGCGTGGCTATATCATATTGAATCAGCGCAAAAGTCCGGCCTGCCACTTCCGGCGGCGCCCGACAGCATCCCTCTTACAGAAACTTGACGCGAACGATGTACCCACACTTTCAGGATGCGGAATTGGAAAACTGGCACGATTTTGAAGTCGAATCACGGAAGGAGATCACCTCCCTGCTGCGCGGTATCGGCGAAAAAAACCAGTTGATCCGCATGCTGATCCATGGCGAGGCCGACGTCTGCGTGACCTCCATCCTGGAAGTGGACGAGCCGCACAACACCGTCTACCTGGACTGCTCGATCGACCGCGAGCAGAACAAGCGCATCCTGGCGTCGCGCCGGCTGTCGTTCGAGACCACGCTGGACAAGGTGCGTATCCTGTTCGCCGCCGACCGCGTCGAGGCGGCCACCTGGCAGGGCAATCCGGCGTTCAAGATCGCCGTGCCGCCGACGCTGATCCGGCTGCAGCGGCGCGAGTACTACCGCATCTCGACGCCGGTGACCAATCCGGTGCGGGTGCTGATTCCGCTGCCGGACGAGCTGGGCGGCAACACCACCTTCCCGCTGGCCGACATCAGCTGCGGCGGCATCGCCATCCTCGACAACAAGATGATGCTGGGCGACGCCATCGGCCGCAACTATGCGGACTGCCGCATCGACCTGCCGGAGATCGGCCAGGTGGCCACGTCGCTACAGATCCGCAACTCGCTGGACCTGACCCTGCTCAACAACAAGACCAACCGCCGGCTGGGCTGCGAGTTCGTCGGCATCTCGCGCGGCATGCTGTCCTACGTGCAGCGCTACATCACCAAGCTGGAACGCGAACGCAACGCCCGCATCGCCGGCCTGATTTAAACCTGCATGTTCATGATGTCGTGGTAGGCTGAAACCAGCTTGTTGCGCACCTGGATGGTGGCCTGGAAGTTGATGCTGGCTTTCTGCATCGAGACCATCATGTCCGACAGGCTGACGCTGTCGTCCCCCATCGCGAATTTCTTGCCCATGTCGTCGGCCTGCACCTGGCTGGCGTTGACGCCGTCCAGCGCGTTCTTCAAGGCGTCGGAAAACTCCACCTTGGCGGCCGGCGCCGGCTCGGTCTTGATCACAGGCGGCGTCAACCCCGGACGCGTGGCGTGCGCCTTCAACTGGGCGATCATGGCCTGGATCTGACTGCTGTCGATTCCACCTGTTTTCATCTCGGACTCCATCTTGTTGCTGTCGTGGAACAAATTTCCGCGACATGGCCGGGCGCGGCGTTACAATACGGCACGGCTCTATCAGTCCTGACAGAATACCAAGGCCATGGCCAGCCCCCTTGGCCGAGCAGGACCGTAAACGGCGCTCTGTTTAGCCGATTGATTTGCCCGCAGTCACGCAATAATGGCTCATCCTCTCTAGAACCACGCACCGGAAACCAACCATCATGGCCGTAGCCGAACCTATCGACAACGACACAGCAGCCGACGCCGCCGATGACGGTGCCGAGAAGCTGCCCTTCATCCAGACCCCGATGGGCCGCAACTTCCTGCGCGCGGCCGGCGCGGCGGCCATCGTCGCCATCCTGGTCGGCCTGTGGCTGTGGAACAAGCCGCCCGAATACGGCGTGCTGTTCTCCAACTTCACCGACCGCGACGGCGGCGCCATCACGGCCGAACTGGACAAGCTCAACGTCAAGCACAAGTTTTCCGAGAACGGCACCGCCATCCTGGTGCCGACCGACCAGGTGCACGATATCCGCCTGAAACTGGCGGCCCAGGGCCTGCCCAAGGGCGGCAACGTCGGCTTCGAGCTGATGGAGAACCAGAAGCTGGGCGTGTCCCAGTTCCTCGAACAGGTCAACTACCAGCGCGCGCTGGAGGGCGAGCTGGCGCGCTCGATCCAGTCGCTGGCCGCGATCGAGAACGCCCGCGTCCACCTGGCGCTGCCCAAGCCGTCCGTGTTCGTGCGCGACCAGCAGAAACCCACCGCCTCGGTCATCGTCACGCTGCACCCGAACCGCCAGCTCGACCCGTCCCAGACCGCCGCCATCGTCCACCTGGTCGCCTCCAGCGTGCCGGAACTGCTGCCGGCCAACGTCAGCGTCATCGACCAGGCCGGCAACCTGATCTCCGACCAGAACAAGAACGGCAACGCCGGCCTGAACGCCAAGAACATGGACGAGACCCAGCTCAAGTATGTCAAGGACATGCAGCTGCAGGTCATCAAGCAGGTCGAATCGATCATCATCCCCATCGTCGGCGAGGGCAATGTGCGCGCCGAGGCCACCGCCGACGTCGACTTCGCCCAGATCGAGCAGGCCGCCGAGACCTACAAGCCGAACTCGCCGCCGGCCGCCTCGGCCATCCGCAGCCAGCAGAGCAGCGAAACCAACGGCAACACCGGCAACACCAATCCGGGCGGCATCCCGGGCGCGCTGTCGAACCAGCCGCCAGGCACGGCCACCGCGCCGCTGACCCAGACCGCCGGCTCGCCGACCGGCACCGCGCCGGCCCCGGGCACGCCGCCGGGCGCGGCCTCCAACACCACGGCCACCGGCCCGAGCCACAAGGAATCGACCACCAACTACGAAGTCGACAAGACCGTGCGCTACGAGCAGCGCGGCATGGGCGGCCTGCGCCGCCTGACGGTGGCGGTGGTGGTCAACTACAAGCGCATCATCGGCAAGGATGGCAAAGTCACCATCAAGGCCTATACTCCAGAAGAGATGGTCAAGATCAACGACCTGGTCAAGCAGGCCATGGGCTACAACCAGGACCGCGGCGACGCCGTCAGCGTGGCCAATTCGCCGTTCGACGGCGTCGACAAGCCGTTCGAGCCGCCGCCGGAGTGGTGGCGCGATCCGGCCAACCTGCCGATGGCCAAGGACCTGGCCAAGTTCCTGATCACCGCGCTGATCCTGCTGTATATCGTGATGCGCATCGTCAAGCCGATGATGCGGCCGGTGTTCAAGAAGATCGACGAGATCAACGCGCCGGAGCCGGAACCGGAAGAGCCGGAGGAAATCATCGAGGAAGGCCCGGACGAGGCCCTCATCGCCGAGGAAGAGCTGCGCAAGATGGAAGAAAACACCGCGCGCGGCTATCGCGAAAACCTGGCCATGGCCAAGAAACTGGCAACCGAGGATCCGCGCATCGTTGCCAACGTGATCAAAGAATGGATAGGCGCAAATGACTGAGAATACCGGACTGCAAAAGGCCGCCATCCTGATGCTGGCGATGGGCGAGAGCGAGGCCGCCGAGGTGATGAAGTTCCTCGGCCCGCGCGAGGTGCTCAAGCTGGGCGCCGCGATGGCGACCATGAAGAACGTGCCCCACGAGGAAGTGGTGGGCACGCTGGACAACTTCCGCGACATGGTCGCGGCCGCCTCCACCGTGGGCCTGGATTCGGACGAATACATCCGCCAGGTGCTGACCAAGGCGCTGGGCGACGACAAGGCCTCGGTGCTGCTGTCGCGCATCCTGGGCGGCAAGGACGCGTCCGGCATCGAATCGCTGAAGTGGATGGATTCGCAATCCGTGGCCGAGCTGATCCGCAACGAGCACCCGCAGATCATCGCCACCATCCTGGTCCACCTGGAACGCGACCAGGCTTGCGAGATCCTCGGCCACTTCACCGACCGCCTGCGCAACGACGTGGTGCTGCGTATCGCCACCCTGGACGGCGTGCAGCCGGCCGCGCTGCGCGAGCTGAACGACGTGCTGACCAAGCTGTTGTCGGGCAACGAGAACATCAAGAAATCGTCGCTGGGCGGCGTGCGCGCGGCGGCCGAGATCCTCAACTTCATGTCCGGCGAGCAGGAAGGCTCGGTCATGGACAACATCAAGAACTACGACAACGACATGGCCCAGAAGATCATGGACGAGATGTTCGTGTTCGACAACCTGATCGATATCGACGACCGCGGCATCCAGCTGCTGTTGCGCGAGGTGCAGTCCGAAATGCTGATCATCGCCTTGAAGGGCGCGTCGCAGGAGCTGCGCGACAAGATCTTCAAGAACATGTCGGCCCGTGCGTCGGAAATGATGCGCGAAGACCTGGAATCGAAAGGTCCCGTGCGCCTGTCCGAGGTGGAAACCCAGCAGAAGCAGATTCTGCAGATCGTCCGCCGCCTGGCCGACGAAGGCCAGATCGTGCTTGGCGGTAAAGGTGAGGATTCGTTCGTCTAATGTCTCTGTTACCTAAAGAACAGCAGTCGGCGTTCCAGCGCTGGGAGATGACCTCGTTTGGCGACGAGCGCCCCAGCGTGATGGCGCTGCGCGAAGCCGAGCAGCGCGAGCGCGACGCCGAACAGGCGCGCCTGGACGCCGAGCAGCGCGTGCAAGAGGCCTTGATGGAGCAGCAGGAGGCGCTGGAAATGGGCCCGCCGCTGCCGCCGCCGATGGAATACCCCACCGTGGAAGAGCTCGAAGCGATCCGCGAGGAAGCCCGTCAGGACGGCTACGACGAAGGCCACGCGGCCGGCCATGCCGACGCGCTGGCGGCCGGCAAACTGGTCACGGACCAGGAGCTGGAGCACGTGCGCGCCATCGCCGCCAACTTCAGCAACGCCCTGCACGACGCCGACCAGCTGATCGCCAACGACGTGCTGGAGCTGGCGCTGCAGCTGGCCAAGGGCATGCTGAAGAACGCCTTCCAGGTCAAGCCCGAGCTGATCCTGCCCATCGTGCGCGATGCCATCGAATACCTGCCGGTGCTGCAACAGCCGGCGCTGCTGGTGCTGCATCCGGACGACGCCGCAGTCGTGCGCGCCGGCATCGGCGAGGAGCTCGACAAGGGCGGCTGGCGCGTGGTCGAGGATCCGCAGGTCGGCCGTGGCGGCTGCAAGGTCGACACCGCCAGCAACCAGATCGACGCCACCGCCGCCGCGCGCTGGCAACGCCTGAGC
>JAJLPB010000032.1 GCA_025548565.1 Rugamonas sp. A1-17
CGTCGCGCCCGAAGGCGAGGTCGAACAAGCCATCGCCGCCATCTGGGCCGAGTTGCTGGGCGTCGAACGCATCGGCCGCCACGACAACTTCTTTGAACTGGGAGGGCATTCGCTGCTGGCGGTGCGGGTGCTGGACCGCATGCGCCGCGCCGATCTGCGCGCCGATGTCAGGACGCTGTTCTCCACGCCAATTTTGTCTGAACTTGCAGCATTAACCGAAGAGTACGGAGCGATCGCACTATGAGTATTATTGAAATTAAGGCCCATTTGCAGCGCCACCAGGCGTCCCTTCAGTTGCGCGATGGCCAGTTGATGCTGTGGGGATCACGCAGTGCCCGGCGCGATACCGCCTTGCTGGACCTGATCAAGACCCACCGCGCGACCCTGATCGCCGGCATCGGCGACGGCGAGCAATTCGACTTCAGCGATGGCGCGGACAGCGTGCCGCCGAGCCGCATCCCGCCCGGCTGCGCGTCGATTACCGCCGAGATGTTGCCGTTGCTGCAGGCCAGCCAGGACGAGGTCGACCAGATCGTCGCCTCGATTCCCGGCGGTGCCGCGGCGATCCAGGACATCTATCCGCTGACCCCGCTGCAGGAGGGCATGCTGTTCCACTACCTGATGGCCAACAAGGGCGATCCCTACCTGCTGTGGAGCATGGTGGCGTTTGTCGACAGGGCGGCGCTGGATGCCTATGTGGCGGCGTACAATCAGGTGGTCGCGCGCCACGACATCCTGCGCACGGTGCTGCGCTGGGACAGTTTGCGCGAGCCGGTGCAGGTGGTGCTGCGCCAGGCCCGGCTGGCGGTGCGCACCGTGGAACTGGATCCGGCGGACGGCGCCGTGGCCGACCAGCTCAAGGCGCGCTTCGATCCCACCCATTTCCGCATCGACTTGCGCGAGGCGCCGCTGGCGACGCTGGTGGTGGCCCGCGACCAGGCGCACGACCGGTGGGTCGGGATGCATTTCGCGCACCACCTGACCACCGACCGCGCCTCCGGCGACATCATCGACTCGGAAGTGCGCGCCTTCATGCGCGGCAACGGCCACCAGATGCCCGAGCCTGTCCCCTACCGCAACTTCGTCGCGGCCATGCAGCAGGGGCTGACGCGCGCCGACCACGAAGTGTACTTCCAACGCCTGCTGGGCAAGGTGGCGCATACGACCGCGCCGTTCGGCTTGCTCGACGTGCATCGCGACGGTTCGCGGATCCAGACGCTGGTGCGGGCGCTGGACGGGCAGGCATCCCAGCGCGTCCTGAACGCGGCGCGCGGCATCGGCGTCGGCGCCGCCAGCATTCTGCACGCGGCCTGGGGCCATGTGCTGGGGCGCATCTGCGGCGTCGACCAGGCCGTCTTCGGCACGGTGCTGTTCGGGCGCATGTCCGGCGGCCGCGCCCATGAGCGTGTCATGGGACCTTCGATCAACACCTTGCCGCTGGTGGTCGATATGCGGGCGCCGCTGCTGGACAGCATCCGGGGCGTGCAGAACCACCTGGCCGATTTGCTGCTTCACGAACATGCGTCGCTGCCGCTGGCGCAGAAGCAGGCCGCGCTGCCGAAAGACGTACCGCTGTTCACCTCGGTGATGAATTACCGCCATAGCGGCGTCGACGACCGGCCGCTCAGCGATCCGCTGGCGGCCGCGGACCACAAGGTCACCTTCCTCGGCGGACACGAGGGCAATAACTATCCGCTGACCATCTCGGTGGACGATTTCGGCCAGACGTTCCGGCTGACGGTCCAGGCGGCGCGCGGCATCGATCCCGAGCTGGTGTTGACGCTGTTGCAGACCTCGATCGCGCAGATCACCGAAGCGCTGGAACAGAACCGCGCGACCGTCCTGGCCGCGCTGCCGGTGTTCAGCGAAGCCGCGCGCCTGCCGCTGCTGCAGCAGTGGGCCGGCGCGGTCGTGCCGTATCCGGAGGAATGCGTCCATGTGCTGGTCGAGCGCCAGACGGACCTGACGCCCGAGGCGATCGCCGTGCGGGCCGCCGACCGCGAGCTGAGCTACCGCGAGCTGGACCAGTACGCCAACCAGATCGCGCATGCCTTGTTGCGGCAGGGCGTGGCGCCCGGCGATGTGGTCGGGATGTGCATGGCGCGCTCGCCGGAACAGGTGGCAACGCTGCTGGCGCTGTTGAAGACCGGCGCGCTGGTGTTGCCGCTGGATCCAGACTATCCGCGCGAACGCCTGGCCTTGCTGCTGGAAGACAGCCAGTGCCGGCTGGTGCTCGGCGCCGGCGCCGCCACCGGCATGGCGGCCGCCCAGGGGCTGCCGCATATCGCGGTCGACCAGCTCGATCTGTCCGGACTGTCCCGGGCGCGGCCGTCGGTGCCGTTGACGCTGGAACACTCCGCCTACCTGCTCTACACCTCGGGTTCGACCGGGGTGCCGAAGGGGATGGCTGGCCGCCATCGCACGCTCACCAGCCGGCTTTGGCCCGAGCGCGCGCAAGCCACCGGGAATGAACGCTACGCGCAAAAATCGTCGATCAATTTCATTGATTCTTTCTGGGAAGTATTGATGCCGCTGCTGGGCGGCGGCCTGTGCGTCGTGTTCCCGAACGAGGTCGTCAAGGATCCCGCCGCCTTCGTCGCCTTGCTCGAGCGCGAAGCCATCAGCCACCTGGTGCTGGTGCCGACGCTGCTGGCGGCCCTGCTGGGCCAACTCGAAGGCGAGGGCGGCACGCTGCCGGCGCTGCGCTACTGCGTATCGAGCGGCGAGCCGCTGTCGCGCGAGCTGGCGTCGCGTTTCGGGCAGTTGCTGCCGCAAGCGCAACTGGTCAATATCTACGGCACCACCGAATTCTGGGACGCCACGGCGCATGCGGTGTCGGCCCTGGATAACGAGGCGCTGGCCTATCTCGGCAAGCCCATGCCCAATGTCCAGATCTATGTGCTCGATGCGCAGATGGACCTGGTGCCGGCCGGGGTGGAGGGCGAGCTGTACGTGGTGACACCGGGCTTGACGGCCGGCTACCTGAACCGGGAGGAGCTGAGCCGCCACAGCTTCGTTCCCTGCCCGTATCTGCCCGGCCGCACGATGTACAAGACGGGCGACAAGGTGCGCTGGCTGGACCAGCAGGGACTGCAGTACCTCGGGCGTACCGATCAGCAGATCAAGCTGCACGGTTACCGGATCGAGCCGGAGGAAATCGAGAGCGTGCTGGTGGCGCTGCCGGATGTGGCGGAAGCGGTGGTGGTCGCGCAGGAGGACGAGGGCCATCGGCGCCTGGCGGCCTATGTCGTGCCCACGGGCGCACAGGCGGGCGGCGCGACAATGGGCTTTGGCCTGTTCTACTTCTCCGACGCCGGCATGGCGCAGGCCGGCGACGCCATGGCGCTGTACCTGGAGACGCTGAAGGAGGCCGACCGGCTCGGCTTCGACGCGATCTGGACCCCGGAGCGCCATTTCACCGAGGTGGGCGCGGCCTTCCCCAACCCCGCGGTGCTGAGCGCGGCGGCGGCCATGGTCACGCAGCGCATCCAGCTGCGCTCGGGGAGCGTGGTGCTGCCCTTGCACAATCCGGTCCGCGTCGCCGAGGAGTGGGCGGTGGTCGATCAACTCTCGAAGGGCCGGGTGGAACTGTCGTTCGCCTCGGGCTGGGTGCCGAACGATTTCGTGCTGGCGCCCGACAACTTTGCCGATCGCCACGCGGTGTTGATGGACGGGATAGAGAAGGTGCGCACGCTGTGGCGCGGCGACGCGCTGTCGCTGCGCAACGGCATCGGCGCGCAGGCCGAGATCCGCATCCAGCCGCCGCCGGTGCAGGCGGAATTGCCGGTGTGGGTGACCGCCGCCGGCGCCACCCAGACCTTCATCGATGCCGGACGTGCCGGCGCGAACTTGCTGACCCATGCGTTGAACACCACAATCGGCGGCCTGGCCGAAAAGATCGCGCTGTACCGCCAGGCGCGGCGCGATGCCGGCTTCGATCCGCAGGCCGGCAAGGTGGCGTTGATGCTGCACACCTACGTGCTTGACGACGCCGAGGCGGCGCGCGCCGAAGCGCGTCCGCATCTGCAGCGGTATTTCCGCTCGCAGCTGGCGTTGCGCCAGGATGTCGGCCGTGCCCTCGGGCTGGAGGTCGGCATCGATGCCGAGGTGACCGAGGATGTGCTGGCGCTGGCGACGGAGCGCTATCTGGCAAGCAAGGCGCTGATCGGATCGCCGGAAAGCTGCGCCGACCTGATGCGCGAAGTGCAGGACGCGGGCGTGGACGAAATCGCCTGCCTGATCGATTTCGGCCTGTCGCTCGAGCGCATTCAGCCCGCCTTGCAGCATCTGGACCGGCTGCGCCGCGCCACCGCGCGCCGTCCGCGCCCGCAGGTGTTGCGCGAACACCTGCGTCAGCAGTTGCCGGCGTTTATGGTGCCTGCGCAGGTCACGGTGCTGGACCGCCTGCCATTGACCCCCAGCGGCAAGATCGATCGGCGGGCGCTGCGCGCGATCGCCGCGCAGCGCATCGAGGCCAGCGCGTATATCGCGCCGCGCAATCCGGCCGAGCAGAAGCTGGCATCGATCTGGGAAAGCGTGCTGCGGGTCAAACAGGTGGGCATCACCGACCGTTTCCTCGACCTGGGCGGCAACTCGATGGCGGCGATCCGGGTGATCAACCAGGCCCAAAAGGAGTTGGGGCTGAAGATCTCGCTGCGCACCTTGTTTGAAAAGCAGACCATCCAGGCGCTGGACGTGGCAGCTGTCGGCGCGGCGCCGCTGGCGGACAATTCCGCGCTGTTGCGCCTGAAGGCGGGCGATGGCGGCACCCCCTTGTTCTGTTTCCACGGCGGCGCCGGCACGGCGTCCTACTATTCCAAGCTGGCCAGGCACCTGGCACCCGAGGACGCTCTGTACGCGTTCCAGTACCCGCCGCTGCTGTCGGCGGTGCCGGACTATGCCGACGTGCCGGCGCTGGCGGCCGAGTTCCTGGCGGTCATGCGCCAGGTGCAGCCCAACGGCCCGTATCGGTTGCTGGGGTGGTCGTTCGGCGGCCTCACCGCGTTCGAGATCGCGTGCCAGTTGCACGCCGCCGGGGAAACGGTCGATTTCCTGTGCCTGATCGATGCCCATCTCGGCGATGCCGCCGCGCGCGGCCGCACAGTGACGCATGAACAGACGCTGCACTACGTGCTCAAGCTGCATGGCGTGCCCGACAACGATGGCCGCATCGTCGACGGCGGCATCAACGCCGTGCTGGCCGCCCTGAAACAGGCCGACGTGGTGCCCGAATCGTTTGCCAGCGCCGACCTGGCGCGCAGCCTGGCGACCATTCAGCACCTGGTGCGGCTGCGGACGGACTACCAGCCGGGCACCTACCACGGCAACGCCCTATTCATCGAGGCGCACCGGACCGAAGCCTTGCCGGTGGATGCGGCCGCGCCGTGGCGTGGCAAGGTTGCGGGCAGGCTGGAGGTGGTGGGCGTGAACGCGTCGCACTACCGCATGTTCGACGAACCGTACGCGGACGAGCTGGGGCAGGCGGTCCGCCGTGCCCAGTACCCTGGCCAGCTGCAGCGCGACCGCGCCGCCTGACGGAAGCGTGAGACTAGCGGGCGGTGCCCTTGACGCGCCGCCCGGATGACATGGAACAAGGAAGCCGATGGAACAGAACGCTGAATCAAGTAGAAAGTCGTTGCTGGAGGCCGCCAGGCTGCGCGCGCGGGAACGCAAGCCGCCGGCGCGCCGGATTGAGCCGGCGGACATTGGCGGCCCGCTGCCCTTGTCCTGCGCGCAGCAGCAGTTGTGGCTGGTGGAGACGATGGAACAGTCCGGGCATGCGTATCACGTGCCGCTGGGCTTCAGCTTGCGCGGCCAGCTGGACGCCGCCGCGCTGCGCCATGCGATGCAGCGGATCGTCGAGCGGCACCAGGCGCTGCGCACGACCTTCCGCACCGGCGACGAGCTGCCGGTGCAGTGCGTCGGGCCGGCCGCCGGGGCGCTCGGCTGGCGCGAGACGGTGCTGACCTCG
>JAJLPB010000033.1 GCA_025548565.1 Rugamonas sp. A1-17
GCGTACGACAGCGTCTGCTCGCCGAACATCAGCGCCGGCGCCGCCGGCGCCCGCGCCACCTGCGCCTCCATCAGCTCGTGGATGCAGCGCTGCCGCGCATATGGCGCGTCGGTATCGTTCCAGGCCGACACCACGCACTGCCGCTCGGCGCCGGACAGCACATCGAGCGCGGCCACCGGCGTCGCCGGCGCCGCGTCGAGCGCCTCGACCAGCACCGCGAGCGCCTGTTGCATCATGCCGCACACGCGCTCGGGATCGATGCCGCCGACGGCCTGCACATTCAGCCGGCACTCCTGGCCAAGATCGTCGAAATTCAGGACCAGCGGATAATTGGTGCGTTCCTCGGCGGCGATTTCCACCCCCGCCGTCGTCGCGGGGGCGTCATCGTCCAGCACCGTGTCCAGCCGGTGCCGGTAGTTCAGCAGCGCCGTGAACAGCGGAGCCGGCGGCGGCACGGCGCTGCAGCGCTGCGCCAACGCCAGGCTGGCCTGCTCATGCGACATCAGCTCCGCCAGCTGGCGCTGCGTCGCCCTGACACACTGCTCCACGCTGTGCTGGCTCAACGGAATCAATACCGGCAAGGTATTGATGAACGGCCCCAGCACGCTATCGGCGCCTCCCATGCCCTGCATCCGGCCGAACAGCACGGTGCCAAACACCGGATCGGCGCGGCCGGAGGCGCGCGCGACCAGCATCCCCCACGCGACGTGGACCACGCTCGCCGTGCTGACGCCAAGACGCCGGGCCGTCGCGCGCATGCGCGCCGCCAGTTGCGACGGCAGCGCCTGGTGAACCTCGCCGATCGCCGTGCCGTCGCCGTGGACATCGTGCAGGCCGAACGGCGCGGTCGGTTCCTCCACCTGTCCCAGCAGCCGCGTGAAGTACTGCTGGTGCGCCTGCGCCTGGCCCGGCGCGCGCGCGTGGGCGATGAAATCGCGGAAGGCCGCCGGCGCCGGCCCCGGGGCCGCATCGCCGCGCAACTGACGTTCGATTTCCCGGTTCAGCAACTGCGCCGACGTCGCGTCATCGATCAGATGGTGGATGACGCGCAGCGCGAGCCAACGCTGCTGCCGCGGATCGTACGCCACGTACAGGCGCGTCAGCGGCGCCCGCTGCAAGTCGATCCGCATCGCGCGCGGATTGACACGCGCGACCAGCGCGGCCGCCACGTCCGCCGCGGCCGCGCCAAGCGCCACCTCCTCCATCAACAGCGGAGCCGCGCGCCAGACCACCTGCAGCGGTTCGTCCAGGCCTTCCCACACCAGGCTGGTGCGCAGGATATCGTGACGGTCGATCGCCCGTTGCAGCGCGCCGGCATAGCGCTCGAGCGCGGCGCGGTCGTCGAAGCTGCTGAGGTTCCACATCAGATAGGGATCGCTGTCCTGCGACATCAGGTAGTGGAACAGCACCCCCTCCTGCAACGGCGCCAGCGGATAGATATCCTGCACATTGGCGGCACCGCCGTCGACCGCCGCCACGATCCGGTCGATGTGCTCCTGGGGCAGACTGACCAGCGTCAGCATCTCGGGCGTGAGGCGGGTGGCGCCGGCCGGGATGCCGTTCGCCGGGATGGCGTCGTCGCGCTCGCCCCTGCTTAACTGCGCAGCCAGGTCGCGCAGCACGGGGGTGGCAAAGAACGCGCGCACATCGGTGTATAACCTGGCGTGGCGCATACGTTCGAGCACGCGCACCGCCAGCAGCGAATGCCCGCCCAGTTCGAAGAAGTGGTCGTCGCGTCCGACCTGCGGCAGATCCAGCGCGGCAGCCCAGATCGCGGCCAGCGTCTGCTCGACCTCGCCCAACGGCTCCTGGTATTGCCTGCAACCGTAACCTGCCGCGGACGGGGCCGGCAGCGCGTGGCGGTCCAGCTTGCCGTTATTGGTCAACGGCATGGCCTCCAGCCGCAGGTAGGACGACGGCACCATGTAATCCGGCAGGTCGCGCGCCAGCGCGGCGGCCAGCTGGGCGGGATCGGCATCGCCGCCATCCCGGCTGACGTAATAGGCCACCAGGCGCTTGTCCCCGGCCTCGTCCTCGCGCGCCAGCACCACGGCCTCGCGCACGGCCGGAAGAGCGCGCAACCGCGTCTCGATCTCGCCAAGCTCGATCCGGAAGCCGCGCAGCTTGACCTGAAAGTCGTTACGGCCCAGATAATCGATATTGCCATCGGCGCGGTAGCGAGCCAGGTCGCCGGTCCGATACAGCCGGTCGCCGGCCACAAACGGGCTGGAGAGGAAACGCTGCGCCGTCAGTTCCGGACGGTTCAGGTAGCCACGGGCGATGCCGGCGCCGCCCAGATACAGCTCGCCCACCACGCCCACCGGCACCGGCTGCATGGCCCGATCCAGGATATAGGTGCGGGTATTGTCGATCGGACGGCCGATCGGCACCGCGGCGTCAGGCGCCAGCGGGGTGCAATGCCATGCCGTGACATCGACCGTGGCCTCGGTCGGCCCGTACAGGTTGTGGAGCGCCGCGTGCCGGTACGTGCGCTGGAAATGGTTCACCGCGGCGGCAGGCAATTCTTCCCCGCTGCAGAACACATTGCGCAGGCTGTCGCAGCGCGCCGCTTCGGCGCTGCCCAGGAACAGCGGCAACATCGACGGTACAAAGTGCAGCGTGGTGATCTGCTTGCGCCGGATGAGATCGCACAAATATGCGGGATCCTTGTGGCCGTGCGGGCGCGCCAGCACCAGCCGGGCGCCCGTCAGCAGCGGCCAGAAGAACTCCCACACCGACACGTCGAAGCCGAACGGCGTCTTCTGCAGCACCGCGTCGTCCGCGTTCAGCCGATAGGCGCGCTGCATCCATTGCAGCCGGTTGACCAGCGCATGGTGCTCGATCATCACGCCCTTGGGCATGCCGGTCGAGCCGGAAGTGTAGATGATATAGGCCAGGTCGCGGCTGCCGACACCCACCTCGGCGCAGTCGGGATCGGCGTCGGACAAATGCCGCCAGGCCGCGCTGTCGGCCACCAGGTCGATCACCGCAGGACGACGCTGCAGCGCGCCCAGGGCCGCGGACAGCACTGTCGCGGTGGCCGCGTGCGCCAGCACCACCGCCGGCGCCGCATCGGCCAGCATAAACCCGAGGCGCTCCGGCGGGTTGTCGGGATCCAGCGGCACATAGGCGGCGCCCGCCTTGAGGATGGCCAACAGCCCGATCACCATTTCCGGCGCGCGGACGACGCAGATGCCGACCCGGTCGCCGGCCCGCACCCCCTGTGCGCGCAGATGGCGCGCCAGCTGGCTGGCCTGCGCGTGCAGGGCGCCGTAGGACAGCAGCTGGCCCTCGTATTCCACCGCGGTGGCATGCGGCGCCAGCGCCGCGCGGGCCTCCAGCAGCGTGTGGATGCAGCGTTGGTCGTCGTAGGCGACGGCGGTGTCGTTCCAGTCCACCAGCAATTTCCGCTGTTCGGCCGGCGTCGCCATCGCCTGCGCGGCGAACGCCTGGCGACTGTCGTCCACCATGTGCTGCAAGGTCTGGCGCAGGTAAGCGGCGAAGCGCTCCACCGTTTCCCGTTCGAACAGCGCGGTGGCAAAATTGAGGGCGCCGGCGATGCTGCCGTCCACGACACCCAAGGCCAGCGTCAGGTCGAATTTGGCGACCGTGTCGACGCCCGGCTGCAGGGCGCAGCCGAGGCCGTCGAGGGCCAGCTCGATACGGTCGTTGTTATCCCAGGCGAACAGGGTTTGGAAGATCGGCGTGTGCGCCACGCTGCGGGCGGGCTGCACCAGCTCAACAATTTGCTCGAACGGCAGATCCTGGTGCGCCTGCGCGTCCAGCACCACCTTGCGCACCTGCGTCAGCAAGTCGGCGGGGCTGCGCGTGATGTCGACCTCGATCGGCAGCGCCAGCGTGTTGGCGAAGAAGCCGATCAGGCCCTCCAGCTCGAGCCGGCCGCGGTTTGCCACCGGCGTGCCGATCACCACCTGCTGCTGGCCCGACAAGCGCGAGAGCACCACTGCCCAGCCAGCGAGCACGGCCATGTACAGCGATACGCCGTGGCGCTGCGCCAGGCCGGCCAACGCCTTGCTCAGGTCGGGGCCCAGGTCCAGCGCCAGGTCGGCGCCGCGGAAATCCTGCTCGGCGGGACGGCGGTGATCGCAGGGCAATTCGAGCAAGGTGGGCGCGTTCGCCAGCGCGTCACGCCAGTAGGCGCCCTGCTCCGCCAGCAAGGCGCCCGACAGCTGTTCCCGCTGCCAGGCGGCATAATCGGCATATTGCAGCGGCAGCGGCGCCAGCGCCGCGGCCTGGCCGCCGGCGGCCTCGCGGTAGAGCCGGCCCAGTTCGCTGGTGAACACCGCCAGCGACCAGCCGTCGCTGACGATGTGGTGCATGGTGATCATCAACGTATGGCTATGCTCGCCGGTACGTGCCAGCAGGCCGCGCACCAGCGGGCCGCGCGCCAGGTCGAACGGCTGGGCGGCCTCGGCCCGCATCAGCCGCGCGGCCGTCTCCGGCCCGTCCGGCCCGGCGCTCAGATCCTCGTAGCGCAGCGCGAACGGCTGCGATTCCGGGGCGATCGCGACCAACGGTTCCCCATCGACGGCGTCGAACGTGGTGCGCAGCGCCTCGTGGCGCGCGACGATCGCGTTCAGCGCCCGCGCCAGCGCCGCGCGGTCCAGCCTGCCCGTCAGCGAAAAAGCCAGCGGGATATGGTAGGCCGCGCTGCCGCCGGACAGTTGCGACAGGAACCACAGGCGCTGCTGGGCAAACGAAGGCGTGCGCCGGGCGCCGCGCGGCGCCGGCGGGATCGCGGGCGCCGCCGGGCGCGCGATGGCCACCGCGTTGCCGGCAAACTCCCGCAGCACCGGGTGGCTGAAAATACCGGCCAGCGGCACCTCGAGGCCGTGGCGCGCGCGCAGATGCGACAGCGTCCGCACCGCCATCAGCGAATGCCCTCCCAGTTCAAAGAAGTTGTCGTGGCGGCCGATGCGTTCGACGCCCAGCAACTCGGCCCAGATGGCGGCGATGGCTTGTTCGACCTCGCCTTCGGGCGCGACA
>JAJLPB010000034.1 GCA_025548565.1 Rugamonas sp. A1-17
GATGGCGACGGTCTTCAGCGCGCCGATGTCGCTGGTCTCGATGGCGGCGATCTGGCCGCTGCTCATCGCGGCGACCTGGGCGCTGGTGAGCGCGCCGATCTGGGCCGAGCTCATCGCGACGACCTGGTCGGTGGTCAGCGCCTTGGCCTGGTTGGTCGACAGCGCGGCCACAGCCGCGGTTTTCAGCGAGCCGATGTCGGCCGTTTCAATGCTGGCGATGTTGAGCGTGCTCAGCGCGGCCACCTGGGCCGAGCTCAGCGCACCGACCTGCTGCGACGACAGGCCGACCACCTGGTCGGAGGTCAGCGCGGCCATGCTGGCGGTGGTCAGCGCGGCGATCTGGCCGGTGGTCAGGCTCGACAGCTGGTCGGTGGTCAGGGCCACCAGTTGCGCGGTCTTCAGCGTGGCGATGATGGAGGTCTTCAGCGCGGCCAGGTCGGCCGTCTCGATGGCGGCCACGGCGCTGGTGCCGAGCGCGCCGAACTGGTTGCTGCTCAGCAGCGACAACTGGGTCGAGCTCATCGCCACGACCTGGTCGGTGGTCAGGCCGGACGCCAGGTCGGCGGTGCTCAGCGCGGTGACCTGCGCGGTGGTCAGGTTGGTGATCTGGTCGGTGCTCAGCGAGGTGAACTGGGCGGTGGTCATGGCAGCGATGGCCGAGGTCTTGATGGCCATCAGGTCGGCCGATTCCAGCGCGACCACGGCGCCAGTGCTCAGGCCCATCACCTGGGTGCTGGTCAGCGCGGCGGCCTGGGCGGTCGTCAGCGCGACGATCTGGTCGGTCGTGACCACGGCCATCTGGCTGGTGCTGATGCCGGCGATGGTGGCGGTGCGCAGCGCGGCGAAGTCGGCGGTCTCGAGGGCGACGATCGATTCGGTCGCCAGCGCGTTGAACTGCGCCGAGTTCAGCACGCCCACCTGGGTCGAGGTCAGCGCGACGATCTGGTCGGTGGTCAGGCCCACCGTCAGCTGCTTGGTGGTCAGGGCGACGATCTGGGTGGTCGTCAGTGCGGCGGTCTGGTCTGTGGTAAGGGCGCGGGTCTGAGCCGAATTGAGCGCAACAATATCAGAAGTCGCGAGGGCAGCAATTGTTTGGGTCGACAGAGCTGCGATCTGGTCGGTACTCATGCTTGTTACGAGGCTCATTTCCATTCTCCTTGGGGCGCTGCACTGTTCTAGACGGACGAAGGTTGGAGCCTACAGGGTCCATCCCCCCCGGCTCCAACGTCAAATTGGGTACTACTTGCGATTTTGCTACGGAATTGCTTGAGTTAAACGCGAGAAAAGCGCCGGACTTTAGTTCTTAACGTCAATATCCAAGCCAACTTTAGGATACCAGCCCTAGGATTTTTCCTACCGTTAACATTTATATTGCCTGACACCATCACATAGTTTCAGTTAATCGGCGACGGCAAGCCCTGCGGCGGCAGCCGTCCTGAACGTACAAAGCGACAAATTTACTGACAGCATTAAATTCTTTTGTTTACCGCACGCAACGCGTAACCACATCACAACACTTGCATTTCGCTATGAAAAACCGGGTCCAGAGGGCAAAACGGCAGGGCCTAAGCCCTGCCGTCATTACGTGCCGCGGATGCGTCTTACTTGGCTGGCGACGCCAGGAAGCCGTGGCCGCCCTGCGATTGCAGCGCCTTCAACCGCAGTTCGCTGTCGGTGGCCGCCTGGGTCTCGGCGCCCAGCGGCTTGTCGCTGAACTGCTTGATGGCATCGGCCAGCTGGGCGACGTTGCCGCCGACCGCGCCAGGCAGATCCAGCTTGGCGGTGGCCGGCGCCGCCGCGGCATTGCCGGCAAAGCTGGACAACGCCTGGGCCAGGCCGCTGACGCTGCCGCTCAGGTTGCTGACCGGCGTGGTGGCGAACCACACGTCGGCCGCCGCGTGGGTGGCGCCGTCGGCGGTCTCGAAGGTCGAGCTCAGACCCAGGATGTTGCCGTTGTTGACGGTGCCGTCCTGCTTGACGTCCAGGTTCAGCTTGGTGATGCCCAGCGCTTGCAGCGACTTGAGCTCGTCGGCCTGGCTGACGCCGTCCGCGTTGCCGTCGACCCAGACGCGCAGGTCGGCGAAGGCGGCATCCTTGGCGTCGATCACGCCGTCACCGTTCGTGTCAAGCTCGGCCATGGCCTGGTAGCCGGTGCTGGCTTTCTGGCCGTTGGCCAGCGTGGTGCCCGAACCGAACAGCTCGCCGCCGTCGTTGATGACGCCGTCGTGGTTGCGGTCCAGCGCCAGCAAGCCGTCGCCGCCGGCGATCCAGCCGGTGTTGACTTTATTGCCGTTGGCCAGCAGGTCGAACTGCACGCCCTGGCCCAGCGCGGTGGTCTGCACGCCGTTGCCGTTCAGGTCCAGCGCGATCGGGGTCAGGTAGGACAGCGCGTGGGTCTGGTCGGTGGTCATCGCGTGCACCTGGTCGCTGCTCATCGCATGCAGCTGCATCGAAGTCAGCGCGTGCACCTGGTTGGTGGTCAGCGAGGCGATTTCCGCCGTGCGCAGGCTGGCGATCTGGCGGGTGGTCAGCGCGGCCACCGCGGTGGTGCTCAGCGCCACCAGGTCGGCGGTGTCGAGCGCGGCCAGGGCGTTGGTCGACAAGCCCACCGCTTGCGCGGTGGTCAGCGCCGCCACCTGGGTCGAGGTCAGCGCCACGCCCTGGTCGGAGCTCAGCACGCCCAGCTGGACGGCGCTCAGCGCGGCGATCTCGGTGGTCGAGAAGGCTGCCACGCTGGAGGTCGCCAGCGCGGCGACGTTGCGGGTCGACAGCGCGGTCACCTGCTGCGCGCTCAGCGAGACGGCCTGGCTGGTGGTCAGCGCGCCGATCTGCGCGGTGGACAGGCCGCTGGCGAAGGCGGCGGTCGACAGCGCGGCGATCTGCGCGGTCGTCAGCACGCTCACCTGGGCGGTGGAGAGGCCGGCCAGCTGGGCGGTGCGCAGCGCGGCCATGTCGGCGGTCGACAGGCCGGCCAGGTCGGCGGTCTCGATCGCGCCGATGCTGTTGGTGCTCAGCGCCACCACTTGCGCGGTGCCCAGCGCGGCCACTTGGGCCGAGGTCAGGGCCACCACCTGGTTGGTGCTCAGGGCGGCGATGCCGGCGGTGCTCAGCGCGGCGACCGAGGCGGTCGCCAGCGAGGTCACCTGGCCGGTGGTCAGCGCGGCCACTTGCGCGGTGCCCAGCGCGGCGATGGCGGCCACCTTGAACGCCGACAGGTCGGCCGTTTCCAGCGCGGCGATGTCGTTGGTGCTCAGGGCCGCCACTTGCGCGGTGCCCAGCGCGGCGGCTTCATTGGTGGTCAGGGCGACGACCTGGTTGGTGGTCAGGGCCTTGACCTGGTTGACGCTCAGCGCGGCGATGGCGGCGGTCGACAACGCGGCGAAGTCGGCCGTTTCCAGCGCGGCCACGCCGTTGGTGGTCAGGCCGGCCACTTGCGCGGCGCTCAGCACGCTGGCCTGGCCGGTGGTCAGGGCGACGATCTGGTTGGTGCTCAGCGCGGCCAGGGCGGCCGACGACAGCGCCCCGATCTGGTTGGTCGACAGCGCGCCCACCTGGTCGGTGGTCAGGCCGGCCAGTTGCGCGGTGCGCAGCGCGGCGATGTGGCCGGTCGACAGGCCGGCCAGGTCGGCGGTCTGGATCGCGCCGATGGCGTTGCTCGACAGCGCGGCCACTTGCGCGGTGCCCAGGCTGGCGATCTGCGCCGAACCCAGCGCGACGACCTGGTTGGTGCTCAGCACGGCGATGCCGGCGGTGCTCAGCGCGGCGACGGCGGCGGTGGTCAGCGAGCTGACCTGGCCGGTGGTCAGCGCGGCGACCTGGGCGCTGCCCAGCACGGCGATGGCGGCCACCTTGATGGCTGCCAGGTCGGCCGTTTCCAGCGCGGCGATGGCGTTGGTGCTCAGCGCGGCCACTTGCGCGGTGCCCAGCGCGGCGGCTTCGTTGGTGGTCAGCGCCACGACCTGGTTGGTGGTCAGCGCCTTGACCTGGTTGGCGCTCAGCGCGGCGATGGCGTTGGTCGACAGCGCGGCGAAGTCGGCGGTTTCCAGCGCGGCCACGCCGTTGGTGGTCAGGCCGGCCAGCTGGGCGGCGGTCAGCGCGCTGGCCTGGCCGGTGGTCAGGGCAACGATCTGGTTGGTGCTCAGCGAACCGATTTGCGCCGAGCTCAGCGTGGCGAACTGGTTGGTCGACAGCGCGCCGACCTGGTCGGTGGTCAAACCAAG
>JAJLPB010000035.1 GCA_025548565.1 Rugamonas sp. A1-17
ATTCACCATAACCTGCTAAGGTTATAGGGACAAGCCGTACGGGCAATTAGTATCAGTTAGCTTAATGCATTACTGCACTTCCACACCTGACCTATCAACGTCCTGGTCTCGAACGACCCTTCAAAGAGCTCAAGGCTCTGGGAAATCTCATCTTAAGGCAAGTTTCCCGCTTAGATGCTTTCAGCGGTTATCTCTTCCAGACTTAGCTACCCGGCAATGCCACTGGCGTGACAACCGGTACACCAGAGGTCTGTCCACTCCGGTCCTCTCGTACTAGGAGCAGCCCCCTTCAAATTTCCAACGCCCACGGCAGATAGGGACCAAACTGTCTCACGACGTTTTAAACCCAGCTCACGTACCACTTTAAATGGCGAACAGCCATACCCTTGGGACCGGCTACAGCCCCAGGATGTGATGAGCCGACATCGAGGTGCCAAACTCCCCCGTCGATATGAACTCTTGGGAGGAATCAGCCTGTTATCCCCAGAGTACCTTTTATCCGTTGAGCGATGGCCCTTCCATACAGAACCACCGGATCACTATGTCCTACTTTCGTACCTGCTCGACTTGTCAGTCTCGCAGTTAAGCACGCTTATGCCATTGCACTATTAGCACGATGTCCGACCGTACCTAGCGTACCTTCGAACTCCTCCGTTACACTTTAGGAGGAGACCGCCCCAGTCAAACTGCCTACCATGCACTGTCCCCGACCCGGATAACGGGCCAAGGTTAGAACCTCAAATGAACCAGGGTGGTATTTCAAGGATGGCTCCACGAGAACTGGCGTCCCCGCTTCAAAGCCTCCCACCTATCCTACACAGATTGATTCAAAGTCCAATGCAAAGCTACAGTAAAGGTTCATGGGGTCTTTCCGTCTAGCCGCGGGTAGATTGCATCATCACAAACACTTCAACTTCGCTGAGTCTCGGGAGGAGACAGTGTGGCCATCGTTACGCCATTCGTGCAGGTCGGAACTTACCCGACAAGGAATTTCGCTACCTTAGGACCGTTATAGTTACGGCCGCCGTTTACTGGGACTTCAATCAAGAGCTTGCACCCCATCATTTAATCTTCCAGCACCGGGCAGGCGTCACACCCTATACGTCCACTTTCGTGTTTGCAGAGTGCTGTGTTTTTATTAAACAGTCGCAGCCACCAGTTTATTGCAACCCGTTCGCCCTACTGAAGTAAATCAGCCAAGCTACAAGGGCGTACCTTTTCCCGAAGTTACGGTACCAATTTGCCGAGTTCCTTCTCCCGAGTTCTCTCAAGCGCCTTAGAATACTCATCTCGCCCACCTGTGTCGGTTTGCGGTACGGTCTCGTATGACTGAAGCTTAGAGGCTTTTCTTGGAACCACTTCCGATTGCTTCAGAGCCTAAGCTCCTCGTCCCACTCCCTTGAATTACGTGCCCGGATTTGCCTAAGCACCTTCTATGAAGCAGAAACTGACTATTCCAACAGTCAGACAACCTTCCGCGATCCGTCCCCCCATCGCATCATACGACGGTGCAGGAATATTAACCTGCTTCCCATCAGCTACGCATCTCTGCCTCGCCTTAGGGGCCGACTCACCCTGCTCCGATGAACGTTGAACAGGAAACCTTGGGCTTACGGCGTGGGGGCTTTTCACCCCCATTATCGCTACTCATGTCAGCATTCGCACTTCTGATACCTCCAGCATCCTTTACAAGACACCTTCGCAGGCTTACAGAACGCTCTCCTACCATATGCTTACGCATATCCGCAGCTTCGGTGACTGGCTTAGCCCCGTTACATCTTCCGCGCAGGACGACTCGATCAGTGAGCTATTACGCTTTCTTTAAATGATGGCTGCTTCTAAGCCAACATCCTGACTGTTTTAGCCTTCCCACTTCGTTTTCCACTTAGCCAATCTTTGGGACCTTAGCTGGCGGTCTGGGTTGTTTCCCTCTTGACGCCGGACGTTAGCACCCGACGTCTGTCTCCCAAGCTCGCACTCATCGGTATTCGGAGTTTGCAATGGTTTGGTAAGTCGCGATGACCCCCTAGCCATAACAGTGCTCTACCCCCGATGGTGATACTTGAGGCACTACCTAAATAGTTTTCGGAGAGAACCAGCTATTTCCAAGTTTGTTTAGCCTTTCACCCCTACCCACAGCTCATCCCCTAATTTTTCAACATTAGTGGGTTCGGACCTCCAGTGCGTGTTACCGCACCTTCATCCTGGCCATGAGTAGATCACTTGGTTTCGGGTCTACACCCAGCGACTATCGCCCTGTTCGGACTCGATTTCTCTACGGCTTCCCGATCTGGTTAACCTTGCCACTGAATGTAAGTCGCTGACCCATTATACAAAAGGTACGCAGTCACGGAACAAGTCCGCTCCTACTGTTTGTATGCACACGGTTTCAGGATCTATTTCACTCCCCTCCCGGGGTTCTTTTCGCCTTTCCCTCACGGTACTGGTTCACTATCGGTCGATTACGAGTATTTAGCCTTGGAGGATGGTCCCCCCATATTCAGACAGGATTTCTCGTGTCCCGCCCTACTTGTCGCACGCTTAGTTCCACACATCGCATTTCGAATACGGGACTATCACCCGCTATGGTTCCTATTTCCAGAGGATTCTTCTATGCGTCATGCTAAAACGTGCAGGCTCATCCCATTTCGCTCGCCACTACTTTGGGAATCTCGGTTGATTTCTTTTCCTGCAGCTACTTAGATGTTTCAGTTCGCCGCGTTCGCTTTGCATACCTATGTATTCAGTATGCAATGACCTAAAAGGCCGGGTTTCCCCATTCGGAAATCTGCGGATCAAAGCTTGTTTGCTAGCTCCCCGCAGCTTATCGCAAGCTACTACGTCCTTCATCGCCTGTAATCGCCAAGGCATCCACCATGTGCACTTATTCACTTGTCCCTATAACGTTAGCCCCTTGCGACTAAACAAAGGAGCGGTTATAGAAATAAGAAGTACTACGTTGTTGCGTTTGTTGATACATACAATCATTACCCATCGCATTCGCCTGTCGGCGCCTGCGATCAATAAAAATTTACTTACTTCTTCCAGATTGTTAAAGAACGTACAGCACTTGATCTCTAAAAGATCAAACCTAAATCGCAACCA
>JAJLPB010000036.1 GCA_025548565.1 Rugamonas sp. A1-17
GTCCAATGATTTGGTCGGGGCTTTTTTTCGTCGGTCAAACTGAAAAGCAGTTTTAGCGGGTCGGTGCCAGCATCGGCAGCGTCAGCGTAAACCGGGTCCCACCGCCGGGCTCGCTGACGACGGCGATGGCACCACCGAGAATCTCGGTGACAATATTGTGAACGATATTCAGGCCCAAGCCCGAGCCGCCAACGCCCATCTTGGTGGTAAAGAAGGGATCGAAGATGCGCGGTAAATATTCCTTCTGGATGCCGGCGCCATGATCTTCCACCGATAGCGTCACCAAGCCTTGGCTGGATAGGCTGGCCGAGATGTCGATCAATCCCTCGTTGCGGCCTTCGTAACCATGCAAGATGGCGTTGTTGATCAGGTTGGTGATTACCTGCCCAATCGGACCAGGATAGCTTTCCATCATCAGGTCCGGCGGTATCCGTTGCTGGATCACGTAAGGGGTGCGCTTGATTGTTGGCTGCAGCGTCAGCACGTTGCCGGCCACCACCTCCGCCAACAAAAAACTGCGGCGCTGAGAGCTAGTCTGGTCGACGGCCACCTGTTTGAAATTGGTGACGATTTCGGCCGCGCGATGTAAATTGCGGCCAAGGATGTCCACTGACAGCTGCGCATTCTTGATGTAGTGCTCAAACTCCTTGCGCGTAATGCCACCCTCCGCCGTCAAGTGTCTGGTGATCTCGTCGGTCTGCATTTCGAACGTGGTGGAAGCCATCAGGCTATTCCCGATCGGCGTATTCAGTTCATGCGCAATGCCGGCCACCATCGCGCCTAGCCCAGCCAGCCGCTGGTTGCGGACTAGGTCTTCGCGCGCCTTGTCCAGGGTGACGATCATGTCCTGCAATTCGCGATTCGCCCTGCGCAGCGCCAGATGGGTATTGATACGCGCCAGTACCTCTTCGATCTGGAACGGTTTGGTGATGTAGTCCACACCGCCGGCATCGAAGCCCGTGACTTTTTGCTTGGGGTCGGTCAGGCCGGTCATGAAGATGACCGGGATATCTTTAGTGGCCTTGCAGGCCTTGAGGCGCCGGCAGGCTTCGAAGCCGTCGATACCGGGCATGACCACATCGAGCAGAATCAAGTCCGGCTCGGCGAACTCAGCGCGCATCAAGCCTTCAGCGGCAGTTTGCGCCAGCACGATCATGAAACCGTGCCGCTCAAGCCGATCCAGCAGGGCCGACAGATAGGAAAGAGAGTCGTCGACGATGAGTATCGTCGGCATCGGAATTGCGGGGATCTCGCTCTGGTTCATCATGCAGCCTGAGGATATTCACGATCAAGATAGTATAGGCATACAGTTCAAGTGATGGTGAAAAAAGAGCGAGACCATTGTGTCTACAGTAAATTTAGTCCTTTCAACATCACCAAAAGAATCAGTACTGGCGAGACATAGCGCAGCAGGAAGAACACCACGCGAGTCGTGGCCTGGTTGCTTATTTTTCCCTGATTCGACAGCGCCTGATCGAACTTGTCCGCGCCCCACACCCAGCCCACAAAAACGGCTAGCAAGATGCCACCCAGTGGCAACAATAAGTTGGACGAAACGAAATCGAACAGGTCGAACATGTTCATGCCGAACAGCTTGAAATTAGCCAGCACGCTGTTGGTCAATGCGCAGCTGGAGCCGAGCAGCATCAGGACGGTGATGGTCAGTAGTGTGGCCTTCACGCGGCTAAGGCCCAGGCGCTCGTGCAGGATTACGACCGGTACTTCCATCAACGACAGCATCGCGCCGGTGGCTGCCACGGAGGCAAGCACAAAGAAGGCAATCATCAACAATTGGCCGCCGGGGATTTGCGAGAACACGGCGGGGATGGTGATGAATACCAGCGCCGGGCCAGCCGCTGGTTGAAAGCCAAAGGTGAATACGGCCGGAAAGATCGCGATGCCAGCCAGCATGGAGACGCACAGGTCGGCTGCCATGACGCGCAGCGTGGTCTGCGGAATGTTTTGATCGTCGCGGAAGTAGGAGCCGTAGGTCATCATCGTGCCCATGCCCAGGGACAGCTTGAAGAACGCCAGGCCCATCGCTGTGAGTATGACGCCGGCGGTGATCTTGCTGAAGTCAGGACGGAACAGAAAGGCTAGACCGTCGCTTGCCTTGTCCAGCGACAGGCTGACCGCGCACAGCAGCAGCAACAATAGGAATAGTATCGGCATCAGCTTCTTGGCGATGCCTTCGATGCCCTTGGTCACGCCCATCAGCAGGATGCCGCCGATGAAGGCGAGCACTCCCCATTGCCACAGCAGCGATTGCATCGGGTCGGCGATCAGCGTTGCGAACGCGCCTTCTGTGACGTGGCGGTCGCTGCTCAGGACGGAGCCGCCAATGGCCTTGAACACATAGGCGAAAACCCAGGCCACCACCTCGGAATAGAAAGACAGGATCAGAAAGGCCGCCGCCATGCCGGCCACGCCTACCAGCCACCACGGCATTCCCTTTTTTGGACTGAGCTGTTGCAGCGCAGTGATTGGATTGGCTTTGGCCGCGCGGCCCATGGCAATCTCCGCGATCATCACTGGCAGGCCGATGACCAAGGTCGCAAGCAGGTAGACCAGCAGGAAGCCCGCGCCGCCGTTGGCGCCGGTCAGATAAGGAAATTTCCATATATTGCCGAGCCCCACTGCCGAGCCGAGCGTCGCTGCGAGGACGCCGAAGCTGGAGCTGAAGCCGCCGCGCTTGATGGTGTTGTGAGTCATTGCGTGCATTCCTGCCATATTCTAAAGGGCGGGATTGTAGCAGCTCGAAAAAAGCCCTTGCGGATATCGAGCAACCTTTGCTATAGTTCGCCCCCTCGCAGAACGCAGCACATGTTGCTGAATGAAACGAGAAAAT
>JAJLPB010000037.1 GCA_025548565.1 Rugamonas sp. A1-17
AGCCAGGAAGATGGACTTGGCCCGGGTCGCCTCCTCGGCCCGGGCGCGCGCGGCCTCCAGCGCCGCCGTACGCTCGGCCACGCGCAACTCCAGCAGCGCCTGCTGCCGCAGCACGCGCGCCACCCGGTAGCGGTACAGCAGGCCGATCGCGCCGAACACCAGCAAGGCGCCGCCCGCCCAGGCCCAGCGCGTCTGCCACCACGGCGGTTCGATGGTCACCGCCAGCTCCAGCATGGGCGAGCTGGCCTGCAGCGCGGCGTCGTCCGCCACCACCTGCAGCCGGTAGCGGCCGGCCGCCAGCGCCGCGTAGCGCAGCTCGCCGTTGCCGCTGACCGACCACGCCTCCTCCTGCCCCAGCAGGCGGTAGCGGAAGCTGAGCGCCTCGTGGTTCTGGTACAGCGGCGCCGCCACCCGCACGTCCAGCGCCGCGCCGCTCCACGGCGCCGGGCCGGCCAGCGCGGCGTTGCCGTAGCGCGCCGAGCTCAGCGCCAGTGTGACGGTGCGCGCGCCGAACAGCGCCTCCGGCCGCAGCAGATGGGACAGGCCGTTGCTGGTGCCGATCCACAGCGTGCCGTCGCGGTCCTCGTGGATGGCGCCCTGGTTGGTGTCGTTCCACACCATGCCGCTCTGCTGGTTGAACAGGCGCCAGCGGCTGCCGTTCCACACCATCGCGCCGCTGTCGGTGGTTACCCACAGCCAGTGGCGCCGGTCCACCAGCAGCGACTGGATCAGGCGCCCGTCCAGCTGGTCCGGCGGGAAGCGCTGCAATTGCAGCGTCGCGGCGCCGGCGTCCGCCCGCCAGACGCGCGATCCGTGGCTTTCGCCCAGCCACAGCGTATCGCCGTCGCAGACCAGATGCTCGAAGCCCTGCTTGCCCTGCAGCGGACGCGACCAGTTGCCGCGCTCCAGCCGCAGCAGGCCGTGCTCGCCGGCAAACCACAGCCGGCCGCCGGCGCCGCGGCACATATTGGTGATGCCGCTGTCCGGGCCCAGCAGCGTCTCGACCGCTTCCACCTGGCGCGGCGCGGACGCGTGTTCCGGGTCGGCCAGCAGGTACAGGCCCAGGTCGGTGGCGATCCACAGCTGGCCGGCCTCGTCGAACATCAGCTTGTAGATGATTTTCTCGGCCATGCGCGCCACCACCCGGCTGCGGCCGGCACGGACGTCCCGGCGGATCAGTACGCCGGAAAAGCTGCCGGCCCACAGGTTGCCGTGCGCGTCCTCGGCCAGCGTGCCCCATTGGCGGCCGCCGGCGCCGGTGTCGCCGACGCCGACAAAGTGCCGGCCCTCCAGCCGCGCCAGGCCGCGGCCGGTGCCGGCGTACAGCGTGCCGTCGCGCGCGCGCAGGAGGGACCAGACGTCGTCGTCCGGCACGCCCTGCGGCCGGGACCAGTTTTCCCAGTGCCGGTAGCCCTGCCACTGCACCAGGCCGCGCCCGGCGAGCCACAGGTCGCCGTCGCGGTCGAACAGCAGCGGGTGGGCGCCGCTGCCGAAATGGATGCCCTGCTCCGCGCCATAGCGCTCCCAGCCGCCGGGACCGGCGCGGAACAAGCCCTGGTCGCTGGCGGCGATCAGATCGCCGTCGCTGTTTTGCACCAGCGTCATTGGCCAGTTGGTGGTGTCGCCGAACTGTGGCGGCGTATGGTCGGTGAAACGCTGCGCGCCCGGCGCCAGCGCCAGCAAGCGGTCAGGGCCGCCCACCCACAGCACGCCCGAGGCATCGCGCAACAGCGCGTCCCAATGGCGCGTCGGCAGGCCCTGTTCGGCGCCCATCGACGTGACCACGCCGTCGCGATAGCGGCACAAACTGGTCCCGCAGCCCAGCCACAACGTGCCGTCGGGGTCGCGCAGCACCGCGCCCAGGTCGTGCAGCGCCGGCCGGGCGACGATCTGCGCGTCGCTGAACACTCCGGCGGCGCGCCAGCCGCCGTGGCCGTCGGGCTCGACCCGCTCCAGCCTGCCGTTGCTCTGCACCAGCAGATGCTCGGCATCGATCGAGGCGAAGCGCACGCCCGGCTTGACCGCGAACGGCTTGCCGTCCAGCCGCGGCACCAGCAGCAATTGCTGGCCGTCGAGCAGCAACAGCGCACGGTCGGTGCCGACCCACAGGCGGCCGGCCGGGTCCACGTGCAGCGCGGTCACGCTGGTGTCGGCCGCGTCCTGGCGCCGCCCGTAGCGGAGGAAGCGGCTGCCGTCGAAACGGTATAAACCATTCTCGGTGCCGACCCACAGGAACCCGGCCAGGTCCTGGGCCAGCGCCGTGACGGACAGGTTGGCCAGCCCGTCGGCCTGGCCGAAGCTGCGCAGCGGCAGTTGCTGCGCGCGCGCGAACGCGCCCGCCAGCAGCCCGGCCAGCAGCAACAGCGGCGCCAGCCAGCGCCGCAGGGCGCCGCCGGAGCGCCGGCCAGCTGGAAAACGGCGAGGGCTCAAATCACTTTTAATGCCTGTCATGCACGCGCGCCCCTAAACTACCTTTGTTCAAATTTTTTCCAAAAAATATTTCCGATCACGGCCGGAGCATCGCTACACCGGCAGCTCATGCTTGTACAACACCCAGCGCAGCGCCTCCCCGGCGCCGGCGAAATCGCCGTCGTCCAGGCTGCGCTGGATGGCCTCGGCGTCCCACAGGCCGAAGCTGGCCTGGAAGTCCGCGGCGCAGGCGGCGAACAGCCGGACCGCCTCGCCGTCGCACCCTTGCATCAGGGCCAGCAGCCGCTGCAACTCGTCCACCCAGGCCGCCGGCGCGCGCGCCATGCCGGCCGCCACCGCCGCCTCGGGCGGCAA
>JAJLPB010000038.1 GCA_025548565.1 Rugamonas sp. A1-17
TCAAACGCCCACACTTATCGACTGTTAATTTTTAAAGAACTTATTCGGTACTGCTTGCTGAAGAAGCGTTGTGTTCATCAGCGAAGAGGCAAGATTATGAACTGTTTCGTTTATCTCGTCAAGCCTGTTTTTTTCTCGCTTCACTCAGCAACATGTGCTGTGTTCTGCGAGGGGGCGAACTATAGCAAATGCTTACCCAAATTGACAAGGACTTTCTGCACGTCTCATCAATCGTTATGAATGACAACGTCCACGCGCTTGTGTACATCCTCGGCAAACGCCAGGAATTCGCGCATCTCGTCCGGCTGGCTGACGTCCAGCACATACCACTCGGCCGAACCACCAGCCTTGCGGATCTCGGTAACCAGGGCGGTTAGTTTGCTGGAACGGCGCGCGCCGAGCACGACGTGATGTCCCTCGCCAGCCAGCTGGCGCGCTGTAGCCGGGCCGCTTCCCCGGCAGGCGCCGGCAATCAGGATAACCTTTCGATGTGTTTGAATAGCTGCTGTCATGACGCGCTCCTTTCAAAGCAATAACACCAGACTGCATCTTACGGCTTCAAGCAAATGCTGCGAATGCACATGCCTATGCACTTATTGCCTAATCCTATAAAAGCGCTGCACATTGGTGGCGACGAGGTGGAGAATCATGGATCATTCCTATTCATCAGCGAATTTGGAAGGAGCCAGCGTGAAACGCATGATCGCCCTACATCAACAGCTAGCGCATGCCGAGGGTTATACCTTGACGGCACTGGACGACGTACGCTTGACGCGCTCGAACTGCAGCACCACCAAGACGCCGGCCATGTCCGATCCTTGCATCGCCATCGTGCTGCAGGGACGCAAGCGCGCCTACTTCGGCAACGACGTGCTGGAATTCGACGCGGACCATTATCTGGTGGTCGCGGTTCCCATGCCCTTCACCAGCGCCACCGAGGCTACCGAGGAAGAACCCTTCCTGGGGTTGGCGATCCGCGTCGACCGCACCACTTTGGCCGATCTGATGTTCGCCATCGATCAGACCCAGAACGAGCTGCCGGCCATGCCCAAGGGCATGATGACCACGCGCATGGATGAGCGTCTGAGCGAAACCGTGCTGCGCCTGCTTGAAGCGCTGAACTCGCCCCTGGAGGCGCGCGTGCTCGGCCCAGGCATTGTGCGTGAAATTTGCTATCGCGTGCTGATGGGGGAGCAAGGCGCGGCAATGCGCGCGGCGCTGACCAGCCAGGGCCAGTTCGGACGGATCGCCAAGGCGCTGCGCCGCATCCACGCCGACTACGCCGCCGACATCGATGTCGGCACGCTGGCGGCCGAGGCCAGCATGAGCGTGCCGGCTTTCCATGTGCATTTCAAGGCGGTGACGCAATGTTCGCCGATCCAATATCTGAAATCGGCCCGCTTGCACCAAGCCCGGCTACTGATGGCGCGCAACGACATGACTGCCCAGGCGGCGTCGGCCCAGGTCGGCTACGAAAGCCCGTCACAATTCAGCCGCGAGTTCAAGCGCTACTTTGGCCGCAGTCCTGGCGAGGAAGCCAACGCCATGCGGCGTCATCTGACGGTGCGGCCGGCGCAAATGACAAGTTTTCCTTAGGCCAGCCCAAATGTTACGAAGGTTGATTTAAAAATAATAACCGGATAGTATGCGGCGATGATGGCATTGCAAATTCGCCAATGCTGCATTTTTCATCAGGAGTAATATGCGATCTATCCTTTGCGGCGCCGCGGCGCTTGCGTTACTGGGCGCCGCCGCGCCCGCATTTGCGGCGTCCTTCGAACCAGGCGTATATGTCGGTGTCGACATGGCCCGCGCCTCCGTTTCATCGAAATATGCCGACAGCAGCAACGACATCTCGCTGGGCGCCGCCGCCGGTTACCAGTACACGCCCAACTTTGGTTTCGAAGTCTATACGCGCAGCTTGAGCTTCTCCCCCTTCCGCGGTTTTTTGTCCGAGGCAGGCTATTACCCGGATAGCCATTACGGCATTGCGCTGATGGGCACCCTTCCGCTCGACTCTCACTTCAGTTTGTTCGGCCGCGCCGGTGTCGGACGCACGACAATGAAAGCTAACCGCTCCTCGATGGGCGACCGCACCGATACCGATCCGATGGTCGGCCTGGGCGCACGTTACGCCTTCAACCGCAACTGGTCGATAAGCCTGGAAGGCAGCTACCTCACCAAGAGCGAAGTCTCACTGATCTCGTTCGGCGCGCGCTACCAGTTCTGACGCAGCCTGCGTCAAATAAAGCTCGTCTTCGACCATTAACGGCTCGAAGCTTACATAGCCTTGCGGCCCGCCTCTGGCCGCAGGGCTATGCCTCTACGCCATGAGATTTACGGACGAAAAAAAGCCCACCAAGATCACTTGGTGGGCTTTTTAG
>JAJLPB010000039.1 GCA_025548565.1 Rugamonas sp. A1-17
CAACTTCAAGCTGGACATCAGGAAGGTCGACGATCCAGAAGGCGGCTCGCGCGCCGTCATCACCCTGGACGGCAAGTTCCTGCCAAACAAGCCATACTGAATGTTTGGTTGCGCTGCGAAGGACACCATAGAGAACTCAGTCGCGCCTGATACGCCGTACCGACTCAAAATGATCTCCCTCGCAGCGCGAACCAACCGTAGCGCATAGCCAAGCTTATCGAGCTTCGCTTCACCTTGCCTCGCCCTCTTTTCCGCTGCCAAGTCTGGCGGCTACTTTCCCTAGTGTTCCGAACGCTCCTTTCGAACATTCGAAATTCGCCATTAGCTGCGCCAACTGCCTAATTGGGGCGCCAAGCCGGCTTCCCTGCATTGATGGTGACCACGCCTGATGACTCTGGCAAGGAGCTCTGGCGCCCCTACATTTGGCTAGTTCGCCAAGCCACTATGTCGAGATGGCCCAAGCGAAAATTAACTATTGGATTTTCCTATTGATTCTATTCAAAACCAGTCTTGGACGTAATACCTAAAAACACCGAAGATGAACTCATCAGCGCTGACCTCACACCGCCAGAGTTGAATTCGAAATCTTATAAAGGAAATGATCATGAACGCTTATAAACTCACTTTCGCCTTCGCGCTTGCCGCAGCTTCTGCATTGGCCATGGCTGCGCCAGCTGATAAACAAAACCAACCCGTCACCGCAAATGCCAACGCCCACGACTACGACAGCGGAGAAGGGTACAAGGGCAACACGAAATTCGTATCCACAAGGACCCGCGCTGAAGTCATCGCGGAAACGCGCGAAGCTATGCGCCGTGGCGAGATCTCCTACGGTGAGCAATACCCTGTTTCGGTAGATGTACCAAGCACAAGGACTCGCGCCGAAGTCATAGCGGAAACGCGCGAAGCTATGCGCCGTGGCGAGATTTCCTACGGTGAGCAATACCCTGTTTCGGTGAATGTACCAAGCACCAAGACTCGCGCTGAAGTCATAGCGGAAACGCGCGAAGCTATGCGCCGTGGCGAGATCTCCCTCGGAGAGCAATACCCTCTCCCATGAATGTGCCAGCACCGACACTCGCGCCGGAGTTATCGCTAGGTTCAAGGAGTACCGCATCAGGCATCCGGCCGACATCCATGAAGGCGTAGCGATGCATTAGCTCACACGGCAGGTAGCGTGCATTGCGCGCCGCCCGCCTTTTTTCGTCGCTCCCCAAAAAAACCCAGCACTGCCGGCACGCAATGCCTGGCGCGTGGCACCTGCCACAGCTCCTTCCCTACTTCCGAATCTTCTCGACTGCCCAAGATCAGCAGAAGGCATGCGGCCTAATGGCCTGCCATCTCGGCCTGGCGGTTCTTTCTAAGTACGCTTCGTAGCGTCACATCCGAATCTTGGCTGCCATGCCGTCAAAGCGTTGCACTTTTCCTTTTTCATGCGAGTTCCACCGGATGACTTGCGCCGGCAGCGAGGCGCTCCCTGAACCGCGAAATCTTTCACTACGCCTTTGGCTCGAGTCAACTATAGGCCGCTCCTATTGCGGCGATACGAAACCAGTCTTGGACGTAATACCTAAAAAATCCGAAGATAACCTTACCGACAAGGGAGACATTCAACCAAACCTCCGCGTCAACAAGCAGGCCTAAGCCGCTTGATTTTTACCCAGACCTGAAAGGACATTCACCATGCTGCAATCGAACGTAACCCAAGACGCGCGCGTCGAACTGACCGCCCGTGTAATCGCTGCCAAGGCGATCAAGGACC
>JAJLPB010000004.1 GCA_025548565.1 Rugamonas sp. A1-17
TATCATCTCTTCTAAAGCTGTAAAAAATTCCTTCTTCAGTTTCATAATGAAAACCTGCTAATTGCGTTTTGTAGCATCTTTCAAAATGCTTTAAATCTTTATCTGTTTCATTCATCTTTTTGCCTTTCTAACTTTCTCTAATAATCTTGTTAAATATTCATAAGCAAGCTCTAAATCTCTGTTGTCGTTTATTCCTGCATCTTGCAAAGTTTCAACAACTGAAATCTGTAGTTGCTTGATATGCCTTTCTAAGTGTATTTGGTTCATTGTGTTATCTATCTTCATGTTTAAATCTTCCTTTTATAATAATTTTGTCGTTAGACCATGCCGACAGGCAGTAACCTCAAAGGGAGGTTTTTTGCTTTTAGGGTCAAGGGAGATATCCCTTGCAAGTCCCCGTTAGAAATTGCGTAAGCAATTGCTTAGGGTATGCTTGCAAGCTTTCGCTTTTAAATATCTTTGCATGTTTTTAAAAAAAGTCAAATTTGACAAATTTAAATTACTCATTAAGATTATTAATAGATATTCCAAAAGGATAGATAAAAAGAATAATATTAATAAAATAGGAGATTTAAAACATGGCTAGAGAGATTAAAATAGATATAAATAAGTTACGTAAAGACGTAAATGATATTAAAGCAGCAGCATCAAATAGCTCTATGTATTACCCATATCGCCACTTGATAGGAGCTTTAAAACTAGGGGGATTGAGATATAAAAACGTTCTAGACTATCTTTATAATGAGTATGAAGATTTAAGAAATATAGACGTAAGTAAAAGAATAAATAACACTAAACTTAGTGATTTTATGAGTGAGTGGCGCAGCAAAGGAATGCTTAACAGTGATGAAATCTTTGAGTTAAGAGAAAGTATTTTCCCTGATTTAAAACCTAAAACAGAGGTAAAACCAAAGGCAAAGAAAAAAGGAATTATTAACCTTTTTGGCTCTAAAGAAGTAGATGAAAAGCAGAAATTTATAGACAAGTTAGCAGCTAAAGGCGTGCTAATTGAAAGTGAAAAAGATTGGATAGAAACATACTATACAGAGTTCTCAACTAAGTATAGTTTAGATGAATTAGTAAGCCAATATTTGAAAGATATGAGTAATGCAATCGCAGGATAAAAAACAGGAAAAAGGTGCTATATGATGGATTTAATTACAATGAGAGAAAAAGATATTTTAGTCTTTGTTAATGACGAAATTAAAGACTATGAAGATGAAATTATTAACTTATGCAGAGTGAAAGAAAAATCCAATTGGCAATTAGAAAGAATAGAGCATTTGAGAAAAAAGAAAGAAACATACACTAAAGTAAGGAATATTTTGATTTGGTGGAACAACAAAGAAGAAGTATAAAATAAAAATAAATAAAAAGAAAAATAGGGGATTTTATGAAGATTAATAAGAAGAATGGTTTTAGTATTTTAGCAGTGATTTTGGTGATTGTTGCCGTTATAGTGGCGATTGGTGTATGGGCTTTATCTGGTCAAGCTAATACGAATGACAGTAGTAAAAGCGCGACAATAGCAGCTAGTTCTATCATTAATGAAAGCGCATCAATCAAACTCGCTTTTGATAAAATTATTATTAATGGAGATGCAACAAAACAGAATGTAATCTATAAGCCAACTGTTCAAGACAAAGCTAATATTCTTGACCCAACTAACGGAATTAATCTATCTAATGGGGGTAAAGGTCTTATAGATAGTGTATCTATTACTAACTATGTTTATGATAAAAACGCTCTAATTCTTGGCGCTGGTTCTAACTCAAAACATGATGCTGTTATCTTGCTTGCGGGTGTAAAAGATGCAGTATGTAAGGAGATAAATGCACAGTTAAACGGCGCAGCTCTAACGGATACAATCCCAACTTTTGGACCGGTCCAGGACTATGCTGGCTTTATAGCTGGTGCATCTGCAACAGACCCTAATACGAGTGTTCAGCTAGATTTTTCCCAAGCTGCTGGGACAAATGCGCTAAATTGGTCTAATGGTGGCTGTATTAGAGGAGCTAATTTTTACGATGGTAACAACGTTTTTTATCGTGTTTTAGCTAGTGATATAGATTGAGAAATCTATAGAGGGAGGGGTTAAAATTAGCATCTAAACGATGCTTTTTTTATTTGTATAGACGAAAAAAAGCTCCCATGATGAGAGCCTTTTTAAAGGTATTTCTTTCTTAAGCTGCTGGCAGTTCAAGTGGTTGTTTTGCTTGAGTAGTGTAAAGATTATAAAACTCAATAATGACTTTACGTTTTTCTGCATCGTTTAACCACTGCTTGCCGATATCGGTAAGATAAGCAGTAAATTGTTCAAATGGTTGTGCGCAAGCTTTTTCAGCATGTTGTTTGTCGCTGATGATAACTTTACCCTCAAAGAAGTAAAAGAATGCTTGAACCGAAGTAGTCGCATCGCCTTTTTTAGTCTTCGTGATTGGGAATTTCAACAAATACATTGGTTCAACGCCGTTGATTTCTGCATACGTAAAGAGGCGATTTTCAAACAGAGCAGTAACGAATTCGTTACCGTCAAATTGATATTTTTTGATGATGTTAATGAGTTCATTAACACCCTCTTGACGTGCTGCTTTTAACTTTGCGAACTTTGCATCTTTAGCTTTTTTGAGATTAGCAGCTTGTTCATTTTCCCATTGCTGAATTTCTTCAGTGGTCATGCTGTCAAAATCAAGTTCTTTATTTTCGTTTGCTTTAGCCATTTTAAACCCCTAAAAAAGTCAGTTAAGAAATAAGAACAACAAGGACATTGTAGCTCTTTCGATGATTTCAAGCAACAACTTTTTACAACGTCTTTAGATTGATGTGTTCTATACTTCTTATCTTTAATAACTTAAATCACTTATTTACAAAGTAGCCTTTAGTTACTTTAACATCTTCATTTCCTATTGATTTCATTAAGCCTTTTTGGCTTTCAAGGTTGCTTTCTTCTTCCATGTAAGATTTTTCAAAATGCTTAACGTCTTTCATTCCTAACATTTCAGTTATTACGATGGAAGACTTTAAACTAAGTAGAACTTTGGTAACAAATTCCCTGCGTGTATCATGCCATCTTACTTCTTTAAAACCACTACGTTTCTTAATTTTTGTCCAGTTTGCTGCAAAACCGTCTATTGTGTAATGAAATAATTTGTCATCAATTTTTGGTATTGTTTCAATGACTGAAATAGCTGCATCATTAAGATGAACGTCACGCCCTTTAAGTTTTCTTCCTTTTGTATTGTAAAGTTTTACAATACGGTTTTCTTTATCTATATCTTCCCATTTAATACGTAAAAGCTCACTTCTGCGCATACCTGTAGCCATTGCTAAACCGAAAATTAAAAGCATTTCTTTATTTTCAAATGCTTTTAATGTTTCAATGATTTTATCTTCTAATTCTGGTTTGATACGTTGTTTAATCCTTACGTCAAAACCCTCTAGAAGACTTCTGTCATATGTTGCGCATGGGTTCATGCCATGCAGTTTTTCTTTAAATGCTTTTTTATCAATATAACGTATTTTATTGAAGATTACGCTTAATGTATCAACTTCTCTTTTTACAGTCCCCAATGATGGAATTTTTTTACCCTCTTCGGCTCTCAATCTTTCTTTGATGTAATTAGTAATAACAACATCATCAATTTCTTCTAATTTAAAAGATTTTAATTGACGTTTTTTAAACTGGTTTTTAGATGCTGTTAAAAGCATTGTTGGAAGATTAGAAAACACATCAGGGACATGCTCAAGTTCTGTATTTAATATAGTTTTTATTCTTGAAGTATCCGATTTAATATTTCTTTTCTTTAACTCACTTCCATCATCTTTAATGTTTATGTATGATTTGATGTAAGTATCAACATAGTAAGAGAATGGAGGCGAGTTAATAAACTCATTCATCTTTCTATTTTCTTCTTTTTCTTGTTCTGTTAGTTCAATAATCTTAACGATACCTTTTTTAGATTTCGTATCATTAAGAAAATCAATAGCATCTTTCAATGTATCAAAAAGCTCATCAACTTTGATGTTATCTTTCTTCCTGTTAACTCTCACTCTATAACGTATTTGAGTGCCTTTGGTGTGTTTGTTCTTCCATGAAATTTCTTGGACGCCTCGCGGTATAGTCGCCATAGTTCCTCCTGTGCAATAGAGTACACCCTAGCACCTTTTGCCAAAGTTTTTGGTAAATTTTTCGGGGATTTTGCCAGAAATGGCTGTAAAGCGATTTGCCAAAAAAAAACAGACACTAGCTAAGTATCTGTTTTTTATGGTGTATTTGGTGGGAAGTGCAAGTTTCGAACTTGCGACCCCTGCAGTGTGAATGCAGTGCTCTACCCCTGAGCTAACCTCCCGAAGCGGGGCGAATTATCGCATACTACCTGCCCGGAGGGGAAGGCCGAAAACGAAAATTCTCGCTTTTTCTTACGCGATGGCCGGCGGCGTGGTGGTCGCGGTCCAGATGCACTGGCCTTTGACCGCCTTGTCCAGCCCGGCCAGTGTGGCCGCGTGGGCCGCCAGCTCGTCCTCCGTCGCCGGCAGGAAGATGATGTCGGCCAGCGGCACCGGCTCCAGCAATTCCGCGCCGGACACCACTTCCTCCTCCGCGTCCATGCCCAGGCTGTTCTGCCCGCGCGTCATCGACAGGTAGACGTCGGCCAGCAGCTCGGCGTCGAGCAGCGCGCCGTGCAGCTTGCGGTGCGAGTTCGACACGCCATAGCGGTCGCACAGCGCGTCCAGCGAGTTGCGCTTGCCCGGATGGAGTTCCTTGGCGTGCACCAGCGTGTCGATCACGCCGCCGATGTGGCTGGAAAAGTCCGGCAGGTTCAGCAGCTTGAATTCGTGGTTCAGGAAGCCCAGGTCGAATGGCGCGTTGTGGATGATGACTTCCGCGCCCTGGATGTAGGCGCGCAGGTCGTCGACGATCTGATGGAACTTCGGCTTATCGCTCAGGAACTCGGTGGTCAGGCCGTGGACGTTCAGCGCGCCCTCTTCCGAATCCCGTTCCGGGTTGATGTAGACGTGGAAGTTATTCCCCGTCAGCATGCGGTTGTTCAGCTCCACGCAACCGATCTCGATGATGCGGTTGCCCAGCTTGGGGTTGATGCCGGTGGTTTCGGTATCGAGTACGATTTGGCGCATAGTGTTCTGTGGTGGCTACATCCGGACGCAGGAGTATAACAGGCCGAGGCCGCTCATCGGCCGCGTGCCAGTTCGACGCCGCGGTTGGCCAGCATGTCGGCCCGCTCGTTGCCCGGATGGCCGTTGTGGCCGCGCACCCAGCGCCATTCGACGGTGTGCATGGCCTGCGCGGCATCCAGCGCGCGCCACAGGTCCTCGTTCTTGACCGGCTCCTTGGCGGCGGTCTTCCAGCCGCGCGCTTTCCAGCCGTGTATCCATTCGCTGATGCCTTTTTGAACATACTGGCTGTCGGTGTGCAGCGTGACCATGCACGGCCGCTTGAGCGCGTTGAGCGCCTCGATCACCGCCTGCAGTTCCATGCGGTTGTTGGTGGTGTCGCGGGCGCCGCCGCAAATTTCCTTCTCTGCGCTGTCGGCCACCAGGAACGCGCCCCAGCCGCCGAGGCCGGGATTCCCCTTGCATGCGCCGTCCGTGAATATTTCAACCTTCGTCTCTACCTTATCCATCCTGCTGTTCCCGCCTTTTATTTGTTGCCGGGACGACCGCGGGGGCCGTCGCTGTTTTCTTGGTCCAAGCCGGACCGATCAAATGCATGCCTTTCACGCGCTTGATCGCCTGCACGATGTACACGCCGCCGAAGTACGGCCACCAGCGCGGCCCGGCATTATCCATGAATGCGTAGCGATGCAGCCACTTTTCTGTGCGGCAGGCCGGCGCGTAGCAGCCGAAGTGGCTCTGGCTGGCGCCCATGTTCAATAATTTTAACCAGTCTTTCATGCGCGGCATAGAGATCAGCTCCTCCGTGCGCGGCAGGAAGGAGGTGCCGCCGACGCGCCGCAGCACGTGGCGCGCGCCCCACAGGCTGGCCGGGTTGAAGCCGCAGATGATGACCTGCCCTTCCGGGATCAGCACCCGCTCGACTTCGCGCAGCACCTGGTGCGGATCGGTGGAGAACTCCAGCACATGCGGCAGCACCACCAGGTCGATCGATTGCGAAGCGAACGGTAGCTCGGTGTAGTCCAGCGTCAGCGACACCGGCCGCTGCGCCGGGCTGGTCACGGGACGCACCTTGCGGTCGGCCAGCAGTTTGTATGGCATGCGGTTGGCGGCCAGTGCATCGATTTGCGGCATGCCGATTTGCACGGCGTTGAATCCGAAGATATCGGCTGTTAAATTATCGAGACAGGTTTGTTCCCACTCACGCAAGTACACACCGGCGGGCGTTTGCAGCCAGCCTTCCAGCGCTATAATGGATTTCTCAGATCCTGCCTTGTCCATGCCTAGCCTTTTTGCGATCCAATGACCAATTCATCTATTCAAGCACTCAGTGTTCTGACGGTTCCTGCGTTCCACGACAACTACCTGTGGCTGATCCACGATGGCGTCCACGCCGCCGCTGTCGATCCCGGTGACGCCAAGCCGATACTGGCGGCCCTTCAGGCCAACGGTCTCAAGCTCACCGCCATTCTACTCACCCACCACCACGCTGACCATATTGGGGGCGTTCCTGAATTATTACAGCATTATCAGGTTCCCGTTTTTGGTCCGCGCAACGAGAGCATCGCCGCGGTCACTTTGCCGGTCGGCGAAGGCAAGACGATCGACGTGCCCGGCCTGGCGCTGCGGCTGTCGGTGCTGGACGTGCCCGGCCACACCATGGGCCACATCGCCTACGTGCGCGAGCCCGCCGACGGTGAGCCGACCTGGCTGTTCTGCGGCGACACGCTGTTCGCAGGCGGCTGCGGCCGCCTGTTCGAGGGCACGCCGGCGCAGATGATCAGCTCGCTCGGCAAACTGGCCTCGCTTCCGGATGATACCAAGGTCTTCTGTGCCCACGAATATACGCTGTCCAACCTGCGCTTCGCGCGCGTGGTGGAGCCGGACAACCTGGCGCTGCAGGAACGGGTGAAGGTGGAGACCGACAAGCGCGAACACAACGTGCCGACGGTGCCGAGCACGATAGGCGTGGAAAAGGCGACCAATCCCTTCCTGCGCTACCGGGAGCCGGCCATCGCCGAACAACTGGTGCGCGCCGGCAGGCTGGACCGCATCGATACGCCGCTGGCCACCTTCACCGCGCTGCGCTTGTGGAAAAATGACTTCTGATTAGATGCAGTCATTCCCGCGAACGCGGGAATCCATGCTGAGCGGAATGCGCCAGCTCAGCATGGGTCCCCGCGTGCGCGGGGACGACACGCCGCTTAGATCTCTTCGTACAGCGGCAAGGTCAGGAACTCCGCGAACTCGGTCGAGGTCGACATCTGCTCGAAGATCTGGCCGGCGCGGACGTAGGTCGGGCCATCGCCGCCAGGCGCATCGCGCTGCACCTTGACCAGCTCTTCCTTGATCATCGCGCGCACCATGTCGGCGGTGACTTTGCGGCCATCTTCCAGCACGCCCTTGTCCGAACGGATCCACTGCCACACTTGCGAACGGCTGATCTCCGCCGTGGCCGCGTCTTCCATCAGGTTGTGGATCGGCACGCAGCCGTTACCGGCCAGCCAGCTGCCCAGGTAGTGGATGCCGACGTTGATGTTGTAGCGCAGGCCGGCTTCGGTGATCGGCGCTTCCGGCTTGAAGTCCAGCAGCTGCGCGGCGGTGACGTCGATGTCGGGACGCTGCTTGTCGATCTGGTTGGGCTTGTCGCCCAACACCTTGGTGAACTCGGTCATCGCCAGTTCCACCAGGCCCGGGTGGGCGACCCAGCCGCCGTCGTAGCCGTCGGTCGCATCGCGCGCCTTGTCGTTGCGCACGCCGCCCATGGCGACTTCGTTCTTTTCCGGATCGTTCTTGATCGGGATCAGCGCGGCCATGCCGCCGATCGCCGGCGCGTTGCGCTTGTGGCAGGTCTTCAGCAACAGCAAGGCGTAGGCGCGCATGAACGGCGCGGTCATCGTCACCTTGGCGCGGTCGGCCAGGCAGAAGTCCTTGTCCAGCTTGAACTTCTTAATGCACGAGAAGATGTAGTCCCAGCGGCCGGCGTTCAGGCCCGAGCTGTGTTCGCGCAGCTCGTACAGAATCTCGTCCATCTCGAAGGCGGCCAGGATGGTCTCGATCAGCACGGTGGCCTTGATCGTGCCTTGTGGCAGACCCAGTTCGTTTTGGGTCATCACGAAGATGTCGTTCCACAGGCGCGCTTCAAGGTGCGATTCCATCTTCGGCAGGTAGAAGTACGGGCCGGCGCCGCGCGCCAGCTGCTCTTTGGCGTTGTGGAACATGAACAACGCGAAGTCGAAGATGCCGCCGGAGATGCGCTTGCCGTCGACCAGCACGTGCTTCTCGTCCAGGTGCCAGCCGCGTGGGCGCACCACCAGCGTGGCGATCTTGTCGTTCAGCTTATAGGACTTGCCGTTCTGCTCCAGCGAAATGGTGCGGCGCACGGCGTCGAACATATTGATCTGGCCGGTGATCTGGTTGTCCCAGTTCGGCGTATTCGAATCCTCGAAGTCGGTCATGTAGCTGTCGGCGCCCGAGTTGAAGGCGTTGATCACCATCTTGCGCTCGACCGGACCGGTGATTTCCACGCGGCGGCATTCCAGCGCCTTCGGAATCGGCGCGATCTTCCAGTCGCCGGCGCGGATGTGCGCGGTCTCAGGCAGGAAGTCGGGACGCTCGCCGGCGTCCAGCCGCTTGGCGCGCTCGACGCGCACGGCCAGCAATTGTTGACGGCGCGCTTCGAACTCGCGGGTCAGCTTCACCACCAGCGACAGTGCCTCGGTGGTCAGGATGTTTTCGTAGCCAGGCTTGATCTCGCCCGTGATTTCCATGCCTGCCGGCAGATTGATGGTGGACTGCGTCATGAGGTCTCTCCGATAGTAAAAATATTAGCAACCAAACTAATTATAAGCACTGGCCTTCTTGTTGCACGCCCAAAGTTTTAGTGTGCGGACTCAGTTACGCCTTGATATGTTTTACAGTATATTCACTAATAAGTTATGCAAACGAGACTAAAAATCACATCATCTATGCGTTTTTATCACAAGTGACGGGCTAAGCATTCCATGGGTCAATTCAGACAGATTTCCACCTTCGTCGAAGTGGTTTCCAAGGGCAGCCTGTCGGCCGCCGCGCGCGCCGAGGGCATCGCTCCGGCCATGATAGGCCGCCGGCTGGATGCGCTGGAAACCCGCCTGGGTGTCAAACTTTTGCAACGCACCACGCGCAAACTGGCGCTGACCAACGAGGGCGCGGCCTTCCTGGAGGACTGCCAGCGCATCCTGGCCGAGCTGGAGGAAGCCGAAACCGCCGTGGCCGAACGCAGCGCCCACGCAACAGGACACCTGATGATCTCGGCCCCGGCCGGTTTCGGGCGCCAGCACGTGGCGCCGCTGATCCCCTCCTTCCTGGCCGAGCATCGCGACGTCAGCGTCACGCTGAACATGAGCGACCGCGTGGTCGACATCGTCGGCGAAGGCATCGACGTGGCGATCCGTATCGCCAGCCTGTCCGATTCCAGCTTGGTCAGCGTCAAGTTGGCCGACAACGAGCGGGTGGTGGTGGCCGCGCCCTCCTACCTCAAGCGCCACGGCGAACCGAAGTCGCTGGCCGACCTGGCGAAGCACAACTGCCTGGCGATCAGCAGCGAAGGCAGCCAGCGCGGCTGGACCTTCCGCGACAACGGCAAGAACGTGGTGGTCAAAGTGAGCGGCAACATGGGCAGCAACGACGGCCAGGTGCTGCACGACTGGGCCTTGGCCGGCAAAGGCCTGGCATGGCGGTCGATGTGGGAAGTGGGGAACGAGATCGAAGCGGGCAAGCTGCAGACGGTGCTCAACGAGCATTCCGCACCGGGCAACGATATTTACGCGGTGTTCGCGCAACGCCGCCATCTGCCGCTGCGGATACGCGCCTTCGTGGACTTCCTGCGGCACACGTACGCGCAGCCGGATTATTGGCGCAAATCCTGGAAATGATGCTGATGTAACAGCTCACACCACAGCCCGCACAAAAACGCGGGCGAAAAAAAATCCTCGGATACCGAGGATTTCTTATTTCGTTTGATTCAGCGTATTACAGTGGCTGAATGTTCGAAGCTTGCTTGCCCTTAGGACCAGCGGTCACTTCAAAAGAAACGCGTTGGTTCTCTTGCAGCGACTTGAAGCCTGCGGACTGAATCGCCGAGAAGTGAGCGAACAGATCTTCGCCGCCTTCGTCCGGGGTGATAAAGCCGAAGCCCTTCGAATCATTGAACCATTTTACGATACCAGTTGCCATTACAATTCCTATTTCAGTTAAGTTGGGCTTGCGCCCGTGATATCGTTTGAGGCAAGAAAGAAATGACAGACAAACTGCACTACTCTTGAATCTAAACGATCCCGCATTATACCCAATTACAAAAGAAAAGCACGTTTTCGCGAAAATAAATGCAAAGCCACATTTTCTTTGGTAGAAACCCAGCAAAAAGGCCAACTTTCCATCGCTCAACAGCCCGTCTCTCGGGGTGTATTTGTCACTATAGACAATTTAATCCTACGTCATTTGACATGGATCAAGCGCACGCTTACTCGTAGTCTGTTGCTTGCGCGTCACGGGCTGCCCAATTCAGCAGTTGTTCGACTTCCGGAATGACCGCAGGCCAGCCGGTATGCTCGGTCAGCACGCCGCGCACCATGTGTTCGATGCGCCGCGCCTGCTGCCCCAGCATGCCGAAGCCGAACGTGCCCGCGGACCCGGCCACGCCGTGCAGCAATTCGTGCAGCCGGCGCAGTTCCGCTTCCGGCGGCGGATCGCCACCGGACTGGCGGCAGGCCGCCAGCGCCTCGGTGATCTGCGCCATCGTGCCCGGCACGGTGACGGCGAACCGTTCGCTCAACGCCGCCAGGCGGGCGCGGTATGCGGGATCGGCCGGTGTCGCCATAATAATTACTTGGTGCCGAAAATACGGTCGCCGGCGTCGCCCAGGCCAGGCACGATGTAGGCGTGGTCGTTCAGGTGCGAGTCGAGCGAGGCGCAGTAGATCTTCACGCCGGGATGCGATTTCTGGAACACCTCGATGCCTTCCGGAGCGGCCACCAGGGCCAGGAAGATGATCTGGTCGTCGGTGACGCCGCGCTTTTTCAGCACATCCACCGCGTGCACGGCCGAATTACCGGTCGCCACCATCGGATCGCACAGGATGAAGGTGCGTTCGACCGTGTCCGGCAGGCGCACCAGGTATTCCACCGGCTGGTGGGTTTCCGGATCGCGGAACACGCCGATGTGGCCGACGCGCGCCGACGGCACCAGGTCCAGCAGGCCGTCGCTCATGCCGATGCCGGCGCGCAGGATAGGGACGATGGCCAGCTTGCGGCCGGCGATGACCGGCGCGTCAATGGTCATCAGCGGGGTTTCGATGGTGCGGGTGGTCAGCGGCAGGTCGCGGGTGATCTCGTAGCCCATCAGCAGCGTGATTTCCTTGAGCAGGTCGCGGAAGGTACGGGTCGACGTGTCCTTCGCGCGCATGTGGCTCAGTTTGTGTTGTATCAGCGGGTGGTTGGTGATAAACAGGTTGGGAAAACGCGGATCTTGTTTCATTGTTTGCTCTTTTTAGTCGGTATGTGCTTTTTATTATACTAGGCCTCGGAGCCCAGAAACATGGCGACCGCCTCTTCCGCTATCTGGTCCAGGCTTGATCCATGGCCCGGCTTGTACCACAGCACGCTGTAATTGATCGCGCCCATCAGCAGCAGGCGCGCCACCGCGCTGTCGCTGCGCAGCAGGCCGGCGGCCGACAGTTCATTGACCACATCCTGCCACAATTGATCGTAGCGGTCGCGCAGCACCTGCACGCGTTCGCGCAGTTCCGGCGTCAGGCGGCGCCAGTCGTACAGCAGCACCGGGATGAAGTCGTGGCCTTCGCCCAGCACGATTTCCAGGTGGGCGCGCACCAGCGCCTGGAACTTGGCGCGCGGCGGCAGATCGCCCGCCACGATGGCCTCGGCGGCCGGCAACCCCGCCACCAGGCCCTCCTCCATCACCGCCGCGAGGATCTCCTGCTTGCTCTTGAAGTGATAGAACGGACTGCCGGAGCGCATACCGACGGCGTCGGCGATATCGCGCGTGGTGGTGCCGTCGAAACCGCGCTCGCGGAACAGGCGCGCGGCCACGCGCACCAGATCGGCGCGGCGGTTATCGACAGGGGCGGTATTCGTCATAACTATTTATCCAGTTTATTCAATCAGCGCGCGCGCCAGGATGGCCGCGCAGTCGACGCCCGCAGGCAGGCGCCCGAACGCGCCGCCGGGTTCGCGCGCCAGCCGCGATGCGACAAACGCCGACGACACGCAGGCCGGCGCATGCCGCAACAGCAGGCCGGCCTGCACCGCCAGCACCACGCGCTCGGCCAGCACGCGGGCGCCGAATTCGTCGGACTGCGGCTGGTTCAAGTCCGCCAGCAAAGCCTGCGTGTAGCGGACGTAGTCGGCGTCGGACTCGCCGGCCAGGGCCAGCTCGGACGCCAGCGCCTCGCGCGCGGCTGGAGTTTTGCCGAAGGCGCGCAACAAGTCAAGGCACATCACGTTGCCGGAGCCTTCCCAGATCGAATTGACCGGCAGCTCGCGGTACAGGCGCGCCAGCGGGCCGTCCTCAACGTAACCGCTGCCGCCGATGACTTCCATCGCCTCCGCGCCGAATGCCGGGCCGCGCTTGCAGATCCAGTATTTGCCGGCCGGCGTCAGGATGCGCGCCAGCAGCGCTTGCGCCGGATCGTCGCCCTGGTCGAAGCAGCGCGCCAGGCGCATGCCGAACGCCGTCGCCGCTTCCGATTCCAGCGCCAGGTCGGCCAGCACGTTCCGCATCAGCGGCTGCTCGGACAGCGGGCGGCCGAACGCCGAGCGCCTGCGCGCGTGATGCAGCGCATGCGTCAGCGCGGCGCGCATCGTGCCGGCGCTACCCAACACGCAATCGAGACGCGTATGACTGCCCATCTCCAGTATCGTCGGGATGCCGCGCCCCGGCTTGCCGATCAACCAGCCGCAGGCGCCGGTGAACTCCACTTCCGACGAGGCGTTGGAGCGGTTGCCCAATTTATCCTTCAGGCGCTGCACGCGGATCTGATTGCGGCTGCCGTCCGGCAGATAGCGCGGCAGGAAGAAGCACGACAGCCCGGCGCTGCCCGCGTCGTCGGTCTGCGCCAGGATCAGGTGGGCGTCGCTTTGCGGCGCCGAGAAGAACCACTTGTGGCCGACGATCCGATAGACGTCCTCGCCCTCCTCGCCGAACATCGCGAGCGCCTCGGCCGGCGGCACCGGTTCCGCGCGGGTGGTGTTGGAGCGCACGTCGGAGCCGCCCTGCTTCTCGGTCATGCCCATGCCGATGATGGCGCCGCGCTTCTGCCCGACCGGCAGCGAGCGCGGGTCGTATTCGGTCGACAGGATCTTCGGCAGCCACCTGGCGGCGATCTTCGGCGCCTGCTTCAGCGCCGGCACGGACGCATACGTCATCGTCACCGGACATTGCGAGCCGTTCTCCACCTGGCCAAACAGCATGTAGCGCGCCGCCCGCGCGACCTGCGCGCCAGGGCCGCCCAGCCACGGCGACGCGTGCGCGCCGTTCTCGATCAACAGCGCCATCAGGCTATGCCAGGCCGGATGGAACTCCACCTCGTCCACGCGCTTGCCGGCGCGGTCGAAGTTGTGCAGCTTCGGTGTATGCTGGTTGGCCAGCCGCGCCAGATCGAGCACCTCGGCCCGGCCCAGCTGCGCGCCCAGCGCGTGCAGCGACTCGGCCGCCGCCGCGCCGCCTTCGCGCAGCAGCGCTTCCCGCAGGGCCGGATCTGCCGCGTACAGGTTGATGTTCTCGAACGGCGCAACCGTGTTGCTCACTTCATGCGTATCGAATGGATTCATTTCTTCTCCTTCTTCGGCAAGATGCCCATTTGCTTGGCGATGATGCCCAACATGACTTCATCGGCGCCACCGGCGATGGATGTCAGGCGCCCGTCGCGGAACATGCGCGCGACCCGGTTCTCCCAGCTGTAGCCCATGCCGCCCCAGAACTGCATGCAGGCGTCGGGCACCAGCCGCAGCAGGCGGCCCGCCTTCAGCTTGCACATCGAGGCCAGCTCGGTCACATCCTGGCCGCTCACATACAACCGCCCGGCGCGATAGGTCAACGCGCGCAGGCTCTCCACTTCCGTCTTCAATTCCGCCAGCTTGAAATGCACGTGCTGATTATCCAGCAGCCGGCCGCCGAACATGGCACGCTCGCGTGCCCAGTCCACCGTCAAGTCTATACAATTGGCCAGCGTTTGCACCGCGTTTGCCGCGGCCCACAAGCGCTCTTCCTGAAACTGCAGCATCTGGTACACGAAGCCCTGCCCCTCCTCGCCGATGGCATGCCGCTGCGGCACGCGCACCTCGTCGAAGTAAATCAGGCCGGTATCGGAGGCGTTCATGCCGATCTTGCGGATCTTCCTGCCGACCGAGACGCCCGGCGTATCCATCGGCACCATCACCAGCGTCTTGTTCTTGTGGGCCGGGCCGTCGGAGGTATTGACCAGCACGCACATCCAGTCGGCCTGCAGGCTGTTGGTGATCCACATCTTGCCGCCGTTGATGATGTAGTCGCCACCGTCCTTGCGCGCGCTGGTGCGAATGGCCGCCACGTCCGAGCCCGCGTGCGCCTCCGAGACGCCGACGCAGCCCACCATCTCGCCGCTGATGGCCGGCGCCAGGAACTCGCGGCACAAGGCGGCCGAGCCGAAACGCGCCAGCGCCGGCGTGCACATATCGGTCTGCACGCCGATCGCCATTGGAATCGCGCCGCAGTCGATGTGGCCCAGCGTCTCGGCCATCGCCATCGAATATGAATAATCGAGGCCCAGACCGCCGTATTCCACCGGTTTGGTCAGGCCCAGCAAACCGAGCTCACCCATTTTCCTGAACAGGGCGTGCGCGGGAAATATGCCGGCCTCCTCCCACTCATCGACATATGGGTTGATTTCGCTCTCGATGAAGCGCCTCAGTGTGCGCTGTAATTCCTGATGTTCGTGGCTGTCAAACATGGTCTGTCCCCTTGTTATCCGGTCAGACTAGCGCAATCGGCGTTACGAAGCAAGCAGTTGCTTTGTTGTCGTTTGCGCTCTATGATGGCCATCCAGACAAGGAGATTCCATGACCGAAGCCTATGTGTACGAGGCCATCCGCACCCCGCGCGGCAAAGGCAAGAAGGACGGCAGTTTGCACACCGTCAAACCGATCTCGCTGCTGTCGGGCCTGATGCGCGAGCTGCAGACGCGCCACCAGCTCGACACAGCGCTGATCGACGACGTCGTGCTCGGCTGCGTCACGCCGGTCGGCGACCAGGGCGCCGACATCGCCAAGATCGCCGCGCTGGCCGCCGGCTGGGACTGGAAGGTGGCCGGCGTGCAGCTGAACCGTTTCTGCGCCTCGGGCCTGGAAGCGGTCAACCTGGCGGCGCAGAAGGTGCGCTCCGGCTGGGAAGACCTGGTGGTGGCCGGCGGCGTCGAATCGATGTCGCGCGTGCCCATGGGCTCGGACGGCGGCGCCTGGGCGCTCGACCCCGAGACCAGCCTGCGCACCGATTTCCTGCCGCAAGGCATAGGCGCCGACCTGATCGCCATGCTGGACGGCTACACCCGCGAACAGGTCGACGCCTACGCCATGCGTTCGCAACAGAAGGCCGCCGCCGCGCGCGCCGCCGGCCGCTTCCGCTCGGTGGTGCCGGTGCTCGACCAGAACGGCGTGCTGATCCTGGCCGAGGACGAATTCATCAAGCCCAACACCACCATCGAAACCCTGGGCGGCCTGAAGCCTTCGTTCGAGGCGGCCGGCCGGATGGGCTTCGACAGCGTGGCGCTGCGCAAGTATCCGCAGCTGGACCGGGTCGATCACATCCACACGGCCGGCAATTCCTCCGGCATCGTCGACGGCGCCGCGCTCGCGCTGATCGGCAGCGAGGCGGCCGGCCACCAGCTGGGCCTGAAGCCGCGCGCCCGCGTGCTGGCCACCGCCGTCACCGGCACCGATCCGACCATCATGCTGACCGGCCCCGCGCCCGCCGCCCGCAAGGCGCTGATGAAGGCCGGCCTGGACATCGCCGACATCGACCTGTTCGAAGTGAACGAAGCCTTCGCCTCCGTGGTGCTGCGCTTCATGAGCGAGCTGGGCGTGCCGGAGGAAAAGGTCAACGTCAACGGCGGCGCCATCGCGCTCGGCCACCCGCTGGGCGCGACCGGCTGCATGCTGCTCGGCACCCTGCTGGACGAACTGGAAGCCCGCGACCTCAAGCGCGGCCTGATTACCTTGTGCGTGGGCGGCGGCATGGGCATCGCCACCATCATCGAACGCGTCTGAACGGAATGAGCATGATCACCACCCATCAAATCGGCGGCACCATCACCGTCATGGTGGCCGCGCGCGCCATCAACCCGCTGAGCCGCCTGTTCCAGCGTGAGCTGGGCGCCCTGCTCGACAAGCTGGAAGCCGGACGGAGCGGCCTGCACGGCGTCATCATCGGCTTCGACGCCGAGGCCACCGACTCCGACCACGAACTGGAACACCTGATGGCGCTGACAGCGGCCCAGGCCGGCGACTGCATGCTGATGCTGGCCGCCTACAACCGCTTGCTGCGCCGTCTGGAATGCCTGGGCATTCCGGTGGTCGCCACGCTCGGCGGCGCGGTCGGCGGCCACGCCCTGGGCCTGGCGCTGGCCTGCCATCACCGCATCAGCCTGGACGACGCGACCTTCAGCCTGCCGCAAGTGCAGTTGGGCGTGGCACCGGCAGCGGGCGAGATCGTCCGCACCGTGCGCCTGGCCGGCTTGCAGGGCGCCATGCCGCTGCTGCTCGACGGCGCGACGCTGACGGCCGACCAGGCCTTGCACGCCGGTCTGCTGCACGCCGTGGCCTACAACGAGGAACAGGTGGCCCAGTTGGTGCGCGCCACGCTGGCCGCCGACGCGCCCGCCGCGCAGCCATGGGACGTCAAGGGCTATCGCCTGCCGGGCGGCGCGCTCACTTCCGCCCCGGTGCAGACCCTGCTGCAAATGGCGCCCGCCGTGCTGCGCGAGCGCACCGGCGGCCACCTGCCGGCGCCGGAGGCCATCCTGTGCGCCATGGTCGAGGGCCTGCAGGTCGATTTCGACAGCGCGCTGCTGATCGAAAGCCGCTATTTCTGCCAGACCGCGATCAGCCCGGTGGCCCACAAGCTGATGCACTTAAATCAAATCCGCGCCGACCTGACGGCGCCGGCGGCGTTGGAACTGGCTGCCGCATTGCGTTTATGCTACGCGGACGAGGTCAGCGCCCTGCGGGCCGGATCCGTGCCGGAAGCGCTGTTGCGCAACGCCGCGCGCGCCGCCGGACTGCCGCCGCTGCCCGATACCGCCGCCAGCCCAGCCAGCGACGAGGGCGACGCATCCGCGCTCCAGCTGGCGGAGCTCCGCGACCGCCTGCTGCACGCGCTGTGCGCCACAGCGCGGCAGCACGTCGAAAGCGGCACCGTCAGCGCCGCCGAGGCCGACCTGATTTCCGTACAGCTGTTCGGTTTCCCAGCCCACACCGGGGGCGCCATTCATTTCGCGCAACACGCCTGAACCAAGCCTGCACGGCTGTCCAGAACAGCCGTGTTTTCCCTATGTAAACTTCAATTTATTGGCCTAACTCAAGAGAAAACTGTAAAAGTCGCTTCGATGTTGTCGTTTTTCATGTAAATCCACTCTCATCAGTGATACATTGCGTTCTGGTTTTGCAAGTTTCGCGCAGCCACGTTACATGTATAAAATGAAAGATTAGATCCTCGCGATGTTTTCCAGTATCCCAGCCCCATCCCCGCGACATGAATTGGATAACCTCATGGAAGAGGCGGGCGATGTTGTGTTCCGTCTCAATCAGCTGGGACAGATACTATATGCCAGCAAACGCGCGGTGGCCCTGATCGCCAGCTACGCACCGCTGGCCGGCGACACGCTGCCCCGGCTGGTATCGCTGGACGACCAGGCGCCGCTGACCGCCGTGCTGGCCGAAGTCGGCGGCACCGGCCTGTCGCGCCAGCTCGAGGTGCGCATCAAGACGCCGGACGCCGAGATCTGGCACGAACTGAGAATCTCCTGCTACGCCAACCAGCACGGCCTGAGCGAGCTGCTGGTGGTCGGCCGCGACATGACGGTGCAGCGCGCCACCGAAGAGCGGCTGCGCCACATGGCCACCCACGATGCCCTGACCGAACTGCCCAACCGCCTGCTGCTGTCGGACCGCATGCGCATGGTGATCGCCAACGCGCGCCGCTCCGGCCAGGGCTTCTCGGTCGCCACCATCGGCCTGGACGGATTCAAGAAAGTCAACGACGGCCTCGGCCATCCGGTCGGCGACGCCGTGCTGCGCACCGCCGCCGCCCGCCTGCGCAAGACGCTGCGCGACAGCGACACCCTGGCCCGCGTCGGCGGCGACGAGTTTGTCGCGGTGCTGCCCGGCACCGCCACCGAGGCGCAGATCAAGCTGGTCACCGGCCGCCTGATCGCCACCCTGCAGTCGCCGTTTGAAATCGACAACCACACGATCTACGTCGGCGCCTCGGTCGGCGTGGCGGTCTATCCGCAGCACGCAGAGGACGAAGTGCGGCTGGTCGCGCTGGCCGACGCCGCCATGTCGCGCGCCAAGGAGACCGGCAAGGCCCGCTGCGTGGTGTACAGCCAGTCCCAGTCCGGCCCGCCGGAGCACGACATCTCGCTGGAGGCGGCGATGTTCCAGGCGGTGCGCGAGGGCGAGTTCCTGCTCTACTACCAGCCCATCGTCGACGCCCGCACGCGCGAGATCCAGGGCTTCGAAACGCTGATGCGCTGGAAGCACCCGACGCTGGGCATGGTGCCGCCGGCCCGCTTCATCCCGATCGCCGAGACCAACGGCCTCATCAATTTGCTGGGCGCCTGGGCCTTGAAAGCGGCCTGCGTACAGCTGAAACAGTTCGAGGAAGTGGCAAAGCGCAGCCTGTACATCTCTGTTAATATCAGCCCGCGGCAATTCCGCAACGATAAATTTCTGGATGTGCTGGACGATGCGATCGCCTTCTCCGGCCTACTTGGTGAGCAATTGGTTTTGGAAATCACAGAAGGTACTTTGATGATCGACCCGGCGCATGCCGAGTCCATCCTGACCAAAATGGCCGAGCGCAAGGCCCGCATCGCCATCGACGATTTCGGCACCGGGTATTCCTCGCTGGCCTACCTCAAGCGCTTCCCCATCTCCGTGCTGAAGATCGACCGCACCTTCATCCGCGACCTGCCCGGTTCGCAGAAGGATGGCGCGATCTGCAACGCCGTGCTCGACCTGGCCAAGCACCTGGACCTGTCCGTGGTGGCCGAGGGCGTCGAGACCGAGGGCCAGATGGACTACCTGGAACAGCGCGGCTGCCAGTACATCCAGGGCTACCTGACCGGCAAGCCGATGGCCTCCAATGTCGCGCTGGCCGCGCTCAAGGAGAGCATCCACGTCAAGGTGGTGCCGCCCGAACTGCGCCAGGTGGCGCAATGACGGCGCGTTTCACCGCCAGCACGCCACTGGGCGACGCCACGCTGGCGGCGCTATGGGACTGCACCCGCCGGCGCGGCGACATGCCGGGCTTCGCCAAGGCCATCACCGCCATCCTGGGCGCGATGCGCGGCGAGGACGAGCAGGAATTCAACATGACCCGCACCGTGCTGTCCGATCCGGTGCTCACGCAAAAGGTGCTGCGGCTGGCCAACAGCGGCATGTACTCGGCCTTCGGCCAGCATGTGAACACGGTCTCGAAGGCGGTGCTGGTGCTGGGCACGGAGGCCATCGGCCACCTGGCGCTGGGCCTGAAGCTGATCGAGGAACTGGCCGCCGGCTCGCCCGACGCCACCATCGCCCACATCGAAATGGAAAAGGCCGTGCTGGCCGGGATCGTGGCGCAGCAGATCGCCTACACGGCCGAAAGCCGCCACGGCGAGGAAGCCGTGGTGTGCTCGATGCTGCACACGCTGGGCCGCATGATGATGACCTTCTACATGCCGGAGCGCTGGCAGGAACTGCAACGCGCGGCCGACCAGGCCGGCTGCGGCATCGACCAGGTCGCGCCCGAGATGCTGGGCCTGACGATGGAGGAAATCGGCCACGCGGCCGCCCTGCACTGGGGCCTGCCCGGCACGCTGGTCAAGGGAATGCGCAAGGTCGAGCCGCCGGCGCCCGGCGCGGAGGTGAGCACCTCGGACTGGATCGCCGGCCTGTCGACCATGTCGGCGCTGTGCGCGGAATCGCTGTGGCATGACGACGCGGCCGGCGCCGCCGTAGTCAAGGAACTGACGCAATCGTATGCCGCCATGCTGGGCGTGGAGCCGGACAACCTGATGCACGCCATCGAGCAGGCCAAGGTGGTGGCGGCCAACGACTTGTCCATCGCGCCGCTGTCGCGCCCCGCCGAGCGCCGCGCCAAGGCGCTGGCCAAGACGCGCCAGCGCGCCGCCGGCAACAAGATCCTGCTCAGCGGCCTGGCCGATATGCGCGACATGCTGGAGACGGCCAACCCCGGCCAGATGGTGCAGATCGCGCTGGAAACGGTGTACAAGGGACTGGACTTCTCGCGCGCGGTGGCCTTCGTGCGCAACCGCAAGGACAACCAGTACGCGGCCAAGATCAGCTTTGGCGAGGGCAGCAAGGAACTGCTGCCGGCGCTGACCTTCGACGACGCCTACGAGCCGAACGTGTTCCATGCCGCGCTCAACAGCGACCGCGTGATCTTCATCGAAAACGCCCGCGACGCCAAGTTCGCCGCCAAGCTGCCGTTGTGGTGGAAGAGTTCCCTGTCCGAGGCGCGCAGCTTCGTCATCCTGCCGCTGTCGGCCAACGGCCAGCCGGCCGGCTTCCTGTACGGCGACTGGGACGATTCCTTCCCGCCCATCCAGCTGAGCCAGACCGAGTTCGCGCTATTGAACGACATGCGGGCGCTGGTGGTGCGGGCGGTCGAGCGCCGCCACAAGCTGGAAGCGGTCGGTTCCCGCAGCTAGTAGGTATCGCGCTGTTGCCAGCGGTAGGACAGCACGGCCGCCAGCATCGAGCACGCCACCAGCGCGGCCGCCACGTAGTACACCGACTGCGGCCCCGCCCTCTCCCACCACTGCGCCAGGAACAGCCCGCCCAGCGAGCCGCCGATGCCGTACGAGATGCTCATGTACAGCGCCTGCCCGCGCGCCTGCAACGGCCCGGAGAACCAGCGCTGCAGGGTCATCACGGACGACGAGTGGTGCAGCGCGAAGGTGGCCGCGTGCATCACCTGCGCCACCACCAGCAGCCACAGCACGTGCGGGCCGAAGCCTATCATCAGGAAGCGCACCACCGCCACGGCCAGCGTCACCAGCATCATGTTGCGCGCGCCCCAGCGCCTGAACAGCGGCGCCTGGAAGTAGAACAGCAGCACCTCGGCCGTCACGCCCAGCGACCACATGGCGCCGATCACGGTCTTGCTATAGCCGTTGCGCTCCAGGTACAGCGAATAAAAGGTGTACAGCGAGGTGTGGGCCGCGACCATCAGCGCGGTCGAGGCGAAGAAGGCGATCACCTCGCGCCGGCGCAGCAGCGACAGCAACGGCGGCGGCGCCACCTTGTGCACGCGGCGCGGCACGTCCTGCAGGCGGAACGCTGCGACTATGGTCAGCACCAGCAGCACCGCGGCCACCCACGGCAGCGCGGCGATGCCGTAGTGTTCCAGCGCGTACGCGGCCAGCGTGACCGAGGCGATGAAGCCGATCGACCCCCACATGCGGATGCGGCCATAGTAGGTCAGGTCGCCGCGCATCTCGGACAGCATCAGCGCCTCGCAGATCGGCGCCTGGCCGCTGGTGAACAGGTTCAGCACGATCATCGCCAGCATGAAGTGGACGAAGGTGCTGCCGAAGAAGAAGCCGCTGAAGCCCGCCAGCGCGGCGAAGCCGGCCATGCGCAGCACGAACACGCGGCGGTCGTAATGGTCGGCCACGTAGCCCCAGACGTTGGGGCCGACGATGCGCAGCACTTGGATCATCGACATCAGCACGCCGATCTGCGCCACCGTCATGCCTTTATCGGCGAAGAACAGCGTGGCGTAGGTGGACCAGGTTCCCGCGTGCGCGTAGTAGCAGAACAGGAATAAGGCGAAGCTGAAGGCTTGTACCGGCACCGCTTAGCGGGACGTCGAGGGCACCGGCGGCGCGATGTTCGGCGTGGCGACCTGGACGTCGCCGCACTGCGCGCGGTGCATCAGCGCGTGGTCCATCAGCACCAGCGCCAGCATCGCCTCGGCGATCGGCGTGGCGCGGATGCCGACGCACGGATCGTGGCGGCCGAAGGTTTCCACCATCACCGGGTTGCCGTCCTTGTCGATCGACTGGCGCGGCGTGCGAATGGACGAGGTCGGCTTGATGGCGATCGACACCGTGATGTCCTGGCCGGTCGAGATGCCGCCCAGCACGCCGCCGGCGTTGTTGCCGATGAAGCCTTCGGGTGTCAGCGAGTCGCCGTGCACCGAGCCCTTCTGCTCGACCGACTTGAAGCCGGCGCCGATCTCCACGCCCTTGACGGCGTTGATGCCCATCATGGCGTAGGCGATGTCGGCGTCGAGCTTGTCGTAGATGGGCTGGCCCAGGCCGACCGGGATGTTGCGGGCGATGACGTCGATGCGCGCGCCAATCGAATCGCCGGCCTTGCGCAGTTCGTCCATCGCCTCTTCCATGCGGGCGATCAGGTCGGCGTCGCCGCTGGCGGCGAAGAATGGATTGTCGTGCACGTGCGACCAGTCCTGGAACGGCACGGCGATATCGCCGAGCTGGCTCATGCAGCCCTTGAACTCGGTGCCGTACTGCTGGTTCAGCCATTTCTTGGCGATGGCGGCCGCGCCGACCACAGGCGCGGTCAGGCGCGCCGACGAGCGGCCGCCGCCGCGCGGATCGCGGACGCCGTATTTGTGCCAATAGGTGTAATCTGCATGGCCTGGGCGGAAACTATCGACGATATTGCCGTAGTCCTTGCTGCGCTGGTCCTCGTTGCGGATCAGCAGCGCGATCGGCGTGCCGGTGGTCACGCCCTGGTAGACCCCCGACAGGATTTCCACGGTGTCAGGTTCCTTGCGCTGCGTCACGTGGCGCGAGGTGCCCGGCTTGCGGCGGTCCAGCTCCGGCTGGATGTCCGCTTCCGACAAAGGCAAACCTGGTGGGCAGCCATCGATCACACAACCAATCGCGGGACCGTGCGACTCACCAAAGGTAGTTACTGAAAACAATTTGCCAAATGTATTGCCGGACATAGGAAGAGAATCTTTGGAAAAAGGTGGAAAGTACCCAATTCTACCAGCCAGCGGCGTTTGCCGCCCGCCCGGCGCAATAATTTCCACAAGGCAAGTTTCTATTGGTAAAATACCATTCTTTCGATGAAAGCCGGGCAAACTTGCGCACCAGTATGCAACGTTCTGTGTAAAGCGCGGGAAAACCGCGTTCTTTTTAACAATTCGCTATATACTTGATCACAAGAACACCGAGAAATCCTGGAGATGTTACACATGCCCCCACCGATCACACCCCTTGAGCAATCCAAGGACGATCACGACGATCTGGTATTCTTAGAAGAGCATCCGGCGACGCCCGCCGTGCCCGGTGCCCGCAACGTCTGGCGGGTCATGATCATCGACGACGACGAAGATGTTCACTCGACCACCACCTTCGCGCTGGGCAACCTCGACATGCAGCAGCGCCCGCTTGAATTCGTGCATGCGTATTCGGCCGGCCAGGCGCGCGAATTACTGAAGCACGAAACCGAAATCGCCGTCATCCTGCTCGACGTGGTGATGGAACAGGACGACGCCGGCCTGCACCTGGTGCGCTACATCCGCGAAACGCTGAACCTGGCCGACGTGCGCATCATCCTGCGCACCGGCCAACCCGGCTACGCGCCGGAGATCGACGCCATCCGCGATTTCGACATCAATGATTACAAGACCAAGTCCGAGCTGACCCGCATCAAGCTGTACACCACGGTGACGGCGGCGATCCGCTCCTACGAGCAAATCCGCAAGATCAACGACAGCCGGCGCGGCCTGAACCAGATCGTCCACGCCAGCACCCAGCTGATGGCGCTGCACGGCGTGCAAAACTTCGCCTCCGGCGTGCTGGCGCAGATCGCCGACCTGCTGGGCCAGGACGGCAACGGCGTGCTGTGCGTGCAGGAGTGCCCGGAGGACGGTTGCCACCAGTTGATGGTGATGGCCACCATCGGCAGCTACCGCCACCTGGACAACGCCACGCTGTGCAACCAGGAGCACAAGCCCATCTACGACGCCATGGAGCTGACGCTGGGCCAGCGCCGCAACATCTACGGCCCGGATTTCATCACGCTGTACTTCGCCGGCAAGGCCAGCCGCGACTTCGTCGCCTACCTGGACGTGGGCCGCGCGCCGACCGAGATCGACGAGCGCCTGCTGGAAGTGTTCTGCTCCAACGTGGCCGTGGGCCTCGACAACGTCGAGCTGGTCACGCACCTGCACAACGCCGCCTTCTACGACCAGCTGTCCAAGCTGCCCAACCGCACCCGCCTGGTCGAGATCCTGGACGCCACGCTGGCCGGCCCGGCGCGCGACGACGCCACGCTGTCGCTGGTCGACCTGGACCACTTCGCCGAGACCAACGACGCGCTCGGCCACCAGTTCGGCGACATGCTGCTGGTGGCGGTCGCCGGCCGCCTGCAAACCCAGCTGGGCGACCAGCTGACGGTGGCGCGCATCGGCGGCGACATCTTCTGCGTGCTGGGCGATTCGTCGCAGGTCAACCCGGCCAACATCCTGGCGCTGTTCGCCGATCCGTTCAGCATCGACGGCCAGGACGTGCAGCTGTCAGCCACGCTGGGCCTGGTGCGCCTGGGCGAGCATGAAGGCAGCGGCGCCGACGCGCTCAAGGACGCCGACATCGCCCTCAAGCGCGCCAAGTCGCAGCAGCGCGCCGGCCACTTCTACTTCTCGCGCTCGATGGGCGTGGAGATCCGCGAACGCGTGCGCATGATGCACGCGCTGCGCACGGCCTTCGGCCAGAACCAGCTGTTCGTGGTGTACCAGCCGCAGATCGACCTGGCCACGCGCCGGCCGATGGGCGCCGAGGCGCTGCTGCGCTGGCAAACGCCGGACGGCAAGTTCATCTCGCCGGACCGCTTCATCCCGATCGCCGAATATTCGGGCCTGATCATCGACCTGGGCGCGTGGGTGATGCGCACCGCCTGCCAGGAGCTGGTGGACCTGCGCAAGGCCGGCCACCTCGACTTCATGATGTCGATCAACGTCTCGCAGGTGCAGTTCCGCCATCCGCACTTCCTGGAGACGCTGCGCAAGGCGCTGGAGGAAACGGGCGCGCCGCCGCAATATGTGGAGCTGGAGATCACCGAATCGATGGCGATGGAAGAGCCGGACATGCTGATCAAGATGCTGGGCCAGATCAAGCAGACCGGCGTGAGCATCGCGATCGACGACTTCGGCACCGGCTTCTCGTCGCTGTCCTACCTGCAGCGGCTGCAGATCGACCGCCTGAAGATCGACCGCGCCTTCGTCACCGAGATCACCGGCTCCGCGCGCGGCAGCAGCATCGCCGAGATGGTGATCCAGCTGGGCCGCAACCTCGGCCTGGCCGTGATCGCGGAAGGCGTGGAGGACGAGCGCCAGGCGCAGATCCTGCAAGCGCTGGGCTGCCCGCTGGCGCAAGGCTTCCTGTTCGCGCGGCCGATGACGGCCACGGCGCTCAACGGTTGGCTCAACAACGACACGCTGGAAGGCGCGGCCTGATAAAAAAAACCGCCATGCGGCCATGCGACGCTCAACATCGTCGCATGGCCGCATGGCGGTTTGCTTGCCGGCGCCGGGCGCCGGGCTGTATTCAGTCCGCCTGGTCCGCCGTCTCGGCCGGCCAGTCGCGGATATAGGCTTTCAGCATCTTGTTCTCGAAGCTCTGCGCCTCCAGCACCGCGCGCGCCACGTCGTAGAACGAGATCACGCCCAGGATGGTCTTGGCGTTCATCACCGGCAGATAGCGCGCGTGCTTTTCCAGCATGATGCGGCGCACCTCGTTGACCTCGGTATCCGGCGTGACGGTGATCGGATGATCGTCCATGTGCTTGCGCACCGTGCCGGTGCCCACCGTGCCCGCGTTCTCGTGCAGCGCGCGCAGCACTTCGCGGAAGGTCAGCATGCCCGCCAGCTCGCCGAACTCCATGACCACCAGCGAACCGATGTCTTTCTCCGCCATCGTGTTGGCGGCGTCAGCCAACGGCTGGTCAGGAGAGATAGTGTAAAGAATGCTGCCTTTAACCTGAAGAATTTCGGAGACTTTCATTTTGGGCCGTCCTGTCCGCTGATATAGGCTTTGTGAATGGGGGTTCTGATTATTGTAGCCTTATAGCGAATGTAGCGTATGCCCGGCAAAAAATCCAGCGCTCTGGATAAGCAAATCGCAACATTCTTGCAGAGCTGTTGCCAAGCCGCGATTCAGGGTAGGATGCCCAGCATTCCTATAACTCCAACGAGACCACATGAGCGGACCAAGATATCCCGGCTTTGACACCCTCGCGCTGCACGCCGGCGCCGCGCCCGACCCGGCCACCGGCGCGCGCGCCACGCCAGTCTATTTCACCTCGTCCTTTGCGTTCAAGGACTCCGACCACGCCGCCTCGCTGTTCAACATGGAACGGGCCGGCCACGTCTACTCGCGCATCTCGAATCCCACCAACGCGGTGCTGGAGGAACGCATCGCCGCGCTGGAAGGCGGCGTGGCCGGCATCGCCACCGCCAGCGGCCAGGCCGCGATGCACCTGGGTCTCGTCACCATCGCCGGCGCCGGCTCGCACATCGTCGCCTCGCGCGCGCTGTACGGCGGTTCGCACAACATGCTGGCCTACACGCTCAAGCGCTTCGGCATCGAGACCACCTTCGTCGACCCGCGCGACCTCGACGCCTGGCGCGCCGCGATCCGCCCGAACACCAAGGTGCTGTTCGCCGAAACGCTGGGCAATCCGGGCCTGGACGTGCTCGATATCGAAGCCGTCGCCGCCATCGCGCACGAGCAGCACCTGCCGCTGATGATGGACTCCACCTTCACCACGCCCTACCTGCTCAAGCCCTTCGAACACGGCGCCGACCTGGTGTTCCACTCGGCCACCAAGTTCCTGTGCGGGCACGGCACCGCCATCGGCGGCCTGCTGGTGGACGGCGGCACCTTCGACTGGCAAGCGGCCTACGACAAGACCGGCCGCTTCGCCGAACTGTGCGAGCCGTACGACGGCTTCCATGGCATGGTGTTCACGGAGGAGTCGACCGTGGCCGCGTTCGCGCTGCGCGCGCGGCGCGAGGGCCTGCGCGACTTCGGCGCCGTCATGAGCCCCCACAACGCCTTCGCCGTGCTGCAGGGCGTGGAAACGCTGGCGCTACGCATGGACCGCCATGTGGCCAACACCCGCAAGGTGGTCGAGTTCCTGCTGTCGAATCCCGCGGTGGAATCGGTGTCCTATCCCGAGCTGCCGTCGCACCCGGACTACGAACTGGCCAAGCGCCTGCTGCCCAAGGGCTGCGGCGCCGTGTTCTCGTTCAACCTGAAGGGCGACCGCGCCGCCGGCCGCCGCTTCGTCGACAGCCTGAAAGTGTTCTCGCACCTGGCCAATGTCGGCGACGCCAAGTCGCTGGCGATCCATCCCGCCTCCACCACGCACTTCCGCGTGCCGGTCGAACAGTTGGCGGCAGCCGGCATCACCGAGGGCACGATGCGGCTGTCGGTGGGACTGGAGGATGTGGACGACTTGATCGAAGACCTGGCGCGCGGCCTGAAGCTGTCGCAGAAAGGAGCATGACATGCTGCTGACCGTACAAGGCGCGGACGCTTATTGCTACACCGGCGGCAAGCCGTTCAACGCCGCGCTGCCGACCGTGGTCTTCATCCACGGCGCGCAGAACGACCATTCCGTGTGGGTGCTGCAGACCCGCTATTTCGCGCACCACGGCTACAGCGTGCTGGCGGTGGACCTGCCGGGCCACGGCCGCAGCAAGGGCGCGGCCAAGGCCAGCGTGCCGGAGCTGGCTGACTGGCTGCTGCAAGTGCTGGACGCCGCCGGCGTGCAGAAGGCCGCGTTGTTCGGCCACAGCATGGGGTCCCTGATCGCGCTGGAGGCGTCGCACAAGGCGCCCGAACGCGTGACGCAACTGGGCATGATAGGCTCGACCTACCCGATGAAGGTCTCGGACGCGCTGCTGGAAACCTCGCGCACCGATGAGCAGAGCGCCATCGACATGGTCAACATCTGGTCGCACTCGTCGATCGCACAGAAGCCGTCCTGTCCCGGACCTGGCTTCAGCATCATGGGAGGCTCGCGCCGGCTGATGCAGCGCATCTCGCGGATCAATCCCCAGCAGGTGTTCCACACCGACTTCTCGGCCTGCAACGCCTACGCCAACGGCGAAACGGCGGCGCAGGCGGTGCGCTGCCCCACCCTGTTCCTGTTCGGCGCCCGCGACATGATGACGCCGCCAAAATCCACCAAGCTGCTGACCTCCACCATCAGCCACGGCAAGGTGGTGACGGTGGACAGCGGCCACTCGCTGATGAGCGAGCAGCCGGACGCGGTGCTGGACGCCCTGTTCAGTTTTGCGGGCGCGGCCCGCTAGAACCTGGAGAAGCAAGGATCCCGCTGCAGCTCCAGATATTCAGCGGTTTCCTCGAAGCGCACGATTGAAGTTCGCCGAAGCATATCCAAGCCAGCCATTCGGCGCGACGAAATGGCGTACGCGTAGTGCCCAGGGTGCTTTCTGGACATGTAGCGTATGCCATCTCCGCGAGCAATGCATCAGCAGCATTGCGCTTAAAGAAAAATGTTCCTGGCATGCTTGCGTCGTTGACGCACAGCTGGGCCTCCCACGCGGCGGTAATCGTATTATCGCCGAGATAGATCCAGTGGAACGCGAACGCGCCGTTGTCATCAGCGAGTATAGCCGGCGGTCCGAAACGGTAAGTCCTATCTACTTGCTCGGGCCATACAGACTCCGGGTTCCATGCTGCCCGGATAATCAAGGTGCCTGCTTTGAATTCGCAAATACTGCTCTTCAATGCTTGCCATATGCGCGCGTCGGATGGCAAGGTTCGAGCGATATGTGGCGGTGGTACATGGGCCTTCTTTTTTGAAGACATGCTCTAGCCTATGATGTCGGCCATGCCCCTGGTATAAAGTTCAGCCAGCTCCTGAACCTTCCGCAAGCGCTCACTTGCGGGAAGGCTCAACAACCGACGCTGACTTTCGTGAACTTCAATACGCGTCTCGAAAGGCTTACCCGCCAGCAGCTCCGCCGGCGAAAGCTCATTAATATCGTCAACCGCGCCAACCCAGAATGCATGAATTTCGCTACTCGGCTGATTCTCAAGTTGGTGCAGCACCGGTTCGATCAACTCAGGCACAGGCTCCATAAATTGCCACGCCGGGAATTCCCTGCCGATACTACGCCCCTTAGGGGTAATAAAGTAGAAGCGTCCATTTTCAGCAGCACGGTAAAGCGTGGCCTGCGAAAGTGACACCAACCCTTGAGAAATAACATCCGAAGCCTTTAGCTTGGTAGCAGGCAATGATTTTTTAATAGAGATACTCGTCAGCGACGCACGCGCTTCGCTCAGCGCTTGCATACCTAGCGCGATCACCTTCTCACGATCACGGCCACGAGCAAGAGCGTCCAAACGATCTTCAACAAGCTGCATAAACTGTTCAAGCACACGCTCGACGGCATCGTATTGCGCGGGACCGCGGTCGGGACCTCTATTTTTCACTGAATGCACCAAGATATCCTCTTTTTAAGGAGCGAAGGGAGGACGGGCGCCTCTACATCAGGCCCCGGCAGGTGAATTCAGATTAACATACTTTCTCAAGATTCTCAAAATTATCAGAATCCTCACCACTTGGTGAGGACCCGGTATTTCACTTTCAGTTTTGCGGGAACTTGAAGCGGATGATGCGGTTCGCGCCTTCCAGCACGATGCCGCGATAGCGGCGGCGGTAGATCACGATGCCCGTCGTGGCGGCCAGCACCGCCGCGATCAGCATCACCATGTCGTTGCCGCCGTGCGTGACCACGGCGCGCTGGGACGAGTGCATGGTCGACGCCTCGAACCTCTTGCCGACGTATTTGGCGCCGATCACCAGCTCCTCGGTGTTGATGCTGTTGACCAGATACAGGCCGTAACCGCCCGGATGCACGGTCATCTTGCCGTCGCGGTAGACGAAGGAGCGGCGCTCGTCGCCGACGCGGATGCTGCCGACCACATGGCCTGCGGCGTTGATCGCGGTGGCGAAGCTGTTGCCGTAGCCGATCATCGCGCCCAGGTCCACCATCTTCTTGCCATCGTGGACAAAGGCGTGCCAGTGCCGGTCCGGCGTCTCGGACGCGCCGACCACCACGCCGGAATCGTTGACGGCGGTGGCGCTGCTGGATCGTCCACCGAGCGTGCCCAGATCCTTCATGCCGGCGCCGGGCCTGTAGATAAAGGCGCGCCGGTAACCGTCCGCCAGCGCCGCCGTGCCGACGATCACGCCATCGGTGTTGACGCCGGCCGCGTAGCTGATGTTGCCGCCCAAAGTGCCCAAATCGACCAGCGGACCGTCGCCGGTGGGGCCGGTGGTGAAGGCGTGGAAGTAGCCGTCGCTGGTGTCGGCAAAGCCGACCGCCTGCCCCGAACGGCTGATGCCCATGCCATAGCTGCTGCCGCCGCCGAGCGTGCCGAGATCGCGCATCGACAGGCCGGCGCGGTAGACGAAGGCGCGCCAGTGGCCGTCGCTGTCCTGGGCCGAGCCGACCACGTCGCCGCCGATGTTGATGCCCTTGGTGAAGCTGTCGCTGCCACCCAGGGTACCCAGCTCGATCAGGCGCTTATTCCACAGCACCGCGCGCTGGCGGCCGCTATCTTCCTCGATGATGCCGGCCACCTGCCCCGCCGCATTGATGTCGACCGCGATGCTGGCCTCGTCGCCGCGCTCACCCAGGCCGGGCGGGTGCAGCTGCTGGGCAGACGACGCCACACCGGCAATTCCAAACAAGACCACCGCAATCGGCATTCTCAGCATGACGTCTCCAAGTTGATTTTTATGAATGCCGATTCTATAACGGTAATGAGCAACTGTCACCATCGACAGAGTGATACAGCATGTGCCTGTCCCCGTGGCGCTGTGCCTTGTCCGCTGCGTGCCGCGCCCCTAAACTGGCGTCACCTCCACGCTATGAGCCGCGCGCCATGACCGATCTGCTGCCCCTGATGACCTACTGCCTGGTGATGTCGGCCACGCCCGGACCGAACAACGTCATGCTCGCCACCACCGGCGCCAATTTCGGCGGCCGTGGCGCGGTGCCGGCCATCATGGGCATCCAGACCGGCATGTTCATGCAGACCATGCTCATGTGCCTCGGGCTAGGTAGCGTTTTTGTAACCTACCCGTTGGCCCAGCAAGTGCTGCGCATCGCCGGGTCGGTGTATCTGATCTACCTGGCCTGGAGGCTCAGCGGAGCGTCGATGAGCGGTGCGCAGGCGCCCAAGGCGGTGACGTTCGCCCAGGCGACGACCTTCCAGGCACTTAACCCCAAGAGCTGGGTGAAGGCCATTACCGTGGCATCGGTCTTCATGCCCGCCGGGCAGAATACGTTCGGCAATGCGCTGCTGGTGGCGGTGATCGGCACCCTGGTGGGCATGCCTTGCAACGCCATGTGGACGCTGTTTGGCGTCTCGATACGCCGCTTCCTGCAAGATCCGCAAAAGCAGCGCGTGTTCAATTGGACCATGGCCGCCATCCTGCTCGTGCTGGCCGTGATGTTTTTACGCTAGACTCTCATCATGTTCCCCATCGACCGCTCCTCTCCCATCGCCCTGTCCAAACAGATCGAAGCGCAGTTGCGCCACATGGTCGAGAGCCACGCCCTGCCCGGCGGCGCCAAGCTGCCGTCGATACGCCAACTGGCCACGCAGCTGGAAGTCAGCGCCAATACCGTGGTGGCGGCCTACGACCGGCTGGTCGCGGCGGGCGTCATCGATTCCCATGGCACGGCGGGCTTCTTTGCCTGTTCGCCCAAGGACGCCGGTAGCGTGGTGCCCGATGAAGTCGCGCTGGAAGCGGGCACGGAACAGGAGCCGGTCTGGCTGGCGCAGCAAGCCAACGACCAGCGCGCCGGCATTCTGCTGGCCAGCAGCGGCGCCCTGCCTCCGACCTGGCTGCAGGACGCCGTCCCTGCCAGCGCTGTGCAACGGGGCCTGGCGCGCAGCGCCGCCGGCATGGCGTCGCGCTGCCCTCCGCAAGGACTGCCCGAATTACGTGAACATATCGCCCTGCTATTGCGTGGCATCGGCATGGCCTTCGACGCCGGCCACATTCTCACGACCTTCGGCGCCACCCACGCGATCGACCTGATTTGCCGCAGTTTCCTGCAGCCCGGCGACACCGTGCTGGTCGAGGATCCCGGCTACTTCCTGATGTTCGGCCGGCTGCGCCAGGATGGCATCCGCCTGGTGCCGATCAAGCGCCGGCCCGACGGCCTCGATCTCGATGAACTGGAGGCGGCCTGCCGCGAGCACCGCCCGCGCCTGTTGTTCGTGCAGACCGCCTTGCACAACCCCACCGGCTGGAGCAGCAGCGCCGCCAACCTGCACAAGGTGCTGATGCTGGCGAAGCAGTATGGCTTCCTGATCGCCGAGGACGACGTGCATGGGCATTTCCAGCACGGCCACAGCACGCGGCTGGCGGCGCTGGCGGGCCTCGACGGCGTGATTTACTACTCCAGTTTCTGCAAGGCGCTCAGTCCCGCCCTGCGGATGGGCTATCTCGCCGCCGCCCCGGCCCTGCTCAAGGTGCTGATGCGGACCAAGATCCACACCATCATGACGATGCCCGCGTTGAACGAATACGTGCTGCTGGAAGTACTCAGGGCCGGCAATCTGCGCAAGCACCTGGACCGCATGCAGCGCAAGATCATGGCCGCCCGTAACACCAGCACCCGGCAATTGAGCGAGGCCGGCGTGCGGTTCGAACAGCCCGGCGACGCCGGCATTTTCTTGTGGGGGACGATGCCGGAAGGCCTGGACGTCGACCTGCTGGTGCAGGACGCCTACCGCAACAACATCCTGCTGATGCGCGGCGCCGCCTTCTCGGCGAACGACACGCCCAACCAGCATATCCGCTTCAACGTCGCATTCAGCCAGCATCCGCGCCTGAGCAGCTACCTGCGGGAGCGCCTGCAGGCCATGGCCGGCGTCCGCTCAAGCCTGGCGCGCGTCAGCGGCGCGGCCAGGCCTGTGGGCTCTTAGCACTTAACGGCAGTCGATCGGCCCGAAGTGCTCGGCCAGGGTCTTGCCCAGCCCCGCCTCGACGGCCGATTCCACCTCGCGCGCCAGTGCGGCGGCCTCGCGGGCGGCCTTCAGGTCGCGCTCATCGTCGCTGTCGCCAACCACGCCGGCGTTGATCGGCATGCCGGCGAAGACGAACAGGCGATAGACCTCGGCCAGCGTCAGCTTCTCGACATTAGCCAGGATGACCCAATGGTCGCTGCCTTCGCTGACACGCTTGCCCCACTGGACCCGCGCCGGCGCATCGACCTTGACGCGTCCCACCCAGCCTTCGGCCATCATCTTTTCCAGCAGCGTGTCCATCTCGTCGAAACCCAGCCGCGTGCGCGCGCGGATCGCGCCGGCGCTGACCAGCGCCGTGTCGCCGCACTTGCAGGCCACGTGCAGCACCCGCAGGATCGCCATCGCGTCGACGAATTCGCCGCCCGGCTGCGCCTCGTGCCACCAGCGCTCGTACTTCACCACCGGCAGCGCGGCCACCAGCAGCGCGCCGAACAGCGTGATGAGCCATGACACATAAACCCACAGCAGGAACAGCGGCAGCGCAGCCAGCGCGCCGTAGATCTTCGAATACGTCGGAAACTGGGTGATGAACACCGCGAAGCCACGCTTGGCCACCTCGAACGCCAGGCCGGCCACCAGGCCGCCCCAGGCCGCGTCGTGCCAGTCGACGTCGCGGTTCGGCACCGCCACGTACAACAGCGTAAAGGTGAACGTGGTCAGCGCCAGCGACAGCACCGTGTAGATCAAGGCGCCGATCACCGGCACGTCGCCTATCAGGTCGCTGGTGGCCATGAACACCCTGCCCGACAAGGTCAGCGAAACGCCGATCAGCAAGGGACCGAGCGTGATGATGGCCCAGTAGACCAGGATGCGCTTGCTCCACCGCCGCTCGGCCCGCACGCGCCAGATGCGGTTGAATACGCGCTCGATCAAGTTCATCATCGCGATCGAGGTGACGATCAGCGCCACCGCGCCCACCGCCGACAGCCGCGTGGCCTTGGAGGCGAACATGGTCAGGTAATTGAGGATGGTGCTGGAGATCGACTTCGGCATCACGCTCTGCACGAAGTAGGCTTCCAGCGACGAGCGGAAGGTGTTAAACATCGGGAAGGTGGTGAAGATCGCCAGCGCGATCGTCAGCAGCGGCACCAGCGCGAACACGGTGGTGAAAGTGAGGCTGCCGGCCACTTGCGGCAGGCTTTCCTCGCGCAGGCGGCGGTGGGCGAACAAAAACAGGTCCCGCACTTCGGGCCAGGACAGCGAGCGCACTGTCTCTATCCCGCTACGGCAGTTGCGGAACACATACTGTAAAACCGGATGAATAATTTTTTCGTACATGAGCGATAATCGAAATACAAGAGCGGCGACGATGCCACCCGCCAAAGCGCCCTATAATACCGCCGATGAACCAAGCCAATCTGATTATTCTTGTATTGTTTTACTCTCGTCACGGCGCAACGCGCAAATTGGCGGAGTTGATCGCCCAGGGCGTGGAGAGCGTGCCAGGCTGCGACGCGCGCCTGCGCACGGTTCCAGCCGTATCGACCGTGGCCGAAGCCACCGAGCCGGACGTGCCGGCCGAAGGCGCCCCCTACGTCGAACTGGACGACCTGGCCGAATGCGCCGGCCTGGCGGTCGGCTCGCCCACCCGCTTCGGCAACATGGCCTCGGCGATGAAGTATTTTTGGGACGGTACGGCGGCCCAGTGGTTGTCCGGCGCGCTGGCGGGCAAGCCGGCCTGCGTGTTCACGTCCACCGGCAGCCTGCACGGCGGCCAGGAATCGACGCTGCTGTCGATGATGATACCGCTGTTCCACCACGGCCTGATGGTGCTTGGCCTGCCATACACCAATCCCGAACTGATGACCACCTCCAGCGGCGGCACGCCGTATGGCGCCAGCCACTGGTCGGGACTTGACGGCAAGAAGACCATCACCGAAGATGAAAAACGCCTGGCCATCGCGCTGGGCCGGCGCCTGGCCGAAACGGCCGTCAAACTGCGCGCCGTCGCTTGACCGGGGACGCATGATGGAAAACACAATGCAGAAGTATTTTCACTGGGGCGCCATCGGCAGCCTGATAACGCTGATCGTCTGGTGCGTGCTGTGGGAGATGGTGCTGGCGCCGTTGAAGCCCGGCGGCTCCTGGCTGGTGCTGAAGGCCGCGCCGCTGCTGCTGCCGCTGTACGGCGTGTGGAAGCGCGACATCTACACCCTGCAATGGACCTCGATGATGATACTGCTGTACTTCACCGAGGGCGTGGTGCGCGGCTGGAGCGACAAGGGCAGCATCTCCGCCTGGATGGCCTGGGGCGAGGCGCTGATCGTCTGCGTGTATTTTGTCTGCGCCGTGATGTATTTGCGTCCGTATAAAAAAGCGGCGAAGAAGCTGGCCAAGGAACTGCTGGACAAGGTGAAGGTCAACACCGTCAAATGATTGACTTCCTCGCGCATTGCCGCTCCGTCGTGGGCGACGCCTTTGTACTCGACACGCCCGCCGACATGGCGCCCTTCCTCACCGACTGGCGCGGGCGCTTCACCGGCAAGGCCTTGGCCGTGCTGCGCCCCGGGTCAGTTGACCAGGTGGCGGCGCTGGTGCGCGCCTGCGCGCAGTGGCGCGTGCCGCTGGTTCCGCAGGGCGGCAACACAGGGCTGGTGCTAGGGAGCGTGCCGGATGCCGGCGGCGGCGCCGTCGTGCTGTCGCTGGCGCGGCTGAACCAGATCCGCCATGTCGATCCCGTCAACCGCACCATGACCGTGGACGCGGGCTGCATCCTCCAGCAGGTGCAGGACGCCGCGGCAGCCGCGGGCTGCCTGTTCCCGCTGTCGCTGGCGGCCGAAGGCAGCTGCACCATCGGCGGCAACCTGTCCACCAACGCCGGCGGCACGGCGGTTCTCCGCTACGGCAATACGCGCGAATTGTGCCTTGGGCTGGAAGTCGTCACGCCGCACGGCGAGATCTGGAGCGGCCTGCGCGGCCTGCGCAAGGACAATACCGGCTACGACCTGCGCGACCTGTTCATCGGCGCGGAGGGCACGCTGGGCGTCATCACCGGCGCGGTGCTCAAGCTTTATCCGCAGCCCAAGGCCAGCATCACCGCGCTGGCGGCGCTGCCCTCGCCCGCCCACGCGCTGCAATTGCTGACTTTAATGCAGGACCATTGCGGCTCCAGCCTGACCGGCTTCGAACTGATGTCGCGCTACTGCCTGGGGCTGGTGGCACAGCAGTTCCCGTCGCTGCCCAAGCCGTTCGCGGCGCCGCATCCGCAGTATGTGCTGCTGGAGCTGTCGAGCAGCGAATCGGAGCGGCACGCGGTCGGCCTGCTGGAACAGGCCATCGGCGCGGCACTGGAGCGCGACGTCATCAGCGACGCGGTGGTGGCGACTTCGGTGGCGCAATCGGCCGGCCTGTGGCAGCTGCGCGAACACATCCCGCTGGCGCAGGCCAAGGCCGGCAAGAACATCAAGCACGACATCTCGCTGCCGGTGTCCAGCATCGCCGACTTCATCGCCGCCACCGGCCCCTTGCTGGACGCCGCCTTCCCGGGTTGCCAGTTGGTGTGCTTCGGCCATCTGGGCGACGGCAACCTGCACTACAACGTCGCGCCGCCGGACGGCATCTCCAACGAGGACTTCCTGCTCAACCAGGACAAGGTCAATCGCGTGGTGCATGACAGCGTGGTCGGATTCGGCGGCTCGATCTCGGCGGAACACGGCATCGGCGCGCTTAAGCGCGACGAGCTGGCGCACTACAAATCGGCGGTGGAACTGAACATGATGCGGGCCATTAAGGCCGCGCTGGACCCGTTGGGCATCATGAATCCGGGGAAAATCCTGTGAGCGGTGCTGCGATGGGCCGCTTGTCGCGCTGGTTGTTGTTGGGCGAATGGCGCGCGCATCCGCTGCGGGCGCTGGTGGCCATCGCCGCGATCGCGGTCGGCATCTCGCTCGGTTTCGCCATCCATCTGATCAACGCCGCCGCGTTCAACGAATTCTCGTCCGCCATCAAGGGCCTGTCCGGCGTGGCCGACGTGCAGGTGCGCGGCACCGAACCGTTCTTCGACGAAGCCATCTACCCCGCGCTGGCGCAGCGCGCCGGCGTGGCGGTGGCGTCGCCGGTGCTGGAGTTCGACGCCTCCGTGCCCGGCCAGCCCACGGCGCTGAAGATACTCGGCATCGACGCCTTCCGCGCCAGCTTCATCTCGTCCGACCTGGTCGGCGTGCCCTCGGAAGACCACATGATGGACGCGCTGGCCGACGATGCGCTGTTCCTGTCGCCGGCCGCGCAGCAGTGGCTCAAGCCCGCGGCCGGCGCGCCGCTGACGCTGCAAGTGGGTGTCGGCGAATTGAAACTGCGGGTGGCCGGTTCGCTGCAACGCGCCCGCGCCGGCCAGCGCATCGGCGTGATGGACCTGGGCGCGGCGCAATGGCGCTTCGAGAAGCTCGGCCAGCTGTCCCGCATCGACCTCAAACTGCGCGACGGCGTCAATCGCGACGCATTCAAGGCGGAGCTGGAACAGCAACTGGAGCACGATTATCCGGGCCGCTTCCGCGTCAGCCAGCCGAACGACGAGGACCAGAACAGCCGCAACGAAGGCATGAGCCGCGCCTACCGCGTCAACCTGACCGTGCTGGCTTTGGTCGCGCTGTTCACCGGCGCCTTCCTGGTGTTCTCCACCCAGGCGCTGTCGGTGATACGCCGCCGCAGCCAGTTCGCGCTGCTGCGCGTGCTGGGCATGGACCGCAATCACCTGCTGCGCCAGATCCTGATCGAAGGCCTGAGCCTGGGCGTGGCCGGTTCGGCCATCGGCATCGCCGCCGGCTACGGCATGGCCGCCGCCGCGTTGCACTTCATGGGCGCCGACCTGGGCGCCGGATTCTTCTCCGGCGTGCGGCCGCAGGTACAGTTCACGCCCATCGCCGCAGCGGTCTATTTCGCGCTCGGCGTCGCGGTGGCCTTGCTGGGTTGCGCCGCGCCGGCGCTGGACGCGGCGCGCGCCAAGCCTGCCGTGGCGCTCAAGTCGGGCACCGAGGAGGCGGCGATGTCGCGGCTGTCCAAGGCCTGGCCGGCGCTGGCCTGCATCGCATTGGCCGCCTTGCTGTCGCAGGCGCCGCCGGTGTTCGAGCTGCCGCTGTTCGGCTACCTGTCGATCGCGCTGCTGCTGGTCGGCGCCATCGCGCTGATGCCGCGCCTGGCCGCCATCGTGTTCCGCGTGGCGCACCGACGCTGGAGCGCGGCCACCGCCGGCAAGCCAGGCGCCTCGCCCGTGGTCACGCTGACGCTGTCGCGCCTCGCCAATGCATCCAGCCAGGCCGGCATCGCGCTGGGCGGCGTGCTGTCCAGCTTCAGCCTGATGGTGGCGATGGCGATCATGGTCTCCAGCTTCCGCGTGTCGCTGGACGACTGGCTGCAGCACATACTGCCGGCCGATATCTACGTCAGCACCACCAGCGCCGGCACCACCGCTGGCCTGCGGCCGCAGGAGCAGGCCGCCATCGCCGCCCTGCCCGGCGTCGCCAGCGCCGACTTCCTGCGCATGCGCGGCATCTCGCTGGCCGCCGCCCGTCCGGCGGTCGTCCTGATGGCGCGCAATGTGGACCCTGCCGATCCTGGCAAATCGCTGGCCATCGTCGGCGCCACTCAGGTACCCGGCCCCGGCGCTCCGCCACCGGTCTGGATTTCGGAAGCGATGGTCGACTTATACGGCATGAACGTCGGCCAGCGCATCGAACTGCCGCTCAACGGCAAGCTGCACGCCTTCCAGGTGGCCGGCATCTGGCGCGACTACGCGCGTCCCACCGGCTCGATCCAGATGCGGCTGAGCGACTACCGCGCCATCACCGGCGACATGGACGCCAGCAACGTCGCGCTCTGGCTCAAGCCCGGCGCCAAGGCGGCCGACACGGATCGGGCCTTGAAGCGCCTGCCCTTCGCCGCCGCGCTGACAACCACCGCGCCGTCCGAGATCCGCTCGATGAGTATGAAGATTTTCGACCGCAGCTTCGCCATCACCTATCTGCTGGAGGCGATCGCCATCGTCATCGGCCTGTTTGGCGTGGCCGCCACCTTCTCCGCGCAGACGCTGGCGCGCGCCAAGGAGTTCGGCATGCTGCGCCACGTCGGCGTTACGCGGCGGCAGGTCCTGTCCATCCTGGCCATCGAAGGCGGCGCCTTGACGGGCCTGGGCATCGTCACCGGTTTCGCACTGGGCTGGGTCATCAGCCTGATATTGGTTTTTGTCGTTAATCCGCAGTCCTTCCACTGGACCATGCAGCTGCATTTGCCATGGCCTTTGCTGGCCACCGTGGCGGGCCTTCTGCTGGCCGCCGCCGCGCTGACCGCGCTGCTGGCCGGCCGCCAGTCGCTGTCGGGCGGGCCGATACGCGCAGTCAGGGAGGACTGGTAATGAATCCGATCCAACGCGGCGCCGCCGCACTGGCGCTGCTGGCGGCGCTGGCCGTCCAAACGTCCGTCCATGCGGCGGAGCCGGTGTTCAAGGCGGTGACGCCGCTGGCGCCTGGCGCGTCGCTGAGCTTCCCGGCGGACTTCGGCGCTCATCCAGACTTCAAGACCGAATGGTGGTACGTCACCGGCTGGCTCGCAAAACCGGACGGCAAGCCGATGGGCTTCCAGGTCACGTTCTTCCGCAGCGCCACCTCGCACGACCGCGCCAATCCCAGCAAATTCGCGCCCAAGCAGCTGATCATCGGCCACGCGGCCATCTCCGATCCGGCCAACGGCAAGCTGCTGCACGACGAGCGCAGCGCGCGCGAGGGCTTCGGCCTGTCCTACGCCAAAGTGGGCGACACCGACGTCAAGCTCGAAGACTGGCACATGGCGCGCGCCGCCGACGGCAGCTACCGGGTCCACCTGGATGCCGCCAGTTTCAAGCTGGATCTGAAACTGGCGCCGTCGCAGCCCGTGCTGCCGCAGGGCGACCGTGGTTATTCCCGCAAGGGCGCGCAGCTTTCCGACAGCAGCTACTACTACAGCGAACCGCAGCTGACCACCACCGGCACCGTCACCAGCGCAGGCAAGACAATCGCCGTCACAGGCGCCAGCTGGTTCGACCACGAGTGGTCCACCCAGTACGTCGCCACCGATGCCGCGGGCTGGGACTGGATCGGCGCCAACCTCGCCGACGGCGGCGCCATGATGGCTTTCCAGATGCGCAGCAAGACAGGTGCTAAACTATGGTCGCACGCGACATGGCGCGATGCATCCGGTAAGATCACGCAGTTTTCCCCGGACCAGGTCAGCTTTACCCCGCAACGGCGGTGGCGTTCGCCCCGCACCAATGCCGAGTATCCCGTCTCGACCCAGCTCACCACCGGCAGCACCGTGTGGCAGGTTATTCCTTTGCAGGATGACCAGGAGCTGGACTCGCGGCGCTCCACCGGCGCGGTGTACTGGGAGGGTGCCGTAACGCTTGAGCGGGACGGTAAGCCGGCCGGGCGCGCCTACCTGGAGATGACCGGCTATGTGAGGCCGATCAAGTTTTAGCAGCACCGAACAATTTAGCGACACCTGAATCGTCAACAAAGAATACTTACGAACCGCAGCCACACGATGACCAACAGCACCACCGCCAGCACCCCGTCCGCAGCCGCCCCCAACACAGCCAGGGAAGCCAAGAAAGGCAGTCTAGCCACCCTGCGCGGCCTGACGCCGTTCCTGCTGCCGTACAAACGCCAGTTCCTCATGGCCGGAATCGCGCTGGTGGTGGCCGCGTGCTCCACGCTGGCGATCCCCGCCGCCTTCAAGCAGATGATCGACCTGGGCTTCGGCGGCTCCGGCGCCAAGAGCATCAAGCACGTCGACCTGGTGTTCCTCGCGCTGTTCGGTGTGGCCACCGTGCTGGCGCTGGCCACGGCGGCGCGCTTCTACACCGTCTCCTGGCTGGGCGAGCGCGTCACCGCCGACATCCGCAGCGCCGTCTACAACCACGTCGTCACCCAGAGCCCAGAGTTTTTCGAGACCACGCAAAGCGGCGAGGTCCTGTCGCGCATCACCACCGACACCACGCTGATCCAGGCGGTGGTGGGCACCAGCATCTCGATGGCGCTGCGTAACGTGCTGCTGTTCATCGGCGGCCTGGTGATGCTGTTCGTGACCAGCGCCAAGCTGTCGGCCATCATCATCGGCCTGCTGATCCTGACGGTGCTGCCTATCGTGATGTTCGGCCGCCGCGTGCGCAAACTCTCGCGCGATTCGCAGGACCGCATCGCCGACGCCTCCGCCATGGCAGGCGAAATCCTCAACGCCATGCCGACGGTGCAGGCCTTCACCCACGAGAAAATCGAATCGCAGCGCTTCGGCGCCTCGGTCGAAGGCGCGTTCGGCACCGCCATGCGCCGCATCCGCGCCCGCGCGCTGCTGACCATGATCGCCATCGTGCTGGTGTTCGGCACCATCGTGTTCGTGCTGTGGCTGGGCGCGCACGCCGTGCTGGAAGGCTCGATGACCGGCGGCGACCTCGGACAATTCATCCTGTATGCCTCCATCGTGGCCGGCGCCATCGGCGCCCTGTCCGAGGTGATGGGCGAGGCGCAGCGCGCCGCCGGCGCCACCGAGCGCCTGCTGGAACTGATGTCGGTCAAGTCGGCCATCCAGTCGCCGGCCCAGCCGCTGGCGCTGCCGCCGCGCGCCGCCAACGGCGCGGCACTGAGCCTGCACGACGTATCGTTCTCCTATCCTTCGCGTCCCGACACGGCGGCGCTGGGCCACCTGTCGCTGGACATCAAGCCGGGTGAGACGGTGGCCGTGGTCGGCCCTTCGGGCGCCGGCAAGACCACACTGTTCCAGCTGTTCCTGCGCTTCTACGATCCGCAGAGCGGCAGCATCAAGCTCGATGGCGTGGACATCACCAGGCTCGATCTGCACACGCTGCGCGACGCCATCGGCATCGTGCCGCAGGACACGGTGATCTTCTCGGCCGACGCGATGGAGAACATCCGCTACGGCCGCGCCGGCGCCACCGACGCGGAAGTGATCCAGGCCGCCAAGCTGGCCGCCGCCCATGAATTCATCGAGCGCCTGCCGCAGGGTTATCAGTCCTTCCTGGGCGAGCGCGGCGTGCGCCTGTCCGGCGGCCAGCGCCAGCGCATCGCGATCGCGCGCGCGCTGCTGAAAAACCCGCCGCTGCTGCTGCTCGACGAAGCCACCAGCGCGCTGGACGCGGAATCCGAGCGCCTGGTGCAAACGGCGCTGGAGGCGGCGATGGTCGGCCGCACCACCGTCATCATCGCCCACCGCCTGGCCACCGTGCAGCGCGCCGACCGCATCATCGTGATGGAGGACGGCCGCATCGTCGAAACCGGCACACACGCTTCGCTGGTGGCGCTGGGCGGCATCTACGCCAACCTGGCGGCGCTGCAATTCCACAACGTCCACGTCGAGCATTAATCAAATCATAAGCACGGCCGGCGCCGCCGGCCTTAGCATGCGTTATCTTATTTTTAAGGGCGCGCCATGCTGGACCGACTTTTGATCAATATCGAGCACGTCGCGAAAAACTACGTCATCGTGGTCGGCGTATTCGCCACACTGTGGCTGTGGTGGCGCTACCGGCCCGGCGGCCGTCGGCGCCTGCAAGCCAAGCCGATAAGCATGCCACAGGTCCGCCGCGAAGTGCTGACCTCCATCGTCAGCATCGTGGTGCTTGGCAGCGTCATCCCGGTGGCTTTTGTGCTGGGCCTCGGCCCGCACACCCATTTCTACCAAAGCGTGCATGCGTATGGCCGCGGATGGGGTTTTATCGCCGCCATGGTAGTGCTGATGATGGTGATCCAGGACACCTGGTTCTACTGGACGCACCGCCTGATGCACCACCGCCGCCTGTTCCGCTGGGTGCACCGCACCCACCACCGCTCCACCAACACCGGCCCATGGTCCACCTACTCGATCAGCCCTCTGGAGGCGGTGGTCGACAGCGGCGGCAGCATCGTGATCCTGCTGCTGTTGCCGGTCACCTTCTGGTCGCTGTTCATCTTCACCTGGATTAACACGGCCTACGCCGTCTATACGCACCTCGGCTATGAGCTGTTCCCGCGCTCGATGTCGAAGCACTGGCTGGGCCGCTGGATCAACACCTCCACCGCCCACAACACCCATCACGCGCGGGGACGCTACAACTACAGCTGGTACTTCCTGTTCTGGGACCGGATGATGGGGACCCTGTCGCCGGACTACGACGAGCAGTATCCCAAAACCGGCTTTTTGGCCCCGGCGGCAAAAAGCCGGTAACATTCTCCCTTTCAGGAGAACGCCTTGACCGACGCCGAACTGCGCCTCAGCTGCAACACCCACCTTCCCGGACACCGCCAGCCCTCGCCCGCCCAGCTGTTTGCGGCGATGTCCGCGTGGTGCGAAGCCAACGGCGTCGCGCACGATACCTATGGCACCGGCACGCTGATACAGGACTTCGAGCGGAAGGTCGCGACCTTGCTGGGCTTTGAATCGGCGCTGTTCTGCATCACCGGCACCATGGCGCAGGCCACCGCGCTGCGCATCGCCTGTTCGGAGCGCGGCAGCCGGCTGGTGGCGCTGCATCCGACCTCGCACATCCTGCGCCACGAACGCGGCAACCATCAACTGTTCGACCATTTCCAGGCGCTGCAGATCGGCGACCCGCACCGCCCGTGGACGCTGGACGAACTCAAAGGCATCCCGGACAAACTGGGCGCGGCCACGCTGGAGCTGCCGATGCGCGAGATCGGCGGCCAGTGCCCGGGCTGGGACGAGCTGGCGGCCATCAAGGCCTACTGCCGCGAGCAGTCCATCCACCTGCACCTGGACGGCGCGCGCCTACTGGAAACGGCCGCCGCATACGGCCGCGCGGCCGCCGACATCGCGGCGGGCTTCGACACCGTCTACCTGTCGCTGTACAAGGGCATAGGCGGGATGGGCGGCGCCATGCTGCTTGGCAGCGCGGCCTTCGTGGCCAAAGCGCAGGAATGGTTCCGCCGCCAGGGTGGCAATGTCTATCAACGCACGCCGTACGTGGTGGCCGCCGCCATGCAGTTCGACGCCCGGCTGGCGGCGATGCCGGACTACTTCCGCCGCACGGAGTGGCTGTACGAGGTGCTGCGCGACTACCCGCTGCTGACGCCCAACCCCGCCCGTCCGCAGGCCAGCATGCTGCACCTGCACCTGCCGGTCAGCCGCGAACGCGCCAACGAGATCCGCAACCGCATCGCCGAGCAGCATGGCGTGTGGCTGTTCAACGCCGCCAGCCACGCGGCGCTGCCTGGCCGCAGCTCGGTGGAGCTGTACATCGGCGACAACCTGCTCAACCTGCCGGACGAGCGCGTGCGCGAGATCCTGGCCCTGTGGTCGGCCGCGTTGTCCAACTCTTTGTCCAACTAAATCCTGCACAAGCCGGTGCAACCGGCTACACTGCGCCCTCTTTTCGTTTTACGGCATAACACCATGACCTTCCAAGCCCTCGGCCTGATCGACCCCATACAGCGCACGCTGGAGACGCTGGGCTACAAGCAGCCCACGCCCGTCCAGAAGCAAGCCATTCCCGCAGTGCTGGCGGGCCGCGACCTGATGGCGGCGGCGCAGACCGGCACCGGCAAGACGGCGGGCTTCGCCCTCCCGATCCTGCAGCGCCTGACCATGGACGGCGTGACCGCGCCGAAAGCGGTGCGCTGCCTGGTGCTGGTGCCGACCCGCGAGCTGGCGGAACAGGTCTACGAGAGTTTCCGCAGCTACGGCGGCAACCTGCCGCTGAAATCGGCCGTGGCGTATGGCGGTGTGCCGATCGAGCCGCAGATCACCAAGCTGCGCAAGGGACTGGACGTGCTGGTGGCCACGCCGGGCCGCCTGATCGACCTGCACGACCAGGGCGCGATCAGCTTCGCCATGCTGCAAACGCTGGTGCTGGACGAGGCGGACCGCATGCTGGACCTGGGCTTCGAGCGCGACCTGGACATCCTGCTGGCGGCCCTGCCCAAGCAGCGCCAGACCTTGCTGTTCTCTGCCACGTTCTCCGATGAGATCCGTAAGCTGGCCGGCGGCATGCTGAAAGACCCGGTGTCGATCCAGGTCAGCGCCAGCAACACGGCCACCAAGACCGTCAAACAGTGGCTGATCCCGACCGACAAGCGGCGCAAGCCGGAGCTGCTGCTGCACCTGTTGAAGAAGCTGAACTGGGGGCAGGTGCTGGTGTTCGTCAAGACCCGCAAGGGCGTGGAGGCGCTGGTCAAGACGTTGCAGGAACAAGGCATCTCGGCCGATTCCATCCACGGCGACAAGACCCAGCCGGCCCGCCTGCGCGCGCTGGCCCGCTTCAAGAATGCCGAAGTCCAGCTGCTGGTGGCCACGGACGTCGCCGCGCGCGGGCTGGATATCGAGGCGCTGCCGCAGGTGGTCAACTTCGATTTGCCGACCGTGGCCGAGGACTACATCCACCGCATCGGCCGTACCGGGCGCGCCGGGATGGAGGGCGAAGCCGTCTCGCTGGTCTGCGCCGACGAAGTCGATATGCTCAAGGCCATCGAGACGTTGACCCGCCAGGTTATCCATCGCATCGAGGAGCCGGGCTTCGAGGCCGACCACCGCGTGCCGGAGACCGGGCCAAAAGGCGCCGCCGCAGCCGCAGCCAAGAAAGCGGCAGCCGAAGCGCCGGCCAGGAAGAAGCGCCCGTTCACCGGTCCGGCCGGCGGCAAGGCGGCTAGCGGCAGCGTTGCCGCGGGCGGTAAAGCGACAGCCGGCGGCAAGGCAGGCAGCGGCAGCACCGCAACCGGGGGCAAGGCAGCTGTCACTGCCCGCCCCGCAGGCGGCGACGCCTCGCTGGGCACCTGGGCCCCGCCTCCGCCATCGGGCAAGCCAGCCGGCGGCGCGCGCTCAGGTGGCGCGAAACCCGGCAGTGGCCGCACCTATGGGGGCGGCGGCAAGCCGGCAGCCGCGCCCAAGGGCGCGGTCGTGGTCACCGGTGGGCGTGGCGCCAAGTCGCTGGCGCGGGCCGCAGGCAAGGCCACGGCGCAGCCGGGCGGGCGCAAGTCCAAGCCTGGCCCGCGCTGACGCCGGGGCGGCCATGCGCGCCGCCTGATAAAATAGCCACCTTTCCGGGCCATCGCGGCCCGCGCACCACGTTGGAGAATTGAATGCAGCAATACCAGGAACTGATCCAGACCGTCCTCGATACGGGCAGCTGGCAAGACAACCGCACCGGCATCCGCACCCTGAGCGTGCCGGGCGCGATGATGCGCTTCGACCTGCTCAACGGCGGTTTCCCAGCCGTGACGACCAAAAAACTGGCATTCAAATCCGTGGTCGGCGAATTGTGCGCCTTCCTGCGCGCCTCCAGCAGCGCCGCCGACTTCCGCGCGCTGGGCTGCAAAGTCTGGGACCAGAACGCCAACGAAAACAAGCAGTGGCTGGACAATCCCTACCGCCTCGGCGAGGACGACCTGGGCCCGGTCTACGGCGTGCAATGGCGCCAATGGCCCGGCTTCAAGCTGATCGCCGTCGACCAGCCGGCGCAAATCGCCGACGCGCAGAAGAACGGCTTCCGCCTGATCTCGCAGATCGAGGATGAAGGCGTGACCAAGGTCCTGCTGCACAAATCGATCGACCAGCTGCGCGAATGCCTGGACACCATCGTCAACAATCCCGGCAGCCGCCGCATCCTGTTCCACGGCTGGAATCCGGCCGTGCTGGACGCGGTCGCCCTGCCGGCCTGCCATTTGCTGTACCAGTTCATTCCGAATCCGACGACGCGCGAGCTATCGATGTGCCTCTACGTCCGCTCGAACGACCTGGGTCTGGGCACGCCATTCAATCTCGCAGAGGGCGCCGCGCTGATGCACCTGGTCGGCCGCCTGACCGGCTACACGCCGCGCTGGTTCACCTACTTCATCGGCGATGCCCACATCTACGAAAACCACATGGACATGGTCAAGGAACAGCTGACCCGCACGCCGTTCCCGGCTCCGCAGTTCCGCATCTCCGACCGCGTGCCGGACTTCGCCAAGACCGGCAAGTACGAACCGGAGTGGCTGGAAAAGGTCGAGCCATCGGACTTCTCGCTGGAGGGCTACCAGCACCACGCGCCGATCACGGCGCCGATGGCGGTTTAAACCCGGCAGGCCGCAGATGGATCGCCCGCTGCTCCCATAGCGCCAACAGCTCGGCGGCCAACGTGCGGTCTTGCGTATCCGTTTGCATGCCGGCCTGCCCGGCCGTCAGCATCCGATACGCGTCAGCCGATATCGGGATCTGGCGATCAGCGGCCAGCAGCACATGGAATTGTTCGCGGCCACCATCTGCCGCCTGCGCCCATCCTTGCGCCACACACCCGTCATCACACAGGACAGGCCGCAGCGCCAGCAAGCGTTGCGGCGACAGCTCGGCCTTGTTCACCAGGAACGGGCCCATCGCCAACGCGTCCAGCCCGGTGGTCAGCAGGCAGGCAACCGCGTCGTCCACCGTATCAACGATGGGCTCGTGGTTATTGTTGAACGAGGTGTTGAGCAGCACGGGCACGCCAGTCTGTGCGCCGAATGCCTCGATCAACCGCCAGAACAGCGGGTTATGCGCCTGCTTCACGACCTGCACGCGCGCAGTGCCGTCGACGTGCGTGACCGCGCCCAACACTGACTGAAACTCCTGACGCACCGGCACCACCACGGTCATGAAGGAGCAGTCCGTCCCATGCGGCAGATCGAAGTAGCGGTCCGCGTCCTCGCTGCACACGGCCGGCGCAAACGGCCGAAACGCTTCGCGCTTCTTGACCATGGCGTTGATCCTGTCCTTGTTCACGGCAGCACGCGGATCGGCCAGGATGCTGCGATTACCCAGCGCCCGCGGCCCGAATTCCGAACGCCCTTGCACCCAGCCGAGCACCTGTCCCGCCGCCAGCAACTGCGCCGCCGTCCGCACGATATCGTCGCAGCGCCGAAACGACAGCAGTCCGTCCCAACGCTGCAACTGCGCCGCCAGCGCCTGCTCTTCAGGAATCGGCCGTCCGAAAAAAACATGCGACTGCGGCGCAATCGCATGCGCGTCGTGGCCTGCGTGCTGCAAGTGGGCGAGACAGGCGGCACCCAGGGCCAAGCCACAATCGCTGGCCGCCGGCTGGACGAATATGCGATCGAACAAGCCGGAACGCGCCAGGCGCCCGTTGAGCGCGCAGTTTTGCATGACGCCGCCCGCCGCGCACAGTTTGCGCAGCCCTGTGGTATCGCGATAATGGCGTAGTACGTGCAATGCGATGTCCTCCAGCGCCGCCTGGGCTGCCGCCGCAATATCGCAGTCGCGCGGGGAGAAGGTGTCGTCGGGATGGCGCGGCGGCCCCAGTTCCGCCAGGTGGCGCAGCAGCGCGCCCCGGTTCAACTGGTAGCGCCCCTCCGCTTCCAGACGATAAGCGCTGGCGAAGGCCCGCCGGTAGGTGGCTGGATTGCCGTAGGGCGCCAGTCCCATCATCTTGAATTCGTCATGCCCGCCAAAGCCCAGCAGCGGTAGCGCCGCCTGATACAGGCCGCCCAGCGAATCGGGCACCGCGATCTGGTCCAGTATCTCCAGCCGTTTGCCGCACGCTTCGATCACGTAACCTGAGACGCCGTCGCCGAAACCGTCTGCGGTAAAGACGAGCGCTTCATCGTAGCCTGATGGCGCATAGGCGCTGAGCGCATGGCATAAATGATGTTCAAACAGTTTGACCCGCGCGCGCGGAGCGGCTTTCAATCCCAACTCCGCCTGCAGGATCGCCGACAGCGCATCGACAGCGATAGCCGGGTCACGATGCTTGCCAGCCCCTCCCTGTTCGCCGAACGCGAACAGGTCGACACTATCGGGAGCGCAGCGGGCTATCTCCAGACACGCGCGCATGGCCCGCAACGGCAGCTTGCCGGTGTGCTTGCGGCGGGTCAGGCGCTCCTCCTCGATGGCGGCGACCACCTCGCCATCGACCATCAGCACCGCGGCGGAATCGTGATACCACCCGCATTCCCAGGCGCCGCGCAAGTCACCGGCGAATGCACGTGGCGGCCGGGGTTGGCCCTGCAAGCCCATGACGATCATCGCACACCTCCCTTGCCCGCTGCAGTGGCGCTGTTCAAGCCCGCTCCGGACGCAGCTCCAGCGCTCCCGCACGCAGGCAGAAATCGATCATCTGCCCCACCGCGCTTTCAGGCGGACGGCCGGCCAGCTCGCCGCCGGCGTTCAATACGGCGATCGCGTCCCACACCGCCGGCTCGTTCGCCATCGTCGCGGAATAGCCGCCGGCCGCCACCCGCATGGCGCCGGCGGATTCCGGCGCGGCCAGGATGGTGTACATGCTCTTGCGCGTGACCACGCCGGCGCCGCGCGCGCCGGCATACTCCAGCAACGGCGGCGGACGCAGATAGCCGCAGGCGCTGAAGTGCTCCAGCCAACCGCGCGCCACGGCGCTGCGCAGGCGCGGGTCGGACGCAAACGTGGCCAGCTTGCCGACCAGCGCGTCGACCTCGCACATGTCTCGCGCCTCGTCGACCAGCGCGGCGCGCGAAACGGCCCGGCATCGGCCGGGCGATTCCATCAGCAGCCGCGCCAGCTCCTCCAAGGCCAGGCTGGTCATCCCATCCCCCAGCCAATAGCCAAAGCCCCAGGTGACGGAGAACTCCCCGTCCGATTCAGCCACGTGCCAGTCGCTCGAAGGCCAGTACAACACCTGTCCGGGGCGCGCGCTCAGCGCCGTCGATTGCTCCAGATAGCGCTCATATCGCAGGGCGCCGCGCAGTTCCGGCGTGGCTTGGGCAAAGCGATCCGGCCAGAAGCGCATGGTCTTGGTGCCCACCACCGGAAAATGAAAACCGCTGGTGCGGTCGACATGCACGCCGAACGGCGTCGCCTTGTAGGTGCCGAGGAATACCTGCGTGTCCATGCGAGCGTGGCTGATCCCCACCACCGCCGCCAGGTTCTGCACCGCGCTGAGGATGCGCTCCCACAGCGCGCGGTCGAACTGGTGCCAGTCCGCCACCACCAGTGCATAATTTTCCAGGCCTTCGCGCTCCAGCAGCCGCGCGTTGTATGCGGCGAAGGAGCCGTCGTGGCGCGCCGGCAGCAGCATCTGGTGGCAGCCGCCCAGCAGGTCCACCTCCTGGTCGTCGGCATAGAAGCGCACCTTTTGCCGGCCACCGCCGCGGAAGTCCTCGCAACAGGAGACCACCGCGCCGAACAGCTCATCGGCCGAAACTTGGGGCAGCGCCCCGGCCTGCTCCTCTCCCAGCAGGACGCCCCGGCGCTCCCAATAACGTTCGGCGAAGTCCAGCCAGAAGTCCTGTATATCGCGCTGGCCCATGGCCATCCTCCCAGGTTGGCGCTACGATCCCACGCGCAACAGCTTGTATTCCACCAGCGCGCCCACCAGCGCGACCTTTTCCTCGTCGTCCAGATCGCCCGGCAGTTCACGCACATAGAACGCCGGCGTGGCGCAGATGAAGCGCATCGCATCGCGCGCCAGTCGGTTGACCGACAACAGCACCTCGCCATCCGCGTCGCACAGATGGCTCAAGCCGTCCGCATCGGCCTGCACGATGCTGCCGACATGATCGTTCAGGATGCGGCGGTGCGGCTTGACATGGGTTTCGTCGTACCACAGTTCCGGCAGCGGCTCGCCAAACAGCTCCGCGTAGCGCAATTCAAACTCCGCAAAGCTGGTGGCGCGTCTGGGCGCGACGACCTCCTCGCCCGCCGGCGCCGGGGCGTTGGAAGGACTGTGGTTGATATAGGTGCCGAAGTAGCGCAGGCCGAAGTCGATGTACTCGGCCGTGAACAGCACAAACTGATGCCAGACTTCGTCGATGCGCAAGGAATGCATGTCCCACAGGACGGTATCGTCGGCGCGCACCATGACAATGAAGCGTTTGACCTCGCGGAACAAGGCCTGTCCCTCTTCGGCCGAGTCGACGATGTGCTCCTTGAGCAGCTTCTCGATCAGGTACGGCGCCTCGTAGGACAGCGATTCGAATGGGGAGCACGAAGAAATCATGTCGCTCTCACCCGTTCGAACAAGCCGCTTTCCTCCAGCGCCATGCCGAGCGCAAACCGTTCCTCCTCGTCCAGCGCCCCCGGCAGCGCCGCAACGTCGATCAGTTCGCGCTCAGCCGCATACCTCAGCGCCGCGCGTGCGATATCGCCCGTCTCGATCTCGCGGACCAGGCCACCCGGCGTCTCGACCGCCAGCGCGCTGCCGTCCGGCGTCGATTGCTGGCGCAGCACCAGTCCGTGCGCCACGCGCCGCAACAGATAGCGGGAGGAAGAGTCGTGCGCGACGACCCCGCCCAGGTCTTCGACGTAGGCCCGCGTGGCGGTGCTGCCCAGGTCAAAGCAGGCAGCCAGTCGGGCCGGCGCCAGCGGCGATCCAGTGGACGCGGCGATTTGCGCCAACTGCCGCAACCATCGCTGCTTCCGGCGCGCAGCCATCACCCTGGCATAGGCGTGAACTGGCGGCGCCGCCGCGGGACGCAGTTCCGGCGGCGCGTCCTCATGATCGGCCAGCGGCAAGCCGTCGCGCGGGCTGATGACGTGGATGGACATAGACCAATCCCGCGTGGGGTTGCGCGGCGCATGGATGCCTGGCTCATAGATATAGCCCACTTTGCCGGCCGACGCGGTGAACAGGTTTTTGTCGACCAGCGCGCCGGTGCTGTACGACGCCGCGCGGTCGTAGGTGCGCACTTCCAGTTCGTTGCGGCACACGCCGGTGATGGTCCAGGCGGTGTGCTCGTGCACGCCCGGCCCGCCATGGGGTGGCCAAAAACCGAACGCCATGCGGATGCCGCTATCCGCCAGCGTCAGAAACGGCACCAGGCCATTGCGCGGCGAGTTCGATGCGATCAACGCCAGTTCCAGCGCCATGCAATCGAGCAGGAAGTCGTCATCGGCCACCGCCCGCTCCACGATGGAGCGGGCGGCTTGTACGGTATCCCGCGCAGGCAGCTCGGCTTCGCCGGGCGTGGGAAAATCCAGCCTGGCGAAGGAGGCGACAACGTCGTCCAGTCTCATCGCGTGCGCCTAGCGTTCGCGCATTTGCGGGAAGGCGAAGCCGCCCGGCAGGTCGAAACGGCTGCCTCGCGATTGGCATACCTGGCAACGCGACTGGCACACCTGGCAGCGGGATTGGCAGACGTCCGAACGCAGTCCGCCGCGCACCAGGATGCGCAGCCGTCCACGGCTCAGTTCCAACGCCTCCTCGGCACGCGGTTTCAGTGCGCTGGTCTCGACCTTGCTGACCACCACCTGCGCATCCTTTTTGAGCCAGACGATGGTGCCGCCCAGCGGCAGTACCGAATCCGGCGCTTCGGCGAAATACAGGATGTCGTTGCGGGGAATATCCACCGCATCGCTCAGGTCCGCCAGGTCGGCGTACATGCGCACATAACCGTCGCGCGTCGACGGCCCCACGTAGCCCTTGACGCTGGCGACATTGCTTGCGTTATGCTCCTTCAGATAGCTCAACAAGGGATGTTCTGGAATCTTACTGCCCGCTTCTAACTTAAAATCGGCCATGACCACTGCTCCTCAAATAGGCGTCACCGTAAAATGAATCCGGCCTGCCAGCCGGTCCACACTGTGAACCAATATAGGTCATGCTCGGAAGGACAAATACACCAATTATCACGCGATCACCATTTCTTTTTGGACATAATGTAGAATGCGGGATTGCCATCGCGAACTTAAAGTAAGCCTTTATGCATATGACTCTATCCATTTCCCTTGTCGTTTACGCAGCCCCATGACAAGGCTGGATTTCATACCGGGCACGCTGTGCGACGAGAGGATGTGGTCCCGTTTGACGCCATTGCTGGGCAGCGGCTTCGAGTTCAATTACGTCCCGCTGCACCAGGCGCAGACGCGCCAGGAGATGCACCAGGTGATCGCGGCACACAGCGCGCCGTCGGCGCATCTGGTGGCGTTCTCGCTGGGCGCCTACCTCGCCATCGAATACGCGCTGCTGCATCCCGGGCGCGTGCAGTCGCTGGTGCTGATCGCGAACTCCGCGCGCGGCCTGAGCGAAAACGAGAAGCAGACCCGCCGCCGCATCATCCCCATGTTGAAGAGCAGCGCCTACACCGGCATGACGCGCATGCGCCTGCGCGAGCTGCTGCACGAGACGCACCTGGGCGACCAGTCCATCATCGACATCATCCAGCAAATGGCGCTGGACCTGGGCAAAGACGTGTTGCTGGCACAGTTCACCGCGTCGATGGAGCGGCCGGACCTGATGGAACGGCTGGCGGAAATCAAATGTCCGGTGCTGATCGTCGGCGCCGCCGGCGACCAGCTGGTCGACCCAGCCGACCTGCGCGAGATGCAGCGCCACCTGCCCGACGCCCGCCTGCATATCCACGACGGCACCGGCCACATGATCCCGCTGGAAGCCCCGCAGGCGCTGGCCACCGACATACTCGCCTTCCACCACGCCACATGAAACGACTAGCCCTCGCCGCCATCGCGTTCTATCGACGCCACCTGTCGCGGTTGAAGGGCTTTTCCTGCGCCTTCCGCGTCTACACCGGGCGGGATAGCTGCTCGGCCTACGGGCAGCGCGTCATCGCCAGGCATGGCCTGGTCCTCGGCCTGATACTCCTGAACCGGCGCATGAACGCCTGCGGCGAGAAGCATCGCCAACACCGACCGCCGGCGATGCGCGCCATGAGCGCACGCCACCGCGCACAGGCCGGCTTTTGCGACCTGTCCTGCGACCTGCCCGACCTGTCCTGCGCCGGCGACGCCTGCGATGTCGCCTCATGCGCGGGCGACATCGCCAATTGCGACACGCGAGGTTGCGGCGACCGGTGGCGCGGCCGCAAGAACAAAGACCCGTATGTACGCGTCAATCCCACGCAAGGACTGGAGTAGCTCAAGCCTTGACGATGATGGTGCCGGCCATTTCCTCATGGCCGCTGCCGCAGAAGTTATCGCATAAGAAGCCGAACTGCCCGGCGGTCTCCGGCTTGAGCTTCATCTGCACCGGCTTACCCATCACCAGGTCGGCGCGGATCTTGAGGTCCGGCACGCTGAAACCGTGCGGGAAGTCCAGCGCCGTCAGCTCCAGCACCACCGCCTCGCCCTTCTTCAATTCGATCACGTTCGGCGCGAAGCGGAACTTGCGTGCTTCGATCTTGATCACGCGCTCCTTTGCCTTGGCCTGCACGGCGCCAATGGCCACCAGCGCCAACGGGGCGCACATCAGCAATCTACGTTTGGTCAACATAACGGTTCATCCTTTCATTGCGGGGAATTCGGTGATTTGGTAGGCCACCGGCTTGGCCTCCGCCTCCACTTCGCGGAAACCCAGGCCCTTGCCGGGCGCCGACGGATCCCACGGCAGCGGGGTGCGCTTGTCCTGCGAGCCGGGCGCCGGCAGCGGGAAGATCAGCGACTTTGCCGCGTGATGCGCGATGTGACCGCTCATGTGGTGGTTCTCCTGGTGGATATGGCCATAGAACACCGTGACGTTCGAATACGGCATCAGCAGCGCCATCGCCTGCTCGCCGTCGCGCGTGGCCCAGTCCCATTTCGGCGCCAGGTCGAACAAGGGCCGGTGCGTCAGCACGACGATGCGCGCGTCCTTCGGCTGTTTGTCCAGGTCCGCCTTCAGCCACGCCAGCTGCGCCTCGCCGATGCGCGCGCCAGGATCGGACACGTTGTCGATGGCGATGAAGTGCACGCCCTTGTGGTCGAAGCTGTAATTCGAGGGGCCGAAAAACTCGTGGAAGGCCGCGCCGTTGTCGAGCGAGGCGTCATGTTCACCCGCCAGGAAATGCACGTCCTTGACCTTCAAGCCGCCGACGATCTGCTTGAACTCCGCCATGCGGCGGCGGCGTTCGGCCGCGTCGTCGGTGGTGTGGGTCAGGTCGCCGGTGAAAACGATGAAGTCCGGCGGCACCGCCAGCGCGTTGACGCTCTCCACCGCCTGCCGCAGCGTGTTCTGCGCCTCCGGATTGGCCGGTCCCTTGTAGCCCCAGTGCGAATCGGACAGCTGGACAAAGTAGAAGTCCTCATAGCCGGCGGCCGCCATCGCCCTGCCGTACAAGCCGGACATGAAGACGGCGCCGCCGCCCACTGCGCCCAGCCTTAAAAATCCTCTGCGATCGATCATGATGAACTCCGTGGTGTAGTTGAAAAGCCGGCGCCGCGCCATGGCATAATCGGCGGGCGCCGGTCGTACCGGCTAAAACCCGAAGCCAGGCCCGGATATTCCCGATATTTTTTTTATTTCTGAACCGGGAATAAATCCGCACCGGACGGAGTCTTCATCCACTGGACCACTGCAATGGATAAGTATTTGGGCGACGACGACAAAACCGCGCGGTTCGAGGCGATGGCTATGCCGCATCTGGACGCGGTCTACAACCTGGCCCGCTGGCTAACCCGCAACCAGCACGACGCCGACGATCTGGTGCAAAGCGCCTATCTGCGCGCCTTCCGCTTTGCCGACGGCTTTCGCGGTGGCGACGTGCGCGCGTGGCTGCTGACCATCGTCCGCCACACCTACTACAGCACCCTGCGCGACGGCCAGGCGCAGCGCGGCGATGTGAGCTTCGACGAGGCGTTGCATGGTGACGAAGATGACAGCGCCGACCCGGCAGCCATCGCCGCCAGCCGCGACGCGAGCCGCACCGTCAACGCCGCGCTGGCTCAGCTGCCGCAGGCGTTTCGCGAGGTGCTGGTGTTGAAGGAGATGGACGATCTGTCGTACAAGCAGATCGCGGAGGTGACCGAAACGCCCATCGGCACGGTGATGTCGCGGCTGGCCCGCGCGCGCAAGCAGCTGCTGGCCTATCTGAAGCACGGAGAGCGGGATGGAATCTAAGCACAGCCAGGAAAAGCTGTCGGCGTACCTGGATGCCGAACTGAGTGCGGCCGACCGCGCACAGGTGGAGGCGCATTTGTCCGGCTGCGGCGAGTGCGCCGAAGCGCTGGCGCAGCTGGAGGCGCTGCGCGGCCGCGTCGCCGCCGAGGCGCAGCGCCATGCCGCGCCGGAGTACCTGAAACACCGCATCCACGCCGCGCTGCGGGCCGAGCCTGCGGGCACGCCGGCACCGCGCACACCGCCGCGCACCTCGTCACGCGCGTGGCCATGGGCCTGGATCAACCTTGGCCTGGCGGGCGCGATGACGGCCGCCTTTGCCGTCACGCTGACGCTGTACCTGGGCCAACCGAGCGCGGACGAGCGCATCGAGCAGGAACTGGTCGCCAGCCATTTCCGCTCGCTGATGCCCGACCACCTGGCCGACGTGGCCTCGACCGACCAGCACACCGTCAAGCCCTGGTTCGCCGGCAAGCTGGATTACTCGCCGCCGGTGTACGACCTGGCCGCGCAAGGCTACGCTTTAATCGGCGGCCGTTTGGACTATCTCCAGCAACGTCCTGTGGCGGCGCTGGCCTACCGCCACCGGCTGCACATCGTCAACCTGTACATCTGGCCGGACGCCAGCGGCCACGCCAGCACGCCGCAAGCGGGCATGCGTCAAGGCTTCCACCTGCTGCGCTGGACGCAGGATGGCATGCGGTACTCCGCCGTCTCGGACATCAATCCGCAGGACCTGGCGCAATTCGCCGCGCTGCTGCGCCAGAAAGTGGCGCAAGCGGACGCACAGTAAAGGACACGACTTTTCGCTGCGTCATGGTATCGTGGCTTGTTTATTCAGCCACATTACAGCATGAACAAGAAATTAATCGGATCCGTCGTCGCGCTGGCGACAGTCGTGGTGGTATTGGTAGTCAACCGCCGGCATGACAATACTCCCGCTCCGGCCCCACGGGTCGTAGCAGAGACGCCGGTGGGAGCCAAGGCATCGGCGGCACCGGCGGCACCGGCGGCATCGGCCCATGAAGAACAGGAAGACGCAGAAGGAGAAGCCCAAGTCACCAAATCGTTGAAGGGCAAGGACTTCAGCCTGCAGGTGACCGTCAACGGCAACGACTCCTTCCGCAACCTGGAAGTGAGCATGAGCGACGACCGGCAAATCCGCCTGGTACGCTCGCGGAAGGGAGAAATTAGCGAACTGTCCAACCTGATCTTTTCTCCCGCCGACAACTTTGAACTCAAGCGTTTCATCCCCGACGACGCGCGCGAACAGATTCTTTGTAAGGGCAGCCAGTTCCTGAGCCGTGGCGCAGGCAGCCTGGGTTCGTATTCACTCTATCGCATCGAAGACGACCATCTGCAGGAACTGGTCAGCCTACTTACCGAGCGCGAGGTCGAGGATGGCAACGGCTTTACGCCACAGAAGCTGCATGCCACCGTCGAGGAAACCACTCGCGACGGCCAGCCGGCCATCATTTACCGGGTCAAGGCGGACAAACATCGGGAGCGCATCATCGTCTTCCGCTGGAACGGCAAGATCTTTGAGGACGCCAGCGGGCAGTACGACAAAATCATAGCGGAATATATCCCCTGACGATGAAACGCCTCGCCCTCGCCGCCATCGCGGCCTATCAACGCTACCTGTCGCCGCTGAAGGGTTTTAGCTGCGCCTTCCGCGTGCACACAGGCCGGGACAGCTGCTCGCAGTACGGCAAGCGCGCCATCGCCCGCCATGGCGTGGCGGCGGGCCTGCTGCTGTTGAAGCGGCGCATGGAGGATTGCGGCGGCCTGCACCACCACCATCAACCCGTCCAGCGCCCGGAGCTGAGCGCGCGCCACCGCCTGCAGGCCGGCTTTTGCAGCTGGGGCGAAGTCTTCGAATTCGGCTGCGACTTCTTCACCGATTGGGCGCGCGACGCGCGCTGCTGCTCGTGGCGCTACAACACCTCGCCCACAGAGGACGACGACAACTACCCCGGCAACGCGCCCCGCCGCGCGCGCCGCAAGAAATCGGCCACGCCGAAAAAGCCCAAATTGAACGATAATGTCGGCTCCGCACCTTCAGCACCGGATAGCACCGACAAATGAGCACACTGACCATCATCGTCGCCATGGACGCCCAGCGCGGCATCGGCATCAACAACACCCTGCCGTGGAAGCTGCCGGAAGACCTGGCGCATTTCAAGCGCGTGACCACCGGCCACGCCATCATCATGGGCCGCAAGACCTTCGACTCCATCGGCCGCCCGCTGCCCAACCGCCGCAACATCGTCATCACCCGCAACGCGGACTGGCGGCATGACGGCGTGGAAGCGGTCAACTCGGTCGAGGCGGCGCTGGCCTTGCTGGACGGCGCGCCCGGCTTCGTCATCGGCGGCGCCGAGATCTACAGACAGTCGATGCAGCTGGCCGACCAGTTGATAATCACCGAGATCGCCCGCACCTTCGAATGCGACGCCTTCTTCCCCGCGCTGGAAGCCGGCGCCTGGGAAGAAGTCGCCCGCGAACAGCACGCATCGGCCACGGCCGATTTGCAGTACGCTTTTGTTACACTGCGCCGCAAGGCGGCAGTTTGATCATCAACCCCATCAAGGAATAAAAGAACATGTCAGGCGACGGTTTTCACGTACACGGACCGCACGATCACGCGGTCGAACACGCAGCCCACGGCAGCGATGGCTTTTCGAACAATATTGCCGTCATGACGGCGATCCTGGCCACGGTGGGCGCCGCCTTCGGCTACCTGGGCGGCGCCACGCAGAACGACGCGGCCCTGTTCAAGAACAACGCGGCCATCGACAAGACCCAGGCCGCCAACAGCTGGAACTACTACCAGGCCAAGTCCAGCAAGCAGAACCTGGCCGAGCTGGCCATGTCGCTGCCGGGCATCGATCCGAAAAAGTACGAGGCCGACATGGCCCGCTACAAGTCGGAAAAGGAAGACATCAAGAAGGAAGCCGAAAAGTGGGAGGAATCCTCTAAAGAGTGGAACCACAAGTCGGACGAGGCCATGCACGAGCACCACCAGTGGGCGCTGGCCACCACCGCCGAGCAGATCGCCATCTCGCTGGCCGCCATCACCCTGCTGACCCGCAAGAAATGGATGATGGGCCTGGCCTACGGCGTGGCCGGGGTCGGCATCGCGCTGGGCGCGTTTGCCTGGTTCCACGTCGATCCGGTCGGCCAGATGCTGGCCAAACTGGGCGGCGGCGCGGCCGGACACTGAGGTAGTCAAGCCGGTGTAATACCGTCGTCATAGTATTGCGGCAATCTTGTCTGGATTTTTGCAATATTTTTTTCCCGCAGCGGCCCCATTTCTGCGAGAATCCCGTTCTTATTTTTTTTCTGCGGCTGCCCGGCAGGCGGTCGCGCCCTAGTCCGCCCCTCCACACAAGTCAGGGGCGGCTTGCTTTTTTGGAGACATGCATGAAATTTCGTTTCCCCATCGTCATTATCGACGAGGATTTCCGTTCCGAGAACACGTCCGGCCTGGGCATTCGCGCCCTGGCCGACGCCATGGAAAAAGAAGGCATGGAAGTGGTGGGCGTGACCAGCTACGGCGACCTGTCCCAGTTCGCCCAGCAGCAATCGCGCGCGTCGGCCTTCGTGCTGTCGATCGACGATGAGGAATTCGGCGGCGGCTCGGTCGAGGAGACCGACACCGCGCTGAAGTCGCTGCGCGCCTTCGTCGAGGAGATCCGCTACAAGAACGCCGACATCCCGATCTACCTGTACGGCGAAACCCGCACCTCGCGCCACATCCCCAACGACATCCTGCGCGAGCTGCACGGCTTCATCCACATGTTCGAGGACACGCCGGAGTTCGTGGCGCGCCACATCATCCGCGAAGCCAAGTCCTACCTGGACGGCCTGTCGCCGCCGTTCTTCCGCGCGCTGGTCCACTACGCCAACGACGGTTCGTACTCGTGGCACTGCCCCGGCCACTCGGGCGGCGTGGCCTTCCTGAAGTCGCCGATCGGCCAGATGTTCCACCAGTTCTTCGGCGAGAACATGCTGCGCGCCGACGTCTGCAACGCGGTCGAGGAGCTGGGCCAGCTGCTGGACCACACCGGCCCGGTGGCCGCGTCCGAGCGCAACGCCGCCCGCATCTTCAACGCCGACCACTGCTACTTCGTCACCAACGGCACCTCGACCTCGAACAAGATGGTCTGGCACTCGACCGTGGCGCCGGGCGACATCGTCGTGGTCGACCGCAACTGCCACAAGTCCATCCTGCACTCGATCATCATGTGCGGCGCGATCCCGGTGTTCCTGATGCCGACCCGTAACCACCTGGGCATCATCGGTCCGATTCCGCTGGAAGAGTTCACGATGGAGAGCATCCAGCGCAAGATCGAGGCCAATCCGTTCGCGCGCGAAGCCAAGAACAAGAAGCCGCGCATCCTGACCATCACCCAGTCGACCTACGACGGCGTGGTCTACAACGTGGAAACGCTGCGCGAGATGCTGGACGGCCAGATCGACACCCTGCACTTCGACGAAGCCTGGCTGCCGCACGCCACCTTCCACGACTTCTACAAGAACATGCACGCGATCGGCAAGGACCGTCCGCGCGCCAAGGAGTCGATGATCTTCTCGACCCAGTCCACCCACAAGCTGCTGGCCGGCCTGTCGCAGGCCTCGCAGGTGCTGGTGCGCGAATCGGAATCGGTCAAGTTGGACCGCGACGCCTTCAACGAGGCCTACCTGATGCACACCTCGACCTCGCCGCAGTACTCGATCATCGCCTCGTGCGACGTGGCAGCGGCCATGATGGAAGCGCCGGGCGGCACCGCGCTGGTGGAAGAGTCCATCCTCGAAGCGCTGGACTTCCGCCGCGCGATGAAGAAGATCGACCAGGAATGGGGCAAGGACTGGTGGTTCCAGGTGTGGGGCCCGCAGGAATTCGCCGAGGAAGGCATCGGTTCGCAGGAAGACTGGATCATCAAGGCCGAGGACGACTGGCACGGCTTCGGCAAGCTGGCGCCGAACTTCAACATGCTGGACCCGATCAAGGCCACCATCGTCAACCCGGGCCTGTCGCTGGACGGCCAGTTCGCCGAGACCGGCATTCCGGCGTCCATCGTCACCAAGTACCTGGCCGAGCACGGCGTGATCATCGAGAAGTGCGGCCTGTACTCGTTCTTCATCATGTTCACCATCGGCATCACCAAGGGCCGCTGGAACACGCTGCTGACCGCGCTGCAACAGTTCAAGGACGACTACGACAAGAATCAGCCGATGTGGCGCATCCTGCCGGAGTTCGCGGCCGCCAACCCGACCTATGAGAAAATGGGCCTGCGCGACCTGTGCCAGCAGATCCATGACTTCTACAAGGCCTACGACGTGGCGCGCCTGACCACCGAGATGTACCTGTCGGACATGATCCCGGCCATGAAGCCGTCGGACGCGTTCGCCAAGATGGCGCACCGCGAGATCGAGCGCGTCGCCATCGACGAGCTGGAAGGCCGCATCACCTCCATCCTGCTGACGCCGTATCCACCAGGCATTCCGCTGCTGATCCCGGGCGAGCGCTTCAACAAGACCATCGTCGACTACCTGCGCTTCGCGCGCGACTTCAACGAACGCTTCCCCGGCTTCGAGACCGATGTGCACGGCCTGGTCAAGCGCGAAGTGGACGGCAAGCGCGGCTACTTCGTCGATTGCGTCAAGCAATAACAGCTGCCGCACAGTCAAAACAACCGCCGCTCCTGAGCGCATTCAGGCCGGCGGTTTTTTTACGCCCGGAATTACTTAATTATCAAAAAACATACGTTTCCGCATGGAATAAATATTTTTATGTCGGTAAGTTCTTTTAATTTCACCCCTACTCCGCTCTAAATCAACTAAATATTCGATATTGCCGCGCGGAATTGAAATCAGTTTCCTCTTGAAAGTCGGACTCTTCTACAATCCCGGCTTTGAAATTCCAGAAGGCAAGGGTATGAAGCTTAGATCTCTGAAATTGGCATTCGGGCTGACGCTGGCCCTTGGGACTGCTGCATGCGGCGGAGGCGGAGGCGGCGCGCCCGCCGACGCCGGACCGGGAGACCGCACATCGTCCGGCGGCCCCGCCAGCAGCGAATTAAAGTCGGGCATGAGTCGGCCCAGCGACGGACCCAGCGCACCGCTGACGCCAGCCATGCCGGATGGGCCACCCCCGGGCGGACCTGCCACCGCGCCGCTCACGCCGGCGGCCGCGTCGCATTTCCTGGCCCAGGCCACCTTCGGCCCGACTGCGGCCGAGATCGCGGCGCTCACTGGCAACACCAGGGCCAACTGGATCAGCAGCCAATTGACGAAACCGCAAACGCTGCACCGCAACTATCTGCGGAGCGTGGCCAACATACTGCCCGCCGGCGCACCGCTGACGCAAAACCATGTGCTTGAATCGTTCTGGAAACAGGCGGCCACCGGCGACGACCAGTTGCGCCAGCGCGTGACCTTCGCGCTGTCGCAAATCTTCGTGATCTCCATGTCCGACGAAATCCTGCCCGCGCACCCGGCGGGCGTGGCCAGCTACTATGACATGCTGGGGCAGCACGCCTTCGGTAACTTCCGCGATCTGCTGCAGGGGGTGGCGCTGCATCCGATGATGGGCCTGTATCTGAGCCATGTGCACAATCAAAAGGAAGATGGCACCCGCGTCCCCGACGAAAACTTTGCCCGGGAAATCATGCAACTGATGAGCATCGGGCTGTACCAGCTGAATCCCGATGGCAGCCAGAAGCTCCAGAACGGCAAGCCGGTCGAGACCTACACGCATGACGATGTCGCCGGACTGGCCAAGGTGTTCACCGGCTGGAGCTGGGCTGGCCCCGACCAGTCGCAGAAACGCTTCTTCGGTTCCGTCGCCGATCCGGCCCGCGACTGGACGCCGATGCAGAATTACCCGGCGTTCCACTCCACCTCCACCAAGAGCTTCCTGGGCACGCAGATCAACGGCAGCGGCGAAGCCGATCTGAAGGTCGCGCTCGACACGCTGTTTCACCACCCGAACGTCGGTCCGTTCATCGGCCGCCAGCTGATCCAGCGTCTGGTCAGCAGCAATCCGAGCCCGGCCTACATCGGCCGCGTCGCGGCGGCGTTCGTCAATAACGGCAGCGGCGTGCGCGGCGACATGCGTGCCGTGGTGCGGGCGGTGCTGCTGGACCCCGAGGCCGCCGACAACGGCAGCGCAAAAAAACTGCGCGAGCCTGTGCTGCGCCTGGCGAACTGGATGCGCGCCTTCAACGCCAAAGCCGCTTCCGGCCGCTTCCAGGTCAGTATCCAGGACGATCCGCTAAGCGGCTTGGGGCAGACGCCGTTGCGCTCGCCGTCCGTGTTCAACTTCTTCCGGCCTTCCTATAGCCCGCCCAATACCGCCTTGTCGGCGCAAGGACTGGTGGCGCCGGAAATGCAAATCACCGCCGAGCCTTCCGTCACCGGCTACCTGAACTACATTCAAAGCGTCATCCCCCTGGGCACCGGCATGACGCGCGATATCAAGGGCGACTACAGCACCGAGCTGGCCCTGGCGGCGCAGCCGGCGCAGTTGATGGACCGGATCAATCTGCTGCTGACGAACGGCGCGATGTCGTCCACCTTGCGCAATCAGATCGTCAGCGCGCTGAACAGCATCAACCTCCCGGCCGCGACCGGCAGCAACGCCGCCAAGTTGGATGCGGCGCGCAAGGGCCGTGTTTATACCGCCATCTATCTGACCATGGCATCCCCAGAATATCTGGCGCAACACTAAGGAATCCTATGCATCCCGACAACTCCTCCCGCCGCCACTTTCTCGGCAAAATGCTGGCGCTCGCCGGCGGCGGCACCGTGCCGTTCACCTTGAACCTGGCCGCCATGGGCAACGCCGCGGCGGCCGGCGCCACCGACTACAAAGCCATCGTCTGCCTGTTCCTCGCTGGCGGCAACGACCATTTCAACACCGTGCTGGCCACGGACAGCGGCTCGTGGAGCGAATATCGCCGCCTGCGCACAACCCAGCAAAGCGGCTCCATCGCCCTGCCCACCATCGGCGCGGCCGGCGGCGTGCTGCCCATTGTGCCGAACGCGCCGCAGGCCGGACGGACGTTCGCGCTGCATCCGTCGCTGCGGCCGCTGAAGGAACTGTTCGACACCGGACGTGTCGCCGTGCTGGCCAACGTCGGCACCCTGATCCAGCCGACCACCCTGGCGCAGTACAAGGCGCGCACCGTGGCCACGCCACCCCGCCTGTTTTCGCACAATGACCAGCAGGCGATGTGGCAATCCTCGCACACGGAACAAGCCGCCAGCGCCGGCTGGGGCGGCCGCCTCGGCGACATCCTGGCCAGCGACAACAGCAATGCGGCGTTCACCTGCATCTCCACCGCCGGCAACGCGTTGTTTCTCAGCGGGCGCATGGTGCGCCAGTACCAGCTCAGCGGCGCTTCGGCGCCTGCCATCAACAACCTGAGCGGCTCCCTGTTCGGCATGTCGGCCTCGGCCAATCCACTGCGGCAGATCGTGACCGCGGATTCGTCCGACCCGTTCCTGAGGGAGCACGCCGCCGTCACCTCGCGCGCCATCAACTCCCAAGCCGCGCTCAGCGGCGCCCTGGCCGGCGTCGGCGCGGTGGCCGATCCGCTGCCCTACATCAATCCGAACACCGGCGTGGCCAGCGTCAATCCGCTGGCGGTCCAGTTGCAAACCGTCGCCCGCATGATCGCCGGCCGCAGCGCGCTGGGCGCCAGACGCCAGGTGTTCTATGTCAGCCTGGCCGGCTTCGACACCCACGATTTCCAGGCCCAGAATCAAGCCAGCCTGCTGGCCAAGGTGGCCCACGCCATGGCCTACTTCGACGGCGCGCTGGCGAACCTGCAAGGCGTCGACCTGCGCAAGCAGGTGACGCTGTTCACCGCCTCCGACTTTGGCCGCACCTTCGCCAGCAACGGCGATGGCACCGACCACGGCTGGGGTTCGCACCACTTCATCATGGGAGGCGCGGTCAAGGGCAAGGAGATCTACGGCAGCATGCCGGTCACCGGCCTGGGCCATGACCTCGACGTCGGCTCCGGCTCGCTGCTACCGACCACCTCGGTCGACCAGTACGGCGCCACGCTGGCCAGCTGGTTCGGCCTGTCGGCCTCGCAGATCGCCGACGTGTTCCCGAATATCGGCAACTTCAGTATCCGCAACCTCGGCTTTATGGGATGATGCCGGACCCGCAACTAGCGCCCGCGCACGCCTCATGGACAAGCAACTGGTCTTCATCTGTTTTCTGACGTTTGTGATCCACCTCATCGGCACCCTCGCCTACTCGGTGAGGATAGCCGGGGTGCGCACCCGGCGCATCGCCGTGTCGCTGGCCCTGTTCAGCATCCTGGTGCTGGTGTCGCGCACCTCGAATTCCTTCCTCGGCCCCTTCCTGGCCAAGCGGATCGAGCTGAGCCTGACCCTGCCGCTGGCAGCCGCGCAGGTGCTGGCCGACCTGCGCTGGCTGCTGCTGTCGGCCGCGCTAGCGACGGTGGCCGGCGCGCTGCTGATCCCCACCTTCCAGCGCGTGTTCTGCCGCGCGGTGGTGCACTTCCAGCTGCACCGCTCGGTGCCCAAGCTGTTGCTGCATGGCTTCTTCAAGGGCGGGCTTTCCTACGTCAAGGACGTGGCCGCCATGCCGTCCAGCGCCAATGTGCGCGGCCTGCGCGACAGCGGCAGCGTATCGATGCCGGTGACCTTGCTGAACGTGGGCGCGGTGGCGCTGTGGACCGTCGGCGTGTTCGCCTCGCTGTACGCGGGCGTGCTCGACCCCGACGTGCGCGTCACATCCAGCACGCTGTCGTCCATCATCAACGGCGGCGCCACGGTGATGATGGCGGTGTTCATCGATCCCCACATGTCGGGCATGACCGACGACGTCATCGAAGGCCGCGTCAGCGATACGCAGTTCCGCCGCGCCGTGGTCTGGCTGGTCGGCAGCCGGCTGGCCGGCACCTTGCTGGCGCAGCTGCTGCTGGTGCCTTCGGCCATGCTGATCGTCTGGGTGGCCAAGGTCCTGTGATCAGGCCGCCACGCCCACCGTCAGCGTCACGACATAGCCGTCGGTGGCGTTGCCGGTGACGCTGGTCATCTGCAACGCGTAGCCATCGCTGAAGACGTTGTCGGTGGCATAGCTGATCTGCGCCAGGTTGCGCACGCTGGCGCTGTAGCCGGTGGTGGCGTAGACCTCGTTGAGCGTCACCATCGGGAAGGTGAACTGCGAGGTCTTGATGCGGTTGGCCGCGCTGGTGCTCTTGGCCAGCGTCGGATAAACCTCGAAGTGCACATGCGGCATGCGTCCGGCATAGCAGCCAGGGAAGATGCTCTGGAAGGCGACGTTGCCGTTGCCGTCGCTGGCCTGCACGCCGCGCAGGTAGTTCTGGTCCGTGACGCCGTTCGAATACAGCGAGTAGTTGCCGTCGCGGTCGCAATGCCACAGGTAGACCGCATAGCCGGACAAGGCCGCGCAGCTGCCGTTGGCATTGACGATCTGCAGTTTGATCGTCAGCGGCACGCCTGCCGCCACGCCGCTCGGGCCGTTGAAGCTGCCGCGGATGTCGCTGCGCACCACGCCCGACTGCGTCAGCACATTGACCACGCCGCTGTTGTTGCTGTTGGTGCCGTCGCCCGGATACGGGCCGCCGGTTTCCTCGGGAATCACCGCGCACGAGCCGGTGGCGGCCGTGGTGGTGGTCGTGCTGGTGCTGGTGCTGGCGCTGGCCGATGAGCCGCCTCCGCCGCAACCGAGCACCGGCAGCGCCGAGGCGCCGGCCAGCAACCAGCGCAAGCTCTGGCGGCGGTCGCTGGCCAGGTTCAGCATGGCGCCCAGGTCGGCCGCCAGGCTGTGTTCGTGGGTATCGTCGTGAGCTTGCATCGTGTCTCCTGGTTTATACCGTGGTGTTGACCAGATTGCCGCTGGTCCCGCTGCCGCCTACCTTGGTCGACAACGCTTGCAGAAAGGCCGCCAGCTTGGTGTTGGCATCCGTGCTGCCGGTGCCGCCGGTGTCCGAACCGCCGCCCAGCTTGTCGAGCAGGCTGGCAAAGCTGCTCTCCAGCTGGCTGACCGCGTCGCTGCCGTCGGCGCTGGCGCCGCTGTCCGTGGCGCTGCCGGTGCTGCCGGAAGTCAGCTTGGAGAGCAAGCTTTGCAGGTCCGCCTCCAGCTTGCCGGGTCCACCACCATCGGGAGCGCCGCCCTGCTGGCCCTCGCCGTAGGGCGGCGCCTCGTTGCCGCTGGCGGCGTTTTGCGCGTGCAGCGCCCCCATCAGGCTTTGCAGGAAGCTGCCCAGCGCCTCGGCCACGCTGCCGCTGTTGTCGGTGCTGTCGGTGCTGTCGGTGCCGTCGGCGCTGGCGGCAGATGCCGACGTGCTGCTGCCGGTGTCGCTGGCGTCGCCGCTGCCGGTGACGCCGATGGCTTTCAGGGCATCGGCGATGGCCGACGCGAATCCACCGCCCTCGGGCGGACGAGGCGGCGCGGCGCCGCGCGTGGCATCGGCGCCGCCGCCGGCGTTGGCGCCGCTCAAACGGCTCAGGAAGCTGAGCTGGCTGGTATTGCTGGAACTCAGGGCGCTAATCGACATAAGATTCTCCGTTCAGGGGATCAAGGCAAATCAGGGACGCGGCGCGTGGCGGACTTCGGCCTCGGCCTGCTTCTTGCGCTGCTCAGGAGTCAGCACCGCCAGCAGCTTCTGCTCGGTACGCACGTGCTGCAGGGCGATGTTCGCCATCGCCGTCGCCGCCTCCTTGGCCAGCGCGGCAGCCCTGGCGTCGTCGTACTGCTCGGCGCGGCCCAGCGCGCGCAACGCCTCGTGCGCCTTGGCGGCGGCCTTGCCCTGCTCCCGCAGATACGGCTGCTCCGCGTGCACGATGGCGAAGACCTTGTCTTCCTGCGCTTCGCTCAATTCAATGCCGTGCGCGAACGGTGGACGTCCGCCCATGCCGGGACCGCCAAACGGCGGCATGCCGCCATGGAAGCCGCCACCGGGCGCGCGGCCGCCGGGTCCGTGCTCCGGACCGTCGTGATCCGGCCCCTGCCGGCCGTCATGCCGCATCATCGGTGGGCGGCCGGCATCGCCGTCCTGGTCTTCAGCGCGCGCAGCGCCGCCGGCGGCCAACAACGGCAGCGCCAGGCTGGCAGCAAGCAGGATTTTGTGTAAGCTGTTTTTCGAGGTTGTCATTCAAAGCATCCTTGGTCGGTAGGGAGCGATCATTGTCCGGCCAGCCCGTGTAAAGCGCCGTAAACCCCGGGTAAATCGATGTAAAGATGACCGTTTTGACACCATACTTGCAGCGGGCAACGCGTTGTAAAACCGGGTAAAAGGCGCCCGGGAGCGCGCGCGGGACTGTTATGATCGATCCATCGACATAAAAAGAAGCACGCGGCATGAAGAGCAAAGTACTGCTGATAGACGACGACATCGAGCTGGTGGGCATGTTCAAGGAATACCTGGAACAGGAAGGCTTCGACGTCAAGATGGTGCACGACGGCGAGGCCGGCACCGCCGAGGCCTTCACCGGCCTGTATGCGATCGCCATCCTGGATGTGATGATGCCGCGCATGAACGGACTGGAAACGCTGCGCCGCATCCGCACCAACAGCCAGCTGCCCATCCTGATGCTGACCGGGCGCGGGGACGACACCGACCGCATCGTCGGCCTGGAACTGGGCGCGGACGACTACGTCGCCAAACCCTGCACGCCGCGCGAGCTGACCGCCCGCATCCGCGCCATCCTGCGCCGGTCGCAAAGCGCGCCGCTCGACAATGGCGCAGCCGCGCTGACCGTCGGCCAGTTGACCATGTGGCCGGAACAGCGGCGCGCGGCCTGGGCCGGCAACAAGCTGGAACTGACCAGCACCGAATTCAACCTGCTCGAAGTGCTGGCCCGTAACGCTGGCCGCCCGGTCAGCAAGAACGCCTTGTCGGAACAGGGCCTGGGCCGGCCGCTGGCGCGCTTCGACCGCAACATCGACGTCCACCTGAGCAGCCTGCGGCACAAGCTCGGCACCATCGCCGACGGCCGCTCCTGCCTGCAAACCGTGTACCGCCTGGGCTATCAGCTGATCAAGGAGTAGCCTGTGGGCCGACTGTTCTGGAAGTTTTTCGTCTGCATCCTGCTGGCGCAGGTGACCGCCATCGTCGGCATCGGCGGCGCCGTCTGGCTCAAGAACCACAACCAGGAGGCCAACCAGCCCAAAGACCTGGACACCAGCCCGCCGGCCGAGATGGCCATCAACTCGGCCGCCGCCACGCTTGAATATGGCGGCGTCAAGGCGCTGCGCCGCCTGCTGGAGAATATGGAGCGGCACCGCGTGTTCGCGGTCGACGAGCAGGGCCATGAGCTGCTCGGGCGCGCGGCGACTGCGTCCATGCTGCGTGAGTCGCATGCCCTGCTCAAGCAGGAAGGCAAGCGCCGCGTGGTGCGCCAGGTGGCCGATCCGGAAGGCAAACGATTTATACTGTTTCTACCATCGCACGGCCTGGATCTCGACCGTCCGCTGATGGCCGGCCTGGGCGGCGCGCAGATGGCGCTGCAGGGCGGTCCGCCGATACCGCATGGCCAAGGCCCGGGCTTTGATCCGGGTCCGGGGCAAAACCCGGGGCCGGGACCGCAACCGGGCCAGGCTTACGGCCAGTCCCCCGGCCCCGATCCCCGCTTCGACCCAAGCCGCGCCGGCGCCCCGCCGGACGCTCCGCCCAACGGCCGCGGCTACGGCGGCCCCGGCGATATGCGCGGCCCGCGCTTCCAGCCGCTGACGCTGTGGGTGCCGATCGCCGCCGCCACCGTGGCCAGCCTGCTGTTCGCGATGCTGCTGGCGTGGTACTTCTCGCGTCCGATCCGCGCGCTGCGGCAAGCCTTCGACGCGGCCGCCGGCGGCGACCTGGCGCCGCGCTTCGGCGCCGCAGGCAAGGGCTGGCGCAACTCCGAACTAAACAACCTCGGCCGCGACTTCGACCGCATGACAGCGCGCCTGCGCAGCCTGATCGACGGCCAGACCCGGCTGCTGCACGACGTCTCGCACGAGCTGCGCTCGCCGCTGGCGCGCTTGCAGGCGGCGATCGGCCTGGCGCATCAACAGCCGGAAAAGCTGGCGGCTTCGCTGGAGCGCATCGAACGGGAAAGCGTGCGCATGGACAAGCTGGTGGGTGAACTGTTGACGCTGGCGCGCCTGGAAGCGGGCGCCATCAAGGCCAGTCAGGAGGAGATCAGCATGGCCGAGCTGCTGGAGCAGATCGCCGACGACGCCAACTACGAGGCCTCCAGCCAGCAACGCAGCGTGGTGCAGGAAGGGGAAGCCGACGTCATGGTCGCCGGCCAGGCCGACCTGCTGGGCCGCGCCATCGAAAACGTGGTGCGCAACGCCATCAAGCACAGCCCCGAAGGCGGCGTGGTGCAGCTGCAGACCCGCACCCTGCCCGACGCCCGCCAGCTGTGCATCCGCGTGCTCGACCGCGGGCCGGGGGTCGCGGTGGCCGACCTGGCGACCATCTTCCAGCCCTTCTTCCGCTCCAGCAGCGCCAGCACCGAAGGGCACGGCCTGGGCCTGGCCATCGCCCAGCACGTGATCGAGGCCCACGGCGGCAGCATCAAGGCCAGCAACCGCGCGGACGGCGGCTTGTGCGTGGAAATGGTGCTGCCGGTGAAAGGCTGACGCGGGCGGCCCGCAAAACAAACGCGGGCCGAAGCCCGCGCATTGCAAAGACCGGCGAAGCGGGCTTACGCTTTGGGCAAGGTCACGCCATGCTGGCCCTGATACTTGCCGTTGCGGTCCTTGTACGACACATCGCACACTTCATCGCTCTCGAAGAACAGCACCTGCGCGCAGCCTTCGCCTGCATAGATCTTGGCCGGCAGCGGCGTGGTGTTGGAGAACTCCAGCGTCACATACCCTTCCCACTCGGGCTCGAACGGCGTCACGTTGACGATGATGCCGCAACGGGCGTAGGTCGACTTGCCCAGGCAAACCGTCAGCACGCTGCGCGGAATGCGGAAATATTCCATGGTGCGGGCCAGCGCGAAGGAGTTCGGCGGGATGATGCACACGTCGCTCTTGATGTCGACGAAGGAGTTCGAATCGAAGTTCTTCGGATCGACAATGGTGCTGTTGATGTTGGTGAAGACCTTGAACTCGTCGGCGCAACGGATGTCGTAGCCGTACGACGACGTGCCGTACGAGATGACCTTGCGGCCCTCTTCCTGGCGTACCTGGTCCGGGAAGAACGGCTCGATCATCCCATGTTGCTCCGCCATACGGCGTATCCATTTGTCGCTTTTAATCGTCATCGCAAGGCATTCCTAAAGTTCAGGGGGCGGTGCATGGCACCGAATGCCCGAGATTTTACGCGATCAGGGCGCTTTTACGAACCTTTTTAAGCCAGCCATAGCCATCGCCTTGGCTTCCATGGTGATAGCGATAGCACAAATCATCAATTCAGGCACGCCAATTCCAAACGCCAACGTCCTGATTAATTTAAACAGTTCAGGGCTGGACTGGGTTTATGCAGGGCCTATCGGCCCGAATGAATGGGGGCCCGGTCTTATCCAGCCGGCGACCTATCGCGCCAGCGAAGGCTGGCGGGTGGCCACCGCCGCCGAGTGGGCCATGCGTCCACAGTGGACCGATTTCATCGTCCCCGGCAATCCAGGCGGCATCGTCAGCCCGCCATCCGGCTACACCGACCACAATTCCTACATCTTCGCCTCCGAGTACTGGGGGAATTTCTTCCACGTCGATATCAATGACTATGCCGACGGCAGGCTTACCGACGGCGTCAACGGTCAGATCGGCGGCGTGCCGGAAACCATCTATGTGCGCAACACGCTGGCCGTGCCCGAACCGGGCACCTGGGCCATGCTGATGGCGGGCCTGGGCCTGGTCGGCGTGGTGGCCAAGCGACGCAAGGCCTGAGTCAGACAGCCATACTACGCATAAGCCCGCCCAGCGCGGGCTTTGATGTTTAACAGGCTGGCGATCATCTCGCGCGTGGCCTCGGCCGCCACCGCCGGCGACTCCATCGGGAACAGATGACCGCCCGGCACGATGCGGAAATACTTGCCCACCAGCGCCTGCGTATGGCCCAGGCCGGACTGGCTGGTTTCCCAGGAATCGGTGCCGCCGATGAAACCGATCGGCGCCGGGAAGCGGCCCCGCACCAGCTTGGGCAGGTGGTGCGGCAGGCTGGCGTAGATGCTGGTTTCCACTTCCCGCGTGAAGCGCAGCTGCACGCCGTCGGGATGGGGTTTCAGGCCGCTCGCCATGTAGTCCTCCAGCACGCCCGGCGCCCAGGCCGCGAACAGGTCCTTGCCGGCGAAGTGCTGGTAGGCCGCCTGCGCGTCCGGCCACACGTTGCGGCGGCGGATCGAGAACTTCGCCGGCGGCACGCGGTTGGCGTTGCCGCTCATTTTGATCAGGCGCCAGAACAGCGCGCGCCAGCCGGCCACCACGGGCGCGTCCAGCATCACCACGCAGCGCACCAGGTCCGGGCGGGCATGGGCCACCATCAGGCTGAGCATGCCGCCCAGCGAGTGGCCGACCAGGATCACCGGCTCGTCGTAGCGCGAGATCAGTTCGTTGATGTATTCGTCCACCAGCGCCGGCCAGCCGTCGCTGACCGGGTAGCGCGGACTGTGGCCGTGCATGTCCAGCGCCTGGATGTCGAAATCGTCGGCCAGCAGCGCGAAAAACTGGCGGTACACACCCGCCGGGTAACTATTGGCATGGGCAAAATGCAGCTTGGGCTTGCTCACAAGCGGTCTCCGTATGATTGTTTTCGGCCCATTGTAATGGCACTTTTCACGGGAGGCTTGGGGGAAAGGCTCTAATCGCCGCTCATTTGCTGAACACCACGGCGCGGATCACAACCGGATTGGCTTGCTGCTGCACCTGATAGCTGGAGACATACCAACCTTCGCCGCCATCGCCGCCCTCGTTCAGGCTGTCGGTAAAACGCGCCAGCGCATCGATGTCGATGGCCTCAAGCGTCAACTGCGTGCGTCCCCCCGCCTGCTCGTGGGAGAAGGACAGCATGGCGATCCCGCTCATGTCCGCAAGCTCCAGCGTGGACAGCACATTGTTCCACGGGTAACGCAGCGCGGCCGCCACCTTCGCCTGCTCCTTCTGCCTGGCGACCAGCGCCGGCGCCGCGGCGCTGCGCAGCTGCTGTTCGCGCTGCAGCACCTTCAGTTGCAGCTCCTGGCGCGACAATGCCGCCCGCAGCCGCGCTTGCTCGCCTTGCAACTGCAGCCACTGCGCCAGCATCGCGGCGGCGCACGCCGCCGCCACCAGCAGCATGAGGTACAACGGCCAGGGGCGGCGGCGCTGCGGGATAAACTCCAATGTCAGCTTGATCATGCGGGCACACCGGGTATCGTCAGGAACATGTCGCGGAAATCCGGGAAACAGGGACTCACCCCATCGCCGTCCACGGCGCACGGCAGCATCAGCGACAAGTGCGCGGCCGCCATGCCACGCCGGCTGGCCGCGGCCGCGAGGCGGGCATCAACTGTCGCCCCGGGCGGCGCCGCATAGGCGAGGCGCCGCAATTCGCGCTCGATGACCGCGTCGTCTATCCCATGCGGCAGCGCCAGCACGGACAGTAGCTGGCCGCCGGCGCCGAGGATGGAGGCGAAGCCGTCGTCTTCGGCCACCAGCAGGGCGCGCGGCGCATCGGCGCGCCAGGCTGGCATATCCTGGACCGCGTTCCACAAGGCGCCTGCCAGGGGCCGCACCGAGGACAGCCGCCATTTATATTCGGCGGCGATGGCGTCGAGCCGCTCGAACAGGTCGCGCCGGATCGCGCAAGCCGTCGATTTCGCCCCGGACGGCGCGCGGTCGAGCGCGCAGCGCCATTCCGCGGCGGGGATGCCCAATTCGTGCTCCATCGTCGCCATGGCAACCACCTCCGCCTCGGCCATCCCGGACACGGCGGACGGTATTTCCAGCGCCATCAGGCGGCACAAGCTGCTCCCAAGGTACACCCGCACCTGCCTGCGCCGCCAACGCGCCGATGGCACGGGCAGCGTGGAAAAGTCCAGCGACGCCGGCGACCGCGCATCCCATTCAAACGGAGGCAGCGCTTCGATTCCGGCCTTCCACGGCCAGCCGGACTGGCGCCGCACGTAGGCATGACGCGAAGTCAGGTAAATATGCAGGGTATCAATCATAGTCCACCACCCGTTCGACTTCGTCCATCGTCGTCACGCCGGAGGCCACCAGGTCCAGCGCCCGCAGCGCCAGCGGCCGCACGCCCAACCCCAGGGCGTAACGCTTGATATCGGCGACGTCGGCCCGGCGCATGATCATGGCCCGCAGGCTGTCGTCGACCGGCAGCACCTCGGCGATGGCGCGCCGTCCCTTGTAGCCGGTGTGGCGGCAGTGGTCGCAGCCATGCCCGCGCGCCAGGCGCAGGTCGGCCGGCGCGATACCGGCCGCCAGCAAGCGCTCGCGCAGCTCCGGGGTTGGCACATCCGCCTGCGCGCAGCGCGGGCAATTGCCGCGAATGAGACGCTGCGCCACGATGCCGTTCAGGGCCGACATCACGCTGTAAAGATCGATGTCCATGTGCGAAAAGCGGCTGATCACATCGAACACGCTGTTGGCGTGCACCGTGGTGAATACCAGATGCCCCGTCAGCGCGGCCTGCACCGCGATCTCCGCCGTCTCCGGGTCGCGGATCTCGCCGACCAGGATCTTGTCCGGGTCGTGCCGGAGTATGGAGCGCAAGCCCTGGGAAAAAGTCAGGCCCTTCTTTTCATTGACGGGAATTTGCAGCACGCCGGGCAGCTCATACTCCACCGGGTCTTCGATCGTGATGATCTTGTCCTGCTCGGTGCGGATCTCCGACAAGGCCGCGTACAGCGAGGTGGTCTTGCCGCTGCCGGTGGGCCCGGTCACCAGCAGCATGCCGTGCGGCTTTTTCGCCAGGCGGCGGATGCGCGCCATCGCGTCCTCGTCCAGCCCAAGGCTGGCCAGCGAAATGACGTTCGATGCATCGTGTAACTGGGTTTTGTCGAGCAGCCGCACCACCGCGTCCTCGCCGTGAATGCTGGGCATGATGGAAACGCGGAAGTCCAGTTCCCGCTGCCCGAGCGCGACGCGGAAGCGGCCGTCCTGCGGCACTCGCCGCTCGGCGATATCGAGCTGCGCCAGCACCTTGACGCGCGAGATCACTTCCTCGGCACGCTGGGGATCGGCCAGCTCCGACGCCGGCACCAGCACGCCGTCGAGCCGCAGCTTGACGCGCACGCCGGCGCGGTCGCACTCGAAGTGGATATCGCTGGCGCCGGCCTTCCAGGCGTCATAGATGGCCGAATCGACAAAGCGCACCACGGCGCTGCCGCTGCGCTCTATGCTCTCCAGCGAAATGCGCTTGCCGCCATCGGCCGCGTCGCCCGCCGCCGCCGGGCCGCGCTGGCCCAGCTGGCTGGAAGCCTTGATGCCCGCCTGCGCGTACTCCAGCGCCGCGCGGATGTCCGGCGCCGCCGCCCATCCCAGGCGAGGATACTGGCCGCTGCGGTTCGACAGCCACTGCATCAATTGCTCGTCCCACGGATCGGCCACCACGAACAGCGTGGCGCCGTCGCGCGGCAGCGGATAGATGCCGCGCTCGACGCAGTCGGTAAAGCCGATATGCGCAAGCTGCGGCGGCGCCGCGCTCAAGTCCTGCTGCGAAAAATACGCCACGCCGAAAGCGGCCTGCGACATCGGGCCGATCGCCTCCATCGCGACACCGGCCAGTTCCGCCAGCTCCGCCGCCAGCGCACGGCCGCTGGCCCTGGCGCGCACCCGTGCGGCCGCCAGCATATCGCCGGACAGCTCCGGCTTGGTAGCGGCTTGCCGCATCATATTCCTCCCGCCAGATCGAACACCGGCATATACATCAAAACAATAATCGCGCCTATCATCACGCCCACCACCATCAGCAGCAACGGCTCGGCGATGCGCGTCGTGCGCTCGATGAACAGCATCAGTTCCTGGCGATAGGTCTGCGCGATGATCTCCATCGTGCGTTCCAGGTTGCCCGAACGCTCGCCCACCTGCAGCAGACGCACCGTGACGTTGTCGGTCAGCCCATGCTCGGCAAACGCCGCGCTCATGCGGCGGCCTTCGTTGACCAACAGCCGCGCGGCCGCCAGCTGCTCCTGCAGCCCGGCGTCGAACGCCAGATTGCGCGCCAGCGGTATCGCGTCGCTGATCGTGAAGCCGCCCTTCAACAGCATCGACATGGTCTGGAAGATGCGCGACAGCTGATACAGGCGCAGGTAGTACCGCACCAGCCTGAAGCGCCCCAGCAACCAGAGCGTCGCGGCCTGCAGCTGGCCCCCACGGTAGGCCAGCGCGGTCGCCGTCACCAGCCCCGCGAGCAGCGCCAACACCAGCGGCAGGTGATCGCCGAAGAAGCCGCCGACGCCGATCAGTATCCGCGTCGGCGTGCTGATGGTATTGGCGAAGTCCTCGTACACCCGCGAAAAACGCGGCACCACATACGACAGCATGAACAGGGTGACCAGCATGCCGAAGCCCACCACCAGCGCCGGATAGATGGCCGCGCTGATAATTTTCTTGCTCAACTCCCTGCCCACTTTTTCGTAGGCGACGAATTCGTCCAGCGCCTCGTCGATGCGGCTCGATCGCTCGCTGGCGCGCATCGAGGCCACCAGCAGCAGCGGAAAACGGACCTGGTTCAGCTCCAGCGCGCTGGAAAACGGCTTGCCTTCAAGCAGACGCTGTTTGATCTCCAGCAGCACCACATGCTTGAAGCCCGCGCCGTCCTTGGTGCTGAGCGTATCGATGGCCTCGACCAGCGACATCCCCGACGAAAGCAAGGTACGCAGTTCGTCGCAGAACAGCACCACGTCGAACTGCGCGCGCCGCGGCAGCGCCAGGCGGCGCGCCGCCGCCGTCACCGACAGGACGGTCGCGCCCTCGCGCTCCAGCGCCTGCCGCACTTCCTGCGCGCTCTCGCCCTCCACCTGCCGCTCGGCGTAGGCGGCGGTGGCCGCGTCAAAAATCCGTACCGTAAATTGCATGGTCATTCCTATGGTGATGGCGCGGGCAGATAGACGAACTTCCAGTCCGAATAGCGATCGCCGGACACCGTCAGCAACGCCAGCTTGACCGGCCGGCGGCGCAGGGTTTCGGCTTCGCTCAAGCTGTACACACCGGCGATGCCGCCGTCGCCGGCGCGTATCACGCCCCATTCCTTGCCGTGGTTGACCGGATCGCCGTAGACCTTGCGCAGGTGGCGCGCGGTGCCGACGAAGCGGCGATCCTCGACCAGCTCCTCCAGCGCCGCCGGATAGCGCTTGGGATTGCCGGGCGTGCGCTGATAGTAGTCACCGATCGCCTTCTGATAGGCGGCGCCGATTTCCAGCAGCTCGTCCTCCTTGTCGCGCCGCGCGAGCGCGCTCCACGACGTGCCCAGCGCCGCCAGGCCGATGCCGAAGATGGCCAGCGCCGTCAACACCGCCACATAAGTGAAGCCGGACTGGCGGCGCGCGGCCGCGTCACCACGACGCATAAGGGCTCCCGTCCTGCGCCTGTCCCTCGGCGCCGCTCTTCACATCGAACACCTTGCCCGTTTCCTTTTTTTCCGGCGCGACGACGATCCAGGTGTCGCTGCGGTCTGTGATCGGATCGACCGGTATCTTGCGCAGGTATTTGCGTTCGACGATCTGCGCCAGCGAATCCGGATACATGCCCTGGTCGCCGAAATGCTTGTCGATGGCCTCGCGCATCATCGCCAGATCCTGGCGCAGCACCGTCTCCTTGGCCTTCTGCACATTGCCGAAATAGCGCGGCACCGACAGCGACAGCAATAACCCGATCAGGGCCATCACCACCAGCAGTTCGATCAGCGTGAATCCGCGCGTCCTCACCATAGCCGATACGGCATGCCATTCATGCCGACCTCCTCCGACTTCGAATAGACGTCGAAGATATCGGCGCCCTCCTTCGGTTCGTCCGGCGCCGAGGCGTAGCTGCGCAAGCCCCACGTGGCCTCGGCCGGCAGCGACTTGGGCGCGAATGGATCGCGCGGCACGCGCCGCAGCAGATACAGCATCTGGCCGCCGGCCGTCAGGTCCGGCACGCCGGCGGTCAGCGCCGGCAGCGACGGCGGATAGCCGCTGGCGCCGGCGGCGCGCGCGATGCGCCCGCTGTCGCTGGCCTGCTTGTAGGCGTCGATCGCGTGGCGGATCTCCCAGACCGCCGCCTTCAGCTCGCGTTCCTTGTTGCGCTTGGCGGTCAGCTCCACCAGCGGCATCGCCGCCGTCGCCAGGATGCCCAGCACCACCATCACCACCATCATTTCGATGATGGTGTAACCGCGCCGGCGCCGCGCCATCGGCACGCTCATTTGATGACGATCCTGCTGGTTTCCGGCAGCGCCGGCGGCGCCACCGTCACGCTGGACACCGGCTTGGCCGACACCAGGGTGATGCCTGCCTTGCCGGCCGCCAGCGCCTTGAAGCGGAACGCCGCCACGGTGCCGCTGCCCTGCACACCGTCGGCACTGTTGCGCAGCACCGCCATCGAGGCGTGGCCGATGGCCTGTTCCAGCGTCTTGGTCTTGCTGACGGTGACGCCGTCCTGCTTGAGGAAGGCGCCCTCCTCGGCGTCCATGACCTGCAGCAGCTGCGGCGGGAACTCCAGCTGCACCGGCATGCCGCGCAGCGGCAGCCCGGACTTGACGTTGACCAGCACCGCAAACACCTCGCCGGCCTTGACCTCGTCCGGCATCTGCAATTGCAGGACCACCGGCGCTTCCGGCGTGGCAGCGGCCTGCGGCGGCGCAGCGGGCGCCGCACCCGCCGCTGGCTGGCCTGCCGCCGCCGGCGCGATGCCGTTGGCCGCCGGTACCGCGCCGCCCGCCGGCGCTGCCGCTTTGCCCAGCGTCAGCGGACGGCTGCGCAGGTCGTTCTCGGTGCCGGACCAGAACTCGGCCTGGTTCACGTCCGGCCGCCGGATATTGCGCACGATGCGCGGCGTGACCGACAGCACGATCTCGGTGCGCTGATTATCGTCGCGCTGCGAGGAAAACAGCCGCCCCAACACCGGCAGGTCGCCCACGCCGGGCACGCGCAAGGCGCTCATGCGCTCCTCGTTGCTGATCAAGCCGGCCAGCAGTTGCGTCTCGCCGTCCTTCAGCCGCAACACGGTGCTGGCGGTGCGGGTGCCGATCTGATAGACCAGCGAACCACCGCCGGTCTTGATCTCGCGCACCAGCGAGCTGACCTCCAGGCCGACCTTGATCGCCACCTCGTCATCCAGATAGATGTTCGGCTCGACGTCCAGCTTCAGGCCGACGTCGACATACTGCACCGACTCGGAAATGAAGTTGCTGTTGCCGGCGTTGCCGGTGGTCGTCACCACCGGCAGCTTATCGCCGATCATGATCTTGGCCTTCTCGCGGTTGCGGGCGCGGATCTTGGGATTGGCCAGGATGTTGACATCGCCGACATCGCGGTGCAGGTTCAGCGTCACGGCCGGCACGTTGACGCCGATGGTATCGCGATTGAGATTATGGAAGTTACCCAGCGTGAAACCGCCGGCCGGCGCGATCGGCGTCAGCGTGAAGCCGTCCGGGTATTTGATACCCAACTCGGTCAGGCTGGCGCGCTTTATCTCCAGCACCTCCACCTCCATCATCACCTCCGGCTCGGCCAGGTCTTGCAGCGCGATCAGGCGCTCGGCCAGCCGGATGGTCTGCGGCGTCTCGCGAATGACGATCAGATTGATCTTCTCGTCGATGAAGGGATCGCGGATCTTCAGCATGTTCTTCAACAGCAGCGCGGTCTGCCGCACGTCCGCGCTGGACAGGTAGAAGGCCCGTATCATCAGGTCCTGGTACTCGCGCGTCTTCTCCGGTGTCTTCGGGTAGATCAGCACCGTGGTCGGGTCGACCACCTTGTACGACAGCTGGCTGGTGGCGGTCAGCAGTTCGAGCGCGTCGTCCAGCCTACTCTGGCGCAGGAACACGGTGGTGCGCAGGTCCTGGCGCACATCCTTGTCGATGACGAAGTTGATGCCGCTGTTCCGGGTCAGCACCTCCAGCACCATGCGCAGGTTGGCGTCGCGAAAATCCAGCGACACCGGACGGGCTTCGGACAGGCGCGCGCCGCCCAGTTCCGATTGGCGCGCCTCCAGCTCCAGCTGGCGCTGCAAGGCCTGCAGCTCCTGGCTGCGCGGGTTGTCCTTCAACGCGCTCTCGATCACCAGCATCGCGCGTTCGTTGAGGCCCTTGGCCAGCAAGTCCTTGGCGCTGGCCAGCGCGGCGGACTGGCGCCGGTCGCGCGCGATCTCCAGCAGCATGGCCTTGGCGCGTTCATCGTTGGGATGGATGGCCAGCGCGCGTTGCGCCACCTGTTCGGCCTCGGCGTCGCGGCCGGTGGCGCGCAGTTCGGCGGCAGACTTCATCAGGCGCCCGAACACCGATTCCTGGGCGCTGATCAGGCTCGAACGCAGCTCGACATTTTGCGGATAGCGTTGCAAGCCGTCCTCGTAAGTCTTCAGCGCCTGCTCGTATTTGCCACGGTTGATCAGGCCCTCGGCCTCGGTGCGCACCGACTGCGCGCCGCAGGCGGCCAGCAGCAGGCCGCCGATCAGGGCAAGGGAGCGCGTCAAAATAATCCGGCTATGCAGCAAAGTAGTACTCCAGTTCAGCGATGGCTAGTTCTCGGCGGACCGCAACGGGATGCGAACCCGTTCGTCGAGGGGCAGATAGGTGATCACCAGTTCGGTGTCGTTCAGGGTGTCGATACGATAGTCGTGGTCCAGCACCTGCTGCGGCTGGACCGGCACGATGGCGTCGCCGCGCGCCAGATAAGTCAGCAGCTTGCCGTCGACGCTGAGCATGCGGCCCAGGTAGCGATACGGGAAAGGCGGCGCGACCGGTGGCGGTGGCGGCGGCGCGGCCACGGCCACCGCCTCCACCGGCTTGGGCGGCGGCAGGAAGCTGACCACCTTGAACGGGTCGGCGGCCGCCTCGGCCAACGGCTCGCGCTGCGCGGCGTCGCGCGCTGCGGCCCTGGCTGGGGAGGCGGACGGGCGCCGCGCAGGCGCAGGCGTCGCGGTATCGGCCGCCGCCGGCGCCTGCCGCGCTTCGCCCAGCCATACCCAAACGCTGAACAGGCCGGCCAAGCCCACCAGCGACCACGCGCTCTTGCGCACGCTCCAGTTCATAGCGGCTTCCGATAGTAGAGGCTGAGTGTCAGTTGCACGTCCACCTTGGCATCAGCCGGCGTGCCGCGCCGTATCGACATGCCGTCGAGCGACAGGCCCTCGTGCGCGGCCAGCACATCGGCCAGGAAGTTTTTCAATTCGGCGTAGTTGCCGCGTGCCCTGGCGTCGATACGGATGCGTTGCAAGCCGCTATCGCCCGCCTGCTCCGCCGGCGTGTACTTCGCTTCGGCGATGGCGAGGTCGCGGCGCTGGGCGAATTGATGCATGTCCCGCAGCAGTTGCGACACGTCGCCGGGCAACAGCGCGGGCAACTCGGAGGCCGGCATATTGCCTGCCACGCCACCGGAACGCACGGCAGCCGTCGCCCGCTCGACAGCGCCATGCAGCCGGGCGTTTTGCGCGCGCAGGGTGGCAAGGCTATTCCAGCCGGCGACGAGGCCGCCGCAGATCAGCAAGCTGGCAAGATACCAGCGCCGCGTGCCACGGTGCCACGCCAGGTGATTAAACAATTTCAACATCTCTGCAACGCCATAAACAACTCTTCAAAGGAGAACTCGGCAATGGTCACCAAATATAATTGCGCATCAATATCCCGAAGGCAACCAAAAAACCTAATGAAAATAAGAACATGCCCGCAAACCGCCGCCTGAAGTATCCCCTTAATCCAACTAATCCGGCGTCACGAATCTGTGATTGCCGCTTGAAAATGTCATAATAAATAGATAATTCAAATTTATCCAAACCACCATCATCGGTAGCGCCGACGCTATACTCGTCCATTCTTCCGTCCGCTTCGGCAACCTGCCTGCAGTAATTTAAAAATTCAAAGTGCAATCTCACTCCAGCGATCAGCAGATATAACAAGCAGCATGAACAACAAATAATCAATAATAACTTTGGCATCTTCTTGCACGCAACTGTCTCAGAATATCCCCAAAGTTAAGTCAGGGCCTTAATCAGCTCAATCATTGCTACGGAGAAGCCTGAAATAACTCATCAATTTCGCTATCTCTGCAATGCGGCAAGTAACTCTTTAAAGGATATAAAACCAAGGCCATCAGAGCGAACCCAGGTCGGTTTTTTATAATGAATCGTCTCCTGCATGACCGTAGCCAGCTCCTCATTTGAGCGCAGTCGCTTTATGAGTGGCAACATCAAGGCATCAAAATCTGCGGTCCAGGACTTGATACCGGGGGCGACGGTGTCCTCGACATCAAATGCCCATGCGGGATTCTCCTCAGAACGCTGCAACGCCCACTTCATATGAGACAAGCGCGTAATCATGCAGGGCACGTAGCCATCCCGCCACCGCTCATCGCTGCCGAGGTCATTGGCCCAAGGGTCGGTGTCCAGAGAGTTCCGATATATTTTTTTGACAACACCACCGCAGAAGTCTCAAAAAAAACGGGCTTCACCTACCCCTCCACCTCTGCTGAAAGACAGGATCACACGGATGTCATTGCAGGGGTCGATTAAATAGGGAACCAAATAGCCATGTTTCCACGTCAACGGCCCCTTGAACCCTCGCTGCACCAGCATTTCGGAGAGCAAACCAAACGCTTCGCCCCCGTTGGCGCCCCATATCGTCAGAATCTTCTTCGGAACAGCCATCGTCATCTCAAAACGCGATTGGCCTTCATCCAATCGGCATACCCCCAACTGTTCCAGCATATCCGTAAAGTTAAGACAGAACCTCAACCAGCTCATTCATCGCTGCGAACAAAAAGGCCAATCCATTTTTCATAGTCTGATCATTAGGTTATTCAACAATTTCAAGATCTCTGCAACGCCATGAATAATTCTTTGAAGGATACAAAACCGGGGCCATCGGACTTGACCCATGCCGGCCGTTGATAATGCAGCGCATCCCACATCGCCTTGGCCAGGTCCCCGTTGGAACGCAACTGCAATATGAATGGCAACATCAGCTCGTCAAAGTCGGTAATCCAGGACCGGATTCCGGGCACAACGGTGTCGTCAGCGCTCAACGACCAGGCCGGATTATCATCCGATGGCCGCGAAGCCCATTTCATATGAGATAACCGACTGACCATGCAAGGTACATAACCGTCATACCACCGGCTATCGCCATTGACTGCGTTGGCCCAGGGATCGGACGGTAACGAATTTTGGTGTATCTTTTTGGACAGTACCACTGCGGAGGTGTCAAAAAAATGATGCCCTCCCACGCCCCCGCACCGGCTGATCGACAATATCACGCGAATATCCTCACAAGGGTCGATCAGATAGGGAACCAAGTAGCCATGCTTCCATGTCAACGGTCCCTTGAACCCGCGCTGGGTCAACATTTCGGAGAGCAAGTCAAACGCTTCACCCGCGTTGGCGCCCCATATCGTCAGAATCTTCTTCGAAACAGCCATCGTCACATTAATCCTTAGTTCCCTGGTTCCAATAGCAGCATGACCGGTAAACTGACAGCCACTCGCACAGCACCGAACGCTACCCGCGTCGCCAACATTCCCCCCATTCTCCGGGCGGCTTCACGACCGGCCCGACCTTCCATCGGGCCGATCAGAGTGTAGAGGATTTTAGACGTAGTTGACAATTGGTTAACCAACAACTCGCCAGCTCGCAGGTTCAGCGGCGCGGCGCGCTCGGCAACATCGATGGACAGCCGTTCCAGTGCGCCAGCCTCACCGAATATCATCTTCTGAATCGGGCGCAGCTTCGCGCCAAGCCCGGTCTTGACCTCGCCAATGATCACCTCCCCATCTTTAGTGGCAATGAAGTCGGCAAATCCACGCGTATCCAACTCTCCCGGCAATCCCCTCAGAGTAATCGCCACCCCTTCTTCCACCGCATAACCCAACCTTCGGAATGACTCTGCGGTTCTTTGTTCCGCCAGTCTCCAGTGAGTCACCTCGTTGAACAGATAGCTGAACGCGCCAGTCGTCGCACCGCTGGCGAATTTGCCGCCACCCAGCACCGACGCCGTACCGCCAACCACGGCACTCACCGTGGTTCCCAACAGCCGGTTGCCGGACTCCGTTACGTCCTGCATGAAATCGGTGCCGGCGAAAGCCTTGGTAAATCCTGCGCTCAGCGCGCCGGAACCGCAACTGCCGCCACTCGCTTCGCTGGTAACGCAACCGGCCACCGCGTGAACGGCCACACCGGCCATCGTGCCGAGATTGGCAGTCTCGATCAGGCTGCCGGCACCGAAGAAGACACCAGCCGAGAACGCGCCTTGCAGGCCGCCTTTAATGCTGCCGGAAGCAATCGATCCGCTGACAAAACCCGCAACCGCCGATTGCAGCAGCGCGTTTTCGGTCACCCCAGCCAGCAAGCCGCCGTTCGCCCATGCCGCACCGCCTGGTCCAAGGAAGTAGGTCGCCGCAATTGCAGCAGCCACACGGATGTTCTTATTGTTAAACAACCCGGGCAATATCTTGTGGCCGAACAGGCTGAACTGCCCAGTCGGGTCGCTGCAGGTCATCGGATTGTTATAGCAATAGACGTAGCGATTCAGGTTTTGCAGATTGGTCGGATCCTGAATCATCGGATCGCCTTGCATGAACATGCCAAGACGCGGATCGTAGGTCCGGCCGTTCATGTGAATGATGCCCACGTCATCCAGGTGCTCGTGCCCCGTGTAGCCCCGGTCCGTTCCGTGGTTGGTCTGATTCCAGTCGCCGACAATCTTGCCATCCGCGTCATAGTTGCCGTCGACGTAGCGACGCTTGCCGAATGGATCGTAGGCATAGCGCTGGGTGACCGCCCCCGCGTGATCGGTGGTAGCGACCAAGCTTGCGGCCTGATCCTTATGCCAATACTCCACCTTGCTTAAAGCCAGCTCGGCCAGCTCGTCCGGCGCCGTTTGCGCGGCGGCCAGCGTCGGCAAGGCGCCGTTTGACACCAGCACACCGAAACTCGCGCCGCCAACCGACAGATAGTGGCGATTGCTGATGGCTCCCGCCACGTCCTCGCTCTCAAACCCCAGCGCGTTGGCATTATCAGGGTGCATCATCCAGGTCGTGCGGGTGACGCCATCGGCGACGCGCACTTCCTTGACCCGCTGGTGCATCTCGTCGTACTGCCAGGTGTACTGCGACGCGCCCGAAATGCCGGTCTGGCTATCCGGCAAATTAAAGCTGGTATACACGATCTTGCTGTACGGCGCGCCTGTGGCGGTTTCCATGTTTCCGTTGGCGTCGTAGGTATATGCCGTGGCTACCGCGCCACCGGTGACGCTTTGCAGCGCGTGCGGCGTGCCCGCGCCCTGCGCCTTGTAGTTATACAGCCCAACATCGGACTTGGACAGCAAGGCGCCGCCGGCGTTATATTGCATCGTCACGTTGCGGACCTGATCGGAGTTTCCGATCGCGCTGGAGGCGACGCTGTAGTTGTGCAGGCGACCGACCTCGTCATAGTCAAAGTTGTTCGTGACCACGGTCGAGCCGCCACTATCGGTACGGACTTTCAGGCGGTCCAGGCTATCCCATTCGTACGCGTAGTTAATGACCGACTTGTCCTCGCCAATGCCGGCGCTGCTACTGTCGGCCCGCCCGGTCAGCTCATTGAAGCTGGCCCTGCTAATCACGCCATTACCATAGATCTGCTGCTCCGCATGCCCCCAGGCGTCATAAGACAGTCCTTGCCAGAGGAAGCTGCCGGCATTCAGTTTCACGCCAGGGCCTGCGGCGGCGCCGCTGCTGGCGGGCAACGGGTTAACGGTGGCCGCCTGGCCAAGCGTCATCGAAGCCAGGAAGCCCTTGGCGGTATAGTTGTAGCGCACACTCAAACCGGTCGGATAGGTCTGGGCGGACTGCCGCGCCGTTACGCTGTCATAACTGATCGAGCTGGCAAAACTCGGGCCGTCGGTAACGTCCAGGCGCGCCCCGGTTACCCGTCCAACATTGTCGTAGCTGATGCGGCGGCGGGTGCCGTTGCTGGTCCGGGTCTCGCACAGTTTGCCGACGCCGCGTGTGCAACTGGCACTCGTATCGGAATACTTATCGTAATACCAAGTGCTGGTATATTCAGGCTCGACGCGCTTGATCATGCGCCCCAGCAAGTCGTATTCCGAGGTACTCGCTTGGGCCTTCGCCAACTGGTTCGGGCTCTGCTGCCAGACCAGCTCGCCCAACGCGTTGTAGTCATAATTCCAGGTCCCGATATCGGGGTCTGCCATGGAGCGCTTACGTCCACGGATGTCATAACTGACGCTGACGGTGTTTTGCAACGCGTCCTTGATTTTAAGCAAATTGCCGAAGGCATCATACATGTGGGCGATCTCCGCCCCTAAGGCATTGGTCACTTTACCGACTTTGCCATCGACATTTTTTTCCAGTTTTTCCGTCTGTCCCAAATCGTTGGTCGTCAACGTCGTGAGCCCCTGATAACTGACGTGGCTATGTGCCGCGTTGAGCGTCCCCCAGGTTCCGAAGGAGGCAGGGCCGAACAGGCCCTTCGGGTCGCTAAGATAAACATCTGTGGGGCGTCCCAGGTCGTCGTAGGCAGTGAAACTCACGCCGACCGTGCCCGCTCCCGTGCTGGTCGACGACTTGCTATCGAGAAAATACGGGTGAGTGCTCAGTGCCACTCCGCCCAAGGCATTGTATTGCGTGTCCTGGACGATCAGGCGATCCTTGGCAGTGGTCTGTGCACTCCCGTCGAACGCTTCCGTCACCGTGCGGATTTTGCGCCCGGCGCGATCCAGATAGATGCGTCCGGCCGCGCCGTTCTGATGATCGTTCGCCGCCAAAACCGGCAAGGAATACACGAACATAAAAGCGTCGGCCGGGATCTCGGTCGGCGCCGGCTGCGGGCAATTGTAGTTATTGCTGGTGGTATCGCTGGCAGCACCTTGCAAATAGCAATAGAGGGTGATCGTGGCCGTCCCATCCGCCCTGACCTCCTTATAAACACGACCGAAGTCGTCAATTTGCCAGTTGGTCGGCAGACCGGCTATCCCGATGGTGGCCTGCAGCTTGCCAAACCGGACGTCGTAGCCACGGGTTTCCGACTGGTCCAACGCATTGGTCAGCGTGGTGGCGAACGTGCCGGCGGGGACGGCAATGCCGGTCAGCGTACCCGCCACGCCGGTCGTCGCCTCATACGCGATGGTGGAAGTGCGCTTGGTGAAAACGGCGTTACCGACGGCACCATCGCAATTTTGCGTGGTCGCCGATTTTCGGTTGCCATAGTCGTCGTACAGGTAAGTCGTCTTGACGCACAGCGCGGCGTTGTCCGGCTCGACCATCTCGCTAATCAGCAGGCCGGTGGCTGGATCATACTCAAATGCGCTACTGCGGCTGAAATTGGACGGGTCCGCCGGAATCGTAACCGGCGTCTGGGCCTGCGCTGCTGCGCCCGACCACACGGCCAAGCCGAACAGGAAGCTGGTGAAAACATGTCGTATCGCGGTCATCTTGGCGTTATCGCTAGGCATGAGGGTTGCGGGCTGGCGCGCGGACGCGCCACGTTGGAAGCGGCCGGTCATTTCACACCTCCGGCGTCGCCGGCGGCGTTATCTGCCGCCTCCTGCGCCGTCAGCGCGCGTCCCGCCGCCGCCCGTTTGAACGTCAAGGTATTGCTGCCGGTCTCGGTGTGGCCGAAGCTGTCGGTGACCTGCAGCTGCCAGGTTTCCACCACGGTCTCGCCCGGTGTCAGCGTCGCGCTGAAGGTGGGGTTGGAGATGGCCGTGTTGGAAATGGTGGCGCGGCTGCCCGCCAGACGGGTCCACGACAGTGTGTACGGCGCCTTGCCGCCGGTGATCGTGGTGGCCTGGGCGATGCTGCCGGCGCCGGTTCCGGTGCCGGCGATATTGACCGAGCGCGCCGGCACCGTGACCGCCAGCTTGGCCGGCGTGCTGAAGGTGGCCGTGACGCTGGTGGCGATGGTCTTGCCGACCGCGTCGGTCACCGTGACGCTCCAGCCCGAGCTCGACGAGCCGCCGTACGCGGCGATGGTGCCGGTGACCACCGCGTCCTCGGCGCTGTCGTTGGCGATGGTCTGGGTGCCGCTCAGGCGCCGCCAGGCGTAGCTGAACGGCGGCACACCGCCGGTCACGGTCGGATGGATGGTGGCGCTGTAGGTGCCGGGGTCCGGCTGCACGCCGGCGCCGTCGACACCCAGGGTCAGACCCAGCGCGGTCCCCGGATAGCTGAAGGTGACGACGATGGTCTTGGTCAGCTCGTGGCCGACCGAGTCGCGCACCACCACCTGCCAGGTTTCCTGGAACGTCTCGCCCAGCGCCAGCACGGCGCTGAGGCCGGCGTTGGCGATCGTGGTGTCCGAGATCACGCCGCGGCTGCCCGACACCCGGCTCCACGCATAGGTGTACGGGGCGCGGCCGCCGGCCGCCGTCAGCAGCATTCCGCCCGAGGCCACGCCCTTGGTCCCGGCCGAGGCGGTGAGCGTGCGGGTGGTCGCCAGGCCCGCGCTCAGCAGGTCGGGCGTGACGACGTAGGTGGTGTAGCTGGACTGCGCGACGGTGCCGAAGCTGTCGGTGATCGTCACGCGGTAGAGATCGGACACGCTCTCGCCCTGCACCGCCGTGGTGGTGAACGCCGGACGGGTGGTGTCGCTGCCGGTCAGCGTGCCGTGGCCGGTGCCGCCCACATGCGCCCAGCTGTAGCGGTACGGCGGCACGCCGCCGGTGACCGTCATCTCGCCGAGCTGGCCGGTGACCACGCCGGGGTCGTTGGCATTGACCGTCAGGCTGATCGGCACGAAGCGCGCCACGATCGCCTCGCCGGGATACTCGAAGGTCACCGTGGTGCGCGCCGAGGCCGTGTGGCCGGCGTCGTCGGTCACCGTCAGTTGCCAGTCCTCGGCCAGGCGCTCGCCCAGCTCCAGCGTGGCACGGATGCCGGGCCCGGTCGACGAGGTCGGCGTCAGCGCGGCCGAGCGGGTGCCGCTCAGGCGGGTCCACAGATAGGTGTTGCCGCCGCTGCCGCCGGACACCGTCAGGCCGTTGAAGGTCGCCGAGGACACGCCCTTGTTGGCGGCGGTGGCGTCGAGCGCCGCGACCGTGGCCGGCAACGTCAGTTTCAGTACCGCCGGCACGCCAAAGCTCAGGCTCAGGCGTCCCGTGGCGGACTTGGCCGCGCTGTCCTTGACCGTCAGGTCCCAGTAGTCGGTGCCGTTTTCGCCGGCGGCCAGCGTCACGCCTATCGTCGGCGCCGCGCTGGCGCTGTTCGAGATGGTCGTGCGGCCGGCGCCGGTGTGCGCCCAGCTGTAGGTGTAGGGCGGGATGCCGCCCTTGGCGGTGGCCGTCACGACCGCAGAGAACGTGCCGGGATCGTCGCCGCTCAGGCGCATCGGGCTGACCGGCGAGAACGCCACCGTCAGCGCCGACGGCGGATAGGTGAAGGTCAGCGCCGTGCTGGCGCTGCTGCTGTGGCCGACCGTATCGGTAACCGTGACCGTCCAGTTCTCGACGTAGCTCTCGCCCAGCGCCACCGGCGCGCTGACCAGCGGCGTCGGATCGGTGGCGTCCGGCGTGGACGAACGGCTGCCGCTGCTGCGCACCCAGTTGTAGGTATAGGGCGCGCGGCCGCCGGTCGGCGCCACGCTCAGCGTGGCCGACGCCACGCCGTTGGTGGCCGCGCTGGCGGTCAGCGTGCGCGCCGCCGTCAGCGGCACGGCCAGCGCGGCCGGCGCGTTGAAGCCGATGTTGACGCTCTCCGCATAGGACTTGCCGGTGCTGTCGGTGATGGTCAGTTTCCACACATCGGTCACGGTCTCGGCCGCCGCCAGCGTGGCGCTGAAGCGGGGATTGGCGATGGCCGCGTTCGACACGCTGGTGCGGGTGCCGGTGCTGCGCGTCCAGGCATAGCTGTACGGCGGCACGCCGCCGCTGGCGGTGGCCGTCATGTCGCCCCCGGCCAGGCCGGGATCGTTGGCGTTGACCTTGAAGATGGCGGGCGCGAAGACCAGGCCCATCGCGGTCGGCGGATTGTTGAAGGTGATCGCGGTGCTGGCGGCCTTGCTGTGGCCGGCGCTATCGGTCACCGTGACCTGCCAGGTCTCGGTGACGGTCTCGCCCGGTGTCATGCTCAGGCTGACGACCGGACCGGACAGCGCCGGATTGGACACCGTCGAGCGGGTGCCGGCGATGCGCTCCCAGTTGTAGGTGTACGGCGTGCGGCCGCCGGTCGGCACCACGCTCAGCGTGGACGTGGCGATACCGGTGCTGGCGTTGGCCGTCACGCTGCGGGTGGCGGTCAGCGGCACGGTCAACACGGCCGGCGCGGAGAACGTCACGTTGACGGACGCGGCGGCGGTCTTGGCGGCGGCGTCGGTCACGGTGACTTTCCACTGCTCGGTGAAGGCGTCGCCGGCCACCAGCGCGGCCTTGACCACAGGGCTGGCGATGGCGCTGTTGCTGACGGCCGAACGGCTGCCGGTGCTGCGGGTCCAGCTGTAGGTGTAGGGCGCGACGCCGCCGGCCGGTGTGGCGTTCAGCGTGGCGAAACCGTCGCCCGGATCGTTGACGTCGATTTTCAGCGGGTTCGGATCGATCTTCACCGTCAGCGCCGCCGCCGGCACCGCCAGCGTCACCGGCACCGAGGCCGAGATCACGCTGTTGGCGGCATCGGTCACGGTCAGCAACCAGGTCTCGGTGATGTTGTCGCCCAGGGCCAGCGTGGCGCTGACCACCGGGCTGGCGATCGTGGTGCTCGAGAGCGCGGTCTGCGAACCGCTGATCAGCGACCAGCGGTACTGGTATGGCGCGATGCCGCCCGCCACCGTGGCGGTCAACGTGCCGGACACCTTGCCAGCCACGGTGCCGATCACCTTGAACGGATTGGGCGTGACCTTCACCGTGTAGGCCACGCCCTTGGTGGCGGTGGCATACGGGGCCGACCCGGCCGAGGTCGGGATGCGGGCGATGCTGTCGCTGACCGTGCCGGCCGTGCTGGTCCGTTGCTTGACGGTGGCGGCGGTCAGGACGTCGATCTGGTCGACCTTGGCGAAGCGCGCGGCCGCGCCCTGGCGCCTCAGGCCCTGGGCCAGATCCTTGACGTGGTTCTCGGCCGTGACCTTGGCCGTTTTCAGGCGGCCCAGTATCCACTTGTCGTCCGCCGTGTTATTCGGGAAGTAGGTATTGTCCGTGGTTTTGATGAACAACTGCGTTTGCCCCAGCGCGACACCCAGCGTGCTGTTGACGATCTTGGTGACGTCGCCGCTGTCGTTGAAGGTGTTGATGGTCGAGACCGTCGGCAGCGCCGTGCCGTCCAGGTCCCAGCCCTCTTCCTGCGTCATGTACAGATACGGGCGCCGCACCTTGGCGGTCGAATAGCAGGGATGGCCGGAATTGGCGCCGGCTTCCGCGTCGGGCGGCGCGGTCTTGTCGCAATAGATGTTATAGGTGTTGCTGACCACGCGGGAGCCTTCGGCGCCCCCGATATCGCCCAGCCAGGTGCGGGTCAGCAGCGCCGCGCCGGTGTTGACGCCCTCCTGCTCGAACTCGGTCAGCACGGTGAGGAACTTGTCGTTCACCGTCGGCGACTGGGTGCGCATCTCGCGGAAACCCAGCCAGCCGCGGCCGTCATACGCCATGCGCAGGCCGGCGTACAGATAGGTGGTGGTCAGGGTGCCGGCGCCGACGCCGGTGTCCGTGGTCAGGCTGGTCACCACCTGCATCGGAACGTTCAGATCGCGCACCGGATATTTGGACTTCAGGTTCTTGTCGCCGAAATCGGAGGTGTACAGCGTGCCGGCGGCGGCCAGCGAGCCCCACTTGAGGGTGGTCTTCAGGCCGGACGGCGATACCGCCGAGATCAGCTGGTCGGGCGGCGTCACGTCGTTCTTCTGGTACAGCACGTTGCGCTTGGTGCCGTCGGGGCCGCTGACCATGCGCAGGATCTCGGTCTGGCCGTTGCCCATGAAGTCGCCGACCACGAAGTCATACGAGCCATCGCTCTTTTGCAGCTGGTGCTCCGGCTGGTTCAGGTTGAAGTCGCCCTGGCGGAAAGTGCCGTCGCCATTGCTCAGGTAAACCAGGTTTTGCGCCGGATTATCGGACCAGCGCAGGATGTCGCCGCGGCCATCGCCGTCGAAGTCGGCCGTGATGAACCCCATGTTCTGGATCGTGGTGTTCGGCAGATAGCTGCCAAGTTCATAGCCGGCGGTGTTGAGGTTGAAATTGCGCGCGGCCAGCAGGTTGCCGGTGCCGTCCGCGATCAACGCCTGCTGCGAGCCGGGCCACTCGCCGACGGTGGTCGACAGGCAGTCGCTGCGGCCGTCGCCGTTCACGTCCAGCAGGCGATCGCAGCCGGCGCCATAGGGCTTGCCGCCGAAATCGAAATTGCCGTCGCCGCGCGAATACCAGACGCCGGTGTCGACCGCCAGGTCGGCCATGCCGTCGCCGTTGATGTCCCCGATAAACGGCCGCGACTGCACGCTCCTGCCGCTGGCGTTGGGATTGGCATACAGGGAACGCTGGGCCACGTTGGTGCCGGTCTTCTCAACGAAGCTGCCGTCGACTTGCGCGAGATAGACGCGGGTGCAGGTCATGTCGATGCACAGGTTCTCGGCCGTTGGCGGCCGGCTCTCTTCCGTGTAGCCCGGCAGGATGGTGGTGACGATGTCCAGCAGGCCGTCGTTGTTGACGTCGAGCAGGTGGAACACCGCGCCCTCCGTCTGGGAGTATAGATAGACGTAGCCATTAGGGCAGCCTTGCAGGCCCTCCTTGGCGCGCGCGGCCGACTCCGGCGCGTGGCCGCCCTGCGTCTGCGCCGGAACGGCATTCGGAATCTGGCCGGCGCAGCGGGTGATGGTGCGCCTGGTCGAGGTGCGCTGGGAAAAATCGATGCCGTCCAGCGGTTTGGCGGTGAACGAGCCGTCGCCGTTGGACAGGTACAGGATGTTCTGCACCGTGCCGCAAGAGTTACCATTGCTGGAGCTCTTCATCGTGCGCAGGATGTCGGTGGCGCCGTCGCCGTTGAAATCGAGCGCGGTCGACACGTAGCAGCCGTTACTCTTGAACAGATTCTGGTCCGTGATGGTGAAGCTGCCGGCGCCGCTGCCGGCGGCGATCTGCGTGAAGTTGCCGTTGCCGTCGTTGCGGTACAACTGGTTCAGCGCCGGGTTGTCGGACCAGCGCAGGATGTCGGTACGGCCGGTGCCGAAGAAATTGCCGACCAGGATGCCGGTGTCGCCGTTCGTGCTCTGCAGCGGCAGGCCCGCCAGGCCGCCGGCGGCGAAGTTGGCGTTGGCGGAATATTGCAACCCGCCGCCCTCGGCATAGCTGAAGCTGACTGGCGGCAGGCAAATATCGGTATTGGCGCCCGCACATTCGGTGATGCTTTTCAAGCGGCTGCGGCGCGTCACCGCGCCGTTTTCATAGGCCAGCTTGACGACCTTGACCCTGATCGCGCTCGCCGGCTGCGTGTCGCTGGTGGCCGGCCAGTTGATGTAGGTGGAAATGGCGTCCAGACGGCGGACGCTGACGTTCTTCTGGCCCATGTGATAAGCCTCGCCGCGATCCTGCGCCTGGCCGGGGGTATCCGCCCGGTCGGAATACGTGAACACCATTTTGTTGGTGGGCGGCTGGCCGGTGCCATGACCGGTGTAGCGGATCTCCAGCAGGTTCCACTCGTGGCCGCTGTTGGGATCGGTGGAATTGGGGTTCAGCGCCGTGCCCCACGCGACATCGCGCTGTTCGTACTGGAAATCCATGTGGTTGCCGACCGCGTCGAAGATGCGGCTGACCGCCCAGGCCACGACCTTGTTGTTGACCGTGATGGCGGCGTTGGCGCGCGCGTCGCCGGCCCCGCCATATTCGTACAACTGCCCGGCCTTGGTCCACACCCTGAAGTACAAGGGACCGTTGGCGCCGTCGCCCCCCGCCTTGCCGTAGGCGCGTATGCGGGCGTAGATGTCTTTTTCGGTGCGATATTCGCGCACCATGCCGTCGCCGCCGGCGCTGTCGCCGCTCTGGAATGGATGGTCCGGATCGGCCACCGCGTCGCCATTGACAACGGCGCCGTTGGCGTCGGTCTGGATCAGGCGCTGGCCGTCCAGGCACAGCTTGTCGTCTACCCCGTACTTGACCGCGCGCGCAGCGCCGTCGGTGGCCTTGCTGGCGGGGCAGCGGGTGATCGACGATATCCCCTGTATGGTCCAGCCGCGGCCAACCGGCCCGTTGACCTCGCTGCCGCTGTAGAGCAACGCGATATTCGGCGCCATGCCGGCGATGCCGGGAGGAGTAGAAATCTGCCGCGCGTAGGTGGGAGTGCCATTGCTTGAAATGCTTACCGTCTGAGCCGTCGCGATGGGCAGGAACAAGACCAGTGTCGCTGCAAGTGCGCCCAACAGCGCGCACGACCGCCATCGCCGATACTCTATATATTTTCTAGCCAAGCTAAGCCCCCACCGCGGAAAAATGGCGCCGTGCGCCAGTGATCGATTTAAGCAGCATTATTGCTACTTAGTAAATAAACACACTGATTGAAATGTAAACATTTCTGGAGGACGCATGCTACCAAAGTTTTCCGATTGGAAATATATCCAAAAATCACTAATTGAAAATTTTATTGACAATTTTTAGCGGCCGTACCAGTAGCGCGCGTGCGCCTCGCGATAGGTGGCGATATCGATCGAGTGGCCGAAATCCAGCGTCAGCGCGCCCGTCTGGTCGGTGCGCAGGCGCTCGATGTGCAGCTGGCCGTAGCGGTCGTAGACTTCCGGCTTGGGATGGTGATAACGATTACGATAACCCACCTGGAACACGGCGGTCCGCGGCTGAACCGCCTGCAGGAAGGCCGGTGTGGACGATGTGCCGCTGCCGTGGTGCGGCGCCAGCAGCACGTCGGCGCGCAGGCTGGCGCGGTCGCGCTGCAGCAGCGCGGCCTCCTGGGCCGCTTCGATGTCGGCGGCCAGCAGCATGGCCTTGCCGCCGGCGGTGATCTTCAGCGTGCAGCCGCGCGCGTTCGGCTTGAGCGCCGCGTCGGCGTAGCTGGCGGGCAGCGGATGCAGCATCTCGAAGCGCACGCCGTCCCAGTTCCAGCGCTGTCCCGCCGCGCAATGCAGGTGCTGGCGCGCGACGCTGGCGATCGGATGCTGGACAGGCAGCGAGGACAGCACCCAATTCACCCGCACGCCATCCAGCACCGTCAGGGCGCCGCCGGAGTGGTCGATGTCGCTGTGGGTGACGATCATGCCGTCCAACGCGGCGATGCCGCGCGCCTTCAGGTAAGGAAGGATGACGCGGTTGCCGGCGTTGGAGGTGGGTGCATAGGAGGGGCCGGTGTCGTACAGCAGGCGATGCTGGCTGGTCTCGATCAGCAGTGCCATGCCCTGCCCCACATCGAAGACAGTGACGCTCATGTGGCCCGGCGCCGGATGCGAAGGTTCCGCGGCCAGCAACGGTATCCACGTCGCGAGGCCCAGCCAGCGCACAGGCCAACCGCGCGGCGCGAGCAACCAGATGGTGCCGCACGTGGCCCAGCAGAATAGCCAGAACGGCGGCGTCGGCGCGCTCCACACGGCGTAGCGCAAGCCGCTGAACCATTGCAGGCATACGGCCAGCCATTCCACCAGCAGATGTGCAAGGCCCAGCACCGGTACCGCCAGCAGCGCGGGCAGCATGCTGCCAACCAGCGCGAGCGGTGTGACCACAAGACTGATCAGCGGGATCGCCACCGCGTTCGCCAGCGGACTGACCACCGATACCTGCGCGAACAGCAACATCGTCAACGGCACCAGGCCGAATGTGACCGCGTACTGTGTGTGGGCGCCGGCGCGCACGGCCCGCCAGAGCCGCTCGCGGCGCGAAGGCCCGTCACCATGCGCCGCGTGAGGTGGACGTTCGGGTCTCCGCACGATGCGTCCAACGGTGGCATACAAAATTGTGGCGACCGCTCCGAACGAGAGCCAGAAGCCTGGCCACAACACCGCCCAGGGATCGATCAGCACCACCACTGCGAGTGCGCTACACAGCACTTGCGTCACGCTGGCGATGCGGTTTAACCATAGCGCGGCGGCGACCACCATCAGCATGTACAAGGTGCGCTGCGCCGGCACACCGAAGCCGGCCAGCAGCACGTAGAACAGCGCCACCGTCGCGCCGACCAGCGCCGCGACTTTTTGTGCAGGCAGCAGCAGAGGCAGTTGCGCGCACGTGAAGAAGGAGTGGCGCCACAGCTTAAATGCCGTCAGCGCGAACAGCCCCGCCACCATCGTGATGTGCAACCCTGAGATGGAAATGAGGTGGCCGATGCCGGTGCGGTTGAAGACGTTCCAGTCGGATTGGTCGATGCCTCGTTGGTCGCCAACCACCAGCGCGACGATCACGCCCGCATACGGCTTGTCCGGCAGCGCGGCCAGGATGCGGGCCCGCAGCAATGCCCGCGTATGCTCGATCATATTGCCGGCACTGAAGACGAAACTATCGAGCCGGCGGTTGTCCCGCACCGGTCGCACATACCCCGTCGCGCGCAGGCCCTGCTCCAGCAGCCACACTTCGTAATCGAAGCCATATGGGTTGGCGTTGCCGTGCGGCCGTTGCAGCCGCACGGTCAGCTGCCAGCGCTCGCCGGGCTGCACGTCGCCGACTTCGTTCACCTGATCGCGAAAGCCCGCGTACCAGGCCAGCGAGATATGCGGCGGTACCGCGTTCTGCGCGCCGTTCAGCACGCGCTCCACCGCGAAATTGAAACGCACGCCCTGATCGAAGCGGTACGGCAGATTGTCGATGGTGCCGACCAGCGTGAGGTCCCGGCCTTCATCGGCGAGGGCAAGCTGCGGGGCCAGTACGCGCTGCGCCATCCAGGCGGCCCAGAAGAATCCGATCACGCCGCCGGCCAGCAATGACGCGGCACAGCGCAACGCCGTCTCCGCATGCACGCCGATACGGACAGCGCGCCGGCGCAACCAGCCGCGCCACAAACAGAGCCAGATCGCGAACAGCGACGCGGCGGCCAGGCCGGCCGACGCGGACGGCAGCGTCGCCTGCGTTTGCAGCAAGGCCGCTCCCGCGGCGAAGCCTGTCATCACCGCCCTCATCGCGCCGCCGCTCCTCAAGTATCACAACAGTCCGATACTACGCAGATGCGACTACGAGGCACGGGCAACCGTGTCGTATATTGATACAGATCAGCCGGTGCGGTAGGCAGTCAGTTGGTTCTGCATCAGGTGGAAGTACAAGCCGTCGCGTTGCTGGATCAGCTCCGCGTGCGCGCCCTGCTGCACAACGGCGCCGCGCTCCAGCACCAGCGCGCGGTCGGCCTTGACGATGGTGGAATAGCGATGCGCGATGACGATGGTGGTGCGCCCTTCCATCAGCTTGTCCAGCGCCTGCTGCACTTGCAGCTCGCTGGCGGAATCGAGCGCGCTGGTGGCTTCGTCGAGAATCAGGATCTTCGGATCGCGCAGCAAGGCGCGGGCGATGGCGATGCGCTGCTTCTGCCCTCCGGACAGCTGCACGCCGCGTTCGCCCACCACGGTATCGTAACCATGCGGGAAGCCTGCGATGAAATCATGCGCGTTGGCCAGCCGGGCGGCGTCGGCCACTTCATCGCGCGTCACCTGCCGGTCCGGCACGGCGAAGGCGATGTTCTCGAAGATACTGCCCGAGAACAGCGACGGCTCCTGTTCGACGATGGCGATGTGCGCACGCACGCCGGCCACGTCCAGCTGTTCCGACGGCACGCCGTCGAAGGCGACGCAGCCCTGGTGCGGGCGATAGAACCCGAGTATCAGGCTGGCGATGGTGGACTTGCCCGCGCCCGAAGCGCCCACCAGCGCGACGTTTTCGCCAGCCGCGATCACGAAGCTCACGCCGTCAAGGGCGACCTTTTCCGGCCGCTCGGGATAAACAAAGCTGACATCGTGGAATGCCAGGTCGCCGTGCAGCGTCACCGCACCGGCAGGCGGCGCAACCGGACGCGCTTCGCTCTCGATGATTTCGAATACCCGCTCCGTGGCGCCGATGGTGCGCATCCAGTCGCTCCAGAAGTCGCTGACCGCGCCGGATGAACTGGTGACCATGCCGGCATAAATCACAAAGCTGGTCAGCTCCCCGACCGACAGGCTACCCTGCCCTATCAGCCGTGATCCCAGCCACAAGGTCACCAGCAGGGCCAGATACATGACGAACGACGACACGCCACGGAACGATGCAAGCAAGCGCGTGTTGGCGATGGCCGCCGTCAGCGCATGCGCGGTGGCGTCGTCATATTTGGCGCCGGCGGCGCGCTGCTGGTTGAAGGCGTGAACCAATCGGATGTTGGTGAAGTATTCGTGCGCCACGCCACCGCATTCCGCCTGCCGCTGCTGGATGTCGCGCGAGCGCTGGAGCACTTGCTTGCCCAGCCAGTCGCCCATGTACAGCGTCAGCGGAACGTAGACCAGCAGGATCAGGCTGAGCACCGGGGAGATCAACAGCAGCATGACGACGCAACCAGCCAGCACGCACAGCGAACGCAATGAGATGGCCAGGCCCATGGTCAGCGTGTCGTGCAGGATTTCGACGTCGGCCGACAGGCGGCTGGTCAGTTCGCCGACGTTGTGCTTGTCGTAGAATCCCACCGGCTGCCGTATCAGCGCGCCGTACAGCAGACGGCGGATGCGCGCGACGATCATGTGTCCGGACGATTCGAACAGGTAGTAGCGCATCGTGGTCGCCACCGCCTGTAGCGCCAGCACCGCCGTCACAATCGCGGCGAAGGGAGCGAACCAGCTGCTGTCGCCCTTCATGCCGATATGATCGATAAAGTACGACAGCGCCCTCGGATAACTCAGCTCCACCAGCACCGTCAACGCCATGAACAACAGGCCCAAGGCCAGGCGCGGCGCGAATGTGCGCAGCAGCGCAAGCCGTTGCAGGTGCGGATTGCTCATCCGTTCAGACGGAGCCGGACCAGCGCGGCAGCAGTCCATCCTGCCGCCGGTAGCGCACCGCCACGCCGTCGCGCGTGGCCAGCAATGCATCCTGCACCGGCGCCTCGATCGAGGCCCGGGCGCCGCCACCGATATGGGCTTGCAGCATCCGCGAGATGTCCCACGCCAGGTCGTCTATCGCCGGCTCGCTCCTCACCCGCAGGCCGAGGGCCGCCAACTCTTCGCCGGTGATCGCATAGTGGTGCGAGTGGTAGCCGGACATCAGGTGCTCGACGATGCGGGCACGCGCCTCGGCATCGCGTTGCGGCAGCTGATGGCGCAGCAGTTCCTCGCCGATCTGGCGCAACTCCAGCGTGCTGCGGTAGAACGCCGTCAGCGTCGGCGGGAACACACTGGCGCTCAACAGCGACAAAGCCTCCGCGCGCGCCTGCCCTGCATCCGCGCCGAACCAGGCGGCGCACATCTCGCCGAAGCGCTGGATGTCCTGGGACGATACCGCAGTGGACTCGCCGCCATCGGCATCGCCCTGCAGGTGCGGATCGATGGGCGAGAAGATGGCCAATTCGCCGGCGATGATTTCGTCGCCCGCGAGCGTCAACAGCGTGGCCGATGATTGGCAGTGGAACGGCACGATGAAAGTCAATCGCTGCGTGTACTCGCGCAGCAGCAGCGCGATGCGGCGCGCGGCGTTGACGACACCGCCCCGGCATTGCAGCACCACGTCCAGCCGCTCGCCGCGCCCGATGGCGCGCAGCTGGCGGTACAGCTCCGGCAGCATTTCCATGTCCAGCTGGGACGCCGCCATCACCAACACGCGGCTGCCACGCAATGCTTCGAGTTGCTTGATTTTCTCCGGCAGATGTTCGTTCAGTGCATGCGGCATGCGGTCTCCTGCGAGAGCGGCGCCGCGCCGCTGGACGGCAAGCGTCCGGGGCGCGGGACGGTCAGAAGCTTAGCACCAGATGCCGGCGTCGGCGATCCGGTTGCGCGGGCCGCGGGCGTCGGGACCCGAGCAGCCGGCCAACGCTACGCCCTCGCGGGCTTTCCACTGCGGCGCGGCTTTCACGGCGCCGGCTTTTTTCTCTGCCAGTTTGAATGCAAACAGCTTTGTCTCATTTTGCTTTTTCATTTGTAGAACCTCTTCGGATAGTTAAAGTTCAAACGATGACCACGGATAGTGGTGCAAGAAAGGTATCATTGCTGTTTATTCATGTCAATAAGACACAGTTACCGTTGCGTTATTTCACCGACACATCGGTGGACTTGACCGCCACGCGCTCGGTGATGTTCTTGGCGGCGATGGTTTCGGTCAGGAAGGAGGTCGACTTGACCAGCAAGTCACGCGCGACTTCTTCCAGCGGAGAGCCGCTGATGCTGGCGTGATTGCCGCCGAGCCCGACGCCGCCGCCCCAACCCAGGGCCGACACGCCGAAGCCGTTCTTTTCATTATTGGCCTGGAAGGTTTTGGAGGCGATGATCTTGGCGCGCTTGACGTCCACCACGCGGATGTCCATGTTCATGTGCACCTTGGATTTCTTGAAGTCGACCGAACCGGCCAGCAGGCCCAGCGGACCTTTGAGGAAGCCCAGGCCGCCCAGGCCGGTGGAGCTTTGCTCGAAGCCCAGCGAGGTGATCGAACCGGTGATCATGTAGTCGGCCGCTTCGGCCTCGACCTTCTTGCCGATCAGCGCCAGTTCCTTGTTGATCTCTTCCATTTCGGCGCGCTCCTGCACGTCGAAACAGCCAGTCTGCGTGAGCGCGGTGGCCAGCATTTCGGTCATGCCGGTGCCGACGCCGGTGTAGCTCGGCTGCGCCACATTGCCCTGGCGCTCCCACCAGCGGTACTGGCGCGGATCCTGCTGACCGGCGCCGGACGAGCAATCGGCCGATTTGCACTTGAACTCGGTGAACACGACCTTGGCGGCCGGATTGGCGCACTTGGGCACATCGATCTGGCGCTCGGCGACCTCGCTCGGGTCGGCAAGGCACAGGACGGGAACAAACAGGAGGGCGGCGGCAATGCCAGCGTGAGATTTCATCTTAGGGATCGTGAGAAGTGGAGGGAAAAACATTGGCAATTATGCACCACACCCCGATCCGTAATTCTATCTAAATGTCACAAAAACATGATAAATGAATAAAGTTTAAGGCGACGCAACACTTCCCCCGAAATTTTGTGGTTGAGCTCGTCATCAACATCCTAACATGCGGGTCAGTGTTTGCCTGGCGTTTGCCGTGGTCGCGGACGCGACCTCCTCCACGCTCATTCCGCGCAACTCCGCCAGCACCGCGCCGATGCGGGGAATCTGGTCGGGACTATTGCGGCCGGGATGGACCCAGCTCGGCGCGATATCCGGCGCGTCGGTCTCCAGCACGATGGCGTCCAGCGGCAGCTCGGCCGCCAGGCGGCGGATTTGCAGCGCGCGGGTGAAGGTCATGGCGCCGCCGAAGCCGAGCTTGAAACCCAGTTCGATGTAGCCCTGCGCCTGCTGGAAGCTGCCGTTGAAGGCGTGGGCGATGCCGCCGGCCGGCCGGATCTGGCGCACGTGCTTGAGCACCACGTCCTGCGAGCGGCGCACGTGCATCAGCACCGGCAGCTCGAAATCGCGGGCGATCTTGAGCTGCTCGCGGAAGAAGAAGATCTGCTTCTCGCGCATCGCCGGCTCGGTCAGCATGGGGATGAAGAAGTCCAGGCCGATCTCGCCCAGCGCGACAAAGCGCTTGTCGCTCATCGCGGCGGCGACCTGCTCGCGCAACACGCGCAGGTCATCCTCCCCGGCGTGCGGCACATAGATCGGATGGATGCCCAGCGCGTAGCAGCCGTTGTCCACGCTGGCGGCCAGCTGCGCCACCACCGGGAAGTTGGCCGTCTCCACCGCCGGGATCACGATCATCGACACGCCCTGCTCCCGCGCCAGCGCCGCCTGCGCGGCGGATTCGCCGCCGAATTCGTGCGCGTCGAGGTGGCAGTGGGTGTCTATCCACATGACGTCAGTCCTGGTATGGCTGCAGGCCTTCGTCGGTCAGGCGCAGCACGCGGTCGCAGCGGCGCGCCAGCTCGATATCGTGGGTGACGATGATGAAAGCCGTGCCCAGGGTGCTCGACAGCTCCAGCATCAGGTCGAAGATCGTCTGCGCGGTCGCGTGATCGAGATTGCCGGTCGGTTCATCGGCCAGCACACAGGCCGGCTGCGTGACCAATGCCCGCGCCAGCGCCACGCGTTGACGCTCGCCGCCCGACAGCTCGCCCGGCACGTGCGTAACGCGCTTGGCCAGGTTGACGCGGGCGAGGATCTGCTGCGCCACGCTGGCCGCCTCGGCGCGTTTGACGCGGCGTATCATCAGCGGCATCGCCACGTTATCGAGCGCGCTGAATTCCGGCAGCAGGTGATGGAACTGGTAGACGAAGCCCAGCGAAGCGTTGCGCAGGTCGCCGCGCGCGGTTTCGCTCAGGCTCGCGAAGTCCTTGCCCTGCAAGGTGACGCTGCCTTTGGTCGGCGTATCGAGGCCGCCCAGCAGGTGCAGCAGCGTCGATTTGCCGGAGCCGGAAGCGCCGACGATGGCCACGCGTTCGCCGCGCCGCACGTCGATGTCGATACCGTTCAGCACCTGCACCGAATAGGCGCCTTGCGTGAACGTTTTGCCCAGGTTGCGGCAGGACAGGACCACAGGTTCGAGATTACTCATAGCGCAGCGCCTCCGCAGGTTTCACGCGGGCGGCCCACCAGCTCGGGTACAGCGTCGCCACAAAGGCCAGCACCACGGCGACCCCACCGATCTTGGACACGTCCGGCCAGCGCAGGTCGGACGGCACGGCGCTGATGTAGTAGATATCCTTCGACAAAAACTGCACTCCCAATAAATGTTCGATAAACGGCACGATGACGTCGATGTTGAGCGCCACCAGCACGCCCAGGCCGACGCCGATCGCGGTGCCGAGGATGCCCACCAGCGCGCCCTGGATCATGAAGATCTTCATGATCGAACGCGGCGAGGCGCCCAGCGTGCGCAGGATGGCGATGTCGGCCTGCTTGTCGGTCACGGTCATCACCAGCGTCGACACCAGGTTGAACGCGGCCACCGCGATGATCAGCGTCAGGATGATGAACATCATGCGCTTCTCGGTCTGCACGGCGGCGAACCAGTTGGCGTTCAGTTTGGACCAATCGCGCATGATCAGGTCACCCGACATGCTGTTCTTCAGGTCCTGCGCCACTTGCGGCGCGCGGTGCATGTCCGACAGGCGCAGGCGCAGACCGGCCGGCGCATCCATGCGCAGCAGCTTCTCGGCGTCGGTCAGGTGGACGAAGGCCAGCGCCGAGTCGAACTCGTTGTGGCCCGCCTCGAAGATCCCGACCACGGTGAACGAGCGCAAACGGGGCAGCACACCGGCCGGCGTCGGCTGGCCCTGGGCCAGCGCCAGCGTGACCTTCTCGCCGAGGTTGACGCGCAGCGCGCGCGCCAGCTCGATCCCCAGCACGATGTTGTAGCTGCCCGGCTGCAGCGCGTTGAAGCTTCCGCGCTTGGTCTGCTTGGCGACGTCGGAGACGTTGGGTTCCTGCTCCGGCAGCACGCCGCGGATGATGGCCGGACGCAGCACGTCGTCGCGCACCAGCATGCCCTGGGTCTCGGCGAACGGCGCCGCGCCGATCACTTCGGGATTCTTGCGCGCTTCGGCGGCGGCGGCGTGCCAGTCCGGCATCGAACCACGGGCGTCGAAGATCTCGATGTGGGCCAGCACCGACAGCATGCGGTCCGTCACTTCCTTCTGGAAGCCGTTCATCACCGACAGCACGACGATCAGCGCGGCCACGCCCAGGCCAATGCCGGCCATGGAAATCAACGAGATAAAGGAGATAAAACTGTTACGCCCGCTGCGCTTGCCGGCGCGCGTGTAACGCAGGCCGACCAGCCACTCAAAGGGCAGATTCTGGATAATGCTCATGGGCTCCGTGGGGAATCAAACTTGGTGAGCCCGCAGTTTGCCATATAAATAGCATGTCATGGGTGAAAAAGCCCACGCCGGGCAGCGGCGACGCCGCTGGCAAGCCATGTAAACATCCCGCCGCAGCCCGCTATGCCCTACAATCTCGGGATGACTGAAATCACCCTTGCCCTACCCTACGCCTTGCCCCCGCCGGAGATGGCGCCCGACCTGATGCGCGCCCTGAACACCCCCGCCCTGGCGGCGCTGTTGTCTCTCAATAAACACTATCAATACCAGACCTACGACGCGAAAGCCCGCCTGCTGCCGCACGAAGCCTGGCTGGCGCACGCGCTGGGCCTGGCGTCCGCGCCCGGCCAGCTGGACACCGGCGCGCCGCTGGCCACCGCCGTCATGCACGGCTGCGGCCTGCAGGCGGAGGCCGCGCAAGGCCATTGGTTCATCGTGCAGCCGGCGCACATCCAGCTGTCGCGCACCCACCTGCTGCTGTCCGACCCGCGCGGCATGCATCTGAGCGAAGCGGAATCGCGCGCGCTGTACGACCTGGCCCGCCCCTGCTTCGAAGAGCAAGGCAAGACGCTGCTGCACGCGGCGCCGGGCCTGTGGTTTGCGCGCGCCGACGATTGGTCCGGCCTGGATACCGCCTCGCCCGACGCCGCGACCACGCAGAACCTGAGCGACTGGATGCCCGAGGGCGAATACGCGCGCCCCTATCGCAAGCTGCAAAACGAAATCCAGATGCAGTGGCACGAGCAGCCGGTCAACGAAGCGCGCCAGACGCGCGGCCTGCAGGCGGTGAACTCGTTCTGGCTGTGGGGCGGCGCCGGTCCGTTGAAAGCCGCGCCGCGCGCGCTGGCGATCGGCGGTGGTCCGGACTGGATGCAGGCGCTGGCCGCGCCCGCGCTGCGCCAGCCGTCGGCGGCTCAGTTGATCGCCCAGCCGGGCGCGGCGATGCTGGCCGAGCTGATACCGTCGGCGCAAGCCGGCGACTGGGCCGACTGGATCACCCGCATGCAGCGCATCGAACAGGAATGGCTAGCGCCATTGCTGGCGGCCTTGCGCGATGGCCGCATCGGCGGCTTAAAGCTGGTGCTCAGCCACCGCAACGGCTGGTCCAGCGTCGGGACCAGCAAGCTCTCGCTGCGCAAATTCTGGCGCAAGCAAAACCTGAACCTCTTACTGAAGCAAGCCTGACATGACCCGTATCGCCATCCGCCCCTGCCCGTTCCGCGAATCCGAAATGCTGCGCCAGGGCGGCATTCATCCGGTGCTGGCGCGCCTGTACGCGTCGCGCGGCCTGACCGACGTCAAGGAGCTGTCGAGCGAGCTGGCGGCCATGATACCGCCATCGGGCCTGCTGCACATCGACGCCGCCGCCGTGTTCCTGGCCGACTCCATCGCCGCCAACAAGCGCATGGTGATCGTGGCCGACTACGATTGCGACGGTGCCACCGCCTGCGCGGTCGCGCTGCGCGGCCTGCGCGCCATGGGCGCCAACATCGACTTCATCGTTCCCAACCGCTTCGAATACGGCTACGGCCTGACGCCGGAGATCGTCGAACTGACGGCGCGCGAAAAGCAGCCGGACATCATCATCACCGTCGACAACGGCATCGCCAGCATCGACGGCGTGGCGGAGGCCAACCGGCGCGGCATCGAAGTGGTCGTCACCGACCACCACCTGCCGGCCGACACCCTGCCCGCCGCGCGCGTGATCGTCAATCCCAACCAGCCGGAATGCGGCTTCCCGAGCAAGCATATCGCCGGCGTCGGCGTGGTGTTCTACGTGCTGCTGGCGCTGCGCGCGGAGTTGCGCAAGCGCGGCGTGTTCGACGCCCAGACCCAGCCCAAGCTGGACAACCTGCTCGACCTGGTCGCGCTGGGCACGGTGGCCGACGTGGTGCGGCTCGATCCGAACAACCGCATCCTGGTGGCGCAAGGCCTCAAGCGCATGCGCGCGGGCCGCATGCACGCCGGCGTGGCGGCGCTGTTCCGCGTGGCCGGCCGCGAGCCGCGCAACGCCAATCCTTTCGACCTCGGTTTCGCGCTGGGCCCGCGCCTGAACGCAGCCGGACGGCTGGAGGACATGTCGCTGGGGATCGAATGCCTGATCACCGACGACGAGGGCCGCGCATGGCAACTGGCGCAGCAGCTCAATGAAATCAACCTGAAACGGCGCGAGATCGAAGCCGAGATGCAGGACGCCGCCTTGCTGCACCTGGACGCGTTCGAGCCGGCCAACAGCAGTACCATCTGCGTGTTCGACGAATCGTGGCACCAAGGTGTGATCGGCATCGTCGCTTCGCGCCTGAAGGAGAAGTTCTTCCGCCCGACCATCACCTTCGCGCCCGGCGCCGATGGCTGGATCAAGGGTTCCGGCCGTTCCATCCCGGGCTTCCACCTGCGCGACGCGCTGGACCTGGTGTACAAGAAGGCGCCGTCGCTGATCGACAAATTCGGCGGCCACGCAATGGCGGCCGGCCTGACGCTGCGCGCCGACGCCTTCGATGCCTTCGCGGCGGCCTTCGAGGAAGTGGGCCGCGCGTGGCTGAGCAAGCAGCAGCTGGAGCGCGTGATCGAAACCGACGGCCCGCTGGAAGACGCCTACTACACCACCGCCTTCATCGACCTGATGGACGGCCAGGTATGGGGCCAGGGCTTCGCGCCGCCGGTGTTCTGCGACGAGTTCCGCGTGGTGAGCCAGCGCATCCTGAAGGAGCGCCACCTCAAGCTGCTGCTGGAGAAGAACGGCGCCCGCTACGACGCCATCTGGTTCGGCCACGTCGACTCGCTGGGCGAGCGCGCCAAGGTCGCGTTCCGGCTCGACGCCAACGAATACAACGGCGTCACCAAGGTGCAGCTGATGGTGGAACATGCCGAGCCGGTGCAGGATGGGCGGCGCTCATAACTATTTCACACCATGGATGCCCTTAAAGCCCGAGACAGTCTGTTCTCCGATTTGCACAATTCGATTCTGAAGCCACTCGGGTTCCGCAAACGTGGCCATTGGTCGGTATCGGACATATCGCCTGTAGTTCAGTGCGTGTATTTGAGAGCGAGCCGGTGGGGTAGCCGCTCGAATGCGATTTTCTACTTAGATATTCAGGTTTTCAGCAGCGAATGGTATGAATTGATACTGGCGCCGGCGAAATTCCCGGGCCCACTGGAGGGCATCATGTGCCCGATAAATTACGACCTTGGCCTGCTATGCACTCCGCTACTGGGCGCCTGCGAAATAGACGCCTCCACAGACTTATCCGCACTGAAGGAAACACTGGCGACGGCGCTGCAGGCGCACGCACTTCCCATTTTTGAACAATGCAGGGATCATGGCGGCATCCTGTCCTACCTCGCCTCGCTGCACAACACTGACCAATATGCGTTTGAAAAAGCCGGACTAGCCAAACTTCTCAAACAGGATCAGCTAGCCCGTCAATTTATGCGAGCCGCCAAGGAACGTGCCTCCCACGACAATCACCTTGCCTATCTTCTCGGCAGGGAAAAAGTCATATGGCCCGAATAAAAGACAGCGCCCTCACTTGTTGCTGCCCCGGCGGAAGTGGAAGAGCCTGTGCAGGCATCGCTGGTCGGCATGTGAGAATGCGTGTATTTTCCACATAGGCATGATGGTATTCTGAACATCCTCGTCTGGATACCAACGGAGTACGGAAAATGAAATTCGATTGGCATGGCGGAACGATATCTCCCTCGACTGAAATCGATTCCGGCTACAGGAACACGCAAAACGTCCGGCGCTTTCTTTCCGGCGAGTGCGGACCGGACTTCAAGTTCGACCGCGAACTGATGGCGTGGATGCGCAACGGCGGCGCTAAAAACATGGCCGATGTGGTGGAAGAATGGAAGCGCCGACGCGGCTGTAACTGACTGTCGCGAAAACAGGACTACTGCCAGACGGGGACGCATGGAATCGACAATTCCAAATGACGAGTTCATCCGGTCGAATTTCCCCAGGCTGGTGGCCGCACTGGCATACATGCCGGTCGGCGTGACGATCGTCGACCGCGACCTGACCATACGGTTTTGGAATCCGGCCTTTTGCCAGGTGCAGGGTTTTCCGGATGAGGTGATGCATCCCGGCGTCACCATGGCCGAAGTATTCCGCTACATTGCCTTGCGCGGGGACTACGGCCCCGGCGCCATCGACGAGCTGGTGGCCGCCCGGGTCGGACTCTGCCTGAAGTTCGAACCCCACAATTTCACCCGCACGATGGCGAGCGGCGTACGGCTGAATATCGTCGGCCGCCCCATCTTTGCCGCGGATGGCACGGTCAGCGGCTTCGTGACCATTTACCACGATGTGACAGCCGAGAAGCGCCACGAGGAAGAACTCGAGGCCAAGAACAACGAGCTGCAGCAGGCCAAGCAGCTGGCCGAGGCGGCAAGCCTGGCCAAGGGGCAGTTCCTGTCCAATATGAGCCACGAGATCCGCACGCCGCTCAACTGCGTCATCGGCATGGCCTACCTGGCCTTGAAGACCGAGCTCGACCCGCGCCAGCGCGACTACCTGGAAAAAATCCGCTTCGCCGGCGAGCACGTGCTGGGCATCATCGACGACATCCTCGACATCTCCAAGATCGAGGCCGGCAAGCTGGAAATCCAGCATATCGATTTTTCGCTCGACCACGTGATGCAGACGCTGACGACCGTGGTGGCGCCGAAGGCGGCCAGCCGCAAGCTGGAACTGGTGTTCGATCTCGATCCCGCCTTGCCGCCGACGCTGGTCGGCGATCCGCTGCGGCTTGGACAGGTGCTGATCAACTACACCAACAACGCCATCAAGTTCAGCGAGCACGGCCGGATAGAGATCCGGGTGCGCCAGCAGGCCAGCGACGGCCAGGGCTGCCTGCTGCGTTTCGAGGTGAGCGACCAGGGCATCGGCCTGTCCCAGGCGGAGATGGCCAAGTTGTTTGTCTCGTTCCAGCAAGCCGACACGTCAACCACGCGGGAATATGGCGGCACCGGCCTCGGCCTGGCGATCTGCAAGGAATTGGCCCAGCTGATGGGCGGCGATGTCGGCGTCGACAGCCGGCCAGGCGTCGGCAGCACATTCTGGTTCACGGCCCGGCTTGGCGTATCGGGCAAGACCGTGTCCATGCTGATCAACCAGCTCAGCGAGGCCGCCGCCGAACTGCTGGCCAGCGCCCACACCTCGGCCGCGACGGTGGCGCTCAAGGCGGCGCGCATTCTGCTGGTCGAGGACAACGTCTTCAATCAGCAAATTGCGCGGGAAATGCTGGAGGAAGTGGGCGCCGCGGTTTGCATCGCCAGCAACGGCGTCGAAGCGTTGGAACTGCTGCGCCAGACGCAATTCGATTGCGTCCTGATGGATCTGCAAATGCCGCAAATGGACGGGCTGGAGGCGACCCGCCGCATCCGCGCCGACCCGCAGCTGGCCGGGCTGCCGGTATTGGCGATGACGGCCACCGCCACCATCGACACCCGGGCGCGTTGCATAGAAGCTGGCATGAACGGTTTCATTTCAAAGCCCATCCAGCCGAGCCTGATGCGCCAGACCATCGCCAATTGGCTGCCCCGAGGCGCGCTGCTGACGGCGCCGCCTGAGCCACGCCCTCCGGCAGCGGCTGTCGAGTGCGCACCTTGCGGCGACCCGGTCGCGATCGACTTCTCGGTACTGGCCACCCTGTTTGACGACGACCCGCAGAAGGTGCGCAAATTCGCCATCAAGTTCCTGCATAGTGCCCAGGATGGCGTGCGCGACATGGAAGAGGCGCTGGCGCGCGGCGAAATGCAGGTGCTGCGTGATTTAGGCCACCGCATCAAATCGTCGGCGCACAGCGCGGGCGCGTTCGGCATGGCCGACTTGTGCTGGAAACTGGAGCAACTGGCGCCGGGAGACTTGGGCAGCGAGGTGGCGTGCGCCCAGCCCCTGGTGGCGCAACTGAGGGGTTTGCTGGCACAGGTGGCGGAGCAAATCAGGCAGGACCAGGGCGACACCATGTGACATGGTCGCGCCGAGTAAGACTTTTAGTATTACAAACCAGCTCTAGCTCGTCAGCCAGACGGCTACCCCGCCTGAACTCGCATCAGTCTGTTAATGTGCGCTTTTTCCCCGGGGGCACTCATGAGATTTTTGCTTGCAGTACTGGCATTGGCACTTCCAACGCTGGCCACGGCGGAAAGAGCCGACCGATTCCAGAAAACCGTCATTTCCTATGACGGCGAGATGCATTACGACACCGTCAAGGGCATCAGCCAATTCAGCGATCATGTCGAGACATCGAAAGGCACTCTGCTGATCTCGTCGGACTACCTGACGGCGGTGCAGGCGCCGGAGGGGGACTATCTCTACACCGTCACTTCGCTCAAAGACAACGTCGCCAAGTTCAAGCAAAAACAGGATGCTTCGAGTGACAAATGGGTCAACGGCGAAGGTAAAACAATGGCGTACCGGGAAAAAGACGACCTCCTCACGGTCGATGGCAACGCAAAAGTCAAAATCATCGAAAACGGCAGCGTTACCAGCGAAGCGACGGGCTCAAAAATCACCTATGACGCCCGGACCGAGCAGATCTTCGTGAAGAGCGCCTGCGACGCCGCGGACCCCGCCAAGAAAACGCGCGCCATGCTGGTGCTGATGCCAAAAGCTGATCCGCTACTAAATAAATAGGCCCGGAGCAGCCACTTGTCGATACCCGATTGCTATCCATCCGAAAAAGGAGTATAACTACTCCAACAACGGAGGATTTATGAATCTTACCTATGCTTACCCCCGCAGCCGCTTCGAACCCACCGTACTGGTCGACCTGAACGCCAAGGCCGAGCGCGAACGGCTGTCCAAGGCCGCCCTCAAGGGCTTTTTCAAGCTGGCCGCCGCCTGGAAACTGCGCGACGACGATGCCCGCGAACTGTTGGGCGGCATTTCCAGCAGCGCCTACTACGAGTGGAAAAAACACCCGGAACGCACGCTGGAGGTGGACTGCATCACGCGCATCTCCTACCTGCTGGGCATCTACAAGGCGCTGCACATCCTCTACGGCGACAAGCTCGCCGACGAGTGGATGGGCCTCGCCAACACCAACCTGATTTTCGGTGGCCGCACCCCGCTCGCCTATGTCGCCGCCGGCGGCCTGCCCGCCATGCAGATCGTGCGCCAGTTGCTGGACGCGCGCCGCGGAGGTCTGTAAGTGCCGGTCAGCCTGATACCACCCTTAACCACGCTGCGCCAGTTCGACACTTGCCGTTTGCTGCCCTCGCGCTTCGCCGACATGGAAGACTCGGTCCTCGCGCCCCTCGCCGATAACGAGCAGGATCTGCACGACCTGTTTGAACTGGATAACGCCACCAACGCGCGCCTGCAGGCGCAGAACGGCAACGCCACCGGCATCACGATGGATGAACTGGTGTTCGGCGTGCCGAACTTCCGCATCGTCAACGCCGCCTTTACCTACGCCCGCCCTGAGGGCAGCCGCTTCAATGGCGGCACGCGTGGCGCATGGTACTGCGCCTTCAACATCGAAACCGCGCTGGCCGAAGTGAGCTTCCACAAAGCCGTCGAATACGCCGAGATCAACCGCTTCGACGACAGTGTGCAGTACCAGACCATGTTGGCCGATTTCACCGCCCCGTTCCATGACCTGCGCGGGCAACTGCGCTACCTCGGCTGCCTGGCGCCGGACAGCTACATCGAATCGCAACTGCTGGCGGAACGCCTGCTGGAAGGCGGTTCGCTGGGCATCATCTATCCGAGCGTGCGGCTGGACGGCGGCACCAACCTGGCCTGCTTCCGCCCTGCGCTGGTGGGCAATGTTCGCAAAGGCGTGGCGTATCGGTTAACATGGCGGGGTAGCCCTGTACCGATCATCGAACCAATCTGAATCATGCAAACCAAACCTGAAAACGACACCGACCTGCGCCTCAAAGTGAACCGCGAGACCGCGCGCCTGCCATGGACCGAACTGCTCAAGCATTTCGCGGCCGGCAATGTGGTGTGGGTCGCCAATTCGCTGGACCTGGTCGACGTGGCCGTGCGCATCTCGCACGACGACAAGGCCAACATCGCCCAGTGGATGAACGCCGGCCTGCTCGCCAAAGTCAGCGACGAACAGGCTGCGACCTGGCTGGAGGCCAACGCCGAACTATGGGCGGTGGTCGTCAGTCCCTTCATCCTCGTCCAGCAGGAAAAGGCTGTTCCAGCCAGCGTGCATTAAAACTGGAAGCTGCCCGCGTCGAGCGTGACCGAGCCGCCGCAAGCCGGCGTGGTCGCCTCGCGATTGCCGCTGGCGGTGGACTGGTTACTCTCCCACACGGTGCTCACGCCGTACTTCATGAACTTGTACTGGATCGCCGTTGACGGCGGCAGCTGGAAGGTGCGCGACCACGGCACGTTGGCGCCGCTGCCTTCGATGTTGAGCTGATCGCTCGCACCCGGCGTCCAGTTGCCCAGTTCCGCACGATTACCCACCACGTACACGTTCTGCCCCACCACCGTATTCGCGTTCGCCACGCGGAAGGTCACCGGCACCGTGGTGCAGGTCCCACCACCACCTCCACCCACCTTCTGGTTGATGTGCAGCGCCACCGCAGGCACGGTCGCACCGCCGTTGGCCGGGATGCTCACGCTGATCATACCGTTGCTGCCGACGGTGACGCTGTCGCTGGTGCAGCCGGTGCCGGCGGCGTTCAGCTGGCCGTGCACCACGTTGCAGTAAGTCCCCGCAGGCAGCAACGTTTGCAGCGATGCGTTCCAGGCCGCGTACTCGTTGTTGATCGCGACGAAGCCCTTGGCGCCGCGCCCGAACGCGATCTGGTTGGCGGTGCCGTTGGTGAAGTAGTCCACGCCCTGCCCCGACGTCGCCGCGCGGAAGGCGACCATGTTGGAGATGTCGCTCCAACGGTGGATGAAGTCCCACTGCTGGTTGATCAGCGGGTTGCCGCTGGCGTCGAACGGGCTGGCGCTTGGCGGCGCCTGGTCGTAGTTGGTGAAGCGGAAGCCCGAGTGCAGCTGCGCCGATCCGTAAGGCCAGGCCAGCATGAAGATGTTCGCCAGGTCGTAGCGCTTGGTGCCCTGCGTATCGTTGGTGGTGCCGGAGACGTAGTTGCTGGCCACCAGCGAGCTGCCGTTGCGCTCCGTGTCCCAGTTGTTGACGAAAACGGTCGCCTTCTCGCTCGGCACAAAGCCCCAGGTGCCGCCCCAGTTGCCGGGCGTGCCCATGATGGCGCGCACCTGCGACAGGCTGGCGCCGTTCTCGTTGCGGAACATGGCCTTGAGCGCGAAGGTGTACTGGAATTCGTTCAGCGTGCCGACGCTGTAATAATCCGAGCGCACCACGTTACTGTCCGGGATGACCTCCTGCGTGATCCACAGCGCCTCGCCGGCCTTGGTGGTGTGCGTGACGCCGCCCATGATCGCCTGCAGGTCGCTCGGCTGCATATGCTTGGCGGCGTCGAAGCGCACGCCGTCCACGCCCATGTTGATCAACTTCGTCAGGTAGGTCTGGACCTGCCCCTGCACGTAGGCGCCGTCGGTCTTCAGGTCCGGCAGCCCGCTCAGGCGGCAGAACATCACGTTGTAGCGATTGCCCGGCGAGCCGTAATCGCCGCCGGCGATGTCGCAGGCCGGATGAAAATCGCCGGAGCTGAAGAACGGATAGGCCAGCGTGGACGAATTCCACGTCGAGCCATCGGTCGCGGTGCCGGAACCGGCGGCCAGATGGTTGACCACCACGTCCGCATACACGCGCACCTTGGCGGTGTGGCAGGTATTGATCATGGTCTGGAACTCGGCCTCGGTGCCCATATTGCTCTTCAGCGAGGCGAAGTTCACCGGCTGGTACACGTCCCACCACGCGCCCAGGCTGGCCGAAGCCTGCGGCGGCGACACCTGCACCGCACCAAAGCCCTGCGGTCCGAGCCAGTTGGTGCACTCCTTGGCGATGTCGTTCCACTTCCAGCGGAACATCTGCACCGAAGTGTCGGCGGGGTTGAATGCGGCGTGTGCGGGTGCGAAGGCGCACGCGCCCAACAGGCCGGCGGCCAGTAAGGTTTTCTTCATTTGTAGTCTCCGTGTCGTTTTATTTGTAATTTGGGAAATACTGCAGCCCAGATAAAATGTAGCAGAACTACAGTAAACAACAAGCGAAATACGATTCAATTTTTCACAATCCCCCATGGGAACCGCTTCCATAGTCGCTTTTCACGACACAGATGTAATGCGATTACCTCTCCAATACTGCGGTATCATGGGACGAAAAAACGACACTACAGAATTCAAAGCCACTACATGTCCATCACCCAACCCGCGGAAAGCGCCAACGACATCGCCACCCATCTCGCCGAAGCCATCGCGGCGCGCAAGCTGCCGCCAGGGACCAAGCTGCGCGAGGAAGCGCTGTGCCGCCTGTATTCGGTCAGCCGCACCAAGATCCGCGCGGCGCTGCTGATACTGTCGAAGGACAAGCTGATTAACATGGTCCCCGACAAGGGCGCCATGGTCAGCCAGCCCAGCGAACAGGAGTCGCGCGAGATCTTCGCCACACGCCGCATCATCGAGGCGGCGCTGGCGCGCGAGTTCACCGCCAAGGCAAAGCCGGCCGACTACCGGAAGCTGGAGAAGCATTTGAAGGAGGAACGCAGCACGCTGTCGCAAGTGCCGTCGAAGATGCGTCAGCAGCTGCTGGGCGATTTCCACGTGCTGTTGGCGGACGTGGTGGGCAACCAGGTGCTGAAGGAGATCGTGCGCGAGCTGGTGGGCCGCAGCTCGCTGATCACGATGCTGTATCAATCGGAGCGCGACGCCGCCTGCTCATCCGACGAACACGCCGCCTTCCTGGCGGCGGCCCGCTCGGGCGATGCCGACAAGGCGGCGGAGCTGATGCTGCACCATCTGAGCCACGTGGAAGCGGCGCTCAATTTCGACATCAACGCCAACCCGGCCAAGCGGGACCTGGTCTCCGCGCTGCTGATTTAACAATACGGATCGGGATATCGGCTGACGATAATAATTCATTGGACGCACACTCGCACCTGCCGCAACATGAAATCCTGCGTAGGCAGACACAAAATCTATAAAGCGAGACGACAATGACTAAAAAGCTACTCAAGAAATTCGCGGCGGCGGCAACCATCGCCCTGTGCGCAGCAGGTGTTCAAGCCTCCACGTGGACCCTGACCGGGGACCTCGTCACGCACGACCCCAGCGTCTACAAGGAAAACAGCACCTGGTGGATCACCGAAACCAGCGACAACGGCATTGGCGTCAAGTTTTCGGCGGACGGCCACGCATGGAAGCAAGGCGTGAGCATCTTCGGCAATGGCCTGTCGTGGTGGGGCCAGTACAACAACAACTCCAAGACCGTATGGGCGCCGGACATCCACGTCTGGAACGGCAAGGCGATCCTTTACTACGCGGTGTCCACGTTCGGCACGCAAAAATCGGCCATCGGGCTGGCCACCGCCAGCAGCATCGCGGCGGGAAACTGGTCCGATAAGGGCGTGGTGCTGAGCTCCGCGCCTGGCAACAACTTCAACGCCATCGATCCCAACTTCTTCGTCGACAAGGCCGGTCAACCGTGGCTGTCGTTCGGCTCATTCTGGACCGGCATCTACACCACGCGGGTCGACGCAAACACGCTCAAGCCAATCGGCAGCTGGTTCCATCTCGCGGCCGACAGCACCGGCATCGAGAACTCGTTCATCATGTCGAACGGTTCGTTTTACTACCTGTTCGTCTCCAAGGGCAAGTGCTGCGCCGGCGCCAACAGCACCTACCATATTTCGTATGGCCGCTCGACCAGTGTGACCGGTCCCTATCTCGACAAGAATGGTGTCGACATGCGCAACGGCGGCGGCACCACACTGGATGCCGGCGGCGGACGCTTCATCGCGCCCGGTGGCGAGTCGGTGGCCAATGGCGTGATGGTGCGGCACGAACTGGATAGCCAGAACAACTACAACGGCGTCCTGTTCATCAACGACCTGACCTTCAGCGGCGGCTGGCCTACCTACTGATGAAGGCTGCGGCGACCATCGCGGCGCTGGCGGCAACCGCCCTGCTCACGGCGTGGGCTTGGCGGGAGCCGCTCGCGCCCGACTCGCCGCCGGCGGAGCGTACGGCAGCTCAAGCTCCGCCGCCTGCGAAGTCCTGCGTCGCCGATCCGCACGCCGTCTGTGCGGACGCCGGCGAGGCCCGGCGCGCCGCGCGCCACTGGCTGGATGTGCCGGCCGGGGAAAGCGCCGCAGCCCCAGACCTGTCATTGACCGACGATCAGCAACTCATCCCCGACTTCGCGCTGCATCAACTGATGGATCGTTTTCTGCTGGACCGCAGCGGCGGCGGCGGAATGCAGGCGCTGACGGAACACCTGCGGCGCGCGCTGCCACCAGCAGCGGCCAATGAAGCGATCCGGATCGCCGCCCGCTATCAAGCCTACCTGACCGCGCACGACGAACTGCTGGCGGCGCAACACTTCACCTCCGCGAGCGCCGCATCGCAGGACCTGAACCGCATCAGCAGCTGGCAACAACAACGCCAGCAACTACGCGTCCGCATGCTGGGCGAGCGGATTACGCTGGAATGGTTCGGCACCGAGGATGCCTACCTGGAGCAGGCGCTCGAAGAACAACGCCAGCGCAGCGAAGGCCGGCCGCCTGCAGCCGATGCCGAGCCTGCGGACCAGGCGGCGCACGACCTGCATATGCGGTTGGCCCTGAACCAGGCCATCGCCGGCTATCAGGCGGCAGCCAAGGCCAATTGACGTGCCAGCGCGTTGTGGCGCTCGATCACCACCGGCAGGTCGATGGTGCACAGCACGCCATCGCGCACCACCACCTTGCCGTTGATGATGCTGTGCGAGACATTCGGTGGCGTGCAGAACACCAGCGCCGCGACCGGATCGTGCAGCGCGCCGGCGAAGCCTATCGTATCGAGCTTGAACATCACGATGTCCGCCGCCATACCAGGCTTGAGCGCGCCGATGTCGTCGCGGTTCAGCACTTTGGCGCCGCCCAGCGTGGCCATCTCCAGCGCCTGCCGCGCCGTCATCGCATCCGGACCGAAACCCACGCGCTGCAGCAGCATCGCCTGCCGCACCTCGCCCATCATGTGGCCGGAATCGTTGGAGGCGCAGCCGTCCACGCCCAGGCCCACCGGCACGCCGCTGTCGAGCATCTTGCGGATCGGCGCGATGCCGGAGGCCAGGCGCATGTTCGAACAAGGACAGTGGGCGATGCCGGTGCCGGTGCGGCCGAACATATAGATGCCGTCGTCGTCCAGCTGCACGCAGTGCGCGTGCCAGACGTCGCGTCCCACCCAGCCGCAGTCTTCGGCGTATTCGGCCGGCGTCATGTTGAATTTTTCGCGGCTGTAGGCGATGTCGTTGGCGTTCTCCGCAAGGTGCGTGTGCAGCGAGACGCCGAAGTTGCGGGCAAGCGCCGCCGCTTCCTTCATCAGATCGCGCGACACCGAAAACGGCGAACACGGCGCCACCACGATGCGCTGCATCGCGTAGCGCCCGGCGTCATGATAGCTTTCGATCAGACGCTGCGTGTCCTTGAGGATGGCGCCCTCCTCTTCCACCACGCGGTCCGGCGGCAACCCGCCCTTGGACTGGCCCACGCTCATCGATCCGCGCGCGGCGTGGAAGCGCATGCCGATCTTGCCGGCCGCCTCGATGCTGTCATCGAGCTTGCAGCCATTGGGGTAGATGTACAGGTGGTCGCTGCTGGTGGTGCAGCCGGACAGGATCAACTCCGACATCGCCGCCAGCGTCGAGACGTTGACCATCTCCGGCGTCAGGTTGGCCCAGATTGGATACAGGTTGGTCAGCCAGTTAAACAGTTCGCCGTTCTGCGCGGCGGGAATCACGCGCGTGAGGCTTTGGTACATATGGTGGTGGGTGTTGACCAGGCCGGGCATCACCACATGGTTGGCCGCGTCGATGATCTCGTCGGCCTGCTGCGGCAGATCGGCGCTGGGACCCACTTGTTCGATCACGTTGTCCCGGATGTAGACGGCGCCGCCGGCGATTTCGCGGCGCTCGTCATCCATCGTCACCAGCACGCGCGCATTTTTGATCAGTAGAGTTTTAGTCATTTTCTATAAGGGCTAAACACTGCGGAAACAATGCGCGGGCACTGCGGAAACAGTAGGGTTGATATCAGGCGTATTTTAAGCTGCTTCACGCTCGGAGGTCAGGAAAGCCTGCGGGACGTCTTCCTCCTCATCGTCGTCGTTCAATTCCAGCGGACGCTCGGGCAGCACCAGGTTCAGGGCCACGGCCACCAGCGCACCGACGGTGATCCCGGAGCCGAAGACTTCCTTGACGAAGGCCGGCAGCTTGGACAACAACTCCGGCCGCACCGTCACCGCCAGCCCGCAGCCGATGGCCACCGCCATGATGATGCCATTGCGCTTGGTGTGCTCGACGTGGCTCAACAACTGTACGCCGGCCGAGATGATCATCGCGAACATCATCAGGCCCGCGCCGCCCAGCACCGGCTGCGGTATCGTCACCACCACCGCACCCAGGATCGGGAACAGGCCGGCCAGGAACAGCATCACGCCGGTCAGCGCGACCACATGGCGGCTCGCCACGCCGGTCAGCGACACCACACCCACGTTCTGCGCAAAGGTCGATACCGGAGGGCTGGACAACAGCGCGGCGAAGGCCGAACCGACGCCGTCGCACAGGATGCCACGGGCCAGCGTCTTGCCGCGCATTTTGGTCTCGGTGGCGGCGCCCAGCGCCATGAAGGTGCCGGTGGTTTCCACCATCGTGACCAGGTAGGCGATCGCCATCGCGACCACGCCGGCCACCGGGAAGGTCATGCCGTAATGGAGCGGCTGCGGCAGCGCGAAGACCTGCGCGTTCCGCACCTGCGAGAAATCGATCATGCCCATCGATACGCACAGCAGGTAGCCGATGAACATGCCGATCACCACCGCCGCCGCGGATACAATCCCCTTGCCGAATTGGACCAGCATGATGACCGTGACCAGCACGAAGGCGGCGATGCCAAGATTCAGCGGCGAGCCATAGACCGCGCCCGGGGCATGGCCGCCCGCCGCCCAGTCCACCGCGACCGGCACCAGCGACAGGCCGATCATCGTCACCACCACGCCGGTGACGGCATGCGGGAACAGCTTGCGGATCTTCGGCATGAAGCAGCTACCGACAATCATCACCACCGAAGCGGCCAGCGACGAGCCGAGTATCGCGGGAACGCCGTGTTCCAGGCCGATGCTGATGGCCGCGCCGACGAAGGCGAAGCTGGTGCCCATCACGCAGGGAAGCCTGATGCCGACAGGGCCTATGCCTTTGCACTGCACCATGGTGACGATGCCCGAGCCAAGCAAGGCGGCGTTGATCAGGGTGATGATCTGGTCGGCCGGCAGCTTGAGCGCCGCACCCACCACCAGCGGCACGGCGATGATGCCGCCCAGCGCGGCCAGCATGTGCTGGGCCGCCAGTAATACGGTTGTGAATAGGGGTGGCCGATCCTCGACCTGAAATAACAAGTGATTCATAAACGCGTCTCCGTCTGTCTTTTTTTATGGGCGTTACTTTGCAACTACAACCCGCACGGGCTGCCCTTAACCGTGCGTAGAAAGGATGCTTAGCAACGCAACAGCTCGTGACCGACGCGTTTATTGACGACGATATTGCGCCTCGCCGGATACATTGTCAACGAATTTTGTATACAATTTTTTATCGAAGCGCAGCGTCGCCGCGCAGCGTGGCGATGGCCAGGTCGAGGAAGGCGCGCAGCTTGCGGGACGAGTGGCGGCCTTCGTGATGCACCACGCTGACCGGCATCGGTGCGGGTTCGCAGTGGCTCAAGACAGCGACCAGGCGGCCATCGGCGAGATAGGGCGCGGCCATGTAGGACAGCACACGGGTCATGCCGAAGCCGGACAACGCGGCGCGCAAGGCGGCGTCGTTGCTGGTGCTGCTCATGCGGGGATGGACCTTCACCGCCTGCGCCTTGCCATCGCATTCGAAGCGCCAGTCGTTGGTGGCCGTGACGGCGGTCGCCGCGATCAGGTCGTGGCCGGACAGCTCCTGCGGCGTGGATGGCGTGCCGCGTGCGGCCAGGTATTGCGGCGACGCGCACAGCACCTGCCGTACCTGCCCCACGCCGACCGCCTGATAGCTGGAATCGGGCAGCACGCCGATGCGGATCGCCGCGTCCACGCCTTCGTCCATCATGTTGACCACGCGGTCGAGGAAGCGGCATTCGACGTCGGTCTCCGGGTAGCGCCGCAGGTACTCGGTGACGATGGGCGTGACGTACATCGCGCCGAACATCACCGAGGCCGTGATCACCAAACGTCCGCGCGGCGCGCCGTGGGCGCCTGCGGCGGAGGTTTCGGTTTCCACCACGTCGGCCAGGATGCGGCGGCAGTCGGCGGCATAGCGCGCGCCGGTTTCGGTCAGCCGCACCACGCGCGTGGTGCGCAACAGCAGGCGCACGCCCATCCCCTCCTCCAGTTCCGTCACGGCGCGCGTGACCACCGGCGGCGATATCTTCAGCTTGCGGGCAGCGGCGGCAAAGCCGCCTTCGTCGACGACGGCCACGAAGATCGCCATGGCGGAGAGCTTGTCCACATTATTCCCAATTCAGAAATAGTTCATTACATATTTAACGGATTCTCATTATCCCGTATATCGATGAAACTGCAAGTGTTCGCTGAACAAACAACCCACAACCCAAAGGAGCAACACCATGACCCGTATCGCCACCATCGAAAACGCCACCGCCAACGCCGAACAAAAAGCCCTGCTGGACGCCATCCAGGGCCAACTGGGAATGGTGCCCAACTTCCTGAAAGTGTTCGCCAATTCGCCGGTCGCGCTGCGCGCCTTCCTCGGCCTGCACGGCGTGGCCAACGACGGCTCGCTGAATGCCCTGACCCGCGAACGCATCGCCCTGGCGGTGGCCCAGCAGAACAGCTGCGAATACTGCGTGTCCGCACACACCGCCATCGGCCGCAAAACAGGCCTGAGCGGCGACGAGATGAGCGCCGCCCGCAGCGGCACCAGCGCCGATGCGCAAGCAGCGGTGGCGGTGAAGTTCGCGCAAAGCCTGATGGAGAAAAAGGGCGAGATCAGCGCCGTCGAACTGGCGGAGATCCGCAATGCGGGCTACAGTGAATCGGACATCGTGGAGATCATTACCCACGTCGCCATGAACTTCCTGACCAATATCCTGGCCAAGGCCAGCCGCGTCGAGATCGACTTCCCGAAAGTCGAACTGAAAATCGCCGCCTGATTCCAACCAAACCGAGGAGCCCATCATGGGACGTGCATATTCCGACATCACCTTCACGCCTGCTGTACGCGAAGTTCAGGAGAACTTGGGAAGCCGCGCCAAATATGGGTTCCTGGACCGGATGGAAGACCGGCAGGACAGCCTGGGGAAACGGGAAATCGCCTTCATCGAAGAGCGCGACCATTTTTTCCAGGCCACCGTCAACCAGGACGGATGGCCGTACGTGCAGCATCGCGGCGGGCCGGCGGGCTTCCTGCGCGCGCTCGATGCGAAGACGCTGGCCTTCGCTGACTTTCGCGGCAACCTGCAGTATCTCAGCGTCGGCAATCTTAAAACGGACGACCGCATCTCGATGATATTGGTCGACTATGCGGAGCAGGTGCGGCTGAAGGTCATCGGCCACGCACGCACCGTTGAAGCGGCGGACGATCCAGAGTTGATGGAGCGGCTGCGCATGCCCGGCTACGCCGGCCGCATCGAACGGGCCTTCATCATCACTGTGGAGGGGTACGACTGGAACTGCCCACAGCACATCACGCCGCGATATACCGAGCAGGAAATTGGCGCCATGACAGCGCCCCTGTATGCGCAGATCCGGCGCCTGCAGGAGCAAGTGGCGGTGCTCACCGCGACGAAAGCCGATCCGCCAAATCCGTAAATTCTGGCGCGGCAGTCAGCAAACGTCCACCCACTGCCCTTGCGTGACGGTCGCCAGCAGCGCGGGCGTGATCCGCACCACGCTGTTGGTGGAGCCGCCAGCCGGCAGCACTTCATCGAAGTTACTTAGCGAATGGTCGAGATAAACCGGCAGCGCCTGCGCGAGGCCGAACGGACAAACGCCGCCGACAGGATGGCCGGTGACTTCCGCCACTTCGTCCGCCGGCAGCATTTTGCCTTTGCCGAAGGCTTCCTTGAACTTGCGATTGTCGATGCGCGCCACGCCGCTGGCCACCAGCAAAATCACGCGCCCTTCGGCGACGCGGAAGGCCAGCGTCTTGGCGATGCGGCCCGGCTCCACGCCGTGCGCCTCGGCCGCCAGCGCCACCGTGGCGGTGCTGACTTCCAGTTCCACGATGGGGAGATCAAGATCACGGGCAAGGAAGAATTCACGAACGGATTGCAGGCTCATAGACTTTTGCTGAACAGTTTTGATCAGCCAGCAGTGTAGCAGCAGGTCAGGTAGGTGTGTCGACGTCGTCCCAATCGCGGTCTTCGAAATGCACCAGCCAGTTCAGCGCATGGTGTCGTTCCTGCAGCACGCCGTCGTTCAGCGCTGCGGGAGCGGCGGTTTTCTTCAAGATCGCCTGGCGCGTGGCCCAGTGCTGGCGGTAATGCAGGTCCAGCGCATCCAGTATCTCCGCCGCCGGTCGCATGGCCAATTGCTTGCGCAGGCCTTCGGTGCCGCGCTCGATGACGGTGCGCGAGATGGCCGCCACGTCGCAGATCGCGTCGGCGAATGGCAGCGCCTCTTGCAGGCCAAGCGCCCATTGCAGCACAAGGATGGCTTCATAACGCCACAGGAACTGGGTGGTCTCCAGTTCCGTGGGCGTCTCCTGCGCCAGGAAGGCGCGCTCCGCGTCGGTCAGGCCGGCGAAGGCAGGTGGGAAGCGTTTTTTCAGATCCTCGACGGCGATGGCTTGGCCACCCGTCAGCGACTCGGCGCGGATCGCAACCACGAACAGCGCCAGCATCCGGCGCAGCACATCCTCCGGCGTGCGCAGGCGCAGTTCCGGTTCGGAGACCAGCGGCGGCAGCGTGGCCGGCACGGCGATCTTGCGGGCGGCAAGCAACTCGTCGGAGCGCGTCTTGCGCTGCCAGGCCTGCGGTGGATAAGGAACCACGGCTTGCGGATCGCCGTCATCGCCGGACGCGGGCAACAGCACGCGGCCCTGCGGATCGCGCACGCTGCCGTCGGCCATGAAGACGATGGCGTTCGCAGCCTGCGCCCAGACGGCAAAGCTGTCCATCGCGCCCTCCTCGACGGACAGGCTGACATGCTGGCGCACGCGCTGCACATGGCGGATCACGTGGTACCGCACCTGCGTCATCTGGCCCGCTCCGGCCTGGGCCAGATAGTTCATGAAACCGTTGAGGTGGGGCTGCAATTCGGGATCGGACAGGTCGCGCCGTGCATTGAGCACGTGCGGGAAGGCAGGCTTGGGAACCTCGGCCACCGTGCAGTAAGCGTTGATCAGAATGTGGTGACTGGTGTCTTTGGCGGAGAACAGTTGCTTGATTCGGTTTAGCATGATTTGCTGGACAGTTTAACTGTCCAGCAGTTTAGCAGAGGCCATCGCAAGGTCTTACATGGACGCCGACGCGAATTCATATTCGATCAGCGACTCGTCGTCCCAACTGGTGTCGGCCACGGGTGGCGAGAACACGTTTTTGTACTTGGCGATGAAGGGCAGCGACATACGGCGCTCGCCGGAGACCAACGTCACACTGGTCGCGTTCATCGGCGCCTGGTAGCGCAACTGGACGCTCTTGATGTGGCAAGCCCCACCAGCGAGCGCGAGCCCATTGCGGATCAGGAAGGATATGTCCTCCTTGTTGACGGCCCAACCTATCTCGCACTCCATGCGCAAATCGCCGAGGCGGCGCGCGTTGGCCGGCACACCCGGCGTATGGATATCGCCGCGCCACCGCACCATGCTTTTCTTCTTGTTCGTGACCAGGTCGGCCTTGTCGTCGATTGCGGCCTGGATGCGCGGCAGGACAAAGGTGCCATCCGCTGCGACCGGAACGTTTTCCAACGTGTTGTCGCCAGCGATGCGCAGCGTAACGCCCTCCACCGATCCACCCGGCGTTGCGGACACCAGCTTGAATTTCATCGGCGCGGCGGGCGCGTACTTACGGTGCTCCTCGAAAGCATCCACGCCTTTCAGCATGATCTTGTAGGATTTCAGTTCGGGGTTCTTCACGCCCCCCACTTCCACCACTTGCGGCGCCTCGGCATCGGCCGCAGGGACTTCCTGTGCGCAAGCGCCGGCACAAGCCAGCAGCAGGCTTAAACAAAGCAGTTCGTGTTTCATAGGTCCTTTTAACGCATGTCGAGAGCGCGGCTCCGACGGGGTGGCGGGAATGCGCGATCCAGCGCGGCCATATCTTGCGAGGAGAGTTTGATATCGGCGGCGGCGCGATTGGCACGCACGTGCACAGGATCGGTGGCCTTGGGGATGGCGATCACGCCATCCTGATGTAGCACCCACGCCAGCGCGATCTGCGCGGGGGCGACGCCGTGGGCGTGGGCGACGGCATGCAGGCCCGGATTGTCCAGCAACGCGGCCTGTTCACGGCCGTGCGACTCCAGTGGCGAGTAAGCCATTAGCGGCATGCCCTGCTGGCGGCACCACGGCAGCAGATCGAACTCGATACCGCGCTTGCACAGGTTGTACAGCACCTGGTCGGTGGCGATGGCGCCGCAGCCGACGGCGTCTTGCATGCTTTCGAGGTCGAAGTTGCTGACGCCGTAGTCCTTGATTTTTCCGGCTTTCTTGAGCGCCTCGAAGCCGTCGACGGTTTCGTCCAGCGCGAAGTGGCCCTGCCAGTGCAGCAGATAGAGATCGAGGCAATCGACCTTCAGCCGGCGCAGGCTGCGCTCGCACGCGGCCTGCGTGCCTTCGAAGCTGGCGTTGTGCGGATAGACTTTGCTGACCAGGTAGACCTCGTCGCGACGGCCGGCGATCGCCTCGCCCACCACTTCTTCCGCGCCGCCCTCGCCGTACATTTCGGCGGTGTCGATCAGTGTCATGCCGAGGTCCAGGCCCAGCTGCAAGGCGCGGACTTCGTCGCGCTTGCGGGCGGCTTCCTCGCCCATGTTCCACGTGCCCTGGCCCAGCGCAGGGACGGTCGATCCCGAAGGGAACTTCACAGTATTCATCGCGGCGCCCGCCGTTAAAAAAATGTATGGTATCCCCAACGGTGCTTTTTAGGCAAATGTGCGGGCTTATTTGAATTCGAAGCGAACGTCCTTGATGATTTGAACTTTACCCCAGCGGAAGTTACAAACACGCGCGACCTCGATCTGGTCCTTGCTTTCGGGGACGCAGCCGCCGACGATGCTGACCGGGTTGCCGCCTTGGCGCGACAAGGGGAATTCGATGGTCGGCCCGTCGAGCAATTTATGCTCCAGTTGCACCGACTCGGCGTAGTCATCGACCAAAGCGGCGATCAAGACCTTGTCCGCTTTCAGTGTATACAGGTCATGCTGGAATGCCGCGCCGGGAAGCAGGCACATTTCGAAAACCGTCTTTTCGGCAGTCTGGGTCTGACACTGTGCTGGTTCGCTGGCGTGGGCGGTTTGGGTCATGCAGGCGGCGATTGCCACGGCGAGGTATTTGATTTTTTTCATTTTGGTGTTTTTTCTTTCTAAAATTTATGTTCCCCGGAGACCCCGGTGCCGCTGGACAGCAAACCCTTGTAGCAGTTTTCGTCGCTCGTGCCGCACGATGGCGCGCGGCTGATCAGTTCGATCAGTTAAGCGCTCATATCGCACTTCACTCCCGCTAACAGCAATTAGGATCTTAAAAAATGCAAGACTGAATCAGCGACAACACGTCATGCTTGGTGTAGCCAACGTCGTCGCCGTCGGCCTTGCCGCGCGCCTGGCTGACGGCCAGATCGATCGTGAAGCCATTCGATGTGCCGCCGATGCCAAAGCCAATGCCGATGCTGCTACTGGAGCTGTTGGTGGTGTGCTGACTGGCCGTGTTGCGCGCCGCCAGCAGGTTCACCTGGTTGCCCACCTGCGTCACGCTGGCGTTGGTGCCGTCGGTGGCGCTCTTGACCGTGCCGACCGCCGGCTGGAACATCGTGCCTAACGAACCAGACTTCTTGCTGCTGGTCGATGACGCGCCCGTGCTGCTGTTCTCGGCGCTGACGATGCTCAGGTTGCGCCCGGCGTCGATGGCGATGTCCTTGTCGGCCACCACCGTGCTGCCGCTGATAACCGTGTCGCGCCCGCTGCTGGCGCTGACGCTGCCGCCGCTGAGCACGCTGCCCACCTGCGTCACCGTATCGCCGTCGCGGGCCTTGGCCTCGTCGCTCTTGCTGTAGCCGAGCGCGCCGGAGGCGGGGTTGAACGAGAAGCCGCTGCGCTGGTGCTCCTCGTTATAATTTTCACTGTCGGTCTGCTGCGCGCTGGACACCAGCAGGTCGCGGCCGGCGTTCAGGGTCAGCGCCCCGGTGGCGCTCAGCTCGCTGCCGCGGATGACGATGTCCTTGTCCGACTTCACCGTGACCGAGTCGCCGCTGACGCCGCTACCCACCACCTTGCTGACGTTGCTGTAGTCGGCCGAGGTGTTGCTGCTCTTCTTGAACATGCTGCTCGATTCGTCATGGTGCGCCAAGTCGCTCAGGTGGACCTCCTGCACCTGCGTGATGCTGACGTCGCCGCTGGCCGCCAACTGCACCTTGGCGCCGCCGGCCAGGTTGCTGCCGGCAAGCGCCAGGTTGCCCAGGCCGCTGTCGCCGGCCTTGACGGCCAGGTTGCCGCCGGCCGTCACCGAGGCGCCGACCACGGTCTGGTCCTGATGGATCTCCTTGTCGTACAGCTTGCTGCCCGGATCGTTCTGCTTGCTGATGTTGACCTCGTTGACCACGGCCGCCAACGTCACATCGCGTCCCGCCACCAGCGTGCCGTTGCCGGTGGCGCCGATGGCCACCTGCGTGCCGCTCAGCTTGATGCCCTAGCCGGTGCTGACGTCGCTCAGCGCCTTGCCGCTGCCCCAACCTGCGAATTCAACTTTTATTTGAGATTGAATCCATAGCGATGAATTATTTCAGCGATCTCTTCCTTACGACTTGGATGTGCTTTAGCATAAGCCAGTAAAGTCTCTCGAGCGGCCATATAAAACGTTGCACCATCGTAAACCGCCTCTTCTTGATCGAGACCACTTACGTCTTTATCAGCCCAAACTCTGAACTGGTCGCCACTTGGGACGCCTGTCATCCATTCAATTTCCCAACCAGGATCGCCACCAAACCCACGTTCATTTCCAAGTATCCTTTTAAGGAAATGATCTACTGGGCGGTTATCATACGGTGCAATGATCCACATACATACCATATAGAGCAAATGGTTTTCAGTTGCGACATCATCTAGCCTTCCCCATTCCATTTCAGCCCCCCTTTCCTATTGGATATGCAGTTCTTACTGTCGCAGGCGCTCCTGCAGTGACTTTAATATTGACGTTAAATTTCATTCCATTAATGGTGACCTTCTGCACAACTTCTCCTGTTATTTGATAATTCATAAGAGCCTTATTTGCCGCCGCTGAGGTCATCGCAGGCATATCTGGATACATCTTCGGATCAAACAGTGTTTTCTCTGCGCTTTTCTTTGCTTTTGGAAGCTGGTACTCTACCTCATATATCCCAGGCGCAACCTCGGTTCTAGAAATTTCTGTACCACCCGCATCATTCAATGCCGTCTTAAAACTCTCCATATCATGCCCACCGGAGATTTGCTTTCCTGAAACTGTTGCATCAATTAAATGTTTCTCCAAATCAGGGCGAGGCACAAATTGTCCTGCAAAGTCGGCATCAGGTAAAAGTGCATCTGGGGTTCCTTTATTGCTGGCAGGAGATTCCGTCGGCTGAGTAACAGTAGTTTTCGTTGGCAGCTTTAAGGTTCGCAACCCATTGATCGTTGCCTGCGTGACCAGTGGAATGACTGTACTGGCCGCCATCAATATGCCGACCCTTGCCTTCTGATTAGCTAACGCGTCCTTAACCAGGACATCACAAGAGGCGGAGGTCAGGCCAACACAATGGCTTAATCTGAATTTGGCGACCTCAGCAGCTTGCTGTACATCAGTTCCGAACAAGGAAGCTGCACCGTTTACAGACTGATATGACAACACGTTATTCTGTCTTCCTGCAAAGATCGTGAAATCTGCTCCAACCAAATCACGACCTAATTCACTGGAAGTTGCCGCTTGCCCTTCAAGGCTTGATACGCAGGCGACGTTACCCGTAAATACACAAGATTGTATTTGCGCGATATTTTTATTCGACAACGCCAAGTATTTATCGCGAATACTGACGTATTCAGCATCAGTACAACCTGTCGCTTTCTTATCACATTGATCAAACTCCTTCCTCATAGCAGCAGCCTGCTCATGTTTGAGAAAATTGTTTTCTACCTGATTGTAGCCACTGACGAGACCCGCATCACCAGCCAATGCCGCCGCCCCGGAACTAGCGGCAGCGATTACCAGTTTTCGGACATCATCCGGCAGCCCAATATCACCAATCAACTCGTTAATCTTGGGCGCCGTTAGCGCGCTTATTCCTGCGCCAAGTGCCCCACCCGTACCTCCGGCTACCGCGCCAATCGCAGCATGGGCTGCGACCCTGTATTCACCTCCCTCAGACCATTTTTCCGCTGTTAGCTCGTCGCCGCGCGCCAATGCCTCATCTCGTTGTGCGTCGGCGAAGTCACCCACTTTTTTTGCAGCGGCCTGACCAAAAGCGGTAGTGATCGCTACTTGAGCGTCGACATCCTTCTGTAATTGCTTGGCATCCCAGCCCTTGGTCAAGGACCCGGCCTTGGCCGCCGCCGATTCCGTCGTCACGTCACGGTCCACGTCGGCAACGACCGTCGAAGCGTCCTTGCCCGTCGCCAGTTGTTTGGCCTGGTCGGTAATCGCGATCAGGCCGCCGCTGATGCCGCTTGCGGTCGTGCTGCCCTGGTCGCCACTAGCCGACCCGAAGCCCGCGCCGCCGCCGGGCTTGCCATCGGCAGCAGCGGCCGTCTTCTGCTCCTCAGTCCAGTTTTTGGAGACATTCTCAGGCACCTTGCTCTGATCTCCCATCTTCCCGCTGATCGATCCGGACAACGCGAAGCCGCCCGCGTCGTAGTGGTCCTTGTTCTGCAGGTCGCTCGACGTCAGGCTGCCGGTCATCAGCACATTGCTGCCCTGGTCGATGGCCTTCTGGCTGCTGCTCAGCAGGCCGCCCTTCAGGTCGGTGTTGCCATTCACCGCAACCTGGAAGCCGCCGTCGCCGGCCTTGATGCCGCTCTGCTCCAGCACCGACAGGAAGTCGCCGTCCACATGCGACTTGCCGATGCTGCCGCCCACCGTGCTGGCACCGTAGCAGAACGGCGGGATGCACAGGCTGGCGTTCAGGCCGGCGCTGCTTTGCTTGCTGTTGTACTTGCTGCTGTCCTGCAGGCTTTCGATGTTCAGGTTGCCGCCAATGTCGGCCACCACGGTTGGCGCCGCGATCACACCGCCCTTGAGCGTGGTGTCGCCGCCGCTGTGCACATTGACCTGGCTGCCGGCCGTGACGTGGCTGTTGGTGTAGCCAACGTCGTCGCCGTCGGCCTTGCCGCGCGCCTGGCTGACGGCCAGGTCGATCGTGAAGCCGTTCGACGTGCCGCCGATACCGAAGCCGATGCCGATGCTGCTGCTACTGGAGCTGTTGGTGCTGTGCTGGCTGGCCGTGTTGCGCGCCGCCAGCAGGTTCACCTGGTTGTCCGCCGACAGGCTGACGTCCTGGCCTGCCTTGATATCGCTGCCGATCGCCGTCAGGTTGCTGTCCTTGCCGGCGCCGGTCGCGCGGATGGTCACGTCGCCGCCGGCCGTGATGGTGGAACCCACCGCCGTCTCGCTGGTATGCACCACCGTGCTGTCGCTCTTCTGGTTGCCCAGGCTGATGCTGACCTTGATGCCGGTCTTCGTGACGGTGTCGTAGGCCTTGTACGCATCGACCAGGCTGCCCGCCGTGTTCAACGCCGCCAGCGCCTGCATGCGGCTGTCGCTGGTGTTCTTGGCCGCGTTGACCATGCTGTTCGCGCTCTTCAACGCATCCACCAACGGCACGTTGACGCTGCCGCCGATGGCGGTCTTGCTGTAGCTCGTATGGTCGCTGCTGTTGGCGCTGTTCATGGCCGCGTTGATCAGCACGTCCTTGGCAGTGATGTCGATGTCGCCCTGGGGCGCCTTCACCTCGCTGGCGGTCTGCGTGTAATGCTCGCCCGCCTTCAGGCTGACGTCGCCGCCCAGGCTGGCGATCTGGCTGCCCACCTGCGTCACGCTGGCGTTGGTGCCGTCGGTGGCGCTCTTGACCGTGCCGACCGCCGGCTGGAACGTCGTGCCTATCGAACCAGACTTCTTGCTGCTGGTCGATGACGCGCCCGTGCTGCTGTTCTCGGCGCTGACGATGCTCAGGTTGCGCCCGGCGTCGATGGCGATGTCCTTGTCGGCCACCACCGTGCTGCCGCTGATAACCGTGTCGCGCCCGCTGCTGGTGCTGACGCTGCCGCCACTCAGCACGCTGCCCACCTGCGTCACCGTATCGCCGTTGCGGGCCTTGGCCTCGTCGCTCTTGCTGTAGCCGAGCGCGCCGGAGGCGGGGTTGAACGAGAAGCCGCTGCGCTGGTGCTCCTCGCTATGATTTTCACTGTCGGTCTGCTGCGCGCTGGACACCAGCAGGTCGCGGCCGGCGTTCAGGGTCAGCGCCCCGGTGGCGCTCAGCTCGCTGCCGCGGATGACGATGTCCTTGTCCGACTTCACCGTGACCGAGTCGCCGCTGACGCCGCTACCCACCACCTTGCTGACGTTGCTGTAGTCGGCCGAGGTGTTGCTGCTCTTCTTGAACATGCTGCTCGATTCGTCATGGTGCGCCAAGTCGCTCAGGTGGACCTCCTGCACCTGCGTGATGTTGACGTCGCCGCTGGCCGCCAGCTGCACCTTGCCGCCGCCGGCCAGGTTGCTGCCGGCAAGCGCCAGGTTGCCCAGGCCGCTGTCGCCGGCCTTGACGGCCAGGTTGCCGCCGGCCGTCACCGAGGCGCCGACCACGGTCTGGTCCTGGCGGACCTCCTTGTCGTACAGCTTGCTGCCCGGATCGTTCTGCTTGCTGATGTTGACTTCGTTGACGACGGCCGCCAACGTCACGTCGCGCCCCGCCACCAGCGTGCCGTTGCCGGTCGCGCCGATGGCCACCTGCGTGCCGCTCAGCTTGATGTCCTGGCCGGCCACCAGCTTCAGGTCGCCGCTGCTGGCGACCTGGCCGGTCTTGTAGGTGGTGGTGCTGTCTTTCTCCGTGAAGCCCGCCACTTGCGAGGCGTAGGTGCTGCCGGTCTGCAGCGCGTTGAAGCTGGCGTCGCGGCCCGCGCCGATGGCGACGCTGGCGCCGGCGATGCCGCCGCCGGTGTCGGTCACGTCGCGCCCGGCCTTGATCGTCAGCGCGCCGCCGGCCGCGATGCCGGCCTGGTTGGACAGCGTGGTGTAGCTGCCGCTGGTGTTGACGCTGGCGTATTCCTGCTTGACCGTCAGCGACTGGTTGATCACGTCGCGTCCGGCCTGCAGGTCCATGGCGCCGCCCTTGACGGTCCCGCCCTGGTTGACGATGTCCTGTCCGGCCACCAGCACCGTGCGGCCGTTGGCGCCGTCGATCAGGCCGCCACGGTTGACGATGTTGTCGGTAGTGCGGATGTCGACGCCGTCGCCGGTCACCAGCGCGCCGCTGGCCTTGACCGCACCGGCGCCCGCGTGCGCCAGGTAGACCTTGGGCACCAGCACGTTTTCCACCGTGCCGTCCGGCAGGCTGACGGTTTCCGTTTCCATCCAGACGATGTCGCTGGTCAGGTGACTGACCTGGTCGGCGCTCAGCGCGATGCCGGGCCGCAGGCCGTATTGCTGCGCGACGCTGATGCCGCTGGTCAGCAGCTCCTTGTAACGGCTGTCGTCGCTCTGGCCGCCCGTCGGCGCGCGGCCGGTCAGTTCGATCAGTTGGTCGCGCACCAGGCGCTGTTCGTAGAAGCCGTCGCCGAGGCGCTTTTGCGTCACGGCCGGATCGGTGTCGAGCGCTTTGAGCAGATAGTCGCTGCTGATCCAGTCGCCGTGGTTGGCGAACTGCGGACGGGTTTCGAACACATAGCTGCCGTTGGCGTTCGGGTTCAGCAGCGACAGGCCGTTCGGCGCCACCTTGACCACCGCGCCACTGTCGGCCGCATTCAGCGCCAGGCTGGCGCCGTGGCCGGTGCTGACGTCGCCCAGCGCCTTGCCGCTGGCGCCGCTGCCCTGCGCTGCGCCGCTGGTCGTGGCCGTGCTGGTCTTGCCGCTGACGTTGACTTTATCCAGCTCGCGGGCGCCGTTGTAGATCGCGCTGGCTCCGGCGTCCAGCCGTGCGCGCGCCTGGTTGCCGATGCCGCTGCCGGCCGCCTGCCCGGCCTCCGCCGCCTGGTTGGCGAGGCCGCTGTCCCCGGCCAGCCCTCCCAGCGCCGCGTTGTTGTCGGCGCCGCTGCCGCCGGCTTGGTTGGCGCGCGCGGCCTGGTTGGCGATACCGCTGCCGCCGGCCGCGCCGGCGCCGGCTGCGTTGTTGCCAATGCCGCTGCCGCCTGCCACGTGGGCGCCGCCGGCGTTGTTGCCGATGCCGCTGCCGCCGGCCGTGCCGGCGCCGCTGGCGTTGTTGCCGATGCCGCTGCCACCGACGTGCCCGCCGGCGCTGCCGCCGCTGGCGCCGTTGCCGGTGGCGTGGCTGGCCGCGCTGGCGCTGTTATTGCCGGTCGGTAGTACGGTGACGCTGTCGCGGATATTGCCGACCGTGCCGGCCGTGACGTCGACATTGCTGAAGCTGCGCCCGGCGATCGAGACGCCCTTGCCGCCGGAGATCACGCCGGCGGCGGAGCCGATGATTTCGCTCTGCGACGGCATGGTATAGGCAACGACTTCACCGTCGTCGGTTTTCCAGGTGCCGTCGAAGGTATGGTTGCGGTACAGCGTCGCGCCCTGGTTGGTAATGGCCGCGCCGCCGTCGATGGCGAGCGCGCCGGTGGCCATGATCTGGCCATACTGGTTGGTCAGCGCCTGGCCGACGGTCAGGTGCATATTGCCGCCGGAAAGGATCTGCGCCTCAGCGCCGGAGCCTGGCGCGATCTGGTCTTCCACCGCCGTGTGGTGGGCCAGGCGGGACTGCTCCAGCTTGCCGGACTGGGGCGCCACCGCGCGCGCCGACACGCGGATGATCTCCGTGGTCGGATCGTTATAGTCAGGCTGCGTCTCGAAGCGTACGCAGTTGGTCGAACAATTGCCGTACTGGCTGGAGAACGCGATCGGCGCGCTGTGCCAGCTATTGACCGCGCCCAGGTAGAGGTCGGTCGGCGTGTCGGTTGGCCCGCCCTGGTCAGGGTTGGCCATGTTGTCCTTGCGGACCATGTAGTACAGAACACGCGTGCCGTCGCTCATCGAAATGCGCAGACGCTCCCCTTGCGCGCTGTAGGCGCCGGAAGCGGCCCAGAAGAACGCGGAGTCATTGGCATGCGTGCGGATGACCGCGCGCCCATACATATTCCCGTCGGGGGCGAACATGAGCTTGTCTTCCAGGACGTCGTCCGGGTTGACGTAGTAAAGCTCACTTGGGACGTAGTTGCTTGAGTTGGGGTCGTAGTTATTGTGGTTGTCGCCATGATGGGACCAGCTCGGCAGATACATCTGCTTGGTCTCGTCGACGGTCTGCACCTTGACCAGCGTGACGTTCTCGCGGATGTTGTTGACGCTGGCCGCGTTCAGCGACAGGTCGCCGGCCGCCTCGATGGTCGACGAGATGTTGTTGACCAGTCCGGTCGCGCCGCCGCCCGGCGCGGCGGCGATGGCCAGGCTGCCGCCGCTGTAGATGCTGGCGCCGCCGGTGTTGTTGAGCGTGCCCGCCACGTCCAGCGTCATCGCGCCGGTCGAGCCGAGCAAGGTGCTGGCGCCGGTGTTGTTCAGGTTCTGCGCCAGCAGCGTCAGGTTGCCGCCGACGATGGCGTTGCTGTTGTCGAGCGTGCCGCCGCTCTTCAGGTCCACCGTGGCCGTGCCGTTGATCTGGCCCGCGTTGCTCAGGTTGCCCGCCGCGTTGACCGCCACGCCCTGCCCCTGCATCACGGCGCCGGCGTTGTTGCTGACGTTGTTGCCGCTCAGCGTGAGCTTGCCGGCCGCCTCGAACGTCGCGGTATTGACGATATTGCCCGTCACCGTCAGGCTCAGGTCGCGGTTCGAATGGAACTGCTGGGTGCCGCTGCCCTGGGTGTAGTCGCCGTCCATGCTCAGCGCCAGGTCGCGTCCGCCTTGCAGCTCACCGCTGCCCTGCATCACGTGCGTGCTCACGCTCAGGTCGCGGCCGGTGGTGATGTGGCCGCCTTCGTTGCTCAGCTGCTGCGTCGTCAGGCTCAGGTCGCCGCTGGAGCCGGCGCCGGTGCCCAGGCGGCCGCCGTTGTTGTTGATCTGGTTGGCGACGATCAGCGCGTCGCCGCCCGAGACGATCAGGCCGCTGTTATTGAGGTTGGCGCCAGCCTGGTTGAAGGTCAGCGTGCCGGCGCTGTTGATAGTGCCCTGGTTGTCCAGCAACTGAGTCAGCCGCAGGGTCATGTCCTTGCCGGACGCGACCATGCCGGTGGCGGCGTTCTGCAGCGTGGTGGCATTGAGCAGCAGATTACCGCCGCCGGCAATCACGCCGGCGTTGCTCACGCCGCCCAAGCTGGTAATGGTGGTGTCGCCGCTGCCTGCGTTGACGATGCGGCCGGTGCCGTTGTCGATGGACAGTGCCCTCAGCGTCAGCGCCGAGGTGGCACCGGCCGCCTCGATGGCGCCGCCGTTGTTGGTCAGCGCGCCGCCGGCGTTGACCTGCATGTCCTTACCGGATTGGATGGTGCCCTGCACGTTGTCCAGCGCGCCGGTGATGGCCAGCACAGCCTTGCCGTCGGCCAGGATCTTTCCCTTCTCGTTGCTCAGGCTGGCGGCGGTCAACGCCAGGTCGGCGCCGCTGCTCTTGGCGGTGGCGATCTGGCCGTTATTATTGTTGATAGCCTTGGCGACGATGGTCATCGCGCCGCCCGCGACCATCTGGCCGTCGTTGTTCAGATTGGCGCCGGCCTGCTGGAAGGTCAGCGCGCCGGTGCTGGTGATGGCCGCGTGGTTGTCCACTTGCTGGCTCACCGCCAGCAGCAGCTTGCCGGCCGAGCCGATGGCGCCGCCGGTGTTGTTCTTCAGCGTCTGCGCGGTCAGGTTCAGGTTGCCGTTGGCGGCGAGCAGGCCGCTGTTGACGAGGTCGGTCGCTATCAGCAGCGTCGTGTCGCCGGTGCCGACGTTGACGATGCGTCCGCCGCTGCTGTCGAGTGTGGCCGCCGTCAGTTCCAGCGTGCTGGCGCCACCATCGGCCTCGATCGTGCCGCCCGCGTTGCCCACCGCGCCGATGGCGCCCAGCTTCAGGTTCTTGCCTGCCTGGAGCGTGCCGGCGTTGTTGTCCAGGCCGGAATCACTGCTCAGCGTGGTATTGCCGCTGGCAACGATCTTGCCGCCGTGGTTGCTGATGCTCTGGCTGGTGACGCCGATGTCTGCGCCGGAAGCGCTGGTGGTGGCGATCTGGCCGCCGTCGTTGCTGAAGCTAGCCGCGCTGAAAGTAGCCGTGCCGCCCGAGACCATCTGGCCGCTGTTGCTGAAGCTGGCGCCGGCTTGCACGAAGTCCAGGATGCCGGCGCTGCTGACCGCGCCCTGGTTCTGCATTTGCCCGGTGACTTCCAGCTCCAGGTTGCCGCCGCTGGCCAGCGTACCGCCCGCCTTGTTTTGCGCGCTCTGGGCTGCCAGCAAAAGGTTGCCATTCCCGGCGATCATGCCGCTGCTGACCAGTGAGCTCTGGCTGACGATCCGCGTATCGCCGCTGCCGACGTTGACGATGCGGCCCGAACTGTTGTCGATGGACTGGCCCTGCACCGTCATCGCGCCGACGGCGGACAGCGCTTCGATCACGCCGCCGGCGTTGCCCAGCGCGCCGCCGACGGTCAATTGCATGTCGCGGCCGGCCTGCAGCGTGCCGCCGGTGTTGTCCAGCGCGCCAGACACGTTGACGCCGGCGCTGCCGCTGGCCAGCACGCTGCCGCCACGGTTGCTCATGCTTTGGCTGCCGAGGTCGATGTCGGCGCCCGAGTTGCTCAGCGTGGCGATCTGGCCGCCATCGTTGTTCAGGCTGCCCGCCGCCATGCTGATCGCGCCGGCGGCCGTCATCGTGCCGCTATTGTTGACCTGTGCCGTCGTTTGCGTGGAAGTCAGGGCGCCGCCGCTGCGGATGGCGCCGTGGTTGTCCAGCAGCTGCGACAGCGACAGCGTCATCTGCCCGCCCGCCGAGATCGCGCCGGTGTTTTGCAGGGATTGCGCGCCCAGGTCCAGCGTGCCGTTGCCGGCGATGGTGCCGCTGCTGCTGATGCCACCCTGCGTGCTGACGCTGGTCGCCGCCGAACCGACGTTGACGATGCGGCCGCTGCCGTTGGCGATGTCGCCGGCCTGCACGCGCATGGCGCTGCCCGCCGCCAATGCCTCGATCACGCCGGCGTTGTTGCTCAGGGTGCCTCCCGCGCTTAGGCGCATGTCCTGGCCTGCCTGCAGCGTGCCTTGCGTATTGTCCACTGCGCCGCCGACGCCGAGCACCGCGTCGCCGCTGGCTTGCACGCGGCCGCCGCGGTTGCTCAGGCTCTGGCTGGTGATGGCAATGCCGGAACCGGAGTTCGGCAGCGTCGCGATCAGGCCTCCATCGTTGTTCAGGCTGCCTGCCGCGATGCTGGCCTGGCCGGCCGATGCGATCTGCCCGCTGTTGTTGACCACCGCCGTCGTCTGGCTGAAAGTCAGGCTGCCGCCGCTGTTGATGGCGCCCTGGTTGTCCAGTTGCTGCGCCACGCCCAGGCCCATGCTCAGGCCGGACGACACGTTGCCGCCGGCCTGGTTGCGCAAGCTGCCGGCAGCCAGGTCGAGGCTGCCGTTACCGGCGATCAGGCCGCTGTTGGTGATGAGGCCGGTGGCGCTGACCGTAGCCGCGCCTGCGCCGACGTTGACCATCCGGCCGGCGCTGTTGTCTATCGCGCTGGCCTGCACCGACAGGCTGCTGGCGGCGGTCACCGCTTCGATCGTTCCGCCGGTGTTGTTGAGCGCGCCACCCGCCGTCAATTGCAGGTCGCGCTGCGCCTGGATCGTGCCGTGCGCGTTGTTGGCCGCGCCCGCGACCGCCAGGGTCGCGCTGCCGCTGGCAACCACGCTGCCGCCCTGGTTGCTCAGGCTCTGGCTGTCGATGGCGATGCTGGAACCGCTGTCCTTCAGCGTGGCGATCTGGCCGCCGTCATTGTTCAGCGCGCCGGCCGCCACATGCACCCGGCCGGCCGCGACCATCTGGCCACTGTTGTTGACCACGCCGGTGGTCTTGCTGAACTCCAGCGTGCCTCCGCTGCTGATCGCACCCTGGTTGTCCAGTTGCCGCGTGACGGCCAGGTCCATCGCTGCACCGGACGACACCGTTCCGCCCGTCTGGTTCTGCAGGCTGTCGGCCGCCAGGTCCAGCGTGCCATTGCCGGCGATCAGGCCGCTGCTGCTGATGCCGCCCTGCGCGCTCACGCTGGTCGCCGCCGAGCCGACGTTGACGATGCGGCCGCTGCCGTTGGCGATGTCGCCGGCCTGCACGCGCATGGCGCTGCCCGCCGCCAGCGCCTCGATCACGCCTGCGTTGTTGCTCAGGGTGCCTCCCGCGCTCAGGCGCATGTCCTGGCCCGCCTGCAGCGTGCCTTGCGTATTGTCCACTGCGCCGCCAACGTCGAGCACCGCGTCGCCGCTGGCTTGCACGCGGCCGCCGCGGTTGCTCAGGCTCTGGCTGGTGATGGCGATGCCGGAACCGGAATCCGGCAGCGTCGCGATCAGGCCGCCATCGTTGTTCAGGCTGCCCGCCGCGATGCTGGCCTGGCCGGCCGACGCGATCTGCCCGCTGTTGTTGACCACCGCCGTCGTCTGGCTGAAAGTCAGGCTGCCGCCGCTGTTGATGGCGCCCTGGTTGTCCAGTTGCTGCGCCACGCCCAGGCCCATGCTCAGGCCGGACGACACGTTGCCGCCGGCCTGGTTGCGCAAGCTGCCGGCAGCCAGGTCGAGGCTGCCGTTACCGGCGATCAGGCCGCTGTTGGTGATGAGGCCGGTGGCGCTGACCGTGGCCGCGCCCGTGCCGACGTTGACCATCCGGCCGGCGCTGTTGTCGATCGCGCTGGCCTGCACCGACAGGCTGCTGGCGGCGGTCACCGCTTCGATCGTTCCGCCGGTGTTGTTGAGCGCGCCACCCGCCGTCAATTGCAGGTCGCGCTGCGCCTGGATCGTGCCGTGCGCGTTGTTGGCCGCGCCCGCGACCGCCAGGGTCGCGCTGCCGCTGGCAACCACGCTGCCGCCCTGGTTGCTCAGGCTCTGGCTGTCGATGGCGATGCTGGAACCGCTGTCCTTCAGCGTGGCGATCTGGCCGCCGTCATTGTTCAACACGCCGGCCGCCACATGGACTTGGCCGGCCGCGACCATCTGGCCACTGTTGTTGACCACGCCGGTGGTCTTGCTGAACTCCAGCGTGCCGCCGCTGCTGATAGCACCTTGGTTGTCCAGCTGTTGCGTGACCGCCAGGTCCATCGCCGCGCCGGACGACACTGTTCCGCCCGCCTGATTCTGCAGGCTCCCCGCAGCCAGGTCGAGCGTGCCGTTGCCGGCAATCAGGCCGCTGTTGACGATGGCATCCTGCGCCAATACCGACGCCGCCGCATTGCCGACGTTGACGATCCGCCCCGCGCTGTTGTCGATGGAGCCCGCTTGCACGCGCAATGCACTGCCGGCGCCGATCGCCTCGATCACGCCGCTGTTGTTGTTCAGGGCGGAGCCGGCGGCAAACTGCAAGTCCTGCCGGGCCTGTATGGTGCCGTGCGCATTGTCCACCGTGTAGGCCACGCCGGCCGCCACGGAGCGGTCGGACTGGATCACGCCGGAACGGTTGCTCAGGCTCTGGGCGTTGAGCGCGATGTCGGCGCCGGAACCGCGCACGGTCGCCAGTTGGCCGCCGTCGTTGTTGAAGGTGCCCGCGTTGATGCTCGTCGCGCCGCCGCTGGCGATGGTGCCGCCGTTGCGCACCGCCGCCGTGACCTGTGTGAAGTCGAGCTTGCCCCCGCTGCTGATGGCGCCCTGGTTGTCCAGTTGCCGGGTGACGCCCAGCGCCAGGTCCTTGCCGGCCGAGATGGTCGCGGCGGCGCTGTTCTGCAGGGTCGCGGCGGTGACGGACAGGCCGCCGTTGCCGGCGATCAGGCCGCCGTTCACCAGCGTGCCCTGCGCGCCGACGCTGCTGGCGCCGGTGCCGACGTTGACGATGCGCCCGCCGGTGTTGTCGATGGAGCCGGCCTGTACGTTCAAGGCGCTGGTGGCGCCGGTGGCCTCGATCACGCCCGTGGTGTTGGTCAGCGCCGCGCCGACGCTGGCCTGCATGTCCTTGCCCGCCTGGATCACGCCTTGCGCGTTGTTCAGCGCGCCGGTGACGATCAGCGCGGCGTTGCGGTCGCCGACGATGGTGCCGCCCTGGTTGCTGGCGCTGTTGGCGACGATGCTCACGTCCGTCTGCGACTGCTTGACGGTCGAGATCTGCCCCTTGTCGTTGTTCAGGTCGCCAGCCTTGAGGTTGATGCCGCCGCCGGAAACGATCTGGCCGTCGTTGTTGACCTGCCCGGTGACCAGGTCGAAGTGCAACAGGCCGTAACTGCTGACCAGGCCGTGGTTGTCCAGCAGGTCGCGCACCGACAGGCCGAGGCCGGCGCCGGCCGTGATGCTGGCGGCGCCGGTATTGAAGACCGACGCCGCGCCCAGCGCCAACTCGCCGTTCGCGCCGATGCGCCCGCTGTTCCAGACATAGCTCACGCTGTTGATGCTCGCGCTGCCCGCGCCGACGATGCTGCCCGCCGTGTTGTCGATGCCGTTGGCCTGCACCGTCAGCGTGCCGCCGGCGCCCATCGCCTCGATCGTCCCGCTGCTGTTATCCAGCGCGCCGCCGGCGCTCAGCGACAGGCCCTGGGCGCCCTGGATCGCGCCGCTCCGGTTGTCCACCGCGCCGGCCACATTGATGCCGGCGCTGCCGGCGGCCAGGATGCGGCCCCGGTAGTTGCGCAGCTGCTGGATGTCGATCGCGAGGTCGGCACCGCCATCCTGGGTGGTCGAGATCTGGCCGCCGTCATTGACCAGCAAGCCCGCCCTGACCAGCATGGCGCCGTCCGCGATGATGCTGCCGCTGTTGCCCACCACCGCCGTGGTCTTGCTGAAATCCAGCGCGGCGGCGCTGCGGATGCTGCCATCGTTCTGCAACAGCTGCTCCACCGCCAGCGTCATCTGCTTGCCGGACGTGAGGGCGCCGGCGGCGTTGTTGTGCATCGTAGAGCTGGCCACATCGACCACGCCGTTACCCGCGATCAGGCCGCTGTTCTGGATGTCGCCGTCCGCCGCGATGGCGGTGTCGCCCGTGCCGACGTTGGCGATGCGGCCGGCGACGTTGACGATGGCGCCCGCGTTCACCCGCATGGCGCTGCCGGTGCCGATGGCCTCGATCACGCCGGCGCTGTTGTCGAGCGTGTCCTTGACGGCGATACCCAGGTCGCGGCCGGCCTGCACCAGGCCGCCAGCATTGTTGAGCGCACCATCGACGCGCAGATCGACGGCGCCGCTGGCGGCGATGCTGCCGCCGTGGTTGTCCAGCATCGCCCCGCGCAGGGTGATGCCGCCGCCGGCCGCGGTGGTGGCGATCTGTCCGGCGTTGACGACGTTGCGCGCCTGCACGCCGATGTCGCCCACCGCATAGACCTGGCCGGTGTTACGCATGTCGGCGCTGGCGTTGCCCAGCTCCATGGCGCCGCCGCTGCTGATCAGGCTGGAGTTGTCGAGTTGTTCCGTCACCGCCAGCTTGAACGCGCCGGCGCTCGACAGCGTGCCGCTGTTGGTGACGGTGGCCGCCGTCACCGCCATGCTGCCGTTGCCGGCGATCAGGCCGTCGCTGACGATCGCGCCCTTGGCCGCCACGTTGCTGTCGCCGCTGCCGGCGTTGACGATGCGCCCACCCAGATTCCGGATCGCGCCGGTGTCGAGGCTGAGCTTGCTGCCGGCGCTGACCGCTTCGATCACGCCATCCTGGTTGAGCAGCGTCTGCGCCGCGTTGACGCTGGCGTCGTTGCGGGCGTGGATCAGGCCCTTGCTGTTGTCCAGCCCGCCCTGCGCAGCGCTGACGCCGACGTCACGGTCGGCCAGCAGGCTGCCGCCGCGGTTGCTGATGTCGGCCGCGCTGAGCGACAGGCTGGCGCCGGAGGCGGCCGCGGTGCCGATCTGGCCGCCGTCGTTGCCGGCGTGCCGCACGGCGATGTGGATGTCGCCGCCGGCCGCCATCTGGCCGGCGTTGCTCAGCGTGGCGCCGCTTTCGTCGAAGCTGAGCGCGCCGCCGCTGGCGATGCCGCCCAGGTTGTCCAGCTGCCGGCGCACGGCCAGCGCCATGGCGCCGGTGGACTGGATGCCGCCGCCGGCCTGGTTCTGCAGCGTCAGCGCGCTTACGGTCAACGCGCCGTTGGCGCCGATGGTGCCGCTGTTGAGCAGGTTGCCGGTCACGCCGACATCGCTGGCGCCGTTGCCGGCATTGGCGATGCGCCCCTTGCTGTTGTCGATCTCGCTGGCCAGCACCTGCATGGCGCCGGCGGCACCGATCGTCTCGACCACGCCGGATTGATTGTCCAGCTTGCCGCTGGCCTTGAGCGCCAGGCCGGTTATGGCCTGGATCTGGCCGCCGTGGTTGTCCAACGCACCAGCGGCGGTAATGGATGCTTGTGCGCCGGCGACCAGTTTGCCGTCGCGATTGACGATGGCGGCGCTGTCGAGCGCCAGGTCGGTGCCGGCCGACATCAGGCCATTGCCGTTGTCCAGCCCCTGCACCCGGACGTCAACGCCGGCGCCGGCCACCAGCTTGCCGTCGTGGTTGTCGAAGCTGGTGCCGTGGATGCTGGCGCCGCGCTGCACATTGAGCTGCGCACCGTGGTTGCTGAACGCGCCACCGTTGACCGCCAGCGACGACAGGTTCATCTGGCCGCCGCTGTTATCCAGCGACGTGGCCGTCAGCGCAATACCGCCGCCGGACAGGATCTGGCCGCCGTCATTGTTCAATGCCCCGGCTGCGTGCAGAAATCCTGGCGCGACCGGCGCCGGCGGCGTGGCGCCGTTGCCGGAACCGCTGTTGCTGCCGCTGCCATTGTCGCCGCCGCTACCTGAGCCGGTGCCGTTGCCAGCGCCGGAGTTGGCGCCGCTGTCGCTGCTGCCGCTGCCGTTGCCCGTGCCAGCGTTGCCGGTTCCACCGTCCGCGCCGTTCCCCGCGTTCGCGCCGCTGCCGTCCGCGCCGGTCGAGGGAGCCGCCCCCACCTGTCCGCCATTGGCATTGTGCAGACCGGCGACCGCCACATCCAGCGCGACCGCCGCCGTCTGCAACAACTTGCCGGACTGGTTGTTGATACCGCCACCGCTGCTCAGCGCAAGGCTCTGCGCCTGGATCACGCCGTGACTGTTGTCGATATCGCCGGTCAATGCCAGCGCGGCGCGGCCGCTGCTGCTGATCAGATTGCTATTGCTTAAGCCGGCCGCCGTCAATTGCAGGCCGGCCGCACCGTTGATGGTGCCGCTGTTCGACACCGCCGCCGGCGTGCTCATCGTGAGCGCACCGCCGGCCGAGATGCCGCCGCTATTGACCACCCCGTCGCGCGCCGCCGCCGACAGCGCCAGGCTGGCCGCCAGGCTGCCGGTATTTTCCAGCCGCCCCTCGGTGGTGACGACCAGCTCGCCCGCCGCCGCGCCCAGCGCACCGGCGTTGCGCACGCCGACGCCGGCCTCCGTGCCGACCAGCGTGATCTTGTTGGCATACATGCCGCCCAGCTGCGAGGCGTCGATGCCGTAACGGGGCACCTCGCCGCCGGCCGCCACCGGGGTCGCCGCATTGCCGGGGGCCGCGCCATCGGCCGCCAGCGCGATGTCGTTGACGCCGGTCGTCACCTCCAGCTGTTGTGCCCACAGGCCGGCGTTCAGCTGCACCGAGCGCGCGATCAGCGCCGTGTAGTCGGTCTGCCGCGCATCCAGGCCGGCGCCGCCGATGTTGATCATGCCGCCCCGCACCGCATAGCCGCGCAGCGCGCCATCGGCCTGGTCCAGCAAGGGTTTGCCGGTGGTCAGCGTGGCGCGGCTGACGTTGATGAAGCCGGCGCCATCGACCACGATGCCGGCCGGATTGGCGATCACCGTTTCCGCGCGTGCGCCGGCCACCTCGATATAGCCGCGCAACTGGCTCGGATCGTTGGAATTGACCTCGTTCAGGATCACGCGCGCGGTACCATGCGCCATCCATGGATTGGCATCGATCCATCCACCCAGCTGGCTCTGCACGGCGGTGCGCGAGTTGTTCAGCACCGCGCCGGTCTTGGGCACGTCGAAACGGCTGTAGACATTTCGCGACACACCGGCCACGCTTGGCGTCTGTATATTGACCTGCAACACACCGTTGGCCGCGTTGAGGACGGTGGCCTGCTGGCGGCCGGACGCGCTCGGATCGGCGATGATCTGCGCCGAGGCCAGCCCGGCCAGCAAGGCCGTCCCGCCGAACGCACCGAGCAAGGCGCGCGCCAGGCTGCGCAAGCGCGTCGCCAGTCCGCCCGACGCCGCCGTGCCCGCCGGCCCCGCCTGCCCCGCTCCCTTGCCGTGGCTGCGGGCGGTTTCCTGCACGGCCATGCAGAGGCCACGGGCTTTGTTGAAGACGATGCGGTAGCAGAGCTTGTTCATTGCGGGTCCTTCCGCCGGCAGGGTTGGGGCCGGCTAAGAAAATTAATACTGATAATTGACGTTGAAGCCGCCGGCGTTTGGGGCGGTACGGAAATGCTCGGGCTTGCGGATTGGCCGCCCGATGAAGAGATCGATCTGGGCGCCGCCGAACTGGCCGCGCCAGCCCAGCGCGCCGCCGGCCAGGCTGGTGCCGGCCAGCGCGGCCGCGTGCGCCCCCGAGACCTGGCCATAGTCCAGGCCCAGATACAGCTGGGTGCGGTCGCCGATCAGCCAGTTGAGGTCGTTACGCAGCAACCAGCCGCGTTCGGCCGACAGGCTGGCCTCGCCGTCGAAGCCGCGCACCGTGTAGCGGCCGCCGATGGCGAAGCGGTCCTGCGGAATCAGCGTCGAGCGGTTCCACTGCGCGCGCCAGTTGGCCTGGTATTGCAGCTTGGCCGAGCGCAGCGCGAACGGCAGCGTCAGCGTGGCGTCGGCGTTGATGATTGTGGGCCGCGCCGTGCCGTCGTCGAACTCCTCCTCGGGCGCCGGCAAGGTGCCGAACAGGTGCAGGCCGCGCTTGTAGAACAGGTTGCCGTCCAGCGTGGCGTCGCCGATGAACTCCTTGTGCGACAGGCCCAGCTCGAGGCCGCCCATCTGGCGACGCTGTACCTGCACTTCGGTGTCGTCGATGAAGTTGTTGCTGCGGCGGCGGTACAGGCGCAGCGCGGCCGTGGTCTTGCGCGCGGCGTCGCGGTACTGCACACGGGCGGCCTTGAACTCGAGGTTGCCGCTGGTGCCGCTGTAGACGTAGCTCTGGTTGGCGCCCGCGATGCTCTGGTAGTAGCGGTAGCGGCTGGCATTGAGCGAGAACAGCCAATACCCGGCCGGCATCGAATAGTGCAGCGCATAGTTGCGGGTGCCGTGGTCGCGGCCGCGCGCGGCCAGGTCGCGGGTGACGCTGACATAGGCCAGCTCCTGCCAGCCCAGCAGATTGTCCAACGACACCGTGGCGCCGCCCTGGTATTTGCCCGTGGAGTCGCTGCCGCTGTCGTCGGCGGACAGGCTCAGGCGCACTGGCAGCGCCTGCCGCCACTTGATCAGCAGGTCGCTGTCGCCAGGCTGCTCGCCGGGGACGATCTCGATGTCGGCTTCGGCGGTCGGCACGCGCTTGAAATTTTCCAGCGCCTGCTCGATGTCGCGCAGGTTGAGCAGATCGCCGGGCCGCGCAGGCAGCGCGGTGCGCCACGAGGCGCGGTCGTTGCTGGCGCCGGCGGCCGGCTCGGCAAAACGAATGGCGCGGATGCGCCCGGGCACCAGCACCAGTTGCAGGTCACCGCCGCGCAAATCCTGCGGCGCGGCCAGCACGCGGGCGGTGACGTAGCCGGCCGCGATCAGCGCGTTCTGGACCTTGGCGATCACGGCGTTGACGCCGCCGCTGCCCAGGCACCGGCCGGTGGCGTCGGCCGCCGCGTCCAGCGCCCAGGCGAACTTCGCCGCCATATCGCCCTGCAGGCCGATATGGCGGATCGGGAAACACGGGGATTCGTTCGTGGGATAGGCTGCAGCGGCCGGAACCGGCTCGCGCGGCAGCCGCACGGCGGGCCGCTGCTCCTCGGCCTGCTCGTTCTGTGCGCGCTCCTTTTGCTGCTGACGCTGGATCTGCTGCGCCGCGATCTCGGCCTGGGACTGGCCGTGCGCCGCCTGATGAACCAGGCTGTACAGCAGCACCACGCCGCACAGCCGACTGCTTACTTGTTGCATTTATTGCCTTACGGAAACTCAATAGTTGCAAATTATATCTATTGGATTTCCGTGCGGCAATTAATTTATTCTAAAATATATAACTTTTACTTTGCTAGTAAGTCAATGGCCTTGTCCGCCGCCGAGGTAGGCGGCGATCACTTTCGGGTCGGTCTTGAGGCTTTCCGCCGGGCCGTGGACCGAGATCGTGCCGTTTTCCAGCACGTAGCCGTAGTCGGCCACGTTCAGCGCGGCGGCCGCGAATTGCTCCACCAGCAGCATCGTCACGCCTTCGGATTTCAGGCGCTGGATGATGCGGAACACTTCCTCGACCAGGATAGGCGCCAGGCCCATCGACGGTTCGTCGAGCAGGATCACCTCCGGATTGAGCATGACCGCGCGCGCCATCGCCAGCATCTGCTGCTCGCCGCCGGACAGGGTGCCGGCCAGTTGGTGCTGGCGCTCCTTCAGGCGCGGGAACAGCTCCAGCGACTTTTCCAGGTCGCGCTTGATGTCGCCCTTGGGCCGGGCGCGCGTGAAGCGCGGGAAGGCGCCCAGCAGCAGGTTGTCCGTGACCGTCATCGACGCGAACACGCGCCGCCCTTCCGGCGAATGCGCCAGGCCGGCGCGCGCGATCTCGTGCGAATCGGCGCCGGTGATGTCCTTGCCGTCCAGCGTGACCTTGCCCTCCTTCGGCTTGAGCATGCCGGAGATGGCGCGCATGGTGGTGGTCTTGCCGGCGCCGTTGGAGCCGATCAGCGTCACCAGCTTGCCCTTCGGGACCTCCAGCGAGATGCCGTGCAGGACTTCGACTTTGCCGTACGACGCGTGCAGATTGGTGATCGATAGCATGTGCTGTCCTCTTTAATGCGCCGCTGGCGCTTTGGTGCCGCCGTGTTCTTCGCCGCTGCCGCCCAGATAGGCCTCGATCACCTTCGGATCGCTCTGCACCGCGGCAGGTTTGCCTTCGGCGATCTTCTGGCCGAAGTCCAGCACCGTCACCGTGTCGGACAAGGCCATCACCACGTCCATGTGGTGCTCGATCAGGATGATGGTGATGCCGTGGTCGCGAATCTTGCGGATGATCGCCATCAGCTCCTTGATGTCCGGCGCGGTCAGGCCGGCCGCCGGTTCATCCAGCAGCAGCAGGCGCGGATTGAGGCCCAGCGCGCGGCCTATCTCCAGCAGGCGTTGTTTGCCGTACGGGAGATTGCGTGCCTCCTCGTTGGCCATCGCCGTCAGGCCGACGAATTCCAGGATGCTGGCGGCCCGTTCGCGCGCGGCGCGTTCCTCGCGCTTGTAGCGCGGCGTCTGCAGCATCACGTCGAGCACATTCGATTCGAAGGTGTTATGCAGGCCGACCAGCACGTTCTCGGTCGCCGTCATCTCGCCGAACAGCTGCACGTTCTGGAAGGTGCGCGCCACGCCGCCCAGCGCGATCTGGGACGGCGTGCGGCCGGAGATCGCCGCGCCGGCGAACGACACCTTGCCGGCGGTGGGCTTGTAGATCCCGGTCAGCACATTCATCATCGTGCTCTTGCCGGAGCCGTTAGGGCCGATCAGGCCATGCACCGATCCCTGCACCACATCCAGGTCGACCTGGTTGAGCGCCTTCAGGCCGCCGAACTGCATCAGGATGCGGTCCACGCTGAGCAGCGTCTCGCCGGCCGCGCCGCCCTGGGCGCGCGCGAACGGCTCGGCGCCGCTGGCCTGAACCGCCTGGGCGTGCACGGCGCCACGCCCCATCAGGCTTTGCAGGAATCCGACGATGCCGTCCTGCAGATAGTAGACCACGAACAGCGTCATCAACCCGAAGATAGTCAGGCGCCAGTCGACGATGTTTTCCAGCTTATAGGAATACGCGGCCATGCCGATGGTGGCGCCCAGCGGCACCATCACGCCGCGCACGGTGGCACGCCGCTTGACCAGCATCAGCGCGGCGCCGATGACGCCCAGCACGGCGGCCGCCACGGCGATCTGGCGGAACAGTTCAATATCGGCCAGCAGGCTGGGAAGCATCACCACGATCATCGCGCCGATCAGTGAACCGGAACGGGTCTTGCGGCCGCCCATGATCACCGCCAGCAGGAACAGGATGGTCAGCTCGAAGTTGTAGGTGTTCGGCGAGATGTACTCCTCCGAATATGCATACAGGCTGCCGGCCAGGCCCGCGAAGCCGGCGCTGATGATGAAGGCATACACCTTGTAGCGGTACACCGATACGCCCATGCAGTCGGAGGCGATCGGGCTGTCGCGCAGCGCTTCGAAGGCGCGGCCCAGGTTCGACTTCAATATGCGGTGCACCACGATCAGCGACACCACCATCAGCGCCGCCACCATGTAGTAGTAGCTTACCTCGCCGAGCTTCTGGCCGATGATGGTCGGCTTGGCGATCTTGATGCCCATCGGGCCTTCGGTGAGGAAGGTCATCTCGTTGATCAGGATCTGGATGATGGTGCCGAAGGCCAGCGTGACCATCGCCAGATACGGGCCGGTGACTCGCAAGGCCGGCAGCGCGAGGATGGCGCCGAACACCGCGGCGCCGGCCACGCTGGCCGGGATCGCGATCCAGAACGGCGCGCCAAGCTTGAACACCAACACGCCGGTGGCGTACGAGCCGATGCCGAACAGGCCCGCGTGGCCCAGCGACACCTGCCCGGTGTAGCCGACCACGATGTCCAACCCGAACAGCAGGATGGCGTAGATCAGGATCGTCTCGAACAAATGGATGTAGTACGGATTGGGGATCAGCACCGGATACAGCACCAGCGCCGCCAGGCCCACGATGCTCGCCGCGAGGAGTTTCTTGTTCATGTCTCAGACCTTTTTGATGGCGGCTTTGCCGAACAGGCCGGACGGCTTGATCGCCAGTACCAGCAAGAGCAGCAGCAATCCCGGTACTTCCTTGTAGCCGGTCGAAACGTAGTAGCCGGTGGTGGTCTCGGCGATGCCCAGTATCAGGCCGCCGACGATGGCGCCGACGCCGGAGGTCAGCCCGCCGATGATCGCCACGGCGAACGCCTTCAGGCCGAGCGAGGCGCCCATGGTGGCGCCGGTGAGCGTGAGCGGCGCCACCAGCACGCCGGCAAACGCCGCCGTCGCCGACGACAGCGCGTACGAGAAGGTGATCACCATGCGGGTGTTAATCCCCATCAGGCCGGCCGCGTCGCGGTCGTTGGCGGTGGCCACCACCGCCTTGCCGTAGATCGATTTGCGGTTGAAGATCTCCACCGCCGCCATGATCGCCAACGCGCCGACGATCACCGCCACCTGCATCGGCTGCACGTTCGCGCCCAGCACCTGGAACGGCGCGGAGCTCAATGGCGACGGGAAGGTCAGGTCGTCCTTGCCCCAGATATTCTCGGCCACGTTCTTGAAGATGATGGCCAGCGCGATGGTCGACATGATCCAGCCGAACTCCGACTTGATTTTGATCGCCGGCCGCACGCCTATCCACTCGACGAACATACCTTGCAGCGCGCCGAACACGATCACCAGGGGAATCATCAGCAGGTAGCTCATGTAAGGCCCGCCGTGGATGGTGCCGACCAGGCTAAGTCCGACCAATGCGCCCAGCATCAGCGATTCCCCCTGGCCGAAGTTGAGCGTGCCGGACGTGGCGAAGGTAAGCTGATAGCCGAACGCGATGACGGCGTAGATCATGCCGAGCGCGATGCCGCTGAATGCCAGTTGCAGGAAGATTTCCATGATAACCACCACTTTAGGACGACAAGAAAAAGGCCAGGCTTGAATCCTCAAGACTGGCCAGTACGAAGACCTGCGAGCTTACTTGGCCAGCACTACTTTGCCATCTTTGACTTCGCCGAAGACGGTGATGTCGGCGGTGATCGCTTCGTGATTGTCTTTGCTGAACGGCTTGTTGTAGGTGGTGACGACACCGTCGATTTTCTCGTTCAGGTTTTCCAGCGCGGCCTTGACTTTAGGGCCGTCGGTGGAACCGGCCTGCTTGATGGCCGCCGCCAGCAGGTAGATCGAATCGTAGCCCTGTGCCGCCGACACCGGCGACGGCATGCGGTCGCCGGGCGGATGGTAGGCCTTGACGTAAGCATCGATGAAGGCCTTGCGCTTCGGCGTGTTCGGATCCTGGATGAAGGTCTGCGGCATGCGGGTGCCGTTGCCGTTCTTGCCGGCGTTGTCGATGAAGTTAGCCATCGACAGCGTCCAGCTGCCGATCAGCGGGACTTTCCAGCCCAGTTTTTCCATGCCGTTGGCGATCTGCGCCAGCTCCGGGCCGATACCGTAGGTCAGCACCACTTCGGCGCCGGCCTGCTTGGCCTTGAGCAGCTGGGCCGTCATGTCGACGTCCTTCAGGTTGTATTTTTCGATGGCGACGGCGCTCATCTTCTTCAAGGCCAGCGCTTTCTCCAGGTCCTCGCGGCCAAGCTGGCCGTAGTTGGTGGAGTCGGCCAGGATGGCGACCTTCTTGAACTTGCGGTGGTCGACCGCTTCCTGCACGATCATGTGCGACTGGATGGTGTCGTTGGCGGAGTTGCGGAAGATGTAGTTCTCAGGCTGGTCGGCGAACTGGCGGGTAACGATGGAGCCGGTGGCGACGTTGTTCATGACCGGGATCTTGGCTTCCTGGTAGAAGCGCTGCGAAGCCAGGGCCACGCCGGTGTTGATGTAGCCGACGGTGGCCGCGACCTTTTCCTTGTTGATCAACTCCTGGGCGATCTGCACGCCGCGCTCGTTCTTGGCTTCGTCGTCGCGCTCCACCAGCTGGATCTGGCGGCCCAGCAGGCCGCCCTTGGCGTTGATCTCCGCCACGGCCAGCTTGACGCCGTCGCGCATGGACACGCCCATCGGCGCGGATCCGCCGGTGAAAGGACCGGCCACGCCGATCTTGATGGGGTCAGCCGCCATCGAGGAAGCCGAGAAACCGAGTGCCATGCCTGCAACGAGCAATTTCAACTTGAAATTCATCTGTGATCTCCTGTTTACAACGTTCTTATAGTAGTCGCTTACGTGGGAAATTCGGCCGGATGGGCTCCCCATCGATGGGCCATTGTAGGGTAGTAGATCGGTAGCGGCAACAGATAGATGTGCGGCATCGCAGCAAGCCGCGGAGGGGCCGCCGCGTGTAAGCAAGCAGTAAGGAAGGCGTGCCTCGGCGGGCCGGAATTACATGCCGGAGGTGCGCTGCGCCAGGGCGCGATTGGCGAAGCGCATCTGCGTTTCGGACAGCGCCTCGTTGCGGTCGAAGCCCATGGAGCCGTCGCGCAGGCCGATGGCCATCGCCATCACCGCTTCAGGATACTCCAGATCGGCGGCTTTTTCTATCAGGTGGCGTGCGGCCTGCTCGTCGCGCTTGACGCCGTCGCCGCTCAGGTAAAGGTTCGCCAGCGCGAACATCGCGGCAGGCATCTGGCGGTCGGCCGCGAACTTCAACCAATGGGCCGCAGCCTTGGCGTCGCGCGCGACCGCCATGCCGTTCCGGTACATCATGCCCAGATAGTAGGCGGCCAGCGGATCGCCGGCCTTGGCGGCGGCGCTGAAGATCGAAAACGCTTTCGGCAGATTGGCGGCCACGCCCGAGCCGCCGCGCAGGTACAGGCGCGCCTCGTCGACCGGCCCGGCCACGGCGTGGCCAGCGATTCCGATCGCCGCCAGCACACAAGCAGCCAGCACTCTTCGCACCTGCTTCATTTGTCCTCCGCTCATTTAGCCAAATCGATGGCGTACAGGGCCAGGCCCTTGCCGCCGCCATCGTCCATTTTAATCTGGGTGACAGCCTTCAGGCCCGCCTCCCTCGCCAGCTCCACCATGTTGGGGGCGGAGTGAAACACCACCGCGCCCTTGGTCGCCACCGGCGCGAAACGCCAGCTGCGCGTCGAGCCGTTGCGGGCGCGGGTCACGTTCTTCTGCTGCTGGATGTAGGCGATCAGCACATCGCGGCTGGCGTCCGGGGATGCCAGGACGGTCTTGCCGCCATCCAGTCCAGGGAAGGCGCCGCCGCCGCTGGCGCGGTAGTTGTTTGTCGCGACCAGGAATTCCTGCGCCGGCGACAGGGCCGCGCCCTTGTACCGCAATACCGTGATGCGCTGGCCGGCTGGCTTGGTCACGTCGATCTGGTAGCTGATGTCGGCGTCGCTCAACATGTCGAAGTTGAAGCCGGGGACCGCGGTGTTGACCAGCTCCTGCTGGGCCGCGCTGGCCGGGTCGATGCGGTTGAAACGTTCCGCCGCTTTTTCCAGCCAGGCTTTCAGGCCGGCGCCATCGATCTTCACCACATGCAGCGCGTTCGGGTACAGATACAGGTCGGCCACGTTGTTCAGCGCCAGGCCGCCAGGCTTGACGTCGGTGTAGTCGCCCGCGCCGGCGGCGCCGGCCTTGAACGGCGACGCCATCGACAGCACGGGCAGCGCCGCGTACCGCGGCATATTGGCCTTGACGTAGTGTTGCACATAGGCGGTCTGCGCCTGGTTCACCACTTCGATGGCGCTGCTGTCGCCGACATCGGCAAAATAGGTCGTCATGCGGAAGTCGCTGCTGCCGACCGGCGTTTTCACGTAGCGGATGGTGGCCTCGTGCTCCGCAGCGACCAATGGTGCGATGGCGGGATCGGCGGCGACGTAGCTGCCATCGGCGTTCCGCGTCGAGCGGGCTTCGACCGTGGTGCGGCTCTTGTCCACCACCCAGGCCTTGCCGTCGTACTTCAGGCGCAGGCCGATCACGCCCAGGTGCTTGCCCCACAGGTTGGCCATCACGGCGGGCACGCCGTGGACCGTGCCCCTGGCCTTGTCCACGTCCGGCAGGCCGAATTCCGGCACCTTGCTGGCGGCGTCCGGGAACGGCTGGTGAGAGTGGCCGATCATCATCGCGTCCACGCCCGGCACCTGCGCCAGATAGTAGTTGGCGTTCTCCATGTCCGGCGAATATGGCGCGCCATCGAGGCCGCCGTGCGAGATGGCCACCACCAGGTCCGCGCCCTGCGCACGCATTTGCGGGATGTACTTGAGCGCCGTTTCGCGCACGCCCTCGGCGTAGACTTTACCTTCCAGCCAGTGCTTATCCCACGACATGACCACCGTCGGCGCGAAGCCGATGATGCCCACCTTGATCGTCGCCGTCACCGGCTTGCCATCGGGGGCGGTGGCGCTGATCCGGCGCGTGAGGATGCGGTATGGCTCGAACAGCGGCTGTCTGGTCTTCGCGCTGTAGATATTCGCCAGCACGATGGGGAAGTTTGGCCCGGCGCAGCGCGGCGCGTTGGCCGGCACGCCGTCCACGTCGAAATGACTGGCGGTGACCTGGTTCAGGTAGGCCAGTCCGTAATTGAATTCGTGGTTGCCGATGCCGCCGCCGTCCACGCCCAGCGCGTTCATGGCCTTGTAGATGGCCAGCGGTTGCCCGCACGGCACAGGCGCGACCAATGCCTGGTAGTCGGCCAGCGCCGTGCCCTGGATGGCGTCGCCGTTATCGAGCAGCAGGTTGTTGGGGAATTCGACGCGCGCCTGCTTGATCAGGGTCGCGGTGCGCTCCAGGCCTATCGACGGATCGGCCTTCAGTTTGTAGTAGTCGTAACTGAGCACGGTCGCGTGCAGGTCGGTGGTTTCCAGCAGCGCCAGCGTGGCCTGCGCGCCCACGGGCGTAGTCTCACCGTGCGGCAGGCCGGCACAGCCAAGCAACAATGTGGGCAACGCGAGTGTAAGACGGCGAACTGCTGAATGCATGAGGGAACTATCTAAAGTTGCAACTTTTTGGCAACGGACCGATGCGCAACATCATACGCATCCGATTTCCTTGCATCAAGCAACTTAAGGCGGAGAGGCCATAATTTTATGTCACGTGTGGCAAAAATGTCAGCTTTTTGCATCCTGCCGGGTAGGCGGCGTGCCGTCCGAGCTTGCTCCGGCGTCGCGCCACCCAATTAGCTGAGAGGGAATGGCCCGGCTAGGGTATAATCGAAGGTTTGATTTCAGCCTTAGAAAAGAAGAAAACATGGAAGCCGAACGCATCAACTCCCTCTCCGCCCTGCTCGCCGATCTGACCTCGCGCGAAGCCGAACTTCGGAGGTATCTTTGACTTCGATAAAAAGTCAGAGAAACTCGAACAAGTAAACGAAGAACTGGAAGACCCGACGGTCTGGAACGACCCGAAAAAGGCCCAGGATCTCGGCAAGGAAAAGAAATCGCTCGAAGCCATCGTCTTCGCGCTGACCAAGGCCGACACCGACCTCAAAGACATGGGCGACCTGTTCGCCATGGCCAAGGAAGAAGGCGACGACGACACGCTTGAAGCGCTGATCGTCGACGCCGAGGAAGTCCGCAAGGTCATCGAAGGCATGGAGTTCCGCCGGATGTTCAACAATCCGATGGACCCGAACAACTGCTTCATCGACATCCAGGCCGGCGCCGGCGGCACCGAGGCCCAGGACTGGGCTTCCATGCTGCTGCGCCAGTACCTGCGCTACGCGGAACGCAAAGGCTTCAAGGTCGAGGTCATGGAACAATCCGACGGCGAGGTGGCCGGCATCAAGACCGCCACCATCAAGGTCGAAGGCGACTACGCCTACGGCTACCTGCGCACCGAGACCGGCGTTCACCGCCTGGTGCGCAAGTCGCCGTTCGACTCGGCCAACGGCCGCCATACCTCGTTCACGTCGCTGTTCGTGTACCCGGAAGTGGATGACTCGATCGACATCGAGATCAATCCCGCCGACCTGCGCATCGACACCTACCGTGCGTCCGGCGCCGGTGGTCAGCACATTAACAAAACCGACTCCGCGGTGCGTCTGACGCACGGCCCGTCCGGCATCGTGGTCCAGTGCCAGAACGACCGCTCGCAGCACCGCAACAAGGCCGAGGCGATGGAAATGCTGAAGGCGAAGCTGTACGAACTGGAACTGCGCAAGCGCATGAGCGAGCAGCAAAAACTGGAAGACTCCAAGACCGACGTCGGCTGGGGCCACCAGATCCGCTCCTATGTGCTGGACCAGTCCCGCATCAAGGACTTGCGCACCAACTTCGAGACCGGTAACACCAAGGGCGTGCTGGACGGCGACCTGGACGACTTCATCTCGGCATCGCTGAAGCAAGGCGTGTAATGAGCTCCCCGAATTCGCAGCGCGCGTTCATCTTCGACATGGACGGCACCATCGTCGACAACATGGCCTTCCACACCAAGTCGTGGCTGGCCTTCTTCGCCCGTCGCGGCCACGACCTCGACGCCGATGAGTTCTTCCGCGCCACGGCAGGACGCCAGGGCCATGAAATCATGAGCACCTACCTGGGCAAGCCGATGTCCAAGGAAGAAAGCGCAGCGCTCGATTTCGAGAAGGAGTCGCTGTACCGCGAGCTGTACGCGCCGCACCTGGCGGCGGTCGACGGCTTCGAAGCCTTCATCGCCCGCGCCAAAAGCGCCGGCGTCAAGCTGGCCGTGGCCACCGCCGCGCCGAACGAGAACATCGACTTCACGCTCGATGGCCTGGACCTGCGCAAGCAATTCGACGCCATCGCCGGCGCCGCCGACGTCGCGCGCGGCAAGCCGGAGCCGGACGTATTCCTGCTGGCGGCGGAGCGCAGCGGCGCCCTGCCCGTCCACAGCATCGTGTTCGAAGACGCGCCGCTGGGCGTGGAAGCGGCGCGCCGCGCCGGCATGCGCGCGGTGGTGCTGACCACCACCCTGCCGGCCGAGGCCTTCGCCGAATTCGACAATGTCATCGCCGTCGTGAGCAACTTCAGCGAGCTGGATGTCGAAGAGCTCTTCGCCGCCGCCATTAACTAATCATCACCTCAACAAAAGAACAGACCATGACTACGGATCTTCAAGAACAAGCAGGCAACGCCACCCCGCCGGACGAAAACAAGATCATCGCCGAGCGCCGCGCCAAGCTGGCCGCCATCCGCGAACAAGGCGTCGCCTTCCCCAACGACTTCAAGCCACAACATAAAGCCGCCGACCTGCACGCGCAGTATGGCGCGAAGTCGCGCGAAGAGCTGGAAGCAGAACCGGTCACCGTGGTGCTGGCCGGCCGCATGATGCTCAAGCGCGAAGCCGGCAAGAAGGCCGCTTTCGCCACGCTGCAGGATTCGTCCGGCCCTAAAGCCGACGGCCGCATCCAGATCTACGCCACGCTGGACCTGACCGGCGAAGCCGCGATGGCCGCGCTGCACCACTACGACCTGGGCGACATCCTGGGCGTGGTCGGCACGCTGTTCAAGACCAAGACCGATGAACTGACCATCAAGGTATCGGAACTGCGTTTGATCACCAAGTCGCTGCGCCCGCTGCCGGACAAGTTCCACGGCTTGGCCGACCAGGAAACCAAGTATCGCCAGCGTTACGTCGATCTGATCATGAACGAAGAGACGCGCCGCACCTTCAAGGCGCGCACCGCCGCGATTTCGTCGATGCGCCGCTTCATGGAGAAGAACGAGTTCATGGAAGTGGAAACGCCGATGCTGCACGCCATCCCTGGCGGCGCCGCGGCCAAGCCTTTCATCACCCACCACAACGCGCTGGACATGCAGATGTTCCTGCGTATCGCGCCTGAGCTGTACCTGAAGCGCCTGGTGGTCGGCGGCTTCGACCGCGTGTTCGAAATCAACCGTAACTTCCGCAACGAAGGCGTGTCGGTTCGTCACAATCCTGAATTCACGATGATGGAATTCTACGCGGCCTACACCGACTACCATTGGCTGATGGACTTCACCGAAGCGATCATCCGCCAGGCCGCGATCGATGCGCACGGCACCGCGACGCTGACCTACGGCGGCCGTGAGCTGGATCTGGCCAAGCCGTTCCATCGTTTGACCATCGTCGAGGCGATCAACAAGTACGCTCCTGGCTACACGCCGGAGCAGTTGACCGACATGGAATTCATCAAGACGGAGCTGCTGAAGTTCGGCATCAAGCCGTTCGCCACCGCCGGCCTGGGCGCGCTGCAACTGGCGCTGTTCGAGGAAACCGCCGAGGCGCAACTGTGGGAACCGACTTACATCATCGACTATCCGGTTGAGGTCTCGCCGCTGGCCCGTGCTTCGGACACCCGCGAAGGCATCACCGAGCGCTTCGAGCTGTTCATGGTCGGCCGCGAGATCGCCAACGGCTTCTCCGAGTTGAACGATGCGGAAGACCAGTCGGCACGCTTCCTGTCGCAAGTGGCGGCCAAGGACGCGGGCGATGAAGAGGCGATGTTCTACGACGCCGACTACATCCGCGCGCTGGAATACGGCATGCCGCCAGCCGGCGGTTGCGGCATCGGCATCGACCGCCTGATGATGATCATCACCGACTCGCCGAACATCCGCGACGTGCTGTTGTTCCCGCACCTGCGCCGCGAAGAGTAAGCAAGCAAAAAGGCCGCTCAACCGAGCGGCCTTTTTTTCTGCCATTGTCCCTAGTGCGGGAGCTTGCCGCGATAGGCCGTCCGCATGACCGTGCCGCCCTCTTTCGTCGGGAGCACCGAGACCAGCATGTCCGGCAGGATGAACACCGTTGCGGGCCCACGGGCCGCCTGGATGACGAGATCTGTCAGCCGGTAGTTGTTGGAGGGGTCGATGTTCAGCTTTGACTTGATCAGGTCATCGCAATCCGGCCACCATTGTTTATGGTTACACTGGTCCGATCGCACGTGCGGTATCCTGCGGCTCTCCAGCCGCTTTGCATATTCGGCCATCACCTGTTCCGGGGGCGAGTCGGAATACAAGGCATAGCCGCTGTGGATTCCAGACGAGGTTTCATACGCGAGCAGCTTGACGTTTGCGCCAAAGGCCTGCGTGGGAACCGAGGGCGCATAGACCATCGGCTGCGCAGGGTCATAGGGAATCGCCTTCACCACTTCGTCCCTGCTGGCCTGGTGCCAGTTGGCCAGGCAGTGGGCGTCGGCCGCCGTGAAACAACTGCGGTAGCCGGTCCGCTCGCTGAGAAAAATCTCTTCAGCCGGATTGGCGGCCGGGGGCGCCACCGGCGCCAACGGTTCGGCCGCCCATTTGCCGTTGCTGTCCCGCTGCCATTTGTAAGTGGCGTTGAACCAGGTCCGGATACGATCATATGGGTTGACATCGGACTCGGGCCGGGGCGCGAGTTCAACGCGCGGAATCGGAATGGGATCGCGCCGTTCGCCATTCTCATCGACGACCATCACGAACGACGGCGCATCCATGTCGTCGACATAGGCGAACGATTTCTCGTCGGGCGATACCGCTGCGAGCTGGTTGGCGGACAGGCGCTTGAGCAGGTCGACGGGCTGCGGCAGAATACTGACCTTCATGGGAAAGACGCTGAGCAGGAATCCCGGCGTCATCGCGCACGGGAAGTACCTGACGCCCTGACGCAAAGGATAGCCAAAATTGAAGCCCTGTGTGGCCACACGATGGGTATCATCCCGTCCCGGGGGGCCCTGCTCTATGCGTTCGACCACAGGTTTGCCGCCTACCTCATAAATCAGGAAGTCCCGCCAGTAGTAGTCCTCATAGACCTCGGCGAAAAAGGCTGGCGTATCCAACTCCGACCAGGGCTCGAGTTGGCGCGCCTCCTTGATGACAATTTTGTCGCGATAAATCAGGCGCTCTGATATCACCTGTCCGGAAGTCATATAACTTCCGCCACCCAAATACCTGACGGTTAGCTTGGTGAACTCCCCTTGCGGGACGGCCTTGGTGACATCCTCGTCGTCGAAAAGGGTTTTTGCGTATTTCCCCTCAGGCTTGTAGTGCATCGTGCTAAAACAACCGGTGAGCAGGGACGCGTTCAGCATCGCCGATGCCAAGCAATTTAACTAGTCGGGCTCCAGTCATTTTTGTCATGGCGCGTAGATAACCACGGTTCCGGCCATAAAATCGTGCGGCGCGCGCCGGCGTTTATTGGTCAACATAATGATCGTCTCTCCCCAGGTCCGCCCGGCGGAAAACCGAACGCATAGTTATTAAAAGTCACGTAGTCTAGCGGATCAAAGCCAATTGAAATGCACGGATTGTCACGCCAGAGCGCCCGGCGCCCGAGCAGGCTGAGCGCGGACACCACTTTAGGAAAAGCGAATGCACGAGGCCAGCACTATAGTCAGTTTAGCGGCAGGTCCCGCCGCGTATCGCGCTAAGCGTTGGAAAACCATGCCCGTTTCGGGTATAGTTTGGAGGTCAAGATGACACGCATCCTCAAGCGAAAGGACTTTGCGCGGTGGCAGGCAAGCGAAAGACTGTCCGATGCCGCCTTGTGCAAAGCGGTTCAGGAGATGGAAAACGGTCTGGTTGACGCAGACTTGGGCGGATTCCTCTACAAGAAGCGGGTTGCCCGCCCCGGCGGAGGCAAGAGCGGCGGCTACCGCACGCTACTGTCGGCCAGGATCGACAGCCGCTACGTGTTTCTGCATGGGTTCTCCAAGGGAGACAAGGCAAACATCACGCAGGACGAGAAGAAGGCACTGCAATTCGCCGGCAAGGTGTTCCTGGAGCTGTCCGCCCAGGCCTTGTCGAAGGCGTTGCAGTCGGGCGTATTATTGGAGGTGCATTGTGAGCAAGATCATTGAATCCCTGCGTGGCGACCTGGCTACGCTCCTCGAAGCGGGAGCAATCAGCAAGGTGACGATGCGCGAGTTCGACGCGATCTGCCCGCCACCAGTGCGGGCGTTCAGCGCTGCCGACATCAAACACCTGCGCGAAGCCTTGAAATTCAGCCAGCCGGTATTCGCGCTTCATTTGCACACGTCAGCCTCAACCGTCCGCAAATGGGAGCAAGGTGACACCCATCCCTCCGGCCCTGCCCTCAAGCTGCTCAACATCCTCGCCGACAAGGGCCTGCAGGCCATCATCTGACGGCGGCGGCGGTGCTGCAAACCGGCTTGGGTCGGCAAAAAACGGAGGCGCGCGGCCTCCGTTGCTCACGTCAGGAACGTGCGGCTTGGTTGCCGCAACTAGTTGCTGTATTGCAGACCACGCGCAACACCATTGACGTAGATGCGGCCATACGTGTTCCAGTCGCCCACCACCACCGCGTTGCCGCCGAACTGGTGCGCGTCATCGTTGAAGCGCGACCACGTTGCGCCACCATCGTCGGAGCGGAAGATGCCCCACTGGCCGTTGATCGTGCCTTCCACGTACACGGCGGCCGAGTAGGACGCGCCGCTTTGCGCCTTGCCCAGCGCGATATTGGTGGCCCCCAGCTTGCCGTTGGAGGCCGCAAAGGCGGTGAGCTTGGTCCAGCTCGCGCCCGAGTCCAGCGAGTGGTACACGGCATTGCCGTCGGCCACCCAGATGTCGCCCTCGGCGTTCGGGTTCACCGCCATCGACGTGTCGCCCCAGGCATTCCAGGCCATGTTCGCGTTCACCGAGCCCTGGCTCAGCGTGAACGTGTGGCCGCCGTTGGTCGAGACATAGACCTTGCCAGGCTGCCAGCTCCACGGTGCGCCGCCCGAGTCGAAGGCATAGACCTTGTTCGGGTTCTTGCGGTCAACGGCCAGGCGATAGGCGCGGAAGAAGCCATTCCAGGTGGCGGTGAACGCCGGCAGGTTGGTTTGCGTCCAGCTCGCGCCATTGTTGGTGGTGTACGACGGCACCGAGTCTTGCGGCGCCCAGACCAGGTTGTTGCGGGACGTGACGGCCAGGCTTTGCACCTGGCTTCCGCTGGTCGAGCCGCCGGCCGGCATCGACGAGAACTGCGACCAGCTATTGCCGGAGTCGCCGGACCAGAAGGCCTTGATGACGGAGCCGTTGGCGTTGTCGACACCGGTGACGGCAATGTAGGATGGATCGGCCCACGCGATGTCGACGGCATTGCCGCTGCTCCATCCGGGCATGGGAGCCCGCGTCGGCCGCGTCGCGAGGTCCGTGATCACCCACGCGCCGATGTCGCCGGCGGCGTTGATCAGCTTGTACTGCGCGCCGGCCGGAGGTGCGACGGCGAACAGCGTGGCGGTCTCCTCCAGGTTGTTGACTTTGGGGCTCCAGGTCGGCGTGGCCGAGGAAGCGTTCGTGGTTTCGCAGATGCCGCCGCCGTGGACGTGCATGATGTGATCACGGTTGGCCGGATCGATCGTGACGCTTTCGATCCAACCGCGGCAGCTGTCGGAGGTATGCGGCATGTTGGCCTCGACTTCGCGCCAGGTGCTGCCGCCATCGTCGGACATTTGAATTTGCTTGCTGCTGTCGCTCCAGCCTGTCATGCCCACCGCAATGCGGGCGGTCGAGCCGGTGCCGGAGACGGACAGGCCGGCCATCCCCATGCTGGTGGAGCTCGTGAGCTGGGTCCAGCCGCTACCGTTGCTGGCGCCGAACTTGTAAAGATAGCTGGGACCACTGCCGCCCTGAACCTGGGCGGCGGTCGGGCGGAACGTCATGTAGAAGTTGCCGTCGGACGTCTTCACGACGTGCGGGATGTCGTAATTGCTCACGTTGGACGGGACCGCGACCGGCGCCCAGCTGGCGCCGCCATTGGTGGAGCGATACAGTGTCGACGTCAAGCCTGCCGCCTGGGCGTAGTCGGCAGCGATGGTGGCCCAGATGATCCACGTCGGCTGTCCGGTTCCCTTGAATGGGGTATCGAATACGATCTGTTCGACGCCGGTCGGGGTTCCCCCGCCGGTCATCGTGGTGCTCGAGAAGCTCGTGACCTGGTTCCAGGTATGACCCGAGTCCGTGCTCTTCCAGATGCCGGCCTTGCGCGAGCCGAACATCAGCGTCGACGGGTTCTGCGGATCGACCGCCAGGCGTTCGCCATAGCCCCGGGCGTTGTCGTTGCCGCCCACCGCGAACGGCAGCTCGTAGTACGTCCAGGTGTTGCCGCGGTCGCCCGAAATGTAAATGCGGCCGTGGGTATCCTGATTCACGGTATCGCCGGTCATCATATACACCAGCTGGTCGTTGTTCGGGTCGAGGGCGATGCTCTCCACGCCGTGGTAGCGGCCTTCGCCGGCGCCGAAACCCAGGCCATCGGTGATCGGAGTCCATGTCGAGTTGCCGGCGTTCCAGCGGTAGGCGCCGCCGACGTCGGTGCGCGCGTACAGCAGGCTCGAATTGACCGGGTGGTAGATCGTGCCGGTGACATAGCCGCCGCCACCCCACTTCACGCTGGTCCAGCTGGAAGCCGCCGCGCCGGCGAGAGCTCCACTGGTCACCGTGCCGGCGAGGGTGCGGACCGGCGCGTCGGTACTGGTTCCGCTATTGCCACCGCAGCCGGCCAGCAAGCCCGCCACCAGGGCCGGTATGATGAACTTGTTGTTTTGTCTCATGAGTATCTCCTCCATATAGGTTGCCAAGGTTCTTTTTGTTTACTTCGAACTGCTCAGGCAGTGTGCGGATATGGGGGAGTGGCCGCAATTCACAAATTCATCAAACGACTGAATAAAATTTCACATCTCAAGATACTGTCAAGTTATCATTCAGACATAAAGCAATTGCATGAATGAAAATTTGGTTGCGAGGAGTGGAACGTCTATTTCCTCAGAGCCTCTACGCGCAGGCGCGCGGCCGTCGACAATCTTGCATTATGCTTGACTCCCTAACGAACGTTAGTTAGAGCGGCGACCTCTACGTACAAATAGGAGCTGCGCATGATTTTGGTTCAACAAGCTCAACGCAACTGGCGCGACTCCGGGATCGCCGGAGTGCAAACCTGTTCGATCTGGACCGGGAACGACGGCGATGGGGGCTATCTGGCCAAATTCCAGGCTGGCGCGCGGTTTCCAAAACACGCTCACGATGGATGGGAGCAGATCCTCGTCATGGAAGAAACGCTGCTGTTCGCCGCGGCAACCCGCCTGTTTCAGCAGCGTGGATTCAACGGCCTGGGTATGCGTCAGATCGCAGAGCACCTGCAAATAAAGGCACCCAGCCTCTATCACCATTTCGCCTCAAAAGAAGATTTGACCAGGCACGCGCCGCGGCGGTATCGGGAGGAACAAGCCACGCGGCTGCTCGCCATCGAGGACGGCGAAGACTTGGCCGAGCAGCTACGGATGTATGCGGGCCTGTTTGCCGAGATGCTGCACGACGGGAATCGTCTGTGCATGTACGTGACGATGGTGCGCGAACCGTCTTTTCAAGAGCAAGGCTGCGTCGACGAACTGCAGCTGTTCGCCAAACAAAACATCGACTGGCTTGAGAAGATTCTGCACGCTGGAAAAGGCGGCGCGCGCTTGCAGGGGGGGTGTACGAGAACGCGAACTGGCGGAAATCATCTTCGCGTCTTTCGAGGGCTTCATGACGGTTTCCCTTGCCGATAAAACACCGTCCGCGACGTTTCGGAAGAAAGCCGCCAATCTCCTGAAGATCGTGATCAGCTTGGCCGCTTAATGCGCCACCCGCTTCAGCGGCCCGGCGACCGATGCGTTAACCTGCCGGGGCATCGGGGCACGATGGCCTGCCGCCTCCAGCTTCACAACAACCGCCGTGTGCGCGCCATCCAACTTGAACACACCCACCACGTGCGACAGATTGTTGGCTTGATCCTGCAGCGACCCAGCCGCCGCCGCGGCCTCCTCCACCAGCGCGGCGTTCTGTTGCGTGACCTTATCCATCTGCACGATCGCCTGGTTGATTTGCTCGATGCCCAGGGTTTGCTCTTGTCCAGCGGTCGTAATCTCCGACATGATTTCGGTCACCCGCTTGACGCTTTCAACTATCTCGTCCATCGTCGCCCCGGCCTGGCCCACCAGCTTGGCGCCGATATCGACCTTGTCGACCGAGTCGTCGATCAGCGTCTTGATCTCCTTGGCGGCGGCGGCCGAGCGTTGCGCCAGGTTGCGCACCTCGGAGGCCACCACAGCAAAGCCCCTGCCCTGCTCTCCTGCGCGGGCCGCTTCCACCGCGGCATTCAAGGCCAGGATATTGGTCTGGAACGCAATGCCATCAACCACGCTGATGATATCGACGATCTTCCGGGAAGACGCGTTGATTGAGCTCATGGTGTCAACCACCTGCGCCACCACGCCGCCGCCTTTGACGGCCACTTCGGAAGCGGACACCGCCAGTTGATTGGCTTGCCGGGCATTGTCGGCGTTCTGCTTGACGATCGACGTCAGCTCTTCCATCGACGACGCTGTTTGTTCCAGCGAACTGGCCTGCCCTTCGGTGCGCGCCGACAGATCGAGATTGCCGGCCGCGATCTGCGCCGACGCGGTGGCAATCGTGTCGGTGCCGATGCGAACCTCACCCACAATTTTTCTCAGGCTGTCGTTCATCATCTTCAGCGCCTGTAACAATTGGCCGATTTCGTCAGTCGACGTAATGTCGATGCGGCTGGTCAAATCGCCCGCCGCCACGGTCTCCGCCACGTTTACCGCCTCACGGATCGGACGGGTGATCGAGCGGGTGATGCCATACGCAAGAGCCACGCCGATCAGCACCGCCGCCAGACCCAGGCCAATCATCAAATTCCGGGAAGATGCGATGTTCTGCTTGATGTCGGCTCCGCCGGCTTCAACGATCTTTTTCTGCTGCTTAGTCAATTCCTTGACGCTGCCCTGCAGCAGGTCGAGCATTGGTAGCGTTTCCGCGATCATCAAGCTTGTGGCCTGCTCGCGCCGATTCTCGGCCACCAACTTGCCGACCTTACCGAAAGAGACCACATATTGCGCGCGTTGCTCTTTGATTTTTGCCAGCAGGGCCCGGCCTTCCGGCAGATAGACCAGCTTATCGAGCGTCGCCAGCGCTTCGGTGATGGTCTTCTTGTTGACCTCGATCTGTTCGCGCACCTTGTCCGCATAGGCCTTATCGGGCGCGATCAGCAACTCCATGGAACGGCGCGCGTTGGCCCGCGTCGTGGCGTCGATGACGTTGGCCGCCTCCGCCTTGATCCAGTCCTTCTCGATCATTTTGCCGCTCGTTTCGCCGATGTCCGCCAAGTGCATGAGACTGACCACAATCAGCGACGCCATCAGCGCCAGCACCAGCCCGAAACCTGCGCCGAGACGGCCGGCGATCCTTATATTCGCGAAACTCATTTAGACTCTCCTGACTCTGGATAACTGCGATATGCGATTCCGTTACATCGGAGCGCACACCCGTGCCGAGCAGCGTGCTTTTCGATCAATCCGATGTTTTCTCGTTGTGCGCCAGTTAGCCATCACGGAATAGATCGGCCGCCCCGGGCGCGACGCATGAACGCGCTGATTCCGGCGCGAGAACTATTCGATGAGATATTGCACGGGTTTAGGTGCGAGGAAACTTCGGTTGGCGCAAAATTGATATAATTGACTAATTCAATTGTACCTATATTTTGCTTATTGGGATTTATCGAATTTAATAATTCTTGATCTACATTAAGATGTCTTGCAGCAACAAGTCGATCCTTGTGCGAACTTGCGCCGCGAAGAGCAAATCAAGCAAAAAGGGGCGCAATCATGGAGCGTTTGTAGTCCGAGTGCCCATTGGGCGCGTCCTTCGTGACGTATTCGCCGTCCTTGAGGGTGCTGACATACGGTGCTCTATCCGGCGTCCACGCCTATTGCGCGCGGACGCCGGTTGGCGTTACTGGATCACGCGATAGCAAGGCGTGTACTGCTTGCCCGCCAGTTTCATGCGATGCTGCGCCACGAAGGATGCCAGCAGCGCATCCATCGGCCCCATGATCTCCCTGTCGCCGTGGATTTCAAAGTGGCCGAACTTCTCGATGGCGCGGATGCCCTCGTCCTTGACGTTACCCGCCACCACACCCGAAAACGCGCGGCGCAGGTTCGCCGCCAGCAGGTGCACCTCCTGGTTCTTGTGCAGGCTCAGGTTGCGCATGTTCTCGTGCGTCGGCGCGAACGGATGCTGGAACTCGTGGTCGATCTTCAGGCCCCAGTTGAAGTAGTAGGCGTCACTGCGGGATTTGCGGAACTCGCGCACCTGCTTGATCCCAGCCTGCATTTCGCGCGCCACCAGTTCGGGATCGTCGATGATGATCTTGTAGCGCTGCTGCGCCTCGGGGCCCAGCGTATCGTGGATGAACTGGTTGATCTGCACGAAGTACTCGCGCGACGTCTCCGGCCCGGTGAACACCAGCGGGAACGGGATGTCGGCGTTATCCGGATGCAGCAGGATGCCCAGTATATAAAGGATCTCCTCGGCCGTGCCCGCCCCGCCGGGGAACACGACGATGCCGTGGCCGGAGCGCACGAACGCTTCCAGGCGCTTCTCGATGTCCGGCATGATCACCAGCTCATTGACGATCGGGTTCGGCGATTCGGCCGCGATGATGCCCGGCTCCGAGATGCCCAGGTAACGCCCCTTGTGCAGGCGCTGCTTGGCGTGGCCGATGGTGGCGCCCTTCATCGGGCCCTTCATCGCGCCCGGGCCGCAGCCGGTGCAGATGTCCAGGTCGCGCAAGCCCATTTGATAGCCGACTTCCTTCGAGTAGTTATACTCGGCGCGGTTGATCGAGTGTCCGCCCCAGCACACCACCAGGTTGGGGTTGAGCATGGGCTTGAGCACCCCGGCGTTGCGCAGGATGTGGAACACCGAGTCGGTGATACCTTCGGTACTGCCCATGTCGAACTTCGGATTGTCGCTCACCTCATTGCTGACGAAGACGATATCGCGCAGCACCGCGAACAGGTGCTCGTGGATACCCTTGATCATTTTGCCGTCGACGAAGGCGATCGCCGGCGCTCCCTTGATATCGAGCTTGATGCCTCGCTCGCGCTGCACAATGCTGATTTCGAACGACTTGTATCGTTCCAGCAGTTCCTTTCCATCGTCGATCGTGCTGCCGCAATTAAGCACGGCCAGCGCGCAATTGCGGAAGATGTTATAGAGGCCGCCCTGGCTTGTGTCGAGCAGCTTGTTCACTTCCGCCTTCGAAAGCACTTCCAGCTGGCCTTCGGGCGAAATCAGGGTATCGACAACGTCATGTTCCATGATGCGAAAATCCTTATTCAAATTCGATGCATAACAGGTAAGCCTGCCTTGCCAATATACGACAAACCAGCGCATTGTGGGGCGGAGAATGCCGCAGCAGGAATTTACACAGTTCTTAGCACAAAAGACATAACTTTGCAGGCCTGCCATCAAAATGTAGGACAGGAGCGATTTGTAGATTAAAATGGCGCCCAATTTGGCTCCCCATAAGGGAACCCGAGACACTTTTCATAGATCACAAAATTAGGAGAAGCCGCATGAGCGGTGCTACCACCACCAATACGGAAGTCGCTATTCCCGAATTCAAGCAGATCATGGGTCACCCTGCTCCGCTGTGGATGTTGTTCATGACCGAGTTCTGGGAGCGTTTCGCGTTCTACGGCATACGCTGGGCCCTGGTGCTCTACGTCGTGGCGCAGTTCTACAGTGGCGCGCCCACCGGCGAAGCTCCGGCCAACCTGATTTACGGCTCCTATCTGGCGCTGGTCTACGCCGCCGCGCTGTTCGGCGGCTACGTGGCCGACCGTGTCCTCGGCTACCAGCGCTCCATCCTGGTCGGCGCGACCTTCATGGCGGCCGGCCTGTTCATGATCGCCTTCCCCAACCAGACCGTATTCCAGCTTGGCCTGGCGACCGTCATCGTCGGCAATGGCATGTTCAAGCCGAACATCTCGACCATGGTCGGCAAGCTGTATAGCGCCGCCGATCCACGCCGCGATTCCGGCTTCACCATTTTCTACATGGGGATCAACTCCGGCGCGATGGTCGCACCGGTGCTGACCGAGTGGCTCGCTTCGACCATCTTCGGCACCAACGGCATGCCCGCTTACAAAGTGGTGTTCATGTCGGCCGGCGTCGGCATGCTGATCTCCCTGGTGTGGTTCTTCATCGGCCGCCGCAACCTGAAAGGCATCGGCGCTCCGGACGCATCGAACTCCGATCCCAAGCGCGTGGTGTATGTGGTTCTGGGCTCCCTGTGCGTGATCCCTGTGGTTTACTTCCTGCTGGCCGCCGGCGCCAACAACCTGCAGGTCGTGCTGTCCGCGCTGTTCATCCTGCTGTCGGTGATGCTGCTGATCGAAGGTATCAAGAACGGCAAGGTCGCCCGCGACAAGGTCATCGCCATGCTGCTGATCTTCTTCTTCAACATCATGTTCTGGATGTTCTTCGAACAGGCAGGCAGCTCGTTCACCTTCCTGGCCGAGAAAATCGTCAACCGCGAGATGTTCAACTGGACCTTCCCTGTGGCCTGGTTCCAGATCTTTAACTCGCTGGCCATCATCGGCTTCGCGCCTGTCGTGGCCTTCGTCTGGATCGCCATGCGCGGCAAGAATCCTTCGATTCCGCGCAAATTCGGTCTGGGCCTGCTGTTCAACGGCTCCGCCTTCGGCCTGCTGATGTTCGCGCTGTCGTCGCTGGTCAGCGCCGACAACCATATCCCGTTCTGGACCCTGGTCATGGTCTACGTGCTGCAGTCGATCGGTGAACTGTGCCTGTCGCCTATCGGCCTGTCGATGGTGACCAAGCTGGCGCCTACCCGCCTGGTTGGCCTGGGCATGGGCGGCTGGTTCCTGTCGACCGGCATCGGTAACAACCTGTCGGGCATCTTCGCTTCGGCGGTCAGCGGCGAGAGCGGCATGTCGGTGACGTCGGCGCTGTCCGGCTACACCTTCGGCTTCTGGTCGCTGATGGCCGGCGGCGTGCTGCTGTTCCTGATCGCACCGCTGATCCAGAAGCTGATGCACGGCGTGAAGTAAGCGTCTTCCCCACCCAATAAAAAACCACCTGCACGGAGCGCGATCTTAAGCGCTTCGGCAGGTGGCTTTTTTATGCGGCCTGCTTGAACTGGAACGGATTTGCCGTGAGCCAGGCCTGCAGCTTGTCGCCTGCATCCGCAGGCAGGTGCAGGCCCAGTTTGGAGCGCCGCCACAGGATATCCTGCGCGGTGCGCGCCCATTCGTAGCGGCGCAGGTATTCCACTTCCGCCGCGTACAGGCCGGGCGCGATCTCCTCGCCCATGGCGGCGATGTCCTCTTTATTCCCGAGCAGCGTGTGGACGCGCGTGCCGTAGGCGCGTGCGTAGCGCGCCACCAGCAGCGGCGGCAGCCAGCTGTAGCGGCCCTGTACGGTACGCAGCCAGTTGTCGAACTCCAGCACCGAGCGGTTCTGCGGCTCGGCGCCATACAGGTCCCCGCCCGGCAGGCAGGCGTTGTGGGTCCAGGCGCCGTGGCGGTTGCCCAGCGACTTGGCGATCAGGTCGACCGCCTCCTCCGCCAGCTTGCGGAAGGTGGTGATCTTGCCGCCGAAAACGCTCAACATCGGCGGGCCGTCGCTGTCGACTTCCAGCCGGTAGTCGCGGGTGACGGCCTTGGCGTCCGCGCCGTCTTCCACCAGCGGGCGCACGCCCGAATAGGTCCACACCACGTCGGCCGGCACGATGGGCTTGACGAAGTACTGGCTGGCCAGCTCGCACAGGTAGGCGATTTCATCCTCGCTGATGGCGACCTGGTTGGCGTCGCCGTGGTAATCGAGGTCGGTGGTGCCGATCAGCGTGAAGTCGCGTTCATACGGAATCGCGAACACGATGCGGCCGTCCGGGTGCTGGAAGATGTAGGCGTTGTCATGCTCGAAGATGCGCTTGACGATGATATGGCTGCCCTTGATCAGGCGGAGATTCCCGCCGCCCTCCTTCGGCAGCGTCGAATGCAGCAGGCTCGCGGTCCACGGCCCGGCGGCGTTGACCACGTAGCGCGCGTTGACGCGGATGTCGCCGCAGCCGGTCTTGTGCAGCGCCGCTTCCCAGCCGTCGGCCTTGCGCGTCAAGCCGCCGCACAGGGTCCGGGTCAGGATGGTGGCGCCCTTTTCGCAGGCGTCGATGGCGTTCAGCACCACCAGCCGGGCGTCGTCCACCCAGCCGTCCGAGTAGATAAAGCCGCGCTGGAACCCGGGCTTGAGCGGCTTGCCCGCCGCGTGCGCGCGCAGGTCGATGCCGGCCGACGCGGGCAGCAGCTCGCGCCTGGCCAGCAGGTCGTACAGCATCAAGCCGGCCCGTATCATCAGCGCCGGGCGCTGGCCGGGCGCGTGCGGCATCACGAAGCGCAGCGGCCACATGATGTGCGGCGCGGCGCGCAGCAGCACCTCGCGCTCGATCAGCGCCTTGCGCACCAGGTTGAATTCGTAGTACTCCAGATAACGCAGGCCGCCGTGTATCAGCTTGGTGGAGGCCGACGAGGTATGCGATGCCAGGTCGTCCTTTTCGCACAGCACCACAGATAAACCCCGCCCTGCCGCATCGCGCGCGATGCCGGCGCCATTGATGCCGCCGCCTACGATCAGGATGTCGCAATCAAGAGTGTGCAGCGGTTCCGCCATGTCTTCCCCGGTTGTAGAGCGTTTTCAGTCAGATATCTGCCAATATCTATTACGTTACGACAAAATCACCAATAGTCATAGGGGTGAGTGACCATATTTGCATAAAAAGCTACTTTTCATTTAAGGGTACCCAAATTTTTGTTGGTCTATAATCGCGCCTACCCGCCGCTATCGTGAGACTAACGCCTTGACTGCTTCCCCCATCAATCTGTCCAAATGGCTGACCCGCCGCAACGCCATTCGCGGCTTTATCGTGGCCGGCGTCGCCGCGCTGATCGCCGGCGGCCTGCTGCTGGCGTATTTGCTGCTGTATGTGGCGCCCAACCTGCCGTCGCTGGAGGTCATCACCGACTACCGTCCCAAGATCCCGCTGCGCATCTACACCGCCGACAACGCCCTGATCGGCGAATTCGGCGAGGAGCACCGCGACTTCATACCGATCAAGGACATCCCGGAGATGATGAAGAAGTCCGTGCTGGCGATCGAGGACAAGCGCTTCTACGACCATAACGGCATCGACTGGCGCCGCGCGCTGGGCGCAGCGCGCGCCAACCTGGGCGGCGCGATGCGCCAGGGCGGCTCCACCATTACCATGCAGGTGGCGCGCAACTTCTTCCTCACCCGCGACAAGTTCTACGGCCGCAAACTCAATGAGGTCATGCTGGCCTTTAAGATCGAGGCTGCGCTCAGCAAGGAACAGATCCTCGAACTGTATATGAACCAGATCTACCTCGGCCAGCGCTCGTTCGGTTTCGGCGCGGCCGCGCAGGTCTACTTCGGCAAGCCGCTCAAGGACCTCGACGTCGCCGAGATGGCGATGCTGGCCGGCCTGCCGCAGAATCCGGCCCGCCACAACCCGGCCGTCAATCCCAAGCGCGCCAAGCAACGCCAGCAGGTTGTGCTCAAGTCCATGCGCGACCTGAACTACATCACCGAGGACCAGTACCAGAAGGCGCTGCACGAAACGCTGCACGTCAGCCATCGCGGCCAGGAATTCGACACCCACGCCGAGTATGTGGCCGAGCTGGCGCGCCAGGTGGTCTACGCCCAATTCAAAGAGGACTCGTACACCAAGGGCATCAGCGTCTACACCACCATCCTGAAGGCCGACCAGAACGCGGCCTACGAATCGGTGCGCCGCAATGTGCTGAACTACGACCAGCGCCACGGCTACCGCGGCCCGGAGGCCTTCATCACGCTGCCGGCCGGCGAGGAGGAGCGCGACGACGCCATCGAGGAAGCGCTGCAGCGCCGTCCGGGCAGCGACCGCCTGATCCCGGCCGTGGTGCTGGAGGTGGGCGCCAAGTCGGTCAAGGTGCAGAATCCATTCGGCGAAGAGATCACCATCAGCGGCGACGGCCTGCGCCTGGCCGCCAGCGCGCTCAGTGACAAGGCCAAGGACAGCGTTCGCCTGCGCCCCGGCGCGGTGATCCGCATCACCCAGGAGAAGAACAGCTGGAGCATCACGCAGGTGCCGCAGGTGGCGGCGGCGTTCGTGTCCATCGATTCGGTCACGGGCGGCTACCACGCCATGGTCGGCGGCTTCGATTACAACCTGCAGAAATTCAACCACGTCACACAGGCGTGGCGCCAGCCGGGTTCCTCGATCAAGCCGTTCGTGTATTCGGCGGCGCTGGAAAAAGGCTTCTCGCCGGCGACCCTGATCAACGACGTGCCGCTGGACCTGACCGGCGCGGAGACCGGCAACGAAGCATGGAGCCCGAAAAACGACGACGGCAAGTTCGACGGCCCAATCACCATGCGCACCGCGCTGGCCGAATCGAAGAACGTGGCGTCGGTGCGCATCCTGCGCTCGATCACGGTGCCTTATGCGCACAACTACCTGGGCAAGTTCGGCTTCGACCTGGCCAAGCATCCGAAGAACCTGACCATGGCGCTGGGCACCGGCTCGGTCACACCGGCGCAACTGGTGGGCGCGTACTCGGTGTTCGCCAACGGCGGCTACACCGTCGAGCCCTACCTGATCGCGAAGATCGTCGACGGCAGCGGCAAGATCATCTCCGAGGCCAAGCCGCGCACCACGCTGCCGGACGACGCCCGCGTCATCGATCCGCGCAACGCCTTCGTCACCGACAGCATGCTGCGCCAGGTCACGCGGACCGGCACCGGCGCCACCGTGGCACGCCTGGGCCGGCCCGACCTGGCCGGCAAGACCGGCACTTCCAGCGACGCCGTCGACGGCTGGTTCGCCGGCTACGGCGGCGGCATCGTGGCGGTGTCGTGGATGGGTTACGACGATTCGAAATCGCTGGGCGGCAAGGAGTTCGGTTCCAGCGTGGCGCTGCCGATCTGGATCGACTACATGAAGGTGGCGCTGCAAAGCCGTCCGCCGCAGGAGCGGCAGGTGCCGGCCGGGTTGACGCAGGTGGATGGCGAGTGGCTGTACGACGAGTTCACCGGCGACGCCGCGCGCCATACGCTGGACATGGACGACGTGCCGCCGGGCGCGGAGAACGTGGCGCCGCAGCCGGCCGGCACGACGCCGCCGCCTGCGACCAACTAAATTTAAACATCATGCCCATTCGCCATTGGAAAAAATTAAACGATTTAGCGCGGTCTCTGTTTAACCCCAACGCTGCGTCCGGACATGATTTGAATTTGCAGGTCGCCCAAAACCTGTTTGGCCAAGCGCTCAAACTTGGACAGGCAGGAAAGACAAACGACGAACTCTCTGTCTACGACGACCTGATCCGCCGCTTTGGCGACAGCTCGGAACATAGCCTGCTTGGCGTGCTGGCGCGCGGATTGTGTAACAAGGAGGCGTTGCTGGGCAGCCTGGGGCGGTTCGACGAGCAATCGGCGGCGTTTGACGAGATAGAGCGCCGCTTCGCGCGCTTCCCGGTACAGTCGCCCTTCGGCGAAATTGTCGTAAAAAATTTGCTGAGGAAATCCCACTCTCTCAGACAGCAAGGCCGCTTCAACGACGAAGTCGCCGTTCTGATTGAATTTGATCAGCGTTACGCCCGTGAGCCCCACCCCATGTTACGCCAGATGGTCGCGGCCAGCCTGCTGGACAAGGCCATCGTCCTGGCGCACCTGGGCCGGTTTGAAGACGAGCTGGCCACCTATGATGAATTCACCGGGCGCTATGGGCAGGATCCCGCGCTCGAGATGCGCAAATTGTCGAGCAACGTACTCAACAATAAAGGTCTGCGGCTGGCAGCCCTGGCCAGGCACGAGGCCCAGATCGCCCATTGCGATGAAATCAACCGGCACTACCGGAACGACGCCACCGTTATGGAAAAAGAGCTGATGGCAATCAGCCTGCTCAGAAAGGCGGGCAGCCAGCAAGCCCTGCAGCAGCCCGATGCCGCCATGGCCACGCTGGGCGAAATCGTGCAGCGTTTCGGTGCAAGCGAACAGGTGGTAGTGCAAAAATTGCTGGCACAAGCGCTGCACCAGCAAGGACTATTGCTGGTCAAGGCCGGCAAATTTGATGAGGCGGCGGCCGCCTCGGAAGATATTGCGCGCTATGCCGGCCCGGATGCCGCCCTCGGATTGCGCGTCAAAATAGCCAGCGGCTTGATCACCAAAGGCGTCAAGCTGGCCGCCGTGGGCCAGGTAGCCGACGGACTCGCCGCCTATGGCGAGATCGTCGCGCGTTTCGGCGATGACCCAGCGCCGGCGTTGCGTGAAAAGTTGGCACGCACCTTGTACAACCGAGGGATATTGCTCTCTCAAATGGATCGTGCCGTGGAAGCGATCGCCAGCCACGACGATTTGTACCGGCGCTTCGTGAACGATCCGTCGCCGGCCCTGCGCGACATCGTCGCCATGGATTTATTGAATAAAACCGCCAATCTGCTCAAGCTGGGACGAGCTGAAGAGGCCATGGCCATCTTTACAGAAATTGATCAGCGCTACCGGCAGGATGACTCTCCCAAGCTGCGCGTGCATGTCGCCTCCAGCCTGTTCAAAAAGAGCCAGCTATACTGGCACCTGGGCCAGCATGACCAAACCATGCTGACCTGTGTCGAGCTTGAACAGCGCTACGCGCACGACAACGATCCGGAAATACGCGGCATGGTCGCAAAAAGCAGTGCCGGGCACGCAAAGCTATTGCAGGAGCAGGGAATGGCGACGCAAGCCCAGGCTATTTACCACGCGACTATCGACCGCTACGCTCAAGACCCAGCCCCCGCCATGCGTCAGTTGATAGCCCAGATCAAGGCACAGTCCCAAGCCACGGGCAACGCTTAACGCATCACGGCGCCAGGTAGGCGCGCATCAGGCGCACGGCGCTATCCGCAAACTGGTCCGGACCGACATCGGCGGCCCGGTACTTCCAGCGTTTCACATACCAGTCCTGGAACATCGCCATGATGTGCGCGGCCTGCAGTTCCGGGCTTCCTTCGGGACGCTGCGGGATCTGCGCGATCACATCGGCAAACAAAGCCTGCACGTACAACTCCGATTCCTTGGCGGTGGTGCGCTGGGCCGCCTGCAGCACGCGCGAATCCATAAACACGAAATAGAACCAAGGCTGCAGGATCTCGGACACGTAGATCGAAGCGCGTATCAAGGCCTCCAGCTTGTCCAGCGGATCGGCGACGTCGTCGGACAGGCGCGGCATCTCGTGGGTGGCGTGGCGCACCACGTCCTCGATCATCTCCGCCAACTGGTCCTTGTTGCTGATGTAGCCGTACAAGCCGCCCATCGACAGGCCGGTTTCCTGGCACAGGTCGCGCAGGTTCATGGCGCGGAAGCCGACATCGTTGGCCAGCTTGAAGGTGGCGCGGAAGATCCGCTCCAGGTTTTCCAGCGCCGGCTTGCGGCGCTTGACGGTGATGCGTTCAGCGTTGTGGTCGAGCAGATACGCCCAGACATTGGCGCCGTCCAGCGGCGTCATCGCCTGAAATTGTTGGAAGTCGAATCGCGACGGCAAGATAGTCTCTTTGTAGGATTTTTGGCATCGATTATAGCGCACGAAAACAACTGACATCAGCAGCCTGTCAGATTGGCTCCTCAGGCCTAGCGTGCGGACTGCAACGCCATCGGCTCGGTGCTACATTTTGTTGACCGGGGAAGCACCCGGATCTCAAAAATACCAACGGAGACTTCAATGATTAAACGCTATTGGACCTACCTCGCAGCCTGCCTGATCGCACTCGCCACCCTGCCCGCGCCATCCTGGGCCACCGGCTACACGCAAACCAAATATCCCATCGTGCTGGTGCACGGCCTGTTCGGGTTCGACAACATCGGCCCGGTCGACTACTTCTACGGCATCGCCTCGGGGCTGCGCAGCGGCGGCGCCAGTGTGTACGTGACGTCGGTATCAGCCGCCAACAGCACCGAGGTGCGCGGCGAACAGCTGCTTTTGCAGGTCAAGCAGATCCTGGCGGCGACCGGCGCCTCCAAGGTCAACCTGATCGGCCATAGCCACGGCGGCCCCACCGCGCGCTATGTGGCGTCGGTGCGTCCGGACCTGGTGGCTTCGGTCAGCAGCGTCGGTGGCGTCAACAAGGGTTCGAAGGTGGCCGATGTGCTGATCGGCGCGGTGCCCGATGTGACCTACACGCTGGCCAACGCGGTGTCGGGCTTTATCAGCTTCCTGTCCGGCAGCCCGACCTTGCCGCAGAACGCGCGCGCGGCGGCGACCTCGCTGAGCACCGCGGGCACGCTGGCCTTCAACAGCAACCATCCCGAAGGCGTGCCGACGTCGGCCTGCGGCGAAGGCGCGTATCAGGTCCATGGCGTGTACTACTTCTCGTGGAGCGGCGCGCAGCCTTACACCAATATGCTGGACATCAGCGATCCGGTGCTGGCCCTGACGGCGATCGCCTTTAACGGCGCCAAGAACGATGGCCTGGTCAGCAGCTGCTCCAGCCACCTCGGCCGTGTGATCCGCGACGACTATGCGATGAACCACCTGGACGAAGTCAATCAAATGGTGGGCATCACCAACCTGTTCGAGACCAGCCCCGTGACCATCTTCCGCCAGCAGGCCAATCGCCTGCAGGGACTGGGACTGTAAGGAGCGCATGATGAGCACAAACGCAAAACTGCTGCGCTTCGGCGCGTTGGCCGCTGTAATCGGCATCGGCCTGTATATGGCGCTGCCGCGCGGCGAGCCTCCGCCGGCCAAGCCTGCCGCGGATCCGAACTACTTTGCGTTTGTGCCGTCGATGATCGGCACCCGGCCGGACGGCGACATACGCCAGGTCGCTGGCGACAAGCTGGCCGTCAACGCGGAACTGGCCTACCTGTTCGACTACTATCTGGCGGGGCTGGGCGAGAAGCCGCTGGAGGCGATCCGCGTGGAGATAGGCCGCGAACTGGATCGCCGCCTGGGCGCGGGGCCCGCGGCCGAGGCCAAGCGCCTGCTTGACGCCTACCTGGCCTACAAGCGCGCGCTGGTCGATGTGGAACGCGCCATGCCGGCCACACCTGATCTGGCAAAGGGGGCGCGCCAGCGGCTGGAGGCCATGCAGCGCCTGCGGCGTTCCTACTTCAACGATGCGGAGGCGGAGGGCCTGTTCAGCGCCAGCGATGCCTATGACCTGGATGCGGTGGCGCGGCTGGAAATCAATGCGGATAAGGGCTTGAGCGATGCGCAGCGCAAGGAGCGCATCGCGGCGCTCGACGCGAAGCTGTCGCCGCAGGAGCGCGAGGAACGCGCGGCGCCGGCCAGGGTGTTGAAACTGGAGGATGAGGTGTCGAAGGCTCGCGAACAAGGCATGGGCGACAACGAGATCTACCGCATGCGCGCGGAGGCGCTGTCGCCCGAAGCGGCGGCCCGCCTGGCTGACGTGGACCGCGAGGAGGCCGACTGGCATCGACGCATCGCCAGCTATCAGGCGCAGCGCCAGCAGCTGGCCGGGACCGGCGATCCCGCTTCATTGCAGAAGCTGCGCGACGCCATTTTCTCCGCCGACGAGCAAAAGCGCCTGGGTGCATACGAACAGTAAGCGTATTTCTAGTGCACGTAGCGGGCGATGTAGTACACGCCCGCCGCCAGCAGCGACGCCAGGCCATAAAATTTCCATGCCTGGTTTGCGAAGCCCTTATATAGATTGATTGAGTGACTGGCCAATGCAGCGTGAAACTCTTCTCGCTGCTGAGTCAATGCCGTGCGAAACTCTTCTCGCTGCTGAGCCAATGCAGCGTGAAACTCTTCTCGCTGCTGAGCCAATGCAGCGTGAAACTCTTCTCGCTGGTGAGCCAGCGCACCTCGAAACTCGTCTCGCTGGTGAGCCAACGCACCTCGAAACTCGTCTCGCTGGTGAGCCAACGCACCTCGAAACTCGTCTCGCTGCTGAGCCAACGCAACGTGAAAGTCGTCACGTTGATTTGCCAACGCAACACTAAACTCCTCATGCAGCTTTGCCAGCGCGGCGTTGAAGTCGATGCGCTGGTTGGACAGCGCCGTCAAGACCTCTTCACGCAATTTGTCGATTTCGGCTTTGACTTCCTGCCGGTGACCGTAAAACGCAGCGGTAATGCGTTCGAAGCCCTCGTGCATCTCCGCTCGCAAAGCTTGCAAATCATCTTTGGTGGCGAAGTTGTTTTGCATGACAGCCACGTCCTTCTCCAGCACCCCGAGGCGCGCCTCGACACGTTCATCATAGGTGCGGCTCGGGATATTTTCAAATTTACTTCCTTCAATGTTCGCAGGCATGGCGGCTCCTCGGCAGCGGGACACCCTCCACACTAGTGCGCCAACGCGCCGCTCCGTTTGCGCCAGATCAGCGAAAAAAAAAGCAGCCCGAAGGCTGCTTCACTTTGCTGCTACGCCAGATAGTGGCTTACTTTATTGTTAGAACTCTCTTGCCGCAATATGCTGCCCAGCCGCGGCAGCGTCAACCAGATTCTTCACATGTGTGGCGTCATCCGCACAGTTATCGGTTAAGCTTGCGGTTTTTACACCGTCTCTACCAACATGGAACCATTGGAAATTCTCGACACCCAAACCGAAGCCCAGGCCGCTGGCAAAAAGCTCAACGCCACCGTTGCCATCACGGTCGCGCTGCTGGCCACCTTCATGGGCATCTGCAAGGTCAAGGACGACAACATCAATCAAAGCATGCAGCAGGCGCAGGCCAACCGGGTCGACCATTGGGCCTTCTACCAGGCCCGCAACGTGCGCGAGGAAGTCGCCAGGTCGACCGTGGTGCAGCTGCGCCTGGCGTCGGCGGGCAAGCCGGCGGCCGAACAGGCGGCCTACCAGCAGGCGATCCAGGAATACGAGAAAGTGGCGCAGGACCAGGCCACCAAAAAGGCCGACGCCAAGGCCCAGGCCGAACAGGACCAGAAAACCTACGACGCCGCCAACTTCAAGGACGACCAGTTCGACCTGTCGGACGCGCTGCTGGCGATCGCCATCTCGCTGCTGGCCATCACCGCGCTGACCCAGTTGTGGGCCCTGTACTTCACGGCGCTGGTGCCGACCGCGTTTGGCGTGCTGATGGGCCTGGCGGGTCTCTCCGGCTGGGGCCTGCACCCGGACTCGCTGATCGCGCTGCTGTCCTGACCCGCGCCGGGCCGGACCGTCAACCTGCGATGACGCGGTTGCGGCCGGCGCGCTTGGCCTCGTACATGGCGGCGTCGCCGGCCGAGATCAACCGGATCAGGTCGTAGCCATATTCGTCCGACGACACCACGCCCACGCTGGCCGTGTACCGCACCGACAGCGCATCGATCTCCACCAGCTCCAGCTCGATGCGCGAGCGCAGGCGCTCGGCCACCTTGATGGCGGCCTGGCGGTCCAAGCCATCCAGCGCCAGCACGAACTCCTCGCCGCCGAAGCGCGCCAGCAGATCGTAGGGCCGCAGCTCCAGCTTCAGCATCCGCGTCAGGTGGCGCAGCACCTCGTCGCCCACCGGATGGCCGTAGGTATCGTTGATCTGCTTGAAAAAATCGACATCGATCATGATCACGGCCAGGCTGCGGCGCCCGCGCTGGGCCCGCAGCGCCACCCGCTTGCCCTCGTTTTCCAGGCCGCCCCGGTTCAGGGCGCCGGTCAGCGGGTCCAGCGTCGACAGGTGGCGCAGCCGCTCGGCGTAGCGCCACATCACCATCAGGATCATGCCGAAGACGATGCAGACCTGGGCCAGCGGAATGGCCAGCATGCTCGCGCCCATCACCAGCGAGGCCGACACATCGGCCGGATCGCCATGCCGCAGCATGTGGACGCCGCGCATGAACAGTGCCAGCCCCAGTACCGCGAAGCCGCTGACGCAGATGGCGATGCCGCGCCAGCCGCCCTGGCGCGCAAGCGTGGCCGCGCACAGCCAGTTGAGCAGCGCGAAATAGAAACCGCTGAAGCACAGCCGTCCCCGCAGGCTCGGCTCCACCAGCGTGAAATAGGCGGGGATGAGCAGCGCCAGCACGGTGACGGCGGCCACCACGCGCCATGGCAAGGTGGCGGAGCCATGCACACGCAGGCCGTGCAGCACCAAGCCCATGCCGAAGGCGATCACACCGTAGCCGATGATGGCGCTGAAGATGAACGGCAAGCCGTCCAGGTTGGCCATCGCCAGGCCGGCCGACACCACCAGGTTGCCCGCCGCCCACCAGCGCAGCTCGGGCGGGCTGCCCGCGTAGCAAGCGGAAGCCACCAGCAACGCCGTCGTCAACAGCGTTACACAGACCTGAACCAGTAAAAGTGTGTCGAGATTGAGCACGCCGGTTTCCTGTCCTGAGGATGCTTCAATGTATCCCAGCGTCACGCCAGTGGCAATCGCGCATGCAAGAAAGAAACAAAAAAAGCTGCCGAAGCAGCTTTTTTGGCGACGCCCGGATGAATCAGGCCTTGCTGCGGCGCCGCGCAACCACGCCCACCAGCGCCAGGCCGCCCAGCAGCATGGCATAGGTTTCCGGTTCCGGCACCGGGGCGGCGACATAGCCCTTGAACGGCTCGTAGCCGATCTCGACGGCGCTGACCAGGGATGTGGCCACCACGCTGCCCTCCAGATGGCCGGCGCCCGACAGCACGGCGTCGTTGGCCAGCAGCGAGCCCCAGACGAAGGTGTTGATTTTGACCACGTTGGCGTCGTTCAGGTTGAACAATACATTGGCGCGCAGGCGCTCCAGCAGACCGTCCTGGCCGCCGCCGAAGACCACGTCGCCGCTGCCGCTCACGTTGATGACCACGGTGGCGCCCTCTTTTACATTGCTCAGGGACAAGTTGGTCAGGTTGCGGGTGTTGACGTTGAACACCTGCAGGCCTGCGCTGTTGTTGCCCACCAGCTCGATGCCGCCGTTGGCGAAGTTGACCTTGCCGTTGGCGGCCTGGCTGTTCAGCGTGCTCGACAGGCCGGTCAGCTGGGTCTTGGCCGCGCCGAAGTCGGTGTAGGTCGAGACATTGGCCTTGTTCAGCGCCAGGTAGCTCGACGACGTGTTGACGCCGCCGTACACGCCGTAGCCGTTGTAGTTCTTGGTGTATTCGGTGATCGGACCGATGGACGCGTTGGTGTTCACGTTGATCAGCGGCGCGGCATAGATGTCGCCGCCGCTCAGCTTGACGTTGCCGCCCACCACCAGGCTGGGCGCGGTCACGCCGTACGGGGTGCGGTAGCCGATCGACGCGCCCGAGGTGGCGACGCTGCCGCCGACGGCCAGGCGGCCTTCGATATCGGTGAAGTTACTGGCGTTGCCATAAAAATAGGCGCTATAGCCGTTGGCCAGGCCCAGGTCGAAACTCGGGACCGCTGCCTGGGCGGCGCACATGGCGCCCGCGCCCAGCACCAGCGGCAAAACACGGTGCATCAAAGTGGAAATAGTCATGGTATGTAATTGGTATTTTCGTTAAAAAACGGAGGAAACCCGCATTCAAGGGCTAAATTATATCTCATTAACAACAGTAATAAGCTTATTGGCAATAAAAAACATTGATATATACGACCAAAACAATACCAATAATATGCCGCACGTGAAGAATGCGAATCGGTTAAAGTGATGCTAATTGCAATCCACAGACAAGACCATGGCCTACCCTATCGAGCACAAACTGGTGATCGGCATCGCCTCCAGCGCGCTGTTTGACCTGACCGAATCGCACAAGATCTACCTGGAAGGCGGCGCCGAGGAGTACCGCAAGTACCAGGAGCAGCATATCGACGTCATCCTGGGCAAGGGCGTGGCCTTCCCCTTCATCCGGCGCTTCCTCAATATCAACAAGCACTACGCGCAGTCGGCGCCGGTGGAGGTGGTGCTGATGTCGCGCAATTCGCCGGAAACCGGGCTGCGGGTGATGAACTCCATCGCTCATTACGGGCTGGACATCTCGCGCGCCTGCTTCGTCACCGGCAAATCGCCGTACAGCTACCTGCCCGCGTTCAATACCTCTCTGTTCCTGAGCGCCAACGAGGAGGACGTGCGCAACGCGCTGGAGGCCAGCTATCCGGCCGGTCTGGTGCTGCCCTCGCGCACCGAGGACGACGACGACGAGGAACTGCGGGTGGCCTTCGACTTCGACGGTGTGATCGCCGACGACGAATCGGAGACCGTCTTCAAGCGCAACAACGACGTCGACGAGTTCCATGCGCACGAGCGCGAGCGGGTCGCCATCCCGCACCAGCCCGGCCCGCTGGCCGACCTGTTCCAGAAGCTGTCGCTGATGCAGCGGCTGGAGGAGCGCGCCCAGCGCCGCGATCCATCGTACAAGCGCATCCTGCGCATCGCCATCATCACGGCCCGCAGCGCGCCGTCGCACGAGCGGGTGGTCACCACGCTCAAAAGCTGGGGCGTATCCGCCAACGAGACGTTTTTCCTCGGCGGCATGGAAAAAGCGCGGGTGCTGGGCATCTTCAAGCCGCACATCTTCTTCGACGATCAGCTCAGCCACCTGAAGTCGGCCGGCGGCAATATACCAATGGTCCATGTGCCCTTCGGCATAGCCAACCGGCCGCCCAAGCCGGCGTGAGCGTGAGGCGGCGGGCGCGCGGGGCTTCGTCTATAATGTCGGCAGCGGCATCGCCCCTCCGGCGGTGCGTTGAGGTCTCATTAACCGTTGAATGTGTGTTGTGTCCCTGGTCTTAAAAAACTCCCTACCAAAACCCGGCACCCGCTTCGCCCTGCCTGCGCTGCATGGCTCGTCGGACGCCTACGCATTGGCGCTCACCGCGCTTGAACTCAAATCCAGGGGCCAGATGCTGGCCGTGATCGTCGCCAACGCCAGCGACGGCCAGCGCCTGCTCGACGAGATCCCATGGTTCGGCGGCGACCAGCTGCGCTGCCACCTGCTGCCGGATTGGGAGACCCTGCCCTACGACGCCTTCTCGCCGCACCAGGATTTGGTGTCCGAGCGCCTGGCCACGCTGCACGAGATCTCCAGCGGCCAGTGCGACGTGATGCTGGTCCCGGCCACCACCGCGCTGGTGCGCATGGCGCCGCCGTCCTTCCTGGCGGCCTACACCTTCTTCTTCAAAAAGGGCGAGTCGCTCGATGAAGCGCGCCTGAAGTCGCAACTAACGCTGGCCGGCTACACCCACGTGGCGCAGGTCATGTCGCCCGGCGAGTATTCGGTGCGCGGTGGCCTGATCGACCTGTTCCCGATGGGTTCCGCCCTGCCCTACCGGCTCGACCTGTTCGGCGACACCATCGAAACCATCCGCACCTTCGACGCCGACACCCAGCGTTCGCTGTACCCGGTCAACGAGGTGCGCTTGCTGCCCGGCCGCGAGTTCCCGATGGACGAGGCGGCGCGCACCACCTTCCGCAACCGCTGGCGCGAGCAGTTCGAAGGCGATCCTTCGCGCTCGGTGGTGTACAAGGACATCAAGAGCGGCATCGCCTCGGCCGGTATCGAGTACTACCTGCCGCTGTTCTTCGAAGAGACGGCCACGCTGTTCGACTACCTGCCGCAAGGCGCGGCGCTGGCCCTGGTGGGCGACATCGACGCCGCCATCAAGCGCTTCTGGACCGACACCGGCTCGCGCTACCGCTTCCTCAAGTCCGACCGCGACCGCCCCATCCTGGCGCCGGAAGCGCTGTTCCTGTCGGACGAGCAGTTCTTCACGCTGGCCAAGCCGTACGGCCGGCTGGTGATTTCCAGGGACGCCAGCGAGGGCGCCTCGGAGCTGTCCGCGCCGGTGCCCAACATCGCCGTCAACCGCCACAACGACGATCCGCTGACCAATCTGCGCGCCTACCTGCTGCAGGCCGGCCGCCGCGTGATGATCTGCGCCGAGACCAACGGCCGCCGCGAAACGCTGCAGCAGTACTTCACAGAATACGACCTGGCGCTGACGCCGGTCGAAGGCTACGAAGGCTTCGCCACCTCCAGCGCGAAGCTGATGCTGGGCGTGGCGCCGCTGCACGCCGGCTTCGAGCTGTCGACGCCGGGCGAGCATCTGATTTTCATCACCGAGACCGAGCTGTATGCGGGCTCCGGCCGCCGCGTCGGCACCAAGAAGCAGGAAGCCGTCACCCAGGTCGAATCGATGGTGCGCGACCTGTCGGAGCTGAAGATCGGCGATCCGGTGGTCCACATCAACCACGGCATCGGGCGCTACATGGGCCTGACCAGCATGGACCTGGGCGAAGGCGAAACCGAATTCCTGCACCTGGAATACGCCAAGGACACCAAGCTGTATGTGCCGGTATCGCAGCTGCACGTGATCTCGCGCTACTCCGGCGCCTCGCCGGACGACGCGCCGCTGCACGCGCTGGGTTCCGGCGCGTGGGAAAAAGCCAAACGCAAGGCCGCCGAACAGGTGCGCGACACCGCCGCCGAGCTACTCAACCTGTACGCCCGCCGCGCGCTGCGCCAGGGGCACTCGTTCGAATACTCGGCGCACGACTACGAGCGCTTCGCCGACAGCTTCGGCTTCGACGAAACCCCGGACCAGCAGGAAGCGATCAACAACGTCATCAAGGATATGACCTCGGGCAAACCGATGGACCGGCTGGTATGCGGCGACGTCGGCTTCGGCAAAACCGAAGTGGCGCTGCGCGCGGCCTTCATCGCCGTCATGGGCGGCAAGCAGGTGGCGATCCTGGCGCCCACCACGCTGCTGGCCGAGCAGCACGCGCAAACCTTCGCCGACCGCTTCGCCGACTGGCCGGTGCGCATCGCCGAAATGTCGCGCTTCCGCACCGGCAAGGAGATCGCGCAGGCGATCAAGGGCATGGCCGACGGCACGCTCGACATCATCATCGGCACCCACAAACTGCTGTCGGACGACGTCAAGTTCACCCGCCTCGGCCTGGTCATCATCGACGAGGAACACCGGTTCGGCGTACGCCAGAAGGAAGCCCTGAAATCGCTGCGCGCCGAAGTGGACGTGCTGACGCTGACCGCCACGCCGATCCCGCGCACGCTGGGCATGGCGCTGGAAGGCCTGCGCGACTTCTCGGTGATCGCCACCGCGCCGCAAAAGCGCCTGGCGATCAAGACCTTCGTGCGCAGCGAGGGCGAATCGATCATCCGCGAAGCCTGCCTGCGCGAGTTGAAGCGCGGCGGCCAGGTCTACTTCCTGCACAACGAGGTCGAGACCATCCAGAACCGCATGGCGATGCTGACCGAGCTGCTGCCGGAGGCGCGCATCGCCGTGGCGCACGGCCAGATGCACGAGCGCGACCTGGAAAAAGTGATGCGCGACTTCGTGGCGCAGCGCTATAACATCCTGCTGTGCACCACCATCATCGAGACCGGCATCGACGTGCCGACCGCGAACACCATCATCATGCACCGCGCCGACAAGTTCGGCCTGGCGCAGCTGCACCAGCTGCGCGGGCGCGTCGGCCGTTCGCACCACCAGGCGTACGCCTACCTGCTGGTGCACGACCTGCAGTCGCTGACCAAACAGGCGCAGCGCCGCCTGGACGCCATCCAGCAGATGGAAGAACTGGGCAGCGGCTTCTATCTCGCCATGCACGACCTGGAGATCCGCGGCGCAGGCGAAGTCCTGGGCGACAACCAGTCCGGCGAGATGACCGAGATCGGCTTCCAGCTGTACTCGGACATGCTGAACGAAGCGGTACGCTCGCTCAAGGCCGGCAAGGAGCCGGACCTGGCGGCGCCGCTGGCCACCACCACCGAGATCAACCTCCACGTTCCGGCGCTGCTGCCTGCGGATTTCTGCGGCGATGTGCACGAACGGCTGTCTATTTACAAGCGCATGGCCAACTGCAACGTCCAGGACAAGATCGACGACATGCAGGAAGAAATGATCGACCGTTTCGGCAAGCTGCCCGATCCCGTCAAGGCCCTGATCGAGACCCACCGGCTGCGCATCGCCGCCAAGACGGTGGGCATCGTCAAGATCGACGCCCATGGCGAAGCGGCCACGCTGCAGTTCATGGCCAAGCCGCCGATCGACCCGATGCGCATCATTGAGCTGATCCAGAAGAACCGCCAGATCAAGCTCAATGGCCAGGACAAACTGAAGATCACCGCCGCCATGCCCGACCTGGCCGCGCGCGTGGCCCAGATAAAAGGCGCCATCAAACAGTTGACCGCATGAGCCTTAACACGTAACTTGGGCGCTTAGCCCAAAAAACGCTATCCGCATTTTATGAAGACTGCAAAAAACACTATGAATCTTGTGCTGCAAGGGTTGGACGACTGCAAGGCCAGGCTGGAGCGCATCGCGGCGCTGACGGCGCCGACAAACATCACCTGGTTGAACGAACGCGCGCTGCGCTGCGAAGGCATCACCTTCTCGCCGGCGCTGCGCCAGACCATCGAAGTGGCGGCCCAGGCGGCCCAGCTGGACGCTACCTACTCCATCGGCGTGCACAAGATGAGCGAGTTCAAACTGGTCGCCATGGACATGGACTCCACGCTGATCACCATCGAGTGCATCGACGAAATCGCCGACATGCAGGGTCTCAAGCCGCAAGTGTCCGAGATCACCGAGGCGGCGATGCGCGGCGAGCTCGATTTCTCCGAAAGCCTGAAGCGGCGCGTGGCGCTGCTCGAGGGCCTGGAAGCGTCGGCACTGGAGCGCGTGTATGACGAACGCCTGCAGATGTCGCTGGGCGCCGAGGCGATGCTCAAGGCGGTGCGGCAGGCCGGCCTGAAGACGCTGCTGGTGTCGGGCGGCTTCACCTTCTTCACCTCGCGCCTGAAAGAGCGCCTGGGTCTGGACTACACCCACGCCAACGAACTGGAAATCGTCGACGGCCGGCTGACCGGCCGCGTGGTCGGCGGCATCGTCGACGCGGAAGAAAAAAAGCGCACCGTCGAACGCGTGTGCGCGGAGCTGGGCATCTCACCGTCGCAAGCCATCGTCATGGGCGACGGCGCCAACGACTTGAAGATGATGAGCATCTCCGGCATGTCGGTGGCGTTCCGCGCCAAGCCGGTGGTGCGCGAACAGGCCAACGTGGCGCTCAACTTCGTCGGCCTGGACGGCATCATTCCGCTGCTGACCTGATCCCGTCAAGCGCCGGCTCATTCCTGCCGGCGCGCCACCTGCTCGGGCCCCGACAGGCGCACGCCGGCGACGTTGCCGTTGTCGCGCTGGTCGAACTCCACACGCAGGCCGCCCCAGCGCGTCATGAACGCGCCCTTGCCCGCCGGTTCAAGCTCGACCTCCGGGCCGTTATTCATCTGTACAAACAGCTTCTTGCGATGCTGGGTGACGGTCAGCGTGCGGCCGTCGGCCAGCGCGTACTGGCCCCTGAACTCTTGCAAGTCAGTCTCGCGCAGCGGTTTCTCGGCGGCGCCGGCGGCGCCGGCCAGGCAGCAGCCCAGCATCAAAGCCCACACAAAAGTACGCATGATATGTCCCATCCCGGTCGATATCGCCATCGCTCACAAGGTGGATGGCAATACGATCACTCTAGACAAGAAAACCACCTTTTGCACGGACCATCTGACAGACAGCGCCCGCCGCTGGACGAACGGTCGTTTTGCGGCAGTGAATGGGATGTCAAACACAGAAGCTGACTAAAATGCTAACATCGGCATTTACCTACCGCTCCCTCGCTCCATGACCCGCTTCCTGCTTTGCGCGACCCTGCTGACGGCCGCCGTTTCCATCCACGCGGCCGAGTGCCGCTACACCGAACTGGCCGCGCTGGACATCGGCCTGGACGAACGCTTTTCCGCGACGCCCTATCTGGACGCGCAAATCAACGGCAAGTCCGTGCATATGCTGATCGACACCGGCGCCTATAAAACCCTGCTGACGCGCGCGGAAGTCGATCGCCAGCAGATCACGCTCACCCGTACCAACGAGGTTTTGCACGGCGTGGGCGGCCAGGCCGCGATGTTCTCGGCGCGCCCGAAGGAAGTGATCATCGGCCCTGCGCGGGTGAACCAGGCATTGTTCCCGGTGGTCGAAGGCTTCGACTTCCCCGGCTACGGCGGCATCATTGGCGCCGACTACCTGCTGCAAGCCGACCTGGAAATCGCGCTGGCCGACAAGAAGCTCAAGTTCTTCCGGGGCACGGGCTGCGACGACAAGGCCCTCGCGTATTGGGACACCAATGCGCTGGAGGTGCCGCTGGATATCCCGTCCGGCGACAGCCGCGCCACCGTGCCGGTATCGATCAACGGCTCCATGTTGACGGCGCTGATCGACACCGGCGCGGCGGTCTCCGTGATCAACCAGAACACCGCCGAGCGGCTGGGCTTCAATCCCGCATCCGCCAATGCCGTCAAGAGCGGCAAACTCCGAGGCGTCAACGGCAAAAGCCGGCAGGCGTGGACCGCCTCGTTCGACAGCTTCGCCATCGGCGGGGAACAGATCGCCAATCCAAGCATCACCGTCCTCGAACAGCAAAGCGGCGACCTGGCCAGCAGGGGGCACCAGATGATACTAGGCCGCGACTTCCTGCGTGCCCACCACGTGCTGTTGTCGCCCCATCAGCAGCGGTTTTATTTCACATATCTGGGCGGGCCGGTGTTCGCCGCCAGGCCGTGACTATCGAAAGGCGTGCGTGTCACTCTTCCAGTTTTTTGGTCAGCGCATAGCGCGCACCACCCGGCGGAAAATCAGCCAATCGGCTGAACACCGAGTAGCCGAGTTTTTCGTAGAACGGCAAGGCCTGGAAGCTGAGCGTTTCGACAAACGCGTTCTGGCAACCGCGCCGCAGGCCCTCGCGCTCGGCGATTGTCATCAACTCGCTGCCATACCCTTGCCCGCGCACGCTGTCATCCAGCCACACCACCTGTATCTGCAACCACCCAAGGTAGGTTGCGCCGAGCAGGCCACCAACCAGTTTGCCGCTGTCGTCCTTGACGGTGGCCAGCAGGTAGTTCGGCGTATCGCCGTTGGCCTGTGCGGCGTTGTACTCCGTCAGCCCCTTGACCAAGGCTTGCATATCGCCCCCATCGGGCGTTTCCTCCAGCTTGATAATGTACGCGCCCATGATCCGCTCACTGAGGTTTCGGAGGGCGGATGCCGGTGTACTGCGCCGACGCCAGCTTCCACTTGCCGCCTTCGTTCACCGCGACATAGCCGGCGCGGAAGGCGAAGTTCCGCTTCTCCGCATTGACTGTCGCGGTGCCACTCAGCTTGACGAGGATGGTGCCGCTGTTGCCGAACATCTGGATCGACGGCTCGGACACCTCCATCGTCGGCGCCTCGCGTTTGTTGGCCGGCAGGTAGAAACCCAGCACCTTCTCGCGCGGGTCGACCTCGCCCAGCGGAGAGACTTCGTAGAAATCGCGTGTGACGATGGCGTCGATCTTCGACGGCTCGAAGTCGCGCTGCGCCTCGGTGTAGGTCTGCACCAGTTTCAGCAACTGCTGCTGCGGCGCCGCTTCCTGAGCGTGCAGTTGGGCCGCAGCCAGGGCGATGGTCGTCAATAAAACGGATTTGAATTTCATGTCATCTCCTTAGTGTGGCGCCGGCGCCGGGGCGTTCGCATTGACTTCCGCCGGCGCCGCTTCGGCAACGCGCGGCAGGCGCATGTTGCGGCCGCCCTGCATCAGCGTTACCGCCTCCACCTTGCCGGCCGCGTCGCGGTTGAGCTCCAGCTGCGCATCGATCTTGCGCAGGAACAGCTTGTCCGCCGACTCGGCGTAGATCGGCAGCGGGTCCTGTCCTTGCAGCTGCGTCGTCATGCCGCCGTTAGCGGTGCGCAGCCACAGGCGGCGGCCGTCCGGCATGGTGTAGGTGCCGGCGATGGCGGCCATCTGCTCCGCCGACAAGGCGATGTCCTTGCGTTCGGACGGTAGCGCGTACGCAGCGCCGCGCGCGGTGGCGGTCAGGCCGGCGGTCAGCGCTTCCAGCTGGCTGCCCTGGAAGTTACTGAGCACGATCACGCTGATCTTGTCGCCCATGCGGTAATGCACCTCGGTGGCGAAGCCCGGAATGCCCCCGCCGTGGCCTACCTCCTTGGCGCCATCCTTCTGCTGGATGCCCAGGCCGAAGCCATAGCCGGATTGATAGGGCGTCGTCATCGCCTCCAGCGAGGCCGGCGACAGCAGCTTGCCCTCGTACAGGGCGCGCTGCCAGCGCAGCAGGTCGCCGGTGGTCGAGTACAAGGCGCCGGCGCCCTGCGGTACGCTCATGTTGATGTAGCTGGCGTTGGTCACGCCATCCTTGCCGCGCGCATAACCGGCGGCGCGGTTCGGCAGCACGGTGGCGTTCCAGTCGTAGCCGCTGTCCTTCATGCCGAGCGGGTCGAAGATATTCTTGCGCAGGAAAGCGTCATAGCGTTCGCCGCTGACCTTCTCGATCAATGCGCCCAGCAGCACGTAGCCGGTGTTGCTGTAGTTGAAGCGGGAGCCGGATTCGAACTCCAGTGGCTTGTCCTTCACCAGCGCCACCACTTCCATCGGCTTCTTGGAGAACGGCTCTATCGATTCGTACTCCTTCGCCGCCGTAAAATTAGGAATGCCGGACGTGTGGTTAAGCAGCTGGAAGATGGTGACCTTGCTCCATGCGGCAGGCAGATCGGCGAGGTATTTACTGACCGGATCAGCGACATTGAGCTTGCCGCGCTCCTGCAACAGCAGCACGCCGGCCGCGGTGAACTGCTTGGTCACGGAGCCGAGCCGGAACTTGGTGCTGGGCGCGTTGGGGATATTCCATTCCAGGTTGGCGGAGCCATACCCCTTGTCCAGCAAGACCTGGTCGCCCTTGGCCACCAGCACCGTGCCGGAAAAATGGTCGTTGGCGACGGCCATATCGACCAGCGCCTCCAGGCGCTTCAGGTCCTGCGCCTGCACTGCCCCACCGAACAGCATGGCCGTGGCCAGCCCCGCGGACAGCATCCAATTGCGATGTCGCGACATATTTTCTCTCCCGTTGCGGATCGCTCTCAAGTGGCGATCGACCGCCGTATGCTGCCATCAACTTATTTTTTTCGCAATCGCTTTATTTCACCTTCAGGGCGGCGATCAGGCCATCGGAGGCGTCCTCGATATAGTCCAGCACCAGGTCGAAACCGCGCCCGCCGCCATAGTACGGATCGGGCACCACCTCGGAATCGCTGCGGCTGGCGTGCGCCATGAACAATCCCAGCTTGTGCCGGTGCTGCGGCGGGCACGCCGCTTCCAGCAGGCGCAGATTGTCGCGATCCATCGCCAGCACAAGATCGAAGTCTTCAAAGTCGGAGGCCGCCACCTTGCGCGAACGCTGCGCCGACAGGTCGTAGCCGCGATTGGCGGCATGCTCCATCGAGCGCGCATCCGGCGGTTCGCCGACGTGGTAACCATGCGTTCCGGCCGAATCGATGACGAGGCGATCCGCCAGTCCCGCCGCCGCCGCGCGATGACGGAACACGCCCTCCGCCGTCGGAGAGCGGCAGATATTGCCCATGCAGACAAACAGCACCGAAGTTTTCGCAGCCACGCCGGCTCCTTATATAATCAACACGATTGTATTTTATCGACTTTACTCCGCGACCGACGGCGCGCCGGCAAATAAATGAGCCTCCCAAACGACCAGTCTCCCCGCGCCGAATACGCGCGCCGCATGAACCGTGTGCTGAACTACATCGACGCCCATCTGGACCAGCCACTCGAACTGGCGCAACTGGCCGACGTCGCCAACTTCTCGCGCTTCCACTTCCACCGCATCTTCCAGTCCTGGATGGGCGAAACGCTGGGCGACTATGCACGCAGGCGCCGGCTGGAAAAAATCAGACGCCGCAAACCGGCATCGGCGACGATGACATCTCCAACAACCAATCAGGAGATTTCAACATGGACGTTAAAGTAATCGACTTGCCCGCCGCGCGCGTCGCCTATCATCGCCACATCGGCCCTTACGGCCCGGCCATCGGCGCCTTCTGGGGCCGCGTCGTCGGGCCGTGGGTGCAATCGCACGGCCTGGGCCAGGCGCTGTGCTACGGCGTCGGCTACGACGACCCGACCGTCACGCCCGCCGACAAATGCCGCTACGACGCCTGCGTGACCGTGCCGGACAACTTCACCGCCACCGGCTCGGCCGACATCACCACCCTGCCCGGCGGCCGCTATGCCGTCGGCCACTTCGAAGGCCAGACCGCCGACATCGCCGACGCCTGGACCTGGATGACGCGCAACTGGCTGCCGTCGAGCGGCCTGCAATGCGACGACCGGCCCTGCTTTGAAATGTTCAGGCCCGACCTGGCGTTCAATCCGCAGACTGGCGCCATGCGCTGCGACATCTGCATTCCCGTTCGACCGCTGTAAGGAGCAAGGCATGGAGCATGTATGTGGCTGTCGCCTGGTCGACATCGATGACGCGGTACAGGGCGCGGTGGTGCCGCTGGCGTTGCTGTATCCCGCCAACGGCGCTGAAATGACCGAACACTTCGGCCCATACACGCTGGACGTCGCCATGGATGCGCCGCCGGCGGCCGGCGCGCATCCGCTGGTGGTGATCTCGCACGGTAACTCCGGAACGCCGTGGGCCTACCGCGAGATGGCCAGGCATCTGGTGCGCTCCGGCTTCGTGGTGGCGCTGCCCGCGCACACCGGCAATACGCGGCACGACAACAGCCTGGCCGGCACCGCAGCCAACCTCGCCAACCGGCCGCGCCACATCACACTCGCCATCGACGCGGCGCTGGCCAATCCGGTATTACGCGACCACATAGCCGGCGACAGCGTGGCCATCATCGGCCATTCGATCGGCGGCTACACGGCGCTGGCGGTGGCTGGCGGCCAGCCGTGGTCCGGCCCGCGCGAAAGCAAGGACGGCCAGCCGCAGCCGGTTCCGGTGCGGGCCGACCTGCGCGTGCATGCGCTGGTGCTGCTCAATCCCGCCACGTTCTGGTTCATTCCCGGCTCGCTGCAGGCGGTGCATGTCCCGATACTGATGCGCACCGGCGAAAAAGACGACATCACGCCCGCCGAACATGCGGAAAAAATCATCGCCGGCGTGGCCGATGCCGCGCTGGTCGAGCACCGCGAGATCGCCGGCGCCGGCCACTTCGCCTTCATGAGCAAGTTCCCGCCCGAGATGACGCGGCCGAACTTCAAGCCCTCGCAGGACCCGCCGGGCTTCGACCGGGCAGCCATTCAGCCGGAGCTGTTTGCGGACGTGACCGCGTTTCTTCAGCGGACCTTGTCCAGCAAGCGCAGCGCCTGACGCAAGCCGTCGACGATGACCTGGTAGGCCTGCCGCCGGCTGGCCTCATCCCGCGCCCGCAACGCAAATGACGGGTGGTAGACCACCACCACCCAGCGCCCCTCTTGGCGGAACGGCGCGTCCATGAACGACTTCATGGTCGCGCCGCCATCCTGCAATATGGATTTCAGCGCCGTGCCGCCCAGCGCCACCACCACGTCCGGCTGGACGCGCGCCAGCTCCTCTTCCAGCCATAAATGGCAGGCCGCGATTTCTTTTTGCGCCGGGGTCTTGTGCAGCCGCCGCTTGCCGCGCAGCTCCCATTTGAAGTGCTTGACGGCGTTGGTCAGGTAAATGCTGTCGCGGTTCACGCCAGCTTCTGAAAGGGCCTTGTCGAGCAGCGCGCCGGCCGGCCCGACGAAGGGCAAGCCTTGCAGATCCTCCTGATCGCCAGGCTGCTCGCCCACCAGCATAATGCGCGCACGCGACGAGCCAACGCCGGGCACCGCTTGCGTCGCGTGCTCCCAGAGGTCGCACCGGCGGCACTGGTCCAACGTGGCCGGCAGCTTGCCCTGCTCATGGTTTGGGACTTTATCCATGGGCTTTTTATACAATAAACCTGGCGCCTCGGGCGCACGCCAGCGCCGCGCGCCGTGTGATCCGCGGTGCGGCTATACTGAAAACCGTTACTCAACCAAAGGAGTGATCATGTCGCAAGAACTGGTTCTCGACGCCCGCCTGGACTCGGCCAAAACCACCGCCTGGTGGCTGTATGTCGTCCATGCGGTCAGCTTCCTGTTTTCGCTCGGCCTGTTTTCCGTCATCCCGCTGGCGATCAATTACATGCAACGGCCCGACACCGCCGGTACCTTCGTCTACAGTCATCACAGCTGGATGATCCGCTCATTCTGGTGGTACGTGGTCTTCGTGGTCGTGGGCGCGCTGCTGTTCGTCACCATCATCGGCATCCCGCTGGCCTATCTGGTCTGGCTGGGGGCGTGGCTGTGGAAGGCCTATCGCCTGATCAGCGGCGTGCAGCGGCTCAACCGCAACGAGCCCGCCGCCGACTGACTCTTACACTATCGCCTTCAGCGCTTTCACCAGCTTGGCGCACTCCTCGTCCGTGCCAATGGAGATGCGCAGGAACTGGTCGATACGCGCTTGCTTGAAGTGCCGCACGAGGATCGCCCGCTCACGCAGCCCGGCCGCCAACTGCGCTCCATCGCGTTGAGGATGGCGGGCGAAGATGAAGTTGGCCGCCGACGGCAGCACCTCGAAGCCCAATGCCAGCATCTGCGCGGTGAGCCACGCGCGGGTGGCGATGATGGCTTGCGAGGTCCGCTCCATGTGGGCAGCATCGTCGAGCGCCGCCACCGCGCCGGCCTGCGCCACCTGTCCCAGCGGATAGCAGTTGAAACTGTTCTTCACGCGCTCCAGGCCCGCGATCAGGTCCGGATGGCCGACCGCATAGCCCACCCGCAGCCCGGCCAGCGAACGCGATTTGGACAGCGTCTGGATCACCAGCAGATTATCGTAGCGGTCCAGCAGGGCGATGGCGCTTTGGCCGCCGAAATCGACATAGGCCTCGTCGATCACCACCACCTGGTCCGGATGCGCGGCCAGCAGCGCCTCGATCCGCGCCAACGGCAAGGCGATACCAGTCGGCGCGTTAGGATTGGCGATGATGATGGCGCCGCACGGCTGCGCGTAGTCCGCGACATCGATCTCGTAACGCTCGTTCAGCGGCACCTGCACCGCCTCGATGCCATACAAGCTGCAATAGGTCGGATAGAAGCTGTAGCTGATGTCCGGGCATAGCAGCGGCAGCTCATGCTTGAGCAAGGCGTGGAAGGTATGCGCCAGCACCTCGTCCGAGCTGTTGCCGACGAAGACCTGCTCACGCGTCAAGCCGAAACGGCGCGCCACGGCATCCTTCACGGCCGCGTTGCCCGGATCCGAATACTTGCGGAGCTGGTCGCCGACCGCCGCTTGCATCGCCTCTATCGCCTTGGGCGACGGGCCGTATGGGTTTTCGTTAGTGTTAAGTTTGACCAGCCCGGGCATCTGCACCTGTTCGCCCGGCGTGTACGGCGTCAGGCCGTGGACCACGTCACTCCAGAAGCGGCTCATTGCAGTACTCCCAGTGCGCGTTCGATGTCCGCGATCAAATCGTTGACATCCTCCAGGCCGACGTTGAAACGCACCAGGATGCCCTTGCCCTGCCAATCCTTGCGCATTTGCTGGATACGGTAAGGCATCACCAGGCTGTTGGCGCCGCCCCAGCTATAGCCGATCTTGAACAGCTTGAGCGCGTCGACAAAGCGGTCGGTCTGCTCCTCGGTGTAGCGCTCATCGAATAGCACGGAGAACAAGCCGCCGGCACCGGTGAAGTCGCGCTTCCAGATTTCGTGGCCGGGGCAATCGGTGAAGGCAGGATGCAGCACCCGCGTGATCTCCGGGCGCGCCTGCAGCCAGGCCGCCAGCTTGCGCGCCGCCGCGTCGTGCGCGTCGAAGCGCAGGCGCATGGTCGGCAGGCCGCGCGCGACCAGATAGGCGTCATCCGCGCCGACGCCCATGCCCAGCCGCATATGCGAGAGGCTGAGCCGCTCGTGCAGCGCCGGATCGCGCGTGATGACGGCGCCCATCAATACATCCGAGCCGCCGGACTGGTACTTGGTCAGCGCCTGCATGATGATGTCGACACCGAGCTCGAAGCCGCGCAGCGCCAGGCCGGCCGACCACGTATTATCCAGCGCCACCACCACGCCGCGTTCATGCGCAGCCTTGCAGATGGCCGGCAGGTCCGGCACCTCCATCGACACCGAACCCGGCGCCTCGGTCCAGATCAGCTTTGTATTCGGCTGGATCAGCGCGGCGATGCCCTCGCCGATCAGCGGATCGTAGTAACGCGCGGTGATGCCGAAATCGGCCGACAGCCAGCGCCCCAGTTCGCGGTTGGGGTTGTAGACGTTATCGGGCAACAGCACATCGTCACCAGCCTTGAGCAGCGCGAAGTCCACCATCGCGATGGCCGCCAGGCCGCTCGGCGCCAGCAGGCAGTACTTGCCATCCTCGATCTCGGCCAGGCGGGCCTCCAGCGTGAAGGTGGTCGGCGTGCCGTGCAGGCCGTAGGTATAGGCATTCTTCTCTTTCCAGTCGCCCGAACGCATGGCCGCCACGTTCTTGAACAGCACCGTCGAGGCATGGTGGATGGCGCCGGGGAAAGCGGCGAAGCCTTCCGGGGCCTGGTAGTCGGTATGTACGAGCGCGGTCTGCGGGGATTTTTTGATGATCATGATGAGAGTGGACGGTCGAAAAAAAAGGCGGCCCATTGCTGGTCCGCCTTCATTATAGGTTCGATTCGCTTATTGCGCCTCGCCCCACAGGTCGTGGGCGTCGGACGTGGTGATCTTCACGTCGACGAACTGGCCGACGGCCAGCTTCTTGTGCGGCTCGTACGGCGGCTTGACGTATACCACGCCGTCGATTTCCGGCGCGTCGGCGCTGGAGCGGCCCACGCCGCCGCTGCGGTTGACTTCATCGATCAGCACACGCACGGTCTTGCCGACCTTGGCCTTCAGGCGCGCTTTCGAAATCTCTTCCTGCAGCAGCATCACGCGGCCACGGCGCTCTTCGCGCACTTCTTCCGGCACCGGATTGGCCAGCTCGTTGGCGGTCGCGCCTTCCACCGGCGAATAGGCGAAGCAGCCCAGGCGGTCGATCTGCGCTTCCCGCAGGAAGTCCAGCAGGTATTCGAATTCGGCCTCGGTCTCGCCAGGGAAGCCGGCGATGAAGGTCGAACGGATGGTCAGGTCCGGATTCATCGCGCGCCAGGCCTGGATGCGGTCCAGGTTTTTCTCGCCGCTGGCCGGACGCTTCATGCGCTTCAGCACATCGGGATGCGCGTGCTGCATCGGGATGTCCAGGTATGGCAGCACGTGTTCGCCCATCATCGGGATGACCTGGTCGACGTGCGGATATGGATAGACGTAGTGCATGCGCACCCACGCGCCATACGACTTGGCCAGCTCGCCCAGCGCTTCCATCAGCTGGGTCATGTGGGTCTTGACCGGACGGCCGTTCCAGAAGCCGGTGCGGAACTTGACGTCCACGCCGTAGGCCGAGGTGTCCTGCGAAATCACCAGCAGTTCCTTGACGCCGGACTTGAACAGGTTCTCCGCTTCCAGCAGCAGTTCGCCGATAGGACGCGACACCAGGTCGCCGCGCATCGACGGGATGATGCAGAACGAGCAGCGGTGGTTGCAGCCTTCGGAGATCTTCAGGTAGGCGTAGTGCTTCGGCGTGAGCTTGATGCCCTGCGCCGGGATCAGGTCGAGGAAAGGCTCGTGCGGCTTGGGCAGGTGCAGGTGGACCGAGTCCATCACCTCGGCCAGCGCGTGCGGGCCGGTCACGGCCAGCACCTTCGGGTGCACCTTCATGATGATGTCGTCGCCGGCGGCGTCTTTTTTCGCGCCCAGGCAACCGGTCACGATCACCTTGCCGTTTTCGGCCAGCGCTTCGCCGATGGCGTCCAGCGATTCCTGCACGGCGGCGTCGATGAAGCCGCAGGTGTTGACGATGACCAGATCGGCGCCGTCGTACGACTTGGCCGTCTCGTAGCCTTCGGCACGCAGCTGGGTCAGGATCTGTTCGGAGTCGACCAACGCCTTGGGGCAGCCGAGCGATACGAAGCCGACTTTAGGCGCGGGGGCGCCGGCTGCGGGCTTGGGGAGACGGGAGAGTGGTTGCGATTGCATGATAGGTTGCTTTATACGCCATGAAAATTACGAGCAATCGAGCATTATACCCCATTCCCCATAGGGAGATCATGCTAGGATAGAGGCTAACCCAGTGGCCCGCGCCGGCACTGTTTTCATCACCCCGTTCAGGAGAATTCGTGGCAACGCTGAAAGACGTCGCAGTGCTCGCCGGTGTAGGCATGTCGACAGCATCGCGCGCCATTTCAGGCGCCGGTCCGGTTTCGGCCGAGGCGATGAAAAAAGTCCAGGCCGCGATTGAACAGCTCAACTTCCGCCCCTCCTCCATCGGCCGCTCGCTGTCGGCGAAGTCGCTGGGCATGATCGGGATCTTCACGCCGTCCTTCTTCGGCGCCTACTACGGCACCATCCTCAAACAGACCGACTTCGAACTGCGGGCCATGCGCCGCCACGTGGTCGTGGCCACCGGTTGCGGCGACGGCACCCAGCGCGACGAGGCGCTGGAAGCGGTCAAGTTCCTGATCGGGCGCGATTGCGACGGCATCGTCGTGTTGGGCCACGACCTGTACGACGAGGACCTGATCGCGCTGCATAAAATGCATCCGAAGATGGCCTTCCTTAATCGCCGCAGCACACAGCTGCCGGAGGCTTCATTCTGCCCCGACCATTTTCACGGCGGCGAACTGGCTGCGCGGACTTTGCTGCAGGCGGGCCACCGCGAACTGGCGGTGATCTCCGGCCCGGCCGCGACGTCGGACAACAAGGAGCGGCTGGACGGCTTCTTCGCCGAGCTGCAGCGCAATGGGATTGACCGTTCGACGGTGCGCCTGATCGAATCGGACTTCTCGCGCGAGGGCGGCTTCGGCGCCACGCAGCAGCTGATCAACGAAGGCCTCAAATTCACGGGCCTGTTCTGCGCCAACGACGAGATGGCGGTCGGCGCCCTGTCCTGCTTCCACCGCGCCGGCGTCGACGTGCCGGGCCAGGTTTCCGTCATCGGCTATGACGACGACTACTCGGCCGAATACACGTCGCCAGGACTGACCTCGGTCCACATCCCGATGGAACAGCTGACGCAGAACGCCGTACGCTGGCTGCTCAATTTGTGCTACGGCACCCAGCACGAGATCATCCGCGACTTCCCGGTCACGGTGACGATGCGCGGCTCGGTCGCCGCACGCACGGCCCGGCACAGCTGACTGGCCGGGCCGGCGCGCCCTATTGCGCAGCCTTGATGCGGAACAGGCGTGCGCCGTGCGGAACCACCTCCGGCGCGAAATCGCGGCCGGCGGGGCCGAGGTCTTTTCCGCTCCACAGGTCCCGCACCGGCGCCGCGTCGCCAACACCGAGCGAGGCAGGTTTGACGGCGACCCGCGCGACCGTCTCGCCGGTATTGAAGACCGCCAGGTATTTGTCCTTGGACTGGGGCACATCGGCGATCCACGCGATCAGGCCATCGTCGGTGCGGAACAGCTGGCGGTTGTTCTCGCTGTGCTGATTGACGGCGATGACTTCATCGTTGGTGAGCAGGGACAGCGTAAACGGATCGGTCTTCGTCATATCCCCGCCGTGAATCAGCGGCGAGCGCGCGATACTCCACAACGTCATCACCGTCGTTTGTTCGTCGGGCGTGAAGCGGCTATGCTCATTGAACCGTATGGTCCCGAAGGGCAGCATGTCGGCGTCCGGCCATGCGCCGGAAATGCGGAAAGGAGTCCAGTCGTGGAGGCGCTTGAACTGGTCGCGCAAGGATTTCCAGTCATCCCAGAAGTCGTCGCTGACGCGCCACATGTTGGCGTGTTGCGTGACGTGCGCGCCGGCGCTGAGCGGGGTCTCGCCAGGCGAGGTGCTGAGCAGGATCGGCCGTCCGGTCTTGTCGATCGCCTTGCGGAGCGCCTCGATCTCTGGCTGATGGTAAGGGCGGCTGAGGTCATCGACCTTGATGAAATCCACGCCCCAGTCGGCGACCAGCTGGATCAGCGAATCGTAGTAAGCCTGTGCTCCCGGCTTGCTCATGTCGACGCCATACATATCCGGGTTCCATTCGCAGACGCTATTGCGGTCGGCGATCTGGCCGGCGCGGATGGCGGTGCCGAACAACGGGGTGTTCTGCTCCACGGCCTGGCGCGAAATCCCGCGCATCATGTGTATCCCGAATTTGAGGCCCTTGGCGTGGACGTAATCGGCGAGCGGCCGGAAGCCGGCGCCGGCGCGCGCCGACGGGAATTTTTCAGGCGCCGGGACCAGGCGGCTGAATTCGTCCATCGTCAGCTTGGCCCCTTTTTCGTAGCCATGACCTTTGGAGCTGGGCTGATACCACTGGATATCGACGACCAGATACTCCCAACCGTGCGGCTTCAGCGTCCGCGCCATATAGTCGGCCTGCTGTTTGGTCTGAGCCTCGGTGATGGTGGTGCCGAAATTATCCCAGCTATTCCAGCCCATCGGTGGGGTCGGAGCCCAGGTGTGATAATCGCTGGCAGCGCCGGCCAGCAGCGGAGCGCTGAGCAGCAAAGCGCAGGGCAACATCAGAATACGTTTGAACATAAAAGGACCGTGGATAAAAGAGCTCAATGTAGCTCTCTGCGCGAACACGATCCAATCACAATTTCTTCGCCAGCGATGCCAGTTTGGATATTACGTCAAAGCCGCTGTTCGCTGGCTCCGTCAAATAGCGACACGCGTTTGGTGCGGATCGAGAAGCTGAGCTCCTGCTCGGTCTCGATCTGCTGTTGGTCCTGCACGATGCCGGCGACCTGGGTGCCGTGGAAGTCCAGCCACAGCACGCGATGCGCGCCCATGGCCTCCACCAGCGACACCGACGCGCATACCGCGCTGTCGGCGCCATCGCAATTGCCGATGTCGATATCCTCGGGCCGCACGCCCAGCACACATTCCTGCTTACCGCCCGGCGGCTGCTTGAACGGATAATCCGTCACATCGACCGACAGGTGCTCATTGCGGAACACGGTGCGCGCACCCTCCTGCCCCAGCCGGCCCTTGAACAGGTTCATGCCCGGCGAGCCGAGGAAGGTGGCGACGAACAGGGTGGCCGGCTCGTTGTAGATGTTGGCCGGGGTGTCGAACTGCTGCACCACGCCGCCCTTCATCACCGCCATGCGCTGCGCCAGTGTCATCGCCTCCACCTGGTCGTGGGTCACGTAGATCATGGTGGCGCCGAGCTGCTTGTGCAGCTGTTTCAGTTCGCGCCGCAGTTCGGTGCGCAGCTTGGCGTCCAGGTTGGAGAGAGGCTCGTCGAACAGCATCACGTCCGCCTCGCGCACGATGGCGCGGCCGATCGCCACGCGCTGGCGCTGTCCGCCGGACAGGTTGGCCGGCTTGCGCTTCAACAGCGGCCCCAGTTGAAGCATATCCGAAGCGCGGGTGACGCGGCGGGCGATCTCCGCCTTCGGCGTGCCGTTGATGCGCAGGCCGAACGACATATTGGCCTCCACGTTCATGGTCGGATACAACGCGTAGGACTGGAACACCAGCGCGATGCCGCGGTCCTTGGGATCGGCCCAGGTCATGTCCTTGCCGCCGATTTCGATCTGGCCGGAGGTGGTGTCGATCAGGCCTGCGATGGAGTGCAGCAGCGTGGACTTGCCGCAGCCCGATGGCCCGAGCAGCACCACGAACTCGCCGGCCTTCACGTCCAGGTTCAGGGACTCGATCACCTTGTTGCCGCCCAGCTGAATCTGCAGATTACGAATAGCTACGTTAGACATGTTTAACCCCAATTAACCTTTAACCGCGCCGGAGGCGATGCCGCGCACGAACCAGCGGCCGGAAATGAAATAGAGAGCAAGCGGCACCAGCGACGTCAGGATGGTCGCGGCCATGTTGACGTTGTACAGGCGCTCGCCGGTGGTGGTGTTGATGATGTTGTTCAGCTGGACCGTCATCGGCAGATGCTCGGAGCCTGCGAACACCAGGCCAAGCAGGAAGTCGTTCCAGATGCCGGTGACCTGCATGATGACGGCCACCACGATCACCGGCGTCGACATCGGCAGCATCAGCTGCAGGAAGATGCGCCAGAAACCACCGCCGTCGATGCGCGCGGCCTTGAACAGCTCCATCGGCAGCGCCGCGTAGTAGTTGCGGAACAGGAGCGTCATCACGGGCATGCCGAAGATGGTGTGGATCAGCACAATGCCGGGCAAGGAACTAAACAGGTTCACCGCGGCCAGCACGCGCACCAGCGGATACACCATCACCTGCACCGGAATGAAGGCGCCCATCATCAGGATGGCGAACAGCAGTCCCGCGCCGCGCGGACGCCAGAACGACAGCGCGTAGCCGTTGACGGCGCCGATGGCGATCGACAGCACGGTGCTTGGCACCACGATGGCGACCGAGTTCCAGAAGCCGCCGCGTATGCCGTCGCATTCCAGGCCGGTGCAGGCGGATTGCCACGCTTGCAGCCACGGCTCCAGCGTCGCGTGCACCGGCAGCGCGAACAGCGTGCCGAGGCGGATCTCTTCCATCGGCTTGACCGACGTTACCAGCATCACGTACAACGGCAGCAGGAAGAACAGCGCCGCCACGATCAGGAAGCCGTAGACGCCGATGCGCGCCGGCGTCCATGCCAGCTTGCGGCGCGGCTTGATGGCCGGCGGTGCGCCGATCGTGCTGTCGTTGGCGGCACCACCCGGCGCCATCCCTGCTGCCTTGTCCATTAATGCCTTTTCGAGTTTGACGACCTGTCCCATCACGCCCCCTTGGCCGCGCGGCGGTTACGCACATAGTACAGCGGCGCGACAATGGCCAGCACGGTCGCCAGCAGCACGATCGACGCGGCCGACGCCAGGCCGATGTTGGCGCGGCCGAACAGGTAATCCATGATGAATTTGGCCGGCACCTCGCTGGCCGTGCCCGGGCCGCCCTGCGTCATCGCGACGACCGCGTCGAATACCTTCACCACCATCACGAACAGCAGCACGAAGGCGGTCGACACCGAAGGCCCGAGCATCGGCAGCACAATGCTGACGTAGACGCGCCAGCGCGGAATGCCGTCGATGCGGGCAGCCTTCCACAATTCCTCGTCCACGCCGCGCAGGCCGGACAGCATCAGCGCCATCACCAGGCCCGAAGCCTGCCATACGGTGGCGATGACGATGGTGTAGATCGCCATGTCCTGGTCGACGATCCAGTCGAACGTGGCGCCGGCGAAGCCCAGCTTGTGCAGCACTTCCTGGATGCCCAGCTCCGGATTCAGGATCCACTGCCAGATCAGGCCCGTGGCCACGAACGACATTGCGTACGGATACAGGAAGATGGTGCGCAACGCCCCCTCGGCCATTACCTTCTGGTCGATGAACACGGCCAGCAGGAAGCCGATGACCAGGCAGGCGGCGATGAACAGTATGCCGTACACGGCCACGTTTTGCAGCGACAGCAGCCAGCGCTCGTTGTTGAACAGGCGGATGTACTGCGATGCGCCGACAAAATCGCTGGCCGGGAAGGTGCGCGAACTGCTGACCGACACGCGCGCGGTCCACAGCATCGTGCCCAGGTAGGCCAGCAGCACCGTCAAGGCCATCGGGATCATGGCGACGTAGGCGGCGAAGGATACGCTTTGACGCTTCTTGGCCATGGCTTATTGATCCTTCAGCGCGCGGGCGAAGGCCTTCTGCGCGTCTTCCGGCGATTGGTTCTTGTTCCAGTAGCTGGTCAGCACGTCCTGCAGGGCGCCCGTGGTGTCGGGCGTCGCCAGCATTTCGGAGTTCGGCAGCTGACGGCTCTTGTCCTTGATGATGGCCAGGCCCTGCTTCGCGCAGATGTCCAGCGTGGATTCATCGACATCGCCACGGATCGGGATCGCGCCCTTGCGCGAATTGAAGGCCACTTGCGCGGCCGGCGAAGTGACCACCGTCGCCAGCAGCTTCTGCGCCTTGACGGCGTTGGCGTCGGTGGTTTTCGGGAACACGAAAGCGTCGCCGGCGACGATGTACGGCGCCTTGGGGCCGAAGCCGGGGAAGCAGCCGAAGTCCTTGCCCGCCACCTGCTTGGCCGACGAGAACTCTCCCTTGGCCCAATCGCCCATGATCTGCACGCCGGCCTTGCCGCTGACGACCATGGCCGTCGCGTCGTTCCAGTTGCGGCCCGGCGAGCCAGCGTCCACAAAGGCTTTCAGCTTTTTGAAATCGACCAGCACCTGCTTGAAGGCCGGCGACATCACGGCTTTCTGGTCGCGGTCGCGGTACACCTTCAGATACAGGTCGGCGCCGCCCACCATCGCGAAGATGGCGTCGAAGGTGATTTTCTCCTGCCATACCTGGCCACCAAATGCCAGCGGCACCACGCCTGCGGCCTTCAGCTTGGCCAGCTGTGCCAGGAACTCATCCCAGGTCTGCGGCTCATTGGTGATGCCGGCTTTTTTATACGCGGCCTTGGAGTAGAAGAACCAGGCCGGCATGTGGATGTCCACCGGCGCGGCGTAGAAGTGGCCATTGATCTTGATCGCGGCCAGTATCGACGGCGGCATGATCTGATCCCACTTGCCGGCGGCGGCCACGTCGTCCACGTTGTTCAGCAAACCCTGCTCGACGAAATCGCGGAACTGCTTGGAGGTGTTGAACTGCGCCGCCGTCGGCGCATTGCCGCCGACGATGCGGTTGATGGTGGTGGCGCGCGACTGGTCGGCGCCGGCGATGGCGTTGTCGATCCACAGCCCGCCAGCCTTGTTGTACGCGTCCGCGAACTGCTTGACGGCCTGGGATTCGCCGCCCGACGTCCACCAGTGGATCACGGTCGCCTTCAATGGCGCGGGCGCCTGCGCGCCGGCCGCGCCGCACGCCGCCAGCGTGAGCGCGACGGCGCTCGCCAGTGTTGTAGCCTTAATCATTCTGTCTCCTTGGGCGTCGAGCGCCCATTTTATTCGGATGGCTGCCGGATGTTCAATTATTTGCTGTTCCGCTCAGCCAGGAATTGCGTCACCAGTTTGGCGCTGCGTTTCAGCGTGCGCTTCTGGGTCGCATAGTCCACGTGGATGATACCGAAACGGCGCTCGTAGCCGAATGCCCATTCAAAGTTGTCCATCAAGGACCAGATGAAGTAGCCGCGCACGTCGACGCCCTCCTTCACCGCTTGATCCACCGCAGCCAGGTGCCGGTTCAAAAACGAAATACGGTTTATATCGTTAACCTCGCCGTCGACCACCCGGTCGTCGGAGGCGGTGCCGTTCTCGGTGATGTAAATCGGCGGCAGGTTCGGATAGTCGCGATGGAAGCCGACCAGCAAATGGCGCAGCCCCTCGGGATAGACTTCCCATCCCATCTGCGTGCGCTCCACGCCTTCCAGTTCGACCTCCAGATAACCGTGCTTGCCGTCGCTGACGACGTTGGTGCGGAAGTAGTAATTGATGCCCAGGAAATCGAGCTTGCAGCCGATGACCTCCATGTCGCCCGCGTGCACCGGCGGTTCGGCGCCGGGCCACAATTCCCACAGCGCGGACGGATAGGACTTCTTCAGCAGCGGATCGAGGATCCAGTTGTTGTGCTGGAGTTCGAACAGCCATGCCGCGTGCTGGTCGGCGTCGGTCGCGCCGTTGCTGGTGCCCCGGCCGACGTTGGCGACGATGCCCACCTGCGCGGCCGGATCGTTGGCGCGCAGCCGCGCGACTGCCAGCCCGTGGCCCAGCAGCAGGTGATGCATGGCGCGCGTGGCCAGCACCACATCCTGCTTGCCCGGCGCGTGGTGGCCGGTGCCGTAGCCGTGCATGGCCGAGCACCATGGCTCGTTCAGCGTAGCCCACGCATCGACCAGGCCCGCCAGTTCCTTGCTGATCATAGCGGCGTATTCTGCGAAACGGTAGGCGGTGTCGCGATTGGTCCAGCCACCCCGGTCCTCCAGGTGCTGCGGCAGGTCCCAGTGGTACAGCGTGACGAAAGTCTTCAGGCCCTTGGCGCGCAAGGCAATCAGCAGCTTGCGGTAGAAGGCGATGCCCGCGTGGTTGGGCACGCCGTCCTCCGTCATCACGCGCGGCCAGGCGATCGACAGGCGATAGGCGCCGACGTTCAGGCTGGCCAGCAGTTCGACATCCTCTTCCCAGCGGTGATAGTGGTCGCAGGCGACGGCGCCGGTGTCGCCTGCCAGCGTCTTGCCCGGCGTGGCCGAGAAGGTGTCCCAGATCGAGGGAATGCGGCCGTCTTCGGCGACGGCTCCTTCGATTTGATAAGCCGCCGTGGCGGCGCCCAACAGAAATTCCTTGTTCCAGAGGACCGAACCGGCCGGCGGGGAAAACGTCTCTTCCAGTGCAACGGATGCATAGCCTGCCACAACAACTCCTTCATTTCAGCATAAAGTGGAAGCGTTTCCACATGTGTGCTCGATAGTACTACCGAAGAAATTCAAGTGTCAAAGAAATTCTGGAGTTTTTGTAACTTGGCTACAAAAACGGCACAGCGACCGAGGTGGCTGTGCCGTTTTGATGACCGCGAACGGTGAAGGATTACTTCTTGTCGGTCGGCGGTACGCCGGGCACGAACGGGAAGGTGCCGAAGATGTTCTTGCTCTGGTTTTGCATCTGCTCTTGCATCTGCACGAACAGGCTCTTGCTCTGGTCGATGTAGTTGTTCATCATGCCCTGCATCATCGGGCCCTGGACGTTCATGAACTGGGTCCACATTTCCGGGCTGAAGGGCTTGCCTTCCAGGCCGCCGACCGCGCTGCCGGTGAACTTGCGCTGGATGTCGGTGAAGGCTTGCACGTTCTTTTCCAGATACGAGCCCATCATGCCCTGCATGGCGTGGCCGTAGAAGCGGATGATCTGCGCCAGCACGTCGCTGGAGAACATCGGCGCGCCGCTGGCCTCTTCTTCCAGGATGATCTGCAGCAGGATGCTGCGGCTCAGGTCTTCGTTGGTCTTGGCGTCGACCACGGTGAATTCTTCGTTGTCCAGCACCAGCTGCTTGACGTCGGTCAGCGTGATGTAGGAACTGGTCTGCGTATCGTACAGACGGCGGTTCGGGTATTTTTTGATCAGACGGTCAGCATTTTTTTTCGCACTACTCATCACAAGTCCACTTATTGCGCCGCAGCGCGTACTCTAACAATTCGAAAAAAAAGCGAACTTCGGTCCGCTTTCCCACTAGCCTACTTTTTCTATTATAGAGGGGAAAAAGCAGATCTTGCACAATCTGATATAACTTTTAGGTTTTATTGCAACGCAACCAAATTTACAGATCGACAATATGTCATTCCCGCGCAGGCGGGAATCCATGCAAGTGCAGCATGGATCCCCGCTTGTGCGGGGATGACGGCGGCGGGACACTCAGTCTGCCCGCACCTTCACGTAGCGGCCTGGCGCCGGTTCGATAGCCTTGTAACGAGCATTGCCCGGCTTGGCTTTCGGCTTGACATCCTTGCCGCCGTGCTCGGCCAGGAACTTCGCCCATTCCGGCCACCAGCTGCCGGGATTCTCGGTGGCGCCGGCCATCCAGGCCTCGCCGTCCTGCGGCTTGGCGGCGGCGCGGCCCAGCGGCTTGTCGTTGGTCCAGTAGCTGCGCTTGTTCTTCACCGGCGAGTTGATCACGCCGGCGATGTGGCCGGACGCGCCCAACACGAAACGGTTGGCCTTGACCTTGCCGGGGTTGAGAATGTTCATCGAACCGAAGGCCGACATCCACGGCACGATATGGTCCTCGCGCGAGCCGTAGATGAAGGCCGGCGCATCGATGCTGCCCAGGTCTACCTTCTGCCCCGCCACCGTCAGCTTGCCGGTCTTGAGCTTGTTTTCCAGGTAGGTGTTGCGCAGGTACCAGCAGAACATCGGACCCGGCAGGTTGGTGCTGTCCGAGTTCCAGTACAGCAGGTCGAACGGCGGCGGCTCGTTGCCCTTCAAATAGTTGGACTGCACATAGTTCCACACCAGGTCGTTCGGGCGCAGGCTGGAGAAGGTGCTGGCCAGGTCGCGGCCCGGCATCAGGCCGCCGCCTTTGAGCTGCTGTTCGCGCATCGACACCTGGGCTTCGTCGACAAACACGTCGAGGACGCCTGTATCGCTAAAATCGAGGAAGGTGGTCAGCAGCGTCAGGCTGGAGGCCGGCTTCTCGCCGCGCGCCGCCAGCACCGCCAGCGCGGTCGACACCAGCGTGCCGCCCACGCAGAAGCCCAGCATGTTCATCTGGTCCTGGCCGCTGATGTCCTGCACCACGTGGATGGCTTCGATCACTCCCTGGTCGACGTAATCGTCCCAGGTGGTGCCGGCCAGCGACTGGTCGGGATTGCTCCACGAGATCAGGAACACGCTGTTGCCCTGCTCCACCGCGTAGCGCACCAGCGAGTTTTCCGGCTGCAGGTCAAGAATGTAGAACTTGTTGATGCAAGGTGGCACCATCAGCAGCGGGCGCTGGTGCACCGTCGGCGTGACCGGTTTGTACTGGATCAGCTGGAACAGCGGGTTCTCGTACACCACCGTGCCCTCGGTCGTGGCCAGGTTGCGGCCGACCTCGAACGCCGACTCGTCCGACAGCGAGATGTGGCCCTTGTTCATGTCGGCCAGCATATTGGCCAGGCCCTTGGTCAGGCTCTCGCCCTTGGTCTCGATCAGTTTTTGCTGCGCCTCGGGATTGGTGGCCAGGAAGTTGGCCGGCGACATGGCGTCGATAATCTGTTGCACCGCAAAGCGGATTTTCTGCTTCTGCTGGGCCGAAGCCTCCACGGTATCGACCATGGCATTCAGGAATTTGGCGTTGAGCAGGTATGATGCCGCATTGAACGACGACATGGGATTGCCCTGCCAGGCGGACGAGGTGAAACGGCGGTCGGCCACCTCCGGCGTTTTGCCGGCCAAAAATTCCTGCCACAACACGCCGAAATCTTGCAGGTACTGGTTTTTCAGCTGCTCCATGGCCTCCGGTTTCATCGAGGCGCCCACATCCTGCATCATGGCGGCCAACGGATTGGCGTCCGCGGTGGGCGCCACGTTGAACCAGGATTGCCACTGACCGGGGTCGCTCATCTGCGACATCCAGGCGTTGGCAATGGCTTGAGGATCTGGCAAATTCATGTTTGATTCCCTAAAAATAGTTAAATATCTTTACCTGGGCTGCTGATGCTGATTGTTGCTATTGCTTGGATTTACGTGGTCGGACTGATGGCACTGACCGAGCCTACCGTCGTTGCGGGAATTGTAACGTTTTTGTTCTATTGCGTGCTGCCGCTTGGCACCTTGATTTACATCGCCGGCAGCGGCAAGCGCAAAGCCCGCCGCCGCGCCGCCGAACTGGCCGCGCACGCGGCCCGCCAGTCCGAACGCGAAGACTAAGCCAGCGCGGGGTCGATTCATTTGATCCAGATCAGCGCGGCCTGCCGGCCGGTGACGCCGTCGCGCCGGAAGGAGTAAAAACGGCCGGAATTGGACACGGTGCAGAACTCGCCGCCATGCACCTGTTTCACGCCGGCCCGGTGCAGGCGGTAGCGCGCCAGCCCGTAGATATCGGCCAGGTGCTTGCCCGGCTTGCCTTCCATGGGCGCGAACGCCGCCTCCACGTGGCGCACGCCGGAATCGTCCAGCGCGTCGCTCAGGAAAGTCTGGCGCACCTCCGGGCCGACCTCGAACTGATAGGGGCCGATCGCCGGCCCCATCCAGGCCATCAGCTCGCCGGCGCCGGCCGCGCGCATCGCGTCGACCGTGTTTTCCAGCACGCCGGCGGCCAGTCCGCGCCAGCCCGCGTGCGCGGCCGCGACGACTTTGCCTTCGACATCGCAGAACAGCACCGGCAGGCAGTCGGCCGTCATGACCACGCAGACCTTGCCCGCCGTCGCGGACAGGCTGGCGTCCGCCTCCGGCACCTCCTGCGGGCCGATCCTGGCCACATCCACCACCGCCGTGCCGTGCACCTGCGACAGCCAGGCCGGATCGCCCGGCAGCATGGCGCGCACGATCGCGCGGTTTTGCGCGACATTGTGCGGCTGGTCGCCGACGTGGGTGCCCAGGTTCAGGCCGCCCTGCCCCATGCCGTCGTCATACGGCGCGGGGCTGACGCCGCCGCGCCGCGTGGTCGACAGCGCGCCCACGTTGGCCGGCAGGCCGGGCCAGTGGGGAATCAACCATTGCGGCAAGTTGGACATCAGATATTTTCCGGCACTTCGATGCCGGCCCGGGCCAGCAGCTCGGCGAAGTCATCGGCCAGCGGCACGGTCCACTCGCATTGCTCGCCGGTGGCCGGATGGACCAGGCCCAGGCGGCGCGCCTGCAGCGCCTGGCGCGGGAAATAATCGGCCAGGTGCTGCTTGCCGTAGGTGGTGTCGCCCACCAGCGGGAAGCCGATCGACATCATGTGCACGCGGATCTGGTGGGTGCGGCCAGTTTCCAGACGGCACTGAACCAGCGTGACCGGACGGCCCTCGCCCAGCTTGCCGCCGCCCAGCACCTGGTAGTGGGTGATGGCCGGCTTGGAGCCCATGCCGGTCGAGACCGCCATCTTGATGCGGTCCTTCGGGTGGCGGCCCATCGACGAATCGATGGTGCCGCTGATGCGCGGCATGCCCCACACCACGGCGAAATACTCGCGTTTGACGGTGCGCGCGGCCAGCTGGCGCACCAGGTCGGTCTGGGCTGGCAGCGTCTTGCCGACCACCATCAGGCCGCTGGTATCCTTGTCCAGGCGGTGGACGATGCCGGCGCGCGGCACGCCCGACAGCTGCGGGCAATGGTGCAGCAGGCCGTTGAGCAGCGTGCCGGACCAGTTGCCGGCGCCCGGATGGACCACCAGGCCGGCCGGCTTGTTGATGACCATCAAGTGCTCATCTTCGTAAACGATGTTAAGTTCCATCGGTTCCGGTTTAAAAGCCTCGTCTTCCGGCGCCGGTTGGGGCAGAATGACGATCTTCTCGTCGCCGTAGACGGTGTCCTTGGTGGACTTGGCCGGCTTGCCGTCGACAGTGACGAAGCCGTCGGTGATCCACATCTGCAGGCGGCCGCGTGAAAATTGCGGGACCAGGTGCGAGATCACCTTGTCCAGGCGTTGGCCGCAGACTTCGGGGGTCAGTTCCAGTTGGATCGGAGCCAGGCCGTCGTCCTCGCCAAAATCACCGTCCTGCTCGACCAGCAGGTCGGCGTCGGCATCGTGATCGGAGGAAGAATCGGCCAAATTCGGCTTTGGAGTTAATATCACAGCATTCCCATCGGCTATAATCAGCCTATTGTAAAACTTTGGTTAAACAGCTTCTTGCAAAACATATGCAAAAAAAATTGAAAGTAGTCGCAGCAACGTTGGTTCTGCTTAGTTTGTCCGCTTGCGGTTTGTTCTCGGAGAAAATCGACGAGACTAAAGGTTGGAGCGCTACGAAATTATACTCGGAGGCGAGCGAAGAGCTGGAAGGACAGCACTACGAACGCGCAATTCAGTTGTACGAGAAGCTGGAATCGAGTTATCCGTTCGGCACCTACGCCCAGCAGGCGCAGATGCAGATCGCCTACGCCTACTACAAATCGCAGGACCAGGCCCAGGCGCTGGCAGCCGTGGAGCGCTTCATCAAGCTGCACCCGAACCACGCCAACGTCGACTACATGTACTACCTGCGCGGCCTGATCAACTTCAACGACCAGATCGGCTTCCTGAACTTCATCTACGAGCAGGACGCCACCGAACGCGACCCGAAAGCCACGCGCGAAGCCTACGCGGCCTTCAAGCAGCTAGTCGACAAGTTCCCGAACAGCAAGTATACGCCGGATTCGCTGGACCGCATGCGTTACCTGATCAACGCGATGGCGTCGTATGAAGTGCACGTGGCGCGCTACTACTACCGCCGTGGCGCCTACCTGGCAGCGGCCAACCGCGCGATGGGCATCATGAACGACTACCGCGACTCGCCGGCGATCGAGGAAGCGCTGTTCATCATGATCCGCAGCTACGACAAGCTGGGCATGACCGAACTGCGCGACGACACCATGCGCGTGTTCAAGCTAAACTACCCAACCAGCAAGTTCCTGGACGAAGGCAAGAAAGCCGAACGTCACTGGTGGAAACTCTGGAACTAAGCCAGCTCCAACAAAAACCGGGACCCAGGTCCCGGTTTTTCTTTTCCCCAATTGGGGGTCAAGTCTGACATTCGGACACGGGCTCTGCCGTAGCGGGCTGCTACGGCAGAGCCCGTGTCCGAATGTCAGACTTGACCCCAAGATTATTCGGTGCGGCGGCGGAATATCCAGGTTTTGTCAGTCGAGTCTTTCTTGTCGTAGGCATAGCCGTCGACGTTGAATTTCTTGAGCTTTTGCGGATCGGTGATGCCTTTGACGGCGGCGTAACGCGCCATCAGGCCGCGCGCGCGCTTGGCGTAGAACGAGATGATCTTGTATTTGCCGTTCTTCCAGTCTTCGAATTGCGGCGTGATCACCGGCACGTCCAGCAGCTTGGGCTTGACCGACTTGAAGTATTCCTCGGACGCCAGGTTGACCAGCGTTTCGGCGCCCTGCTCGGCCGCGGTCTTGTTCAGCGCCCGGGTGATGGTTTCGCCCCAGAAGGCGTACAGGTCCTTGCCGCGCGGGTTGCTCAGGCGGGTGCCCATTTCCAGGCGGTGCGGGTGGATCAGGTCCAGCGGCCGCAGCATGCCGTACAGGCCGGACAAAATCCGCACCCGCGATTGCACATAGTCCAGCTGCCCCGGCTTGAGCGTGCGCGCGTCCAGGCCGCCGTAGACGTCGCCGTTGAAGGCCATCACGGCCTGGCGGCCGTCGGCGGTATCGTGGCTCCAGCTGGCGTAGCGGGCGACGTTGAGCGCCGACAGGTTGTCGGACAGGTCCATCAACTCGCCGATCTGCACCGGCGAAAATTCGCGCAGGCGGTCGATCAGCTGGGCCGAGTGGTCGAGAAAATCAGGTTGGGAATGCAACTTGGTGGTCGGAGGGGTCTCAAGATCGAGACTTTTTGCGGGCGAAAGCACTATCAGCATAAGATTCCAGATGAACATTTTTACGAACTAAGCACATGATACCTGTTCCAGAGAAACTCACACCGACGCGCATCGTTATCGATACCAACGTCTGCCTCGACCTGTTCGTGTTCAAGGACCCGCGCTGGGCCGCCCTGCTGGCCGCGCTGGAAAACGGCACGGTCGAGGCGATCACCCGCTCGGACTGCCGCGACGAGTACAACATCGTGCTGCACTACAAGCACCTGCCGCTGGACGACGACTCGCGCCCGCTGGCCGCCGCCCGCTTCGACGAGCTCATCACTGTGGTCGCCCCGCCCGAGTCCGGCGTGCGCCTGCCGGTCTGCACCGACAAGGACGACCAGAAGTTCCTCGAAGTGGCGCGCGACGCCAACGCGGCCATTCTCATCACCAAGGACAAGGCGCTGCTCAAACTGGCGCGCCGCCTGGCCAAGGCCGGCATGTTCAAGGTGATGGTCCCCGAGGCGTGGAGCCTGGAAAGCTAAGGTTTTTTCGCCACACGGAACACGGCGCGCTGAGCTAGAATAGGCTATCTGTCCACTACAGCGCCGCCATGAATAGCCGTAACAACCTGCCGAGCAGCACGCCTTCCACGCCCGTCCTGACCAGCCGCCTGCCGGCCGTCGGCACCACCGTGTTCACCCGCATGTCCACGCTGGCCGCGCAGGCCAACGCGGTCAACCTTGGCCAGGGCTTCCCCGATTTCGCCTGCGAGCGCAGCCTGCTGCAAGCCGTCAACGACGCCATGCAGGCCGATTTCAACCAGTATCCGATGATGACCGGCGCGCCGGTGCTGCGCCAGGCCATCGTCGCCAAGATCGCGGCCATCTACGGCCACCAGTACGACGTCAACACCGACATCACCGTGACCGCCGGCGCCACCCAGGCGCTGACCACCGCCATCCTGTGCTGTGCGCATCCGGGCGACGAGGTGATCGTCATCGAGCCCAGCTACGACAGCTACGTGCCGGCGATCACGCTGGCCGGCGGCGTGCCGGTGCTGGTGCAAATGGAAGCCGGCCCGCAAGGCTACACGGTGCCTTGGTCCGACGTCGCGGCCGCGGTCAACGGCAAGACGCGCCTGATCGTCATCAACACCCCGCACAACCCGACCGGCAGCATGCTGCGCGCGGCCGACCTGCAGGCGCTGGCCGACATCGTGCGCGGCACGGACGTGCTGATCCTGTCGGACGAGGTGTACGAACACATGGTCTACGACGGCCAGCGGCACGAGTCCGTCTGCCGCCATCCCGAGCTGGCGGCGCGCGCCTTCGTCGTCTCCAGCTTCGGCAAGACTTACCACGTCACCGGCTGGAAGATCGGCTATGTCGCCGCGCCGGCCGCGCTGTCGGCGGAGTTCCGTAAGGTCCACCAGTACAACGTCTTCAGCGTCAACACGCCCATGCAGCATGGCATCGCCAGCTACATGGCCGATCCCAGGCCCTACCTGGAACTGCCGGCGTTCTACCAGCGCAAGCGCGACCTGTTCCGCGAAGGCCTGAAACACTCGCGCTTCGAACTGCTGCCGGCCGACGGCACGTATTTCCAGTGCGTGCGCTACGACAAAATTTCAACGCAAACGGAAGCGCAGTTTGCGGAGTGGCTGACCACCGAGATCAAGGTGGCGGCGATACCGGTATCGGCGTTTTACCAGCAGGGCAAGGAATCGGGCATCGTACGGTTCTGCTTTGCCAAGAAGGATGAGACCCTGGCGCTCGCATTGGAGCGGCTGGGTAAAGTTTAAAATCGGGGACAAGAATCATGGCCGATACCAACCAGGCGGACGCCCCGCTCGAAGCGGGTGTGTTCGCGGAGCAGGAGCCGCCGCCATCGGTGCTGCACCTGCTCAACGAGTCGAACCGCAGGCTGGAACGCCTGCTGCAAAACCTGCGCAACGAGCACAACGCCGAGAGCGAGCTGCGCGACATCGCGCGCGACGTGATTCACGCGGTGGACCTCAATCCCGACATCGCGCTGGCCTGCATCTTCCTGTGCCAGATCGCCGGCAGCTACGCGGTGCGTCATTGCATCGAGACGGCCGTGGTGGTGGTGGTGATCGCGCACAGCCTCGGCAAGACCCCTGCCGATACGCTGACCGTGACGGCGGCCGCGCTGACGATGAACGTCGGCATGCTGCGCCATAACGATACCTTCCAGAACAAGCAGACGCCGCTGACCAGCGAGGAAATGGCCATCGTGCGCCGCCACCCGGAGCAGAGCGTGGACATGCTCAAGGACGCCGGCATCCAGGATGACGAGTGGATTTCCTGCGTGCTGCTGCATCACGAAAACGACGAGGGCAGCGGCTATCCGGCCGGCGTCGCCAGTCCCGAGGTGACGCAGAACGCCAAGCTGCTCAGCCTGGCGGATCGCTATTGCGCGCAGGTGTCGGCCCGCAATTACCGCCGCTCTATCTTGCCCGACCAGGCCTTGCGCAACCTCATCAACGACAAGGTGGCGCCGGTCGATCCGACGCTGGTGCAGTACTTCCAGCGCGAGCTGGGCGATTTCCCGCCGGGGACGCTGGTGCGTTTGCAAAATGGGGAAATCGGCGTGGTGTGCCGCCGTCCGGGCGGCGCCGGCGGCTTGCAGATCCACTGCCTGCGCGATCCGGCTGGCGCGCTGCTGTCGCCGCCCCCATTGCGCAGCAGCGCCGATCAGGACGGCGCCATCGCCGCCGCCTTGAGCGAGGATGAGGCGTCGACCCGCTTCAGCATGAAACAGATCTGGGGCCAGCAGGCCAGCTTGTAACACGTCATTCCCGCGCAGGCGGGAATCCAGGCATTGCCTGAATTCCCTCCATACGCTGCATGCTGTTACTACTTCGGATGCGTTCTATGGATTCCCGCCTGCGCGGGAATGACGGGGTTTAGTGCGGCAGCGATTCGATCTTGCGGTCGATGAAGGCCTGCAGCTCAGGCGACAGGCCGCTCGATACCCGCGCACGCCGGTAGGCTTCGCGCGCTTCCGGCAGGTGCATGTCGGCTTGCAGCGAGATGCCCAGGCCCATCCACCACACGCCGTTCTGTGGCGCCAGCGTCAACGCCGCGCGGTAGTATTGCGCCGCTTCGGCGTGGCGCTGCTGGCGTTGCAGCACGCCGGCCAGGAAGGCCTGGTACTCGGCGTTGTTGCCGGCGTACGGCAAGGTCGTCATCAGCGTTTCCAGCGCCGGGCCGCCCTTCTCCAATTGCAGGCGCGCCAGCACCATCGCCAGGCCAGGCTGGCGCGGATCGATGCCCAGCGCCAGGCGCAGCTGGCGGATGGCCTCGTCGTTGCGCTTATTTTCCAGCAGCAGGCTGATGTTGGTTTGGCGCGCGGCTTCGTTGCGTGGATCGATTTCCAGGGCGCGATCCAGATCGGCCAATGCGGCGCTGACGCGGCCTTCCTGCAGGGCCACCAGCGCGCGGCGGTAGGAGTTCTCAGCCATCTGCTGCGGGCTGATGTCGTGCGTGATGGTGCCCACGCCTGCCGCGCTGTCGGTGCCGGCCAGGCGGGATGGCTTGCGTTCGGCGCGTGCGGCCACCGCGGGCTTGCGTGGCGCCGCTTCGACAGCATCGGTTTCCGGCGTCGCCGAGGCGTCAGACGTCGCCACACGGCCAGCAGATGAACCATGCTCGGCGCCAGACGCCGCCAGCGCGGCAGCCGGAACCTGCGCTCGTGACCGGCTCGGCGCGGACTCGCGCGCTGCCGGTGGCGCATCGGCCGGAATCGGCGTCGGCGCAGTGACCGTCGCCGGCGCAGGCGCTGCGGCCGTCACCGGTGCGGTCGCCGGCGCTGCGGCAACCGTCGGCTCAGGTGCCGGTGCTGTCGCCGCCGCCGGCGCCGATGCAGCCACAGCCTGCGGGGCCTTGACCGGCGCCGCAGCCAGTGCAGGGGCTTGCTGCTCCGCCGCGCGATGGCTTTGACTATACTGCCAGCCAAACCATCCACCACCCACCACCACCGCCGTCAACACCAGCGCGCCGCCGATCGCCAGAGGCCGCTTGTCGCGCGGCTGTCCGCCCACGCCATGCAACTGCTGCTGGCGCAAGGCGTCATCGCCGGCACCGCCGCGCGCATCGAGGTCCTGCAACATTTTATTGATCAGACTCATTTCGTCAACGCCCAAGTCAGGCCGCACGCGGCGATCAGCAAACTCACGCCGGCCATCAGCCATTGCCATCGCAAGCCCGCCTTCGATTGCACGGTATCGGCCGCCGCCATGTCCACATGCCGGCCCGTCACTTGCTGCTTGCCTTCGCCGAAGCATAGCATCAACGACTTGTTTGCCATAATGTTCACCAGCCGAGGGATACCGCCGCTGGCTTTGAACAGGCGTCCAATCGCGCCCCGGCTGAACAGGCGGCTGCCGCTATAGCCCGCCACGCGCAGCCGATGGGCCAGGTAATATTCCATGTCGTCGCGGCTGAGCGGCCCCAGGTGGTAATGAAAGGTGATGCGCTGCGCCAATTGACGGATCGAGTTGGTCTGCAAATGCTGGTTCAATTCCGGCTGTCCGAACAGCACGATCTGCAACAGCTTGCGCTTCTCGGTTTCCAGGTTGGTCAACAGGCGCAACGCCTCCAGGCTCTCCAGCGGGATCGCCTGCGCCTCATCCAGGCACATCACCACCTGCTTGCCCTCGCGCGCCAGATCCATCAGCCGCTGCGTGAGCGACTTCAGCAACTGATGCTGGTCCACATCGCGCTGCAAGGGCAGTTCCAGTTCATCGGCCAGCGCCAGCATCAGCGAGCGCGGCTCCAGGTAGGGATTGGGAATGTAGGCCGTGACGAAACCCTCGCCCAGCGTCGCCATGAACTTGCGGCACAACAGCGTCTTGCCGGTGCCGACCTCGCCGGTGATCTTGATGAAGCCCTCCCCGCTGCGCGCCGCCACCAGCAGCGTGTTGAGCGCCTGCTGCGAATGCGGGCTGGTGAAGAAGAAGCTGGTGTCAGGCGTGATCCCGAAAGGCATCTCGCCCAAGCCGAAGTGGGCCTGGTACATTTATTTGCGTCCTCCGGCAGGCGGCGCCAGTTGCTGGACCCGGCGGCTGGCATCCTCCAGGTCCTGCGCATAGCTGGACGCGCCATCGACGATGGTGGGCTTGATCAACACCACCAGCTCGCGCTTCTGCGTGCTGCGCTCGGTGTTGCGGAACAAGGCGCCGACCACCGGCAGGCTGCCGATGCCGGGCGCCTGGCTGTTGTCGTCGGTGCTGGACTGGCGCATCAGGCCGCCGATGGCGACGATGCGGCCATCCTGCCCGCGCACCATGCTGTCCATCTCCGACGTGCTCGACGCCGCCAGCGGCAGCTTCAGCGTGTTGGTGCCGCCCAGGTCGACGGTCTTGTTCACCGTCGTCACCTGGCTCACCGACGGGTGCACATGCAGCATGATGTTGCCTTCGTCGTCGATCTGCGGCGTCACGTCCAGCACCACGCCGGAGAAGAACGGTTGCAAGGTCACGCTCGGACTGGTGGTGTTGCCGCTGACGTTGGAGTTGGTGGTGGTGCTGACCCCTGTCACATAGAACTCGTCGGTGCCGATCTTGAGCACGGCCTTCTGGTTGTTCATGGTGGCGATGCGCGGGCTGGACAACACGTGCACCGAACCCTGCGACTCCAGGAAGGAAATCATGGCGGCGAAATTACTGGTCTGGAAGGCCAGGCCGAACAGCGAGCCGGCGTTGTTGGCGGCGTTGGCCAGCGAGAAGCCGGTGCTGGCCGAAATGCCCGCCGTGCCGCCGCTGGTGATGACCGCCGGCTGGCCGCCGTTGGCCGGCAATGGCGCCAGTCCGGTGCCGGGCGCGAGGAACCCGCCGGACAGGCGGTTGCTGCCGCCGCCACCGAACGAGGCAAAGCTGGCCCAGTTGATGCCGCTCTGGAAGCCGCTGTTCAACTGGACTTCGAGGATCTTGGCCTCCAGGATCACCTGGCGTTCAACGGCCAGGCGGGTCGCCTTCAGATACTGGTCCACATTGCGCAACTGTTCAGGCAAGGCGCGCACCACGATCACGCCCGATTGCGGACTGATCACCACGCTGCGGCCATCGCCAGCGCCGCCGACCAGGGCCACCAAGGCTTCCTTCAGCTCGGTCCAGAAATCGGCGGCGGACGAGGTCTTGACGTTGCTGGAGTCTTCCAGCGCATACTGCTGGTTGTTCTGTCCCGGCTGCTGCGGCTGGTTGTTCTGGCCGTTGCTGCCGGTGCCACTATTGCCGCTCTGGCCGGACACCACCGTGCCCACCGTGTTCACCGACGTCGACGACACCCGGACATTGGACGTGCCCTTGCGCGTGGAGTTCAGGTAGTTGACCTGGAAGATGCGGGTTTGCATCGTCAGCGGACGGATGTAGATGCGCGTGCCTTCGACCTTGTAATCGTAGCCATACAGCTCGCGCACCGCGTCCAGCGCCTCGAACAGCGTCACGTCTTTCAGGTTGGCGGTGATCGTGCCGCTGACGTCCGGATGGATCAGCATGTTGTAGCGCGTGCCGGCCACGATGGAATTGTAGAACTGCTGCACCGGCACCTGGTTGAACGATACGTTGAAGCGCTCCTCCATCACCGCGCGCGCCTTGGGCAGCTCGGCAGCCATGGCCGCGGCCGGCGGCGGCAGCAGCGCCGCCTCCACCACGGCCGGACTGGCGGGTTGCGCGTGGGCCTGGGCGGCGGCGTCGCGCACTTGCTGGTCGATGGTGTTGTAGGTGTCGCGCGGCGCCTGGGTCTGGCAGGCCGACAGCGCGGCGGCCGCGCCCAGCGCGCAGGTCCAGCGCAGCATGTTGTGTGGTGTCTGTTTCGTCATTTTGTTTTCCCTGTCGGGTCTGCGGCCTCGGCCGGTTTGGGAAACAGGGTCAGGGTTTCCAGATTCTTGCCCCGGCGGAGTACCACCGAATTGTCGTTGATGCGTACCAGCACCGCGTCGCCCACTTTGGCGCCGGCGCGCACGGTGGCGCCGTCGATGACCGCCAGCTTGCGGCCGCCGGGCGTGCGGCTGATCAGGATCGATTGCAGGCGCGGCCCCGATGGCATGCTGTCCGACGCGGCGGCCTCGGTCTCGGACGCGGCCAGCGTGGCGGGCGGACGGGTCGGGTCGGCCATCTTCTGCGCCAGCGCGGGCAGCGCCAGCAATAGTGGCAATAGCGGCAGCAGGCTCAAGCGGCGGTTCACAGTGCGATCCATTTCTGATCCAGGCTCAGGGTGTACAAGGTCAGCGTCAGCCGTGCTTGCGGGTATTGGTCGGCGTCGAGGACGGCGGCGCCCCAGAACAGCTGGGTCGGCATGGCTTCGAGTGCTTCGAGGTAGTCGATCATCTCCAGGTAGCTGCCTTGCAGTACCAGCTGCACGCCGTGGCGGAACAGCAGCGGCGCCGGCGCCGTGCCTGTGCCTGCGCCGGCGGGCTGCGGCTTGGCCGCAGCGGCGTTGGCGTTGACGTTGGCATTGGCCTGCAGGATGGAGGCCGGCGTCGGCTGCGGCGGCACGGCCGGCCGCGCGGGCGGCGGCTCAGCCAGGTCCAACGCGGCGAAGCTGCCGTCGACCGTTCCCTGCGGCGGCAAGGTCTTCAGCGACACCAGGCGCAACTTGCCGTGTCCCTGCACCATCTGCCGCAGCAAGACGCCCATGCGCTCCGGCGCCACCAATCCTTTTTGCGCGCTGCGCAGTTTGGCGCGCAAGTCCGCGCTATCCTGCTGCAGCACGCGCAAGCGCTCGCGCACTTCGCGGTCGGGATCGCGGCGTGACGCCACGTCGAGCTGTATCAGTTCGGAGTCGATGCCCGAGCTCAGCACGCGCTGTTCCAACATCGCGGCACGCAGCGTGCGCTCGCGCGTGTAGGCCGGATCGAGCACCAGCATATACGTCAGGTACACCAGCATCGCCGCCGTGGCGCCCACCACCATCAAACGTTCGCGCTGGCTCAGGGCCATCAGCCAGGTGTCGAATTTGATCCAGTATGCTTTCATGGCCGCTCCGCCTTGCCGCGTTCGCCGGCCGATGCCGACTGCAGACTGAATTCCACATAACGCGGCGCCGCCGGCGCCGCATCCGCCGCCTCGGCTTTAGGCTCAGCCTTGGGCTCGCGCATCTCCAGTTGGCCGAAGCTCTTGCCGCGCAAAACGGCCTCGCTGGCCAGGCCGCTCAGATACCCAGGCAGCAGGCTGGCCTTGAGCGCCCGCCCCTGCAATCCGATCGCATCGCCGCTACCCTGGATGGTGACGCCGGTCAGCCACAAGCCATCGACACCGCGCCGTGCGAAGGCACGGAAGTAAGCCGAATACCCGCGCGTCTCGCCCGGCTGGCCCTGTTCGAGTATCCCGGCCACCTGCTGCAGATTGCGGAACTGCGCGCTGGCCTGGTCCAGCTCCTGCTGCAGCGTCTCGCTCTTGCGCGGCGCGACGAAAGCGGCGGTGGCGCTGCTCTTGCGCTTCTCGAGATTGGCCAGGTTGGACTGGACGGTGGCGGCCTCGGTCTCCAGCGCCGCCAGCTGCGCCTTGGCCAGCGCCGACACCCCGACCAGCACCAGCACCAGCGCGCCGATGCCGGCCACCAGCACCGGCGTGGTGGTGTAGTTTTTCTTGCGCTGGAAGCCAGCGTTGAACAGGTTGATCTGCTGGCTCATGCGCTCGCCCTTTCGCGCAGGGCAGCGCCCAGCGTGCGCAGGAAGCCGGCCTGCTGCGCAGGCTCCCGCAGCTCGGGCGCGGCGCTCAAGTCCAGCACCCGGGCCAGGTCCAGCTGCTCCACCGGCAAGTACAGATTGGTGGCCAGATAAGCGCACAGGCCGCCCTCGCCCACCGGCGACAACACCAGCTTGGCCACGGTGACAAACGAGAACTGCCGCTCGAAGTGGTCCAGCGAGCGTTGCAGCTCCAGCGTGATGCGGTCGTACAGCTGATGCAGGCGATCCGGGTCCGGGTCCAGCAACTGGTTCAGCGTGATGTCGATGCGGCGCGCCAGGTAGAGCTCGGACTGATAGCTGACCGTCAGCAGGCCGCCGTCGGCGTCGAAGGCCAGCAGCGCCAGGCCGCGGCCCTCCGGCTCCAGCAGCGCCGAGATATTCCGCTGCGCCATCTCGCCGATATCGATGGCGGTCAGCGCGATTTTGCTGTCGGCGAACAGCTGCTGGTGCGGCATCAGCACGCTGTTGCGGGCCGCCACCGCGAACGCCTGGCGCGCCTGGTTCGAACCGTTGGCCGGCGGCAGCAGCGCCATGTCGATGGTAGCCTGCTCCAGCGGGAAGTCGATCATGTCCTTGACGCGCCAGCCGAGCGCGGTCTTCATCTCCGCCTCGGGCACATTGGGCGCCTCCACCATCAGCAGCTGATAGCCGCCCGAGCCCAGCAGCGTGGTGCATTGATAGCGGCTGGCTTGCAATTCCTTGCCCAGACGCGTCAGGCTGGCGCCGGCCTCGTCGGCCTTGCCGGGGTAGGATGCGGCCAGCAGCACCTTCGGCAAGCCGTCGGTGCGGCGCTCGATCGCCGCCGCCTGGACGCCGTCCGCCGTCAGGCCTATGGCCAGCCAACCATTCTTTTTTTCAGCTTTTCCGAATAAACGCATCCGACTGTCTCAAATGATTAAGCACGGGATTCAATATTCGCCGCACATCGTTGATTATATTCAAGTTTCATTGAGCCACTTCCCCTATTTCGGGCCGTGTCCCCAGTTTGCCTTCTTAATGCTCAGATACAAAATAAAATGAGGCGGATTCAATACACTTCCCTCAAGAAAATGACCGGACTGCGGTACAAGCCGAAAGTCACACGCCCCTGGCCGGTCGGCAGCCACACCGGCTGGTTGATGACGGAGACGTTGGCGCCGCTCTTGCCGGTGCTGCTGCCGGCCTTCAGGCGCACGCCCGCCACGCCCGCGTTCATCGTGTAGCTCGGCTGCGCGCCGCTGGCCGGCGACGGGCAGGCCAGCAGGCAGCTGGTGTATTGCAAGTCCGACGCCGGCGCGATCGGGGTGGCGCTGTCGCTCAGGTTGTTGCGCCAGGCGCGCACGGTGGCGCCACCGACGGTGGACTGACCGTAGTACTGGGCGGCCAGCTGCAGCGTCACCGGCAGGTTGGACGCGCCGTAGGCGTTCGGCACGAACAGGCGGCCGGACACCACCGCCACGCCGCCCTCCACCGCGCCGGTGCGCAGCGAGGTGACGCCGTCGTTAGGCGCGCCGGTCTCGTCGGCGCGCACGTACACCATGGTCGGCGGCACCCAGTTGTTGGCGAACGGCGCGGTCGACACGTACGGATTCGGCAAGGTATAGGCCGGATTAGCGTAGGCCATGCCGGTCGGCGGGTTGCTCGGCCTGCCCGTGGCGGGATCGACATTGAAATCGGAGGCGGCCAGGTTGTTGACGCTCATCGCCGCCCCGGCTGGCGAGGCTGGCGGATTGGCGGTGGTGGTCGTGCCGGGCGCCGACCAGGCCGACAGCTGCACCGCCCGCGCCAGGGCGCCGCGATAGTTGACGGTGGCGGCGCCCTGCAGGTTGGCCGCCGTCACCTTCACGCCGAACGCCTGGCGCGAGTACGCCATGCCGGCCACCGAGGCCGGGCAGCTCATGCCGGCCGGGTCGCAGGCCATCTTCGGCGTGACCACCGTGTCGAAATGGTCCGGCACGAAGCGGCCGACGTTGAGCGGCACCGACACCACGCTGCCGGTGCCGAGATAGCTGCCGCTGGGCGTGGAGGAATCCGGCGGAGCGATCACCGGCGTGATTTCCAGCACGCCGACATCGGCGTACGAAAACGCGTTGCCGGTGGCGCTGCCGCCGCTGAAGGCGCCCAGGCTGCCGTTCAGCACCAGCTCGTCCTCGGGCTTCGCCGGGTCGGCCAGCATGTCGATCAGCCGGTCGCCGTTCGCGTCCTTGGCCGCCTTCACGGTCAGCTTGATGGCGACCGGCGTGCTTTCCTTGCCAAAGTTGGGCGCCGGCGCGCCGCCATACATCAGCGCGCTGACCGTCAACGGGAACGCGGTGCCGGCGCTGACGAACTTGGGGTCGGTGGCCGACGCCGCCGGGTTGCCGGCATGGTTGCCGGATGGCGTGAACAAGGCCAGCTTGTCCGGGCGTTCGACGAAGGGGCCGCTGGTGCCGTAGCGCGCGCTGTTGTCGCTGACGAGGAACTCGATCCGTCCCACGTCCGCGTAATGGAACTTGTACATATTGACCGAGCTGGCCATGCCGGCGGCCATGTCGACGTTGTTCAAGCCGGTCCAGGTGGACGAGTTCTGCGCCGGCATCGCGCCCGAGCGGGCGCACAGCGGCAGCGTGCTGGTGCCGCCGTCGACCATGCCGAAGTTGGCGCGCACGCCGGCGTCCTGCACCGGATCGTGGCAGGACAGCGCGTACTTGAGCTGGATCGTCGTGACCGAGTTCGACAAGGCGGTCGGCACGCCGGCCGCCACGAAGGTCAGGTACATCGGGATGTCCACGTTGGCCAGATACTGCTTGCCGGTGAAGTCGACCGGCTGGCAGGTCTGGTCCGGGTCGTCGAACGCCAGGCCGTTCACGCACTGGCCCTGGTCCGGCCTGCCGTCGTCTTTCGAGATGGTGTACACATAGGTCGGCGTAAAGTTCGCCGCCCCCACCAGCGAGCTGACGGTGGAGGTGTCGTTGCCGTCGTAGTAGTCGAACAGCTGGCCGCCGACGGTGGCGCTGTTGACGACCAGGCCGCTGGCGACGGCGGCCGTGGTCACCCGCAGCGTGATCACCGGCAGCGTGGAGCCGGCGTCCATCGTCGCGCTGTAGGTGCAGGTCAGCTTCTGTCCCGCCATGCCGCACACCCAGCCGGTGCCGCTGGCGCTGACGAAGATCAGCGACGACGGCAGCACGTCCACCACGGTGGTCGGACCGCCCTCGGCCAGCGGCCCGTTGTTGCTGACCTTGATGATGTAGTTGCTGGCCTGCGCCGGCTGCAACGGGGTCTGCAGCGTCATCGAGATGGCGCGGTCGGCGGCCGGCACGTTGGGCGCGGCGATCACCTCGGCGTTCAGCAGCACCAGGTCCTGGCCGGACTGGTAGTCGCTGCGCGCCTGGGTCTGGCCGGCCTTGATGGTCGGCGACGATACGGTGTAGGCGTCGAAGTCGATGCCGTAGGACTTGTCGTCGCCGTCGATGTTGGAGGCCGAATTGAACTGGTTGCCGGACGGGTTCATGGCATCGACCATCTCGACCCCGTTGTAGCGCAGGATCTCGCCGCCGCCCGACAGCGTGGCGTCGCCCTCCCAGGTGATGTGGCCGATCTTGCCGGTCAGGTTGCCGATCGGCGTCGGCGTCTTGAAGTTGGCCAGCGTTAGCGTGACGGCGGAATTGCGGATGTATTGCAGGCCCTCGTAGACGTTGAGCACGCGGAACGGCTCGCTCGGGTCGGCGTACACCACCAGCAACTGGAAGCCCCCCATCACGCCCTCCACCGCGCAATACGGGCTGCCGTTGTTGATGGTCAGGTCGTCGATTTTATAGTTGCCGTTGCCCTTGGCGATCACCTTCGCGGTCACGTCCACCGCGCCCGCGAAGAAGTCATAGCCCACTGTGGGCGAGGTGAAGCGGCGGTTGATGGGCGCGCTCACCGGATCGCCGTCGAAGGACACATCGAAATCCGGGGTCGAGCCGGAGCCGGCCCAGTACAGCTGGGCGCTGAGGATGGTGGCGTCGCGCGGCACGCCTTTCAGCTTGAGCTGCTGCTGGCCGTTGCGCAATTCGCAGGGATCGGTGTCGTTGTCCTTGGCGCGCATGGTGGTCTGGGTGCCGGTAAAGCTGACATTGCCGGCGAAGCTCTTGAACAGCTTGATCGGCGTATCGGCGCGCGCCACACCGGCGGCCAGTGCGCACAGCAGCGCCAGCAGGCAGGCCAGCCAGCGCGATGCGAGGATTGGTAACGTGGTTCGCATCGTCGCCTCCTCAGAACTGCGCCGTGACCGTGCGCTGCACATAGTCGGCGCTGGTGGTGGCGGCATTCGGACACGCGCCGCCGGCCGGCTGGTTGCAGGCGGTGGCGGTGACGGTGATCCGGTTCATCTCCGGACCCATGCCGGGCGTGGGATTGACGGTGCACTGCACGGTCACGGTAAAGGTCGACAAGGTGCCGCCCAGCGGGAAGCTGGTGGCGGCCACGCAGCTGCCGTTGATCTGCTGCTGGTACAGGCCGTATTCGACGCCGGCGCGGGCCGCCTCGTAGGCGCGCGCGCCCAGCAGGTCCAATGCCGCGCTGGTCTGCTGCAAGGTGGTCAGGCTCATCATGGCCACGCCCAGCGCCGACAGCACCACCACCAGGAACAGCGCGGTGACGATGGAGAAGCCGGCAGAGAGGCGTTGGCGGAACGGCGTCATGGGGTGTTATCCAGGTGGACCTGGCGCACCAGGCTGATGGTTTCGCCATTGGTGCGCGCCAGCGTCAGCGAGACGGACACCAGCGCCGCGTTGGTGTTGGCCAGCACGGTGCTGTCGAAGTCGCAGGCCAAGACCAGGTTGGCCAGCCGCGCCGCCGCGCCGTAGGGCGGCGCGCCGAGTCCGTTCAGGCCGATGATCTGGCTGGTGAAGTTGCGCGTCAGCGTGCCGCCGGTGGCGGACGGCGCGCACACATAGGTCACGGTGCCGGTCACCACCTGGAAGCGGCTGGTCGGCGATTGCATCGATGGCGACTGGGCCGCGAACGGATTGGTGGCCAGCGTGACGCGGGTGCCGTTGACCGCCGTCACGCGGGCGGCGTTGCCGAAGGTGCGGGCGTCCGCCGGCGCGGTGCCGATGTTGAACACGGTGATCCAGTTGCCCGGCACGATCGCCATGCGTCCGGTGGGCGCGGCGCCGGCGATGTCGAATTGCAGGCTGGCGGCCGGGCTGAAATCGAGCGGCAGCAAGGAGGCCGGCGGCGAATCGGCGATGTCGATGTAGCGGCCGCCGGTGCTGGTCAGCAGGAACTGCAAGGTATGGCGGTCGGCCGAGATCAGCACGCTGTTGGGCAGCGCCAGCCGCAGCTCGCGCGTCACGCGGCGCAGGGCCAGGTCGGCGACGTCGGTCATGTCGACGCGGGCGGCCGTGTCGACATAATTCTGCACCGGGGTCCTGAGGAACACCGCCACCATGCCGGCCAGGATGCCGGTGACCACCATGACGATGATCACTTCCACCAGCGTGAAGCCGCGCGCGCGAGGCCCGCTCATAGCGACCTCGGCGCGTAGCGGGTGCGGTAGCCGTCCAGCACCACGGGGTCGCCGCCTGCGCTGTCGGTGACCGTGACCGTGATGTGCAGTACGGCGTCCGGCGGGACCGTGGCGCCGGCCGGCCCGAACGCATTTTCCGCGACCACCGCCACGGTAACGCCGTAACGGGCCGGGAAGGCATTGCCGGCGGCGTCGGTGGTGTAGCTGCCCACGTAATCGTTGACGTTGTCGTAAGGACGGGTGTCGCTGGGTTCCCTGCCGGGGACTTCCGGAATCGTGCAATCGGCGACGCCGTGCGTGGCCGGATCCTCAGCCTTGGGATCATTGCCATCGCAGAACGTGAAGTGCGCCAACCGGACTTCCTCCATCATGCCCTCGGCGACGGCCAGCGCCTGCTTGCGCCGCATCGGATCGGGGCTGGAGCGCGCGCCGAAGCCCAGCACCTGCAATATGCCGACCACGGCGATGCCGACGATGACGATGAACATGATCAGCTCAACCAGGCTCACGCCCGACTGCGCGCGCGAGGCCGGCTTAATAGACATAGCCGGTTACCGGAGTCACGGTGACGTTGTGGGTGTCGCCGTCGCCGGTGACGGTCAGCGTCAGCGCGGCGAAGGTCGAGTTCAGCCCGCCCAGCGGGTCGTTTGCCGCGAAGGGTTGGCCGGTGGGGTCGAAATAGAAAGTGGCGGCGGACGCTGCCAGGCCATTGGGCACGCCTTCGCAGGCCCAGGCGGTGGAACCGCAACTGGCAAGGGTGGCGCTGGTGCCGCTGTTGGATCCGCCCGCTGGCGGCAGGTGCGCGCTGCAGGCGGCGTCGTAGCACAACGCTGCGCTACCGCCGTTCAGCCGCACGAAGACAAAGCGGCCTTGGGCGATGGCGATCTTCTGCCCGTAGCGCAGCAAGGCGCGCGTCTGGTCGGTGTAGGCAACCGCGTCAAAGCCCTGCCGCTGGAAGAAGCGCGGCGCGGCGATGCCGGCCAATACGCCGACCACCACCAGGATGACGATCAGTTCGACCATCGTGAAGCCGCCCGGCCTCAGGGACCGGGAGTGGCGCCGCCGCGTCTGCACGATCACGCCAGCCCCCCGGCCATTCATCACCGTAAGATCAGCAGTTGCCTGAGGTGGCGGCGATCGTCACCGTGCCGCTCGCCGGAACATAGGTGATCGTGCATGCGGTGTGAGTGGTAGGGCTACCCGAGTCCGGGCGCAGGATACCGTCGGTGGCGAAAGTCGAATTGTCATAGTCAGTCAAGCCACCTGCGGCTACCAGCGCCCCGGCAAAGGTCGGGAAACCGGTGGTATTGTCGACCACGACGGTATCGTAAGTCGAGGTGCCGGTACCCGGGGAGCCGGCCGCAAGCCAGCGCCCGTGATACATATTGACCCCGCTGAGAATGGCAGCGCGCGCGCCCTGCATCTTGGCCAGCCGCGCATCGGCGCCCAGGTTGGCAAAGCGCGGCAGCGCGGTGGCCGCCAACACGCCCAGAATAACGATCACAACAATCAGTTCGATCAGCGTGAAGCCGCCTTGTTGTGGCCGGCTACGGAAAACGCGCGCTTGTGGGGTATGCATAAAGAATCTCCAGACCTGGCTAAGAAAAGTTCATCAACGCCTTCCTGCGGCGGATAGCGGCAGCGGCAATTATTCGGGGACTTCGATTAGCGCGACACCGGTATTGTTTCCCGGCTGGCGCTCTGCGTTGGCGTTTTTTGAGGGCAAGCGCAGTAATTCTACCTTGAAACAAATGTTCTTTGAGGCACCATTTAACAAATTTCCCTGCTCCCCCCTCACGAAAATCAACTTTTGTTGAGATGGATCAAAATACCAATTGCCAGCTTTAACACTTTTTGCCGCGCCGTCTGTTAGCTCCCCCACATAATTGCCCGGTGCCCGGTCCAGCCAGGCCACCGGATTGGCGCCGGCCAGCGCGTCGATTTCCCGCTCCCTGCCCTGCGCCTGCAAGGCCATCACCTTGCCGGATAAGGCGCTGCGCATATTGATCAGCAAGGCCTGCACCGACGCCTCGTCGCCGGCGCGGCGGTAATACACCACGCGCTCCAGCGCCACCGTTATCAACACGGCAAAAATACACGCCACCACGGCGAACTCGAACAGCGTGAATCCCCGCTCGCGCCGTCGTTGTGGCCGCACAACACTAGCTGGACGCGGGCGGCCCATCAGTGCGGCAACGCCACTTTGCCCAGATCCCAGATCGGCACGAAGATGCCCAGCGCCAGCACCAGCACCAGCACGCCGAGGAAGGTGATCAGGATGGGTTCGATCTGCGCGGCCAGGGTCTTCAGTTCGTAGTCGACCTCGCGCTCGTACATCTGGGCGATCTCGTCCATGAGCTCGTCCAGCGAACCGGATTCCTCGCCCACCGCGATCATCTGCAGCACCACCGGCGTGAACACCTTGGCCGCCATCGAGGTGCGCAGGATGCTGTCGCCGCGCTCGACGCCGTCGCGCATGTGCTCGACCCGCGTGCACAGATAGGCGTTGTCGACCGTCTGCGACACCACCGTCAGCGCCTGCACGATGGGCACGCCGCTGCGGCTGGCCAGCGAGAAGCTGCGGGCGAAGCGCGCCATCGTGGCCTTGTGGATAATCTTGCCGGCGATGGGGAATTTCAATTTGTAGCGGTCCCACTGGAGCCGGCCGGCGCTGGTGCCCACCCAGTAGCGGAAGCCGAACACGGCGCCGCCGGCCATCACCAGCAGCTGCGGCCAGTAGGTGACGGTGAAGTGCGAAGCGCCGATCAGCATGCGCGTCATCAGCGGCAGCTGCGCATGGAAGCTTTCGAACACCTTGACGAACTGCGGGATCACGAACACGTTGACGATCACCATCGCGATGATCATGGCGACAATGACAAAGATCGGATAGCGCACCGCGCTCTTGACGCGGGCGCGCATTTCGCGGTCGAACTCCAGGTGGTCGAACAAGCGCAGGAACACTTCCTCCAGCCGTCCGGTCATCTCGCCCACGCGCACCATGGACAGGTAGAAGTCGTTGAACACGGCGGGATGGCGCCGCATCGCGGCCGACAGTTCGCGGCCGGCGTCGAGCGACTCGCGCAGGTCCTTGATGACCTTGCCGAACGATTTGCTGATGGCCGATTCCTGCAGGCCGGCCAGCCCGCGCATGATGGGCACGCCGGACTTGAGCAGCGTGTACAGCTGGCGGCTGAACAATTGCACATCCATCGAGGTCACCTTCTTCTCGAACAGCGTGGACCACCAGGCCTCGCCGCTGGCGCTGCCGCTGGCCGCCTTGCGGGTCAGCGCGATCTCGACCGGGATGGCGCCGGCGTTGCTCAGGTGGTCGGCCACGGCGCCGCTGTCGGCCGCCTCCAGCACGCCCTGCATCAGTTCCCCGCGCGCGCTGCGCGCCTTGTAGGCATAGAACGGCACGTCAATCCTCGATCTGGTTACTGATGCGCATCGCCTCGGCCACCGTCGTGCGGCCCTGGATCACCAGCGCCACCGCGTGCCGGCGCAAGGTCTCGCCGGCCATCTGCGTCGCCGCCGTGCGCAGGAAGTGCGACGGATCGGGATCGTTGGCGGCGTCGACCACCTCGCGCGTCATCTCCAGCAGCTCGTACACGCCGGTACGGCCGCGATAACCCATGCCATTGCAATGCGAACAACCCTTGCCGTGGAAGTAGCGCGCCATGTCCACCTTGTCGCGTAACTCCATGCGCAGCCACTCGTGTTCGGTCGGCGTCAGCTCGTAAGGCGTGGTGCAGCTTTCGCAGATCACCCGCACCAGGCGCTGCGCCAGCACGGCCTGCAGCGAACTGCCGACCATGTAGCGCGGCACGCCCATGTCCATCAGGCGCAGCGGCGTGCTGGCCGCGTCGTTGGTGTGCAGCGTCGATAGTACCAAGTGGCCGGTCATGGCGGCGCGCAAACCGATCTGGGCCGTTTCCTGGTCGCGCATCTCGCCCACCAGCACGATGTCCGGGTCTTGCCGCAACGCCGAACGCAGCACGCGCGCAAAGCTCAGCTCGATCTTGTCGTTGACCTGCACCTGGTTGATGCCCGGCAGCCGGTATTCGACCGGATCCTCCACCGTGATCAGCTTTTTCTCCACCGAGTTGAGCTCGGCCAGCGCGCAATACAGCGTGGTGGTCTTGCCGCTGCCGGTCGGGCCGGTCACCAGCACCAGGCCGTTGGGGCGCTGGACGATGGCGCGGAATTTCTCCAGCATCGCCTTCGGCATGCCGATCGCGTCCAGCCGCAGCTGGGTGTTGCTCTGGCTGAGCAGGCGCATCACCACCGATTCGCCGTACTGGGTCGGCATGGTCGAGATGCGCACGTCGATGCGCTGGTTCTTCACGCGCACGGCGAAGCGGCCGTCCTGCGGCAAGCGCTTTTCCGAGATGTCGAGCTCGGACATCAGCTTCAGGCGCAGCGCCAGCGACGGCGCGATCTTGATGTCGGCCTCGGTCTGCAGGTGCAGCACGCCGTCGATGCGGAAGCGGATCTGCAACCGGCCTTCCTGCGGCTCGATGTGGATGTCCGAGGCGCGCACCTGGGTGGCGTCGTCGAACACCGATTGCAGCAGCTTGACGATGGGCGCCTCTTCCAGGTTGGCGTTGGCGGCGGCCAGCGCGCCGAAGTCGACCGAGACATCGCCCAAGTCCTGCTCCAGCTCGCGCGCCAGGTCGGAGATGTCCTCGGTGCGGCGGTAGATGCGGTCGATCGTGCCCAGCACCTCGGTCTCGTTGACCACGGCCAGCTCGATCGGCTGCTTGACGATGCGCGCGATCTCGTCGTAGGCGAACAGGTCGGTCGGATCGGACATGCCCACCAGCAGCGCGCCGCGCCGGTCCTCCAGCACCAGCGCGCGGAAGCGGCGGGCCTGGGTTTCCGGCAGCAGCCGCACGATCTCGGGATTGACGTTGAAAAACTTGAGGTTCAGATAAGGGATGCTCAGCTGCCGCGCCAGCGCGCCGGCGATCTGTTCCTCGGTAACATAGCCGTTGTCGATGAACACCCGGCCCAGTTTGCGTCCGCTGCGCTTTTGTTCGGCCAGCGCCAGGCCCAGTTGCTCCTCCGTCAGCAGCTTCTGCTGCACCAGAATTTCCCCAAGCCGCACTTTCTCTGGCCTTGCCATACCCCGCTCCCCGGCCTCTGCCGTCTGTCAACTTGCGGCCATTCTAGTGCAGAATACGCCCCGGTAACACCAGGACATGCGGCGGGCGCGACCGGGTGTCGCTTTCTTCGCACGAATGCGCTACAGTGTCGTTCGTTTCCCAGTCCCACAGAGCCACCACCTTCCATGACCGCACCCGCCCTGCGCTTCCAGCAAGTCGTCAAACGCTATGGCCAGTCCAGCGTGTTGCAGGGTGTGGATCTGGAACTGCGGGCGGGCGAATGCTTCGGCCTGGTCGGCGTCAACGGCGCCGGCAAGACCAGCCTGATCAAGTGCATGCTGGATTTCTGCGCCCTCGACGGCGGCAGCATCGACATCTACGGCCAGCCGCACAGCCAGCCGGCCAGCCGCCAGCCGCTGGGCTACCTGCCCGAACGCTTCACGCCGCCCTACTACCTGACCGGCGCCGATTTCATCCGCTACCTGCTCACCCTGCAAGGCCTGGCCTACGACGCGGCCGCGGTCGGCGCCATGCTGGCGGCGCTGGACCTGGACCCGGCCGCGCTCAAACGCACGGTGCGCGCTTATTCAAAAGGCATGACGCAGAAACTCGGACTGGCCGCCTGCCTGCTGGCACGCAAGCGGCTGTATGTCCTGGACGAGCCGATGAGCGGACTCGACCCGAAAGCGCGCGCCCTGCTCAAACAACAATTGCGCCAGCTGCACCAGGCCGGCGCCACCGTGTTCTTGACCTCGCACATGCTGGCCGACGTGGACGAGCTGTGCGACCGCATGGCCATCCTGCACGAGGGCCGCGTGCGTTTCGCCGGCTCGCCGGCCGAGTGCCGCAGCCGCTACGGCGCCGACAACCTGGAGCAAGCCTTCCTGGCTTGCATCGCGTGACCATGTACCAGTCGCACTTCGGCCTGCGCGAGTCGCCGTTCGGCATCACGCCCAACCCGGCCTTTTTCTACGCCGGCAATACCCGTGGCGAAATCCTGCAAGCCTTGCTGTATGCGGTCTGCCACGGCGAGGGCATCGTCAAGGTGACCGGCGAGGTGGGCGCCGGCAAGACCATGTTGTGCCGCATGCTGGAGAGCCAGCTGCCGCCGCACGTGGACGTGATCTACCTGGTCAACCCCAACCTCGATCCGCAGGAAGTGCAGTACGCCATCGCCGCCGAGCTGGGCATCGCCGGCCACGGCCTGCGCGTCGACGAGGTCCAGCGCCGGCTGCAGGCCGACCTGATCGCCCGTCACAGCCAGGGCCGGCAAGTGGTGCTGCTGGTCGAGGAAGCCCAGGCCATGCCGCTCGACACGCTGGAAGCGATCCGCCTGCTGACTAACCTGGAGACCGCGCGCAGCAAGCTGCTGCAGATCGTGCTGTTCGGCCAGCCCGAGCTGGATCAGCACCTCGACCTGGCCAGCATGCGCCAGCTGAAGGAGCGCATCACGCACAGCTTCACGGTGCCGGCGCTGGCGCCGTCGCTGATCGGCGAGTTCCTCGAATTCCGCCTGCGCGCGGCCGGCCACGACGGCCCGGCCATCTTCAGCCCGGCCGCCGCCCGCCTGATCGCCCGGCGCTCCGAGGGCATCGTCCGCCGCATCAACATCCTGGCCGACAAGGCCCTGCTGGCCGCCTTCGCGGCCGACGCCACCACCGTCAGCGCCCGCCACGCGCGCCAGGCGATCCGCGAATCGGCCTTCCGCCGGCGCGGCTGGCTGCAAATCTTCCCCTTGCGCGCTGTTGCTGCGGGGGCCTTGGCGGTCCTGCTAATTTGGGCTATTTACGGGGCTATCCTTGCGGTGGCACCGAATTTGTAAGATCATGGTGTCTATATTGCAAATGCACAACATCGTGCATTCCCCCCGGGCCGGAAAGAATCAATGAAAAAACTCGCCTCCCCCATCGTGCCTATGGTGTGCAGCGTGTTGCTGAGCGCCTGCGCGACCCATCCCCTGCCCAATTCGCCGACCCACATCATGGAAGCGCCGCAGCCGGCCGGGTCGATCCCGGAGCCGGTGCAGCAGGGCGCCGCGCTGCCGCCGCCGGCCGCCGCGCCCAAGGTCGAGACCTACAGCGTCACCGTGCACAAGGTGCCGGTGCAATCGCTGCTGTTCGCACTGGCCCGCGACGCCGGCCTGAACGTCGACGTCCATCCCGGCATCGAGGGCCTGGTCACGCTGAACGCGCTGGACCAGACGCTGCCGCAACTGCTCAGCCGCATCCAGCGCCAGGTCGACATGCGCTATGAAATCAACGGCGGCACGCTGACGGTCTTGCCGGACACGCCGGAGTGGCGCAACTACAAGGTCGACTACGTCAACATCGCGCGCAGCACCACCAGCAGCGTCAACATCGCCACCCAGATCTCGACCACGGGTGGCGGCGGCAGCGCCTCCAGCCCGGTCGCCAGCACGGCGTCCGCCGCCGGTGGACAAAGCCAGCAGCAACAACAGCAGGCCGCGCCGGCCAACAACGGCGCCGGCGGCAACGGCAACAACAATTCGACCACCGTGGTCAACAACCGTTCCGACAACAACTTCTGGTACAGCCTGGAGAAGAACATCCGCGACATGCTGCGCGCCTCCAACCTGGCCGACAACCCGGTCGATCCGCTGGCCGCGGCGCCCGCCGGCGCGCCGGCCGCGGCGCAGCAGAACGCGCAACCGCAGGCGGCCTTCGACGCCGCCGGCTTCGGCGCCAAGACCGGCGGCGGCGCCGCGCGGAACGGCACCTCGGTCATCGTCAACGCCGAGGGCGGCCTGATCGCCGTGCGCGCGACCGCCCGCCAGCATGAAAAAATCCGCGAATTCCTCGACGTCGTGCTGGGCGCGGCCAAGCGCCAGGTGCTGATCGAGGCGACCATCATCGAGGTGCGCCTGAGCGACCAGTACCAGCAAGGCATCAACTGGCAATCGCTGGCCAGGGGCGGCCTCAAGCTGACGCAAGGCGCGCTCGGCGCCGTCACGCTGCCCACCGCCACCAATCCCGGCGTGTTCGTGATGAACTACACCAATCCCACGAGCCGCCTGGGCAACATCGCCGCCACCATCGAGCTGCTCGAATCGTTCGGCAAGGTCAAGGTGCTGTCCAGCCCCAAGATCAGCGTGCTCAACAACCAGACCGCGCTGCTCAAGGTGGTCGACAACAATGTCTTCTTCTCGATCAAGGTGACGCCGGCCGTGCGCGACCTGAACGGCACCATCATCTCGCCGGCCACCTATGAATCGCACCTGGAGACGGTGCCGGTGGGCTTCGTGATGAGCGTGACGCCGCAGATTTCCGACAGCGACGAGGTCACCCTGAATGTGCGGCCGACCATCACCCGCATCGTCGACTACGTCAACGACCCCAATCCGGACCTGGCCAAGGCCAGCGTGGTCAGCAAGGTGCCGGTGATCCAGGCGCGCGAGCTGGAGTCGCTGATGAAGGTGTCCAGCGGCCAGATCGCCGTCATGGGCGGGCTGATGCAGGACTCGGTGGACAACGCCAAGAACGGCATCCCCGGCCTGAGCAGCGTGCCGCTGATCGGCAACCTGTTCGCCCACCGCAACGAGAACACCACCAAGACCGAGCTGGTGATCTTCATGCGGCCGGTGGTGGTCAAGGACGCCAGCGTCAACGGCGATTACAAGGACTATCGTTATCTGCTGCCGAGCGAGAAGCCGGACAGCACTCCCTATGGCGCGGCCACGCCGGCCGCCGCCCCAGCCAAGGCGAACGGATCATGAGTCTCCTGATGCAAGCGCTCAAGAAGGCGGAGCGGGCCAAGCAAAGCGCGGCCGATGACGACGCCACCGACAAGCCGTCGCAGGCGTTCGACGACGTCCTGGCGCTGACGCCGGAACCGGCGGCGCCGGCCAAGCCCGGCCTGAACCTGGACCTGGAACCGATGTCCGGCCTCAGCCTGGAGCCGATCGCGGCCGCGCCGCAGGCCGGCCTGCAGCCCTCGCCCGATCCGCTGCCGGCGCACAGCGACCACCGCGCCGCCGGCCTGACGCTGGACCTGGCGCCCGATCCGTCGGCGCCGCCGGCGTCCACGATGGCGTTCGGCTCCGCGCCCGCGGCCGCTCCCGCTCCGGCCGCCGCGATGGCGTTCGAACCCGCGACAGCCGCCGCTCCGGCGTCCTCGTCGCCGGCCGGTTCGGCGGCCAGCGCCGCCGCCAAGGCCGGCGCCGCCAAAGCCACCGGCGGCACGCCGCGCACCGACAAGGCCGACCAGTCCGCCCCACTGCGCGGCGCCGCCCGCGCGCGCGCCGCGGCGGCCGCCACCGCGCCCTCCGAATCCGCCGGGCTGGACCGCGAACGCCTGCGCCTGATCGGCTGGATCGCGCTGCTGGTGCTGGTCGTGGCCGGCATGGGCTATTACTACTGGCAAGCGATCGCCGCGCCGGGCGCCGGCTCGCGCCTGCCGCCGGTGCCGATGCCGCCGATCGGCGCCACCGGCGCCACCCCGGTCAAGGTCGCCGTGGCGCCGGACGCCGCCGCGGCCGATCCTGCGCTGCCGGCGCGCGCCGGCGGGGGCGGGGCGATGGGGGCGGTGTCCGGCAGCGAGGAGCTGGAACGCCGCCTGAGCGCCGCCGAACAAGCGCTGGCCGCGTCGCAGCAAGCGATGCAGGCGCAGATGGCGCAGCTGAGCGCGCCGCGTCCCGAGCAGCTGGCGCCGATCGCCGCGCCGGACAACACCGACATCCGCGTATCCCGCGCCAGCCAGCAGCAAGCGGTGGCGCCGGCGCTGGAGAACGGCTACCAGGCCCTCAACAGCGGCGACCTGGCGCAAGCCCAGCAACAATACGAGGCCGCGCTGCGCGACACCCCGACCAGCCGCGACGCGCTGCTCGGCCTGGCCACCGTGGCCGCGCGCAAGGGCCAGGGCGAACAGGCCGCGGGCTACTACCTGCGCCTGCTCGAACTCGATCCGAACGACGCCACCGCCGTGGCCGGCCTGGTCGGCGTGCGCCAGGGCGACACCGCCCAGAGCGAGGCGCGGCTGCGCGCCATCCTCGGCACCAATCCGGACGCCGGCCCGGTGCTGTTCGCGCTCGGCAACCTGCAGGCGCAGCAGGGTCGCTGGTCCGAGGCGCAACAAGCCTACTTCCGCGCCTACACCGCCATGCCGGACAATCCCGACTACGCCTACAACCTGGCGATCGGCCTGGACCGCCTGAACCAGGGCAAGCTGGCCCTGAAGTACTACCAGCGCGCGCTGGCGCTGGCGCAGGACCACGCCGCCGCGTTCGACCGCGGCGCGCTGCGCCTGCGCATGCACGAGCTGAGCGCGCCGGCCAAACAACAATAAGAGATCCATGGCAGAACAAGTCAAACTCCCGCTCGGCAAGCTGCTGATCCAGAAAGGCGTGATCAGCGAAGACCAGCTGCGCATCGCGCTGATCGAGCAGAAACGCAGCAGCGAGCCGCTGGGAAAACTGTTGATCACGCTGGGCTTCGTGACCGAAGCCACGGTGCGCATGGCGCTGTCGGAAAACCTCAACCAGCAGAGCGCCGACCTGACCAGCCTGGTGGTGGACGCCATCGCGCTCAAGCTCATCCCCAAGGACGTGGCCAAGCGCTACAAGGTGTTCCCCATCGTGTACGAGCGCGCCACGGACAACCTGATCCTGGCCATGTCGGACACCAGCAACATCGTCGCGCTGGACCAGATCAGCGCCATGCTGGTCAAGGGCATCACCATCAGCCCGCTCTTGGTGAACGATTCCGACATCCAGCGCGCCATCGACCAGTACTACGGGTTCGAGCTGTCGATCGACGGCATCCTGCACGAGATCGAAACGGGCGAGGTCAACTACGCCAGCCTGGGCAGCACCTCGGACGAGTACAGCCAGCCGGTGGTGCGCCTGATCGACGCCATCCTGGCCGACGCGGTGCAGAACGGCGCCTCCGACCTGCACTTCGAGCCGGAGCAATCGTTCCTGCGCATCCGCTACCGCATCGACGGCATCCTGCGCCAGATCCGCAGCCTGCACAAATCGTACTGGCCGGCGATGGCGGTGCGCCTGAAGGTGATGAGCGGCATGAACATCGCCGAGACCCGCGCGCCGCAGGACGGCCGCATCTCGATCAAGTTCTCCGGCCGCCAGATCGACTTCCGCGCCTCGGCGCAGGCCACCACGCACGGCGAGAACTTCGTGCTGCGCGTGCTGGACCGTCAAAAGGGCATCGTGCCGCTGGACGGCCTGGGCCTGGAGGAAAACGAGCTCAACCTGCTGAAGCTGATGATCGCCCGCCCCGACGGCGTGATCCTGGTGACCGGCCCGACCGGCTCGGGCAAGACCACCACGCTGTATTCCATCCTCAACCACATCAACACCGAGAGCGTCAACATCATGACGCTGGAGGACCCGGTCGAGTATCCGATGAACATGATCCGCCAGACCGCCGTCAACGAGGCCGCCAAGATGGGCTTTGCGGACGGCATCCGCTCGATGATGCGGCAGGATCCGGACGTGATCCTGGTCGGCGAGATCCGCGACCGCGAGACCGCCGAGATGGCCTTCGCGGCGGCCATGACCGGCCACCAGGTGTATTCGACCTTGCACACCAATTCGGCGATCGGCTCGATCTCGCGCCTGCTCGACATCGGCGTGGTGGCCGACATCATGGCCGGCAACATCATCGGCATCATCGCCCAGCGCCTGGTGCGCCGGCTGTGCCCGCACTGCCGCGAGGCCTATCCGGCCGAGGACCTGGAGCGCCGCCTGCTGGGCCTGCAGGTAGGCCAGGGCGGGGACGCGACGCCGTTCACGCTGTACCGCGCGGTCGGCTGCGAGCGTTGCGGCCACCAGGGCTACAAGGGCCGGCTGGCCATCATGGAGCTGCTGAAGATGACGCCGCAGCTTGACGAGATGGTGGCGCGGCGCGCCTCCTCGCGCGAGCTGAAGAACGCCACCGCCGCGGCCGGCGTGCGCTCGCTGGTGGACGACGGCCTGCGCCGCGTGCGCGAGGGCGTGACCACGCTGGAGGAAGTGTCGCGCGTGGTCGACCTGACGGACAGGCTGAGCTGATGCCCCAATACCTCTACCGCGCCATGGACGCCAGCGGCCAGCTGCTGCTGGGGAATATGGACGCGCTCAACGAGCCGGACCTGGAGCTGCGCCTGCACCGCATGGAGCTGGACCTGATCGACTGCCAGGTGTCGCGCCAGAAGCTGGCCGCCATCGGCCGGCGCGACATCACGCGCAAGGACCTGATCAACTTCTGCTTCCAGATGGAGCAGCTGACCGGCGCCGGCGTGCCCATCCTGGACGGCCTGAACGACCTGCGCGACAGCATGGACCATCCGCGCTTCCGCGAGATCATCACCGACCTGATCGAGAACATCGAGGGCGGCCTGCAACTGTCGGCCGCGCTGGACGCCTACCCGGACGTGTTCGACAAGACCTTCACCAGCCTGATCACGGCCGGCGAGCGCACCGGCAAGATCGCCGAGGTGTTCCTGAACCTGTCGGAGAGCCTGAAGTGGCAGGACGAGCTGGCCTCGCAGTCGCGCAAGATCGTCATGAAGCCGCTGTTCGTCGGCGTGGTGATCCTGGGCGTGGTGGCCTTCCTGATGATCTACCTGGTGCCGCAGCTGACCGCCTTCATCAAGAACATGGGCAACGAGTTGCCCTTCCACACCAAGGCGCTGATCTTCGTGTCGGACATCTTCATCCACTACTGGTACGTGCTGCTGGCGCTGCCGGTGGCGGCGTATTTCGGCGGCCGCGCCTGGCTGGCGCGCAGCGAACAGGCGCGCTACAACTTCGACGCCTTCAAGCTGCGCATCTGGATGATCGGCCCGGTGCAGCACAAGATCATCCTGGCCCGCTTCGCCACCTTCTTCGCGCTGATGTACGGCGCCGGCATCACCATCCTCGAATGCATCCGGCTGTCCGAGGGCATCGTCGGCAACCGCATGGTGGCGGCCGGGCTGCGCCGCGCGGCGCAACTGATTTCCGAGGGCCAGAGCGTGACGGCGGCGTTCCAGAACACCGGCATCTTCCCGCCGCTGGTGATCCGCATGCTCAAGGTGGGCGAGGCCACCGGCGCGCTGGACGGCGCGCTGCGCAACGTCAGCTACTTCTACAACCGCGAAGTGAAGGAAATGATCGAGAAGGTGCAGGCGATGATAGAGCCGGCCATGACCGTGGTGCTGGGCCTGCTGCTGGGCTGGATCATGCTGTCCGTGCTGGGGCCGATTTACGACACCATCTCCAAGATCCGACCCTGAGGCCGCCGTGTTGCACAGCCATTTACTTTATCTCAGCAGCGAATTCGTGTGGGCCTACCCGTGGCACAGGGGCGCGCTCGGCGAGCCCACGCGCTACCCCAACGACCGCGCCGGCGTCGACGCCTTCATGGACGACCTCGACGCGCGGCCGTATGGCCCGGTCTACCTGATGGTCGACCTGATCGAGGAGGATTTCCAGCGCATCACGCTGCCGCACGTGACGGGCCGCTCGGGCCGCCGCCTGCTGGCGCGCCGGCTGCTGCAGCAATACCGCGAGACGCCCTACCGCTACGTGCGCGTGCAGGGCCGCGAGGCGGACGGCCGCCAGGACGACATCGCCCTGCTCAGCGCGCTGACCAATCCGGCGCTGGTGCAGCCGTGGGTGGAGGCGCTGGAACTGCTGCGCGCGCCGCTGGCCGGGCTGTACTCGACCACGCTGATGAGCGCCGCGCTGGTGCGCAAGCTGGGTCTGGCGGACCAGCGCCTGCTGCTGGTCACGCAGCAAGCGGCCGGCTTGCGCCAGAGCTACTTCCTTGACGGCCAGCTGAAGTTCTCGCGCCTGACGCTGGCGGTGGACCGCGACGGCGCCCCGGTCGACGTCGCCCGCGAAACCGCCAAGACCCAGCAGTTCCTCACCAGCACCCGCCTGATCGGGCGCGGCGAGGTGCTGCACACGGTGATCGTGGCGCCGGACGACACGCTGGACCGGCTCGAGCCGCAGTGCCAGGACGGTCCCGAGACGGCCTATCATTTCGAATCGATGGCGGTCGCGGCCGGGCGCACCGGCCTGCCGGAAACGCCGGAACTGGCCGACACCTTGCTGCTCACCCTGCTCGGCCGCGAGCGTCCGGCCAGCCAGTACTCGCTGGGCGAGGCGCGCCGCTACTTCCAGCTGTGGCGCGCGCGGCTGGCCCTGTTCAGCGCCAGCGCGGTGCTGGCGGCCGGCACCCTGGTCTGGCTGGGCGTCGATGTGTGGCGCTATGTCGAGGCCACCTCGGCCACCGACGCCATGTACGCGGAGGCCAAACAATACGACGACCGCTACCGCGCCGCGCTGTCGACCATGACGCCGGCCATCGACAAGACCGCCAACATGAAGGCCGCCGTCACGGTGGCGCAGCTGCTGGTGCGCCAGGGGCCGCAGCCGCTGCCGCTGATGACGCACCTGAGCGCGGCGCTCGACAAGGTGCCGCAGATCCGCCTGGTCCAGCTGGACTGGAAGATCACGCCGCCGGCCGCGCCGGCCGAACCGGCCGCCACCGGCTTCATGGCCAGCACCTCGGGCACGGTGATGGAGCCGATCTCGTCGCTGATGCTGGGCCTGCCGGCCAAGGTGCCGCAGGCGCTGCGGCTGGAGGCGGAAATCATGGTGCCGCCGGATAATTACCGCGAAGTGGTCAACAGCATGAACGCCTTCACCCAGGAACTGGCGCGCCAGCCGCGCATGGCGGTGGAGATCGTGCAACAGCCGGTCGACACCCGCTCCAACGTCAAGCTCAGCGGCAAGGCCGGCGGCGGCCCCGCGGGCGGCGTCGAGACCAAGGCCCGCTTCATCCTCAACCTCGTGTGGCAGCCATGAACGCCTCCCCCGCCCCCTTCAGCAAGAAGCCGGCCCGCGCCGTCAAGCCGCTGCCGTACTGGCTGCGCGAGTTCGCGCTGATCCGGCTGGCCGTGGTGATGGCCGCCGGCGCCCTCGCCATCGGCGTGGCGACCGTGTTCGCCAGCAGCTGGTACGTCAACCACGCCGAGGAAAACCGGCTGCAGGCGCTGCAGACGCGCGACGCCGCGCGCCAGCGCTTCGCCCAGGTGGAAACGGAAAAGCGCGAGATCCGCGCCTACCAGCCGCAGTTCGCGCTGCTGCGCAGCCGCGGCCTGATCGGCGACGAGAACCGCCTCGACTGGGTCGAGCAGATCCGCCAGATCCAGGAGCGCCGCAAGCTGCCTCCACTGAGCTACGAGATCGAGCCGCAGCAGAACATCAAGCTGGACGCGCCGCTGCCGCTGGGCGACTATGCGCTGCGCGGCAGCCGCATGAACCTGCGCATGGAACTGCTGCACGAGGGCGACCTGTTCAACTTCCTCGAAGACCTGCGCCAGCGCGGCTATTACGCGGTGCAGCAATGCACGCTCAAGCGCGTCGGCGGCCTGCAGAACGTGCCGAACACGCCGACCATCGGCGCCGACTGCAAGCTCAACTGGCTGACGCTGGCGCCGGCCGCCGCGCGCAGGAAAGGCTCGTGATGACCATGTCCACTGCCCTCCCGCGCGCCGCGCTGCTGGCCCTGCTGGCCTGGCCGGCCATCCACACCGCGCCGGCGGCGGCCCAGCAGGTGGCGCTGGGCCGGCTGTTCGCCACGCCGGACGAGCGCGTCGCGATGGACCGCCAGCGCGACGCCGGCCCGGCCGCCGCCCCCGCCAGCAACGACCCCGCTGCCGCGCAACAGGCGGCGCAGATGCAGCAGATGCAGCAAGCGCAGCAGATGCAACAGATGCAGCAAATACAGCAGATGCAGCAGCTACAGCAGTCCACGTCGCAGACGCCCGGTGCGCCCCCCGGCTACGTCAATCCCGATCCGAACGCCGCGCAGCCGGCCCCGCAGGCCACCGCCCAGCCCGCGCCGCCGGCGTCCTCCGCCGTCCAGCTGAGCGGCGTGCTGCGCGGCAGCAGCGGCCGCACCACCGTCTGGCTCAACCAGGTGCCGCAGACCGGCGGCGTCAAGGCCGGACCGGGACCGGCGGTGTCGCTGCGGCTGTCGTCCGGCCGCCAGCTGATCATGAAACCCGGCCAGAGCTTCGATCCCGCCAATGGCAGCGTGCAGGAAATTGGCCGCTAAGCGGCGGCGCCAGCGCGGCGCGGCGCTGTTGCTGCTGCTGGCGATGACCAGCGTGGGCGCGGCGGCGGTGCTGGTGAGCGCGCTCAACCACGACACCGCCCAGCTGCGCCGCTCCCAGCAGACGCTGGCGCGCATGGCGCAGGCGCGCGACGCGCTGCTGGGCTTTGCAGCCGCCAACGGCCGGCTGCCGCGCCCGGCCACCTCGGCGCTCGACGGCCACGAGGCGCTGGCGCCCTGCACCACCGAGCAGGACTGCACCGGCTTCCTGCCGTGGGTCACGCTGGGCGTGGACGGCGCCGACGCCTGGGGCAAGCTGCTGCGCTACAGCGTCACGCCGGCCTACACGCAGTCGCCGGTGCGGCGCATCTCGACCGTCGCCACCAAGACCGTGCAGGACCGCGGCGCCGACGGCGAACTGGTGTACCGCGTCGGCCAGTCCGGCTGCGACCTCGGCGCCCAGTGCGCGCCGCTGGTGCTGCTGTCGCACGGGCGCAGCAATTTCGGCGTGTCGGTGCAGGGCGTGGCGCAGGCCAACACCGACGCCGGCAATATCGACGAACAGGCCAACGCCGGCGCCAGCGTCCACTTCATCGGCCGCGCCGCCAACGCCAACCCCAACGCGCCCGGCGGCGCCTTCGACGACCTGGTGCTGAGCCTGCCGCTGTCCACCCTTTACAAACAGATGGAGGCGGCCCACCGCCTGCCTTGACGCCATGAAGAACCACAGACAATCCGGCTTCACGCTGGTGGAAATCGCGATCGTGCTGATCATCGTCGGCCTGATGATCGGCGGCCTGATCACGCCGCTGAGCATGCAGCTGGAGCAGCGCAAGATCTCGGAAACCCAGAAGGCCATGGAGGAGGCGCGCGAGGCGCTGGTCGGCTTCGCGCTGCGCAACGGCTACCTGCCCTGCCCGGCGATCTCGTCCGGCAACGGCCTGGAGGCGCGCGCCGGCAACCGCTGCGCCGGCGAGCGCCGCAGCGGCTACCTGCCGTGGGCCACGCTGGGCCTGGGCAAGCTCGACGCCTGGAACCACCTGTTCCGCTACAGCGTCACGCCGGCCTTCAGCGACAGCGGCGCGCTGTTCAACCTGAGCACGCCGCGCGACATCACCGTCGCCACCCGCGACGCCGGCGGCCAGCTGGTGGCGGCCACCGCCGTCAACGACATCCCGGCGGTGATCGTCTCGCACGGCAAGAACGGCTACGGCGGCAGCAACGAGCTGGGCGGCGCTATCGCCAACGGCGCCGCCGGCAACACCGACGAGCAGCTCAACGCCGGCTCGGACACCCAGTTCGTCAGCCGCGACGCCAGCGCCACCGCGACCACGCCGGGCGGCGCCTACGACGACATCGTGGTCTGGCTGTCGCCCAACATCCTGTTCAACCGCATGGTCGCGGTGCAGAAGATTCAATGACGGCCGCGCTGGTCATCGCCCACTACACGCTGCTGGAGGCGCTGCGCAACCGGCTGCTGTGGCTGCTGTTGCTGGTGCTGGCGGCGGCCGTGTGCGCCGGCGGCTTCCTCGGCCAGCTGGCGTTGACCGAGAGCCGCCAGCTGCAGGCGGCGCTGCTGGCGGCGGTGCTGCGGCTGGCGGCGGTGTTCCTGGTCGCCACCTTCGTGGTCGGCAGCATGGCGCGCGAGGCGGCCGACAAGGGCGCCGAGCTGCTGCTGGCGCTGGCCCTGCCGCGCGCCGTGTATGTGCTCGGCAAGCTGGCCGGCTTCGCCGCGCTGGCGCTGCTGCCGGCGCTGTTGTTCGGCGCGGTGGCGCTGGCCTTCGCGCCGCCCGGCCAGGCCGCGCTGTGGGCAGCCTCGCTGCTGGGCGAGCTGTGGATCGTGGCAGCCTTCAGCCTGCTGTGCTCGCTGACCCTGAACCAGACGCTGCCGGCGCTGACCGCGGCCGGCGCCTTCTACCTGCTGGCGCGCGTGCTGGGCACCTTGCAACTGCTGGGCCACGCCGGCGCCGCCCAGGCCGACGCCGGCCAGCGCTGGCTCACGCGCGGCATCGACGCGCTGGCGCTGCTGCTGCCGCACCTGGACGCGTTCACCCGCACCGAATGGCTGCTGTACCACACCGGCGGCCTGGCCGACCTGGCCAATGTGGCGGCGCAGACCGCGCTGGCGGTCGGCCTGCTGACGGCCGCCGCGCTGTTCGACCTGTACCGGAAAAACCTGTGAGCGCGCCGGCCCGTCCACTGTCGTCGGTGCCGCTGGCCGTCAAGCTGCTGCTGGCGGCGGCGCTGGCCTTGCAGCTGGGCTGGCAGGCCGGCCGGCCGCCGCCGCGCGCGCGGGCCGAGGCGCTGCCGCCGCCGCCGTCCCCGGCCGCGCTGCGGCTGGCCAGCCTGGGCGATCCGCTCGCGCTGTCGCGGCTGCTGATGCTGTACGTGCAGGGCCACGACGACCAGGCCGGCGTCGCCATCGCCTGGCGCGAGCTGGACTACGGCCGCATCCGCCAGTGGCTGGAGCGCGTGCTGGAGCTCGATCCGCGCAGCCAGTACCCGCTGCTGGCCGCCAGCGAGGTGTACGGCGCGGTCGGCGATCCGGCGCGGGTGCGGCAGATGCTGGAGCTGGTCTACGAGCGCTTCGGCGAGGACCCGGACCGGCGCTGGCCGTGGCTGGCGCACGCGGCCGTGGTGGCGCAGCACCGGCTGCACGACCTGCCGCTGGCGCGCCGCTACGCGCAGGCGATCCGGCTGCGCGCGACCGGCCCGCGGGTGCCGGCCTGGGCGCGCGAACTGGAGCTGTTCGTGCTGGAGGACATGGACCAGGCCGAGGCCACGCGCGCGCTGATCGGCGCGCTGCTGTCGAGCGGCCAGATCACCGACGCCAACGAGCTGCGCTTCCTTGAACAGCGGCTGCAAAAGCTGCCGCCGCCGGCTCGTCCGTCGCCCTAGGCGGGACGACACTTTCCGTCTATCATGACGGTTACAGAGCGCAAGATCTTTGCGCCACCGACACCGTTACGAAAGGATGCCCCATGCAGCGAGCCCAACGCGGCTTCACCCTGGTTGAGATTGCGATTGTCCTGGTCATCATCGGCCTGCTGCTGGGCGGCGTGCTGAAGGGACAGGGGCTGATCGACAGCGCCAAGGTCAAGAATATCATCCAGCAATCGAACGCGCTGTCGGCGGCGGTCAACTCCTACCAGGACAAGTTCCACGCCCTGCCCGGCGACGATCCGCAGGCCACCACCCACGTGCCCGGCACCACCGGCAACGGCAACGGCGACGGCCAGATCGCCGAATACCAGCTGGCGCCGCAACACCTGGCGCTGGCCGGCTTCATCACCGGCTCGTTCAACGGCACCACCGACTTCATGACCAGCGCGCAGGGCGGCGCGGTCTACATCTACAACGACGTGGTGGGCGGCCGTGGCGGCAACGGCATCCGCCTCGACAACCTGCCGGACTCGTTCGCCGAACAGCTCGACAGCAAGCTCGACGACGGCAAATACAACACCGGCTCGGTGCGCGCCACCGGCGCCTACACCAACAACGGCACCGTCATCCAGCGCACCGCCGTGTTCTTCTGATGCGGCGCCGCTGACGCCCGCGCCTCAGCGCGCGGCCATCAGCGCGCCCAGCCCCACCAGCAGGCCGCCGAACGCGCGGTCTATCCAGTGCCGCACCCGCAACAGGCGGGCGCGCATCCTCCCCGCCGAGAAACACAGCGCCACCAGGCAGAACCAGCCCACGTGGGCCGCCACGATGTACGCCCCGTAAGCCAGCTGGACGGCGAACGGCGTCCGCGGCCGCACCGCCTGCATGAACAGGCTGACGATGAACACGGTGGTCTTGGGATTGAGCAGATTGGTCAGGAAACCGGTGCGCAGCGCCGCCAGGTCGGACAGCGCCACCGGCCGCATGCCCCCGCCCGCCGCGCCGGGCCGCGCGCGCAGCATCCGCGCGCCCAGCCAGACCAGGTAGGCCGCGCCGGCCAGCTTGATCGCGTTGAACAGCCACAGCGAATTGCGGATCAGCAGGCCCAGGCCCAGCAGCGTGTAGCCCACATGGATCACCACGCCCAGCCCGATGCCCACGGCGGTGAGCACGCCGGCGCGCCGCGACAGCAGCAGGCTGTTGCGCGTCACCATGGCGAAATCCGGCCCGGGGCTGATCACCGCCAGCAGGGTAATGGTGATTACAACTATCATTTCGGTCATATCATCTCCTTCGATCGAATTGAACCAGGCCCCATGCTAAAGGCTACAATCGTGGCAAGCTAACGATCAATTCTGACCATCATGGTGACTACAGCTCACAGAATGCCGTCGCTGACGGCGCTGCGCTGCTTCGAGGCGGCCGCCCGGCTGGAGCATTTCGGCCGCGCCGCCGAGGCCCTGCACCTGACCCACGGCGCCATCAGCCGCGCCGTGCGCGCGCTGGAGGACGACCTCGGCGTGCAGCTGTTCGAGCGGCGCAGCCGCCGGGTCTTCCTCACCGACGCCGGCCGGCTGCTGGCGCGCGCGGTGCAATCGGGCTTCGGTGTGATCGAGCAGGCGGTCGGCGAGCTGCGCGCCAGCGCCGGCCCCAGGCGGCAACTGGTGCTGTCGTGCGAACCGACGTTGCTGATGCGCTGGCTGATCCCACGCTGGCCGGCGTTCCAGGCCGCCCATCCCGACGCCGACTTCCTGCTGGTGGCCGGCGGCGGGCCGTTTTCCTTCGACAGCGGCATCGACCTGGCCATCCGGCGCGGCGACTTCAGCTGGCCGGAACACTTCCACGCCCACGCCCTGTTCGCCGAACAGGTCGGCCCCGTCTGCCGGCCGGACAAGGCGGCGCAGTGGTTCGCGCCCACACTGCAGCCCGACGCCCCGCGCCTGCACGCGCGCAGCCGTCCCGACGCCTGGCGCGACTGGGCCCGCGCCGCCGGCATCCGGCACAGGCAAGGCGGCGCCGGCCAGTCCTTCGAGCATTTCTACTTCAGCCTGCAGGCGGCCGTGGCCGGGCTGGGCGTGGCCATCGGCCCGCGCCACCTGGTGTGCGACGACCTGAACACCGGCCTGCTGGCGGCGCCGCTCGGCTTTGTGGCGGACGGCACCAGCTACCACCTGTTGTCGGCCGCGCCGCTGGCGGAGGCCTCGCCCCAGCAGGCGGTGCTGGACTGGCTGCGCAGCGCAGCCGATTGAAAATAAAAAGCACGCACGTACTTTTATTGGACTAAAATAGCTGCTACTCACAACAGCGGGAGACAGCATGTTCGAAGAATTCATCGGCACCAAGGCGGTGTCGGCGCGCCACCAGTTCGACGTGGCGGCGCTGGACGCCTATCTGCGCCAGCACGTGGCCGGCTATCCGGACGGCACACTGGGCGTGGAGCAGTTCAAGGGCGGCCAGTCCAACCCGACCTACAAGCTCAGCATCGGCGGCCGGCATTACGTGCTGCGCACCAAGCCGGCGCCGGCCGCCAAGCTGCTGCCGTCCGCGCACGCGATCGAGCGCGAGTACCGCGTGATGGACGCCCTGAGCAAGCACGGCTTCCCGGCCGCGCGCCAGTACGCGCTGTGCACCGACGAGTCGGTGATCGGCCGCGCCTTCTACGTGATGGAATTCGTCGAGGGCCGGGTGCTGTGGGACCAGGCCCTGCCCGGCATGACGCCGGCCGAGCGCGCCGCCATCTACGACGAGATGAACCGCGTGATCGCCCAGTTGCACACGGTGGACTACGCGGCCATCGGCCTGGCCGACTACGGCAAGCCGGGCAACTACTTCGCGCGCCAGATCGAGCGCTGGAGCAAGCAATACCTGGCCTCGCAGACCGAGTCCATCGAGGCGATGGACCAGCTGATCGCGTGGCTGCCGGCCCACATTCCGCCCGGTGAAGACACCGCCATCGTGCACGGCGACTTCCGCCTCGACAACCTGCTGTTCCACCCGACCGAGCCGCGCATCCTGGCCGTGCTGGACTGGGAACTGTCGACGCTGGGCCACCCGTTCGCCGACTTCTCCTACCACTGCATGAGCTGGCACATCGCGCCCGGCCAGTTCCGCGGCATCGCCGGGCTGGACCTGGCGGCGCTGGGCATCCCGTCGCAGCAGGAATACATCGCCCGCTACGCCGGGCGCACCGGCAAGACCATCCGGCTGGAGGACTTCAACTTCTACCTGGCCTTCAACATGTTCCGCCTGGCCAGCATCATGCAAGGCATCATGAAGCGCCACGTGGACGGCACGGCGGCCAGCGCGCAGGCGCTGGAATCGGGCCGCATGGCCAGGCCGATGGCCGAGCTGGCCTGGAGCTACGCCCGTGGCAAGCCGCTCTGACGTGGACAAAATCGCTTTCTGAAACGGCGAGTCTCGGCTACTATCGTGCTGCCTGATGCCGCATCACCGCCGAGGTCCACCACGTGCCAGCACCGTCCCGCCGCCTGCCATCCATCCGTTCGCAGATCGCGCTGCTGGTGCTGGCGTGCGCGCTGCCGACCGTGATCGGCTTCGGCGCCCTGGTGGCGCAGTTCTACCAGCGCGAGCGCGACACGCTGATGGAGGACACCGGCCAGGCGGCCCGCCTGGTGGCCGCCGCCATCGACCGCGACCTGCTGCAGGGCGAGAGCGCGGCGCGCGCGCTGGCCGGCTCGCCCAGCCTGCAAAGCGGCGACCTGAACGCGCTGCGCGGCCAGGCCGCCGCCCTGCTCGGTCCGCAATTCCCGGCCGCCCAGTTCCTGCTCAGCGACGCTTCCGGCAAGATCGTGCTGCAGGTCGGCGCGCCGCTGCCGGCCGCGCTGGCCCCCACCGACAACCGCCGCCGCCTGGCGCCGCTGTACGCGCACGACCGCGTGCAGCTGTCGCTGGTGGGCAGCGGCGCCGGCGCCCAGCTGGCGATCGACGTCCCGGTGCGGGTCGATCGCCAGCTGGCCTACGCGCTGACCGCGCTGCTCAAGCCGGAACGCCTGGCCAACATCCTGCGCGATGAAAACGTCGGCCGCCACCAGGCCATGTCGCTGTTCGACAGCGAGGGCGTGATCGTGGTCCAGGCCGGCGCGCCGCGCCAGTTGCCGGGCGCGCCGGACGAGCCCGCGTTGCAGGCGCGGCTGCAGGCCAACGGCAACGCCCTGCTGGCCACGACGGCGGCCGACGGCACGCCGATCTTCCTCGCCTTCAGCCGCTCGCCGGTCAGCCGCGCCATCGTCGCCATCGCCACCCCGCAGGACCAGGCGCTGCACGAACTGCTGAAGGCCATCACCACCGTCTCGCTGACCATGGCGGCGGTGCTGCTGGCCGGCTTCTCGCTGGCCTGGTGGGTCGGCGGCCGCATCGCCGGCTCGGTGCGCGCACTGGTCGGCCCGGCCCAGGCGCTGGCCGCGGGCAGGCCCTTCACGCTGGGCGCGGCCACCTTCCGCGAGGCCGACGAGGTCGGCCAGGCCTACCGCGCGCTGGAGGTCGACCTGCGCCGCAACCAGGCCCAGCTCGAACAGCTGGTGGCCGAGCGCACCGCCCAGCTGGAGAAAAGCCGGGCCCAGCTTGAAACCCTGTACGCCACCGCGCCGGTCGGCCTGAGCTACGTCGACAGCCAGCTGCGCTTCGTGCGCCTGAACGATTACCTGGCCGCCCTCAACGACCAGCCGGTCAGCGCCCACCTGGGCCGCCACGTCGGCGAGATGATCCCGGACGACACCGTGCGGCGCGGCGTGCTGGCCGACTACCGCACCGTGCTCGACAGCGGCCGTCCGCTGACCGGCCTGCAGCGCTCCGGCTATCCGGCCGCCTCGCCCGACCAGTTGTGCCATTGGGTGCTGAGCTACTACCCGCAGTTCGGCACCGACGGCCGCATCGCCGGCATCACCGCGCTGCTGGTGGACGTCAGCGAGCTGAAACGGACGGAGGCCGAGCTGCGCCGGTCGCGCCAGTTGATGAGCTCGGTGCTGGAGAACATCCCGGCGATGATCTTCCTCAAGCGCGCCGCCGACCTGCGCTACGACATGTTCAACCGCTACGGCGCCCAGCTGCTCGGGCGCGCCGGCGGCGAGGACTTCCTCGGCAAGAACGACTACGACTTCGTTCCGGCCGCCCAGGCCGACAGTTTCGCCGAGGCCGACCGCCAGGTGCTGGCCGCGCCGCCCGGCGAGGTGATCGAGATCGCCGAGGAGCCGGTCACCGGCCCCGACGGCCGCACCCGCTACCTGACCACCCGCAAGGTGGCGCTGCGCGACGAGCACGGCGCACCCACCCACGTGCTCGGCATTTCGATCGACATCACCGACCGCAAGGATGCCAAGGAAGCGCTGCGCGCCACGGTGGCCAAGCTGGCGCAAAGCGAGCACTTCGTGCGCACCGTGGCCGACAACCTGCCCGGCATGGTGGCGTACTGGGACGCCGGCCTGCGCTGCCGCTTCGCCAACCGCTACTTCCTCGACTGGCACGGCCGCGACAGCGAGCAACTGCTCGACGCCCTGATGCCCGAGGTGATGGGCGCGGCCGACTACGCGGTGTGCGCGCCCTACGTGCAGGGCGCGCTGGCCGGCCAGCCGCAGGCGTTCGCCGACCGGCTGCGCTGGCCATCGGGCGAGGTCAGCCACACCTGGGTCAACTACATCCCGGACATCGACGAGCGCGGCGCCGTGCGCGGCTTCTTCGTGCTGGTGTCCGACGTCACCGAGCTCAAGGAAACCGAGCTGCACCTGCAGGAACTGAACGAGGAACTGATGCTGGCGCGCGACCGCGCCGAGGCCGCCAGCCGGGCCAAGAGCGAGTTCCTGGCCAATATGAGCCACGAGATCCGCACGCCGATGAACGCCATCATCGGCCTGGCCCGCCTGCTGGAGCAAGCGCCGCTGGCGCCGCGCGAGCGCGAGCAGCTGGACAAGATCCAGCTGGCCACGCAATCGCTGCTGGGCCTGGTCAACGACGTGCTGGACTACTCGCGCATCGACGCCGGGCAGCTGGTGCTCGAGCACGCCACCTTCAGCCTGGAGCGCATCCTCGACAGCGTCAGCGTGCTGGTAAGCGGCGACGCCGGCGACAAGGGTGTCGAACTGGTCTACGACATCGACCCGCGCCTGCCGGCCGAGCTGGCGGGCGACCCGATGCGGCTGGAGCAGGTGCTGCTCAACCTGATCGGCAACGCCGTCAAGTTCACCGAACGCGGCGAGGTGGTGCTGCAGGTGCGGCCGGCGGCCGGCGCCGACCTGACTGGCCGCCACGCCATCCTGCTGGAGTTCCGCGTGCGCGACACCGGCATCGGCATCCCGGCCGCGCAGCAGGCCCGCATCTTCGACGCCTTCTCGCAGGCCGACGGCAGCAGCAGCCGGCAGTTCGGCGGCGCCGGCCTGGGGCTGGCGATCTGCCGCCAGCTGGCCGACATGATGGGCGGCGCCATCAGCGTCAGCAGCGAGGCGGGCGGCGGCTCGGAGTTCCTGTTCAGCTGCCCGTTCGAGTGCAACGCGCCGCTTGCCGCGCCGGCGCCGCCGCCCGCCGCGGCCGGCCTGACGCTGCTCATCGTCGACGACAACGCCAGCGCGCGCGAAGCGCTGCGTCTGGCCTGCAACCACCTGGGCTGGGCCGCCAGCTGCGCCGCCGGCGCCGGCGCCGCGCTGGCCATGCTGCGGGAGCGCCGGCGCCGGCCCTACGACCTGATGTTGCTCGACTGCGAGATGCCGGACGGCGACGCCGCCACCGTGCTGGCCCTGCTACGGGCCGGCACGGCGCCGCCGCCGGTGCTGCTGATGGCGCCTGAACACCTCGCCGCCGGCCAGGCCGCGCTGACGGACGGCCTGGGCGTGGCCGGCGTGCTGTCCAAGCCGGTGCTGCCGGCGCGCCTGCTGGAACGGGTGGCGGGCTTGTTCGCCGGCGGCCTCGGCACGGCGCCGTCCGTCCCGCACGGCCAGCTGGACGGACAGCTGAACGGCATGCGCATCCTGCTGGTCGAAGACAACGAGATCAACCAGGAGGTGGCGCAATTGATGCTGCTGCACGCCGGCGCCACGGTCGAGACGGTGGCCAACGGCCAGCTGGCGGTCGACCTGCTGCGCGCCGACCCGCGGCGCTGCGACCTGGTGTTGATGGATGTGCAGATGCCGGTGCTCAACGGCTACGACGCCACGGCCGCGATCCGCGCGGCCGGCGGCCCGCTGGCGCGCCTGCCCGTCGTCGCCATGACCGCCAACGTGATGGAGGACGACCGCCGCCGCGCCGACCAGGCCGGCATGAACGCGCACGTGGCCAAGCCGATCGACGTGGCGGAAATGGTCGCCGTGCTGACCCGGCTGGTGCCCCGCCCGGCCGCAGCGCCAGCGCCTTCCACGCCCGCCGCGATGGCGCCCGTTGCGCCGGACGCCATGGCGGGCGCGATGCCGGTCGCCGTGCCGTCCTCCGTCCCGGACGCCATGCCGGCCGCCGGCCGCGCAAGCGCCCCGGCCAGCCTGGCCGCGCTGCCCGGTGTCGACACCGGCGCCGCGCTGGCCCGGCTGGGTGGCAACAGCGAGGCCCTGGTGGCGCTGTTCAAGCGCTTCGAACAAACGCAGGGCGGCACCGTGACCGAAGTCCGGGCGCAACTGGCGGACGGCCACCGCCAGCAGGCCGCGCAAAGCCTGCACCGCCTGCGCGGCGTGGCCGCCAACCTGGGCGCGACCCAGGTCGCCGGCCTGACCGCCGAAGCCGAGGCCATCCTGCACCGCGACCACGCCGACCCGGCCGCGCTGGACGCCGCGCTGGCCTTGCTGGACCAGGCCCTGCAACAACTGGCGGCCAACACCCGCCAATTGTCAGTCTCAACAGACTCGCTTCCCCCGGGCAACCCGATCGCGCACGACTTGCCGCAAAAGCTGGCGGAGTTACATAGTTTGCTTCAGAATAACAACTTGAAAGCCTTGGACGTGCTCCGTCAGCTACGCCCCGCGCTGGCGAACGCAGGCGGATGGGGTGCGTTGACGGAAGCGGTCGAGACGCTCGATTTCACCGCCGCACAAGCCATCGTGGAGGATATGTTGCATCGAAAGGACAGTGCATGACTTGGACCAACCTGGCCAGGAACGGACGGATACTCGTGGTCGACGACGCCATGGAGAACATCCAGATCCTGCATCACGCGCTGCGCGACGAGCACGAGGTGCTGTTCGCGCTGGACGGTGAAAAGGCGCTGGAACTGGCGCAGGAACAGCAGCCCGACCTGATCCTGCTGGACGCCGTCATGCCTGGCATGGACGGCTACGCGGTGTGCGCGGCGCTGCGCAACTCGCCCCGCCTGCAGGACATCCCGGTCATCTTCGTCACCGCGCTCAACCAGCCGGAGGACGAGACCCGCGCGCTGGAGGCCGGCGCGGTCGACTTCATCAGCAAGCCCTTCAACGTGGCCGTGGTGCGCGCGCGCGTGCGCAGCCAGCTGACCATCAAGCGCCAGGCCGACGCCATGCGCGAACTGAGCATGACCGACGGCCTGACCGGCGTGGCCAACCGCCGCAGCTTCAACGACACCCTCGACGCCGAATGGCGGCGCTGCTCGCGCGCCGGCCTGCCGCTGTCGGTGATCATGATCGACGTCGACCACTTCAAGCTCTACAACGATCACTACGGCCACCAGGCCGGCGACCTGTGCCTGCAGCAGGTCAGCCTGGCGATGGCGCGCTGCGCCTCGCGGCCGCAGGACCTGCTGGCCCGCTACGGCGGCGAGGAATTCATCCTGCTGCTGCCGCAGGAGCCGGCGCTGGGCGCCGAGGTGGTGGCGCGCCGCATCCTCGAAGAAGTGCGCGCGCTGGCCATCCCGCACGCGGCCGCGCCGACCGCGCCGTACGTGTCGGTCAGCCTGGGCGTGTGCACGGCGCTGCCGCCGCTCGACAGCGTCGACAGCGACGCCCTGATCCGCATGGCCGACAGCCAGCTGTACCGCGCCAAGCAGGACGGCCGCGACCGCTATTACAAGGCCGAGATCGGCGGCAGCGCCGCCTGACGCGGGCTCAGTAGCGCCGCATCACGAACTCGGCGACGCAGACCGGCTTGTCGCCGCCCTCCCGTTCGATCACCACCCCCCACAGGATTTGCGCGCCGCCGGCGATGTCGTCGATGGCGGCGATGGTCAGCCGCGCCCGCACCCGGCTGCCGACCGGCACCGGGGCCGGAAAGCGCACCTTGTTCAGGCCGTAGTTCAGGCCCATCGTCATGTCCACCATGTGCAGCGCGTTCACCAGCAGCGCCGGCAGCAGCGCCAGCGTCAGGAAGCCGTGCGCCACCGTCGCGCCGTACGGCGACTCGCGCGCGGCACGCTCGGCGTCGGTGTGGATCCACTGGTGGTCGCCGGTGGCGTCGGCGAACAGGTCGATGCGGGCCTGGGTGATCTCCACCCAGTCCGACACCGCCACCTCATTGCCGATCTCGGCCTTCATGGCCGCCAGGTTGGCGAAGCTGCGCATCAGCTGTGCTGCTGGAAGCCGCGCTGGGCGATGAAGCGCTCCAGGTGGTGGTCGACGTCGCCCAGGGTCAGCTCGATCATGGCCATGCGCTTGAAGTGGTGCGCGGCCGGCAGCTCGTCGGTCACGCCCATGCCGCCGTGCAGCTGCACCGCCTGCTGGCCGATAAACCTGGACGCCTGCCCCACCCGCGCCTTGGCCGCCGACACCACGCGCCGGCGCTCCTCGGTATCGCCGCAGGACATGCGGGCCGCGGCCAGCATCGCCATCGAACGGGCCTGCTCCAGGTGGATGTACATGTCGGCCATGCGGTGCTGCAGCGCCTGAAAGCCGCCGATCGGCGTGCCGAACTGCTTGCGCGTTTTGACGTACTCCAGCGTGGCGGCGAACAGCGCGTCCATCGCGCCCACCGCCTCCGCGCACAGCAGGCTGGCGCCGTAGTCGGCCGCCTCGTCCAGCATGTCCCAGCCGCCGCCCAGCTTGCCCAGCAGCGCCGAGGCCGGCACCGCCACATGGCTGAACTGCGCGGTGGCGGCGCGCTGGCCGTCGATGGTGCGGTAGTCGCGCACGGTCACGCCCGGCGTGTGGGCCGGCACCACGAACAGGCTGATGCCGTTGGTGTCGCGCTGGGCGCCGGCGCTGCGGGCCGACACGATCAGCGCGCCGGCCTGGGCGCCGTGGATCACCACGGTCTTGGTGCCGTCGATGCGGTAACCCTCGCCGTTGATGCTGGCGATGGTCTTGATGTCCGACAGCTCATGGCGCGCATGCTTCTCGCCCAGCGCGCAGGCCAGTTTCAGTTCGCCGCTGGCGACTTCTTCCAGCAGGCGGTGCTGGTTGCCGGCCAGCTTGAGGAATTGCGCGCCCCACACGGTGGCGAAATATGGCTCGACCACCAGGCCGCGGCCGATCTCCTGCATCACCACCCACAGGTCGACCGCGCTGCCGTTGAAGCCGCCCTGCTCTTCCGGCACCGGCAGCGCCGTCATGCCAAGTTCCACCAGCGTGTTCCAGGCCACGTCCGAGACGCCGCTCTGCGAATGCACGATGCGATGGCGCACGTCGAAGCCGTAGTCCTTGTCGATCCAGCGGCGCAGGGCGTCGGCGAACTGCTGCTGTTCTTCTTTCAAATTAAAATCCATCGCTGCCTCTCACAGTCCCAGGATCATCTGGGTGATGATGTTTTTCTGAATCTCGTTCGAGCCGCCGTAGATCGACGTCTTGCGGAAATTGAAGTAGTAGCCGGCCAGCGGCGCGGCGGCGTCGTCGCCGGTCACCGCGTGGTCGGCCTTGCCCTCGAGGTAGTCGGTGTCGAACGGCAGCGCGTCCGGGCCCAGCGCCTCGACCATCAGCTCGGTGAGCAGTTGCTGGATCTCCGAGCCACGCACCTTCAGCAGCGAGGCCTCCGGGCCGGGCGCGTGCGACTCGCGCGTGATCACGCGCAGCACCGTGGTTTCCAGCGCCATCAGTTCGATTTCCAGGCTGGCCACCTTGGCGGCGTAGACCGGATCCTGCAGCAACGGCTTGCCGTGCTTGTAGTGTTCGGAGGCGATCTTCTTCAGGAACAGCAGCTCGCGCTTGGAGCGGCCCACCGCCGCGATGCCGGTGCGCTCGTGGCCCAGCAGGTACTTGGCATAGGTCCAGCCCTTGTTCTCCTGGCCGATCAGGTTCTGCGCCGGCACCTTGACGTTGTCGAAGAAGACCTCGTTCACCTCGTGGTCCTCGTCCAGCATGATGATGGGGCGCACGGTGATGCCCGGCGTCTTCATGTCGATCAGCAGGAAGGAGATGCCCTCCTGCTTGCGCACGGTGGTGTCGGTGCGCACCAGGCAGAAGATCATGTCGGCGTGCTGGGCCAGCGTGGTCCAGGTCTTCTGGCCGTTGACGATGTAGTGGTCGCCGGAACGTTCGGCGGTGGTCTTGAGGGAGGCAAGGTCGGAGCCCGAGCCCGGTTCGGAGTAACCCTGGCACCACCAATCCTCGCAGCTGAGGATGCGCGGCAAATAGTGGGCCTTCTGCGCTTCGTTACCGAAGGCCATGATGACCGGCGCCACCATGTTGACGCCGAACGGCAGGATGGGCGGCGTGCCGGCGCGGGCGCACTCCTCTTCCCAGATATGGCGCTGGGTGGCGCTCCAGCCCGGACCGCCGTGCTCGACCGGCCAGGCCGGCGCGGCCCAGCCCTGCTTCGCGACGATCTGATGCCAGCGCACATAATCCTGGCGGCTCAGGCGCAGATGGTTGCGGACCTTCTTCTGCAGATCGCCCGGCAGGTTAGCGTCGAGAAAAGCGCGCGCCGCGTCGCGGAACGCCAGATCCGCCGCCGTGTAGTTCAAATCCATGCTGTCTCCGTATTCTTATGACCCCGCTAAAAAAGCACGATCGTTCAAATAATTGTACCCGATAACCCGCCACGCATTGTGGCATTTTTAAAGGGCGACAGAATGGCCAGCTTTGTCCATTTTTTACCAAACAAAATTGGGGTCAAGTCTGGCATTCGGACACGGCCTCTGCCGTAGCGGCGCCGCTACGGCAGAGGCCGTGTCCGAATGCCAGACTTGACCCCAAATTTTGATGCGGAAATTTACTTCATCGTGTAGCTTTGTTGCGCGGTGTCGACGGCGTAGTTATGGCCGGTGTCCCAGTAGGTGAAGCTGTAGTTCACCACGTCGCCGATCTTCAGGCCGCTGGCGGTGTAGCTGTTGGTGCCGGCGTTTTGCGTCATCCGCACATTGAGCTGCCCGCCGCCGTTGACCGTGTAGTGCACGTCCGCCCAACTGCCGGTGTTGAGCGAGAACTTCAGCATCGTCGCGCTGGTCTGCTGCGCGGCCGGCGTTGGCGTGGGAGTCGGCGTCGGAGTCGGCGTGGGCGTTGGAGTAGGTGTCGGCGTTGGAGTCGGCGTGGGTGTCGGCGTCGGCGTGCCGGTATCCCAGACGATATCGTCAATCGCCATCTGGAACGCGGAACCCGGCAGCGCGGCGCTGTCGCTGGCGATCTGGAACAGGTCCAGCATCGACTGCAAGGCAATCTTGCTGCCCGCCAGATCGGCCACCGGGATGGTCGCCGTGCCCCAGTCGCCATTGCGCACCAGGCCGTACGTGGTGGCGTTGGCCGGGAACTTGACCGCGTTCTGGTTGGTGTACGTGTCCTGCACGCCCACAGTGAACGCCACGTTGGCCGGGATCTTGATCTTCAACTTCATGGTGCCGTTGCGGAAGTTGCTCATGTCCCGCGCCTGGCGCGATTCGACGCTGCCGCCGAACCATTGCCCCGGCGTGTTGAAGCTCCACGCCATCACGTTGCTGCCCTCATACGGCGGCAGGTTGCCCTGGGTGACGGAGGCGTTGTTCCACACGAAGATGTCGGAACTGGTGCCCGCCACCAGCTTGTTGTTGACCACCGTGTTGTCGGTGAAGACGCCGAACTTGCCCACCTCCGCTGTGCTCTGGCTGCCCAGCTTAACCGTGCCCTTGCCGTCCAGCTGATACACGCGCACGTAGTCCACGTACATGGTACCCGGCAACGGCGCAGTCACCTGCCCCGGCGTGGCGGCGTCGGTGAAGTTGCCGCCGACAGCCAGGTTGAACAGCAGGTAGAACGGCGCCTGCAGCGCGGTCGAATTGACCGGCAACGGATTGTCGTACAGGTCGTGCTCGACCCCATTGTCCACCACCGTGAAGCGCATCTGCGTGTCGGTCCAGTACAGGCGGTAGATGACGAAACGGTTGGCCAGCGACTGGCTCGGCGTGTACCAGTTCTTGGTCTGCCACGCGGTCGAGGCGGCACAGCTCTCGTTGCCCGGCACGCAGGCGGCCTGCTGCCAGGTGATGACGTTGGAGCCGACGAAGTTGTCGATCGCCGGCGTCGGCGTGCCGGCCGCCGCGCGGCTGCTGGCCTTGTGGCCCATTTCGACGATGTCCATCTCGCCGTTGCGCGGCCACGCTTGCGGACTCACGCCCAGCATCCACGCGGCCGGCCACAGGCCGATGCCCAGCTGCGGCGTGGCCATGCGGATCTCGACCATGCCGTACTGCACCTGCACCTTGCCGAAGGAACCGATCTTACCGGAGGTGAAGACATTGCTGCCCACCGTCTGGTTCTGCGCCCGCAGCGCCAGCGCCCGCGTGTTCGGCTCGAACGGGACGTTGACGATGGAGACGTTGTTGGGGCTGTAGTACTCCAGTTCCTGGTTGCCGTAGCCGCACAGGTTGATCTGGCAGCCGTTGCCGTCCACCGCCGTCCACAGCGAGGTGTTGAGCGCGGCGCCGTTGAATTCCTCGGACCACAACAGCGGCCCGATCACGGGACTGGTGACGCTGGCGAACACTTGCGGGCCGTACGCCGACAGAATGCCGGCCGCCACGGCGGACAAAACGAATTTCTGTTTTTTCACAATGCATGTCTCCTCGTATCCAAACTTCCACATTCGAACCGGACGGGCGTCCGGTCCGCGCTATTCCGCTTGTGGTCAGGGAGCATGGGACGATGCGCGGTCCACTTGCTCGAAAGCCGTCGCCAAACGAAATTGGAAACGATTCCAATTTCGTGCTCAAAATATATTCTGATTAATATTTTTTGTCAACGAAGATGCGCAAGCGTGCGCGCGGCTTACTTTTTGCGGAGGCGTTGAAGGAAGACCGGCAGGCGGTTGAAGAGGCCGACCATCGCATGCATCTGCCACGGGAAGACGCAGCGCTCGTCGCGCCGTTCGATGGCGGCGGCGATGCGGCGCACCGCCTCCTGCTCGGACATGAGGAAGGGTTTGCCGCTGGCGTCGCCGTTGTTCAATTCGCGCAGGCGGGCCGTGTCGACGTAGCCGGGCACGATCACCGTGACGCCGATGCCGAATGGGGCCAGCGCCTTGCGGTAGGCGTCGCAGATGGCGATGGCGGCGCGCTTGCTGGCACTGTACAGCGAGCCGCCAGGATAGTCCCGCTGCAGGCCGGCGATCGACGCCACCGCGACCAACCGCCCTCGCCCGCGCGTCATCATCGCTTCGGCGGCGGCGCTGAAGGCGTGATCGAGGCCGCCCACGTTCACGCGCAATACCGGCAAGGTGCTGGCGGGGTCGCGGGCGATGGCGGCGGCGTCGGTGTACTGGCCGGCGGTGACGATCAGCAGGTCCAGTTCCGCGAATGCGGCCACCGTGCGCGCGACGGCGGCGCGGTCGGCGATGTCGCAGGCGTGTATGCTGATGCGGTCCTCGCGCAGCAGCGGCGAGTCCTCCAGCTTGCCCGGATGCCGCCCGCAGATGGCGACGCGCGCGCCCTGCCGCCAGTAGTGCTGCGCCAGTCCCAGGCCAATACCGCTGGTGCCGCCGATGATCATTACGTTCATGCTGTTGCCTTGTTATGTCGGGTTGCGTTGCGCATCGCGGGGCTGCGGCCTTGCGCGGCCAGCGCGTAGGCTTCCTGCGCGCGCTGGTAGCCATACTGCCATTGGGTTTCCACGTCGGCCACGTAGCGTTCGTAGGTGGCCGGCGCCACCAGCTGCACGCGGTTGGCGCGCCATGCGATGCGCTTCTGGATGCCGGTGCCGCGCAAGGCCTGGCTGACGTCCGAGGTGTCGATCCATACGTCGGCGGGCTGGCCGTGTACGTGGCGCAGGCGCGCGTTGGCGTCGATGCCGAACACCGCACGCAGTGCGGGAATGGCCGTCTGCTGGTCGTAGGCCTGCTTCATTTCCATGCTGACGTGACGCGCAAGGCAGCGCGCCAGCTCGATCGGGAACAGGTCGATGGCGCCGCCGGTGTAGTCCGCGCCGCCGGCGGACTGGCAACGGAAGTAGACCATGTCTGCAATCGAGATGCGGGCCACGTCGGCCAGCGGCATGGTCGTGTCGATCGCCAGGTCGTGCGCGACGGCGTCGGTCCATCCATCGCGGCCGATGGCGGATGCTTGGCCGGACGCCAGCGCGGCGGTGCGCTCATCGCCGAACAACGTGACGCGATAAATGGCGCGGCCTTGCCGCAGCTGGCCCGCTTCGTCGGGGCCGAACAGCAGCCTGCCGCCGACGATGGCCAACGCCGGCACAATCCCGGACACGGGCACGGGTGCCAATGCGGACGATGGCGTGGTCGGAGCTGCACTCATCGCTCCGCGCGCCGGCGCCCGCTCGGGCGGCAACGGCAGCACAGGAGGAATCTCGAACAGGTAGTCGTTGAACAGATCGGGAATACGCGCCGCCCGCGCGCCGTTCATCCGCCGCAGCGCGATGCCGGCCAGTGCGCGCAGCGGTGTGGCGCGCGGGCCGGATCGCAGGCCGCGAAAAAATTCATACATCTGCGGCGATGCCAGCCACGCCTTGCGCGCCGCGCTGTCGGGCAGGTTGCGGATGATGGCGCCGGCCACCGCGCCGCCGCACGTGGCCAACAGCAGGTCCGGTTCCTGGCCCGCATCGACGGCCGCCGCGTGCATGCCGAGGTAGTAGCCGAAGCGGAAGCCGCCTCCGGCCAGCACCATGCATCGTTCGTATCGTGGGTCTCGCGCAGCGTCGGTCATGCGTGACATAATGCCTCAATTACATCGTTATCAACAAGGACAGTCCGACAATGAACCGGCCCCGCATGCGGCAGCGCGTTACCCAGCTCGCGCTCAACGGCGCGCTGTTCGGCATCTGCTACCCGTTGGCCAACCACCTGGCGCAGCGGCGGCCAGACATCGGCAACGTCGCGATGGCATGGGAAGCGGCGCTGCCCTTTCTGCCTTGGATGGTGCTGCCGTACATGACGTCCGGCCTGTTCTTCGTGCTGAGTTTTCTGCTGGTGCGCGACCGCGCCGGTTTGCAAGCGCTGAGCCGCCGCACCGCGTTTGCCACCATCGCCGCCTGCCTGATCTTCGCCGCCAGGCCGCTGCGCTTCTCCCTGCCCCGCCCCGCCGTCGACGACGCGCTACCCGCTTGGCTGTTCGCGCAATTGGCCGCGATGGACCAGCCCTACAACCAGCTGCCGTCGCTGCACGTGGCCTACTGCCTGATCTTCTGGGCCGCGCTGCGCACCGCCACCACATCGGCCATCCTGCGCGCCGCACTGGCCGCGTGGCTGATGCTGGTCGCGCTCAGCACCGTGTTCACCTACCAGCACCACGCGCTCGACGTGGCCGGCGGCGCCGCGCTGGGCGCGCTGGCGCTGCACCTGCTGCCGGCCGATGGCGACGTACGCAAGCCGGTGGCATTCTGCTACAGCGCGTTGGCGGGACTGGCGCTGCTGGCCTGGTTCGCGCTGGGCGGCCCGTGGTGGCTCTATCTGGCGGCCAGCCTGCTGCTGGTGGCGCGCGCCTACTACCGCCGACACGCCGCCTTCCTGCACAAGCGCGACGGCCGCTATCCCCTGTGGATCTGGCTGATGTACGCGCCCTACCTGTGCGGCTACCTGCTCACATGGCAGCTGGTGCGCTGGCGCGAGCGCCATCGCCCGCCCTTCGTGCGCCACAGCGAAAGCCTGTGGGTGGGCCGCCGCCTGACCGATGCCGAAGCCGCGCAGCTGCCGGCCGATTGCGCCGTCATCGACCTGTCCAACGAATTGAGCGAGACGCGCGCGCTGCGCAATCGCAGCTATCATCACTTCCCGCTGCTCGACCTGCACGCGCCGGACGCGCAATCGGCCCGCCCCATCCTGGCCGCCATCCGCGCCCATGCTGCACAAGGCCGCGCCATTTACCTGCACTGCGCCATGGGCTACCGGCGCAGCCGCCAAATCGCCCAACTCTACCTGGAGCTTTACCCGCAATGAGCTTTTCGATCTACCAGTTGAAACCGCAATTCCAGCAACTGCTGCAACCGTTGATGCGCGCGCTGGTGCGCTGCCGCGTCACGCCCAACCAGATCACGTTGACGACCATGTTGCTGTCGGTGGCCTACGGCGCCGCGCTGGCAACGCAACCGCAATGCGCGGGCCTGTGGGCCGGCATCGCCGCGTTCCTGCTGCTCCGCATGGCCCTCAACGCCATCGACGGCATGCTGGCCAACGCCACCGGTCAGAAGACGCGCCTCGGCACGCTGCTCAACGAAATCTGCGACCAGGTGTCCGACGTGGCGTTATACCTGCCCTTCATGCTGGCGCTGCACGCGCCGCTGGTGGTGCTGGGCGTGGCGGCCGCGCTGCTGGCCGAATTCGCCGGTGTGCTGGCGCTCAGCGTGGGTGCGGCGCGCCGCTTCGACGGCCCGATGGGTAAGAGCGACCGCGCCTTCTGGTTCGGCCTTCTCGGCCTGCTGATCGCCTACGGCGCCGCCCCGCTGCTGATGAACGGCATCCTGGCGCTGGTGATCGCCTTGTCGGCGTGGACCGTCGTCAATCGCCTGCGGCAGGCGCTGCGGGCTTCTGCGCCAGCGACACCGTAAAGATCCCTTCCAGCCCGATGCGAGTGGCGATCTTGCGGCAGCCCGCATGCGCCACCAGGCCGTCCATCTCCGCCTGCGGGCGCGGACGCATCCGCCACGGCTTGCCCTGGTGGCTGGTCAAGGTCAGCGCGATCATGTCCAGTTGCGGGTGCCATGGCTGGCCGGTGTAGATCAGATAGCCGCCCGCGCGCAGCACGCTGGCGATACCCTGCAATGAAGCCGCCACCGGCGCGTTCTCGCTGAACAGCTCATACAGGCCGGAGACGATGACGATGTCGTACTCGCCCTCCTCCGCGCGGTAGCTGCCTGCGTTGAAGGCGTCGCGCAGTTGATAATCGATCCTGGCCCGCAGTTGCAGCTGGTCCGCCAGCACACGCGCCTCGTCGAGGTTATGCTGCGTGAAGTCGCGCAGCGTGACTTCGATCTCGCGGTCCTGGAAGCGCTTGATGGTCTCCAGCACGTAGCGCCCGGAACCTGCCGCCACGTCCAGGATGCGCAGCGGCCCCGCGCCTTGATGCGCGGCGATGCGTTCGCCCAGCATCTGCTGCAGCTGGCGCTTGCGCAGGCGGATGCCGCGCCAGCCCACCGCGTCCAGATAACCGCGATCCATCATCCCGCCGAACAGAAAACGGCCGCCGGCCTGGTTGCGGTACACGTAATCGAGCGAGGCGCCGGAATCGAAGCCGTGCCGCAGGCCGATCTTCATGCCGTTGCTGACTGGCCCCATCACCTCCAGCATCGCACGCTGCATGCCGAACCACGCCTTGGCCAACGGGCCGCAGCTCTGGCCCGCCTGCAGCGTCGCGTACTGGCGGGCGCTGTGGCTGTCGCGGTCCGCGTTCAGGTAGTGCGACGGCGCCAGCGGCGCGCGCTCGAAGCACTGCTCGATGAACTCGCGGCTGGCCTCCAGCGCCACGCTGATGTCCTGCTCATAGAACAGCGCGTGGAAGGCATCCGGCAGATGCACGTAGCGCTTCAGCGGCGACGACAGGCGCTGGTAGAAGTCCTGCTGCGGGCCTTCCTTGACCACGTAATCCTTGCCGGCGCTGAGCATCAGCACCGGCGTGTCGATGGCGGCGGCGTCCTGCACGATGCGCTTGGCGGTATCGGCCAGGCCTAGCAGCACGCAGGCGGAAATGGCCTTGGCGATCAGCGGATCGGCTGCGTAGGCGGCCGCCTCCTGCGCCGAATGGGTCAGCATGCCGGGGCGGATGTAGCTGGTCACGAACAGCTCCGGCTTGAAGCGGCGGGCGAAACGCAACGCCGGCTTGGCCAACGGGACGTAGAGGTTGATGTCGAATGCGGCGGCGGCCATGATGACGCCGCGCACGCGCGGCGCGTAATCGTGCAGCCAGGTCGCGGCGATCACCGCGCCGACGCTGTTGGCCACCACCAGGATGTTTTCCGGCGCGATGCCGTAGGTGGCGGCAATGTGGCCGATGAAGGTGTCGAAGTCCTCGACCAGCGCCTCGAAGCTGGGCGCGTCGCCACGCTCACCGGGCGAGTAGCCGTGGCCGCGCGCATCCCAGGCGAAGGCCCAGTCCTGCGTGTAGCCGAACTGCTCGACCAGCGGCTGGATGCGGCCCGAATGCTCATGGCCGCGATGCAGGAACACCAGCGCGCGCCGCGGTCCATCCTGGCGTGGCGACTGCGGCTGCCAGGCGCGGTAGAACAGGCGCACGCCGTCGTTGCAGTCGAAGCCGGATTCGGTGGTGCGCCATGCCAGTGAGCGTTCAGCTTTCATTTTATTTGTCCAGGAGATGAGTGATGAGGAAGTACAGCAGCGGCGCAGTCACGACCAGGCTGTCGACCCGGTCGAGAATGCCGCCATGGCCGGGAATGAGTTGCGAAAAATCCTTGACGCCCAGCGCCCGCTTGGCGGCCGAGAACATCAGGTCGCCGCAGAAGCCGCCCAGCGACAGCAGCAGCGCGCACGCAGCCAGTTGCGCGGCGCCGGCCAGGTGCAGGTAGCGGCCCAGCGTCAGCGACAATGCGGTGGTCGCCACCACGCCGCCCAGCAGTCCCTGCCAGGTCTTGTTCGGGCTGATGCCGGGCGCGATGCGATGACGGCCGAAGATGGTGCCGCTGATGAACTGGGCCACGTCATTCAACGCAGTCAGCACGTACAGGTAGAACAGCCAGGCCAGGCGCGCATGCGCGTCCAGCGGCAGGCTGTCGTACAAAGGAAGGAAGCGGCAGCTGTAGCACAGCACCAGCCATAGCAACCACGCCAGCGACGCGGCGCCGCGCGTGCGCACGTAGATCGCCGCCGTCAGCGCGATGGCCGGCGGCAGCGCGGCCAAGGCCCCCGGCGCCGGCAAGAACAGCGCCGTGCCGAACACCACGGCGGCCGGCACCACGAAGCGGCGCCCGGCGAACGGCGCCAGCTCGCGCAAGGCCAAGAGGCCGATCAGCACCGCCAGCAGCGTCGCGCCGACCGGATGCAGCAGCAGGCTGACGGTCACCACCGGGAAGATCCACCACCAGGCGTTGACCTGGTCGCGCAACTGGCTGTGCGGCCGCGCGCGCAGCTTGACGCCCACGCCCAGCGACGCCATCCCCAGCATCAGGTACAGCATGCCGAGCGCGGTCAGGATCTCGGTGCCCAGCAGGGAAAACAGCAATTGCATAAATGCCTCAATTATTTTTGTGGCAATTGTATAGCGTTTTCCTGCGCGCGGCTCAGTCTACGGTGATCAGGACGTCGCGCCCCTTGGTGGCGGCGTTGCCCGCATAGTCCTCGGCCGTGATGCGCAGCGTGTAGTTGCCGGGGCCGAGGGCGCCGACTTTCCAGCCGCCCGGCGTCAGCTTGCCGTGGATGAGCGTGTTATTGATGGCATAGGAGAAGCGCGTCTCCGCCGCGCCGTGCACGGTGATGCCGCTGGTGGTCGAGTAGGCCAGCTTGACGGCGTCGCGGTTGCGCGGCAGGCGGTCGTAGAGTTGCGTGATCAGCGGCTGCTCCATGCCGGGAATGATCTCGCCGTCCGCGTTCAGCAACTGATAGCCCAGCTTGTACAGGCCGAGGCGGCGGCGCGCCTGGTTGCCGTTCATCTGGTCGAAGGCGTCGACGATGATCTGCACCTCGCCCAGGCTGCGCGGCACCATCAGGCGGCCGTCCACCTTGTCCTTGAGCGGCTTGCCGCTGCTGTCGGCCAGCGTGATGCCCTGGATCTGCGGGGCGATGGTGTCTTCCAGGTCCACGAACGGCAGCGACAGCGGATTGAGCACGTCGCCATTGGGCAGGTAGTCCAGGTGCACGTGGGCCATGCGGTTGACGGTGCCCAGCGTTTCGCCCACCACGAAGCGGGTGCCGCGCTTGACGCGCACCGCCGACGGCACGCCCTTCTCGTCCTTCAGCACTTGGAAGCGCGGGTCGAGCGGCTTGTCGTTGGCGCCGCGCCCCACGCGCATGTGGATGTAGCGCATGCCGTCCAGCGCCAGTCCTTCCGACAGCTCGCCGTAGCCCCAGCTGGCGAGCGGGCTGCTGACCTTGCCGGAGGTGACGGCCAGCACCGGCGTGCCGATCGCTGCCTGCACATCGAGGCCGGCGTGGAAATGGTCGCGGCTCTCGCCATCGAAGTTGCCGCGCACTTCGCCCATCAGGCCGACCACTTCGTGCGGCTTGTCCTGCGGCTTGACCGGCCACGGCATGGTGGCGCCGTGCGCCGGGATGCCGGACAAGGGTTCGTCTGGCGCGGGCGCCTCGCCGTCCAGCGCCGGTGCCACGCGATGCACGCGGAAAGTGGCGCTGTCGGCCACGTACAGCGAACCGTCGCGCGCCAGCGCCAGGCCGCGCGGCGCGTAGAAGCGCACGCCGCCGTCGGCGCCATAGCCAGGCTGGGCCGGATGGTCGACGTCTTCCAGCACCAGCACCTCGCCGGCCGGCGTGATCTGCGCCAGGCGGCCGTGAGCGTTGCTGGTCACGTAGAGAAAACCGTCCGCCGTGCGCGCCAGCCCGATCGGCGATTCCAGCGGCGGCGAACGGTCGCCGTCCTTGGCCTGCGCGACGGTGCTCACGCTGCCGTCCTTGCCCAGCTTGCGGATGGCGTGGTTGCCGGTGTCGGCGATGTACAGCTCGCCGGCGGCGCCGAGCGCCAGGCCGGTGGGTCCGTTGAACAGCGCCTGTACGCCGGGGCCGTCCGCATCGCCCGCGCGGCCGCCGCCGGCCACGGTGGTGACGTCGCCGTTGGGCGCGATGCGGCGGATGCGATCGTTGTAGGTGTCGGCCACGTAGACCACGCCGGCCGCGTCCACCGCGACGCCAATCGGGCCGTTGAACTGGGCCGCCGCGCCGCGGCCGTCCTTGTCGCCCGCCAGGCCGTCGCCGGCCAGCGTGCTGACCGTGCCGTCGGGCGTGATCTTGCGGATGGCGTTGTTGCCGGTGTCGGCCACGTACAGGTTGCCGGCGGCGTCGATCGCCAGGCCGGACGGCGTGTTGAACGCGGCCGCCTTGCCCGCTCCTTCGGCATAGCCTTCGACCGCGCCGGCCAGCGTGGTGGTGGTGCCGTCCGGGGCGATCTTGCGGATGCGGTTGTTGTCGCCGCCGTCGGCCACGTAGACATTGCCTGCGCTGTCGACCGCCACGCCGAACGGATCGGCGAAGCGCGTGCCGCGCCCGCGCCCGTTGTTCGCGCCCGGCATGCCGTCGCCGGCGATGCTGATCACGCGCGCGCGCCAGTGCGGCTGCGTGCCTTGCTGCGCGGCCGGCCGGGCCGGGCCCGCGCCGCCGCCCGTCTGATGCGTCAGGAGGTAGGCCGCTCCGCCCCCACCCAAGGCGCCGCCCACGGCAAGGGCGACGGCGATTAGCTTGAATTGGCTGGGAGTCACGTTGCAGAAGCCTAAAAGTTGATCAGAAGAAAAGATTCTACCTGATCTTCCAGGCCAGAGCTACCAGCCAACCCAAGGCCTGAAACTCAATCGGGCAACTTCGCCGCCAGCTGTACGACGCGGGCGCCGTCGGCCCTCAAGGCGGCTGCCAGCGCGCGGCCATAGCCGGCGTCGGCCTTCTGGAAGTAGGACAGCATGGTGTATTTCACGCCCTCATCCTTCACCTGCCCCAGGTCGCCTGCCAGGTTGCCGACCAGGTTGGCCTGCTGCTGCGCGTCCAGCGAGCGATAGAAATCCCCGGCCTGCCTGAAGTTCTGCGTCTTGACGATGCGGGCCTGCTGCGTGGCGCCGCTCAGCGGCAGCTGGCTGGACTTGTATTGCGCATCGTCGGCCAAGTCCGCGTGCTCGCTCGGCTGGTAGTTGACGTCGCCCTTGCGGCTGCCGCTGTTCTGGGCGCCGTCCTGGTTATAGTTGGCGGCCACGGTGCGCGGACGGTTGACCGGCAACTGCAGACCGTTGGCGCCGATCCGGTGCAGCTGGGTATCGGCGTACGAGAACAGGCGGCCTTGCAGCAAGCGGTCCTCGGAGGCCTCGATGCCTGGCACCAGGTTGGATGGCGCCAGCGCGGCCTGCTCGGTTTCCAGGAAGACGTTGTCCGGGTTCTTGTTCAGCGTCATGCTGCCGACCTTCACTTCCGGCACGCCGGGCCAGGTCTTGGTCGCGTCCAGGCCGTCGAAGTCCAGCGCCGCCAGTTGCGCCGGCGTCAGCGTCTGGATGTACAGGTCCCAGCGCGGGAAGTTGCCTTGCTGGATGGCGCCGATCAGGTCGCGCGTCATGTGGTTGAACTCGGTGGCCTGGATGGCGGAGGCTTCCTTGGCGCTCAGGGTCTTCTGGCCTTGCAGGCTCTTCCAGTGGAATTTCACGTAATGGATCTGGCCCTGGGCGTTGACGAATTTATAGGCATGCACGCTGTTGCCGTCCATTTCGCGGTAGCTGGCCGGGGTGCCGAAGTCCGAATACACGCGCGTCAGCATGTGGGTCGATTCCGGCTGGTGGGAGAAGAAATCGAAGAAACGGTTCGGGTCCTGGATGTTGCTGTCCGGCGCGGGCTTGAGCGAATGCACCATGTCCGGGAACTTGATGGCGTCGCGGATGAAGAAGACCGGCAGGTTGTTGCCGACCAGATCCCAGTTGCCTTCGGTGGTGTAGAACTTGGTGCCGAAGCCGCGCGGATCGCGCAGCGTTTCCGGCGAGTGGTTGCCGTGGATGACGCTGGAGAAGCGCACGAACACCGGCGTCTGCGTGCCGGGCCGAAACACGGCGGCGCGGGTCAGCGCGGACAGGTCCTGCTCGGCCACGAACACGCCGTGGGCGCCGGTGCCGCGCGCGTGCACCACCCGCTCCGGCTGCCGCTCGCGGTCGAAGCGCTGCAGCTTCTGGATCAGCTGCACGTCCTGCAGCAGCACCGGGCCGTTGGGGCCGGCCGTTTGCGAGTTCTGGTTGTCGCCGACCGGGGCGCCGTTGTCGCGCGTCAGCGTGGTGCCGGCGCCGGCGATCAGCGGTAGCGCCAGCAACAGTATGATGGTCGAAGTTTGCAATGGTTTCATGGTGACGTCTCCTGGGTGAGTTGATGTTCAGTCACTATAGCCATCACGCAATCATTAATAAATATAATTAAAACTATGAAATCGATAGCAGTTCCAACGAAAAAAGCCAAAAAAAAGCCCGCTAAGTTAGCGGGCTAAATCTATTTCCTTGGAGGAGATAGAGGAGACAGGTGAATGATGCTGCATCGCGGCATATAGGTCCAATTTATATTGGCAATAGCAGAGATATTCAACATGAATATCTCTGCCCTGTACGCTTATTTATTGATGTCCGCCGCGTACGGCAGCACGCGCGAGGCCATGCGGGTGTCGGTTTTCAACAGGCCCACCTCGTCGGCCAGGATGTGGACCGCTTCGTTCAGCAGCACGTCCTTGGCGGCCTTGGCGGCCTTTTCCGCGTCCAGCTCGGCGGTCAGCGAGCGCTCGTCGCCCTGCAAGCCGTCGTCGGTGCGCAGCGCGCCCTTGACCGCCGCCACTTTCGGCGATGGCGCGGGCTTGCCGTTGGCCGGCTTGGCCGAGATCGCCTTGTTCAGCGCATCTTTCGGATCCGGGATCAGCACCGGATCGTCCGCGCCCAGCGTGGTCGACAGCAGGCGCGCCTCGCGCAGCTTGGCGCGGGTCTCCTGGGCGTCACGCTCCTTGCGGCGCACCGTCTCGTTGAGCGAGATCAGGTTGTCCTTGCGCTGCTTCTTGACCAGCGCTATATCCTCGGCCAGGTACTGGAAGTCCTTGTCCTTGGCCACGCGCGCCTCGTGCTTCTTGTCCAGCAACGGCAGGATCTCCTTGAGCTCGCCAGCCGGGATGTAGACGGCCGGCTTGATCGAGGTCCACGGCAAGGCGTTGTCGTAGCTCGATTCGCCGAAGGTGTCCGAATCGCCCATGGTCGGCAGCTTGATGTCGGGCGTGACGCCGCGCAGCTGCGTGGTGCCGCCGTTGATGCGGAAGAACTGGGCGATCGTCATCTTCAGCTCGCCGTAGTGCACCTGGGCGTTCTGCGAGAAGCGGTCCAGGCCGAAGATGGTCTGCACCGTGCCCTTGCCGAAGCTCGGCTCGCCGATGATGACGCCACGGCCATAATCCTGGATCGCGGCCGCGAAGATCTCGGAGGCCGAGGCCGAACCGCGGTTGATCAGCACACCCAGCGGGCCGTCCCAGGCCATGCCGGGGTTGTTGTCGCTTTCGACTTCGATCTTGTTGTCGCTGTTACGCTGTTGCACCACCGGGCCCTTGTCGATGAACAGGCCGGTCAGCTGCACCGCCTCGGCCAGCGAGCCGCCGCCGTTGTTGCGCAGGTCGATCAGCACGTTGTCGACTTTTTCCTTCTTCAGCTCGCCCAGCAGGCGGGCCACGTCGCGGGTGGCGCTCTTGTAATCCTTGTCGCCCTTGCGGCTGGCTTCGAAGTCCTGGTAGAAGGTCGGCAGCGAGATCACGCCGATGCGGCGCTTGGCCGTGCCGTCCTTGACTTCCAGGATGGATTTCTTGGCCGACTGCTCTTCCATGCTGATCTTCTTGCGCACCAGCGACACCTGGGTGTGCTTGCCGTCGACGCCGGCGTCGACCGGCAGGATGTCCAGCCGCACGGTGGAATCCTTCGGTCCGCGGATCAGCGCGACCACGTCGTCGATGCGCCAGCCCAGCACTTCGGTCATCGGTGAGCTGTCGTCCTTGGCCACGCCGAGGATCTTGTCGCCGACCTTGATCTTGCCCGACAGGCCGGCCGGGCTGCCCGGCACCACCTCGCGCACCACGGTGTATTCGTCGCGGGTCTGCAGCACGCAGCCGATGCCCTCCAGCGACAGGCGCATGGCGATGTCGAAGTTCTCCGACGCGCGCGGCCCCAGGTAGTTGGTGTGCGGCTCGATCGACATGGCGTAGGCGTTCATGAAGATCTGGAACACGTCCTCGTTGGTCAGCTTGCGCGAACGGCCGATGTAGTTCTCGTAGCGCTTGTCGAGCGTCTCGCGGATGCCCTTGTCGTCCTTGCCGGCCAGCTTGAGGCGCAGCCAGTCGTTCTTGACGCGCTTGCGCCACAGCTCCTTCATTTCAGCGTCGGTCTTGACCCAGTCGGCCTTCTCGCGGTCGTACTGGTAGCTCTCGTCGAGGCTGAAGTCGGGCTTGGTCTTGAGCAGTTCGCGCGCGTAGGCGATGCGCTCGTTGAAGCGCTGCTGGTACAGGTTGTAGATGGCGAACGGCACGCTGAGGTTTTCGCCGTTGATGGCGTCGTCCAGGCGGGTGCGCACGATGGCGTACTGGTCGAGGTCGGCCTGGGTGAAGAACAGTTTTTCCGAATCCAGCGATTTAAAATAGCGGTCGAAGATTTTTTCCGACATCGCGTCGTCCAGCGGGGTGGCCTTGTAATGCAGTTTGGTCAGCACCCGCGAGGCCCACACGGCCGCCTGGGCCTGGCCCGGCTGGGGTTTGAGTACGGTCTCCGCCGCGGCTTTTTCCGGCACGGCGGCGCCGGCCTGCGCCGACAGCGCCGCTAAAATGGCCACCAACAGCATTTGCTTCTTCATCGGCTTACTCCGAAACGTAGTGTTATCAATATCGTCCTGCGCAGCGCTCCTGCCTGCCATTCCATTCTACAGGATAGCACCGCGCCCAGGCTCTGGGAGTGTGCAGTGTCTCCGCGCAAGCTTAAGCCGGCCTGAAATATCATCTCAGCATTTATGTTGCTTTGCAGCAAAACTGTGATATCATGCCGGTCTGTTGTTTTTTGACGGCCCGCCACGCACCACTCCGGCAGCGCCGATACGCCTCGACCCGTGAGGCGCCCTGATGTCCTCACGCAGTCGCTCCGCTGGAGCATGCTCGCCTTCGAGCCCTCAATCCGCAGTACCCTGAACTGATAAATACATGCAAACCTTTACTATGAACCCCCGCGACTGGGGCGTTGGCACCAAGATTTCCGTTTTCACTTTCGGCCTGATCGCCGTCATCCTGGCCATGCTGCTCAGCCTGATCAACATGAGCACATCGGCCATGCTGACCGAGCGCGCCAAGGCCAACGTCGCCAGCACGCTCGGCGGCATCGCCAACACGGTCGAAGTATTCAACACCGCCATGACCAACGAGGCGTCGAGCTTTGCCCGCCTGTTCGCGGCCGGCTTCGGCGACGGCAAGTTCACGCTGGACGCCGGCGCCACGGTCGATATCGGCGGCAAGCCCACGCCCACGCTCAAGCACGACGGCCGCGCGCTGAACCTGGACTTCTCCATCCCCGACAAGTTCACCGCCGACACCGGTGTGGTCGCCACCATCTTCGCCGCCAGCGGCGACGAGTTCGTGCGCGTGAGCACCTCGCTGAAGAAGGAAAACGGCGAGCGCGCGGTCGGCACCCAGCTCGACCATGCCCACCCGAGCTACGCGCCGCTGCGCGCCGGCGGCAACTACATCGGCCTGGCCACGCTGTTCGGCAAGCAGTACATCACGCAGTACGACCCGATCAAGGACGAGCGCGGCCAGGTCATCGGCGTGCTGTTCATCGGCCTGGACATCTCGAAGAACATGGCCATGCTGAAGGAGAAGATCAAGGCCATCAAGATCGGCGACACCGGCTATATCTACGTAATCAACGCGGCGCCCGGCAAGGCGCAGGGCACGGCGCTGGTCCATCCGGCCAAGGAAGGCGAGAACCTGATCGACAGCCAGAGCAGCGATGGCCGCCCCTTCGTCAAGGACATGCTAGCGCAACAGAAAGGCTCGATGAGCTACGCCTGGTCCGACAGCGCCGGCGCCGCGCCGCGCGACAAGCTGGTCGAGTTCCACACCTTCAAGCCGTGGAACTGGCTGATCGTCGGCGGCACCTACACCGGGGAGATCACCCACGAGGCGGGCCTGCTGCGCAACCGCTACGCCTTGCTGGGCCTGGTGTCGCTGACGCTGTTCGCGGTGGTCCTGTTCCTGCTGGTGCGTGCCAACGTCACCCGCCCGCTGGCACGCGCCGAAGCGGCCGCCGCGCGCATCGCCCAGGGCGACCTGGACGTGCGGCTGGTCGTCGACAGCAAGGACGAGATTGGCCTGCTGCTGCGCGCCCTGAACGGCATCAGCAAGAACCTGTCGGGCGTGGTCGGCCAGGTGCGACTGGGCGCCGAGCAGATCGCCACCGCCTCCAACGAGATCGCCGCCGGCAACCTCGACCTGTCGTCGCGCACCGAGGAGCAGGCCTCCAGCCTGGAGGAAACCGCCGCCTCGATGGAGCAGCTCAGCAGCGCCGTCAAGCAGAACGCCGACAACGCCGCCCAGGCCAACCAGATGGCGCTGGCCGCGTCCAACATCGCCGCCAGGGGTGGCGATGTGGTGGCGCAGGTGGTCGACACCATGGGCTCGATCAACCAGTCGTCGCGCAAGATCGTCGACATCATTTCGGTCATCGACGGCATCGCCTTCCAGACCAACATCCTGGCGCTGAACGCCGCCGTGGAAGCGGCGCGCGCCGGCGAACAGGGCCGCGGCTTCGCGGTGGTGGCGTCGGAAGTGCGCAACCTGGCGCAGCGCTCGGCCACGGCGGCCAAGGAAATCAAGGCGCTGATCGACGACTCGGTCGGCAAGGTCGAAACCGGCAGCGCGCAAGTGGCGCAGGCCGGCACGACGATGCAGGAAGTGGTGGTCAGCGTGCGCCGCGTGACCGACATCATGGCCGAGATCAGCAGCGCCAGCGAAGAGCAGCGCGCCGGCATCGGCCAGGTGCACGAGGCGATCGCGCAGATGGACCAGGTCACGCAGCAAAACGCCGCGCTGGTCGAGCAGGCGGCCGCGGCGGCGCACGCGCTGCAGGACCAGGCATCCGACCTGGAGCACGTGGTGCGCATCTTCAAGCTGGCCGATGCCCAAGCCGCTCCCCGCCTCGCGCTGAGGTAGGCAACGCAAGCGCCGGCTTTGTCTTATAATTCCGGCATGGCCAAATTTCTGAAGCACCGGCGCGGTTACAGCCTGATCGTCTGCATGGCGATCTTGCTGAACCTGTTCGCCCCGGCGATCGGCCACGCCATGGCCACGCTGGCGGGCGATCCGCTGGCGCTGGAAATTTGCAGCACCACGCCGGCCAAGCCGGCGCCGGGCGATCCGGCCACGCACGCGATCAAGCATTGCGCGCTGTGCGCCACCCATGCCGACACCTATGCGCCACCGCCGGCGCCGTCGTCCGCGCTGACCGCGCTGCGCGGCCACGACGCCTATCCGGCGCTGCACTACCAATCCCCCACACCGCTGTTCAACTGGTCCAGCGCGCAGCCGCGCGGACCGCCCGCCCTGTCCTGATGTCCCGTTAAATCCGCATGCCACCGCGCCGCACCGGCGACGGCTGGCCCGCGCCCGTTCAACGCATCACAGGATCAATCATGCAACGCCGTACCCTACTCACCGCGCTGGCCGCGGCGGCCGCACTGCCGCTGGCCGCGCACGCCGCGCCGCCGGCCTACACCGGCATCGACGTCACCGGCAGCAGCATCGGCCCGGACTTCCGCCTGTTCTACGGCGACGGCAAGCCCGCCTCGCTGCAGGACTTCAAAGGCAAATACGTGCTGCTGTTCTTCGGCTTCACGCAATGCCCGGACGTCTGCCCGACCGCCCTGTCGCGCGCCGTCGAAATCAAGAAACTGCTGGGCCCCGATGGCGGCAAGCTGCAAGTGCTGTTCATCACCGTCGATCCCGAGCGCGACACCGCCGCGCTGCTGGCCGAATACATGCGCGCCTTCGATCCGGGCTTCATCGGCCTGCGCGGCGACACCGCGCAAACCGCCAGGGCCGCCAGGGACTTCAAGATCTTCTACCGCAAAGTCCCCAGCGGCAGCTCGTACACGATGGACCACACGGCCATCACCTACGTGTTCGACGCCACCGGCAAGATACGCCTGGCCTTCAAGCACGAGCAAACCGCCCAGCAATGCGCAGCCGATCTGCGCCAACTGATGCAACCTAAAAAAGAAACCAGCTTCCTGAAAGGACTCTTCTCATGAAACGCATGCTCTACCTGATGCTCCTCGCCGCCCTGCCCGCGTTCGCGCAAGTGACCGTCAGCGAGGCCTGGGTGCGCGGCACCGTGGCCGCGCAAAAAGCCACCGGCGCCTTCATGACGCTGACCTCCACGCAAGACAGCCGCCTGGTCGGCGCCAGCTCACCGGCGGCCGGCGTGGTCGAGGTCCACGAAATGAAGATGGTCGGCGACGTCATGCGCATGCGCCAGATCGACGGCCTGGCGCTGCCCGCAGGCCAGCCGGTCCAGCTGTCGCCGGGCGGCTACCACCTGATGATGATGCAGCTCAAGCAGCCGCTGGCCAACGGCGAGAAGATCCCGCTGACGCTGGAGTTTGAAGACGCGCACAAAGTCCGCAGCAAGGTCGTGGTGGACGCCGTGGTCAAACCCTTGAACAGCGCGCAGCACTAAGCAAGGCTGGCGGCTGGTGGCTTCTCGATTCGGCCGCGGCCGGGTCGGGTACGCATCAGGTCCTGGGCAGGCCCGCTGTTGGATTTCCCTACATGATCAACAGGCTTTCCTGATGGCGCCGGGCTGCGTTCGCTGGGATACTCGCGCTACGCGTATCCCGACGCCCATCCAAGGAACCGCATGCGCACCTTCCATATCCTGCCGTCGATCTGCCTGGCGCTGCTGGCGCACACCCAAGCGGCAAGCGCGGCCTGTCAAACAACATCGGAACAGGACATCACCGCCCTGTTCGACCAATGGAACGCCGCGCTGAAAAGCGGACGGCCGGAGCGCGTCGCCACGAAGTACGCGCGGCGCTCTGTGTTGCTGGTGCCGGGATCGACGCAGGCGTTGCTGGCGCCCGCCGAAAAGCTGGCCTATTTCAAGCGCTTTCTGGAACGCCGGCCAACCGTCCACATCGACACCCGCGTCATCGCGATCGATTGCGACATGGCGATAGACGCCGGCACCTACACGTTCAGCTTCGCCGACGGCTCGCGCCTCAGCACCGGCTATAGTTTCACCTACCAGCGCTCAGGCGGCCGCTGGCGGATTGTCAGCCATCGCGCTTCCGAACTGACCGTCAAGGGCTGACGTGGCGCCTGGATCATGCGGCGTCCGCGGCAAAACCACGCCGATACAGGTGTGGCCGCCCGGACGGCTAACGATCTCAATCTGGCCATCCAGGCTGAGCACACGTTCACGGATGCCGCGCAAACCGAACGATTGCGGCCCCACCGCGACCGGATCGAATCCGCAACCATTGTCCTCCACCAGCAAGGTGCACTCGCGCTCAGAACAACGCAGCGCGACCGTGGTTTCGCTGGCGTCCGCATGACGCGCGATATTGGTCAACGACTCCTGCACGATGCGAAACATGGCGGTCGCATGCGGTTCCTCCAGCCCGCCCATTTCCAGATCCAGCGTCAGGCTGCAATCGAGCCCGCTGTGCTTGCGGAATTCGTCGACCAGCCATTCCAGCGCCGAGCCTATGCCCAGGTCCAGCATGGTCGGCCGCAGGGTGGTGGCGACATTGCGCACCACGGCGATGCTGCGGTCGGCCAGTTCGGTCACCTTGCGCACCTCCTCGTTCAGGCCCGGAACATCGGCGCCGAACCGCACCCGCAGCAACGCGATCCGCATCCGCAAGGCCGTCAGCGATTGCCCCAGCTCGTCGTGAAGCTCGCGGGCAATCCGCCTGCGTTCATCCTCACGGGTGGTTTCCCGGTGCGCCGCCAACTCGCGCACTTCGGCGGTGCGCGCCGCCACCTGCAACTCCAGACTGTCGCGGTATTGCTGCAGCACTCGCTCGGCCTCGCGGCGCTCCCGGTTCTCGCGCAACAGCAGCGCGTTCTGCTCCACCAGCTGGGTCCGCATTGTCGCCAGCCGCAGGTGGGTCGACACCCGCGCCAGCACCTCCTCCAGCTGCAGCGGCTTGGTGACATAGTCCACCGCGCCGGCGGCAAAGCCGGCCACCTTGTCCGCCACGTCCGTCAGCGCGGTCATGAAGATCACCGGCACGGCGGCCGTGGCTCCCCCTGCCGACTTCAGGCGGCGGCACACCTCAAAGCCGTCGATGCCAGGCAGGCGCACATCCAGCAGTATCAGGTCCGGCGGCGCGAACGCCACCCGCCGCAAGGCCTCGTCGCCGCACTGCGCCACGGACAGGCGCAAGCCCTGCTGTTCCAGCAGGTCCACCGCCAGCGTCAAGTTGGCGGGGGTATCGTCGACGATCAGGATAGAACGGTCGCGCAAATCAGACGGCAAGCTCATAGTTACTCCGGCGGCACACGAGATGAGTTCATGAATATTTATTGTTATGCTACCAGACCGGGGAGCCGCCGAACGCGTGGCCACCTGAGGGTTGGGTATATACTCGCGTATCTCCTTCCTTGCTGGTCTCAAAACACACCGGTCTGCACATGAACCAGAGGCTCTCGCGGTCGACAACGATAAGTTATTATTTAGTCATCCTGCTGTTGCTGCTGACTCCGATACTTTTGGTCTGGCAGCATTTCGGCATGATCCGGATCCTCGAGATCTCCCCCCGCCAGCCGCACGGCGCCCGGATCACAGATGACAGCAAGATAAACAACGGTAACTCGGCGTCTTCGCTGACGCGCACCAGCGACGCGTTCACCATGCGTTGTCAGTTGGGAACCGCTGTGACTTATCCATTTTGCAAAATGCAATTTCTGATGGGCGACCCGGTCCAGGGGATGGACTTTTCCCGGTTCGATACGATTACGTTCAACATGCGCTATTCGGGTCCCCATCCGCAATCACTCAAGCTTCATCTGATGAATTTCGAGCCCGGCTTGTCCATTGCCGGCAACTGGAACTCGCAGCGCTTCAACGAAGCTGAAATTGTCGTCCCCGCCCAGCCGATCTTCACGATACCGCTCAACGTCCTGCGCACCGCGGAGTGGTGGCGCAGCACGAACAAGGTGCCGTTATCCCAAAGCTATACCCGGCTTGACCATGTGACAGCGGTGGAACTGTCGACGGGAGCGATCGCCGCCGGACAGCTGGTCACCGTCGAACTGCGGTCCATCGAATTCCGCGGCAAATGGATATCAAAGACCAATCTGCTCATGTGTCTGGTCTCCGCGTGGATCGGATGCGGACTGCTCGCCATGTTGCTGGGCCTGCTCCACTTCCGATCCAGCCTCTCCGCCAGCAATTCACGCCTGGAAGATCTGACCGCCATCGATCGCGCACGTAAAGCCACCGAGGCGGCGCGCGAAGCGGCGCTGGCCGAGGCGATCCAGCTGGCGCGCCAGCGCAGCAATTTCATCGCCCAGATGAGCCACGAATTGCGCACCCCGCTCAATGCCATCATGGGGTATGCCCAGTTGCTGCGGCGTGACAGCCGCGAGCTGACCGAACGACAGGCCACCGGCCTGGCCACCATTCATGACAGCGGCCAGCACTTGCTGACACTCATCAACGACATCCTGGACATGGCGCGGGTCGAAGCGGGAAAAATGGTGCTGTATCCGACGCCCGTCCATCTCGGCGTTTTCCTGCAGATGGTGGTCGACCTCATGCGCGTCAAGGCCGAGGAAAAAGGGCTGGGGTTCAGCTATGAGCTGGGCGCCGATCTGCCGGCCGCGGTCTCGATAGACGAGACCCGCTTGCGGCAGGTGCTGCTCAACCTGCTGGGCAACGCGGTGAAATTCACCGACCGTGGTGCGATTTCCCTGCGCGTGCTGCCCGCGCCGTCCGCCGACCATGCCGCCGTCCAGCCCGGCCAGGCCGTCACACGCTTGCGCTTCGAGGTGGCCGACAGCGGCATCGGCATGAGCGCTCAACAGCGCGAGCGTATTTTCCAGCCCTTCGAGCAGATGGCCAACATCAAGCAGCGCGAAGGCGGCGCAGGCCTGGGGCTGGCGATTAGCGAGCAACTGGTGCGCCTCATGGGCGGCACGATCTCGGTCATTAGCGAACCGGACAAGGGCAGCACATTCTGGTTTGAGCTTGCGGTGCCGATCGCCATCGACAGCCCCGCCGCCGTGCCGACGCCGCATGCCATCGCGAGCTATCTCGGCGAGCGTAAGCGATTGCTAATCGTCGACGACGTAGCGCAAAATCGCGCGATGCTGGTGGATTTGCTGCAAACGGTGGGATTCATCGTGGCTGCGGCCGAGAACGGATTCGAGTGCCTGGCCTTGCTGGAAAGCTTCAGGCCGGATTTAATCTTGATGGATGTCATGATGCCTCTGCTTGATGGCAACGAGACGACGCGGCGCATACGCCAGATGCCGGCATGGCGGCACATTCCGATTATCGCCGTGACCGCCAGCGCCAGCCAGGAAGACGAAGCGAAATGCCATGAAGCCGGCGCCAACGCTTTTCTCGTCAAGCCGACCGACCACGATGTCCTGCTTCGCACGATCGGCGCACAACTGTCTCTGGAGTGGATGTCAGCCCCCCCGGAGCCGGCGCCTGTCGAGCCGGGCGACGAAGAAGGCGCTGGCCTGGTCATCCCGCCGGCCGAGGAGATCGAGGTGCTGTGGCAATTGGCACAGCTTGGCAACATGCGTAAGATCCGCGAGCGGGCCGACTACCTGCAGGCGCTCGATCCCGCCTACGAAGCTTTCGCGAACCGCCTGCACGCGCTGGCGCGGGGCTACCAATCGTTGGCCTTGACGGCGCTGGTCGCGCGCTACCGGACCGACAAAGCCTTGGATCAGGTCGGCACTACATGAGGAAGTGGCTGAACTGAAAAGCTCCCAACCAAACCGCACCACTGACAAAGCCATACATCAACGCCGACGTCGCGCCCATTTTCAGGTCGATATGAGAGGGTATGCAGGAGAACAATGCCACCGCCGCGACATATCCGGACACCAACCAGCCCATGTAGTTGCCGTTCTGAAAAGCCGGCTGCGTCCAGTGGTTGAAGATCAACCAGCTCACCCAAGCCAACAGCAGCGGGGCGAAGGCCACCGGCGCGGAATTCCAGATATTCAGATTTCTGAACCCCACGGAACCGAGTACCCAACAGTTTTTCTGCCGTCTTGGGATCACAGAAAACGACGTGGGCTGCGCAAAAACCATCCAACCTACTGCCGCGTGCAATGCCTCATGGCTGATCGTCCCGATCAACGTCAGGATCGCGATACCCCAACCCGAATACCGCACCCAGCGCAACAAGGATAGCCAGACAACGATCAGCAGGATGGAGGGGATGGCGTTAACCGTCAGGCCGAGGTGATTTAGGGAAAACATTCCCGCCTTTCGTCAGCGACTTGCGCTGACCAGATCGCGTACTACATACAAACAGGCTGCTCATGGCTGCATCGTCGCACGGAGGCGGAAGTACGTCAATTGCACACAATATAGTTGTACGACGTCTGACATCTAAGTTATGATCGCTGCAAAACCACCATAGCAAGGAGACCGCATGACACCTCTTCCGACCAAGGCCAGCCGGGTACGCTGGCTGATACTCGCCATCCTGTTCGCCGTCACGACCATCAACTACGCCGACCGCGCCACCATCGCCATCGCCGGGCCGGAGCTCAAGAAGCTGCTGGGCCTGTCGCCGGTGCAGATGGGCTTTGTGTTCTCGGCCTTCGCCTGGTCCTATGTGCTGGCGCAGCTGCCGGGCGGCTGGCTGCTGGACCGCTTCGGTTCCAAGCGCACGTATTTCTTCAGCATCTTCCTGTGGTCCAGCTTCACCATGCTGATGGGCACCGTCGGTTTCCTGACCGGCGCCGCCGCCGTCTCGACGCTGTTCTGCCTGCGGCTGCTGATCGGCGCGGCCGAGGCGCCCTCCTTCCCCGGCAACAGCCGGCTGTCCTCGGCCTGGTTCCCGACGGCCGAACGCGGCACGGCGGCGGCCATCTTCAACTCGGCCCAGTATTTCGCCACGGTGCTGTTCGCGCCGCTGATGGGCTGGCTGGTCCACAGCTTCGGCTGGCAAAGCGTGTTCTACGTGATGGGCGGACTGGGCATCGTCATGTCCTTCATCTGGCGCAAGACGGTTTACGGGCCCAAGGACCATCCGGCCATCAACGCGGCCGAGCTGGCCTACATCGAGGCGGGCGGCGCGCTGGTGGACCTGGAGAGCAAGGACAAGGCCGTCGCCACCACCAGGCTCGACACCTGGTCCTGCATCCGCCAGCTGCTGGGCAACCGCATGCTGCTGGGCGTGTACATCGGGCAGTATTGCATCAACACGCTGACCTACTTCTTCCTGACCTGGTTCCCGGTCTATCTGGTGAGCGAGCGCCACATGACGATCTTGAAGGCCGGCTTCGTGGCGGCGCTGCCGGCGGTGGCGGGCTTCCTCGGCGGCGTGCTGGGCGGCGTGATCTCGGACCGGCTGATCAAGTCGGGCAAGTCGCTGTCGATGGCGCGCAAGACACCCATCGTCGGCGGCATGCTGCTGGCGATGTCGATGATCGTCTGTAACTACGTCGACGCCGACTGGCTGGTGGTGCTGGTGATGTCGCTGGCCTTCTTCGGCAAGGGCATCGGCGCGCTGGGCTGGGCGGTGGTGGCAGACACCTCGCCCAAGGAAGCGGGCGGCATGAGCGGCGCCTTGTTCAACACCTTCGGCAACACGGCCGGCATCACCACGCCGATCGTGATCGGCTACATCCTGCAGGAGACCGGATCGTTTGCCGGCGCGCTGGTGTTCGTCGGCGCCAACGCCGCCGTCACCGTGCTGTGCTACGTGCTGATGGTGGGCGAGATCAAGCGCTTCGAGTTCAAGACGCCGGTGCTGAAGCACATCGGCGGCGCGGCGCAGGATGCGGGTGCTCCACTGCCCTCGACGAACATCAACTGATGCAGCGCTGGCTTGGCGGCGGCTTTAGTCGGTAATTGCGCGCAGCCGAGCCAGCGCATCTTCAACAACAAACTCCGGTACCGTCTCCACTCGCTTTGCCTTCCGTGCCTCCAGGTCCAGCATGCAAATCTAGTTAACCAATGCAACACCCGAATTTACTGCGGCTCACCATGCTTCACGTCCCACTGGCTTGACGTGGGACCACGCCGCCATATCGGCAGGCTCCGGTGCGGAAGGGTCGCACTGGGCCACCAAATCAGCCAGCGAAAACGACGGGCACGCAGCTTTCAACAGCACTCCTTCAGCTTGCACATTCACACTGAGCTTGTCGCCCAAAGTCACCTTGAGTATGCCTAGTAATTCGGTAGGCAAACGCACCGCTGCGCTATTGCCCCATTTTTGAATTAATAATTCCATGGAACCTCCCAATGTCGATACATTGTAGATTCATGTAAAAAAAAGCTGTCAAGAACGACCAGTAGGCGAATACCTGGAATACGGCGACGCTTTATCGCATTTTGACATCGTCAGTCCGATTTAATTCGCTTCAACTCGGTATAGAAATTCTCGTGCGATCCCAAGCTTAGGAGTACTACGGAGACTGGTTGGAACTTTGTGGGGTGAAGCTGATACGCCAGCAAAACCTCTTGCTTGTTAATCTTGAACTTGTACACAAAAATCCCGGCCAGATCGCCTTTCTTCTCTTCCCCAATTGCTGAGTCGTTGGCAACAGCCTTCACCGCCTTATCTACAGCGGTCTTCTCCTTAGCGTGGAGCTTTTTAACTGCCTTCGCGAAAGTCGGGGTGACAAGCACTTCGAGCACGGTCATTCCCCGAACTTGTATGGGGTCAGCATTCCGGCCTTCGCTTCTTGAGCGGCGAGAAGCGTATCCTTGATGAACTGGAGAGGTAAGCCGGGATTCTCGTCCACCAACTTGCCCAAGCGCGCCCAGTATTCAATCTGCTTCGGCACAGAGCGGTGCTCAGCCGCCGCGTGTGGCTTGGCCATCTCCACTAAGTCGTCCGATAATTTCAATGCAATTGACATGATTTCACCTCCAGGTTCGAGGTATCAGTGTGTCACCGTTTGCAACCTTTTGCAACCCGCCAAAGGCGGCGCAGCGCTGGATTCTACGCAGGATCGATCATTCCCAGATGCTCCCGCAAGAAATCAATGAAGCGCTGTATCTTCGCTGGCAGCAGGCGCGTTTCCGTCAGGGCGTAGACGGGAATCGGCGTGGCCTGCCACTCCGGCAGCACGCGGCGCAGCCGCCCGGCGGCTACGTCGTCGGCGGCGATATCCCTGGCCAGGATGGCGATGCCCATGCCGCGCGTGGCGAGACGCTGAATCATAGTGACGCTGTTGAGCAAAAATCGGCCGCCCACCACGACCTCCTCCCGGCTCTCCCCCTGAAGCAAAGACCACCTGTCGGGCTCGGAGGCGCGTAGCCTGAGGCACTCATGCCGCGCCAGGTCGGCCACCTGCTTGGGCTCTCCCGCCGCGTCCAGGTAGGCGGGCGATGCGTAGAGATAGCGCGGCAGGACGGCGAGCCGGCGCGCGATCAAGTTCGAGCTCGGCGGCTCGCCCATGCGGATCGCCACATCGACCGGCTCCGTGACCAGGTCAACCGGCCGCGCGCTCAGGTCCAATTCAAAACGGATGCCGGGATAGCTGCGGGCGAACTCGGCGATCAATGGCGCCAGGAAGATGTTGGCGAAACCCTCCGGCATCGAAGCGCGCAAGACGCCGCTTGGCTGCGCCAGCATTTCGCCGAGCTGCTCGTGCGCCAGGTTGGCTTCGTCGACGATGCGCTTGCAGCGTTCGAAATACAGCTGGCCGGATTCGGTCAATTCGATCTTGCGCGTCGTCCGATGCAGCAGCCGCAGCCCGATCGATTTTTCCAGCGCAGTGACGCGCCGCGACAAGGTGGAATTCGGCACGCCGGTGGCGACGGTCGCGCCACGAAAACTCATCGCTTTGACGACCTCCACGAAGAGCGCCATGTCGTTCAATATTTTCATGAAGATTGCGTCAAAAATGGATCAGTTATATCCATTTTCACACATTTACTTCGAATATGCATCAATGCATGATAACGCCTCACCGTCACTGAGGAGCAGCACATGACCCGGCCCACCATCGCCCAACTGCGGACCATGAATCTCGGCAGCCACTTCCGCGCGTACTCGTTGCGGGGCGGCGCGGCGGCCGAGCCGATCGATCCCATCCTCGGCGTTGATCACGCCTGGGTCAGCGCACCCACGTTTCCGCCGCATCCGCACGCCGGCTTCTCGGCGGTCTCGTATCTGTTTCTCGACTCGGAAACCGGCATCGACAACCGGGATTCCCTCGGCAACCGCAACCTGATCGCCCCGGGCGGCCTGCACTGGACCGCCGCCGGCCGTGGCCTGATGCACGAAGAGGTTCCCGTCGTGACCGGCAAAACCGTTCATATGCTGCAAGTCTTCGTCAACCTCGCCCGCGCGCGACAGGCCGACGCGCCGCACGCGCTCAGCCTGGCGCCGGAGGATGTGCCTGTCGTGCAGCTGCCCGGCGCGAAGGTGCGCGTGCCGCTCGGCAGCTTCGGCGAGACGCACTCCCCGCTGCGCCCGCCGACCGCGATTACCCTGCTCGATATCAGCCTTGACGACGGCGCCGAACTGACCGTGCCGGTTCCTGCGGGCCAGAGCGCCTTCGTCATGCCGATCCACGGCGAATTGTCGGTCAACGGGCAAACATATGAACTCGACAAATTCACGCTGCCGGCGTTTCCAGCGCAGGAGGCACCGCACGCGATCTCGCTCGCGGCCGTCCGGGGCAGCGCCAAGGCCGTGGTGTTCACCGGTACTCCGCTGCAGCAGCCGGTGCATTGGCAAGGCCCGATGGCGCTCGCGTCGCCCGAGGCGCTCGCCGCCGCCATCGCGGCTTATCAACACGGCGATTTCGGCACTTTGGACTCCCCCATTGCGCCGGCAAATCACGCGTAGGACCACCATTCAACCCCAAGGAGAAATCACCATGACCTTCCAGAGATTCACCAGCGACAACGCCGCCCTTTTGCTGATCGACCATCAGGTCGGCACGATGGGCTGGGTCAAGTCCACCACCTTTGATGAAATGAAACGCAACGCGCTGATCCTGGCCCAGGCGGCCAAGATCCTGAAGCTGCCGACCGTGCTGACTTCCAGCATGGAAGAAGCCGCCCAAGGTCCGTTGCTGAGCGAGCTGGAGACCATCTTGCCGGCCGAGTTCGCCGCCCGCATCAAGCGCCTGGGCATCGTCAATGCCATGGACGATGAACACTTCGCCGCCGCCGTCAAGGCTACCGGTCGCAAGCGCTTGATCCTGGCGGGCGTGACCAATGACGTGTGCACGGTCTATCCGGCGTTAAGCCTGGTGGGCATGGGTTACGAAGTACAAGTGGTTGCCGACGCCGGCGGTTCGCCGACCAAGATGGCCGACGACATCGCGCTGCGCCGCATGGAGCGCGCCGGCGTCACGCTGACCACAACCAATCAGCTGATCGCTGAACTGGCGGGCAGCTGGGCCACGCCGGAAGGCAGCCAGCTGGTCCAGGTGTTGATGGTCGGCGGGTAAGGAGATTAGTGGCTGTCCGTGTAGAAGCACCGCCCGCAAGCCTGGCGGTAGCTTTCATTGCCGCCGATGCTGATCTGCTCGCCTTCCTTCAGGCGCTTGCCGTTCTCGTCGACGCGGATGTTCATGGTGGCCTTCTTGCCGCAGCTGCAGATGTTCTTGAGCTCTTCGATATCGTCGGCCAGCGCCAGCAGATAGGCCGAGCCGGGGAATGGCTCGCCGCGAAAGTCCGTGCGCAGGCCGTAGGTGATCACCGGGATGCCGCGCACCTGCGCCAGCTGGTGCAACTGCTGCACCTGCCGCGTGCTGAGGAACTGCGCCTCGTCGATCAGCAGGCAGGCGATCTTGCGGTCGATCGCATCGAGGAAATTGGTGTCCGCATCGAACACCTCGGTCTGCCGCTGCGGCCCCAGCCGCGACGTCACCTGCCCCACGCCGTAGCGGTTGTCGATGGCGGCGGTGAACAGGCGCACCTGCTGGCCCTGCTCTTCATAGTTGTGCGCCACTTGCAGCATCGCGGTGGATTTGCCTGCGTTCATCGCAGAATATCGGAAATAAAGTTTAGCCACTACTGCCCCTTTTGAAGAGCGCGATTATAAACCGTCGTTCTTGAAAAAGGCGCATACTGGCCGTTGTCCTTTTCGCATATAGAAACTCGAAAACATTCGTTTCCAGCGCTTATCGAGCGGCCTACCATCCGCTCTTTACAAAAAAGCACGGACGGACACAATCCTCCCGTGCCGACAGTTCGCAAGGAGAATCGTATGCCCACCCCCGCATTATTCACACTCATCGGCAACACCCCGCTGGTCCAGGTCACCCGCCTGGACACCGGCCCCTGCCAGCTGTTCCTCAAGCTCGAATCGCAGAACCCCGGCGGCTCGATCAAGGACCGCATCGGCCTGTCCATCATCGAAGCGGCCGAGGCCGACGGCCGGCTGCAACCGGGCGGCACCATCGTCGAAGCCACCGCCGGCAACACCGGCCTGGGCCTGGCGCTGGTCGGCCGCCTCAAGGGCTACCGCGTGCTGCTGGTGGTGCCGGACAAGATGTCCACCGAAAAAGTGCTGCACCTGAAGGCGCTCGGCGCCGAGGTGCGCACCACCCGCTCCGATGTCGGCAAGGGCCACCCGGACTACTATCAGGACTACGCCGCCCGCCTGGCGCGCGAGCTGCCCGGCGCCTTCTTCGCCGACCAGTTCAACAACCCGGCCAACCCGCTGGCGCACGAAACCACCACCGGTCCGGAAATCTGGGAGCAGATGGGTCATGAGCTGGACGCCATCGTGGTCGGCGTCGGCTCGGGCGGCACGCTGGCCGGGCTGACCAACTACTTCCGCAAAGCCGCGCCGCAGGTCGGCTTCGTGCTGGCCGATCCCAAGGGTTCCATCCTGGCCGAATACGTCGACACCGGCCGCGTCTCCGACACCAGCGGCTCGTGGGCGGTGGAAGGCATCGGCGAGGACTTCATCCCCGCGATCGCCGACCTGAGCGGCGTACGCAAGGCCTACACCATCACCGACCAGGAAAGCTTCGACAGCGCCCGCAGCCTGCTGCGCGCCGAAGGCATCCTGGGCGGCTCGTCGACCGGCACGCTGCTGGCCGCCGCGCTCAAGTACTGCCGCGAGCAAACCACGCCCAAGCGCGTGGTCACCTTCGTGTGCGACACCGGCACGCGCTACCTGTCCAAGGTCTACAACGACGGCTGGATGCACGACCAGGGCCTGCTGCGGCGCGAACCGCTGCACGACCTGCGCGACCTGATCGGCCGCCGCCACGACGAGGGCGACGTCGTCAGCGTCTCCCCCGGCGACACGCTGCTGACCGCCTTCAACCGCATGCGCAGCACCGACGTGGCGCAGTTGCCGGTACTGGAGAACGGCAAGCTGGTCGGCATCATCGATGAATCCGACCTGCTGCTCAAGGTCGACAACCACGCCGAACAATTCTCCAGCCTGGTCGGCGCGACGATGACATCCCGCCTCGAGACGCTGCACCCGAGCGCCAGCGTGCAGGCGCTGCGCAGCACGCTGGACCGGGGCCTGACCGCCGTGGTGGCCGATGCCGACGCCTTTTATGGCCTGATCACCCGCTTCGATTTGTTGAACCATTTGAGAAGGACTTTATCTTGAGCCAACCGCACAAAAAAGCCGCCCTGGCGACGCGCGTGATCCACGCCGGCCAATCGCCCGACCCATCGACCGGCGCCATCATGCCGCCGATCTACGCCACTTCCACCTTCGTGCAGGACAGCCCCGGCGTGCACAAGGGACTGGACTACGGCCGCTCGCACAACCCCACCCGCTGGGCGCTGGAGCGCTGCGTGGCCGACCTGGAAGGGGGCGCGCAGGGCTACGCCTTCGCCTCCGGCCTGGCGGCGATCTCGACCGTGCTGGAACTGGCCGACGCCGGCGCCCACATCATCGCCGGCGACGACATGTACGGCGGCACCTACCGCCTGTTCGAGCGCGTGCGCCGCCGCAGCGCCGGCCACGACTTCACCTACGTCGACCTGACCAACCCGGAAAACCTGCTGGCCGCGATCAAGCCCGAGACCAAAATGGTGTGGGTCGAGACGCCGACCAACCCGATGCTCAAGCTGGCCGACCTGAAGGCGATCGCCAAGATCTGCCGCGAGCGCGGCATCATCGCCGTGGCCGACAACACTTTCGCCAGCCCGCTGGTGCAGCGCCCGCTGGAACACGGCTTCGACATCGTGGTGCATTCGACCACCAAGTACCTGAACGGCCACTCGGACATCATCGGCGGCATCGCCGTGGTGGGCGGCGAGCCGCACCAGCAGGCGTGGAGCGAGCAGCTTGGCTTCCTGCAGAATTCGGTGGGCGCCATCGCCGGGCCGTTCGACAGCTTCCTGGCGCTGCGCGGCGTGAAGACGCTGGCGATCCGCATGGAACGCCATTGCCGCAGCGCGCTGGAACTGGCGCGCTGGCTGGAGCAGCAGCCGGAAGTACGCAAGGTTCACTACCCCGGCCTGGAGTCGCATCCGCAGCACGAACTGGCCAAGCGCCAGATGGACGGCTTCGGCGGCATCATCTCGATCGACCTGAAGACCGACCTGCCGGGCGCGCGCCGTTTCCTGGAAAGCTGCTCGGTGTTCGCGCTGGCCGAGAGCCTGGGCGGCGTCGAAAGCCTGATCGAGCACCCGGCCCTGATGACGCACGCCACCATCCCGCCGGCGCAACGCGCCAAGCTGGGCATCGGCGACGGGCTGATACGGCTGTCGGTCGGAATCGAGGATATAGAGGACTTAAGGGCCGATATTCGCCGTTCGCTCGATGCGATTTAGGTGCTAGTATCCGGGCATTGCGTAATCAGCCTGAGAGCTCATGGAATTCCTCTTAATCATCATTGGCGTAGTGGCCATAGGCGCCATCTACTCGATCGGCGTGGCCAGCGCCAAGCCGGTGCCGGGCAGCGACTTCTACAAGGTGTCGAAGGATGGCCGCGTGCTGGCCGCCGGCGGCCCCAAGGTGACGGCGCTGCGGCCCAAGGTCACGCCGGAAGGCTTGATGGTGAAGCTGCGCAATGGCCAACGCACCGGCGAATTCCTGGTGCACGACCTGGTGGCCGAAGTCCACCTGCCCAATCCATCGGGCCTGAAGAACGTGCGCCACAAGGACGGCAACCGGCGCAACAACAAGGTCGAGAACCTGGCATGGATCCGGGAGCCCGCCCAGGCGCCGGCGCCCGAAGCGCCGCAAGCCATGCCGCCCGAGGAGCAGCCTCAATCGCCGGGGTGATAGCGGCGTTCCAGGTGCCTTTCCACGTCCGCCTTGTAGAACAACACGTCCTTGAATTCGCCGCGCGCATACATCGCGGCCTGGTCGCTGAAATGCGGCGAGGCCGGATCGCCGCTCTCCCCGCCCGCCAGGATGCTGCGCGCCTTGATGCGCGGCCCGAACTCCACCGCCGCCACAAAGCTGTTGCCACGCTCGCCGTAGATCTTTTTGGTCTGGCTCTTTGAGGTCATGCCGTAGGCCGCCAGCGAACCCCAGTTGGCCGACGCGAACGCCACCGGCAGACTGGGCTTGCCGTCGTCGAAGGGCTGGACGATGTCGCCGGTCAGGCGCTGGAAGCGGTTGATCTCGCCCCACGGCGTCTGCCATGTGCCGAAGTCCGCCGCCAGCTTGGCCGAGGCGCGCTCCAACGCCTGCAAGCGCTGCAGCGGCGTGATCGCGGCCTGCAGGTAGTCGAGCACCGGCACCTCGCGCGCCTTGGCAGCCGGGCCGTAGGTCGCCGTCAAATCCTGCGCCCAGAAGACCGCCAGCGAGGTCGGCACCGACTCCAGCGCGTAGCGCATGTTCCAGCCGCGCAGCGCGGCGACCTGCGGCGCCAGGCTGGCCTTGAACGGATCGCCGTCGGGCAGCTCGTCCCAGGCCGCGAACAGCTGCGGCAGCAGCGGCTCGAAGGCCGGCAGCTGCGTGTCGTAGGCGCTGGCGATCAGGCTGTCGAGCGTGAAGTTCTTTTTATTCTCCAGCACCCGCACCGCGTGGATGCCGCGCGGGTTCTCGGGATTCATCGACATATAGGCCGGATAGTCGCGCGCCTTCGGGCTGTATGCGCCGGCCGCCGTGTAGGGCCAGTTGTTGGTGTTCTGTATCCAGCCATTCTTCGGGTTGAACAGCGTGATGGTGTCCTTCACCGCATGCAGGCCTTGCCATTCGGTGGCGGGGTCGCTGCCGTCGACCGGATGCTTCCAGTCGAACCGTGGATCGCGCTTGGGGATGAAGTTCCCGTGGAAGTAAGCGATATTGCCGTCGGCGTCGGCATACACGGTGTTGTTGGACGAGTTGGTGCGCAGCTCCATGGCCTTGTAGAAGTCCTTGTAGCTGCGGGCCTTGGTGCGGATATAGGATTGCGTCAGCGCCTTCAAGGGCTCGTTCATCAGGCGCACGGCGATCCACTTGCCATCCTTCGCGCGTACGATGGGGCCGTGGTGGCTGTAGTAGACCTTGACCGTCTTGCTGGCCATGCCGTCCGCCGTCTTGTAGGGCAGCGCGATGTCGACCGCCTTCAACGGCCGCAGCTCCTGGCCGTACTGGTAGTAAAACTGGCCATCCTTCTCGCTGATGGTCTCCAGGTATTCGTCGATGACGTCGCCGCCGCCGGACGTGTGCATCCAGCCCAGGCGGTCGTTGAAGCCCTGGTAAACGAAGAACTGGCCCCAGGTCACGGCGCCATAGGCGTTCAGGCCCTGCTCGCTGTGCACCTGCACCTCGGGCCGGAAGTAGAACGAGGTGTGCGGATTAATCAGCAGCAGCGCGTGGCCGTCCCTGGTCAGCGCGGGCGCGATGGCGAAGCCGTTGGAGCCGCCCGGCTCCTTGTCCAGATCGATGCCGTCGCCGCGCGCCGACAGCAGCACGGGCGGCGCCAGCGGCAATTTGGCGCCATTGGCGTACAGCTCCTGCAACTGCTTGATGTCCACTGATTCGATGTCGCCGCCGATGCTGCCCTCGCTGAAGCTGAGCGCCATCCACGGCTCGAAGTGCGTGATCAGCGCCGGCTTCACATCCGGGTGGGTGGCGAGGTAGTAGTTCAAGCCGTCGGCGAATGCCACCATCAACTGCTTCAGCCATGCAGGGCTTTGCTGGTACTGCGCCCGCAGCTCGGCCGGATTGATGAACAGTTTCATGCGCAGGTCGCGATACAGCTCGGCCTCGCCTTCGACCTCGGCCAGCCGGCCCATGGCGTTGATGTAGTTACGCTCGACCCGCTTGAAATCGTCCTCGGCCTGCGCATACATCAGGCCGAACACGGCGTCGGCGTCGGTCTTGCCGTAGACGTGGGGGATGCCCCATTTGTCGCGCAGGATGGTCACGCGCTGGGCCGCGGCCTTCAGGCGCGCGGCCTCCGCCTTGGCCATCGGCTTGGCCGCCGGCGGCGCCGCCACCGCCGTACTCATCGCAACACAACACATCAGGGCTAAGCTTGAACGCATCGACAGGACTCCGGGCGGTGGTGGGGACTACAACTCAGCTGGCGTCGACCAGTTCGGAGATGCGCAGTTGCAGCGCGGTGATTTCCGCTCGCAGCGCGGCGTTCTTTTCCTTGAGCGAGGCGTTCTCGGCACGCAGTTCCTCGACCTCGGTCAGCGGCCGGCCGTAATCGCCACCGCCACCCTCCTTCGGTTCCTTGGCCGGACGCGAGGCGGCGCGCAGTTCGCGCACTTCCTTGGCGGCCTTCTGCAACTCCTTCTTGCCGCCGGCGACCGCGGCCACCTGGTCCGCCTCCGGCAACGACGCCACGGTGGCGGCCGCGTTGATCGAGATCGTGCCCGAACGAACCGCCTCCACCAGCTCCGGCGTGGCCGTCTTCTGGATCTTTTCAATCTGGCTGATGGTGGCGCTGCTCAGGCGCGCGGCGCGGGCGATGTCCTCGCGCGAAGTCAGCGGCATGGCGGCCGGCTTGGCCTTGGGCGCCTCGCCCTCCGGCGGCGCGATGGCCGCATCCTCGGCGGCGGCCTGCGCGGCCAGCTCGGCCACGCGGGCCGCGACGATTTCCTTCTTGCGCAACGCCAGCACGCCGCGCTGGAAGTCGGAAATGCTGCGGCGGCCCAGGTTGTTATCGATCATCCACAGCTTGACGTCGTCCAGGTTGCGGAAGCTGGTGTTTTCCGTGACCTTGAACGGAATGCCGTGCTGCTGGCAGATCTGGTAGCGGTTATGGCCGTCCACCAGCACGTCTTCCCACAGCACCAGCGCGTCGCGGCAGCCTTCCACCAGGATGCTGCGCTCCAGGGCCGCGTATTCGGCCTCGGTCAGCGGCTCGATATAGCCGCGCAACACGTCGTTAATTTTGATTTGCATAGTTGTCCTCGAAATACCGGCGGGCCGGCGCCTGTGCGCCCGGCCAAATCGCCGTCCCGCATGCTACACCATCCGCGCGCGCGGCCAAAGCCCCCGCCCGGAATGGCAATTAAGGCAATCTTAAGCATCCTCCATTATGATGCTTTCCAGTCAACAAGCTTTCTCCGGCCACTTGACATAAGCCCCGACAGGTTTCCCTCCTGCTCGGGGCTTTTCTTTGGATTGCTTTTGCCTGGGCCTTGCTGCATGATGCAACCTCATCAACCAAGGCCCGACCATGATCAACTACATAATCCAAGTCTCCTTTACCGATGCCGCCGCCGACACCATCGTGCGACTGAGCCACGAACTGTCGAAATACAATATCGCGGCCGGGGTCCGGGCCGACGATGGCCGCGCCTACCACCTGCCGCCCGGCGCCTTCATGTACCACGGCAGCGAAACCATCAACGAGGTGCGCGACGCCGTCCACCGCCTGGCGGAAACCATCCATTCCGGGGTCTCGGTGCTGGTGACGGAAGCGGCGTCGCTGTCCTGGAGCGGACTGCAGGAGTTGCCTGCCGCCTGAGCGCGGACTTGGCCCTTTAGTGCCTGCCGGCCGCCTCGACAATTACTTGGTCGTCGCAGCCGATCTCGCGCGGCGCCGCCGTGGCGGCATTGCCGACCAGTTGCGGCAGCTCGCCGCCAGTGCTGAAGTCCAGCGGCAGCGCCACCCGGATCTCTTGCAGGTATTTGCGCTGGGTGCACACCAGCGTGATGCGGGCGGCCACTTGCTCGCCGTAGCGCGCCTTGACGCGGTCGAAGAACTCGCCGACGCGGAAGCTCTTGCCGGCGCTGCCCAGCACGATCTTGCCGACCTCCGAATCGTTCACCACCTTGACCGCCGACACCGCCTTGACGAAATACTCGTCCGGCGGCAGCGCCTGGCATTTGCCGTGCTTGTTCCACTCATAGGCGCCGAAGCTGCGCTCGAAGTAGAAATTGGGCATCCATGGCGCCACCTTATCGATGGTTTCCTTGGTCAACGCGAAAGCCGGACCCTCGCAGCCGCCGTAGTGGGTGCCGCATTCCTTCTTGTTCGGCCACAGGCCATGCAGGCTCAGGGTCCTGGCTTCCAGCGCGCCGCTGTTCATGGCGTCGCATTCGGGCTTCTTGCCGTTATAGGGTACGTGTTCGCAGAACCCGGGCTGCCAGGTGATCGCCAGCACGTAGCTGTCCTGCTGGTTGGCGATGCTGCACGACTCGCCGCCGTTGCCGCCGGACGGCGCCTTGACCGCGGGCGCGGCCAGAGCCGGCGTGCCGCAGCTGCGCTGCACCCAGCGCAGCGACGGTTCGGCGCCGGGCACTTCCACCCGCAGCCAGTCGTATTCGGCCTTGTTAATCTCGCGCACCGTGTAGGCGGTGCCGGCGGCGACCCTGGCCTCGCCCGGATTGCTGCGTTTGGCGAAGGACGCGAACGCCTCGCAGGATTGGGTCGCGGTGAATGTGCCGCTGGCCGATTCGCTGGCGCCGGCGTCGAGCGCGGCGACGGCCAGCAGCAGCGCTGCGAGGTGACGATGCATGTGAACTCCGAAGGTGGGAAAAGTCGCGCTATTCTATTACAGCCAGCCGGCATCGCGGGCCAGGCGGAAGGCCTCGACCCGGTTGCCTGCATCGAGCTTGCTGATCGCCTCCGACAGGTAGTTGCGCACCGTGCCCTCGGACAGGTGGATCTGGCGCGCGATGTCGCCGCTGCTGCGGCCCTCGCCGGCCAGCCGCAGCACCTGCCGTTCGCGCTCGTTGAGCGGATCCTCCTTGCCGCTCCAGCTCTCCAGCGCCAGCTCCGGCGCGATGGCGCGCCCGCCCGCGTGCACGGTGCGGATGGCCGCCGCCAGCGTCTCGGCCGGCGCGTCCTTGAGCAGGTAGCCGCGCACGCCGGCGCCCAGCGCGCGCCGCAGATAGCCGCTGCGGGCGAAGGTGGTCACGATCATCACCCGCGTCGGCAGGCTTTGCGCAACCAGCGCGGCGGCCAGTTCCAGTCCGGTCATCAGCGGCATCTCGATATCGGTCAGCAGGATGTCCGGCCGCAGCGACTGGCACAGCGCCAGCGCCTGCTGGCCGTTGGCGGCGCGGCCCACCACATCGAGATCGCCCTCCAGCTTGAGCAGCGCGGCCAGCGCGCCCAGCACCAGCGCCTGGTCTTCGGCGATCACCACGGATATCATCATGCGGTCCCTCCCATCGGCAAACTCAGTTCCAGCGCCAGCCCGCGGTCGACCCGCAGCGCCAGGCGCCCGCCCAACGCGGCCACGCGCTCCTTCATGCCGCGCAAGCCCGAGCCGTGCACGATGGCGCCGCCCCGCTCCAGCGCCTGGCCGTTGTCACGCACCCGCAGCACCACCATGCCCGACTCCAGCGTCATCCGCACCTCGCAGTGCGATGCGCCGGCGTGGCGCAGGATATTCGTCACCGCCTCGCGCAGCGCCAGCGACAGCACGTTCTCCAGCGCGGCCGGCAGCACGCACGGCTGCACCTGTTCGGTGAAGCCGACCCTGGCCGCCGCCAGGCTGGCACGGGCCGTCGCCAGTTCGTGCGCGAAGCCGGTCTGGCGGATGCCCGTCACCGCCGAACGCACCTCGCTCAGGGCCTTGCGCGCGGCCTGCTCGATATCGCGGATCTCCCCGCGGCAGGCCGCCGGGTCGCGCTCCAGCAGCTTGCCCGCCAGCTCGGCCTTCAGGGTGATCATCGACAGCGTATGGCCCAGCAGGTCGTGCAGGTCGCGCGAGATGCGTTCGCGCTCGGCGATGCGCGCCAGGTGCGCCACCTCCTCCTGCTTGCGCACCAGCAGATCGCGCGAGCGCCGCATGTTTTCCTCGATGATGCTGGCGAATCCGACCGGGCCGCCGACGATCAGCGCCGGCGCCAGGAAGTTGATCTTCAGCGTGACATACGGCGTTATCAGACCGGCGCACAGCAGCACCAGCGCGATCCCCAGGTAGGAGTAACCGCGCCGTTCGAAGCGCGCGCACATGGCGCAACCGAAGATGAAGAAGGTGCTGGCGCCGGAATTATACGGCGCCCACAACACGCCCAGCAGCACAACGAACAGCAGCAGCGGCACCACCTGCAGGTTACTGCGCCAGAAGCTGAGGAAATACACGGGGAAGAACACCAGCACCGTCAACCCCAGCCACACCACCTCGGCCGGGCTGGGACCGATGTAGACGTACTTCCACAGGATGAACAGGAACGACCACGCCCACAGATACGGGCCCTTGCCCATCGCCGGCGGCACCCACGGTGCGCGCAGCACGTTCGCTACGTTCTGTCCAATGCCCAAGCTCTTCCCCGTCCTGTTATTCGTTCACCAGCCGCACATCGGCGATCTGGAACTGGTAGTCGCCCACCACCGGGCCGGCGTTGAACGCTATCATGGTCACCGCGCTGAAGTCGATGCCCTTGAAGCCGTCGAACGGCAGCGCCACCTCTTTCCACTCGCCCGAGGCCTCGAAGCCCTGGTTGACCGGGATGGTCAGCCCGCTCGACAGCACAGCGACATTGTAGCGCCGGCCGTCACCCTTGACGCGGAAGCGCAGCACCTTGGCGCCGCGCAGGTCGGCCGGCTGCATGATCTGCGCGCCCGGCATGAAAGCCAGTCCGGCCCACGGATAGGCAAACCCGGGCACCACTTTCGCGTTCACCGCCACCGTGCCGGGTTCCCGCACCGTCAGTTCGACCGTGGATTTTCCGCCGGCGAATTGGTCGGTGGACGGCACCCAGCCCATGCCGATCGGGCTGGCCAGCTTGTCGGCCGTGAACTGGCTGATGCGGCCGCCATCCGGCAACGCCATCGGCGGCTGCGTGCGCGGCGCCAGCTCCTGCGCCACCTTGTCCTGCTGGGCCTTGCGCAGCGTGCCGGCGGCATCGCCGTCCTTCCATACTTCGACGATGTGGTGCAGCGCGCCGATATCGCTGCCGGCGTCGCCCTGCACCAGCAGCAGGTTGGCCTTGTAGCCTTTGGCGATGCGGCCGCGGTCGGCCAGCTTGAAGGCGCGCGCCGGCGCCGACGTGGCGGCGGCCAGCGCCTGCTGCGGCGTCAGGCCGGCCTGCACCAGCGAGCGCACCTCATGCAGCAGGCTCGCGCCGTACTGGGTGCCGGTGTTGCCGGCGTCGGTGCCGGCCAGCAGCGGCACGCCGGCCTTGCCCAGCGCGGCCACCACCTGCCGCGGCGCCGCCATCAGCCCAGGATTGGCTTGCACGCCATAAGTGGCCTTCAACGGCGCGATCTGCTCCTTGGTGAGCAGTGCCGCCAGGCCGGCGTCGCCCAGCACGTCCTCCTCGCGCAGGCCGGCGATGCTCTCCAATACGCTCAGTGTCGGGATGATGAAGGCGTGCTTCTGCCGCGCCAGCTGGACGAAGGCGGTCAGTTCGTCGCCGCTCAGGGCCGGGCCGTTGAACAGGTGGGCCAGGCCGTCGGCGCCCGCCTCCAGCGCGGCGCGGGCGTCGGCCAGGTTGCTGATGTGGACCACCGCCAGCTTGCCGCGCGCATGGGCGGCCGCGATGACGGCTTTGACGGTCGGCAGGTCCAGCGTTTTCATCGGATGGCCGGGCGAGCCGCCCTCCATCACGATCTTGATGAAGTACGAACCCTCGGCGATGCGGGCGTCGACGAAGGCTTGCGCGTCCTCGGGCCGCGTCAGCGTGGGGATGGCCATGCCATACTCGGTGCCGTGGCCGCCCGGCGCGGTGACCAGCGTACCGGCCGAATACATGTCGGCCTGGCCGTGGTTGGCGTTGGCGCGCATCTTATCGCTGATCATCCGCATCGTGTCCACGCCGGTGAACATGTCGATCTGCGTGGTCACGCCGAACATCAACGGCAGCTCCAGGTGGCGGTAGGCGTGGACGTGGGCGTCGATCAGGCCTGGCAGCAGCGTGCGGCCGGCGCCGTCGACGACGTGGGCGCCGGCCGGCACGGCGCCGCGGAAGTCGGCGTCGGCGATCTTGTCGTCCTTGACCAGCACCGACCGCTTGGCGTGCATTTGCTCGCCATCGAACACGCGGGCGTCGCGTATCAGCCAGGTGTCAGCCAGCGCGGGGACGGTCAGGCCAAGGCCACAAGCGAACAGCATAGTCGAAAATACAGGTTTCATCGAAGTCTCCGGGTTGGTATGACGACAGTGTGCCGCGAGGTCGAACGGCGGACCAGACGCAAATGCCACAACTTTGACATGACAATTGTCAGCTTGCCCCCCGCGCCAGCCGATGCGGTTAGAATTGTACTAAACAAGCTCCATCCGCCGAATCGGAAGAAAAACACCGTATGTTCAATCGCCGTTTACGAGTACTGGCCAGCCTGGGTGCGCTGAGCATCCTGCCCGCCATCGCCGCCCCGGCGGCGCCCATCGCCAAATTCGCTCCGGTGCCCGTGGTATCGATCTTCCGCCCGCTGCAGGCCAACGGCTCGGCCGACGACGCGCTGGCCAGCGGCCGCGTGGTCCCCGGCAGTTATGCGATGGCGCCCAAGGCCAGCAAGCATTGGCGCATCGCCTTCCTGTTCCCGCATTTGAAAGATCCGTACTGGGTTGGTTGCAGCTATGGCGTCATCAGCGAAGCGCGCCGGCTCGGGGTCGCGGTCGACATCCTGCCGGCCGCCGGCTACGACGACCTCAAAGGCCAACTGCGCCAGATGGACGCCGCCATCGCCGCAAAGTACGACGCCATCGTCATCTCCCCGATCGGCATGACCGCCAATAACAGCTCGATCGCCAAGGCGCGCGCCGCCGGCATACCGGTGTTCGAGCTGGCCAACGACAGCCGCAGCGACGACCTGACCATCAAGGTCACGACCTCGCTGCGCAACATGGGCGTGGAAGCGACGCGCTGGATTGCGCGCGACGCCCAGCAGCGTGGCCTGAAGTCGGTCAATATCGCGCTGCTGCCCGGCCCCTTGGGCGCGGGCTGGGTCAAGGGTGAAGTCGACGGCACCCGCATCGCTGCGCAGGAAGCGGCCATCCCGGTCAACATCATCGACATCCGCTACGGCGACAGCGACCGCCAGATCCAATCGCAGCTGGCGACGCAGCTGCTGGCCAAGCACGGCGCCAAACTCGACTACCTGCTCGGCTGCACCGGCTGCGCGCCGGCCGCGATCCAGCCGATCAAGGCGGCAGGCTTGAAAGGCAAGCTGCGCGTGGTGGCCTTCGACCTGACCGACGAAATCGCCCACATGATACGCAGCGGCGACATCTACGCCGCCGCCGACACCAAAGGCGTGAGCCAGGCGCGGGTGGCCATCAACGCCGCCGTCAACCTGCTGGAGGGGCGCGGCAAGAACCTGCCGCACACCATCCTGATCAACCTGGGACTGGTCGACCAGCAGAACTTCAGCAGCTATCCTTTCGATACCTCGATCGCGCCGGAAGGCTACAAGGCCGAGCTGTCCTACGACCCGGCCAAGAACTGATCAGGCCTGGCGCTTCAGTTCCACCACTTTGGCGGCGCGGAAGCGTGCCGCCAGTTCGGTCCATTGCGCATCGGCCTTGTCCAGCGCCGCCAGCTTCACGTGGCCGTAGCCGCGCACCTGGTCCGGCAACTGCGCCAGCTTCAGCGCCGCTTCCTTGTTGTCGGCCCGCAGGCCGGACGCCAGTTCGTCAGCGAAGGCCAGGTAGCGGTCGCGCAGCGCGCGCTCGCGCTTGCGTTCCTGCGTGTAGCCGAAAACATCGAGCGGCGTGCCGCGCAGGGACTTGAGCCGGGCCAGCGCGCCAAAGGCCGGCATCATCCAGGCGCCGAAGGTCATCTTGGCCGGCACGTCGGAACCGGGCTTGCGGCGGGCCAGCAGCGGCGGCGCCAGGTGGAAGGCCAGCTTGTAGTCGCCGTCGAACTGCGCGGCGATCTGCGCGCGGAAGGCGGGATCGGCATGCAGCCGCGCCACCTCGTACTCGTCCTTGTAGGCCATCACCTTGAACAGGTTGCGCGCCACGGCCTTGCTCAACTGCTTGCGCGAGCCACTGCCTTCCAGCGCGATCTCGCGCAGTTCGACGGCCGTCACCGCATCGAAGTAGCGGCGCGCGTAGGCGGCGTTCTGGTACTTGGTCAGCCAGTCGACGCGGAAGGCCACGGTTTCGGCCAGCGACTTCGGCGCGGCGAACTGGATCACCTGCGACGGCTGCGCCAGACGGTCCAGTGCCGCGCGGTCGGCGGCGGCCAGGCGGCCCAGCATGAAGGCGCGCTTGTTCATGTCGATGGCGACAGCGTTCAATTCGATCGCCCGCATCAACGCCTCCAGCCCGACCGGCACCAGCCCCAGTTGCCACGCATAGCCCATCAACAGGATATTGCCGCCGATAGGATCGCCGAGGAAGCGCGCCGCCGTCTCCTGCGCGTCGAGCTGCGACAGGTTCTCAGCACCGGCCGACGCGGCCAGCTTCTCCAGCAGGCCGGCCTTGTTGATGGAGGCGTCGCGCTCGCGGGTGAATTCGGCGGTCGGGATTTCGCGCTCGTTGGCCACCACCCTGGTGTGCCCGTGGCGCATGACGGACAGGCTGTCCGGCATCGCGGCCACCACCAGGTCGCAGGCGAACACCGCGTCGGCCTGGCGCAGGTCGATGCGCACCTGGTTCAGGCGCGACGGCGACGACGCCACGCGCACATGCGACAGCACCGCGCCGCCCTTCTGTGCAAAGCCCATGAAGTCCAGCGTGGAAGCGCCCTTGCCTTCCAGGTGGGCGGCCATCGAGATCAGCGCGCCGACCGTGACGATGCCGGTGCCGCCGACGCCAGCCACCAATATCTCGAACGGCTTGGCCAGCGCGTGGCGGGCCGGCTGCGGATAGGCGGCCAGCGCCTGCTCAAGGTCGGCCAGCGACAGCTTCACGCTTTCCGGCTTGCGTAGCGCGCCGCCCAGCACCGAGACGAAGCTCGGGCAGAAGCCCTCGACGCAGGAGTAGTCCTTGTTGCAGGACGATTGCTCGATCTGGCGCTTGCGGCCCAGCTCCGTCTCCAGCGGCAGGATGGACAGGCAGTTCGACTGCACGCCGCAATCGCCGCAGCCTTCGCACACGGCGGGATTGACCACCATGCGCCGTGCCGGATCGGGAAACACGACTTTACCCGGCTTGTTCTTCTTGCGGCGGCGGCGCTTCTCGGCGGCGCAGGTCTGGTCGTACACCAGCACCGTCACGCCGGCGATCTCGCGCAGCATGCGCTGCATGGCATCGAGTTCGCTGCGGTGGTGCACGGTCACGCCTTCCGGCAGCGTCACGCCCTGGTAGTTTTCCGGCGCATCGGTCACCACCACGACTTTCTTCGCGCCCTCGCTGCACACCTGCTGCACAATCTGCGGCACCGACAGGCTGCCGTCCACCGGCTGGCCGCCGGTCATGGCCACCGCATCGTTGTACAGGATCTTGTAGGTGATGTTGGTGCGCGCCGCGATGGCCTGCCGTATCGCCAGCGATCCCGAATGGTAGAAGGTGCCGTCGCCCAGGTTCTGGAACACGTGCGGCTCGCCGACGAAGCGCGAGGAGCCGACCCAGCTCACGCCCTCTCCGCCCATCTGCGACAGGTAATTCGTGTCGCGCTTCATCCACGTCGCCATGAAGTGGCAGCCGATGCCGGCCAGCGCGCGGCTGCCTTCCGGCACGCGGGTCGAGGTGTTGTGCGGACAGCCGGAGCAAAAATACGGCGTGCGCTTGACGCCGTCGGCGCCGTTCGACAGCAGTTCGGCGGCGCAGAAGTCCGGCAGCATGCGCGCCAGGTCCAGCTGCGGGAAATGCGGCGCCAGCCACCGCACCAGCGCCGGCGCGATGCGCGACGGCCGCAGCTCGCCCAGCGCCGACAGCAACGCGTCGCCATGGCGGTCGGTCTTGCCGATGACGATGGGGCGCTGCTCATGCGGCAGGTTGTAGAACAGGTTCTTGACCTGCTGTTCGATGACCGCGCCCTTCTCCTCGACCACCAGGATCTCGGCCAGTCCCTCGGCGAACGCCGACAAGCGCGTGCGCTCCAGCGGATAGGTCAGGCCAGGTTTGTACAGGCGCACGCCCAGCTGCTCCAGCCGTTCGAGCGGCAGCTGCATGCGCTCCAGCGCCTCCAGCAAATCGAGGTAGGCCTTGCCGGCGCTGATGATGCCGATGGTGGCGCGCGGCGCCGGCACCACCAGCTTGTCGATGGAGTTGGCGCGGGCGAAGGCCTGCACCGCCTCCAGCTTGGCGGCGGCGCGCTGCTCCAGCGCGAGGCCCGGCAGGTCCGGCCAGCGGTTGTGCAGGCCGTCCGGCGGCACCGTGTAATCGGCCGGCTCGACGTACCGCGGCAGCGGCGGCAGCTCGACCACCGCGCCGCCCTCCACGGTTTCAGAGATAGCCTTGAAACCGCTCCAAGCGCCCGAGTAGCGCGACATCGCCCAGCCGTACAGGCCGAACTCCATGTACTCCTGGATGTTGGCCGGATTAATCACCGGCATGCCCCAGGCGATCAGCGCCTGCTCGCTCTGGTGCGGCATCGACGACGACACGCAACCGTGGTCGTCGCCCAGGATCACCAGCACGCCGCCATGCGGCGAGGAGCCGTAGACGTGGCCGTGCTTGAGCGCGTCGCCGGCGCGGTCCACGCCCGGCCCTTTGCCGTACCACATGGCGAACACGCCGTCGACCTTGCGGGTCGGATCGGCCTCCACCTGCTGCGAGCCCATGACGGCGGTCGCACCCAGTTCCTCGTTGATCGCAGGGAGAAATTCGATGTGGTGGCTTTGCAGCAGGTCCTTGGCGCGCCACAGTTCCTGGTCCACGGCGCCCAGCGGCGAGCCGCGGTAGCCGCTGACGAAACCGGCGGTGTTGAGTCGACGCGCTTCGTCGCTGAGCTTCTGCATGCACAGCAGGCGCACCAGCGCCTGGGTGCCGGTCAGGAACACGCGGCCTTCGGCGCGGGTCAGGTTGTCGTCCAGCGCGTAGTGCGGATCGGCCAGGAATGGCACGGGAATGGTCAAGGTATTCATGGTCTCGTTATGTTTTTTTGATGAGACAGGATATGCCGCGACTATGGAAAAATTATTTCTATCTTTGCCGCGTGCGGGGCTAGAATGGCGAGAATATTTCGAAATTTGACCTGAAACATGAAAAATACTTCTATCGACCCCGCCTCGGTGAAAATCCTCGCGGAACTGCAAAAAAACGGCAGGATTTCGTCGAACGAGCTGGCGGAGAAGATCGGCATGTCGGCCAGCCCGTGCTGGCGCCGGCAGAAGGAATTGGAGGACAACGGCTACATCGTCCGCTACACCGCGCTGGTGGACCGGCGCAAACTGGGGCTGTCCGTGGTGTGCCTGCTGCACATCTCGCTGGCGCGGCACGAGGAAGGCGTGGTCGAACAGTTCGAGGCCTCCATGCGCTTGCGCCCGGAGGTGGTGGAATGCTACGAGACCACCGGCAGCTCGGACTACATGGTCAAGGTGGTGGTGGCCGATATGGATGCCTACCACGACTTCCTGCACAACGTGCTGGTCAAACTGAACGGCGTGGCGCAGGTCAACACCAGCGTGGCGCTGCGCGAAGTGAAGTACGAGACGGCGTTGCCCTTGTAGGCCCGCCGTTATTCGTGGCGCAGCGCCTCGATCGGATCCATGCGCGCGGCGCGGCGCGCCGGCACGTAGCCGAACACCACGCCGATCCCGGCAGAGAACAGGAAGGACAGCAGGTTCACGCCGGGATTGAACAAATACGGCAGCTGCAGGCCGCGCGCCATCAGCACCGTCGCCAGCGCCGCCAGCAGCACGCCGGCCAGGCCGCCCAATGCGGCCAGCACCATGGCCTCGATCAGGAACTGCAGCAGCACGTCGCGCTCCTGCGCACCGATGGCCAGCCGCAGGCCGATCTCGCGCGTGCGCTCGGTCACGCTCACCAGCATGATGTTCATGATGCCGATGCCGCCCACCAGCAGGCTGACCGCCGCCACCGCCGCCAGCAGCGTTGTCATCACGCGGGTGGCGCCGGACATCGTCTCGGCCAGCTGACGCGTGTCAAGGATGTTGAAGTTGTCCTCCTCGGCCGCGCCCAGCTTGCGGCGCTCGCGCAGCAGCAGCCGCAGGCGCGCTTGCAGCGCGGTGGCGTCGCTGCCCTCCTGCATGGAGATCAGCAGCGTGTTCACGCGCTGGTTGCCGGTCACGCGGCGCTGCAGCGTGTGCAGCGGCAGCAGCACCACGTCGTCCTGGTCGTTGCCCATCGCGCCCTGCCCCTTGGGCGCCAGCAGCGCCACGATCACGCAGGAAAACTGCTTGATGCGCAGCCGCTCGCCCAGCGGATCGCGGCGGCCGAACAGCGAGCGCGCCACCGTCGCGCCCAGGGCGCAGACGGCGCCGCCGGCGCGCTGTTCGCCGTCGTCGAACTGGCGGCCGGCGCCCAGCGTCCAGTTGGCGGCGGTGATCCATTCGGCGCTGCCGCCGGTGACGGTGGTGGTCCAGTTGCGGCCATTGGCCACCACGGTGGCGCCGCTGCGCGCCTCGGCGGCCACCGCGCGGATGCCGCCGATCTGCAACGCGATGGCCTCGGCGTCGGCTTCCTTGAAGGCCGGCGCGCCGGAGCCGCCCTGCCCCATGCGCTGGCCGGTGCGCACCATCAGCAGGTTGCTGCCCAGGCTCGCGATCTGGTCATGCACCGCCTGGGTCGCGCCGTTGCCCAGCGTGACCATGGCGATCACCGCGCCCACGCCGATCACGATGCCCAGCATCGTCAGGAAGGAGCGCAGCAGGTTGCGCCGGATCGAGCGTAGCGCCAGCAGGATGGTGTTGAGCAGCATTAGCCCACCTCCAGCGCGGCCGGATTCTGTTCGTCGCTCTCGATGCGGCCATCGCGGAAGCGCACGATGCGCTGCGCGTACAGGGCCATGTCCGGCTCGTGGGTGACCATCACCACCGTGATGCCCTGCTCGCGGTTCAGGCGCGCCAGCAGCTCCATTATCTCGGCGCTGCGCTGGCTATCGAGATTGCCGGTCGGTTCGTCGGCCAGCAGCAGCGACGGCGCGCTGACAATGGCGCGCGCGATGGCGACCCGCTGCTGCTGGCCGCCAGACAGTTCGGCCGGCGTGTGCTGCTCCCAGCCTTCCAGTCCGACCGCGGCCAACGCCTGCGCGGCCAACGCGTGGCGGCGGGCCGCGCCCTCGCCGCGGTACAGCAGCGGCAATTCCACGTTCTCCTGCGCCGAGGTGCGCGCCAGCAGGTTAAAGCCCTGGAACACGAAGCCCAGGTAGCGCCGGCGCAGGCGCGCCCGCTGGTCGCGGCTGGCGGCGCCGACGTCGATTTGGTGGAACAGATATTGGCCGGCGCTGGGCGTGTCGAGGCAGCCGAGGATGTTCATGGCGGTCGACTTGCCCGAGCCGCTGGGCCCCATGATCGCGACGAACTCGCCCTGCGCGATATCGAGGTTGACCCGGTCCAGCGCCATCAGCGCGGTGCCGCCCGCGCCGTAGCGCTTGCAGACGTCGCGCAGCCGTATCAGCGGGACGGTGTCGTTCACGGCGCCGCCGCGCGCTGGTCGGTGATGACCCGAACGCCCGCATCCAGCCCGGCGCCGCTCACCTCCGTGTAGCGGCCGTCGCTGATGCCCAGCGTGACACTGAGCTCCTGCGGCCGCCCATCGCGCAGCACCCACAGCGAGCGGCGCACGGCGGCTGCCACGCCGGCCTGGCGCGGCGCCCGCGCCGGCAGGCGTGGCATCAGGCGCGACACCAGCCCGCCCGATGCCGCCGCGCCGGTGTCGCCCGGCGTGAAGCGCAGCGCGCTGTTCGGGATCAGCAGCACATTGTCATGCTGCGCCGCGCGAATCACGGCGGTGGCGGTCATGCCGGGCCGCAGGCTCAAGTCGGCGTTGTCGACGTCCAGGTAAGCCACGTAGGTCACCACGTTTTCGGTGATGGTGGAGCCGTATGAGACGCGGGTCACAGTGGCGGGATAGCTGCGGTCGGCGTAGGCGCTGACGGTGAAGCCGGCCTGCTGGCCCGCCTGCATCGCGCCGACGTCGGCCTCGTCGACGTTGACCAGCAGGCGCAGGTGATGCAGGTCCTCGGCCAGCGCGAACAGCGTCACCGCCTGCAGCGAGGCGGCCACCGCGTTGCCGGGATCGACGCTGCGGCTCAGCACCACGCCGTCGATGGGCGAGCGAATCGACGCGCGCGCCAGGTTGGTGCTGTCGGTCGACAGCGTGGCCTGCGCGCTGTCGACGTTGGCGACGGCGCTCAGGACGGCCGCTTCGGCGCGGGCCAGCGTCGCGCGGCCGGCGTCGAGTTCCGCCCGCGACGGCACTTTGCCGCCGGACAGCCTGGCCACGTCCTCCAGCCGTCCCAGCGCGCTGCGCGCCTCGGCCAGGCTGGCCTGGTTCTGCGCCAGCGCGGCCCGGGCGGCGGCCAGCGCGGCGCGCGAACGCACGATCTGGTCCCGCAGCTTGGCCGTGTCGAGCTCCACCAGCACCTGGCCGGCGTGGACCTGGTCGTTGACATCGACCAGCACGCGCGCCACGGTGCCGGACAGCTCGCTGCCGATATTGACCGCGCGGGTCGGCTGCAAGGTGCCGTTGGCGGTGACGCTGAGCGTGACGCTGCCGCGCTTGACCGGCACCGTCACATAGCCGGGTGCGCGCGCCGCCTGGCGCTGCGCCTGCCACGCATACAAGCCGGCGCCGGCCGCAAGCAACGCCAGCACGCCGGCCCAGAATGCGGCGCGGCGCCACCACGGATGCCGGACCGGTTCCGCCAGTTCGCCCTGCGGCGTGGATGCGGCGGGCCGGGGCGCCTGCGCCAATGGTTGGTTCATGGTGCGCGTCCTTGTTTGGTTGCGGCGCCTTCGCCGTCGGGTTGCCAGCCGCCGCCCAGCGCCTTGTATAGCCGTACCAGGTCGCCGCCCAGGTCGGCGCTGGTGACGGCCACGCCGTCCTGCGATGCATACAGCGCCCGCTGGGTTTCCAGCACCGTCTGGAAGTCGACCAGCCCGCTGGCGTAGCGTTGCCGCGCCAGCAACGCGGCGCTCTCGGCGGCTGAGGCGGCCAGGCGCAAATGCTCCAGCCGCGCGCGTTCGCCGGTCAGCGAGGCCAGCGCGTCCTCCACTTCCTGCAGCGCGCCCAGCACGGTGGACAGATAGCCCGCCTGCGCCTGCGCCAGCGCGCCACGTTGCAAGTCGAGCTGGGCCTGGCTGGCGCCGCCGTCAAGCACATTGCCGGTCACGCCGGCCAGCAGCGTGCGCAACAGGGTGCCGCCGCTGGAGCCCCAGCCCAGGCCGCTCAATCCCAATGATCCGTCCAGCCGGAACTGCGGATAGCGGGCGGCGTCGGCCTGCCCCACCCGTGCGCGCGCCGCCTCCAGCTGGAACTCGGCAGCCCGCACGTCGGGACGCTGGCGCAGCGTCGCGGCGGGCAGGCTCAGCGCCAGTTGCGCGCCATCACCGGGGATGGCCCGCGGCGGTGCCAGCAGCGCATCCAGCGCGGCCGGCGACTCCCCGCACAACACGGCCAGCGCATGGCCCAGTTGCGCCACGCTGGCTTCCAGCACCGGCAGCTGCGCGGCGGCCTGCTCGGCGGCGGTGATCGCCTGCTGCTGTTCGAGCGAGGTCAACATGCCGGCCTGGACCCGCCAGTTGGTGATTTCCAGCGTACTCAGCTGATTGGCCAGGTTGTCGCGCGCGATCGCCAGCCGGGCCTGGGCGCCGCGCAGGTCGATGTAGTCGCGCGCCACCTCGGCCGCGACCGAGACCTGCGTGCCGCCCAGCGTGGCCGCGCTGGCCTGGAGGGCGGCGGCGCTGGCCGCCAGTCCGTAGTGGTTGGCGCCGAAGATGTCCGGCTCCCAGCGGGCATCGAAGCCCAGGTTGTAGGAATTGGAAACCGCCGAGCCGTCCTGCTTGCTGCGCTGGGCCTGGCCGCTGCCGCTGACGGTGGCGGCCAGGCCGGCCGCGGCCGCCGCGCGCGTGGCGCGGGCCTGCTGCAGCGCCGCGCGCGCCTGCGCGATGCCGGGATTGGCTTGCAGCGCCTGCCCCACCAGTTGCTCCAGCAAGGGATCGTTGAAGCGCCGCCACCACGCGGCCAGCGCGGCGGCATCGGCCGGCGCCGCGCCCGCCTTGCCTTGCGACCAGTCCGCCGGCGCCTGATATGGCGGCGCCGCCGGCGGCAGGCTGACCGGCCGCAGGTTGGCACAACCGGTCAGCGCGGTCAGCGCCAGCAGCAACGGGGCGACGGGCGACAGCGGGGAGGTTTTCATCGGAGGCGGCTCCTGTCTATCAGGCGGCGACGCCACCCACTACCCGACTGTACGGGCGCACGGGGCTGGCGTCACCATGGCCATTTGATCCAACTCAAAAAATGGAAACATACAGCACGCGCATCACCGGACTAGCGGCGCGCTTGATTTGGATCAATCAATTTACACGGTCAAGTCACTACGATGGCGTTACTTGACGTGACTCAATTGCCGCGTCGCTGAAACTGTGCCAGCCATCAGGGAGACAGCATGTCCTACAAAACCATACTCGTGCACGCCGACGGCACGCCGCAGGCCGAACAGCGCATCCGGCTGGCGGCGCTGCTCGCGCTGGCGCATGATGCCCATCTGGTCGGTGCCGCCATGACCGGCCTGTCGCGCCACGCCCTGCCCGATGGCTCGATCGCCGCGGTCGGCACGCCCTTCCCCTTCGACCTGCGCCTGCTGCGCGACCGCGCCGACGCGGCGCTGTCCCAGTTCACCGAATGCGCCAGCCGCGTCGGCGTGCCGTCCATCGAGGCGCGGCGGGTCGACGATGCCGCCGACGACGGCTTGATCCTGCAAAGCCCCTACGCCGACCTGCTGGTGCTGAGCCAGGCCGATCCGCATGACCACAGCAACGGCCTGCAGGCCCGCCTTCCGCAGACCGTGATGTTCCACAGCGCCCGGGCGGTGCTGCTGGTGCCGCACGCCGGCCGGTTCGAGCAGACCGGCAAGCACGTGCTGGTCGGCTGGAACGGCAGCGTCTCGGCCGCGCGCGCCGTCGCGGCCGCGTTGCCGATGCTCAAGCGCGCCGCCGCCGTCACCGTCGCCGCCGCCCCGCAAACCGGCGGCCACGGACGCCAGGCCGACGTGCCGGGCGCCGAACTGGCCCGCTACCTGGTCCGGCACGGCGTGGAGGTCACCCTGGTCCCGCACGACGAGGACCGGCGGGCGGGCGAAGCGCTGCTGGCCCTGGCCTCCGGCACCGGCGCCGACCTGCTGATGATGGGCGGCTACGGCCACCAGCGCCTGCACGAGTGGCTGCTCGGCGGCGCCACTCGCGCCGTCCTGCGCGAGATGACGCTGCCGGTCCTGATGGCGCACTGAATCAACACCCCCGCAACACCAATAACAATGGAGAACACCATGAGTACCGTCAGCGCCAACGTCATGCAAGTATTGAGCAACCGGCTCCAGCAACGGCGCGAGCAACTGGCCGCCCAGTTGCGGCAACGTCTGCACCAGGCTGACGAACAACAGGAGATGGCCCTGTTTAACAACTACGCCATCGACGCCGACCTGGCCGAGGCCAGCCAGCTCAGCGATACCGATATCGCGCTGCTCAATCATGAATTATTGGAATTGCGCAGCGTGGACAATGCGCTGGGGCGGCTGCACCACGGCGGCTACGGACAGTGCTCGCGCTGTGGCGAGGCCATCCTGGAAGCGCGCCTGCTGGCGCAGCCCGAGGCCGAGATGTGCCGGGACTGCCAGACGGAACTGGAACTGCGGGGGGGGTCGAAAATGCCGCCGCGCTGACGGCGGGATCAGGCCATGGCGGCCTGCATCATCATCTGGACCGGACGGGCGCCGGCGGCCGGTGCGGGCATGCCGGTGGCCAGCGATTCCAGGCTTGGGTGGTCGAGGATGGTCAGCTCGCGCTTGTCGACCGCGATCCAGCCGCTGGCGCGGAAGCGCGACAGCAGGCGGCTGATGCTCTCGATGGTCAGGCCCAGGTAATCGCCGATGTCCTCGCGCGACATGCGCAGCTGGAAGCTGTGGGGCGAGTAACCGCGCGCGGCGTAGCGGGTGGACAGGTTCAGCAGGAAGGTGGCGAAGCGCTGCTCGGCGCGCATATTGCCGAGGAAGAGCATGGCGTTCTGTTCACGCATGATTTCCTGGCTCATGATGCGGTGGAAGTGGCGCAGCAGCGTCGGCACCTCGGCAAACAGTTCCTGCAGGCGGGCGAAGGGGATCTCGCACACCTCGCTGTCCTCCAGCGCCACCACGCCGCAAGCGTGCTGGCCGCTGCCGATCGCGTCCATGCCCAGCAGCTCGCCGGCCATCTGGAAGCCGGTGATCTGCTGCTGGCCGCTGTGGTTGACGCGCGAGGTCTTGAAGTGGCCGAAGCGCACCGCGTACAGGCTGTGGAACGGCTGGTCCATGCGGCACAGGTTCTCGTCGCGCTCGACGCGGCGGCGGCGACCGATGATCTTGTCGAGGCGGCCCATCTCGCTTTCGTTGAGGCCCTGCGGCAGGCACAGGTTCTTGAAGCCGCACATGCCGCATTTCGATTGCGCCGCGCCCATGTTGCTCGCGAGTTGTAAATTGGTCATCATGTCCATGCTCCTTAGTGTGCTGGCCTGCGCATCGCAATGATGGCGTTGGCATGAACACAGTATCGGCGATGGACGGCGCCGTGCTAATCGGGCTTCGCTGCCATGTCGTGTAAGGATCACCCGACAAAAACTTGTAGGGATTCCCCTACAGCGCTAGATGATGCCGTGCTCCAGGGCGTAGCGTGTCAATTCGGCATTACTTTCCAGGCCCATTTTTTCCAGGATGCGGGAGCGGTAGGTGGTCACGGTGTTGGGGCTCAGGTGCAGGGTTTCGCCGATGCGCACCAGCGATTCGCCGGCCGCGATCAGCTTGAACACTTCCAGCTCGCGGTTGGACAGCGCCTCGTGGCCGGCGTCGCCGCCGCCGCCGATCAGGCTGGCCAGCTTCTCCAGCAGCGCCGGGCTGACGTGCTTGCCGCCCGAGGCGGCCTTGCGCACGGCCGCCACCAGCGTGGTGGTTGGCGCGTCCTTGATCAGGTAGCCGGCCGCGCCCAGCTTGAGCGCGCGCACCGCGTAGATGTCTTCCGAATACGTGCTCAGCATCAGCACGGCCAGCTTGGGCCGCTCGCTGCGCAGCTGCTTGAGCAGTTCCAGGCCATTCTTGCCGGGCATGGTGATGTCGAGCAGCGCCACGTCGAATTCCTGGGCCATGACCAGTTGCAGCGCTTCCTGCGCGTTGCAGGCTTCGCCGTCGACGCGGATGTCGTCGGCCGTGCTCAGCATCAGGCGCACGCCGTTGCGGGCGATCGCATGGTCGTCGACCAGCAGCACGCGGATGGGATGGTTACTCATGTTTTACTCGTCTTGATCGCGCAATGGCAGGCGCAGCAGCAGGGTCGTGCCCTCGCCCGGCTTGCCGGTGATTTTCAGTTCGCCGTCAAAGTGACGGCAGCGTTCGTGCATGCCGAGGATGCCCCAGGATTCGCGGTTGAGCAGGCGCTCGGCCTCGATGCCCTGGCCGTCGTCGCTGATGCGCAGCTCCAGCACGCCGTCGGCATAGTCGACCTGCAGCGTGGCGTTGCTGGCGCCGGCGTGCCGCACCACATTGGTCAGCGCCTCCTGCGCGATGCGGAACAGCATGGTGCTGCGCTCGGCGCCCAGCTCCAGCGCGGCCGCGGCCGGCGCCACCGCGCACTGGCAATGCAGGCCCGAGCGGCGCTCGACCTGTTCGGCGTACCACTCGAGCGCGGCCCATACGCCCAGCTGGTCCAGCACGCTGGGGCGCAGGTCGGTGATCACGCGCCGCACGGTGTCGATCGCGTCCTGCGCCAGCCCGGCCACCTCGGCCAGCAACGGCTCGGCCGGCGAACCGGCCGCCTCGGCGCGCTCGATGCTGACCGCGACGTAGGCCTTGATGCCGGTCAGCAGGCCGCCCAGCTCGTCGTGAATCTCCTGGGCGATGCGCTTGCGCTCGTGCTCCTTGATCTGCTCCTGGTGCGCCGACAGGCTGCGCAGCGCCTGCTGCGACGCCAGCAACGCCTGCTCGGCCAGCTTGGTCTGGGTGATGTCGATCATGATGCCCTGCATGAACAGCGGCTGGTCCTGTTCGTCGCGCACCAGCTCGGCCTGGTCGCGGAACCACAGCGTGCGGCCGTCGCGCGCGTGCAGCCGGTACTCCAGGTGCAGCGGCGTGCCGTCGCGGCGGCTGTGCCGCATCGCCGCCAGGATGGCCTCGCGCCGGTCCGGGTCCATGCGCTGGCCGTGCAGCGCCGGGTCGGCCAGCCACTCGGCCGGGCTGAAACCCAGCAGGCCGATCTGCGGACTGATGTAGCGCAGCGCGCCGCCCTCGCCCAGCTCGGCGATGTAGCTGATCGCCTGCATCTGCTCGATCAGCGTGCGGAAGCGGGCCTCGGCCTGGCGCTTGTCGTCCAGCAGGCTCTGCTCGCGCAGCATGCGGTGGATCGCGCCCGGCAGGAATTCCAGGTAGTAGCCGTCGACGTCCTTGACCAGGTAGTCGCGCGCGCCGCGGCGCATGGCCTCGGCCGCCACGGCCGCGCTGTCGGCGCCGGTCAGCATCATCACCGGGATGGCCAGCGCGGCGCCGTCGCCGTTCAGGTGGGCCAGGAACTCCAGCCCGGTCAGGTCGGGCAGGTGGTAGTCGAGCAGGATGCAGTCGGGCCGCTGGCTGCGCGCCAGCTCCAGGCCTTGCTCGCCGCTGTCGGCCTCCAGCAGCTCGAACGGGGCGTCGGCCGCGGCGGCGAAGGCGCGCCGGCACGCCATGCGGTCGACCGCGTCATCCTCCACGATCAGCACGCGCAGGGTGGCGTTCACGGCATCTCGCTGATGGTCCAGTACAGGTCGATCGAGCGCATCATCTCGACGAAGCGGCGGTAGTCGACCGGCTTGGCCATGTAGCCGGCCACGCCCAGGTCGAAGCTGTGCACCTTGTCCTGCTGTTCCTCGGAGGTGGTCAGCACCACCACCGGAATGCGGCGCAGCGAGGCGTCGAGCTTGATCTGCTGCAGGAATTCGATGCCGTTCATGATCGGCATGTTCAGGTCGAGCAGGATGATGCACGGCCGCTCGTTGGCCGGGTCGCGCAGGTAGGCCAGGCCCGCCTCGCCGTGTTCCATGCTGACCACCTCGTTGCCGACATGGATTTCCTTCAGCGCGCGCTTGATGGTCATGATGTCGACGTGGTCGTCTTCGACCAGCAGGATGGGCTTGTTAAGGACTTTCATTGGATGGATCCTGTTCTGGGTAAGGGGGCGCCGGACTTGGGCAGCGTGAACCAGAAGGTGCTGCCCTGCCCCATCTGCGATTCAAGCCAGATGCGGCCGTGGTACATTTCTACGATTTTCTTGGCCAGCGCCAGGCCGACGCCGGTGCTTTCGACACGGTCGCGCGAGGCCAGCGTCTGGAACAGCTGGAAGATGCGGTCGAAGTGGCGCGTCTCGATGCCGGGGCCGTTGTCGCGCACGCTGAAGCGCCAGTGGCTGCCGTCGTCGGCGCAGCCGATCTCGATCTCGCCATCCGGCTTGTCCATGTACTTGATGGCGTTGGAGATCAGGTTGTGGAACACTTGCTGGATGCGGGTGGGCTCGATCAGCACGGTCGGCAGCGCCGGCGCCACCGTCACGCGGAAGTTAGCCGGCGGCGCCAGCAGGTCCACCACGTCCACCAGCAGACGGTTCAGGTCGACCGGCAGCTGCGCCTCGCGCACCCGGCCCACGCGCGAGTATTGCAGGATGCCGTCGATCAGGCTGCTCATCCGGTGCACCCGGTTGATCAGCAGCCGCATGTGCTCCTTGCCCTCGTCGTTGAACTGCTCGGCGTAGTCGGTGGCCAGCCAGTCGGCCAGCGAGCCGATGCCGCGCAGCGGCGCCTTCAGGTCGTGCGACACCACGTAGGCGAAGTTGGTCAGCTCCTCGTTGGCGCTGCTGATTTCCTGCATCAGGCGGCGGTTGCGGTCCTCGGCCGCCTTGCGCTCGGAAATGTCGCGCACCATGCCGGTGAACATGCGGCGCGCGCCGATCTGCATCTCGACCACCGACAGCTCCATCGGGAACACGCTGCCGTCCTTGCGCAAGCCCTCCACCTCGCGGCCCTTGCCGATGATGCGCTTCTCGCCGGTCTCGCGGTAGTGCGCCAGGTAGCCGTCGTGCTGGGCGCGGTGCGGCTGCGGCATCAGCATCGAGACGTTGCGGCCCGCCACCTCGGCCTCGGCGTAGCCGAACATGCGTTCGGCGGCCGGGTTCAGGCGCTCCAGCACGCCGCGCTCGTCGATGGTGATGATGGCGTCCACCGCGGTCTCGAAGATGGCGCGCATGCGCGCCTCGCTTTCCTGCAGCGCCTGCTCGGCCAGCTTGCGCTCGGTGACGTCGCGCACCGTGGCCAGCACCATTTGCTGCCCCTGCGAGGTGCGCAGCGGCGACAGGCTGACCTCGACGCCGAACTCGTAGCCGTCGTGGTGCAGACCGTACAGCTCAACGCCGGCGCCCATGGCGCGCGAACGCGGTTGCTCGAAGAAATCGTCGCGCTGGCCGGCGTGGGCGGCGTGGAAGCGGGACGGCACCAGCGCTTCCAGCGTCAGCCCCAGCATCTGGTCCGGTCCGTAGCCAAACAGCTTCTCCAGCGCCGGATTGGCCAGCACGATCTTGCCGTCCTGGTCGACGATCAGCATGGCGTCGGTGGCCGAGGCCACCAGCCACTCCAGACTTAAGCCCTCAATTCCCAGATTTTTCAAAGGCGCATCCCGAATAACGATGCCGATCCGGCACCCAAACCTCGATGATACGTTTGAATCGCCCGAAACACAAAAAAAAGTGCCTTATCGGCAAGAAGCCGGATCAACGGTATTCCCTGGCATTTTGATCTGGATCAACGGGCGCTACAGACGGCGCGCCGGCGCGGCCCTACAGTGATGCCATGAACCCGCTCTCGCCCACTGAACTGGAAGCGCTCGCAGCCCGCCTGCACCGCCACCGCGCCGAACTGGCCAGCCAGCTGCGCCTGCGCCTGGGACCGTTGCCGCTGACCGCGCAGTTGCTCGACAGCACGGTATCGCCGGACGATCCGGCCCTGGCCAGGCAGTTGCCGGGCTGCGACCCGGTGCGGCTGGCCGAGGATCTGGCGACCCTGCGCAGCCTGGACCGCGCCTGCGCACGCCTGGCGGACGGCAGCTATGGCCGCTGCCAGGGCTGCGGCACCGCCATCCCGCATGAGCGCCTGCGGGTGCAGCCGACCGCGCACATGTGCCTGCCCTGCCAGCAAGCCCACGAGCGGCGGCCCCATCGCGGCAAGCGCGATTGACCCCACCACCTCACCGGAGCCCGACGACCGACATGTCCGCCACCCCGCCCAGCACCGCCAACGCCCAGCAACAAGCCCTGCTGCAGAACTACGCGGCGGCCGATCCCGACGCCGCGCTGCGCCTGCTGGACAGCCGCGCCGGCGGGCTGACGGAACAGGAGGCGCGCCTGCGCCTGCAGCAAACCGGGCCCAACGCGGTGATCCACCAGGCCCACGGCAACGCCTGGCTGCGCTTCCTGACCTTGCTGGCCAGTCCGCTGTCGCTGTTGCTGCTGGCCCTGGCGCTGGTGAACTACCTGACCGGCCAGGCCTGGGGCGCCATCGTGATCGCGGTCATGGTGGTGCTGTCGTCGCTGCTGGCGTTTGTGCAGGAGCACCGCTCCGACCTGGCGGCCGAACGCCTGCGCTCGATGGTGGCCACCACCGCCAGCGTGCTGCGCGGCGGCCAGGCCGGCGACCTGCCGCTGGCCGCGCTGGTGCCGGGCGATATCGTGCGGCTGTCGGCAGGAGCGCTGGTGCCGGCCGACCTGCGCATCCTGTCCAGCCGCGACCTGTTCATCAGCCAGTCCGCGCTGACCGGCGAGGCGCTGCCGGTCGAGAAGCACGGCCAGGCGCTGGCCGCCGCCGGCCTGCCCGCGCTGGAGCTGGGCAACATCGCCTTCATGGGCAGCACCGTGGTCAGCGGCACCGCCAGCGCGCTGGTGGTGGCCACCGGCGCGCGCACCTGTTTCGGCCAGATCGCCACCGACCTGGCCGGCGCGCGCGCCCTGACCAGCTTTGACCGCGGCGTCAACCAGTTCGTGTGGCTGATGATACGGGTGATGTGCGTGATGATGCCGCTGGTGTTCGTGCTCAACGGCTTGAGCAAGGGCGACTGGCTGCAGGCGCTGCTGTTCGGCGTGGCGGTGGCGGTCGGCCTGGCGCCGGAAATGCTGCCGATGATCGTAACCATCAACCTGGCCAAGGGCGCGCTGGCCATGTCGGGCAAGCAGGTGATCGTCAAGCGGCTCAACGCGATCCAGAACTTCGGCGCGATGGACGTGCTGTGCACGGACAAGACCGGCACGCTGACGCAGGACCGCGTGATCATGGAGCGCCATGTCGACATCGAGGGCAAGGACTCGGCCCGCGTCACCGAATACGCCTACCTGAACAGCTACTACCAGACCGGCCTGAAGAACCTGCTGGACGTGGCCGTGCTCAACTACGTGGACGTGCACGAGCACCTGGACGCCGACCACGCCTTCCGCAAGATCGACGAGCTGCCGTTCGACTTCCAGCGCCGCCGCATGTCGGTGGTGGTCGAGCGCCGCGACGGTACGCGCGTGCTGATCTGCAAGGGCGCGGTGGAGGAAGTGCTCGGCGTCTGCACGCGGGCCGAGACCGGCGCCGGCGTGATCTCGCTGCGGGACCACCACGGCGTGGCGCTGGACCGCGTGGTAAACGAGCTCAACGAGGACGGCTTCCGCGTGATCGCCGTGGCCTGCCGCGAGCTGGCCGCCGGCGATACGGTGATCGACAACAGCGCCGAGGCCGACCTGCTGCTGGTGGGCTACATCGCCTTCCTCGACCCGCCCAAGGACAGCGCGGCCGAGGCCCTGCGCGCGCTGAGCCATTACGGCGTGGCGGTCAAGGTGCTGACCGGCGACAACGCCACCGTCACGCGCAGCGTGTGCCGCCATGTCGGACTGCCGGTGCAGCAGGTCATGCTGGGCAGCGACATCGACGCCCTCGACGACGACGCGCTGGCGCTGCGCGCTGAAGAAGTGTCGGTGTTCGCCAAGCTGGCGCCGCAGCAGAAGGCGCGGGTGATCCGCGCGCTGCAAAGCCGTGGCCACGTGGTCGGCTACCTGGGCGACGGCATCAACGACGGCGCCGCGCTGAAGGCGGCCGATGTCGGCATCTCGGTCGACAGCGCGGTCGACATCGCCAAGGAATCGGCCGACATCATCCTGCTGCAGAAGAGCCTGATGGCCTTGAAGGACGGCGTGGTCGAGGGCCGCAAGGTGTTCGGCAACATCAGCAAATACCTGCGCATGAGCGCCAGCTCCAACTTCGGCAACATGCTCAGCGTGCTCGGCGCCAGCGTGCTGCTGCCCTTCCTGCCGATGGCGCCGGTGCAGATCCTGCTCAACAACCTGCTGTACGACGTGTCGCAGACCGCGCTGGCCAGCGACCATGTCGACCCCGGCTACCTGCGCCGGCCGCGCCGCTGGGACATCGGCAATATCTGGCGCAACATGCTGTACCTAGGCCCGCTCAGCTCGCTGTTCGACTACCTGACCTTCGGCGTGCTGTGGTATCTGTTCGATGCGGCCCGGCAGCCGGCGCTGTTCCAGTCCGGCTGGTTCCTCGAATCGCTGCTGACGCAGACGCTGGTGGTGCACGTCCTGCGCACCGGCAAGGTGCCCTTCGTGCAAAGCAAGCCCAGCACGGCGCTGCTGACCACCACGCTGGCGGTCTGCGTGCTGGGCCTGTGGCTGCCGCTGTCGGCCTTCGGCGGCGCGCTCGGCTTCGTCACGCCGCCCGGCGGCTACTGGCTGGCGCTGTCGGCCATCGTCGGCGCCTACCTGGTGTCGGCCCAGTTGCTCAAGAGCTGGCTGGCCCACCGCTATGGCCAACTGTAGGGAACGTCCATGAGCATCAGCGCCAATTTGATCGGACTGGGCGCCGCCCTCGGCAGCGGCATGCTGATCGGCATCGAGCGCGAGCGGCGCAAGGGCGCCCCCTCCACGCACACGCTGGCCGGCGTGCGCAGCTTCGCGTTGGTGGCGTTGTGCGGCGCGCTGGCCCAGAGCATCGATCCCGCGCTGACGCTGATGGCGGCGCTGATGGTGGTGGCGCTCAATGTCGTCAGCTATTACCGCGCCAGTGCGCAGGAATCCGGCATGGTGACCCAGCTGGCCCTGTTCGTCAGCTTCCTGCTGGGCGTGAACGCGGTCGCCCATCCGGCGTTGTCGGCCGGCCTGGCGGTGCTGGTGGCGTCCATGCTCAACCTGCGCGCGCCGCTGCATTACTTCATCCGCGTCACGCTCAAGAGCGGCGAGCTGCGCGACGGCCTGATCCTGGCCGGCGCCGCCCTGGTGATCTGGCCGCTGCTGCCGGACGCGGCCAATAGCTGGCTGCTGGGCGTCAATCCGCGCCGCATGTGGGGGCTGGTGGTGGTGCTGATGGCGCTGCAGGCTGTCGCGCATATCGCCATGCGCATGGCCGGTCCGCGCATGGGCCTGGCCTTGACGGGGCTGGCCTCGGGCTTTGTCTCCAGCGTCGCCGCCACCGCCGATATGGGACGGCGCTACCGCCGCGATCCGTCGTTGCTGGGCGCGTGCGCGGCGGCCGCGCTGCTGTCGAACGTGGCCACGTATCTGCTGCTGTTCGTGGTGGTGCTGACCATCGCGCCGGGGCAGTTGCTGTCGCTGGCGCCGACGCTGGCCTGCGCCCTGCTGGCCACCGCGCTGGTGTCGGCCGCGCTGCTGCGTGCGGCGTCCACGCCGGTGCGTCCGCCCGCGCGCGGCGGCCGGGTGTTCAGCATCCGGCAGGCGGTGCTGTTCGCGCTGATCCTGAGCGGCGCGACCGCGCTGATGGCCTACGCCAACGCCTACCTGGGCACGGCGGCGGCGACGCTGGGGGCGTTGCTGGTCGGACTGGTGGACGTGCACGCGGCCGCCAGCTCCATCCTGTCGCTGGCCGACAGCGGCGTGCTGACGCCGGCGGCGGCGCGGCATATCCTGCTGGCGGCGCTGGCGGCCAACACGTCAAGCAAGCTGGCGGCGGCCGCCGCCGGCGGTGGGCGGCTGTTCCTGCGCCGGGTCGGGTGGGGATTGGTGGCGATATTGCTGGCGGCCAGCCTGCCGTCGCTGCTGGCCAGTTGGTGAGCCACGCCCGGCCTGCGCCGGGCCGCGCTCTGCGGGTGTCAGCTGATCACCAGTTTCTTGGCGCCGTTGTTGGGTTTCTTCGGCAAGGTCAGCTCCAGCACGCCATCCTGGTATTTGGCTTCGGCCTTGCCATCGTCGACGTCCTTCTCCAGCGTGAAGCTGCGGTACAGCTGGCCGACGTAGCGCTCGCTGCGCACCACCGTCTCGCCTTCCTTCTGCTCGCTTTCGCGCTTGGTCTCGGCCGAGATCGTGACGCGGTTGCCGTCGACGTCGACCTTGATGTCTTCCTTCTTCATGCCGGGCAGCTCGGCCTTGACGCTGTAGGCTTGCTCGGTTTCGGCCACGTCCAGCTTGATCAACGGCTTGGCGTCGAAATCGCGCAGCATGTTTTTGAGGCGGAAGTCACGGAAAAAATCCTCGACGCCGCGCAACGGTTCCAGCCGCGCCAGGTCGCCAAAGGGATCGAACTGCATCAGATTGTTAGCCATGTCATTGCTCCTTGTATCAGTGAACGCCGGTGAGGGTTGACCGATGGCGCGCCGGCGACCACGCCATTGCCGTCGAGCTACCGGATTACTGTAGCAATCGAGGCTGGCGCTGTCATCACGGCAGTTTGATTCAAGTCAAAGGTGCCGCAAATTCGCCGGTCTTTTGACCTGGATCAAGCGGCGACCTGTGCCGTCACAACATCCGCCGCTACAGTGGCCCACAGCAATGCGAACCACCAGCCAAGGATAGTCCCCATGCGCCAACTTGTACTCGCAGCGGCATTGACGCTCGCGCTTCCCGCCACCCGCGCGATCGACGGCTTGGTCTACAGCCAGGCCGACCAGAGCGCGATCGCCAGCGCCATCGTCACCTCCGGCGGCGCCAGCACGCTGACGGACGCGGCCGGGAAGTTTCACCTGCCCGGAACGGGGCCGGAGGTGGCCGTCCGCGCCCCCGGGTACACGCGCCGCCAGGTCGGGCACGCCGACGGCGGCGCACCGCTGCGGCTGGCGCTCACGCCATTCCAGCCCAAGGCCGTGTACCTGTCGGCCTACGGCATCGGCAGCGACTCCTTGCGCGAGGCCGCGCTGCGGCTGGTCGACCAGACCGAGCTGAACGCGCTGGTGATCGACGTCAAGAGCGACCGCGGCATGATCCCCTACGCCAGCACCATCGCCCTCGCCGAGCGCGTCGGCGCGCAGAAGGTGCGCACCGTCCGCGACATGCCGGCGCTGATCGCGCAGCTGCATCAAAAAAACATCTATCTGATCGCCAGGATCGTGGTGTTCAAGGACGAGCCGCTGGCCACGGCCGAGCCCGACCTGGCGCTGAAAAACAGCCAGGGCCAGGTCTGGCGCGATGGCGAAAACCTGCCGTGGGTCGATCCGATGCGGCGGGAAGTATGGCAGTACAACCTCGACATCGCCGAAGAGGCGGCGCGGCAGGGCTTCGACGAGATCCAGTTCGACTATGTGCGCTTCCCGGACGCGCCCGGCGTGCAGTACGCCCAGCCCAGCACGCAGGCCAGCCGGGTCGACGCGATCAGCGGCTTCCTGGGCGCGGCACGGCAGCGGCTGGCGCCCTACAACGTCTTCGTGGCCGCCGACATCTTCGGCTACGTGCTGTGGAATACCGACGATACCGCGATCGGCCAGCAACTGGAACGCCTGGTCCAGCCGCTCGACTACATCTGCCCGATGCTGTATCCGTCCGGTTTCAAATGGGGCATCCCGAACTACCGCAACGCGGTGGCCCATCCGTACGAGATCGTGTACCAGTCCCTGCAGCGCGCCAAGCAGCGCACCGGACTGGGCGGCGCCCGCTTCCGGCCGTGGCTGCAGGACTTCACCGACTACGCCTTCGACCACCGCCCGTTCGGCGCGGCCGAGGTGCAGGCGCAGATCGACGCGGCCGAGGCGGCCCAGTCCAACGGCTGGATGCTGTGGAATCCGCGCAACCGCTATTCGGACGGCGGCCTGCACGAATGAGCCGCGCGCGTCACCCCTGCGGCGACGCCGGATAGCCGACCGATTGCGCCGCGATCACATACTGGTGCGCCGCCAGCCCCATGACCTCGGCCAGCGCCGGCCGGTCGACCCAGCCGCGCACCACGGTGGCCAGGCCCTCGGCCGCGCAGAACAGATAGACGTTCTGGCTGATGAAGCCGGTGTCCAGCGCGGCGTAGAATTTCTGCTCGGTCTCCGGCCGCGTGCTGTCGTCCTTCAGGCTGGCCACGTAGATCAGGTTGATCGGGGCCGTGGCGACGAAATCCTGGCAGCCGGTGGCGGCGCGGATGTCCTCGGCCAGCACCGGCAGCAAGGCCAGTTGCTGCGCGTCGAAGCGATACAGGCCGGCGCGCATCGCCACGTAGATGTCGATCTCCTGCCCGTTGCTGGCCGACGGCGCGGTGCGCAGGCCCAGCTGCGGCCGGTTTATGCCGAACGCGGCCCACAGCAGGCGCGACAGCGCGTAAAGCGGCAACTCGCCGGGACTGAACTCGCGGCTGGACTGGCGCCGCAGCAGCACCTTGAACAAGGCCATGCTCAGCGGCGCGAATTCGGCGTCGAGCGCCAGGGCCTCGGGGGCGATCAATTGCAATGCGGTCAAGGGGGGATGGGATGTGGTCATGGTATTCCATTCAAGTGGATCGTTGCGCCCGGTCCGGCGTCACTTATTCCGGGTCCCAGTAAAAATACAGTTCGCGCGCGGCCAGCGGTTGCACGGCGAGCGCCTGCGTCAATTCCCTGCCGCGCAGGCTGGCGACGACGCGGTAACTGCCCGGCGCCAGCTTGAGGTAGCACAGCGGACCGGGCGACACAAAAGTCGCCACCACCGCGCCGGCGCGGTCGAGAATGGTGATCGCGACGTCGGCCCGGTATTCGCCGCTGCCCTTGGTTGAAAAGGTCAGCCGCACCGGGTAGTCGGCACGGGCCGCCTGCATGGCCCGCTGCTCGTCCTCGCCGATGCCGCCACTCAGATAAACGACGCCGTTCTGCGTCCGCGGCGCCAGCTCGGCCGCCATCGCGCCGCCTTGCGCGGCCAGCGCCAGAATCAACACCCAGCTTCTCAATGCATACATGGCTTTCCTCCGTGAAGAATCCCCACGGTAATAGGAGCCGCACAGAAAAGCACCAGGGCCGCCTGACCCAAATCAAAAAACCAGTGAATTGTTCAGACGTCGTGCTGCGGCCCAGGCCGGAACATTTTGATCCACATCAAGGACTTGCGCTGGCGACCGGCGCGATGATCACAGTATCCCGCCGACGGCGGCCCGAACCAGCAGCCTTAGCGGCAGAAAGCATCTATGTACCAGACCATCCTACTTCCCAGCGACGGCTCGGCCTTGTCGAAAGCGGCGGCCACGGCCGCCATTGAACTGGCGCGCAAGCTTGGCGCGAGCCTGGTTGCCATGTCGGTCGCCGAACCGTATCCCTACTCCCCGTATGTTGAGTTCGGCGCGGTGATGGACGTCCAGGCCTTTGCCGACGCCATGCAGGCGGCCGCGCATAAGTGCGTGCAAGAAATCGGCGCCGAGGCGGCCCGCGCGGGCGTACCCTGCACCACCTATGTCGCCACCTCGCTCAGTCCGTCCGACGAGATCGTGCGCACGGCGCAGGACTACAATTGCGATTTGATTTTCATGGCCACGCACGGACATGGCGGCCTGCAGCGCTTGCTGCTCGGCAGCCAAACGCAGCGGGTGTTGGCCCACGCATCCGTGCCGGTACTGGTGTATCGCTGACGTGACGCCATGAGACTATTTGAGGACTACCGTTCGAAAAATTTCATACGCGACAAGCGCAAAAAATAAATACGCAAACCAAGGCACCAAAAAATATGGCACCACGGAAATGTGACCTACCTTATCCAATACGAGATAGGCTGTAGAAAAAATAAAAGCAGTAACGAGCAACCAGTTCTTTTGTTTACTGAAGAGACCTACGCATGTTACCGTACCTGCCAAACCAATAATCGTTGCAATCTGCATGTTAATGAATTAGTGAAAATATGTATTGCTTAAAATAACGCTGTGGCAAATGGCCACAACGCTTGGTTTACCTCAACACGAGGAATAATTTAATTGGCGGGATCAACAGCCCAACCGTGACTGGCAAGCCAACCCACTTCGGCAAATCCGGAAGGAACAATATCCACTTCTTGAAGTCCGTAAAGCGCATGCCAGTCCAGTTTCATGCCTTTGAGCGTGACATTGCAAACGTTAAATTGCGCGCCTGCAGTACGTGCGGCATCGATAGCTTCCTTGATCTTGGGATCCATCGGTTGCGACAGCAATTTAACGCCCCCACCGTACAACACAATCTTCGCCTTCATGTCGCCACCCAATCCAGCGGTGGCCGTTACCCCATTGCCGACGTTGCGCAAACGGAATAGCCAAACTGCTGGATCGTCGCTGGTAATTGGCACGACCACTTTAACCTCGCCATACGGCGCGTGCTGAATGTTGGGCGCGACATATTCGGCACGGGCTGGATTGGTAAACAAAATCGAAACGAAAGTGGCAAACAGAACATTGCCCAAAGTAATATGATTTTTCAACTAGATCCTCCGTATTGAGTTTCACGCTATTTTTCTCAAGGTCATGTCAGAGACCTGTCCGTACCTGGCCATTTTCGGCCAAGCATCAACTTGCTGAACGCCTCGGTAGGCGTTTTGCCGATATTGCCGCTAGCCGTCGACGGCAGTCCGCAACACCCTGATTTTATTCCTTCTTTTTCATCAAACCGGCCAATGAGGCAAACGGATTATGCGTTGCCGGCGCGAGCTCGGCCGATTTCAGACTGAGTCCCCGGTCGGCCTCAAGATAACGCGAGTGTTCGTTATCGTGGCAGTACAGGCACAGCAATTCCCAGTTGCTGCCATCAGGCGGATTGTTGTCGTGATTGTGGTCGCGATGGTGCACTGTAAGTTGCGACACATTCGCATGCGTAAATTCGCGCATGCAGCGCCCACACACCCACGGATACATTTTCAGCGAGCGCTCGCGATAGCCCAGCTCGCGCTGGTCGGCCGCGCGCCGTGCATCGGCCACAATTTTATCCAGCCGCGCGGCGTTCGGTTTCTTCCCAACGGTCATGCTAATTTCCTTCACTTAATGTTATATGCTGGGCGGCAGCGTCCACCGTCGACTAATTGACCAGGTCAAGCGTCTCGTGCCGAGCCAGCATGGCTGCATACTCCTGTGCCTTACGTCGTCTGGTCTCAGGCTTGATTGCTGTCTGCACCCTGAACAACACTGCATAGCGTTTTTGCGAATTGAGCGTGGCGAAAAATTCGACTGCCCCGGGGTGGTCAGCGAATGCAGCATGAAGTTCGGGCGGCACGCTCGCCGTGCTAGCCGCTTCGTATGCCGCATCCCATCGACCATCTTTTTTCGCCCGCTCGATTTCAGCCAAGCCGCTCGGTTGCATCTTACCCTCTTCAATATACCTGAGCGCTTTCTCGCGGTTGACCTTGGACCATAGACTGCGTGGGCGGCGCGGTGTCCAGCGCTGCAAATAGTGATGAGCGTCGAGCGAACGCTTCTGGCCGTCGATCCACCCGAAACACAGTGCAACCTCCAATGCCTCTTGATAGCTTACGCTGGGAACCGGAGCCCCTTTTTTCGAGTGCTGCAACCACACCCCGTCAGAGCCGTCGTGATGGGCTGCAAGCCAATGCGCAAACGCCCCTTGGGATGGGAACAGCATCATCTCAACATCTGCTGCCATTGAATCACTCCGATTTTTTAGTCAGGCTTCCGTGTCTGCCGCATCTAGCCGTCAGTTCCTGGCCGGACTTGGTCTATGGGGGCAGCATAGCAGCTTGTCGGACAAGGAGGGGCAAGGCTGGCAAGCAGCGTTCTACTGAGCTGATAGCGGTAGACCCGCTGTCACTGGCCTGCGTCACCCAGAAAACAGCAGCGGAGCCTATGTATAGCTATGATTTGAGACTTCTCCTATGAGGAGAAAACCGCGACGTGCGTGGACGTCTACGAATGAGGGAATGGTGCTCCGAGCCGGAATCGAACCGGCACGCCTTGCGGCGGGAGATTTTAAGTCTCCAGTGTCTACCAATTTCACCATCGGAGCGACAGAGCCCGTGATTATGCCACGAACCCGGCGTAACTGCCATACCGGCAACTATCCGAACCGATAACATGGCATCATTGCCAACATCTACGTCACAAGGATAGCCATGACCGTTCTGCGCCGACTGCTCTTTGCGTCGCTGTTGATGATGCTCCACTGCTTCGCAACCGCGGCCGACACCCTGCCCAGCCCACCTGCCAGTACGCCCGCCGCCGCGCCCGCACAAGCCAAGCTGGTATTCGCCAACCGCACCATCTTCGTGTTCCGCTCCGTGCTGACCGGCTATCCGCCGGAGGAGCGGGCCGATGGCGCGCGCAAGCGGCTGGAGGCGACGCTGGCCCGCAACGGCCCGCAGTTGCCCGGCACCCGGCCCATCGCCGAAGGCACGCAGGTGATGCTGGACGGCGCCCTGCTGTTCCTGGTCACGCCCGCCGACATCAATCCGCTGGCCGGCGACACCACCGACAGCGTCGCCGCCGACAGCGCGGCGATACTCGGCAAGGCCCTGCTGGAGCGCCGCGAACAAGCCAGCCCGCGCTACCTGCTGATCGCGGCGGCCCTGTGTGCGGCGGCCACGCTGGCATATGGCCTGATCCTGCATGGCCTGCGGCTGATGCACCGCTGGGTGGGCAAGCGCTCGACCCAGGCCATCAGCCGCCGCCTCGGCCAGGTGCGCCTCAAGAACGTGCGCGTCCTCGACGCCGAACACTACGTGGCCTTCATGCGCCAGCTGGTGAACCTGCTGATCTGGGGCCTGCGCCTGATGGCGACCTATCTGTGGCTGGCCTTCGTGATGGGCAAAATCCCCTACTCGCGCAGCTGGGGCGAACGCCTGCAGGACTACCTGATCGACATCATCGCCGGCATCGCGCAAGGCGTCATCGACGCGCTGCCTGGCCTGGTGCTGGTGGCCGTCATCGCCGCCATCGCGCGGCTGGTGATGCTGACCGCCGGCTCGGTGTTCCAGCGCGTGGAAAGCGGCGAGCTGCAAATCGCCTGGCTCGATCACGATACCGCCATGCCCACGCGCCGCATTTTCAATGTCGTGATCTGGCTGTTCGCGCTGGCGATGGCCTACCCCTACCTGCCCGGCGCGCACACGGCGGCGTTCCAGGGCGTGTCGGTGCTGGTGGGGTTGATGGTGTCGATCGGCGCGTCGAGCATCGTCGGCCAGGGCGCCAGTGGTTTGATCCTGATGTACGCGCGCTCGCTGCGCAAAGGCGAGTATGTGCGCATTGGCGAATCGGAAGGCACGGTGGTCGAACTGGGCATGTTCGAGACGCGGCTGCGCACCGGCCTCGGTGAGGAGATCACCATGCCCAACGCGTGGGTGCTGTCCAACACCACCAAGAATTACTCGCGCGCGCATGCGGGCACCGGCTTTGTGCTCGACACCACCGTCACCATCGGCTACGACACGCCGTGGCGCCAGGTGCATGCGATGCTGGAGCTGGCGGCCGCCAGGACGGAGGACATCGCCGCCACGCCCAAGCCCTACGTGATGCAGATCGGCCTGTCGGACTTCTACGTGGAGTACCGCCTGGTGGCCTATGCCACCGTGGAGACGCCGCGCCGCCGCGCCGAGGTGTTGAATCAGCTGCACCAGTACATTGTCGACGTGTTCAACGAGTTCGGCGTGCAGATCACATCGCCGCATTTCACGCAGGAGCCGGCCACGCCGCACGTGATCCCGAAGGAAAACTGGTCTCCTGCGCCGGCGGCGCGGGGGCAGTAAGCTTTAAGCCGGAGGCTTCCGGTCGCGCGCCACCGGCGGCAGGCGGTGCTTGAGCACGCCGACTTTCTGTGCTCGGTAGATGCCGGCGTGGCCGGAGAACAGATAAGCCACGACGCACGCCAGCGCCGCGTAAGGCCCGATCTCCGGCCCGAATAATTCGATCGCCATGATGGTCGATGCCAGCGGCGTGTTGGCCGCGCCCGCGAACACGGCGACGAAGCCCAGCCCCGCCAGCATGGCGAACGGCAGGTGCAGCAGCGGCGCCAGCGCGTTGCCCAGCGTCGCGCCGATGTAGAACAGCGGCGTGACCTCTCCGCCTTTGAAGCCGCTGCCCAGCGAGGCCACCGTGAACAGGAACTTGCCCATGAAATCCGTCGGCGCCAGCGGCTGCTGGAACGCTTCGATAATCACCGGGATGCCAAGGCCGATGTAGCGCGTGCCGACCATCCACACCGCCACCGCCACCAGCGCGCCGCCGATCAGGGGCCGCAGCGGCGCATACGCCACATGGCGCTTCATGAAGGCCGATGCGACGTGTGTGGATTTCGCGAACAGCATGCCGGTCAGGCCAAACACGATGCCGGCGGCCAGCACGGCGGCCATGCTCCAGAAGCCGATCGCCACCACGCCGCTGATCGCGTAGTGGGTGTGATGCACGCCCCAGGCCATGCCCACCTGGTCGGCGGCGATGGCCGCCACCATGCAAGGGAAGATGGCGTCGTAGCGCAGGCGGCCGATGGCCAGCACTTCCAGTCCGAAGATGGCGCCGGCCAGCGGCGTGCCGAACACGGAGGCGAAACCGGCGCTGATGCCGGCCATGAGCAGGATGCGGCGTTCCGCGTGGCGCATGCGGAACACGTGGGTGAGCTGGTCGGCCAGCGTGCCGCCCATCTGCACGGCCGTACCTTCGCGGCCGACCGAAGCGCCGAACAGGTGCGAGATCACGGTGCCGATCAACACCAGCGGCGCCATGCGCAGCGGGACGACTTTCTTGGGGTCGTGGATTTCGTCGATCAGCAGGTTGTTGCCGGCTTCGACGCTGCTGCCCAGCTTCAGGTAGACCCAGCCGACCACGAAGCCGGCCAGCGGCAGCAGCCAGATGATCCAGCGGTGGGCTTCGCGCCAGCCGGTGGCGCGGTCGAGCGCGAACAGGAAGAAGGCGGAGGCCGTGCCGCTCAGCAGTGCGATCAGGCCGGCGATGAAGGTCCATTTGCCAAAATACGGCAACAGGGTGATTTGTTCGGGATAGCGGCGTGATCTCATCGGACTTGCATACTAGCAAATTCGCCGGAGGGCGGCAATCAGGCCGCCGGGATTGAACTAGTTCAGCCGAAGCGGGTCTAACATCTCATCGGCTGGAAGGATGGCGCAAAAAGTGGAGACCGATGTCATATTAAGCAGGCTGGATAGGCAGGCAAGCCAGATCGCAAGCCTGCGGGAAGATATGGACCGGCAATTTCAGCTGACGAATCAGCGCTTCGCGCAGGTTGACGCACGCTTCGATCAGATCGAACGACGCCTGGACCAGCAAGACGAGGTGCTGAAAGAGCTGCGAACAGAACTCCGCTACGTCACCCGTTGGCTCTTCGGTGCCCAGTGCACCATCATGATATTCCTGCTGGGGCTGGCGGCTAAGGTCATCTTTGTGCCGTGAGCGTCACCTCAGGCCAGGCGCACCAGCGGGTTGGCGATGATGTTGTCGATCTGGCGGATCGCCTCGTCGCAGGCGGCGGCGATGGCCTCGTCCTCGGTGTCGCGCACGAACTGCATGGTGGCACCTTCAAACACCTCCACCCCGCCCACGCTGGCGCGCTCGATGTCGCAGCTGGCGGACCAGCGGCGGTCGGTGGTCTGCAGCGCGGTCGGCACGATATCCCAGCCCTTGTAGTGAATCTTGTCCATGATGCTCTCCTCGATAAGTCAGCAGCCTATCACGAAGGCCCCGGCGCGCCGCGCACGGATGCGCCGCGCGCCGGCCTGATCAGTCCTCGCTGTCCTGGTGCGCGGTGCGGCCAATCGGCTGCTCCATGTTCGCCAGGAACCAGCTCAGCGACGTCATCACCGCGACATGCCGCTTCAGTTCCAGCGGGTTGACCTTGTCCAGCGTGTCGGCCGGCGTGTGATGGTAGTTGAAGTAGGCCGACGAATCGACCATCGGCTCAAACACCGGCACGCCCGCGTGCTCCATCGGACCGGTATCGGTCGGGCCGGTGATATCGCGACGCTCGAACTGGCCCGCGCCGATCGGCGCCAGCGCATCCTTCAACGGCGCGAAATACTTCACCATCGGCGGCGTCACGCTGCCGATGAAGCCAAACGGACGGCCACCGCCGCTGTCGGACTCGATGGCGGCGAAGTGTTTATCCAGCTTGTCCTTGTTCGCCTCGAAGTAGGCCTTGCCGCCGTGGGTACCGTTTTCCTCGTTCATCCACGCGATCATGCGGATGGTGCGGCGCGGATGCAGGTCCAGCTTCTTGAGCGTCTCGATCACGCCCATGGCGCCGGCCACGCCGGTGCCGTCGTCGTTGGCGCCGGTGGCCAGGTCCCACGAGTCGAGGTGGCCGGAGACCACCACCACTTCATCGGCCTTGTCGGTGCCAGGCCAGTCGGCGATGACGTTGAAGCTGTCGGCTTCCGGCAGCATTTGCGGGGTCAAGGTCAGGTGCATCTTGACCGGCCCGCGCGCCAGCAGGCGGTCCAGCAGCAGCACGTCCTCGGTGGTGATGGCGGCGGCAGGAATGCGCGCGCCGTCTACCAGGCCGGTCACGCCGGTGTGAGGAATGCGGAAGTTGGCGCCGCCGACCGAGCGCACCAGCGCCGCCGCCGCGCCCATCTCCGCCGCCATTTTCGGCCCCATAAACCGGAAGCCCGCGCCCGGACCGTAGGCCGCGCCGGCGTGGCCGCGATCGGCCAGCTCCTGGTCGAAGGCCACGTCCACCAGCACGATGCTGCCCTTCACCTGGGCCGCCTTGGCCTTCAGTTCCGCCAGGCTGCGCACCACCAGCACCGGCGCGGTCAGGCCGGCGGCGGGCGTCGCGCCCGAACCGCCCAGCGCCGTCAGCACGATCTTCTGGGTGATGCCGGCCGGACGGCCGTTGTAGTCGACCAGTTCCGCCGTCTCCACGCCGCGCACCCAGTGCGGCACCTTGACCGACTGCAGCGTGACCTTGGCGCCCAGCTTGCGCATGGCGGCCGCCACCTGCTCCACCGCCGCCGCCGCGCCGGGGGAACCGGACAGGCGCGGGCCAACCAGGTCGGTCAGGTCTGCCAGGCGCTCGTAGGCCCAGTCATCCTTCATCGCGCTGTCGCGGATCTGGGCCAGCGTGGCCGGATCGTTGGCCGGGGCGGCAATGGCGCCGGCGCTCAACAGGGCGCTGGCAAGGACGGTCAGGGACAACGGGGACTTGAACATGGATTTCATGCGTTTCCTATCGATGGGGGAGTAAATAGCAAAGAACGATCTAAACGATAACCCATCATGGAGTTCTTGTCATCAATGTTGATTTGTTATGGCGCTTGCACTACCATGAACCTTCACCTCCGACGAAAGCGCCGCCTATGCTCAAGGGTTCACTCTGCACCGTGCGCCACCTGCTGACCACCGATCTGAACACCTTCATCGCGCTGGTCAACGACCTGCCCTCGCGCGGCGACTACTTCTCCAGCCACTTCAAGTCGCCGGAGACGATGCGAAAGGAGTTCATGCAAAACGGTTTCGTTTCGGACGACAGCGAGCTGTTTGTGATCGAGGACGGCCTGCATCATATCGTCGGCGTGATCACCCACTTCAAGAGCCGCACGCCGGTCACGCGCGAAATCGGCTACCGCCTGTTCGACAGCAAGCTGTCCGGGCACGGCTACGTGACCGAGGCATGCCGCATGCTGGTCGATTACCTGTTCAAGGTCCACCAGTTCCACCGGCTGGAACTGCTGTCGGCGCCGGAAAACGTGGCCTCCATCCGCGTCGCGCAAAAATGCGGTTTCAGCGCCGAAGGCACGCTGCGCCAGAGCTTTTTCATCAATGGCCGCTACCAGGATGTGCAGGTTTTCAGCCTGCTGCGGCCCGAATGGGAGGCGCTCCGGGGCTAAGGGGGGCGGCGTCAATTGTTACAAGCCATTACCGGATCGGCCGGTTTGTAAGCATGTGTATAAGACGTGGCGTAATTTTTCGCGGGCTTTATAGTGGAGTCACTGGCCGACGTATCATTCCGATCCGGGCCACCGCAAGGGGAAATACCATGTTGAGCAAAAAATTTATGGGTGTAGCGTTACTGGCCGCAGCAGCAGTATCGTCGTCGGCCTACGCAGGCGACCGTGATTTCAACACGGTGGCCGGTGCGGTGGTCGGTGCAGCCATCGGCCACAATGCCGGTGGCCGCGACGGCGCCATCGTCGGCGGTCTGGTTGGCGCGGCGGTCGGCAACAGCATCAGCACCAATGACCGCTACTACGGCCGCGGCGACCGCTACGTCGAGACCCGCGTATACACCCAGCCCGCTCCGGTGTACTACGAGCCGGCCCCGGTGTATTACGCTCCGCCGCCACGCTACTACGCTCCGCCTCCGCGCGTGGTGTATGTGGAACCGGCCCGCCCTTACTACCGCGAATATCGCGAAGAGCGCTGGGAACACCACCACCGCCATTACGATCGCTGGGAACGTTAAGCGTCCCACGCCCCCCACAGCCCCGCAAGGGGCTTTTTTTCGTCTCCCCTCCGCTAGTCCGGCATAACGGCGCGGGCCGAGGGGGAATCATGACGACAGCAGACGCAATCATCGCTTTGGAACTGGGCCACTACCGGCTGCGCGAGCAGATCGGCGGATCGGCCTACGGCATCATCTGGCGCGCCAGCGGGCCGCCGGCCACGCGCGACGTCGCCCTCAAACTGATCAACCGCGAGCAGATGGCGCGCGCCCTGCCCGCCCAACGCGAGCGCTGGATCGCCAGCGCAAACAATGAAATCGGCTTCCTGCAGTCGCTGGAACCGTGGGACGAGCGCCACATCGTGCGCCTGCTCGACAGCGGCTGGCACGAGGGCCTGCCGGTGCTGGCGCTGGAGCTGATGGCCACCGACTTGGGCAAGCACATGATCGCGCTGAAGGGACGCGGCCAGGCGCTTGCGCTGCCGCGCATCCTCCATTGGATCGCCCAGATCAACCAAGCGCTGGCCAAGGTGCATCAATACGGCTGGCGCTACCTGGACCTGAAACCGGCCAACGTGCTGCTGGACCGGGACTTGGGCACCGTCAAGCTGGCAGATTTCGGCACCAACCGCCAACTGGGCAGCCTTCAAGTTCACTCGTATGCCGGCACCGCCAATTGGCAGGCGCCGGAACAGTTCTTCCCAGCCGACGGCGGCGGCTACGCAACCGGCCAGCGCAGCGACTATTTTTCGCTCGGCGCCATGTTCTACTTCCTCGTCACCGGCGGCCTGCCGCTGCGCTTTTGCAGCGATTGCGGGCAGGCCTATCGCGAACATCACACGGCAGGCGCCGACCTGCTGCGGCGCATGCACGGCGGCGCGATTCCGGCGGCGCTGCATGTGGAGGAAGAGGCCCGCTTCACCGCCGCGATTCCGGCGCCGGCCCGCGATGCGGCGCTTGAGCTGCTGCGCGCGCTACTGCATCTGGACCCTGCGCAGCGTCCACGCCACGCGATCCAGATCAGCCGCATGCTGCAGGCGATCGAGGGCGTCAAGCCGGCGCGCGGCGTCTTCGACGCCGCCGATCCAGTCCACGGCATGAACCGGCCGACAGCCAGTAACAGCTGGCGCACCATCCAGGGGGCATGATGGCGATCTCTTTGCGTCTTCCGTTTTCCACGGCACAGGCTACGCGCCGGCCCGCGTTCGACCGGCCTGCCCCTGGCGATATTCTCGCGGCCATCGCCCGCGCCGCCGCGGCCAATTGCGCCCTTGCCGTCACATTGACCTTGCTGGCCGCGTTGTGCGGCTTGCAGGCGCTGGCCCTGTTGCGCGCTCCGGCGGCTTGGCTGCCGGCCGCCATCACCGTCAAGCTGGCGCCGGGCGAAACCGTCGCGCTGGGGCGGCACGAATTGGCGGCGCCGCAGGCCGACCGCGATCACCTGTCCCTGCGCCGCGATGGGCAAGATGGCTGGACGGTTCGTAACCTGAGCGCGACCCGGCAGGTGGTCCTGTTGCGCGACGGCGGCGATCAACGGTTGGGCAGCACGCCGCTGGCTGGCGGTCAACGCTTCCAGATCGACGGCGCATTGTTCGATGTGCGCGTAGCCGATTCCGGCAGCATCGCCTTCGCGCGCGACGGCCATGAATGGCGCTACGATGGCGCGGTGTTATATCGCGATGGCCATCAACAGGCCAACTGTCCCGAGTCGCATGTGGCGTCCAAGGTGCTGTCGGTATGGAACCGCGCCATGCCTGGCGTGCTGACGATATCGCGTCCGCTGTCCTTCGGCGGCAATCTGCATTGCGATAATCGGCTCGGACTGGCGCAAGTGACGCCCGGCGCGGCGCTTATTGCCCGCGGCGACGACGGTCTCCTGCTCACGGCCGGCAACCCGGACGGCGATCGTGCCGCAGTGCTGCTGCACAGTGCCGGTTCGCAGACCGACTTGCGCAAGCAGGAGGCGTCGCTGGCCGGTGTGAAGGCAATTGTGGTCGGACATACGCGCTTTCAGTTGCAAGCGGATGGCGGCCAACTCACGCTGCGCCCCAGCCGCCACGTCAACCTGTTCGGCGCTCCGGACCTGAAACTGCCGGAGCACGTCAGCTGGCAGTGGCAGCAGCGCACGCTGTGGAGCGGCGGACAGTCCGGCGCCATCTGGGCCGGCATCGCAATAAGCCTCGCATGCGTGGCGGCGGCTCTCGCGCTGGCGGCGCGCGAGTCGCGCGGCGGCGGCCTTGGTGGCGTGAGCATGTTGCTGGCTGCCGGCGGCGTGCTGGTTTGCGGCGTCGTCGCGCTGGTGTCGCAGCGTGCGGGGTACGCGCCAAGCGCCGCGTGTTCGATGGCGTTGGCCGCCTGCGCGCTGGTGCTCTGGCTCGCGCTGCCCGGCCGCCTCACGCTGGTGACCGCCGCCGGCGTGGTGCTGCTGGCCGCCGGCCTGCTGTCGCAGCTGGAGCTGGGCCTGGGCGCGCCGGAATCCTCCTGGCTGCGCTACTACCAGAAAAGCACCGCCATGCTGGCGGTGGGCGCAGGCCTTGGCGGTCTGCTGCGGCTGTGGGCACAACACCAGGCAACGCGCGGCGTACACCTCCAGCAGCGCAGCATCGAATGGCTGCTTGCCCTGTTCGCCGCCGTGGCATTGGCCGCGCTGGCCGCGCAAGTGCTGTGGGGCGACGAGCAAGGCGTCTTCGACCTGCAACCGGTGGAACTGGCCAAACTCGCCCTCACCGCCCTCACCGCCCACTGCCTGGCGCTGCGCTTCAACTGGCACGCCGGACCGCACTCGCTGTCCGAACACGGTGCCCGCTGGCTGCGGCTCATCGCGCCCGCGCTGCTGTTCCTTGCCCTGCTGGGCCTCTCGCTGGTGCAGGTCGACGACTTCTCGCCACTGATCCTGCTGCTCATCTGGAGCACCGTCGTGGCGTTCTCCTACGCCCTCGCCGCGCGCAACCGCAAGCTGGCCGGCGCGCTGATCGCCATGGCGCTGACGGCCGGCGGCGCCATCGTCTACCTGCGCTGCGCCGGCACCGATGACCTGATACGCTGGGGCTTCTACGCCGACCGCTTCCTGGTCTGGCTCAATCCCGCCGAGCATCCGCACACGGGGCAACAACTGCTGCTGGGCGCCCGCGCCATCGCGGACGGCGGCTGGCTGGGCGCCGACCACTGGCTCGGCCTGCGCTCGCTCGGCATGGCGGCCGGCGGCGCGGTGCAGATCCCCGCCGTTCAAGATGATTTCGCCGCCTCGTTCTTCCTCAACCGCCATGGCCTGATCGGCGGCCTGCTGCTGTGGGCCGCGCAAGCCGCCCTCCTGGCCGGCATCGCCCTCGCCGCCGCCCGCGCCTACCAGGCCGGCGCCACGGCGCGCGACTTCCGCCATGCCTGGTCCGGCCGCTTCCGCTACTTCGCATTGTGCGGCGGCGGCGCCTTCGTGCTGGGCCACTTCCTGCTCTCGTGGGGTACCAACCTGGCCATCTTCCCCATCATGGGCCAGCCGATGAGCTTTCTCTCGGCCGGCGGCAGCCACCTGCTGTTTTTCCTCTGCCCCCTGCTAGCGTTCAGTGCCATCAGCGCGCAATCCTCAGAAGGAGAATGAATCATGCCGATCTATGTACAACACCAAGTCCTGGGCCGCATTCCCGACGTCTTCAACGCCGAAGCGATCTGGCAGGCGCCCGGCCTGGCGCTGTTCTCGCGCCGCCCGCTGCTGCGCGACCTGCTGGAGCGCAGCCCGCGCGAACACAAGGGCCGCGCCGCCACGCGCTGCTTCTCGCACGTCACGCTAATGCTGCCGCAGGAAGAAGTCGACGACGACTACCACCTGACCCGTGGCGCCCGCGCGCGCGACCTGGCGCAGACGCTGACGGCGCTGCACCAGAAGGACTTCGGCGACCTGCTGGGAGGAGACCAGGTGCGGTACGACGTGATCGGCACGTCGTCGCTGGCGCCGGGCGAGATCGAAGTCAAGTTCGGCCACGCCGTGTACCTGCCGGCGCCGGACGAAAAAATCCTCTACAACGTCAGCGTCTCGCGCGACAGCGCGATCTGGCACCCGGTCTGCCCGATCTACCCCAACCAGCGCCTGGCGCTGATCGGCGGCGAGGGCGGCGAGGCCAGCTTCATCGCCAGCGGCTGGCCGTTCGGCCCCGACGGCGCCATCCTTGTCATCAACGACGGCCCGGATGCGCCGCCCGTCGTGCAGATGCGCCCCAAGGACGCCTACGACTGCCGCTTCGATCCGCGCAGCGGCTACTACACCATCAAGTCCACCCGCGAAACGCCGGGCGGCAGCCCGCGCCTGATGCTCAAGATCGCGCGCACCGCAACGGCGCCGCGCCCACAAGCCAGCGCACCGGCGGACACGATCAGCATCGCCCCGGTCAACACCGGCAAGCCGGCGGTATGGCAAAGCCGCGCCCACAACTGCGCGGCGCCCGACATGACGGCCATCCCGGTCAGCCACAAGCCGGCCAACAACGCCGGCGAAAGCGACGCAACCTACGCGCCGGTATCGCAACAGCGCGTCAGCCTGGTGGCGCTGGCCATGCCGCGCCTGAGCCGCTACCGCGACACCGGCGCGCAGGCGATGGAGCTGCCGTTCAACCGCGCACTGGCTTTGTCCAGCGACGGCAAGCCGGCGATCAGCTTTGTGGTGGACGCTTCCGACGAGCTGTATGCCTGCACCGCCGAAGGCCGCCAGCGCATCACGGCGCCGGCCACCTTCACGCCGGTCGACGCGCAGGCCATCCGCGTGCTGGCTGCGGCGTCGCAGATGGACGACCGCTACCGCGCCCTGATCTGCCTGGCGCAGCCGGTCGGCGCCTCGGTGGCGAGCGGCGCGCGCTTCAGCTTTGGCCGCAACTCGCCGATGCTGGCGGCACTGCGCCTGCTCGATTCGCCGCGCTTCCTCAAGCGTGCCGGCGGCGCCAACACCGCCAGCGCCGACCGCATCGGCCTCTCGCGCGAAGCATTCAGTTTCGAAGCAGCGGCGCAGGGCTACAAGATCGGCCGCCTGAGCGCCTCGCAGGCCTTGTACCATCTGGACGAGAAGCTGGAATTCGTCGCCAGCATCGGCGATGCCGACACCGACGCGCCCTATCTTCTGCCAACCGGCCATCATCTGGTGGCGGGCCACTACGTGCTGCGTTTCGACGCCTGAGCGCACGGGGAGCCTGCATGGAAACGGCAAAACTCTACGCGGCATGCGCTTTCGCGGCGGGGCTGGTGATCACCCTGTTCCTGGCCGCCTACCTGACGCCGCGCCAGTGGTGGCGCCGTCCGAACGCGCGCGCGCTGCTCATCATGGTGGCCGGCGCATGGGGCTTCGGCAGCCTGATACTGTACGCGGTGCACAGCCGGCAAAACGACACCGCCGCCGCCGCGCAGGACCGCGGTGCCGAAGCGCGCGCGATCACAGCGGCGGCCGCGGCACGGGAGGCTGCCGCCCGCGCGGCGGCGCTGGCATCCGCGCCGCTGATCGCCGGACAACCCTTCGCCGTCCATCGCGACCTGAACCTGCGCATGGCGGCCGGCGTGAACGCGGTCCGCCTGGTCACCGTGCCGGCCGGCGCCACCGTCACGCCGACCGGCGCGCGCAACGGCGACTGGTGGCAGATCAGGGCCAGCGTGGACGGGCGCGAAAGCACCGGCTGGGTCAATAGCCTGTGGCTGCGCCGGAGCGGCGAATGACGCCGGCGGCCACACCATCCCGCGCCGGCAAATTTTCGGCTAAGCTGTGGCCTTTCATCTCCCGCGCCACGGCGCCCGCACCGATGACCCGAATCACCGACTCGCAGAACTTCGGCCCCAACCTCGACATCGCCGCCCGCAGCAGCGCCAGCATCAGCAAGCTGCAAGTACCGGAGAACCAGGACAACCTGCTCATCATCGACGCCAACGGCCACGCCGTCTTCCTGCGCGACCAGGCGCCGCACAGCATCACCTTGCCCGACTGGCCGCGCGGCCACGTGCGCCTGGCCGTGTTGGACGGCATGGGCGGCCATGGCAACGGCCGCGAGGCCGCCGAAGCCGTGGCCACCGGCCTGCTGCTGGTTCCGGCCTGCGCCACGCTGGAAGAACTGGGCGCCCGCCTCGACGCGCTGCACGCCCGCCTGCAGGAACAATTCCGCAGCGAGGGCGACGCCGACAGCTTCCGCCGCCCCGGCACCACCCTGACGCTGCTCGAGATCCCGCCCGGCGCCGCGCCGATGCTGTACCACGTCGGCGATTCGCGGCTGTACGAAATCACTCAGCAAGCCGCGCAGCCGCTCACGGTGGACCACGTGCCGGCCACCTCGTTCGCCATGCACGGCCTGCTCGGCGAGCGCGAATGGTGGCAGCAGGTGCACGGCGAGCACCGTCCGCAGATCACGCAGGCCTACATCCTCGGCAACGCCTTCGCCAATCCGCAGGTGCTGGACGACGGGCTGCTCGTGCTGAGCGCCGCCAACCTGCCGCCCTTCCTGCAAAGCCTGGCCGACCGCCGCCTGCTGACCGTGCGCGCGGACGCCACCTATCTGCTGGCGACCGACGGTTTCTGGTCCTGCGGCCGGCCGCTGCACTGGATCGCGCGCTGGCCGGCGCTGCTGGTCCAGCCGGGCCACTCGGCCGGCGCCGCGCTCGACGCCTTGTTCAACGACTACGCCGACCACCCGCCGCCCGCGCTCCACATCGACAACCTGAGCGCCATCGTGCTGCGCTTCGCGCCGCCACACGATCCGGCGCGGGGCGAGAACATTGACGAAACAGCACTACCCCACGCATCAATACCGTCACATTTTTGATAAGCGGCGGCCGGCGGTGTTGCGCCGCCGCCCCACGATGCGGCGTGCCTCAAAAATAAGTCGATTGAATGGCCGCCGAATTGCCAAACCAGGTGAAAACCGCATAAACTGACGGGTATCCCATCGGTCGGTTCACCATGAAAAAATGCAGTAATGCCCAGCACCCGCATTGCACCTACTGGGTCATGCCAGGAGCGCAAGCTTGCGAAGGCGGCCACGCCCAAGCAGAGCCCTCCAGCTTTGACCTGCTGAGTGCCGTGCGCCGCACCCGTTCCGGCGTCCCCGGCACGGTGCTGGACGCCGCCCCTGCCGATACCGCCCCTCACGCACCCAGCACCTACGCCCGCCCGCTTCAACGCGCCCAATCGGAGCGCCCGCAGCTGCACATCAGCGGCTTCGACCCGCGCGCCGCTGGCGGCCGCCAGACCCTGAAGATGGAATTGCGCGGCATGCCGGACGCCTGCGCGCCGCAACTGACGCTGCAAGTACAGTCGGACCTGATCCCCAACGGCGCCGCGCGCCAGCAGTTCGTCCGTGCCACCAGCGGCGAATGGCGGCCCGTGTTCGTCGAGTTCTCCTCGCGCGGCAAGGAGCATGGCCAGTACCAGATCAGCATCGAGCTGCTGAGCCAACACGCGGCGCTGGCCTCGCGCAAATGGGTGTGCACCTTCGTCATCCTGGTGCCGCGCCTGGACGCCACGCTGACCGAAATCCACCGCATCTTCCTCAGCACGCACAAGAACGTGCGCGTGATGGCGGACGACGCCTCCATCGCCCGCGTCAGCGCGCAGGGCGGCGACAGCCTCGATATCGACGTCACCGCGCGCAACGCCGGCATCGCCCACCTGGACCTGAACGCGCCGGCCGGCAAGGTCGACATGGGCTTCACGACCATCGCCTGGGACGAGGACCTGATCGAGATCGACATGCCGGTGGCAGCCGCCATGCATCCGCATCCGAGCCGCGCGGCCTGCCTGGTCAACGCCGCGCCGGAAGCCGGCGCCCAGCGCCAGATCCGTTTGTTCGCGATGGAAGAATGCGTGCTGGGACGCTTTGAACTGGTCGATCCCGAATCGGACGTGCTGCTGACCCACTACAGCGCCGACGGCCAGGACACCAATGGCCTCACGCGCCGCCTGTCCGGCCGCCACGCGGTGATACGCCGTTCAGGCCAGGGGTTTGAAATCGAGGACGTGTCGCGCTATGGCCTGCTGCTGGACGGCGTCTGGCCCGGCAAGCACAAGCCGACCGCGCTGCGGCTGGGCATGCGCATCGAGCTAAGCGCCAGCATCAAGGGGATCGTGGTGTTGTCGGTGTCGGCCATCATGCCGCATGGCGTGATCCTGCACCGCGTCGACCAGGGTGCCAACGCCGAGTGCTTCTACCTGCTGATGCCGGAGACGCATCCCGGCTATCCGGTCAAGTCCTTCGCCGCCGCGCCGCATGCGGCCGCGCTGCCGCTGCTGCTGCACCGCGACGGCGGCTTCTGGCACCTGGACCAGTTGACCGGCAAGGAAACCGCGCTGGCGCCGACCGTGCCGCTCGATAAACTGAGCCGCGTCCCGCGCCACAACCGCTTCGCCAGCGATCCGTATCCGGAACACTGGATCATCCGCACCGGCGCCAACGACCTGTATAGCACCGTGGCGGCCAACGCCATGTCGACCGCCTGACGTGTCATTCCCGCGCAGGCGGGAATCCATACCACGCATCCGTCATAGGCTCCGCATGGGTTCCCGCCTGCGCGGGAACGACCAGCTTACGCAGGCTTCTTCGCCGGCAGCGGAATGAACTCGGTTTCGCCGGGCACCTTGTCGAAACGCTGCGCTTCCCAATCCTCGCCCGCCTGCACCACGCGTTCCTTGCGCGACGAGACGAAGTTCCACGACATGAAGCGATGGCCGTCCAGCGGCTCGCCGCCGATCACCACGAACTGCGCATCCGCATCTGCCTTGATCAGCTGCGCGGTGGACGTGTCCAGCAGCGCCATGGTGTGCAGCGCCAGCGCCGTGCCATCGACACTCAGATCGCCGCTGATCGGATAGATCGCCGCTTCCGCCGGCAGGCCGCTCAGCGCCAGCTCTTGACCGGCCTTCAGCGTCACGTCCAAGTACAGCGTCTGGCTGTAGGTCTTTACCGGCGAAGTCTGGCCGAAGGCCGAACCAACCAGCACCCGCACGCGCGCCCCGTCCAAGTCGAATTCGGGAATGTCCCCGGCAGGCGTGTGGCAGAAGCCCGGTTCATCCTCCTCATGCGCGACCGGCAGCGCGGCCCACAGCTGCAGGCCGTGCGTGCGGTGCGGCTTGCCGACCAAATCCTTGGGAGTGCGCTCGGAATGGACGATGCCACGGCCGGCGGTCATCCAGTTGATCGCGCCGGGTTCGATGCGCTGCACGCTGCCGATGCTGTCGCGGTGGTCGATCGCACCTTCGAACAGATAGGTCACGGTGGCCAGGCCGATATGCGGGTGCGGACGCACGTCATGGTCGGCGTCGAGCGGCACGTCGACCGGACCGAAATGGTCGAAGAAGATGAACGGTCCCACCGCCTGCTTGACGGAGGACGGCAAATAGCGGCGCACGACAAAGCCGCCGCCCAGGTCTTTCTCGTGGCCTTTGAGCAGATTCGAAATCGTCATGGTCTTATCCCAGCACGGTGGTGACTTCGGTGGTCACGGAAGTCATCAGTTTATGGATCGGGCATTTCTGCGCGGCGGCCAGCAGTTCCGCGCGCTGGGTCTCGGTCAGGTTGCCGGTCAGGTGCAGCGTGGCGGCCAGGCGATACGTGCCCTGGCGCTCCTCGCTCGCGTCGCGCTCCATGCTCACTTCCACATGCTCAAGCGGGATGTTCTTGCGCTTGGCGTACCAGACGACCGTCAAGGCCTTGCAGGCGCTCAGCGCCGCGTCGTACAGGTCATGCGGCGAAGGGCCGGCGTCGCTGCCGCCCTCCTCCACCGAGCCGTCGGTCGACAGGATGTGGTTGCGCACATGGACGATGTGGCGCATCGGCAGCGATTGGTCGCGCAGTACTTTGATAGTCATACGATGGTCCTCGAAACGGCATTATCAAAACCGTCACTCTACACCGTTTGACCGGGTTCCGCCTCTCCTAAACGGTCAGAGGCCGTTCAGCAGCACCATCGAAAAATCGGCGCCGCCCTGGCGCAGCTTTTTCAGCGGCGCGTGGGCGGGATCGTCGTACCAGGCCTGCGCATGCTCCATCGACGGGAATTCGACGATGATCTGCGTTTCCGGCAGCATCGGCGAACCTTCGAGCACCATGGGCGCCGCTTTCGCCAGCGGCTTGCCGCCGTGTTTTTGCGCCAGCGCCGGCATGTGAGCGCTGTACTCGGCCACCCAATCCGAGTTGCGTAAAGTGAGATAGCCGATTGCGTATGCTGCCATGATGACCTCCTTGCTGTTGAATGAGGCTTCATTATTATTCGAAGCGATCACAGCATAAATGAGCTATAATTTCACAGACTCATAACTATTACTTTCGAATCAAAATGAGCGATAAACTCCGCAGCATGCAGGTATTTGTGACCGCCGCCACGGCGCGCAGCTTTGCCGCCGCCGCGCAGGCGCTGGACATGTCTCCGGTCATGGTCGGCAAGCATGTGCAGGCGCTGGAGCAGGAACTGGGCGCGCGCCTGATCGAGCGCACCACGCGCAAGCAATCGCTGACCGAAATCGGCGCGGTCTACCTGGAGCGCTGCCGCGATGTGCTGGCCAGTGTCGAAGCAGCCGACCATGTGGCCGAGCACCTGCGCGCGGAGCCGCAGGGCAGTCTGCGCATCTCCGCGCCCTCCACCTACGGCGAGCATCGCCTGATGCCAGTCATCGGCGCCTACGCGGCGCAGCATCCGCAAGTAAAAATCGACCTGATGCTGACCAACCGTGTGGTCGACATGGCCGAGGAAGGCGTCGACGTCGCGATCCGTTCGGGCGCACTGGCGGACAGCGGCTTGATCGCGCGGCCTTTGCGGCCGGGCCGCGTGCTGGTCTGCGCCAGCCCGGCCTACCTGAAGCGGCGCGGTACGCCGCGCCATCCGTCGGACCTGGAAAAGCATGACTGCCTGATGTTTTCGGACTGGCGTCCGCATGCGACGTGGCGCTTCCGCAAGGGAGAACAGGAGGTCGAGGTACAGGTACGCAGCTCGTTCGTCAGCAATACGGGGATGTCGCTGGTGACGGCCGCGATCGCGGACATGGGGGTGGCGATGCAGGCGGACGTGCTGCTGGAGCCAGCGCTGGCGGAGGGAAAACTGGTGCGGCTGCTGCCGAAGTGGGAACTGCCGTCGCGGCCGATGCACATCCTGCGCCGGCCGGAAGCGCGCCCCAGCGCCAAGGTCCGCAGCTTCGTGGACTTTGCGCTGGAGCGGCTGGGATGATTACACGACTTTGCGAACGAATTCGGTTTTCAGGCTCATGGCGCCGAAGCCGTCGATCTTGCAGTCGATATCGTGGTCGCTGTCGACCAGGCGAATATTTTTGACCTTGGTGCCCACTTTGACAGTGCCGCCGCCGCCCTTCAATTTCAAATCCTTGATCACGGTCACAGTATCGCCGTCCTGCAGGATGTTACCGACGGAGTCGCGATACACCTTGGCGCCTTCTTCCGCGGCTTCCGCAGCGGTGGCGCTCCACTCGTGGGCGCACTCCGGGCATACCAGCTGGGTGCCGTCTTCGTAGGTGAATTCAGAATTACATTTCGGGCAAGGTGGCAAGGTGCTCATGGTACGGTCCTGGAGTTTTGAAGAAGGCGGCATTATACCAGTGCTTGGCCGCAGTTAGACCAATTTTCGCGCCACTCTGAAGCCGACGATGTCGTTGGCCAGCACCGCCGAGAAGCCGTTACGCACCGCGGACCGCAGGTAGCGCGGGTTGTAGAGCCACGAACCGCCGCGCAGAATGCGCCGCACAGGATCGCCGCCCTCCTCCCACGCGCTGCCGTCGACCGGGGCGCCGGCGTAGTTATCGTGCACCACATCCTGCGTCCACTCCCACACATTGCCGTGCATGTCGAACAGGCCCCAGGGATTGGGCTGGAAGGTCCCGGCCTTGTTGGTCCCCTGCAGATAGGCGCCGCGCGGACTGCCGTTGTAGGTGTAGTGGCCGTCATAGTTGGCCTGCTCGGTGGTGATGGTGTCGCCGAAGCTGAAGGCGGTTTTGGTGCCGGCGCGGCAGGCGTATTCCCATTCCGCCTCGCTGGGCAGGCGGTACAACTGGCCGGTCTTCTCCGACAGCCAGCGCAGGTACTGCTGCGCATCGACCCAGCTGACGCCGACCACAGGATGCTCGTCCGTCTGGGCGAAGCCAGGCGCGCGCCAATCGGTGTCCGACTGCGATTCCCAGCCGGTGGCGCGCACGAACTGCCGCCACTGCCCGACCGTGACCGGCGAGCGCCCCATCGCAAACGACTGTTCGATGCCGACCCAGTGCTGCGGGGTTTCGCGGTCCAGCCAGTTTTTCTGCGCGCCGGCCTTGATGGCCGCCGCCTGCTCATGTTCGTGTGAGCCCATCTGGAAGCGGCCGGTCGGGATCAGCACCAGGTCGGGGCCGACGCCGGTGCCGTCGAGGAAGCGGTCGCGCAGCACGCCGTTGGCGTCGGCGACCGGGCTGCCCGGCGAGGGCATCAGCGCGGCCAATTCGGCGGCATTGCGTTCGGCCTGCTGCCTGCGATGGCGCTCCTGCTCCGCGCGGTACGCCGCTTCCGCTTTCAACTGCGCGGCTTTGCGCTGCTGCTCCTCGCGCTCTTCGCGGGCCTTCTTCGCGTCGGCATCGCGGCGCGCCTGCAACTGCTCGCGCAAGGCTTGCTTGCGCGCCTGCGCGGCGGCTTCCGCCTCGGCGCGTTGTTTGACTTCCAATGCGCGGCGCTGCTGGTCCAGCTTTGCCTTCTCCGCCGCAGCCGCCTGCGCCTCGGCCTGGCGGCGCGCCGCCAACTCGGCAACTTGCGCCTGGCGCTTCACTTCGGCGGCGCGCGCCTGCTCCGCTTGCGCGGCCTTGGCCTCGGCGTGGGCGGTTTGTTCGGACTTGCGCTGCTGCTCGCGCTCCTGCGCCAGCTTGGCTTGCGCTGCCAGCTCCTCTTCGCTTGGACCGGCGGCGCGGTGCAGCTCCGCCAGCAGTTCGTTGACCGATGCCGGACGGCGCTCCTGTGCGTAGGCGAAGCCGTTCTGCAGCACCTTCCATTGCGCGGGATTGAGCCCCTGCGGCGGCGATGGATGGAAGTCGGCAGGCCGCATATCGTCGAACGGCATGCGGCCTTCCAGCAGTTGGTAGATCATCACGGCGACGGCGTAGACATCCAGCTTGGGCGCCGGCTGGCGCTGATGCGTGCCCGCTTCCGGCGCGCGATAGCCGACCGTGCCGGCATTGGGCGTCTGCAAACCAAGGCTGCTGCCGGCGCTGCGCGCGCGCGAGGCGATGCCGAAGTCCAGCAGCTTGATCTCGCCGCGCTGGGTCAGGAACACGTTGCCAGGCTTGATGTCGCGGTGGACCAGCTTGTGCTTGTCCCATGCGTATTGCAAGGCGTCGCCCACTGGGGCTAGCAGGCGGTAGACGGTGTCCAGCGGCAGCGGGCCTTGCGCCGCCAGGTAGGCGTCGAGGTCCTGGCCTTCCAGGTATTCCATGATGATGAAATAGCTGGAGGTGGCCGGGTCCTGCGCCCATTCATAAACCCTGACGATGTTTTCGTGCGCCAGCTTGCGTGCCTGCGTCGCTTCTTCGATCAGCAGCTTGGCGTGGGTGGCGCTCTGGGTCAGCTGCGGCGGCAGGATCTTCAAGGCCACCATGTCGCTGTGGCCCAGTTCCGCGTGGGTGGCGAGGTCGGTCGCCTGCCACACCTGCCCCATGCCGCCCATGCCGATCAGGCGCTCCAGCCGGTAGCGGCGGTTCTGTGGGCCGATCTCCTGGCCGGACATCAGCCCCAGCTCCGTCCCCTGCCGCACAGGTGGCGGGGCCGTGACGCCGCCTCCCGGCGGCGCGTACTCCGCGTCCAGGATGGCGTTCTTGCGGCGGTCGAACTCCTGCAAGCTCAGTAGACCGTCATCATGTAAGGCCCGCAGTTCGCGGATCTTGTCTCTTGCTGTTTGCATCATTAAGCGAAGTGTAACCGTTCCTGCTTCAAACCGTTCAAGCTAAAGGCACGCCGCATTGGGCGCAGAATTTGTCCAGCGGGTGGCCGGCCCGCGTCGGATGGCCGTTGGCGCAGTAGCGCACCGGCGCCGGAGCGGGTGCCGGGGTGCCAGCGCCGGCCTGCGCCACGCCGATGCCCAACTGGCTCTGCGTGGTCAGTGCGCTGGCACTGGCGGTGTTCTGCACGTTCAGCAAATCGAGCTGGTGGCGGCGGTCCTTGTCCATTTCGGCGTCGCGGTGCGCGCGCTCTTCCAGCACTCGCGCGTGCGCCAGTTGCGCCGCTTCCGCCGGCGTGACGCCATGTTCGGCCGCCACCACATGCGCCAGCGCCTGTATCTGATCGGCCGTCATGCCGCCCTGGATTTGCAGCTTCATGATCTGCGTCAGCGCCTCGGCGTTCGGCGCGGCGGCCGTGGCCACCTTGCCGTTATCGCTCAGGCGTCCGATGGTTTCGATGCGCGCCAGTTCATGCGACTGCTGCGCCAGCAGCACATCGTACTCGCCCTTCCAGCGAGCGAACTTCTCATCGCGCTCGTGCTCCAGTTTCTTCAGGTCGCGCTGCCACTGGGCTTCCTGCTCCTTCTGCTTGAGGATCTGACGCTGCTCCTCGACCTCCAGCTGGTCCAGCATGGCCTGCTTGTTCACGGCCAGGTTCTGGCGCTGGTGCACGCCATCCGCCTCGATGGTGCGCAGCAGCTTTTCGTACTGGGCGACGGAATCGGCTTGCGCACCGGCGCGCTTCAGCTCTTCGATCTTCTGGTTGATCTCCGCCACCTGTACCGCGTTGGCGGCGTCCTTGACGGCATCGCCGCGCAGCAGCTCGCGCTGGCGGGCCAGTTGCAGCTGGTCTTCCCATTCCTGCACGCGCTCGGCCTCGCGGCGGCGGGCGGCGGCGGCCAGGGTCATGCCCTGGATGCGCTCATTGTGGCCTTCGGCCTCGATTTGCAGCTCGCGTTCTTTTTCCGCCTTCTCGCGCTGGCGCAATGCCGTCAGCTCGTTGCGTCGATGCGCTTCGTCTTCGATCAGCAGCGCCTGTGCCATCTGGTTTTCGATGGCTTGCTGGCGCAGCTGGTGCGACAGGCGCTGTTGCGCCAGCTGGCGTTGTTCGGCGGCGGTCTGCTGCAGCACTTCGAGCTCGGTACGCATCTTGATCTGGGCCAGATGGCGCACGTGCTCCCAGTCGGCCTGCTCGCCGGCGCGGTGCGATTTGTTCTTCGCCAGCTCATGTTCCAGATCGGCCAGCACGGTGCCGGCGCCCTTGTCGACGGCGACCTTGCGGGTCTTCGATTCCATCACTCGGCTGTACAAGTCCACTTCGCGCGCGCGCAACGCCTGCATGCGCTCGGACTCCTTGAACGTCAGCTCCGCCTTGTCGACGGCGGCGTCCTGGCGCAGTTCGGCGCGGCGCAGTTCGGAGCGCATCTTCTGCTCTTCGCGCCAGATGGCCTGCCATTCCTCTTCATCGTAGATCTGGTCCAGCTGCTTGGTGTGCTCCAGCTGCACGTGACGCTCGTCCGCCACCAGCCACAGGGTGCCGATGCGTTCGCGGTTGTGGTCGAATTTGTCGTGTCGCAGCGCGGCGGTCTCCACGCGGTCAACGGCCAGGCCGTAGGCGGCCAGGCGCAATTTCAGCGCCGCCTGCAGGCGTTCGTCCAGTTGCAGGCGCAGGTCTGCGTTGTGGGCCATGTCGCGCATCGAACGGCTGCCGACAAATTCCGCCGCCACCTGATGCACCGAAGGCCCGAGCAGGTCGTGCAGGTGCCGCGTGCTGACGGTGCCCGGCACGGTCATGAAGTGCTGGGCGAAGGCCGGCACGTTCTCGATGCGGATGGCGACCGTGAAGCGGGCCGATACCTTCAGGTGTTCCGCCGTTTGCAGGTCGGCGAAGGAGAATTCCACCGGCAGCGCGGCACTGCGGGTGATCAGGATTTCCGCGTTCTGGTTGCGCAGCAGATGATTCAGGCGGGTGAAGAAGCCTTCGATCTCGTATTCGCCCTGCGGCACCTCGGTGGCCTTGTCGCCCTGCAGGATGTAGGCGCGCGAGGTGGCCGGCACGCGCAGCGTTTTGGTGAAGATGCCGGACAAGGCGCTCACGCCGAAGTAGACGGCCAGTTCGTCGTCGCCGGGGATCCAGCGGTTATCGCGCAGCACCGGCTCGTTGCGCGGGGCGCCCAGGGTCAAGCCGCAATGCTTGCAGTAGCCCGACTGGTCGTCGTTTTTGTGCTCGCAGCGCGGGCATTTAACGCCGCCAAAACCAAACATTTGGAACATGTCAGACTCCTTCTTCGATTCATCTTCCGGGCCGCCCTGCCATGCGCCGATTTTAGCAGGCACGCCCGATTTCATTCTTGCGCACGATACCGCGATGCGCTAAATCATGCCGATCCGCTCGATACAGGCCACGCTGGCGCCCCTTCGGCGCAGCTCAGCCGCAAACCCGGGCGGCAGGTCGGGCTCCCAATCCTTGGGCAGCAGGATGCGGTCGCCGGCCGTCGCTTGCATTAATATCAACTCCAGCTTGGGCTGGCGGCCTTCGACCGTGTCGACGCGGCCGGCATGCCAGGCGCTGGAGCAGCCGGTGGCGATGATGCGCCCGCGCGGCACGAACTCGCGGCCGCGCGCGAGCCGGTCGGCCATCACCAGCGCCAGTTGGTACGATCCACCCTGGAAGCGCGGCTGGCTAAAGCGCACCACGCTGCGCCAGCGGCCCAGGCCCTTCGCGTCGAAGTGGCGGGCGCCGGCCAGGGTCTGGCGCACTTCCAGTTGGGCGCTCAGGTCCAGGCCCGGTGCGGCGATGGTGTCTTCCTCGCTGGTCGCGGCCTGGCCGTCCGGGGGGCTTTCGATTGCAAAGACGCTGACTTCCACCCATGCCAGGCTGTCGTTGATGCCACCGCTGTGCAGCGGGAACCATGCGCGCACGCTGGACACGCCGGACGATGGATCGGCGTGTCCGCTCAAGGCGCCGAGGTGGGTGATGTGCAGCGCGCCGGCCGCGCCGTCGCCGACGGTGCCGTTGACGCGGCCGAGGTGCCACGCGTCGGACCAGCCTTGCGCGTATTGATGGCCTTTGTACGCCGGCTGGAACAGGCCGCGCACCATGCGGTCGGCCAGCACGGCGGCCAGCTCCCAGTCGCGGTCCGCCGGGCCGGGGGCGATGTCCATGCTGAGGACGACCTGGTCGCGGCTGTCGAGGCGCACCTCGGTGTGGCGGGCCAGGCGCACCACTTCCTGCATCCGCTCGGCGATGGCCGGGGCGCCGGCGACGGTGCATTTGACGTCGGCGCGGTTGGCGCGCGGGCGGCGGCTGGCGGTGACCGTCAGTACGCGGCCGTCCGGCAGCATGCTGCGGCATTCGGCGTTGGTGGGCACGGTGGCGGCGGACAGTGTGGTCATAACGATGGCTCGGCGCGAGGTGCGTATGGGGCGCGGCGGAAGGCCAGGCCGGTTTCCAGGTTGGCGCAGATGCGGTCCGCGTCTTCCAGCAATGCCGGCCATTGCGCATGGTCGGCACGCTGGAAGCGGGCCAGCAGCGCCCAGGCTTCGTCCAGCGCCTGTACCGCCAGCAGGGTTTGGGCGGTGCGGCGGGTTTGTTCGTCGGGCGCCAGCGGCTGGTCGGGTGCGGCCCAGGCCAGTGCCGGCATGGTGTTGACATTCAGCGCGGCCATGCCGAGGCGCAGCAACAGGGCTTGGTGTTGCTGGAAGATTTGCAAACCGTCCGGCAGCACGAGCGCGCGCAGTTCGCTGGCAAGGCTGGGCAATTCGATGAAGAGACGCCGCAAGGCAAAGGCGTCCTGCTGGGCGGTCGACGTCGCAGCCCTGGCGTTTCGCCGCACATGCGCGGGCAGCGCGGACGCGGCGGCGTCCTGCTGCGAGGCCTGCGCAGCTGCCGCGGCGATGCTCGGCGTTTGCAGGGACGGCGCCGACGAGGCGGCGGAATTCTCAGCGGGCGGCGGCGCGACTGCCGCTTCAACTGCCGCGCGGGCTCTCAGCACTTCGGCGTAGTCGACCTGGTCGCCGAGATCCACCGGCACGCAGTCGTCAACGGTCACGCCGAAGCGTGTGTACACCAGCTGATTAAGGCCTGCTCGGAATGCGTGCCACTCATTCATCGTCGTGCACGGCGGCAGATCCAATGCACCTTGCGTGAGCTCGGTTTCCAATGCCGCTTGCACTGCCGCGCGGAGTGTCTCCAGTTCCAGCCGTTCCACCATCTCGCTGTACAAATACAGGTCGAAGCGCTGCTGCGTCACGCGTGGATTGGGCGCGTCGACGACAAAGCGCAGTTGCAATCCCCACTCCGGCGCCGAGGCGAATGGCGCCAGATGCACCGTGTATGGCCCTGGATGAAAGCACAGCACCGTCTCGCCCTGCTCGCAGGCCACCTTCCCTGCTGGCGCGCGGCGCGCATGGCCGCCCGCGTTGAAGACCACCACCGTGCTGCCGGCCGGCGCGCAGTCGCCCGCATCGAGCCTGAGCGCGATGAGCGTGACTCCCAGTCCGTCGATATCGACGGCTGGCTTGCGGCGCCGGGAAAATATACCCATGGTCTAAGGCGTCACCGGTTCGACGGCAAACCCGGCGCCGTACATCTGGAAGTGCCGCGCCGGTGCGGTGGCGAAGGGCCAGCCGCATTCGCATTCGCCGTCCGAGTCCAGCCGGCCCTGCAGGACGATCGCCCCGCCGCCGTCGATCACGCGCACCATCACATGTTCGCGCAGCAGGCGGGCGGCGAACGGCGCCTCGGCCGACAGGCTAAGAATCACTTGCCAACCCTCGCCTTGCGGCAGGAAGTGCAGCGTCCAGCAACCATCGTCGGTGACCAGCGACTCCAACGCGGTGGCGCTGGCGGCCGCGCGCAGCATGCCACCGCTGCCGCTCCATACCGGATCGTTGGAGGCCTGCGGCAAGCGCATCGACGCCTGCCGCTCCAGCGACAGTTGGCGAAAGCGACGCAACGTCAACGGCGACGCGGACAGCGCTTGCCGCTCGTTCGGCGTCAGCACCCGGCTGCCGTCCAGCGCCGCCAGCAGCGTGGCGTCGGCCAGCATCAGGCGGTCGCCCGGCACGGCGCGGGCCAGCAGCGCGCGTTCTCGCAGCCGTGCGTCCTGCTTATCTTGTGCGGATTTCAATTCGTTCTCCTTCATTTCGCCGGTGCGGTGTTGGCCGCGTACAGCTTGTCGATCGCTTCGTTGCGGCGCTTGCGCAGCGTCGGCATCGAAATCTGGTCCAGCGCCGCCAACTGCTGCAGGGTCGGCAGCTCGCCGGTGGCCGGATCCAGCCAGGCTTCCGGATAGGTGTCGTCGGCGACGCCCAGCAGTTTTTGGTACACGGCCAGCCGGATCGGCAGCGATTCGCCACCCAGGACGCGTAGCGCCCAGCTGCCGGCTTCCTGCGCAGCCCGCGCCAATTCCAGATAGCGGGGGGGCAGGGAAAGCGCGCCGGCCAGCGACTGTTCCACCGCCAGGTCGTGCGCCTTGAATTCAGGTTCCGGCCCGGCGGCGCAGTCCGCCGAATCGTCCGGCACATCATCCGCAAGGCCGGCTTCGCCGTCCTCCGCCGGCTCGGGCAGGATGCGGTCCTCGTCCCGCGCCTCGCCCTGTTCGGACTCGCCGATCACGCGCCAGTAGTCTTCCAGCCACAGGGCCGCCTCGCCGGCGTCGCCCGACCAGTCGTCGGCGCGGTCCATATTGGCGGACAGTTCCTCATAGTCGCCAATTTCCGCCAGCATCGCCGCGATCTTGTCCGGGCTGTTTTTCAGGCTGGCGAAGCGCTTGGACTTGGTGTGCAGCGGCCCTGGCGAGCCGGCATAGCGCTCCTGCGACTCGCTCCAGCGGATAATCCATTCCGCCTTGCAGCCGCCGATGGACTTCATCTGCCGCGTTTCGATCGGGCTGCCGTCGATCGCACGTCCGAGGATGGCGCCCACCTGCTCCGCGTGCTGGCGCCAGTCCGCGAACAGGCCGGCGATTTCGCGGTAGGCGGTATCGAGCATACGGTATGTATAGATTTTGTTGGGCGAGCAGTCGCGGCCCGTGGTCACGATGTAGTTGTCGGCGTCGACCTTGTCGCGCAGGCCGGCGTACATGTCGTTGACCTTCTTGCGCATCACGCCTTCGGCGGCGGCGTCGAGCCAGAAGGCGCCGCTGCGCGCATGCTCGGCGGCGACGGCGGCGGCGAACGCCAGCCAGAACGCGGGCTGCGCCTGCAACTCGAACAACAGGCTAAGCGACAGCTCATAGACGCTGTCGCCGTAGCTGTTGCCTTCGGCCTCGGCGCGGGCCGAGCGCGCCCCCGCGCGCAGCGCCGCGGCCACCGCGTCGGTGTAGCAGTCGAGCAGCGCGGCGTGCTGTCCCGCGTCGAGTATCTGGTGCATCTCAAGCCGCCGGAACGCCTGCAACGAGCAGTGTCCCAACAACTTGCGCACTTGTTCCCAGCCGTGCTCCTGATACCGGGTTCCTGGCAAGCGCATACAGTCCTGTCAATAATAGAAAAAACGAAAATGGGCGCGCTATGGCGGACGCCTCAAAATCATGCCACAAAAGCGGCGATTTCATTATCCCGTTTACAAGCCTATTTCCCCTTCTGTTCGCGGTTCTGCGCCGCCAGCGTGGACAGCACCGCCGCCAGCACCGGCGCCGCGTGCTCGCCGCCGGTGGCGTCGGAGTGGCTGGCAAAGGCCGCCATCGCCAGCCGGTGCGTCTGGCCGGGCAAGGTGCCCGGTTCCAGCCAGCCGGTGAACCAGACGGTGGCCGTGTCGTCGCCGCTCGGCGCGGTGCCGGTCTTGCCGTACAGGCCGTGCCGCACATCGGCCAGTGCCGCGCCGCCGAACGCGCCGGCGCCGGTGCCGACATCGACCACGCCCTTCATGCCGGCCTTGATGCGGTCGAGGCGTATGCCGACCGGTTTCATCTCCGGCACCACGCTCTCGGTGCGGCCCAGCGTGAGCAGCATGCGCGGCGCCACCACCTTGCCCTGCCCGACCGCCGCCGCGGCCAGCGCCATTTGCAGCGGCGTGACCTGCATGCGCAGGCCGATCGACATCTGGCGCAGCTCGTGCCGCGTATGGATAGGATCGATGTGCGCCGGCGTCGCCTGCAGCGCATCCCAGCTGCGCCAGTTGAAATCGGCCGGCAGCAGGCCGCCGTCCAGGCGCAGCGTTTGCTCGAAGCCCAGCCTGTGCGCGGCGGCGACGATGGGGCGCACCGTATCGAGCGCGTCGGCGTCCAGCGCCTGCAGGTCCGGGGCGCCGCCGTCGGCGCGGCCGAACAGGCTTTGGTCGCTCAATTCGCCCGACCAGGCGAACCAGGTATTGAGGCTGTAGGTCAGCGCCTGCGCCAGTCCCAGCCGGCCTTCCTGCGCGCGGCGGTCCAGGCTTTGCTCGTGGTAGTTGGTGATGTGGGCCAGGCGCGGATTGAGCGGGTAGCTGGCGGCGTCGGTCTGGAAGCCGAAGCCGCGCTGCTGCGCCAGGCGGTTGATGGCCGGCAGCGGCATGCCGCCCAACAGCGCATCGATCTGCGGATCGCGCTGCGCCGCCAGCTCCAGTCCCAGCGCGCTGACCACCTTGAACGTGGAGCCTGGGCTCTGGTGTGCGCCGCCGTCGTGCTGCAGCGCCGGCAGGCGCAATGGGCTGCGTGCGGGGCTGGTGCGATCGAAGTCGCGCACCTCGGCCCAGTTGGCGGCGCTGACGTTGCCCGCGCCGGCGCCGGCGGCCGCCAGCACGTCGCCGGTTTCGGTGTCGAGGATGACCAGGCCGGCGTGGCGCCCTTCCGGCGCCGGCTGGCCGCCGACGCATGCCTTGCCGTCCCAGCGGCCGCGATGCATGCCGATGCACTCCAACACGCGCTGGCTCAGGGCTTGCAGCGGCAGGTCCAGCGTCAGGCGCGCGCCGACGGCCGCGCCGGATGCGCGCGAGACGGTGGCGTCGGATACCGGCAAGCGGGCCAGCATGCCGGCCACGCTGTTGGCGTGGTCGCCGCTCACGCCCAGCAACGGCGCGAGACCGGCTTCGATGGCGGACTGCGTCGGCGCGCCATCGACCCACAGCGGCGTGCCGTTGCGGTCTTCCAGTTGCACCGGCGACGGCGCGGCTGGCCGGGGCATGCCGGGTACGGCCTCGCCGGCGGCGGGCGACAACGCCTGCCACACCAACCGACCGGCGGCGACGCGCAGGTGGCGGTATTTCTGGTCCTCGGGCGCGTTGAAGTCCAGCGGCTGCGCGGTGAGCTGCACATTGCGCGCCCCCGCTTGCAGCGTCAGCGTGAGCTGCTGGACATCCGAAGCGCTGGCGCAGGCGCGGCCGGTGCAAGCCGGCGCCGATTGCGCGCTGGCGCCGACGGTGCCGGTGACGCGGCCGGCCACCAGCACCTGCATCACTTCGCCGCCGGCCGCGGCGCGCGGCAGCGCAAGGCTGATGCGCACCACGGGGCGGGCGCCCTGCCCTTCGGCGGACCGCGGCCAGCGGGCCACGCGTGTCCACGGCTGCCAGCCCTGCGGCAGGGACGCGAACAGGCGCGAGGCGGCGACTGGCATCTGGCCGGTGGTGGCGACCATCGCCGGCACGCTGCCGGGCGACGCGTCGCTCCCGGTGCTGGCGCTCCAGTCCAGGGCAAGGCCTGCGGGCGCCTTGACGCGCCAGGCCAGCAGCCGCCGCTCGCTGTTGTAGATGTCGATCTGCTGGCGAACGTAGGCGCCGTCGGCCTGGTAGTAAAGGCGCTTGAAGAGTTTATGCGTGGCGGCACCGGGCTTGACCTGCTTCCAGGTGTCCAACTCGGCGGCGCGTTCGGCGGCGCCTGCGGCCTGCCATTGCGGCAGGTCGCGCGGCGCCAGTTCGATGGCGCCGGCGGCGGTCAGACGCACCAGACCCTGCTCCTGCAGCTCGTTAAACAGCGATTGGTCTTCCAGCGCGGCCGGCGCGGCGGCCGGCACCTGGTACGATCCCGCCGCGAGATTGGTGCTGACGGCCCTGCCGCGCGCGGGGAAGGCAACCACCAGCGCGCCGGTAGGCATGCCGGCGGCGGCAGGTGGCGCCGGGCGATACATCTGCACCACCAGTTCACCGGCTTGCGGGCACATGGCGTTGGCGCGCCGTTCGATGCGCAACGCCGAGGCGGCGCCCCACAGCAGCCAGCCCTGCTGGCGCAGCGCGACCTGGCCGCTGGCGCCCTGCTCGATCTGGCCGAAGCTGGCGTCGCCGATCCAGCGCGCGCCCGACTGCGCGTTGCGCCAGCTCAGTTGCAGTGGCTCGCTCAACGGATCGGCGAAGTCCGCGCGGGCCGTGCCTTCGATCTGGATTTCCGGTACGGCGTCCGTGCCGGCGGCGCTGTCCACCAACAGCACATTACGCAGCGAGATCCGGGCGTCCGACGCCTCGTTGCGTTGGACCCAGCGCTTGACGTCGTCGAACCGGTAGCCGAGCCTCAGCGGCAGCAACCGCGCATCGGTGGGGCTGCGCATCTGGCTGCACAAGTCCACGCGCACCGGCGGCGCGGCTTGCATCCCGGATGCCACCAGCAAGGCGCCGCCGGGATGGATGCTGGTGCTCAGGCCCGCCTGCGCCGGCACGGTGAATGCCGCGCCGGGCAGCACGGATTGATAGGCATACGCGGCGCGCACGCTATTGACGGCCTGCGGTGTGCTGACCGTCGCGGCGGCCAAATGACGCGCATGGCCGGCGATAAGCCCGCCGCCGCCCGCCACCACGCACACACCCACAATGGCGATCCACATGGCCCGTTGCCGACCAAGCGTCTGCGCCGCGATCGACGCGCCGCTTGCCTCCGGCTGGCTCCCGGCGCGCGTCGATGGCACCAGGCGCATCGACCGGCTGCCGCGCGCGCCGGCGCGCAGATTGGCCTGCCGGCGGCGTGCGCGGCGGCGCTCGGCCCAGGCTTGCAAGATGGTGGTGATGAATCGCGGCATAAGCCCCTCGCGCAGGTGGACGGTATCTGCCCAGCCTTAGCGGAGGGGCCGGGAAAACACGGCCGCGCAGGCCCCTCATCGCGCCAATCCGCATTTCGGGCGGCCAAAAGCGCGGCTCGTCGCAATCCCGTGGCGGCTTGACGGCCCTTTGCATAAAGTGAGCACATCGAAACACACTTTTAACCGCCGAAAGGAAGCAAAATGAACGTCCTGAAAAACTTCGAAGCCCTGTTTGTCGTGACCCTGGGCCTGGCCTGCGCCGCCAACTACGTCCTCGACGAAACCACCGCAACCCCAGCGCCGGTGCAAGCCAGCTACACCGCGCCAGCCGCGAAGGACATGCAAGTGATCGTCGTCAGCGCCAAACGCCTGAGCGCCGAACAGAAAAAGCAATCGCTGATCGACGAAAGCAAATCCGTGCTGGCCGCCGACACCACCGCAGTGAGCAAAATTTGAAGGCCCGTAAGCCCTTCGCCTGTACGCGCCACCGACATGCCGCGTAACAGGCGAAGCCTTTCCCCGCCTCGCTCCGTCTCAAACACCGCCCCCGCCTCGTTGTCCTCTGTGCGTCATCGCACACAACACCACCCTCGTTTGTGTCAGATGTAAAAAGTTGCATCTTCGGGAGTCATCCCAGGCGCCGCTTGCTATAGTTCGTTTCAAGCGTTGTACCGACACGCGCAAACGGAGAACATCATGATCAAGCGCTCGCACACCATTTACGCCGCCGCCATGCTCGCCATGAGCGCCGCAGCATTCGCTCCCGCCATCGCGTCCGCGCAGGTCGGCGTCAGCATCGTGATCGGCAATGCGCCGCCTCCGCCGCGTTTCGAAAGCATCCCCGCGCCGCGCCGTGGCTACGTCTGGGCGCCGGGCTACTGGAACTGGGACGGCTATCGCCACGTGTGGCTGGCCGGCCGCTGGGAGCAGGAGCGCATCGGCGCCCACTATCGCCCCGCCGAGTGGATACGCGATGGCGGCAACTGGCGCCTGAGTCCCGGAGGCTGGGTGACGGTCGACGCGGGTCCGGGCCGGGTGGACTATGTGACCGTCGCCCCGCCGCCGCCGCGCTATGAGCGCGTGCCGGCTCCGCGCGTCGGCTACGTTTGGGCACCCGGATATTGGGACTGGCGCGGCAATCGCCACGAATGGATAGGCGGCAGCTGGGTGGCTGAACGGCCGGGTTACGTCTACGCCCAGCCGCGCTGGGTTCAACGCGACGGCCATTGGTGGCGCGAGGAAGCGCGCTGGGAGCGCGGCCCGTACGGCGACCGCGATCATGACGGCATCCCCAATCGCTACGACCGTCACGACAACCGGGGCCACGGCCGTGGCGACAGGGACCACGACGGCGTCCCGAACCGCTACGACCACGATCGCGACGGCGACGGTGTGCCTAACCGCTACGACCGTCATCCGGACAATCCACGGCGCGATTGATGAGCGAAACTGAATTCGAGGTACTGGCCACGGCCGCCTACAAGGGCGAGCGCGTGGCCGCTCGCCGTCTGGCGGCGCGTTCCAACGTGAGCGAGGCGCAGGCGCTGCATCAGGTATTGACGCAGGCGGCAGGCGCGCAGGGTCTGCAGCTGCTGCTGGCCGGGCGGGCGGCATCGCGTCTGCGCGAGCAGGAACGGCGTTCGGCCAGGACGGCGGAAAAGGCGCGGCTGCTGGAACAGCGTACAGCGCGCATGCGGCCCGCCACCGATGGCTGGCGCGGATGGTTCGACGGCTCGGCGCATCCGAATCCGGGACAGATCGGCATCGGCGCGCTGTTGTGCGGGCCGGATGGCGAGCGGGTGGAGATCAGCCGCCGCGCGGGCCACGGCAACAGCGGCGAGGCGGAATACCTGGCGTTGACGGCTTTGCTGGAAGCGGCCGGGCGGCTCGGCGCCATTGGCCTGGTGGTGCATGGCGATAGTCAGGTGGTGGTCAACGATGTGAACCTGAGTGCACAGGCGGTGGCCGCCGGTCGCGGTGCGAAGGGGCTGGAAGCGCATCGGCTGCGCGTGATGGCGTTGCTGGAGCCGCTGGGCGATGTGAGCCTGCGCTGGGTTCCGCGCCACCGCAATGGCGACGCGGATCGCCTGTCGCAGCAGGCGATCACGGGGCGGGAGACCGTTTAACGCCGCGTTGCCGGTGGCTCCGTATGGGGGAATTCAGGCAATGCCTGGATTCCCGCCTGCGCGGGAACGATGTGGGTCAGGCGCGACTGGTTAATCGCAGCGCCGAACGGCCAGCCGTTGCACGCGCCGGCGTGGCGCGCGAACGCGAGGCCGATCCCTCGACCTTGAACACACTGACGGCCTGCGCCAGCGCCGCCGCCTGCTGCTGCATCGATTCGGCCGCCGCGGCGGCTTGCTCTACCAGCGCGGCATTCTGCTGCGTCACACCGTCCATCGCGCCGATGGCCTGATACACCTCGTTGATGCCGGCACTCTGCTCGGTGCTGGCCGCCGTGATCTCGGTGATGATGTCGCTGACGCGATGCACGCTGCTGACGATTTCGTCCATCGTCGAACCGGCATCGGCCACCAGCTTGCTGCCCTGGTTGACCTTCTCCACCGAGTCGCCGATCAATTCCTTGATCTCCTTGGCCGCCGAGGCGCTGCGCTGCGCCAGGTTGCGCACCTCCGTCGCGACGACCGCGAAGCCGCGTCCCTGCTCGCCGGCGCGCGCGGCTTCCACCGCCGCGTTCAGCGCCAGGATATTGGTCTGGAAGGCGATGCCGTCGATGACCGCGATGATGTCGACGATCTTGCGCGAAGACTGGTTGATCGAGTCCATCGTATCGACCACCTGCGACACCACCTGCCCGCCCTTCACCGCCACCTGCGCGGCCGATGCCGCCAGCTGGTTGGCCTGGCGCGCGTTGTCGGCGTTGTGCTTCACGGTCGACGTCAATTCCTCCATCGACGACGCGGTTTCCTCCAGCGCGCCGGCTTGCTGCTCGGTGCGGCGCGACAGGTCCTGGTTGCCCGCCGCGATCTCGCTCGACGAGGTGGTGATATGGTCGGTACCGCTGCGCACTTCGGTGACGATATCCAGCAGGCTGGCGTTCATCTCCTTCAACGCGGTCAACAACTGGCCGGTTTCGTCGCGCGCGCTGTCGTCGATATGGCCGGTCAGGTCGCCGCCGGCGACGCGGCGCGCCGCCGTCACCGCCTGCCGCAGCGGCACGGTGATCCCGGTGGTCAGCAGCCACGAACTGACGGCGCCGAAGGCCAGCACCAGCAAGGCCAGCACGTACAGCAGATTGCGGCTGCTGGCCGCCACTTCGTCGATATGGGCGGCGGTGGCGTCGATTTTCGCGCGCTGCATCTTCAGCAGTTCCTGCATCAGCGTCAGATAGCTGGTGGAGCCCGGAACGAATACGGTGGTGAAGACCTTATCGGCCGCTTCCGGATCGCCGGCGCTTTTCAACTTGGTCACCTGGTCGCGCGACGACAGGTAGATCTTGCGCTGCTCGCCGATGCGCTTGAACAGGTCCATCTCGTCGGCATCGACGATCAGGGCCTCCACTTTCTTCTGGTATTGCGCCGAGATGGCCGACGATGCCTTCGCCTCGTCGGCGAAGAAGGCCGCCAGCGATGGATCGCTGCTGCGGGCGATGGCGGTGGTGCGGCGGATCGCGCTGTCGATTTTGCTGGACCAGTCTGAGATCATGCGCTCCTTGGCCAGCGGCACCTGCATCATGTCGCTGGTGGCGGTGGCCACGCCCTGCAGGCGCCACACCGAGATCCCTGTGATCAGCATGGCGAAAGCCAGGATGATCGAGAAACCCAGCGCCAGGCGCCTGCCGATGCTGATATTGGCCAGCATGCCCATTACGCCGCCAGCGCGGTGGTTTCGACCAGGCCCATGTCGGCGCTCGACATCAGCTTGTCGATGTCGATCAGGATCAGCATGCGCTCTTCCAGCGTGCCCAGGCCGACGATATGGTCGCTCTTCATGGCCGCGCCGATTTCCGGCGCCGGCTTGACCTGCTCGGGCAACAGCGTGGTCACGTCGGAGACGCGGTCCACCACCATGCCAACCACGCGGTGGCCGATGTTGAGGATGATGACCACGGTGAACTGGTCGTACGACGGCGTGCCCAGGTTGAACTTGATGCGCATGTCGACGATCGGCACGATGATGCCGCGCAGATTGACCACACCCTTGACGAAGTCGGGCGCATTGGCGATGCGGGTCGGGGTTTCGTAGCTGCGGATTTCCGCTACTTTTTGGATGTCAATGCCGTACTCTTCCTGGCCCAGGGTGAAGGCCAAATACTCGCCGGCGGGGTTCGTTGCGTGCAGTTCGCTGACATTGCTAGACATGGGGTTTCCTTCATTGCTAAAGTGACTGACAGCAATGTTACCTCAAGTCAAGTTATTAAGCACCAAATAAATGCACCGAGGAAACAAATCGAACTAGCGCAATTTCCAGTTGGGGTTTTCGACCAGGCGTGCGGCGGCCGACGGCAGCGGGCGCAGCACGGTGGTGATCACGGCGCGCGGATTGGTGGGCTCGCGTTCGGCCTTGGCGGCCTCGTTCTCGGCCTGCGCGCGCCGGGGCGCCGACGAGGCGAAGGCGGCGGCGGACGGGCGTGCGCCGGCCTGGCGGCTGTCTTCCCCTTTGATCTGGAAATGAGGCGCCACGGTCGGTGTGTCGTCGAGCGCCAGCGCGTGGGCGCTGACCAAACTCAACAACATCGGTGCAAGCGCCAGGAAGTTACGCATCATAGTGCCTGTGATTATCAAATATGGTTGCATTTTGCACAATCTCACCCTAATTGGCAAGCAAACAATTGTTAATTGCCGCCAAGTTCCACTGCACAAGGGGCGTATCAGGCTGTATGATCTGAAAAAAGATCGTCGTAGACAGACATCACGGGAGAACGATGAACAGCTTGCTCAACAGCTGGCACCCGCGCCTGGTCCGCCTGGCCAGCGCCGCCGCCGGAGCCGACGGCGCACACGACACCAACCACCTGCACCGGGTCTGGCGCAACGCCAGCCTGTTGCTGAACGACTATCCCGAGGCCGACGAACTGGTCGTGCTGGCCGGTTGCTACCTGCACGACCTGGTCAACCTGCCCAAGAACGATCCCGAACGCCACCTGGCCTCGCGCAAGGCGGCCCTGCTGGCCAGCCGCCAGCTGGCCGAACTCGATTTCCCCTCCAACAAGCTGGCCGCCGTCGCGCACGCGATCGAGAGCCACAGTTTTTCGGCCGCCATCCGCCCCGAGACCATCGAGGCCAAGATCGTGCAGGACGCCGACCGCCTCGACGCTCTGGGCGCGGTGGGCCTGGCGCGGCTGTTCTACACGGCCGGCCGCATGGGCAGCGGCCTGGCGCATCCCGACGATCCGATGGCGCTGCACCGCGAGCTCGATGAAAAAGCGTATGCGCTGGACCATATCGACACCAAGCTGGCCACCCTGCCCGGCAAGATGCAGACGTCCGCCGGCCGCCACCTGGCGCAGACCCGCCTCAACGAGCTGACCGCCTTTCGCGACAGCTTCATCGCCGAATGGGCCGCCAGTCCGGCCGCGCCCTGACTCTTTTCATTCATCGATCACATGACCACCCCCGATACCGCAGCACCCGCCCTGCCGGCAGTCCCGGCGCCGGGCAACCTGAACTTCATCCTGATTTGCGTCTTCATCGACATGCTGGGGATCGGGCTGATCGTGCCGGTGCTGCCGATGCTGGTCGGCGAATTCACCGGCTCGCGCGAGAACCAGGCCTACTGGTTCGGCATCATGAGCGCGGTGTTCGGCCTGATGCAGTTCATCTTCATGCCCATGCTGGGCGCCCTGAGCGACCGTATCGGCCGCCGCCCGGTGATGCTGTATTCGATGGCCGGCATGTGCATCAACTTCCTGTCCACCGCCTGGGCGCCCAACCTGGCCTACCTGTTCATCGGCCGCGTGGTCGGTGGCATGTCGTCGGCCAGCATGTCGGTGGCGTCGGCCTACGCGTCGGACATCTCGACGCCGGAGAACCGCGCCAAGAGCTTCGGCAAGGTCGGCGCGGCGTTCGGCCTTGGCTTCATCTGCGGCCCGATGCTGGGCGGCCTGCTGGGCAGCGTCAACCTGCACCTGCCGTTCTACGTGGCGGGCGGGCTGTCGGCCGCCAATTTCGTCTACGGCTATTTCGTCGTGCCGGAATCGCTGCCGGCGGAGCGCCGGTCGACGTTCAAGGTGGCCAAGATCAATCCCCTGTCGGCGCTGTTCAAGCTGGCGCGCCGCACCGACATCCGCGGCCTGGTGATCACCTTCTCCCTGGTCACCTTCGCGCAGATGATGCTGCAGACGACCTGGGTGCTGTACACCCACTTCCGCTTCGCCTGGACGCCGGGCCAGAACGGCGCGGCCATGTTCTGCGTCGGCCTGACGGCGGCCGTGGTGCAGGCCGGCCTGCTGGGCATCCTGATCAAGCGCTTCGGCGAGGTGCGCCTGTCGCTGCTGGGATTGGGCTCGGGCGCCATCACCTACCTGCTGTACGGCCTGGCCACGCACGGCTGGATGATGTATGTGCTCATCCTGTGCAATGTGCTGGCGTTCGCGGTCGGCCCGGCGCTGCAGGCCATCGTCTCGAAGGCGACGCCGCCCAATGAACAGGGCGAGTTGATGGGGTCACTGCAATCGGTCAGCAGCCTGGGGGTGATCTTCATGCCGCTGCTGGGCACCGCCATCCTCGGTGAAGTCAGCCACCTGCCGGCCGACGACTGGCGCATCGGCAGCACCTTCTACCTGTGCGCCGCCATGCAGGCGGTGGCCATCGTGGTGGCGCAGCGCTACTTCCACCAGCACCACATGCTGGCGGCCAAGCCATGAAGCGATACGCCATCGCCGCGCTGCTGGCGGCCGGCGTGGCGCACGCCTGGGCCGCCGATTGTTCCCGCGACATCGCGGTGCCGGTGTCGGCCAGCGGCGCCAGCGTGCAGATCGAGGGAACGCACGTGGGCGGCATCTTTCCCGACCTGCTGCGCAGCGCGGGCAGCAAGAACGGCTGCAACTTCGTCTTCACCGTGGTGCCGCGCGCGCGCCAGGTGGCCATGTACAAGGCCGGCAAGGCGGACCTGCTGCTGCCTGCCTCGCGCACGCCATCGCGCGACCTGGCCGGCACCTTCGTGCCCATGATAGGCCATCGCGCCATGCTGATTTCGGTGGCCGGCGCGCGCGCGCCGGTCACCGACGCCAAGAACCTGCTGGAGCGGCGCGAACTGCGCGTGGCCGTGGTGCGGGGCTTCGATTATGGCGAGGCATATTCGTCCCTGGTGAACGAGCTGGCCAAACAGGGCCGCCTGTTCACCGAGGTGGACGTGGTGGCGGTGGCGCGCCTGCTGCACGCCGGCTCGGCCGATCTCACCATCATGGGACCGACGCTGATGGCCGGCGCGATCCGGCGCGATCCGCGCGTCAACGGCTTGGAGGACAAATTGCGCCTGGAGCCCATTCCCGAGCTGCCGTGGAACGACAGCGGCGCCTACGTGTCGCACGCCCTGCCGCCGGCGGACCAGCGGGTGCTGATCGACATGCTGGAGAAGATGGGCAGATCGAACGCGGTGATGGAAGGCTACCGCCGCTACTTCCGCGCGGACGTGCTGACCGACAGCGTGCGTCCGCGCCAGGCGTTAAACGTTGAGCGTTAAACGTTAAACGTTAAACAATAAAACGGTTTATTCCGTTTAGCTTATTTCCCCTCCACCACCGGCAGCTCCAGCGCGCTGCTTTCGGCGCCGGCGTGGTACACGCGCAGCGTCGCCTTCTTGTAGTCGGCCGGCTTGGCGTAGAAGATGTTCGGCACGTAGGTCTGCGGATTGCGGTCGTACAGCGGGAACCAGCTGGACTGGATCTGCACCATCACCCGGTGGCCCGGCAGGAACACGTGGTTGGCGTTCGGCAGCGCGAAGCGGTACTTCTCCACGGCGCCCGGCGCGACCGGCGACGGATGCTCGAAGCTGTTGCGGTAGCGGCCACGGAAGATGTCCATCGCGATGCCCAGCTGGTAGCCGCCCAGCTCCGGCTGCGACGGCACTTCGTCCGGATAGACGTCGATCAGCTTGACCACCCAGTCGGTGTCGGTGCCGGTGGTCGATGCGTACAGGTTGACCATGGCGGCGCCGGCGATCTGCAGGCGGGCCTTCAGCGGCTCGGTGACATAGCTCAGCACATCGGTGCGGTCGGAAACGCCGCGCTGGTCGCTCACCAGCCATGGACGCCACACACTGGCGTCGTTCATATGCACCGGGCGCGGGACGAACGGCACCGGCTTGGCCGGGTCGGACACGTATTCGTCGAAGCCCGCGCCCTGCGGCGGCGCGTCGAAGTCCAGCTTGAAGCCGGGCTTCAGGTAGATCGGCTTGAGCGGCGCCGGGCAGCCGGATTCGCATGCCAGCGGCCAGCGCGGCAGGCGCTGCCAGCGATTGACGCCGGTCTGGTAGAACAGCACCGGCGGCGTGTCGGCGGCCGGTGCGCCGTCCTTCAGGTATTGATCGAGGAAGGGCTGCATCACGTCGCGGCGGAATTCCAGCGCGGTGTCGCCGGTGAACTTGAACGGGCCCAGGCTGGAGCCGTCGTAATTGACGCCGCTGTGGCGCCACGGCCCCACCACCAGGAAGTTTTTATCGTTGGCCTTGTCCTGCGGTTCGACCGCCGAGTAGAAGGCGTGGGCGCCGTAGATGTCTTCCTGGTCCCAGTAGCCGACCACGGTCATGGTGGGCACCTTCATCGGGCGCTTGGCCAGGATCTTGTCGAGCGCCTGCTGCTGCCAGTAGTTGTCGTAGGCCGGGTGCTCGAACAGCTTGCGGACGAAGTTGAGCTGGTCCAGGCCGAACTGGCGGGCGTAATCGGCGGTGGAGCCGCCGCGCAGCACGCCCTCGTAGTCGTCGTAGACGCCGGTGGCCAGGGTCTTGCCGCTGCCCTTGGCGGCGGTCTGGCCGGCGATGTAGCTCAGGTTGGTCACGCGGAAGGCGCCGTTGTGGAACCAGTCGTCGCCGCGCCAGCCGTCGACCATGGGGCTCATCGGCACGGCGACCTTGAGCGCCGGGTGCGGGTCGACCAGCGCCATCAGCACGGTGAAGCCCTCGTAGGACGAGCCTATCATGCCAACGTTGCCGTTACTTTCGGGGACGTGCTTGACCAGCCAGTCGATGGTGTCCCAGGCGTCGGTGGTGTGGTCGGTACGGGTGTTGTTGAGCGGGCCCTTGACCGGGCGGGTCATCACGTACTCGCCCTCGGAACCGTATTTGCCGCGCACGTCCTGGTAGACGCGGATGTAGCCGTTTTCCAACATCACTTCGTCGCCCTGCCCGACCGTGGCCAGCACGCTGGGACTGACGTTGCGCTGGGCGCGGCCGCTGGCGTTGTACGGCGTGCGGCTCAGGACCATGGGCGCGTGGACGGCGCCCTTGGGGATGACGATCACGGTGTGCAGCTTGACGCCGTCGCGCATGGGGATCATGACGTCGCGCTTGACGTAGTCCGCGTTGGGGATGGCGGTGTCGAACTTGGCGGGGATGTCGGGCGCCATCGGCGGCGTGGGCGTTTGCGCCGTTGCGGCGGAGACCATCAGGGTGGAAAGCACTGCAACTGCAAGGACACGCATATCGGCTCCGGTAAGGGGTATCGCTCAGGATCGGCAATACTACCTTATCGTTTAGATTAATGCATGAGCTTGACGGGCGCGGCCGCAGCCGGGCTTGCGGGGCCACACACCTTGACAGACCGGCGCTGAACTGCAACCATACGCGGATGACTTTTTACACCACACTTCACGCCTGCCTGAATTGGCGCCGCTCCTAGCGCGCGGCCACTGTCTACCCATAGTGATGTGATATTTTTATCAACGCCGCCCTTATCTGGTGGCGTTTTTTATTCGTCGCGCCGGACCGGGGCAACGTAAAGGAACCCCTGATGAGCCTGACCGAACAGTCCGAAGTAATCGCCACCGCACCCGCCGCGTCCAAAGGCCCGACCGTGATCCTGACCGGCGACCGCCCGACCGGCCCGCTGCACCTGGGCCACTTCGTCGGCAGCCTGCGCAACCGCGTCGCCTATCAGCACGAATACAAGCAGTTCATCATGCTGGCCGACGCCCAGGCGCTGACCGACAACATGGACGACACCGGCAAGGTGCACCGCAACGTGGTCGAGGTGGCGCTGGACTATCTGGCGGTCGGCATCGACCCGGCCAAGTCGACCATCCTGATCCAGTCGCAGATCCCGGAACTGGCCGAGCTGACCTTCTATTACCTGAACATGGTGACCGTGGCCCGCCTGGAGCGCAACCCGACCGTCAAGACCGAGATCGCGCTGCGCGGCTTCGAGCGCGACATCCCGGCCGGCTTCCTGACCTACCCGGCCTCGCAGGCGGCCGACATCTCGGCGTTCAAGGCCTCGCTGGTGCCGGTGGGCGAGGACCAGATCCCGATGATCGAGCAGACCAACGAGATCGTGCGCCGCTTCAACCGCATCGCCAACAAGGACATCCTGGTCGAGTGCAAGGCGCTGGTGCCGGAGATCGGCCGCCTGCCGGGCACCGACGGCAAGGCCAAGATGAGCAAATCGCTGGGCAACACCATCAACCTGGGCGCCACCGCGGCCGAGATCACCGCCGCCGTGAAAAAGGTTTATACCGATCCGCTGCACCTGCGCGTGGAAGATCCCGGCCACCTGGAAGGCAACGTCGCCTTCATCTACCTGGACGCCTTCGATCCTGAAAAAGACAAGCTGGCCGAGATGAAGGCCCACTACGTGCGCGGCGGCCTGGGCGACTCCATCGTCAAGAAGCGCCTGGAAGTGGTGCTGCAGGAGATGCTGGCGCCGATCCGCGCCCGCCGCGAAGAGCTGGCGCAGGACAAGGGCTACATCATGCAAATGCTGAAGGAAGGCACGATGCGCGCGCGCGAGGTGGCCGCGCAGACCGCCGACGAAGTCAAGGCCGCCCTCGGCCTGAGCTACTTCTGAACGTTCCGGCGCCGCCCTCATTCCAGCTCGCGCTACTGCTGCTGGCGGCAGCGTATGGCCTGGCCAGCGTCGTCTGCTTTATCGCCTACGCGGTCGACAAGTCGGCCGCCGTGGGCCGCCGCCGGCGCATTTCCGAACGCACGCTGCTGCTGATGGGATTGGCCTTCGGTTGGCCCGGCGGCTGGCTGGCGCAGCGCTGGCTGCGCCACAAGTCCATCAAGACCAGCTTCCTCGTCAAATTCTGGCTGACCGCCGCGCTGAACCTGTTGGCGGCGGGCGGGCTGCTGGCCTGCCTCTAGCGCTTCCTACAGTCCGGACGGATAGGTTTCCGGCAGCTCGTCCAGCCGCCAATGCGCGGACAACTCCAGCGGCTTGACGGCGTTGGAACGGTCGACATGGATCACGGCGTCGAACTGGCGCGCCACCTCGGCATCGAAGTAATGGCTCTGGCGTTCGGTCTCCGGCCGGTAGACCACGCCGATCGCGCGCTCCAGCAGCTTTGCCGGCAAGGCCGCGCGGGCGTCCGCGCAGGCGCGCAGCGGCAGCAGGAAGCGCGCCAGCCGGGCCGGATCCTCCTCGGTCACCTGGTGCAGCAAGGCCTCCAGGCTGCCCGGCAGCGATGGCCGCACGCGCTTGAGCTGGGCCGGCCCGTCCCATTCGCTGGCGGCCGTCACCGTGCCGTCGTGGGTGCTGAAGCCCAGCAGATAGACCGCCGCCTCGCCGTGCCGTTCCCGCGCCAGTTGCCCCAGGTTGAGTTGTCCCCCATGCCCCATTTCCGTCGCGCGCGCGTCGCCCAGGTGCGAATTGTGCGCCCATACCACCAGCCGCGCCGGACCGCTCCGGTTCGCGGACAGGTGGGCCAGCAAAGCGTCCAGCGTGTCGGCCATGTGGCTGTCGCGCACATTCCACGACTCGTCGCGGCGGCTGAACATGGCGCGGTAGTAGCGCTCGGCGTTCTGCACCACGCGGGCGTTTTGCTGCGCGTAGAACAATTCGTCCGGCACCGAGGCGCCGGGCGCGTTCAGGTACTGCTGCGCCCGCGCGGTCAGCTCGGCCAGCTGGCGCACCACTTCCGCCTCGCAGTCCTCGCGCAGGCCCAGGCTGGCCAGGTAGCCGTAACGCAGCGGGTCGGCGCCGACGTGGTCGATGCAGCTGTAGCGTTCGCGCGCGCGCCCGGCGGCCGGAGGGTCGGCCTGCTCCAGGTAACGCACCTCCAGGCGCATCGACTGGTGCAGGCTGTATAGATCGAGGCCGTAGAAGCCGATGCGGCGCGCCGGCTCCCGCACCTGCTGGTTGTGCAGCCGCAGCCAGTACAGCAGCTCGACCATCTCCTCGTTGCGCCACATCCATTGCGGGAAGCGCTGGAAGCCGGACAGCGCCTGGTCGGCAGTCTGGCTGGCGCCCTTCAGCTGGACGAAGCGGCTCGCCTGCAGCGCGTCCGGCCAGTCCGCTTCGACGGCGATGGCGTCGAAGCCGTGTTCGACAATCAGCCGTTTGCTCAGGGCGGAACGCAGTTGATAGAACTCGCGCGTGCCGTGGGTGGCTTCGCCCATCAGCACCAGCCGCGCCTGGCCGATGTGGCTCAGCACGGCGTCGAGGTCATCGTCGGTGCGCAGCGGCAGCACTTGCTCCCGCAGCAGCGCCAGGGCTTGGTCGGTCATGGCGGTCTCCCAAACAAATCCACGCAGGTATGCAATACTCTAGGTCGATTTTTATTTTTGTGCTTTGGAAAGAGTGTGCGATGTGGACTGGGATTTTGTGCGGCTTGCTGGCGGGCGCGATGTGGGGCATGGTGTTCATCGTGCCGGAATTGCTGACGGCCTTCACGCCGCTGGAGATGGCGTGCGGACGCTACATCGCCTACGGCCTGATCGCGGCCGGCCTGATGGCGCCGCGCCTGCCCGCGCTGCTGCGCCGCCTGGACCGCAGCGATGTGATCGCGATGATCAAGCATGCGCTGGCCGGTAACATCGTCTACTACATGCTGCTTGCGCTGGGCGTCAAGTTCGCCGGCGTGGCGGCCACCTCGCTGATCATCGGCGTGCTGCCGATCTCCGTCACGCTGATGGGGAGCAAGGACCATGGCTCGGTGCCGCTCAAGCAGCTGATGCTGCCGCTGCTGCTGGTGGCGGCCGGCATCGCGTGCATCAATGTCGATGTGTTCTCCCACGACGCGGGTAACGGCGCGCCGCTGGCCGACAAGATCCTCGGCGTGCTGTGCGCGGCCGGCGCCCTGCTGTGCTGGACCTGGTATTCGGTGGACAACGCGCGCTACCTGAAACGCAATCCGCATTTCAGCAGCGGCGAGTGGTCGGCCTTGTACGGCGTGTCGAGCGGCTTGATCGCGCTGGCGATCGCATTGGTGGCGCTGGCGCTGTTCCATGCCGACGTGACCGGCGCCGGCGCCGTGGCCAGCGGCCGCGATTGGACGCTGTTCTGGATTACCAACGGGCTGCTGGCCCTGGGCGCCTCGGTGATCGGCAACCATCTGTGGAATGTCGCCAGCCGCAAGGTGCCGCTGACCTTGTCCGGCCAGTTGATCCTGTTCGAGACCTTGTTCGCGCTGCTGTACGGCTTTATCTACAAGCAGCAGCTGCCGCGCGGGCTGGAGGTCGCCGCCATGTTGTTGCTGGCGGGCGGCGTGCTGTGGTCGATGCGCGTGCACGCGCTGGACGAGGCCGGCGAGGCGCACGCCGGCTAATCGGGCTATTCGGACTATTCGGACTATTCGGGCTTGAGGCGCTCGGCCACCAGCTGCGCCATCGGATCGTCCCCCAGGCCCGCCACCACGCCGCGCTGGTCGGCGGCGCTGCGGTTCTGGTTGACCTTCCATTTGCCCACCAGGCTGTCGATCGGAATCTCGATGCCGATGATGGCCTTCATGGTGGCGGCCATGAAGTCGGCGGGAGCGTCGTCCAGCTCCCACGGCTGCGGCATGCGGCCTTCGTGCGCGGCGGTCAGGTGGTCCAGCAGTCGGCGCAGCCAGAACGGGTCGTCCACCACGCGGCCGGTGCCGCGCGCCTGCACCATCACGTAGTTCCAGGTCGGCACCACCTTGTGCGTGGTGCGCTTGGTTTCGTACCAGCTCGGGCTGATGTAGGCCTCCGGCCCCTGAAACACCACCAGGCACGAGGTCGCGGACTCCAGCTTGCGCCACAGCGGATTGGCGCGCGCCACGTGGGCGCGCAGCACGCCCAGGCCGCTGTCGCCCTCGTCGGCGTACAGCATGAAGGGAATCAGGTCGGCGGTGACGCCGCCGGCATCGGCCAGGATCAGCGTGGCCAGAGGAAAGGCACGCATCAGGCCGTGGCGGACTTCGAGACGGTCTTCGGCGAAGGCGGGTTGCAGATACATGACGGCTCGGGTGGAGTGGGCAGTGATATCAGTCTAGCATCCGCGCCGGCCGGCCGGCAGGGCCAGCGCTGGCCGCGCGCGTGGGGCCAGGATTAATCCAGCAGGCCATTCTCGCTCAGTACGTCCTGGATCAGCTCCAGGCGCAGCACAGGATTCTCCTGCAGCAGCAGGCGCTGCTTCTCGCTCACGTCCAGCCGCAGCAGCTCGCACCAGCGGTTCGCCACCCAGCCGGCTTCGTCCAGCCGGTACGGCGGCGCCAGCGGCATGTTGGCGGTGGAGATCTGCTTCTTCTGCAGCGAGCGGATCAGCGAGCCCAGCGCGTTGGCGACGTCCTGCTGCTCGGTCGGGATCGGCACCACCATGTCTTCGGCGACCTCGTCGACCTCGGCCACCCACAAGCCATGCTTGAGCTTTTCGGCCGATTTGATCTGGAAACGCGTGGTGCCGACGCAGGAGATTTGCAACAGCCCCGGCAGCGGCGCGGTCCACTCCAGGATGCGGGCCATGGTGCCGGCGTCGGACAGGGTTTCCTGCATGTCGGGGATGCGCGTTTCGCTCCCTTCAAGCAGCGGAACCACACCGAATTCCTCGCCATTGGCGATGCAGCGCTTGATCAGGTCCAGGTAGCGCACTTCAAACACCTGCAACGGCAAATGCCCGTCCGGGAACAAGATGGTATTAAGCGGAAAAAGAGGGATTGATGCCATTCCGCCATCATCGCATGAAATGGCGGTGCTCGGTCTAGTCAGACAGCACTAACCTTACGCTTTCCTTAAGGGCGGCGATATGTTTTCGCTTCGGCCCTTGTTTTGGTGACATTTAGTGATTTTTCTATATTAAAAAAATGATATTGTTATTGTGCAAATGACCAGTTACTTTTGTCCCATTTCCCCGGAGAGTACAATGACATTGATATCGCGCTGTTTCGCTTCCACCATCGCCGCCGCAATCCTGATTGCTCCATTGCTGCCGGCACAAGCCAAATCCGTGACGACGCCCATCCTCACGCTGAAGGACACCAACGCGACGCCGATGGACTTCCATTTGGTATCGCAAAATATCACCCCTTACGGCCTCAGTTACACCACCATCCAGTTCGACGGCTTGGGCCAGATGTCCGGCAACATCGTAAGCCCGGCGGGTACCGGCCTGATCCACCAAGAAATGAGCAAGGCGCAATCCTTCGACCTGCTGATCGATCCGCACTACGCACCAGTCAGCGCCTCATTCGGTGTCGACGTCACGTATCACGTCGCGAGCGGCTCCTCCTGGAGCGGCTCCAGCCTGGATGTCCAGGCGGGGGTGGGCTACAACGGGTACTCGCCCGGTGGCAACCACCTGACGATTAGCATACAAGGCGACGGCACTCGGAGCATCGGCGACTATAGACTCTTTGGTTACGCCTACGATCCAGCGTGGTATAGCCCCACACAGAACCACCAGTCGCTGCTGCTTCAGATCAACGCAATCATGGAGGCCGGTAGTACGCCCTGGAGCGACGGCAAGTCCTCATTCAGCATCGATAACGTGACGATGACCTTTGGAACGCAGCAAATTTCTCCGGTTCCGGAGCCAGATGCCGTGTTGCTGATGCTGGCGGGACTGGCAGTGGTCGGTGCGGCAGTCAAGCGTCGTTCTAAATCCGGTCCGTCCGCTTAAGCCGTCGCGCCCCCTTCAATTGAGGCGCCGGGATTCGATATTCCGGCGCTTTTTTTATTCACCAGCTGCTATAGCCACAGGTTTATACGCAAGGCTGTCCGGCCGCAGTCTGGATTCTGAAAAGAGAAAGGCCGGGGCCGGGTTTATAAGAATATAAACCCGCACACCCCGGCCCCGCAGCAAGCTTGCTGAGTAAGCTTACTTAATCAGATACTGCTCTTTGTCTTTGCCTTCCAGCCATTTCGGAGCGCGGCCGCGGCCGGTCCAGGTCTGGCCGGTGGCGTCGTCGCGGTATTTGGTCGGCACCGGCGCGCGGGTTTTGACCGCCTTCACCTTGGCTACGCCGCCCAGATCCGCCACTGTCAGGCCGTATTCACGCATAATGGCCGTGACTTTCTCTTTCGCCTGCGCGATTTCATTCTTGCGGGCGGTCTCGGCCAGATTTTCCAGTTCGGCGATCTTTGCTTTGTATTCCTGGTAGGTCGTCATCTTATTTCCTTCTATCGGCAGGTTAGATTCTAAAAAAACCACTAGTGACAATGTGTGAGATTTGATAGGCGCAATTTACCATAACTTTGCACTAATTCTCCAGAGATATACGCGACAAATACCAATATAGCTATAAAAACGAATATTTTCCACAACTGTTGTTCAATTGAATCGCGTATCGGGCGGTTTTACGACGGCGCGGCTATATCCTCCGCTTTAAAGAATAGCGCCCGGCGAATTAACTATTTTTCTATTCCCGCGCCATGGCGGATACCGGTCAGCCGCACAGCGGCCGGTGCACAATGCCGTCCTTCACCACGTTGCGGATCAGATTGGCCAGGCGGCAGGTCGCCGGGCCGGCCACCTCGGGGTTGGCGACGATCAGCGACAGCGACAGCTTGCGGCGCTGCCCCACGCGCAGCGGCAGCGGCTTGAGCAAGCCCTGCTCCAGCTGGGTCCGTATCTTGTGCTCGGGCAGCCAGCCGAAGCCCAGGCCGTTGCAGATCATCTCCAGCCGCGTGTGCGGGCTGGTGACGGTCCAGCGCTGGTTGCTGCTGAGCCAGCCGTGGTCGCGCGGGTTGAGCGTACCCGAATCGCGCACCACGATGTGCAGGTTGCGGCCCAGGTCCTCCACCTCCAGTTCGCGGCCCAGCTCGTGCAGCGCGTGGCAGGGATGGGCCACGGCGATAAACTCGATATCCATCAGCACATCGCCCAGGAAACCCGACGGGATGCGGCTGGCGATGGCGATGTCGACCCGCTGCTCGACCAGCGCATCCTCGGAGCCGGACAGCACGGTCTCCTCCAGGTTGACGCGGGTGTGCTTGGCCCAGGGCTCGAAATCGCGCAGCACCTGCACCAGCAGCTCGACCGGGAACAGGCTGTCGACCGCGATCGAGACCTGCGGCTCCCAGCCCTCGGCAAGGCTGGTGGCCAGTTGCTCCAGCTGGAAGGCGTCGCCCAGCAGCTCGCGCGCCTTGGCCAGCAAGGCCTCGCCGTTTTTCGTCAGGCGCGCGCGGCGGCCATCGATCTCCAGCAGCTCGACGCCCAGTTGCTCCTGCAGCTTGGCCACCATGTAGCTGACCGACGACTGGCTGCGGTGCAGCGCCTCGGCCGCCTGGGCGTAGCCGCCGCATTCGACGATGGCCTGCAAGACCTGCCACTGCTCCAGCGTGCTGCGGGGGATCTTCACTTCGATTCCATCACGAAGGTACCGTCCCAGTCGTCTGGCGGCGGGTTGGCCGCCATGTGCAGGCCGCGCTCGATGTACAGCGCGGCCACGCGGTCGTGCGGGTTGAGCGCGAGCACCTCGTTGAACAGCTTGCCCGCGGCGCTCCAGTTGCGCTTGCGGTAGCTCTGCAGCGCGTTGCGGAACAGGCCCATGGCCTCGACCAGGTTGGGATAGCTGTCCTCGCTGTGGAAGTCCATCACCTCGTAGATCGACACCGGCTGGGTCTTGCCCTTGACCACCACGATGTCGACCTCGCGCAGGCGGTAGGTGCCGCGCAGCGCGCGGTAGGTGAACTCGCTGATGAGAATGTGGGCGCCGTACTGCTTGCAGGCCGATTCCAGCCGCGCCGCCAGGTTCACGCCGTCGCCGATGATGGTGTAGTCCATGCGCTTCTTGGAGCCGATGTTGCCGGACACGACCTGGTCGGTGTTGAGGCCGATGCCGATCTCCACCGGCGGCTTGCCCTCGCGCGCGCGCAGCTGGTTCCAGGCGCGCAGCTCGGTCATCATGGCGATGGCGGTGCGCAGCGCGCGGTCGGCGTCGTCGTCGTGGCCGACCGGGATGCCGAAGGCCGCCATGATGGCGTCGCCGATGAACTTGTCGAGCATGCCCTCCTCGCGCTGGATGCAGTCGACCATCATCGTGAAGTATTCGTTGAGCAGCGTGACCGTGCCCTGCGCGCCCAGCTGCTCGGTGATGGTGGTGAAGCTGCGGATGTCCGAGAACAGCACGGTGGCCGGCACGTTTTTACCGCCCAGCATTTCGGCGCCGTTGGCCACCATCTGGTCGGCGATGCCGGGGTCCATATAGCGCGACATGGTCGAGCGCAGGCGCTTTTCGCTGGAGATGTCCTCCAACATCAGCATCCAGCCTATGCCCTTCTTCTCCATCGACAGCAGCGGCTGCACGCTGAAGTTGACCGACAGCGTGGCGTCCTCCACCACCAGCTCGGCGTCCATCAGGTGTTCGGCGCTCTGGTTTTCCTCGACCTGGCGCAGCTTGTCCATCACCCAGCTGTTGGCGCCGCCGAAGAAATCCTGCGCCGGGCGGCCGAGGATGGCTTCCGGCCCGGTGCGCAGGATGCGCAGGCCGGCCGCGTTGCAGGTGACGATCTTCTCCTGCCCGTCCAGCGTGATGACGCCGTTCGACATCGACTCCAGCATGGCCTCGTTGTAGTTCTTGATCTGCTGGACATCGGCGAACAGCTTGGCGTTTTCCAGCGCGATCGAGATCTGCGCGGTGAAGGCGCGCAGGCGCGATTCGTCCTCGTGCGTGAACGGGCCGCCGCGCTTGTTGAGCACCTGCGTCACGCCGATGATCTTGCCGGCCTTGTTGACGATGGGGACGCACAGGATGGAACGCGTGAAGTAGCCGGTGCGCTTGTCGAACGCCGGGTTGAAGCGCAGGTCGGCGTAGGCGTACGGGATGTTGATGGTCTTGCCGGACGTGAAGACGGCGCCGGCGATGCCGGCCGTGTTGGGCAGGCGGATCTGCAGCGACTCCAGGCCCTGCCCCACCTCCGACCACAACTCGCCGGTCTTCTCGTCGTTGAGGAACAGGGTCGAGCGCTCGGCGTTGAGCAGGCGCGTGGCCTCGCCCATCACCTTTTGCAGCAGCGAGCCGAGCTTGATGTCGGCCGTGACCTCGGACACCACGTCGATGAATTCCATCTCCTGGCGGCGGATCTTCTTCATGCTTTCGAGGAAGCGCGCGCTTTGCAGCGCCAGCGTGCCCTGCGTGGTGAGCGCCTCCAGCAGCTGTAGGTCGGCGCGGGTGAACTTGCCGCGCCGCTTGTTGAGCGTCTGCGAGACGCCGATGATCTCGCCCTTGAAGGTCTTGATCGGCACGCACAGGATGTTGCGGGTGACGAAGCCGGTCTGCTCGTCGATGGAGCGGTTGAAGCGCGGGTCGGCGTAGGCGTCGGCGATGTTGACCGCCTCGCCGGTGGTGAACACGTGGCCGGCGATGCCGGTATGGTTCAGGAAGCGGATCTCGCGCTGGATGTTGCCTTGCGCGACGCGGGAGAACAGTTCGCCGGTCTCGGCGTCGTTGAGGAACAGTGTGCCGCGCTCGGCGTCCAGCTCCTCGGTGGTGACGTCGATCAGCGCGGTGAGGATTTCATCCAGCGTGTCGTAGGCGGCCATGCGCCGCGACACTTCCAGCAGCAGCTCGACCTGGCGCAGCCGCTTGCGCTGGGCGCCCGCCGCGGCCTGCGCCGACGCGGCCTCGCTCTTGGCGGGCGGCTTGGCCGGCACGCTGCGGATCGCGGGCTTGGCGCTCATGCGCGCGCCTCCAGCGTGTCGCGTAGCGCGCGAATGGTGTCGTGCAGTTGGGCGACTTCGCCGTGGTGGAGCGTGCTGGCTTGTTGCAGGGCGTCGAGTTTTTCCTGCGCCACCCGCTCCAGGCTGGCGCGCAGCGCGGCGACGGTCTCGCGCAATTGGGTGATCTCGCTGTGGGCGAAGGACAAGGCGTCCTGCACCGCGTGCTGGCGTTCCTGGTGGGACAGCTCCAATTCCGAGCGCAGCACGACCACGGTGCGCTGCAAATCGCGCACCTCGGCCAGCGCCAGACGCAGGCTTTCATCGTCCGGCTGGTTGATCTCGGTAACTTTAGGCTTTTTCAGAGGGGGCCCGCGGCAATTAAGTACACCGCAGAATCATATCACCTCGGAATCACGCCATCAAAAACGCTTTTCGACCGTGACGCGCAGCTGGGTTTCGCCGCTGGCCACGTTCAGCCGGTTCTGCGTGCCGTTGGCGTCGCTGTACAGGCTTTCCGTGACGTAGTCCTGCGCCAGCAGGTTGGAGACGGCGATCCGCAGATTGTTCTGGGTGTCGATTTTCCACAAGGCGTACACGTCCAGGTCGCGGCGCACGCTGGTGTAGCCGCCCTGCGTGCCGCTCAGGCGCGCCAGGCCGCCGTTGCGGAAGCTGAAACTGCCGCCGGTGCTGAGCGCGCCGTTCGGACTCTTGTAGTCGACGCCCAGCGTGGCGCTGAGCGGGGTCTGCTGGTCGAGGCGGTTGTCCGGGCCGGGCACGCTTTCCACGCGCGACCAGTTGCGGCTGACGCTGGCGCGCAGGTCCAGCGCCGGCGCATGGTCGACCAGCGCGCGCACCGGAAACTTGGCTTCCAGCTCGATGCCGCGGGTTTCGGCGCGGCCGTCGTTGATCGAGGTCGAGACCCAACGCTGGTCTTCGTACAGCAAGCCCTGGTGGGTGTAGTTTTCGATGCGGCGCATCGAGGCGCTGGCGCTCAGCAGGCCGCCCTCGCCCCAGTAATGCTCGAACGAGGCGTCCAGGCCCAGCGCCAGCTCAGGCTTCAGGTGCGGATTGCCACGGCGGTCGGGCTCGGTCGGGCTGTTGTTGGTCGAGGTGAACTTGCGCGGAATCAGGCTGGCCGTGGACGGCGCCTTGTAGGTACGGGTCAGCGCCAGGCGCAACTGGTCCTTCTTGTTCGGGAATTTATACAGCGTCTGCATCATCGGGCTGAACACGCTGGAACGCTGTTGCACGGCATCGAAGGTGTTGCCGTCGCTGCGGGTGTCCAGGCCTTCCCAGCGCAGGCCGGTGTACAGCGACCACAGCGGCGTCAGGTTCCATTCATCCTGGCCGTACAGCGCCAGCCGCGTGACCTTGGCCGAGAAGCCTTCGTCGCTGTTGTCCGGCGTGGCGCCAGGCAGCGCGGCTTCGCGTTGCATGCGGGTGTCGTCGCGCTTGGTGATGCCGGCGTCCCAGCCCATGGCCAGCGCGTGCTCGGTGGACGCCTCGCCCTTGCCGTCGGCCGGCGCCACGCTGAAGGTCAGCGGCCGCGAGTGCTTGCCCTGGGTGCTGAAGCCCTTCTCGCCGCTGGTCGAGATGACGGTGCGCTCCAGCGTGGCAGGCTTGCCGTTGTTGCCGCCGAACTGGAGGGAATCGCTGGTGTTGCGGTTGTCGCTGATGCCGGCCTTCAGGTCCAGCTTGGCGCCGCCGTCGAGCTTGTGTACCCAGTTCAGGTCGGTGCGGCCGAAGGCGTTGTGGCTGCTGAAGGTGCTGTCGATGCGGTCATAGTCCGGGTCCAGGCCCAGCGTGGTCGTGGTGCGACGGTGGCCGTTGCCGACGAAATGGTTCAGGTTGACGAAGGTTTGCGAAGTCAGCGTGTCGCCGTTGTCCAACGTCCAGTTGACACGCGGCGACAGGTTCATGCCGTCGGCGCGGCCCTGGTCCTGCGAGGTGGTGGCGCGGTCCAGGTTGGGCTGGCCGGTGGCGTCGGTGCCGGTGTCGAACGACGGCGTCGTGCGGTTGTACATGTAGCGCCAGGCGTTGCCACCGAACGAATAAGAAGTGCCGCCGAGCTTGTCCGACATCTGCAGGCTGACCGACGGCGAACTGAATTTGCTGCCCTTGGCCTCGCTGAACTTGACTTCGCGCTGGGCGGACTTCAGCGCCTTCTTCAGCACGATGTTGATGGTGCCTGCGATCGATTGCGTGCTGAACTCGGCGCTGGCGGCGCGCAGGACTTCGATGCGCTCGATCACCTCGGGCGCCAGGCTGTCGATGGCGAAGCCGGCCGGGGCGCGCTCGCCGTTGATCAGGATCTGCGTGTAGCCGCTGCCCAGGCCGCGCATGCGGATTTCGCCGCCGCTGCGGCCGGCCGCGCCGCTAACCGTGATGCCGGGCACGCGCTTGAGCACGTCGTTGACCGAGGTGTCGCCGTATTTCTGGATCTCCTCGCTGGTGACCACGGTCTTGCTGGCGGTGTCGTCGCGGCGCGGGTCGTAGCTGGCGGCCGCCCCCTTGATCTCCACCTTCTGCATCGGCGCCGGCTTGGGCTGCTCGACTGGCGGCGCTTCGGCCTCGGCGCGAACGGCGCCGACATAAAGAGACAGTATGGCGGCAGCGAGCTGCGTCAGGCGAAATGGGCGGGCGGGCATCATTCTGAATGGCAAGTTGTAGGACGAGTCCGCGCATTATGCCTTGTTTTAAACAAAATGTTCAGGATTTGGCAAGTTGCGCCGCGTGTTTAGTCCATTTTTCTAAACCGCGCCCGCGGCCGGCGCTATAATGCGCGATCGTTCATTGTATGGATATCCTATCGTGTCTCGTCTTGCAGTCCTGCCGCACTACCTGCTTCCCAAGGGAGCGTTGACCAATTTTGCCGGCCGCGTGGCCGGCGCCAAATGGGGCGGCAAAACCACCTGGCTGATCCGCTGGTTCGTCGGCAAGTACAACGTCAACATGGACGAGGCGCTCGATCCGAATATCGAGAACTACAGCAGCTTCAATGAGTTCTTCACGCGCGCGCTGCGCCCGGACGCCCGCCCGATGGCCGCCGCCGACTACATCTGCCCGATCGACGGCCGCATCAGCCAGTTCGGGGCTATCAAGGACGACCAGATTTTCCAGGCCAAGGGCCATAACTTCACGACCACCGCGCTGGTGGGCGGCGACGCCGAGCTGGCCGCCAAGTTCCAGAACGGCAGCTTCGCCAACCTGTACCTGAGCCCGCGCGATTACCACCGCATCCACATGCCCTGCGATGGCAAGCTGACCCGCATGATCTACGTGCCGGGCGAGCTGTTCTCGGTGAGCCCGGCGGCCGCGCGCGGCATCCCCGGCCTGTTCGCCCGCAACGAGCGCGTGGTGTGCGTGTTCGACACCGCCCACGGCCCGTTCGTGATGACGCTGGTGGGCGCCACCATCGTCGGCAGCATGGCGACCGTGTGGCATGGCGTGGTCAATCCGCCGCGCATGCCGCATGTGTGCGAGTGGCAGTACGACGACCAGGACATCGTGCTGAAAAAAGGCGAGGAACTGGGCCGCTTCCTGCTCGGCTCGACCGTCGTGATGCTGTTCCCCAAGGATGTGCTGAGCTTCAATCCGGCCTGGCAGCCGGCCGGCGCGGTCCAGCTGGGCCAGGCGATGGCCAACCTGAGAAAGTAAGCTTCATCGCTCCACCGGGCGGCCGTCCTCGAAGGCGGTCTCCAGCATGTCGAGGAACACCCTGGTCTTGGCCGGCATCAGCCGGCGGCCTGGGAACACCGCCCAGCCCGTCACGACCGGGAACGACCACTCCGGCAAGACCCGCACCAAGTCCCCACCCTGCAGATACTCGCGCGCGATCAGCTCGGTCGAGGCGGCGATGCCGACGCCGGCCGCCGCCATGCGCACCAGCATTTCCGGCGAGTTCGCCATCAGCCGCACCGGCAGTTCGCGTTCCCATTCCACCTTGCCGCGCAGGAGCTTCCAGCGCGTGAGCCCATTCAGGCGCGGCGGCAGGCTGAGCAGGTCGTGCCGGAACAGGTCGTCGGGATGCTCGGGCAGTCCGCGCAGCGAGGTGTACAGCGGCGACGCGTACAGCGCGATCGTGCTCAGCGTGACGCGGCGCGCGGCCAGCGAGGCGTCGTCCGGCAGGTTGCCCATGCGGATGGCCAGGTCGAAATTCTCCGCCACCAGGTCGACCCGGCGCGGCGACAGATCCAGCTCCAGCGAGATGGCCGGGTACTGGTTCATGAAGCGCGCCATCATGCCGCCCATCGTCAGGTTGGCGAAGTCGGCCGGCATCGACACCCGTAGCAAGCCGCTGGGCGCGCCCTGCCGGTGCTGCGCCAGCGCGCCGGCCATCTCGGTTTCGTCGGCCACCCGCCGCGCGTGCTCCAGCAGGCTGGCGCCGAACTCGGTCAGCACCAGCTTGCGCGTGGTGCGTTGGAGCAGGCGCTCGCCCAGTTGCGCCTCCAGCTGCGAGATCCGGCGCGAGACCGTGGATTTGGGCAGCTGCACGCGCTGCGCCGCCAGGCTGAAACTGCCGCATTCCACGATGCGGGCAAACAAAAGCAGGTCGCCAGGGTCGATTTCCATGAGATTGTTCCATCAGTGGACTAATGTTATCCATTTTAACGGCTTCCGGATTGAATTTGAAACGATTAAAGTAACTCCATCGCAGCACAAACCCAATAACAGGAGCAACACCATGAACATCTTGCAAATCAACTCCAGCGCCCGCAGCACCGGTTCCGAATCCACCCGCCTGGCCGACGCCATCGTCGCCAAGGTGCGCGCCGCCAATCCGTCCGCCACGCTGCTGCGCCGCGACCTGGCAAGCGATCCGCATCCGGTGATCGACGAGCCGACGCTGCAAGCCCTGTTCACCCCGGCCGACCAGCGCACCGAAGCCCAGGCCGCCCGCGTGGCGCTGGACGATGCGCTGATCGCCCAGGTCCAGGCTGCCGACGTGATCGTCATCGGTGCGCCGACCTATAACTTCGGCATCACCGCGCAGCTGAAAAGCTGGTTCGACGCGATTGCCCGCGCCGGTGTGACATTCAAATACGGCCCGACCGGCCCGGTCGGCCTGTTGACCGGCAAAAAAGTGTATGTGGCGCTGGCCCGTGGCGGCATGCACCGCGACGCGCCGACCGATACGCAACTGGCGCACATCAAGATGTTCCTGAACTTCGTGGGCCTGACCGACGTGCAGTATGTGTTCGCCGAAGGCATGGGCATGGGCCCGGAAGCCGTCGCCAAGGCGCAAGCCCAGGCGGAGGCGGAGATCAACGCAGTACTGGTGTAACACCAGCAAACAAGGAGATTGCCATGACCGACCAAGTAAGCAGCCCTCGCGGCGTAGAACGCATCATCAGCGGACAGGCCGTCATGGACGGCGCCGGCGTCAAGATCAACCGCGTACTGACCCAGCCGCTGCAGCGCCGGCTGGACCCGTTCCTGATGCTGGATAACTTCGGCAGCGGCCAGGCCAACGACTACATCGCCGGCTTCCCCAGCCATCCGCACCGGGGCTTCGAGACGGTGACTTATATGCTGGAAGGCCGCATGCGCCACAAGGACAGCGCCGGCAACGAAGGCTTGCTGACCAACGGCGGCGTGCAATGGATGACGGCGGGACGCGGCGTGATCCACTCGGAAATGCCGGAGCAGGAGGAAGGCGTGATGGAAGGCTTCCAGCTGTGGCTGAACCTGCCCGCCAAGGACAAGATGCGCGCGCCGTGGTATCGCGATTTCAACGGTGCCGACGTGCCCGCCTTCACCACGGCCGACGGCGTGGACGTGAAAGTCATCGCTGGCAGCAGCCACGGCGTGGCTGGCGCGGTGCAGCGCGAGGTGACGGAGCCGATTTATCTCGACATCCATCTGCCGGCCGGCGCCAGCTTCAGCCAGGCACTGCCGGAGGGCCACAACGCGTTCATCTTCACCTATCGCGGTGAGGTAAATGTGGGCGACAAGGCGGTGGCGTCGGGCCGCATGGCGATCCTGTCCAACACGGCAGGCGCGGACGGCGTGACGGTGCATGCGGAGCAGGCCAGCCGCCTGATCCTGGTGGCCGGCCACCCGCTCAACGAGCCGATCGCGCAGTACGGCCCGTTCGTGATGAACACGCAGGCAGAGATCTTCGCCGCAGTTGAGGATTTCCGCGCCGGCAAGCTGGGCGAGGAAGCCCACGCTTGACGCTGCGATAGCTGTTGCAACCGCCGCCGGACAGGCAAGCTGTCCGGCGGCTGCTCTATTTGCAACGCGGTGTGGGCCGATCGCCGCGACAGTCATAGCAAGCGAGCACCGATAAACTAAGGCTCCTTGCGCTTGTCACGCACGACAAGCAAACCGCGCATCAAGCGCCGCAGCCCAGCCTCTTTTTCGCGTTTATCCCGGTCCACCAGCAATTGACGGAAGCCCACGCCAGCCAGGCGCACATGATTCCAACCACGAGCAATGCAACGCGATCAAGCATTATCGTCTCCAGGCGAGTTTGCAGTTCTTGTGCGATTTTACGTCTTGCTGGTATATACCTGGCCATCGCAACAAAATGGAGGGCAGCCAAGGTTCGTGAAGATGATTGCGCTGTGCGCTTAATAATACCTCTGACATGGCGTAGCCGCCCGCCAGCGAGCGCCCGGTCGCAAGTAAAAATCGGATGACATGATTTTCTCCAGTGGCGGCAGGCCAGCCGGTCGTTGAAGCATACGTGCCCTCATAACGGAACGATTGATGCGTATCAGGTACGGTAGAGCGTCGCCACTCAGGATAAAATGCCGGCATGATGCCCACTATCCTCAAATGGCTGCGCTACCTGAGCCACGTACTCGGCTTTGAGACCGCCGAATCCTTCCCGCCCGGCCATCCGTACGAACGGACGCGCTGGGACGGTGCCTATTTCGACATCGCCTCAGACGTCAAGCCGGACCAGATCGAGGGCCGCCTGTGCGAGGCGATCGACAATACGCCGCTGGTGTTCGGCTACATCACCAACCCGACGCCCCGCATGCAACGCGCGCTGCTGGCGATGCTGGAGGAGCGCATGCGCAACAACCGCGGCCGCGCCAGCGAATTGGCGGCGCTGCTGGTGGCCGCCTACGACAGCCCGCATATCACCGAAGTGATCCCCGGCCTGCGCGCCGCCATCGCCGCCACCCGCCACGAGGACATGGGCGAACGCGCGCGCAGCGTCATGGCCTTCCTCGGTTCGATGCAGTCGCCGTTCGATGTGATCGAGCTGAATTAAGCGATGGCGCCGGCCGGTGCCGCCGGCCGCGAGAAATTGCCGGGCACGTAGCGGTCGCGCAGCTTCATGAATGGCGTCTCCACCAGCAGGTGCAGCAGCCAGCCGGCCAGCAGACTGGCCGCGCTCATCAGCACGATGGCTTGCCAGCTGTTCGGCCCCCAGCCCTCCGCCTGTAGCGGCGCCCGCAACAACACGCACAGCGTCTTGTGCGTCAGGTAGATCGCATACGACCACAGCGCGATGCTGGCCGCGCCCGGCACGCGCAGCCGTTGCAGCAGCGAGCCAGGACTCAGGGCCGCCACCAGCAGCAGCGTGAAACTCAAGCCCAGCAGCGGATAGCCGATCACCGTCATCGCATAGCCGTAATGGTCTTCCAGGAACAGCGACCATGTCAGCGCCAGCAGCGCCGCGCCCGCCGCCAGCGCCCAGTTGCCGCGCGAGGTCAGCCGCGTCCAGGCGTTCGCGTGATAGTTCTTCACCAGCGCCAGCGCGACGCCGGCCGTCAGTTCGTCGAAACGGCACAGCGACGAGTAATAGATCAGCGTGTAGTAATGAAAGCCGCCCTGCTCTTCCGGTCCCACATATTGCGTCCACAGATGGCTGCGGATCGCCATGCCGGCCAGCAGCGTGCCGATGACGGCAAGCCACGCCAGCAGCAGCGGCTTGCGGCAGGCCGCGATCGCCAGCGCCACGGCCGGCAGCAGGAAGTAGAACTGCTCCTCCACGCACAGCGACCACGCGTGCGAAAACGCCGTGCCCGGCATCAGCTGGATATTTTGTGTAAAGGTGAGGAACTTCCATAGCGGCGGCAGCACATTGGCGCCGCGGAAGGCCGGCCACAAGGCGTACAGCGCCAGCACGAAGTAAAAGTTCGGCAAGGTGCGCAGCAGGCGGCGCGCGTAGAAGCGCGCGAGCGAGAAGCGTTCGCCGCCGTCCGACTGCCGCGAACGGCGGATGCCACCCAGGATCTGGTTGCCGATCAAATAGCCGCTGAGGGCAAAGAACAAGTCGACGCCGGTCCAGCCGACCCGGCCGAACCAGCCGAAGGTCGGGCCGCCGCTGACGAACAGCATGTAATGGTTGGCAAACACCAGCACGATGGCCAGCGCGCGCAAGGTGTCGAGCCCGGCGTTGCGTCCCTGGAAAGATGAATTCATCCCCGCATCTTAACAAATCAAGGCGAGATCACCATGTTGAGCACGTTGTTGGTCACGTTCAGCACGGCCGTGCTGCCGGCCGCGATCGCGAAGTTATGGCTGTGGCCCGAATAATAATCAACGGTGCCGAGCCGGATGCTGTCGATCGCCGCGCTGACGCCGTTGCTGATGGTGTAGGCCGACAGCAGCATGTCCGGCGCGGTGACGAACTTCAACACCAGGTCCTGCCCCGTATTGTTGAGAAAAATTGTCTTGGCCGGCTTGACCGTCTTCAGCGACACCGCCTCGGTAAATTGTATTATTTGCATCACAACACCCGGAACAGGCCAGCCGGATAGCCGTCGTTGGTACGGGTCAGGTCGACGCTGATGCGCTTGCCGTCGTCGACCGGCAGACTGGCGGGCGCCAATTGCTTGAGGCTGAAGCAGGCATAGTCGCGAGAACCATGGTACTCCGGCGACGGCGACAGCCAGCTCAACGCCGCCAGTCCCTTGAGCACCATCGTCCCGCAGCAGGCGCCGGAGCCGTACACGCCGACCTGATACCTGGGTTCGCCCGGCCCGGCCGCGCGGAACGCCTGGTTGACGCCTTCGAAATATGCGCTGACCGGGCCGGCGATCGCTTCATCGGACGGATTGAAATCCACCGCGAAATAAATCGCTGAGCCGGACGGCTGGGTGATGACCTGTTGCGCCATCAAATACGCGGCGGCGCCATCGGCGCAGCCCTGGGCGCGGCTGAAGTAATTCAGGTGGTCGCCGCCGGCCTGCCACAGCGCGCCGATCTGAATGCTGGCATCCGTCAGCGAACGGGCCTCGGCCAGCGACAGGCTCTTGCCCGCCTGGTGGCTGTAATAACGGATCGCGAAATCGATCCCTTGTTGTTTAATTGCAATTGCGTGTTGCGTCAGTTCAAATGGCGCTTTCAGGCCAGTCAGAACAACCATGACATCTCCGATTAGAAAGGGGTGTGGTTTCCCCGTGTTAATGTTAATATTTGCAAAAGATGTAGATATGGAACAACTGTAGTCAATCCGCATGAAATTGGCCTTCGGAAAACCTTCCGACATTCAAGTCATTGATTACAAATAACTTATCGCTGAACCAAGAAGGTCCGTGTGAATCACAAAAGCTTTCGTTTCGGGCAGTGGCGGGTCGATCCCGCCACCAATACACTCAGCTGCGGCGACCTGAACCGCCAGCTGGAACCACGCGCCATGGATGTTTTGTTGCATCTGTGCAAATATCCGCACGTGGTCGTGTCCGCCGAAACCTTGCTTGACGCGTGCTGGGGCGACGTCTCCCCCAGCGACAACGCGGTCCACAAAATCATCACCCAGCTGCGCCGGGCGCTGGACGATTCGGCGGTCGAACCGCGTTATATCGAAACCATCCGCAAGCGCGGCTACCGGCTGCTGGCCGAACTGAGTTATGACGACGATGTCAGCAACGGCAGCTGGCTGCACGCCTCGCCGTTCCGCGGGCTGGAAGCGTTTGAGGAACAGCACGCCGCGATCTTCTTCGGCCGCAAGCTCGGCGTCGACCAGCTGGTGCAGGTCGTGCTCAGCCAGGTGCAGGCCGCGTGCGCGATGGTACTGGTGCTGGGGCCGTCCGGCGCCGGCAAGACCTCACTGGTGCAGGCCGGGCTGATCCCTGCCCTCAAGGCGGGCGCCGCGCCGGCCGAATCGGGCCTGGCCATCGCCAGCCATGTGCAGCTGGACTGCGCCGACATGGGCCAGTCCGGCCTGCTCGACACGCTGGCCAGCGTGCTGCTCGACGCCGAGCTGGACGGCAATCTGCTGTTTGAAAACACCAGCGCGGTGGCGCTGGCCCAGCGCATGGCACAAGATCTGCCGGGCCTGATCGCCTACCTGCAGGCGCGGCTGCCGACAATCCGGCTGATGCTGTTCATCGACCGTTTCGAAGCCATCTTCCGGCTGCCGCACATCGGCGAGCAGGAGCGGGCCGCATTCATCCACGTGCTCGACCAGCTGGCGCGGTCCGGCTGCATCCTGATCGTGCTGGCCTGCCGCAACGATTTTTATCCGCACCTGAGCGAATATCCCGCGCTGATGGGCATGAAGCTGCGCGGCGGGCACTTCGACCTGGCGCCGCCAGGAGCCGCCGACATCGCCCAGATCATCCGCCACCCGGTGCAGGTGGCGCAGCTGCGCTACACGGTCGATGCCGAGACCGGCGAATCGCTGGACCAGGTGCTGATCGACGCCGCCAAGGCCGGCCCGGACACGCTGCCGCTGCTGCAATACTGTCTGCAGGAGTTATATCGGCTGCGCAGCCCCGAAGGCGAACTGAGCCACGCCAGCTTCCACGCGCTGGGCGGGCTGGAAGGCGCGATCGGTGCGCGCGCGGAACAAGTCATCTCGGCGCTGGGCAGCGCGCAGATCGCCGCCCTGCCGCACGTGCTGTCGCAACTGGTGCTGGTGGCCGAGGACGAGTCGACCGTCACCTCGCGCCGCGTGCCTTGGTCGGCGCTGCGTAATGAGGCTGATCACGGGCTGGTGCAGGCGCTGGTTGACGCGCACTTGTTCGTCAGCGATTTGCATGGCGGCGCGCCGGCGTTTGGGATCGCGCATGAAGCGCTGCTGCGGCGCTGGCCGCGCGTGGTGGCGTGGATCGAGGAACATCGCCAGGCCTTGCAGGTGCGCAGCCGCATCAGCGCGCAAGCCAGGCGCTGGCAGGACAGCGGCCGCGCGCGCGACATGCTGCTGCCGTCGGGCACGCAGGCGAACCAGGCGCGCCAACTGCTCAAGACCAGCGGCTTCAGCTTCACGCCGCAGGAGCACATTTTTGTGCAGGCATCGCTGCAGGGCGTGCAGCGCGGTGAGCGGCTGCGGATGACGATCACCATCGTCATGGCCGGCCTGGCGCTGCTGGCCGGCGGCCTGTTCCTGATGGCGCGCTCGGCGCAGCAGGCAGCCGAGCAGCACCGCACCGAGGCCGAGGAGTTGATGGGTTATATGCTGGGCGACTTCGTGGACAAGCTGCGGCCGCTGGGCAAGCTGGACCTGCTTGATAGCGTGAGTAATCGCGCGTTGAAGTACCTATCCGATCCTGCGCGCAACAACGAGAGCGGCACAGCTTTAGCGCAACGGGCCAAGTCACTACAAGTACTGTCGGAGGTAAAAATCGCGCGCGCCGACCCGGCCGGGGCTATGACCGCGCTGCTGGCGGGCCGCGAAATCTTGCTCAATCAGCTAAAAGCTAGGCCCACCGATCTGGTATTACTCAAGAGCGCGGGAGAAAACTCGTTCTGGCTAGGGCAAATCCATTTAGACCAAAAAGAATGGGGGTTAGCGCGGCAGTACTTTGAGGAATACCGCGACAACGCAAACCGGCAAGCTGCTGCCGCCCCCTCCGACGTCAGCAGTTGGATCGAGCAATCTTATGCGCATAACAGCCTGGGCAGCGTTGCTCTAAGAAGCGGTGATGTCCGTCGTGCTGCAAGCGAATTCGCGCTTTCGGTAGATTTGAAAACTCGTGCCTACGACCAAACCCCAAAGGATAAGGTACTGGCAGGAGACTTGGCCGACAGCCTGTCGTGGCAAGCGAGCGCACAGGTAAAACTTGGAAAACTGGCAGAAGCAGAGGCGCTTCATAGTCGGGAATTGAATTTGCTAAAAGCGCTTCATGAAACCTATCCCGCAGATAATCTCTGGCTAACTCGAATTGGATTAGCCCTATCGATGCGATCAGAGCTAAGGCTAGCGCGTGGAAATCAAGGCGCTGGCAAAGTGGACTTAGAGCAAGCCCTAAGCGCACTCCAAGGTAGTATGGAAAAAGATCCCAGCAATCGCAATTTGCAGCGAAACTTGCACCTTATTCAATTGCGCCTTCTTGAAACGGATGCTGCAAATCCGAAACCCGCGCTAGTACTCGAACAATTGGAAAAACTACAGCAAAGTTTCTCAATGTTAAGCCAATTAGAGCCGAAAAAACTTATTTTGCAAGTTATGCTTTCCAATGTGCAGCAACGCATGGCTATTACGCATTTCCAGGCACAAGAGCCCGCCACCGCTGTCGCTATCCTTACCCCTACATTGCAAAAGCTGGAGCAATTGCACTCTACAACCCCAACAGATCAAGGCATACGTAACGCACTGGTTGATACACTTCTTTTAAGTGCTGAGCTAAACGAACTTAAAGATGCCGATGTTACACGTCGCCTCTGTGAAAGAGTGCAAACAATGTTGCATCCAATTATCAAAGATAGCGCTGATTATCATGTGCTTGCTCCTTGGGTACGGGCTCATGCATGTCTAAATCAAATTGAATACGCGACCGCTGCGCGGGCAATGCTGGAAACAATGGGTTACCGCGACCCCACATATTTGCGTTACATTTCCACCCACCCACCAAAGAAAGTGAAATCATGACCAAACTCCATGCATCTACGCAATTCATTAACGTTCTGGTGAAGGTTACGCCAAGCGACAAACCTGGCGTTTATCATGTACAAAGCGCACCTGCAATGCCATGCGTCACGGAAATTGACACCGTAATTAATTATCAAATATTTGACAGCGGCCATAAAAACATCGTCTTCACCGGTATGACTGTTGCGCCAGTGGGCAACGACCAACTAAGCAACTCAAGTGTCAGCATCAGTGGGAAGCAGCTGACATTCACCGATGCAAACACGAAAAAGATGACACTGAACATCACTTTGCAATTTAAGGATGAAGACGGCATCTCGTTTATGCATGACCCACAAGTGGTCAACGAGCCTGGACAACAATAAGGAAACGTACAAGGGGCACGCCAAGGGTGCCCTGCATGTCAAAGCCATAAGCAAACTAAAGTCGGCCAAATCCGTAATCAAAATTCTCAGGAAAAACTATGCGCATTTCGTTCTTTGTATACGCAAAAAAGGTATTGCTCATATCGACGCCAGAAGTCTATTTAACAATAGCGGAAAAAAGCCTGGACACACACTCCTTAACCGAGATTCGACATTTGACGCTGTCGGAATACTCGGCTGTTGCGGGTGGCCCTCAAGTTCAAAATGACCCACAAGTCTAACCAAGGAGAAATTATGCACAATACGATTTTCAAAAATATCAAACCCTCGTTGTCCGTCTCGATGAGAAAATTTCGTATAACATCTATCAAGGAAAATCAAGACATCAGCGCCCTTACCGATATTCAGGATCTCCCGTTCAATGAATACTCAACAGTTACAGGTGGCCCACAAGTCCAAAATGAGCCTGAGCGATAATTTCGAATTTCAGCAACGCTAAAGGCTCAGGAGCTACGTCACTTTTTTCTGGCTGTCGAAAAAGCGTGAAAAAAATAAAAGATTGGAGATTCAGAGCCTAAGAATATAGGTGAGCCCGGTCTGGCAGTACCAAATCAAAAATTAATTGCAACTCCAACTTTGAGGGAAATTATGCGCAATACGCTTTTTGCAAGCATCAAAAAGACCTTATCTGCATCGACGACGAAATTTCCCGCGACGGTGGCCAAGAAAGATCTTTCCCTCCTCCGCCCATTGGCCGAGATCCAGCATTTGACGATCAAGGAATATTCGGCAGTCGCAGGCGGGCCCGAAGTCCAAAACGATCCAGTTTAGGAGGCGTCATGCGCAATCCATTCTTTGCACACGCAAAAAAGGTGCTGCGCTGGTCGGCGCCGGGAGCTTATTCGGCAGCAGTAGGGAAAAGTGTAGGCACCGAAATACTAACCGAAGTTCGGCATTTGACAGATGAGGAATGCTTGACTATTGCGGGAGGTCCGCAAGTCCAAAACGTGCCAGAAGAGGGTCAAATAACTTTTTCGAATTTTCGAATTAGTCAAAATTAGTCTATAACTCCCAACATAGGAAAAATTATGCACAGTATGATTTTCGCCAACATCAGAAAAGCTATGTCCGCATCGCCAAAAGCAGTTGATTCAGCAGCTATCGAAAAAAGCCTCGGCGCCACCACCTCGACCGAAATCCAACACCTTTCGATCAAGGAATACTCGGCCGTTTCCGGCGGTCCGCAAGTACAAAACGATCCGCAACAGTAAGAATAAGCACATTCAGTCCGACGCCGTCACACGGGGCGTCGGACTACGCGCCTGCAACGCGCAAGTCAGTAGGCTCCCCTGAGCCGATCAGCCTACCATCCTTTAGTACTACCACTCTATCAGCACTGGCGATCGTCTCCGTCCGATGAGCCACGACAATCCGCGTGAGCCCCATCGATTTGACTGTGGTGTTGACGTTCTTTTCGTTGTCGATATCCAGCTCGCTGGTCGCTTCGTCAAGAACCAGTATTCGTGGTTGCCGGTACAACGCACGCGCCAACAATATCCGCTGCTTTTGTCCACCGCTGATGCCTACGCCGCTATCGCCAGTGATGGTGTTGTACCCCATCGGCATGCTGTCAATTTCCGTCGCGACCGCAGCCAGCCGCGCGCACTCCTTGATGCGCTTCCATTCGGGCATAGGGTCGAAGAAACTGATATTTTCTGCGATAGATCCGGAGAACAATCGGTCCTCCTGCATCACCGTGGCAACCATGTTCCGATAAGTGGTCAATCCGAGTTTGCGAATTGGCTGTCCACCAACCAGCACTTCTCCATGTGTAGGCGTGAGCAAGCCCAGCATGACCTTCACCAAGGTAGTCTTTCCGCCGCCAGAGATGCCGGTAATCGCAATACTCTCCCCTGCTTCAATTTTGAGATCGATATTCTCAAACACATAGGGCTCGGTCGGCGAATAACGGAATGAAATCCCTCTCAACTCGATACTCGGCAAGATGTCCTCAATATCGACTTCATCGGCATCATGGTGCCCTGCCAATTCCACCTCGGCTAACACGATGTCAGCCACCCGTTCACCGTGCAGCTTCAACATCTTGAACTCCACGATCTTGTCGACCAACGCAGCCAGTCGCGTCGAGAACTGATCCTTGTAGGCGACGAACGCGAACAGCATGCCTGTAGTGAACACGCTGTTCATAACAGCAGTGGCAGCAAGCCAGACTATCAGCACACGCTCCAGGCCAAAGAGCAGGGTCTGCGCCGTTTCATAGCTGATACGGATACGCTGGATGCGTAGTTCGGCATTGAATTGTTCCGCAAGAATATTCAACCACCCCGACCGCCGTTGCTCGCCCTTGCCAAATAAGCGCACGCTCTGAATGCCATTTGCGGTTTCAAAAAAATGGGTGGTTTGTTTCGCGGCATGAACGATCTGCTCGGCGGTCGCTGCCCGTAAGCTGCGGAACAAAACCCAGCGCATCAAGGCGTACAGCGCCACCGCGATCAAGGAAATACAAGCCAGCCGCCGGCTATACAGCAGCATCATGCCGAACGTGCCTGCAACCATGACACCATCAACCATCGCTTGTACAAAGCCACCCGTCAGAGTTTTCTGGATGGTGGTGATGGAACCGAAACGCGACATGATGTTGCCGACATGCCGCTTCTCAAAGTACTCCAACGGCAGCTTGACCATGTGGCCAAAGACATTCCCCAGCCATTGGAAATTCAGCTGCGTACTGATCGCCACGACCGACCACCCGCGCACGGCGCCAATCGCGCCCTGTATCAGTATGAGCAGGCCGAAGCCCAATGCCAGCGTCGTCAGCAGGTCCCGATCTGCCGAGACCAGGGCGTGGTCGACCACCCACTGCAAGAAAAACGGCAATGAGATCGATACGATTTCCAGAGCCAATGCCAGCAGCAGAATCTGCGTCAGGCCTCGCTTCAAACCGGTCACGTTGCCCATCAACCCGCGCAATGTAAATTGCAGCTTGTGATCGGCCGGCGCGAAGTCGGAAGCGGGGCTTAGTTCCAGCGCGACACCTGTAAAGTGTTTGCTGAATTCAGCCATCGTGAAGCTGCGCACACCGATAGCCGGATCATGAATCACCGCGCGGCGAGAAGATACAGACACCAGCACGACGAAGTGGTCCATGTCCCAGTGGATAATGCACGGCAGCCGAAGCTGCGGCAGATTGTGCATGTCCAATTTGACCGGCCGGCTGTCCAGCTTCAGCACCTGCGAGATGCGGATCAGACTTTCCAACGTCGCGCCCTTGCGCGAAATGGGGAAGCGCAGTCGCAGGGATGCCAGGTCTGTGCGGTAGCCGTGGTAGTCGGCAACCATCGCCAGGCTGCATAGACCGCATTCGCTGGCCTCGGTCTGCAAATAAATCGGCACGCTACGGTGCAGTCCTATCCGTTCCATTCAGTACAGCTCCATCATAAGCGGCCGGAAATGCCGAGCAAGGGTTCCAATACCCACTCCACCAATGTGCGATGCTCCAGCACGAGCGTGGCCGACAATTGCATTCCCGGCTTCAGTGCGTGCACGCCTCTCGACGATTTCACCTCCTGAGCATCCAACTGGACGCGCACCCGGTAGACCGGCTCGGATGATGCGGCAGCGTTCGGCTGTAAGTCGCCGAGCGCGACAGTCGTCAAGGAGACGTCGCGTACATGGCCATGGAATTGTCCAAATTTTTGATAAGGGAATGCGTCGTAACGTAGCAGCACTTCCGTGCCAGATCGGACAAAGCCGGCCGCACGCGTGGGCACATAAAGTTCCGCTTCGAGTTGGCTGTCTTTCGGCAGCAGGGAGGCCAGACGCTGTTCGCCCGAAACGGCTTGTCCCTGGTCTACGACGATGCCTGCCAGTTTGCCGCTTTCATTGGCGCGCACCACCAGTTGGCGCTTGGCTTCGTTTTCGCTGGACTGCTGCTTAAGCTCTTCAAGGCTGCGCTGGAGTTCGGAAGCTTCACGGCTTCGTTGCAACGGCAAGTCGCTGCGCAGTGCCGAAAGCGCGGTGATGTCGCGCAAGATGCTCAGGCGTTGGCCTTCGGTGCTCGACATTCGAGCTTCCTGCTCAAGCAGTTCGGCGGTCTTTTGGCTGGCGGCGTTCTTTGAAACGCTTCCTTCTGCCGCAAGGCTATTCAAACTTGCCGACAAGTTGCGTGCGATTTCTATTTTGCGGCGCTGCAGGGACAGTTCACCATCCAGTTGCTTCAAGCTGGCGTTGAGGCTATCCAGTCGGACAGCGATATCCTGTCCTTTGTTGTTGGTCTGGAGGCCCTGTTGTTCGATTTCCTTGCGCAGATGCGCCATTCGCGAAGACAGCGCATCGTTAATGGAAGCTTGAGTATCCCCTTTTGTGCTAGTGCGCTCGCTGGTCAGCACAAACACGGGATCACCCGCCTGAAGCAACTCGCCTTCCTTCGCCTGGACATTCGTCACAACGCCGGATTGGGGTGCCACCAGACGTATCACTCCGCGGTCGGGGACCACTACCCCAGTGACCGTCTCCTTGCGGGTGAAGCCGTGGGTACAAGCAAACACCACAATGGCTATCACGATCGAACAGAAAAATGCTGTCAATACCGTGTTCGACCACGTGTGCGCCAAGATCACCACTCCGTGCAGACGCTGGTTCTTATGAGCGACCGCTTCGGGTCGAAACAATCGACTCATCAAAGTTCTTTCATCGAATAAAAAAATGGGCGCACAAGCGTCCATAGCGAAGAGGTTCAGAATGAACATACCGAGCAAGCTTAGTAATGTCCCATCAGTAACATGCTACTGGACGCGATCTGATTAGGCAACGCCAAACGGCCATGCGCTACAAAAACAGTCTCAATCCCATCATTGCGCAGATAAGGAGGGTCTGGTAATCTCGAAATTGCTTAACCTTTTAATGATCATTACGGAGCCTACTTTATGCGCATCCCCTTTATCAGCAAGTCCGAGCCGTCATCGGCAACGAGTGAACCGTCCGCGAATACAGTAGTAGATAACTTTGAGGTGCTAGCGGAAGAAGAATGCAAGGCGGTAGCAGGCGGCCCGCAGGTTCGCAACGATCCAGAAGTTTAAAATCCGCGCCGACGAACCCCGCAAGAGAAGCATGCTACTGGACGCGATATGATTAAGCAACGCCAGGCGTCGGCATGGAAACGATGCTTCACTGAACGGCATTATTCGCAATCACGTCATTGCATATAAAAGACGTCTGGCAATCTCGAAATTGCTAAAATTTTTAATTACCGTTACGGAGCCCGCCTTATATGCGTATCCCATTTATCAGTAAGCCTGAGCCGTCATCGACGGTAAGTTCCCCCTCTACGACTAAGGCGATAAGGGATTTTGAGGTACTAGTGACAGAAGAATGCAAGGCTGTAGCAGGCGGCCCGCAAATCAGCAACCATCCACCAAATTAATCTCGATACTGCCAGCACCGGTGACACGGGACTGGCAGCCTTTCTTTAGCGGCATATAGCACCCACTGAGCACAAATTGATATAAACCATATAGACTAAGGCCGAGTTTAACCAAACCGGACCTCAGCATGATCGAAGCAAGCCATATCCAGTTCAAATCCCACCAGTACACCGGCCAGCAACCCGGCACGCGCCTGATCGTCACCGGCGCCGTGCATGGCAACGAGACCTGCGGCACCAAGGCCATCGCGCGCGTGATGCAGGAGCTGGACAGCGGCGCGCTGACCGTACATAAAGGCTGCGTCACCTTCGTCCCCATCACCAATCCGCTGGCCTACGCCAAGGGCGAGCGCTCCGGCGAGCGCAACCTGAACCGCAACCTGTTCCCCAACCCGAATCCGCAAGACTTCGAGGACCGCGTGGCCAACTGGCTATGCCCGCTGCTGGCGCAGCATGATGTGCTGCTAGACCTGCACTCCTTCAACGCCGCCAGCGAACCGTTCGTCATGGTCGGCCCGCGCAACAACGACGGTCCGCTGGAGCCGTTCCAGCACGAGCAACAGGAGCGCGCGATGGCGCGCCGGCTCGGCGTGCGCCGCTTTGTCGATGGCTGGTTGCGCACCTACGGCGCCGGCGTGCAGCGCCGCCTGCGCGACGACAGCCAACTGGAAACCGTGCTGCGCTACGGCATGGGCACCACCGAATACATGCGCAGCACCGGCGGCTACGCGCTGACGCTCGAGTGCGGCCAGCACGCCGATCCGCAAGCGCCCGACGTCGGCTATCGCGCGATCCTCAACACCCTCGCCTTCCTCGGCCTGATCGACGCGCAGTCGCCGCCGCCCATCGCGGACGAGGCGATGGAGGCGCTCAGCATGGTCGCGGTCTACGACAAGCAGCACGCCGACGACCGCTTCACGCGCGCCTGGTCCAGCTTTGATCCGGTGCGGCAAGGCGAACAGATCGGCACGCGCGCGGACGGCACACCGGTGCTGGCCGAGTTCGACGGCCGCATCCTGTTCCCCGACGCGGCGGCCGGCGCCAACAGCGAATGGTATTACCTCACGCGCGCCAATCCCGGCTTCTGATCAGACGGTCGACAGCTTCAGGCCGACGATGCCGCCGACGATCATGGCGATGCAGCCCACGCGCAGCGCGCTGGCCGGTTCGTTGAGCACGACGATGCCGAAGATGACCGTGCCAACCGTGCCGATGCCGGTCCAGATGGCGTAGGCGGTGCCGAGCGGCAGTGTGCGCAGCGCCAGACCCAGCAGGGCGACGCTGCCGGCCATCGCGCCCAGCGTCAACACGGTGGGCAGCGGCTTGCTAAAGCCGTCGGTGTATTTGAGTCCGACCGCCCATGCCACTTCCAGCAGGCCGGCCAGGATGAGAATTATCCAGGTCATCTGTGTCTCCAAAATTGGCGCAGACTATAGCATCGACGCTAATTCTCTGCCGATGACTTCCCGCCAAGCCCGCCTCAGGCCATAATGCCCATTCAATAATAACGAGGAGCACCCATGCAATTACTGGCGCAGATCGTCACCGGACTGGTGGCGCTGATTCATGTCTACATCGTTCTGCTGGAAACCGTGCTGTTCCAGTCGCGCGGGCGCCGCGTGTTCGGGCTGACCCAGGAGAAGGCCGACATCGTCCAGCCGGCCATGTCCAACCAGGGGTGCTACAACGGCTTCCTGGTGGCGGCGCTGGTGATGGGCTTTGCGCATCCGAATCCGGCGATCGCCTCGGCGTTCACGGTGTTCGGTCTGGCTTGCGTGGCGGTGGCCGGCGTGTGGGGCTGCGTGACGGTCAAGCGTTCGATCCTGCTGATCCAGACCCTGCCGGCCGTCATCGCGCTGGCCCTGCACTTCGCTTAAGACTCAGCTGCCGGCGGCCTTGGTCACGGTCAGGCTCGGCAGCACGATGGTGTCGACCACCACCGGGGCCGTCTCGGTCGGCGCCGGCTTGGCGCCGGTGCCGCGCAAGGCCAGCAGCCAGCCTATGCCGTCGAACCAGAACGGTGATCCCAGCGACGAGGCGAAGGCGGTGATGATCCAGCCCATCAACGCGAACGCCAGCGCGGCCATGAAGGCGCCAGCGCCCTTGCCGCGCGCGCCGTCAAAGCGCGCGGACGGCCAGCCTATCGGCAGCGCTTGCACGGTTTGCAGGTCTTTTTTGGCTTCCATCGCCTGGCTCAGCGGCGTGGGCGCCGGAGCGCCGGGGGCGGCAGCCACGGGCGGCTTCAGGCTGCCGGCCGCGATGGCGCCGGCGCCCTGCTGTGCCAAGGCGCTGGCGGCGGCGTTGTCGCGCCACAGGCGCTGGCTCAGCTGCAGCGCGTCGATGTTCATCGCGCACGCGTAGAACAGGCCGACGCAGAACAGCACCAGCTGCGAGCGCCGCTTGTACCAGCCGGTGATGCGGTCCATGACCGTGTCGTACCAGATGCGCACGGCGTTCTCCAGCGCCGCCACGTCGTCCGGCCCCTCGCCCATGATCGCCAGCAGCGTGCGGCTCAAGCCCTCGTTGCCTACGCTGGTCAGCAACATCGCGGCCGTTTGCCCCTTGCCGTACCTGGCCGTCAACGTGGACACGAAGGCGCGCGCGAAGATCGCCGATGGAATATAGGACGGCATGCGGCCCTGCTGCGCCATGCCGGTGATCAGCGGGTGCGACATGACGGCGGCCGACAGCGAATCCGGCCCGAGCTTGGCCAGGTTGAAGCCGCTGTCCATGCGCAGCAGGCGCTTGATCGATGCGCCGATGCCGGCCAGGCGCGGCTTGCCGGCCTGTTCGTGCAGGATCGTCAGCACGCCGTCCAGCAGCACCTTGGCGCGGGTCTGGAACAGCGAGGCGATGGCTTCGCGCGTGGCGCTGCACAGCAGGCTCATCGCCAAAAAGGTGTAGGACAGCCCGATGGCCACATCCAGGTAATGACTCGACATACGGCCCTCATTAAACTTCGAACAATGTTCCCATAACATAAATGATTTTCGTGCCGCCAGCACGTTTTTCTTTTATATCGTAAGATTGCGATATTGAAATCGGAAAAAGACGATCCATATATCGTTACATGACAATGGACATAGACGCTATCCACAAAGCCCTCGCCAACCCGGTGCGGCGCCAGATCCTGGCGTGGCTGAAGGAGCCCGAGGTGTATTTCGCAGAGCAGCAGCATCCGCTGAGCCTGGGGGTGTGCGCCGGCCTCATCGACCGGCGTTGTGCATTGTCGCAATCGACGGTGTCGGCACACCTGGCCACGCTGCTCAAGGCGGGGCTGATCACGTCCCACCGCGTGGGGCAATGGAATTATTTTAAACGCGACGAAGCCACCATCCAGGCCTTCATCGATCAAATGACCTTATAGGAACTTATCATGGCAAATCTTTTCGACCCGCTCACCATCGGCGACCTCACCCTGAAAAACCGCATCGTCATGGCACCGCTGACCCGCGCCCGCGCCGTCGGCGGCGCCCGCGTGCCGAACGCGCTGATGGCCAAGTACTACGTGCAGCGCGCCAGCGCCGGCCTGATCCTGAGCGAGGCGACCGCCGTCACGCCGCAGGGCGTGGGCTACGCCGACACGCCGGGCCTGTGGTCGGACGAGCAGGTCAAAGGCTGGAAGCAGGTGACGGCTGCCGTGCACGAGGCCGGCGGTCTGATCTTCGCCCAGCTGTGGCACGTGGGCCGCATCTCCGACCCGAGCTTCCTGAACGGCGAGGCGCCGGTGTCGGCCAGCGCCATCGCGGCCAACGGCCATGTCAGCCTGCTGCGTCCGCAGCGCGCCTATCCGGTGCCGCGCGCGCTCGACACCGAAGAGCTGGCCGGCATCGTGGCCGCCTACAAGCTGGGCGCGGAAAACGCCAAGAAGGCAGGCTTCGACGGCGTGGAAATCCACGGCGCCAACGGTTACCTGCTCGACCAGTTCCTGCAAGATAAAACCAACCAGCGCACCGACAACTACGGCGGCTCGATCGAGAACCGCGCGCGCCTGATGCTGGAAGTGACCGACGCGTGCATCGCGGTCTGGGGCGCCGGCCGCGTCGGCATGCACCTGGCGCCGCGCCGCGACGCGCACGACATGGGCGATTCGAATCCGGCCGCGACGTTCGGTTATGTGGCGCGCGAGCTGGGCAAGCGCAAGATCGCCTTCATCTGCGCGCGCGAAGCGGTGGGCGAGGATAGTCTGGGGCCGTTGCTGAAGAAGGAATTCGGCGGCGTGTATATCGCCAATGAAAAGATGGACAAGCAGACCGCGCAGCAGGTGCTGGATGCCGGCACGGCCGACGCCATCGCCTTCGGCAAGGCCTTCATCGCCAACCCGGACCTGCCGCGCCGCCTGCAGCTGGACGCGCCGCTGAACGAGTGGAAAGCCGAAACCTTCTACGCACCCGCGGAAGAAGGCTACACCGACTATCCAGCGCTGGCCTAAGCGCTGGTAAGCACTGGGGTCAAGTCTGACATTCGGACACGAGCTCTTCCGTAGCTAGCTGCTACGGAAGAGCTCGTGTCCGAATGTCAGACTTGACCCCAAATTTTAGCGTGGCAACGCGTAGTTGACCGGCACGAATTCGTAGCCTTTGCCACCGTTGCTGCGCACGTGGCCCAGCGCCGGGAACGACAGGTGCGGCGCGCCGATCAGGTAGCCATCCTTGGCCGCCGCGGCGAACGCTTCGCGCCGCTCGGAGATGGCTACCTTGCTGTCGGTGTCGAAGGCGATGCCGACGCCAGGATTCTCGAACTGCACCGCCTGCACATGCAGCAAATCCCCCAGCAACACCAGCTTCTGCCCCGCGCTCTCGACCACGTAGGTGATGTGCCCGGGCGTGTGCCCGCCATTGAAGTACGATTTGATCCCCGGCACCAGCTCGCTGTTGGCGATGATGGGCTGGAACTTGCCGGCCTTGACGTAGGGATTCAGGGACATCATGACACCGCGGAAATCCTCCTTGCCGTCGCCGGTCGCCTTGTCCATGTTGCTCTGGCTCAGGTAGTGGTCGGCGTCGAGCTTGCCCGCGCGGACCACGGCGTTCGGGAACACCCGCTGGTCATTGGCGGTCAGGCCGCCGACATGGTCGCCGTGCATGTGGCTGATGTAGATCTCGTCCACCTGCTCCGGCTTGTAGCCCGAGGCCTTGAAGTTGGCCAGCAGCTTGCCGGCAGTCGGCCCGAACAGGCTGGCGGCGCCGGCGTCGATCAGCACCAGCTTGCTGCCGGTGTTGATCAGGAAGGCGTTGATCGAGGTTTCCACCGGACTCTTGAGAAACGAGCGGGCCAGCGCGGCGTTGGTCTTGGCGGCCGGCTGCTTGAGTATCTGGTCGACCGGCAGGTCGATGGTGCCGTCGTTGAGCACGGTGACCTCGAACTCGCCCAGCGTGGTGCGGTAGAAGCCCGGCGCCTGGAACTTGGCCATCGGCGCGGCCGCGTGCGCCAGCGAACAGGCCGCCGCCAATGCGAGCATGGCGGCGGAACGGGTCAAGGTGGTCGTGGTCATAGCGTCCCTGAATGTGATTATCGAGAAACGCTACGATACCGCAAAATCAACTTTGTTGCTCAAGCTCCTAGAAGGTGAACGGCATGCGGAACGATAGTTGCACGTCGGGCGTGTCGCGCGTGAGCCCGGCGCCGACCGCGACGTTGATGGTGCGCTTGTCGCTGAGCCGGTACGACACGCCCATCAGCAAGGTGCCCAGCTGCGTCCGCACCGAGCCCGGCACCGGCACGCCGTTCTGGCGCGTGCGCGCGATCGAGCTGTGGTCGTAGCCCAGGCTGACCAGCACCTTGTCGTTGATCGCCAGGCCGATGCCGAAGTTAAAGCCCAGCACATCGCCCGGCGCGACCGTGCCCAGCGGCTCCCAGTCGCCGGCTAGCACCTTGCGGCTGACGTTGCTGCGCTTGACGTTGACCAGGTAGCTGACGCTGCCGAACAGGATGGCCGGATCGCTGGCGTACAACCACGTCAGGCTGGGCTGCACCGCATAAAACCCCGAGCCGGTGGGCAGCTCCAGCGGCAATCCGGTGCCGGTGGCGTTGGGCCCGACGCAGCGCTTGCTGCAATCGGTGACCACGCTGAACGGATCGGTACCGGTGCGCGACTTCACGCGCAGGCCGGCCACGTAATACGACTGGTCCGGCCCGCCCTGGTTGAGCTGGTAGCGCAGCGCCAGCTCGGCGTCGCCCACGCCCCTGCCGCTGGTCTCGAACACCCTGTCGATGCCGGTGCCGGTGAAAATCTCGCGGCTGACGGTGGAGTCGGAGCGGTACACATACGGCAGCTTGAGCTCCAGCTCGGCACGGTTGCTCAGGCCGTAGCGCAGGCTGACCGCGCCGGTCAGCGTGTTGCGCTTGACCTCGCGCACGTCGACCAGGCCGATCAGCAAGGCCGGGATGATGGTGTAGCCGACCAGCACCACCCGGTTGCTCGACGAGTAGCCGAACTGCGCCGATGGCTCCAGCACCAGCCTGCCGCGCGGCGTGAGCACGCCGGGCTGCTCGAACAAGGGCGCCACCGCCGGCGGCTGGGCCGCCCCGCCGCCCTGCGCCTGCGCCGCCGCGCACGCCAACGCCCACAGCGCCACCGCGCCGCCCTGCCATCTCGCACTTCGCATCGCCGCCCTCCTGAGTCGCGTTCATTTCGGTCCCACCGCACCGCTCAGGGCATCGCGCAACAGGGTTTCAAAGTTGGCGGCCTTGAGCAACGCCAGGTTGCTGACGCTGGTGCTGATCGTGGTCTGGCTGCGGATGGCCTGGTCGCTGAGGCTGTTCTGGATCAGCAAGGCGCCCAGTCCCGGCGCGGCCGGCAGCGCATCGACCGCGTTGCCCGCGCCGTTGCGCACCACCACGTCGGCCAGCGTGTCGCCGGCCATCTGTGCTTCCGCAGCGCTCAACTTTGTCACATCGGCGATCGCGAAACGACTATTCGCTACAACACTGCCATTGATCGAAACCAAACGTTCGACACCTAGCGAGACCACCAGGCCGCCGCCCAGCTCGTAGCCGCCGCGCGCCCGGTCCAGCCGCGTGTCGTCGACGGCGGCCCAGCCGTCGGTCGGGTCCGGCAGATCGCCGGCGTGCGCCGCCGCGCAGGCCAGCAGCAGGCTCAGGATACTGGTGCGCATGCGCGCCTCCGTTCAGTAATTGCCGCTGCCGTTCTTGGGCAGCGTGAGGTCGGTCAGGCTGGCGCGGTTGATGCCCTCGCCCAGCGGCGCGCGCGGCGCCACCCGCCAGTCCGCCGCTTGGTTGAAGCGCGGCTTGCCCGGCCAGTTGTGGATCACGAACAGCAGCCGGTCCTGCCACAGCGCCTCGAAGTCGGTGCGCCGCACCGCACGCGTGCCGCCGGACGGATCGCCCAGCAGCACGCGGTCCTGGTCCAGTCCCTTGATGACGACGAAATGGTCATAATCGTTTTCGCGGATGCGCACGATGGCCGGAAAGGCCGCCTCGGCCAGCTTGTGCAAGGGCTGCTGGTAGCCGTCGGCGATGAAGCCCAGCGTGGCCAGGTAGCGCTTCATGTCCAGCAGCGAAAAGCCTTCGCGCCGTATCTTCCGCTGGTCGCCCTGCGCGTACATGGCGTCGAACACCTGGCGCTCGCTGACCGGCGTGTCGTAGTGATAGCTGAGCAGCGTGGCCACCGCCGCCGAGCCGCAGCTGAAATCGAATTGCTGGCGCACGGTGGCGCGAAAGCGCGCCTCCTTCAGGCTGGTGACGTGCAGCGCGTAACTGCCGCCCGCAACGCCGGGCAGGTCCGCCGCGCCGGCCTGGCCGCCAACGAAGGCGGCCAGTACGATGATGCGTGCATAGGAAAATCCGTCATTCCCGCGCAGGCGGGAATCCATGCCGCGCGTCCAGGCACGCGGCTCATGGATTCCCGCTTTCGCGGGAATGACGGCATCTCGGTTATGCGAAGTGTCCATAAGTGTTCATTGAACCCTGACGTTGATGATGGTGGCGTTCTGGATCAGCACATTGGCGCCCGAATTCTGTATCGCCACCGGCAGGCCGGAGGCATTGCTGAACGAGCCGCTGCTGATCGCGTTGGCGCCGGTGTAGACATTGACCGCCGTGTTGCCGCTGACGGCGCCGTTCAACTGCATATTGTTGTTGACCACATCCGCGCCCGCGCGCTTGCCGGCCAGTGTGGCGGCCGGCACGGCGGCGTCGAAGCCGGCGGGATCGGCCGCCGTGACGACGATGGCGTCCGGCATCAGCGCCGGCCGGGATGGCGCGGGCCGTTGGGCCAGCGGTGGGATCACCGGCGCCGCCGCGGCCTGGCCGGTCAGCGCCAGCGCGGCGCATAAACTCAAGACTGGTCTGTACATACCGTACTCCCTGTAAATGGCGGGATGCGACCGCACCCCGCCACGGTATTACCTGCCGACCGACAGGTTGGACTGGACGTTGACGCTCTGCTGCACCAGCGAGGAGATGCCGCTGTTCTGCGACATGACCAGGATACCGGCGGCCGACTGGCCGACGTTGCTCATGGTGTTGGACATGTTGAACGTGCCCGCCGACACCGAGACATCGCCGCCGGCGCCGCCCGTGCCGCCTGCCGCCGCACCGCCGGTGGCCGCGCCACCGGTGGTGGTGCCGCCGCTGCCGCCCGCGCCGGCGGTGTTGCCGCCGCCACCGGCACCGCCTGCCCCGCCGGCGCCGCCGGTCGAACTGCCATTGGTGGGATTGCCGTTGCTTGCCGTGCCGCCGCTGGCCGCGCCGCCCGCCGCGCCGGCGCCGCTCGTGTTGCTGGCCGCGCCGCTGTTGCCGCCGTTGCCGCCGGTCGCGCCGGCTCCGCCGGCCGCACCGGTGCTGGTGGCCGCGCCACCCGTGCCGCCTGCTCCGCCGCCGCCCGTGGTGGCGGTGGCGCCGGCGCCGCCGGTTTGCGTCACACCCGCGCCTGCGCCGCCCGCGCCGCTGGTGGCCGCACCGCCGGCCGCGCCGTTACCGGCGGTATTGCTGCCGCCCGTGCCCGCCGCGCCAGCGCCGCTGGTCCCGCCCGCCGCACCGGCACCTCCCGCGCCGCCGGTGGCGGTGCCGGTGCTGCTGGTCGCGTTGCCGGACGTGCCGGCCCCGCCGGTGCCCGAACCGCTGCCTGCGGTCGAGGTCTGCGCGGGCGGCGTGGCGGGAGTGGCCTCGGTGCCGCCAGGCGTGCCGACGCCATTGGACGACGATGCCGGGCCGGTGCCCGCGCCGCCGCCGGTGCCGGTGGTGTTGGCCGCACCCGAACCGCTGCCGGCCATGCCACCCGCCGCGCCCGAACCGCCCATGCCGGCCATGCCACCGGCGCCGCCCGTCGCGCTGCCGGCGTTACCGGTCATGCCGCCGTTGCCGCCATTGCTGCCGGTGGCCGCGCCGCTCATGCCGCCCGCGCCGCCGGTCGAGCCGCCGTTGCTGCCGCCCGCGCCCACCGCCGCAGCGCCGCTGGCGCCGCCGTAGCCACCGCTGCCGCCGGTCGCCATTTCGCCGCGGCCACCGGCGCCGCCCGCACCGCCCACGCCCCCTGCACCGCCGGCGCCGCTGGCCGCGCCAGAAGCATAGCCGCCGCCACCTCCGGCGCCGCCGATGCTGCCGCCCACCGACGGCGAGCCGTTCGAGGCACTGCCGTTGGTGGCGTTGCCGCCCAAGCCGCCGGCCGCGCCATTGCCGCCGTAGCTGTCGCCGCCGTTGCCGCCGAGGCCAAGCGACGAGCCCCCGTTGGCCGCGCCGCCCACGCCGCCGTAGCCCGCGCCGCCCGTGCTGCCGGCGCTGTTGCTGGCGTTGTTGCCGATGTCATGTACGGTGTTGCCGCTGACGGTGCCGGTCAGCCTGCTGGTGGCGGTGGCCGACGAGGTGTTGTACGCGTTGGTCAGCGACGAGGTGGACGTGCCGCCGTTGTTGGCGGCGGCGGCGCCGATCTGGCTGGCCGCGCTGCCGCCGGTGCTGTTGTTATTGTTGTTTTTGTTGCTGCTGTCCTGGACCGCCGTGGCGGTGTCGCTTGCGTGCGCGCCGGCGCCGGACTGCGTGGTGGCCGTCGGCGGCGTGGTGGTTTGCGCATAGGCCGCGCTTGCGCCAAACGCCAGCGCGATCGCCGCGCTGATCAGAGTTTTCTTCATAGCTGCTCCCTACCTAACAAGGTGTACGGTTAATCGAATGGTGCCAGGGGACCGATCTCCCAGCCCTATCTATCCTTCGCAAACTTGGTGCCATCATCTGCGCGGTGCACGCAAACTGTTGAAAACACTGGACTATTCCCCAGCGCCGTCACACCGCTTGCGGACGCTGCGGCGCGCCGGCCGTCACGGTGTTGTGACAGCGGAGACTCGCCAGCGCGCCTTCCGCGCCCGCGCCAGCCCCTATTTCGAAGCCGGCGACGCGGTGTAACAGGTACGCGACGGCGCCCGGATGCCGTGCTTGGCCAGCAGGCGATACAGCGTCATGCGCGATACACCGAGGTCGCGCGCGGCCAGCGTGATGTTGCGGCCGGCGCGCAGCAGGCTGGCGTCGATGGCGTCACGCTCGGCCCGGATGCGGGCGTCGTCCAGCGGCGCCGTCTCGGCCGGCGCGCGGGCGGTGCTCAGGCCCAGGTCCTGCGGCAGGATCAGCCTTCCCTCGGCCATCACCATCGCGCGCCGCACGCGGTTGAGCAGTTCGCGCACATTGCCGGGCCAGTCGTAGTCGCGCATCGCCTGCGCCGCGCGGCCGCTGAAACCCTTGACGTGCGGCGCCCGTTCGCTGGCATAGGTGTTGAAGAAGTGTTCGGCCAGCGGCAGCAGATCCTCGCGGCGCTCGCGCAGCGGCGGCACGTCCAGCGCCAGCACATTGAGCCGGTAATACAGGTCCTCGCGGAAGGCGCCGCGCTCCACCGCCTGCGCCAGGTTGACATGCGAGGCCGCGATCACCCGCACATCGACCGCGATGCTGCGCGTAGAACCCAGCCGGTAGATGGTCTTCTCCTGCAGGAAGCGCAGCAGGTTGGCCTGCAGTTCCATCGGCAGGTCGCCGATTTCATCAAGGAAGATGGAACCGCCCTGCGCGGTTTCGATCAGGCCGCGCTTCTCGCGCGCCGCGCCGGTAAAGGCGCCGCGCTCGTAGCCGAACAATTCGGACTGGATCAGCGAGGCCGGGATGGCGCCGCAATTGATCGGCACGAACGGGCCGTCGCGGCGCGGCGAGTGCGCGTGCACGGCCTGCGCCGCCAGCTCCTTTCCGCTGCCGCTCTCGCCCCAGATCAGCACCGGGGCGCTGGCGCCGGCCACCTTGCCGATCTGCCGCCGCAGCCTGGCGATGGCTGCCGACTGCCCCGTCAACGCCGGCTCCTGCCTGCCGTGGCGCGGGGCCGGCGGCGCGCGGCACAGCGTGGCAAGGCCGTGGGCATGGCCCAGCGTCTGCCGCAGGCGTTCGATGTCCAGCGGCCAGGTGTGATAATCGCCGCAATGGTCATGCACCAGCTGCCGCCACGCGGGCAACTCCAGCGCCGCCGCGTGCAGCGCCACCACCCAATGCATATGCCAGTGCTCGTGCAGGAAGTCGTCCAGCGCGGCGCGCAGCGGCTCGTCGTGCGCCTCCACCAGCAGCACGCCCAGCACCAGCGGGCGCGCCTTCAGGTGGCGGCGCGCCTCGGCCAGCGTGACCGCTTCATAGACCTCCCATTCCTCCAGCGCGGCGTTGATAGTCTCCGGTACGGCGGCGCTTCCGACCGCCAGGCAAAGTAGGTTTTTTTTCGTCATCCGGGTTGGACGAGGAAAGATGAGATAAGTTCAAGCTTGTCTTTTAAGCCAATACAAGAAGCTTGCCGCGCCATCGGCATCAATATAGAATGCCTGCGCAGTTTTTTTGACGAGGGGTATGCCAGCCTGTCAATAGTGAAAATAAGTTAAAAACAAAGACAGGAACATCACATGAGCGACTTTCAACTGAAGCCGGCGGACTTGCCGAGCTGGAGCCAGCGCACCGCCTTGCGCGTCCTGGGCCTGTTCGGCTGGCGCATGCTGTATCGCCCGCTGCCCGGCCCGCGCGGCATCTGCGTGATTTATCCGCATACGTCCAACTGGGATTTCATGGTCGGCCTGTTCGGCAAATGGGCGCTGAACCTGCCGTTCCGCTGGCTGGCCAAGGATTCGCTGTTCAAGTTGCCGGTGCTTGGTAAATGGTTCCGCGCGCTGGGCGGCGAGCCGGTCGAACGCGGCACGCCGAGCGGCACCATCAAACTGCAGGCACAGCGCATGAACGCGGCCGACTGGTACTGGGTTGGCATCACGCCGGAAGCCACGCGCGGCTATCGCCCGAACTGGAAGAGCGGCTTTTACCATCTGGCGCTGGAGGCCAAGGTGCCGCTGGTGCTGGTGTATATCGATTATCCGAACAAGACGCTGGGCCTGGTCGATCATGTGTTCCCGACCGGCGACCAGGAGGCCGACATGGCCGCCATCCGCGCCGGCTTCGAAGGCCACCAGGGCCTGTATCCGAAGAACGCGGCGCCCATTGTGCTGCAGGAGCGCCGCGCCGATCCGCGGGACTAAACTCAGACCGTCGCCACCAGCATCACGCCGGTGGCCGCGATCGCCGCGCCGGAGAGCTTCAGCGCCACCGCCGGGCTGACGCGGCCCAGCATCCTGCCGCCATAGACCAGCAACGCGCTGGCGGCCAGCAGGCCCATGGCGCTTGCCGCCTCGGGCAGTTCGTGGCCGTGCGCGTTGCCGTGCAAGAGCGCGAACACACCCACCATGAACGCGCCCAGTGCCGCCGGCAGGCGGGCCGCCACCGCGATCAACACGCCCATTAAGGCCACCGTCAGCGCGATGCCGGTTTCCAGTCCGGGGATAGCCAGGCCGGCCACGCCGGTCAGCACGCCCACCAGCATCATGCCGAGGAAGGTGGCCGGCAGCCAGCGGGCGTTGGATTGGCGTGCGCTCCACATGCCCACCGCCAGCATCGCCAGCAAGTGATCGAGGCCGGTGAACGGATGGACGAAGCCGTCGAAGAAGCCGTGCGTGTGCGCGCCGCCTCCCTGAGGATGGGCCGATGCGACGGCGCTGACCAGTATTAGTGCGGCGGCCGCCGCGATGCGTTTATGCTTCATTGGATCTCCTGTGGGGTTTGTCCGAGCAGTCCTTGCTCGCGAATGAAATCGATGACGGCGGCCACGCCGTCGCCGCTGCGCAGATTGGTGAACACGAAGGGCCGCGCGCCGCGCTGCTGCTTGGCGTCGCGCGCCATCACATCGAGGTCGGCGCCGACGTGCGGCGCCAGGTCGGTCTTGTTGATGATCAGCAGATCGGAACGGGTGATGCCGGGACCGCCCTTGCGCGGGATCTTCTCGCCGCCGGCCACGTCGATCACGTAGATCGTCAGGTCCGACAGCTCCGGGCTGAAGGTGGCGGCCAGGTTGTCGCCGCCCGATTCGACCAGTATCAGATCAAGATTGGGGAAGTCCGCCTGCATGCGGGCGATGGCTTCCAGGTTGATCGATGCGTCTTCGCGGATCGCTGTGTGCGGACAGCCGCCAGTCTCCACGCCCATCAGGCGCTCGGCCGGCAACGCGTCGGCGCGCAGCAGGATCTCCATGTCTTCCTTGGTGTAGATGTCGTTGGTGATGACGGCCATGTCGAAATGATCGCGCATGCCTTTGCACAGCATCTCGCACAGGGCGGTCTTGCCGGAGCCGACCGGGCCGCCGATGCCGACGCGCAGGGGATTGGAAGTTGTTGATGTCATGTTGGTTCTCTCTTCAGGATCTGTATAAACGGCTGTACTGCACTTCATGCTGCATCGACAGCAGCGACAGGCCGGGCGCCCAGTTGCACATATCGTCGTCGGCGACGGTCTGCGCGTGATGCGCGGCCGCTTCGATGTCGGCCCGCAGCGACAGCAAAATGCGCTGGCCCGCCACCTGCCCCAGCGGCACGGATTTGACGCACACTAGCACCTGGTTCTCGGCCCAGGCGAACAGCATCGCCAGCAAGGCCGCGTCGTGCGGGATGTCCAGCGCGGCGACGGCGCAGGCGAAGGCGGTCGGCAACGCGACCTCCGCCTCGCCCTGCAACCGCGCCAGCATCTCGGCGTCGACGAAGCCCAGCTCCGCCACCAGCTTGGTCAGCGAGTAGCCCATCTGGATGGTCTCGGCGCGGAACTCGGCGCTGTCGCGCGAGGCGATGAAACGTTCGCTCCATTCCGCCGCGCCGCGCCAGTCGCGCCGCGACCAGGCCTGCATCAGCCGCCAGCACACCGGTGCCTCCCACTGCGCCACCACCTCGTGCAGATGCCGCACTATCCATGCGCGCGCGGTGGCGGCGTCGTGGACGATGCCGGTTTCCAGCGCCGCCTCCAGTCCCTGCGAATAGCTGTACGCGCCTATCGGCAAGGCCGGGCTGGCGAATTGCAGGAGGTTGAGCAGCGCGGAAGCCTGCATCATTTCGGATCGCCGGGCCGGTGGATTTTCTGCCGCAGCGGAATCGGCGCCAGCGGGTTGCCGTCGTGATGATGCGAATGTCCGCCGCCATACGCGCCGGACTCCGGCTCGAAAGCCGCCTTCTCCTCCACCACCGTCGCGCCCAGGCCGGCCAGCATCTCCTTCAGCACCGCGTCCGCGCGGATGCGCAGGAAGCCGTCGCCGACCTGCGCCTGCGTATGGCGGTTCCCGAGATGGAAAGCGCAGCGCAGCAAGGTGTGCGCGTCGGCGCAGGTGATCTTGTAGGTCGGCTCCGGCGCGGCCACCACCTTGATGACGCGCTTGTCCTCGCCGGTCAGCAGGTCGCCGTCGCGCAGCACGGTGCCGCGCACGGTGAACACGGCGACGTCCTCGCCGGTATCGAGCGTGGCCCGCAGGCGGCACTTCTCGCGCAGTTCGTAGGGCAGCACCAGCCGCGCGGCGATGGCGTCGGCGTGAGGGATTTTTGTGTGCAGTGTCAGCATGATCAGAACAGGAAATAGCGCTGCGCCATCGGCAGCACGGCCGCGGCTTCGCAGACCAGCAGCTCGCCGTCGGCGCGCACTTCATAGGTTTCGGGATCGACAGTCATCTTCGGCGTGGCGCCGTTGTGAATCATGTCGGACTTGCGCAACGAGCGCATATTCTTGGCGACGATCAGCGTCTTGTTCAACTTGAGCTGGTCGCCGATGCCGGCGTCGTACGCCGCCTGCGACACAAAGGTGAAGGACTTCTTCAAGCCGCCGCCGAAAGCGCCGAACATCATCCGGTAGTGCACCGGCTGCGGCGTCGGGATCGAGGCGTTCGGATCGCCCATCTGCGCGGCGGCGATCATGCCGCCCTTTAAAATCGTCGACGGCTTGACGCCGAAGAAGGCCGGCTTCCACAACACCAGGTCGGCGATCTTGCCCACTTCCAGCGAACCCACCGCATGCGCGATGCCGTGCGTGATGGCCGGGTTGATCGTGTACTTGGCGATGTAGCGCTTGACGCGGAAGTTATCGTTGCGCGAGGAATCCGGCGCCAGCGGCCCGCGCTGCACCTTCATTTTATGCGCGGTCTGCCAGGTGCGCATCACCACTTCCCCGACCCGGCCCATGGCCTGCGAATCGGACGACATCATCGAGATCGCGCCGATGTCGTGCAGGATGTCCTCTGCGGCGATGGTCTCGCGGCGGATGCGCGATTCGGCGAAGGCCACGTCCTCGGCGATGGCCGCGTCCAGGTGGTGGCACACCATCAGCATGTCCAGGTGCTCGTCCAGCGTGTTGACGGTGAACGGGCGGGTCGGATTGGTCGATGACGGCAGCACGTTCGATTCGCCCACCGCCGCGATGATGTCCGGCGCATGGCCGCCGCCCGCGCCCTCGGTGTGGAAGGTGTGGATGGTGCGGTCCTTGAACGCGGCCAGCGTGTCGGCCAGGTAGCCGCCCTCGTTGAGCGTGTCGCTGTGGATGGCGACCTGCACGTCCATGCGGTCGGCCACGGACAGGCAGTTGTCGATGGCGGCCGGCGTACTGCCCCAGTCCTCGTGCAGCTTCAGTCCGATGGCGCCGGCGCGCACCTGCTCCTCCAGCGGCTCCGGCAGCGACACATTGCCCTTGCCGAGGAAGCCCAGGTTCATCGGGAAGGCATCGGCCGCACCCAGCATCGCGTGCAGGTGCCACGGCCCCGGCGTGCAGGTGGTGGCCGAGGTGCCGGCGGACGGCCCGGTGCCGCCGCCTATCATCGTGGTCACGCCGCTCATCAGCGCTTCCTCGATCTGCTGCGGGCAGATGAAGTGGATGTGCGTGTCCACGCCGCCGGCGGTGACGATCATCCCTTCGCCGGCGATGATCTCGGTGGCGCCGCCGATGGCCATCGTCACATCCGGCTGGATGTCCGGGTTGCCGGCCTTGCCGATGGCGGCGATCATGCCGTTTTTCAGGCCGATATCGGCCTTCACAATGCCCCAGTGGTCGACGATCACCGCGTTGGTGATCACCGTGTCCATCACGTCGGCGGCGACACGCTGCGACTGGCCCATGCCATCGCGGATCACTTTGCCGCCGCCGAATTTGACTTCCTCGCCATAGGTGGCGTAATCGTGTTCGATTTCGATAAACAGTTCGGTATCGGCCAGGCGGATGCGGTCCCCTTTGGTGGGGCCGAACATTTCCGAGTAGGCGCGGCGCGAGATTGTAACCATGTCAGCCTTTAGGTGGATTGGGGTCCAGCTTGCCCATTACTTTGCCATTGAAGCCGTACACCTTCTGGTCGCCGCCCAGCTTCACCAGTTCCACCGTGCGCTGCTGGCCCGGTTCGAAACGGACGGCGGTGCCGGCGGCGATATTCAGGCGCATGCCGTAGGCCTTCCAGCGCTCGAACTTGAGCTCCGTGTTGACTTCAAAAAAATGAAAATGCGATCCGACCTGCACCGGCCGGTCGCCCTGGTTGGTCACCACGACGGTCGCGGTGGCGCGGCCTTCATTGAGGCCGATCTCGCCCTCTTCAAGCATGTATTCACCTGGGATCATGGCGATCTCCTTTACGGGATGGGGTTGTGGACGGTCACCAGCTTGCTCCCGTCGGGGAACGTCGCTTCGACCTGGATGTCGGGGATCATTTCGGGAATGCCTTCCATGACGTCGGCACGCGTAAGGATGCGGGTGCCGTCGGACATCAGCTGCGCGACGGTTTTGCCGTCGCGCGCACCTTCCATGATGGCGCAGGTGATCAGCGCCACCGCTTCCGGGTAGTTCAACTTCAGGCCGCGCGCGAGGCGGCGTTCCGCCACGATGCCGGCGGTGAAAATCAGCAGCTTGTCTTTTTCTCTTGGTGTCAGGTCCATGGTGTTTCTCAGGTTTGTATCTCAGGTTTGCCAGATGCGCGGCGTGATGGCCGCGCGGCCAAGCAGGTGCGGGCGCACGCGGCGCCAGACGGTGAGCATCAGGCGGCGCGCGGTCTCACTGTCGTCGCCCAGGTGGCGCGCGACCAGCACGCCCTTGGTTTGCGTGACGCCGAAAACGTGCTCGCCATCGGCCTGGATATCGGCGCGGATCTCGGACAGCACGGCGGCGGGCAGCGGCTTGCCGGCGGCGATCAGCGTGGCGCAGACGGTCCTGCCGTTCAGCGCCAGCGGGCTGTCGAGCCGACCGCCCAGCATCGCGCCCTGCTCCCACCAGATCAATTTGCCGTCGCGGCGGATGCTGCTGCGCTGGGCGACGGTGCCGGTGTTGAAGCTTTCGCCCGAGCCGCGCCGGCCCATGCAGAGGATCTCGCAACCGATATAGGTGGCGCCTTCGGCCAGTTCGATGTGCTGGTCCAGCGCCACGTTAGCGGTATCAAAAAAGATGGTCTCTTGCGGCAGCCATTCGAGTGCGGCGCCCGCGCCCACGGTCAGGCGCACGTGCTGGCGCGAGACCTTGCCGTTGGCCTTGTACCACTTGGCGGCGCCCGGCGTGGTGATGAAGGCATGCGCCTGCGCGCCGACGCCGACGTCGATCGCCAGCTGGTCGCCACCCACCACGCCGCCCGGTGGATGCACGACGATGGCGTGGCATACCTTGGCATCCTCCGGATACAGCGCCTTCTGCACGCGCAGCGGGCCATAGTGCCGGTTGTCGAACAGGCGCGTGGTGCCGCCGTCGTCGGCAAAACCGAGCGTGAGGCTGGCCTGCCATGCGCTATGGCCGGCGGCGAGTTCTCTGGATGCGGTGGTATCGGGCATGGCTAACGTAATGCAATCGTCATGCCAGCCGAATCGCGCGCCACAGACGATGTAAGGACTTATTTCGCACCAAAGAGAGCCTTATGCACCATGGCGGTGCACGCGTGGCGCATCATGTTTTACATTTGTCTTTTTTGCTTGTAAAATAAGCACCATTTTTCATTTCACATCAAGGACAAGCAATGCGCTTCTCGACTTTTGCAGCCGCTGCGGCGGTTGCCCTGGCACTGGCTCCGGCCGCACACGCCAACGGCTTCGGTGCCAACCTGATCGCCAACGGTAACGCCGAAACCGGCAGCACCGCAGGCTGGAACACCACCTCGGCCTTCACCACAGTGAAGTACGGCGCCAGCGGCGGCTTCCCCTTCCCGGCCGATCCGGGTCCGTCCGACCGCGGCACCTACTTCTTCGCCGGCGGCGACAGCAACGCCCAGTCCACCGCCAGCCAGACCATCGACCTGTCGGCACTGAGCGCGGCGATCAACACCGGCGCCTCGCGCTACGACCTGTCGGCCTGGCTGGGCGGCTATGAATCGCAGAACGACAACGCCACACTGACCGCCACCTTCTTTGGCAGCGGCGGCGCCGTGCTGTCCAGCGCCAGCCTGGGTCCCGTCTCCAATTCGGAGCGCGGCAACCACACCGGTCTCCTGCTGCGCGACACGCAAGGCTACATCCCGGTCGGTGCGCTCAATGTCGGCATCACGCTGACCATGACCCGCAACGCCGGCTCGTACAACGACGGCTACGCCGACAACCTGTCCTTCGCGGTGGCTGCCGCGCCGGTGCCGGAAGCCGACGCCTACGCCATGCTGCTGGGCGGCCTGGCCTTGCTGGGCGTGGTCGCCAAGCGCAAACAGCGCAAGGCTCAAGCCTGATCGTTGCGCCGTAATCAAGGGAGCTTTGCGCCGCGCGGCCTGTTTGCGCGCGGTGCCCGTCCCCATACTGTTTGCTCCCCTATTTGATTAAGTGAGCACAGTATGAAAATCTTCGTCACCGGCGCGGCAGGCTTTATCGGCGGTTCCATCGCAGCGGGCCTGGTGCGCGCGGGCCACCAGGTGGTCGGCCTGGTACGCAAGCAGGAACAATTACAGGAACTGGCCTCGATCGGCGTGACCGGCGTGGTCGGCACCCTCGACGACCGCGATCTGCTGATCGCCCAGGCCAAGGCGGCGGACGCCGTCATCAACGCCGCCAGCAGCGACAACCGCGCCGCCGTCGAAGCCTTTGTCGAGGCGCTGGCCGGCAGCGGCAAGGTGTTCTTGCACACCAGCGGTTCCAGCATCGTCAGCGACGCCTCCGGCGGCGAGGCCACGGACCGCGTCTACGTCGAAGACCAACTCCCCGCCCCCACCGTCGACAAGGCGGCCCGCGTCGCCATCGACGACCTGGTGCTCGCCGCCGCTAGCAAAGGTGTGCGCTCGGCGGTGCTGTGCAATACGCTGATCTACGGCGACGGCGCTCTGCCGCGCGACAGCGTGCAGCTGCCACGCCTGATCAAGCAGGCCCGCAAGAGCGGCATCGTGCGCCATGTGGGGCGCGGCTTGAATATCTGGTCCAATGTCCACATCGACGACGTGGTCGACCTGTATCTGCTGGCGTTGGAAAAGACCGAGGCCGGCGCGTTCTACTTCGTCGAAAGCGGCGAGGCGTCGTTCCGCGACATGAGCGCGGCCATCGCCCGCGCGCTGGACCTGGGCGAGCCGCAGGACTGGCCGCTGGAGCAGGCCAAGGAGGAATGGGGCTACGAGATGGCTTCCTACGCGCTGGGCTCCAACAGCCGCGTGCGAGGACAACGGGCGCGCACGCAACTGGGCTGGAAGCCGCATGGCCCGTCGGTGCTGGACTGGATCGCCAAGCAGGGATTGCATTTTAAATAAAATTCCGCTAACGTGTCGGCGGGGCGGATCCTTCAAGCCGGCCTGTCTTTGCTTCGGCAGGGACAGCCTCTACGGGGCTACCCCGTGGGATATTTAATGTTCAGCACTTCGCCGCATGAGCGCCGTTGCGCTACCGCGCAAGACAGCTCACGCATCACGAGACTCGTTGAAGGCTCTCCGCTCCTTTCACTACGCATGACGATCGCAAAACTTACCGCGTTGGCGCTGGCTGACACGATGCTGGCTTCGGCCGGCAACGTGGACAGCCTGGTCGCGGCATGCAGCCGCGTATTCGGCGCACCGCAGCCGTGGGCGCCGAAGCTATGCGCGGCGCTCGTCGAACGGACCGGCGATAACTTCCATTACTTCGGCCGACACGAGATCGCGCACATCCTGCTGCAGCTGCTCGGCCACGACGTAGGCGACGATGACGGCGACGACACGCAGCCCTTCATCGAACTGCCGGCGGTGCGGCGCTATTGCATCGACCCGCCGATACGGCCGCCGCAGGCCGAGTGGTCCGCCGCGTTCGCGCTGCCGGAACTGCCCACGGTGGGCGCGCTGGCCGCGTGGTTGGATGAACCGGTGGGCGCGCTGGACTGGTTCGCCGACCAATGGCGGATCGAAAGCGACCAGCAATCGCGCCTGCGGCATTACCACTATCGCTGGGTACCGAAACGCAGCGGCGGTCTGCGCCTGATCGAGATCCCCAAGGCGCGGCTGCGGCGCATCCAGCAGAAAATCCTCCGCCAGCTGCTGGACCGATTGCCGCCACATCCGGCCGCACACGGCTTCCGTCGCGGACGCTCCTGCGTCACGCACGCCGCGCCGCACGCGGGCCGGCGCATCGTCATCCGTATGGACCTGAAGGATTTTTTCCCGAGCATTCAATACTCGCGCATCCATGCGCTGTTTGAAAAGCTGGGCTACTCGCCCACCGTCGCCGGAACGCTGGCGCGGATCTGCGTCAACCGCGCACCGCGCGGCGTGTTCAGCGATCCGATGGAAGGCGGATCGCTGCCGTGGTCCGAGCGCCAGGCGTTGAAGTCGTACCATCTGCCGCAAGGCTCCCCCTGCTCGCCCGCACTGGCCAATCTGTGCGCCTACCGGCTCGACATGCGCCTGCAAGCGCTGGCGCAGTCGCTGGGTGCGTCGTACAGCCGTTATGCCGACGACCTGGCGTTTTCGGGAGATCGGGATTTTGCGCGCACCGCGGAGCGATTCCCTATCCAGGTCGCCGCGATCGCCCTCGAAGAAGGCTTCCGCGTTCATCACCGCAAAACGCGGCTGATGCGCGAAGGGGCGCGCCAGCAGGTGACGGGCGTGGTCGTCAACGCCCATCCCAACATCGCGCGCGACGAGTACGACCGGCTCAAAGCCACGCTGACCAACTGCGCGCGGCACGGACAGGCCACGCAGAACCGCGAGAACCACCCCAACTTCCGCGCCTACCTGGCTGGCAGGATTTCCTATGTCGCGATGGTCAACGCGAACCGGGCGCTTAAATTAAAGCGCCTGTTCGACGCCATCGCGTGGCCTGCCTGAGCGAGTTCGCTTACTTCTTCGTGGCGTTGAAGGCTTTAATGACGTCGCCATCCGGCACGCCTGGCAGCGGAACGGCCTTGCCGTTGAAGGTCAGCTTCCCCTGACGGAATTCGATGGCCGAGCGCAGTTCTCCCTTGTCCATCACCGCGAAGCCTTCGTTCACCAGCTTGCCGATCACCACGGCGGCGATGTTCTTGCCCGCCGCCTCGATCTGTTCGGCGGCGTTGGGTGCCGATGCATCCACCTGCTTGGCGCCCACCAGGCGGGATACGTCGTTGACCATGGCGACCGGCAGACGTACGTCGAGACGGGCGATGATTTTCTTGCCCAGTTCAACCGGCGAGTTGAAATCGGCGTCCACCACCTTGTCGAAATCGACGCGCCCCTTGATCGACGCCGTATTGCCGCGATAGCTGGCGCTGATATCGTCGATCACCAGGCTGGCGCCGCTGGTCACCATGCTCTTGCCGAAGGACTTCATGGACCTCAGCATCAGCTCCGTCTGGGCATCCTCCGGCAGGCCGCTGCCCTGCACCCTTTTCATTTCGCGATCGACGTCCGCCAGCGCCTGCGCCGGCAGGTTCACCACGCGCAGGCCGATATTGGCGCGCTCGATGGGGGCGCCGCCAAACAAGATCGACTTGATCGAGAAACCGTAGTTCACGTCGGCCTTCTTGCCGTGGAGCGCAACGCCGAAGGCCGCGGACATGTCGTCGAGACGCAAGGTCTCCTTGAATTCGGAGCTTCCCGGCGTCGTTCCGCGTACCGCCACCGAGCCCACTTTTATCGCGCCGTTGCCGTACCAAAGGCCGCCCTTCATGCGCGACTGCTTGAAGTCCATCGACATTTTTTCAAGCGTGCCGCTGGCCGAAGTGCCGACGATGGACAACGACGGCCACGTCGCGATTGTATCAAGCGTGGTACCGGCTTTGTTGACGACGGTCCTGGCATTGAGTTCGGCCCACGAAAACGCCACCGCATTTTCGTCCAGATAAGTGTGCGGCGTGAGCTTCGCTACGTAAGCGACCTGTCCTTTCGGGCCGGCGGTGCGCTGCATCGCGAATATGTGCTCGTTGCCGAACACCTCTTTCAGCTTGGGGCGCAGCTCCGGCGAAAATTCGAGTTTCGAAAAAATCTCCAATCTCTTCACGGCGTCCGTCTGACCGCCCACGGCCGCGCTGATTTCCTTGCCGGCGGCGGCGATGGCTTCGATGAAGGAGGACTTCACGCGGGCAGCCGGTGCGGCCGGCGCCGGTATCACAGCCGGCGGCGCCTGCTCGATGGCCTGGATGGAGGTATGCGCCAGCAAGGCGCCGGCGACGGCTACTGCGAGTATCGATTTTTTCAACGTGCGGTCCGAAGAAAGTGGTTATGGTAGGGCCGCGATTCTACCTAACCACCTTGGTTCGGAAATACACACTTTGTCACGGCACCCATTACATCTGGGAGAGCTTAGTCCAGGTTCGGGTACGGGCTCTTGCCGCCTTCGGCGATGAAGGTGTCGATGCGCGCCTCCAGCACCGGCAGCGGCACGGAGCCCAGTTGCAGCACCGTGTCGTGGAAGGCGCGGATATCGAACTTCGATCCCAGCGCCGCCTCGGCCTTCTTGCGCGCGTTGATGATGCTCATCTCGCCCAGGTAGTAGGACAGCGCCTGGCCCGGCCACGAAATGTAGCGGTCCACCTCCGTCTCGATCTCGTGGTCCGACAGCGCGGTGTTGTCGTGCAGGTAGTCCTGCGCCTGTTTGCGGGTCCAGCCCTTGCTGTGAATGCCGGTATCGACCACCAGCCGCGCCGCGCGCCAGGCCTGGTAGCTCAACATGCCGAACACCTCGTACGGCGTTTCGTACATGCCCATCTCCACGCCCAGCCGCTCCGAGTACAGCGCCCAGCCCTCGCCATAGGCCGAGATGTAGGCGTTGCGGAACGGCGGACGGCCCTTCTGCTCCATCGCCACCGGCATCTGGAAGGCGTGGCCAGGCGCCGATTCGTGCAGCGTCAACGCCGGCATGGAGTACAGCGCGCGCGCCGGCAGGTTGTAGGTGTTGACCAGGTAGACGCCCGGGCCGCCACGGCCCGAGGTGTAGAACGGCGCCTGGTCGTCCGGCACCGGGATCACGGCGAAGCGGCGGCGCGGCAGGTAGCCGAAGTACTGGCCGACCTTGCCGTCGAACTTCTTGGCCACCCAGGCGGAACGCATCAGCAGCTCTTCAGGTGTCTTGGCGTAGAAGCGCGGATCGGTGCGCAGGAACTGCAGGAAGGCCGGCAGATCGCCTTCGAAGCCGGTCTGCTTGATCACGTCCTGCATCTCGCCGCGGATCTTGGCCATTTCGCTCAGGCCGATCTTGTGGATCTGGTCCGCGCTCATCGAGGTGGTGGTGAATTCGACGATCTTCGACTGGTAGTAGGCTTTACCGTCCGGCAGGCTCTCGGCCGCCAGTTCCGTGCGCGCCTTCGGCACGTATTCCTCGCGCATGAACTTGAGCAGCTTGCCGTACGCCGGCAGCACCCAGGCCTGGATCGCCTTCACGCCCTCGGCGCGCAGCGCTTCCTGCTGCGCCGCCGGCATGGTGGCCGGCATGGTCTTGAACGGCAGGTAGAACACCGTGTCCTGCGGGGTCTTGGCGTCGGTGACGGAGGTGATCGAGGAATCGCGGCCGATCAGCGTGACCTTGGGCGGCGTGAAGCCGCGCGCCAGGCCGGCGCGCATATTGTCCATCTCTTCGTCGAAGTAGCGCGGCGTATCGGACAGCTGTTTGAGATAGTCGCGGTACTGCTTTTCATTGGTCAGCGGCTTGCGCGCGCCGGACGCCATGTTGGACCAGAAGGCCGTATCGGCGTTGAGCGGCTTCTCGTATTCGCGGAACACCTGGCCGGCGATCAGCGCGGCGATCTGCGCCTTGTAGACCTGGTAATTGATACGTTCCGGCGCCGACAGCTTGTCCTGCGAAATGCCGTCGAGCTTTTTCATCACACCCTGCCAGTACGCCAGCCGCTGCTTCTGGGTGGCGGCGTCGATGCGCGGCAGCGATGAAGAGACGCCGTTGTCGTCATCCTCGTCCTCTTCCTGTTTCTGGCTGATGCGCCACTTCCACTCCTGGGTGTAGATGGCCTTGAACTGCGCGTCGGCGGGGCCGGGCTTGACGGCCGGTGCCTGGGCGGCTTGGGTGGCGGTGACGGCTAACAGCATGCATGCGCCGGCGATGGCGGCGCTGAACTTCTTTTCCATAGCACTCCAGTGGGAAGGGTTGATTACATGTCCAGCAGATTACGGTGTTCGCGCAGCAGCGCGGTGAAAGCGTCGCCGTTGAGGGGACGGCTGAAGAAGTAGCCCTGCATCTCGTCGCAACCGCGGTCGGTGAGGAAGCGCACCTGTTCGCGGGTTTCGACGCCCTCCGCGATCACGCGCATATTCAGGTTGTGCGCCAGCGAGATCACCGACAGCGCGATGGCCGCGTCGTTGGCGTTGGTGGTCACATCGTCGACAAAGGATTTGTCGATCTTCAGCACGTCGATCGGGAAGCGCTTCAGGTAGCTCAGGCTCGAATAGCCGGTGCCGAAATCGTCCAGCGAAATGCTGACGCCGATGTCCTTCAGGCGGCGCAGCGCGGCCACCGCCTTGTCCGGATCGCCCATCACCGTGCCTTCGGTGATCTCCAGGCCCAGGTACTCGGGCGCGATGCCGAACTTGCGCAGCGTGCTTTCCACATACGGCACGGTGGCGTCGTTGGCGAACTGGCCGGCCGCCAGGTTGACCGACACCTTGATGTCGCCCAGCCCCTGGTCGTGCCACACCTTGATCTGCGCGCACACGCTCTCCAGCACCCATTCGCCGATCGAGTTCACCAGGCCGTATTCCTCGGCCAGCGGGATGAAGCGGTTCGGCGGCACTTTGCCCAGCACCGCATTATCCCAGCGCAGCAGCGCCTCCGCGCCCAGCATGGCGCCGGTCTTCAGGCACATTTGCGGCTGGTAGTGCACCTCGAATTCGTCGCGCGCGATGGCGCCGCGCAGCTGTCCCTGGATGGCCAGCTTGTCGCGGATTTCCGCGTCCATGCGCTCGGTGAAGAAGGCGTAGTTGTCGCGCCCTATCTCCTTGGCGCGGAACAGCGCCGTGTCGCCGTTACGCACCAGCTCATCGAAGCTGTCGCCGTCGGTCAGGCTGACGGCGATGCCGATGCTGGACGTGACCATGATCTGCTGGCCGTCGATCACCAGCTCGCGGCGCAGGCCGGCCAGGATCTTCTGTGCCAGCGCCATCGTCGCGCTCAATTGGACGTCGTCCGGCACGATGATCTGGAATTCGTCGCCGCCCTGGCGGGTCACGATGTCGCCCTCGCGCACGGTCTCGTTGAGGAACTTCGACACCACCTGCAGCGCCTTGTCGCCGACGTCGTGGCCGTAGGAGTCGTTGATGCTCTTGAAGCGGTCCAGGTCCAGGCACATGACGGCCACGCAGCGGTGCTCGCGCTTGGCCGTGGCCAGCGTCTGCTCGAAGCGCTGGCGCGCCAGCAGGCGGTTCGGCAGGCCGGTCAGCGCGTCGTGGTTGGACAGGAAATCGATCAGGTGCTGCTCGGCCTTGCGCTCGGTCAGGTCCATGAACACCGCCACGTGGTTGATCACGTGGCCCTCCTCGTCCTTGACGACCGAGGCGCTCAGCAGGCCGGGATAGGTGTCGCCGTTCTTTCGGCGCGCCAGCACCTCGCCCGACCAGTGGCCGGTCTTGATGATGGACTGCGCCATCAGCTCGAAGGACTTGGCGTCCGGTTCGCCGGCGTGCAGCAGGGCCACGCTCTGCCCCACCACCTCGTCCGCGCTGTAGCCGGAAATCCGCGTGAAGGCGGGATTGGTGGCGACGATGCGCCCGTCGCGGTCGGTGACGACGATGGCGTCCTGCGTGGCCTCGAACACCTGGCTGGAGAGCCGCATGAATTCCTCGTTGGCGCGGCGCTGTTCGACCTCCTTCTCCAGCGACGCGGCCAGCGCGGCCAGCTCGGTGGTGCGCTCGGCCACCCGCTCCTCCAGCAGCGCGCGTTCGGCCGCCAGCGCCTGCTGGGCGCGGCCCAGCCGCACATGGGCGTCGGTGCGGGCCAGGATTTCCTCGGCCTGGAAAGGCTTGGCGATGAAGTCCACCGCGCCCAGCGCGAAGCCGCGCACCTTGTCGTCGGTGTCATGCTGGGCCGACAGGAAGATCACCGGCACCTGGCTCAGCTCCGGCGACGCCTTCAGGCGGCGGCACACCTCGAAACCGTCGATGCCGGGCATGCGCACGTCGAGCAGGATCAGTTCCGGCGGGCGTGACTGCGCGGTCCACAGGGCCAGCTCGCCGTTGGGCGCCTGGCGCACGTAGTAGCCCGCTTCCGTCAGCAGGTCGCTCAGCAGTTTGAGCGAGGCCGGCGTGTCTTCCACGATCAGCACTTCGCCCTTGGTTTGTTGTTCCGACAAATCCCGATGCATGTAAGACTCTCTCGCCTGGTTTGCTGCCGCTATCATATACCCGTCAGGCTTGCGCCTCCAGTTCGTTATCCGCCTCGTCCAGCAAACCGCACAGCTGCGGATACTGGTGCAACCGTATCATGTGCTCGATGCGCTCGACCACCTCCGCCAGCTCCACCGGCAAGGGCGCCAGCAACAGCGCCACGCGCGGCAGGTTCAGTTCCTGCAGCGCGGTCTTGAGCTGCTGGCGCAGCGCCCGGTCCAGCAATCCCAGGTCGCCGCGCGACAGCGGCGGCAGCATCGGCTGGCGCACGCCGTGGTGGCGGCGCACGAACTGCAAGCCCAGTTGCTGCTCCAGCACCGCGTACAGTTGCTCCTGCTCGACCGGCTTGCGCATGAATTCATCGGCGCCCGCCGCCAGCGCCTCCTCGCGTTCCTCGGCGTAGGCGGACGCGGTCAGCATCACCACCCTCGGCTGCGGGCCGGCGGCGTTGGCGCGGATCTGGCGCGTCGCGCTCAAGCCATCCAGCGCCGGCATGCGCCAGTCCATGAACACCAGGTCCGGCCGCCAGACGTCGACCATGGCCAGCGCCTGGGCGCCGTCGCCCACCACCGCCACCTCGAAGCCCAGCGGCTGCAGCAGGTTTTGCAGCAGCGCGCAGCCATCGGCGTTGTCGTCGGCCACCAGGATGCGGCGGCCGCGCTGCGGCGGCGCCAACTCGGCCACCTCGTCGTCGTCGCCGATGATCGGCGCGCTGTCGGCCACTTGCACCATGATCGCGAAGCGGAACGTGGCGCCGGCGCCGGGCGCCGACTGCACCGTCAGGTCGCCGCCCATCAGCTGGACGAATTCGCGCGAGATGGTCAGGCCCAGGCCCGTGCCTTCATGCGCGCCCGGCCCGTCGGCCTGGATGAACGGTTCGAAGATGCGGGCCTGGTCGGCCGGCGAGATGCCCGGGCCGGTGTCGATGACGGCGAATTCCAGCTCGCAGCCGTGGGGGGCGCCGCGCATCGCGCCGCGCACCCGCAGCGTGACCTTGCCCTGCCCCGTGAACTTGACCGCGTTCGACATCAGGTTGAGCAGCACCTGGCGCAGCTTGGTGCCGTCCACGCGGGCGCCGGCGGGCAGGCCGGCCGCGTCCAGCTCCAGCTCCACGCCGGTCTGGCCGGCGCGCATGCTGACCATGTCCATTACTTCCTGCAGCATGTCGTGCAGGCCGACCACCTCGGTCTGCAGGCTGGCGCGGCCCGCCTCGATCTTGGACAGTTCGAGGATGTCGTTGATCAGCGTAAGCAGGTGCTGGCCGGAGCGGTGGATAATGGCCAGGTTGCGCTTCTCCTCCGGCAGCATGTTCTTGGAGTCCGCCATCAGGCGCGAGAAGCCGATCACGGAATTGAGCGGCGTGCGCAGCTCGTGGCTCATATTCGCGAGGAAGATGCTCTTGGCCTGGTTGGCCGCCTGCGCCTGCAGCACCGCGACCGACAGCGCGTTGGTGCGCTCGGCCACCAGGTCCTCCAGGTGGATGCGGTGGCGGCGCAGCTCCTGCTCGGCCACGCGGCTGGCGGTGACGTCGTAGTTCACGCCGACCATGCGCGCCGGATGGCCCTCGGCGTCGCGGAAGATCATGGCGTCGCCCTTGATGTAATGGACCGAGCCGTCGGCCCAGACCACGCGGAACTCGACGTCGAATTCCGCCGTGCCCTCCAGCGCCTGGCGCAGCAGCGCCTCGGTGGGGATGGCGTCGTCGGGGTGCATCATGCTGCGCCACAGCTCGAACGGCCGCGCCACCTTGCGGCCCTCGATGCCGTGCAGGCGGTACATCTGCTCGTCCCACACCACTTCGTCGCTGAGGATGTTCCAGTCCCAGATGCCGATCGCCGCCGCGCTGCTGGCGATCTGCAAGCGTTCCTCGCTGGCGTGCATGGCGACGAAGCGGCTGTCCATCAGGCGCACCATCTCGCGGATCGAGCCGTTCAGGGTTTTCAGTTCGCCAAAGAACCAGTCGGTGGGCGGCAAGGCGCCCGGATTCTGGCCGGCCTTGACGTTGGCCGCGTAGCGTTCGATGGTGGTCAGCGGCTTGAGAATCAGCTGCCATAGCAGCAGGTATAAGCTCAGCACCAGCGTCACGTCAAGCACGAAGATCATGCCGCCGATGGTGTACAAACGCTGGCGCAACTGCTCGATCAGGCCGGCCGGCGAGGCGAACACGGTGATCGTGCCGATGTTCTGGCCGCCGGCGACGATGGGCCGCTCCTCGAACAGCAGCTCGGGATTGTCGGGCATGCGGGTGGCGGAGACCAGCTGCGCCTGGTCGTTGCGGGTGATGATGAAGGGATGGTTGCTGGCCACCGGCGCCACCGCGCTGGCGTACAGGTCGCGGTTGCTCAAGCCGCTCTTCATGATGGTGACGATCTGCGTCTCGTCGAAGTTCCAGGCCGGCAGCGCCACGGCGGCGGACAGCTCGTCGGCGCTGTTGGCCAGCGTCTTGTGCAGCTGCTCCCAGCGCTGCGCGCGTTCGACCTGGTAGAAGTACAGCGCGAAGGTCGTCAGCACCAGCGTCACCACGGCGGTCAGCGTGACGCTGACGAACACGGCGATCGATACTCTTCCTGCGCGGCGGGCAAGTCGGTCCAACATCGGAAAACCATTCTTTGGGTTAGTCTGCGGAGCTTCGACTCAAATCATAGGTTTAAACCGACTTGAAGTCCATGCATTTTATTGCCCAAAAGGATTAAATTACAGGAACAGCAAGTTTTTACACAATCAAGCAACATCCTTGACAGTCTGTAAATGGTCGCAGGCAATGGCCGTGCTCAGGAACACCTGCCCGTTCAGCTCGCCCAGCAGGGCCGTGCCGCGCAGCCGGTCCAGCACCGGCCCCTTCACCTCGGCCAGATGCAGGCCGATGCCGCGCCGCTTCAGGCGTTGGTTCAGCTCGGCCAGTTCGTACAGCGCCGTGGTGTCGATCGAGCTCACCGGCGACATCACCAGCACCAGGTGGCGCGCGCTGGCGTGGGTGGCCAGCTCGCTTTCGATGCGCCCGGCCACCGCCTCCATATTGCCGAAGAACAGATTGGCGTCGATGCGCAGCACCAGCAGTTCCGGCCGGGTTTCGACCGGATAGCGCTCGACGTTGCGGAAATGCTCGGTGCCGGCGATGCGGCCCAGCACCGCGATGTGCGGCCGGCTGGCGCGCCAGATCAGGGTGCCCATCGACAGCGCCACGCCGATCACCACGCCCGCCTCCACGCCCAGCACCAGCACGCCCAGGCAGGTGGCGGTCCAGGCCAGCACGTCGCTGCGGTCGTACTGCCAGGCGGTGCGCACGATGTCCAGCTCCAGCATGCCGAGCACGGCGACGATGATGGTCGCGGCCAGCACCGGCAGCGGCAGCAGCGCCAGCCAGCCGGTGGGCGCGATCAGCGCGAGGGCCAGCAGCGCGGCGGTGACGATGCTCGACAGCGGCGTGTGGGCGCCGGCGGCGAAGTTGACGGCGGAGCGCGACAGGCCGCCGGTGACGGGGAAGCCGCCGCTCAACGCGCTGGCCACGTTGGCCGCGCCCAGGCCGATCAGCTCATGATTGCTGACCAGCTTCTCGTTGCGCTTGAGCGCCAGCGATTGCGCCGACGACATCGACGTCAGGAAAATGATAAAGCCGATCAGCAGCCCCGGTTGCAACAGCAGCTTCCAGTGCGGAGCGGAGGTGGCCAGGTTCAGCCGCGGCAGGCCGCCGGGGAAGGCGCCGGCGGTGCGCACGCCCTGCTCGCCCAGGCCGGTGGTTGCCATCAGCGCGATGCCGGCCACCACCACCATCATCGGCATCAGCTTGGCGGCGACGTCGGCGGCGGCCGGCTTCAGGCCGCAGCGCTTGAGCAGGCCCGCCAGGTACAGCCGGGACAGCACCAGCACCAGCAGCGCGCCGACGCCCAGCACCGCGCTGGGCAGGTGCAGGTGCGGCGGCTCGGCGCCGAGCAGGGTATGCAGCTGATTGAACGCGATGACCAGCGCCGAGCCGACCGTAAAGCCGCTCATCACCGGGCGGGAAAAGAAGTTGGCCAGGAAGCCCATGCGCAGCAGGCCGCACAGCAGCAGGGCCGCGCCGGAGATCAGCGCCAGCTGCGCGGCCAGCACGCCGGCCAGCGCGGAGCCGGCCGGCGCCAGTGGTGCGATCGCGGTGGCCGTCATCAGCGCGATGATGGCCATCGGCCCCACCGACTGCGTCATGCTGCTGCCGAACAGCGCGTAGGCGATGGGGGGCAGGATGCTGGCATACAGCCCCGCCACCGGCGGCAGGCCGGCCACCAGCGCGTAGGCGGTGGCCTGGGGGATCATCATCATCGCCACCACCAGGCCGGCGGAGAGATCGCCGACCAGCAGCGGGCGCCGGTAGTGCTTCAGCCAAAGCAGCATGGTCGGTCCGTGGAGCTGGAAAATACCGCCAGTCTACGCGATCGGCTCCCTGCGGCCCAGCCCCTCATGCGTTTTTTTCATAAGCTAATCCGAAAAACGCATAAGAGGCTGGCCGTCATCGCGGCGGCAGCGACGCCTGCACCGCCTGCAGGATCTCGAGCGACAGCGCCTCGTCGTCCACCGCGCGCGACAGCACGATGGCGCCGACCAGGGCGGCGTAGGTCGCCAAGGCCTGGCGGCGCTTATCGGCATCGTCCGCGCCGGGCATCAGTTGTTCAAGCACGGTCACCTGGGCGCTGGCGCCCTCGGTCAGCGCGTGGCGCGCCTTGGGGCCGAGGCGCGCGATGTCGGCGCCCAGCGAGGTCACGGAACAGCCGTTCGCGGGACCGTCGCGATGCTTGGCCGACAGGTAGCCGGCGCCGATCTTGTCCAGGGCGGTGTCCGCGTCCTGCTCCACGTAGCCGCGCCAGCGCTCGACGGAACGCTTGAGCGCATGCGCGGTGGCCTCGGCCAGCAAGTCTTCCTTGGAGGCGAAGTGGCCGTAGAAACCGCCGTGCGTCAGGCCTGCGTTCTTCATCAGGTCGGCCACGCCGATGCCGTCATACCCTTTTTCGCGGAACAGCCGCGCCGCCGTTTCCACGATGCGCTCGCGGTTGAGCGCCACCTGTTCCCTGCTGACCTTCATATTCGCCTCCGTCTTCACGTCCATTGCACCCATTGACATCATACATGATGAGCGTAATATATCAATCATTACGACCAACATCAAAAAGGAGTGTCGCCGTGAAAGCTGTCATCAGTGCCTATGCCCGTTCGCCCTTCCACTTCGCCCGCAAGGGCAAGCTGGCCGAAGTCCGTCCCGACGACTTGGGCGCCCAGGTGGTGCAAGGCCTGATGCGGCGCACCGGGCTGGATCCCAAGCTGCTGGACGATGTGATCCTGGGCTGCGCCTATCCGGAATCCGCGCAGGGCAACAACCTGGCGCGCATCGTCTCGCTGCTGGCCGGCTTTCCGCACGAGGTGCCGGGCATGACCATCAACCGCTTCTGCGGGTCGTCGATGTCGGCCATCCACATCGCCGCCGCGCAGATCGAGGCGGGACTGGGCGAGGCTTACCTGTGCGTCGGCGTCGAGTCCATGACGATGGTGCCGCAGGGCGGCTACAACTTCTCGCCCAACCCGCAACTGCTGGCGCGGACCGACGCCTACATCAGCATGGGCGACACCGCCGAAAACGTCGCCCGCAAATACGAGGTGTCGCGCGCCGACCAGGAAGTGCTGGCGTTCCAGTCGCACCGGAAGGCGGCCAGCGCCCGCGCAGCCGGCTTGCTGAACGATGAAATCGTCCCCATCGTCACCGCCGCCGGCGAAGTGGTCGCCGAAGACGGTTGCATCCGCCCCGGCACCACGGTCGAAGCGCTGGCGGCCCTGAAGCCGGTGTTCAATCCGGAGCACGGCGTGGTCACCGCCGGCACCTCGTCGCCGCTGACCGACGGCGCCTCGGCGGTGCTGGTCACCAGCGAAGCCTTCGCCCTCAAGCACGGCCTGAAACCCAGCGCGCGCATCGTCGCGATGGCGACGGTGGGCTGCGATCCGGCGCTGATGGGCATCGGCCCGATTCCGGCTACGCAGAAGGCGCTGAAGCTGGCCGGCCTGCAGGCGAGCGACATCGATGTGGCGGAGATCAACGAAGCCTTCGCCTCGCAGGCGCTGGCCTGCGTGCGCGAGCTGGGTATCCGGCCGGAGGTCTTGAACATCGATGGCGGCGGCATGGCCATCGGCCATCCGCTGGGCGCTACCGGCGCGCGCATCACCGGCAAGGCGGCGGCGCTGCTGGCGCGCACCGGCGGCCGCTACGCGCTGGCCGCCCAGTGCATCGGCGGCGGCCAGGGCGTGGCGACGGTGCTGGAGAAGCTCACGCCGGCGGCTTGACACCGAGCGGTTTTTTATCCACCATCACGGAGGTGCAATAAGCACAGTTACCAATTGAGGTTGCCCTCCCCCCAACGCTCGCTTCCCTGAGCCTATCCGCTGGACACAATGCCGCCGCAAGGGCGGCATGCTGGTTTGTGCCCGCGTCTTCCTTTTTTTTGCTGTACATTTTCGGCGCCTGTGCGCTGAAGGAGTTCCCATGATTTATGACGTCGTCATTGCCGGCGCCGGGCCGGTCGGCCTGTTCCTGGCTTGCGAATTGCGCCTCGCCGGCATCCCTGTGCTGGTGCTGGAGCGGGCCGAAGACCCGCACTCTCCCCTCAAGCGCCTGCCGTTCGGCATGCGCGGATTATCCGTGCCATCCGTCGAAGCCTTTTACCGGCGCGGCCTGCTGAACGACATCGCGCCGCCCGCTTCGCCGCAGCAGCGCCACCAGGCCGGCCATTTCGCCGGCATCCCGCTCGACGCCGCCAACATCGACACGTCGCAATGGCCGTACCGCCTGCCCAATCCCGCCGATTCCAACTCGGCGGCCGACATGGAGCATATCGAAACAACGCTGGCCGCGCGCGCCGGCATGATGGGCGCGGAGATCCGGCGCGGCGCCGGCGTCGAAGACTTCGAGCAGTCCGGCGACGAAGTGGTTATACGGGCCGGCGGCCAAACCATCCGCGCGCGCTGGCTCGTCGCCTGCGACGGCGGCCGCAGCACGGTGCGCAAAGCCGGCCGCTTCGCGTTCACCGGCACCGAACCGGAGTTCACCGGCTATTCGGTCCAGGTGGAGTTGGCCGATCCCGAAAAGCTGCGCATCGGCCGCCACTACACGCCGACCGGCATGTATTTCCAGTCCCGGCCCGGCACGATAGCGATGGTCGAATTCGACGGCGCCGCCGCCCACCGCACGCAGCCGCTCACGCTGGAGCTGGTGCAGGCGGTGCTGCGCCGCGTCTCCTGCACCGATGTCACGCTGACGTCTCTCAACCTGGCGACCACCTGGACCGACCGCGCCTTCCAGGCGGCCAACTACCGCGACGGGCGGGTGCTGCTGGCCGGCGACGCCGCGCATATCCATTCGCCGCTGGGTGGACAAGGACTCAACCTCGGACTGGGCGACGCGATGAACCTGGGATGGAAGCTGGCCGCCACCATCCGCGGCGCCGCGCCGGCCGGCCTGCTGGACAGCTATTCGAGCGAACGGCATCCGGTCGGCACGCAGGTGCTGGACTGGTCGCGCGCCCAGGTTGCGCTGATGCGTCCCAGCCCGCACACGCGCGCACTGGAAGCCATCGTCCGGGACCTGATCGGCACGCGCGACGGCGCGACCTACTTCGCCGGCAGGGTCTGGGGTGTCGCGCTTCGTTACGATGTGGGATGCAGCCACCCGCTGGCAGGCCGCAGCGCGCCCGATTTCGAACTGGGCGACGGGACGACGTTGGGTGAGCGGCTAGGCGCGGGGCGGGGCCTGCTGCTGGACTTCGACACGCGCAAGCCATGGCAGGCATGGGCAAGCCACTGGGACGACCGTATCGAATATGTCGCCAGCGGCGCCAGGGACACGCTGGGCCTGAGCGCAGTGCTGGTGCGCCCCGACGGATACGTGGCCTGGGCCGGCGAGACCAACCCCGACGAGGCGGAACTGGCCGATGCCGCGGCGCGCTGGTTCGGCGAACCGCAGCGGTAAAGCCAAGCTGACAGCCCGGCCGGGAACTAAGCTTTACTCGGCCAGCTCGATGCAGTTGCGGCCCATGCGCTTGGCGCGCTGCAGCGTGGCGTCGAGCCGGTCGAGGACCGTGGCGCTGCCCTCGTCCGCGCCCACCTGGGCCACGGCCAGGCTGACCACCACCTCGGCGTTGCGCGGCAGGTCCGCTTCGGCGATCGCCGCGCGCAGCTTTTCCGCCAGCCGCACGGCGTCGGCCGCCGTGGTATGGGTGGCGATCAGCAGGAACTCGTCGCCGCGCATGCGGGCCAGCAGGTCCGAGGTGCGCAGCCGGCCCTTGACGATGTCCGCCACCGCACGCAGCGTCGGGTCGCCGACCGGGGAACCGTATAAATCGTTTTCGGACTGGAAGCTGGCGACGTCGAACGACAGCGCCGCCAGCGGCAGGCCATAACGCCGTGCGCGGCGGATCTCGTTGTCCAGCATGTCCTCGCCGGCGCGGCGGTTGGCGGCGCCGGTGACGCTGTCGGTGGTGCTGATCAGCGAAATCTGGCCGGTCAGCTCTTCGTTCCGGTGCTTCAACTCGCTCATGCCCAGGCCGAAGCTGACGAACTGCGCCAGGCTGGCGAAGCACGCGAACTGCTCGCGCGAGAACGTGATGTGACGGTCGAACATCAGGCAGATCGCGCCCAGTTCAGGGCTGCCCGGCTCGGTGCGCAGCGGCAGCGCCAGCACCATGCGCACGCCGCGGTCGTGCAGCATCATCGCCAGTTCGGGGTCGCCGGCTTTTTCCGGCGCATCCAGCAGCACCATCTCGCCGCGCGCCACCGCCAGCAGCGGCGGGAACACCTCGCGCAGCGGCGATTGCAGCAGACGGTCGCGCCGCTGCAGCAGGCGCGCCAGATCCAGGTGGTTGCGCGATTCCTGCGCCACCAATTGCAAGTCGCCCCGCTCCTTCATGTGCAGCACGGCGGTATGCCGCACGCCGGGGAAATTGCACAGCGCCAGGCAGATCTGCGCCGACATCGATTCGACGGTATCGATGCCGCTCAGCGCCCGTTGCAGGCTGCGCTGCACGCCCAGCAGGTCGCGCAGTTCCTTTTCCTTGTCCAGCAAGGCCTGCTGCATGGCTGCGGCGGCATCGGCCGGCACCGCCAGCGCCTGTTGCACGGCCTGCTGCAGCTCGTCGCTGAGGACCGGGCAGATACGGTAGTCGAACTGGCCGTAGGTCATCAGTTCCGGCAGCCAGGCGCTGTGCTCGTACGAACACAGCACCAGCACCGGCGCGCCCGCGCGGCCCCGTATCAGGGCGCCGACGCCCGCCAGTTCACTCAGCTGCTCATAGCCGTTCAGGTCCAGCACCAGCAAATCCACGTGGCGTTTGCCCAGCGCAGTGGCCGCGGCTTCGACGTGCTCCGTCATGGTCAGCTGGGAGAACAGCTCCCCGCAGCAAGCCTGAAATTCCGAGCGCCGCTCGCCAGTGGCGTTAAAAAATACGCCTACGCTATTGGTCCGGTCCGACATTATGTTACTCCCAGGCACTCTTTTAATGTTAAAAATATATCCCCGGCACTAGTGTGCCATAAAGTTCATAAAAAGCAATATTTTTTGCAATAGAGACCAGATAATTTCCACGAGCAACTTCTTTTGCGTGGCCGATATGCCGCATGTGTGAACGAGCGCACCGTCCCGGCGCGCGGCGGCGTAAATACTGTCCGTTCGGAGGAAAATACCATGGCAGACATTAAAAACCAACCAGATTCCGGCGCCGGCAGCATGCAGCGCGAAATCCAGCAGCGCCAGGACCAATCCGACGCGCGCAGCAAGCAGGAGCCGCGCTCCAGCCAGCTCGGCGAGCGCCAGGGTCCGGTGCAGACCACGCAGCACGACTACCCCGGCACGCCGCTGCCGGCCCAGCATCTGGAAAAACCGGGGCTGGAGGGGGACATGCAGCTCAAGCCGGAATTCCTGGCGCCGGCCTACTGCGGCAGCGGCAAGCTCGATGGCATGGTGGCCATCGTCACCGGTGGCGATTCCGGCATCGGCCGCGCGGTGGCCGTGCTGTATGCGCGCGAAGGCGCGGACGTGGCCATCGTCTACCTGAACGAGGAGAACGAGGACGCCAACGACACCAAGCGCTATGTCGAGGCCGAGGGCCAGAGCTGCATGCTGCTGCCCGGCGACGTGCGCGACCCGGCGTTCTGCCGCGACGCCGCCGAGCAGGTGCACGAGCGCTTCGGCCGGCTCGACATCCTGGTCAACAACGCCGCCTTCCAGGAACACGCGGCATCGCTCACCGACCTGACCGAAGAACGCTTCGACCTGACCATGAAGACCAATGTCTACGGCTACTTCCACATGGCCAAGGCGGTGCTGCCCTATTTGAAGCGGGGCGCGGCCATCATCAATACCGGCTCGGTCACAGGCTTGAAGGGCTCGAAGCACCTGCTGGATTATTCGACCACCAAGGGCGCGATTCATGCGTTCACGATGTCGCTGGCGTCCAACCTGCTGGAGCACGGCATACGGGTCAACGCCATCGCTCCCGGCCCGGTCTGGACGCCGCTCAACCCGGCCGACGCGCCGCCCGACAAGGTGGCGCAGTTCGGCGCCAGCACCGACATGCAGCGGCCCGCGCAGCCGCAGGAGCTGTCGCCGGCCTATGTGTTCCTGGCGGCGCCCTGCTGCTCCAGCTACATCACCGGGATTGTGCTGCCGGTCACCGGCAGCGTCGGCGAGTAAGCCATGGCCGCGCGGGCGTTGTGGAAAGGCGCGATCAGCTTCGGGCTGGTGCACATTCCGGTCGAGATGTATTCGGCCGTGCAGGAACACGAGCTGGATTTGACGATGCTGGACCGGCGCGACTTTTCGCCGGTCGGCTACAAGCGCTATAACAAGAACACCGGCAAGGAGGTCACCTGGGACGATATCGTCAAGGGCTACGAGTACCAGGACAATGAGTACGTGGTGCTGTCCGACGAAGACCTGAAGCGCGCCAACGTCGAGGCCACGCAGACCATCGATATCCTGACCTTCGTCGACGCGGGCGACGTGCCGCTGACCTACTTCGAGCAGCCCTACTACCTGGCGCCGTCGCGCGGCGGCGCCAAAGTATATGCGCTGCTGCGCGAGACCTTGCGCAAGGCCGGCAAGATCGGCATCGCCACGGTGGTGATCCGCACCAAGCAGCACCTGTGCGCGCTGGTCTGCGACGACGACAAGATCGTGCTGAACACGCTGCGTTATGCGAACGAGATCCGCAGCGCGGAGGAACTGAAGCTGCCGCCCGCCACGATGAAGGCGGCCGGCATCAGCGATAAGGAGCTGCAGATGGCGCTGTCGCTGGTCGAAGGCATGAGCGAGCCGTGGAAGCCGGAGCAGTACCACGACACCTACAAGGACGACGTGCTGGCGCTGGTGAAGAAGAAGGTGAGGGCCGGCCAGACCAAGACGATCACGACCGCCGAGCCGGAAAGCAAGGTGGCCAAGTCGTCCAACGTGGTGGACCTGGTGGCGCTGTTACAGGACAGCCTGGGCAAGCGGCCGGCCCCGAAGCGCCGGCGCACCAAGGCGGCCGCTTAGCGGCGGCGCCCTTTCCAGCCAAGTGCAGCCAGGCCGGCCAGCAGCATGGCGTAGGCTTCCGGCTCGGGAACCGGCGCCGGCATCTCCGTGACCGTCACCGAGGTCAGCGCGCCGTTCGCGCCCATCATCGCGTGGGTCGCGTTGGAGGAATACGTGTAGTAGAAAGTCGACCGGTTAAAACTGGAGAAGTCCAATTGCCCCGGCATCGTCGCGGCCTCCAGGGCCAGGCCGGATTTGTCGAAGAAGCTCACCGCCATCATCTCCGACGCGAAGGCGTTGGCCGAGAGGCTGGCGATACCGAAGCTGTCCGCCCCGCCCAGCGTGGCGGCGTTATTGGCCACCTGCACATTGGTGCTGCTGTAGCTGGCGTCGCTCAAGGCGATGCTGCTGCCGCCGATGCTGGCGCCCAGCGTATTCAGCGCCGCAGGCGCCGAATACATGGCACTGCCGCCTCTGTTGCTGAACAAGCCGGTCGTGGTGTCGTAGCTGAAATGGCCGCTGATACTATCCCCGACCGATACCGTGCGGCCCGACAGGCTGCTCGAAGCGACCGGGCCGCCGTCGAACGTCAACGGCGAAAACTCGACCATTTCCTGGATTTTTGCAGTGAAATCAAATTGATAGACGGCAGCTTGGGCGGAACCGAACAAGCTCAACCCGGCTAACAACATTGGCAGTTTTTTCATCTGGCGGATCCTGGAATATGTGTCGATCCGTCATTAAAACATCAACAACAACTGTTGTCAATATTAAATAATAATTTAATTACAGAAATTAAAGAATCAGGCCTTGCCGGGCTTGAACCCCATGGCGCGCATCGCCGCCGCGAGCCCCTTGGCGGACTTCGCGTAGTCGTCCCACGGCGCGTTGCCCACATCGAGCCGCGTGTGCACGTTGGCGACCGTCCACTGGTCGGCGCCGTGCAGCCCGTCCAGCTCATCCCACGCCAGCGGCACCGAAATGCCCAGGCCCGGACGGCTGCGCGCCGACCACGCGGCGACCGTGGTGGCGCCCCGCCCATTGCGCAGATAGTCGATGAAGATCTTGCCCACCCGGTTGCGCGGTCCGCTCTTCAACACGAAACGCTCGGGCACATGCTCCGCCATGTGGGCGACGATGGCTTGCGAGAAGTCCTTGACGTCGTCCCAACCGTAGCCCGGCTTGACCGGCACCACCACATGCAAGCCCTTGCCGCCGCTGGTTTTCAAAAAGGCCGGCAGGCCCAGTTGATCGAGGAAGGCGTGCATCAGCTGCGCCGCCTCCTGCATCTGCGTCCAGCTGACGCCTTTGCCGGGATCGAGGTCGAACACCATGCGGTTGGGTTTTTCGTAGCTGGACGCGTTGGCGTTTTGCGTGTGCAGCTCCACCACGTTCCACTGCGCGGCCGATAGCAAGCCCTGTTCGCTGGAGATTTCCAGCATCGGAGGGCGATCGGGATCGAGCGCGGGATCGAGCTGTTTAACACCGGGCAGCTTGTTGGTTTCGGCGTGTTTCTGGAAAAACAGTTCGCCGCCGACGCCGGCCGGCGCGCGCACCAGCGAGACGGGGCGGCCCTTCAGATGCGGCAGTATCAACGCGCCGACCAGCGCGTAGTAGCGCACCAGCGTGATCTTGGTGGCGCCGCTTTCTTTATCGATCACGCGGTCGGGATTGGTGACCTTGAGTGAGGCGGGCAGCTTGCCCTGCACTGTGCTTGCTGGCTGCATGTCTGTTTCCTCCTTCAGGTGGGCCGGCACTTCACGCACGATGGCGTCGGCTTTTTTATCCTTGCGCAGGCCCTTGAAGACCGCGTGGCGGATCGAACCCGAATGCGTCCATTCGCCGAAGCTGACCTCCGCCACCAGCGTGGGCTTGAGCCAGTGGGCCTTCTTCTCGATCTCGCGGCTGGGGGCGAACGGACTCTTGTCCGTCGCCAGCTTATCCATTTTGGCCTTGATGTCCTGCAGCGTGGCGGAGTTGAAGCCGCTGCCGACATTGCCGGCGTAGTGCAGCTTGCCGTCCTTGTCGTAAGTCCCCAGCAGCAGCGAGCCGAAACCGCTGCGCGAGCCTTGCGGATCGGTGTAGCCGCCGATGACGAATTCCTGCCGCTGGCCGCATTTGAGCTTGATCCAGCTGCCGCTGCGCCGCGCCGTGTAGACGCTGTCGCGCCGCTTGCCGATGATGCCCTCGAGGCCCATGCTGCATGCGGCGGCGATCATCTCCTGCGGCCCTGCGTCCAGCGCGGAACTGAGGCGGACGGTGTCCGACGGCTTTTTATCGAGCAGCGCTTGCAGGATAGCGCGGCGCTGCTCCAATGGCGTGTGGCGCAGGTCGTGGCCATCGTGGAACGGAATATCGAACAGGAAGTAGACGATATCGGCCGGGTTGTTTTCGTCGAAGGCGTTTTGCAGCAGGCCGAAGTCCGGGCGGCCGTTATCGTCGTGGACCACGATCTCGCCGTCGTACCAGCCGCTGGGCAGCTTCATTTTGGCGATGGCCGCGTGCAGTGCCTGCAAGCGGTGCGTCCAGTCGTTGCCGTTGCGCGTGATGAGGCGTATGTCCTTGCCATCGATCCGGGTGAGCAGGCGATAGCCGTCGAATTTGATTTCGAACAGCCAGTCTTCGGGCGACGAGGGCGGGCCATCGACCAGCGTCGCCAGTTGCGGCGACAGCGTCTCCGGCAGGCCGGCGGCGGGCGCCTCCGACAAGGCGGCTTTCAGTACCGGGGCTGCTTGCGCCGCGCCGCGCGCGCGATGACCCTGGCCCCGACCCGCTGGCGGCAGCGCTTTGACGGAGTCCGGCATTTCGTCCACCACGCTGAACTCGGCCGCGGGCCGCGCGTAGTCGTCCTTCTCCTTGATCAGCAGCCAGGGCTCCTGCTTCTCGCCCTTGCCCTTCATGCGCACCAGCGCCCAGCGGCCGTGCATCTTGTGACCCGACAGCTCGAACTTCAGGTTCCCCTCCGCCAGCGCCTTGCGCGGATCACCCAACGGCGTCCACACGCCGCGATCCCAGATAATCACCCTGCCCGCGCCGTACTGTTTGGGCGGTATGGTGCCTTCGAAATCGTTGTACGAAATCGGATGATCCTCGACATGCACCGCCATGCGCTTGTCGTGCGTGTCGTAGCTGGGGCCTTTAGGTACGGCCCAACTGACCATCACGCCATCGAGCTCCAGCCGGAAATCGTAGTGCAGCCGGCTGGCCCAGTGTTTTTGAATGACGAAGGCGCGCGCCTCACCACCCTCCTCGCCCCCTTCGGCCGGTTCGGGCGTGATCGCGAAATTGCGCTTGGACTGGTAGAGATTGAGCTGATTTCCCATACCGCCAGTCTACCCTACACAACGGCCGTTTCCGTGCGGTGGCGTACGTCAACTCAACGCAGGTAAGATGAGCGCTGATATTTCTCTTTTTCCTGCTAACCATGAACGATTCTTCAAAATCAAAGCCCGCCGCGCCTGCGGTGGCGCAGCTGAAGGGACTGGGGCCCAAAAGTTCGGCCATCCTCCGCGATGTGGGGATCACGACTGCTGAGGAGCTACGCGCGCGCGATCCGTTTCAGGTCTATGCCTTGTTAAAGTCCAACGATCCGAGCACCAGCCTGAATTTTTTGTACGCCATCATCGGCGCGATTGAAGATGTGCATTGGCGAGAAATCAAGCTCTCTCGAAAAACCGAAATCCTGCTCCGTCTGGAAGAAATCGGCCTCGCACCGAAATGAACGCCCATCTGTAAGCAATTTGGCGCGCTTGTAAGCGGATGTAAAGCCCGTCAACGATGGCGATCCGGGCGGCGTTTTTCGCTCAGTGACACGGGAATTGTCCCGGCTCTAATCAACCTGAATGAGGATTTCATCATGAACAAACTTATCGCTACCCTGATCGCCGGCCTGTTCGCTACCGCAGCTTTTGCACAGACCCCAGCAACCACGCCAACCGCTCCTGCCGCTCCTGCCGCCGTGAAAGCGGAAGCCAAGGAAGCCAAGACCGATGCCAAAGCCACCGCCAAGGAAACCAAGACCGCCGTGAAAGCCGAAGCGAAAACCGCCAAGGTCGAAGCCGATGCCAAGAAAGACGTCGCCGTCGCCAAGGCCGATGAAAAAGCCGAAAAGGCCGACGCCCACGCCAAGGCTCACAAGACCAAAGCCAAGGCCCACGCCAAGGCCGAGAAAGCCGAAGCAGCAGCCGCCGCACCGGCACCGGTCGTAACGAAGTAATCTCGCGCACACGTCATTCCCGCGAAGGCGGGAACGACGTAAAAAAGGCGGACCGTTTCGGATCCGCCTTTTTTGTTACCTCTGCGTTCAGCTTATCGCTGTGCGACTTTCTCCGGCGCGTTGGCGCCATCCCAGCCGCCGCCCAGCGCGCGGATCAACGCCACGGTGGTCACCGCGCGATTGCCGCGCAACTGCACCGCGCTGCGCTCCACCGACGCCAGGTTGCGCTGCGCGTCCAGCAGATCGAGGTAGCTCGAACGGCCCGCCGTGTACAGCTTCTGCGCCAGGTCGGCCGAGCGGCGCGCCGATACCACCGCGTCTTCGATCTGCGCGGTCTGGCCAGCCAGGATGCGCAGGCCGGCCAGGTTGTCTTCCACTTCCGCGAAAGCCACCAGCACGCTCTGGCGATACGTTCCAACCGACTCCTCAAGCGCCGCTTCGCTGCGCGTGATATTGGCCTTGTTGCGGCCACCATCGATCAAAGGCATCGACATCAGCGCGCCCAGCACCCACGAACGGCTGCTCCACTTGAACACCTCGGCGACGGTGTTGCCCGAGGCTCCGCCGGCATTGGCGTTCAGGACCAGCGCCGGGAACATCGCCGACTTGGCCACGCCGATGCGGGCGTTGGACGCTTCCATCGCACGCTGCGCCGAAGCGATGTCGGGACGGCGCTCCAGCAGCGACGACGGCAGGCCCGCCGGAATCACCGGCAGCAGCGAGGTGTCGAGCAGCGGGCTGGCGCCGGCCGTGTAGCTGGCCGCCGCTTTGCCCAGCAGGACCGCCAGCGCATGCTCGGTCGTTACGCGCTGGCGTTGCAGGCCGATAGCTTCGGCACGCGAGGTCGCCAGCTCGGTCTTGGCGCGCGACAGGTCGAATTCACCGATGTCGCCCAGGTCGAAGCGACGCTGGTTGACCTTGACGTTTTCCTCGCGGGTCTGCACCGTGCGGTTCAGCGTTTCCAGCTCGGCGTCGGTGGCGCGCAGACGGAAGTATGTCTGCGCCACATCGGCCTGCACCGACAGCAGCACCGAACGGTAGGTCGCTTCCACGGAAGCGGCGTCGTTGCGGGCGGCGCTGACGTTCGACGATACGCGGCCGAACAGGTCGACCTCGTAGCTGGCCGTCAGGTTGGCGGTGAACGCGTTGCCCGGAGCGACCGGCGTACCGGCCGGCAGGCCAAGCGCCAGATCGGACTGGCGCTGACGCTGCGCGCCGACGTTGACGCCGACCTGCGGAATGCGGTCCGCCTCGGCGATGCCGGCGATGGCGCGGGCCTGCTTGACGCGGGCCGCGGCCACTGCCAGGTTGGCGTTGGCGCGGGTGGCTTCGGCGATCAGCTCATTGAGGGCTGGATCGTTGAAGGCCAGCCACCACTCGCCGCGCGGCTGCGCTTCGGCGGCTTGCGCCTGTTTCCAGGTGCTGCCGTCGGCGGCGACCTTGACGGCCGCCGGCAGCTGCGATTCCTTGAACGCGACCGGCACGTCCATCGCAGGCTGCTTGAATTCCGGCGCGGCGCATGCGGTCATCAGCAAGGCTGCCAATACCGGCGCCACACCTTTAGCGATCATCTGCAGCTTGTTCATCGAGGTGCTCATATTAATGGCTTCCTTCCAGTTTTACCGCAGCGGCGTCGCCGGCCACGGCAGGTTTTTTCTTCTCCAGGCGTACCGCCAGCTTGCGCAGCAGGACGTAGAACACCGGCGTCAGGAACAGGCCGAAGAAGGTCACGCCCAGCATGCCGGCAAACACCGCCACACCCATCGCATGACGCATTTCCGCACCCGCACCGTGCGAGAACACCAACGGCAGCACGCCCATGATGAATGCGATCGACGTCATCAGGATCGGACGCAGACGCTGACGGCAAGCTTCCAGCGCCGCTTCGACGATGGTACGGCCATGGTGTTCCAGCTCGCGTGCAAATTCCACGATCAGGATCGCGTTCTTCGAGGCCAGGCCAACCAGCACGAACAAGGCAATCTGCGTAAAGACGTTGTTATCGCCGTGGGTCAGCTTCACGCCGACCAGCGCGCAGAAGATCGACATCGGCACAATCAGGATCACCGCCAGCGGCAGGGTCCAGCTTTCGTACTGAGCGGCCAGCACCAGGAACACCAACAGTACGCACAGCGGGAACACATACATCATCGTGTTACCGGACAAGATGTCCTGATAAACCAGCTCGGTCCATTCGTAGCCAATACCCTTCGGCAGGACTTCGTTGACGATCTTGGTCATTTCGGCCTGCGCTTCGCCGGTCGATACGCCAGGTGCGGCGCCGCCATTGATTTCAGCAGCGACGTAGGCGTTGTAACGCTGTACGCGATCCGGGCCATAGCTGTCCTTGACGCGCATCAGCGACGACAGAGGAATCATCTCGCCCTTGTTGTTGCGGACTTTCAGCTGGGCGATGTCTTCAGCGTGCGAACGGAACTGCTTATCCGCCTGCACGCGCACCTGGTAGGTGCGGCCAAACTGGTTGAAGTCATTCACATACAGCGAGCCCAGATTGATCTGCAAGGTCTGGTAGATCGTCTGCAGCGGCACGCCCAGTTGCTTGGCCTTGGAGCGGTCGATGTCGGCGAACAGCTGCGGCACATTGATCTGGTAACTGGAGAACACACCGGCCAGTTTCGGGTTCTGCCATGCCTTCATCTGCACTGCCTGCACCGCCTTGTACAAGGCGTCGTAACCCAGGTTGTCGCGGTCTTCAATCATCATCTTGAAGCCGCCCGTAGTACCCAGGCCGCTGACAGGTGGCGGCGACAGCACCAGCACGAAGGCGCCTTCGATCGAACCCATACGCTTGTTGATCTCGCCGGCGATGGCCTCGGCCGATTCGCTGGCCTTGGTGCGCTCTTCGAACGGCTTCAGGCCGACAAACACGATACCGGCGTTGGGCGCGTTGGTGAAGCCATTGATCGACAGACCCGGGAAGGAAATCGAATTGTCCACGCCAGGGATATCCTTGGCGATGTCCGACATCTTGCGGATCACGGCGTCGGTACGGTCCAGCGAAGCGGCGTCCGGCAACTGCGCGAAGCCGATCAGATAGCCCTTGTCCTGCGGCGGCACGAAGCCCGGAGGCACCACCTTGAACATGAAGCCCGCGGCGACGGCCAGCACTGCGTACACGATCAGCGAGCCGCCCTTGCGTTTCAACGCGCCTTTGACGCCGCCTTCGTAGTTGTGCGAAGCGCGGCCGAAGAAGCGGTTGAACCAGTTGAAGAAGCCACCGAACACTTTGTCCATGCCGCGGGTCAGCGCGTCCTTCGGCGCATCGTGCGAACGCAGCAGGGATGCGGCCAATGCCGGCGCCAGCGTCAGCGAGCTGAATGCCGAGATCACGGTCGAGATGGCGATGGTCAGCGCGAACTGCTTGTAGAACTGGCCGGACAGCCCAGACACAAACGCGATCGGCACGAACACGGCGCACAGCACCAGCGCGATAGCGATAATCGGACCGCTCACCTCTTTCATCGCCTGGATGGTCGCGTCGTGCGGCGTCAGGCCGTTGGAGATATTGCGCTCGACGTTTTCCACCACCACGATCGCGTCATCGACCACGATACCGATGGCCAGCACAAGGCCGAACAGCGACAGTGTGTTGATCGAGAAGCCGAAGCCCAGCATCACGGCGAAAGTACCGACCACCGACACCGGCACCGCCAGCAGCGGAATCAGCGAGGCGCGCCAGGTTTGCAGGAAGATGATCACCACCAGCGCCACCAGGATGACGGCTTCGATCAGGGTGTGGATCACGGCGTCGATCGACTGACGCACAAATTGGGTCGGGTCATATACAACGCTGTACGTGACGCCTTCCGGGAAATCTTTCGACAGACGCGCCATGGTCGCGCGGACATCGGTCGACAGTTGCAGCGCGTTGGCGTTCGGCGCTTCGAAAATAGGAATCGCCACCGCCGACTTGTTGTTCAGCAGCGAACGCAGTGCGTACGAATTCGAACCCATTTCAAGACGGGCCACATCCTTCAGCAGCGTTACCGCGCCGTCGGCGTTGGTCTTGAGGATGATGTTGCCGAATTCCTCGGGGCTCTTCAAGCGGCCCTGCGTGTTGACGGTCAGCTGGAAGTCAGCGCCCTGGCTCGGGCCCTGGCCGATCACACCGGCGGCCACTTGCACGTTCTGCTCGCGCACCGCGTCGACGACGTCGCCGGCGGTCAGGCCGCGCTGCGCCACCTTCTGCGGATCGAGCCAGACGCGCATCGCGTAGTCGCCGGAACCGAACAGCTGCACCTCGCCCATGCCGGGCAGGCGGGCCAGTTGGTCCTTGATGTTCAGCACCGCGTAGTTACGCAGATACAGGTCGTCGTAACGGCCGTTCGGCGATTGCAGGTGGACCACCATGGTCAGGTTGGGCGACGACTTCACGGTGGTCACACCGATCTGGCGCACCTCTTCCGGCAGACGCGGAAGCGCACGCTGGACGCGGTTCTGCACCTGCGTTTCGGCCTGCTCGACGTTGGTGCCGATCTTGAAGGTGACGGTCAGCGCCAGCGCGCCGTCCGAGGTGTTTTGCGAGGACATGTACAGCATGTTCTCGACGCCGTTGATCTGCTCCTCAAGCGGCGCGGCCACGGTTTCGGCGATGATCTTCGGATTCGCGCCCGGATACTGCGCGCGCACGACGATCGATGGCGGCACCACGTCCGGGTACTCCGAGATCGGCAGCTTGAAGATCGCTATCAAGCCGGCGACGAAGATAATGATCGACAGAACCGCCGCAAAAATCGGCTTGTCGACAAAAAATCGAGAGATGTTCATATTGTTTTATTCCTTGGAAGTGCCGGTCTTTGCTGCGACCGCCGCTACTTTTTCATCTTTTTTAACTTCGGGTTTCGCCACGTTGGCGGCCAGCGGATCGGAATCCATGGCGACCACGGTCGGCGTGATCGGCGCGCCGGGACGTACCCGCTGCAGGCCGTTGACGACGATCTTCTCACCCGGCTTCAGGCCGTCGCGCACCACGCGCAGGCCGTCGATCGCAGGGCCGAGGGTCACAGGGCGGTACTCGGCCTTGTTGTCCTTGTCGACCACGAACACGAACTTGCGGTCCTGGTCCGTGCTGACGGCGCGGTCGTTGATCATCAGCGCCGACTTTGCGCCGGTGGAGCCGGCCAGTTGCACGCGGGCGAACAGGCCTGGGACCAGCGCGCCGTCGGCGTTGCTGAAGGTGGCGCGCATGCGCACCGAACCGCTGCGTGGATCGAGCTGGTTGTCGACGAATTCCAGCTTGCCCTCGTGCGGGAAGCCGGTTTCGTTGGCCAGGCCGATCTTGACGGTGGCCGGCTTGCCTTGGTGGGCGGCGGCGCCAACGCGCAGATAGGTGTCTTCGTCGCCGTCGAAGGAGGCGTAGATGTGCTCCAGCGAGACCACCGAAGTCAGGATCGCCGAAGCGTCGACCAGATTACCCAGCGTGATTTCCGCCTTCGACACGCGGCCGTTGATCGGCGACGTCACCTGGGTGTAGCTCAGGTTCAGCTTGGCCGCTTCGTACAGCGCTTGCGCGGCACGGGCGTCGGCGTCCAGCTGTTTCAGGCTCGATGCGGTGGCGTCGTATTCGCGTTGGGCGATGGCTTTGTCGGCCAGCAGCTTCTCGGCGCGGACCAGTTCCACCTTGGCCAGTTCGGCCTTGGCGCGGGCCGAGCTGGCTGCCGCTTCGGCGCGGTTGGCTTCAGCCTGGAACGGACGCGGATCGATGACGAACAGGACTTCGCCCTTCTTCACTTCGCTGCCCGGCTTGAAGTTGATGGCGGTGATGAAGCCGCCCACGCGCGGACGGATCTGCACTTGCTCGATCGCTTCCAGGCGGCCCGAGAACTCCTGGGTCTCGGTGATGGTTTTCTCGACGACCACCGCGGCCGAAATCGGAGGACCGCCGGCTGCTGCCGGTGCTTCAGCTGTCTTGCCGGTCGCGTCGTCGCAACCGGAGAGGCCGAAAGCGGCCAGTCCCGCCAGCGCCATAGCGGCGGCCAGCGGCCGGGCTACGACGGTGAGTTGTTTAATGGTTTTCATGTTCTTTCCTTTTTGTATGAAAATTATTAATAGAAACGGCGGCACCGGTTGCCCTCAACGAATTGCGAGAAAACACGGTACTAGCGCCCCGCCGGCAAGCCAGTGGGGACGTGATTGCAGATACTGCTTAAAGGTTGGGGAACCCTATGAGGCTGGCGGCGTCTCGGACCGTTCCAGGCCGGCGATGAAGCCGGCGATTTCTCCCAGCGCGTAACACTTGCACGCGCATTCGTTGCGCGCCCCTGCTTCATTCAGGGCCGCGGCTGGCATCCGGTTGACGGTGGTCTTGACTCCACAGGCGATCAACTTGGCGCCGTATTGTTCCGCTTCGTCGCGCAGCGGGTCGTCTTCTGCCGACAGGATCAGTGCCGGCGGCAGGTTCTTCAAACGGCTCGACTGCAGCGGCGAGGCGTATGGATGGGTACGGTCGGCCGCGTTCGGCAGGTAACCGCGGTAGGCCGCCGCGCAAGCGTCAGCCACGTCCAGCAGTTCCGGCGCGTTCTGCATCTCGCGCATCGACCAGGTGCTCAGGCCCGGATCGAGCATCGGCATCACCAGGATCTGGCCGGCCAGCGCCGGGCCGCCACGGTCGCGCGACATCAGCGCGCAGACCGCCGCCAGGTTGGCGCCGGCCTCGATGCCGGCCACCACCAGGCGCTTGCCGGTCCAGCCCAGCTTGGCCTTGTGTTTCTTTGCCCAGTTCAGCACGGCGTGGGCATCCTCGACGGCGGCCGGGAACGGCTGCACGGTCGCCAGCGTGTACGCGGTGGCCAGCACGGCGCTTTCCTGGTTGTCGTCGGCCATGTGGCGCAGGAAGATGTCGGCATCGTCCAGGTCGCCGCTGTTGAAGCCGCCGGCGTGGAAAAACACGATCAGCGTGTCGCGCTTGGTGCCGGCCTCGCCGCTGGCGTACAGGCGGGCGGCCAACGGGCCTTCCGCGCCGCGCACTTCCAGGTTGCGGACTTTGATCAGGTCCGACAACTGCGGCAATGGCTCGACGTTTGCGCTCATCGCTGCACCGTATCCGAGGCGCTGGACAACATGGCGGTGTCGGCGCAGGCCAGCGTTTCGCCGGCGGCCGCCTGGGTCAGGGCACGAACGCCGGTCGCTTCGGCCTTGGCCGCTTGCGAGTAGGCATCGGTATAGACTACGCTTGCCAGGGCGACCGAAGTCAGCGCCAGGGCGATCGTCGTAACAATTCCATTCCGATATTTCATGTTGAACCCCTTTCCTTCCATGTACTTTCTTTGTGCAGTACAGCAATCTTAGACTTGATCTACAATCTGATAAATACTGCAATGACGAATTGATTGTTCAGGATTCCGAACAATGGGATGGTAAGATGAATAAACTACAAGCAATGGAAGTGTTTGTGCAGGTGGTGGACGCCGGCGGCTTCACGCGCGCGGCCGACAATATGCAGCTGCCCAAGGCCACCGTCTCGACACTGATCCAGGCGCTGGAGGCGACATTATCGGTCAAGCTGCTGCACCGGACCACGCGCCAGGTGAGCGTGACGGCCGACGGCGCCGCCTACTATGAGCGCTGCCTGCGCATTCTATCCGACGTGCGCGAGGCCGAGGAATCGCTGTCGCGCACCCGGCTCAGCCCCAGCGGACGGCTGCGGGTGGACGCGCCGACCGGCCTGGCCAGCGACGTGCTGATCCCCGCCCTGCCCGACTTCTTCACGCGCTACCCGGACATCCAGCTGGAGCTGGGCTGCAGCGACCGCACCATCGACCTGATCGAGGAAGGCGTCGACTGCGCGGTGCGCGGCGGCGTGCTGGGCGACTCCAACCTGATCGCGCGGCGCGTGGGCATCCTGCAGTTCGTCACCTGCGCCACGCCGGACTACCTGGGCCGCTACGGACGGCCCGCGCATCCCGACGAGTTGATGCGCCACCGCTGCGTGAACTATTTTTCTTCGCGCACGGGCAAGCTGTTCGACTGGGACTTTTCGCGCGACGGCCATCGCATCCAGGTCGCGCTGCCCGGCCACATCGCCGTCAACGACACCAACGCCTACACGGCGGCCGGCCTGGCGGGACTGGGCATTGTGCAGATGCCGAATTTTATGATGGAGCCCATGCTCAAGGACGGCCGCTTCGAACAGTTGCTGGCCGATTGGAGCAGCGATCCGCTGCCGGTGCATGTGGTCTATCCGCAGAACCGCCACCTGTCGGCCAAGGTGCGGGTGTTTGTCGAATGGGTCGCCGAACTGTTTTCCAACCATCCGGGCATGCGCCTGCCGAAGGCCCCGCCGCCGGCGCGCCCGGTTCCATTTGAGGTTGCACTATGACTGAAGCCCACCGTATTGTTTTCCTCGACCGCGACAGCGTGATCGCCACCATTCGCAAGCCTGCGTTCGCGCACGAGTGGAGCGAATATCCGGCCACAAAAGCGGCCGACGCCATGCAGCGTTTGCGCGACGCGCACGCCAGCATCGCCATCACCAACAAGGTGCCCTTGCGCGCGGCCGACCTGGCGCAGCTGCCGGAGCTGAAGATGATCGCGGTGGCGGCCACCGGCACCGACATCATCGACCTGGCAGCGTGCCGCGAGCGCGGCATCGTCGTCTCCAACATCCGCAACTACGCGGTGCACACGCTGCCCGAGCACACCTTCGCGCTGATGCTGGCGCTGCGCCGGCAACTGGTGGCCTACCGCGCCGACATCGAGGCCGGCCTGTGGCAGAAGTCGGAGCGATTCTGCCTGTTCGGCCATCCGATCTCGGACCTGGCGGGCAGCCGTCTTGGCCTGCTGGGATATGGGGCGCTGGGTAAATCGGTGGCGCGGATCGCGAAGGCGTTCGGCATGGAGGTGATCGTGCATACGCGCTCGCCGCTGCCCGACGCCGCCGGCGACGGCGTGCGCGAGGTGGGTTTCGACGAGCTGCTGGAAACCTCGGACATCCTCAGCCTGCACCTGCCGCTGAACGACAAGACGCGCAATATGATCAGCGCCAAGGAGCTGATACGCATGAAGCGCAGCGCGCTGCTGATCAACACCGCGCGCGGCGGCCTGGTGGACGAGACGGCGCTGGCCGACGCCTTGCGCGGCGGCGTGATCGCCGGCGCAGGCTTCGACGTGCTGGTGCAGGAACCGCCGCCGGCCGACAACGTGCTGCTCAACCTGCGGCTGCCGAACTTCATCCTGACGCCGCATTCCGCCTGGGCCAGCTCGCAGGCGATGCAGGTGCTGGCGGACCAGCTGATCGACAATATCGAAGCGTGGGTCGCGGGCGCGCCACGGAACACGGTGGGCTAAATATTGAGTTCAGTCACTAATATTTCCATTTGTGACATTTTGTGATGTTTCAAAGGAGGCAAACTGCTAAGCTGCCGCCGGTTCTATGGAAACCAATCAAAATTACAAAAGAGAGAAATATGAAAGCACTGAGTATCCCGGCATTGGTCGCTGTCGCAGCATTGTTTACCGGCTGCGCCGGCATGGACGCAAGCAAGATGACCTACAGCAGCCAGCTGCAAGTCAACACGCCGCAGAAGGCACAAGACTGCTACGACGCAGCGGTGCTGCTCGGCGCCGACGTAGCCCGCACCAAAGACATCACGAAAAAAGTCCTGGTCGCCGTTGATGCCACGGTAGAGCTGGAACAAGACAAGTCGATCAAGGCACAGCGCAATCGCCACATCGGCCTGTTGGTAGGCAGTGGCGGCGAAGAACTGTTCATCAACTGGAACGCCATGGGTCCGGAACAGACTTACGTCACCGTCGCCACCAAGACCGGCTTCGTCGGCGGCGCCGGCCAGAAGGCCTGGTCCTGCCAGATGGTGGACGAGATGGTAAAAATGGTGAAGTAAAGCCTTCATGCCTCCCGCTTTTCTGGCGGGAGGCATCCACGCCTTGAAGCAGAAAAGAGATCCCCTATGTTCATGCGGAGCGCCGCCTTAGCCACGCTACTCATTCTGCTGAGTGCCTGTTCGACGACTAGCACGATCAGCGTCATCGACGCAAAATACCAGACGAACCAGCCAACGTGCCAGGTCACCTTCTTCAAGAAGACCAAGCCGGAGCAGGAATTCGAAAAACTGGCGCAGATCGAATCACACGTGCAGAGAAATATCTTCTTCGGCGGCGACGCCAAGCTGGAAGACCAGGCATACGCCGAGTTAAAAACCAAGACCTGCAACCTGGGCGGAAATGCCGTGATCATCAACGACTACATCGAATCGCGCGCCGCCGAGTTTTCCCACGTCCACGTCTGGGCGACAACCATCAAATTGCTGTAAACCAGCATTGGGGTCAAGTCTGACATTCGGACACGGGCTCATCATTCAAGCCCCCCATCGGGTCGCCTGGAACACGGAGAATTACATGGAAGTTGGCATACACGCCAGCATGTGCGACGACGCCACGTTCAAACTGGCGAGCGCGCTGCACCCTATATTTCGCAAACTGGGCAGCCGGCTCGGTGGAGACTACGGCGGTGTCATGGAGCACTTATGGATAGACTTCGAATTGATTGATCTACGTGCCAAGGAGGACGGAAAACCACGCTTTCCCTTCCGGCTTCAGAAGCGCGTATCGGGCCGATCGCGTTTCGGCCTTCCGCCGGCTCCCGATCAATTCAATGTCGGCCACTTCAGCGTGAGACCAGACTTCGCATTACTGCCTTCGCTTTCCAAAGCGCAGGTTGTTCCCTATGCGCTGGCATTGATATACGAGGCTTCAAGCGTACTGTTTGAAAAACAGAAGAAACTCGGCGGCTTCGATGCGGTGCGCTTCAAGGCAAAAATTCACGAAGAATGCGGCAAGCTCGGCTATTCATTTCCGGCGCAGGAAGGGGCTTGAGTGTAGAGCTCGTGTCCGAATGTCAGACTTGACCCCACCGGTTGTTGACCCCACCGGTTGACCCCACCGGTTGGAACGCGGCGACAGCAAAACACTATCGGTAATTGGTGCCATTGTTCATATCGATGACGTCGCCATTGATGAAGGCAGGCGCGTCAGTTGCAAGCCAGCTGACTGTTTCCGCTACCTCTTCAGCAAGGCAGAATCGCTGGCTGATGGTCGCCGCCATCAAACGGGCCTTTCTGTCTGACGGAATGTTTTTCATCATTTCAGTTTCCACGGGCCCCGGCGCGACCGAGTTGGCGATCACGCCTTTGGGACCATAGGTACGCGCCAGTGAACGCATCGCATTCATGAGGCCCGCCTTTGAAACGCCGTACCAGATATCAGGGTGGCCGATTTCGCCGGCAATCGATCCCATACTGACAATGCGGCCGCCGCCCTTGCTCGCCATCCGCTCCGCCACGTGCACGCTCAGGCGCACCGTTGAGATCAAATTCACGTGCAGCATGTGGAGAATCGCTTCGCTGTCATAGTCGCTTGCCGTCTTCGCGTTCATGATCCCGGCATTGTTGATGAGTACGTCCGGTGTCCCGATCTTCTCGACTATCTGCGCCAGCTGGTCGTACTCGGCGACGTCCGCCGTCCAGGAGGTCAATCCGCTGACGGCGTTGGCGATGCCCGATCGAGACAGCACATGCACTTCGAATCCCTTGCTTAACAGCTTCTTCGATATTTCGAGTCCGATTCCTCGGTTACCGCCAGTGATGATTGCTTTCATTTTTATGTACGGGTTTAATTGGCAAAAATAATAGAATATATTATATACATATTTTACAAGTCACCGCCGCCGCCCTACCTGATTCATTTGACTTGCGCGGACATCAAACGGGTGCCGCCGCCAAGCCGCAGGCCATCGGTGCGGCTTGCAAGATAACGCGCACGCAGCTCGTCGGCGCCGTGGTCGGATACCGCGCCGTAGCCCATGGCACGCAGCTCGCAGGCCAGCACCTCGGGCGCGAAGTAGGAAATCCACGGTTCGCCCTCGGCATCGTACTTCTGCGCGAAGTAAGCCATGCCCATGCGCTCCATCGGGTTGAGCAGCTCGGGGACCACGCCGTAGTCGAACACGATGCCGCTGCCCGACGGCAGGCCGGCGACGAAGGCCAGCGTGTCGAAGACCGCGTCGGTGGTCAGGTACAGGGTCACGCCCAGCCAGGAGAAGAACACCGGCTGGTCCAGGCGGCAGCCGGCCACCGTCAGGGCATCGGCCAGGTCGTCGCGTTCGAAATCGACCGGCACGTAGGTCAGCGATGGCGGCGCCGCGATGCCGCCCTGCTCCAGCAAGCCGCGCTTCCAGCGCTGGGTGGCGGGATGATCGACTTCGAACACGCGCAAGTCGGGCAAGGGATTGCGGTAGGCGTAGGTATCCAGGCCAGCGCCCAGCAGCACGAACTGGCGCACGCCATCGTTCACCGCGCGCGCCAGTTCATCTTCTGCGAAGCGGCTGCGCACGGCCATCGCGGCACGCAGCACGCGCACCACGCCGGTGTCGAATTTTTGCGGCGCGGCGCGCACCACGGCCTCGTTCTCGGGACCGAGGATGGGCAAGGCCAGCGGATCGTCGAACACCAGCGGCTTGTCGATCAACTGGTGTGCGGCGCGCAGCATGGCCACCGCCAGGGCGCTGCGGCTGGCTACGCCCTGCTGCAACAAACCCTTGCCGGTGCTGGGCTGCTTCATGGGTAGCTGCCTGGCAGGAGGATGTTTTTATCGACCTTGGTGACATCGCGCAGGCCGCAGAAGGCCATGGTCAAATCCAGCTCGTTGCGGATGATGTCCAGGCATTTGCTGACGCCCTGCTCGCCCATCGCACCCAGGCCGTACAGGAACGGGCGGCCGATGTAGACGCCCTTGGCGCCCAGCGCCAGCGCCTTGATCACGTCCTGGCCGGAGCGCACGCCGCCGTCCATGTGCACTTCGATCCGCGAGCCGACCGCGTCGACGATGGCGGGCAGCGCGCCGATCGAGGACTGCGCGCCGTCCAGCTGGCGGCCGCCGTGGTTGGAGACGATCAGCGCATCGGCGCCGCTCTCCACCGCCAGCCGCGCGTCCTCCGCGTCCATGATGCCCTTGATGATCAACTTGCCTCCCCAGCGCTGCTTGATCCACTCGACGTCCTTCCACGACAGGCTCAAATCGAACTGCTGGCTGGTCCACGCCGACAGCGACGACATGTCCGACACCGACGACGCGTGGCCGACGATGTTGCCGAAGCTGCGGCGCGGCGTGCCCAGCATGCCCAGCACCCAGCGCGGCTTGGTGGCCATGTCGATGATGTTGGCGATGGTGAGCTTGGGCGGCGCCGACAGGCCGTTGCGCAAGTCCTTGTGGCGCTGGCCCAGCACCTGCAGGTCCAGCGTCAGCACCAGCGCCGAGCAGCGCGCGGCCTTGGCGCGGTCGATCAGGCGGTTGATGAATTCGCGGTCCTTCATCACGTACAGCTGGAACCAGAAAGGCTTGCTGGTGTTGGCGGCGATGTCCTCGATCGAGCAGATGCTCATGGTCGACAGCGTGAACGGCACACCGAATTTTTCCGCGGCCTTGGCGGCCAGGATCTCGCCGTCGGCGTGCTGCATGCCGGTCAGGCCGGTCGGCGCCAATGCCACCGGCATCGCCACCTCCTGGCCGACCATGGTGCTTTTGAGTGTGCGGTTCTCCAGGTTGACGGCCACGCGCTGGCGGAATTTGATGCGCTGGAAATCGTCGACGTTGGCGCGGTAAGTCGATTCGGTCCACGAGCCGGCATCAGCATAATCGTAGAACATGCGCGGCACGCGCTTCTGGGCCAAGACACGCAGGTCTTCAACAGTGGTGATGATGGTCATGCACGCTCCTCCGGGATGATGATCGGACAATCATCGCACGAGGCCCGTGTATCATGGAAGCACTATCAAATAGGGAATGATCTTTGAAATCCAAAACCAACGTCGCCATTACGCTGGCAGCCGCCGCGCTGCTGGGCATCTTCGGCTATCGCAGCCTGACGCGGCAGGTGCAACCGGTCGCGGTCAATGCCGCCAACTGCACGCCTGAGCACATCCGCAGCGTCACCGACGCGATGGAGCGCTCCATCCTGTCGGCGCAGTGCGCCAAAGCCGGCAAGCCATAAAGAAAAAGGGCCTGAAGATCACTCTTCAGGCCCTTCGTCTTACGAATTTTGGTGCGGCTGGCAGGAATCGAACCCACGACCCCTTGGTTCGTAGCCAAGTACTCTATCCAGCTGAGCTACAGCCGCGAAAGACAACATTATAGCAGGGGAAATTCAAATCAAGAAGAGTCAAACAGGAATTTCTTGCATCCCCTTTTTCGACGCTCGCGTATCAGGCCCTGCGACGGGCGAATGCACCGATCAGACCAAGGCCTGCCAGCAGCATGCCGTAAGTGGCCGGCTCGGGAATGGGGGCGTCCGGGGTTGGGTAAATAGAGAAATGATCGAGGGAGCCATCAAAATATGCAGTCGGCAGTCCCGGAACATATTCCGAATTAAAGTGAACGTAGGAACGGTTGGAATCCGCAGGGAACAGCGGACCCGTAGTATCGACAGAAATGGTCTGCTGGAAGGTAAGCCCCTTGAGGAATTGCGCGGTGTTGCTGAAAACCGAATACCCCATGAACAAAGTGCTACCGTCTGCCATCAAGCCTTTGGTTTGACTCCATACATTGTTACTGCCGTATGGGCCTGAACTGAGTTCAAGTTGTTGAGTCCCCCACGGTACCGATGGCGCGGTAAAGGTGAACGTCTTGCCTTTCAGGACAATCGTATCGGTCACACTCGGCCCGGCACCGAGCAGCCAAAAGCGCCCCTCATCCACCATACTGCCCGTCCACTCGTGGACCGCGGTACTTATCGTCATCGATTGCGTATAGCTTAAGCCAGTGAGATCCTCACCAGCCACGCCAAAAACGCCGGTGGTGTCCGTACCGCTGGTGATATGGCCTGTTGCCACCAATGTCCAGGCCTGCGCGCCGGAAGCGCAAAAGCTCAGTGCGAGAATCGATGCTGCTGCGAGAGATTTTATGGACATGGCGAGTGATACCCCTAAAAGATGAGAAACCGATGGAGAAGAGCGTCCTGATAAAGATGACAGGCTTGGCTGAAAAATGTCTATTTTATAAGTCTATCGATTTGATAATATCACGAAATTATCAATACGACATTATCTTTAAGGCAGCAGCGATGGGGATAGCGGAATGAAGGGAAAAGATACGCGCAAAGAAAAAAGGCCTGAAGATTGCTCTTCAGGCCTTTCGTCTTACGAATTTTGGTGCGGCTGGCAGGAATCGAACCCACGACCCCTTGGTTCGTAGCCAAGTACTCTATCCAGCTGAGCTACAGCCGCGAAAAACAAGATTATAACAGCGTTTTCTTGTTTGGCGAAGCATTCCTTGAAGAAATTTTGCAATCTGTTTCAAGGGCTTACACTTATAGCAAAAGGGCCCGAAGATTGCTCTTCAGGCCCCTTCACTTACGAATTTTTGGTGCGGCTGGCAGGAATCGAACCCACGACCCCTTGGTTCGTAGCCAAGTACTCTATCCAGCTGAGCTACAGCCGCTTAAGCAACATTATAAAGCATTAATTTCGTTTTGCAAAGTTCGATATTTTCTATCGTTTAATTGGCCAAGTGTACGAAACACCGAATCAACCACTCCGCAAACTGCTTTGCTGCATCTCCTTCAACCGGCGTGCCGTTCGAAAGAAGCAGCATTATAGGGATACTCCCCCGGCTTGTCCAGCACTCTCTGTCAGGTGCCGAATTCGGCCGCCGCCTTGGCTGACCACAACGCCTCGTTGTAGGACGCGTACGGCACGCCGTAGCAATCGATCTGGCCATCCTCGCCGACGAATTTGATCCACCAGCCGGCGGCGTCGGTGATGAGGGCGATGTCGCCCGGCCGGCAGTTGTCCGCGATCTGTTCGCTTTGTTCGAGCACAACAATATTCACTTTCCTGTGTTTTAACAACGTCGCCATCGTCCCTCCGTTTGCGGCACTGCGCCGCGCAGGCCGCCAGTGTACAGCCAGCCCGCCCGGATGCGGAAAAAAACATGGCCATTTCACTCACAAACCCAGCATTTTCAAGGCATGCGGGCGGCTTCATTCATGCCAGTGATCACGCTCATCATGAGAAAAAATTTGCTTTCATTTGCGCATTGCAGCATCATTCACCTGTCTCCTCTATTCTCCTCCAAGGAAATAGATTTAGCCCGCTCCTGTAG
>JAJLPB010000040.1 GCA_025548565.1 Rugamonas sp. A1-17
TAACTTCAAGCTGGACATCAAGAAGGTCGACGATCCGGAAGGCGGCTCGCGCGCCGTCATCACCCTGGACGGCAAGTTCCTGCCGAACAAGCCGTTCTAAGTTCCCGAACAATCAGCAGGCTGCAACAAAAGCGGCCTGCGTCAAACGAAGGCAAGCCAACAGCTAGATTCAACTGACAAGATCACATGCTGAACTACAAAGGAAAACCAAAATGGACCCGTCGGTTCGTACGATACTGCTCATGACACTTCTCTCCGTTGTAGCGACTGGCGCCCTGGTGTTCGCCCCAATCTAAGAAGATCGCCAGGCCGGGTCGCGGCGCGGGTAGGCAACGCGGTTTCGAATTGCGTCAAAGTCCTGAGCCGCAAGCTCCAGCTGCAAACGCGGGTACCCGGAGAACTCACGGCTTTACGTGTGGGCCTCCTTGATGGCCTCCTTCAAACTTTCATCGGCTTTCGCGCGCGGCGACGATACGCCACTCTCCCAGGCAGCTCCAACAAGCGCTGCCCACCGCTACTACGCCAGTTCCGATTCCCCAAGGAGCGCGGCAATCATAAAGTCGACAAATATTTGTACTTTGTTGGACGCTTGGGGCCCATCCGCATAAGAGAACAGCGTGGCGTCCAAGTCTGGCCAGATTCGTCCTTCACGCATCAAGTAGGCGAGATGCCAAGCGATGAACATGAACAGCGCCAGCGCGCGCTCAAGCCGGTCGATAGCGCACAACTGCAGCAGCGTCTCTACCTCGCAGCTACCGTTCTTGTGAGCGTAGAAGAACTCCCCACTTCTCAACCCACCCAATATCAATTAGTCCGACAGCCTGCTCGCGGGGGGCGGACTCGCGGCGCGCCCAAAAGACTGCCTCATCCCCCTTTGATGCGCAGGTGTATTGGAATTTCCTATCAATGCCATTCAAAACCAGTCTTGGACGTAATAGGTCAAACATCCGAAGATGACCTCACCGACAACCAAGGAGAAAACAAAATGAAACCGTTTATCGAAGGCGCAATGAAGTTCCAAGCTGAGGTATTCCCAGAGATGTCCAGCCTGTTCAAGCTACTGGCTACGAGCCAAAAACCAGGCGCCCTGTTCATCACCTGTTCAGATAGCCGCGTAGTTCCTGAGCTGCTGACTCAGCAGCAGCCCGGCGACGTGTTCGTGATCCGTAACGCTGGCAACATCGTTCCGTCGTACACCTCGGAACCGGGCGGTGTGACAGCCAGCGTTGAGTACGCCGTCGGCGTCCTGGGCGTGACCGACATCGTAGTTTGCGGCCATAGCGACTGTGGCGCAATGACTGCTATCGCAAAACACAAATGCTTGGATCACCTGCCTGCAGTGGCGAGCTGGCTGCGTCACGCTGACGCCGCAAAAGTGGTGAATGACGCACACGAGCACATCACTCCAGAAGCAAAAGTCAGCTCGATGGTTTACGCAAACGTGGTTGCCCAACTGACCAACATCCGCACCCACCCGACCGTTGCACTCGCCTTAGAGCAAGGCAAAGTCAGCCTGCATGGCTGGGTGTATGACATCGAGACCGGGGGCATCAATGCCCTTGATGGCAAACACGATGTATTCGTAAGCTTGGCCACCTATCCTGACACGGTGGCCTTCGAATCGAACAAGCAGCGAAAAGCCGCTTAACTTTTACTCCCCCCCTGAAAGGAAATTCATCATGCTGCAATCGAACGTAACCCAAGACGCACGCGTCGAACTGACCTCTCGTGTAATCGCTGCCAAGGCGATCAAGGACT
>JAJLPB010000041.1 GCA_025548565.1 Rugamonas sp. A1-17
ACGGTGCTACGAAAGTAGCAAATAAACAGAGATTAAACTGAAGAGTTTGATCCTGGCTCAGATTGAACGCTGGCGGCATGCCTTACACATGCAAGTCGAACGGCAGCGCGGGGCAACCTGGCGGCGAGTGGCGAACGGGTGAGTAATATATCGGAACGTACCCTGGAGTGGGGGATAACGTAGCGAAAGTTACGCTAATACCGCATACGATCTAAGGATGAAAGCAGGGGACCGCAAGGCCTTGTGCTCCTGGAGCGGCCGATATCTGATTAGCTAGTTGGTAGGGTAAAAGCCTACCAAGGCATCGATCAGTAGCTGGTCTGAGAGGACGACCAGCCACACTGGAACTGAGACACGGTCCAGACTCCTACGGGAGGCAGCAGTGGGGAATTTTGGACAATGGGCGCAAGCCTGATCCAGCAATGCCGCGTGAGTGAAGAAGGCCTTCGGGTTGTAAAGCTCTTTTGTCAGGGAAGAAACGGTGGAGGCTAATATCCTCTGCTAATGACGGTACCTGAAGAATAAGCACCGGCTAACTACGTGCCAGCAGCCGCGGTAATACGTAGGGTGCAAGCGTTAATCGGAATTACTGGGCGTAAAGCGTGCGCAGGCGGTTTTGTAAGACTGTCGTGAAATCCCCGGGCTCAACCTGGGAATGGCGATGGTGACTGCAAGGCTAGAGTTTGGCAGAGGGGGGTAGAATTCCACGTGTAGCAGTGAAATGCGTAGATATGTGGAGGAACACCGATGGCGAAGGCAGCCCCCTGGGTCAAAACTGACGCTCATGCACGAAAGCGTGGGGAGCAAACAGGATTAGATACCCTGGTAGTCCACGCCCTAAACGATGTCTACTAGTTGTCGGGTCTTAATTGACTTGGTAACGCAGCTAACGCGTGAAGTAGACCGCCTGGGGAGTACGGTCGCAAGATTAAAACTCAAAGGAATTGACGGGGACCCGCACAAGCGGTGGATGATGTGGATTAATTCGATGCAACGCGAAAAACCTTACCTACCCTTGACATGGCTGGAATCCCCGAGAGATTGGGGAGTGCTCGAAAGAGAACCAGTACACAGGTGCTGCATGGCTGTCGTCAGCTCGTGTCGTGAGATGTTGGGTTAAGTCCCGCAACGAGCGCAACCCTTGTCATTAGTTGCTACGAAAGGGCACTCTAATGAGACTGCCGGTGACAAACCGGAGGAAGGTGGGGATGACGTCAAGTCCTCATGGCCCTTATGGGTAGGGCTTCACACGTCATACAATGGTACATACAGAGGGCCGCCAACCCGCGAGGGGGAGCTAATCCCAGAAAGTGTATCGTAGTCCGGATTGTAGTCTGCAACTCGACTGCATGAAGTTGGAATCGCTAGTAATCGCGGATCAGCATGTCGCGGTGAATACGTTCCCGGGTCTTGTACACACCGCCCGTCACACCATGGGAGCGGGTTTTACCAGAAGTAGGTAGCTTAACCGTAAGGAGGGCGCTTACCACGGTAGGATTCGTGACTGGGGTGAAGTCGTAACAAGGTAGCCGTATCGGAAGGTGCGGCTGGATCACCTCCTTTCTAGAGTGGCACTCTTCTTCAAGCGTTCACACTTATCGACTGTCAAATTAAAGAACAGCATTTGGGGCTGTAGCTCAGCTGGTTAGAGCACCGTGTTGATAACGCGGGGGTCGTTGGTTCGAGTCCAACCAGCCCTACCAGT
>JAJLPB010000042.1 GCA_025548565.1 Rugamonas sp. A1-17
TATAAGCCCCGAGCGTGCTGATGATCGGATGGTATGCAAATAGCTTACTTCTCTCCAATACCGCTTCCGGCATGAGCAATGATCCAAATGCACGGTTAGCTTCGCTAAGTTGTTTGAAATAATCTTGGAGCATAAATTTCACGAAAATTGAGAGTCCGGTAATGGCCGAACTCGGCCGACGGCGTTCAGCATAGCAGCTTGCTCAGCTGCAAAACGGATTTTCCACGATAAATCGAGAGCGCCCCAAAGGGGGGCATCGTAACCAACTCTTGGGCGCCGAGATTGCCTCGACCTACTTGGTGTTCGCTCGCCAGCTTGCGACAGCTTTTGTAACCTTGTCCGAGTGCGTGCGCGACATGTCCCGCCCTTTAAACCGGGAGGTGCTGCCTTTGATGATTGGCGCACTATCTTGGATCTCGGTTGCTAGCCGACTGATAAATTCTCGTCCCTCGTGTTCATAGGCTCTATGCTCTTCCGCGCTTAGCTCAAGCAAGAAGTCATAGCCCACGAAGCTGTGATTGCAATTTGCATCCAAGAAAAGCGATCCACCCTCTTCCAGCAAAAACCACCATTGTGGTTCGTGATCAAGCAATCTCATCATGTTCCGCTGTTTTAAATTTCTGAAGTTCTTGTGCAGCGACCGACGGCCGGTCTTGGCCGGCAGCAGCTAAGCACGTGGCGTTGAGATACAAGCGAATACCTCGCCCAACGTTAACCGTTCGCTCCAAATTGCAGCCAACGAAAAATCGTATTTTTTCAGCAGGTCCTCGGTCAACGTCTCTAGCTCGAGTGCATCGGCTATCCAACGACTGGGATAAAGCTCGCGATAGATTTCCCAAATTTTGTCGTGCGGGCTGAACTTCAGCATTTCATTGTCCTTAAATGCAAATGCTGACATGAACAACAGTAAAAAATCGCGGATTTCCTGTTTAGTCGCAGACGGAAATGCATTACGCCAGCTACGACCTTCACAGTTTCGTGACCGATACTGTTGTGGCATGCTCGTTCCGAACTTCAACCAAAGGGCCAAAGCCAGGAGAGCGGCGCATAGGACTACCAAAGTGCTCATGTTCTCTCTTCCTTTCCATTCAACCGGGCAAAGTGACCGGCAGCTTCTGGCCGTATTCGGCCGACTATGAGCGCTGGTGCTCGAGGAAATCAGACACGGTTCGTTGTACTTCCTTTGATGCTCGCGCATGTTTAAGAACTTGATTCATCACGGAGAGCCAGCCCAAGCGTACATCCTGAGAAACCTCAGAGTTCACAATTCGGTTCACCATCCAAACGTTTAGGTCTGCTGGCTGTCTCAGCACTGAGTCCATGAGAAAAGATTCATACCCAGGAATAGACTCAAGTTCGTGGACAAGTGGCCCCGGTGAACCAAGCTCTGCGTCAGGGTAGCGCTCAATCACGGAGAGCATCGCTGGCACTACCGGTGTACGCAGTTCGGGAGCAAGCGCTTGCAAGCGGTCAAGGATTTCGTAAAGACGTGCGACATTATCGACCTCATCCTCCGGAACGAACGCAGTAAGCTGGGCCACAACGTCTGTAATAATCATGAGAGCAATCGTTTCCTTACGTTGTTAGATATGATGTACGGCTG
>JAJLPB010000043.1 GCA_025548565.1 Rugamonas sp. A1-17
CAATGGGATGGACTCCTCCTCACCTGTCGGCGTCTGAGCGCCTAAACTGGAGTTTCGACACAACCAGTTGAGAGAAGGAGTCCACCATGAAGATTATCCGCGTCGGCGTCGATCTCGCCAAGAGTGTCTTTCAAGTGCACGGGGTTGATCGTTGCGAAAAGGTTGTATGGCGCAAGAAGCTGGGCCGGGCGGAATGGCTGGCGGCGTTGCTGGAGAAGATTGAACCCGGCTGCGAGATCGGTATGGAAGCTTGCGGCGGCGCGCATCATTGGGCCCGGCAATTGCAGAAACGCGGCTTCACGGTGAAGCTCATCGCGCCGCAGTTCGTCAAACCGTACGTGAAGAGTAACAAGAACGACGCGAACGATGCGGAAGCGATTTGCGAGGCGATGAGCCGCCCGAGCATGCGCTTCGTCGCGGTCAAATCGGTCGAGCAGCAGGACCTGCAGGCGATACACCGGATCAGAGCGGAGCTGTGCAGCCAGCGCACCGCCAAGGGCAACCAGATCCGTGGCCTGTGTAGCGAGTACGGTCTGGTGGCACCAAGGGAAATGATACAGCTGAGGGCTGCCATTCCTTGCTGGCTGGACGATCTGGAGAACGGATTGACGTTGCGGTTTCGTCGCATGCTGCGCGGCTTGTGGCTCGATCTGCTGAACTTGGAACTCCGGGTCAAGGAACTGGATCAGGAAATAGAAATCGCGGCGGCCACCGATCCGGTCGCCACCAGGTTGCAGCAGTTGCGCGGCGTAGGCCCGATCATCGCGACCGCGATTGTGGCCAACGTCGGCGATGCAAAGCAGTTTAGCAGTGGCAGACAAATGGCGGCATCGCTGGGGCTGACGCCAAGGCAAAACAGCTCAGGCGGCAAAGAACGATTGCTGGGTATTACGAAGCGAGGCGACGCGCAGCTACGAACGCTGTTGATTCACGGGGCCCGTTCAGTTTTGCGAACGGCGGCCAGCAAGAATGATCGGATGAGTCGCTGGGTAACGCACATCGCGCAGACAAGGCATCACAACATTGCCGCGGTCGCGCTGGCCAACAAGACGGCGCGTATCGCCTGGGCGATGATGACCAAGGGCACTGATTACCAGCCCGGGGCAGTAGCAGTTTAAACAGTAGAGTAGTCAGTACGTAAAAAGGAGTATCCAACCACGATTGCGAAACATGCCGATGATGGCCAACAGGTCGAACCGGCGCTGGCAGAACCCGACAACGTCTGCGGCCTTCGAGCCCGAACAAGCAATTGGGAGCCGGCGCGCGAATAGCCCATTATGGTCCTTGCCCGACGACGGGCGAAGCAGCTAGAGACCGAATATACGTGAGCAGTCGTACCTGAAAGTCAAAGACGGAATGTTTGCAAACGAGGAGGAGTCCATATA
>JAJLPB010000044.1 GCA_025548565.1 Rugamonas sp. A1-17
GGTTCATCGCGGATTACCGGGATGAACCTGCTGTAAACGCAAGAGAGCAGTAAAGAAGAGTTATTGTGTTTGTGCGACCAAACCAAAACTCAACCCACTGCTCTCATGGCCAATCATAATCTCAGCCTCCCGTTCTGGGAAGGCTTTCTCGTTTCCCAGTTAGACGTCGTCGGCGATCAGCTGCATGTTGGCCTGACGGCAGATCCGGCGTCGCCGTTGATCTGTTCCCATTGCGGGGCGCAAGCGACGAGCATCCACGAGAGCTGTCTTCGCTTGGTGCGTGATTTGCCGATGGCGGGCATGCCGGTATTTCTCCAAGTGACAGTTTGTCGGGTGCGTTGTGCCAGTTGCGGTCGCTGTTGCACGCAGCGTATCAGCTGGCTGGACCGGCATGCTCGGGTGTCGCGGCGCCTGCGTGAGTTCGCCGCGCGCTGGAGCGACAAGCTGCCCATCGCCCATGTCTGCGAGCTCACCGGCCTGCATTGGACGACGGTGCGTCAAATCCACGGTCAGGACCTAAAGCGGCGTTTGGCGGCCCTGCCGTCAGCACAACCCACCCGCCTTGTCATGGATGAATTTGCGCTGTTCAAAGGACATCGGTATGCGACAGTGGTGCTCGATGCCGACACCCGGCAAGTGCTGTGGGTTTGCGAAGGACGCAGCCGGGATGCGATCCGTCCATTTTTTCTCTGGCTCGGAACGGAGCGCTGCCGAGCTATCCGGGCGGTGGCAATGGACATGAACACGGCATTCGATTTGGAGGTGAAGCACCACTGTCGAAAAGCCAAAGTCGTATACGACCTGTTCCATGTCATCGCCAAATATGGCCGCGAGGTCATTGACCGGGTCCGAGTCGATGAGGCGAACCGACTCCGGCATGACAAGGCCGGTCGTCAATATGTGAAGCGGGCGCGTTGGTTGCTGCTGCGTAGCCCGGGCAACGTGCCGGAGGACCAGGTTCCCAAGCTTGCCGAGCTGCTCGCCGCCAATCAAGCGCTGATGACGGTCTACGTGATGAAAGCGAGCTTAAAGGAACTGTGGCAGCCAACAAATCCTTGGATCTGGCGGGCGGCTTGGCGAACCTGGCAGGCCATGGCACTGAGCAGCGCTATCGAGCCACTGATCCGCTTTGCCAAACGCCTTTCGTTGTACTGGCGGGGCATCTTGGCTCGCATGCACTGGCCGATGCACACCGGTCAGCTCGAAGGCATCAACAACCGCATCAAGGTAATGAAACGAATGGCCTATGGATATCGCGACTCAGATTTCTTCTTCCTCAAAATCAAAGCCGCGTTTCCCGGTAATCCGCGATGAACCTTTTTTT
>JAJLPB010000045.1 GCA_025548565.1 Rugamonas sp. A1-17
TGTAGTAGTTCCGATCTGATCTGACAGTAAGGCCTTGCCAAAGGGTGGGGTTACCCGGTTTGATAGAGGTGCGAATCTTTATTAAACCAGCGCGTAAGCGCCAAGGAGTAACCCCATGAGCAGTGTTCCTCAAAGCGTCATCAAACACAAGGTCGGCTTGCTAAATTTAGCAACCGAACTGGGTAATGTGTCCCGGGCCTGCAAGGTGATGGGCTTTTCGCGTGACACGTTTTACCGCTATCAATCTGCCGTCGAGGCCGGCGGCGTCGACGCCCTGATTGACGCCAATCGCAAGAAACCCAACCTGAAGAACCGCGTGGAAGAAGCCACGGAGAGCGCCGTTGTGGCCTTCTGTCTGGAGCAGCCGGCCTTCGGCCAAGTCCGCGCCTCCAACGAGCTGCGCAAGCGTGGCATCTTCATTTCTCCATCCGGCGTTCGGTCGGTATGGCTGCGGCGCGATCTGGAATCGTTCAAGAAGCGCCTGGCGGCGCTGGAGCGCCACGTTGCAGAAACGGGCGACGTTCTGACCGAAGCCCAAGTCATCGCGCTTGAACGTAAGCAGGACGACGACGTCGCCCATGGCGAAATCGAAACGGCCCACCCTGGCTACCTTGGTAGCCAGGACACTTTCTACGTCGGCACGATCAAAGGCGTGGGTCGTATCTACCAGCAGACCTACGTCGACACCTACTCGAAGTGGGCCGCTGCAAAGCTCTACAACACCAAGACTCCCATCACCGCAGCCGATCTTTTGAACGACCGCGTGCTGCCGTTCATGGACGAGCAAGGCATGGGGGTGATTCGTATGTTGACGGATCGCGGCACAGAGTTCTGTGGCAAAGCCGAGTCGCATGATTATCAGCTCTATTTGGCACTGAACGACATCGAGCACACGAAGACCAAGGTGCGGCATCCGCAGACCAACGGTATTTGCGAGCGCTTCCACAAAACGATTCTGCAGGAGTTCTACCAGGTCGCGTTCAGGCGCAAGATCTACCGCAGCATCGAAGAGCTGCAAGCTGACCTGGATGATTGGATCGCCTATTACAACAACGAGCGCACGCATCAAGGCAAGATGTGCTGCGGGCGCACGCCGATGCAAACTCTAGTTGACGGAAAGGAGGCGTGGCGCGATAAAATCACCACACTGAACAGCTGAATTTGACCTGACAGTCGCAGGCTTCAAACCGGGTAACTGTCAGATCAAGTCGCGATCACTACA
>JAJLPB010000046.1 GCA_025548565.1 Rugamonas sp. A1-17
CAATGTACAGCTCGCCCGCCACGCCGATCGGCACCGGTTGCTGCTGCGGGTCCAGAATGTAATAGCGGGCGTTGTGGATCGGCCTGCCGTAAGGAATGCTGCGCCACTCCGGCCGCACCGTCCCGACCTCGTAGTGGTTCGACCAGATGGTGGCCTCGGTGGCGCCGCCCAGCGCGATGAAGCGCGCGTTCGGGCAATGCTCGCGCATCGCCGCCGGCAGCGTCAGCGGGACCCAGTCGCCGCTGTTGAAGATCAGCCGCAGCGAGCGATTGCGGTGCTGCCGCTCGGCCAGGAACGGCACCAGGAACTGCAGCATGGCCGGCGCCGAATCCCAGAACGTCACGCGCTCGTCGAGCAGGCAGTCCGCCAGGCGCTGCGGATCGGACAGCATCGCGCCATCGGCCAGCCACAGGCGCGCGCCGGCCGCCAGCACGCCGAACATGTCGTACACCGACAGGTCAAAACTGATCGACGTCACAAACAGCAGGCAGTCGTGCGGCCCCACCGCGTAGGTGCCGTTGACCCAGCCGATCAGATTGCCGACCGACGCGTGCGCCACCTCGATGCCCTTGGGCTTGCCGGTCGAGCCCGAGGTATAGATCACATACGCCAGGTCGCTGCTGCGCAGGCCGGTCTCGGCCGGCGACAGGTCGTCATCCGCCAGCGCCGCCCAGCGCGCCGCGTCGGCCACCAGGTCCAGCAGCACCGGCGACGCCTCCGCGGCGGCCAGCGCGGCCGCCAGCGCCGGCCTGGCCGCCGCGTGCGTCAGCACCACCGGCGGCGCGCTGTCCGCCAGCATGAACGCCAGGCGCTCGGCCGGATAAGCCGGATCCAGCGGCACATAGGCGCCGCCCGCCTTGAGGATGGCCAGCAGCCCGATCACCATCTCCGGCGCCCGCTCGACGCAGATCGCCACCCGCACGCCGGGCCCCACGCCCTGGCCGCGCAGATGCCGCGCCAGCCGGTTGGCCGCCGTATTGAGCGCC
>JAJLPB010000047.1 GCA_025548565.1 Rugamonas sp. A1-17
GCCGGCCAGCAGCACCGTCTCGGGTGGCGGCGCCAGGCCGGCAGCCGCCTGCCACATCAGCTCCGCGCCGCTCCAGGCCGGCATGTCGGCGTCGGCCAGCACCAGGTCGTAGCGGGGCGCCGCGTGCAACAGGCGCGACAGCGCCTCGACCGGACTGTGGACCGCGACCGCCTCCAGCCCCAGGCTGTCGAACGCGGCCAGCAACGCGGCGCGCGCGCTGGCGTTGTCGTCCACCACCAGCACCCGCAGGCCGCGCAGCGCCTCCGGCAACGGCGGCGCCCCGGCCGCCGCGCCGCGCTCCAGCCACAGCGCGACGGTGAAGCGGCTGCCGGCGCCGGGCGCGCTCTCGACCCGGATCGTGCCGCCCATCAGGTCGACCAGCCTCCGGCAGATGCTCAGGCCCAGGCCGGTGCCGCCGAACTTGCGCCGGGCACTGTCGTCGGCCTGGGTGAAGGCCTGGAACAGCCGGCCGATCTGGTCGGCCGCCATGCCGATGCCGGTGTCGCGCACGCAAAACTCCAGCCGCACCCGCCCGGCCTGCTGCGCCAGCAGCGCCACCTCCAGCGCCACCTCGCCGCGCTCGGTGAACTTGAGGGCGTTGTTGAGCAGGTTGACCAGCACCTGGCCCAGGCGCTGGGCGTCGCCGCGCAGCCCGCGCGGCACCTCGGCCGGCACGATGAAGTTGCATTCGAGCGCCTTGCCGCCGACGCCTCCGCCACCGACCGCCGCCACGTGGTCGAGCAAGTCGTCGAGGTCGAAGTCGGCGCTCTCGATGTCGAGCTTGCCGGCCTCGATCTTGGAGAAGTCCAGGATGTCGCTGATGATGCCCAGCAGCGAATTGCCGGCGTTGTAGATCTTTTGCACATAGTCGCGCTGGCGCGGCTGCAGGTCGGTGTCCAGCGCCAGGTAGGACAGGCCGATCACCGCGTTCATCGGCGTGCGGATCTCGTGGCTCATATT
>JAJLPB010000048.1 GCA_025548565.1 Rugamonas sp. A1-17
AGAGGTCAGCACCGTCTCGCGCCAGCCGAGCGCCCCGGCGGCCGGCCCGACGCACTGCACCGGCAGCTCGTCGCCGGTGCGGAAGGTCGTGCGCAGCATCTGGTGCCGCTCGACGATCCGCTGCATGGCAAGCCGCAGCGCGGCGGCGTCCAGCTGGCCGCGCAAGCTGAAGCCCAGCGGCACGTGATACGCATGCCCGGACTGCTCCATCGTCTCCACCAGCCACAATTGCTGCTGCGCGCAGGACAAGGGCAGCGGGCCGGCGGCTTGCTGCGCAATGATACGGCCGAACGGCGCCGCGTCGCCAAGCACCGCGCCATGCCTGGCGCGCACCAGCGCCGCCAGTTGCGCCAGCGTCGGGTTGGCGAACAGCTCGGTCCAGCGCAGCTGCACGCCCAGCGCGCGCTGCACGCGTGAGAACAGCTGCACCGCCAGCAGCGAATGTCCGCCCACCTCGAAGAAGTGGTCGTTGCGGCCCACCTGATCGAGCGCCAGCAGCGCGCGCCAGATCGCCGCCAGCGCCACTTCGGTGTCGTCGGCCAACGGCTCGGAACTCCGGCGCGCGGCCGCGGCCGGCGCCACCGATGGCAATTGGCTGCGGTCGACCTTGCCGCTGGTGTTGAGCGGCAGCGCCGCCAGGTTCACCCATGCCGACGGCAGCATGTAATCCGGCAGTTGCGCCGCCAGCTCCGCGCGCAGCGTCTCGCCGTTCGCACCGCTTCCCGCCATGGCGACGAAATACGCCGCCAGCGCGGTGTTGCCGCTGGCATCCTGGCGCGCCACCACCACGCTCTCGCGCACGCCGGCGCAGCGCGT
>JAJLPB010000049.1 GCA_025548565.1 Rugamonas sp. A1-17
ACACCGCCCAGTTCGGCGCGTTGTCGACCGGCGACATCGCCGCCATCGAGACGGCCGACATCGTCGGCCTGAAGACCGCCATCATCGCCGCGCTGAAGACCGCGCAACTGGCCGCGCTGACCACCGACCAGCTGTCCAACCTGACCACCAGCCAGATCGCCGCGATCACCACCGCCAACATCCAGGCGCTGACCACCGACCAGGTCGTCGCATTGTCGTCGCTGCAGATCGGCACGCTGAGCTCGGCACAAGTGGCGGCCATGAGCACGCTCGACATCGCCTCGATCGAGACCGCCGACATCGGTTCGCTGAAAACCGCCGCCATCGCCGCCCTGAGCGTCAACCAGGCCAAGGCGCTGACCACCGACCAGATCGTCGCGCTGGGTTCGGCCCAGGTCGGCGCGCTCACCAGCGCCCAGGTCGCCGGCATGAGCAGCGGCCAGATCGCCGCCATCGAGACCAATGACATCGGCGCGCTGAAGACCGTCGCCATCGCCGCGCTGACCACCAACCAGGTCAACGCGCTGAGCACCGACCAGATCCAGTCGCTGGGCACCGCGCAGTTCGCCGCGATGACCACCGCCAACCTGGCATCCGGCCTGACCACCGACCAGATCGTCGCGATGAGCTCGGCCCAGTTCGGCGCGCTCAACACCGCCCAGTTCAACGCGCTGTCGACCGGCGACATCGCCGCCATCGAGACCGCCGACATCGTCGGCCTGAAGACCGCCATCATCGCCGCGCTGAAGACCGCGCAACTGGCG
>JAJLPB010000005.1 GCA_025548565.1 Rugamonas sp. A1-17
CCTTAGTTGCTTCTGGGCCTTGACGCCATCTTTCGATATGTCTGTTCGGTCTTTCCAAAGTCCCTCTGCTATTCGTAGGGCCGCTAAGCGCCGCACGCGACTGCGTAAGCGTGTCTTCCGCCTTCAAAACCGTTTCCGACTCTTCTCGCCGATCCTTTTCGTCGGGCACAGCGTTCACTGCGCACCTCTATCGAAGGAAATTGATGAATATGATCAGGGTAGCGCAAACCCCTCAGCGTGCCGTCGTGGCTTCGCACCTTGCTCGCGCCAGCGCGACGGACGGAGATACTGGGGGATTCTTCTGACCTCAGCGCAAATCCTCCCAGTACTATTCAATTGTCTTATTGTTATGTTGTCGAGGCGGCTGGCGCGCTTCACCGTGCGATTGCAAAAATCAGGGCCGCTTCAACTGGCCGATCACACTCGCCACCTTGGTGGTAATCATATCGACCGCTGGGCCATTGGCACCGTGCGGAATAATGACATCGGCATGGCGCTTGGTTGGCTCGATGAATTGCTTGTGCATCGGGCGCACGGTTTCCAAGTACTGGCCGACGACGCTCTCCACCGAGCGGCCGCGCTCGGTAATATCCCTTTGCATGCGGCGGATGAAGCGGATGTCCGAGGCGGTGTCGACAAAGAGCTTCAGCGACATCATGTCGCGCAAGTCCGCGTCATACAAGGCAAACAGGCCTTCGATGACGATGACCGGGGCTGGCTTGACCGGGATGGTCCTGTTGGAGCGGTTGTCGATCGTGAAGTCGTACTCCGGCATCTCGATCGCTTCGCCGTTGCGCAAGGCTTGAACGTGCTGCACCAGCAATGGCCAGTCGAAAGCCTGTGGATGGTCGTAATTCTGCTGGCGGCGGACTTCAGGGGTGAGGTGGGTTTGGTCGCAGTAGTAATCGTCCTGCATCACGACCGAGACCATTTCAGCGCCAAACGAAGCCAGCACCTGCTGGGAAACGGTGGACTTGCCACTGCCGCTTCCGCCAGCGACACCAATGATGAAAGGTTGGAAAGAAATCTTGTTCATGCCGAATGATACCGGAACTGCGGCCGAACTTACAGGGACAGGTCGATCGTGGATCGCTCGTTTTTTAAAAAATTAATATAAGCACTTATGTATTCGGTGCTAAAATCGCCACATGAAACAAGGACTCGGAACCCAATTGCGACATTTGATCGAACTGCTCGACGGAGCGGTCCAGCAAGCCTATACGGACGCTGGCCTCGATTACCGGCCACGCTATACGCCGGTGATGCGGGCGCTGGCGCAGCAGCAAAGTGCGACCGTCGGCCAACTGGCCGAGCTGGCCGGCATCACGCAACCGGCGGCCACGCAGACGGTGGCGCTGATGAAGAAGGAGGGCCTGGTGCTGGTGGCAGCCAGCGACGAGGACGGCCGGCAGCGCGTGGTGCGCCTGAGCCGCAAGGGCGAGGCCTTGTTGCCGCATCTGCAGGCGTGCTGGAAGGCCACCAAGCGCGCGGCCGACAGCCTGGATGCGGAGCTGGAGTTTCCGTTGTCCGAGTGCCTGGCCCAAGCCATCGCCGTGCTTGAGCAGCGCTCCTTCGGCGACCGCATCCGCGCAGCAAACAAGAAAGTGCGAACCTAGTGAAAGCGATTATGGAAACGACTCTGAACATGGCAGCGGACAAGCCAGCCCTGACATCGCGCCTGATGGCGAACCCGGTGGTCCGCATTGTGCTCGGCCTGGTGCTGACCTTTGCGTCTGTACCGCTGACGATGATCGTCGCCTCGCAACTGGTTGCGAAGCCTTATCGCGTCGCGTGGCCGCAATTATTGGCCGCCGCGTTTGTGTGGTTCGGCTATCGCTTCTATGTGCGGCGCATCGAAAAGCGGCAGCCGACCGAACTGGCGACGTCGGGCATGGCGCGCGAGATGGGCGCGGGCTTGTTGCTTGGCGCCGCTCTGGTGGTGTCCAGCTTTGCCGTGCTGGCGGTACTGGGTGCTTACCGCTTCGATGGCGTCAATCCGCTGAGTTTCAAGATGTTGTTGCCGCTGGCTGAACTGGTGTTGGTCGGTATGGTGGAAGAGATGATGTTCCGTGGCGTGATATTCGGCGTGGTCGAGCGCTCGCTGGGCAGCAAGGCCGCCATCGTGATTTCCGCGGCGCTGTTCAGCCTGAGCCATCTTCCGAATGAAGGCATCTCGGTGCTGGCGGTCGCTTCGCTTGCCGCGTATGGCGTTCTGCAAGCTGCGCTGTACATGAAGACGCGCCGTTTGTGGATCTGCATCGGCACTCACATCGCGTGGAACTATTGTGTCGGTACGGTGTTCTCGTCGACCGTGTCGGGCCACGCGGCCACCGATGGCCTGCTGCGCGGCCAACTGGTGGGTGACGCGATGTTGACCGGTGGCGTATTCGGCGTTGAAGGTTCGCTGATTGTAGTATTGTTGATCACCGGCGCCGCGGCGTTCTGGCTGCGCCGGGTGGTTGCCGGCAAGGCTTGAATCGTAGGGCCGCCGGTACTCATCAATCGGGAGTGGACCATGGTGGCATCGTCGTTGGAAATACGTCAGATGAGCGAGGCTGAGCTCAACATCGCCTTGGACTGGGCGGCGGCCGAAGGCTGGAACCCCGGCCTGCATGATGCCGCCTGTTTTTATGCGGCGGATCCCGGCGGCTTTCTGATCGGCGTGCTGGACGGCGAGCCGATAGCGAGCATCTTTGCGGTCAGGTATGGCGCCGGGTTCGGCTTCATCGGCGGCTACATCGTCAAGCCGGCCTGGCGCGGCCGTGGTCATGGCTGGGCGATGTGGCAGGCTGGAATGGCGCGGCTGGCGGGACGCAACGTAGGCCTCGACGGTGTGGTGGCGCAGCAGGCCAACTATGCCAAGTCCGGCTTCCGGCTTGCGCATCGCAATTTCCGGTATGAAGGGCGGGGCACTGGACGGCCTTTGGATGCGCGCGACATCGTGCCGTTGTCGGCGCTGAGCGATGAGGAAATCCGTCGGTACGATCGCGGCTTTTTTCCGGAGGAGCGCGCCAGCTTCTTGCAGTGCTGGGTACGGCATCCGCACCATATGGCGATTGGCTCCGTGAGCGCGCAAGGGCTGGCCGGTTATGCGGTGGCGCGGCCTTGCCGCAACGGCTATAAGATCGGCCCGCTGTTTGCCGATACGCCCGCTGTGGCGGAGCGGTTGTTTGCCGGCTTAGTTGGCAAGCTGGGGCCGGAGCAGCCGGTGTTTCTCGATGTCCCTGAACTCAATCCCGCTGCCGTTGCGCAGGCCGAGCACCATCAGATGCAGCGGTGCTTCGAAACGGCGCGCATGTACACGCGCGAACAGCCCGAGCTCCGTATGGACAGGCAGTATGGAATCACGAGTTTCGAACTAGGCTGAACGAGGGGGCTGTTGACGGCGGATGCGCCGCCGTAGTCATTTTCGGATGTGATTTTCGCTTGAGCGGCATCTCAAATTTGATGTACAATTTTCTCATGGGTCGGGAGCGCTGCCCTCTGCGGTGCGTTGGACGTATGTTCCACTTGGCTCACCTCCTTCTAGCGGGCTGCTTGTGTCTTAAGCAGCCCGTTTTCGTTTGCGCGATGAGAGGCACATAATGCATCTGCTTTATGTCGACGAGTCAGGCTCCGCAACGGATGTTAGTCAAAAATATTTCGTGCTTGCCGGTGTGTCCGTCTTTGAGCGGACGACTCATTGGATTGAGAAGAGCCTGGATGAGATTGCTCGTAAGATCGCTCCAGAGTCTCCGAGAGAGCTTGAATTCCATGGCTCGCCTATGCGATCCGGCAAAGGTTTTTGGCGAAAGTTTGATCTTGCCACGCGTGAGGCGCTTATCGTCGAAGCATTGAGTAGTGGCGTGTTGCGTCAAATGAAGGGTGTTCGTCTGTTTGCTTGCGCGGTCGAGAAAACTGCGCTTGTCGATAAAGATCCGGTCCATGTATGTTTTGAACAGCTTGTCCGCCAGTTCGACCTTTTTCTTCAGCGTTGTCATATCAAGCACAGTGATTCGCAGCGAGGACTCATGTTGTTTGACGAGTCGAGTACCGAGCAGCGCCTGCAAACATTAGCGCGCGAATTCAAGCATAACAGTCACTCCTACGGCAGAACACATAACTATGCGGAGGTGCCGGTCTTTCTGGACTCCCGCGCAACGCGCCTTATTCAGCTTGCCGATCTGGTGGCATATTCAATTTTCCGGCACTTCGAACACGGCGATTCCAAATATTGGAATGTCATCAAAGATCGTTTCGATGAGGAGGGCGGCATCAGACGTGGATTTGTGCTGTTCGATGCGGCGCATCCAATTCCACCCAGGCCAGAGCACCGCTGCGGCGCAAATCTATGACAGGGCTGCTTGCCTCAGACGCTCGTAAAAAAAGCCCGCCGAAGCGGGCTTTCTTGTAACGCCGGAACCTGCGTTTAGAACTGGTTCATGGTGTTGTCTTTACCAGCGGCCTTCAGCGCCGCTTCGCCGCTGAAGTAATCCTTGTGGTCGTCGCCGATGTCCGAGCCGGACATGTTCTGGTGCTTGACGCAGGCGATACCCTGGCGGATCTCCTTGCGCTGCACGCCAGCCACGTAACCCAGCATGCCCTGGTCGCCGAAGTATTCCTTGGCCAGGTTGTCGGTCGACAGCGCGGCGGTGTGGTAGGTCGGCAGCGTGATCAGGTGGTGGAAGATGCCGGCTTCGCGGGCTGCATCAGCCTGGAAGGTGCGGATCTTCTCGTCGGCGGCGATCGCCAGTTCGGTCGTATCGTATTCCACGCTCATCAGCTGGCTGCGCTCGTAGGCCGAGACGTCCTTGCCGGCGGCTTTCATCGCGTCATACACCTGCTGGCGGAAGTTCAGCGTCCAGTTGAACGATGGGCTGTTGTTGTACACCAGCTTGGCGTTAGGGATGACCTTGCGGATTTCGCTGACCATGCCGCCGATCTGGGCGATATGCGGTTTTTCGGTTTCGATCCACAGCAGGTCGGCGCCGTTTTGCAGCGAGGTGATGCAGTCGAGCACGCAGCGCGCTTCGCCGGTGCCGGCGCGGAACTGGAACAGGTTGCTTGGCAGGCGCTTAGGACGCAGCAGCTTGCCGTCGCGCTTGATGATGACGTCGCCATTGCCCAGCGCGTCGGCCGACACTTCTTCGCAATCGAGGAAGGCGTTGTATTGGTCGCCCAGGTCGCCTGGCGTGTTGGTCACGGCGATCTGCTTGGTCAGGCCGGCGCCCAGCGAGTCGGTGCGGGCGACGATGATGCCGTCGTCCACGCCCAGTTCCAGGAAGGCGTAGCGGATGGCGCGGATCTTGGCCAGGAAGTCTTCGTGCGGCACGGTGACCTTGCCGTCCTGGTGGCCGCATTGCTTCTCGTCGGACACCTGGTTTTCGATCTGGATGCAGCAGGCACCGGCTTCGATGAATTGCTTGGCCAGCAGGTAGGTTGCTTCGGCGTTGCCGAAACCGGCGTCGATGTCGGCGATGATGGGCACGACGTGGGTGACGTGGTTGTCGATCTGCGACTGGATGGCTGCCTTGGCAGGGCCTTCGGCGGCGTCCAGCTGGCGGAACAGGCCGCCCAGTTCGCGGGCGTCGGCCTGGCGCAGGAAGGTGTACAGCTCTTTGATCAGCGCCGAGACGGCGGTTTTTTCATGCATCGACTGGTCAGGCAGCGGGCCGAACTCGGAGCGCAGCGCGGCGACCATCCAGCCCGACAGGTAGAGGTAGCGGCGGTCGGTACTGTTGAAGTGCTTCTTGATCGAGATCATTTTCTGCTGGCCGATGAAACCGTGCCAGCAACCCAGCGACTGGGTGTACTTGGACGAGTCGGCGTCGTAGGCGGCCATGTCGGCGCGCATGATCTTGGCGGTGTATTTGGCGATGTCCAGACCGGTCTTGAATTTGTTCTGGGCGCGCATGCGGGCGGCGGACTCAGGATTGATGGCGTTCCAGGCACTGCCTTGTTGCTCTTTCAAACCAGCAACCGCCTTGATGTCGTCTTGATATTGGGACATGTGTATCTCCTAAAGAATAAAGCAAGTTTGAGAAAATCTTGAGTGCGCCGCTACGTCTTGTCGAAGCAAACTGCATGACTAAATAGTAGGCCATTCTGGTGCAGTGCATCAAGGTCTTATATAAGACATATAACTAAAATTTATCCGTTTATTTTCAATGACTTGGTTTGTTGGTTTCACTATGCAAAATGATTTTTCAAAAAGTGGGTGAAATGCGTCGGCCGTTTCGTCAGCTGATTTTCACGATATGAAACGACTTTTCAGCTTCTGATGTGGAGGGGAAAAACGTTATCTGAGAACAGCATGGGCAACTTTGCGCGCGCTCAGAGTCGGGCGTCGCGGGCGGACTAGAGTGAACGAAGGTTGACCCAGCCGTGGCCGACCGCACTCCCGTCACCCACCCGCGAGGAAGCCATGCCGGACGATGCCCTGAAAGCGCCTGCCGTTGACAACTCCAAGCTGCGCTTGAGCGCCGCAGCCAAGGCCCGGATACGCCGGTATGAAAATCCCAGGTACTCCTATTACGACGACGGCGGCAAACCCGGCCGGGGCAATTGCACCTGGGGCGTGGGGACGCTGGCGCACAAGGGGCCGTGCAGCGTGGCCGAACTGAAGACCAAGGTGGATACCAGCCAGGTCGAGGCGGTCTTCGCCGCCAGGCTCGCCGATGCCGAGCGCGCCGTGCGCCGCGAGGTCACCAGCCGGGCGCTGAGCCAGAACCAGTTCGACGCGCTGGTCAGTTTTGTCTACAACGTCGGCGCGACCGGGGCCGGCAATGTGCTCTCGCTGGTCGACGATGGCGACTTCAAGGGCGCGGCGGCGGCCATTTCCCGGACCATCTACATGACCATGCGGACCAGGCGCGGGGCGAAAAAGGTCATCGCCCACGGGCTCATCCCCCGGCGCGCGGAGGAGAGCGCGCCGTTCCGGATGCCGGCGGATTGAGGCCATGCGAGGGGCCAACTGGGCGTTGAGCCGCCGCCGCGCCGCCGGCCTGTGCGTGCTGGCGACGCTGCTGTGCACGCTGCCCGCCGCCGCGCCCGACAACGCCGACATCTACGGCCGGTGGCGCCTCACCAGATTGCTGGACTCGGCCGACATCGCCGCGATGCCGAAGCGCGAGGCGATGGCGTTGGTGGGCACGCAGGTCGTCATCGCCCCGGACCGCTTCGTGATCGATAGCCGGACCTGCGGGCATCCCGGCTACGAGCGCAGCGTCGACGACCTGCCCAGGTCGTTCCGCGAGCAGGGGCATGTGAGCTCGGCCAACATGGGCCTGCCCGATCCGGTGACGGCCATCGACGCCCGCTGCACGCATATCTACCTGAAGGCGCCCGGCCGCATCGTGGTCCAGTGGGACGGCTACTACTACGACGCGGAGAAATTGAAGCCCATCGAAAAATGAATCTTTAGCAGGGACGTGCAACGACGCCGTCATATTCCCCGGCTATGATCTCCGGTCCGCACACCTGAGAGAGCCATCCGATGACCATCAGCCGCCGCAAATTCCTCCGCTACGCCGCCGGCGCCAGCGCCACCTCCATGTTCCCCGACCTGATCCGGCAGGCGCTGGCGGTGCCCGCCAACAACGCCACCGGCACGCTGGCCGATGTGCAGCACGTGGTCATCTTCATGCAGGAGAACCGCTCCTTCGACCATTACTTCGGCACCTTGTCCGGCGTGCGCGGCTTCGGCGATCCGCGCGCCATCGACCTGCCCGGCGGCCGTCCGGTCTGGTACCAGCCGGACAACGCGGGCGGCTACGTGCTGCCGTTCCACTTCGACGCCAAGAACACCAGCGCGCTGTCGGTCGGCACCAACCACTCGTGGAAGGGATCGCAGGCCACCTGGCAGGGCTGGGACGCGTGGGTCAAGCAAAAGACGCCGCAGACCATGGGCTATTTCGACCGTGGCGACCTGCCGTTCTACTACGCGCTGGCGGACGCCTTCACCATCTGCGACGCGTATCACTGCTCGGTGTTCGGCGCCACCGATCCCAACCGCATGTACTCGCTGACCGGCAGCAGCCAGGGATGGCTGGACTCCATGGGCAGCCTGTACAACGTCAGCGCGGCCGGCTACTACAACAACGATCCGGCGCTGGACAACATCAGTCCCAGCGTCACCGCCACCGCGCCCACGTGGCGCACCTATGCCGAGGTGCTGGAGGCCAACCAGGTCAGCTGGAAGGTCTACCAGGAATGGGATAACTACGGCGACAACTACCTGGCCTACTTCCGCAACTTCCGCGTCAACGCCGACGGCAGCCGGCTCGATCCCAACTCGCCGCTGTACCGCAAGGCCCGCACGCTGGCGCCCGGTTCCACGGCCGCCAACTCCACCGGCACCACCGGCGACTGGCTGGTCAATTCCTTCGCCGACGACGTGCGCAACAACCGCCTGCCGCAGGTGTCGTGGATCTGCTCGCCCAACGACTATACCGAGCATGCGCCCAATTCGCCCAACGCCGGCGAGAACATCACAGCGCGTCTGCTGGCCGCGCTGGTGGCCAATCCCGAGGTGTGGTCCAAGACCGTGTTCCTGTTGATGTACGATGAAAACGACGGCTTCTTCGACCACGTGCCATCCGACCTGGCGCCGCTCAATCCCGGCATGGGCCGGACCACGCTGGCCGACATCGGCACATACGAAAGCTACCGGGGCGAGCCGATGGGGCTGGGCCCGCGCGTGCCGATGCTGGTGATCTCGCCGTGGAGCAAGGGCGGGCGCGTGTGCTCGCAGTTGTTCGACCACACGTCCAAGCTGCGCTTCCTGGAGGAGTGGCTGGTGGCCGGCCTCGGCAAGGATCGCGCGAGCGTCCAGTGCGACCTGATCTCGCCGTGGCGCCGCGCCGTGTGCGGCGACCTCACCTCGGCCTTCGACTTCAGCGCGCCCAACAGCAACTGGCCGGCCAGCGTGCCGAAGACGGCGGCGTATCAGCGCGTGTCCGGCAAGCCGTATCCGATGCCGCCGGCGGTGCAGAGCCTGCCGAGGCAGGAGGTCGGCGCGGCCGGCCCGCGCGTGGCCTGCGCGCTGCCGTATGAGCTGGCGACCCAGGGCCGCGTGGCCAGCGCGCGCCAGTTCGAACTGAGCTTCGCCAACAGCGGCAAGGCCGGCGCGGCCTTCATCGTGTATTCCAGCCTGCGCGCGGATGGACCGTGGTACTACACGGTCGAGGGCGGCAAGCGGATCGAGCATGAGGTGTGGAACTGGAACACCGGCAATTACGAACTGAGCGTGCGCGGCGCCAATGGCTACCTGCGTCAGTTCAAGGGCGCGTTCGGCGCCGCGCGGCCGGAACTGCACACCAGCTACGACCGCAGCCAGGGCGGCATCGCGCTGGTGCTGTCGAACCAGGAAGGCTTGCATGCCTGTAGCTTCACCATCACCGACAATGCCTATGGCGCGCGGCCGGCCACCCACCGCGTGGCGGCCGGCGCCACTTTGTCGGTTCTGCGCAACCTGTCGGGCAGCTTCGGCTGGTATGACTTCAGTGTTACTAGCGACGCCGATCCGCAATGGCTGCGCCGCGCGGCAGGCCATGTGGAAACAGGGCGCGCCAGTCGCACGGACCCGATGATAGGCTTCCAACGCGGTTAGCATGGCATGGCGCGCGGCGCCGCCGCGCGCCGGCGAAATGTGAATTTGTAGCCACGCCGTCGACATCGAATTGATTGACCTGTGGAATGTGCTGACGGACAATCTCCGTCAGCAACAGGCAACTCGTACATAACAAAAATACTGCGTAACAGGGCGTCAAACTTGATTTGACGGCAGCTTTTATTTTTCGATCAGTTAGTCGAGATGTGCGCGCACATTCCAATATCTCCTCCAGCACACCGGCGCGCGCCCGAGCCATCTCTCATGACATAACGTTCCTACTAGGGAGAAATGATGTTTGCAAATATGAAGGTGGCGACCCGCCTGGGTCTGGGGTTTGGCGCCGTGCTGGTTTTGCTGTTGATCCTGGCGGTGGTGAGCACGATGCGCATGGCGGCCGTCAACGATGGCTTCCGGCGCATCATGGACGACCGCTACCCCAAGGTGGTGATGGCGAAAGATAATATCCGCTACACGATAGACAGCGGCCGCCAGCTGCGCAGCATGCTGCTTGCCACCAGCGACGAGGAGCGGGAAAAATTCCGGCGGCTGGTCGAGGCCGATCGCGGCAAGATCGCCGAGACGATGGACAAGATCGACAAGCTGATCAGCAGCGAGAAGGGCCGCCAGCTGTTCAAGGACATCAACGTCAAGAGCGAGGTGATGACAGCAAAATACGATCAGCTGTACGCGCTGTCCAAGAGCGATCCGAAGAAGGCGATCGATTTTGTGAAGACCGATTTCGCGGAGGCCAACAACGCTTACGCGAATGCGTTGGAGGCGCTGTCCAAGCTGCAGGGCGACCTGATGGACACGGAAGCCCAGAAGGCCGATGAAACCTATCTGGAAACGCGCAAAGTGGTGATCCTGCTGTCGATCGCCGCCGTGCTGATCGGCGGCGTGATCGCGTGGCTGATCACGCGGGACCTGGTCAAGCGCCTCGGTGGCGAGCCGGTCTATGCGGCCGATCTGATGGAGCGCGTCTCCAAGGGCGACCTGAGCTGCGAAGTGCAACTCAAGCGCGACGACCACAGCAGCATGCTGTACGCCGTCAGCGAGATGATCGCCAAGCTGCGCCGGGTGGTCGAGGGCCAGCGCGCGCTGGTGCAAGCCGCCAACCGCGGCAACTTCGATGTGCGCGTGGACCTGACCGGCATGGCCGGCTTCCAGCAGGAGATGGGCGAGAGCCTGAACCAGTTGGCCGGCACCACCGGCGCCAGCATCGCCGACGTGGTGCGGGTGATGGGCGCGATGTCCGAAGGCGACCTGACCAAGACCATCGACAAGCCCTACGAGGGCGCGTTCGGCGAACTGAAGGAATACACCAACAACACGGTGGCCAAGCTGGCGCAGGTGGTCAGCGAAGTCAACAACAGCGCCGAGGGCCTGGCCGCCGCGTCCGAGGAAGTCAGCGCGACGTCGCAGTCGCTGGCGCAGGCGGCCAGCGAGCAGGCCTCCAGCGTGGAGGAGACCTCGGCCTCGGTCGAGCAGATGACCGCGTCGGTGGCGCAGAACACGGACAACGCCAAGGTCACCGACGCCATGGCCAGCCGCGCCGCCAACGAGGCGAGCGAGGGCGGCGACGCGGTGCGCTCGACGGTGGCGGCCATGAAGCAGATCGCGGCCAAGGTCCTGATCATCGACGACATCGCCTACCAGACCAACCTGCTGGCCTTGAACGCGGCCATCGAAGCGGCCCGCGCGGGCGAACACGGCAAGGGCTTCGCGGTGGTGGCGGCGGAGGTGCGCAAGCTCGCCGAGCGCAGCCAGGTGGCGGCGCAGGAAATCGGCCAGGTGGCCAGCGGCAGCGTGGAACTGGCCGAGCGGGCCGGCCAGATGCTGGGCGCGATGGTGCCCAACATTAAGAAGACCTCCGACCTGGTGCAGGAAATCACGGCGGCATCGGAGGAGCAATCGTCCGGGCTGGCACAGATCAATTCTGCGATCAGCCAGCTGAGCCAGACCACGCAGCAGAACGCTTCGGGCTCCGAGGAACTGGCGGCCACGGCGGAGCAGATGAGCAGCCAGGCGGAGGAGCTGCAACAGACCATGGGCTTCTTCATCCTGAACGGTTCCGGCCCGCGCCCCGCGCGCAACCGCAACGCGGCCAACACCGGCCGCATGCGGCCGGCGGCGCTGCGCGCCATCAACGCCGAGGAGCCCGACGAATCGCAGTTCGTGCGTTACTGAGCCGCCGTCAGCTCCTTCCCGCCGGCCCCGCCTTGAGCGAGGCCACAATAGCCTGCGCCGCCGCTTCCGCCGCGGCGCAGGCGCTTTCGGCGTCGGCGAACTGCTGGACCGCCGCCACCCGGTGCTTGCGCCGGACATTCAAACGATGCATCGGCGACCCCGACGGCGCGAACACCGCGACGTAGGCGCCCCACAGCTTGCAGCCCTCCAAGCGTTCCGCTGAAAACTCGATTTCAAAGTTGTCGATGTACTTGGTGGGCACGGCTACCTCCGCGAAGACTGGCGATACCCCACCAATGTACGCGCTCCGGGCCGGTAATGTCGCGCAGTTTCTGTAATCCGTTACAATCGGGACAATATCGACATCTCGCCAACAATGACCAACTCCCCGAATGTGCGGCGCCGTTCCCTGATCGCCGCTTGCAGCGCGCACGCCATCCACGATGGCCTGACCGATGTGATCTACGTGCTGCTGCCCGTGTGGCAGGCGCAATTCGCGATCAGCCTGGCGATGGTGGGCCTGCTGCGCGGCGCCTACTCGGGCATGATGGCGGGCTTCCAGTTGCTGGCCAGCCGCATGGCGAAACGCTGGGGACGCGAGCGCATGCTGATCGGCGGCACGGCGCTGGCCGGCATCGCGTACTTGATCTCGGGCATGGCCGGCGGCCTGGCGGTGCTGCTGATTTCGCTGCTGCTCGGCGGCCTGGGCGCCAGCACCCAGCATCCGCTGGCCTCGTCCATCGTCACCGACACGCACGAGGCGGGCGGCGGCGTGAAGGAGGCGCTGGCGCAATACAACTTTGCCGGCGACATCGGCAAGACGCTGGTGCCGGGCGCGGTCGGCCTGCTGCTGGTGGTGGTGAGCTGGCAGGCCAGCGTGGTGCTGATCGGCTGCCTCGGCCTGGCGGCGGCGGTGCTGCTGTGGTGGCTGCTGCCGACGGCGGCGGAGTCGGCCCATCATCGGGCGCAGTCGGCCAAGGTGGTGGCTGGCAAGGGCTCGGCCAGCGGCCTGCGCGCGCTCATCATGACCGGCATGCTCGACAGCGCGGTACGCATGGGCTTCCTGACCTTCCTGCCGTTCCTGTTGCAGAGCAAGGGCGCCGGCACCGCCGGCATCGGCCTGGCCTTGTCGCTGCTGTTTGTCGGCGGCGCTTTCGGCAAGCTCTCCTGCGGCTACCTGGGCGCGCGCATCGGCATGATGAAGACGGTGTGGATCACCGAGTCCGCCACGGCGCTGCTGATCCTGCTGTCGGTGTGGCTGCCGCTGACGGCCATGATGGCCATGCTGCCGCTGCTGGGGCTGGCGCTGAACGGCACCTCGTCGGTGTTGTACGGCACGGTGCCGGAACTGGCGGCCGCGGGCAAGCGCGAGCAGGCGTTTGCGCGCTTCTATACCGCCACCATCGGCGGCGGCGCGCTGGCGCCGGTGCTGTTCGGCCGGCTCGGCGACGTGGCCGGCGTGCCCAACGCGCTGATGGCGCTGGCGGCCTTGCTGCTGCTGACGCTGCCTTTGTCGTACCGGGTACAGAAGTCGCTGGACGGCTGAACCGCCGTGAATTTCATTGGCCCCGTTGGTGATTTTCGTAATTGCTAGGCCCGCGGGTAACTTGCAGAATGTAGCGACAAAAAATCTCAACGAGACAATCCCCCATGACCTCTACCCACTGGCGCCTGGCATTCTGCCTGGCCGCGGCATCGGCGTCCGCTTGCGCGGCGCCGGTGAACGACCTGAACGTTTATGCCGGCCGCCCGCAGCCTTCATGGCATCTCACGCTCACCGGCCTGGACGTGAACATGAAGATGGATGGCGCCAGCGCCGTGATCCCGCCGTCAACCGCGATTCCGGCGAGCCACGTCAGCGCCAGCCAGGACGGCAAGGCGCTGACGCTGAACTTCAAGGATTCCTGGTACGCCGGCGTGCGGCTGGAGGGCGGCACGCCGCTCGACCTGCGGCCGTATCTGGCGCATGGCGTGCTGGCGCTGGATGTCAAGGTCGCGGACATGGAGGAGGGCGGTCTGGGCATCGCGGTCGGCTGCGGCGACAATTGCCAGCGCAACGTGCCCTTCATGTTGCCGGCGCGGGCCATGGCCGGCAAGGGCTGGCAGCACGTGGTGCTGGCCATGAGCTGCTTCGTGCACGACGGCGACGACTTCAGCGCCATCCCCCAGCCCTTCGTGCTCAACGCGAACGGTACCGGCGTGGTTTCGGTGGCCAACATCCGCTACCAGGCCAGCGGCAAGCCCAACGCCAGCTGCCCGGACTACCGCACCGTGTCGGTCACGCCGGACAAGCTGAACGAACCGTGGTCGATCAAGTGGTGGACCCCGCGCCACGAGAAGAAGGTGGCCGAGGCGCAGGCGCTGGGCAAGTCGGCCCAGGTGGTGTTCATCGGCGATTCGATCACCGAGGGCTGGGAGAAGAGCGGCGCGCCGGTCTGGGAGCGCAACTACAAGCCGATGAACGGCCTGGCGCTGGGCTTCGGCGGCGACCGCACCGAGAACGTGCTGTGGCGCCTGCTGCATGGCGAGGTGGATGGCATCGCGCCCAAGGTCGCGGTGCTGATGTTCGGGACCAATAACACCGGCCATCGCCATGAGGATCCGAAGCTGACCGCCGCCGGCATCCGGCGCGATATCGACGAGCTGCGCCACCGCCTGCCGGACACCAAGATCCTGCTGCTGGCGATCTTCCCGCGCGGCGAGAAGCCGGACGACGAGCTGCGCCAGCTGAACGAGAAGGTCAACGGCATCATCGCCGGCTTTGCCGACAACCAGCACATCTACTTCCTCAACATCAACCAGGCCTTCCTGGCGCCGGACGGCACGCTGTCGCGCGACATCATGCCCGACCTGCTGCACCCGAACGAGAAGGGCTACGAGATCTGGGCCAAGGCCATGGCGCCGACGCTCAAGCGGCTGATGGGCGGCGGCGAGTCCTACGCGTGGGACAACGTCGCCATCGGCGGCAGCGGTTATGTCTCCGGCATCGTCACCAGCAAGGCCGAGAAGGGCCTGGTCTACGTGCGCACCGACGTCGGCGGCGCCTACCGCTGGGACGGCGCAGCGCAGCGCTGGATACCGTTGCTCGACTGGGTGTCCGACAAGCAGACCGGCTTGCTCGGCGTGGAGTCGATCGCCATTGATCCGAATGCGCCGTCCAAGGTGTACCTGTCCGCCGGCATCGCCTATCTGAACGGCGGCGCCAGCGCGATCCTGAAATCCAGCGATTACGGCAAGACCTTCACCAAGGTCGACGTGACCAGCCAGTTCAAGGTGCACGGCAATGGCCTGGGCCGCGGCACCGGCGAGCGGTTGCAGGTGGACCCGGTCAACGGCAAGATCCTCTACATCGGCACGCGCGCCGACGGCATGTTCAAGAGCGCGGACGAAGGCCTGAGCTGGCAGCACCTGGACGGCCTGCCGGTGGCGGCCACGCCCAACCGCAACGGCGTGGGCTTCGTGCTGCTGGACCCGGCCAGCGCGGCCGGCGGCGCCACGCAGCGCATCTTCGCCGGCGTGTCGCGCTACGGCTCGGTGGGCGCGAATATGTATATGTCCAACGACGGCGGCAAGACCTTCGCGGCGATGAACGGCGGCCCGGCCGCCTTGATCCCGCAGCGCGCGGTGCTGGCCAAGGGCAGCCTGGTGGTGGTTTACGCCAATGGCGTCGGCCCGCATGGCGACAAGCACGGCGAGGACATGGACCAGGGCCAGGTGTGGAAGTACGATATCGCCTCCGCCAGGTGGAGCAATATCTCGCCGCCGCTGAACCGCGCCTACGCCGGCATCACGGTCGATCCGGGCAACGAGGACCGCATGCTGGTCTCCACCACCAACTATTACCGCAAGCCGCACACGATGGGCGACCAGTTCTTTGAAACGCTGGACGGCGGCAAGAGCTGGAAGAGCGTGGTCGACCAGGGCGTGCGCATCGACCCCAACGGCGTGAGCTGGATCGCGGGCAGCTTCATGCACTGGGCCACCAGCATCGAGTTCGATCCCTTCGACACGCGCACGGTGATGGTCGTCTCCGGCAACGGCATCTTCAAGACGAGCGACATCCACGCCACGCCGGCGGTGTGGAAGTTCGAGGACAAGGGCTTGGAGGAATCGGTGCCGCTGGATATGGTCAGCATTCCCGGCGGCCCGGCCATTTCCGCCATCGGCGACTACGACGGCTTCCGCCACACCGACGTCACCCAGTACGCGCCGATCCACACGCCGACCATGGGCACCACCTGGGGGCTGGACTACGCGGCCGCCAATCCCAACGTGGTGGCGCGCGTCGGCAGCGCGATGTACGTGTCGCGCGACATGGGCGTGAGCTGGAAGAAGACCGCCAGCCTGCAGGGCAAGCAGGGCCGCCTGGCGCTGAGCGCGGATGGCAAGGTGATCGTGCACAGCCCGGAAAAATCCGCCACCAGCTACTATTCGGCCGACGGCGGCGACAGCTGGCGCGTGGCCCAGGGCCTGAACGGCGCGCGGCCGGTGGCCGACCCGGTCAACCCCCGCAAGTTCTACGCCCTGAGCGGCGCCGCGCTGCTGGTCAGCACCGACGCCGGCGCCAGTTTCGCGCCGGCCGGCCGCCTGGCCGGCGCCAAGGGCTCGCAACTGGTGCGCGCGGCGCCCGGCCGTGAGGGCGACGTCTGGGTGGCGCTGTACGACGGCGGCCTGGCCCGATCCACCGATTCCGGCGCCACGTTCGCCAACCTGGCCAGTGTGGGCTATGCGGCGGCGGTCGGCTTCGGCAAGGCGGCGCCGGGCGCGAACTACCCGACGGTGTACATCTGGGGCTCGGTGGGCGGCGTGCGCGGCCTGTTCCGCTCCACCGACAGCGGCGCCAGCTGGTTACGTATTAATGACGACAATCATCAATATGGCGGTCCGGGCGATGCCCAATTTGTTATCGGAGATGCAAACACCTATGGTGTGGTGTATATGAGCACGGCGGGCCGGGGCATAGTGACTGGCAAGCCGATTGTCGCCAATTAGGGACGTGATCGCCTTTTTCATCGGTGTATGATCGGAAACATGCCACAATACCCGGCACATCCCGCAGAGGATGTGTCGAGACGTGCTGTACCGAGATTGAGGTCGTTGAAAATGTCGATGAAGTCCCACCGTATTGCGTTGCTGTTCAACGCTAATAAAATTTTTGACCGAGAGGTTATTTCCGGCGTGGCCGCTCACCTGAGCAGCACCCGCGCCTCCTGGGATCTGTTCCTGGAAGAAGACTTCCGCCTGCGCCTGCCCGGCATCGAGCACTGGCAGGGCGACGGCATCATCGCCGATTTCGACGATCCCGCCGTGGCCGCCGCGCTCAGCCGCAGCCGCATCCCGGTGGTGGCGGTGGGCGGTTCCTACGCCGACGAGAGCAATTACCCCGAATCGATTCCCTACGTCGCCACCGACAATTTCAAGCTGATCAAGCTGGCCCACGACCACCTGATCGAGGCCGGCCTGCGCAATTTCGCGATGTTCAGCCTGCCGGAGGCGCAGGAAAACCGCTGGGCGCAGGAACGCGAGACCGCCTTCCGCACGCTGATGCACAAGGACAAGATGGAGCCGCACATCTACCGCGGCCTGGGCACCAGCGCGCCGTCGTGGGACGAGGCGGTGGAGCAGCAGATCAAGTGGCTGCACGGGCTGCCCAAGCCGGTCGGCATCATCGCCGTCACCGACGCCCGCGCGCGCCAGCTGCTGCAGGCCTGCATCATGGCCGGCATCGAGGTGCCGGAGCAGGTGGCGCTGATCGGCATCGACAACGATCCGCTGGCGCGCATGCTGACCCGTATTCCGCTCAGCTCCGTGATGCAGGGCGCGCAGGAGATGGGCCGCACCGCCGCCCACCTGCTGGACCAGATGCTGCACGGCGTGCGCCTGGGCGGCACGCGCATCCTGGTGCCGCCGGTCGGCATCAACGTGCTGACCTCGACCCGCCACGAGGCGCCCAAGCATCCGCACGTGATGCGGGCGCGCCATTTCATCCGCCAGTACGCCTGCCAGGGCATCAAGACGCACCAGGTGGCCGAGTATGTCGGCATCTCGCGCTCGTCGCTGGAATCCTACTTCCGCCAGGAGCTCGATTGCAGCGTGCATGACGTGATCCTGCGCTTCAAGCTGGACGCCGCCACCGAGATCCTCGCGCGCGGGGAGCGCAGCATCGCCGACGTGGCGCTCAGCTGCGGCTTCACGTCGGTGCAGTATATGCACGCGGTGTTCAAGCGGGAGCTGGGCTGCACGCCGCGCGCCTACCAGGACCGCGCCATGCAGGGGCGCGCCGGCGAAACGGATGGCGAAGCCGCCGCCGTGGCCGATTTGCGCAGCGTGGCCTGAGCGCGGGCGAGGCGTAAAACATGACCGGGATTGGTGAGTTTCATAATTGCCGTCATGGGTGAATCGGGTCAAAATCCTCCACGCAGTTTGCTTGCCAGCCTGGAGAGAGAGACCTTGGAAAATAATATGAATACGATGCTGCCCGACGATGTCGAACGGGCAGTCCTGGTGGGCCGTGTGTGGCGCGATGGCGTCATCAACGGACCTTGCGTGGTCGCCGTGCGCAACGGCGAGGTGTTTGACATCACCGGCCACGCGCCCACCATGTCCGATCTGCTGGAACGCGACGACGCCCTCGAAGTGGCGCGCTCCGCGCCCGGCGAGCCGCTGGGCGGCGTGCGGCAGCTGATGGCCCACGCGCTCGATGCCAAGGCCGCCGTCGGCGCGCCGCGCCTGCTGGCGCCATGCGACCTGCAGGCGATCAAGGCCTGCGGCGTGACCTTCGCCGTCAGCCTGCTGGAACGCGTGATCGAAGAACAGGCGGGCGGCGACGCCTCCCGCGCCAGCGCGCTGCGCTCGGAAATCCAGTCCATCATCGGCTCCGACCTGTCGGCCATCCGTCCCGGCTCGCCGGAAGCGGCGCGGCTGAAGGCGGACCTGATCGAGCGTGGCCTGTGGTCGCCCTACATGGAAGTGGGCATCGGCCCGGACGCCGAGGTGTTCTCCAAGTCGCAACCCATGTCGGCGGTGGGGCAGGGCGCGGACGTCGGCCTGCATCCCGATTCGAAATGGAACAACCCGGAGCCGGAGATCGTCCTGGCGGTCAACAGCCAGGCGCGCGTGCTGGGCGCCACGCTGGGCAACGACGTCAACCTGCGCGACATCGAAGGCCGCAGCGCCCTCCTGCTGGGCAAGGCCAAGGACAACAACGGCTCGTGCGCCATCGGCCCGTTCATCCGCCTGTTCGACGAACACTTCACCATCGACACCATCCGCAACGCGGAAGTGAGCATGCTGATCGAAGGCGAGGACGACAACTTCCACCTGGCCGGCGCCAGCCGCATGCGCGAGATCAGCCGCGATCCGCTGGACCTGGTGAGCCAGGTCTGCGGCCGCCATCACCAATACCCGGACGGCTTCATGCTCTTCCTCGGCACGATGTTCTCGCCGATCAAAGACCGCGACAGCGCCGGCGGCGGTTTCACCCACCACCTGGGCGACCGTGTCAGCATCTCGACGCCATCGCTGGGCAAGCTGGTGAACCATGTGCAGCGCAGCGACGCCATCGCGCCGTGGACCTTCGGCGTGCGCGCCCTGCTGGGCCGCGCTCGCGGCGCCAGCCCGGTGCGCGCGGCGCCGACGGTGCAGACCAGGATGCAGCATGCCACCTATCCTAGCCTGGCCGGCCGGCGCGTGGTGGTCACGGGCGGGGGCAGCGGCATCGGCGCGGGCATGGTGGAGGCGTTCGCGCAGCAGGGCGCGCAGGTGCACTTCCTCGACGTGGCCGAAGCGGATTCGCTGGCGCTGCAAAGCCGCCTCGCCGCGCTGGCGACGCCGCCGGTGTTCATGCGCTGCGACCTGACCGATCTCGAAGCGCTGGACGCGGCTTTCAAGAGCATCGGCGAAGTCGATATCCTGATCAACAACGCCGCCAACGACGACCGCCACAAGCTGGCCGACGTCACGCCCGAATACTGGGAGCAGCGCATGGCCGTCAACCTGCGCCACCAGTACTTCTGCGCCCAGGCGGTGTCCGAGGGCATGCGGCAGCGCGGCGGTGGCGTGATCCTGAATTTCGGTTCGATCTCGTGGCACCTGGCGTTGCCTGAACTGACACTGTACATGACGGCGAAAGCCGCCATCGAGGGCATGACGCGCGGCCTGGCGCGCGACCTTGGTCCGCACAACGTCCGCGTCAACTGCATCATCCCCGGCGCGGTACGCACGCCGCGCCAGGAAGCCCTGTGGCATACGCCGGAAGAGGAAGCGCGCATCCTGGCCGGCCAGTGCCTGCCGCAACGCGTGCAGGTGGACGACGTGGCCGCGCTGGCGCTGTTCCTGGCGTCGGACAACGCCGGCCGCTGCACCGGGCGCGATTACTTCGTCGATGCGGGATGGTACGGCGCATGAGTACCCAACGCCGCTTCCGCTCGCAGGACTGGTTCGACAATCCGGACCACATCGACATGACCGCGCTGTACCTCGAGCGCTTCATGAACTACGGGATCACGCCGGAGGAGCTGCGCTCCGGGCGTCCCATCATCGGCATCGCGCAGAGCGGCAGCGATATCAGCCCCTGCAACCGCATCCACCTGGAGCTGGCGCAGCGCGTGCGCGACGGCATCCGCGACGCGGGCGGCATCGCGATGGAATTCCCGCTGCATCCGATCTTCGAGAACTGCCGCCGTCCGACCGCCGCCATCGACCGCAACCTGGCCTATCTGGGCCTGGTGGAGATCCTGCACGGCTATCCTATCGATGCGGTGGTGCTGACCACCGGCTGCGACAAGACCACGCCGTCGCAGCTGATGGCCGCGGCGACGGTCGACATTCCCGCCATCGTGCTGTCCGGCGGGCCGATGCTGGACGGCTGGTTCGAGGGTGAACTGGCGGGTTCCGGCGCGGCGATCTGGAAGGGCCGCCGCCAACTGGCCGCCGGCGAGATCGACAACGAAAAATTCCTGCAGATCGCCGCCGCCTCGGCGCCGTCGGCGGGACACTGCAACACCATGGGCACCGCCTCCACCATGAACGCGATGGCCGAGGCGCTGGGCATGTCGCTGACCGGCTGCTCGGCGATTCCCGCGCCGTACCGCGAGCGCGGCCAGATGGCGTATGAAACCGGCAAGCGCATCGTCGAGATGGCGCGGCTGGACATCAAGCCTTCCAGCATCCTGAGTCGCGAAGCTTTCCTGGACGCGATCGTCGTCAACGCGGCGATCGGCGGTTCCACCAACGCGCAGCAGCACATCATGGCGATGGCGCGCCACGCCGGCGTCGAGCTGCATTCCAGCGACTGGATGGAATACGGCCACGCGGTGCCGCTGCTGCTGAACATGCAGCCGGCCGGTAAATTCCTCGGCGAGCGCTTCCACCGCGCCGGCGGCGTGCCGGCCATCATGTGGGAGCTGGAGCAGAAGGGCATGCTGCGCTCGGACCGTCCAACCGTCACCGGCCGCACCATGCGCGACAACCTGGCCGGCCGCGAGACGCATGACCGCGAGGTGATCTATCCGTTCGACCAGCCGCTGAAGAAGGACGCCGGTTTCTTCGTCCTGAAGGGTAACCTGTTCGACTTCGCCATCATGAAAACCAGCGTGATCTCGGACGCCTTCCGCGCCCGCTATCTGAGCACGCCGGGCAGCGAGAACATTTTCGAATGCCGCGCCATCGTGTTCGACGGCTCCGGCGACTACCACGCCCGCATCAACGATCCGTCGCTGAACATCGACGAGGACTGCATGCTGGTGATACGCGGCGCAGGCCCGGTGGGCTGGCCCGGTTCGGCCGAGGTGGTGAACATGCAGCCGCCCGATGCGCTGGTCAAGCGCGGCATCAACGCGCTGCCGACGCTGGGCGATGGCCGCCAGTCCGGCACCTCGGACAGCCCGTCGATACTGAACGCGTCGCCGGAAAGCGCGGTTGGCGGCGGCCTTGCGTGGCTGCGCACGGGCGACCGTATCCGCGTGGACCTGAACGCCGGCCGTTGCGATGTGCAGGTGGGCGAGGCGGAGTGGGAGGAGCGCAAGAAGGACGGCCTTCCGCCCATCCCCGCCAGCCAGACGCCGTGGCAGGAGATTTACCGCAGCACCGTTGGGCAGATGGAAAACGGCGCCTGCATGGAACTGGCTGTACCATACCGGGGAGTGGTTAACAACCAGGCACGTCACAATCACTAGTCAACCGGGCATCGACCCGTGCGATAACAGGAGACGACAATGAAGAAATTACTGAGCGCCGCGGCAGTCGCCGTCATGTTGGTGTGCGCCGGCGGGAACGCCATGGCGGACGCCAAGAATCCGAAGATCGGCTTTTCGATCGACGATCTGCGGTTGGAACGCTGGGCGCGCGACAGGGATTACTTCGTTGCGGCGGCCGAGCAGCAGGGCGCCAAGGTCTTCGTGCAGTCGGCCGACGCCAGCGAGCAGCGGCAGATCGCACAGATCGAGAACCTGATTTCGCGCGGCGTCGACGTGCTGGTGATCGTCCCGTATAACGCCACGGTGCTCAACAACGCCGTGCGCGAGGCCAAGAAGGCCAAGATCAAGGTGGTCTCCTACGACCGCCTGATCCTCAACGCCGATATCGACGCCTACATCTCCTTCGATAACAAAATGGTCGGCGAGATGCAGGCGCAGGGTGTGGTGGCGGTCAAGCCGAAGGGGAATTACTACCTGCTGGGCGGCGCGCCGACCGACAACAACGCCAAGATGCTGCGCGAAGGCCAGCTGAAGGTGCTGCAGCCGCTGATCGACAAGGGCGATATCAAGGTGGTGGGCAAGCAGTGGGTCAAGGACTGGAATCCGGCGGAGGCCATGTCCATCGTCGAGAATGCGCTGACCGCCAACGCCAACAAGCTCGATGCGGTGGTCGCGTCGAACGACGCCACCGCCGGCGGCGCGATCCAGGCGCTGGCTTCGCAAAAGCTCGATGGCAAGGTTGCCGTGTCCGGGCAGGATGCGGACCTGGCGGCGGTGCGCCGTGTGATCGCCGGCTCGCAGACCATGACGGTCTACAAGCCGCTGAAGGTGATCGCCACCGAGGCGGCCAAGCTGTCGATCCAGCTGGTGCGCAATGAGAAGCCGGCCTTCAACGCCGAGTACCAGAACGGCTTCAAGCAGGTCAGCACGCTGCTGCTCAAACCGACCATGCTGACCAAGGCGAATATCGACCTTGTGGTGACGGACGGCTTCTATACCAAGGCTCAATTGGCTGCCAAGTAAGCGGCGGATACTGCATGTCCGCCTATCTGCTGGAAATGAAGGGCATCGTCAAGAAGTTTGGCGGTGTGCCCGCGCTCGACGGCATCGACCTGCAGGTCAGGCCCGGCGAGTGCATCGGCTTGTGCGGCGAGAACGGCGCCGGCAAATCCACTTTGATGAAAGTGCTGTCCGCCGTCTACCCGCACGGTACCTGGGACGGCGAGATCCTGATGGACGGCCAGCCGCTGCGCGCGCAGTCGATACGCGAGAGCGAGGCGGCCGGCATCGTCATCATCCACCAGGAGCTGATGCTGGTGCCGGAACTGACGGTGACCGAAAATCTCTTCCTCGGCAACGAGATCACGCTGCCCGGTGGCCGCATGGATTATCCGGCCATGAACCGGCGCGCCGAGACGCTGCTCAAGGAACTGAAGCTCAACGACGTCAACGTGGTGCTGCCGGTGATGAACTACGGCGGCGGCCATCAGCAGCTGATCGAAATCGCCAAGGCGCTGAACAAGAACGCGCGGCTGCTGATCCTGGACGAGCCGTCGTCGTCGCTGACGGCGTCGGAAATCGAGGTGCTGCTTGAGATCATACGCGGCCTGAAAGCCAAGGGCGTGGCCTGCGTCTACATCTCGCACAAGCTCGACGAGGTGGAGGCGATCTGCGACACCATCGTCGTCATCCGCGACGGCAAGCATATCGCCACCACGCCGATGCGGCAGATGGATGTGCGCCAGATCATTTCGCAGATGGTGGGGCGCGAGATGAACCAGCTGTACCCCAAGCTGGAACGCACCCAGGGCGAGGTGATTTTCGAAGCCCGCAACGTGGTGTGCTACGACACCGAAAAGCCGGACCGCAGGAAGGTGGACAACGTTTCCTTCACGCTGCGGCGGGGCGAGATCCTCGGCATCGCGGGGCTGGTGGGCGCGGGCCGCACGGAGCTGGTGTCGGCGCTGTTCGGCGCCTACAACGGCCGCAGCGAGGCCGAGGTGTGGCTCAATGGCGAGAAGATCGATACCCGCACGCCGATCAAGGCGATCCGCGCGGGACTGGCGCTGGTGCCGGAGGACCGCAAGCAGCACGGCATCATCCGCGACCTGGACGTGGGCCAGAACATCACGTTGTCCGTGCTGGGGCGCTACGCGCGCTTCACCCGCATCGACCGCGAGGCCGAGTTGAAGACCGTCAGCGAGGAGATCGCGCGCCTGGGCCTGAAGACGGCCAGCCCCTTCCTGCCGATTACCTCGCTCTCCGGCGGCAACCAGCAGAAGGCGGTGCTGTCCAAGATGTTGCTGACGCGGCCCAAGGTGCTGATCCTCGACGAACCCACGCGCGGCGTGGACGTCGGCGCCAAGTACGAGATCTACAAGCTGATGCTGGAACTGGCCAGCCAGGGCGTGTCCATCATCATGGTGTCGTCGGAACTGGCCGAGGTGCTGGGCGTATCCGACCGCGTGCTGGTGATGGGCGAAGGCCAGCTGCGCGGAGACTTCATCAACCGGGACCTGACCCAGGAAATGCTGCTGTCGGCGGCGCTCGATCATTCATAGCGAGTTTTGTAAAACCTATGCAAACCACCAAACTCAAACAGCTCTTCACCCAATACAAAATCCTCGCGCTGCTGATCGCCATCGCCATCATCTGGAGCTTCTTCAGCTGGAAGACGGAGGGCGGCTTCATCTCGGCGCGCAACCTGTCCAACCTGATGCGGCAGATGTCGGTGACCGGCGTGGTGGCCTGCGGCATGGCCTTCGTCATCATCTCCGGCGAGATCGACCTGTCGGTCGGCTCGCTGCTTGGCCTGTTGGGCGGCGTGGCCGCGGTGCTGGATGTGAACCGCCACATGCCGCTGCCTGTGACGGTGGCTGCGGTGCTGGCCTGCGGGCTGGCGCTTGGCCTGGTCAACGGCTACCTGACGGCCTACAAGGGCATTCCGTCCTTCATTGTGGGCCTGGGCGGCATGCTGGCGTATCGCGGCATCGTGCTGGGCGTGACGGACGGCGTGACGGTGGCTCCCGTGTCGGAGGCGCTGGTGCAGGTGGGGCAGGGCTACCTGTCGCCGGAGCTGGGCGTCGCACTGGGCGTGGCGCTGTTCGCGCTGGCCGCCGTGCTGACCTGGCGCCAGCGCCTGAACCTGGGACGCCACGGCCTGCCGGTGCCGCCCATGTGGCGCGATGGCGTGCGCCTGGCCGCCATCGGCGCGGTGCTGTTTGCCTTCGTGCGAACCCTGAACAGCTACGAGGGCATACCGCTGCCGGTGCTGCTGTTGCTGGTGCTGCTGGGCGCCTTCAGCTACGTCGCCACGCAGACCGTGTTTGGCCGCCGCATCTACGCGGTGGGCAGCAATATGGAGGCGACCCGCCTGTCCGGCGTGAACGTGCAGGCGGTGAAGCTGTGGATCTTCGGGATCATGGGCCTGATGTGCGCCCTGGCGGGCCTGGTCAACACGGCGCGGCTGGCGGCTGGTTCGCCGTCGGCCGGCACGTCCGGCGAGCTCGATGCCATCGCGGCCTGCTTCATCGGCGGTACGTCGATGCGCGGCGGTTCCGGCACGGTCTACGGCGCCTTGATCGGCGCGCTGGTGATGGCCAGCCTGGATAACGGCATGTCCATGTTGGACGTGGACACCTACTGGCAGATGATCGTCAAGGGCTGCATCCTGACGCTGGCCGTGTGGGTCGACGTGGCGACGCGCTCAAGCCGCCGTTGATGTCGCTTTTTGTGCACGGGCCGGCCGCGCCGGCCCGTGCGCTTGCTCATTATCATTCCGCGCCTTGGTGAATTTCGCAATTGCGGCATGCTGTCGTAACTTGCAAAATGGTCCTATAACATCGTACGACCTGGCACCCCGCCAGCAAGTCACCGCGATAAAAAACCAAGAGCGAGACACTATCAATGAATTTCAAAATTCTGCGCTGCCCAGCGCCTGCGGGCTCGTTCGCCTGACGATTTCCCAAACCAGCACTACAACACTAAAACACAAATAGTAAATGGCCAAAGAGCCGTGACTTATTCGCACAACCTGGAGAGTGTAAATGAAACAGTTTAAAAAAACGGCGATCGCGCTGGGCCTGGCCCAGATGGCGTCCATGGCGATGGCGCAGACCGCGCCCGCCACCGACAACAGCGCGACCGTGATCGTGACCGGCCAGCGCGCGGCGCTGCAGTCGGCGCAGAAGATCAAACAGAATGCCGATGAAATCGTCGATTCCATCGTCGCCGACGATATCGGCAAGCTGCCGGACCGCTCGGTGACGGAGGTGTTGCAGCGCATCGTGGGCGTGACCATCGACCGCACCATGGCCAAGGGCGACCCGGAGCACTTCTCGGTCGAAGGCTCGGGCGTGTCGATCCGTGGCTTGAGCTATGTGCGCTCCGAGCTCAATGGCCGCGATTCGTTCTCCGCCAACGGCGGCCGTTCGCTGAACTTCGAAGACGTGCCGCCAGAGCTGATGGCCGGCGTCGACATCTACAAGAACCCATCGGCGGAACAGGTCGAGGGCGCCATCGGCGGCCTGGTGAACCTGCGCACCGCGATGCCGTTCGATTACAAGGGATTCAAGGCCGCCATCTCGGCCGACCGCACCTGGTCGGAACTGAAGAAGGGCAAGACCTCGCCATCGTATTCGGGCCTGGTGTCCAACCGCTGGAAAACCCCTGTCGGTGAAATCGGCGCCTTGCTGGACCTGGCGTACTCGGAAAGCGCGACCCGCACCGACGCCTTCCAGGTCGAGCCTTACTATCCGATGAAAGACGCCAACGGCAACCCGGTCTTCGCACCGAAGGGCGCGCAATGGCGCACGTTGCAATTCGACCGCAAGCGCGAAGGCGCATACGGCGCGCTGCAATGGAAGAAGGACGACTGGTCCAGCTCCCTGACCATGTTTAAATCGAAGTATGAGATGAAGTGGGACGAGCAGGCGATCTTCGCCCAATCGAGCCCGTACAACATCCGCCTGTCCCCGGATTCGACCTTTAACTCGCGCGGCGCGCTGCTGACCGGCACCCTGACCGACTCCTCCGGCGCCGGCATCAACTTCGGCGACGACACCCGCGCCGCCAACCGCAAGTCCGACACCACCGACCTGTCGTGGAACCTGCGCTGGCGTCACGACAGCTGGACCGTCACCACCGATCTGCAGCACATCAAGGCCAAGACCAACAGCTTCGATTCGACCGTGGCGACCGGCGTCCAGATGCCGCAGGAGCAGCTTGACCTGACCGGCAATGTGCCTAAGCTGATCTTCAGCGATGCGGACCGCGCCTACCTGGCGAATCCGAACAACTACTACTGGGCGTTCACGATGGAACACCTGGACCGCGCCAAGGCCGATGAAACCGCGTGGAAGACGGACGTCAAGTACGACTTCGATCATCCGGTGCTGCGCGACGTGCGCTTTGGCGTGCGCCTGACGGATCGTTCGGCGACGACGACCAAATCCAACCCTGACTACAACTGGGCCGCCATCACCCAGCCATGGCAGGGCGAGATTTCGCACCTGGCTTACCTGGGCGATCCTCGCTTCGCCGGCAATACCAACCTGCACAGCTTCAATAACTTCTTCAACGGCGGCGTGTCGGTGCCGTCGGTGGTGTTCCCGAACGCCTCGCTGGCGCAGGGCTACCCAAGCTCCTACGCCCAGCTGCACACCTATCACGACATCCTGTGCGCGGAAAAAGGCAATACCTGCTCGCCATGGACGCCGGCTACCTTCGGCACCAATCCAATCGGCACCAACGACCAGACGGAAAAAACCAAGGCGCTGTACGGCCAGTTGCGCTTCGGCTGGGATAACCTGAAATATCCGGTGGACGGCAACGTCGGCATGCGCTATGTGCAAACCGATTCGACCGCGCACGGTTACACCGTGTTCAGCTCGACCGCGCCGACCGGCGCCACCCAGGGCGTGCCGATTCCGGTCATCGCGCCGTTCTCCAAGGCGCAGGACTTCGACAACAGCTATCACAACTTCCTGCCTAGCCTGAACCTGCGCCTGAAGGCCTCCGACACGCTGCAGTTCCGCTTTGCCGCGGCATCGGCATTGTCCCGCCCTGACTTCACCCAGCTGCAGGCTTACACCACGCTGTCGCAAACCGCCGATTCGACGACCAAGAACGGCGTCACCACCATCAACACCTTGACCCAGGACGGTACCGGATCGGGTAACCCCAACCTGCGTCCGACCACGTCGAAGCAGCTCGACCTGACGATGGAGTGGTACTTCGCGCCGAGCGGTTCGTTCACCGCGGCGGTGTTCAACAAGCAGCTGAAAGACATCGTCGTCAACCAGGTGTACACCTATCAGTTGACCGACGTGAACGGCAAGCCGCAGAACTTCAACGTGACTGGCCCGATCAATGGCGCCAAGGGCCACGCGCGCGGTATAGAGCTGGCCTTCCAGCAGTACTTCGACAAGCTGCCTGGCGCATGGTCCGGCCTTGGCATGCAAGCCAACTTCACCTTCGTCGACAGCAAGCGCGAACTGTATAACCCAGTGTTCTCGAAATACTGCACTGGCGGCGACAGCGCCAGCAACGTCAACCTGAACCTGAACGGCTGCGATACCAACGGCACCTCCTTCGGCAACCTGCCGCTGGAGAACCTGTCGCGCCAGTCGTACAATCTGGCGCTGCTGTATGACAAAGGTCCTGTCTCGGGACGCCTGGCCTACAACTGGCGTTCCAAGTCGCTGCAAGGCGTGAACGTCAACGGTACCAAGGGCGGCGATGCCACGGATACCAATCCTGCCAGCCCAGGCTTCGGCCAGACCAATGTCGCATGGGCGCTGCCTACCTGGGCGGATTCCTACGGCCAGCTGGATGCGTCGGTGTTCTACAAATTCAGCGACAAGGTGCAGCTTGGCCTGGAAGCGCAGAATCTGACCGATTCGACATTCAAGCAGCTGATGCAGCAAAATATCGGGATGATGGGACGCGCATGGTTCAAGACCGGCCGTCGCGTGGTCGCGAAACTGAGCTACGACTTCTAAACTACGAAAGGCTTTAAACAGATGAAGCATACCGCCCGCCAGTTTTTCTCCGTTTTGAGTTTCGCGGCCCTGGCCGCAACTGGCGCGGCGGCTGCCGACCTGCCGCAGCTTGTGAAGAAGGACGGCCGCCACGCCCTGATGGTCGATGGCGCGCCGTTTGTGATGTTCGGCGCACAGGTGCACAACTCCAGCAATTATCCGCTGGCGTTGAACAAGGTGTGGCCAGCCATCAAAGACATGAACGCCAACACCGTCGAGATTCCCGTGGCATGGGAGCAGATCGAGCCGGTTGAAGGCAAATTCGATTTCAGTTACGTCGACACCTTGCTGGCGCAGGCGCGCGAGCACAAGGTGCGCCTGGTGCTGCTGTGGTTCGGCACCTGGAAGAACACCGGCCCGCAGTACACGCCGGAGTGGGTCAAGTTTAATAACAAGCGCTTCCCGCGCATGGTGGACAAGGACGGTAAAACTGTTTATTGCCTGTCGCCGAACAGCGAGGAAACGATGAAGGCCGACAGGAAGGCCTTTGTCGCGCTGATGGAACACATCAAGAAAGCCGATTCGGCACAGCGCACCGTCATCATGATGCAGGTCGAGAATGAGGTCGGCACCTACGGTTTCGTGCGCGACTTCGCGCCCAACGCGCAGGCGGCGTTCGAGCAGAATGTGCCGCAGGCCGTGCTGGATCATAAAAAATCGCCGGTGGCGCTGGCCGCCAGCGGCACCTGGAAGCAGGTCTACGGCGATTACGCCGACGAGTACTTCCACGCTTATTCCATCGCCAGCTATATCGAGGAAATCGCCAAGGCCGGCCGCGCCGTCTACAACCTGCCGATGTACGTCAATAACGCGTTGCGCGATCCGCTGGAGTCGCCGGTGATGCCGTGGAAGGGCAACTTCGCCAGCGGCGGGCCGACCTTCGACGTGATCGATATTTACAAGGCCGCCGCGCCGCACATCGACATCGCCGCGCCGGACATCTACGCGCCGGAGTCGAACAAATTCCACGCCACGCTGGACCGCTTCCAGCGCCCGGACAACGCGCTGATGCTGCCGGAGATGAGCAACGCCTCGCAATACGTGCGCTATGCCTACCTGGTGCTGGGCCGCGGTTCGCTGGCGTTCTCGCCGTTCGGTATCGACTACGCGGACTACAGCAACTTCCCGCTCGGCTCCAAGGCGACCGACAAGACCATGGTGGCGCCGTTCGGCAAAATCTACGCCGTCTTCCGGCCGATGGAACGCCAGTGGGCCAAGTGGGCGTTCGAGGGCCGCACCTACGGCGTGGCCGAGGGCGACGACCGCAAGCCGCAGACCGTGGCGATGAAGAACTGGAACGCAACCGTCAGCTTCCGCATGTGGCAGTTCGGCGACGCGGACTGGCTGGCCAAGATCAAGGATCTGCCGGCGGACACCGAGCAGCCCAACGGCGGGGCGTCGATCGCGCAGATCGGCGACAACGAATTCATCGTGGTGGGCCAGCACGCGCGTGTGAGCTTCGACAGCGCCGATGGCAAGCCGTCCATGCTGGCGCGTGTGGAAGAGGGACATTTCGACGCTTCCGGCAAATGGATCATGGAGCGCAACTGGAACGGCGACCAGACAGATTACGGCTTGAACCTGACCGGCAATCCGGTGGTTCTCAAGGTCAAACTGGGTACATACTGAAAATACGGAGATTAAATGCGATTCAAATCGATAGTGCCTGCGGCGTCGTGCCTGGCGGTGATGGTGTCGGGCCACGCGTTGGCCGGCACGTTTGAGAAGACCGCCACCGGCGTCGTGGTCAAGCCGGATACGGGCGCGGCGAAAGAAGTGCGCCTTGAGGTCATGGCCGACAATATCATCCACGTGGTGAAGCTCGACCAGTCGGGCAAGGATCTCACGCCGTCGCTGATGACGGTGGCCGCTCCTGTTAGCGGTAACTTCAGCATCGCCGCATCGGGCAAGGACAAGGTCACGCTGAAGGCGAAGAAGATCTCGGTGGCGGTGTCGCTGGCGACGGGGCAGGTCCAGTTCTTCAACGCGGCCGGCAAGGCGTTCCTGAGCCAGGCCTCGGAGAGCATGTCGCCGGTCGATGTCGGCGGCAAGCCGTTCATGGAAGTCAAGGAGGGCTTCAACCACGGCACCAAGGACGCCTACTACGGCCTGGGCCAGCACCAGAACGCGCAGATGAATTTGAACGGCGAGGACGTGCTGCTCATGCAGCACAATATGGCGATCGCCGTGCCGTTCGTGGTCTCGGACAAGAACTACGGCGTTTTGTGGGATAACAATTCGATCTCGCGCTTCGGCGACGCCAAGCCGTATGGTCCGATGGTGCGCGACCTGAAGGTGATCGACGACGAAGGCAAGGCCGGTGGCCTGACGGCGCGCTACTACATCGGCGGCAAGCTGGCGTTGACCCGCCACGAGAAGGACATCGCGTATCAATACCTGAAGGACGTGGCCGAGAATTGGCCGAAGGAATTGGGCGAGCTGAAAACACTGAAAGACGTGAAGGTGGTGTGGGATGCGACGCTGAGCTCCGACAAGCCGGGGGTACACAAGATGCAGCTGTATTCGTCGGACTATGCGACGCTGTCGGTGGACGGCAAGCAGGTAATGGACGTGTGGCGCCAGGGCTGGAATCCGTGGTATCACAACTTCGAGGTGAAGTTCGAGGCCGGCAAGCCGGTCAAGCTGCACCTGGAGTGGAAACCGTCCGGCGGCATGGTCGCGATCACGCACAACGATCCGCTGCCAGAGCCGGAGCGCCACTCGCTGACCTTCTCGTCGGAAGTCGCCCAGAGCATCAACTACTACGTCGTCAGCGGCGACAGCATGGACAAGGTCATCGCCGGCTACCGCCACCTGACCGGCCAGGCGCCGATGATGCCGAAGTGGGCCTACGGCTTCTGGCAATCGCGCCAGCGCTACGAAACTCAGGAGCAGCTGCTCGGCGTGCTGCGCGAGTACCGCAAGCAGGGCTGGCCGGTGGATAACCTGGTGCAGGACTGGTTCTACTGGCCGCAGGACCAGTGGGGCTCGCACGATTTCGACAAGGCGCGCTTCCCGGATCCGAAAGGGATGCTGGACGAGGCCCACAAGGCGCACGCGCGCGTGATGATTTCGATCTGGGGCAAGTTCTACGCGAACACCGACAACTACAAGGAGTTGGCGGCCAAGGGTCATATGTGGACCAAGAACGTCGAAGACGGCGCGCTTGACTGGGTAGGCCCAGGCTACAAGAACAGCCACTACGATCCGTACACCAAGGAAGCGCGCGACATCTACTATCGCCAGATGAAGCCCAAGCTGATCGACCTGGGCTTCGACGCCTGGTGGATGGATAACACCGAGGCGGATGTGCTGTCCAATTCCCGTCCGGAGGATTTCAAGAAGCTGATCGGGCCAACCGTGTATGGCGCAGGCGAGATCACTTTCAATCCGTATAGCTTGGCGCATACCGAGGGCTTCTACCAGGGCCTGAAGCGCGACCAGCCGGACAAGCGCCAGTTCATCCTGTCTCGCTCCGGCTTCGCAGGCATCCAGCGCAACGCGACCGCCGTGTGGAGCGGCGATACGGCCAGCCGCTGGAACAACCTGTACGACCAGATCTCGGCAGGCGTCAGCATTTCGATGTCGGGCATTCCCAACTGGACGCACGATATCGGCGGCTATGCGCAGGAGGATCGTTACCAGGTCGGCGAAGTCGGTTCGGCGCAGGAGAACCGTGCTACCGGCGCGGCCGTGGGCAAGCCGGAAGACATGAAGGAATGGCGCGAGCTGAATCTGCGCTGGTTCCAGTTCGGCGCGTTCTCGCCGCTGTTCCGCTCCCATGGCGAGGTGGTGAAGCGCGAGATCCACGAGATCGCGCCGGAAGGCTCGCCGATGCGCGACTCGATGGTCTGGTACGACAAGCTGCGTTATCGCATGATGCCTTACATTTACTCGGCCGCCGCCGATATCCACTACGAGTCCGGCTCGATCATGCGCGGCCTGGTGATGGATTTCCCGAACGACGAAGCGGTCAAGGATATCAAGGACCAGTACTTGTTCGGCCATAACCTGATGGTGGCGCCGGTGTATGTGTACGGTGCGCGCGAACGCAGCGTCTACATGCCGAAGGGCGCAAGCTGGTACGACTTCTATACCGGCGAAGTGCACAAGGGTGGGGGCACGGCGACGATCAAAGCGCCGGAGACCCGCATGCCGTTGCTGGTGAAGGCCGGCTCGATCCTGCCGATGGGACCAGTGACCCAGTATGTGGATGAGAAGCCGGATGCGCCGATCACCCTCAACATCTACACCGGCGCCGACGGCAAGTTCAGTCTCTACGAGGACGATGGCGTGAGCAACGCCTACCTGCGCGGAGAGTTCAGCCGCATCCCGCTGAGCTACAACGACAAGACCGGCGTTGTGACGATCGGCGAGCGTGTCGGCCAGTACAAGGGCATGGTGGCCAAGCGCCAGTTCAAGCTGCGCTTCATCAAGGCTGGCATATCGAGCTCGGATGATTTCGATGCTGCCGACAAGGTGGTCGCATACGAGGGCAAGTCGATCACGGTCAGGAAATAAGATGTTTCGACACGTGATGGTGGCGGCGGGCTTGTTCGCCGCGCAGCTGTGCTACGCAGCGGAGGTCCGCGACCTCGCGCTGCGCTACGACCGGCCGGCGCCCGATACGGCGCAGGGCTGGGAGCAGGAGGCGCTGCCGATCGGGAATGGCCGCATCGGCGCGATGATCTTCGGCCAGCTGGCGCGGGAGCGCATCCAGTTCAACGACATCACGCTGTGGACCGGCGACGACAAGGTGATGGGCTCTTACCAGCCCTTCGGCGACGTCTACATCAACCTGCCGGGGCACGAGCAAGCCACCACGGCCTACGCGCGCCAGCTGGATATCGGCCAGAGCCTGCATAGCGTCAGCTACACGCACGGGGGCGTCAAGTTCAAGCGCGAAGCCTTCGCCAGCTTCCCGGCGCAGGTGATCGCGATGCGCCTGAGCGCCGACAAGCGCGGGCAGTACACCGGTTCGATAGAACTGACCGACATGCACGACGCGCAGATCAACGTGGTGGGCAACCGCATTGTCGCCACGGGTTCGCTGCGCGGCAAAGGCGACGCCTCCAGCAATGCGATGGACTACGCCAGCGAGCTGCAGGTGATGAACGAAGGCGGGGCGATCGCTGTCGATGGCAACCGGATCACCTTCAACGGCTGCGATGCGGTGACTTTGATACTGGGCGCCGGCACCAGCTACGTGCTCGATCCAGCCAGGAAGTTCCAGGGCGAGCATCCGCTGCCGCGCGTGACGGCGCAGGTGAGCGCTGCGGCGCGTCCGTGGGCGGCGCTGCTGGCCGAGCACCAGAAGGATTTCGATGCGCAGTTCAAACGCGTCAGCGTGGACTTCGGCGCCGCCGCACCGGCACGCCGCGCGCTGCCGACCGACCAGCGCATCGCCACCTACACGGCGGAAGGCGGCGATCCGGGGCTGGAGGCGCAGTTCTTCCAGTTCGGCCGCTATCTGCTGATTTCCAGTTCGCGCGATTCGCTGCCGGCCAATCTCCAGGGCCTGTGGAACAACAGCCTCACGCCGCCGTGGAAGTCGGACTATCACACCAACATCAACATCCAGATGAACTACTGGCCGGCGGAACCGGCCAACCTGTCGCAGAACGCGTTGCCGTTCTTCGCGCTGGTGCAGGGCGTGGCACCGGTGTATCGCCAGCTGATTGCCGATACGGCGGTGCAGGCGCTTGCGCATCCTGAAGCGGTGCGGATGGCGAAGCCTGACCTGAGCGGCCAGGCCGTGCAACGCGAGGAGACCTTTATCGGCAATGCCGGCAAGCCGGTGCGCGGCTGGACCGTGCGTACCGAGTCGAACCCGTTCGGTGCGATGGGCTATGTGTGGAACAAGACCGGCAACGCGTGGTATGCCCAGCACTTCTGGGAGCACTACGCCTACACGCAGGACAAGACCTTCCTGCGCAACGTCGCCTATCCGATGATGAAGGAGGCGGTGCACTTCTGGCAGGACTACCTGAAGCAGTTGCCGGACGGGCGCCTGGTCGCGCCGCTGGGCTGGTCGCCGGAGCACGGGCCGATCGAGGATGGCGTGACCTACGACCAGGAGATCATCTGGGACCTGTTCAACAATACCGTGGAAGCGGCGGATGTGCTGGGCGACGACCAGGCCTTCCGCGCGCAGGTCGCCGCCATGCGCGACAAGCTGGCCGCGCCGCGCGTTGGCAGCTGGGGCCAGCTGCTGGAGTGGATGGAGGAGAAAAAGGATCCTGTGCTCGATACGCCGGGCGATACGCATCGCCACGTGTCGCATCTGTTCGGGCTTTACCCCGGCCGCCAGATCTCGCCGACGCAAACGCCGGAGCTGGCGGCTGCGGCGCGCAAGTCGCTGGAAGGGCGCGGCGATGCCGGCACCGGCTGGTCGATGGCTTGGAAGACGGCTTACTGGGCGCGGCTGCTGGACGGCGATCACGCTTATAAAATGCTGCGCGGGCAGCTGGCCAAGCCGGGCGCGCGCGCGGCGCAGCAGAGCGGCAAGGGCAGCGAAGGTAACAACGCCGGAGGCACTTATCCGAACATGCTGGACGCGCATCCGCCGTTCCAGATCGATGGTAACTTTGGCGCGGTGGCGGCGATCTGCGAGATGCTGGTGCAGTCGCAGACTGGTGAAATCCATCTGCTGCCGGCGTTGCCGTCCGCATGGCCGGCAGGCTCGGTCAAGGGCCTGCGCGCACGCGGCGGCTACGAGGTGGATGTGGCCTGGGCCAACGGCAAGCTGACGTCGGCCACGATACGCCGCACCGCGGGTTCCGGCGCCGGCAAGGTGCGCTACGGCGGCAAGGTCATTCCGCTCAACCTGAAGGCCGGCGAGAGCAAGCGCCTGGGAGCGCAGCTGTGATGGGCGGCCTGCTGCGCGGCCTGTTGTGCTGCCTGCTGCTGGCGCTGTGCCGGTTGTGCATGGCGGATGCCACGCAGGTCCAGTACCTGAGCGGCACGGATAAGGACCATCGCGTCGACTGGCAGTTCATGGTCAACGGCGGGCGCAATAGCGGGACGTGGAAGACCATTCCCGTGCCGTCGAATTGGGAGATGGAGGGCTTCGGCACTTACCGTTATTTCAGCGACTCGCAGAACGACCCGGCGCCGGACAAGACCGGCATCTACCGCTACACCTTCAAGGTGCCGGCCAACTGGCAGGGCAAGCGGATCGACATCGTTTTCGGCGGCGCCATGACGGATACGCTGGTGAAGATCAACGGCCAGCCGGCGGGGCCGGTGCACCAGGGCGGATTCTATGAGTTCCGCTACGATGTGTCGGCGCTGCTGAAGCCCGGTGCGGACAACCAGCTGGAGGTGACGGTCGACCGCTACTCCGCCGATGCATCGGTCAACCGCGCCGAGCGCGCAGGGGACTTCTGGATGTTCAGCGGCATCTACCGGCCGGTGTGGCTGGAGGCCAAACCACAGCACAACATCGAGCGCGTAAGCCTGGACGCGAAGCACAACGGCGACTTCGATGCGGATGTATTCATCGATGGCGGCCAGGCCGGCAAGGTGGTCGCACGCGTATTCACGCTGGACGGCAAGCCGCTGGGCGCGGACATGAGCGCCGCCGTGGCGGACGGGAAGGCGCATGTGCGCGGGCATCTCGACAAGATATCTCCGTGGTCGGCGGAATCGCCGCGGCGGTACCGGGTGCGCTTCCAGCTGCTCGACGGCGGGCGCGTGATCCACGAGACCAGCAAGGTGATCGGCTTCCGCACGGTCGAACTGCGCAAGCGCGATGGCCTGTACGTCAATGGCGTGAAGGTCCGCCTCAAGGGATCGAACCGCCATTCGATCTGGCCGACTTCCGGCCGCACCACCAGCAAGGAACTCAGCTACCTGGATGCGAAGCTGATGAAGGACATGAACATGAACGCGGTGCGCATGTCGCACTATCCGCCGGACGCGCACTTCCTCGACGTGGCGGACGAACTTGGCCTGTATGTGATCGATGAGCTGACCGGCTGGCAGAAGGCCTACGATACCGGCGTCGCCACGCCGCTGGTGAAGGAGCTGGTGCGGCGCGACCAGCATCATCCGTCGATTCTCCTCTGGGCCAACGGCAACGAGGGCGGCTTCAATCTTGAGCTGGACCGGCTGTATCCGATATGGGATGTGCAGCAGCGGCCCGTAATCCATCCGTGGGCGAACTTCGGCGGCATCGATACCGCGCACTATCCCACCTACGATTGCTGCGCGACGTCGCTGTTCCATGGGCGCGACGTGTTCATGCCGACCGAGTTCCTGCACGGCCTGTACGACGGCGGCGCCGGGGCGAGCCTGGACGATTGGTGGAAGTCGATGCTGGCCAATCCACTCAGCGCTGGCGGGTTTATCTGGTCCTTCGTGGACGAGGGCATCGTCCGCGACGACAAGGGCGGCATGGTCGATGTCGCCGGCAACCTGGCGCCGGATGGCATCCTCGGGCCGTACCGGGAAAAGGAAGGCAGCTACTACGCGATCAAGAAGATATGGTCGCCGGTGTATCTGCCGTTGGGCGAATTGTCCTCGCTGGCGCCGACGTTCGACGGCGCCATCGTCATGGAGAACCGCTACGACTTCAGCAACCTGAATCGGCTCAAACTAAGCTGGAAGCTGGTGAAGTTCGGCGCGGGCGTTGGCCGCACAGTTGTCGCGCAGGGCGGCGCCAAGGCGCCGGATGTCGCGGCCGGCATGCGTGGCGTGACCCGCATCGCCTTGCCGCAGGATTGGGCGCAGCAGGATGCGCTGTACTTCACCGCGACGGATGCGGAAGGGCGCGAAATCTACACGTGGTCGTGGATGATCTCCAGCGCGGAAAAGGTCGCGTTGCGCATGCAGCCGGAACGCCCGGCGGGCGGCGCGGCCAGGCTGACGGAACGCGCGGACAGCTTCCTGCTGCAGGCAGGGACAGTGAGCGCCACGATCGACAAGGCGACCGGCTATCTGCGTGAACTGAAGAAGGGCGATGTTGTGGCGCCGCTGTCGAACGGTCCACGGTTGGTGGCCGGCAGCGCCACGTTCAAATCTATACAGGCGGCCGTCGAAGGCGGCGACGCGGTGGTGCGGGCCGAATTTGGCGGCAGTCTGCACAGGATCAACTGGCGTTTGAGCGCGGCGGGCACGCTGAGCGTGAACTACGCGTATTCCGTCGAAGCCGGCAAGCAGGTCGATGCGCTGGGCGTCAGTTTCGATTATCCCGAAAAGCAGGTGCGGTCCGTGCGCTGGCTGGGAAAGGGACCTTACCGCGTATGGAAGAACCGCCGGCAGGGCGTGGAGTTCGACGTGTGGGACAAGGCTTATAACGACTCCGTCCCCGGCTTGTCATGGAACTACCCGGAGTTCAAGGGCTTCCATGATCAGGTCTACTGGGCGCGGTTGGCGACGGCCAATGTGCCGCTCACCTTCATCAACCACGCCGACGATATCGCGCTGCGCCTGTTCACGCCGCGCGAGGCCAGTGTCGATGGCTTCGAGCCGAAGGCCACGCATGTGGATTTCCCGCCGGGCGATATCTCGTTCCTGAACGCGATACTGCCCATCGGGACCAAGTTCCATGCGCCGGGTGAGATGGGGCCTTCCGGCCAACGCGCCCGTGCGCCCAACCTTGGTATCTGGCTGGAGAACACCATCGACATCGTGGTGGGCGATTAACCGGCGGTGGCCAGCCAGGCCCGATAGCGCCTGGTCAGCATCGCCAAACGGAATTGGCCGAGCAGCATCGTGACCAGCGGAGAGTAACGGCGCGCCTGCGTGGCGCCGTTCCCCAGCGCGCGCAACCTGCGCTTGACCAGCGACATCATGGCGACCGATACCATCGTCTTATCCTTCCACTCCACGGCCGGCGGCAGCGTCGCCGGATCGCGGCCTGCGCGCCACTGCACCGGCAGGTCCGGCACTTCGGCCAGCGCCGTGGCGATGCCCGCCACGGCGACGCCGCTGGCCAGTACCTGTTCGGCCACGGTCTTGCGGGCGATGCCGCCGGTGGTCATCACCGGCATGCGCGCCACGGCCGCCAGCTCCTTGGCGAATTCCAGGAAGTAGGCTTCGCGCGCCAGCGTGCGGCCATCGGTGGTTGTGCCCTGCATGGCCGGGCTTTCGTAGCTGCCGCCGGATAGTTCGATCAGGTCCACCGGCAGTTCGTTCAGCATCAGCACGACCTGTTTTGCGTCGTCCTCGGAGAAGCCGCCGCGCTGGAAGTCGGCCGAATTCAGTTTGACGGCCACGCTGAAGCCGGGCGAGACACGTGCCCGTACGGCGCGCACCACTTCCAGCAGCAGGCGCGCCCGATTGGCCAGGTCGCCGCCCCAGTTGTCGCGGCGGCGATTGGTCAGCGGCGACAGGAACTGCGAGATCAGGTAGCCGTGGGCGGCGTGGATTTGCACGCCGTTGAAGCCTGCCTGTTCGGCGGCATGGGCGGTGGCGGCGAAGCGCGATATGACTTCTTCGATCTGCGTGGCGCTCATCTCGACCGGTTGCGCGAACAGCTTGCTGTGCTTGCCCATGTCCAGCGCCACCGCCGACGGTGCCCAGGCGTTGCCGCCCATGTTGGCCATCACTTGGCGGCCGGGGTGGTTAATCTGCATCCACACCTGCGCGCCTTGCTGGCGCGACGCCTGCGCCCAGCGCCGGAAAGGCTCCAGCGGCGTGCCTGATTCCAGTGCCACTGTTCCCGGACCGGTCATCGCGCGGCGGTCGACCATTACGTTGCCGGTGATGATCAGGCCCACGCCGCCCTCGGCCCAGCTTTGGTATAAACGGTTTAGCGCAGGGCCGGGAAGCTGGCCGGCGTCGGCCATGTTTTCCTCCATCGCGGCCTTGGCCAGGCGGTTGGGGAGGGTGCTGCCGTTCGGTAGTGTCAGTGCGGTGAACATCATGTCGGGTCCGGGCGTTGTAATGGAGATGATGTATGCTAAGGTTGAAGCTCACTTTAAGGTCAAGCGAAAAATGAAAATAGGCGAACTGGCGGAGCGCTCGGGTGTCGCGGCGTCGGCGATCCGGTTTTACGAGCGGGCGGGCTTGATGCCGAAGGCGACGCGGGGGGCGAACGGCTACCGCGCGTACGAGGAGGCGGCGCTGAGGCGCCTGAATCTGATCCAGATCGGCCAGAATCTCGGCTTCACGCTGGAGGCGATCCGCACGGTGACGACGCTGGAAGGTGCGGCCTTTTACGACGGGCTGCTGCAGAACATCGATACGCGACTGGGCGAGATCGACCAGATGATGGAGACGCTGCGTGCCCAGCGCGAATCGCTGCTAGGCACGCGGGAGAAGCTGCGGGAGTCCTGGGCGAACAACGAGTGTCCGCACAGCGGGGCGTCTGTCAATCCGCTATGACTTCGGCGTCAGCCAGGAAGTTGACGATGGCCGGGTTGACCGCCGCGCCATGGGTGATGGGCGCCATGTGGGCCCCGCGCGTTTGCATCACGGTGGCGTTGGGCAGGGCGGTGCCAAGCGCCTCGACCAACAGACGCGTAGAGGCCGGGCTGTGCGCGCCCGACATCACCAGCGAGGGCATCGTCAGCGCCGACAGGTCGTCCATGGTGGCCGCTTCGCCCAGCAGCGCCTGGAAGTCCAGGCGCACCTTGGCAATCATGCCGGTCATCTTGTCCTGCGCCGCGGGCGGCGCGGCGTCGAAGGCGCCGGCGCGGTTCCAGTAGTCGATGAAGATGCGGGTGGCGTCGCGGTCCTGCTGCGGGCCGCAGGCGTTGATGCGCTCCACCACGCCGGCGATTTCGGCGCGCGCCGGGTGCTGCGCCGGCAGCAGGTGGAAGGCCACCGGCTCGAACAGCGTGAGCGACAGCACGCGCTCCGGCATGCGGCGCGCCATGTGCAGCGCCGAGGCGCCGCCGAAGGAATGGCCGATCAGGTGGAAGGCTTCGCCCGGCTCCAGGCGTGAGGCGATGGCGGCGTTGACGGCGTCGACTTCGTGCGCCAGCGTGTGGACATAGCCGGCGTCGACGTCGGCCGGGAAGGGCGAGGCGCCGTAGCCCAGCAGGTCGACGGCGATGCAGCGGAAGCCGTCTTCAAGTTGCGACATCAGGTCGGCCCACTGGGCCTTGGAACTCATGGAGCTATGCAGCAGTACGACAGCAGGTTTCATTATTGGCATTGCTTGAAAAACGGAGCGCGTATTATACCGGCACTTGTGTAAACGGCCATGTGGCGCCATCTGTGGCCTATACCACGCACGTGGCGATTTTTCATTACCGTGCCAGCATGGAACGAAGGTAGAGTAGAGGCATGAAACATTCTAAAAAAGTGGCTGGATTGGCTGGGCTCGCCAGCGTGTTGTGGATGGGGCTGACCGCTGCGGTCGCCGCCAACCAGAAGCGGTTACTGTTCAATCCGCTTGGCAGCAAGCGCGAGGTGCTCAAGCCCTACAGCAGCGGCCACCGCACGCGGCCGATCGTGGTGCGCTCCAATGACGGCACGCGGCTGTCCGGCTGGCTGATGACGCCGCCGGTGGCGGGGCCGCACCCGGGCGTGATTTATTTCGGCGGCCGTTCGGAGGAGGTGTCCTGGGTGGCGCGCGACGCCGGCAAGCTGTTTCCCGGCATGGCGGTGCTGGCGGTGAATTACCGCGGCTACGGCGATTCGCACGGCGATCCGGCCGAGGAGCATTTCGTCGACGACGGCCGCATGTTGTACGACTGGCTCAGCGAGCGTCATCACGTCGATCCGAAGCGCATCGCGGTGGTGGGCCGCAGCCTGGGTTCCGGCGTGGCGGTGCAGGTGGCGATGGAGCGCGACGCCAATTCCATCGTGCTGATCACGCCCTACGATTCCATCCTGGCGCTGGCCCAGCGCAAGTTCAAGGCGATCCCGGTGGAGTATGTGCTGCGGCATAAATTCGAGTCGGTCAAGTACGCGCACCACCTGAAGGCGCCGACCTATGTGCTGCGCGCCGCCTTCGACGACGTGGTGCCGCATTCGCACACCGACCTGCTGGTCGAGAAGCTCGGCCAGCTGCATGCGGACGAAATCGTGCCCGACTCCGACCACATGAACATCCCCTACCTGGAGGCGACGCAGCAGCGCATCGCCAGCTTCCTGGCCAGCCGTTTCAACCAGCCGCAATCCTGACCGGCTTCTCGGTCAGCTGCTTGTGCAGCCGGCGCAAGCCCATCCACACGCCGATGAATACCAGCGGCGCGGCCAGGCCGGTGAGGATGTCGGGATTGACCGGGATGTTGCTGGCCTTGAGCGCCTTGCCCGCGTAGCCGATCAGGCCCAACGTGTAGTACGAGATCGCCACCGCCGACAAACCCTCCACCGCCTGTTGCAGGCGCAGCTGCTGGGCCGCGCGCGCGTCCAGCGATTGCAGGATCTTGCGGTTCTGCCGCTCCTGCTCGATGCCGACCCGCGTGCGCAGCAGGTCGTTGCTGCGGGCGATACGCTTGGCCAGCGTCTCCTGCCGCTGCGAAACCGAGGTGCAGGTGTGCATGGCCGGCGCCAGGCGGCGGCCCATGAACTCGGCCAGCGTCGGCATGCCGGCGATGCGCACCTCGCGCAGCTCCTGGATGCGCGCCTGCACCAGGCTGAAGTAGGCCTGCGCCGCCGCGAAGCGGTAGCTGTTGTTGACCGACAGTTTTTCCAGCCGCGCCGCCAGGCTGGTGATACGGTGCAGCAGCGCCTGTTCCTCGCGCGCCTCGTTGGCCACGCCCTCGGGCAGGTCGCCCTGCACCAGCGTGGCGGTCAGGTCGGCCAGCTCGTTCTCGATGCCGTTCAGCAGCGGCTGGCTGGCTTCCGCCTGAGGCAAGCCGAGCAGAGCCATCATGCGGTAGGTCTCGATTTCCAGCAGGCGCCCGACCAGGCGGCCGGCCTGGAACTCGCGCAGGCTCAGGTCGCGCACCACGAAGCGGCTGAAGCCGTCCGGCTGGATCAGGAAATCGGTCCACACCTCGGCGCCGCTGCCGACGCTGCTGCCGACCAGCGATTTGCCCTGGAACAGTTCACGGATGGCATCGGTCGCGCCGGCGTCGTCCGGCTGGCCCTGGCACAGCAGCACGTGGGCCGCCACGATGATCTTGCCGTGCAAACCCGCCAGCCACTCCTGCGGCACATGCCGCAGCGGCATGCGCTCAAACGCTGGGGTCAAGTCTGACATTCGGACACGAGCGCTGCCGTTGTCGTCGCTACTGCTGACCTCGTGTCCGAATGCCAGACTTGACCCCAATGGGTGTGAACCAGGGTCGTTGCGCTCGACGAAGGTGTAGGTGGCGAATTCGGTGTGGCATTCCCATTTCAGGCGGAAACGGTCGAAGTCGTGGAAGAAGTAGCGCGCTTGCGGGGCGGGCGCGGCCACGCCGTAGTGCATGCACAGCTGCTCGAGGATCTGGTGCTGCGTGCTGCGGTGGTATTTCTGCGACGGCTGGTCCTGCTGCACGTAGAGCGCGAAATGGGTCAGGCTTTCCGGCGCTTGCAGCTGCAGGAAGGGCCTTGAGTGGATTTCCGCCGACAGCGGCACCCGCATCGGATGGTTTAACTTGGCGAAATCGGCATTGGCGCGGTAAGCGAGAGACATGACCTTCCCCGGATTTGGACTGCGATCGAATGTGAAGAAACGTGCATGTTGCAGTGCAGTATAGCCAGCCGGCCTCGGCTGCACAACCATGCATTCCGCATACCTGTCATGCGGAACGTTGATGTTACCGGGGAAAAGATGTGCCGGCGATCATTTTTTGATCGCCACCGATGCCGTTCAGCGCGGCAGGCCGATGATCAGCTGCTGGCTGGCGTCCCAGCTGCGGGCCGCCGTGTCGAGCCGGAACACGGTGAACGGCACCTGGCCGACGATGTCGCCCACGCCGTCCCAGTCGATGTCGGCATAGGCGCCGGCGTAGTCGACGTCCTTGCCGGCCTTGACCAGCGCCAGCGCGGCGCCGATGGTTTCCGGCCGCACCTTCTCGCCCGGTGTGTTCATCACGAAGCGCAGGCTGTCGCGCACCATCAGGCCGGTGGGGCTCTTGCTGTTGTTGACCAGGCCGGCGCGCTCGATGGCCAGCGCCATCACCATCGCGATGTCGTAGGTGGGCGCGGTGAAGTCCTGCGGCTCGCTGCCGTACTGGGCGATGTAGCCGGTGCGGAAGCTCTGGTAGGAGCTGTTGCCGTAGGCGCCGATGGTGGCGGCCGCGCCGCGCGCGCCGCCCATCAGCTTGCCCGGATCGGCGAGGTTGTCGAGGAAGGTCTGGTTGCCGGCGGCGGTGCCGGGCAGCAGCCACATGGCGCCGCTCTGGAACGGCAGCGATTCGTTCAGGACGTTGGCCGAGATGTCGGCCGCCAGGATGCCGTTCAGGATCACGTCCGGCTTGGCGTCGTAGACTTGCTTCAGGTAGCTGGCGAAGCCGTTCTTCAGGCCGAAGGGGATGGTGACTGTGGCCACCACCTGGCCGCCCAGCTTCTGGAAGGCCGGCGTGAACAGGCTGGCCAGGCCGGCGCCAAAGGCGTCGCCGGCGTTGATCAGCACCACGGCGCGGCGCTTGCCCGCCTCCCACGCGACCTTGGCCAGCACCGGCGTGGCGTCGACGTCGGACACGCCGATGCGGTACACCAGGTCGTTGTCGGCCACCGTGCTCAGCGTCGGCGAGGAGCTCGATTCGGTCAGGATGGGCACGCCCTTGGCCAGCGCCTGCGGCAGCAGGTTGAGCACGCGGGTGGAGGTGGAGACGTTGAGCGCGATGACGCCGGCGTCCAGCAGTTGCTGGCCCATGTCCTGCGCCTCGGCGTTGTCGCGCGCGACCAGCGCGATGGCGTTCAGGCGCTTGCCCAGCACGCCGCCGGCGTCGTTGATCTGTTTGGCCGCCAGCAGGAAGGCGTCGCGGGTCGAGGTGCGCCAGCCCACCGAGGCGATGTTGATGGCGGACGGATCGATCATGGCCTTGATCGGATTGGCCGGCAGCGGCGTGGTGGCGTCGCCGTTGCCGCCGCCGCCACCGCCGCAGGACGCCAGCAGGGACAACGCGGCGGCGGCCAGCAGGCGGCTAGTAGCGGTATTCATATTGCACTCCATAGCGGCGGCCCAGCGATGGATAGTCGATGCCGCCGACGCCGGGGTCGACATACTGGCTGTTCCACAGGTCGCGTACCTGCACGCGCAGGCTGGCGCGGGCGCTCAGGCTCCAGCGCGCGCTCAGCGTGGTGTCGACGTAGCTGGCCAGGTGATAGGCCTGGTTGGCCAGCAGCACGTTGGCGGTGGCGGCCGGGCGCGGGCCGACGTAGCGGTTGTCCAGGCTGAGCAGCAGCTTCTGTCCCATCAGGCTGGCGCTGGCGCCGGCGTTGGCGCTGTTGGTGGGGAATAGTTCGCCGTCGCTGCGCTGTGCCAGCGGCGCCAGCGTGTAGCGGTTGAGGCTGCGGCTGCCGTTGGCGCGGCTCAGGTTGGCGTAGGCGTTGAACCAGTCCTGCTGGTAGCGCAGCTCCAGCTCCACGCCGTTGACCTTGCTGTCGCTGGTATTGCGCGCCACCAGGTTGAAGAAGGCCTGCTCCAGCGTGACCAGCTCGCTGACCTTGGTGTGGTAGACCGTCAGCGCGCCATTCCAGCGCGGATGCGGCGGCGTGCTCAGCTGCAGTTCCACGGTGCGCGATTTCTGCGGCGCCAGCTCGGGGTTGCCCTTGATGTCGCCCGGCTGCACGGCGGTGCGGTACAGCAGTTCGGCCGACGGCGCCTGGAAGGCCGTGCCGCTCAGCACCTTCAGGCCCCAGTCGCCCGGCAGCGTGCCGACCACGCCGGCGCGCAGCGATTCCTGCGTGCCGTAGACCGAGTGCCGGTCCTGGCGGCCGCCGAGGATGGCCTGCCATTTGCCGTACAGCGGGAACTGCCATTGCGCGTACAAGCCGGTGTTGCGCAGCGTTTTCTCGCCCGGCTGGCTGAGCTGGAAATCGCTGCCGTCGATCAGGCTGTGGCGGCGGAACGATTCCAGCGTCTCGCGGTCGCGCAGCGCGTCGGCGCCCAGCAGCAGGCTGGTCTGCGGGCCGGGCTGCCACAGCCATTCGACGCTGCCGTCGACCGCCTTGTAGCCGAAGTCGCGCAGCAGGTAATAGTCGGCGGCGCCGGTGCGCAGGCGGTCGCCGCTGCCCGGTTCGCCTTCGCCGTAGTTGAGGCTGGCGCGCAGCGTGTGCTGCTCGTTGAAGCGGTGGTTGGCGCCCAGGTGGACGAAGCCCTGTTCCAGCACCACGCGGCTCGGTGGGCGCAGCAGCGGGTTGAGGCTGGCGAAGACGTTGTCGCTGTCCTGCCGCTGCCAGAAGACGCTGGCCTGCAGCTCGTCGCTGGCGCCGCGCCAGCCGCCGCGCAGGTACAGGCTGCGCGGATCGGCGTCGTCGGCCGGGGCCGGGCTGAGGGCGGCGTAGCGCTGGTAGTCGGGCGAGATGCGCGGCAGCGCCAGGCCGGCGCGGTCGGCCTTGGCCGCCTGCACGCCCCAGGCCAGCCAGTAGGGCGTTGGCGCGCCCTCGGTGGCTGTGCCGAACTGCGCGCTGCCGCTGGCGGCCAGCAGGTCGGCGCTGCGGCCGCCGCCGGACCATTCGTGGCCCAGCGCCAGGCGCTGTTCGGTGCCGTCGAGCCGGGTGATGACGTTGACCGCGCCCAGCAGCGCGTCGGCGCCGTACAGCACCGACACCGGCCCGCGCACGATCTCGATGCGCTCGACCATGTTCATCGGGATGAATTCCAGCCCGGTCAGCTGCTGCTGGGTGCTGCGGAAGGCGATCGGCTGGCCGTCCAGCAGGATTTTGATGGCGCGGCTGGCCGACTGCGCGCCGGCGTTGATGCCGCGCACGCCGAAGTTGTGGTTGAGGCGGTCGTCGCTCTCGACAAAGCCGGCCACGTGGGACAGCGCCTCGGCCAGCGTCTGGTAGCCGTAGCGGGCGATGTCGTCGGCCGTGATCAGCGTGACCACGGCGGGCGTGGCGTGCAGCGGGGTGGCGGTCTTGGTGGCGGTGAGTACTTTGACGTTGCGTAGTTGGTCAAGGCTGAGGTCGAACAATGTGTCGTCGCCGCCGGCGCCATCGGCGGCGGCAGCGGCCAGGGGGAGCAACAGCAGCGCCGCAGCGCAGGCGGACGGCAGCCGTACCCGGGGCCAGCGCGCCGGCCCGGCTTGGGCCTCGATGCTGCGAAGCTGTTTACTCCCGATCAAGAGTGTTCCCCTTTGTCGCGCGATTTAACAAAGTATTCACCAATTTTCGCACGATCACAAGCTGCAAGCCGGGTGGGGACGGCGCGCGTTGTGTTTCAAGAACAAGTCGTTGCCGCCGACTGTAAAAAAGATTGCTCCAGGAGCTATTCGGATAAAATCAAGAGGCGTTCCAGCCTTGGAAACACGCGGCGGCGCTACTTGGAGGCAGAGGCACGATGAAACGACAGGGCACCGTTGCATACCGGATGCTGGCCGTTCTGGCCTGCCAGCTGGCGGCCCTGGCCGGCGTTGCCGTGCGCGCCGAGCAGGCCATGCCCGAGCAGCAGGTCAAGGCTGCCTACATCCTCAACTTCACCCGCTATGCCAGCTGGCCGGCGCCGGCGCTGGCCGATCCGCACGCGCCGCTGGTGGTGTGCATGGTGGGCGCCGGCGCGGCCGACATGGCGCGTCAGTTGCAGAAGCGCGCGGCCGGCAGCCATCCGCTGGAACTGCGCATCGTCAGCCGGGTGGAGGAAACCGATCCCTGTCACGCGGTCTACCTGGCGCTGCCCGAACGCAGCCGCCAGAGCGCGTGGCTGACGCGCATGCGCGAGCAGGCCATCCTCACCATCGGCGACTCATCCTCCTTCCTGGCCGACGGCGGCATGATCAACATGATGCTGGTGGACGGCAGCATCCGTTTCGAAGTCAACCTGACGGCGGCCAAGCATTCCGGCGTCGGCCTCAATCCCCGCATGCTGGCGTTGGCCGAGCGCGTGGTCGGAGGAGACGCCAAGTGAGCGTGATCCCGCACCGCTGGAACGACCTGGCCTTGCAGCGCAAGCTGCTGATCGTCGCGCTGTTGACGGCGCTGGTGGCGATGCTGGTGGCGCTGGCGGCGCTCATCACTTACGACATCAGCGTGGTGCGGGTGCGGCTGGTGCAGGACCTGGCCAGCCGCATGGACCTGGTGTCGCTCAACCTCGACGTCGACCTGAACTTCGGCGACCGCAGCGCCGCCACCCGCACGCTGTCGGCGCTGCGCGGCACGCCGGATATCGACAGCGCCTGCCTGTTCGACGCGCGCCACCAGCCGTTCGCCAGCTATGCGCGGCGCGGCGACGCGCGCTGCATGTGGCCGGAGGAGATGGCGCCGTCCGGCCACAGCTTCCACGGCGATTTCCTGTCGATGCTGGCGCCGGTGCGCTTCCAGCATGAGGAAGTCGGCTCGCTGCAGGTGGAGTACGCCCTGCAGCCGCTGGCCGAACGCCTGAGCAAATATGGCCTGGTGCTGGCGGTGGTGTTGATGACGTTGTTGATCGGCGGCGCGCTGCAGGCGATCGGCTTGCGGCGGCTGGTCACGCAGCCGCTGGTGGCGCTGTCGAAGGTGGCGGACCAGGTCACGCGCGAGCAGCGCTACGACCTGCGCGCGCCGCATTTCTCCAACGACGAGGTGGGGCGGTTGTCGGCCGCGTTCAACACCATGCTGGCCACCGTCGCCGCGCGCGACGCGGCGCTGCGGGTGAGCCAGTCGCTGCTGACCAATATCGCGGACAAGTCCTCGGCGGTCATCTACGTCAAGGACCTGGAGGGGCGCTACCTGATGGTCAACGAGCGGCTGCGCAAGGTGCTGCCGCCAGGTTCGCCGGATCCGATCGGCCACAAGGACGCCGATATCTTCGACGACGACACCGTGCAGGTAATACGCGAGGGCGACCGGCGCGCGCTGGAGTCCACCCATTCCTACATCTACGAGGAGGGCGTGCCGGATGCCGAGGGCATGGTGCGTACCTATATCTCGGAAAAATTCTGCCTGCGCGACGAGCAGGGCAAGACGTGGGCGATGGGTGGCATCTCGACCGACATCACGGACCGCAAGAAGAGCGAGGTGGAGCTGATCCAGTACCGCGACAAATTGGAGGAGCTGGTGCAACTGCGCACCGCGCAGATGGTGGACGCCAACAAGGACCTGGCGGAATCGCTGGAGACGCTGCGCCACGCGCAGGATGAACTGGTGCGCAGCGAGAAGCTGGCGGCGCTGGGATCGCTGGTGGCGGGTGTGGCGCACGAGTTGAATACGCCGATCGGCAACAGCCTGCTGGCGGTCAGTACGCTGATCGACCAGACCCGCGCCTTCACGCGCCTGACCGCCGAGGGCATGAAGCGCTCCACGCTGCAGGCCTTCGTCAACGATGTCGCCAGCGGCGGCGAGATCGTGCTGCGCAACCTGCACCGGGCGGTGGACCTGGTGTCGAGCTTCAAGCAGGTGGCGGTGGACCGCACCACGTCGCAGTGCCGTGAGTTCCAGCTGTGCGACCTGGCCGACGAGATCCTGTTGCTGCTGCTGCCGACGTTTAAGAAGAGCGGCATCACGGTGCGCCATGAGATTCCGCCGACGATACAGATGAAGAGTTATCCGGGGCCATTCGGGCAGGTGCTCATCAACTTGATCAACAACGGCCTGACGCACGCCTTCGAGGGCCGCTCCGAAGGCGAGATCCTGATCACCGCCCGCATGATCGACGCGGAGCGGGTGCAGGTGGTCATCAGCGACAACGGTTCCGGCATCGCGCCGGAGAACATGGGCCGCATCTACGATCCGTTCTTCACCACCAAGCTGGGGAAGGGCGGTTCGGGACTGGGGCTGAACATCGTCTACAACATCGTGTACGGTGTCTTGCGCGGCAAGATCGATGTCGAGAGCGAGCTGGGTACGGGCACCCGCTTCATCCTGACGCTGCCGGTTACGAGCTAGCAGGCAGCAGGTTGGCGCACGGCGTGCCGTTCATGTGGCAGGCCAGGTTGTCGAAGGTGACGGCGGCGATCTCGCGCATCGCCTCGATGGTGAAGAATCCCTGATGGCCGGTGACCAGCACGTTGGGGAAGGTCATCAGGCGCTGGAACACGTCGTCGGCGATGATGTCGCTGGAGTGGTCGTGGAAGAACAGGTTGGCCTCCTGCTCGTAGACGTCGATCGCCAGCGCGCCCAGTTGCCGCGACTTGAGCGCGTCGATCACGGCGGCGGTGTCGATCAGCGCGCCGCGCGAGGTGTTGACCAGCATCGCGCCGGGTTTCATGCGCGCCAGGCTTGCGGCGTTGATCATATGGCGCGTGGCTTCCATCAGCGGGCAATGCAGGGAGACGATGTCCGACGCGGCCAGCAGCTCATCGAGGCTGGCGCGCGTGGCCACGCCGTCCAGCTGCGGCGTCGGCGCCGGATCGCTGACCAGCACCGTGCAACCCAGTCCCTTGAAGATGCGCGCCGCCGCCGTGCCGATCTGGCCGGCGCCGACGATGCCGACTGTCTTCCCGTTTAGCGTCATGCCCAGCAGGCCGTCCAGCGAGAAATTGCCTTCGCGGACGCGCGCGTAGGCGCGGTGCGTGTGGCGGTTGAGCGTCATCGCCAGCGCCAGCGCGTGTTCGGCCACCGCTTCCGGCGCGTAGGCCGGCACGCGCGCCATGAACAGGCCGAGGCTGGCGGCGGCGCGCAGGTCGACCTGGTTGAAGCCGGCGCAGCGCAGCAGCACGGCGCGCACGCCCAGCGCATGCAGCGCTTGCAGCACGGCGGCGTCCAGCTGGTCGTTGACGAAGACGCAGACGGCGGCGCAGCCTTGCGCCAGCGGTACCTTGTCCAGCGTCAGCGGGTCGGAGAAGTAGGCCGCGTCGACGACGCCTGCCGCGTATCGCTGGCGCGCTTCGTCGAGGAAGCGGCGGTCGTAGGGCTGGGCGCTGTAGACGGCGATCTTCACGGCGTTTCGATGTCGGGCACCATGGCCAGCAAATCGGTGACGCCGATGTCGACGCCGGCCTGCGTCAGCAGTGTGCTGACCTGGCCCCGATGGTGGGCCTGGTGGTTGAAGAAGTGCAGCACCACGCTGCCGAAGTGTTTGCGATACAGGTCGCCCGTGAACCTGCGGTATTCGAGGGCTTGCGCCAGGTCGTCCGCGCCGACCTGCGGCGCCCATTGCGTGATGATGGCGTCCAACCGCTGGCGGTGGGCCAGCAGGGACGGCAGGTCGTCGCCGTAGCTGTGCGTCAGGCTGGTCAGCGGCGGCAGGTCCAGCATCGGCGCCAGCGCGCTGTAGCGGGCCGAATGCCTGGCGAAGCGGGTCAGCCAGATGGTGTCGCCGACCAGCAGGTGGTTCATGGTGCCGAGGATGGAGCCGAAGAAGGCCTTGCGGTCGGCGGCCAGTTCGGCATGCGGCAGCTGCGCCGCCGTGGCGTACATTTTTTGGTTCATCGAGGCGTTGTAGGCCGCCATCAGCACTGTGGATTCTGGAGTCATTGGGGAAGTGAGCCTGGTTCCGGTTGCAGGTAGATCATCTGGTTGACCGCGTCCAGCGTGCGGTGGCGTTGATCCTCGTCGGGTTTGATCTTGGGCGCCAGCAGGTCGAGCAGGTCGCGGGTGTGGCTTGCGTTGAACGGCACGGTGTAGTCTTCGACCACCTTGTCCATCAGGTATTTGACGGTGCGCGTCGACTGGCTGGCCGATTGTTCCAGCGTGGCCTTGGACAGCGCGCCCTCGTCGTACGCCAGCGCGGCGTTGCTGCTGGCGTTGTCGTCGACCGTGATGTAGTTGTAGTTCTGCGAGGCCGGATCCTTCAGCAGCTCCAGTATGCCGCCCGGCTTGCTGGGCAGGTGGTAGCTGGCCTTGAGCTGCGATTGCTGCTGCTGCGATATCGAACGGTCCAACTGGGTGCGGCCTTGCACGCTGGTGCTTTGCCAGGTCTGGTAGTCGAAGGTGTCATGCTCGCCGGGACGCAGCGGATTGGGCGAGGTTTCGGTTTGCGTGAGCGAGGCGCTGAAGTCGGCTAGCCCGGTGAGGATGGCGTGGTCCTCGCCGGTCAGCTTGATCCTTTGCGATGGCGCGGCGGGCTGCTGGCCGTAGTCGCCGTGCATCTGGGTGACGGCGTCCTTGAACAGGCCGGCCATCGCGGCGTCGCCGTGGCCGCGCGTGGCGGCCTGGTCGAACTGGTGCAGGTAGTTGGCCAGCGCCTTGGCTTGCTGCTCCTTGCTGCCCCAGCTTGCGGGCTGGCTCAGGTCCACGCTGATCTTCGCTTCGCCTGCCGGGCCGTTGAAGCGCACCGTGCGCTGCTTGGCGTCGGCGTGGAAGTCCAGCTGCTGCGTGTCGGTTTCGTTCAGCTTGAGCGTCGAGCGCAGGTCCACCGACGACAGTACCGACGGGTCGAAAGCGGTCAGTCCGGCCAGGTCGATTTTCGGCGGCACGGAGGCCAGGCCGTCGATCGCTTTTTGAAAGGCGCTCGAGAGTCCGGCCAGCGCGGCGCGCTCGTCGTCACTGAGCTTGCCGCTGCTTTGCACTTGCACGGCGATGCCGTTGTCCGAGCTGTCCAGCGCCAGGGTTACTTTGACGCCGCTCTTGGTGGTGACAGCGAGGCCGGCCTGGTTGTCGCCGAGGTGGTGCAGCGGCGGCAGCTGGGCGTACAGCAGCGCGTCGTAGGTGCCGGTGTTCAGATCCTGCGGCACTTGCTGCAGCGATTGCGAGAAATTGGTGTCGTCGGTCTTGAAGCGCTCCAGCAAGGCGGCGCCCAGGTTCTTGAAGCTGCTGGCGGGCGGCAGGTAGTTGTAGTTGCGGGCGATGAGGGCGGAGACGGCGTCCTTGCCGCTGCGTTCCCAGACCAGCGGCAGCGGCGCACGCGCTACGCCGTCGACAGCCTGCGCGCCGGCGCCGCTGAGCCGCACGACCGAAGCCGGCGTGGCGGCTGGTGCGGCACCGGCGGCCGCGTTGGCGGCCGCAATGCCGGACGCCTCCATCGTTGCGGGCGGAGGCGTTACCGGACTGTTTTTGCTTAACGAAGTTAAGGTGGTCATCACCGCATTATACGGCGATTACACCTCACGACAGCTTCACCGGCGGTTGAATTTTCGCACGCAACCAGTCGACCAGCGCCTGGGTCGCCACGCGCGCGGTGCCGTGCAGATTGAGCAGGTGCTTCTGGTACAGCAGCTGATACAGCAGGCTCGCCGTGGCGCCGGCCACGCGGATGCTCTTGCCGGTGATGGCGCCGGTCAGCACGCCCACCGCTGCCTGCGGTCCGAGCGAAACGAGGGAGCCGTAGTCGTGGTAGCGGAAGTCCGGACGCGGCGTGCCGTTGCGGCGGGCCAGCAGGTCGGCCAGGAACATCGCCTGCTGATGCGCCACCTGTGCGCGTGGCGGCGCCGCACCTTTGATCGGGCAGACGTAGCTGGCGCAGTCGCCCAGCGCGTACACCTGGCTGTCGTTGGCCGAGCACAGGCTGGCGTCCACAATAATCTGGCGCAGATTGTTGACGGCCAGTCCAAACGTCGCGCACAGCTGCGGCGCTTCCACGCCGGCCGCCCACAAGGTCAGGTCGGCGCGGTGGACGTTGCCGGTGGCGTCGATCACCGCGTCCTGCGTGACCTTGGCGACGGCGGTGCCGGTCAATACTTCGATGCCGAGCGCGCGCAGTTCGCGCGCGGCGCGGTTGGCCTGCTGCGGATGCAGTTGCGGCAGCAGGTGCTGGCCGCGCTCGATCACGCTGATGCGGATGTCGGTTTCCGGATCCAGCGTGTGCACGCGGTAGGCGGCCAGCGCGCGGGCGCTGTTGCTAAGCTCCGCCGCCAGTTCGACGCCGGTGGCGCCGCCGCCGACGATGACCACGTTCACCTGGGTCTTCTGCTCGCCGGCCTTGATGCAGGCGTCGAGGAAGCGGCGGCGGAAGGATTCGGCGTCGTCCACGTTGTCGAGCGTGAGCGCGTGTTCGGCGGCGCCGGGCACGTTGTAGAAATTGGTGATGGCGCCCAGGGCCAGTACCAGTTTGTCGTAGGCGATGGTGCGGCATACGCCGTCGCCGCCGTTGCCCTTGCGCGGCGCCAGCGTGACGGTTTGATGGGCGCGGTCCATGCACAGCACTTCGCCCTGCACGAATTCGAAATCATGCTCGACCGCCTGGGCGGGGAAGGACAGCTCCTCCACGCGGGGATCGCATTTGCCGGAAGCGACCGTGTGCAGCAAGGGCTTCCAGAAGTGGCCGGGATAGCGGTCCACCAGCAGGATGCGGGCGCGCTTGCTGGCGCCGAGGGTGTCGCCCAAGCGGGTTGCGAGCTCGAGTCCGCCCGCACCGCCTCCTACGATGACGATGGTTTCCATGATGCGCCTCCAGATAGTGAAAAAATCCTTACCCCCGTCATACCCGCGGACGCGGGTATCCATGCTGAGCTTGCTCAGACGCGTTGTATGGATTCCCGCCTGCGCGGGAAGTCATTTTCCCCAGTGGGGAAAATGTCGGGGTTGAGTTATGCGGCCAGTTCGTGTTTTGCGCGCTGGTCGGGCGTGTAGGGACTTGAACGCAGCTCGCGCAGCGCGTCGTAGGTGATGAACTGGCGTGGACGCACCACGTCGTTGCCGTATGGGGCGACGGAGACGGTCCACAGGCCAGCCTCCTCGGCGGCGCGCAGGCCTGGCACGGCGGTGTCGATGGCGATGGCGTCCTGCGGCGATACGCTCATGGCGTTGAGCGCGCGGGCATACGGGCCGGTGCCTGCGGGGCCGTCGAAGCTGGCGCCGCCGGTGACGACCGCGAACAGGCTGTTGACATCGGCGCCGAAGCAGCCGCTCAGCAGCGCCGAGGTGGCGGGCGCCGGCAGGTCGGTCAGCACGCAGATCTTGCAGCCGTCATTGAGCGCGTCGTCGATCAGGGCCAGCGCGGCCGGCAGGGCCTTGGGCGGCCGGGCGCTGATCGCCTGATGGAACTGGCGGTGCTTGTCGGCGAACAGTTCGGCCACGCGGGCCTTGTCGCGCGAGAGCAGCTCGCCGGCGATGGCGGAACCGATGGCGCGGGCGTAGCCGTGGGTGGCGGCGGCCGAGCGCAGCGCCGGCAGCGTCCAGCGTACCGACAGGCCGGCGTTGGCGAACGCCGCGTTGCAGGCTGCAAGGTGCAGCGCTTCGGTGTCGAACAGTACGCCGTCCAGGCCCAGGAAGATCACGTCGATGCTCATGTCGGTCTCGCTTAAAACGATGTCAGATGATTATGAATATACGGGTACAATGAACAAAAGAAAAATTAAACATATTCGATAATTGATAAGGAACAGCTTATGTATCCAGCCAGCTTTCGCCAACTACAGGCGCTGATACTGGTGGCGCGCCACGAAAGCGTGTCGCGCGCGGCGGATGCGCTGCACGTTACGCAGCCTGCGGTTTCGTTGCAAATCCGCACACTGGAGGAGATCGCCGGCATTCCGCTGACGCGCAAGGTGGGCCGCAATATCCAGCTGACCGCCGCAGGCGAGGTGATGGTGGAGTTCTCCGAGCGCATCCTGCGTTTGTGGGAGCAGGCCAGCGACGAGCTGGCGGCGCTGCAGGGCGTCACCAGCGGCACGCTGCGCATCGGCGCGGTGACGACGGCGGAGCATTTGCTGCCGCCGTTGCTGGTGCCGTTCACGATGAAGCGGCCCGACGTGCGCCTCAAGCTGCAGGTGGGGAATCGGGCGGAGATCGTGCAGATGCTGGCGCGGCACGAGATCGAGCTGGCCATCATGGGCACGCCGCCGCGCGAGCTGCGCACCAACGCCGCCAAGTTCGCGCGCCATCCGATGGCGTTTGTGGCCAGCCCCGCGCATCCGCTGATGAAGAAGAAAAAAATCACGCTCAATGATGTCATGGCCGCCAACCTGCTGGTGCGCGAGCGCGGTTCGGGCACGCGCACGGCGGTGGAGAAGCTGCTGCGCGAGGCGGGACATCCGCTGGAATTCGGCTCCGAGGTATCGAGCAACGAGGCGATCAAACGCATGGTGTCGGCCGGGCTGGGGCTGGGCTTCCTGTCGGTGCACGCGTGCGGCCTGGAGTTCGAGGCCGGCCTGCTGGCGGTGCTGCCGATGCACGAGAGCCCGGTGGAGGCGGACTGGCACATCATGCACCTGAGCGGACAGCCCATCCCCAAGGTGGCGGCGGCGTTCCAGGATTTCGTGATCGAGAACGGCCAGGACCTGGTGCGGCGCGAGCTGGAAAGCTTCTATAAGCTGCTGGGGCGCCAGGGCAAGCGCGGGCGGGTCGTATAGGTCGAATGGCCAATACACTTGTGCTTACTGTTTGTTAAAGTGTACCGGTACACTTGAGGATGGCTCCAATACCATGGGGACTCCTTTCTGTTACCGGATAAGCCCATGTCCCCCGATCTGTTGCTCCCTTTGTGTACCTTCGCCACCATCAGCACGATCACGCCGGGGCCGAACAACGCCATGATGCTGGCCTCGGGCCTGAACCACGGCTTTACGCGTTCGCTGCCGCATCTGTTCGGCATCTGCTGCGGTTTTGCGTTTATGATCTTCGCCACCGGCCTGGGCCTGCACGCGGTGTTCGACCAGGTGCCGATGCTGCAGGTGATCCTCAAGTATGCCGGTGCGCTGTACCTGCTGTGGCTGGCTTGGAAGCTGGCGCACGCGGCGCCGATGAGCGCGGAGCAGGCCGGCCTGTCCAAGCCGATGAGTTTTTTCGGCGCGGCGGCCTTCCAGTGGATTAATCCCAAGGCCTGGGTGATGGCGGTCGGCGCGTTGACCACCTATCTGCCGCCGGGCTTCACTACACTGGATGTGGCGATGCTGGCGAGCGTGTTCGGCTTGATCGGCATCTTCTGCGTCGGCTCGTGGGCGCTGTTCGGCGTGGCGATGCGGCGCGTGCTGCAGGATGCGCGCTCGGTGCGCATCTTCAACCTGGTGATGGCGTTGCTGTTGGTCGGCAGCCTTTATCCTATCCTGCTAACATGACGCTTTAACGTCTTTCGAGGAATGCCGATGTCGCGTCAAATTGTCTCCGCGCTGTTGTTGTGCGCTCCGCTGATGGCCTTCGCCGCAACCACCGTGCCGTCGGACCTGATGCGCCCGGTGCCGGAGGAGGCCGCGCGCGGCTATGCCGTCAATTGGCTGCTGAAGATCGAGCTGGAGTCGGAGCAGTTGAACGATATCGAGCCGTGCCGCAAGGTGCTGGCCGAACGCGGCTTCCTGCCGACCCTGTCGAAGACGGCCAGTTCCTCCATGCCGCAGCTGCATTTCAAGATCGCTGGTGTCAAGCAGTATGAGCAGGCCGACGCCGACGCCGATGCGGCGCTGGCGGCGATACAGCATGCGGCTTGTCCCGCCGTGCTGACCTGGACGGTGGAGTCCAAACACCGTCCGGTGGTGCGTTAGGCCGGGAGCCTACGGCAGCCGCAAGGCGTGCAGCTCGGCGCGGATCGCATCCTGGTCCGGCGGTTGCGTGGCCTGCAGCGCTTGCAGGTAGCCGCGCGCGAACTGGATGGTGGGCGCCGCCGTGTCGTTTTCCTGGGCCAGTTCCCGCAGCAGCCGGTCGGCGACCACCAGGTCGTTGTGCCGGCCCAGTTCTTCCTGCACGGCGGATAGTGTCTTCAGATAGCCGCGCGGACCCTTGCCGTGGTAGAGCGATTGGAAGAACTCCAGCGCGTACCTGGCTCGCTTGGCGGCAATGCGCGTGCGGTGGATCGTGTCCGGCTCGCCTTCGTTCATGCGGCGCGAGCGTTTGAGCAGCTTCTTGTGCAGGCGCTGCATGGTGCGCCTGGCGAAATCGGTGGCCGGTTCTTCCGTATCGTCGGCCGGTTGCTGCATCCACAGCCCCATCGCCAGCAGCAGGCGCGTGTAGCGTTGCGAAAGCAGCGCTTGTGCCGCCGCGTGGCGTTTGTCGTGGGCCGACTTGAGCGCCAGCGCTTGCAAATCCATGACGCCGTTGCGGCTGCCGGGGTGGGCCTGGATGTGCGCCAGTGTGGAGGCCAGCAGCACATCCCAGTCGCGCGCCGCGCCCAGTTCCGAGCCGAGCCAGCGGATGTCTTCCAGGATCCCGGGCGGGCAGGGCGCAAGCGGTTCGAACAGCTTGAGCGCCGAACGCAGGCGGCGCACGCCCACGCGCATCTGGTGCAGGGTTTCGGCGTCGTCGCCTTCGATGACGGCGTTTTCGTTGCGCTGGATGTGTTGCAGGCAGTTGTTGAGGATGGCCAGCCGCGCCTCGGCGGCGGTGGCGTCCGGCGCCAGCTGAACGGCGGTCGCGCGCACGGGCACGGTGCCGGTCTGGCGGCACAGCATGTAGCCGCGCTCGGCCTTGTTGGTGTTGCTGAGGCGCTGGGGAATGTGCTCCTGCAGTTGCAGTGCGAAGGCGAACAGGCTGGCGGGATCGCCGTCTTTCAGTTCCAGTTCGATTTCGTTGACCGGCACTTGCCGGCCGTGGCGTTCGATGTGGCCGTGGTCGAGCACCAGCTCGATCTGGTTGCCGTCGACTTCGAGGTCCCAGGTGTGACGCTCCACCGCCACCACGAACAGCGGCTCCAGCCGCGCCTTCAGGTTGTCGGCTGCCAGCACTTGCAGCCATTGCGGATCGTCGCCGATCAGCTTGCGCAGCTTGCCCAGGCGCGGCCAGGGGCGGTCCACCGGGCCTTCCCATTCGTTGCGCTGGTGCAGGCCGCTTTGCACGCTGCCGCCGGCCTTCATCGTTTGTATCCAGATGCCATCGACCTTGCGCACGCGCAGGCCGGCGCCGTGGCGCAGCAGGTGCAGGTCCGGCGTGTCGAAGTAGCGGGCCGACAGTTGCTGCGAGCGGAACGGTGCGCGCGCGTGCGCGGCGATCAGCGGATGCCGGAGCAGCTTGTCGTTGTCGGCCGGCGAGAGCAGGAGTTTGAGTTCGACTTCCATGGGTCTAGTGTAGATGAAAAGCCGGATCGCGCGGCGCGCGCCTGTGCCGGTGTTGATCGATATCGCTTCTACTTCGGTTTCGGCAGATTCCGCAGAACTTCCGCCCACGCGGGCACGGCGCCGCGCCAGAAGGCTTCGATGCTGTCGGCTTGCAGCTCCATGCCGAGGAAGCGGGCGGCGGGCAGCATGGCGTCCTGCAACAACTGTTGCGGCGCGGCGCCGTTGTCGAAGGCCATGGCGCCGGTCTGCTTGGACAATTTTTCGCCCAGTTCGTTGACCACCACCGGTACGTGCAGATAGCTCGGGCGTGGCAGGCCCAGCACCTGTTGCAGGTAGAGCTGGCGCGGGGTGGAGTCGAGCAGGTCGGCGCCGCGCACGATGTCGGTGACGCCCTGGGCGCCGTCGTCCACCACCACGGCCAGCTGGTAGGCCCAGAAGCCGTCGGCGCGCTTGATGACGAAGTCGCCCACGTCGTCGGTCAGGTCCTGGCTAACGGGGCCGGCCCAGCGGTCGTTGAACTGCAGCATGCAGTGCGGCGACCGCGGCACTTTCAGGCGCAGCGCGCGGGCGCTCTTGCCGGGCGCGAGGCCGTGGCGGCAGGTGCCTGGGTAGATCAGCGCTTGCGCCTGGCGGCCGGTCAGGCTCAGTTGCGAATCGGCGATTTCCTTGCGCGAGCAGCCGCAGGGGTAGACCAGTTCGCCCAGCTGTTGCAGGGCTTGCCGGTACAGCTCGGTGCGCTGGCTTTGCCAGGTGACGTCGCCATCCCAGTGCATGCCGCAGCGGCGCAGCGAGGCCAGGATGTGCTCGTCCGCGCCGGCCACGTTGCGGTCGCCGTCGACGTCCTCGATGCGGACCAGCCACTGGCCGTGGTGGACTTTGGCGTCGAGATAGCTGGCGATGGCGGCCACCAGCGAACCGATGTGCAGGGGGCCGGTGGGCGAGGGGGCGAAGCGGCCGATGTAGGGAGTGCGGTCAGTCATGCCGCCATTTTAGCGTGGCTATCGCATACAATGTACGCGCGGCAAATTTGATGGACCGCGACCACCTTTTACGTCTCCAGGAAATCATGCAAAAAATGACCCCCTCCTTTGTTGCCTCCGCCTTGGCCATCAGCCTGGCGCTGGCATTCCCTGCCCACGCCGACAGCGCCAAGAACGCCGCCGTCGTGAAGGAAGCTCCGCTGCGCGCCCACCTCGCCTTCCTTTCCAGCGATGTGCTGGAAGGCCGCGGCACCGGCCAGCGCGGCGCCGATTTGACCGTTGCTTATCTGGAAACGCAGGCGCTGGCGCTGGGCCTGAAGCCGGGCAACGGCGACAGCTATCGCCAGTCGGTGCAGATCGCCGGCGTGAAGACGCAGCCGGCCGAGAGCACGCTGAAACTGGAAGCGGGCGGCCAGGCGTTGCCGATCAGCTTTGGCAAGGACTGGGTGTTCGCGCCGGGCGATGCGACCGCGTCGCACAGCTTCAATGCGGACCTGGTATTCGTCGGCTACGGCATCACCGCGCCGGACGAGCAGTGGAACGACTACAAGGGCATGGACCTCAAGGGCAAGATCCTGGTCATGATGGTCAACGATCCGCAGCCGACCGCCGCGCAGCCGAACCGTTTCAACGGCAAGGGCCTGACCTACTACGGCCGTTGGACCTACAAGTTCGAGGAAGCCAAGCGCCAGGGCGCCGCCGGTGTGCTGCTGATCCACACCACGCCGAGCGCGTCGTATGGCTGGAGCGTGATCCAGAACAGCTGGTCGGGCGTGGAGCGCTTCCAGCTGGCTTCGGGCACGCTGGGCACGCAGTTGCAGGGCTGGATGACCGACGACACGGCGCGCGCGCTGTTCAAGGCGGCCGGCCAGGATATCGACGCGCTGCGCACTGCCGCTGAAAGCAAGGACTTCAAACCGGTGCCGCTGACCGCCAAGCTGAGCGGCGAGATGAAGGCTGCCGTGCGCAAGGTCGAGCAGTTCAACGTGGCTGCGGTGGTGCCTGGCACGGATCCCAAGCTGAAGGATGAAGTGGTGATCTACAGCGCGCATTGGGATCACTTGGGCAAGCAGGGCGATACTGGCGATACCATCTTCAACGGTGCCGTGGACAATGCTTCCGGCTCGGCGGCTTTGCTGGCGATGGCGCAGGAAGCGGTGCGTGCGCCGGCCAAGCGCAGCCAGATGTTCCTGTGGGTGGCTGCGGAAGAGCAGGGCTTGCTGGGCAGCGCGGCATACGCGGCCGCGCCGCTGTGGCCGCTGGCTAAGACCGCCGCCAATCTGAACCTGGATAGTCTGAACTTCGTCGGCGCCACGCGCGACATCGGCACGCAGGGCAGCGAGCGCACCGAACTGGGCAAGCTGGCCGAGACGGCGGCCAAGTCCATGGGCATGCACATCGCCGAAGCGGAGCCTGATCTGGCGGGTGGCTACTTCCGCAGCGACCACTTCAACTTCGCCAAGAACGGCGTGCCGGCGTTCTCGATTGAATCGGGCCGGGAGTATGTGAAGGATCCGGTTGGTTCGAAAGCCAAGGCCGCAGCTTACGACAAGCGCTACCACCAAGTGACGGATGAGTACGATGCGAGCTGGGATCTGTCGGGCATGGTGCAGACGGCGCAATACACGCTGAACCTGGGCCGCCTGATCGCCAACGGCGCCAAGCTGCCGGAATGGAAAGCCGGCGACGCCTTCGCCAAGCCGCGCAACGCCAAGTAATCCACTAAGGCATCAACCACACGCCAAGCAGCCTTCGGGCTGCTTTTTTGTTGCCATGCAATTTGGGGTCAAGTCTGACATTCGGACAGGAGCTCAGCTATAGTTGACGCTTGCAATTTGGGGTCAAGTCTGGCATTCGGACAGGAGCTCAGCTGTAGTCGATGCTACGGCCCAGTTCGTGTCCGATTGCCAGACTTGACCCCATTTGCGCATTTGCGTTACGGACCAGCTCGTGTCCGAATGTCAGACTTGACCCCATTTTTTTTAGCGCCCTGATTCAGTGATGGAAGGCCATCGTGATCGAGGTGCCGGTCAGGTCGATGCCCTTGATCGAGATACTGCCGAAGCTGGCGCCTTCGGTGCCTTTCACACGGATATTATTGAAGTTGATCTCGCCGATCGACGACGGTAAATTCAGCGTCAACGAGCCGTCCTTGTTGATCGTGGCGGTGGCCTTGTTCGGATCGTAGACGACGTTCTTCATGCTGGTGTCCGCCTCAAGGAAACCCAGCACGGGATTGAGCAGCTTGGCCATGTCGCCCACCACTTCCAGCCCATTGTTCTTGGTTTGCTTGACGGCCTGGATCAGCTCGTCGCTGAGGCCCTGGGCCGAGGTGTCGCCCAGTTCTTCTTCGCTCAGGGCTTGCAGGCCCGGACGCTCCTTGATCTGCAGGCCGCGCTGGTCCTTGCTCAGCACCACCGGCGTGCCCACCGCCAGCGACGGCAGCGCTTGCGCGGCGTAGGTTTCCAGCGGCGCCAGCAGCGAGGTGGCGATGGCGGCAGCCATCCGCAGACGGCGCTGTTTGCGCAGCGCTTCTTCGATGTGCTGCTGCGTGATCAGGTTGAGCTCGGCGAAGATGTCGCCCAGCCGCTGCCCGGTCGTCCGTTGCAGCTCGATCGCGGCCGCCAGCTGTTCTTCGGTGATCAGCTTCTGCTTGACCAGCAGCTGACCCAGCATCGACTTGCTTTGATTACTCGATAACCATCCCATCGCCCCGTCTCCTTGTTATTGTTATGCCGTTTTGCGCGGCGTGGTGGCGTGCATCGACTCGGGCTCCGGTCCCGATTGATGCGCCATGTGCACGATGTCCGACGGCGCCATGCCGAACCAGCGCTTGCAGGCCCGGTAGAACGCGCTCGGCTCCGAGAAGCCCAGCTGGAAGCTCAGCATCTTCAGCGACAGTTCGCCGCAGCTGAGCGATTGCCGCGCGAGCTCGCGCCGGGTGTCGTCGACCAGGTTGGTGAAGCTGGTGCCTTCCTCGGCCAGCCGCCGTTGCAGCGTGCGCTCGCTCATCATCAGCTGGGCGGCGACGTCGTCGCGATGCGGCGGGCCTTTGGGCAGCAGGCTCGCCAGCAGGCCCTGCACCTTGGCGCTGAAGGTCGGCGGTTCGGCGCGCGCCAGCGAGGCCAGCACGCGTTCGCCGCTGCCCGGCACCAGCGGCGGGTTGGCGGGCAGGGCCATCACCAGGTCGCTGTCGGAAAACTCCATGACGTTGTGCGGCATGGAGAACTTGACCGGGCAGCCGAAGGTCTCTTCGTACACGTGGGCGTTGGCCGGCTCGGCGAAGGTGTATTCCACCACCACCGGGGCGATGTCGTCGCGGCCGGCGGCGCAGCGGAGCGAACGCAGCAGCACGCACCAGACGAAGTCGTAGCGCTGTTGCGGCACGTTGCGCTGCGCGCCCGGCAGCAGCAGGCCGACGCGGGTGTGGCCGTGGCAGCGCTCGATCGAGCTTTGCACGGTCGGCGACACCAGCATGATGTGGCCCATCACGCCCAGCCAGCCGAGCCGGTGCGGCGAGGAGATCTTCAGGCCGATCAGCGGATCGCCGGATTTTTCCACCACCAGTTCCCACAGGTGGCTCAGTTTGTCGGACAGCGTGAGGGCGTCGCAGGCGAGGCCGTCCCCTTCGTCCAGGCCGGCTTGCGCGAACAGCGCTTCCGCTTCCACGCCGGAGTGGTGCAGGCGCGATTTGACGCCGCGCACCAGATGCAGGGCGGAGGAGTAGCTCATGGCGTGACCGCGGCGCGCAGACGCAGGCCGATCTTCTCTTTCAGGCCCTGCAGTTTCGGATCGATCACGGCGCGGGTGTCGGCCGCCACGCCTTCGCCCAGCGTCTTCTGCATTTCCGGCAGCATGGCCTCGAATTTTTTCTTGACCGGCGATTCCAGGATGGCGATCAGTTGCTTGAGCTCTTCCTCGGTGTAGCGCTCGGCCAGCAGCGGGGCGATGGTGGTCGGGATCAGCTTGTCGGCGCTGCCCTTGGTGATCGGCGTGGCGTCGGCCATGAACTGCTTGGCCTCGCCGACGATGTCGTTCATGGCGGCGTCGCGCTTGTCGGGCGCGGCGCGGCCCTGCAGCATGGCGCGCGCCTGTTGCACGGCGTCGGCCACCGGCGCCTGCAGCATCTGCTGGCCGATGTTGTCCGGGTTCCACAGCTTCAGCACCTTGTCGACCAGCGCCTGCTTGGCCGGCGGCACCGGCGCGGCGCAGGCGCCGGCAGAAATGAGCGCCAGCAACAGCAGGCCGCGCTTGCAATGGATAGTGATGGGTGTCTTCATGGTGTGCTCCTCAAAAAATCAGAAACGCTTGTTGATCTCGAAACCAAAATAGCGCACGTGAATGTCGCCCTTGACGTTCTGGCCGGCATACGGGTTGTAGATGATGTTCAGGAAGTTGCTGCAGTTCAGATTGCAGTCGGTGTTGGCCGGCACGTCGTACTTGCCGGTCATGTAGGAGGCGGTGACGCTGACCTCGGTGTTCTTGTTGACCTTGAAGCTCAGGCCGGTGCTCAGCAGCTTGGTGTTGGGCAGCGGCGCCAGCAGGTCGAGCTTGTTGTTCGGGATCGAGGTCTTGCGCGGCTCGTAGCCGAAGCGCAGCGCCAGCCGCTCCATCGGGAACAGTTGCAGGCCGTAGGCCATGTTGACCACGCTCTTGTAGCCGCGCGGGATGACCAGCTTGCCCGAGTCCGGGATGCCGTACAGCCGCGCCACTTCCAGCAGCTTGATGCTCTGGTCGAACTGGAAGCGCAGCGCGTCCCATTCGCTCCAGCGGGCGTAGCTGGCGTCGACGTTGAGCTGGACGTAGCGGACCGGCTTGAGCTTGATCCCCACCTGCAGGTGCGAGGGGAAGGGGATGATGGCGCTCATGTTGCCCTTCTGCGTGGCCGGGATCGAGGTCGGGAAGCCCAGCACGGCGCCGGCGATCGGCCCCAGCAGCGAGGCGTTCATGCCGCGCACGAAGTTGCGCAGCATGGGCTCGGTGTCGAAGCGGTAGTTGCCGGTGTAGTGGGTCTTGGAGCCGCCCTGGTAGACCGCGCCCAGCGCCAGCCACGGCCGCGGTTCCCACAGCACACCGAGGTTGAGGGTGGGGTCGAACGGCGCCGTCAGTTCCAGCCGCATGTTGGCGGCCTTCTTGAACGGGCTGACCATGCCGTCCTTGCCGCCGCCGCACACGCCGAAGCCCAGCACGTCGATGATGTTGCCGCCATCCTCCGGGCACCAGCCTTTCTGCAGCTGGCCGAACACGCCCAGCAGCTCATTCGGGAAGCGCATATTGGTGTCGACCACGAAGGCGGCGTGGGCGATCGGCACGGCCACGCCGAAGCGCAGCGTGTCCGAATACTTGTAGCCGACCGACGGCGACAAATAGACCAGGCGCTGGATCTGCTCCTGCCGGCCCTGGTACTGGCCGGGGTCGTTGGGATCGGTGGTGCGGTCCAGGCTCATGGCCTGCGCCATGTAGCTGTCGGTGGCGAAGGTCCATGGCGAGCCGGCCTTGTTCCAGTACATGCCGATGCCGGGCACGGCCACCGCCGGCAGGCGCCAGCCGGGCATGCCGTAGCCGGGCACGTACATCACCTGGCGCACCGGGCCGGTGTGGGTGTTGGAGAGCGGGTCGTCCTTCCAGCCGCCGATGTCGAAGTTCGGGCCGGGCGTGAAACTGGCCGCGGTGCGGATCGAGGCCACGAAGTTGTGGATGCTCTCGCCGTCGCCGGTCAGGCGCGCCAGGCCGGCGGGGTTGAAGTGGATCGAGGCGACGCCGGGCGGATCGGCGGTCACGGCATTACCGAGCGACATGGCGACCACGCTGGTGGTCAGGTTCTCGGTCAGCGCGGCGTGCGCCGTCAGCGGGCACAGCGTGGTGCAAGCGGCCGCGACGGCGGCCGCCAGCAGGCGCCGCTGCGCGAAGGCTGGAGGGAACGGGTTCATGAAGGGAGTGGGCCGGTCAGAAGTTGAGCGGGATGTTCATGCCGACCGTCATGTTCGGCGAATCCGGCGTCAGGCCGATGCCGACCGACAGGTTGACCGTGGTCTTGGGCGAGATGCGGTAGCCCAGGCCCATGTTGAGGATGCTGGAGGTCTGCATGTGGGTCTTGGCTTCCAGGCCGTCGGCAAAGCGCAGCTTGGAGCCGGCCGAGATCGCCTCCTGGAAGGAGATCGTGGTGGAGATGCCGTACGACAGCGCGTACGCGAAGCCCATGCCGAAGCCGATCGTGTTGCCGGGCTGGACGCGGGTGAGCACGCGCGTGCCGTTGACCTGCCACAGGTTCTTGGCCGGCAGGCTGGCGGTGAAGTTGAGCGAGCCGAACAGCGCGACCGGGTCGACGATCTTGTTGACGTTGAGGCCGGCCGAGAAGGCGCCGACGCCGCTGCCGGTGGCCTCGCCGCTGCCGGCGATGATCTTGAACGGGCTGCGGCCGGTCGGCAGGCGCACGTTGCTGGTGACGGTCAGGTTGGGCGTGTCGCGGTGCGCCTCGAACGGCTGCCAGCGGGCGCCGACGGACAGGTCGCCCAGCGAGTTGGACACGCCGTTGGACAGGTTGTTGTCCGAGTAGCGCGAGATGAAGGGCAGGGTGACGTTGCCGGTCAGGTTGTCGAGCACGCCGTAGTCGGCCGAGAAGGTGTTGGTGATGCTGTGCGAGCTGGTGTTCTCGATGTTGAACAGCGTGGTGCTGCCGTTGGCCAGGTCGGTGACGATGCGCTCCTCGCCCACATACGAATAGGTGAGGTCGTAGGTCACGGCCATCTGGTTGCGGCGGATCAGCGAGTATTGCTTGTCGACGGCGGTCAGGGTCTGCTTGAGCAGCGCGCTCTGGTCGCCTTCGCCTTCCTTCTTGGCCAGCGCGTCGCGGGCGGCGTCGGCGCTGGCGGGCGCGCTCGGCGTGGTTTGTTGCGCGGCGGCGGGCAGCGCCAGCAGGGCGGCGGCAATGGCTGCGGCGATCGGCAGGGTACGGAAAATCATCGTGGTCATCCTTGAGAGAGTGGGCGCGAGCGGGTAAAAGGTGGGGTTAATTGCGATGCATCCAGGTGCCGGCGGCGCCCGAATTGACGGCGCGCAGCAACAGCTGGGCCGAGTTGGACAGGCCGTCCTGCCGGCCCTTGCCTGTGACGCGGTCCATGTCGGCCACGCCCAGTTCCTGATCGGTCAGCGCCAGCTGCGCCACCGGTTTCTGATTCTTGGCCGGGGAGATGATGAACAGGGTGTTCTTGTCCCACCAGCGCGCGAACTCCTCGACCGAGAACACGATGTTGCCGGCCGACGGGTCGGCGATGAAGACCACGCCGTCGCGGATGCCGCGCAACACCACGAAGTGCTTGGAACCGGCGTAGTCGATCGGCACGATGGCCGGCTCCTCCAGCGTCATCAGGTCCTTGATCTCGGCCTTGAAGCCGGCGCCGGACAGGCCCAGCGAGCCGACGTAGCGCTTCATGTCGAGCAGCGAGAAGCCGCGCCGCTCGATGATCTTTTCCTTCTCGCCCTTGTCGAGCATGCCTTCCATGGCTTGCTGCTCGTTGACCATCACGCCCAGGTGGTAGTTGAGAATGGTGACCAGCGCGGCCGAGCCGCAGCTGAAGTCGAAGGCCTGGCGGACGATGTGCTTGTACTTGAGCTCGGAGAACGGCTCCATCGCCACCGACTGCACATAGGCGCCGCCGCCGAGCATGGTCTGCGGCATCTCGTACTGGCCCTTGGGGCGGTCTTGCGGTTCGTGGCGGGACATGAGGCCGGCGCCGCCGATGGCGGCCGCGAGCACGGTCAACAGGATCATCAGCATGGCCTCAGCCCTCGCGCGCGGGCCGCGCCACGCGCGGGAGCATGCCCTTGCGCGCGCGACAAAAGTGCTGTCGGCATTGGCGGGAAAAACTGCGGGCGTAGGCTGCGCCCAGAGGCGTCGGGCGCCCCGTTGTTGGGTTCATCTTGTCTCCAGTATTCTTAATTAGAACGGTCGTGCTTTATTAAGGCGACAACTCGTCTTTCTTTTCTAGTAATTAATTAACGCATGATTTGCCAAAACCGAGCATCTGTTTTTTTAGAGATGTGACTCTAGAAAATTTCAAACGAACCTGTGCTACAGGCGACAACAAAAGTGCAACAACGACCACATCCATGTCCTCACTCTGTGTGGCTCTCAAGGCCACGTTGTTGGCTTTAGAAGTCAGCGCGCCGCGCTGGACCGGCGTCGGCGGCGACTCCTATGATGGACTCAATTAATAGTCAAATATTAAGATTTTCACGGCACCGGACAGTGCGCCGAAGCTCCTACCCGGAGCCGAGGACCAGACTGAACGGCCGTGGGCCCGGACAAAAAAATTCATACACAACTCGGAGATAAAAAATGCAAATCGTAAAAACCGCAATCGCAGCAGCCCTGGCAACCCTGGCTTTCTCGGCATCGGCCATGACCCCGATCCAGGACGCGGAACTGAGCACCGTCAGCGGCCAGGACGGCGTGTCGATCGCCGCCAATCTGAACATCAAGATTGACTCCTTCGTCTACACCGACACCGACGCGCTGGACGCGAACGGCATGGGTGGCGGTTCGGTCAGCTTCAACGGCATCAAGGTTAACGGCCTGATCGCCGCTAACATCGACATCCTGTCGAAGAACTCCTTCCTGGCCGCGGCCGGCGCCGCTGGCGTGACCAACCCGGGCACCTTCTACAACCCAGCCACCGGCGGCGACGTGGTGCAGATCGCCATTCCACAAAGCGTGGTTGCTGACGGCCACTACCTGAACGTGTCGGTTGACGCGATCAAGATGGGCAACAGCGCAGCATCGTTCGGTTCGGTGGCAATGAACCAGATCGACATGCGCGGCACCACCGTCTGGATCTTCGCGCACTAATCCAGGCTTGTCCGCGCTGGCTCGCAAGGTCTGTAGCTTGGCCTGAAAAGTCAGCGCGGCATGCTGGACGCTGGCGACAGCGTAGCCCTAAGATGGTTACGCAGCATTGAAAAAAACACAAAAATACCTAGACCAAAACCTCACGGAGACGCCCACATGCAATTCATCAAAACCGCAGCAGCAGCAGCCCTGGCAACCCTGGCTTTCTCGGCATCGGCCATGACCCCGATTCAAGACGCGGAGCTGAGCACCGTCAGCGGCCAGGACGGCGTGTCGATCGCAGCCAACCTGAACATCAAAATCGCATCGTTCACCTACACCGACACCGACGCGCTGGACGCGAACGGCATGGGTGGCGGTTCGGTCAGCTTCAACGGCATCAAGGTCAACGGCCTGATCGCCGCCAACATCGACATCCTGTCGAAGAACTCCTTCCTGGCCGCGGCCGGCGCCGCTGGCGTGACCAACCCAGGCACCTTCTACAACCCAGCCACCGGCGGCGACGTGGTGCAGATCGCCATTCCACAAAGCGTGGTTGCTGACGGCCACTACCTGAACGTGTCGGTTGACGCGATCAAGATGGGCAACAGCGCAGCATCGTTCGGCTCGGTCGCAATGAACCAGATCGACATGCGCGGCACCACCGTCTGGATCTTCGCTCACTAATCAGCTGAGCTTCAACAGCCGCTGCGGCGGCTGTTGATCCCCACATCATGAACTCCTTCCATTCCCTGCGTTCGCTGTGGCTGTGCGCGGCTTTGGCCTGCTGCACGCTGACGGCTTCGGCGCAAATGCAGCCGCTGAGCGAAGAAGAGCTGTCCAACACGCGCGGGCAGGGCCTGGTCGCGCTCACCAACACCAGCCTGGGCGGCTACGATTTCAGCAAGATCGCGCTGGACGCGGACATCTCGCTGAGCGCCAACCTGCGCAATATGCGCCTGGGCGAATATACCTACGGAGCACGCAACGGCACCGGCGCCGACGTCGACATCGGTCTGCTGCAGTTCGGCCGCAGCGACGGCACCGACGCGCAGCGCCTGGTCCACATCAGCAATCCGTATTTCGAATTCGTGTACAAGAACGCGGCCGACGGCGCCTCGCGCGAGGCGGTCGGCATGCGTTTTGGTTTTGAAGGCATCAGCGGCGACATCGGCTTGAAGGTCAACAGCCTGTCAGGCTCGATGCGTGTGACGGGCGTGGCGGCCGATGGCAGCGCGGTGCTGCTCGATTCGCACACCGATACGCTGGGCGGCAAGCGTTGGGACGGCGCGTGCAGCGCGCCTTGCCTGCCGCTGGCGCAGCTGGGCGGCGTGACGGCGGGCGATGCGGCCGGGCCGAGCCGCGATTTCTGGATCTCCGTATTGAAGACCGGCGTGCAGTTCCCGAGCGCGGCCGGCGTGCCGGCGTCCGACGCGGCGCAGGCCGGCATCTGGATGAACTGGCGCGACAAGCTGCAGGCGCTCAACACCTCCGGCCTGGTGCCGCCCAACCTGCCGAAGGGCCGCTGATGACGGCCCCGCGCGCTGCCGTGCTGGCGCTGCTGGCCGCCATGTGCGCGCCGGCGTTGGCGATGGAGCCGTTGAACGACGCGGCGCTGTCGTCGGTGCGCGGACGCGACGGCGTCAGCTTCGACCTGAACGGCTTCGCCATGAGCGGCGACGCGCGCGTCAGCTACACCACGCCGGTTGGCTCCAGCCTGTACGTGGAAAAATTCAGCGCCTCGCGCAGCGACAATCCGCTGCCGTTTTCCGATCCCTACAAGCTGGACATCGTGGCTGGCGCGCCGGGCCTGGCTGATGTCATCAATATCGCGTTTCCCCTGAATACCAATGCCGACCAGCGCTGGCAGGCCGCCTATGATTGGGGCGTGACGGCGGATGGCGTCACGCGCGAGCAGGGCAGTGTGGCGATCAAGGACCTGGTGTTCACTGGAGGCGGGCTGCAGTTTTCTACGCCGCAGGTCAATGACGGCGTGGCGTTTGGCGCCGCGCTGCGCATGGATATCGGCCAGCTGTCGTTCCAGCCGCGCGGGCGCACCGATGCCAGCGAGGCGATGGTGTTGAGCGGCGTGCACATCGGCGGCGTCGACGGCAACGGTGTATTCAACAACACGCCGTGGATGCTGGCCAATGTGGCCTCGCAGCCGGCGGTGATCAACGCGCTGACCGACGAGACCGGACCGCGGCTGCATATCGGCATCGACTGGCCGGATGCGCGCTACGGCAGCGGCGTGGCGCCGGCGGGGGGGATCGTGGTCGACAATATTTCGTTTGTGAGTCCTGGGCAGCCGACGGTGGATTTAGGATCGTCGCGCATCGGCTCGGTGCAGATCCAGTATCTCGACATCAAGTTCAAGCACTGATGGCGCGCGCACTATTTTTCTCGATGATGCTGGCGGCGGGCGTGGCGCAGGCCGGGAACCTGCAGGCGCTTGACGACAAGGAGTTGTCGCAGGTGAGCGGGCAGGACGGTATCAGTTTCGCGGCGCACGTGTCGCTGAACGATCCGACGCTGGTGGGGGCGGTCAGCGACAGCCGGCTGTCGTTGGGCTTCAACGGAGACGGGCAGAACCGCTACATCGTGTTCAAGAACGTGCGTGGCGTGGTGGACATGTTCGCTGTGAGCCTCGGCGTGCAGACCCGGCCCGACGGTGGCGGCGACTACATCGCCATCGGCTTGCCGGGTTACGTACGCTACACCAACTTCGGCTTCGAATCGCTGAGTGTGCAGACCGATCCGAACGCCCCCGTCACCGGCAACCTGGGCAGTCTCAACATCAACGGCGTGGTATCGCTGCAAGGCCAAGTCCGCCTCTGGTCGCACTAACCCGGTGGGGTCAAGTCTGACATTCGGACACGAGCTCCACCGTAGCGCGATTGGGGTCAAGTCTGACATTCGGACACGAGCTAAGCCGTAGCGCCCGCTACGGCTTAGCTCGTGTCCGAATGTCAGACTTGACCCCAATTTTATTCGGTGGCGAAGATGCAGAGCGCGGTCAGGGGGAAGGCGAGGCCGGCCCACAGGACGCCGGTCCAGCCGTGCGCGGCGAACATCCAGCCGCCCAGCGATGAGCCTAACGCACCACCCATGAAGAAGAGGGCCATGTAGAGGCCGTTCAGGCGGCTGCGGATTTCGGCCGGCAATGCGAAGATGGCGCGTTGGCCTGTCACGAGGTTGGCAGAGACGCCCATGTCGAGCACGATCGAGGTCAGTACCAGTACGCCAAGCTCGACCAGGCGGTCGCCGTGGATCAGCAGCGGCAGGGCGAATGCGAGCGCGCCCAGCGTCAGCGCGATGACGGTGTTGGAGCGGCTTTTGCCCTGGTCGGCGCGGCGGCCGGCGATCGGCGAGGCGATGGCGCCGGCCACGCCCACCAGCGCGAAGATGGCGACGCCGGTTTGGCTCAGCTGGAAACGCGGGCCGGTCAGCTCCAGCGAGACGCAGGTCCAGAACAGGCTGAAGGCGCCGAACATGCAGGCCTGGTAGGCGGCCCGCCGGCGCAGGATCGGCGTGGTCTTGAGCAGCTGCCACATCGAACCCAGCAATGCGAAATAGTGCAGGCCCGATCCTGGATGGCGCTGCGGCAGCCGTGCGCGCAGCAGGAAGGCCAGCGCGGCGGTGCCGAGCGCGGAGATGACGAAGATCGCATGCCAGCTCAACGCGTCGGCCACCAGGCTGGCCACCGGCCGGGCCAGCATGATGCCCATCAGCAGGCCGCTCATGACCTTGCCCACGGTCTGGCCGCGCGTCTCCGGCCGCGACATATGGGCGGCGAACGGCACCACGATCTGCGCCGCCACCGAGCCCAACCCGATGCTGAAGGACGCCAGCAGGAACAAGGACGCGCTGCGTGTGAACGAGGCCGCCAGCAGGGCGGCCGCCGTGGTCAGCAGGGCGATGAAGATCAGGCGGCGGTTTTCCAGCAGGTCGCCCAGCGGGACGATGAACAGCAGGCCGAGGCAGTAGCCGATCTGTGTCAGCGTGACGATCAGGCCGGCCGCGCCGGGATCGAGGCCGGTGGCGCGGCTGATCGGGCCGATCAGCGTTTGCGCGTAGTACAGGTTGGCGACGATGAGTCCGGTCGCGGTGGCGAACAGCCAGACCATGCCTGGGGAAATGTCGTGCTGGGCGTGGGACTGGCTCACGGGTGCTCCTTCAATTTGCAGCCGGCAATTTTACCGGCGAACGCAAATTGCTGCTGAGCGTGGCCCGTTTTGCCTACAGCCCCGCTTGCGCGCGCGTCAGCGCCTGCCGCACCTCGGCTGTGATTTCGTAGGAACGCAGGCGCTGTGCGTGGTCGTAGATCTGCGAGGTGATCATCAGTTCGTCGGCGCCGGTGCGGGCGATGAATTCCTGCAGCTGGCGCTGCACGGTGGGCGCCGCGCCGATGGCCGAGCACGACAGCACGGAATCGATCAGCGCCCGTTCCTGCGGCCCCAGCGATTGCAGATAGCCGGCCTGCGGCGGCGGCAGGCGGGCGGGGCGGCCGCTGCGCAGGTTGACGAAGGCTTGTTGCATCGACGTGGCGCGGTAGTGCGCTTCCTCGTCGCTGTCTGCCGCGAATACATTGAAGCCGAGCATGACGTGCGGCGTGGCCAACTGGGCCGAGGGCTGGAAATTGCCGCGATACAGGTCGATGGCCTGCATCATCATTTGCGGCGCGAAGTGCGAGGCGAAGGCGAACGGCAGACCCATGTGTGCGGCCAGCTGGGCGCCGAAGGTGCTCGACCCCAAAATCCACAGCGGCACCTTGGCGCCTTTGCCGGGCACGGCCAGCACGCGCTGGCGTGGCGTGTCGGACAGATAATCTTGCAGCTCCAGCACGTCTTGCGGGAAGGCGTCGGCATCGCTGTCGAGGTTGCGGCGCAGGGCGCGCGCGGTGGTCTGGTCGGAACCGGGGGCGCGGCCCAGGCCGAGGTCGATCCGGCCGGGGAACAGCGCCTCCAGCGTGCCGAACTGTTCGGCGATGACCAGCGGTGCGTGGTTGGGCAGCATGATGCCGCCGGCGCCGACCCGGATGGTCGAGGTGCCGCCGGCCACGTGGGCCATGACGACGGCGGTGGCGGCGCTGGCGATGCCCGGCATGCCGTGGTGCTCGGCCAGCCAGTAGCGCTGGTAGCCCCAGCGTTCAGCGTGCTGCGCCAGGTCCAGCGTGTTGCGGAACGATGCGGAAGGCGTGCTGCCTTCGGCGATCGGGGAGAGATCGAGGATGGAGAATGGAATCATGGGTGTCGGTCCGGCTGTTAGCGTTAATCAATAAAGCCCATGGAACAGGTGTGGGTATAACCTTTCCATATGGAGCGACAAGCATACACAGAACGGGGCGGGCGCGCTGACGGCGGCCGGATTGCGCGGGGTGTTACCGATCGCGCTTTAAATAAGCCGTATTAATTCGCTAATCACTGAGCATATAAGCATTGTTTCCGTTATTTAGCTGCTATTTAGTGTGTTTATTTCGCTGAAGTTTAGCCTTCGGATTTAAAAAATATTTTCCAGCGCATTTACTTGATTTACCATTGGAAACAGTAACGCGCCTCGCATTACACCTCCCATATTCGGTTTTATTTGTTCGATGGCATGTCCTGCTATCGCGGGGAAACTCATGCCTAAGAAACTTGTTATTCTATTTACGCTGTTGATCGCTTACTGCCAGGTACTGTTTGCCGCCGGCCTGAGCGAGCCGGCCTCGGTCGTGCATCGCGGCCAGCTGTACCGGGTCACGCATGAGGGCAAGACCAGTTATTTGTTCGGCACCATTCACGTCGGTAGGGATGGCAGCTATCCGCTGGACCCGGTGGTGACGCGCGCGCTGCTCGATTCGAAGGCCCTGGTCATTGAGCTCGATATCCGCCAGGACGCGCCGTTCCAGCTGGCGCTGGCGCGCCACGGCCGTTACCCGGATGGCGATACCGTGCAGCATCATTTGTCGCCTGCGACGCTGCGCCTGACCGTGCAGGCGCTGGCGCGGGCTGGCTTGTCGCTGCAATCGGTGCAGCAGTATAAGCCCTGGCTGATCGCGAACCTGCTGGTCGGCGCGGAGATGGAGGTGCATGGTTATCAGCGCAGCCAGGCTGTCGAATACGCGCTGCTGGCGGCGGCCAAGAGCCAGGACAAGAAGGTGCGCGAGCTGGAAAGCGCCGAATATCAGCTCGGCCTGTTCGATACGCTGGATGAGCGCCAGCAGGAGCAATATCTGCTGGAGAACCTGACCGATCTGGCTGACGGCGCCTCGCTGAAGAAATCCACGGCGCTGATCGACGCCTGGAACTCCGCCGACGCGCCCAGCATCCATGCCGTATGGCAGTCCGCCACCAGCGGCGACACGATTTCCGCCGGCTTCATGAATCGCGTGCTGCTAGGCAAGCGCAATCCTGAAATGGCCAGCAATATCGAGCGCATCATGCAGCAGGACCAGGTCGCCTTTGTCGGCGTAGGCCTGCTGCATCTGGTGGGCGAAGATGGCGTCCCGCAATTGCTCAAGCGGCGGGGCTACCAGGTTGAACAGCTGTACTAGTAGCTGCTCAGCGTGCCGTTGCTGTAACGTACGCGGTCGCCGATCTTGTAGCTGGGCATGGAATCGACCACGACCATCTGGTTGCTGCCATCGTCCATGCGCACGGTGACGCGATAGACTCTGTCGGTCGGCATGCCGACGCTGCCGCCCGCCGCCGCCGCGCCCACCGCGCCCACGCCCACGTCCTGCCGCTGCATCTGGTCGATCGCCTGCACCACGCCGTAGGATGTTTGCGCGCTCTGGCTGCCGCTGGCCGTGGCGCCGCTGCCAGTCAGGCCGCTGCTGCCGCTGCTGGTCATGGTGCCGGTGGTGCTGCTCTGGTTACTTTGGCTGCCGGAACTGCTGCTACCGGGACTGCTGCTGTTCGGAGTGTAGCTGGACGTGCCGCTCGGCGTATTGCCGCTGGTGCCGCTACTGCCGCTGCTCCCGCTGGGTTCGCCGCTACGCTCCGCGGCGCAACCGGCAAGCGCCAGGATAAGCAGCGCGATGGTGCTGTTTCTGGTCATATTCATATCATCCTCCTCGATGTTCACTCAACAAAATGACAAGCCATTTGATTAAGAGGCTGGCATTGCGGTTTTGTTCCCCGACATCCCATCGCGATTGATATACATCAATTGAAGCATGCTACTCACACGCAATAATTGTTCGGTATCACTTTAAAGGACATCGATATGTTGACACGCGTGACAGACATTATTATCGAAGATTTAATTAATTCAACCTGTGGAGAGGCGCCGGACCCGCGCAGCCGGCATTTAATGACGCACTTATTGCACGAATTGGTACGCGTGGCCAAGTTGGAGCAATTGCAGCAGATGCGGATGGATGTCGAGCTGGCCATCGGCGCCCCTGGAGAACGCGCCGGCGATATCAGTTTGACGGCTGGATGCGGTAGCGGGTCCAGAGGGCCCACATGAACAGTGCGGCGAGCAGGGAGGCATTGCAGTCCACCAGCCAGTCGGACACGGCGCCATGGCGGTACGGGAAGAAGCTTTGCACGTACTCGTCGAGCGCGCCCATCAGGGCGATGGTCAGTACCGCCTTGCCAGCGCGCAGCTTGGCGCTGCCTGTCCCGCCGGTGAAGATCAGGAAGGTCAGGCCTGCGTAGGCGATGGAGTGCAGTATCAGGCCCGAGGCGACCTGGCCGATGTCCTGGCGGGCGCCGGGCAGCGAGCCGAGCACCAGTATCAGCAGGTACAGGACAATGGCGGTCCAGTAGCGAAGCCGGGCGTGGGAACTGGTCAGAAGAAGGTGTTTGATCATGCCCCGGACAATACCATGCGGCGCAAAAAAGGGGGAGTGGTGCACCGGGAGCCCGGTGCACCTTTCTTCCGTCATGCCTATCGGTTGCATGTACTGAAGATGTGACCAGTATAGGGAGCGAATATGACGCGGTAATGACAGCGGGCAAAAAAAAGCCCGCTGGTTAAAGCGGGCTTAAAACTATTTTCTTGGAGGAGAATAGTGGAGACAGGTGTAATTATGGGGGCGGGGCAGATATGTGTCTAATTGTTGTTTCAGATACCAGACATCAATAATTTGCATAACTGCTTAATTGACCGGCACCGTGTAGTTCAACGCCAGCCGGCCGCCGTCCACATACAGGGTCTGGCCGGTCATGTAGCTGGCGTCGTCGCTGGCCAGGAAGGCGGCGATGGAAGCCACTTCCTCCGGCTCGCCGCAGCGGCCCATCGGCGTGCGCGACAGGATGGTGTGACGCGCTTCCGGGCTGGCCATCACGGCTTGCTTGGCCAGTTCGGTCAGGATGGTGCCGGGGCCGATGCCGTTGACGCGGATGCCGTGCGTGACCAGGTTGAGCGACATCACCTTGGTCAGCTGGTTGATCGCGCCCTTGGACACCACATACGGCACCTGGTTCGGAATCGCCAGCTCGGCGTTCACGCTGGACATGTTGATGATGCAGCCGCTGCGCTGCTTGACCATCTCGCGCGCCACCGCCTGGCCGCACAGGAACATGGACTTGAGGTTGATGCGCAGCACGCGGTCGAAATCGTCCTCGGTCAGGTCGAGGAAATCGGCGGCGTGGGTGACGCCGGCGTTGTTGATCAGGATGTCGATGCGGCCGAATGCGGCCAGGGTGGCGGCCACCAGCGCGTCGACGTCGCATTTCTGGCTGACGTCGGCGGCGAAGAAGCGCGCCTGGTCGCCCAGCGTGGCGGCGGCGGACGCGCCTTCCGGCTTGATGTCCACCAGCATGACCTTGGCGCCTTCGGCCACCAGGCGCTGCGCGCATGCCAAGCCTATGCCTTGGGTGGCGCCGGTCACGATCGCGACTTTGTTCGAGAGTTTCATAGGTTTTTGCTTTCTAAAGAGTGAGGGCCAAATTTTAACAGCCCGCTGCGGGCGCGTTACAATAGAGGGTTTGCAATAAATTCGAAGGGTGCGTCGTGACTTTCATCAACAAATTATCTGCCGCCTGGGCGGCCAACGACTCCCTGCTGTGCGTGGGCCTGGATCCGGACATGGCCAAGCTGCCGGCCCGGTTCCAGAACGACCCGCAAGGCATCTACCACTTCTGCCGCGAGATCATCGACGCGACCGCCGACCTGGCGTGCTCGTTCAAGCCGCAGATCGCCTACTTCGCGGCGCTGAGCGCGGAAGACCAGCTGGAAAAAATCTGCCGCTACGTGCGCGACAACTATCCGCACATGCCGCTGATCCTGGACGCCAAGCGCGGCGACATCGGCGCCACCGCGCGCCAGTACGCGCGCGAAGCCTACGATCGCTATGGCGCCGACGCGGTGACCGTCAATCCCTACATGGGTTCGGATTCGGTGGAGCCGTACATGGAGTGGAGCGACCGCGGCGTGATCATCCTGTGCCGCACGTCCAACGCGGGCGGTTCGGACCTGCAGTTCCTCAACGTCGACGGCAAGCCGCTGTATCAGCACGTGGCGCGCCTGGTGGCGGACAAGTGGAACGCCAACGGCCAGTGCGCGCTGGTGGTGGGCGCCACCTTCCCGGAGGAACTGGCGCAGGTCAGGGCGATCGTCGGCGACATGCCGCTGCTGGTGCCGGGCATCGGCGCGCAGGGCGGCGACATCGAAGCCACGGTCAAGTCGGGCCGCACCTACGACGGCACCGGCATGATGATCAACTCGTCGCGCGCCATCCTGTACGCGGCGCCGCAAGCCGGTGAGGACTTCGCCGCCGCCGCCCGCCGTGTGGCGCTGGAAACGCGCGACGCCATCAACCAGCATCGCGCCTAAGCGAGGCTAGTGCGCTGGAGCGATCAGCTCCACGTACTCGTACAGCTCGGCCAGGATCTGTTCGGCGCGCTCATCGGCATCCTGTTGCAGATGATCGATCTCGCCGAAGAACTGGTCGATGCTGCGCGCACCGCCCGCGCCTTCGTAGAAGCGCGCCGCGCGGTGCTGTTCCCAATGCTCCATCTCGCCTTCGGACAAGGTCTCGGGGAAGTTGCGCGCGCGGTAGCGGAACAGCAGCTCCAGCAGACGCGGATCGCTGAACGACGGCGACGCCGTGGCCAGTTTGGCCGGCGTTTCCTTGCGCAGCGTGTCGAGCATGCGGCGGTCCTCCTTGCCGACGAAGCCGTTGTACAGATCCTCGTCCACGTCCAGCTCGTCGCCTGCGGGACGGTAAAACACCTGCTCCCAAATCGCATCCATGTTGCGCCCGGCCGCGGCCAGCGCGGCGTAGGCCTTGCCTTGCTCGAGGTCGATGCCCCACTTGGCCGCCATCGCCGGCGACAGCGTCTTCAGGTTGGACACCAGCATCGGCGATTTGTTCAGGTGGATGCTCTTGACCGGCAGGCGCGTCACGCCTTCCGGCAGCGCGTCGCTGCGGCTGAAGATGCGGGTGCGGATGGTGTCGGCGTCCAGCGTGAACAGCTCGCTCGGATCGTAGGTGCAGTCCCAGACGATCACCTCGTTCTTGTTGGTCGGATGCGTGGCCAGCGGCCACACCAGTGCGATACAGCCGCGCTCGGCCGGGAACATGCCGGACACGTGCAGGAACGGCGCGCGCAGCTGCGGCGCCAGGTGCATGCCGATCTCGTCGGCCACGCGGTCCTTCTTGTGCAGCGCCAGGCAGAAGTCGAACAGCTTGGGCTGCTTCTGCTTGATCAGGCGCGCCAGCGCGATGGTGGCGCGCACGTCCGACAGCGCATCGTGCGCGGCCTCGTGCAGCAGGCCGTTGGCCTTGGCCAGATGCTCCAGCTTGAAGCTGGGCTTGCCGTCCTCGCGCATCGGCCATTCGATACCCTCTGGGCGCAGCGCGTAGGTCATGCGCACCACGTCCAGAAGATCCCAGCGGCCGCACTGGTTTTGCCACTCGCGCGCGTACGGGTCGATCAGGTTGCGCCAGAACATGAAGCGGGTGATCTCGTCGTCGAAGCGGATGGTGTTGTAACCCACGCCGATGGTGCCCGGCTTGGAAAACGCCTGCTCGATGGTGGCGGCGAACTTGTGCTCGGGCACGCCCCATTCCAGGCATTGCTGCGGCGTGATGCCGGTGATCAGGCACGATTGCGGGTCCGGCAGGAAATCATTGGCCGGCTTGCAATACAACATGATCGGGTCGCCGATCTCGTTCAGGTCGGCGTCGGTGCGGATCGCTGCGAATTGCGACGGGCGATCGCGGCGGGGCTGGGCGCCGAAGGTTTCGTAGTCGTGCCAGAGAAAGGTCTGTGTGGTCATAGGTGCGGTCAAGTTATTCGTTATTGTGCCGATAATTATGGGATATCCCTCATCAGGAGCTAGATCATGGCGACTCCAGTATCGGCAACTCCGGGCAGCTCGGCTGCCACTTCCAGCGTTCCGGCCGCGGCCAAGGACGACAGCAATATGTCGGTCGCGGCCAAGGCCAAGGCGCAGCTCAATGTGTCTATCGTACAAGCTTCTCTGACGGTATCGCTGAATTCCTCCAACGAACCACTGTCGGTCTTGCTGAAAACAGCGCTGACCGGCATCAACGAGGCGCTCAAGGACGATTTTGGCGACAACGCCATCCAGAACGCCGTGTCGCAGGATAATACGCCGGAAGGCACGGCGAGCCGCATTGTATCGCTGTCGACCGCGTTTTACGATGCTTTCAAACAGCAACACCCCGGCGAGGACGGCGATGCGGTGCTCAACAAGTTCATGGAGACGTTGAAAAAGGGCGTGGACCAGGGCTTCAAGGAAGCGCGCGGCGTGCTGGACGGGCTGAAGGTGCTGAACGGCGATGTGGCCAGCAATATCGACAAGACCTACGAGCTGGTGCAGAAGGGCTATGCCGATTTCGCCGCCGCGCACAAGGCGCCGCCGGCGGCCGAAGCCTAGTCTTTCCCCCCCCCGCGCGGGAATGACGGCTTTTAAGCTTGGGGCGCGTGATGGGCCACGCGATTGCGGCCCTGGTCCTTGGCGCGGTACAGCGCGCTGTCGGCGGCGGCGATCAGGGCCTGCTCGTCCTGGCCGGTCTGTAGCGTCGCCACGCCGAACGAGGCGGTGATCTGCGGCAGCGGCACGCGCATGTCGGCGAACACCACGGCCTGCTGCATCCGTTCGCACAGGCGCTCGGCCACCGCCACGGCGACCTTGTCGCTGGTGTCGGGCAGCAGCACCATCATTTCCTCGCCGCCGTAGCGCACCGCGAAATCGGTGGGACGCAGCGCGCTGCTGAGCACGTGCGCGGCGGCACGCAGGGCCTGGTCGCCGGCCAGGTGGCCGTGGCTGTCGTTGAAGTTCTTGAAGTGGTCGAGGTCGATCATGATCAGCGCCAGCGGCGCGTGCGAGCCTTGCGCGGTGGCCACCATGGTCGGCAGCAGGTCGTTGAGCCAGGCGCGGTTGTACAGCCCGGTCAGGCCGTCGATCATCGACAACTGCCGGTAGAACTCGCCCAGCTTCTGGCGCCGGCGCAGCTGCGCGTTGGCGGCGCGGATGCGGAAGGACAGCAGCCGCAGCAGGTTACGCGCCAGCACATTCGATTCGTCGATCAGCTTCCAGACGATGTCGGCCTCGATCACCAGCACTTCGCTCTGCTCCAGCGCGGTGATGCTCGACAGGTTGGTTTCCTCGTCCAGCACCGATTGCTCGCCCACGCTTTCGCCCGGCAGTATCTTGCTGACAGTGCCGTCGGCCATGCCGGTGCGGGTGTCGGTGGCGACCGACAGGGCGCCGCGCAGCACGATGTACAGGCGGGCGCGGCTGGACTCGGTGACCGCCTGGTCGGCTTCCAGTTGCATGATGGGGCAGGGCGCGAGCAGCTTGGCGATGGTGGTGTCGTCATCGGCGTTGCGCAACAGCTGCAGGTCGCCGATCTGGTAGCGGGAGGCGCCGAATGTGCTGATTTGTTTCAAAATGGTCTTTCAGGATGCTGATGGGCAAGCACGGTAATCATAGCTGAACTGAACTGCACCCTGTGTAAATTTCATCCCCGCAGTTGTTGCACGTTGTATCCGCGGATGCTTCAATGTCGCTTTGCTTACACGGGATGACAATATGGACTATACCGACGCGGTCGGCACCACTCACAGGGCCGATCCGGACGCGCGCATTGTCTCGCTGGTGCCGTCGATTACCGAGCTGCTGTGCGACCTGGGACTGGCCGCGCAACTGGTGGGGCGCACCGGCTTCTGCATCCATCCGGCCGATGTGGTGCGGGCGATTCCCAAGGTCGGCGGCACCAAGGATGTGAATATCGATAAGATCCGCAAGCTGGCGCCGACCCATCTGGTGGTCAATATCGACGAGAACGAAAAACCGACCGTCGAGCTGCTGGCTGAGTTTATTCCCAATATTGTCGTCACCCATCCGCTGCGCCCGCGCGACAACCTGGACCTGGCGCGCCTGATGGGCGGGGTGTTCTGCCGCGAGCAGGCCGCCGCCGACTGGTGCGCCGCGTTCGAGGCGGAGTATGCCTTGCTGCGCGCGATGCCGCCGGGCCGCCAGCAGACCATGTTGTACTGCATCTGGCAAGACCCGTGGATGACGATCTCGCGCGACACCTACATCGCGCGCATGCTGGAGGAAATCGATTGGAGCGTGCCGGACCTGGGCGAGGTGCGTTACCCGCGCTTCGAATGGTCGCCGGAGTTGTTGGCGCAAGTGGATGGGGTGTTGCTGTCGAGCGAACCGTACCGCTTCACGGAAGCGCACGCGGACGCGCTGGAAAAGCAGATTGGCAAGCCGGTGTTGCTGGTCGATGGGGAGATGATGTCTTGGTATGGCAGCCGGGCGCTGCAGGGACTGAGGTATTTGCGGGAGCTGGCACAACGCTAGCCCCCGCCCCCATGTGAATTATTCGGTGTCTTCCGCGTCGGCCTCAACCGGCACGGCGCCGTTGGCGTGACGCTTGTCCTTGTCGTGCAGGCGGCCCAGGGCGCTGTCGATGGCGCGCTTGAGTTTGTCGGCCGAGCCGGCGATCGCCTGATGCAGCGTGGCGGCATGATCGCTGACGGCGATCGGTTGATACCCGGTGACGCGGGCTTCCATCAGGCAGCGGTTGTCGCCGTCGGCCGATTTCTGCACCAGGTTGTCGCTCAGGTGCACTTCGACGCGACTGATCTGTTCGCCGAAGCGGTGGAGGGCATTGCTCACGACCGTTTGTACATGTTCATCCAGACCGGCATGGCGGTCGATGGTTTTGTCGGCATTGATATTGATTTGCATACGCTTGCTCCTGTTTGTTGAACTGCAACTCAATATTACTCCTTTTCGCCTTAGGTTCCCTTTAAGACGTCAGCCGTTGATGAGCGAAGCGGCAATATTGATCGACAGCCCGAGGATGGCCAGGTTGTAGAAGAAGCACAGCACCGACTGGGCCAGCACCACCTGGCGCATGGCGCGGCCGCATACGGCCACGTCCGAGGTCTGTACCGCCACCGAGATGGTGAACGAGAAATACAGGAAGTCCCAGTAGTTCGGCGTCAATTCCTGGTCGGGGAAATGCAGTGGTTTTTCGCCGTCATTCTTGATGTAGTACAGATGGGCGTAGTGCGAGCAAAACATGGTGCCGATCATGAACCACGAGCCGGTCAGCGTCAGCACCACGAAGCCGTAGTGGTAGACCATGTCGGTCGGCGGCGAGTCCTTCAGCGTGGACAGCTGCGAGATGATGGCCACCAGGCTGATCATGATCACCAGCGACAGCATGGCCAGGATCACCGGCCCCTTTTCGTCCTGGCGGCAGGCCGCGCGGCGGATGTCGTGCTGGTCGGCGCGCGCCATCATCCACGCCATCGACAGCAGGTAGGTCCAGACGGTGATATTCCACGCCGTCAGCAGGCGCGCGGTCATGGGCCAGGCGTGCGGCAGCAGCGGGCCGGCGATGGCGCCCAGCGCGATCGCCAGGCTCAGGTGCGGACGGCTGTGGATGATGCCCGGCAGGCGTATGCGTAAGGTCATGATTTTTCCTCGTGGGGGAAGCGGTCCATGCGCGACAGGACGGGGAACAGCACGCTCCAGATGCCGGTCACGGCCAGCGTGGCGGCGCCGCCGAACAGCACGGCGCGGGTCAGTCCCATCCAGCCGGCGGTCAGGCCCGATTCAAACTCGCCCAGCTCGTTCGAGGCGCCGATGAAGACCGAGTTGACCGCGCTGACGCGTCCGCGTATCGCGTCCGGCGTTTCGTACTGCACCAGCAGGTGGCGCACGTAGACGCTGATCATGTCGCCGGCGCCCATGACGAACAGCGCGGTCAGCGCGACCAGGAAGGTGGAGGTGGCGCCCAGCACCAGCGTGCTGGCGCCGAACACGGCCACGCCGCCCAGCATCCACAGGCCGACCCGGCGCGTGATCGGGTAGAACGCGAGCGCGATCGAGCACACGGCGGCGCCGGCGCCGGGCGCGGTGCGCAGCAGGCCGAGGCCGGTCGGGCCGATGTGCAGCACGTCGTGCGCCAGCGCCGGCAGCAGCGCGGTGGCGCCGCCGAACAGCACGGCGAACAGGTCGAGCGAGATCGCGCCCAGCACCACCGGCTTGGACCAGACGAAGCGCAAGCCTTCCAGCACCGTGTGCCAGGTGGCGGGCTCGCGGTTGCTGGGCTGCTTGACCGATTTGACCAGGCACATCAGGATCACCGCGGCCAGCAGCAGCGCCGAGGAAATCATATAAACCGTTTTCGGCCCGGCCAGGTAGAACAGGCCGCCCAGCGTCGGGCCGAGGATGACGGCAACGTGGAAGCTCGACGAACTGAGCGCCACGGCCTGGCTGAAGCGTTCGGGCGGGACCAGGTTGACCAGCATGGCTTGCGTGGCGGGCCCCATGAAGGCGCGCGCGCTGCCGAACAGCACCAGCACGGCGAACACCGGCCACACCGCGCTCAGGCCGGCGACCGTGAAGGCCAGCAGCGCCAGCCCGCACAGCAACTGCGCGCCCATCGCCAGCGCGATCAGCAGGCGGCGGTTGTAGCGGTCGGCGGCGTGGCCGGCGATCAGGATCAGCAGCAGGAAGGGCGCGAACTGCGCCAGGCCGATCAGGCCGAGGTCGAACAGGTTGTGGGTCAGCGCGTACACCTGCCAGCCGATGGCGACGTTCTGCATCTGGACGGCCAGGGTGGCCAGGGTGCGGGCGGTGAGGTAGAGCGAGAAGTTACGGTGGCGCAGGACGCCGAAGCCGTTGGAGGAAGGTGCGGTGCTGTCGGACATTGGCGCTTTCAAGGAGCGGAGCCGGGGGCTCCGCCCCTTGGTCCGCTCCCGGTGGGGAGGTTCAGGGCTGGTGGATGTCGGCTTCGGTGGTGAAGGCGTCGGCGTAGAATTCGTCTTCCGGCAAATGGCATTGGGCGACAAAATCGCGCTTGGCCGATTCGACCATGACGGGCGCGCCGCAGGCATACACCTGGTGGCCGGACAGGTCGGGCAGGTCGGCCATGACGGCGGCGTGCACGAAGCCGGTGCGGCCGCTCCAGTGGTCTTCCGGCTGCGCCGACGAGATCACCGGCACATACTTGAAGTTCGGCAGGATCGCTTCCCACTGGCGGCACAACGCGTCCATGTACAGGTCCTGCGGGCGGCGGCCGCCCCAGTACAAGGTCATCGGACGGGCCGAACCCTGCGCGCGCAGGTGCTCGATGATGGCCTTGATCGGCGCGAAGCCGGTGCCGGAGGCCAGCAGCACCATCGGCTTGTCGCTGTCCTCGCGCACGAAGAAGGTGCCCATCGGGCCTTCGAAGCGCAGGATGTCGCGTTCCTTCATGGTGCTGAACACCTGGTCGGTGAACAGGCCGCCCGGAAGGTGGCGGATGTGCAGGCTCAGCGGCTGATCCTGGTCCGGCGGCGAGGCCAGGCTGTAGCTGCGGCGCTTGCCGTCGCGCAGCATGAATTCAATGTACTGGCCGGCGCGGAATTTGAGCGTCTCGTTGGCCGGCAATTGCAGCGTCATCACGACCACGTCGGGCGCCAGTTTTTCCAGCGTCGCCACGCGCGACGGCATCTTGCGGATCGGATAGTCGTCGCTGCCGGCCACTTCGCGCACCTCGATCACCAGGTCTTGCTGCGCGGTGGCGCAGCAGAACAACGAATAGCCGGCCGCTTCCTCGTCCTTGGTCAGCGCGCGTTCCTGGTGGGCCTTGTGCGTGACCGAGCCGGAGACCACTTTGCCCTTGCAGGAACTGCAGGCGCCGTTCTTGCAGCCATAAGGCAGGCCGACGCCGGCGCGCATGGCCGCGGCCAGCACGGTTTCGTCTTCCTCGCAGCTGAATTGATGGCCGCTAGGCTGTACAGTGATTTGAAACGTCATACAATCCTTCAGATGAAAAAACTTACTATTCAAAAATTCAAGCTGCCGCGCCTGTTGATCGTGGGCTGCGGCGATGTCGGCATGCGGCTGTTGCCGCTGCTGCGCCCGTATTTCCGCGTGTTCGCCACCACCAGCCAGCCGTCGCGTTGCGCCGAATTGCGCGCGCTGGGCGCGGTGCCGCTGGTGGCCGACCTGGACCGGCCAGCCACGTTGCGGCGCCTGGCCGGCCTGGCCAGCCACATCGTGCACCTGGCGCCACCGCCCGCCGAGGGCGCGCTGGACCGCCGCACGCGCAATCTGACCGCCATTTTACCTGAGCATGCCCGTCTGGTTTATATCAGCACCACCGGCGTCTACGGCGATTGCGGCGGGGTGTTGTTTGACGAGAGCCGTCCGGTGGCGCCGAGCAACGCGCGCGCCGTGCGCCGGGTGGACGCCGAGCAGGTGTTGCGCGGCTGGGCGTGCCGCACGGGCGGGCGCTTGTCGATCCTGCGGGTGCCGGGCATCTACGCCGCCGACCGCCTGCCGTTGAAGCGTCTGCAGGCCGGCACGCCGGCGCTGATCGAAGAGGACGATGTGTACACCAACCACATCCACGCGGACGACCTGGCCGCCATCATCGCCCGCGCGCTGTTCCGCGGCCTGCCCAACCGCGTGTATCACGCGGTGGACGACAGCGATATGAAAATGGCGGCGTATTTCGACGCGGTGGCGGACGCGCACCAACTGCCGCGCCCGCCGCGCCTGCCGCGCGCGGAGCTGCGGCAGGTGGTGACGCCGGCCTTGCTGTCGTTTATGTCGGAATCGCGGCGCCTGAGCAATGAACGCATCAAGCGCGAACTGGGCGTGCGCTTGCGCTACGCCACGGTGGCGCGGCTGCTGGAGGGGTGATCAGGCGCGCGGCGGACGTTTCTTCTGCTGCACGCGCTGTTGCTGCTTCTTCTGGGTCTGCACTTTATTCTGCTTGGCCTCGTACAGGGCCACGGCATCCTTGCGGGCCTGCTCCGGCGTGCGCATTTCCGGCACGTCGTCGTGAGTGACGAAATATTCCGCGTCCTGGGCGTCGACTACCAGCTTGATGGCGGCGGCATCGTCGAGGTCATAGATTTCGTGGAGCAGGGTGGTTACTTCGTCGAGGAATTCTTCGTAGGTCATGGGTATGGTGTAAAAGCAAGTAAAGACGGGGTGAAACTTGCACTTATGCAAGCCACTTCCGGAGTGTTTGTGCCAAAATGGCAACGCAATTTGTATGAGCCATATCAATCAAGTCCGCACATGATACGATATTGTTAGCTATCTCACGAAGGAGCCATGCGCATGACAGCCACTTCCCATCCTAGCAAGGAGCAGGTCCGTGCCTACATGCATCAGCGCGAATGCGACCGCCGCCCTCCGCCCACCCCCGACGAGATCCGCCGCCAGCTAGGCTGGCACTATTATTCGTACGACATCGGTTTTCCCGCATCGTCCTCCATCCTCCTCCCTGGCACGATCGCCCAACTGGCCGCTTTGCTGGCCGTTGAATGGTGTTTCCGCGCCGCCGCCATCAGCCGTTCCAACTAACTTTACCAATATTTATACCTTTTCTTGTAACAAAAATCTTCCTAGCACAAGAAATAGGGGTAGAATCTCTCTAAATCTCACAGAAATGTCTGATGAGTTAGCCGTTCGTTAACGTAAACGTGTATTATCTCGGCTAAGCACTAAAAACCGGCATAAATGTCTGTGTTTTGTAGTGCTTCATTGGTAATAGAGCTAAAAATTTTTTTTACCCATGTGTCGTTTTTTTATCGAAGACGGCCAGAACCTACTGAAAAACATTATGTCTATCAAAGAAATCACCGCATCGCCGACCTACAACCCGAATCGCGTGCTGGACGCCATCATCGAAAAGTTGCAACTGAAAAACGATGCGGCCCTGTCGCGCGCGCTGGAAGTAGCGCCACCGGTCATCAGCAAGATCCGTCACAACACGCTGCCTATCGGCGCGACCATCCTGATCCGCATGCACGAGATCAGCGATTTCAGCATTCGCGAACTGCGCGAACTGATGGCGGCCTGATAGCCACGAAGAAAACGGCGCGGACCTCTCGGTTACGCGCCGTTGTCTTATGGGGCTGGTCCCGGCTGAAGATCAGGCCGAGGTGCTGATGGTGGTGCCGATGCGCTGGCCGCTGGTGTTGACGGTTGGCGCGGCAGCCACTTGCGGCGGCGCCGGCGGAGCCGGCGGCGTAACGCGTTCGGCGGGTTTATCCGCCGCCTTCACCGGCTCAGGCTGGCGCGGCGGCGTCGCTTGTACGGTGGCAGTACTGGAAGCTACGGTATTGACAGCCATGCTGATCTCCCATCATCCATAAATATCCCCAGAGTATGCCACTTATTTGAGCAGCCCGCCTGTTTTGCTTTGCCGTGTGTGACGCCAACGCCGGCGTTCAGGCCGACGGGGTCAGGCGCGGGCGGTCGCTGTAGAAGCTGGCGATGCGGGCTTGCTCGATGACCGCGCCAGCGTCGGCTGCCGTCTGCAGGCCTTCCGCGACCTTGCCGGGAGCTGCCGAGTAAGCCGTCACGCCGGGCGCGGCCGAGTAGGCGGTCTTGGCGCTGACGCCTGGAGCGGCCGAGTACGCGGTATTGGCTGCCACGCCAGGAGCGGCCGAATAGGCCGTCTTCGCGGAGACGCCGGGCGCGGCCGAATACGCGGTCTTCGCGGCAACACCAGGGGCGGCCGAGTACGCGGTGTTGGCGGCCACGCCGGGGGCGGCCGAGTAGGCGGTTTTGGCGGAAACGCCAGGCGCGGCCGAATACGCGGTGTTGGCGGCCACGCCGGGAGCTGCCGAGTAAGCCGTCGCGCCAGGCGCGGCCGAGTAGGCCACATCCTGATGCATCGCGCCGCGCAGGTAGGACTCGCCGAAAGTCTCTTCATACAGTTCCTGCATCCGGTTGCCCAGGCGTTCGTGCGCCTCCAGGTCGTCCTCGCCGCGCAGGCCGATGTACGGGAAGTGGTGCAGGAAATAACCGAACACCGCGTCGCAGTCGACCGCGTATTTCATCGTGTCCAGGATGTGGTAGTGCCAGAAGGTGTCGACATCGACCAGCGGCGCGGTCTGCTCGTTCGGGAACTGCTTCATCAGGAACAGGAAGCGGCGATATTCGGTTTCGATGGCGTTGGCGCGTTCCAGCGACCAGCCTTCGCCGGACTCCTTATGCATCAGCTTGACTTTGATTGGTTCCAGGTCCAGTGCGTTGATGACATTCATGGGCGTTTCCTTTGCGTGGATGAAGCGGGTTGAAAAAAGTGGAACAAATGTAATTTTTGTCCGGGGAGCATGCTGTCCCTTTGATTTTTATCAAGCTTTTGTCGGGAAAATCCTATCGCGTTGGGAAAGCGCTGACATTTCATGCTGCGGCATCGACGGCCTGGCGGCGGGTGATGGCGTGGAGGCCGTCGTCGGCGGGCGGGATGTACTCGACCGGTACCGAGATCAACACCGTGGTGCCGGCATTGTGGCCGCCGGTGATGGCGCAATGGCCGCCGAGCAGGCTGATGCGCTCCTCGATGCCGACCAGGCCGAAGGAGCCAACCTTGTTGCGGCTGCTCTCGCGCAGGCCGACGCCGTTGTCGCTGATGGTCATGCTGAGCATGCCGCCGGCCTGGCGCAGCTCCACCCGCACCAGGCTGGCGCGCGCGTGCTGGACGATGTTGCTCAGCGATTCCTGCAGCACGCGGAAGAAGGCGGTGGCGCAGCGGTCGTCGATGCGGATGTCGCTCTGGTGCTCGATCAGTTCGCACACCATGCCGGTACGCTGGCGGAACTGCGCGATCTGCCACTCCACCGCCGCGTTCAAGCCCAGGTCCAGCACGGTCGGGCGCAGGTCGTTGATGATGTGGCGCACGCTCTTGATGGTGCTGTCGATCTGCTTGAGCGTGCTGCACGCGCGCGCGTGCAGGCGCGGGTGGTTCTGCCGGGTGCGCGAAGCCAGCAGGTCGGCCTCGATCCGCAGCACCAGCAGGTTCTGGCCCAGGTCGTCATGGATTTCGCGCGCGATGCGTTTGCGTTCCTGCTCCTTGATCTGGTCGGCATGGGCCGCCAGCTGGCGCAGCTTGTGGTGCGACTGCTGCAGCTTGGCCTGGCTGTCGCGCAATTCCTTGGTCATGGCCTTGGCCATCTTGATGGCGCGCAGGCGCGACGACGACAGCGTGTGGAACAACAGATAGAACAGCAGCGAGCCGACAAAGCCGCACGCCATGGACAGCCACGGCAGGAAGGCGTCGAAGCGGCTGTACCACACCGACTTGGGCGCGCTGAAATGGGCCGACCACTGGCGGCCGTTGAAGTCCAGCGGCAGCACGATGGTGAAATGCTCGCCCGGGCGCGGCTGGCGCTGCGCGCCGCCACGGTTGTCGTACAGCAGCGTTTGCGGTGCGCTGCTGCCGTCGGCGTTCTTGCCCTCGTCGTACAACATCAGGTGGACGTCGCGCACCTGCATCTGGTCCATGGCCGCGCGCACCAGCCGTGGTACGCTGAAGCCTATGCCCACCGAGCCGATGTAGGCGGCCCGCCGCTGCGCCACGTCGTTCAGCGGCATGTCCTTGCGGTACAGCGGCAGACGCATCGCCAGCGCCCAGCCCTGGGCGTCGCGGGTGTTTTCGATCGGCATGCCGGAGGTGATCAGCCTGCCGGTGTCGCGCGCCACCGCGATCGCGCGCGCCGCCTGCTCCCTGGCGCTGATGTCGATCCCGATCCGGTGGCGGAAAGGCGCCACCGGTTCGATCATGGTCAGCACCGAGTAGCCGTCGCGCTCGCCCTTGGGCATGATGGAGAAGTTCGGGTAGCCGTCCGGCCGGCCGTCGCCGCTGCGGGCCGCCTCGCGCTCGAAGGCGGGACGCTGGGCGGGCGTCACGTATTGCGTGAAATTGACGTTGTCGAGCGCGGGGAATTGCCGCTCCAGGTCCAGGCCGTTGACGTAGCGGTGAAAGCTGGCGCGGGTGACGTGGTCGCTGGCGTCGAAGAAGCTGGCGGTGCCGCGCAGCACGTCGGTGTAGGCGTTGATGCGCGAGGTGATGTTGTACTGCGCGTTGCGGGCCTGCTGCGTGAAGCGCGCGGCGGCGTCGTGTTCGATGGTTTTGTAGACCGGCACGTAGAACAGCGCGCTGATCCCGAGCGACAGCAGGACGCCAGCCCACCAGACCGGCTTGGTCGGTGAGAATAACTGTTTTTGCGCGAATAACGCTGCCATATCGATTGCTTGACGCAACTCCTGGTACCGAGGGTGTAGGCCGAATATAGGAAATTTTTGCGATGCTAGTCAAGTAATTTTATAAATTTGCTACTTGTCCTGGACGTTCAGCCCGCTGGCGCCCAAAGCAAAAGGCCGGCGCCTCCGTGGGGAGGGCGCCGGCCTTGTCACTTATCGTAACTGTTGCGCCTACTTGGCGACCCAGCTGTCCTTCAAGGTGACGATGCGGTTGAACACCGGCTTGCCCGGCGTGGAATCGACGCGGTCGGCGACGAAGTAGCCGTGGCGCTCGAACTGGAAGCGCTGGTCCGGCTGGGCCGCGCTCATGCCCGGCTCCAGGTAGGCGGTGACGACTTCCTTGGCGTTCGGGTTCAGCAGCGCGAGGAAGTCCTTGCCGCCGGCGTCCGGGTTGGCGTCGGTGAACAGGCGGTCGTACAGGCGCACTTCGGCCTCCAGCGCGGTGGCGGCGGAAACCCAGTGGATGTTGCCCTTGACCTTGTAATTGTCCGAGCCCGGCGTGCCCGACTTCGAATCCGGGAAGTAGTTGACGTGCACCGCCACCACTTTGCCGTTCTCGTCCTTGTCATAGCCGGTGCATTCGGTCACGTAGCCGTGGCGCAGGCGCACCCGGCTGCCCGGCTTGTCGTCGACCGGCGGGTAGTAGCGGAAGTAACCCTTGCTCGGCACTTCCATGAAGTCCTCTTCCTCGATCCACAGCTCGCGCGTGATCGGGAAGGTGCGCACGCCCATTTCCGGGTGGTGCGGGTGGACCGGCGAGGTGCATTCCTCGGTCAGGCCTTCAGGGTAGTTGTCGATGATCAGCTTCAACGGACGCAGCACGGCGGTGGCGCGCGGCGCCTTCGGGTCCAGGTCCTCGCGGATGCAGCCTTCCAGCGTGCTCATGTCGATCCAGCCGTCGGCCTTGGTCACGCCGATGCGTTCGCAGAACAGCTTGATCGCTTCCGGCGTGTAGCCGCGGCGGCGCAGACCGACGATGGTCGGCATGCGCGGGTCGTCCCAGCCGTCGACGATGTTCTCTTCCACCAGCTGGCGCAGCTTGCGCTTGCTGGTGACCACGTAGGTCAGGTTCAGGCGCGAGAACTCGTACTGGCGCGGCACCGGCAGCTTGAAGAAGCCGCCCTCGGACAGCGTGGCCAGCAGCCAGTCGTAGAACGGGCGGTGGTCCTGGAACTCCAGCGTGCAGATCGAATGGGTGATGTTTTCCAGCGCGTCCGAGATCGGGTGCGTGTAGTCGTACATCGGGTAGATGCACCAGGCGTCGCCGGTACGCACGTGGTGGGCGTGGCGGATGCGGTAGATGGCCGGGTCGCGCAGGTTCATGTTCGGCGAGGACATCGCGTCCTCGCTGGTCTTGGCGCGCAGGATGTGCTCGCCGTCGGCGTATTTGCCGGCCTTCATGTCGCGGAAGATTTGCAGCGATTCGGCGGCCGGACGGTCGCGGAACGGCGAGTTCTTGCCCGGCGTGTTGAAATTGCCGCGGTTGGCCGCCATATCGTCTGCCGACTGGCTGTCGACGTAGGCGTAGCCTTTCTCGATCAGGTACTCGGCCATCGCGTACAGCTGGTCGAAGTAGTCGGACGCGTAGTGCAGGTGGTGCTCGACGGCGCCGTTGGCGGCCGGGTAGTCGTAGTCAAAGCCCAGCCATTTGACGCTGTCGATGATGGTGTCGACGTATTCCTGCTCTTCCTTGGCCGGGTTGGTGTCGTCGAAGCGCAGGTTGCAGCGGCCCTGGTAGTCGCGCGCCAGGCCGAAGTTCAGGCAGATCGATTTGGCGTGGCCGATGTGCAGGTAGCCGTTCGGCTCCGGCGGGAAGCGGGTGATCACGCTCGGCATGCCTTCGCGGACGTGGGTGCCGGCCGCCAGGTCGGATTCGACGATGGCGCGCAGGAAATTGGAGGTCAGGACGGGCGCTGGGCTGTTTTTGTCGTTGCTCATCTGAAAAGTTGGCTTTGCAAAAGTTCGAGTGAAGGGCATTTTACCGTATCCCCTCTATGACGGCGGCGGAAATGCTGCGTTGCGGCGGCCTTCGGGGAAATTGCACTGCTCACACAGGTATAATTCGTCTTTAATTGTTTCGGCATCACGGCCCGGAGTTTCCAAAATGGAAAATTATTACAACACGCTGGGTATCGCGCCTAACGCCACCGACGACGAGATCAAGAAGGTGTACCGCTCGCTGGCGATGCGCTTCCACCCGGACCGCAACCAGGCGCCCGGCGCGGAGGCGCGCTTCAAGGCCATCACCAAGGCCTATGAAATCCTGTCCGATCCGGTCAAGCGCGAGGAATACAACCAGAGCGTGAACCACCGCATCATCATCGACCCGGAAGCGGAAGCGTACCAGTTGTGGCGCTCGGTGTTCAACCTGCATGGCACCGTGCTGCCACCGGCCTGAGCCGGTCACACATCAGAAAAAGAAAGCAAGCAATGTCTAGAAAAGTACACCCTGAGTTCGCCTATCAATCGCGCGAACTCGAAGGCCAGATCGAGGGCATCCTGGGCGACCCTCCGGACCGCAAGAACTACCAGCGCATGATCGACGCGCTGGTCTCCGAGTACGCCAGCGGCGGCGGCATCGAGGACGTCAACATGCTGGCCTTCGCGCTGGTCGACCACCTGGAGTTCAACAATCCGAAAGGCTTGCTGGCCGAGGCGGAAGACTACGAGTTCGGCGACGCCGGCCGCGTGTTCGCGATGGCCTCGTGCAAGGGCGAGGAGGCGGTGCGCATGTACGCGGCGCTGCAAGAGAACCTGCCGGACCTGGCGCGCCAGGCCATCATCACCGCCTTCCTGTACAAGAATCCGCGCAAGTGGGACGACGACGACCAGTCGCTGGACCAGCTGTCGGCCAACGACGACGGCGACGATGTCGAGGACGAAGACCAGGCGACCGACGATTTCGCCCAGATGTTCGACCAGGATGGAGACTGATCATGACCGAGAAAAGTAATCTGCCGGCGCTGAGCAAGCAAGTGACCGAGCTGGTGCTTGCCGGCTCGCTGAGCCACGCCGAACAAGCCTTCGCCGAGGCGGCCGACCAGTTCGGCGACCTGGCGGTGGTGGAAGTGCTCAACAACATTCCGCCGCAAGTGACCGCGCTGCACATGGCCGGCTTCGACGGCGGCAAGATGTCGCTGGCGACCTTGCTGGTGCCGCCCAAGGCCTGGGCCGACAGCCTGGCGTTCTTCGCCGCGACCTGGCCCGACGACCTGATCGAGGATGACCCGGAACGCATCGCCGAGTCGCTGTTCGCGCACATCCACGGCGTGGTGTTTTCCACCGACGACGAGGAGCGCCGCCACGAGCTGCTGGCGGCCGCCTCGGCCACCGACCACGGTTCGACCGCGTTCGCGATTTTGTTCTCGATGGCGCCGAAGGAAATCCTGGAAGTGGCCGGCGAGATCATCTCCAAGGGCCCGTACCTGACCGGCCAGACCTCGTCCGACAACGACGTGGTTCCGCTGGCGATCGCGCTGGCGCAGGCGTCGGAGGACGGCTGGGACCGCGCGCTGTTCGAGCTGTTCCCGGAGTTCCGCCACAGCGCCGACCTGGCCGACGCCGAGTTCAGCGATGACCCGGACGACGAGCCGACCTTCCTGCAGCGCTCGACCAAGGAACTGCTGTACCGCTTGCGCAAGCAGGTGCCGTCCACGCGCAGCGCCGCCAAGCCCGGCTCGCGCCGCAGCCTGGGCACCGGCATTTTCTCGTGATGGGTGCCTGATACATGCTGCCAGCAATTGTCGTAGAAAATTTACCGCGCCTGATCCGCGCCATCCAGCAACTGGCCACCCATCCCGACGATGACGCCGCCTATGCGTTGGCCGATGAACTGACCGGCATCACCGCCATGGTGGCCGAGAAGTTCACCAACGACCGCACCGCCGACGGCATCCAGAAAGCCATGCAGCTGACGGTGGGCGGCGTGTCGCTGGGGCTGGACCATGCGCTGATGCACGAGGGCGACCTCGCGGCGCTGGACTTCCTGATCGAGCACGGCGCCGAGCACGCGTTCCAGATCGGCTTCCGGCTGATCAAGGAGCTGTCGGCGCTGCCGGAGGATGCGCTGGTCGGCGAGTACGATACCGATCCGGTGTATTCGGCCCGGCGGCTGCGCGACCTGTTCATCGACCTGTGCCAGACCGATCCGAATGAAAACTGGAACGGCCTGGAGCGCTACGAGGTCATGCTCAAGCAGCGCAAGGACGTGCAGGCCGTGGTGCGCCTGGCCGGCTGGCTGCGCCGCCACAACAGCGAAGGCCCGGTCAGCGATACCGACCTCAACGCCGAGGGCGTGATCGCGCTGGCCGTGATCTTCGCCATCGAGGGTGGCGGGCGCGTGGTGGCGCGCACCGGGCAGAAGGAGTTCGAGCGCTTCGTCAAGGCGGTGCGCAAGGCCAAGCCGGACTACGAGGAAGGCTGGGCCGCGCTGGTGGCCAAGGTGCCGGTGCAGCATCATCCGGTGCTGCTGGACCGTATCGCCAGCTACCGCAACAGCTGCACGGTGATCCAGAACATCAAGGGCCGCACGGCCATGAAGACCTTGTTCGCGGAGCTGGAGAACTACGCCGGCTCCGAGCTGGACGCGGACTACAACTAATACGCGTCATTCCCGCGCAGGCGGGAATCCATGCTGAATTGGTGTCGCCTACGTTCTATGGATTCCCGCCTGCGAGGGAATGACAAACTAGGCGGCGGCCTCGGTCGCCACCGCGAGGAAGGCCGCCACCAGCGGCGAGATCTCGTCCTTGCGCTGCGCCAGCAGCAGCGTGGTGGTGGCTTCCGGATCGGCCAGCGGGCGGTAGCAGACGCCGCCCATGCGCATGATGCTGAACGAGGCCGGCAGCACCGAGATGCCGCAGCCGGCCGCCACCAGGCCAATGATGGTCGAGGCTTCATTCGCCTCCATCGCGATGGTCGGCATGAAGCCCACCGCCCGGCACAGCCGGAAAATCTGATGATAGATCCCGGTGCCGGCCGTCTTCGGATACATCACGAACGGCAGTCCCCGCAGGTCGCCGATGGCGACCGCCTTTTTCTTCGCCAGCGGATGGGCTATCGGCAGCACCAGCGTCAGCGGGTCGTGCCGCAGCACCGTCATGCTCACCGCGTCGGTCACCGCCACTTCGGGCGGGCGCACCAATCCCAGATCCAGTTCCCGGTTGGCGATGGCCTCGATCTGCGGCACCGTCGACATCTCGCGCAAGGTCAGCGTCACGCCCGGGTAGCGCTGGCGGTAGCGGTTGACCACGGTCGCGAACAGCGGCGTGAGCGGGGTGGAAAAGGTGAAGCCCACGCGCAGTTCGCCGGCCTCGCCGCGCTCGGCCCGGCGCGCGGTCTGCACCGCCTGCTCGGACAGCGACAGCACGCGGCGGGCGTCGTCGAGGAACAACTTGCCCGCCTCCGTTAGGCGCACCCAGCGCTTGCTGCGCTCCAGCAGCTGCGCGCCCACTTCGGCCTCCAGCATCTGGATCTGATGGCTCAGCGGCGGCTGGCCGATGTGCAGGCGTTCGGCCGCGCGCGTGAAGCTGAGCTCCTCGGCGACGGCGACGAAGTAGCGCAGGTGGCGGAGTTCCATTATCTTTTTTAAGTATGAGTAACGGCTTAAATATATATTGGACAGTGATTCGGCGCAATCCTAAGATGAAGACATCGTACCTCCCAAGAGATAGTCACCATGTCGTTGAGCGCCGCCGCACTACCTGTCGCCCCTGTGCATTGCCGTACCCTGCCGCACATCGCCGCCGGCAGTCCCGAATTCAAACGCAGCAGCCGGGCGCTGTTCTTCGGCGGCTTCTCGGCGTTTGCCCTGCTGTACAGCGTGCAGCCGTTGATGCCGGTGCTGTCGCATGAGTTCGCGCTGAGCGCGGCGCAGAGCAGCATGGTGCTGTCGGTGTCGACCGGGGTGCTGGCGGTGTCGCTGGTGGCGTCGAGCGCGGTGTCGGAGCGGATGGGGCGCAAGCCGCTGATGGTGGCGGCGATGGTGATCGCGGCGCTGCTGACCATCCTGTGCGCGTTCGCGCAGAACTACACGCAGCTGCTGGCGATGCGCGCCATGCTGGGCGCGGCGCTGGGCGGCATGCCGGCGATCGCCATGGCCTACCTGGGCGAGGAGATGGAGCCGACCTCGCTGGGCTTGTCGATGGGGCTGTACATCAGTGGCAGCGCCTTCGGCGGCATGTCGGGACGGGTGATCGCGTCGGTGTTGAGCGACCATTTCTCGTGGCGGCTGGCGCTGGCTGCGGTGGGCGTGGCCGGACTGCTGGCGGCGTGGGAATTCTGGCGCTCCTTGCCGGCGTCGCGGCATTTCGTGCCGGTGCGCAGCGCGTGGCGCAGCTTCCCTGCCGGCTTCAAATCGCATCTGTCCGACGCCGGCTTGCCGTGGTTGTTTTCGCTGTCCTTCCTGCTGATGGGGAGTTTCATCAGCCTGTACAACTACATCGCTTATCGCCTGCTGGCCGCGCCGTTCAACCTGAGCCAGAGCCTGGTAGGGGCGGTGTCGTTCATGTATTTGCTGGGGATTTATGGCTCGGTGTGGGCCGGCCGCCTGGCCGACCGCTACGGCCGCCGCCGCGTGCTGTGGGCGGTGATGACGATCATGATCGCGGGCTTGCTGCTGACCTTGTCCGATTGGATGCCGCTGCTGGTGCTTGGCATGGCGCTGTTCACCTACGGTTTCTTCGCTTCGCACTCGATCGCCAGCAGCTGGGTGGGGCGGCGCGCCACCAGCAACAAGGCGCTGGCGTCGGCCCTGTACCTGTTCTTCTACTATCTCGGTTCCAGTGTGGTGGGTTCGGCCACCGGCATCATGTGGGGACGCGGAGGCTGGCCCGGCGTGGTGCTGGTGCTGGGCTGTGCGCTGACGCTGGCGATGCTGGTGGCGCTGCGCCTGCGCAGCCTGCCGCCGCTGGGGCAGGCCGAGCGGTAATCACGTCGGACAGCTGGTGTAGTACTTCTTGCCGTCCGGGCGGATGTTGATGCAGTAGGTGCCGATGCCGGTGACGATCTTGTAGGTGCGTGTCTTGTTCTCGCCGTCTGGCGTGCTCAGTTCGATGATCCTGGCGGCCTGGTACCACTTCGGCGGCACGGCCTCGTGGGCCGCGTTGATGCCGCGTTCCAGGCGCGCTTGCTTGCTGTCCGGTGGCGGCACCGGTGCGCGCTCGGGGTAGGCGGCGCGCAACTCCTTGTCTATCTTTTTCACGTCCAACCTGGCCTGGTTCAGGATGTCGCTGGCGCTTGGCGGGCGCGGCGCGGTTGGCGCCTGGGCGAACGGATCGTCGGCAGGGCTGGCTGCGGGGGCCGCTGGTACTGCGGGCGTTTCCGGCGTTGTCGCGGACGGGGCCGGGATGTCGGCTGGCTTGGACGGCGTGATGGATTTCGGCGCTGCCGCGCTGTGCTGCGGCGCGGGCTTGATTGCTGGCTTGGGCAGGCTGGTGGCGCTTGGCTGCGTCATCGGCAGCAGCCATTGCATTGCCTGTCGCGGCGCATGTGGCGTGTCGGCTGGATGCTGGCGCTGCATGAAGGCGTAGATGATCGCTACGTGCAGCAGTCCTGTGATGAGCAATCCCGGGAGTTGGCGTGGTCGATGTCTGATCATGCCGGGAGGATAACTTGCAAATTGGATATTTGTTAGTTTTGTCACAAGTCCTTACAAAGGCTGTAAGTTTGCCGGCGGCGGCGCGACCAAGGTGCATCATTCATCGCCCTGGAGTCATCGTGAAGCATCTCATCCTGAGCCTGGCCGCCGCGGCTGCGCTGAATATTCCGCCGGCGTTTGCTGCGGGCTGCAGCGCACAGAGTCCGGCCTATCGCATCGCCTTACTGGAGTTGTACACCTCGGAGGGCTGCAGCAGCTGTCCGCCGGCCGATCAGTACGTCAGCGGCTTGCGCGCGGATGGCGTGACGGCGCAGCAGGCGGTGGTGCTGTCCGAGCATGTCGACTACTGGAATTACATCGGCTGGAAGGATCCGTTCTCCAGCAAGACCTTCACCGACCGCCAGCGCTGGTTGAGCGATTTGGCCGGCTCGCGCACGATCTACACGCCGGAGATTTTTGTCGGCGGCAAGGAGCAACGCGGCTGGCCGCGTGGCGTGGCCGATGCGGTCAAGCGCGCCAATGGCCTGGCGGCGCAGGCCGATATCGGCATCGCGCTGGATGCTGCTGGCGCTGGTGGGCTGGCGGTCAGCGTGACGGCCAGGTCGGCGCGTGAAGGCAAGCTGTTCGTCGCATTGGTCGAGAGCGGTGTGGCCAGCCAGGTGAGGGCGGGCGAGAACAGCGGCCGTCTGCTGCGCCATGACTTCGTGGTGCGCGAGTGGCTGGCGCCGGTGCCGCTGGTGTCGGGCGGCGCGGTGGTCAGCAGGACATTGGCGTTGCCCGCCGGCGCGGCGGCAAGCAAGCTGGGCATCAGCGCCTTCGTGCAGACGGACAAGGGCGAGGTGTTGCAGGCACTGTCGCTGCCCGTTTGCGGCGGTTAAATGTGACGGCGCGCTGATCTGCATCAGCGCGTCATGGGTTTGCGCGCGCGTCGCTGAAACTGGCGGCGGCCTCCACGGTCGAATCTGCACTGGCACGCCTGTGCCTGATCAACGGAGGAGGGCTACATCATGCTGCAAGCGAACGATATCCAGCATCGGTTTCATTTATTGGAGCAAGCAATAGGGCAGGTCGCGCAGGCCTGCTCGGCCGAGCGCAGCGTTCCCAGCGAACTGCGCGACAGCATCCGGCGTCTGGACCGGCACTCGGATACCGCGATGGCGGTGCTGTTGTCGCAAGACCAGCCGGGCATCCACAAGCTGATGCACGACATGGAGCGGCTATCGGAGCGGGCTCGGCAGGTATGCATCAACGTCCCGCATCTCTCCGCGCACATGCGCGGCGCGGTGAGCTATATGCACGGACAGCTCATGGAACTTAAACGGGATTTGCGTATCAATAATTAATGACACGGAGGCGGGCCGGCTTCGCCGCCGGCCCGTGATGATGTTTGTGACGGGGCTTCGAAAATGAACGATCCTGCGAACACTAAAGAAGAAAGCTACGCACGGCGCATGGTTCGGGAAAGTCTGCGCCGTTACTTTGCTCCGTTGACTGGACTGGCGCCATCCGAGCCATCAAGGCGGAAATGATCCGCTCCGAGGGGGAGCGGAAACGTTCAAGAGAATGAGTCTTTCGGTATCACATGCCTGAACGTCGGCTCGATGTTCTTGGCGTGCAGGTGGTGGATGATGTCTTCCAGCGTCGCGTCCTTTAACAGCAGGCCTGCCGGGCTGGCGTGCGGCGCGGGCGTTGCCGCTTTGTGCGGGCGCTCCTTGCCTTGCGGCGGATGCATGATGGCGATCGCTTGCGTGAACTGCTTGTCGCTGATGCTTTGCAGCCCTTCCAGGAACGCGGCCTGCGCGGCGTAAGGCGGCATCATCTCCAATCCAATCTCGTCGGCAAACGAGGCGCCCATGCCGGGATTGATGAACGCGGCCCAGGTATTGCTGGCCACATGCAGACAAGGCGGCAACTCGGCCGTGGTGCTGGTCAAGGTATCGGGCCGCAGGCCGATCTCTTCGTTCGGAATGTCAGGGAAGTAGGTCCTGCGCAGCAGGTGCAGGAAGTGCTGCGCCTGGTTCAGCGGCACCGGCGTCTCCAGCGACAGCCACAGCGAATAACCCGCGCCGCCGCTGATGCTCACCGCCGGCGCTGGCAGACCCAGCTGATCCTGCAGCGCGTTCGCCACGCCGCACAGGCGGTCCCAGTGCTGCAGCGCCGGCGCGTCGCCCATGCGGTTGAAGTCGATGATCAGCGCGCGCACCAGGCCGTTGTCCGACACCAGGTTCATGGCGCTGGTCTTCTCGCCGCTCAGGTGTTGCGCCAGGATGTCCGCCGTCAGCGCGCCGGCAGGGAAGCACTCCTGGTCAATGAGCAGGTACAGCCGTTTCAGTTCCGCGATCAGCTTGTCCATCACAGCACCCCCTGCGCGCGCAGCGCGGCGATGTCCTCGTCGCTTTGGCCCAGCAGGCCGCGCAGGATCTCGTCGGTGTGCTGGCCCAGCAACGGCGGGGCGACCGCGTTGTCGGTCGGCGTCAGCGACATCTTCATCGGGCTGCGCACCAGCTTCGTGCTGCCGGCGGTCGGATGCGGCACCTCCATCACCAGCTCGCGCGCCAGCACCTGCGGGTTCTTGTAGACATCGTCGAGATTGTTGATCGGGCCGCACGGCACGCCGACCGCTTCCAGCTTCTCGATCCAGAAGTCGCGCGGCTGCGCCAGCACCATGTCCGCCAGGATCGGCACCAGCTCGTCGCGATGCTGCACGCGCAGCGGGTTGGTGGCGTAGCGCTCATGCGTGGCCAGGTCGGCGCGGCCGCCCACTTCGACAAACTTCTGGTACTGGCCGTCGTTGCCGGTGGCGACGATGATGTAGCCGTCCGCGCACTGGAAAGTCTGGTACGGCACGATGTTCGGATGCGCGTTGCCCCAGCGCTTGGGCGGCTTGCCGCTGTTGAGGTAGTTGCTGCCCATGTTGGCCAGCATCGCCACCTGCACGTCCAGCAGCGCCATGTCGATGTACTGGCCTTTGCCGCTGCGGTCGCGGTGGGTCAGCGCGGCCAGGATGGCGATGGTGGCGTACATGCCGGTCATCAGATCGGTCAGCGCCACGCCGGCTTTCTGCGGGCCGCCGCCTGGCAGGTCGTCGCGCTCGCCGGTGACGGACATCAGGCCGCCCATGCCCTGGATCAGGAAGTCGTAGCCGGCGCGGTGCGCATACGGGCCGTCCTGGCCGAAGCCGGTCACCGAGCAGTAGACCAGGTCGGGTTTGATGGCCTTCAGCGATTCATAGTCGAGGCCGTAGCGCTTGAGCTGGCCCACCTTGAAGTTCTCCAGCACCACGTCGCAATGGCTGGCCAGCTCGCGGATCAGCGCCTGGCCGTCGGCGCTGGCGATGTCGATCGTGACCGAGCGCTTGCCGCGGTTGGCGGCCAGGTAGTAGGCGGCCTCGGTGGTGTCGTGGCCGGCGGCGTCCTTGGCGTAGGGCGGGCCCCAGGCGCGGGTGTCGTCGCCGCTGCCGGGCCGTTCGATCTTGATGACGTCGGCGCCGAGGTCGGCCAGATTCTGCGAGCACCACGGTCCCGCCAACACGCGGCTCAGGTCGAGGACGCGGATATGGCCTAGCGCTTTTGGAGCTGTCATGATGTGTGTAACCTTTTGAGTAATCCGATCAGGCCGCTAGTGTAGTGGCTCGGTCGGCGCTTGCACATAATTTTTTTGCAAGGTGGCGGCCAGTTCGCGCGCGGCCTGCCAGCGCAGTTGCGGCGACGGGTAGTCGGGCTTGCTGCGCCGGGGCTCCGCGCTGTTCCGGTACATTTTCCTGAAATAGCCCGCCAGCTGCGCCGCCGGCCAGCCGGCCCGCCACGCCAGCAGCATGCCCTCGCGGTCGGCCTCGACTTCCTGCTCGTAGTTGGTGGAGGCCAACTGGTCCATCAGGCCGCTGTCGTTGTCGACCGCGTGCTCCAGCTCCAGGAAGGGGCGGCTGGCCCAGCGCGGGTCCAGCAGCAGCGCCTGCTGGTATTCCTTCAGGTTGTGGCGCAGGGCGGCGTGTTCGATTTCGTGCGCCAGCAGCATGGCGAGGTCGGCGTCGTTCAGTTCCAGCCGCTGGATGTAGGCCAGGCTGATCAGGATTTTGCCGCCCGCCATGCAGTCGGCGTTCTGGTCGGGATCGCTGGTGGTGTGGACTTCCCAGGCCCAGTCCGCCGTCTCCGGGTAGTCGCGGCGGGCGCGGGCGATCAGCGTGGCGGCGATGGCGTTGACGCGGGCGGCGAAGCGGGCGTCGCCGTCGAGCACGTGATCGTTCAGGCGCGTTGCGTACACTTCGGCGGCGCGGGCGATGACCGTCTGCTGCGTCAGGCCGGCGGCGGTCTGCGCTGACGTGGGGACGGACGCGCCGGCCAGCAGCGCGAACAGCGCGTTCAACAACGAACGCAACAGCGCGCGGCCGGCACGGCGCCGCCTATTTGACGCGGTCCGCATTCGTGGTAGTGTTGACATCGTTTCCATAACAGCTTTCGAGGCATCCACCATGTGGCCCTACCCAAAAATCGTTGCACACCGCGGCGGCGGCACGCTGGCGCCGGAAAACACCATCGCCGGCCTGCGCGCCGGGCTGGCCTACGGTTTCCACGCGGTCGAGTTCGACGTCATGCTGTCGCGCGACGGCATCGGCATGGTGATGCACGATCCCGAGTTCGGCCGCACGGTGGCGGGGCGGGGCAGCGTGCCCGGGACCGACGCCATCGACTTGTCCGGCATGGACGCGGGCAGCTGGTTCGGGCCGCAATTCCGCGACGAGCCGGTGCCATTCTTCACCCAGTTCATCGATTATTGCAAGCAGCAGCGCATCTGGATGAACGTGGAAATCAAGCCGGCCGACGGTTTCGAGCGCGAAACCGGCAGTTGGGTTGCAAAAATCACACGCGAGCATTACGCCGCCGAGATCGCCGCCGGCGACCCGGCCGCCGTGCCCTTGCTGTCCTCGTTCAGCTTCGAGGCGCTGGCCGCCGCCCGCGACGCGGCGCCCGAGCTGCCGCGCGGCTACCTGCTGGACACGATCCCCGCCGACTGGCAAGCGCAGGCGCGCGAACTGGGCGCCGTGGCCATCCACACCAACCAGAAGCACCTCACGCGCGAGCTGGCGGCGCAGATCAAGGCGGCCGGCTACGGCCTGTTTTGCTACACCGTCAACGATCCTGAGCGGGGCAGGGAGATCCTGTCCTGGGGCGTGGACGGGTTCTGCACCGACCGCATCGATTTGATCGGGCCGACATTCGCCTGAGACCCTGTGGCTCTCACCGTCATATATAATCAACCCTTTGCATCTGCCAGCTACCACTGCTTACGACATGAAATCATCTGAAATCCGCGACAAATTCCTCAAGTTTTTTGAATCCAAGGGTCATTCGATTGTCCGTTCCAGCTCCCTGGTGCCTGGCAACGACCCGACCCTGCTGCTGACCAACAGCGGCATGGTGCAGTTCAAGGACGTGTTCACCGGTACCGACAGCCGTCCGTACACCCGTGCCACCTCCGTGCAGCGCTGCGTGCGCGCCGGCGGCAAGCACAACGATCTGGAAAACGTCGGCTACACCGCGCGCCACCACACCTTCTTCGAAATGCTGGGCAACTTCAGCTTCGGCGACTACTTCAAGCGCGACGCCATCAGCTTCGCGTGGGAACTGCTGACCAAGGTCTACGGCCTGCCGGTCGAGAAGCTGACCGTGACCGTCTACCAGGAAGACGACGAAGCCTACGACATCTGGGCCAGGGAAATCGGCGTGCCGACCGAGCGCATCATCCGCATCGGCGACAACAAGGGCGCGCGCTACGCGTCGGACAACTTCTGGCAGATGGCCGACACCGGCCCATGCGGTCCGTGCACCGAGATCTTCTACGACCACGGCGCCGACATTCCAGGCGGCCCTCCAGGCTCGCCCGACGAAGACGGCGACCGCTTCATCGAAATCTGGAATCTGGTGTTCATGCAGTTCAACCGCGACGAAGCGGGCGTGATGCACAAGCTGCCGAAGCCGTGCGTCGACACCGGCATGGGCATGGAACGCCTGGCCGCCGTGCTGCAGCACGTGCACTCGAACTACGAGATCGACCTGTTCCAGCACCTGATCAAGGCCGCCGCGCGCGAAACCGGCGCCACCGACCTGGAAAACAAATCGCTGCGCGTGATCGCCGACCACATCCGCGCCGCCGCGTTCATGATCGTCGACGGCGTGATCCCGGGCAGCGAAGGCCGCGCCTACGTCCTGCGCCGCATCATTCGCCGCGCGCTGCGCCACGGCCACAAGCTGGGCCAGACCAAGCCGTTCTTCTACAAGCTGGTGGCCGACCTGGCGATCGAGATGGGCGCCGCCTATCCCGAGCTGGAAGAAGCCAAGGACCGCGTGGCCCAGATGCTGAAGGCCGAGGAAGAGCGTTTCGGCGAGACCCTGGAGACCGGCATGAAAGTGCTGGAAGCCCAGCTGGCCAAGGACGGCAAGGGCATCGACGGCGCCACCGCCTTTACGCTGTACGAAACCTACGGCTTCCCGCCGGACCTGACCGCCGACATCTGCCGCGAACGCAATATCGAGTTCGACCAGGTGGGCTACGACGCCGCGCTGAAGGAAAGCCAGGAACTGTCGCGCAAGGGCGGCAAGACCACCAAGGATGCCAAGGTCGAGTACTCGGGCGAGAAAAACAAATTTGTCGGCTACGACAACCTGACCCACAGCAGCAAGGTCGTGGCGCTGTACGCGGCCGGCACGCCGGTGCAGGAACTGAAGGCCGGCCAGGCCGGCATCGTGGTGCTGGACACCACGCCGTTCTACGCCGAGTCCGGCGGCCAGGTGGGCGACCAGGGCGTGATCAGTTCGGGCGCGGCGCAGTTCAGCGTCAGCGACACGCTGAAGATCCAGGCCGACGTGTTCGGCCACCACGGCGTGCTGGAATCCGGTTCGCTGAAAGTGGGCGACGCGGTCAGCGCCAACGTGGACGAAGCCAAGCGCGCGCGCACCATCCGCAACCACTCGGCCACCCACCTGATGCACAAGGCCCTGCGTGAAGTGCTGGGTTCGCATGTGGCACAGAAGGGTTCGCTGGTCGATCCCGACAAGACCCGTTTCGACTTCAGCCACAACGCGCCGCTGACGGCCGAGCAGATCGCCGAAGTGGAAGCCAAGGTCAACAAAGAGATCCTGGAAAACCAGGCGACCAAGGCGCAGCACATGTCGTTCGACGACGCGGTCAAGCACGGCGCGATGGCGCTGTTCGGCGAGAAGTACGGCGACGAAGTGCGCGTGCTGGACATCGGCTCGTCGAAAGAGCTGTGCGGCGGCGTGCACGTGCACCGCACCGGCGACATCGGCCTGTTCAAGATCACCGGTGAAGGCGGCGTCGCAGCGGGCATCCGCCGCGTCGAGGCCGTGACGGGCGAGGGCGCGCTGGCGCTGGTGCAAGCGATGAACCGCCGCCTGCTGGACGCGTCGGCCGCGCTGAAGTCGACGCCGGAAGAACTGACCGCGCGTATCGGCCAGGTGCAGGACCACGTCAAGGCGCTGGAGAAGGAACTGGCCGCGCTGAAATCGAAGCTGGCTTCCGGCCAGGGCGACGAGCTGGCCACGCAAGCGGTGGACGTCAATGGCATCAAGGTGCTGGCTGCCGTGCTGGAAGGCGCCGACGTGGCGCGCCTGCGCGAAACCATGGACAAGCTGAAGGACAAGCTGAAGACCGCCGCCATCGTGCTGGCCAGCGTGGCCGACGGCAAAGTCAGCCTGATCGCGGGCGTGACGGCGGACGCCACGTCCAAGGTCAAGGCCGGCGAGCTGGTGAACTTCGTCGCACAACAAGTGGGCGGAAAAGGCGGTGGACGCCCCGATATGGCGCAGGCCGGCGGCACCGATCCGAGCGGTTTGCCAGCGGCGCTGGCGGCGGTTCCGGCATGGGTGGGCGAACGCGCTTAAGTTGCCTAAAAGCCTTGTAATGCAGTAACTATGCGGCCTGCGTGTCTCACGCAGGCCGTTGTCGTCTGGAGAGGGCTGTTGTATACTTGCCAGTTCCCGTTGCAAACTTGCAACGCACTACGAACTATTTTGGTGCAGCGCGTCATGCGATCCGTTTTGGAGTAGTATGACGACAGTCCTAACAAAACATGCGGGTTCTTGATGAGCGACACGATACTTGAAAACGAAATCATGGAATTCCACAAAGAACTCGACGCGCGCGGCCTGAACTGTCCGCTGCCGATTCTCAAGGCCAAGAAAGCCTTGTCCGAGTTGCAAAGTGGCGAAGTCCTGCGCATCATGGCCACCGACCCGGGTTCCGTGCGCGATTTCCAGGCATTTGCTAAGCAAACCGGCAACGCCCTGTTGTCGCATGTCCAGATCGGCCGCGAATTCGTCTTTTTGATGCGGCGCAAATAATCCCTCCGCGTCTTTTTTCCTAGAAACATCGTCTAACAGATTTATTTTTTAGACGATTTCTACTAGCTAAAAAACGCACGATCGTGCTTTATTTTCTTGTGCGCGCTGAATTTCTCATATAATCTAGCCCACATAATTTAGTCCCGAACTCTTACTTTTTCCAAAGGCATAGCTATGAAAGTCTTGGTACCCGTCAAACGCGTGGTCGACTATAACGTCAAGGTGCGCGTCAAGTCCGACGGCACGGGCGTTGATATTGCCAACGTCAAAATGTCGATGAACCCATTCGATGAGATCGCGCTGGAAGAAGCGATGCGCCTCAAAGAAGCCGGCAAAGTGACCGAAGTGGTCGCCGTATCGTGCGGCGTGACCCAGTGCCAGGAAACCCTGCGCACCGGCATGGCCATCGGCGCCGACCGTGGCATTCTGGTGGAGACCGCCGTTGAACTGGAACCGCTGGCCGTGGCCAAACTGCTCAAGGCACTGGCCGAGAAAGAGCAACCGCAACTGATCATCCTGGGCAAGCAGGCCATCGACGACGACTCCAACCAGACCGGCCAGATGCTGGCTGCGCTGCTGGGCTGGCCGCAAGCGACGTTCGCGTCGAAAGTGGTGCTGGAAGACGGCAAAGTCACCGTGACCCGCGAAGTGGACGGCGGCCTGGAAACCCTGGCGCTGACCCTGCCTGCCATCGTCACCACCGACCTGCGCCTGAACGAGCCGCGCTATGTGACGCTGCCGAACATCATGAAGGCCAAGAAAAAGCCGCTGGATGTGACCAAGCCTGAAGACCTGGGCGTCGATGTGACCCCGCGTCTGAAAACCCTGAAAGTCGTCGAGCCTGCCAAGCGCTCGGCCGGCATCAAGGTCCCGGACGTCGCCACCCTGGTCGCGAAACTGCGCACCGAAGCCAAAGTCATCTAAGAACTTCGTTGCCGTCCCCGGCGGAGCCCGGGACGGGAATAATCAAAGGAAAAATCATGGTCGCATTAGTTATCGCTGAACACGACAACGCTAGCCTGAAAGGCAGCACCCTCCACACCGTGACCGCCGCAGCCCAATGCGGTGGCGATGTGCACGTCCTGGTCGCTGGCTCGAACGCCGGCGCCGCAGCCGCAGCCGCCGCGCAAATCGCCGGCGTGTCGAAAGTGATCGTCGCCGACGCTCCTTACTTCGCCGACGGCCTGGCCGAGAACATCGCCGAGCAAGTGCTGGCGCTGGCCGGTTCGTACAGCCACATCCTGGCCCCAGCCACCGCCTACGGCAAGAACATCCTGCCGCGCGTGGCCGCCAAGCTGGACGTGGCGCAGATCTCGGAAATCACCAAGGTCGATACCCCGGACACCTTCGAGCGTCCTATCTACGCCGGCAACGCGATCGCCTACGTGCAATCGTCGGACAAGGTCAAGGTCATCACCGTGCGCTCGACCGGCTTCGACGCCGCCGCCGCCACCGGTGGTTCGGCCGCGACCGAGACCGTCGCCGCTGTTGCCGACCTGGGCAAGTCGGCCTTCGTCGGCCGCGAGCTGGCCAAGTCGGACCGTCCTGAACTGACCGCCGCCAAGATCATCGTTTCCGGCGGCCGCGGCATGGGCTCGGGCGAAGCGTTCAAGATCCTGGAACCGCTGGCGGACAAGCTGAACGCCGCCATGGGCGCATCGCGCGCAGCGGTCGACGCCGGCTACGTGCCGAACGACTGGCAGGTCGGCCAGACCGGCAAGATCGTCGCGCCGTCGCTGTACATCGCGGTCGGCATCTCCGGCGCGATCCAGCACCTGGCCGGTATGAAGGATTCCAAAGTGATCGTCGCGGTCAACAAGGATCCCGAGGCGCCGATCTTCTCCGTTGCCGATTACGGCATCGTGGGCGATCTGTTTGAAATCGTGCCGCAACTGGTTGCAGAACTGGGCTAATTCACGCAATACAAAGACGAGCCACGCTGGTTTGGGCGCCTGCCCGGCCACCGTGGCTTTTTTTAATCGCCGCCGCGTCGTTCCCGCGCAGGCGGGAACCCATACTGAGTGAGCGCTCTGGCGTTCTATGGATTCCCGCCTGCGCGGGAATGACGTCGGCGAATCTGGAGACATAAGATGCCGTATCAAGCACCCCTGAAAGACATGCTGTTCGTGATGAACGAATTGGCCGACCTGGCCGGCGTCAACGCGCTGCCGGGCAATGAGGACGCGACCCCGGACACGGCCGAAGCCGTGCTGGAGGAGAACGCCAAGTTCGTCGCCAACGTGGTGGCGCCGCTGAACAATCCGAGCGACAAGGAGCCGAGCTTCTGGCACGACGGCCAAGTCACCACCTCCAAGGGTTTCAAGGAAGCCTTCAAGGCCTTTGCCGAGGCTGGCTGGCAAGGCGTGCAGCATCCGGTGGAATTCGGCGGCCAGGGCCTGCCGAAGCTGCTGGCGACGCCATGCATCGAAATGCTCAACGCCGGCAGCATCTCGTTCGCGCTGTGCGCGCTGTTGTCGGACGGCGCGATCGAAGCGCTGATGACCGCGGGCAGCGATGAACAGAAAGCCATCTACCTGGAGAACCTGGTGTCGGGCAAATGGACCGGCACCATGAACCTGACCGAGCCGCAAGCCGGCTCCGACCTGGCCGCCGTGCGCACCCGCGCCGTGCCGCAGGGCGACGGCACCTACAAGGTGTTCGGCACCAAGATCTTCATCACCTACGGCGAGCACGACTTCACCGAGAACATCGTCCACCTGGTGCTGGCGCGCACGCCGGACGCGCCCGCTGGCGTGAAGGGCATTTCGCTGTTCATCGTGCCTAAGTTCCTGGTCAACGCCGACGGTTCGCTGGGCGCGCGTAACGACGCGCATTGCGTGTCGATCGAGCACAAGCTGGGCATCAAGGCTAGCCCGACCGCCGTGCTGCAATTCGGCGACCACGGCGGCGCCATCGGCACGCTGGTGGGCGAGGAGAACCGCGGCCTGGAGTACATGTTCATCATGATGAACGCGGCCCGCTTCGGCGTCGGCATGCAGGGCATCGGCCTGGCCGAGCGCGCTTACCAGAAGGCCGTGGCCTTCGCCAAGGACCGCGTGCAGTCGCGCGACCTGGCCGGTTCGGCTGGTCCGGTGTCGATCATTCATCACCCGGATGTGCGCCGCATGCTGATGTCCATGCGTTCGCAGACCGAGGCGGCGCGCGCGCTGGCCTACGTCGGCGCCGGCATCAGCGACGTGGCGCACAGCCACGCCGATGCGGAGGTGCGCAAGGCCAACCTGGCGGTGTACGAGTATCTGGTGCCGGTGATCAAGGGCTGGTCGACCGAGATGTCGCAGGACGTCACGCGCGACGGCGTGCAGGTGCATGGCGGCATGGGCTTCATCGAAGAGACCGGCGCGGCGCAGCACTATCGCGATGCGAAGATCCTGACGATTTACGAAGGCACGACCGCGATCCAGGCCAACGACCTGGTCGGCCGCAAGACCGTGCGTGACGGCGGCGCGGTGGCGAAGAGCATCATCGCCCAGGTGCGCGCGACCGAGGCGCAACTGGCCGGCGTGGACAGCGCTGACTTCAAAGCCATCCTGACGCAGCTGTCGTCCGGCAGCAAGGACCTGGAAGCGGTGGTGGAGTTCGTGGTGGCCAACGTCAAGAGCGACATCAAGGGCGTGTTCGCCGGCAGCGTGCTGTACCTGAAATTGGCCGGGCTGGTGCTGGGCGGCTGGCAGATGGCGCGCGCGGCGCTGGTGGCGCAGCAGAAGTTGGATGCCAACGAAGGCGACGCCAGCTTCTACAAAGCCAAGATCGCCACCGCGCGCTTCTTCGCCGACCACATCCTGTCGCAAGCCTCGAGCCTGCGCATCGCCATCATCGACGGCAGCGCCGGCGTGCTGGCCCTGAGCGAAGACCAGTTCTAAACCCGTCTTAAAACACTGGGGTCAAGTCTGACATTCGGACACGAGCCCTACCGTAGGCGCCTGCTTACGGTAGGGCTCGTGTCCGAATGTCAGACTTGACCCCATTTTTTTTAGTTGTCGAGGTTGGCTTTGACTTGTAGCAGCAGGCTGTGCAGCGTTTGCTGCTGCTCGGCGCTCAGGCCTTTCATGGCTTGCGTGTTCAGCGCTTCGGCCTGGCGCTTGATCTTGTGCTGGATGGCGCGGCCGGCGTCGGTCAGCGACAGGCAGGTGTTGCGGCGGTCGGCGGCGTCGGCTTCGCCTTGCAGCAGGCCGCGTTCGCGCAGGCCGGCGATCAGGCGCGTCAGCTGCGCCTTGTCCTTGCCCGTGCGCTTGGCCAGGTCGCTTTGCGTGCTGCCCGGATGGCGCGCGAAAAATCCCAGCACCCTTCCTTCCATCGGCGTCATCTCATGCTGGCCCTCGCGCAGGGCCTGGAATTGCTGCGAACGGAACTGGTGCATGATCGTGTGCACGAGATCGAGCACGCCATCCAGGTTGGGATCGCGAGAATGGTTGACTTTGTCATTTGATTTCGGAATAATGGGTGACATTATCAATTATCTGGTCAGGGAAAGACATGAGTATAGACGCTCCAATCAGCCGTGTGCAGCGGGTTCGCCATGAACTCAAGGTGCGCGAGGTGGCCGTGGGCTCGGTGCAGGACATCGGCGCGCACTTTCGCCGCGTCACTTTCCGTGGCCCGGCCTTGCACGATTTTTACAGCGCCTCGTTTGACGATCACGTCAAATTCATCCTGGGGCAGGGCGAGGACGCGGTCAAGCGCGACTACACGCCGCGCAGCTTCGATCCGGTCGCCGGCGAGCTGTGCCTGGAGTTCGCGCTGCATGGCGATGGTCCCGCCGCGCGCTGGGCCTCGCAGGCGGCGCCGGGCCAGCGCGTGATCGTGGGCGGGCCGCGCGGCTCGTTCATCATTCCGGCTGATTATGATTGGCAGTTGTTGGTCGGCGACGAGAGCGCCTTGCCGGCGATTGCGCGGCGTCTTGAGGAATTGCCGGTGGGCGTGCGCGTGATCGTGATCGCGAAGGTGGATGATGTGGCCGACCGGCGCGCGTTGGCCAGCGGTGCGCAGGTCGATCTGCGCTGGGTCGGCAGCGACGATGAGATGATCGCGGCGGTGCGCGCGTTCGCGTTGCCGGAGGGTGACGGTTACGCCTGGTGCGCCGGCGAGGCGGCGGCGATGGCGGCGGTGCGGCAGGAGCTGGTCGGCGTGAAGGGCCTGGGCAAGCATCAGATCCGCGCCGCCGCCTACTGGAAACGCGGCGGCAGCAACTTCCACGCAACGCTGGACGACTGAGGGTGGGGGCAAGTCTGACATTCGGACACGAGCTCTGCCGTAAGCCGCCGCTTACGGCAGAGCTCGTGTCCGAATGTCAGACTTGACCCCAATTGTTTACTGCATCACGTCAATGATGGCCTGGTAGACGCGCACCGGTTCTTCGGCGATGCGGTTGAGCACGTAGAGGAAGTGCTCGTCGCCGAAGACGGCGTATTCGCGGGTGGGGAAGCCGCGCGCGTGCAGCTCGGCGATCTGCTCGGTGCCCAGGCCGATCAGCGATTCGAATTCGAACCAGCGCGGGTCGATGCGCTCTTCCAAAATCAGCGCGCTGAGGTCTTGCTGGATGCCGCGGTCGTGCGTGGCGATCGAGCACTTGTGGCCGCTCAGCAGCAGCTCGCGCGCGTGGCGGCGGTAGGCTTCGGCCAGTTCCGGGCTGTTGCGGTGATACGAAATCTCTTCCGACTCGAGAAACGCGCCTTTCACCAGACGGATGCGGCCGGGGATCTTCATCAGCGCCGGCAGGTCCTGGTCGGTGCGGTGGCGCTTGGCCGGCACCGTAATGCCGACGTTGTGCAAGCCGTCCTCCTTGTGCAGCCGCGCGTAGATGGCGTAGATGTCGTCGGCGCGGTCGGCCGCCTCCATCGAGATCATCACTTCGCGGTTGATTTCGGCGGCGGCCAGCGCGATGCGGCGGGCGTTGCGGTAGCCCAGTTCCTGGTCCACCGTCAGGCCCACGTGCGACAGGTCGAACGATACCGAGCAGTTCAGGTTGCGCTGGCCGATGGCGCGGGTCAGTTCCATGAACACGTCCGTCTCGGCCATCGCGAAGCCTTCGTCGCGCACGCTCTCGCCCATGTACTCGGCCGAGGCCGCGTGGCCCTGGGCGATGATGTGCTCGACCCGCCGCAGGGCGTCGGCCACGGTGCGGCCGGCCACGTAGCGCTGCGACACCTTGTGCATGTACGGCCGCAGCAGCGGGTCGTTGCAGAATTTTTCCTTGGCGCTCTCGTCGAGCGCCAGCGCGCGCAGGGTCGTGGCGGCCTGGTCTACCAGCGGCTGCCATTGAACGGGGAAGGCGGGGTGGTGCACGGAATCTCCAGTGATAAAAAAACAGCCCGGAGGCTGTTTCGATGTGGGCCTAGTTGCGGACCAGGTTGCCGTTGTCGTTGCGGACCCGGTCGCCGCTGAGCATGCGCGGGTCGTGGTCGAAGTTGAAGCTGGCCTGTTTGCCGTCGTCGTATTGCACGTGCACGGTCCACTGCTTGGTGGACTTGGCGTTCTCTTCGATCTTCTTGCCGGCGTAGGCGCCGCCGGCCGCGCCGGCCACGGTGGCCAGTTCGCGGCCGTGGCCGCTGCCGACCTGGTTGCCCAGCAGGGCGCCCGCCACGCCGCCGGCGATCAGGCCCAGCGCGCTGCCTTCGCCGGCCTTGTCGCTGACCACGATCGAGGTCACCTTGCCGCATTCCATGCAGCTGCCTGGCTTGGCCGGGCTGGCCTTGAGCTGGGCCTTGGCCAGCGCCATCGATTTGTCGTACTCGGATTTGGCGTCGCGCGTGCATTGCATGCGCGCGGCCGATTCGCTTTCCTCCGAACACAGCTTCTTGTCTTCCGCGTAGCGCGTGGCGATGCGCTTGGATTCCGCGTTGTATTGCTCTTTAGGTGTTTGCGCCTGGGCGGTGGTGGCCAGGCCGGCCAGGGCCAGCGCCATCAGAATAGAACGGTTCATGCTTTTTTCTCCTTATTAACCGTAGGAACCACCAGTGTACAACAAGTCAAACAGGCGGGAAATCGTGGCGATCAGGCTGCCGGCGCCCACCATCATGCTGGCCACCAGCACCAGGGCCAGCGGCCAATGGGAGTCCGATTGCCTGCCGGAGCCGGGATTGAAGCGGGCGTCCCATTTTTCGTCCGACATCAGGCCCAGCACCAGCGCCTCGAGGAAGCCGGCCAGGCCGGAGACCATGATGGGCAGCAGCTTGTAGAAGCCGTCGGCGTCCGGCCAGGCGGCCGAGACGGCGGCCGCGGCCGGCAGGGCGGCCAGGTGCAGCCACAGCCAGGGGTCGCGCGGGCCGCGCAGGTAGAGGCGCTGCAGGCCGAGGCCGCCCACCAGGAAGGCCAGCAGGGTGGCGAAAGTCTTGTTTTTGTGGGGAGTGTGGTGCAAAACAGTCATGTTTGTTCAGCAGTGGCCGGAAAACATGCAGTATCGGTCATAATACGGCCCCCGGCGGACCTTTTTTATGGTCGGGGCTCTTGCCCCGCACGCCGGATCGGGGGATAATCTTCGATTACCCCAACATTGCCCGATTATTTCATTAACGCTTGCTGCTTCGCGGCAAAGCGCGCTATAATTTGCGGCTTTTTCCGTCCTAGCACACTTTTTGGAAATATTATGGTCGTTATTCGTTTAGCTCGTGGAGGCGCCAAGAAGCGTCCGTTCTTCAACATCGTTGCAACCGACTCGCGCAATCGCCGCGACGGCCGTTTCATCGAGCGCATCGGTTTCTACAACCCGATGGCATCCGGTGGTGAAGTCGCTCTGCGCATCACCGCTGACCGTCTGGCTCACTGGCAATCGGTTGGCGCACAACTGTCGCCTACCGTGGCTCGCCTGGTCGCTTCGAACAAAGCCACCTAAGTCTGGTTGCTGGTTTGACCGATAAGAATGCATCCGGGGTGCAAGTCCCCGACGATCTGGCACAGGTAGGCTTTGTCTTCGGTGCCTACGGCGTCGCTGGCTGGGTGAGGATACGTCCTTTCTCGGAAGATGCGGATGCACTCCTCGCGGTGAAAACCTGGTGGATCGACAAGCCAGGCTTGCACGATGTCGATGTCAAGCAGTGCAAACTGCATGGCGGCGACGTGGTGGCACAGCTGGTGGGAGTGACCGACCGGAACGTCGCAGAAGCGCTCAAGGGCGCCGCTGTCTCGATTCCGCGCAGTCGTTTCCCGGCCTTGTCCGACGATGAGTTTTACTGGGCCGAGTTGATCGGTCTGGATGTACAGAATTTGCAAGGTGAGCACCTCGGTACGGTGACTGACATGATGAGCAATGGTCCGCAGTCGATCTTGCGCATACAGCCAGCCGCTACGCCGGATGCTGATCCCGAGGTTGCGGCGCAGGAGCGCCTGATTCCATTTGTGGACGCGTTTATCATCAAGGTAGACAAGGCCGCCAAGAAGATCACTGTCGACTGGGGCCTTGATTATTAAAGAACATAAGGGCGGCCCGCCATGCAATTCGATGTCGTGACCCTGTTCCCTGAAATGTTCGCCGCACTGACGCAGTCGGGTGTCACCCGGCGCGCGTTTGAACAGAATAAATGTGGCTTGTCGTTGTGGAATCCGCGTGATTTCACCACGGACAATCACCGCACCGTGGATGACCGCCCTTACGGCGGCGGCCCCGGCATGGTGATGCTGGCCAAACCCCTGGAAGCGACGCTCAACGCGGCGAAGCAGCGCCAGACCGATGCCGGTCTGCCCGCGCCCCGCGTGGTGTTCATGTCGCCCCAGGGCAAGCAGTTGACGCACGAGCGCGTGATGCAGCTGAAGCAGGAGCCCGGTCTGGTGATCCTGTGCGGCCGCTACGAGGCGGTGGACCAGCGTTTGCTGGACCGTTGCATCGATGAAGAGATCAGTCTTGGCGATTTCGTGCTGTCCGGCGGCGAGCTGCCGGCGATGGCCTTGATGGATGCCGTGATCCGCCAGATTCCCGGCGTGCTGAACACGGATGCGTCGGCGGTCGAGGACAGCTTCGTCAACGGCCTGTTGGATTCGCCGCACTACACGCGGCCTGAAACGTATGAAGGTGTGGGCGTGCCGCCGGTGCTCATGGGCGGCAACCACGCCGAGATCGAGAAATGGCGCCGTCAGCGCATGCTGGAGGCGACCGCGCGCAAGCGCCCGGATTTGCTGGTCAAGGCGCGTGAGGCGGGGCTGCTCACCAAGCTTGATGAAAAGTTTTTGGCAGGTTTGTAAACCTGTTGTTGTAGCTAGCGGGCATGTCGCCCGCGTGTGTTAACCCCATCCTCTACTGGGCATCGAGCTTAGTCTCATAGCGCGCCAGCATGATGGTTTATGGAGTCATAAAAATGAATCTGATTCAGCAACTCGAGCAAGAAGAAATCGCTCGCCTGGGCAAAAGCATCCCTGACTTTGCACCTGGCGATACCGTGATCGTCAACGTTAACGTAGTCGAAGGCACCCGCAAGCGCGCCCAGGCTTACGAAGGCGTGGTCATCTCCCGTCGCAACCGTGGCCTGAACTCGAACTTCATCGTTCGCAAGATCTCGTCCGGCGAAGGCGTCGAGCGTACCTTCCAGCTGTACTCCCCGCTGATCGCTTCGATCGAAGTGAAACGCCGCGGTGACGTACGTCGCGCTAAACTGTACTACCTGCGTGATCGTTCCGGTAAATCGGCACGTATCAAGGAAAAACTGCCAAACCGTCGCCCAGTGGCGAAAGCAACCGCTGCTTAATAGCCGCGTTTGTGTTTGGATGGAAGGGGCGCCGCTGGTGCCCCTTTTTTTATAGTGGAGGTAGCGTTTGGCCAAGCCCCTGTTCGACCCCCAGCAATTACCAGTCGATGCCATCGCCGGCGAGCCCGCCGTCGCGCCGGAGCGCCTGACGTCCGAGTGGCTGCGCGGGCGCTTCACGGCGCCGCCGTTGTGGACGCCCGAGGGCGCCGAGGAATCGCTGGGCAGCCTGTCGCAGCGGCCGACGCCGACGCCGGCCTCGGTGCTGATCCCGCTGGTGCCGCGCGACAGCGGCCTGACCATCCTGCTGACCCAGCGCACCGACCACCTGACCGACCACGCCGGCCAGATCAGCTTTCCCGGCGGCCGCGCCGAGGATTACGACCGCGACGCGGTCGACACGGCGCTGCGCGAGTCGGAGGAGGAGATCGGGCTGGCGCGCCGCCACGTGGACGTGCTGGGCACCTTGCCGCGCTACCTGACCGGCACCGGCTATAGCGTGACGCCGGTGGTGGGGCTGGTGGCGCCGCCGTTCGAGCTGGCCGCCGATCCGTCCGAGGTGGCGGAAATCTTCGAGGTGCCGCTGGCCTTCCTGATGGATGGGCTCAACCACCAGCGCCTGTCGGTGCAGTTGCCGGGCGGGCGGCGCAGCTTTTACGCGATGCCGTACGGCGACTATTACATCTGGGGCGCAACAGCGGGCATGCTGCGCAATCTGTTCCATTTCTTGCGCGCATAGAGACACTACGTTATCGTAGCGGGCATCAAGGCATTGCCGACTCAAAGGATCACTAATGACTTTTCTTTCCATTCTATGCGCGCTGCTGATCGAGCAAATGAAGCCGCTGCGCGCAGACAATCCGATCTACGCTGAAATCAAGCGCTTGGCGTTGCGGATGGAGATCTGGTTCAACGCCGGCGACTCGACCCACGGCCGCATGGGCTGGTTCCTGATGATGGCCATGCTGATGGTGCCGACCGCGCTGATCTACTGGGTGCTCAAGCATTACAACTGGTTCCTGGCGGCGTTTGCCTGGAACGTGCTGATCGTCTACCTGACGCTGGGCTTCCGCCACTACAGCCACTATTTCACGTCGATCCAGCTGGCGCTCAACGCCGGCGACGACGCCACCGCGCGCGCGCTGCTGGCCGAGTGGACCAAACAGGACACGGTGGGCATGGAGGCGTCCGAGATCGCCCGCCTGGCGGTCGAGAAGTCGCTGATCACCACGCACCGCAATGTGTTCGGGGTGTTCTTCTGGTTCCTGATGCCGCTGGGCCCGGCCTGCGCGGTGATGTACCGCGTGGCCGAGCATCTGGCGCGCGCCTGGAACGAGCCCGAGCACATGCGCAACGAGGCCTTCGGCCAGTTCGCCGCGCGCGCCTTCTACTGGATCGACTGGATCCCGGTGCGCCTGACCGCCGTGGCCTTCGCCGTGGTGGGCAACTTCGAGGACGCGATCTACGCCTGGCGCAACTTCGCCCACCGCTGGGCGGACGAGGCGATCGGCATCATCCTGTCGGCCGGCGGCGGCGCCATGGGCGTGCGTCTGGGCACGCCGGCCGAGAACGCGGCCAAGCTGCTGCCTGCCGATGCCGCCACGGTGGACCTCGGCGACGAGGAGCCGGACATGCTGCCGGGCGAGGAGCCGAGCGTGCGTGCGCTGCAGAGCACGGTGGGCCTGGTGTGGCGCGCGCTGCTGCTGTGGATGATGTTGTTATTGCTGCTGTCCGGCGCGGTGTGGCTCGGAGCGACCCCGTAACGCGGCCCGAACACAGGTACAATAGCGGCATTGCTGTGGTGCGGAAAGATGATCTTTCTGCACCAAAGTGGTTAATCGCGCTGAAAACTGGATAGAAATCAATGGCTTACGTATTCAGGTCTTCTATAAGATATAATACGTAAGATTCTTACAGAATGATATCCGCCCGAGCGACCCGTCGGGATTATTCACGCATTCTTGTTACCAACAAGTATCTACTCCTAAGCAGCCGCCCATGGCAGAGTCAGCCCTCAAACCGTCAGAACAGCTGGATTCGTTCTTCATCCTTGGCCGCACCAGCAATGGCCGGCAGTTCCGTCCCAGCGACTGGGCCGAGCGCCTGTGCGGGGTGATGTCCTGCTTCAAGCCGGAAGGCTACGGCGGCGGCCGCGACTCCCACCTGCAGTTCTCGCCCTACGTGACGCCGACCGTGATCGACGGCGTCAAGTCGGTGGTGGTGAACGGCAAGCTGCGCCAGCTCGAACCGCTGGCCTACCACTTCGTCATCTCCTTCGCCAAGGACAACGACCTGCAAATGGTCGACGCCTGCATCCTGCCCGAAAAGGCCTGATTCCCGTCATTTAAAATTCGCTTAAGCGACTACCCACGAGGGCGGGGTAGGGCGTATGCTGCCTGTTCTTCAGTTTTTTTCGCGAGAGACCATGAACAACAGCCGTTTGAAACACGCCGCCGCCAGCTTGATGTTGTGCGGCCTATCCTTTGTCGCCACCGGCAGCGCGTGGGCGCAGGCCTTGCCGGCCGGTGTGGTCAAGGGACCGTCGGTCGAGGGCATCACCGAGTACCGGCTGCCGAACGGCTTGAAGGTGCTGCTGTTCCCGGATGCCTCCAAGCCCACCGTGACGGTCAACGTCACCTACCTGGTCGGCTCGCGGCACGAGAACTACGGCGAGACCGGCATGGCCCACCTGCTGGAGCACATGATGTTCAAGGGCGCGCCCAAGAACCGCAGCATCCCGCAGGAATTCGCCAACCGCGGCATGGAGTTCAACGGCACCACCTCCTACGACCGCACCAACTACTACGAGGTGTTCCAGGCCGGCCAGGACAACCTGAAATGGGCGCTGGACATGGAGGCCGACCGCATGGTCCATTCCTTCATCGCGCGCAAGGACCTCGATTCCGAGATGACGGTGGTGCGCAACGAGTACGAGAGCGGCGAGAACGATCCGTTCTCGGTGCTGCTCAAGCGCATGCAGAGCGTGGCGTACGACTGGCACTCGTACGGCCGCTCCACCATCGGCAACCGCAGCGACATCGAGAACGTGCGCATCGAGAACCTGCAGGCCTTCTACCGCACCTACTACCAGCCGGACAACGCGGTGCTGCTGGTGGCCGGCAAATTCGATCCGGCGCAGACGCTGGCGTGGATCGGCAAATCGTTCGGTGTGATCCCGAAACCCAAGCGCAGCCTGCCGCCGTTCTGGACGGTCGAGCCGACGCAGGACGGCGAGCGCAGCTTCGTGGTGCGGCGCAAGGGCGACATGCAGGTGATCGCGCTGGGCTACAAGATCCCGTCGGCCCTGCAGCAGGATAGCGACGCGCTCAGTTTCATGTCCGAGATCCTGGGCGACACGCCGACCGGCCGCCTGCACAAGGCGCTGGTGGAGAGCGGCAAGGCGGCGCAGGTGTTCAGCTTCGGCCAGACCGGTTATGCGCCGGGCCTGCAGATCATCGGCGCGGTGGTGAAGGCGGGCCAGCCGCTGGAGCCGGTGCGCGATGCGCTGATCGCGACGGTGGAGGGCTTCGCCAGCACGCCGCCGACGGCCGAGGAGATGGAGCGCGCGCGGCGCAATTTCGCCAACGGCATCGAGAAGTCGCTCAACGATCCGCAGCGGGTGGGCGTGAGCTTGTCGGAGGAGATCGCGCTGGGCGACTGGCGCCTGCTGTTCGAGGGCCGCGACAAGCTGCCGACCATCACGCCGGAGCAGGTGGCGGCGGCTGCGGGGCGCTACCTGAAGCGCGACAACCGCGTGGTGGGCAGCTTCGTGCCGGAGGATGCGCCGCAGCGCGCCGAGATTCCGGCCGCGCCTTCGGTGGCGGAGGTGATGAAGGACTTCAAGGGCAAGGACAGCGTGCTGACGTCGGAGGTGTTCGATCCGAGCCAGGCCAACATCAACGCGCGCACCGAGATCAAGACCATCGGCGGCTTGAAGGTCGCGCTGCTGAGCAAGAAAAATCGCGGCGAGGCGGTGTCGGTGGACCTGCAGCTGCACTGGGGCGACGAGAAGAACCTGTTCAACACGGCCATCGTGTCGAACGCCGCCAACGAGATGCTGATGCGCGGCACCAGCAAGTACACCCGCGAGCAGCTGGCCGACGCTTTCGCCAAGCTGAAGATCTCCGGCAACCTGTATCGCTTCGATACCACCGGGCCGAATCTGGACGCGGCGCTGCGGCTGGTGGCGCATGTGCTGAAGGAGGCCAGCTTCCCGGCGGCGGAGTTCGAGCAGTTGCGCCAGCAGTGGCTGGTGGCGATCGAGGCGTCGCGCAACGAGCCGCAGTCGCTGGCGCGTACGGAGGTGGACCTGTATTTCAACCACTATCCGAAGGGCGACGTGCGCGCGCCGATGTCGGTGGACGAGCAGCTGGCGGCGGTGAAGGCGCTCAAGCTGGAGGACGTGATCGCCTTCCATCGCGATTACTACGGCGCCAATCACGGCGAGCTGGCGATCGTCGGCGATTTCGACAAGGCGGCGATCAGCAAGACCATCGCCGACAGCTTCTCCGGTTGGGATAGTAAAGTCGCCTACGCGCCGGTCACGTCGACCAACGAGGACAAGGCGCCGCTGCACAAGATCATCGACGCGCCGGACAAGGAGAACGGCTTCTACACCGCGCGCATGAACCTGGACCTGAACGTCAACGATCCGGATTATCCGCTGCTGGACCTGGCCAACTATATCTTCGGCGACGGCGGTTTGAAATCGCGGCTGATGGACCGCATCCGCCAGAAGGACGGCTTGTCGTACGGCGGCGGCTCGGGCCTGCAGCCGGGCGAGATCGACCGCGCCGGCAGCTTCGGCATCGACGCCATCGCCGCGCCGCAGAATCTGCAAAAGCTGGAGGCGGCGATCCGGCAGGAGCTGGAGCACGCGGTGAAGGATGGCTTCACGGCGGCGGAACTGGCGGGCGCCAAATCCGGCCTGCTGCAGCAGCGGGTGCAGAACCGGTCGAAGGACAATGTGCTGGCCGCCGGCTGGACGCGCAACCTGTACATGAACCGTACCTACAGCTGGAGCAAGGAGTACGAGGACAAGCTGAAGGCTGCCACGCTGGAGCAGGTCAACGCGGCCTTCCGCAAGGCGATCGATCCGGCCAAGCTGACGGTGGTGATGGCGGGCGACGAGGCCAAGGCGAAAGGCGCGGCGCCTGCCGTGGGCGCAAAATAATCCGCCGGGCGATGTCTCGGCGGCGTCAGTGGATGTCGTCCAGCTCGTCGTGCGCGCGGCGGTAGCGGGGGAGGCGGCGTTCCAGCGTGTTCTGCGACTGGTGGTTCGCGTGTTCGACCAGCGTCAGCGCGGTGCTCAATGCGGCGCTCATCGCTTTGGCGGCGGCTGCCATCGCTTCCGCCGGTGTCATGGGCGCCTTGGCTGCCAGTGCGTTCTGGCGGGCGCGCAACTGGGCGGCCTTGGTCCAGTTCTTTTCGCCAGGGAAGCGTATCCAGAGTTCCAGCCAGGCATTGCGGGCGTCGCCGCAGGTTTGTTGTACCATCTGGTTCGGCGAGACGGTCTCGCCGCGGAAGATGAGGTCGTCGCCGATCACGTCGGCGCCTTGCCAGGTGTCGCCGCTGTGCACGCGCAGGCGCGTGCCGTCGGGCAGGAACAGCTGCTTCCATTGATAGCCGCGCACCGGGGCCGCGTCTTCGCGGTTCTTCGCTATCCATAGTTTGATGGCGCCGGCGGTGGCTTCGGCCGGTGTCAGCGGGCTGCCGCTCTGGCGCAGGAAATCGCAGAGCTCGTCGTATGCGGCGGGAGGGACCTGGGGGGATGTTTTTTGAGACCTTGGGGTATTCATTACTGATTCTCCTGTCGGGTTTTTGCTGTCGCCTTCTATTTCTCTCTGTTGGACCAGCGCCCAAAAAAAGAGTTCGGAAATGACGGAAATAGAGCAAAGCAGAGAGCCAATTCAGTGAGGTCTGTCCAAGGGCCGTGCAGACAGGACCCCACCCCGTATTCTGTTGGAAATTTTGGAGGTGTCGTGATTCGACTGATGATAGAGGGACGGGTGCAGGGTGTCGGCTATCGCGCTTCGTTTGCGGAGCAGGCGAAGGCGCTGGGCTTGGCCGGCTGGGTGCGCAACCGGCGCGATGGTTCGGTGGAGGCTGCGGTGGCCGGTGAGCCGCAGGCTGTGGAGTCCATCATCGCCTGGGCGAAGCGCGGGCCGCCAGCCGCCATGGTAACGAATGTCGCCATCGAGGAGACAATGGAGCAGGCTTGGCCTGACGGCGGCTTCAAGATTATGCCGACGCTGTAGGCCGGCCGCGTGCCGTTATTCGCTTGCCGCCAGTACGGCTTTCAGGATGTTTTCGGAGCGCAGCTGGCCGTAGCCTTTGCCGTAGGCGCTTGACGTGACGACCACCACCGACCGCAGCGCGGGAACGATATAAATCTTATTGCCGCCGTTGCCGGATGCGAAGTACACCGGGATCTGGCGCCCGCCGACGGACTGGGTTTTGGCGTACCAGAAATAGCCATAATGATCGGCATAGCGGTCCCCTGAGCCGATGTCCACATGCGGGGCCAGCATGGCTTCGATCCATGCGGCGCTGAGCACCCTGCGGCCTTGGTAGACGCCTTTGTCCAACACCATCTGGCCTATCGCGCCCAGGTCGCGCGTGCGCATCGACAGGTTGCCTTGTCCCTTGACGTGGCCTGCGGCGTCGCGCCCCCAGCGCCAGTTTTGTATGCCGAGTGGAGCGAACAGGTTCGCGCGCGCGAATTGTTCGAGGTCGGTGCCGGTCGCCTGTTCGACGGTCAGGCCGGCGATGTAGGCCGTCATCGAGTTGTAGCGGTATTGCGTGCCCGGCGTGGTCTTCATCGGCGTGGCCAAGGTGAAGGCAACGGGATCTTCGGCTTCGTCCATCTTATCTTCATTGCCGGACGAGGCGGGATCGTCGTCGAACGCATCCAATCCCGAACGCATGGTCAGCACGTTATCGAGCGTCACGCCGGCGAAGGCCGATTGGCCGGCGGCCTTCCAGTACAGGGAGACCTTGTCGGTCGCCGCGCCGATCTTGCGCTGATCGACCGCCGCGCCCACCAGCAGCGCAGTGATGCTCTTGCCCGCCGACCGGACATCGTGCAGGGTGTCGGCGGTCTCGCCGTTGTAATAACGCTCGGCGATGATGGCGCCGTTGCGTATCACCAGGATGCTGCGCAGGTCCGGGTGTTCGTCGTGGTCCCATGTCGCGAGCACGTTAGCGGGCAGTTGCTGCGCCGCCGCGCCGGACAGGATGGTGGCCAGTACCAACAAGGCGCCCAGGTGCTTATTCAGGTTCATCGACTGCTCCAGTGGGCGCTTGCGGGCGGGCGTTGTGCAATACGCCTTGCTTGTGCGCGGGGATGTGGGCCGACGGGTCTTGCGCCGGATCGAACACGTAATGCTGGAAGATCGCGCCCCATGCGGCGCGCAGTTCCGGCGGCTGGTGCTTCATGCTTTGCAGCGTGGCGACCAGCGCCTCGAAGGTGGTGCCTGCGTCCGGCGCCGGCTGCTCGTTCTTCCACCAGTAGTTGACCATCATGTTCAGGATGCCGTTCGATTGCACGTGGTGCCACCACAGCGGCGGGATGAACAACGCGTCGCCCGGCAGCAGGTCGGCCACCAGCGCCGCCTCCAGCGCCTGCTTGAAGCGCGGATGCCGCGCGTAATCCGGATCGCGGAAGTCGACCATGCTGATGGGCGTGGGCGTCGGCGCAAAATCCAGCGGGCCGATATACAGGTTGCCGACCTGCCCGGGCGGGAACAGCGTGAAGCGCCGCTCGCCGCTGACCACGCAGGCCAAGTTGTACGATTCGTCGAAGTGCGCGGGTGTCGTGATGGTGTTGCCCAGCCAGAGGCGCGGCCGCACCGACGGCGGCAGCGCCGGCGCCACGTTGTGCGCCGCGAACCCCGGCAGGCACTCGTCGACCAGCGCGCTCTGGATCGCCACCGACGGCGGCGCCTCGAACTGCGAGTAGCGCGCCAGCTGCTCGATCACCTTCGATACCGGCACCTTGTTGCGCACGAAGTTGAAACCCTCCATGTCCGGCTTGTAGAACAGGCGCCCGTGCTGGTCCGGCGGCGTCATGACCGCGTCCACTTCATGGCCGCTGTCGAACGCCATCAGGTACTGGCACAGCGCTTCCGGCGCCTGGCGCGCCTTGTGCACGGCCGGCCAGTGGCGCACGAAGCCGCGCAGGATGGCGGGCCGGTAGCCGCAGGCGATCTCGCCGTGGAAGCACGCCGGGTCGAGGTCCAGGTATTCGGTGATCTGGTTCATGGTTCGTATGATGGCATAAAAAAACCCGCCAGGGCCGGGAGCGGCCGTGGCGGGAACAGACTACACAATGAAACGGTTACAGCTTAGTACACGCTTAATACTTGATGTGCAGACCAGCGTAGTACTGCGCGCCGTTGGCGTAGAAGCGGGCCGGCTGGTCCTTGTTGTAGATGTAGTTCTTCAGGATCGGGTTGTTCAGGTTCTGGCCACTGAGCGTCAGCACGATGTTCTTGCTGATGTTGTAGTTGAACGAGGCCGACACCGTGCCGGTGGCGTCCTGGTACAGCGGCGTGCCGCGGTCCTGGGCCGCCAGGAAGGCCGAACGCCATGCGTAGCTCAGGCGGACGTTGAACTTGTCGTTTTCGTAGTACACGCCGGCGTTGGCCGTGGTCTTCGAAGCGCCCAGCATGTCGCACGGATCGCCGGAGGTCGAGGTCTGCATCGCCGGGCAGGCACCGAAGTTCAGGTGCGAGTCGGCGAAGGTGGCGTTGGCGTCGAAGCCGTAGCCCATGCCCACCGGTACCTGCGCCGCCAGTTCCAGACCCTTGACCTTGGCGCCGACGTTGATCGGCGAGGTGATGCTGTAGGTCGCGAACACGGGCTTCTTCTGTTCCTGCGAGGCGCGGGTGTCGATGAAGGTGCCGGTGCTGGTGCCGTAGCCGACGTAGTCGTGCAGGTCCATGAAGAACACGCCGGCCGACAGCAGGGCGCGCGGTGCGAAGTACCATTGCAGGCTGGCGTCCAGGTTGTTCGACTTGACCGGTTTCAGCGCCGAGTTGCCGCCGTTGCCGGTGTGGGTCTCGTCGGTCAGGATCACGGCGCCGCCCAATGCGCCGTAGTCGGGACGGGTCATGGTGCGCGACAGGCCGACGCGCGCCACCAGGTCCGAGCGCAGGTCGAACTTCAGGTTCAGGCTAGGCAGCGGGATGGTGCTGTTGTTGTCGATCGCGGTCTTCTTGACGAAACCGCCCCATGGATACGCTGGCAGCGTTTCGCCGGCCGGCTGGTTAGGCAGGATCTGGTAGCCGTTCGAGGTGCCCTCGGTGCGCACGATGCGCAGGCCGACGTTGCCGTTCCAGCCTTCGCCTTCCATTTCGGCCTGGGCGTAGATCGCCTTGGTGTTTTCCTTCAGGTCGAACATGTCCTGGTAGTAGGTGCGCGAGACGTCGCGGTTCGAGTGCAGGTCGCCCCAGGCGTTGAGGATCGCAGGGTCCAGCAGCCAGACGTTTTTAGGGAAGTCGCCGCCCAGGTCCTTGCCGAAGTTGCCGGGATAGGTGGTGCCGCTCCAGGCCGGGTTGGTGGTGCTGCCGCCGACGTCGGTGTTGGACCAGTTCGGACCCTGCGCCACTTCGAAGTTGGAGCGGGTGTGGTGCGTGCCGCGCACGCCGAACTTGATCTCGCGGAACACGCCGTTGTCGAGCGCGAAGGCGGCGTCGATCTGGCCGTAGGTTTCCTTGTCGTCGGTGGTGGCCGGCGAGACGCCGAACACCCAGTCCAGCGGCGTGCCGGTGAACTTGGTGACGTCGATGTTGGGGAACTTGACGGTGGCCGGGCTGCCCAGGCCATTCAACTGGTAGCTGGCGCCGGAGTTGTTGACGTCGCCCTCGAACACGCCCTGGCTCGGGGTCACGCCCTTGCCCTTGGTGCCGCCGGCCTTGGCGGTGAACACCAGCTTGTCGGTGGCGCGCCATTTGCCGTCCAGGTCGAAGAACTCGGTCTGCGCGTAGGCGCCTTCGCGCACGATGTCGTCGACGATGCCGTAGCGCAGCGGCTTGGCGGCCGTGCCCTTGTTGGCGAACGAGGCCGACACCAGCGTGCCGTTGCGGATCACGTAGCCCGGATCAGGCGCCACGCCCGAACCCAGCATGCCCGAGCCGTTCATGTCGGTCATGTAGTTGGTGTTGAAGTTGGACGCGTCCATCTTCGAACGGAAGTAGGTGGCTTCCAGGCTCAGGTCGCGGCTGGGCTTGAACTGCAGGTCGATCAGGCCGCCCTTGCGCTTGCGCTCCTGCTGGAACAGCGAGGAGCCGATCAGGCGCGGGAACCAGACGTTGGCCAGGTCCGGGTTGGTCTTGACGGCGGCGTTGGTCGGCGCCACCTGGGTCCATTGCAGCAGTTCCTGGCCGTCGCGGCGCAGGCTGCGTTTTTCCGAGAAGCCCTGCACCATCAGGCCCAGCGTGCCGGCCTCGTTCTTCCAGTTGAACAGCGCGCTGACCTGCGGGTCGGTTTTTTCCGGCAGCGTGGCGTACACCGCCTGCACCGTGGCCTCCATCGAGACCGGCTGCTTGAAGTCCAGCGGATGGCGGGTGCGGATGTCGATCGAGCCGCTCGAGCCGCCTTCGATCTGGTCGGCGGTCGGCGCCTTGTAGACCACCACCTGGCCGACGATCTCGGACGGCAGCAGCGAGTACGAGGCCGAACGGCCGACCGCGCCGCCCACCTGGTCCAGCACGAACCAGTCGCCCGACGACACGGCGTGGCCGTTGATCAGGGTCTGGGTCAGCGACGGGGCGGTGCCGCGCATCGAGACGCGGTCGTTTTCATCGAAGCCGCCCGAGCCCGCGCCCGAGGTGGAGATGTTCACGCCCGGCACGCGCTGCAGCGAGTCGGCGACGTTCTTGTCCGGCATCTTGCCGACGTCTTCGGCGGTGATCACGTCGACGTTGCTCGACGCGTTGCGCTTGACCGACAGCGATTGCTGCAGCGAGCCGCGGATGCCGCTGACGACGACGACCTCCGGCTCCTTGTCCGCCGCGGCCTGTTGCGCCTGGGCGTTGATCGACACGCTCAGTGTCAGGATGGCCGCTGCCGTCGCGATAGGCGTCAGTTTGGACATTTTGGTGTTATTCGAATTGTGATACATGTACCCTCCCGTTGATGAAGGCTCCGCCGAGCCAACTGATTGTTGATGTGTAATTCTTTTTTACTTCTTACCAAACCACCTACAAAACCAATCCAACGCCAATATACCTGTCTTTTAATACCAGATCACTACCACTTTAAAATTCTTTTTTGTTATGTTGTATGCGGCATACACAACGTGGCCTGTCCGGCAATTGAATACCGGCCATGTGGTGGTATGGCGGCCTCCCGTGTCGCGATGCAACAGGCTGAACGCCAGCATTCATGCGGGTTTGCGGCGGATCGCCAAAAATATTCGCAGGCCGCGCCACGTGCGGTGACGGCGCGCTGGTCTTTTTTTGGTATTATCGATTGACAACGACAAAACAGGATGGCCACTTCGTCATGAGCAGCGATTCCACCACCGCACTGGTACACATCCGGGCGCACCTCAGTGAGACCAGTAACCTGCCGCTGTACCAGCGCCTGCAGCGGGCGCTGCGCTCGGCCATCGAGCAGCACCTGCTCAAGCCGGAGGACGCGCTGCCGGCCGAGCGCCAACTGGCGGCCGACCTGGCGATCTCGCGCATCACGGTGCGCAAGGCCATCGACGGGCTGGTGGGCGAGGGCGTGCTGGTGCGCCGGCCCGGCTCGGGCAACTTCATCAACACCCGTATCGAAAAGAACTTCGCCAAGCTGACCTCGTTCTCCGAGGACATGCGGGCGCGCGGACGCACGCCGCGCAGCGTGTGGCTCAAGCGCTCCGAGGGCACGGTCACGCCGGACGAGGCGATGCGGCTGCGGCTCAGCCCCGGCGCGGCGGTGTACCGCTTCCACCGCATGCGCTACGCCGACGACGTGCCGATGTGCCTGGAGTACGCGACCATCGTGGCGTCCTGCCTGCCGTCGCTGGAGGCGGTGGACGTGTCGATGTACGACGCGCTGGAGCGGGCCGGCAACCGCCCGGTGCGCGCGCTGCAGCGCTTGTCCGCGCTGCTGCTCAACGCCGAGCAGGCCGCGCTGCTGCAGGCCAGGGAGGGCGACGCCGGCCTGGCGGTCGAGCGCCTGGGCTTTCTGCGCGACGGCCGCGCGGTGGAGTTCTGCCGCTCCTACTTCCGCGGCGACATGTACGACTTCGTGGCGGAACTGAACGCCGGCTAACCATACAAGGATCTATGAACACGCATCGTTTGAAACGCTGGGCCACGGCGGCGGCAGTGGCCGCCGCGCTGCCCGCCATCGCCAATGCCGGCGCCACCGCCGCCACCACCGCCACGCCGGAAGTCGTCGGCTACTACCCCGGCTGGAAATCGGACGCCTTCCCCGTCACCGCCGCCAACGTCGACGCCGGCCGGCTGACGATGGCCTTGTACGCCTTCCTCGACGTCTGCTGGAACGGCAAGCATGGCAACCCCGAACCGCCGGTCAACTACGTGGCGCCGTGCCAGGACGCGGCCGGCGACGCGCAGTCGGCCAACGGCGCGCTGGTGTTCCGCGACGCCGCCAGGGACGGCGCCAACCTGCGCGCGCTGGTGGCGATGAAGCGGCGGCATCCGCAATTCAAGGTGGTGGTGTCGGTCGGCGGGTGGGACTGGTCGAACCAGTTCTCCAACGTGGCCGACAGCGCCGGCGCGCGCGCCAACTTCGTCGCCTCGTCGGTCAAGCTGATGCGGCGCTTCGGCCTGGACGGCGTCGACATCGACTGGGAATACCCGACCGAGGCCGGCGTGCCCTGCGTGGCGGGCGCCGTGTGCGCGCGGCCGGACGACAAGCGCAACTTCATCGCGCTGGCGCGCGAACTGCGCGCGGCGTTCGACGCGGCGGGCCGGCAGGACGGCAAGCACTACAGCATCACCATCGCCGCCGGCGGCAACGCCAACTATGTCAACGACGGCGCGGCGGGCGCTGGCTGGATCGCGGAACTGGCGCGCAGCCTGGACTGGATCAACATCATGACCTACGACTTCCACATGCCGTGGGAGAAGCGCAGCGGCCACCACGCCGCGCTGTTCGCCGACCCCGCCGACCCGGCGACGGCCGACGGCCTTTACGCGGCGGCCTCGGTGCAGCGCTACCTGAGGGCCGGCGTGGCGCCGCGCCAGCTGGTGATGGGTGTGCCGTTCTACGGCTACGGATGGAAGGGCTGCGCGCCCGGCGCGCCCGGCGACGGCCAATACCAGGACTGCGAGGGCGGCGCCGGCGGCGGCGTGGATGGCGGCAATGCGTACGGCTTCGGCCAGCTGCTCAAGCTGGGCTACCTGACGGCGGGCCACGAGGGCGGGCAGGGCTTCAAGCGCCACTGGAACGGCGCGGCCAAGGCGCCGTACCTGTACCGCGCGGCGGACGGCGTCTGGATCACGTACGAGGATCCGGCCTCGCTCGGGGAGAAGGCCCGCTACGTCAAGGCACAGGGCCTGCGTGGCGCGATGTTCTGGGAGCTGAGCGCCGACGGCGGCCAGCAGATGCTGCGCGCCCTGTCGGCGGCGATGCGCAAATAAAAAAACCGGCGCGGGGCCGGTTTTGCTTGGATTACTTGGCTTCCGGTTGTGGCGCCGGCGGGTTCTGGAACATGATCCAGTAGCGCGCCAGGTCGCCGCGGCCGTCGTTGCCGGTGATGGTCTCGAGCAGCTTGACCGATTCGTCCTTCTTGCCGGCGATGGCCAGCGCGTAGCCCAGGCGCAGCTTGGCGTCCTCGGGATTCTTGGCCACGCCCTTGGCGATACCCTGCTTCATCAGCTCGATGCCCTTGTCCTTCTGGCCCAGGGTCACATAGTTGTAGCCCAGGTTGACCAGGCCGACGCCGTCCTTGGACTTCTGCGCGGACTCGATACCCTTGTCGATGTTCTTGGCATCGTCGGCGGCGCCCTTGTTGGCGCTGTCGCGGATCTTCTGCAGCGCGGCCTTGTTCTTGTCGGCCGGGATGGCGCCAGGGTAGCCCTTGTCCATGGCGATCTTCGCTTCGGTGAAGAAGCCGCCCAGCACCGCCAGCTCGGCGATTTCGGCGTAGTCCTCGGGCTCCATCTTCGACGGCGCGGCCAGCGCCTTCAGGCGGGCGATGTCCAGGTCCAGGCGCGGCGCGTAGGCCTTCTTGCCGCGGGTGCGGTTGAGCAGGTCGAACCAGTAGTCCTCGGTCGGATAGTAGCGGGTCAGTTCCTCGACCGCCTGCAGATACAGTTCGGTGTCCTTGGTCTTGATGCCGACGTTGCCCAGCAGGTTCAGTTCATCCTTGGGCGGGACGGCGCCGGTTTTCTTGGCCGCCTCGATGTCCTTCAGCGCCTCGGCCTTGGCGGTGGCGAAGTCGTTCTTGAAGAAGTAGGAGCGCACGATGAACTGGCGCTGCTTGACGGTGTCGCCCGACTCGGTGCCGTAGCGGGTGAACCAGGCGATGGCCTGGTCGTAGTCCTTGATGTTGCTGTAGTAGATGCCGGCGACGGCGTCGATGAAGCGCAGCTTGTCCTCGGGCTTGAGGCGGCCGGAGTCGATCATCTCGCCCAGCGCCTTGACGGTGGCCGGATAGTCGCCGGTGGCCTGGCCCAGCTGCACGCGCATCTGGTTCAGCACGAAGGCTTCGTACGGCGTCACGTTCGGCATCGCGGCCGCGGTGTCGATGCGGTTCTTGAATTCGGTGTAGTTCTTGGCCGCCAGCAGTTCCTTGGTCTGGGCCGGGTCGACCAGCTTGTAGATCTCGGGACGCACGGCATCCTTCGGCGGCTCGGCCGGTTTGGCGGCTTCGGCGGCGTACACGGGCGACATGCCCAGCACGGCCGGTACGGCGTTCAGGCCAATGGCGGCCAGGATCAGGCTAATACGAGCGAGACGAATGTGGGACATGAATTATCCTTCTATCAGACAAATTAGAGGGCCGGCGGGTAAGCCTTGCCATCGCGACAGTGTAAACCCGCGTATTGTTACATAAAACGGGGCGAAACCACGAATTCAAGCGTGTAGCGGGGCGCGCGCCAGCGCCCGGCCGGCGGCGTCGAACAGCAGGCAGCGCGCCGGCGGCAGATGCACGCGCGCGCGGCCGCCGGCGTGCAGCGGCGGCGCCTCGGCGCCCTGTTTGACGGCGATCATTTCGCCCATGCCGGCCAGCGTGGCGTAGACGATGGACTGGTCGCCCAGGTACTCGACGTGGCCGACGCCGACGTCGATGGTGTTGGCCTGATGGTCGCCGGCGATCGACAGGTGTTCGGCGCGCACGCCGAGCGTGACGCGGTCGCCTTGCCGCGGGCCGGCGTCGACATCGACATCGACGATGGCGCCGCCGGGCAGCAGCACGTTGGCGTGGTTCGCCGACGCGGCGATGATTTCGCCGGCGATGAAGTTCATCTTCGGCGTGCCGAGAAAGCCGGCCACGAACAGGTTGGCCGGATGGTTGTACAGCTCATGCGGCGTGCCGACCTGCTCGATGCGGCCGGCGTTGAACACGGCGATGCGCTGGCCCAGCGTCATCGCCTCGACCTGGTCGTGGGTGACGTAGATCATGGTGGTCCCGAGCTCCTGGTGCAGGCGGCTGATCTCCACCCGCATCTGCACGCGCAGGCTGGCGTCCAGGTTGGACAGCGGCTCGTCGAACAGGAACACCTCCGGCGTGCGCACGATGGCGCGGCCGATGGCGACGCGCTGGCGCTGGCCGCCCGACAGCTCCTTGGGCCGGCGCTTGAGCAGCGGCGCGATCTGCAGGATGGCCGCCGCGCGCTCCACCGCCGCCGCCACCTCGGCCGGTTTGCGCCCGGCCAGCTTGAGCGCGAACGCCATGTTCTCGTACACCGTCATGTGCGGATACAGCGCGTAGGACTGGAACACCATGGCCAGCTTGCGCTGCGCCGGCGCGACGCCGTTGGCCAGCGCGCCGCCGATGTGCAGCGTGCCGCCGCCGATGTCCTCCAGCCCCGCGATCATGCGCAGCAGCGTGGACTTGCCGCAGCCGGACGGGCCGACGAAGACCATGAATTCGCCGTCGGCGATATCGAGGTCGACGCCGTGGATGACCGGCGTCTTGTCGTAGCTCTTGACGATCTGTTTGAGGCTGACGCTGGCCATCCGCTTAACCCGCGCGCACGGCTTGCGGCGCCGGCGCTTCCTCGGGCTGCGGGCGCGCGGTCATCGGAATGAGTTGCGACAGCACCGCCACCGGGATCGCGCACAGCATCACCCACACGAAGAAGTGCTGGTAGCCCAGCGACAGCTGGATGTCGCCGCTGAACAGTTTAAACAGCACAAAGCCCAGCTGCATGATGCCGGTCGAGAAGGCGTAATGGGCGGTCTGGTATTTGCCCGGCGCGACCACCTGCATCATGTACAGGATCAGGCCGACGAAGCCGAAGCCGTAGCCGAACATCTCCACGCTGAGCGCCACGCCGATCACCGACAGCTCGGTGGGCTGGAACACGGACAGCAGGTAGAACGCGACGTTGGGCAGGTTGACCGCGAGGATCAGCCACAGGATGGCGCGCTTGAGGCTGAGCCACGAGGTGAAGTAGCCGCCGGCGATGCTGCCGACCACGAAGGCCACGGTGCCGACGGTGCCATACACGGCGCCCACTTCGGCGGTGGTCAGCCCCAGGCCGCCGAGGTGGCGCGCCTCGCGCAGGAACAAGGGGCCGATCGACTGCACCTGCGCCTCGCCGGCGCGGAACAGGATGATGAACACGATCGACACCCAGATGCCGGGCTTCCTGAAGAATTCGACGATCACCTCCCACAGCGTGCGGGCGATGGCGCCGGCGTTGGTGTCGGCGGTGACGGCGTTCTTCGCGGTCGGCAGCGCCCAGCTGTTGTACAGGCCCAGCGCCACCATGATGGCGGCCAGAATGCAGAAGCTGATGGTCCATGCCGGCACCACGCCCAGCGTCTTCTCGAAGTGGCCGGCCAAGAGCAGCAGGCCGCCGGTGGTGAAGAACTTGCCGGCGTTGAAGAAGGTGCCGGTCCAGCCGGCGTACTTGGCCTGGCCTTTTTCATCGAGGCTGGCGATGTACAAGCCGTCGCACGAGATGTCGTGCGTGGCCGACGAGATGCCGACCAGCGCGAGCATCGCCATGCAGGCCGCGAACCAGAACGGCGCGTGCAGCGCCAGCGCCACGCCGCCCAGGCACACGCCGCCGAAGACCTGGAAGCCGACCACCACCAGCTTCTTGCTGCTGGCCAGTTCCAGGAAGGGGCTCCACAGCGGCTTGAACACCCAGGCGAAGCCGATCAATCCGGTCCAGTGATTGAGCTCGTCGTTGGGCACGCCCATGCTCTTCAACATCTGGTTGGCGACGATCGCCACCGCGAAGAACGGCAGGCCCTGCGCCAGGTACAGGCTCGGGACCCAGAACCTCGGATCGCGTATTTTTTTGTTATCCATCTTGCCTCCTCCCCGATTGAATTGTTATGCGAAGCCCGGCACCGGTGCGTTGCCGGTCGCTTCCAGTTCGCCGCACAGCCAGCCGTTGACCGCGTCCAGCGCCGGCTGGGCGAAGCCGTAGGTCATCAGCGACGGCGACTGGATGTCCAGCGCCTGGTACGGGTTCCACAGCGCCAGGTGCAGGTCCGGCTTCCACGTCGCGCGCGCGTGCTCGCCGTAGCGCAGGCGCGAGGTCGAGGCCAGGATGGTGAAGCGGCCGTCCCGCGGCAGCGCGTTCCAGTCGAAGGTGTCGGCGTCGGCAAAGGTCAGCAGCTCGACGTCGTACAGCCGGCGCAGCGAGGCCGCCACGCCCTCGGCCGGCACGCCGGCCTCGGACACGCCGTCGCTGACCACGTCCTGGCGCACCACCAGCCGCACCTTCGCGCCCGGCGCCGGACGCACCGGCGCGCCGTACGCGGTCAGGCTGCGGCGCCAGCCCTCGGCCATCAGCTCGCGGTCGGCCGCGTCTTCCTTGTAGGAGCGCGGCTTGCATGGATAGGCCAGCGCCAGCGCGGACAGGCGCGCCAGCCGCTGCTCGATCTCCGTCATCGGCACCTCGCCCGAGGCGATGGCGGCGGCGATGGCGTCCAGCGTTTCATTCTGCGTTTCGGCGGTGCCGAGCGCCATCACCATGTCGGCGCCGGCGGCCAGCGCGCGCACGGCGGCGTTGCCCACGCCGTAGCGGCCGGCGATGGCGTGCATGTCCATGCCGTCGGTGATGACGATGCCCTTGTACTGCCATTCATCGCGCAGCAGGTCGTGCAGGATGCGGCGCGACAGCGAGGCCGGGTTGTCGGCGTCCAGCGTCGGGTAGACGATGTGCGCGGTCATCATGGCGGGCGCCTGGCCGGCGGCCATGCGGAACGGCGCGAACTCGAACTGCGCCAGCTCCTCCAGCGGCTTGTTCACGGTTGGCAGCGCGCGGTGCGAATCGACGTTGGTGTCGCCGTGGCCGGGGAAGTGCTTGACGCAGCAGGCCACGCCCTCCGCGTGGCTGCCGGCCATCCAGGCCATCGCCAGCTCGGTGGCGCGCTGCGGATCGGCGCCGAAGGAACGCTCGGCGATCACCGGGTTGTCCGGGTTGTTGTTCAGGTCCAGCACCGGCGCGAAGTTCCAGTTGAAGCCCAGCGCCTTGATCGCGCGCGCCACGGCGGCCCCGGTGCGGCGGGCCAGGTCGGTGTCGTCGGCGGCGCCCAGGCCCATGGCGGCCGGCGGCGCCGGCACCCAGGTGGAGCGCACCACGGCGCCGCCTTCCTGGTCGATGGCGATCAGCGACTCGGGGCCCATCACCGCGCGCAGGTCGGCGGTCAGCTTGGCCAGCTGCTCGGAGTCGGTCATGTTCCCGCGGAACAGGCAGACGGCGCGGATGCCGTTGGCCCGGATGAAGTCCGCGGTGGCGGCTTCGAGCACGGTGCCGGGGAAGCGGATCATGATCAGTTGTCCGGCGAGTTTTCTGAGGTCGTTTTGGGTTGGGGTCATTTCACAGCTCCGTCCATGCCACGCATGAAGAATCGTTGGGTAAATAGGAAGGCTGCCAGCGTGGGCAGGATGGTCAATATGGTGCCGGCGGCGATCACGCGCGTGCTGCTGCCAAAGGTGCCGCGCAAATACAGCACGCCCACCGACAGCGGGAATTCGTCGGGTTTGCTCATCACGATGGATGGCCAGATGTATTCGTTCCAGGCTTCGACCGCCGTCAGGATGCCGACCGTGGCCAGCCACGGCGCGATCAGCGGCAGCATGATCCTGCTGAAGATGGTCCACTCGGAGGCGCCGTCGACGCGGGCGGCGTCGATCAAATCCTGCGGCACCTCCTCGAAGGCCTGCTTGAGCAGCAGGATGGCGACCGCCGTCACCACGTTGGGCAGGATCACGCCGGTGTAGGTGTCGACCAGGCTCAGTTTCGTCACGGTGATGAAGTTGACCAGGAAGTTCACTTCCGACGGCAGCACCAGTGTGGCGAGGATCAGGCCGAACACCAGCTTGCGGCCCTTGAAGCGCATGCGCGCCAGCGGGTAGGCGGCGGCCGAGCACAGCGCCAGCTTCCAGAACACGGTGCAGGCGGCGATCAGGACCGAGTTGCGGAAGAAGGACCAGATCGGAATCGCCTTGAACACTTCGATAAAGTTGTCGAACGACGGCTGCTTCGGCCAGAAGGTCGGCGGGAAGGCGAAGATGTTGCCCTCGGTGGAGATGGCCGTCACCAGCGTCCACCAGAACGGGAACACGCAGACGACCGCGATCGCGCAGAGCAGCAGGTAGTGGGCGGCGGTCTTCATCGATGCTTGGGCTTTATGTAGCGCAGGCAGAGCAGGGCGATGCCGATGCAGAAGATGGACATGACGAAGCTGGCCGCCAGCGCGCGCGGCAGCTTGAGGTGCTTGAGGCCCTGGTCGTAGGCGTAGTACAAGCCGGTGAAGGTGGAGTTCATCGGGCCGCCCTGGGTCAGCACGTCCACTTCCTGGTAGGCCTTGAGCGCGGCCAGCACCGACAGGATGGAGCAGACCATGATGGTGGGGCGCAGCATCGGCACGGTGATGCGCCAGAAACGCTGCCAGCGGTTGGCGCCGTCGAGGATGGCCGCTTCCTGCATGTCGGCGGGGACGGCTTGCAGCGCGGCCAGGTACATCACCATGTACCAGCCAAGGCCGCGCCACAGCGTGACGAACATGATGGCGAACAGCGCCAGGCTGTCGTTGGAGAGCCAGCCGACCGGCGCGCCGACCAGCCGCATCGTCATCAGCACGTAATTGAGCGCGCCCTGTTCGTGGAACATAAAGCCCCACATGATGCCGACCACCGAGACCGTGGTCACCACCGGCACGTAGAAGGCGGCGCGGAAGTAGCGGATGCCGGGCAGCTGGTTGTTGACCAGCACCGCGAGGCCGAGGGCGCCGATCTGCACGAAGGGCACCATCAGCAGGAACACCAGCGAGTTTTTCAGGCCGGTGACGAACATCTCGTTGTCGAAGATGTAGCGGAAGTTGTCCAGGCCGACCCAGTGCGTTTCGCGTATCAGGCTGTAGTCGGTGAAGGCCAGGAAGGAGCCGAAGGCCACTGGCCAGAAGGAGAACACCGCCAGCAGCGCCAGCGCGGGGGCGAGGAACAGCCAGGCGGTCAGGTTCACGCGGCCCATCTTAGCGGCTCCGCTGCGTGGCGAGTTTCTTGTTCCAGATCGCCACCGCCTGGTCCAGCGCCTGCTTCACGTCCTGCTTGCCGGTGACGCCCGCTTCGACGGCCTTCACCAGGTAGCGGCGCAATTCGTCGTAGTCGGTGATGCCGGCCACGTACAGCGTGTGCGAGTGCGGCATCGACACGGCGCCCGCGGATACGGCCTTCTCGGCCGCGCCGGCGCCCGGCGGCACGGTGGTGAAAAAGGGATCGTTGGCCGCCTGCGCCATCGCCGGATACACGCTGGCCTGCTTGGCGAAAGCCAGCTGGTTGGCGTCGTTGGTCAGGTAGCGTGCGAACTTGCCGACCGCTGGCAGCAGCTTCGTGTCGACGTTCTTCGGCACGGCGAAGTGGATCAGCCAGCCGCCGTCGGCGATGCCGGTGGGGCCCAACGGCGCCGGGGCGACGTCGGTGATGGCGTAGATGTCTTTGGCGTCGCTCTCGATGCGCTTGACGGCCGTCGGTGGCGCCAGCAGCATGCCGAGGCGGCCGCCCTTGTAGGCGTCGATCGCGGCGGGGAAGTTATCCTCGGCGAACAGCGCGTCCTTCAGCAGGCCGCCGGCCTTGTAGGTCTCGGCCAGCTTGGCGATCAGCGCGATGTGGGCGGGGGAGTTGAACACCGCCTTGCCGTCGCGGATCACGGCCAGGCCTTGCTGCATCATCAGGCCGTCGATCTTGGACAGCGCGGGACACAGGCCGGCCTTGCCGGTGCGGGCGGCGATCTGGCGCGCGAACAGCAACTGCTCATCGAGATCGCGCGGCGCGTGCGGGATGCCGGCGGCTTTGAAAATTTGCGTGTTGTAGGCGATGACGGCGACGTTGCTGTACATCGGGAAGCCGTATGTGTGGCCGCCGAAGCGCAGGTCTTCCAGCGTGCTGGGAAGGTAGCGCGGGCGGGCGTCGCCGAGCAGCGCGTCGACCGGCACGAGCAGACCGTCGCGGGCGAATTCGTCGGCCCAGGGCACGTTCAGGTTGACCAGCGCGGGCGGAGTGCCGGCGACGATGCGCGTCACCAGCTTGGTCTGGATCACGTCCCACGGGAAGTCCACCCATTCGACTTTCACTCCCGGATTGCCGGCTTCGTAGTTTTTCACCAGCGTCTCAAAGTAGGGAGTGAACTTGGGCTTCATGCTGAAGGTCCAGAATTCGATCTTTTCAGGCGCCGCGAGGGCGGCGGACATCGCTAGCACCACCGTCATTCCCGCGAAGGCGGGAATCCATGCTGAGCGTGAACGCCGCTTCAGTATGGATTCCCGCGTGCGCGGGAATGACGGGGTTACTGGCAGCATTGCTTTAATTGGTCTTGGTGACTTTGCTCAGGTGGCGCGGCGCGTCCGGGTCCATGCCGCGCGCGGTCGACAGCTGGGCCGCCATCACGTAGAAGGCCTGGATCGCGACGATCGGGTCCAGGTCCGGCGTGGCGGCGACCGGCAAGGTCAGGTCACGCTCGGCCACGTCGGCCGGCGCGGCCAGCAGCACGCGTGCGCCGCGGCCGCGCATCTCGGACGCCAGCTGCAGCAGGCTCGCTTGCGTCGGGCCACGGGTGGCGAAGATCACCAGCGGGTAGCCTTCCTCGATCAGCGCCATCGGGCCATGCTTGATCTCCGCGCCGCTGAAGGCTTCCGCCTGCAGCGCCGAGGTTTCCTTGAATTTCAGCGACGCCTCCAAGGCCACCGGGAAGCTGATGCCGCGTCCCACCACCATGATGTTGCGGGCCGGCGCCAGCACTTCGATGGCCGAGGTCCAGTCTTCCTTGGTCGCCGCGCGCAGCGAGTCGGGCAGCGCTTCCAGGCCGGCCAGCAGCTCCGGATCGTTCTGCCACGCGGCCACCAGGCGCGCGCCCGCCACCATGCTGGTGATGAAGCTCTTGGTCGCGGCCACGCTCTGCTCTTTGCCGGCGCGCAGCGGGATCGCCCACTCGGCGGCGTGCGCCAGCGGCGAATCGATGTCGTTGACCAGCGCGATGGTGGTGGCGCCGCCGTCGCGGAAGTACTTGATCGGCTCGACCACGTCCGGGCTCTGGCCCGACTGCGAGATCGAGATCGCCAAGGTGTCGCGGGTGATCAGCGGCGACTTGTTCAAGGTGACCAGCGACATCGGCAGCGAGGCCACCACGCGGCCCAGGCGCGCCATGATCAGGTAGGCCGCGTAGGCGCAGGCGTGGTCCGAGCTGCCGCGCGCGATGGTCAGCGCGGTCGAGAAGGACGTGCTCCTCAATTTGCGGCCCAGCTCCGCGTAACGGTCTCCATCGCTGGCCAGCTGCAGGGCTACGCAATCAGCGGCGGACAGGGCTTCTTTCAACATCATTGAGGTCACAACAATTCTCCTTCGATATAGACGGCTTTGAGATTCAGGTCACGGTCGAGCACCACGAAGTCGGCGTAGGCGCCGGGGGCCAGGCGGCCCCGCTCTTGCAGGCCGAGATAATCGGCCGCATACGTTGAGACCCGTGCCGAGGCATCCGCCAGATCGAGGCCGAGTCCGACCAGGTTGCGCAGCGCCTGGTCCATGGTGAGGGTGCTGCCGGCCAGCGTGCCGTCGGGCAGGCGCACGCCGCCCATGCACTTCATGACGGTGTGGCGGCCCAGCATGTACTCGCCGTCCGGCATGCCGGTGGCGGCGGTCGAATCGGTCACGCAGTACAGCTGCGGGATGCAGCGCAGCGCGGTGCGGATGGCGCCGGGGTGCACGTGCAGCAGGTCGGGAATGAATTCGGCGTACTGCGCGTGGGCCAGCGCGGCGCCGACCATGCCGGGCTCGCGGTGGTGCAGGCCGGTCATGGCGTTGAACAGGTGGGTGAAGCCGTGCGCACCGTGCTCCAGCGCGGCCACGCCGTCCTCGTAGCTGCCGAGGGTGTGGCCGATCTGCACCCGCATGCCGGCGTCGGACAGCTCGCGCACCAGCGCCAGGTGGCCGCCGATTTCCGGCGCCACGGTGATCAGTTTGATCGGCGCGATCGCCTCCAGGCGCTCGACGTCGGCCAGTTTTGCGGTGCGCGCGTACGGCGGCTGCGCCCCCAGCTTGCCGGAGTTGATGAACGGTCCTTCCAGGTGCACGCCCAGCACGCGCGCCTCGCCCTTGCCGCGTTGGGCGGCGGCCTTGCCGATGCCCTGCAGCGCCAGGTCGATGTCTTCCGGCGGCGCGGTCATCGTGGTGGCCAGCATGCTGGTGGTGCCGTGCCGCGCGTGGATGGCGGCGATGGTGTGGACCGCGTCGCCGCCCTCCATCACATCCTTGCCGCCGCCGCCGTGCACGTGCAGGTCGATAAAGCCAGGCAGAATATAGGCGTCTTCGTTTTTCGACGGGTCGGTGCTGCTGCCGTGGATGGCGGCGATGCGGTCGCTGAAGGTGATCTCGCCGCGGACCCAGCCCGCCGACGTCAGGATATTGCCTTGGATTGCACTGCTCATCTGCGCGACTCCGCTACGAATTCATAATAATCACTGCGGCAATACGAGTGGGTCAGTTCCACCGCCGCGCCGTTGTCGAGATAACTGACGCGGGTGATGTGCAGCATGGCGGCACCCGCGGGGATATTGGCCAGGCGCGCCTGCTCGGCGCTGGCGTTGACGGCGCGGATGTGCTGCAGCGCGCGCATCGGGATGGTGCCGTTGGCCTCCAGGTAGCCGTACAGCGAATCGGTCACGCTGTGCGGATTGGGCATGTACTGGGCCGGGATGGTGGTGGTCTCGATCGCCATCACCACGTCATCCGCGGTGCGCAGGCGCTTCAGGCGCGCCACCGGCATGTTGGGCGACAGGCCGAGCGAGAGCAGCTCCACCGGCGAGGCGATGCCGATGTCGCGCTGCAGCCAGCGCGAGCCGGCGTTGAAGCCGCGCTCGCGCAGCTCCTCGGAAAAGCTGGTCAGGCGCGACAAGGGCTGCTCCAGCTTGGGCGTGATGTAGGTGCCGGAGCCGCGCTTGCGGGTCAGCATGCCGCGCTCGCACAGCATGTCGATCGCCTTGCGGGCGGTCACGCGCGAGATGTGCAGCATGTCCGACAGCACGCGCTCGGACGGCAGGGCCTCGTTGGCGCGCCAGTCGCCGGCGGCGATCCCGTCGGACAGCTTGTTCGCCAGCTGCATGTAGAGCGGGGTGTCGCTGTCGGCATCGGGCTGGAAATCGCTCAACTGGGCTAGCACGGGCTTACTCCTTCAGGCGTTGTTGGATCAGCCGCAGCGCGCCTGCCGCGGAATCGCCCTGCGGCGTGACGATCCGCTTCAACATCGAGACCGGCAGGTAGGGGCGCAACGGCGCCGCCAGTCCGCCGCACAGCGCGATCGGCAGCTGGCCGGCGGCGTCGAGCGCGCGGGCCATCAGTTCCACCTGGCGTCCCGCCTCGTGCAGGATGGCGCGCGCGGTGTCGTTCGATTCGCCGTGCTGCAGCACGATGCGCGCCAGTTGCGCGTAGCTGGTCTGGTTGGCCTTCGCGAGCCAGTTCTGCAGCGCGTCGCGGCCGCCGCCGCAGGCTTGCGCCAGGTCGGTGCTGAAGGCGTTGGCCGGCACGCGGCCGTCCAGTACCTGCTGCATATGGTTGACGGCGCGCAGGCCGATCCAGGCGCCGCTGGCCTCGTCGCCGGCCGGGAAGCCCCAGCCGCCGACCTCGACGTGCACACCGTCGGCGCGCCGGATCTCACCGACGCTGCCGGTGCCCAGCGCGATGATGGCGCCGGCTTGGCCGCGGTGGGCGCCCAGCACGGTGGTGTGGCCATCGGATTCCAGCGCCACGCGGGCGTAGCCGGGATTGGCCGCGACGAACTCGGCGGCCCAGGCGCGGTTATGCACGCCGGCCAGGCCGAGGCCGATGGCGATGGTGTCCCTGGCGGGGAACTCGATGCCGGCGGCGCGGAAGGCCATGCCGGCCGCTTCCTCGACCGAGGCCCAGGCGTTGGCGATGCCGTGTATCAGGCCGGACGGGCCGCTGACGCCTTCGGCCAGTTCCATGCCGTCGATGCGCGCCAGGCGCACCCTGGTGCCGGTGCCGCCGCCGTCAACGCCGATTAAAAAGTCGATCATGATTATCCGAGAATGCTGTGCCGGGATGCCCCGTGTTGAGGGCACTATATGGGCAGGCAAACCAGCTTGTCAACAGGTATTTAACTGGTATTAAAAAATATTGAAGTGGACTTGCGTTGTCGACTTGGAATGTATTTCTAAGTTATTGTTTAGATTGATAATTTATGGTTTTTGGCGCAACTGGTCCGGTGTCGTATTTGCATGCCACTTTGGTCTGGTTTTGGTAGGGAAGGGGGCCGAGGGGGTACACTATGGCTTTAGTGCACTTTTGAAGGCAAGATGATGAACGATTACTGGGACGACTGGCAGAAGGAAGCGTTGGCTGCCGGCGTGAAGGCGCCGCTGGCCAAGCTGGGGATGGAAGTGCTGAAGGCGAACCGCAAGAATCGCTGGCCGAAGCACTTCCTGGGGCGGATGGAAGATGGACCGATGATGCTGGCGATGTGTCTGGAGGAGCCGGACGAGACGGAGCTGCTGTTCATCGAAAACCTGCATCCGTACGACGCCAAGCTGATCGCCGCCACCAAGAAGCGCCTCTGCTTCGATTAAACAACTTTTGGGGCAAGCAACTTTGGGGTCAAGTCTGACATTCGGACACGAGCTCTGCTGTAAATACGTGCTTACAGCAGGGCTCGTGTCCGAATGTCAGACTTGACCCCATTTTTATTGACGCTTGCCTTTGCGGTCGTAGGTGGTGGTTTTATCGGCGACGTTGACGGTGGCGTTGCCGGGGCCGCTGACGTGGACGTCAGCCTGGCTGGCCCACAATTGGCGCGCGTGCAGGCTGCCTGAACCGCTCAGTTGCGCGACCAGGGTGTCGGTCTTGCCTTCGAGCTTGACTTCGCCCGGACCGTGCATGTTGAGCTTGACGTTCTTGCAGGCGGTGGTGGCGCTCAGGTCGCCCGAGCCGCTGAGCTCGGCGTCGAGCGCGTCGCTGACCTTGTTCAGGATGATGTTGCCCGGCCCGCGGCTGCGCGTGACGGCGCGCGCCACCTGCAGCGCTTGCCCCTCCAGATCGCCCGAGCCGCTCACTTCCGCGCTGAGCACGCCCACGCTGCCCGACAGGTTCATATTGCCCGGCCCGCTGAGCAGGGCGCGCGCGCTCGGCGCCATCAGGCCGCGCACGGTCAGGTCGCCCGAGCCGTGCACCTCGGCGTCGAATTTCTTGATGGCGCCGGCCAGGCAGGCTTCGCCGGGGCCGTGCAGGATGGCGCTGGCCGCCTCGGTGTTGAGCGCGCACGCCTCGAGGTCGCCCGAGCCGGCGATCTCGGCGCGGATTTCCTTGGCCGCGCCGTGCAGCGACACCGAACCCGGCCCGTGCATGGAGGCGTTGATCTTGTTGGCGTGCAGGTCGTCGAGGTCGAGGTCGCCCGAGCCGGTGACCGACAGGTTCACATCCTGCGTCATGCCGCCGGCGTTGACGTCGCCGGGGCCGCTCATGGTCAGGTTCAGGCTGTCCGCCTTGAGCGTGCGCAGGTCGAGGTCGCCGCTGCCGGAGGCGTCGACGGTCAGCTCGCGCACGCTGCCGCTGCCGTGCAGGTCGCCGGGGCCTTCCGAGGTCAGCGTCAGTTGTTGCCCCTGGAACTGTTGCAGATCAACGTCACCGCTGCCGGAGTTGCGTAGGCTCTTCAGGCCGGCCGCGCTGATGCGGATGGTCATCGGCGGCTTGTGGTCCTTGCCCCAGCTGAAATTGAAGGTCCAGCCCTTGCTTTTCGTGCGCGGCTGGCGCACGGTGAGGGTGTCGCCGCTGACCGAGGTTTCGATGTCGGCGAACTGGCGGCGCAGGCCGGACAGTTCGATGGTGTTGCCGGGCTGCGCCGTGACGATCACGCGGAACGGGCCGCTGATGGCGAGCTTGCTGAAGGCCGCGACGGTGCGCGTTTCGGTGCCGGTGCTGTCGTCCTTCGGGGTGTCGGCCAGGGCCGCGGTGCCGGCCAGCGATGCCAGCAACAGGGCGGAAACCAGCGCGGTGTGTTTGATCGTCTGCTTCATATTGTTCTCGATGATGGGAAGTGGCGAGGATTGAACGATAAGACAATTGCCGGCCGGCCGCGCGCGGAATGGGACGGACGCACGTAACGGGGGGATCAGCTGCAAAATATCGGTGGTGAACCGCGATTCAACTTCGGCCCGGCGCCGCCGTTAAATGTCATAATGGACGCCAGCATGTATTGCCGGGGAATGCCAGGCGGATCAAGGGAGTACACATGATCAGATATATGGGAACCAAAAATACCGAGGATGGCTCGGTGCTGTATATTTTTTTGATTAACGGCTTGCAGAAGGAAATTCGGGAAAGCGCTTTGAAACAATATCCTGGCTGTTACGAAGCCCTTCCGGCCACGGCCAAGGCGCGCATCAGCGCCAACCGCTCCTGGCTGTCGAAACTATAATGCCGTCCTTTCCGGGTATGCTGCGCGGCGCCCTGGTCGCCGGGCTGGCGGCTGCTTGCTGCGCGGCCGGCGCGCAGTCGGTGCCGACCACCTTCGGCACCATCATCGGCAACGGCCTGCTGTGCCGCGACCAGACCGACAACCTGTATTTCTACGACTACCTGCTGAAGGCGTTCGGCCCGGCGTACAAGCACGACGGCGGCGCCTACTGGTTCAAGACCGACGGCGCCAGCCTGTGGGGCACGCCGATTTCCGAGGTCATGGTCAGCGACGACACCAGCACCTATATCTTTGTCGGCGCCGTGGCCGAGGCCACGCCGGAGGAGCTGGAGCGCGCCATCATTGCCCAGGTCGGGCTGCATTATGCGAGAATCGATAGTTCGGCGTATCCGGTGCGCGAGGCCAAGCCGGCCAGCCGCATCGTCTACTTCGACACCAAATCCAAGATTTACTGCGCCAAGTTCAAGCCCTTGCCGCCGGTGCAGCCGCCGCCGGTGCGCCAGCGCTTGAAGTAGCGCATCGCCAGGGTCTTCATGTACACGCATTTTTTCAATCTGAAACAGTCGCCGTTTTCCATCGCGCCCGATCCCCGCTACCTGTTCATGAGCGAACGCCATCGCGAGGCGCTGGCGCATCTGTTGTACGGCGTCGGCAGCGGCGGCGGCTTCGTGCTGCTGACCGGCGAGATCGGCGCCGGCAAGACCACCGTGTGCCGCTGCTTCATGGAGCAGATCCCGGACAATTGCAAGCTGGCCTATATCTTCAATCCCAAGCTGTCGGTGGAGGAGTTGCTGCTGTCGATCTGCGACGAGTTCGGCATCGCGCTGGCGCCGCAGGGGCGGATCAGCGTCAAGGGCTATGTGGATGCGATCAATGCCTATCTGCTGGACAGCCATGCGCAGGGCCGCAACAACGTGTTGATCATCGACGAGGCGCAAAACCTGTCGGCCGAGGTGCTGGAGCAGCTGCGCCTGCTGACCAACCTGGAGACCAGCGAGCGCAAGCTGCTGCAGATCATCCTGATCGGCCAGCCGGAGCTGCGCGCGATGGTGGCGCGGCCGGAGCTGGAGCAGCTGGCGCAGCGGGTGATCGCGCGCTATCACCTGGGTTCGCTGAGCGAGGCGGAGACCGGCGCGTATATCGAGCACCGGCTGGCGGTGGCGGGCGCGGCGGCGATCGCGCCGTTTCCGCGCAGGTTGATGGGGCTGGTGCACAGCCTGGCCAAGGGCGTGCCGCGCCGTATCAATCTGCTGTGCGACCGGGCGTTGCTGGGGGCGTATGTGGAGAACCAGCCGCAGGTGACGCGCAACATCCTGCGCAAGGCGGCGGCCGAGGTGTTCGCCCGGCCGGACGCTGTGCCGGGCGGCGAGGGCGGAAGGGTCGGCGCGGCGCGCTGGCCCTGGGTGGCGGCCGGCGTGTTGGGCGGCGTGATCCTCAGCGTGGCGGGCTGGCAGCTGGCGGCCCGCGATGTCAAGCCGGCCTTGCCGGGCGCGCAGGCCGCTTCGGCGACCGTGCCGGTGTCCAAGGCGGTTGCCGGTTCCTCGCCGGCGCCCAAGGCGGCGCTGGCCGGTCCCGCGCCCAAAGTGGAGGCTGCGCTGCCGGCAGTCCCTTCGGGCGGCAGCGCGGCGGCCTTGCGCCAGCTGGCGGCGATCTGGGGACTGGCGCTGCCGGACGGCGAGCCTTGTCCGACCGCTGCCCGCCTGAACCTGCGCTGTCTGCAGGTCAAGGGCGGGATGGCTGAGTTGCGTCTGCTGGACCGTCCGGCGATGCTGACCCTGCACGACGATCCCACCGCGCCCAATTATGTGCTGCTGACGGCGATCGACGAGGGCGGCGCGACCATCGTCGCCCCCGGCGGCAAGCCGCAGCGCATCGGCCTGGACGCGCTGGCGGCGCGCTTCGACGGCGAGTTCACGACCTTCTGGCGCGCGCCGCGCAGCTGGCGTGACGAGGTCTCCGGCGGTGATCACGGTCCGGACGTGGACTGGCTGGCGCGGCGCCTGGCCCAGATCTACGGCCTGAAGAAGCCGCTGGACGATCAGCCGCTGAGCGCCGGCCTGCGCGAGCGCCTGGTCGATTTCCAGACCGAGCAGCATCTCAAGGCGGACGGCGTGGCCGGTCCGAAAACTTTCATCCGGCTGTATCAGCTGGGCGGCGTACAGGAGCCGCGCCTGCTGGCGCGCGCTGATGTGGGCGCCGGGGCGGGGAAATAATATGTCGTATATTTTGGAAGCATTAAAGAAGGCGCAGGCGGAGCGTCAGCTGGGCAGCGCGCCCACGCTGCACGCGCCGACGTTGCACGGGACGGAGCGCGAGACGGCCGGCGGCGTGTTGAAGAAGCCGCTCGTGCTGGCGCTGCTGGCGATGGGCGTGGCGGTCGTGGTGTTGCTGGTGCTGGTACTGCGCCCGGCACAGCAGCCGGCAAGCCTGCCGCAGGCGACAGCTGCGCCGGCGCCGACAGCGGCGGCGCCGGCCGCCGCCCCGGTTTCCGCCCCGGTGGCGGCTGCTCAAGTGACGGCAGCGCCGGTCCCCAACGCCCAGCAAGCGGCCGCGCCTGCCGCTGCCGTGGCCAACGCGCCCCAGGTAGCCCCCTTGCCGCCGCCGGTGGCGACCGTGACGCCGGCGCCGCGTCCGCATCCATCGTCACCGCCCGCCGAGCAGGCTGTCGTGGCCGACCAGGCCGCCAAACCGGCCGCCGCGCCGGAAGAGCCGGTTCAGAACCTGCGCGACCTGCCGGAACCGATCCAGCGCTCCATTCCGCGCATCACGGTCGGTGGCTACATTTATTCCAAGAATCCGGCCGACCGCCTGCTGTTGATCGACAAGGTCCTGCGCCACGAAGGCGAGGAGGTCGCTTCCGGCCTGGTCCTGGAGAAGCTGCAGCCGCGCGAGGCGGTATTCAATTTCAAGGGGTATCGCTACCGCGTTCCGTATTAAAAGCTGTCATCCGCCCGTCATGTAGAAATGATATTTTTCTATCATTGAAATTCATGCACGGGAAATACGATGAAATACCTGAAATTGTTGCCGCTGCTGATAGCCGCCGCCTTCGCCGTTCCACGCGCGCACGCCGCGCAACCGCAGCCGTCCACGCAACAGGAGACCGGCGCGGATGCCGCCGGCCTCATCTGCATCGGCCTGCTGATGCTGGGCGCGCGCGGCGCGCGCAGCGAACGCTTCAAGGCGCTGAACGAGGAGTAGGGCGCCGCCATGCCCGCGTCGATGTTGCTGCGTATAATGGCGGCGACGAGATGCTGTGGAGAGGCTGGCAATGCAACAAGACACACCCGCGCGTGAGCGCACTGTACTGGCCGTGGTCGGAACCTCGGGCAGCGGCAAAACCACGCTGCTGGAGGTGCTCATCGCCGGGCTGGCCGCACGCGGGCTGAAGGTCAATGTCATCAAGCACAGTCATCACGACCTGGAGCTGGAGCCGCCGCACAAGGACAGCGCGCGCCTGCGCATGGCCGGCGCGGCCGAGGTGATGGTGGCGTCGCCGTTCCGGATGGCCATCGTGCGCGAGCTGCGCGGCGCGCCCGAGCCGTCGCTGGACGAGCAGCTGGACCGCCTCGCGCCCGCCGACTTGACCTTGCTGGAGGGCTTCAAGTCCTATCCGGTGGCCAAGCTGGAGGTGTACCGCGCCGCAGCCGGCAAGCCGCCGCTGTATCCTGACGATGGACGCGTGATCGCGGTCGCCTCCGACCAGCCGGCGCCGGCGGACTTGCGGCCGGGCGTGGACTGGCTGGATGTGAACCAGCCCCAGGTGGTGCAGGCCTGGCTGGAGGCCTATTTAAAAAAAGTTTCGTCCAACGCCTAAAGTTGGCCGCAGAACGTCCGTAAAAGAAGTGATACGCCTTATTGGAGGATCACATGGACATTTCAGGCATTGCTCAAGTAGCAACCACGATCGCGGACACCGGCACCAAGCAGGCGGTCGGCGTGGCGGTGTTGAAGAAGGCCCAGGACATCCAGGCGTCCAGCGCCGCTGCCCTGATCGAGGCGATTCCTCCGGTGCCGTCGGCGCCGAACCTGCCTTCGCACCTGGGCAACACGATCAACACGACGGCCTGAGCGGCGTCGTTGCGGCCCGCCTGGCGCCGCCTTACTGTCCTGCGCACCGCCCGGTGCGCAGCGTGCCGGTGCATATCTGCGTCCGGCGCAGTCTCCCGATTTGTACCCGGTCAACAGAATGATGCGTAATCGCGTTATTGCTGGTACGCTGCATCTGCTCGGCAGTGTTGAAAAAAATCTGAAAAAAACTGTAAGGCCCGCCCGCTGTTGGCCGACTACCGTACAGTTGCAGACGATTTGCGTTGCACAACCTAACTTCATCCTTGAGGAGACTTACCATGAACAAACGTCAAGCCCTGATCGCCGCCGCCCTGGCCACCGTATGCGCCGCATCCGCCGTCACCGCTTCGGCCGCGACCGCGTCGGCCTCGGCTGAAAAAGAGAAGTGCTTCGGCATCGCCAAGGCCGGCCAGAACGATTGCGCCGCCGCCAACGGTGCACACTCCTGCGCCGGCCAGTCGAAGACCGACAACGGCGCCGCCGAGTGGAAATATGTGGCCAAGGGCACCTGCGAAAAAGCCGGCGGCAAAACCGCTGCGCCAGCCAAGTAATCGCGCGGCCGGTCGCGGAGCCATGTCCTCGCCAGGTCCAGCGCAGCCGATGCCGGGCGTGGGCGTGGGGCTGAGGGCTCCGCATTACCGGCAGTTCATCGAGCAGCGGCCGCGCGCCGCCTGGCTCGAAGTCCATACCGAGAATTATCTCGATCAAGCCGGCTGGGACTGGCACGTGCTGCAGCAATTGCGGCGCGATTATCCGATCAGCCTGCATGGCGTCGGCCTGGGACTGGGCTCGGCGCGCGGCTTCTCCGAACAGCATCTCGACCGCGTGCGCGCCCTGGTGCAGCGCGTGGAGCCCATGCTGGTGTCCGAACATCTGTGCTGGAGCGCCGTCGGCGACCGGCAACTCAACGATTTGCTTCCGCTGACCCTGGACCAGGCCGCGCTCGACCTGCTGTGCGCGCGCGTGGGCAGGGTGCAGGATGTGCTCAAGCGCCAGCTGCTGCTGGAAAACGTGTCGACCTATGTGCGCTTCCACGCCGACGCGATGAGCGAGGCGGAGTTCATGGCGGCATTGGCGGCGCGTACCGGCTGCGGTCTGCTGCTCGACATTAACAATCTCTACGTCAACCAGTGCAACCACGGCGAGGACGCGCTGGCCGCGATCGCCGCGATCCGGCCCGGCATGGTGGGCGAGATGCATCTGGCCGGCCACCTGGTGACGCCGGAGGCGGTGATCGACCACCATGGCGACACCGTGGCCGAGCCGGTCTGGCGGCTGTACGAGGCGGCGTTGCGGCGCTTCGGCGCGCTGCCGACGCTGATCGAATGGGATACCGACATTCCCGAGCTGAGCGTGCTGTTGGGCGAGGCGGAGAAAGCCGAGGCGCTGCATCGCCAATACGCCGCCGTCACCGTGGCCGATGCGCCGCGCCCGGCCGCGCAGGCTCCGGCCGGCGATCAGGCGCTGGCCGCCAGCCAGCAGGCCTTCGCCGGCGCGCTGTTCGATGCGCGCCAGGCGACGGCCGCGCTGGCGCTGTTCAAGGGCGAACACAACGAGCACCGTTACGCGCTGTACCGCGGCAACCTCAGCGCCACCTGGCGCAAGACGCTGGGCGCGGCCTATCCGGTGATCGAGCAACTGGTGGGCGAGGAATTCTTCGGCGGCCTGGCACAGGCCTACGGCCGCGCTCATCCCTCCGACAACGGCGACCTGAATCGCTTCGGCGCGCACTTCGCGGCCTTCCTGCGCACCTTCCCGCATGTGGCCGACTACCCGTACCTGCCGGACATGGCGACGCTGGAGTGGACCCTGCACCGCGCCCACTACGCGCCGTCGGCGGACGGCGTGACGGCGCAGCAAATGGCGGCGCTGACGCCGGAGCAGGTCGAGACCGCGCGGCTGACGCTGCATCCGGCCTGCACGCTGCTGGCGTCCGAGTGGGCGACGATACCGCTGTGGCAGGCGCACCAGGCCGGCAGCGGCGTGCCATTCCCGGCCGAGCTGGCGGCGCCGGATTACGGGCTGGTCACGCGGCCGCGCTGGAAAACCCAGGTGCTGCCGCTGACGGCGGCCAGCCACGCGGCCTTGTCGGTGCTGGCGGCGGGCGGCGCGTTCGGCGCGGCGCTGGACGCGGCCTTCGAGTGCGACGACGACTACGACATCGCCGCCAATCTGCAGCAATGGATAGATCACGCATTGATTGTCAGGATAGACGCCTAGTGGCGACTAACTAATTTTGAAAGCGCAATGATGAAAACTATCCTCGGCTGGCACCAACACATTTCCCGCTACGACGCGGCACTGACCGCGTGGGGCGGTTCCCTGATGAGCCTGGCGCTGCGCTGGTACGTGGGCTGGCAATTCTTCAAGGCCGGCCTGGTCAAGGTCAGCGACTGGAGCGCGACGCTGGCGCTGTTCCATGACGAATACAAGGTGCCGCTGCTGCCGCCGGACTTGGCGGCCTATGCGGGCGCGGCCGGTGAGCTGGCGCTGCCGGTGCTGTTGTGCGTGGGCCTGGTGTCGCGGCCGGCCGCGCTGGCGCTGTTCCTGGTGAACGCGATGGCGGTCATTTCCTATCCGCAGCTGCTGACCTTCGAATGCCCGGCCGCGATCAACGACCACTTCTACTGGGGCGCGATGCTGCTGGTGCTGGTGGCCTTTGGTCCGGGCAAGTTGTCGCTGGACGCCTGGCTGGCCGGACGCCGCGCCGCTTAAGTGGGGCGGAAGGCGCGCAGCAGCTTGGCTTCGCCGGTCAGGTCCTTGTGCAGGCGGTTGGCGGCGGCGGTGAGCTCCATCATGCGGTTGAGCTGGACGTCCTCGAAGCGCGCCAGTTCCTCGGTGGCGGCGAGCAGCGCCTGCGCCAGCTTGGCGCGCGCCGCCTGATACAGCAAGCCGTGGTGCTGGCCAGTGTTCTTGAGCAATTCCTCGGCGTTTTCAATCACTTGCCGGAGGTCGTCGAGCAGGCGTTCCTGTGTTTGCATATTGTGTGCAGGATCGTCCATGACGTTCCCCTGGTCATAATGAAACTGGTTGAACAAGCCGGGCGGCAGGCCATTTCAATATATCGGCGCGCGCTGCCGCCGGTTTGTGCTGCGTCAAACGGGCCTCCCCGCCACACGCTTCAGCTTAGCTTGTTATTGCTCAAATGCAAGATAAATTACACGCCAACGACGCTGATGCGCACGTCGCCGACGCTCACTTGCTGGCCGGCGCGGATCTTGGCGGTCTTGCGCAATTCCTGCTTGCCGTCGACCTTGACGCCGCCTTCGGCGACCATCATCTTGCCGGCGCCGCCGCTGTCGCACAGGCCCACCAGCTTGAGCAACTGATTTAGCTCAACGAATTCGCCGCTCAATTCAAAACTTACTTTCTGCATTTTATCCTCTGTTGCTATGATGTGAAATCGGTGCCGGTGCCAGCTTTCGATAGTGTAGCGGCATTCCGACAGGGCCGCAGTTTACTCGACGTTTGCCTCATGGTTGAGGTTGCTGTTGAGAAAAAAAGTTGCTATTCTGAGTTAACTGCTGAATTTTTGCGCAGCATGGTTTGCCCTCAGCGAGTTGCACCATGAACAAGTATCTCTGGCCAGTCGCAGTCTTGATGTGCCCGCTTTCCGGCTTGGCGGGCGCCGCCACATCCGATCCCTTCGCCCCGCAGAAACCGCCGCCCGCGTTTGAAAAACGGGCCAATTCGTCGTTGCTGTTCGATGCGGCGGACCGGCAGTCCGCGCTCAGTGAGCAGCTGCAGGGCGACGGCGCGGCGCGCTACGGCGCGCTCTTCAGCGGCGGGCCGCGCCTGCATGTGGGCGCCTTGCCGGACAACCTGGCCTTGCTCGATCCGCTCGGCCCCATGCTCAACGAGCACAGCAAGCGTTTCCTCACCAGCGCGGATTTTGAAAAGAAAATGGGGCGCGCGGTCGGCATCCTGACCGTCGGCATCTTGCGCGAGACCGGTTCGGTGCTCGGTTCGCAGCAGGCGCCGGCGCTGGCGATGAACACCCGGCCCACCACCACCTTCACGTCGGCCTCGCTGGGCTACGCGCTCAGTTCGCGCAGCGCGCTGATGTTGATGGCGTCCTATGGCCGCACCGAGGGCATCGGCAATCCCGACAGTTTGATCGCCCAGGTGTCGTCGGTGCGCACGATGGCGTTCAGCGTGGGGCTGTCGACGCGCCAGCTGTTCAACAACCACGACCGCTTCGCCGTGACCTTGTCGGTGCCGGCCAAGGTGCGGGCCGGCACCTTGCAATACAGCGGCGCGGCGCCGCAGAGCGGCGACCCCGGCGCCCCGGCGTTCGGCGCGCCGACGCTGAACCTGCGGCCGACCGCTACCGAGCGCGACCTGGAATTCGGTTACACCACCACGTTCGGCCGCGACGGCCGGCTGGGCAAGCTGACCGGCGCGGTCATGTGGCGGGTCAACCCCGGCCACGACGCCAGCGCCAGGCCGGACTGGCTGACCGGCGTGCGCTATTCCCGGGGCTTTTGACGAAGGTCAGCCCTTGGCGCCGGGACGGGTCATGTCCAGCGGCACGATCCACTGCGCGAACTGCTCGGCGCTGACGTAGCCCAACGCCAGGGCCGCCTCCTTCAACGTGCTTCCCTCGTGCTGCGCCCGCTTGGCGATGGCGGCCGCCTTGTCGTAGCCGATGTGCGGCGCCAGCGCCGTCACCAGCATCAGCGACCGCTCCATCAGCTCGGCGATGCGCTCGCGGTTGGGTTCGATGCCGTGCACGCAGTGTTCGTCGAAGCTGCGCATGCCGTCGGCCAGCAGGCGCGCGCTTTGCAGGAAGTTGTGGGCGATCAGCGGCTTGTAGACGTTGAGCTCGAAGTTGCCGGAGGCGCCGCCCATGGTGATGGCGACGTCGTTGCCGAACACCTGGCAGCACAGCATGGTCAGCGCCTCGCACTGGGTCGGGTTGACCTTGCCCGGCATGATGGAGCTGCCCGGCTCGTTTTCCGGGATGGTGATCTCGCCCAGGCCGGAGCGCGGACCGGACGCCATCCAGCGCACGTCGTTGGCGATCTTCATCAGCGCGGCGGCCAGCGTCTTGAGCGCCCCGTGCGCCGACAGCAGGGCGTCGTGGCCGGCCAGCGCGGCGAATTTGTTGTCGGCGCTGCGGAAGGGCAGGGCCAGCGTGTGCTCCAGCTCGGCGGCGATGCGGCGCGCGTACTCGGGGTGGGCGTTGAGGCCGGTGCCGACCGCGGTGCCGCCGGCCGCCAGCTGCAGCACGCCGGGCAGGGCGGTGCTGATGGCGCGCTCGGCGAAGTCGAGGTGGGCCACGTAGCCGGAAAACTCCTGGCCCAGCGTCAGCGGGGTGGCGTCCTGCAGGTGGGTGCGGCCGATCTTGACGATGTCGGTGTAGGCCTCGGCCTTGGCGTGCAGGCGGTCGCGCAGCTGGCGCAGCGCCGGCAGCACGTTGCCTGCCAGCGCTTGCGCGGCGGCCACGTGGATGGCGGTGGGGAAGATGTCGTTCGACGACTGGCCCTTGTTGACGTCGTCGTTGGGGTGCAGCTTGCGCGATTCGCCGCGCACGCCGCCCATCAGCTCGGAGCCGCGGTTGGCCAGCACCTCGTTCATGTTCATGTTGGACTGGGTGCCGGAACCGGTCTGCCACACGGCCAGCGGGAATTCGGTCGGGTGCTTGCCGGCCAGTACCTCGTCGGCGGCCTGGGTGATGGCGATGGCGCGGTCGCCCTCCAGCAGGCCCAGGTCCAGGTTGACGCGGGCGGCGGCGCGCTTGACGCTGGCCAGCGCGTGGATCAGCTCGGGCGGCATGCGCTCCGTGGAGATGCGGAAATGCTCCAGCGAGCGCTGGGTTTGCGCGCCCCACAACTGGTGGTCGGGGACGTCGATCGGGCCAAAACTGTCACGTTCACTTCTGGTGTTCATGGTTTTTCCTTTGCGCTGGGATGGCAATCATATGTATTTGCCAAGGTCCGTCCAGTGTAGCGCAGTCTGGAAAAATTAACCTAGGGCTACAAAACCGGGAAAATCAGCCGTTATAGCTGATACACTTTAAGAATTCGCGGCCAAGCGACCCCAACATGCAGCGCAACACTCTCCTGACCTCGATCCTAGCCGGCGCCGGCGCCTTGCTGCTGGCCGCCGCCGCGCCGGCGGCGGAGCTGGGTGATATCGCCGTGCGATCCTACATCGGCCAGCCGCTGGCGGCCGACATCGAGCTGGTGCAGCTGGCACCGGACGAGGTGTCGGCGCTGCAGGTGCGCCTGGCGCCGCAGGACGTGTATCGCGGCGCCAGCATCAGCATGAATCCGGCGCTGGGTTCGCTGCACATGACCGTGGTGCGGCGCGACGGCCGCCAGTTCCTGCATCTCACCACCACCCGCGCCATCGATGCCGAGTATGTCCATTTGTTCCTGGAGCTGAGCGCGGCCGGGCGCCAGGACGTGCGCGCCGCGACCGTGTGGCTGCAGGCGGACCCGAATCCGGCGCCGCCGCCGTTGCCGGCCCCCACGGCGGCGCAGGCGGCGTTGCTGGCGCGGGCGGTTCAGGCGGCAGCCCCAGCGCCGGCCCAAGCCCCTGCCACGGTCCAGGCGCCGGTTGCGCCGGCCGCCGCGCCGGTGCGCGACAGGACGCGGCCGGCGCCGATGCCGGCGGCTCATGAATCTGAAGTGGGCGAGCCGGGTGGCTTGCGGTCGTCGGCGGGATGGGCTGCGCCGGTGCGGCGGCCGGCTCCGGCGCCATTGCCGGCGCGCCGGTCCGCCACGGACAAGGCGGGCGGAGGTGAGGCGGATCAGGCCGGCGGCGCGGTGCCGCTGGGCGTGGCGCAGGCCTTGCTGCCTTTGCCGCCACTGCCGCTGCCCAAGGGCGTGAAGCGGCCGGCGGCGCCGGCGGCGTGCACGCCGTCCGGCATCAGCGCGAAAGAATGCGCGGTGCTGGATGCGCATAGCGTCGAGTTGTCCAGCAAGTTGGTCGAGCTGGAGGGCAGGGTGAAGTTGCTGCAGGGCGCGCTGGCGGCGAAGGGCGGAGCGGCCAGCGCGGCGCCGGTTGTTGCGTCCGGCCGGCAGGGCGGAGCGGCCAGCAAGGCGTCGTCCGCGGCGTCCGGCGCGGTGGCTGGGCATGACAGCGGGGCATCGGGGTACGAGGGGGCGGCTTCGGCTGCGCGCGCGGGCTCGGCGCCGGTGGATGCGGCGGATGCCAGCGCCCACGCCAGCGCGGGTGGTGCTGGACCCGGGGAGGCGCATGGCGCTTCGGCTTCTGCGTCGCCATCGGCGTCGGCCGAAGCGAGCGCGCCGGTCAAGAAGGTGCGTGTGCTGCCCAAGTTGAAGTACAAAAAGGAAAAACCGCCGGAGCCGGCCGCCAGCAACTGGCCGCTGATCGCGGGCGGGGCCGGCGCGCTGGCGCTGCTGCTGGGCGCGGGCGGCTACTTCTATCTGCGCAAGAAACGCGGCAGCGGGCCGTTGCAGATCTGGCAGGGATTCCGCAGGAAAAAGCCGGCCGCCGAGGGCGAAACGCCGATGGAGGCGCCGCCGCTGCACGAGGTCACGCCGGAATCCATGATGGAAAAGCAATAAAAATGTAATAAGCTTATAACGAGCTCGCTCTTATCCGGCTCAGGGGTTCTGGGTTATAGTGTTCGACGCCCACCGTCTTCCCCATCCTGAAAGAGCCTTATGACCGCAGCAGATTTTCAGTCTCAGCATCACGAGCAATACCAAACTTTCAAACAACTTGGCCTGAAGCTGGACATGTCCCGCGGCAAGCCAGCCCCCGAGCAGCTGGACCTGTCGAACGCCCTGATGGGCTCGCTGGACAGCTACAAGGCCGCCGACGGCACCGATTGCCGCAACTACGGCGGCACCATCGGCCTGCCGGAAGCGCGCGCGCTGTTCGGCCAGCTGTTGGACGTGCCGGCCGCGCAAGTCGTGGTCGACAGCAGCGCCAGCCTGTCGCTGATGCATGACGTGATCATCTACAGCCTGCTCAACGGCACGCCCGGCAACGCGCCGTGGGTGCGCGAGCCGGTGACCTTCCTGTGCCCGGTGCCGGGCTACGACCGCCACTTCGCCATCTGCGAGGCGCGCGGCATCAAGATGATCAACATCCCGATGAACGACTCCGGCCTGGACATGGACCTGGTGGAGAAACTGGTGGCCGAGGATGCCAGCATCAAGGGCATGTGGTGCGTGCCGAAGTACAGCAATCCGGGTGGCGTGGTGTACTCGGATGAGGTGGTGGCCCGCCTGGCGGCCATGAAGACGGCGGCGCCGGACTTCCGCCTGATGTGGGACGACGCTTATCGTTTCCACCATCTGGGCGAGCAGAAGCTGGCTGTGGCCAACATCCTGGAAGCGTGCGCGCAGGCCGGCAACCCGGACCGCGCGATCGTGTTCGCGTCGTCGTCCAAGGTGAGCTGGGCCGGTTCGGGCGTCGCCGCGCTGGCGGCCTCGCCGGCCAACATCGCCTGGTGGACCAAGCACGCCGGCATCCGCAGCATCGGCCCGGACAAGATCAACCAGCTGCGCCACGTGCAACTGCTGAAGGACCTGCCGACCGTGGAAGCGTTGATGGAACAGCACCGCCTGCTGCTCAAGCCGAAGTTCGACGCGGTGCTGGCGCAGTTCGAGCGCTACCTGGCCGATGTGCCGGGCGTGTCGTGGACGCGTCCGCTGGGCGGCTATTTCATCGATCTGGTGACGCCGCCTGGTTCGGCCAAGCGCACCGTGGCGCTTGCCAAGGAAGCCGGCATCACGCTGACGCCGGCCGGCGCGGCTTTCCCGTATGGTAACGATCCGAAGGATAGCCATATCCGCATCGCGCCGAGCTTCCCGTCGCTGGACGAGATCACCCAGGCGGCGCAGGGGATCGCGCTGTCGCTGCGGGTTGCGTTGACGAGCTGATCGCCGTACAGACGTAAAAAAAGCGCCCTCGGGCGCTTTTTTTACATTCAGGCGGCGGTTTTATTGACGCGCCATGCCCGGCACGTTGTTCAGCCATGGCTCGGTCACGTCGCGGATGGCGCGGTCGTTGGCCAGGATCTGCTTGAGCAGGTCGATCTTGCGCAGGCGCGGGGCGCCGCTCAGACTGGGCACGCCGGCATCGGCCGGGCGGGCGGCGGTGGCGCATTGCGCTTCCAGACGGCTCAGACCGTCCCAATCCCCCAGACGCGCGGCGGCAGCCATTTGATTGGACAGGCCGGCAATGTTTTCGTACATCGAGAGGACTTCGGTGGAGGTCATGTTCTCACCCTGGTTTAGTTAAAACGGATTACCGCATGTCTTGATTAACGTCGCCTTAAACGCGAACTTTAGGGTGTTTTGAAAAAATATTTGAAAAAAGTCGAAAAAAGCCCCGTGTGCGCATGCGACGCTCAAGATCGTCGCACGGCCACACGGGGCTCTTTCATGCAAATTAGATAAGCTGGATTATTTGACCAGCTCCTCCAGACCGGCGCTCAGTTCGTCCGGCGACGGCATTTCATCGATCAGGGCGTTGTCGTCCAGGCCCAGTTCCTCGGCCAGGTCGGCCGGGTAGCAGGCCTCGATTTCATCGTCGCTCAGCTGGGCCTGCTCGACGCGGGCGCGCCAGGCGGCCAGCGAGACCACGGCGGCCAAGCGGTTCAGCTCGCCATTGTGGTGCGGCTCGGGGAAGGCCAGGATGGTTTCCGAGAAGGTCAGCGGGAACTTCCAGCGCTTGGCCAGCTCGGCGCCGACGTCGGCGAAGGTGAAGCCGAACGAGGCTTGCTCGGCGTCCAGGCGGCGCGGGTCCAGCGGACCGGCCACCTTGTCGAGCGCCATCGCCTGCTCGGCCATCGCCGAGTGGATCACCAACTGGCCGATGGCGTGCATCATGCCGATGGTGAAGGCGAGGTCGGTGTTTTCCTTGGTCTTCTTGGCAATCCATTTGGCCGACACCGCGGTGTGCAGGCTGTAGCGCCAGAATTGCTTGAGGTCGAGGCCGGGCACGGTCTTGAAACCGCTGACCAGGCCGGAGCTGATGACCAGCGTGCGCACGGTGACGAAGCCGAGCATCAGTACCGCATCCTCCACGGTGCCGATGCTGCGCGAGACGTGGTAGTAGGCCGAGTTGGCCAGGCGCAGCAGCTTGGCGCTCAGCACCGGATCCGTCGACAGTTTTTTCGCGATCTCTTCGGTCGAGACGCTGGCCTTGTCGAAACTGCTGATCAGCTCTTCCACGACCTTGGGCGCGGTGGGCAACGCAGTTGGATTCTGGAACAGGGCATCAAGTTTCATATTTATCTCCTGGGTAATTAGCGCGTTGCTATAGGCTAACTATATAGCGATTCCCCCAATGTATGAAACAATTTTGCGGGGCGAGCGTCTCTTTTCCGAGTCAGTGATCGCCGACATAAGCCGGCGTATATACTGGCGGCATGGAACCCGACCCGATAGAGCAGATCACTCAGACCACGCTGCGGCACTACGAGCGCAACGCCGAGCAGTTTTTCGCCGGCACCATCGATCACGATGTCAGCCAAAACATCGCCGCCTTGCTGGACGCGATACAAGGCCCCGCGCCATACCGCCTGCTGGACCTGGGCTGCGGCCCCGGCCGCGACCTGAAGACCTTCAGGGAGCTGGGCCACGAAGCGATCGGCGTCGACGGTTCGGCGCGATTCGTCGAGATGGCGCGCGCCTACAGCGGTTGCGAAGCGTGGCGGCAGGACTTCGTCCAACTTGACCTGCCCGCTGGTTTTTTCGACGGCATCTACGCCAACGCCTCCTTGTTCCACGTGCCCAGCGCGGCATTGCCGAAGGTGCTGCGCGACCTGCACGCCGCGCTGAAAACCGGCGGCGTGCTGTTCAGTTCCAACCCGCGCGGCGACAACCGCGAGGGCTGGAACGGCCCGCGCTACGGCAGCTACTACGACTACGAAACCTGGGAACGCTACTTGCTGGCGGCGGGATTCAGCGCGCTCCGGCACTACTACCGACCGCAAGGCTTGCCGCGCGAACAGCAGCCCTGGCTGGCCAGCGTGTGGCGCAAGCATTGATTGCAGCCGTAGGTGCGCAAGCGCACGGAACGCCAGCCGGCGTCTGCCTATAGTTGAGGCATCGCATGCGGCACAAGGCCGCGTGTCCTGTAGCTTCATCACCCACCAAGGAGTGCATCATGAACAAGGACCAAGTGAAGGGTACGGCGAAAGACATCGGCGGCAAAATCCAGGAAGAAGCCGGCAAGATGGTCGGCAGCTCGGAGCAGCAAGCCAAGGGCCTGAACAAGCAAGCCGAAGGCAAACTGCAAAAAGGCCTGGGCGACGCCAAGGAAGCCGTCAAGGACATCACCAAAGGCAACCGCAACTAACATCGTTGCGGGATAAAAAAGCCGCGTGCGCTGAAGACGGCCAAGGCCGTCGCAAGCCACGCGGCTTGTTCCATTTGCGCGTTCAACCTCACGCCGCGACAGTGAATGGCCAACAAATCGCCTCTTGTGGCCGCTCAATCAAGGCAAAAAAAGAGGGCCCGAAGGCCCCCGAAAACGTGGAAACGATTTATTTCGTTTCCGGCATCAAGTTCTTCTTGAAGAAGGCTTCGATGTTGCCGTACACATGGCGTTGCGGCGCGCGGCCCGAGATGCCGTGCTTGGCGCCCGGATAGGTCATCAGCTCGAAGTGCACATTGCGCTGGACCAGCGCGTCGATCATGCGCGTGGTGTTGGTGAACAGTACGTTGTCATCGGCCATGCCGTGCATCAGCAGCAGCGGCGATTTCAAGCCGTCCAGGTGCGAGTACACGCCGCCCGATACATAGCCGGCCGCGTTCTCTTTCGGCGTGCCCATGAACTGCTCGGTGTAGTGGGTGTCGTACAGCGACCAGTCGGTCACCGGCGCCACCGACACACCCATCGCGATCTTGTCCGAGGCCTCGGCCAGCAGGCGCAAGGTCATGAAGCCGCCGTAGCTCCAGCCGAACACGCCCACGCGCTTGGCGTCGACGAAGCTCTGCTTGCCCAGCCACTCGATGCCGGTGATCTGGTCTTCGACCTCCACCTTGCCCAGGTTGTGGTAGTTGGCGTCGGTGAAGGCGCGCTCGCGGCGGGATGCGCCGCGGTTGTCCAGGCGCCACACCACGAAGCCTTGCTGCGCCATGTACTGGTCGAACAAGTTGCCCCAGCGGCGGGCCACGTGTTGCGAGTGCGGGCCGCCGTAGGTCGACAGGTAGACCGGGTATTTCTTCGACGCGTCAAAGCCGCTCGGCTTGATCATCGAGTAGTACAGCGTCTGGCCGTCCTTGGCCTTGAGCGTGCCGTATTCGGTGTGCAGGTGGGCGTCCAGGTATTTGCCGTACGGGTGCGAGGCGTTCAGCTCGTTGTGCTCCAGCCAGCTGATCATCGCGCCGTCCGGGCGGCGGATGCTCACCTGCGGCGGCGTGTCCGGATCGGAGTAGGTGTCGACGAACACCTCGCCGTTGCGGGCGAAGGCGGAGTCGTGCCAGCCGTCGCCCTGGGTGATGCGCTGCGGCTTGTCGGCCGTGCTGCCGTCCAGCTTGAGCGCGTAGGTCTGGCTGTCGATCACCGCGTCGCGGTTCGACTGCACGAACACGCGGCCGGCTTTCTCGTCGACCGCCAGCACGCGGTCGATGCCCCATTCGCCCTTGGTGATGGCGTGCCGCAGCTTGCCCTGCATGTCGTACAGGTACAGGTGCTTGCGGCCGCTGCGCTCGGACGACCAGAGGAAGCCCTTGTCGTTGGCCAGGAAGCGCAGGTCGTCGAAGATGCTGACCCAGGTCGGCGAGGTCTCGGTGATCAGGACCTTCTGCGCCAGCGTGGCGGCGTCCACCGACACCAGTTCCAGCTTCTTCTGGTCGCGGCTCTGGCGCTGGAACAGCAAGGCCTTGGCGTTGCCGCTCCAGTCGGCGCGCACCAGGTAGATGTCCTGGTTGGCGCCCAGGTCGACGTTGCGGATCTCGCCGCTGACCGGCGAGACGATCTTCAGCTGCACCAGCACGTTCGGATCGCCGGCGGCAGGGTAGCGCTGCTCGACCACGTCGGTGCGGTCGGCGAAGATTTCAAAGCGGCGCACCACCGGCACCGGCGCCTCGTCGTAGCGCTTGTAGGCGATGGCGGAATCGTCCGGCGCCCAGTAGTAGCCGCTGGTCTGGCTCATTTCTTCCTGCGCCACGAACTCGGCCTCGCCGTTGTGGATGGTGCCCTGGCCGTCGGTGGTCAGCTGCTTTTCCTTGCCGGTGCTCAGGTCGAGCACCACCAGGTTCTGGTCGCGCACGAAGGACACGTAGCGGCCCTTGGGCGAGATCTTGGGATCGAGCACATTGCCCGAGGCGACCAGCCGCGCCGCGTCCGGCTTGCCGGCGTCGATCAGGTACAGCTTGCCGGCGATCGGCACCAGCAGCTGCTTGCCGTCCGGCGACCAGCTGTAGCTGAGGATGCCCTTCAGGCTGGCGGTGCGCTCGCGCTCGCGGCGCGCCTTCTCGGCGTCCGACAGCTGCTCGTCCGGCACCAGGATTTTCGAGTCGACCAGGCGGTGCGTGGTCTTGTCCTTCAGGTTGTATTCCCACAGGTCGAGCTGGAACTGGTTGTCGTCGCGGCCGCGCAGGAAGGTAACGCGGGCGCCGTCCGGCGAGACCCTCAGGCTGCGCACGCCGGGTCCGCTCAGCGACGGGTCGGCGTGCAGGCGGTCCAGGGTCAGTTTTTCGGCGGAGGCGTGGGCGCCGGCCAGCAGGGCGAGGAAGCAGAGAATGAAGCGCATGGAGTGAGTGTCTCTTGGTTATCGGAACCCGAGACGATACCAGAGCGGCCCGCCCATGGCGAGACGGCAATGTTCTGAATCCGCGGCGGAAAACCGTTTTTCCTTCGGCGCCCCGGCCGGCCTACGCGGCCCGCGCCCGTTCCAGCGACAGGCGCCGCAGCGCCCAGCTCAACAGCACCGCCGCCACCGTCAGCCCCACCACCAGCCCGATCCAGAAGCCGGCCGCCGCCATCGGCTGCGCCGGCGCCCACGGCAGCCATGACGGCGCCAGTCCCAGCCAGCAGCCCAGCGGCAGCGCGAAACCCCAGAACGCCAGCAGCTGGATCTGCATCGGCTGGCGCGACACCTTGTAGCCGCGGATCGCGCACGAGGTCGCCACCTGGGTGGCGTCCGACAGCTGGAACAGCGCGGCGAACAGCAGCAGCTGCTCGCACAGCGCCTGCACCGCCGGGTCGGAGGTGTAGGCGGCGGCGATCTGCCGCCGGCACAGCACGATGAACAGCGCCGACAGCACGGCGAACGCCAGCGACATCCACACCCCGGTCCAGGCCACGAAGCGGGCCCGCGCCGGCCGGCCTTCACCCACCGCCTGGCCGACGCGGGTGATCAGCGCGATGCCAAAGCTGAGCGGCACCATGAACACCAGCGAGGCGAAATTCAGCGCGATCTGGTGGGCCGAGATCTGCACCACGCCGTAGCGCGCGATCAGCAGGCTGACCGCGCCGAACGCGCTGACCTCGGCGAAATACGTGACCCCGATCGGCAGCCCCAGCCGCAGCATCGAGCGGATCTCCGGCCAGTGCGGGCCCTCCCAGTGAGTGAACGGATAGGTGGCGCGGTAGGCCGGCGCGACGCGCATCCAGGCCAGCATGGCGCCCAGCATCAGCCACATGCACAGGCCGGTGGCGACCGCGCAGCCGACCCCGCCCAGGCGCGGCAGGCCCCAGTGGCCGAACACCAGCAGCCAGTTGACCAGCACGTTGAAGCACAGGCCCAGGATGGCGATCAGCATCACCGGCTTGGTCTGGTTGATGCTGGTGCTGTAGCCGTACAGCGCGCGGTAGGCGGCGAACGGCGGCAGGCCGACGCTGATCGCGTGCACGAACAGCGTGGCCTGGCGCTGCACGTAGGGCGTCAGGTGCAGGTGGCCGAACAGCAGGGTCGCCACGTTGGCCAGCAGCATGGCCGCCACGCCCACGCCCAGCGCCTTCCACAGCGATTGCCGCACCGCGTGCGGAATCTTGCCCAGCTCGCCGGCGCCGACGTCGTGCGCCACCACGCTGTTAATCGCCATCATGGTGCCGCTGACCGTGACCAGGATGATCGACCAGATCGACGCCCCGAGCGACACGGCGGCCAGCTCGTCGGCGCTGGCGTGGCCGGTCATCGCCACGTCGGCCACGCCCATGCCCACCGTGGCCAACTGGCCGATCAGCATCGGCCAGGCCAGGCGCCACAGGGCGGCCGCTTCGCGGCGGAGGGAGTGGGGAGCGGACGGATCGGACATGCGCGGCGGTGTGAATGGACGGGCAACAATTCTACCCCGGCCTGATCCGGCCCGCCGCGCTGTATCATTACATTTTCTTGCAAATTAGCCATATTGCCTGTCGGCCAAAACGCTGGCATAAGCGTTTTCCGTGCATGGCACCGGCTGTTTAACTTTTTACCTGAGCGATATTCATCATGAAACCATTCCTGCACCGTCTGACCTGCGCCGCCCTTGTTTTGGCCGCCGCGGCCGCCGCCTCCGCGCACGCGGGCGAGCTGACGCTGTTTACCGACTCTAACTTCCGCGGCCCGCCGCTGACGCTGCGCGGCAACGTGCCGGACCTGGAGCAGCTGGGTTTCAACGACCGCGCCTCCAGCGTGGTGGTGCGTTCCGGCACCTGGCAGTTGTGCGAGCATTCCGAATTCCGCGGCCGTTGCATGGTGGTCGAGCGCGGCGAGTATCCGGTGCTCGATGGCTTCAACGACGTCATCTCGTCGGTGCGTGAGATCGGCGGGCGCGATTATCGCGACGATGACCGCCGTGGCGACCGCGACCGCGACAGCGACCGCGGCTACGGCCACCACCGCGAAGCCATCGTGCTGTTCTCCAGGTCCGGCTTCGGCGGCGCCAAGCTGGGCCTGCGCGACGCGGTGCGCACGCTGGACCAGTACGACTTCAACGACCAGGCCAGTTCCGTCATCGTCAACGAGGGCCGCTGGGAGCTGTGCGAGCACGCCGACTACGGCGGCCAGTGCATCGTGCTGGAGCCGGGCCGCTACGAATACCTGGACAATATGAACAACCGCATTTCGTCGCTGCGCCGGATCCGTTGACCGCCATGCGCTATCATGCAGGCCACGATCCCGAATTGGAGACCCTGCCATGAAACGATTGGTTTGCGCCACCCTGCTGGGCGCCGCGGCGGCGGCGCAGGCGGGCGACATCGTGCTCTACACGCGCACGCATTTCGGCGGCCCGGCGCTGCAGCTGCACGGCTCGGAGCCCGACCTGGACAAGCTGGGCTTCAACGACAAGGCCTCCAGCGTGGTCGTGCAGAGCGGCACCTGGGAAGTGTGCGAGAACAAGTACTACAAGGGCCGCTGCCTGGTGCTGGAAAAGGGCGAGTACGCCGAGCTGAAGAACTTCAACGACATGATGTCCTCGGTGCGCGAGCTCGAAGCGCGGCCGCCCGCCAAGGACAAACGCGTACAGAAGTGACACGCGGACGCCGCCGATCGGCGATCGGCGCTAGACTGTGACAGACGCAAGACGGGAGCGCGCAACGTGGAATACAAGGACTACTACCAGACCCTGGGCGTGCCGAAGACGGCCACCGAGGAAGAGATCAAGAAGGCCTACCGCAAGCTGGTCCGGAAATACCATCCGGACGTCAGCAAGGAAGCCGACGCCCAGCACAAGACCCAGGAGCTGAACGAGGCCTACGGCGTGCTGGGCGACGCCGAGAAGCGCGCCGCCTACGACGAGCTCGGACGCGGCCACCAGTACCGCGCCGGCCAGGAGTTCCGCCCGCCGCCGGACTGGGGGCACGGCTTCGGCAATGGCAACGGCGGTGGCGGCGGCTTCGGCGGCGACGCCATGGGCAGCGACTTCTTCGCCGACCTGTTCGCCAACCTGGGCGGCGGCCGCCGGCGCCAGGCGCCGCCGCGGCGCGGCGAGGACAGCCACGCCAGCATCAGCATCGACCTGGCCGACAGCTACCACGGCGCCACCCGCACCATCGGCCTGACGGTGGCCGAGCGCGACGCCCAGGACCGCATCCTCACGCGCGAGCGCAACCTCAGCGTCAACATTCCCAAGGGCGTGACGGCCGGCCAGCAGCTGCGCCTGTCGGGCCAGGGCCAGCCGGGCGCGGCCGGGCCGGGCGACCTCTACCTGGAAATCCAGTTCCGCCCCAACGCCCGCTACCGCGTCGACGGCCGCGACGTCTACGAGACGGTGCCGGTGGCACCGTGGGAGCTGGCGCTGGGCGGCGAGATCGATGTCGACACGCCGTCCGGCAAGGTCACCGTCACGGTGCCGGCCGGCTCGCAGAGCGGGCGCAAGCTGCGCCTGCGCGGGCGCGGCATCCCCGGCAAGACGGCCGGCGACCTGTACCTGCTGCTGGAGGTGGTGCTGCCGCCGGCCACCACCGACAAGGCACGCGAACTGTATCGAACGATGGCGCGCGAACTGGCGTTCAACCCGCGCGCGGGAGGATGAACATGGGACAAGCGATCCTGGAAGCGGTGCTGATCGACGACGCCGCGCTGACCGTGGAGGAACTGGCGCAAGCCTGCGCCGTGGAGCCGGACTGGGTGGTGCAGCGGGTCCGCACCGGCATCCTGCTTGACAGCGCCGACGGCGACCACGTGGCGTGGCGCTTCACCAGCGCCGACCTGGTGCGCGCGCGCCGGCTGTGCCAGATCGAGCGCGACTTCGACGCCAACGACGATGTCGCCGCGCTGGTGGTCGACCTGTCGGAAGAGATCCGCCGCCTGCGCGTCAAGCTCAGCGCCGCCGGAGTGAAATAGGCGCCGGCGCCGCCACGCCGGGCGGGCTGGCGCCCTGCGGTGGCAGCGGCCCCGGCCTGGCCGCCGGCCTGGCTTCCTTGGACGGATCGCTCAGGCGGTGGTACATGTGGCTGACGCCCGGATCGCCCGCCACCGGCGCGGGCCGCATGTCGTGGTTGGGCGGCGGCACGGCCGGCTGCTCCAGGTCAAGAAACTGCTGCATCAGCCAGCGCGTGGCCGGACCCGGCTCCTCGTCGCCGCGCCGTATCACGTACAGCGGGAAGCTGAACGCGCTGCCCTCGCTGATGTGCAGCTGCACCAGCCGTCCCGCGTCCAGGTCCCACTGCACGAACTCGACCGGCATATTGCCCCAGCCGATGCCGCTGCGCAGCAGCGCGTGCTTGGAGCTGAGGTCGCCCAGCCGCCAGTCGCGCAGCGCCAGCACGCCGAAGTCCTGGCCCTTGGTCAGCGTGCTGCGGTCGGTCAGCACCAGCTGGGTGTGCTCGCGCAGCACCGCGCTCGGGATCACGCCCTCGATCTGCGCCAGCGGATGGTCGGGCGCGGCCACCGGCACCATGGTCACATAGCCGCAGCTCTGGCGCTCGACGATGTCCTGCGTGCCCGGCATCCAGCCGCTGATGCCGATGTGGCATTCGCGCTCCAGCACCAGCTGGGTGACGGCGCCCAGCGCCTCGGTGCGCAGGCGCATCGCCACGGTCGGGAACTCCTGCTGGAACGCGTGCAGGATGCGCACCAGCGTGCAGGTCGAGAACATCACGTCCACCACCACCGACACCTCGGCCTCCAGCCCGGCCGACAGCGCCTTGGCGCGCGCCCGCATGCCGTCCACCTTGAGCGACACCGCGCGGGCGTCGGCCAGCAGCGCCTTGCCGGCCTCGGTCAGCACCGGCTTGCGCTTGGTGCGGTCGAGCAGCGCGACGTTGAGCTGCTCCTCCAGGTTGGCGATGGTGTAGCTGATCACCGACTGCGTGCGGTGCAGCGCCCGCGCCGCGTGGGCGAAGCCGCCATGGTCGATGACGGCGATGAACACACGCAGCTGGTCGAGGGAGGGGAGGCCGGGGTCGCGCATACATTACCTTGTGATGGGGTATCGAATATATCGATAGGTAGGATTTAAATTTACCTAGTTTCATCGATATTAAACTCGTTCTATGGTGATTGCAATCACTCCCCACACGAAAGGTAATGACATCATGGCAAGCATCCTTCACATCAACAGCAGTGTTCGTCAAAACGGTTCCCTGTCGCGCCAGCTGGGCGGCGAGTACGTGGCCAAATGGCAGGCCGCCAATCCGTCCGGCACCGTGGTCACCCGCGACCTGGCCAGCAGCCCCGTGCCGCACCTGACCGAGCAGATGATGGGCGCCTACTTCACCCCGGCCGAGCAGCGCAACGCCGACCAGGCCCACACCATCAAGACCTCCGACGCGCTGGTGGATGAACTGCTGGCCGCCGACACCATCGTCATCGGCGCGCCGATGTACAACTTCTCCGTCACCTCCGGCCTGAAGGCATGGATCGACCACGTGGCGCGCGCCGGCCGCACCTTCAAGTACGGCGCCAACGGCCCCGAAGGCCTGGTGCACGGCAAGAAAGTGATCGTGTTCGTCGCCAGCGGCGGCGTCTACAGCGAAGGCCCCGCCGCCGCCTACGACCACGTCACCACCTACCTGCGCTCCGTGCTGGGCTTCCTCGGCATGACCGACGTCACCTTCGTGGTGGCCGAGGGCGTGGCCATGGGCGAGGAAGCGGTGGCAGCCGCCATCGCCAAGGGCCGCGGCAAGATCGAGGCGCTGGCCGCCTAAGCTGCGCCGCGCCGCTGCGCGTGCAAGCTCCCCGTCGGCCGGTGCCGGCGGGGAGTTTTTTTTCGCCCCCGGCGGCGGTGTTGCACAAATTCCTCTGGCTTGGCAGATAATCATCACTGTCGGCCCGCACTATCGGGCAAAATCATATACAGTGAAGCAAGCCTCGGAGCTCCAATGAAACGTAACCTGCACCTGCTGGTGATCGATCCGCAAAACGACTTTTGCGATCTGCCGGCCAGCCACCTGCCGCTCGACCCGGCCACCCGCGCGCCGCGCGCGCCGGCGCTGCCGGTGCCCGGCGCCCACCAGGACATGCTGCGCCTGGCCGGCCTGATCAACCGCGGCCGCGCCGGCCTGACCGCCATCAGCATCACGCTCGACTCGCACCACCGCTTCGACATCGCCCACCCGACCTTCTGGATCGCCCGCGACGGCGCGCCGGTGGCGCCGTTCACCGAGATCGGCGCGGCCGACGTGCGCGCCGGAACATACCTGCCGCGCCACCCGGCCGCCTTGCCGCTGGCGCTGAACTACCTCGACAAACTGGAAGCGGCCGGCCGCTACCGGCTGATGGTGTGGCCGGTGCACTGCGAGATCGGCACCTGGGGCAACAACGTGCACGACGACGTGCGCGCCGCCTACGGCGCCTGGGAGGAGGCCGCGCTGGGCATCGTCGCCAAGCTGGCCAAGGGGTCCAACCCGTGGACCGAGCACTACTCGGCCGTCATGGCCGAGGTGCCGGACGCCGACGACCCCGATACCCAGCTCAACACCAAATTCATTGCCTCGCTGGCCGAGGCCGACCAGGTCTACATCGCCGGCGAGGCCGGCAGCCACTGCGTCAAGGCCACGGTCGAGCACATCGTCGAACACTTCGGCGACCAGCCATTGTCCAAGCTGGTGCTGCTGACCGATTGCATCAGCCCGGTCGCCGGCTTCGAGCCGCACTATCAGGCCTTCCTGCAAGCGATGCAGGCGCGCGGCGTGCAGCTGCGGCAGGCGGCCGACGTGCTGCCCGAGCTGCTGGCCAACGCCGGCCGCGCGCTGGGAATGGACGCCGCATGAGCCAGCCCATCGTCCGCAGCCTGCTCGAGACCGACCTGTACAAGTTCACCATGTGGCAGGCGCTGCTGCACGGCCATCCGAACTCGCACACCGAGTATGAATTCGTCTGCCGCAACGCCACCGTTTATCCGCTGGCCGAGCTGCTGCCCGAGGTCGAGCGCGAGCTCGACCACCTGTGCTCGATGAGCTTCACCGACGACGAGCTGGCCTACCTGCGCTCGCTGCGCTACATCAAGAGCGACTTCGTCGACTTCCTCACCGTGTTCCGTTTCCAGCGCAAGTTCATCGACGTGCGCGCCGACGGCGATACCCTGGTGATCCACGCCGCCGGCCCGCAAGTGCACGTGATGGGCTTCGAGATCTACGTGCTGTACATCGTCAACGAGCTGTACTTCCGCCGCTTCGACCGCGAGGCCGCGCTGGCCGAGGGCCGTGCGCGCCTGGGCGACAAGATCGCCGCGCTGAAGGCCTTCGGCGCCGAGCCGGCGCGGCGCAACCCGTTTGAATTTTCCGACTTCGGCACCCGCCGCCGCTACTCCAGCGCCTGGCAGGACGAGGTGGTGCAGCGCCTGGCGCGCGAAGTGCCGCAATACTTCAAGGGCACCTCCAACGTCTACCTGGCGATGAAGTTCGGCCTGGTCCCGATCGGCACCATGGCGCACGAATACATGCAATCGTTCCAGGCCTTCGGCGTGCGGCTGCGCGACTTCCAGAAAGCCTCGCTGGAGGCGTGGGTGCAGGAATACCGGGGCGACCTCGGCGTCGCCCTGACCGACGTGGTCGGCATGGACGCCTTCCTCGACGACTTCGACCTGTACTTCGCCAAGCTGTTCGACGGCCTGCGCCACGACTCCGGCGACCCGGTGGTGTGGGGCGAGAAGGCGCTGGCGCACTACGGCGCGCTGCGCATCGACGCCAACACCAAGCGCCTGGTGTTCTCGGACGGCCTGAACCTGCAGAGCGCGATGGCGCTGTACCGCCACTTCGCCGACCGCATCATGACCGGCTTCGGCATCGGCACCCACCTGACCAACGACGTCGGCCTGACGCCGCTGAACATCGTCATGAAGCTGGTGTGCTGCAACGGCCAGTCGGTGGCCAAGCTGTCCGACTCGCCGGGCAAGACCCTGTGCAAGGACGAGACCTTCCTGGCTTATCTGCGCCAGGTGTTCAACCACCCGGCGGCCTGACATGGACGGCCTGCGCTACCTCTACCTGACCAACGCCGCGATGCTGATGGTGATGGGAGTGGGACTGCTGCTGGTGTGGCGCCGCCACCGCGGCCAGACCCACGTGCGCGCCATGGGCGGCTCGATGCTGTGCGCCGCGCTGCTGTCGGCCGGCTACCTGCTGCGCGACGCCGCGCCGGCGCCGTACGCCATGCTGGGTCTGGTGTTGATGCTGGCCGGCGCCGTCCCCAACCTGCTGCTGCTGGCCGTCAGCGTGACCGGGCTGGCCGGGCGCCGCCTGCCGCGCGCGGCCGCCGCGCTGATCGCGCTGGCCACCGCCGCTGCCGTGCTGGCGCCCGAACCCGCCGGCCAGCTGCGCTGGTGGCCCCTGTGGGACATGGCCGTGCTGGCCGCCCTGGGCGCGCTGGCCGCGCGCTGGCTGTGGCGCAGCCATCGGCTGGAACGCTGGCTAGGCCCGCTGCTGATCCTGCTCGGCCTGAGCCAGCTGCTGCTGGTGGCGTACGGCGAAGCGGGCATGGCGCCCAACCTGTGCGCCGCCGTGCTGCTGCTGGCCGGCGTCGGCATCCTGTACGGGCTGTCCACGCTGGAGGGCGGGCTGCGCGAGGCCGGCAAGCTGGCGGCCCGCTTCCAGCTGCTGACCGAGCACTCGGTGCAGGGCGTGGTGGTCACCGACGGCAAGCGCATCCTGTATGCCAACCCGGCGGTGCGCGCCATCTACGGCCTGCCGCTGGGGCAGGGCAACTTCACGGTGATCGCCGACCTGCCGCCGGACAGCTTCAGCGACGAGCAGCTGCTGCGCCAGCACCGCCTGCTGCAGGAGGGTAAGGTCGACATCGCCAGCTGGGAAGCGCGGTGCGAAGTGGCCGGCGGGCGCGAGCTGGAGCTGCGCTTCGAAGCGTGGCGGGTCGAATGGGACGGCGCCGGCGCCACCCAGATCCTGATCACCGACGACACCGAGCGCAACGCCAGCGCCCGCGCGCTGGTGCACCAGGCCACGCACGACAAGCTCACCGGCCTGCCCAACCGCACCGTGCTGATCCAGCGCCTGAAGGAATACTGCTACCTGGCCGACGGCTCGCTGCACTGCACGCTGGTGGTGCTCAACATCGACCGCTTCAAATTGTTCAACCAGAGCCAGGGCCACGTGACGGGCGACCACGTTCTCAAGGCCTTCGCGGCCAAGCTCAAGGAAGCGCTCGGCGCGCGCGCCGAGCTGATGCGGCTGGGCGGCGACGAGTTCGCCATCGTCGACCCCGACGAAGGCAACGCCGACGACATCGCCGCGCGCCTGCACAACGCCTGCCTGCAGGCGATCAAGGTGCCGGCCGGCGAATACTTCATCGACGCCTCGATGGGCATGGCGGTCTTCCCCGACAACGCCGGCAACGCCGAAGCGCTGCTGCGCGCCGCCAACGCCGCCATGTACCAGGCCAAGCGCACGCCCGGCACCTCGCTGGTGATGGCCGAGCAGCGCTTCGAGCAGATGTCGAGCAAGAGCCTGGACAACGAGCAGGCGCTGCGCAAGGGCATCCGCAACCACGAGATCTACCTGGACTACCAGCCCAAGATCGACGCCGTCAGCGGCAGGCTGCTGGGTTTCGAGGCGCTGGCGCGCTGGCTGCGGCCGGGCGTGGGCACGGTCAGTCCGGTGGAGTTCATCGCCATCGCCGAGCGCACCGGGCTGATCACGGAGCTGGGCGGCATGCTGCTGGAGCAGGGGTGCCGCCAGATCGCCGCCTGGTGCGCCGACCTGGGCGACTGCGTGCCGGTGGCGGTCAACGTCTCGCCGATGCAGCTGCTCAACCGGGGTTTCCTGGAGCTGGTCGAGCGCATCCTGGTCGACACCGGCATCCCGCCGCGCTGCCTGACGCTGGAGATCACCGAAAGCGCGGCGGTCGACAACCTCGACGACACGCGCCTGCAGCTGCAGCGGCTCAGCGCGTTGGGCATCGACGTCGCGATGGACGATTTCGGCACCGGCTTTTCATCGCTGAGCATGCTGCGCCAGCTGCCGCTGAGCACGGTCAAGATCGACCGGGGCCTGATCGACCCGCTGCCGGCGCCGGACGCGGTGGCGGTGGTCAAGGCGATCTGCCAGCTGGCCGCCGCGCTCGACCTGCAGGTGGTGGCCGAAGGCATCGAAACGCTGGAGCAGGCGGTGTCCGCGCGCGACTGCGGTTGCCACGCCCTGCAAGGCTTCTTCTACGCCCGGCCGCTCACCGTGGCCGACGCCGGCGAATGGATGCGCCGTGAGCAGGCCGAATCGGCCGCCGGCGACGCGGCCGGCGTGCTGGCCGACTAATCCCGGTTCAAGCCGGATTGGCGCCGAACTCGCCCATGATGGCGTCCGCCTTCGCGCCCTCGTCGGCATCGTAGATATCGATGGTCAGCATGGCGCCGCTGCGTTCGCGCGCATGCGCGGCAGCGGCCGGCCCGCCCGGCGTGAGCGAATCGAGCAGGTTGCCGACCATGCTGGTCGACACGCTCGGCGGCAGCGTCACATGCTTGGTCAGCTTGACGCAGGACGGCGGGAAGCCGCTCGCCAGCAGCGCGCTGCGGGCGCTTTCGGCATCGGTCACCTGCTCGAAATTGCGGTGGATGGTACGTGTCATGATTAGCCTCCGTCTTGAGACTGCACAGTCGTGTTGGCGTTAAAAGCCGGCCACCACGGTTTCAAAATGTTCCACTTTCGGTGGCAGGGCGAAATGGCTGCCCACCAGTCCGCGCCAGACCAGGAAACCCTCGCTGCCGCGGAAATCGACCACATGGTTGTCCAGCGTCTGCCAGCCCACCACCAGATGATACGTGTCCGGCGTCTCGATGTCGCGGTCCAGGCGCATCGACAGGCAGCCGGTGGCGGCCTTGAACACGGGGACCGCCTCGGCCACCGCGGCCTGGAAAGCGGTGTGGGATTCGGGCTTGATGTACAACTCGGCGATTTCATAGATCATAGTAGGGGCATTCCTTTCAAGATACGCCTCTATTGTGCCTCAAGCGCGGCCGGCGTGCGCAAGATGAACAGCATTGCCTGCTGGGCCAGTTGCTTGACGTCTACGCCGCTGCCTGGTTTGTACCATTGCACGGTCCAGTTCAGCGCGCCGAAGATCAGCAGGCGGTCGAACTGCGAAGGCACGGCCCAGTCGCCGGAGCGGTGCAGGGCGGCGATGGCGTCGTCCCACACGGCCTCGTAGCGGTCCTTGAGGGCGACGATGCGATCGCGCGCGGGCTGGTCCAGCGAGCGCCACTCGTACAGCAGCACGGCGATGAAATGATGGTCGGGTGCGAGTAGGGTGTGCAGATGGGCCTCGACCAGCTGGTGCAGCAGGTCGCGCGGCGGCAGCGGCTGGCTGGCGATGGCCTCGATCTCGGCCAGCGAGCGGGCCAGGCCTTGTTCCATGATGGCGGCCAGGATGTCCTGTTTGGATTTGAAATGGTAGAACCAGCTGCCGGCCTGGATGCCGGCGGCGGCCGCGATCTCGCGCACGGTGGTGTTGTCGTAGCCTTTGGTGCGGAACAGCAGAGCCGACTTTTCCAGCAATTCCGCGCGCAAGCCGCCGCCTTCCCCTTTCTGGGGCCGACCGCGTTTCTTCGGGGCGGGAGCGGCTAGGGCATCGGACATGATGTGGATCAGGTGCGGAAAGTGTGGCTTTCATTTTAATGCAGCGCCCGCTTCGCAATCGAGAAAAACCGTGCGGAGCGCGGAGTTTGTGCTGCGTTGCAACAATGTTGCGCAAGGGAGGGCTTGAGGCAGATCAGCGGTGTGACGGGAAGCCGGGATTAAGCTGTCCAGATAGCGTAGGGGCCATGTAATGAATGCGAAAATTAGCGCGTTAGCTCAGCTTGACAACGGCGGTTGCAGTGTCGAGGATAAGGATATGGACACGGGGATCGAAACACTACGGCAGGAGCTGGGCCTGGGCTTTAGGGAAGTCAATGCCCGGATCGACGAGACGCACCGCGAGGTCAGCGCGCGGATTGACGAGTTGCGCAAGGAGACTGCTGAAAATTTCAGGCTGGTTGATGCCAAGATTGAGCAGGTCCGCAAGGAAACTGCGGACAATTTCAAGCTTGTCGATGGCAAGTTTGAGTTGGTTCGCAAGGAAAGCGCGGACAATTTCAGGTTAGTCGACGCCAAGATTGAGCAGGTCCGCAAGGAAACTGCTGATAATTTCAAGCTCGTCGATGTCAAGTTTGAACAGGTCCGTAGGGAAACCGTAGATCATTTCTTGGCAATGGGCGCGCACATCCACGAGATGCAGAGAGACTCCACCGCGCGCCTGGACGTCATGTACAGGGATATCAGCAGTCGCATTGACAATATGCATCGGGAGACCAACGCCCGTATCGACACATTGATCTATGAAAGCCAGAAGCGCATGGATCGCAGCGATTCCCAGTTCCGTTGGCTGGTCGCGTTGATCATCTCTAGCTTCCTGGGAGTTTTCGGCCTGCTGGCCAAGACCCGCGACATTCTTTAGCTGATTGGGGTGTTGGTGCCGGTATATTTCCCGACCGCCGGCGCCGGTAGTAGCCGCCTCTGGGAGGCGCTAAATGGTCGTTCTGTGTGAGAACTGCGCTCATCATAACGGGCAAATATGACGGGCGTTTGACGTGCCGCCGGGTGGGGTGTGCGCTGTGGTGGAAAGTGCGGTAGAATGGAGTTCTGTGGGGTCGACCTGGTTTCGACGTGGGTTGCAAAGCAGAGCAGGGCATACCGAGGGCTGGTTACCTCGTAAATACACCCAGAAAAACTTAACTGCAAACGATAACTCGTACGCACTGGCAGCTTAATTGCTGTTAGCTCCTAAACGCTTCTTCCCTGGGGCGGACCGTTAAAAGTCATGGAGTCATTTACAGGGAATCGCGCTGTGAGGGGTCACTTCAATCCGCGCTAAATCTAAGGTGAATCGCTAGTCCAAAACGTGCACGTCCGTGTTGTACTGGTTAAATTAAATGATAGTGCTAAGTATGTAGAACTGTCTGTAGAGTGCTTGCGGACGCGGGTTCGATTCCCGCCGACTCCACCACTGGATTAAAAACAAAGCCCCGCCAGGCGTAAGCCTGGTGGGGCTTTGTTTTTAATCCTATTGCTGGCGCGGGCGGGAATCGAAACCGCGTCCGGTACGGACGTCGGGGCGGAGCGGGGGTTTCGCCCCGCATGCGGGGCGCCCGCGAAGCGGGTTGCGCTTGCAAGCGCAACCCTCTCCGATTCGGCTGATCTCAAAATCGCCTTTGGCGATTTTGCGGTGGCGTCATCTATCAAAAAAATCGCCGAAGGCGATTTTTCCTACAGGTACTAATTCCCCCGGGAAGCTTGGGCTGGTCGTCTGCTAGCGCGATGCGCCAAGGCCTACTTTATCGATGGGATTTAAGGTCGGTGAAAAATTATCAATAGGTTGCCTTTGGTATTGTGAGTGTGACAGTAAAGTTTTCATGCTCATCAGCTACAATACGTGGCTAACAGTATCAAAAATCTTTCTTCAAGGAGTCCTTATGACATGTCCCTACTGCGGCGGTAACCTGGGTGATCTTGATCCGGTAATGGAGATCTTAAGCCAAGACAAAACTAGTGGCTCGACGATCTTCAAATCAATGTGTTGCTCAAAAGACATTGAGGCGTATAGCTCTACTAGCATGTATTACATCGTCGCTGCCTATCGTCCGAAGGGCGCAGGAAATGAGCCGCAACTAATTGGCGGCGCCTAAAACATGTGCAGTTCAGCGCCTATAGGCGTTGAACTGCACTTTGTTTCTGAGAGCGACGTTAAACGTCTGAGGGTTATGATTCGTAGACCGCAGGTTCAGAAATGTCCGCTGTCGCTTTCCCGAAACTGAATTTACAGGTTAGGCACACGAAATTATCGAGGATGTTTTCATCGACAATTTCACCGAGCGCAGCACCAGCTGCGGCCGCACCTGCGCCAGCGACTAAGGCGCCAACTGGGAGCTTGGAGCCGTGCGTCAGCTTCACAAAATCGCGGAACAAGCGAAGCGCGAGGCGATCTATGACGCGGTCCAGAAATTAGCGACATGGCCTACATGCGATGGCGACATCAAACGCCTGCAAGGACGCGAAGATTACCGATTGCTCGTCGGTGACTACCGAGTGGTTTTCGAAATTGACCAGCGTGGCAAACCTATCATTGTCACGATCTCGCAAGTGAGTAAGCGAAATGAACGCATCTATTAACGTTCAGATACTAAACGGTCCGGATGGTTCGCCCGCGTTCGCCGTCATTCCTTATGGCGATTATCTGAGCATGACCAAGCGGCAGCCGGAGTGCACCGTTCCTAACGAGGTGGTCGGTAAGGTCATCAAAGATTGCCTAACTCCGATTCGCGCTTGGCGCGAACATTTGGGGGTGACGCAAACGGAAGTCGCCGCCCGCCTGGGTATCTCGCAGCCATCCTATGCGGCCCAGGAGAACAGCGCGAAGCTGCGCAGGTCGACTCGTGAAAAAATCGCCCAGGCCTTGGGTATATCGTTAGAGCAGCTGAATTTGTGATTGTCGATCCAAGGTATTCGGCGTACGCCGCATTGATATAGGCTCAGCATGGAGGGAATTCAGGCAATGCCTGGATTCCCGCTTTCGCGGGAATGAAGGTGGCTTTAGGCTGATGTGAACTGGCGCGCTAGGCAGCGCTGGTAGAATCACTTTCTCCAATCTTCCAGCGCCGCGCCTACCCATGCTCAAATTCGCCCAACCCCAACTCGATGAAGACACCATCCTTGCCGTAGCCGCTGTGCTGCGCTCGAACTGGATCGCCACCGGCCCCAATGTCACCGAACTTGAACGCGTCCTGTCGGAGAGCTTCAACGGCCGCCCCACGCGCGTGCTGACATCGGCCACCGGCGCGATGGAGATCGCGCTGCAGGTCTGCGGCATCGGCCCCGGCGATGAGGTGATCACCTCCGCGCAAAGCTTCTTCTCCGCGATGAACATGATCGTCAAGGTCGGCGCCACGCCGGTGTTCGTCGATTGCGAGCTGCACACCCGCGCCATCGACCTGGTGCAAGTGGAGGCGGCCATCACGCCGCGCACCAAGGCCATCATGCCGACCCACTTCCCCGGCGCGCTGGGCGACATCGACGCCTTGTACGCATTGGCCAAACGCCACCAGCTGCGCGTGATCGAAGACGCCGCGCTGGTACAAGGCTCGTACTGGAAAGACCAACCGATCGGCGGCTTCGGCGACATCGCCACCTTCAGCTTCCACCCGAATAAAAACATGACCACGATCGAAGGCGGCGCTATCGTCGTCGCCAGCGAGGACGAGGCAAAGCTGGTGGACCTGCTGCGCTTCCACGGCATCCAGCGCCTGCCGGACGACACGCGCGACGTCGCCATGGCCGCCGGCAAATTCAACATGTCCGATGTATCGGCGGTGATCGGCGTCCATCAACTCAAGCAGCTGCCGCGCTTCCTCGAACAGCGCGCCGCGCTGGCCGAACGCTACTTCGAAAAATTCCCGCCGCTGCCAGGCGTCGTGCTGCCGCCGCAAGGCCAGCCGCGCCAGAGCTGGAACATGTTCAATGTGCTGATCCCGTACGAACAGTTCGGCCTCACGCGCAAGACCTTCCGCGCCGCCTTGCAGGAGCAGGGCGTCGGCACCGGCATGTCGTACGAAGCCTGCCACCTGACCACCGTCGGCCGCGGCTTCGGCTACACCGACGGCCAGTTCCCCATCGCCGAACGCATCGCGCGCGAGACCGTCACCCTGCCGCTGCACGCGGCGATGACGCTCGAAGACGTCGACCACGTCTGCGCCGTGGTCGCACAAGTCCTCAAGGCCTGATTACATGCCAGGCGCCGGCACTTCCGGGATCTGGTTGCGCAGGCTGGCGTTGATGGTGTTCCAACCCTTGATCACGGCGATGGTGTAGCTGATCTCGGCGATCTCGTTGTCGGTGAAATGCTGCTGCAGCAAAGCGAAATCCTCGTCGCTCGGATGACGGTGCGGGATCGCGTTGACCGCCTCGGCCCAGTTCAGCGCCGCGCGTTCGCGGTCGCTGAAGAAGGGCGCCTCGCGCCAGCCGGCGATGGCGTTCAGGTGGCGCGGATTGGCCTCCTGCTTGATCAGATCGCGCCAGTGCATGTCGATGCACATGCCGCAGCCGTTGATCTGCGATACGCGCAGGTTGATCAGCTCCACCAGGCGCGCGCCCAGCGAACTTTTCTTGACGGCGCCGGACAGCGCGATCATGGCGTGCAGCTGGGGTTGTGCCAGTTGGAAGAATGGGATGCGTGCGGAGTGGTTCATGGCGAGTGCCTTTCAGTCAGCGAGGGCACACCATTGCGCCCTCCATACCTGTTAGACGCCCCGGCTTCGCGTTCTGTGACAGCCCGCCGAAAAAAATCTCAAATAAATTGCGGTACACCGGTCAGCTTGTCCGGATTGCGCACGATGAAGATCGCGGTGATGCGGCCATCCTCCACCTGGAACGACTGCGCCGATTCCAGCTTGCCGTCCACATAGCGTACCAGTCCCGGCACGCCGTTGACCCGCGCCTGCCGGTAGGCGACCCGGTTCGGATTCTGGTGCTCCAGCGACCAGTACACGCCGGCCACGCGCCCCGCACCGTGCAGAATGTGCAGGAAGGAGTTGACCTTGCCGCCGCCGTCGGCCACCAGCTGCACGTCGCCGTCCATCATCGCCTTCATGGCGGCGCGGTCGCCGACCTTGGCCGCCTCCATGAAGCGCACCAGCAGCTCGCGGTGCTGCTCCTTCGGCACCTCGAAGCGCGGCTTCTGCTGCTGCACGCGCTCCTGTGCGCGATGCACCATCTGCCGGCAGGCCGATTCGCTCTTGCCCAGCATGCCCGCGATGTCGGCGTAATCGTGCTCGAACACCTGCCGCATCAGGAACGCCGCGCGCTCCTCCGGCGACAAGCGCTCCAGCACCCACAGGAAGGCCATCGACACTTCGCTCGCCAGCTCCGCGCTGCTCTCCGGCGTGTGCTCGTCCATTTCCACGATGGGCTCCGGCAGCCACCAGCCGACATACGACTCGCGCTCCGCCATGCGCCCGCGCAGGCGGTCGATGGCGAGACGGGTGGTGACGGTCACCAGCCAGGCCTCGGCCGATTGCACCACCTGCTGATCGCTGCCGTGCCAGCGCAGCCAGGCATCCTGCACCACGTCCTCGGCGTCGGCGCGGGTGCCGAGCATGCGGTAGGCGATGGAGAACAGCCGCGGGCGCAGCGCGGCGAAAGTGGCCAGTTCGGCGGGGGAGGCGGTATCGGTCATGGCTAGTAAATGTAGTGGTCCTCAGGCATAGACGCGCCAGCCGCCTATTCTGTGACATTTTGCATAAGCTAGTGAGATTTAATTCCTTGCGTGCGCGGCCCGCCCCTCCTATCCTGCAAGATGCTCATTTTGCAATCTTAACCGGAGACCCCATGAAGCTGGAAACCATCGCCGTCCACGGCGGCTACCAACCCGATCCCACCACCCGCGCGGTGGCGGTGCCGATCTACCAGACCGTCGCCTATGCCTTCGACGACACCCAGCACGGCGCCGACCTGTTCGACCTCAAGGTGCCCGGCAATATCTACACCCGCATCATGAACCCGACCCAGGATGTGCTGGAGCAGCGCGTCGCGGCGCTGGAGGGCGGGGTGGCGGCGCTGGCGCTGGCCTCGGGCCAGGCCGCCGTGACGTACGCGATCCAGACCATCGCCGAGGCGGGCGACAACATCGTCTCCGCCTCCACGCTGTACGGCGGCACCTACAACCTGTTCGCCCACACGCTGCCGCAGTTCGGCATCACCACCCGCTTCGCCGACGCACGCGATCCGTCCTCGTTCGCGGCGCTGATCGACGAGCGCACCAAGGCCGTGTTCATCGAATCGATCGGCAACCCGCTCGGCAACATCACCGACATCGAAGCCATCGCCGCCGTCGCCCACCAGCACGGCGTGCCGCTCATCGTCGACAACACTGTCGCCACGCCCTACCTGCTGCGCCCAATCGAGCACGGCGCCGACATCGTCGTGCATTCGCTGACCAAGTACCTGGGCGGCCATGGCAATTCGATCGGCGGCGCCATCGTCGATTCCGGCAAGTTCCCGTGGGCGGAGCACAAAGAGCGCTTCAAGCGCCTCAACGAGCCGGACGTGTCCTACCACGGCGTGGTCTACACCGAGGCGCTGGGGGCGGCGGCCTACATCGGCCGCGCGCGCGTGGTCCCGCTGCGTAACACCGGCGCGGCGATCTCGCCGTTCAACGCTTTCCTGATACTGCAGGGGATAGAGACGCTGGCGCTGCGCATGGAGCGCATCACCGAGAACGCGCGCAAGGTGGCGCAGTTCCTCAGCGGGCACGCCAAGGTCAAGTGGGTCAACTACGCGGGGCTGGAGGATCACCGCGACCACGCGCTGGCGAAGAAGTACCTGGGCGGACGGCCTTCCGGCGTGCTGACCTTCGGCGTCGAGGGTGGCGTGCAGGGCGGGGCGCGCTTCCAGGATGCGCTGAAGTTGTTCACGCGCCTAGTCAACATCGGCGACGCCAAGTCGCTGGCATGCCATCCGGCGTCGACCACGCACCGCCAGCTCAACGAGGAGGAGCTGGCCAAGGCCGGGGTGACGGTCGATACGGTGCGCCTGTCGATCGGCATCGAGCACAGCGACGATCTGCTGGCCGACCTGCAACAGGCGCTGGCCGCGGTCTAGGCTTTGACCTTGTCCGGCACGCGGGCGACCAGCACCTCGCCGTCGTCGGCGATGGTGCAGTCGATGATGTGGCTGCGCGACACGCCCGCGTGATTGGAAAACAGGTCGTGGTATTTGCCCGGATTTTCCAGCCGCAGGTCGATGCGGAAGCTCTCCAGGTTGTTGATCTCCTTGATCTGGCGCACCCGCTGCTTGCGGACGTCGGCTTCCTTGTCGCTGCGGCCGTGCATCTGCGGACCTTCGAAGTAGCGTATCAGCGCGCATTCGACGGCGTCGATGCGGTCCTTCAGCAGCACGTCGGCCGCCACAGGATTGTCGTTGGCCGGCAGCTCGAGCGGGTCGCCGTCGTCGGAGATCACTTCCACGTTCATGCGCTGGATCAGCAGCAGCATGTCGTTGTCTTCGCTGAATTGCTGGTGGACCTTCTGCACCGCCGGCAGGCGCGCGCGCGCCAGACGGCCGAGCGGGTCCTTGGTCTGGCCGACGTACTGCACCTTGCTCCGGAAGGTCAGCGAATTCTCGTATTGCTGCAGCACGTCGTGGATCGACAGCGCCTCGATCAAGCCGCCCCAGTTCAGCGTGATGAAGCGGTCGGTGAGCACCACGCTCGGTTTCTTCAGCGTGGCCGCGAACGGCACCGTCAGCTCGATGGTGATGCTCTCGCGCTTCTCCTCGGCGCCCACCACGATGGGCACTGTCAGCTTGAGCGAGAAGAAGCCCCAGCTGGTGCTGCGCGACGGGTCGAAGCGCACGCGCGGACGGTTGACGGCGAAATAGATCAGCCGTTTTTCCATCGTCGCTTCCAGGTCGAACTGCATGCGGCGCAGGTGGCGGCCGACCGGGTCGCGGATGTCGGGAATTTCCGGGAAGCCGGCCACCAGGTCGTACCAGTGGAATTTGGCGTCGGCCACCGTCACCACCCAGGTCTGCGGCGCGGTGGTACGTTGCGGCATCAGCGGCAGCAGCTCGTCGATCTGCTCGGCCGGCGCGGCCAGCAGGTCGTGGAACGGTTCCGGTGCCTCGGCGAACAAAGCGCCCACTCCCAACTCGTCCAGCGATGGATCGGGATAGTCGTCCTCAGCGATCAAATCGCTCGTCATGGCCTGCGCTCCTGGATCTATGTAGGTATCTTCCACAGTATAGTATGCTTCCGCGAATATTTCCATCCGGCAAGTCCGGCGCGGCAACAACCTTCACCCAATGTAACACCATGGCGGCCGGCACGCACGTGGCGGCCGGCAAGCGGGCGGGTGTCAGCCCTTGCCGGTCCTGGCCGTCGCCGGCAACGGCATGGGGACGGCCATGGCCTGGCCGTCGGCGATGCAGCAGCTCAGCAGGTGCTGGCGGGCGCTGGCCGCGTGCTCGGAGCACAGGTAGTTGTAGCGGCCGGCATCCTCGTAGCGCAGGTCGATGGTGTACCGCGTCAGATTGTGTTCGACCTGCAGCGCGGTGAGGCGGGCGGCGCGCAGCGTGCGCTGCTCGGCGTTGCGGCAGCGCGCGGAGGGGCCCTCGAAGTAGCTGACCAGCGCCGCCTCGATCAGTTCCATGCGCGCTTCCTGCAGCGCGTCGGCCGCCACCGGATCTGCGTTGTGCGCGGCGTCGGCCGGATCGCCGCCGGCGCAGCTGACCTGCACCTCCAGTTGCTGCACCAGCAGCAGCGTGTCGAAATGCTCGCTGTGCTGCGCGTGCAGCCGCTGCAGCGCCGGCAGGCGGCCCTTGCCCAGGCGCGCCTCGTCGTCGCGGGTCTGGCCGACGTAAATCACCTTGCTCGGGATCTTCAGCGCGTGGGCGTAGGTTTGCAGGATGTCGTGGACCGAGAACGCCTCGATCAGGCCGCCCCAGTTCAGCGTGACGAAGTCCGGCGTCAGCGTCACGGTCGGCTTCTTCATGGTGGCCGCGAACGGCACCTTGAGCTCGATGGTGATGCTTTCCCTGGCCTCGTCCGCGCCCATCAGCAGCGGCAGCGTCAGCTTGAGCGAGAAGAAGCCCCACTGCACCGCGCCCTTGATGTCGAAGCGCACGCGCGGGCGGATCACCGCGAAGAACAGGTGGCGCTGGGCCGACGCGGCCTCCAGCTCGAACTGCATGCGGCGCTGGTAGCGGCCGATCGGGTCGCGGATGTCCGCGGCTTGCGGGAAGCCCGCCACCAGGTCGTACCAGTGGTATTTGGCGTTGGCCACGCCGACCGTCCAGCTTTGCGGTGCGCCCGGCGCGGATTGCTCGGAGTAAGGCTGCGAAGTCGGGGCAGCCAGCTCAGGAAAAGTCATAAAACCCCTGAAAGGAAAGTTGAGATAGTGGTGACTGTCTCCCTTCCCATTCAGCGAGTTTGTGGCTTGCGGGAAATAAGTAATACTACGCAGTCGGGGCCGATTATACGTAGTTAAACTGCTTGAACAACCGATTAGTGTGCTGGCTCAAATGGTAGCGTTTTCATTGAGTCGTCTATACAACAGTTAGCGTTATCAAATGTCGAATCGCTCATTTCAGGCGGCTAGCTCGGATCTCCCGGACAATGTTTCTTGTAGTAGTGTTAATAGTTGCGAAGGACTATCAAACAGGTAGTCAGCCTGCCAGCCCTGCGGTTCGACCGGGCCGCAGTAGCCCCAGCCGCAGGCGATGGTCGGCATCGCGGCGGCCTTGCCGGCCTGGATGTCGCGCAGGTCGTCGCCCACGTACCAGCACTGTTCCGGCGCCAGGCCGAGGCGGGCGGCCGCCTCGAACAGCGGCGCCGGGTGCGGCTTGGCGTGCGGCGTGGTGTCGCCCGACACCACGCAGGCCGCGTGCCCCAGGCCGATCTGCGGCAGCAGCGGATCGGTGAAGCGCGCCGGCTTGTTGGTGACGACGCCCCATTGCAGCCCGGCCTGCTCGATGCCGGCCAGCAGCTCGACGATGCCGGGGAACAGCGAGCTGTGCACCGCCATGGCCGCTTGGTAGTTGGCGAAGAAACCGTCGCGCAGCGGGATGAAGCCCTCGTCCTCCGGCTTCAGGCCGAAGGCCGCGCCGATCATGCCGCGCGCGCCGGCCGAGGCGGTCGGGCGCAGCAGCTCGTAGGCGGTCGGTTCCAGGCCGCGCTCGGTGCGCAGCAGGTTGACGGCGGCCGCCAGGTCGGGGGCGGTGTCGGCCAGCGTGCCGTCGAGGTCGAACAGGATGGCGCGCGGAGGATTGATCTGGGTCATAAAGTGTCTTTACAGCGGACGGGTGGTGGCGACCAGGTAGTTGACGCTGGTGTCGTCGTTCAGGGAATAGATCTTGGTCAGCGGGTTGTAGCCCATGCCCTTGAAGCCCTGCACGTCGAGGCCGGCGCTGCGCACGTACTGCGCCAGCTCGGCCGGCGTGATGAATTTGTCGTAGTCGTGGGTGCCCTTGGGCAGCATGCGCAGCAGGTATTCCGCGCCCAGGATGGCGAACAGGTAGGCCTTGGGATTGCGGTTGAGCGTGGAGAAGAACACATGGCCGCCCGGCTTGACCAGGGTGGCGGCGGCGCGCACGATGGCGCTCGGGTCCGGCACGTGCTCCAGCATTTCCATGCAGGTGACGACGTCGAACTGGCCCGCTTCCTGGGCCGCCATCTCCTCGGCGGCGATCAGCTTGTAGCGCACCGCCACGCCCGATTCCAGGCTGTGCAGGTCGGCCACCTTCAACGCTTTTTCCGACAGGTCGATGCCGGTCACGGTTGCGCCCTTGCGTGCCATCGATTCGCTCAGGATGCCGCCGCCGCAGCCGATGTCGATCACCTTCTTGCCGGCCAGCGGCGCGCGCGCGTTGATCCACTCCAGGCGCAGCGGGTTGATCTCGTGCAGCGGACGGAACTCGGAGGTCGGGTCCCACCAGCGATGGGCGAGGTCGGAGAATTTTTGCAGTTCTAAGGGATCGGCGTTCATCGGTTCGGCTCTAAGCTGTAAAAGACTAATCCCGCTATTCTAAAGCAGCGGGCATAAAAAAACCCCGCCGGAGCGGGGTTTCGAGCAGCTAGGCAGGCAATTACTTGCTGGTGCCGACTACTTCGATTTCTACGCGACGGTTCTTGGCGCGGCCTTCTGCAGTTTTGTTGTCTGCAACTGGCTGTTTCTCGCCTTTGCCTTCGGTGTACACGCGGTTGGCTTCAACGCCTTTGGAGATGATGTAGGCTTTGACGGCTTCAGCGCGGCGTACCGACAGCTTCTGGTTGTATTCATCGCTACCAACGGAGTCGGTGTGGCCGACGGCGATGATGACTTCCAGGTTGATCGAACCCAGTTTCGAGGTCACGTCGTCCAGTTTCGCCTTGCCTTCTGGTTTCAGAACGGCTTTGTCGAAGTCGAAGAACGCGTCGGCTGCGAAGCTGACTTTTTGTGCGGTTGGCACTGGAGCGACTGGCTTAGGTGCCGGTGCCGGGGTAGGTGCTACCGGAGCAGGTGCGGCAGGCGCTGCTGGAGCGACGCATTTGCCGTCAACCAGTTTCTCTGGCTCAACGCACAGTGGCAGATCGCAACCTGGAACGGCATCGGCCGGGGTCCAGTAGCCGGTGCGCCAGCACAGGCCGAACGGGTCACGGGCGATCACGCCGCGCGCGTCTTGCACATAGGCGCTCTTAGGGGTTGCTGCCTTGATGTCCTGGGTAACAGGCGCATACGGAGGAGCGGTAGGCGCGGTTTGTGCAATAGCCGAGCCGGCGAATGCAGCCGATACGGCCAGCATCGAAATCAGTTTCTTCATATTTTTCTTCCTTTCGGGGGTGATATCCGCAGAAAAACTGCGCGACGTAGTAATACGTGGGGCGAATTCTACCACGTGGGTACGGCACGCCTGTCTCCCGATTGCGAAACGAGCAATTAACTTCTAATCCATTTTGCCACAAGCGATCTTTGGGCGTGAAAAGGGCATAACACGAGTCCTTTTGGATTTCGACCAAAATGTTGTTTTGTTGCAACGTGATTATCGATAATAATTGAGTAATGTGTCATGACTATTACATGGCGTTACAACGTGCGCCTTCCCGGCGGGCCCCAGCAACGGCGGGCGGCGTGCCGGAATTGTGCTGGTTGCTGTGTGCGCATGCTAAAATCGCACGCTTGCCTGTCCGTAGTGAGAGGCGCTAGAAATGCAGTACGTGCGGCATACATTGCTTAATAAACCACAGTCAAAGATCAGTCGACCCGCCAATGGATCAATTCGCAAAAGAAACAATCCCTATTTCCCTCGAAGAAGAGATGCGCAAGAGCTACCTCGATTACGCCATGAGCGTGATCGTGGGCCGCGCCTTGCCTGACGTCCGAGACGGCCTCAAGCCGGTGCACCGCCGGGTTCTGTTCGCGATGCACGAAATGAACAACGTGTGGAATCGCCCTTACGTCAAATGCGCCCGTGTGGTGGGCGAGACGATGGGTAAGTACCACCCGCACGGCGACGCGTCGATCTACGACACGCTGGTCCGCATGGCGCAGGACTTCTCGCTGCGCTACATGCTGGTCGACGGCCAGGGCAACTTCGGCTCGGTCGACGGCGACGGCGCGGCGGCCATGCGTTACACCGAGTGCCGCCTGGACAAGATCTCCGCCGAGCTGCTGGCCGACATCGACAAGGAAACCGTCGACTTCCAGCCCAACTACGACGGCAAGGAAAAAGAACCGACGGTCCTGCCGACCCGCATCCCCAACCTGCTGATCAACGGCTCGTCGGGTATCGCGGTCGGCATGGCGACCAACATCCCGCCGCACAACCTGCATGAAGTGATCGCCGGCGCGCTGCACGTGCTGCGCAATCCGCAATGCTCGATCGACGAGCTGATCGAACTGATCCCCGCGCCGGACTTCCCGACCGGCGGCACGATCTACGGCGTCTCCGGCGTGCGCGACGGCTACCGCACCGGCCGCGGCCGCGTGGTGATGCGCGCCAAGACCCACTACGAGGAATACGGCAAGGACGGCGGCCGCACCGCCATCATCGTCGACGAGCTGCCGTACCAGGTCAACAAGAAATCGCTGCTGGAACGCATCGCCGAGAACGTGCGCGACAAGAAGCTCGAAGGCATTTCCGACATCCGCGACGAATCCGACAAGTCGGGCATGCGCGTGGTCATCGAGCTGAAACGCGGCGAAGTGCCGGAAGTGGTGCTGAACAACCTGTACAAGCAAACCCAGCTGCAAGACACCTTCGGCATGAACATGGTGGCCCTGGTCGATGGCCAGCCGCGCCTGCTGAACCTGAAGGAAATGCTGAGCTGCTTCCTGTCGCACCGCCGCGAAGTGGTCACGCGCCGCACCGTGTTCGAGCTGCGCAAGGCGCGCGAGCGCGGCCACGTGCTGGAAGGCCTGGCCGTGGCGCTGGCCAACATCGACGACTTCATCGCCATCATCAAGGCGGCGCCGACGCCGCCGGTCGCGAAAACCGGCCTGATGGACCGTTCCTGGGATTCGTCGCTGGTGCGCGAGATGCTGGCCCGTACCGGCGACGGCACCACCGCCGGCGGCATCGACGCCTTCCGTCCCGAGCACCTGCCGAAGCACTACGGCATGCAGGCCGACGGCATGTACAAGCTGTCCGACGACCAGGCGCAGGAAATCCTGCAGATGCGCCTGCAACGCCTGACCGGGCTGGAACAGGACAAGATCGTCAACGAGTACAAAGACGTGATGGCTGAAATCGCCGACCTGCTGGACATCCTGGCCAAGCCGGAACGCGTGACCACCATCATCACCGACGAGATGACCCACGTGGTCAACGAATTCGGCGACCCGCAGAAGGATCCGCGCCGCTCCAACATCGAGCACAACGCGACCGACCTGGGCACCGAGGACCTGATCACGCCGCAGGACATGGTGGTGACCCTGTCGCACACCGGCTACATGAAGGCGCAGCCGATTTCCGAGTACCGCGCGCAGAAGCGCGGCGGACGCGGCAAGCAGGCCATGGCGACCAAAGAGGAAGACTGGATCGACCAGCTGTTCATCGCCAACACGCACGACTACATCCTGTGCTTCTCCAACCGCGGCCGCATGTACTGGCTCAAGGTGTGGGAAGTGCCGCAAGGCTCGCGCAACTCGCGCGGCAAGCCGATCGTCAACATGTTCCCGCTGGCCGACAACGAGAAGATCACCGTTATTCTGCCGCTGTCCGGCGATAACCGCACCTTCCCGGAAGACCACTACGTCTTCATGTCGACCAGCCTCGGCACCGTGAAGAAGACGCCGCTGAAGGACTTCAGCAATCCACGCAAGGCCGGCATCATCGCGGTCGACCTGGACGAGGGCGACTTCCTGATCGGCGCCGCGCTGACCGACGGCCAGCACGACGTGATGCTGTTCTCCGACGCCGGCAAGGCGGTGCGCTTCGACGAGAACGACGTGCGTCCGATGGGCCGCAACGCCCGCGGCGTGCGCGGCATGAACCTGGACGAAGGCCAGCGCGTGATCGCGCTGCTGGTGGCGGAAAACGAGCAGCAGTCGGTGCTCACGGCCACCGAGAACGGCTTCGGCAAGCGTACGCCGATCGTCGAGTACACCCGCCACGGCCGCGGCACCAAGGGCATGATCGCGATCCAGACCTCCGAGCGTAACGGCAAGGTGGTGGCGGCGACGCTGGTCGATTCGACCGACGAGATCATGCTGATCACCACCGGCGGCGTGCTGATTCGCACCCGCGTCTCCGAGATCCGCGAGATGGGCCGCGCCACCCAGGGCGTGACGCTGATCGCGGTCGAAGACGGCACCAAGCTGTCCGGCCTGCAGCGCGTGGTGGAGACCGACATCGACGAAGTCGAGCTGGAACCGGGTCCTGATGCCAAGCCAGACGAAGCTCAAGCTGAGTAAGTTGTAGCACACACCGCCCCGGACCCAGGTCCGGGGAGAGCGGGGTCAGGTTTATTGCGCGGATAAATGCGACAATAAGACTGGTCCCGCTTTTTTATTCCGAAAAATTCCTAGAGGCGCACATGAAAAAAATCGTAATCAGCATCGTAGCCGCATTCACCCTGGCCGGCGCCGCCCCGGCATTCGCCCAGGCCGACGCAGCGTCCACCGCTGCCGCGCGCGAGCTGTTCGAGGCGATGAACTACCGCACCATGATGACCGGCATCATGCAGCAGATGTCGCTCAATATCGGCCAGTCCATGCGCGCCGGCGCCGAAGCCGCCATCAAGAACAATCCGAAGACCACGCCCGAGCAGAAAGCCGCGGAAACGGCGAAGATGGAGGCTGAATTGCCGGCCGTCGTCGCCACGCTGCAAGGCGTGATCACCGATCCGGGAATGATCGAGGAAATCATGACTGAAAGCGTGCCGCTGTATGCGCGCACCTACAGCGCCGACGAACTGAAACAGATCACCGCCTTCTACCGCACGCCGATCGGCGCCAAGATGCTGGCCACCATGCCCAAGCTGACGTCCGAAGCCATGCAGATCGGCCAGCAGATCGCCGCGCGCCGCATCGGCCCGGTGATGCAGAAGCTCCAGGAAAAACAAAACGCAAAATAAGGACCGCAACGTGACTCATATCTATAACTTTTCGGCCGGCCCCGCCGTCTTGCCGAAGGAAGTGCTGGCGCAAGCCGCTGCCGAGATGCTGGACTGGCATGGCAGCGGCATGTCCGTCATGGAGATGAGCCACCGCGGACCGGAGTTTATTTCGATTTACAAGGCGGCGGAGCGCGACCTGCGCGAGCTGCTGGCAGTACCGGACAACTACAAGATCTTGTTCATGCAGGGCGGCGGATTGTCGCAGAACGCCCTGGTGCCGCTGAACCTCGTCGGCCACAAGCCGCAGCCAGCGACCATCGATTTCATCCACACCGGTTCGTGGTCGGGCAAATCCATCAAGGAAGCCGCCAAGTACGCCAACGTGAATGTCGCCGCCTCGTCGACGACGCAAGTGCCGCCGCAGTCGGAGTGGAAGCTCACGCCCGGCGCGGCCTACCTGCACATGTGCACCAACGAGACCATCGACGGCATCGAGTTCGATTTCGACGCTGGCGTGCCGGCGCCGCAGGATGGCGTGCTGCTGGTGGCCGATATGTCCTCGCACATCCTGTCGCGCCCCGTCGACGTGTCGAAGTACGGCCTGATTTTCGCCGGCGCTCAGAAGAACATCGGCCCGGCCGGCGTGACCATCGTCATCGTCCGTGAAGACCTGCTGGGCAAGGCGCTGCCGGCCTGCCCATCGGCGTTCGATTTCAAGCTGGTGGCCGACAACGAGTCGATGTACAACACGCCGCCCACCTACGGCATTTACATCGCCGGCCTGGTGTTCCAGTGGCTGAAGCGGCAGGGCGGCGTGGCCGAGATGGAGAAGCGCGCCATCGCCAAGGCCGAACTGCTGTACGCGGCGCTCGACGCCGACGATTTTTACCAGACCCGCGTGGCGAAACAAAACCGCTCGCGCATGAACGTTCCTTTCTACCTGAAGGACGAGAGTCGGAATGAGGCATTCCTGGCCGGCGCCAAGGCGCGCGGCCTGCTGCAACTGAAGGGCCACAAGTCCGTCGGCGGCATGCGCGCATCGATCTACAACGCCATGCCCATCGAGGGTGTGCAGGCGCTTGTGGACTACTTGAACGAATTCGCAGGCCGCACCGGAAAATAAACCCATCATGACTGACAAACTGACACCCTTGCGCGAGCAGATCGACGCCATCGATGCGCAGATCCTCGACCTGTTGAACCAGCGCGCCAAAGTGGCGCAGCAGGTCGGCCACGTCAAGGCCGAAACCAACGCCCCGGTATTCCGTCCCGAGCGCGAGGCGCAGGTGCTGCGCGGCGTGGCCGAGCGCAATCCCGGCCCGATGGGCGACGTCGAGCTGCAAACCATCTGGCGCGAGATCATGTCCGCCTGCCGCTCGCTGGAGAAGCGCGTCACCATCGCCTTCCTCGGCCCGGCCGGCACCTACACCGAGCAGGCCGCGTACCAGCAGTTCGGCACCGCCGTCGACGTGCTGCCTTGCTCGTCGATCGACGAAGTGTTCCGCGCCACCGAGGCCGGCACCGCCGAATTCGGCGTGGTGCCGGTCGAGAACTCGACCGAAGGCGCCATCGGCCGCACGCTGGACCTGCTGCTGCATACGTCGCTGTCGATCAGCGGCGAGGTCTCGCTGGCGGTGCGTCACAGCCTGCTGAGCGGCACCGGCAACATGGACGGCGTCACCGCCATCTGCGCCCACGCGCAGGCGCTGGCGCAGTGCCAGATCTGGTTGAACAATAACTACCCGGACATCGAGCGCCGCGCCGTTTCGTCCAACGCCGAAGCGGCCCGCATGGCGCGCGACGACCACACCATCGCCGCCATCGCCGGCGAGCGCGCCGGCGTGCGCTACGGCCTCGGGACGGTCAAGGCCAACATCCAGGACGATCCGCACAACCGCACGCGCTTCGCCGTGATCGGCCAGCTGCAGGCCGGCCGCTCCGGCCAGGACCGCACCTCGCTGGCGTTGGCCGCGCCGCACAAGGCGGGCTCCATCTACCGCCTGCTTGGATCGCTGGCCCGGCACAATGTGTCGATGACGCGCTTCGAATCGCGCCCGGCCCGCACCGGCACCTGGGAATACTACTTCTACGTCGACGTCGAAGGCCATGTACAGGACGAAGGCGTGGCCAAGGCGCTGGAAGAGCTGCAGAACAACGCGGCCTTCTTCAAGGTGCTGGGTTCCTACCCGGTCAGCCTGAACTAATTTTTTTAACGAGAATCTGAGAGAGACCATGTCCAAGAATTACGGCCCCGAATACGTCCGCGCTATCGCTCCTTACCAGGCGGGCAAACCGATTGCGGAAGTCGCGCGCGAATTCGGCCTCGATGAAGAGGCCATCGTCAAGCTGGCGTCGAACGAGAACCCGTTCGGCGTGCCGGCATCGGCGGTGCAGGCGATGAACGCCGCCGCCGCGGAATTGGGCCGCTACCCGGACGCCAATGGTTTCGATCTGAAGGGCGCGCTGTCCAAGCGCTATGGCGTGCCGGCCGAGTGGATCACGCTGGGCAACGGCAGCAACGACATCCTGGAAATCGCCGCCCACGCCTTCGTCGAGCGCGGCCAGTCGGTGGTGTACTCGCAGTACTCGTTCGCCGTGTACGCGCTGGCGACGCAGGGAGTCGGTGCGCGCCACATCGTGGTGCCGGCCAAAGACCACGGCCACGACCTGCCGGCCATGCTGGCGGCGATCGAGGAAGACACGCGCCTGGTCTTCATCGCCAACCCGAACAACCCGACCGGCACCTTCATTCCGGCCGCCGAGATCCAGGCCTTCCTGGACAAGGTGCCGGCCGGCGTGGTGGTGGTGCTGGACGAGGCCTACAACGAGTTCCTGGCCGAGGAAAACCAGTTCGAGTCGGCCGAGTGGGTCAAGAAGTATCCCAACCTGCTGGTCTCGCGCACCTTCTCCAAGGCTTATGGCCTGGCCGGTTTGCGCGTGGGCTTCGGCATCGCCCAGCCGGCGCTGACCGATTTGATGAACCGCATCCGCCAGCCGTTCAACGTCAACTCGCTGGCGCAGGCCGCGGCCATCGCGGCGCTCAACGACAAGGAGTTCCTGAAGCAGAGCGCCGTCAATAACACCGCCGGCTACCAGCAGTTCACCGAGGCCTTCGACAAACTGGGCCTGCAGTACGTGCCGTCGTATGGCAACTTCGTGCTGGTCAAGGTTGGCGACGATGCCGGCGCCGGCGCGCGCGTCAACCTGGCGTTGCTGAAGCAGGGCGTGATCGTGCGCCCGGTCGGCAACTACGGCCTGCCGGAATGGCTGCGCATCTCCATCGGCCTGCCGCAGGAGAACGCGGTGCTGATCGCGGCGCTGACCAAGGCGTTGGCGGAGTAATGCTGAACAAGGTCGTCATCTTTGGCGTGGGCCTGATCGGCGGATCGTTTGCGCGGTCGCTGAAGAAGGCCGGCGCCGTCGGCAGCGTGGTCGGCATGGGGCGCTCCGCCGCCTCGCTGAAGCGCGCGCAGGAGCTGGGCATCATCGACGTGATCGGAGGCGACATGGCCGAGGCGCTGCAAGGCGCCGACCTGGTGCTGCTGGCCGCGCCGGTGGCGCAGACCGAGGCGATCCTGGCGGCGATGGCGCCGCATCTGCAGCCGGGAACCGTGGTCACCGACGCGGGCAGCACCAAGTCCGACGTGGTGGCGTCGGCGCGGCGCGCGCTGGGCGGCAAGATCGCCCAGTTCGTGCCCGGCCATCCGATCGCCGGCCGCGAGACCAATGGTCCCGAGGCGGCGATCGACGATCTGTACGTCGGCAAGAAGGTGGTGCTGACGGCGCTGGATGAAAATTCGGCGCAGGATGTCGAGCGTGTGGCCGCCGCATGGCGCGCCTGCGGCGCGATCATCCACCGTTTGACACCGGAAGAACATGACAAGGTGTTTGCCGCCGTGAGCCATTTGCCGCATTTGCTGGCATACGCGCTGGTGGACGACATCGCGAACAAACCGCATGCGGATTTACTGTTTCAGTATGCGGCCAGCGGCTTCCGCGATTTCACGAGGATCGCGGGGTCGTCGCCAGAAATGTGGCGCGACATCAGCCTGGCCAACCAGTCGGCATTGTTGACGGAGCTTGATGCCTATCTGGCACAATTAACGGGCCTGCGTGCCCGTCTCGCCGCCGGTGACGGGGCAGGGCTGGAGAGCGTGTACGCCAACGCCCAGCGCGCCCGCCACCAGTGGATTACAGCGATCGAGGCGGCCGAGGCGCCGCCGTCGCAGGACAAAGCAGACTAATTCAGGAAACCAGCATGACCCACGAATATATCGACCTGCAAACGGTCGCCCACGTGCAGGGCGCGGTGCGCCTGCCTGGCTCGAAATCCATCTCCAACCGCATCCTGCTGTTGTCCGCCCTGTCGCAGGGCGACGTCGACATCGTCGACCTGCTGGCCTCGGACGACACGGCCGTGATGCTGGCCGCCCTGCGCTCGCTGGGCGTGCAGTGGACCGAGGAGAAAACCGCCACCGGCACCATCCACCACGTCAAGGGCGTGGCCGGCGTGCTGCCGAACAAATCGGCCGACCTCTTCATGGGCAACGCCGGCACCGCGATCCGTCCGCTGACCGCCGCGCTGGCCGTCATCGGCGGCGACTACACGCTGCACGGCGTGCCGCGCATGCACGAGCGCCCGATCGGCGACCTGGTGGACGCGCTGAACGCCGCCGGCACCAACGTCGAATACACCGGCAACCCCGGCTTCCCGCCGCTGCACATCAAGCAGGGCAAGATCCACGCGCAGCGCCTGTCGGTGCGCGGCGACGTGTCGAGCCAGTTCCTGACCGCGCTGCTGATGGTGGCGCCGCTGATGGCGCGCGAGCACGCGATCAGCATCGACGTCATTGGTGAGCTGATCTCCAAGCCCTACATCGAAATCACGCTCAACCTGATCCGCCGCTTCGGCGTGACGGTGGAGCAGAACGGCTGGGAGTCGTTCACCATCCAGCCCGGCCAGGTGTACCAGTCGCCCGGCACCATCCACGTCGAGGGCGACGCCTCGTCGGCGTCCTACTTCCTGGCGGCCGGCGCGATCGCCGGCGGTCCGGTGCGGGTCGAGGGGGTGGGCAAGGACAGCATCCAGGGCGACGTGCGCTTCGCCGCCGCGCTGGAGCGGATGGGCGTGCAGATCACCATGGGCGACAACTGGATCGAGGCCAAGTCGAACGGCGTGCTGAAAGCCATCGACGCCGACTTCAACCACATTCCCGACGCCGCCATGACCATCGCCATCGCCGCGCTGTACGCCGACGGCACCAGCACGCTGCGCAACATCGCCAGCTGGCGCGTCAAGGAGACCGACCGCATCGCCGCCATGGCGACCGAGCTGCGCAAGGTTGGCGCCGTGGTGGTGGAGGGCCCCGACTACATCAAGGTCACGCCGCCGGCCGTCATCACGCCGGCCACCATCGACACCTACGACGATCACCGAATGGCGATGTGCTTCTCGCTGGTGTCGCTGGACGGCGCCGCCCGCAAGGGTAACGTCATGCGCATCAACGATCCCAAGTGCGTGGGCAAGACCTTCCCCGAGTATTTCGCCGCCTTCGCGGCGATAGCAAAATAAATAATCTAAATCAAATGGCCACTTCCCCAATTCCAGTCATCGCCATCGACGGCCCCACCGCATCCGGCAAGGGCACCGTCGCGCACCGCGTCGCCGATAAGCTCGGCTTCCACTACCTGGATTCTGGCGCTCTGTACCGTTTGACGGCGCTGTCGGCACTCCGCCGCGGCACCGATCTGACCGACGAGCACGCGCTGGCCAAGCTGGCCGAGCACCTGCAGTGCAGCTTCCAGGGCGGCGACATCATCCTGTCGCACGAAAACGTCACCGAGGCCATCCGTGCGGAAGAGGTCGGCAATACCGCTTCAAAAATAGCAACATTCCACGCCGTGCGCCACGCGCTGCTGGGGCTGCAGCTCAGCTTCCGCAAGGCGCCGGGCGTGGTGGCGGACGGCCGCGACATGGGCTCGGTGATCTTCCCGAACGCCGCGCTGAAGGTGTTTTTGACCGCCAGTGTGGCGGCCCGGGCGGAACGCCGCTATAAGCAATTGATTGGCAAAGGAATTTCTGCTAATATGGAAGACCTACTGATGGATTTGCAGGCGCGGGACGACCGGGATACAAACCGGACCATCGCGCCGCTGGTCCCCGCAGAGGGGGCGCATGTGCTCGATACCTCGAATATGACTGCTGACGAAGCGGTCGCCCAGGTGTTGCAGTGGTATGCGGCCATCGGTAAATAGCTGGTGTCGCGGTCGCTCTGATGGCCGTGGCGTTTATCAACCCTAACCCAACTGAAGTCGCATCTCGCGAGCCTTGTTGGTAACCTGGAAGTTACAATGTCTAATATGGAAAGTTTTGCAGCCCTCTTCGAAGAATCCCTGTCGCGTCAAGACATGCGTTCGGGCGAAGTGATCTCGGCTGAAGTCGTTCGTCTGGATCACAACTTCGTGATCGTCAACGCCGGCCTGAAATCGGAAGCATTCATCCCAGTTGAAGAATTCAAGAACGACCACGGCGAACTGGAAGTCAAAGTAGGCGACTTCGTTTCCGTGGCGATCGAATCGCTCGAAAACGGTTTCGGCGACACCATCCTGTCGCGCGACAAAGCCAAGCGTCTGGCTTCGTGGCTGGCACTGGAAAAAGCCATGGAATCGGGCGAAATCGTTGTCGGTACCGTCAATGGTAAAGTCAAGGGCGGCCTGACCGTTCTGACCAACGGCATCCGCGCCTTCCTGCCAGGTTCGCTGGTTGACACCCGTCCAGTCAAAGACACCACCCCATTCGAAGGCAAGACCCTCGAATTCAAAGTGATCAAGCTGGACCGCAAGCGTAACAACGTCGTTCTGTCCCGCCGCGCCGTCATCGAAGCTTCGATGGGCGAAGAGCGTCAGAAACTGATGGAAACCCTGAAAGAAGGCACCGTGGTGACCGGCGTCGTCAAAAACATCACCGACTACGGCGCGTTCGTGGATCTGGGCGGTATCGACGGCCTGCTGCACATCACCGACCTGGCATGGCGTCGTGTGCGTCACCCATCGGAAGTGCTGACCGTTGGCCAGGAAATCACCGCCAAGGTTCTGAAGTACGATCAAGAGAAAAACCGTGTGTCCCTGGGCGTGAAACAACTGGGCGACGATCCTTGGACCGGTCTGTCCCGTCGTTACCCACAAGGCACCCGTCTGTTCGGTAAAGTCACCAACCTGACCGACTACGGCGCGTTCGTTGAAGTTGAACAAGGCATCGAAGGCCTGGTTCACGTGTCCGAAATGGACTGGACCAACAAAAACGTCGCTCCAAACAAAGTTGTCCAGCTGGGCGACGAAGTTGAAGTGATGGTTCTGGAAATCGACGAAGAGCGTCGCCGTATTTCGCTGGGCATGAAACAGTGCAAAGCGAACCCATGGGATGACTTCGGCGTGACCCACAAGAAGGGCGATAAAGTCCGTGGCGCGATCAAATCGATCACCGACTTCGGCGTGTTCATCGGCCTGGCCGGCAACATCGACGGCCTGGTGCACCTGTCCGACCTGTCCTGGACCGAAACCGGCGAAGAAGCCGTGCGTCGCTTCAAGAAAGGTGACGAACTGGAAGCCATCGTTCTGGCCATCGACGTTGAGCGCGAGCGCGTTTCCCTGGGCGTCAAGCAACTGGAAGGCGACCCATTCAACAACTTCGCAGCCATGAACGACAAGGGCGCGCTGGTTACCGGCACCGTTAAATCGGTTGAGCCTAAAGGCGCCGTGATCCAACTGTCCGAAGAAGTCGAAGGCTACCTGCGCGCGTCGGAAATCTCGCGCGACCGCGTGGAAGATGCTGGCACCCACCTGAAAGTCGGCGATTCCGTCGAAGCTCTGGTGATCAACATCGACCGCAAAGCACGTTCGATCCAACTGTCGATCAAAGCCAAGGACAGCGCTGAAACCGCGGAAGCCATGCAGAAGATGGCCGCGACCGACAACAACGCAGCTTCGGGCACCACCAGCCTGGGCGCGCTGTTGAAAGCCAAGTTCGATAACAAGAACTAAGAACTAGTCGATGACTAAGTCCGAGTTGATCAACCGCCTGGCTGAGCGTTACTCTCAGCTGGTGGCCAAAGATGCGGAGTATGCCGTCAAGACCATTCTGGATGCGATGACCAACGCCCTGGCGACCGGTCAGCGCATCGAGATCCGCGGTTTTGGCAGCTTTGCTCTGAACAGCCGGCCACCGCGCATCGGACGTAATCCGAAGTCGGGCGACAAAGTGATGGTGCCTGAAAAACGGGTGCCGCATTTCAAGCCGGGCAAGCAATTGCGCGAGCGGGTCGACGCGATGGTCGGGCAACCGATCATCGAGGACTGAAGCGTCTGATGAGTTAAAATAAAAGCGGCGTCTACGGATGCCGCTTTTTTTTAGAAATACTGAACAGGAAACCTGGCTAATGAAATTCATATCCACGATTATTGGATTCGTTCTTTTCGTCCTGTTTTTTGGCTTTGCCCTGAAGAACACGCAGGAGGTCGATCTGCATTTCTTCCTGCACTATGACCTGCATGGCCCCCTGGTCCTGATGCTGCTGGGCTTTTTCGTGGCCGGCGCCGTCCTGGGCGTGCTGGCGCTGACGCCCACCGTGTTCCGCCACCGCCGCGAAACCAACAAGCACAAAACCACGATCACCACGCTGCAGTCGAGCGCGCTGCAGGCTAACGCCCAGCCGCAGCCGGACAGCGTCAACACACAATAAAAAAATACCAAGCATGGAATTCGAACTCTGGTGGTTATTGGGGATCCCGGTCTTCTTCGGACTGGGCTGGGTCGCCGCGCGCGTCGACATACGTCAACTGGTGTCGGAATCGCGCACGCTGCCGCGCGCCTACTTCAAGGGCCTGAACTTCCTGCTCAACGAGCAGCCGGACAGGGCCATCGACGCGTTCATTGAAATCGTCCGCATGGACACCGAAACGGCCGATATGCACTTCGCGCTGGGCAATCTGTTCCGCCGCCGCGGCGAGACCGAGCGCGCCATCCGCGTGCACCAGAACCTGCTGTCGCGCCCGGACCTGCCGCAGGAGCAGAAGGAACACGCGCAATACGAGCTGGGCATGGACTATCTGAAGGCCGGCCTGCTGGACCGCGCCGAGGAAACCTTCACCGCCATGGTCAGCGGCCAGTACGCCGTGCCGGCGCGCCGCGCGCTGCTGGAGATCTTCCAGCGCGAGAAGGAATGGCCGCGCGCCATCGAGGCCGCGATCGGCCTGCAGGAATCGGGCGCCGGTGCGCGCCAGAAGGAAATCGCGCAGTTCTACTGCGAACTGGCGCAGGACGCGCTGGTACACATGCATCCGGAGGAGGCGCTGCCGCTGCTGGAGAAGTCGCTGCACGCCGACCGCGTCAACGTGCGCGCCACCATGCTGAGCGGCGACGCCCATCTGGCACAGGGCGATGTCGAGGGCGCGCTGCTGACCTGGCGCCGCGTCGAGCAGATCAGCGTGCCGCACACGGCGCTGGTGGCGCAGCGCATGATGGACGCCTACCGCAAGGTGGGCCGTCCGCAGGAAGGCGTGAACCTGCTCAAGTCCTACCTGGAGCAGGCCTCGTCGATCGACCTGATCGAGGTGGTGTACAAGGCGGTGCTGGAGTTGGACGGCGTGGACGCCGCCAAGCAGCTGGTGAGCAACGAGCTGCGCCGCACGCCGACCCTGCTGGGCCTGGACAAGCTGCTGGAGGCGCGCCTGATGGATGCGCCGGCCAGCCTGGTGCCGGAACTGTCCATGGTCAAGAACCTGGTCCACGGTTATACGCAAAAGCTGGCGCGCTATCAGTGCAGCCACTGTGGTTTCAAGGCGCGCCAGTTCTACTGGCAGTGCCCGGGATGCAGCCGCTGGGAGACCTACCCGCCGCGCCGCACCGAAGAACTCAACGTCATGAACTAAGAAGAGCACCAACATGAAAATCACCATCATCGGCACCGGCTATGTAGGCCTTGTCACCGGCGCTTGCCTCGCCGAGCTGGGCAACGACGTTTTCTGCCTCGACGTCGACCAGAAGAAAATCGACCTGCTCAACAACGGCGGCATTCCGATCCACGAGCCGGGCCTGGAAGAAATCGTCGCGCGCAACCGCGCGGCCGGGCGCCTGCAATTCTCCACCGACGTCGCCGCCTCGGTCGCGCACGGCTGCCTGCAGTTCATCGCGGTCGGCACGCCGCCGGATGAAGACGGCTCGGCCGACCTGCAATACGTGCTGGCCGCCGCCAGGAACATCGGCAAGCACATGACCGAATTCAAGGTCGTCGTCGACAAATCCACGGTGCCGGTCGGCACGGCCGACCGCGTCAAGGCGGCGGTGCAGGCCGAGCTGGCCGCGCGCGGCGACGCGTCCAAGTTCTCGGTGGTGTCCAATCCCGAGTTCCTGAAAGAGGGCGCGGCGGTGGAAGACTTCATGCGCCCCGACCGCATCGTCATCGGCTACGACGGCACGCCGGAGGGCGAGAAAGCCCACGGCCTGATGAAGAAACTGTACACGCCGTTCAACCGCAATCACGAACGCACCTTCTGGATGGACGTGCGCTCGGCCGAGTTCACCAAGTACGCGGCCAACGCCATGCTGGCCACGCGCATCTCGTTCATGAACGAACTGGCCAACCTGGCCGACCAGGTGGGCGCCGACATCGAGGCGGTGCGCCACGGCATCGGCTCCGATCCGCGCATCGGCCACAGCTTCCTGTACGCCGGCGCCGGCTACGGCGGTTCCTGCTTCCCGAAAGACGTGCAGGCGCTGGAACGCACGGCGCGCCAGTACGACCAGGACCTGCTGATCCTGCGCGCGGTGGAGGCGGTCAACGACAAGCAGAAGCTGGTGCTGGGCCAGAAGGTGGTCAAGCGCTTCGGCGCCGATTTGCGCGGCAAGCACTTCGCCATCTGGGGCTTGGCCTTCAAGCCGAACACCGACGACATGCGCGAAGCCCCGGCCCGCGTGCTGATCAAGCAGCTGCTGGACGGCGGCGCCACCGTGGCGGTGTACGACCCGGTCGCGATGACGGAAGCCAGGCGCGTGCTGGAGCTGGACCTGAGCGCCGAAGAGATGGCGCGCATCCGTTTCGCCGCCAGCCCGATGGACACGCTGGCCGCCGCCGAGGCGCTGGTGATCGTCACCGAATGGAAGGCCTTCCGCAGTCCGGACTTCGACCGCATCAAGTCCTCGCTGAAGCAGGCCGTGATCTTCGACGGCCGCAATCTGTTCGAGCCGGAAGTGATGGCCGAGGCGGGCTTCGAATACCACGGCATCGGCCGTTCCATCCTGACCCGTGTGTGATTGTTGAAAAGAGGTTTACGTGAGCACTGACGTTACGATATACAAAGCACCGGCGCTGGAGCAGGTACGTATTCTGGTGGTAGGCGATGTGATGCTGGACCGTTACTGGTTCGGCGACGTCAGCCGCATTTCGCCGGAAGCGCCGGTGCCCATCGTCCGCATCGAGAAGCGCGAAGCGCGCCTGGGCGGCGCGGCCAACGTGGCGCGCAACGCGGCCGCGCTGGGCGCGCGCGCCGGGCTGCTGGGCGTGGTGGGCGCGGACGAGGCCGGCAACGAGGTGGAGCAGATGCTGCAAAGCGGCGGCATCCACAGCTACCTGAAGCGCGACGACGCCATCTCCACCATCATCAAGCTGCGCGTGATCGGCCGCCAGCAGCAGATGGTGCGCATCGACTTCGAGGAGCCGCCGACCGACACCGTGCTGCGCGACAAGCTGCTGCAGTTCAAGGCGCTGCTGCCCGACTACGACGTGATCGTGCTGTCGGACTACGCCAAGGGTTCGCTGGTCAACGTGGCCGACATGATCGCCTCGGCGCGCGCGGCCGGCAAGGTGGTGATGGTCGATCCGAAGGGCGACGATTTCAGCCGCTACGCCGGCGCCACCGTGCTGACGCCGAACAAGTCGGAAATGAAGCGCATCGTCGGCAGCTGGCACAGCGAAGAGCAGCTGACCGCCAAGGCGCAGGCGCTGCGCGCCGAGCTCAAGCTGGACGCGCTGCTGCTGACCCGCTCGGAAGAGGGCATGACCCTGTACACCGACGGCGAGCAATTCCATATGCCGGCGCAGGCGCGCGAAGTGTTCGACGTCTCCGGCGCCGGCGACACGGTGATCGCCACCATGGCCGCCATGCTGGGCGCGGGCGTGGGCTGGAACGAGGCGGTGCAGACGGCCAACCGCGCCGGCGGCATCGTGGTCGGCAAGCTGGGCACGGCGACCGTGACGCGCGAGGAGTTGTTCAACGCCTGAAGGCCGGGCGTTGAGGCATGTCATAAAAGCTTCATGGATTATCTGTCAACCGTCGTCGACGCTGGCCGTTAAGGGTGTTCAAGGCGCGCTTGCCGCCTTTCACCCACCATGGAGATTGAGACATGTTCAAGAAAATTTTGCTGGCTGTTGCAACCCTGATTGCAACGATGGGCTTCGCTTTCGCGCAGGTCGATGTCAACAAGGCTGACGCCGCCGCGCTGGATTCGGTCAAGGGCATCGGCCCGGCCAAATCGAAAGCCATCATGGAAGAGCGCAAGAAAGGCGATTTCAAGGATTGGGCGGACTTCGAGAAGCGCGTGAAGGGCATCGGCGAGAAAAACGCCGTCAAGCTGTCGCAGGCCGGCCTGGTGGTGAACGGCAAGCCGCTGGAAGGCGCGCCAGCCGCCACGGCGCCAACCGCCAAGGCCGACAAGGCCTCCACCGATAAAACCGCCGCCAAGGCAGACAAGGCCGCAGCGAAGGCCGCCAAGGCCGACAAGACCGCGGCACCCGCCAAGTAATCTCCCCCGCAGCCCGCCAGCCCGCCGCCAGGCGGGCGTTCGGCTTTCCCATCCCTCCAAGGCGACACCCGCCGGCAGCGCAACGTAAGGCAATCCCTACAGCGAGATCAGGCTAGGTCGATAGCATTCCGGAAAGTTCGTCTGTATTATTTATTAAAATGTAATGGTGATTTCCTTGTTGGAATAATGTCCCATCCATGCGCGCTCGCGGCCTTCTGGTGCAACGACGTGCATGATCCTGAAGAAGCCTATGTCATCGACTTTTCGACGCCGAGCGCCGAAGACCTCACTCAGCCGCTGCCGCCCGGTGCGTCAGGCAACGCGTCTTCAATTGAAGCAGGCCAAGCTGCAGGAGCGGCTTACGGCGGTCGCCGCCGCCGTGCCTGGCTTCCTGTTCACCATTCGTGTCGAGGTGGACGGCCATACCAGCTTCCCCTATGCCAGCGCCGGCGTGGAGCGGCTGTTCGGCCTGCGTCCCGAGGAGATACGCGCCGATGCCGCCACGTTGCGCGCCCGCTATCATCCGGACGACCTGGCGCGCCTGCTGAAACTCATGACGGAAACGGCAAGGACGCTGGCGCCGTTCCGTATTGAAATCCGCATCGACCATCCCGACCGCGGACAGCGCTGGGTGGAGATCCGCTCCACGCCGCACAGGCAGGCGGACGGCGCCACCGAGTGGCACGGGCTGATGATCGACATCTCCGAGCGCAAGGCGATGGAGGAGCGCCTGATCGCGCGCGAGGAACAGTTCCGTTCGCTGGCCGAGAACAGCCCCGAGCCGATTTACCGCTATGACCGGGATTGCCGCCGGCTCTATGTCAACCGGGCCGTGGGCCGGATATTCGGCAAGTCCGTGGCGGCATTGCTCGGCCATCCGCCCAGCGACGGCATGCTGCTGGGGGAGCGGCAGAGCGGCAGACTCACGGAAGCCATCCGCGCGGTCTTTGCCAGCGGCGTGGCCAATCAGATCAACGTCGACTGCGTCGACCGCGACCAGCTGCGCCGCGACTACAACGTGCTGCTGGTGCCCGAACCCGGCACGGACGGCCAGGTGGCGACCGTGCTCGCCATTGCGCGCGACCTGACGGCCATCCGCGAAGCCGAGCGCCGCATGGCGCATTTCGTCGCCAATGTGAAGGGCTTTGTCTATACCCTGCGCCGCTCGCCCGACGGGCATTTCAGTTTTGCCTTCGCCAGCCCCGGCATCGTCGATATTTTTGGCTTGCAGCCGGAAGAGGTGGAGAGCGACATGGCGCCGTTGCACGCGCTGTTGCATCCCGCCGACCGGCCCGCTATCGAGGCCGCGATGGCCGAGACGCTGGTCACGCTGTCGGCGTTGGAACTGGTGTTCCGTGTCTGCCGGCCGGGATTGCCGGAGCGCTGGGTCGAGGCGCGTTCCACCCCGTTGCGCGAATCGGACTCCTCCACGGTCTGGCATGGATTCATGTATGACGTCACCGAGCGCAAGCAAAATGAACGGGCCCTTGAGGAATCCAGAAACCGCCTGTCCAGCGTGATGACGACGCTCCCGGATTACATCTGGTTGAAAAATGTCGACGGTGTCTACGTGGCCTGCAATCCGGCTTTCGAACGTTACTTCAATGCGCGGGAAGCCGACATCGTTGGCAAGACCGATTACGATTTCGTCGGTGCCGAACTGGCCGATTCCTTCCGCGAAAAAGACCGGGAGGCCGTGGATGCCGACAGCATCTGCATCTACGAAGAATGGGGCAGCGTTGCCGAGGACGAGCGGCGCGTCTTGCTGGAAACCCGCAAGGTGGCGGTGCGCGGCGCCGGTGGCGAGGTCGTCGGCGTGCTGGGCATCAGTCGCGATATCACGGAACGCAAGCGGCGCGAAGACGAGCTGGGCCTGCTGAACTATGCCATCGACCACATCGAGGAAGCGGTGTACCTGATCGACGACGCGGGGCGCATCACGTATGCCAACCAGCATGCTTGCCGCGGCCTGGGTTATAGCAAGGAGGAGTTGCGCGGCCTGAGCGTAGCGGACATTGATCCCGACTGTCAGGAAGTGTTCTGGCGCGAACACTGGCGCGACCTCCAGTCGAGCGGTTCGCTGACGCTGGAGCGCCGCCACCGGACCAGGGACGGCCGTATTTTTCCGATCGAAATCGTTGCGAACTATTTGGAGTCGGGCGGTCAGGGCTACAACATGGCCATGGTCCGCAACATCACTGAACGCAAGCGCATGGAGGCGCTGTTGCTCACCCGCGAGCAGGAGTTCCGCACGCTGGCGGAAAATTCGCCCGACACGATCGCCCGCTACGACCGGGACTGCCGCCGGCTCTACGCCAACCGGAAGCTGATAACGCAAATGGAAAAAGGCCGGGGACAAATCCTGGGCACGACGCCGATCGAATATCCCGGTGGCGTCCACGCGCAGGAATACATGGACAAGATGCGCGCGGTCTTCGAGCAGGGCGAGCCGCGCGATTTTGAGCTGCACTGGCAGGTCGGGGGCGTGGGGCATTGCTCGCATGTCCGCCTGAGCCCGGAATTCGACGACGCCGGCCAGGTGGCGCGGGTGCTGGCGGTCGGACGCGACATCACGGAAATCGACCAATACCGCAAGAAGGTGCGGCACCTGGCTTTCTACGACAGCTTGACCAAGTTGCCGAACCGCGCCTTGCTGTTCGACCGCATCCGCCTGGAGATCGCCCATGTCCAGCGCTATCGCGACCTGGCCGGGCTGATGATTCTCGACCTGGACCGCTTCAAGCAAGTCAACGACACGCTGGGCCATGGCGCCGGCGACCGCTTGCTGTGCGAGGTGGCGCAACGCTTGAAATACGCGGTGCGCGCCACCGACACCATAGCGCGGCTGGGCGGCGACGAATTCGGCGTGCTGCTGCCGGAGCTGCGCGACAAAGGCGACCTGAAGACGATCGCCGGCAAAATACTGCAGGCGCTGGCCGAACCATTTCATATCGAAGGCCGCGAGTTATTCGTCTCGTGCAGCATCGGCGTCGCGTTGTTCCCCGATGACAGCGTCGAAATGGAGACGCTGCTCAGGTATGCCGACGCGGCCATGTATTTCGCCAAGAAGAAGGGGCGCAATAATTTCCAGTTCTACGCCAGGGAAATGGGCGAGCAATTCTCCGAGAAGCTGGAGCTGGAGTCGGCGCTGCGCAAGGCCTGCGACAAGGGCGAGCTGGCGCTGCATTACCAGCCGCAGATCGATTTGCCGAGCGGGCGCGTGGTCGGGGCCGAAGCCCTGCTGCGCTGGAACCGTCCGGGGCACGGGGTGGTGCCGCCGGAGCGGTTCATCCCGATCGCCGAGGAATCGGGCTTGATCGTTGAAATCGGCGAGTGGGTGCTGGCGACCGCGTGCGCCGAGGCGGCGGCCTTGAACCGCAGTCTGGAGGCGGCATCGGCCACACCGGTGAGGATGGCCGTGAACGTATCGACCCGCCAGTTCCTGCGCAACGACCTGGTGGGCGCGGTGCGCCGCATCCTGGCCGGCAGCGGCTGCCGGGCCGAATGGCTGGAGCTGGAGATCACCGAGGGCCTGCTGCTGGAGGACAGCCCGGAAGTGGCCGACATGCTGGCCGAGCTGGACGGCATGGGCGTCTCGATCTCGATCGACGACTTCGGCACCGGTTATTCGGCGTTGAGTTATCTGCACCGCTTCCCGGTGGCGCAGATCAAGATCGACAAGTCGTTCGTGCAAGGCATTCCGCATGCGCGCCGGCAGTGCGAACTGGTGAAGGCGATGTTGTCGATTTCGACGGCGTTGCAGCTGGAAGTCGTGGCCGAGGGCGTCGAAACCCAGGCGCAGGCCGATTACCTGCGGGCGCACGGCTGCTCGCTGGTGCAGGGATATTTTTTCAGCAAGCCGTTGCCGCGTGTCGCGTTCGAGGCCATGTTGATGGCGACCGGGGCAGCCGGATCCCCCGCGCTTTCACACTGGACTGCGCCGGCGTGAGAAGATGGCGGGATCTTTTCACCGGAGACCGCCGATGTCCTGCAAACCCCTCATCCTGTCCCTGCTGGCCGCCGCGCCGGCCTTCGCCGCCGCGCCCGACACCGGCCGCCACCAGGCCCAGATCGACCAGATCGTGCGGGAGATTTCCCCCGCCCGCATCGAAGCCTATATCAACAAGCTGGCCGGCTTCCGCACGCGCCACACGATGTCGGACACGGTCTCCGAGACCGAAGGCATAGGCGCGGCGCGGCGCTGGATCAAGAGCGAGCTGGAGCGCTGCGGCGCGGCCCAGGGCGGGCGCCTGCAGGTGGCGTTCGACAGCCACGTCGCGCCGGTCTCCGCGCGCATCAGCCGTCCGACCGAGATCGTCAACGTGGTGGCGACGCTGCCGGGCACGCAGCCGGCGTCGGTGGACCGCATGTATGTGGTCAGCGGCCACTACGACTCGCGCAACACCGACATCATGGACGCCAGGGGCGACGCGCCCGGCGCCAACGACGACGCCTCCGGCACCGCGGCGGTGATGGAGATGGCGTGCGTGATGGCCCGGTACAAGTTCGACGCCACGCTGGTGTTCATGACGGTGGCGGCCGAAGAGCAGGGTTTGCTGGGCGCGGCGCACTGGGCCGAGCAGGCCCGGCAGAAGAACCTGAACATCGCCGGCATGTTCACCAACGACATCATCGGCAGCTCGCGCGACGAGCACGGCAAGGTCGACAACACGCAAGTGCGCTTGTTTGCCGAAGGCTTGCCGGTGCAAAAGGAAAACAGCGATGCGGTGCGCACGCTGATCCAGACCGGCGGCGAGAACGATTCGCTGTCGCGCCAGCTGGCGCGGGCGGTGAAGGAGGCCGGCGAGCGTTATGTGCCCGGGTTCCGGGTCAACATCATCCAGCGCCGCGACCGCTACCTGCGCGGCGGCGACCACATGCCCTTCCTGGAGCGCGGCTACGCTGCGCTGCGCTTCACCGAGCCGGCCGAGGACTTCAATCACCAGCACCAGAACATCCGCACCGAAAACGGCGTGCTGATCGGCGACCTGCCGCGGTACGACGACTTCAATTACATCGCCCAGGTGGCGCGGGTGAACGCGGCGGCCTTGTCCTCGCTGTCGCTGGCGCCGGCCGCGCCGGCCAGGGTGCAGGTGCGCACCGCCAAGCTGCAGAACGATACCGAGCTGGTCTGGCAGGCCAACGCCGAGCCCGACCTGGCGGGCTACCGCATCGTCTGGCGCGACACCACGGCCGCCGAATGGCAGGGCAGCCAGTTCGTCGGCAAGGCAACCGAATTCACGGTGCCGCTGTCGAAGGACAATTACTACTTCGGCGTGCAGGCCATCGACAACGACGGCAACGCCAGCCCGGCCAGCTATCCGGTGCCGCTGCGCTAGCTGGCGCGGCGGGCGCGGGCGCCCTGGGGCGTGCCGCGGCCCTGGATGAGGGCCAGCGCCGGCTTCGCCGCCGTCCTCGCCATCGACGGCTGGCTCTTCAGCTTGAACCGGCCCACCACCTGCGCCAGATTACCGGCCTGGACCTGCATCGCCTCCGATGCGGCCGCCGCTTCCTCCACCAGCGCGGCGTTCTGCTGCGTCGCCTGGTCCATCTGCATGACCGCTTCCTGCACCTGGCCGATGCCCACCGTCTGCTCCTCGCTGGCGGCGCTGATCTCGCCCATCAGGTCGGTCACCTGCCTGATGCTGCCGACCACTTCCTGCATGGTCACGCCGGCCTGTTCCACCAGCTTGGTGCCCAGCTCGACCGTGGTCACCGAGTGATCGATCAAGCCCTTGATCTCCTTCGCCGCCTGGGCGCTGCGCTGGGCGAGGTTGCGCACCTCGGTGGCCACCACGGCGAAGCCGCGCCCTTGCTCGCCGGCGCGGGCCGCTTCGACGGCCGCGTTCAGGGCCAGGATATTGGTCTGGAACGCGATGCTGTCGATCACGCCGATAATGTCGACGATCTTGCGCGCCGACCCATTGATCTCCTCCATATTGCTCACCACCTCGGATACCACCGCGCCGCCCTTGACCGCCACCCCGGAGGCGGTGATCGCCAGTTGGTTCGCCTGCCGCGCGTTGTCGGCGTTCTGCTTCACGGTCGAGGTCAGTTCTTCCATCGACGATGCGGTTTCCTCCAGCGAACTGGCTTGCTCTTCGGTGCGGCAGGACAGGTCCTGGTTGCCGGTGGCGATCTGGCCGGAGGCCGAGGCGATCGTTTCGGTGCCGGCGCGCACTTCGCTGACGATGCTCACCAGGCCGTCGTTCATTTCCTTCAAGGCCAGCAGCAATTGGCCGGTCTCATCCCTGCCGGTCACGTCGATATGGCTGCTGAGGTCGCCGGCGGCGACGGTTTGCGCCACTTCCAGCGCCCGCTGGATGGGACCGGTGATGCCGCGCGTGATGAACGAGGCGAACACGCCGCCCAGGACCAGCGCCAGCGCGCTGAACGCGAGCACCAGCGTGCGCGCTTGCGTGAATTTTTTCCCCGCATCCTCGGCCGCCTGCGCGCTCATATTCTGTTCAAAGGCGGCGAATTGCGCGAGCGTGCCTCGCCATTCGCGCTGCAGCGGGCGAAATTTAAACAGCAATACCTTGGCGGCCTCGTCATTCTTGTTGGCCAAGCCCAGTGCCGCCGCCTCGGCGATCAGCGGGAGCGATTTTTCCTTCAATTGCCGGGCCTTGTCGAATTGCGCGTTTTCCTCGGGCAGCGTGCTTGGCGAACTGGCGAACATCTTGCGCAGTTTCTCTTCGGCGTCGTTGTAGCGTTTCTGGTCGGTCTTGACGCGTTCCATTTCCGGTTGCATATCGTCCATCTCGGTGTAGAGTACGAGATTGCGTAGCGCGATCGCCTGATCGTCGATGGTCGACGCCATTTCGATCACCAGCGCGGATTCCGGATTGTTGGTGAAGGTGATTTCCTCGAGCCGGGCCTGCACGCCGCTCATGCCGTGAATGCCCAGCAGCGTAATGAGGAGCAGTAGTGCCAGGATGCAGCCGAAACCTGCCGCCATCCGGTGACCTATTTTAAAGTTGGATAAGTTCATGGGGTTCATTCAAAGAGATAAGCTTTCAGTTCTTTTAGCTTAATGAATGTTTTATTTTGGAAATATCGGGAAATCCCTATTCCCAAGTAGGGAATTGCCTGAAGCCGGAATGGCCGGTATTGCTGATATCATCGCGGCCCGTTGCCGCCTACTTTAATCATGACACTCAAGATTTCCCGCATCCTGCACGCAGGCTATGTCTTCGAATGCGACGGCACGCTGATCGCCTTCGATCCGATATTTGAAAACCCGTTCAGCAGGAATTGCCACGCCTTTCCCGGCGTGCGCTTCGATCAGGCGCAGATACGCGGGTGGAAGCCGGACGCGGTCTTCATCTCGCATTTCCACGACGATCACTGCTCGCTGGAGAGCCTGGACCTGCTCGACCGCGCCACGCCGGTCTACCTGTATTGCCTGTTCGACGAATTGTTTGCGCTGATACGCGCGCTGGGTTTCGTCAACGTGCTGCGGCTGGCGGTGGACGCGCCGGTGCGGGTGGGCGCGATCGAGGTCACTCCGCGCCGGGCACTCGATGCCGATGTCGATTCGATGTTCCACATCCGCGCCGCCGGTCTGAATGTGCTCAACGTGGTCGATGCGTGGATGGACCCGGAGACGCTGGAGCAGCTCAAGCCCTACGCGCCGTGGGACATGGTGCTGTGGCCTTTCCAGACCATGCGCGAGATCGATGTCATCGCGCCGTCGCGCGCGCAGGGCGGGGCGCCCGCGCTGCCGGAGGAATGGCCGGAGCAGCTGCGGGCGCTGGCGCCGCGCTACGTGGTGCCGAGTTCCTGCCAGTTCGTGCAGGAGCCCTGGTCGTGGTACAACCATGCGCTGTTCCCGATCACCTACCGCCAGTTCGCGCGGGAGGTGGGCGCGTGGCTGCCCGACGCCGCCATCGTGCGCCTGAATCCATCGGTGTCGGTGGAGCTGACGCCGCAAGCGCTGGCGCCATCCGCGCCGCTGCCGTGGGTGCTGCCGGTCGGCGAGCAGGATGTCGATTACGAGTACGACGCCGGCATCGTGCCGCCGCCGACGTCCGACATCGCCCGCCACTTCGCGCCGCTCGACGCCGGACAGACCGCGCTGGCGCTGGACTACTGCACCAGCGGACTGCTGGAAAAGTATGAGGACATGGAGCTGCCGCCGGACAGCTACTTCGCCACGCCGTGCATCTGGCAGCTCTCCGTCTACGACCATGAGGGCGCGGTGCGGCAGTTCCGCTACCGCGTCCACGGCGACCGCATCGCGCTCGCCGGCGACGAGGAAGCGCCCACGTGGATGACCGAAATCCCCATCGCCAAACTGTATGCGGGACTGGCGCTGGGCGAGTCGCTGACGTCGATGTACATGCGCATCGACGGCGCGCCGCCCGATGCCGATATCGTCGATGATCCCCTGATCCGCTGCCTGTTCAACGACGCCTTCGGCGCGTATCAGTCGGCACAACTTCAACGCATCAAAGAGAGAACCGCACAATGACCGTGGGCCGTGCCCTGCTTATCGCCGCGACTTTTTTCGCCTCCACCGCGCAGGCGCAATCGGTGGCCTTCACGTTCGACGATGGACCCAAACTGGAAACGACGCCGCTGCTGTCGCCGCAGCAGCGCAACCAGGCATTGCTTGGCGCGCTGGCCGCGCATCATGTGCGGGCGGCGCTGTTCGTCACCTGCGGCTACGGCGCGGACAAGCCGGAGGGCTATGCGCTGGCCAAGGCCTGGGGACAGGCGGGCCACGCGCTCGGCAACCACACGATGACCCATCCGGACCTGAACGACGCCAGGCTCACGCTGGCGCAGTACCGGCAGGAGGTGCAGGACTGCGACCGCATCACGTCGACGCTGCCGGGCTATCAGAAGTGGTTCCGCTATACCTTCCTGCGCGAGGGGAACACGCCCGAAAAGCGCGACGGCATGCGGGCGTTCCTGAAGCAGAGCGGCTACCGGAACGGCTACGTCAGCCTCGATACCAGCGACTGGCGGCTGGATGAAAAACTGACCGACGTGCTGCGCGCCGATCCCAAGGCCGACATCGAGCCGATCAGGCAGGCCTACCTGTCGCACCTGCGCCAGCGCGCCATCGCGTACCGCGACCTGTCGCGCAAGCTGGAAGGGCGCGATATCCCGCAGGTCATGCTGATGCACCACAACCTGATCAACGCGCTGTGGCTCAAGGACGCGATCCAGCAGTTCATCGACATGGGCTGGACCATCGTCGCGCCGGCGCAGGCGTACGCCGATCCGGTCTACCAGCTGCAGCCGGATCGCCCGGCGCCGGGACAGAGCCTGCTGCTGTCGATCGCGCGCACGCGCGGCATGGGCAGGTTCGAGGGCTGGGAGCGGCTGGTCGACGATGGCGATTTCGAGATCAATGCGCTGGCCGGCTCCGCCGGTGCGCCGGCGCCCTGAAAACAGCGACCATGCAGAAATGGGCGCCACTGCCGGACTAGGCCGCACCAGCGCTATCGCCAAGAAAAACAACAGTCTGGCAACCCGTCCCGTGCGGCGCGCCAAGCTGGTGCGCTTGCGTCTACAATTGGCGCAAATAGTCGGGGGCGATCATGAAAAGCAAATTCTCGATCAAGAATATTTTCATTTTGTTCTTCCTGGTCAGCCTGGCGCTATCCTGCCTGACCCTGTGGGCGCTGGTGCGCATCTCGACCAAGGAGGCTGAGCTCAACCACGCCAACGAGGCGCGCTACCACTCCTATCTGCTGGCCGATGAATTACGGCAGAGCTCGGACGACCTGACCCGGCTGGCCCGCACCTACGTCGTCACCGGCGATCCCAAGTACGAAAAAGAATACCTCGACATCCTCGATATCCGCAACGGCAAGAAGCCGCGGCCGCGGCACTACGAGCGCATCTACTGGGACTTCGTCGCGGCCGGTGTCGACAAGCCCACGCCCGACGGCGAGACGGTGGCGCTGGCCGACCTGATGCGCCAGGCCGGCTTCACCGAGGAGGAGTTCGGCAAGCTCAAGGAGGCGCAGGCCAATTCGGACGGGCTGGTGAAGACCGAGGTCATCGCCATGAACGCGGTCAAGGGCTTGTTCGACGATGGCAGCGGCAAGTTCACCAAGACCGGACCGCCCGATCCCGACATGGCGCGCAAGATCATGCACGACGAGCAGTACCACAAGAACAAGGCCAGGATCATGCGGCCGGTGAACGAGTTCCTGGTGCTGCTGGACCAGCGCACCGGCGCGGCGGTGACCAACGCGGCCCACAGCACCAACATGGCGTTCTGGACCGCGATCGCGCTGCTGATCCTGCTGGTGGGCGTGTCGCTGCTGTGCCTGTTCATGATCTACCGGCATATCAAACTGAGTTTCGATCACGCGATCGATACCGCGCGCAATATCGCCGAGGGCGACCTGAGCCACGATATCCGCGTCGAGCGGGACGACGAGGTCGGCCACCTGATGGATGCGATGAACACCATCAACACCAACCTGACCGGCATGATAGGCCGCATCCGCTCCAGCACCGACGAGATGCTGGTGGCGACCGACGAGATCGCGCGCGGCAACGCCGACCTGTCCTCGCGCACCGAGGCCCAGGCCAGCTCGCTGGAGCAGACCGCCAGCTCGATGGAGCAGCTGACCGACACCGTCAAGCAGAACGCCGACAGCGCGCGCGCGGCCAACCAGTTCGCGGCCGACGCCTCGACCGTGGCGGTGCAGGGCGGGGCGATGGTGGCGCAGGTGGTCGACACCATGGGCTCGATCAAGGCCAGTTCCACGCGCATTGTCGACATCATCGGCGTCATTGACGGCATCGCGTTCCAGACCAACATCCTGGCGCTCAACGCGGCCGTTGAAGCGGCGCGCGCGGGCGAGCAGGGGCGCGGTTTCGCGGTGGTGGCGTCGGAGGTGCGCAACCTGGCCCAGCGCAGCGCGGCGGCGGCCAGGGAAATCAAGGAACTGATCGGAGCGTCGGTGGAGACGGTCGATGCCGGCAGCAAGCTGGTGAACGACGCCGGCAGCACCATGACCGTGTTGGTGGCGTCGGTGCAGAAGGTGGCCGGCATCATGGCGCAGATCACCGAGGCCAGCCAGGAGCAGAGCACCGGCATCGGCGAGGTCAACCGCGCGGTGGCGCAGATGGACGATATCACGCAGCAAAACGCGGCGCTGGTGGAGCAGGCCGCGGCGGCGGCCGAGAGCCTGCAGGAACACGCGCAGGCGCTGGCCCAGTCGGTGCAGGTGTTCCACCTGAAGGGCGGGGCGGCCAACGCCGCGCGCCGGCCGGGACTGGCGCCGCCGCGCGCCCGGCTGGCGCTGGCGCGCTCGCGGTGAGGCGGACTTAGCTGAACACCTTGTCGGCCGGCAGGTTGGCCAGGAAGGCGTGGATCTGCGACACCACGGCCGCGCCTTCGCCCACCGCCGCCGCCACCCGCTTGGTCGAACTGGCGCGCACGTCGCCGATGGCGAACACGCCCGGCACGCTGGTCTCGAGCGCGGCGCGCGACGGCAGGTCGCGCGGATACACGCCGTCGGCGAAGTTGGCGCGGCATTGCGCCTTGGTGACGTCGAAGCCGGTGCGGATGAAACCGTTGGCGTCGACGTCCACGCCGCAGTCGCTCAGCCAGCCGGTGTTGGGATCGGCGCCGATGAACAGGAACACGCGGCAGACGTCGTAGTCGCATTCCTGCTCGTTCAAGGAATTGCGGATGCGGACCTGTTTGAGGCCGTCGTCGTCGCCTTCCAGCGCCACGATCTCCGAGTGCGTGTGCAGCTCGATGTTGGGGGTGGCCTCGATGCGCTCGATCAGGTAGCTGGACATGGTGGAGGCCAGGCTGTCCTTGCGGATCAGCATGTGGACCTTGGACGCGTGGCCCGACAGGAATACGGCGGCCTGGCCGGCCGAGTTGCCGCCGCCGACCAGCACGATCTCCTCGGTCTTGCACAGCTTGGCCTCGATCGGCGAGGCCCAGTAGTACACGCCCTTGCCCTCGAACCGGCGCAGGTTGGCCAGCGACGGCCGGCGGTAGCGCGCGCCGCACGACAGCACGACGGTGCGCGCCTTCAATCGTTGCAGGCTGCCGCACATCTCGACCTGCAGCGGATAGGTGTCGCAGATCAGGCGGCCGGCCGGGGCCGGGATCGCCACCTCGACGCCGAACTTCTGCGCCTGCACGTAGGCGCGGCCGGCCAGCGCGCGGCCGGACACGCCGGTGGGGAAGCCCAGGTAGTTTTCGATGCGCGCGCTGGCGGCGGCCTGGCCGCCGTAGGCGCGCGTCTCCAGCGCCAGCACCGACAAGCCCTCCGACGCGGCGTACACCGCCGTCGCCAGGCCGGCCGGGCCGGCGCCGACCACGATCACGTCCCAGATCTTGTCGCCGTCGAGCTCGGGCAGCATGCCCAGGCAGCGGCCGATGTCGACCACGGTCGGGTTTTTCTTGACCACGCCGTCCGGGCAGACCACCAGCGGCAGCTCCTCCGCCCTGGGCTGGTAGTGCGCCATCAGGTCGGCCGCCTGTTGGTCCTGCTCGGGATCGAGCACGGTGTGCGGATGGCCGTTGGCCGCCAGGAAGCTCTGCAGCGTGTGGATGCGGCCGTGGCCGCGCGGGCCGACGATCACCGGGCCGCCTGAATTCTGTTCGATCAGGCCGACGCGGCGCAGGATCAGGGCGCGCACGATGCGCTCGCCCAGCTCGGCGTGCGCGACCAGCAGCGCGCGCAGCGACTCGGACGGCAGCACCAGCACCTCGACCGCGCCGACCGCCCGGCCGTTGCCCAGCGACGGCCGGCCAGACAGCTGCGCCACCTCGCCGCCGAACTGGCCCGGCGTGTGGGTGGTGATGTAGGCGGTGTTGCCCAGGCCGTCGTAGCGGCTGACCTCGATGCCGCCCTTGATCACCAGCATCAGGCCGAAGCTGGTCTTGCCGGCCTCGAAGATCATCTCGCCGTCGCTGTAATGGCGCACGTGGCCGAAGCGGTTCATATGCTTGATGTCGGCCGCGCTGAGCACGGGGAAGATCTGGTGGCGGCGCTGTTCCAGGTCGAGCGGCAGCTGCGGCGTGGGCTCGTCCGGCGTGTATTCGGGGAGCAGTTCCAGAGGGGTGATGGCCATGATAATTCCGGGAAAATGTGGGGGCGGTCGAAATGCTGCAAGTCTAGCGCAAGGGCGGCGCCCGGTGTAAACACTTAGGAGGGAGGGCTCCGCAATGCGCCGCCGGTCAACTCGGATTAGAATGGCTGTTTTAGCGAAATCACTGACGATAGAACACGATGGCTTACAAGACTCTGGAAGATACGATAGGCAACACGCCGCTGGTGCAGCTGACCCGGCTTCCCGGCGCCGACGCGCTGGCCCGCAACAACGTCATTCTCGGCAAGCTGGAGGGGAATAATCCGGCCGGCTCGGTCAAGGACCGCGCCGCCATGTCCATGCTCAAGCGCGCCGAGGAGCGCGGCGACATCAAGCCGGGCGACACGCTGATCGAGGCGACCAGCGGCAACACCGGCATCGCGCTGGCGATGGCGGCCGCGCTGCGCGGCTACAAAATGCTGTTGCTGATGCCGGAGAACCTGAGCGTGGAGCGGCGCCAGAGCATGGCGGCCTACGGCGCCCAGATCCTGCTCACGCCCAAAACCGGCGGCATGGAGTACGCGCGCGACATGGCCGAGCAGTTGCAGAAGGACGGCAAGGGCATCATCCTCGACCAGTTCGGCAACTTCGACAACTCGCGCGCGCACTACGAGGGCACGGGGCCGGAGATCTGGCGCGACACCGAGGGCCGCGTGACGCACTTCGTCAGCGCCATGGGCACCACCGGCACCATCATGGGCGTGTCGCGCTACCTGAAGGAGCAGAACCCGGGCGTGCAGATCATCGGCGCCGAGCCGGAGGAGGGTTCGTCGATCCCGGGCATCCGCAAATGGCCGGAGGCTTACCTGCCGAAGATTTATGAGCGGGCGCGGGTGGACCAGATTGAGTCGGTGTCGCAGGCTGCGGCCGAACGCATGGCGCGCCGCATGGCTGCCGAGGAGGGGATCTTCTGTGGAATTTCGGCGGCGGGCGCCTGTGAAATCGCGCTGCGCGTGTCGCAAACGGTGGAGAACGCGACCATCGTGTTCATCGTGTGCGACCGGGGCGACCGCTACTTATCGACCGGGGTGTTCCCGGCGTAAGCCAAGCGTGGACTGCGCGCCCGCCCCCGGATAAGGGGCGGGCGCGGCGGCAGGACGGGGAGCTGCGATCAGCTCTGGCCGCCTGGTTCGCCTTCTTTCGGCTTGAACTGCTTGTCGCTGATGCGGAACTTGTTGCGGCGATCGCCCATCAAGTAACGCAGGTCGCGAATGCTCAGGTCGCTCACTTCGTGCATGCGGATCAGCAGCGAGGCGCCAACCGGCAGGCGGTGGTGGCGGATCTTGCTGATGACCGGCGGCGCCACTTCCAACGCGCGCGACAGGGCCGCGTCGTTTTTCAGGCGCAGGTTCTCGATCAGGGTATCGAGCAGGCGGTTGGGATTGTATTGCAACAGATCATCGCCATCCGCATCGTTGTTCATATCTATGCCGACTTGGTTTGTCATGATTTCGTCTTTTCCTTCTGTAAAGTTGTCCTGCAAAGTACAACACTCGGAGCTCGCTTTGCTGCGTTAATGTTCATCCTTACTCAGGAACGAATTCACACACGGACGGGATTCCGGGATAACAAGTTTCATAATATATACACAATTGTACAACAACACGCCTTCTAATACTCATAAGCAATAAAAAAACTCGCTTGCTATAGGTTATTGTTGTCCGGTTGCAACATTGTGTGAGAATTATACACCCAACGATATGCTAAGCTGACTGTGCACACTTTTAATGAACACACAAAGTTAATTATAAATTAATTTTGTTGTAGAACGGTTTACGTTAGCCCCACAGTAACCGCAAGTTTGTACAAATAATTGCCAAGTGTCAACTAAACAATACAGTTTGCAAGTCGGTGGGACAAGATACTTTACGCTTCCTTACATCCCGCCGCGCGCCAGACGCACCGCCCGCCCCAGCTCGACCACCGACATCGCGTAAAAATAACTGCGGTTGTATTGCGTGATCGCAAAGAAATTATTGTTCGCCAGCCAGTATTCGGTCGGCTCGGCGCCGTTCTGCAAATCCACCAGCCCGTAGGTCTGCTGTTCCGGCACCGGCACCGTGGTGCTGACGCCGGCCGCGGTCAGTTCCTGCGGACGGTATTTGGCGCTCAGGCCCTGGTTGGTCATGCTTTCCCAGGCGCGGTTGGGCGAGACGGCGGCGGAATACACCAGCGGGCCGCCCAGCTCGCGCTGCCAGCCGTGCGCGGCCAGGAAGGCCGCCACGCTGCCGATGGCGTCGACGCCGGAGTTGAGCAGGTCGACCTGGCCGCTGCCGTCGAAATCCACCGCGTACTTCATCAGGCTGCTGGGCATGAACTGCGGCATGCCGATGGCGCCGGCGAACGAGCCGCGCAGCGACAGCGGATCGATGCCGTTCTGGCGCGCGAACAGCAGTGTCGCCTCCAGCTCGCCGCGGAAGAAGGCCATGCGCTCGCTGCGCTGCGGCGCCTCGGGGTAGGAGAAGGCCAGCGTGGTCAGGGCGTCGAGCACGCGGAAGCGGCCGGTGTTGCGGCCGTACACGGTCTCGACGCCGAGGATGCCGACCAGGATCTCGGCCGGCACGCCGTACAGCGCCTCGGCCCGCTCCAGCGCCTCGCGGTTGTCGTTCCAGAACTTGACGCCGTTGTCGATGCGCACCGGATCGACGATCAGCCTGCTGTACGCCTGCCAGTTCTTGGGCTTGCCCGGCGGCGCCGGCTTGACCAGCTGCACGGCCGAGTCGACGTAGCGCACCTGGCCCATCAGCGTGTTCAGTTCGGCGCGGTCGAAGCCGTCGCGGGTGGCGACATCGTCGAGGAAGGCGCGCACCTCCTTCCACTCGCCGAAGTTGACGAACTCGCCGACGTAGTCGATCGGCGGCGGGCCTTTTTTCTTGGGGGCCGGCGCGGCCTTTTTCTTCGGCTGCATGCTGGGCGGCAGCTTGTAGCCGTAGGGGTCGATGGCGGCGGCCTGGCTGGCCTGGCCCAGGGTGGCGGCGCCCAGCAGCAGGGCGGTAATCAAAGTCTTCATCGGCATAAGGTTAGCAGTGTTTTCAGCGTCGTCAGCGACGCCGAACGTGATTCGGAACCGGCGGCGCCATACTTCAGCGCGCCGTACAGTGTTAAAAATTTTTCCATCGCGGCATGCTTGTCCGGGCTGGCCCGCATGGTGCGCAGGCGGGCGGCGTAGCCGAGCGGGCCCTCGTCCGGGCGGCGCGCGTAACCGTGGCGCGCCTGCTGCCGGCAAAAGCGTTCGTACAGCCCGTCCAGCGGCGCCAGCGGCCGGCGCCGCCGCAGCCAGCGCAGCGTCGCCAGCAGGGCGCACACCAGCGTCGCGCCCAGCGCGCCGCGCCAGTTGGCGAAGGCCGAGCTTAGTTCTTCGAGGAAACCTCGCTGCCTGTCTGGATTGTAATCCAGGACCCATTGATTCCAAGCATTATTCAACGCGGCGTAACGGAATCTGATCTGGCTCAACCACGAATTGGGGTCGTTTTGCAGATTTAGCAAGGGGGCGAGGCCGAAACCTGCCGTTTGCGGCAGCGCCCGGGCCAGGTTGTGGGCGATGCGTTCGGGGGCGACGGCGGCGGTCGGGTCGACGCGGCGCCAGCCGGCGCCGGCGGCCCAGTACTCGGCCCAGGCGTGGGCGTCGGACTGGCGGATGGTGAGGTAGCCATCCACCGGGTTCAGTTCGCCGCCCTGGTAGCCGGTGACCACGCGCGCCGGCACGCCCATGGCGCGCAGCAGCACCACGAAGGCGCCGGCGTAGTGCTCGCAGAAGCCGGCCTTGCTGCCGAACAGGAAGTCGTCGACCGCGTCGCGGCCCAGCAGCGGCGGCTGCAGCGTGTAGGCGTAGCCGCCGTCGTGGAAGTATCGCAGCGCCTGCAGCGCGGCGTCGGCGGCCTGGCGCGCGGTCAGCGGGCCGTCGACGCCGGGGGCGATGGTCTGGCGCCAGCCGCGCGCCAGTGCCAGCGCGCGCGGGTTGTAGCCGGCCGGCAGCTCGGTCCAGCGCGCCATGCGCTGCGGCTGCTCGGCCGCTTGCACGCTGAAATCGGTCCAGGCGTCGGCCTCGTAGCGCACGCGCTGGGTGACCGGATCGCTGGTGAAGAATTCCAGCTCGTCGGAGTCGCGCACGCGGTGGCCGGGCAGGGACAAGCTCGGGCCGCTCAGCTCCAGCGCGGCCAGCCAGCGGGTGTTGGTGGGCTCCAGGGTGATCTCGTGGTGGACCGGCTGGCCGCGCGTGGCGATGGCGACCTCCAGCCGTTGCGTGCCGCGCCGGCGCGGCACGCGGGTCCAGGTGCGGCCGTCGTAGTCGCCCAGCACGATGCTGCGCCAGTACAGCTGGCTCTGGGCCGGCGCGCCGCCGGGGAAGCGCGCGCGGAAGGCCACGGCGTCGGACTGCGCCAGCGAGGACAGCGTGCCGGGCGCCATGCTGTCGGAGATGCCGGTGTGGCCGCCGTGGGCGTCGCCGGGCAGGCCCCACAGCGGGCCCTGGATGCGCGGGAAGCCGACAAACATCAGCAGCGCCAGCGGCGCGGCCAGCAGCGCGGTGGTGGCGGCCTTGCGCAGGCGCCGCGCCAGCGGCGGCACGGCGCCGGTGTACTGGAACGATTGCTGGGCGGTCAGCAGCACGATCAGCGTGGCGCCCATCCACAACGCGGTGGGCATGGTTTGCGAGTAGAGAAAGTTCGTCAGCAGCACGAAAAAGCTGAGGAAGATCACCACGAACAGGTCGCGCTTGGCGCGCATCTCCAGCAGCTTGAAGGCCAGCAGCAGGGTGAGCATGGCGACGCCGGCGTCGCGGCCCAGCAGCGTGTGGAAGCTGCGGTAGACGCCGCCCATCGCGGCCAGCGACACCGGCAGCAGCACCCACAGCGGCGGCATGCGCCGGCCGCGCCAGGTGATGGCGGCGCGCCACAGCAGCGCGGCGCACACCGCGGCGGCGATCCACGGCGGCAGGTGCTCGAAGTGCGGCGCCAGCACCATCAGCGCGGCGGTCAGCAACAGCAGGGTGTCGGACTTGTCGCGGGTCAGGCGCAGCGACAGGCGGGCGCGCGGGCCGGCGCTGGCGTTGTCGCCTGCGGCCAGGTCGCCGGGCGGCTGCCGCGCTTGCTGTGGCGGCGGGGGTGTGGTCATGGCTGGCCCTCGATGCCGAACAGCGCCAGCGCGCGCAGGCAGGCGGCCTGGTGGGCGTCGCCCAGCGCCGGGCCGTAGTCGTGCCGCGCCAGGCGGAAGCTGTAGGGCAGGGCGCGCCGCTCGGCCTCCAGCACCCAGCGCGCCATGCGCGACAGCTTCAGTTCCAGGTCCAGCTGCGGCGGCAGCTCGGCGAAGTCGAGGCACAGCTCGGCCACCGCGCCGCCGTCGAAATGCTTGGTGACCAGCTGCCCGCCCAGCGCCGGGTCGTGGCGGGCGATCTGGCGCCAGGCCAGGTGGCGCATCGGGTCGCCCGGCTGGTAGCTGCGGATGCCGGCGAAGTTGTCCAGTCCGACGGTGCCGTGGCCGTCCTCGCTGGCGGCGCCGCTGGACGGCAGCGGCTGCGGCGGCAGCTCGGGCGCGGGATAGACCAGCACCCTGAGCGCGGGCCGCCAGTAGCTCCACGCGCGGAACAGGCCGAGCGGAAAGCGCGTGACCAGCCGCACGCGCGGCGCCTCCAGCCAGCCGCGCCGCGAGGTGGCGGCCGACAGCCGCACCGTGCTGGCGCCGCCGGCCGGCACGTCGGTGACCTGGCGCGGCTCGCCGTCGGCCTGAAAGCCCAGCCAGAGGGCGTAGCGGTCATGCTTGCCCGGGTTGTGCACCAGCAGCTCGAACTGCGCGGCCTCGCCGGCGAACACCGGCTGCGCGCGGCCGGGCGCGAGCCGCAGGCGGGCCAGGTTGTGCGCGGTCTGGACCATGTCGGCCACGGCGCAGGCGCCGGCAAAGAAGGTCAGCGCGAAGCCCAGGCCGAGGTTGTAGTTCATCGCGCCGATCAGCATCAGCAGCAGCAAGCCGGCGAAGGCCATGCCGGGCCGGGTCGGCACGATGAAGACGCGGCGCATGGTCAGCGTCACCTCGCCCGGCTCGCTGGGGCCGAGCTGGAACAGCCACTGGTCGCGGGCCCGCCGGTACAGGCGCTGCAGCGATGGCGGCGAGGGTAGCGAGGGCAGCGGGCCGGCCATGGCGCTCTAGACGGGCACCGACTTTTGCAGCTGCAGCACCAAGTCGCGGCTGGCCAGCGCCACGCCGTGCGCGGCCTTGAGCGGCCGCAGCCGGTGCGCGCACACCGGCACCAGCACCGCCTGCACATCCTCCGGCAGCACATGGTCGCGGCCCTCCAGCGCGGCCCAGGCGCGCGCGGCCTGCAGCAGCGCGATGGCGGCGCGCGGGCTCATGCCCTCGGCGAACAGGCCGTTCTGGCGCGAGGCGGCGGCCAGCGCCTGCACATAGTCGATCAGCGCCGGCGCGGCGTGGATGCGCTTGAGCGCCTGCTGCGCCCCGGCCAGCTCGGCCGGCGTCATGGCCGGTTGCAGGGCCTTGAGCAGCACGCGGCGGTCCTCGCCCATCAGCAGGGCGCGCTCGGCGGCGGCGTCCGGGTAGCCCAGCGACAGGCACATCAGGAAACGGTCGAGCTGAGACTCGGGCAGCGGGAAGGTGCCGATCTGGTGGGTCGGGTTTTGCGTGGCGATGACGAAGAACGGCTCCGGCAGCGCGCGCGTGACGCCGTCGGCGCTGACCTGGCGCTCCTCCATCGCCTCCAGCAGGCCGGACTGGGTCTTGGGCGTGGCGCGGTTGATCTCGTCGGCCAGCAGCACCTGCGTGAAGATGGGGCCGGGGTGGAACACGAAGCCGTTCTTCTCGCGCTCGTAGATCGAGATGCCGTTGACGTCGGCCGGCAGCAGGTCGCTGGTGAACTGGATGCGGTTGAAACGCAGCCCCAGCGAGATGGCCAGCGCGTGCGCCAGCGTGGTCTTGCCCACGCCCGGGACGTCCTCGACCAGCAGGTGGCCGCCGGCCAGCAGGCAGGTCAGCGCCAGGCGGATTTGCTGCTCCTTGCCGACGATGATGTCGCCGACCTGGCGGGCCACTGCGTGCAGTTTGGTGTACATGGTATCGATGGGAGTTGGGCGCTGTTCAGATTCTATGCGAGAAACCGCGCGGGCGATACCATGCCACCCATCTATGGTAGATTAGCGCCTACACGCAGCAAGACAAGCACATGACCACAGCCATTTACAGCCATCCCGATTGCGCCCGCCACGACATGGGCGACTGGCACCCCGAATCCCCCGCGCGCCTGCAAGCGATTGCCGACCAGCTGATCTCCTCGCACATCAGCGACCTGCTGGAATACCGCGAGGCGCCGCTGGTGGAGCTGGCGGACCTGGAGCGCAACCACAGCCGCAACGCCATCGCCATCGTGCGCGACAACGTGCCGGCGCCGGGCGAGACCTACCCGATCGACGGCGACACCTCGCTCAACCACTACAGTTGGCGGGCCGCCCAGCGCGCGGCCGGCGCCGCCGTGGCCGCGACCGACGCGGTCATCGACGGCGAGATCGACAACGCCTTTTGCTCCGTGCGTCCACCCGGCCATCACGCGCGGCCGATCGAGCCGATGGGCTTCTGCCTGTTCAACAACGTGGCGGTGGCGGCCAAGCACGCGCTGGACGTGCGCGGGCTGGCGCGGGTGGCGGTGGTGGACTTCGACGTCCACCACGGCAACGGCACCGAGGAGGCGCTGCTGGACGAGCCGCGCGCGCTGATGGTGAGCTTCTACCAGCATCCGTTTTATCCGTACACCGATCCGCTGCCGATCAGCGGGCACATGGTCAACGTGCCGGTGCCGGCCCACACCAAGGGCGACGGCGTGCGCAAGGTCGTGCTGGAGCAATGGCTGCCGGCGCTGCACGCGTTCAAGCCGGAGATGATCTTCATCTCGGCCGGCTTCGACGCCCACCGCGAGGACGACATTGGCGGCATGGGACTGGTCGAGGCGGATTATGCGTGGATGACGCAGCAGGTGATGGAGGTGGCCAGGCTGTACGCCAAGGGCCGCGTGGTCAGCTGCCTCGAGGGCGGCTACAACCTGTCGGCGCTGGGCCGCAGCGTGGTGGCGCATGTGAAGGCGCTGGCGGACCTGTAATCGTGGCTGGCGGTATGCGGCCGGTGGTATGTCACAGGTCCTTGTGGCATTCATGCTCTTTCCCTTTGCGCGTTTCGTCTCGTTTTGTCTGATTCTGTCTCACCGCACCTTGTGCGCCGCACAAAGTCCAAACGAGACAAAATCAGATAGAACGAGACATCCAAACCAGCACGAATGCCAGAAGGGTGGATTTCAGGACCCGGCGTCTATACTCCCGGCAAGGAAGCGGGCTGTGCGCTATAGCCCGCGAGCGGGCCATCACGCGGGGTCTTATTTGGCCTGCGCCAGGTGCTGGTCCAGGAAGGCCTCGGCCTGTTTCCAGAAGTCGATGCGATTCTCCTCATGGCGCCAGCCATGGCCCTCGTTCTTGTAGGTGATGTAGCGCACGTTGGCGTTCTGCGCCTTGACCGCGTCGCGGAAGCTGTCCGCGTGCACCTGCGGCACGCGGCGGTCCTCCAGGCCGTGCGCCATCAGCAACGGCTGCCTGAGCTCGGCCGCGCGCAGCAATGGCGAATTGGCGCGGAACATGGCGGCGTCGGTCTGCGGGTCGCCGATCAGCGTGCGCATGCCGTAGTTCAGGCTCTCCTCGGAAGCGTCCGACTGCGGCGTCGAGAACATCAGTCCGATATCGGTCACGCCCGCCCACTCGACGCCGCAGCGGAATAGCTCGGGGTCCTTGATCAGGCCCATCAGCGTGGCGTAGCCGCCGTAGCTGGCGCCCATCAGGCCGATGCGCCCGGGGTCCGCCCAACCCTGCTTGACCGCCCAGCGCGCGGCGTCGGCCAGGTCGTCCTGCATGGCGGCGCCCCATTGCTTCCAGCCGGCCCGGAAGTGGTCGTAACCAAAGCCGGTGCTGCCGCGATAGTCCGGCTGGATCACCACGTAGCCGCGGCTGGCGAGGAACTGCGCCTCGGCGTCCCAGTCCCAGTAGCCGCCCCGGACATACGGGCCGCCATGCACCAGCACCACCGCCGGCCGCGGGCCGTCGGCCTTGCCGGGCGGCAGGGTGACGTAGGCCGGGATGTCGCGGCCGTCGCGCGCCTTGTAGCGGTGCAGGTCGCGTTGGCCCATCTGCCGCGGGTCGATATCGGGATGAACGCCGCCCAGCCCGGCCAGCTTGCCGCTGGCGCGCGTGTAGATGGCGTACTGGTCCGGCTGGCGGTCCGACGAGGCCACCACCAGCAACACCGGCGCGGCCAGGCAATCCTGCGCGCAGCGGATGGTGTTGGTGGTGGCGGGCAGGGCGTCGTCGATCCTGGCCTGGTCGGCCTTGAGCGCGGGATGCAGCCAATAGGTGGTGCCGGCGTCGGTCTGCGTATGGATGCCGAGCAGCTTGCCGCTCGCGCCGTCGATTTCGGGCGTGCCGTTGAAGTCGTAGCCGGGCACCGAGATGAACGGCTCGGCGGCCCGCTTCATGGTCTTGAGATCGTAGCGGAACAGCGCGGCGTAGCCCTGATGGTTGGCGCGCACGTACATGACGTCGTCGCCGGCCAGGAACATCGGCGTGAAGCGCTCGTCCTGCTGGCAATTGCCGTTGGACAGTTCCACCCAGCCGCTATCCTTGCGGTAGGAGCTGATGCAGCGTCCCTGCCGCACCGAGATCGCCACCCGCGGGACGTCGTGCAGGTCGGTAAGCCAGGCGCCGACCGCGTCCGGCTGCGTCCCCTCGAAGATGGAGCGCAGCTGGGCGGTGCGGGTGTTCAGGCGGTACAGCCGGGAGGATTCGGGCGTGCGGTCGACCGCGTTCCAGTGGTAGCGCTCGACCAGGATGTCGTCGGAGCCGTCATGCGTCACGTCGTAGTAGGCATAGTCGGCCGTCAGCTTGTGGGCCTTGATCATGCTGCCCGTGACTTCCTGCTGGTGATTCCAGTTGCCGGCAATGAGGTGGACCAGATTGCCGCCGTCGATGTCGGCCGCCAGCTCTTCCAGGTTGCCCTCGAATTCGATGCGCCGGTTCTTGACGGTGAAGCCGATGCGCTTCTCGTTGACCCAGTGGACCGAGGTGATGACCTCGTTGACCGAGGTCTTGATGACGACCGTGAACTTGCTCAGGTCGGCGGTGTCGTGGATCACCAGGCCGGAGACGCCGCCGGGCAGCATGGCCACCTTGGCCACGTGGCCGCCCTTGGGCGAGAGCGTCACGTGGCTGACTTGCGGGTCCTGGAAAAAGGCTGCCGCGTCGGGCGCCGCGGCGCGTGCGACACACGGCAACAGCAGACTCAGCAGGAAGGGGGCGTAGCGGAACAACGTTTTGGACATGAGACCCTCTGTAATGGTTTTTCGACCATCCTAGAGGGTGATTGCATTTTTGTCAATTACGCGGCGACGTTGCGCCCGCTCCTGGCCGACCAGCGGTACAAGCCCCACACCATGGCCACGCCGAGGACCAGCGCCACCACCATGGTCTGCGCCTCGCTCAGCGAGTTGGCGATGGCCAGCGGCTCGCCCTTGCCGGTGACAACGATCAGGCCAGCCAGCGCGACGTTGAACAGGCTCTCGCCGACGATGAAGCCCGACATCACCAGCACGCCCAGGCGCTTGGCGGTGTCGCCGCCGACCTTGTGTTCCATCGCGCGGTCGAACAGGTAGCCGGTGACCGCGCCGATGCACACCGGCGTGATCACCGCGCTGGGCAGGTAGATCGCCAGGCCCACGCCCAGCGGCGGCAGCGAGTACTTGCCGTTGCTCGAGCGCTTCAGGCCGAAGTTGATCAGCACCAGCAGCAGGCCGACCAGCGCGCCGTAGCCCAGCAGGTCCCAGCGCAGCTGGCCGCCGATGACGCCCTTGGCCAAGGTGGAGATCAGCAGCGCCTGCGGCGCGGCCAGCGGCTGGTCCGAGATCGAGTTGAGGTTGGGCGCGCCGACGAAGCCGTTGGCGTGGTTGAGCAGCTCCAGCACCGGCGGCACCACGCAGGAACCGGCCACCACGCCGATCAAGAGGCCGACCTGCTGCTTCCACGGGGTGGCGTCGACCAGTTGGCCGGTCTTCAAGTCCTGCAGGTTGTCGTTGCCGATCACCGCCACCGCCAGCACCACGGTGGTGACGAACAGCGCGTAGGCGATCAGCGCCTGCGCCACTTCCGGGCCCATGACGCTGCGCCCGACCATGCCCACGCTCAGCGCGGCGCCGAGGATGGTGAGGATGGCGATGCCCGACACCGGCGAATTGGAGGAGCCGATCAGGCCCGCCATGTAGCCGCAGACGGCGGCGGCGAACATGCCGGCGATCAGGATGTAGCCGATGCCGACCGCCACCAGCGGGAAGGCCAGCGACGACAGCGGGCCGCCCTGCAGGAAGGAGGCCAGCAGCCAGCCGGCCGGCACCATCGACAGCAGCGTGACCAGGCCGACCACGAAGATCGGCAAATCCTGCTCGGTGCGGTCCAACACGCCGCCATTGAGTTTGGCCTTGCGGGCCGATTCCATCGCCGACTTCAGGCCGCCCAGAATCGGCTTGGCCAGGCCGGCCAGCGTGATGATCGCGGCCATGCCGATCACGCCGGCGCCCATCATGCGCACTTCCTTGGACCAGATGCCCAGCGCGTGGGCGGCGGCGTCGACGCCTGCGGCGGCCGGCGACAGGTGCGTCATCAACGGCACCATGATGCCCCAGGCGATGACCAGGCCGGCCAGCATCGCGACGCCGACCGTGATGCCCATCAGGTGGCCGGCGCCGATCAGGGCCAGCGAGCTGGAAGCGCCGATGCCGGTGGCGCCAGCGTTGGCGCCGGTGCCGGTGCGGAAGTAGATCGCGACTTCGCCGGCCATCAGCTTGACGGCGGCGCCGGCCGCGAACACGGCCGAGGCGACGCTGCCCCAGATCACGGCCCACAGGCCGGCCTTGCCCTCGGCCGCGCCGGCGCGCGAGGCCATGCCGACCTTGAGCACCTCGGCGGCGGCCACGCCCTCGGGATAGGGCAGGTCGGACTGCGACACCAGCGCGCGGCGCAGCGGCATCGTGTACATCACGCCCAGCACGCCGCCGATGGCGCAGGCGCCGAAGGTCGGCCAGAACGGCACCTTGGCCCACCAGCCTATCATCAACAGGCCAGGCAGCACGAAGATCACCGAGGCCAGCGTGCCGGCGGCCGAGGCGATGGTCTGGACGATGTTGTTTTCCTGGATGGTGGCGTCCTTGAAGGCGCTCAGCAGCGCCATCGAGATCACGGCGGCGGGGATCGAGGTGGCGAAGGTCAGGCCGACCTTCAGGCCCAGGTAGACCTGCGCGGCGGTGAAGACCAGCGTGATCAGAATGCCCAGGATGATCCCGCGTACGGTGATTTCCTTGGGGTTGGATGGTGCAGCTATGCTCATCTTCAGCACTCCGGTGGAGAAAATAATATTGTTTGTATGGTCAGGAAACGGAAAAAGCGCCCCATGATATCCGAAGTCCAGACGGGGTAGCAGGTAAAATAGCGGATTGTCAGAACGATTTTGAAGGTCAGAGCATGTCGATACAATGGTACCCGGGGCACATGAACGCCGCCAAGAAGAAGGCGGCCGAGCAGATGGAGAACACCGATCTGGTGATCGAGGTGGTCGACGCGCGCCTGCCCGAGGCCAGCACCAACCCGATGGTGGAGGAGCTGCGCAAGTTCCGCCAGCGTCCGTGCCTGAAGATCCTCAACAAGATCGACCTGGCCGATCCCGCCGCCACGGCGGCCTGGGTGGCGTACTACAACGCGCAGGAGGGCGTGACCGCGTTCGCGATGACGACCAAGAAGCCGGCCGACGTGGCGCGCGTGCCGGAACTGGCCAAGCAGCTGGCGCCGCACCGCGGCGTGCCGACCAAGCCGCTGCGCATCATGATCATGGGGATCCCCAACGTCGGCAAGTCGACCTTGATGAACGCCCTGCTGAAAAAGCGCGTGGCCAAGGTCGGCGACGAGCCGGCGGTCACCAAGCAGCAGCAGAAGCTCTACCTGGACAAGAACACCATCCTGGTCGACACGCCCGGCATGCTGTGGCCGAAGATCGCGCTGCCGAGCGATGGCCTGATGCTGGCCGCCAGCCATGCGATCGGCTCGAACGCGCTGATCGAGGAGGAGGTGGCGGTGTTCCTGGCCGACGAGATGCTCAAGCACTACCCGCAGCTGCTGGTGGCGCGCTACGGCTTCAAGGACATCGAAAGCTTCGACGGCATCGCGGTGGTGGAGGGGGTGGCGGCCAAGCGCGGCTTCCGCCAGAAGGGCGGTGACCTCGATTTCGAGAAGGCCTCGCACACCTTCCTGGGCGACTACCGCAGCGGCATCCTGGGCCGCATCTCGCTGGAGACGCCGGCCACCCGCAAGGAGCGGCTGGAGGCGCACAACGCCGAGATGGCGGTGAAGGCCGCCGAGAAGGCCGCCATCGCCGCCGCCAAGGCCGAAGCCTACGCCAACGGCAAGCGCGGCACCTGAACCCGTCATTCCCGCCTGTGCGGGAAGTCTTTTCCCCCAGTGGGGGCGATGACGGCGCCTAGCCGAAGCGGAAGCTCGACACCGCCAGCGATCCCATGAACGCGTCCTCGTGATACGGCACGGACGCCGCGTCATTCTCGGCCGCGCCCAGCGCCACCATCAACGGCAGCAAATGCTCCTCGCGCGGATGCGCCATGCGCGCGGCCGGCGCCTGCTCCCACGCCAGCAGCTGCGCCGCGCGCTCCCGCGGCGGCAGCGCCATCGCCGCGCGCAGCCAGCCGTCGAAGGCATGCGAGGCCGCCGCGCCCTGCGCGTTGAAGGCGCGCAGATTGTGGTAACTCAGCCCGCTGCCGACGATCAGCACACCCTGTTCGCGCAAGGGCGCCAGCAAACGGCCCACCTCCAGGTGCGTCAACGGATCGAGCCCCCGCTTGAGCGACAGCTGCACGATGGGCACATCCGCATTTGGATACACCGGATACATGGCGCTGAAGGTGCCGTGGTCGAAGCCGCGCTGCGGATCGAGCCGCGCCGGATGGCCGCCGGCCGCCAGCAGTTGCTGGACCTGCGCCGCCAGCTCCGGCGATCCGGGCGCCTGGTAACGCACCTCGTAGGTGTGCGGCGGGAAGCCACCGTAATCGTAGATCATGGGCGGCGCGGCCGACGACGACAGCGCGAATTCGCTCTCCTCCCAGTGCGCGGTGATCACCAGCACCGCCTTGGGCGTCGCGCCGATCTGGCGCGGCATGTCGCGCAGCGAGGCGTCCAGCCGGGCGTACAGATGGCCGACCTGGTCCATCATGAACGGCCAGGGGCCGCCGCCGTGGGACAGGAAATAGGTGGGCAAGACTTTCATGGCAAAGCTCCAGTATGAGTATGACACCACTATAAGCACCGGGGCCGCGCCGATCAATGCACGAAATGTAGATAGGTCCTATCTAAAATGTGAATGATCGAGGCGCGCGCGTATAATCCCCGGCTTCCGCCGCCCGCCACCATGCCCATGACCACCACCACCTATCAAGCGCGCCTGTTGAGCACTGCCTTGCTGGCATGCGCCACAGCCTGCGCCCACGCCGCCGTCACCGTGCGCGACGACGCCGGCAACAGCGTCACCGTCGCCAGGCCCGCGCAGCGCATCATCGCGATGGCGCCGCACATCACCGAGCTGCTGTTCGCGGCCGGCGGCGGCGAGCGCGTGGTCGGCGTGATGAACTACAGCGACTATCCGGAAGCGGCCAAGCGCATCCCGCAGGTGGGCAGCAACGCCACCATCGACATGGAGCGCGTGCTGGCGCTGCGCCCGGACCTGCTGGTGGTATGGAAAAGCGGGAACACCGCCGGCCAGCTGGAGCAGCTCAAAAGCCTGGGCATCCCGATCTTCTACAGCGATCCGCAAAAGCTGGAGGAAGTGGCCACCAGCCTGACCCGCCTGGGCCAGCTGATGGGCACCGAGCCCGCCGCGCGGAAGGCCGCGCAGGACTACCGCCAGAGGATCGCCAGATTGTCCGCCACCTACGCGCGGCGGCCCACGGTGCGGGTGTTCTACCAGATCTGGGAAAAGCCGCTGTTCACGCTCAGCGGAGAGCACATCGTCAGCGACGTGATTCGCGTCTGCGGCGGCCGGAACGTGTTCGCCGCGCTGAAGGCGCCGGCGCCCACGGTCAGCACCGAGGCGGTGTTGCAGGAGAACCCGGAAGTCATCCTGGGCGGAGAAGCCCACGACGCCGAATCCGGCATCAACATCTGGAAGCAGTACCGGGGCATGCTGGCGGTCCAGCGCGGCAACCTGTTCATGCTGGGCGGCGAACAACTGGTGCGCGCCACGCCGCGCATCGCCGACGGCGTGGCGGCGCTGTGCGAGCGGCTGGAGACGGCGCGCCGGCGCCGGCCCTGAGGCTTAATGCCGTCCTAATTTGCACGGCGCGGAAAAAGTGGTAACCTCGCGGCGTTTGCCACTCACCTGATTGAAGGACTGTTATGCGTTTCCTGAGCTTCCTGCGGCCGCTGATCGCCACCGCCGCCTTCGTGGCCATCGCCGCCGGCGCCCACGCCGCCGAATTCAAGAACGGCGTGGACTTCAACACGGTGGACCTGACGAGCCGCCCGGACACCGGCAAGAAGGTCGAAGTGCTGGAAGTGTTCATGTACCACTGCCCGCACTGCAACGCGCTGGAGGCGCCGCTGGCGGAGTGGGTGCGCAAGCAGGGCGACAAGATCGTGTTCCGCCGCATGCACCTGGGCGAGGACGCGCAGGCCAAGGCCTTCTTCACGCTGGAGGCGATGAACGCGCTGGGCAACGGCATGCACGAGAAGCTGTTCCACGCCATCCACGTCGAGCACAACCGCCTCAATACCGACCAGATGATCCTCGACTTCGTCGTCAAGAACGGCATCGACAAGACAAAATATCTGGAATTTTTCAATTCGTTCGCGGTCCAAACGAAGATGAAGCGCGGCACGCAGGTGGCCAATCAGTATAAAATCGACAGTGCGCCGACCCTGGTGATCGACGGCCACTACACGACCTCGCCGGCGCAGGCCGGCCACGACCTGGCGTCGGTGCCCGCGGCGCATGCGGCCATGTTCGCGGTGATGGATAGCCTGGTGGCCAAGTCGGCCCAGGAACGCGCAGCCAAGAAGTGAGGACAGCCATGAAAGAAATCAGCGACGAACAGAAGGCGGCCGAGGGCGAGGTCATGAAGATCTACAAGGAGTCTTCGCCGGTCATCGAAACCTTGTTCGAATGGGCCTACATCAACCACGTGGCCTGGAGCCTGGCGGTGCTGGCGCTGGGCTTCATCGTCTGGCTGCTGATCGCGCTCACCAACGCCGAGAACCAGCGCAACGCGCTGATGACCAAGCAATGCGCCGATCCCGTCTTCAAGGGAGAACTCGACAAGAAGTGCCTGCACACCGTGCACTCGCGCGAGCACTGGTGGCAGCACGTCGGCTACGCGCTGACGCACGTCAGCCCGGAAAGATAAACCTTCCCCAAGCCCGCGATAGCGGGCTTTTTTGCTTGACAGGGTGCCCGATGAAACAAGTGATGGTGGTGACCGGCGGCGGCCGGGGCATAGGCGCGGCGACCGCGCTGATGGCGAGCCGGCGCGGCTACGCGGTCTGCATCAACTACCTGCGCGACGCGCAGGCGGCCGAGCTGCTGCGCGCGAAGATCCTGGCCGAGGGCGGCGAGGCGATCGCCGTGCAGGCAGACGTCGGCGTGGAGGCGGACGTGCTGCGGCTGTTCGCCACCGTCGACGCGGAACTGGGGCCGTTGACGGCGCTGGTCAACAATGCCGGGGTGCTGGAGCGGCAGTGCCGTTTGACCGAGATGTCGGTGGAGCGCCTGCAGCGCGTGTTCACCACCAACGTGATCAGCTACTTCCTGTGCAGCCGGGAGGCGGTCAGGCGCATGTCGACCGCCAGCGGCGGGCAGGGTGGCGGCATCGTCAACCTGTCGTCCGGCGCGGCCCGGCATGGCGGCGCGAACGTCTACATCGACTACGCCGCGTCCAAGGGCGCGATCGACGTGCTGACACTGGGACTGTCGAAAGAGGTCGCGGCCGAGGGCATACGGGTGAACTGCGTGCGGCCGGGGATCATCTATACCGACATCCACGCCAGCGGCGGCGATCCGGATCGCGTGGCGCGGCTGGCATCGACCGTGCCGATGCAGCGCGGCGGCCAGCCGGAGGAAATCGCCGAGACCATCCTGTGGCTGCTCGGCCCGCAATCGTCCTACGTCAGCGGCGCCATCGTCGACGCGGGCGGCGGGCGCTAACGCGGCTCACCTGGCCAACGCGCGGCGATCTTCAACCGCCGCAAGCAGCTGCTTCAACGGCCAGGCCAATTCCGGCGCGGCGGCGGGCGGCGCACAATCCGGGCATCCCCACAACGAAAGGACTGCCCATGAAACGCTCCCTCCTGCTGACCGCCTTGCTGCTGGCCGGCGCCGCGAACGCCAACGCCAACGACCCGACCGAGCAAGCGGCCCGCCGCTACGCCGCCTTCTGGAACACCGGCGACCCCGCGCTGGCCAAACAGGCCCTGTCGCCCGACTTCATGGACCGCACGCTGCCGGCCGGCCGCGAGCAGGGCGTCAACGGCCCGCTGCAGGCGTCGAAAGGCTTCCGCACCGCGGTGCCCGACCTGAAGGCCGAGATCACCGACATGGTGGTCAGCGGCGACCGCGTGGCTGTGCACCTGCACTTCACCGGCCACTTTACTGGCACCTTCGGCGCCACCAGCGGCAAGGGCCAGCCCATCGACTTCCGTGCCTTCGACCTGTACCGCGTGGCCGACGGCCGCATCGCCGAGAACTGGCACCTGGAGGACAACCTGACGCTGTTGCAGCAGATGGGCGTCATGCCAGGTCTGCAAAGCGCTCCAGCAAAAACGCAATAAGCAGCGCGATGCGCGGCGGCTGATAGCGGTTGCGGTGATACAGCAGGTTGAGCGGCGCGCTCTCCGTGAAGTACTCGTCGAGCACCGTCTCCAGCCGCCCGCTGCGCAAATCGCCGGCGATGTCGAGGATGGACTTGTAGGCGTAGCCCTGGCCGGCGATGGCCCACTTGCGTATCACCTCGCCGTCGTTGCTCTGCTGCGTGCGGCGCACGCGCACCGCGCGCTTCTCGTCCGCCTCGTCGTTGCTGCAGTAGCGCCATTCCTGCATCGGCCCCAGCGCCGTCACCAGCACCAGCGTCGGCAACCGCGCCAGCTCCTCCGGCGTGGCCGGGCCCCCCGTCTGCGCGATCAGCGACGGCGCCGCGCACACCACCCGCCGGCTCGGCGCCAGCACGCGCGCCACCATCTCGCTGTCGGCCAGCTGGCCGTAGCGGATCGCCAGGTCGATATCGTCCTGCACCATGTTCGCGGTCGAATCGCTCAGCGTCAGCGCGTACTGCAGCTCGGGATGGCGGGCCCGGAAGTCATCCAGCATCGGCATCAGCACATTGCGGCCCAGGTCCGACGGCGCCGAGATCTTCACCATGCCGCGCACATTGTCGCCGCCCGCGTGCAGGCCCGCCTCCGCCTCCGCCATCAGCGCCATCGCCTGCTCGCTGAAGTGGCGGTACATCTGGCCCTCCTCGGTCAGGCGCAGCTGGCGCGTGGTGCGTTCGAACAGCTTCACCTGCAGCGAGGCCTCCAGCCGCTGGATGCAGGCGCTGGCCGCCGCCGGCGACATGCCCTGACGGCGGCCGGCGGCGGAAAAGCTGCCCAGCAGCGCGGCGTCCAGGAACAGGCGGATGGTGCTGAAACGATCGGCGCCGTTATCCATGGATCACCACCGTGCAGGTCGTGCCGGCCACCAGGTCCAGTCCCTTCGGCAGCTGGTCGATGTGGATGCGCACCGGCACCCGCTGCGCCAGCCGCACCCAGTTGAAGGTCGGGTTGACGTCGGCCAGCAGCTCGCGGCCGGTGTTGGCGTCGCGGTCGGTGATGCCGTGGGCGATGCTCTCGATATGGCCCTGTAGCTGGGCCGCGCCGCTCATCAGGTGGACCTCGACGGCGTCGTTCACCTTCAGCAGCGGCAGCTTGGTCTCCTCGAAATAACCGACCACGTAGAACGAGGCGCTGTCGATCATCGCCAGCTTGGCCGCGCCGACGGCGGCGAAGTCGCCCGGGTGCACATTCAGGTTGGTGACGTAGCCGGTGACCGGCGCGCGCACCACCGTGCGCTGCAGGTTCAGCTCCGCCAGCCGGCGCGCCGCCAGCGCGGCCTGGTACTGCGCCGCCGCCGTGCCGGCCGCGAATTGCGCCGTCTCCTTGCTCTCTGCCGAGACGACCGCGTCGTCCAGCCCCGCGCGGCGGCTGGCTTCCTTGCCGCGCCGGCCTTTCTCCACCTGCTGCGACGCCAGCATGGCGTCGGCCTGCGCCAGCGCGTCCTGGTAGCGCGCCCTGTCCACCTCGAACAGCACGTCGCCCTGCTTGACCAGCTGGTTGTCGCGCACCTTCACGTCTGTGACGGTGCCGGCGACATCGGCGCTGATGTTGACCACGTCGGCCTTGACGCGGCCGTCGCGGGTCCAGGCGGACTCCATGTACCGGTCCCAGGCCGAGCGGCCCATCCACAGGGCGGCTGCCACCAGCAGCATGGTCAGGAAAAAGCGGAAGATTTTGGATGCGCTCACGGCGGCCTTTCTGATAAGGGGTGGATTATTTGTACAGCGTGACCAGCAGGGCGCTGAAGATGCAGACGAACAGGCAAAGCCGCGCGAGCGCCGGATGCCAGCTGTGGCGGTAGGCGCCGAGGTGGCTCAGGGCGCTGTTGAGCACCAGTTGCAGCAGCACGCTGACGAGGAACAGCGGCAGCACGCCGGGCAGCAGTACGCCAAAAAAGTCTATCTCACGCGGCATCGGCGGTTTCTCCTGTAGTGATCTGGTCCAGCAGGGACGTGTAAATGGAATGCAGGTCGGTCAGCGCGGTTTGCAGGCGCAACTGGCGTTCCGGCGTGGCGTCGGGCAGCGCGGCGCGCACGCTGGCGCCGGCGTCCAGGATAGATTGCAGCGCCGCCTGGCCGCTGGCGCTGGACGGCTCCCGAAGGTGGGCGGCCAGTTCGCCGACCACTCGCTTCAGCGCCACCGGCACCGGGCCGGGTTGCGACGTGGCGACCAGTTGGCGCAGCTCGATCACGGCGTGGCCCAGCTCCAGCAGCGTCAGGCCCTGGCGCACCACGGCGCGCACCGCCGCGCCGGGCGCGGGGCCGGAGGCGGCGTTCAGTTGGCTGAGCAGGTCGCGCACGCGGTTGTCGAAGCGGCGCTTCAGGCGGTGGATCGGGGCGGTGCAGGCGCGCTGCGCCTCGCGCCACAGCGCGGCGGCCACGTGGTCCTTCTGGCCCATGGTGTGCTCTGGCAGCACCACTTTGAACATCAGGTAGGCCACCGCCACGCCCAGCGTCAGCGACAGCTCGCTGCTGATGAAGCTCTCCACGTCGTAGTGCATCAAGTTGGTCGGCACCACCAGCGTGGCGCAGAACATGCAGATGCCGATGCCCACCCCGGCCCAGCGCGGACTGGTGATCAGGTAGCTGCCCAGCGCGAAGATCGGCAGTGCGGCGATGACCAGCGTCGGGAAGTCGTTGGCGCGGGCGACCAGGAAGAATTCGGTGACGAAGGCCAGCGGCGTGGCCACCAGGAAGCCGGTCAGCACCTGCTGCACCATCGCGGTCGGGCGCGGCGAGGACGAGGCCAGCGCGCAGAAGATGGTCGCCATCAGGATGGCGTTGCCGACGTAGGGCCAGGCCAGCCAGTACCACGCGGCGGCGGTCAACAGCAGGGCGACGCCGGCGCGGAAGCCGCTGGCGGCGACGATGGCCGGCGGCGTTTTCGGCGAGTAGGCGCCGGGATCGCTGACCTGCTGGCGCTTCTCCTGCGTCAGGCCGTGGTACAGGCAGGCGAAGGCCTCCATGTCGCGCGCGTAGCGCTCCAGCAGTTCCACCGCAGTGTCGAAACTGATGCGCTGCGCGCGCTCCAGCGGTATCGCGCCTTCGGCGGCCAGGTGAGCGTCGGCGACGGTGCCGGTGGCCGGCTGCGCGTCGGCGGCTTCGGTGGCTTGCCGCGCATCGGCGGCGTCCACCCGCGCGCGGGCGGCGGTGGTATCGGCCGCCAGCCTGGCGCGCATTTGCGCCATGCGCTGCGGTGTCAGCTCGTCGCCCATGGCCTGCGCCAAATGGACGTGCATCGGTTCGATCAGCGCCAGCACCGGCTGCGCATGGGCCGGCGCGGCGCCGCGCAGCCGGTGGATCAGGCGGTGCAGCGTGTAGAAGGTGGTCAGCACCGCCATGAAGGCGGCGTTGAAGGCGTGCAGCTGGCGCGTGTGCGCGCGCGCGTGGCCGGCCTCGAAGAAGGCTGCGGCGCGGCCCGACTCCAGCGCGGCGATGTCGGCGGCGAACTTCAGGTGGTTCAGTTCCGTCTCGGCCGGCGACAGGCGCTGCTCCAGCACCTGGATGCTGAACGCGATGAAGCTGGCATAGCGCGCCTGCACGGTGCGCATCACGGCATGCGAATGGCGGCGCGGGAAGACCACGTCGTGCACCACGGCGGCGCAGATGATGCCCAGCCCGACCTCGGTCACGCGCGTGACGGCCAGCGTGAACACGTGTTCCGGCGTGTCGATCGCGGGCACGGCGATCATGCAGGCGGTGTACCCGGCCAGCACGAAGCTGTACGACTGCTGGTTGCGGTGCATGGCCGCGCCGGCGGTGCACAGGGCGATCCACAGCGCCACGCCGACAAACAGCAACGGCGGCGATTGCGGGAACAGCGCCACCAGCAGCAGCGCCGCCGAACAGCCGACCAGCGTGCCGAGAAAACGGTAGAACGCCTTTTCCAGCACCATGCCGCTGCTGGGCAGGGCCAGGATGACGGTGGTGGCGAGGGCGGTGTAGGGAGCGTCGAGGCCGAGGCGGAAGGCCAGCCACAGCGCGGAGAAGGAGGCCAGCATGGTCCTGGCGACGAACAGCCAGCGCGGGCCCTCGGTGTTGAACCAGCCGGCCGTCTCCTGCGCCAGCCAGCGCCATGCTCCCCTTGCCGCGCTTGGGTCCTGGGTGGGAGTGGCGGCTTGGGGAGGATTCATGGTGGTCGGTTCTAGGTCAGTGCTTCCAGGTTGTCCAGCTGCCTTTTCAGCAGCGCTTCAAGTACTTTAACTTCTTCGGCGGTGTAGCCGTCGTAGGCGCGGGTGGTGGTGCCCCATACTTCCGGCAGCACCTTCGCGGCCAGTTCGCGGCCGGCGTCGGTCAGCGTGATCATCACGCAGCGGCGGTCGCCGGGCCGGTTGCCGCGCGAGATCAGGCCCTGGGCTTCCAGGTCATTGCACACGCGCGTCAGGTTGGCCGGCTTCTCCATGCAGGCCTCGCCCAGCGTGGACGCCGTCGATGTCTCGTTGTCCGAGCCGTACAGCACGGCCAACACCATGTAGCTGGCGTCGACCAGGTCATATTTGCGCAGCGCCGCGTTGCTCAGGTCTTTCATCCGCTTCTGGATGTGGTAAGTCATGCGCAGTACGCGCATCAAATCCTCTGGGAACTCGGGCATTCGGGCATGGATGTTTTTCAGGCGTTTTTTAGTCGCTTCAAAACTGCTCATTGCCTGCTCCTCACTAATTTTCAAAGGATTTGATTGTACTATCTAAGCGTCGGGGTAAATCCAGTTTTATGCCGCCGCCCAGCGCGGCCATCAACAATGTGTAGTTATCCAGTTGTTTGCTCGCCACTTGCGCCATCTGCTGCTCCTCGTTCAATAAGGTCAGCTGCGCATTGATCACATTCAGCGCGTCGGTCATGCCGGCGCGGTAGGCGCGTTCGGCCAGCTCCTGCTGGCGCCGCGCCGCGGCCAGCGCGCGCTGCGCCAACTGGTCCTGCCGCCGCACCGAATCGATGCGCACCACCGCGTTGGCCACGTCGGCCATCGCCTGCACCACAGCGGCGTTGTACTGCTCGACCGCGCCGTCATAGAGCGCGGTCTGGTTGCCGAGTTGCGCGCGCAGGCGGCCGCCTTCGAACACCGGCAGGCTGATGGCCGGCGTCACGCCGCGCATCGCCGAGCCGCTGTCCAGAAAATGGCCGAAGCCCAGCGACTGCAAGCCGACAAACGCCGCCAGGTTGATGTTCGGGTAGAACTCGGCCTTGGCGCCTGCGATGCGCGCGCCGGCCGCCTCCACGCGCCAGCGCTGGGCCGCGATGTCGGGCCGGTGGCCGACCAGCTCCGCCGGCAGCGAGGCCGGCACCGCGCCGCCATGGCCGGCGTCGAGGGCCAGCATCGGCCGGGCGATCGCGTCGCCGTCGCCCGGTCCTTTGCCGATCAGTGCCGCCAGCTGGTTGCGCAGCAGGGCGATCGATTCGCCGATCTGCTCATGCTCGCGCCGTCCGGCCGGCAGCGTGGTCTCGATGCTTGCCACCTCGATCTCGCTGGACAGGCCGGCGGCGTGGCGCTTGCGCGTGATCTCCAGGATGCGCTGGCGCTGCGCCAGGTCCTGCGCCACGCTGTCCTGCAGCGCGTACTCCAGCGATAGCTGGATGTAGCTGCGCACGACGGCCGATGCCAATGTCAGCCGCGCCATCTGCGCCTCGGCCGACGCCATGTGCACCTCGTCCAGCGCGGCGGCCAGCGCGTCGCGGTTGCGGCCCCACAGATCCAGGTCGTAGGCGCCGGACAGCGTGGCGGTGTTCTTCCACGCGTAGTTGCCGGCCAGCGGAGCGGCCACGGTGCTGTGCGCGGAATACAGTTCGCGGTCGGCGCTGGCGGAGGCGGTCACCTGCGGCAGCGTGCCGGCCTTGGCGACGCCGGCCAGCGCCTCGGCCTGGCGCACGCGCGCCTGGGCGGCGTGCAGCGTCGGGCTATCGGCCAGTGCGGCGGCCACCAGGCGGTTCAGCTGCTCATCGTGCAGCGCTTGCCACCATTGCTGCTCCGGCCACGCCACATCGGCGCTGGCGGCCGCGATGGCCTTGCCGGGATTGAGTCCGGCCGGTTTCAGCGCGCTGGCCTGCGGATGGATGTGGCCAATGTCGGCGCAGCCGGCCAGCAGCGCCAGCGCGAAGGCGGCGAGGGTGGCTGGCTGGATGGCGCGCGGCGGTTTCACGGGACGGACTTCCGATTACTTGGCGTGATGCTTCTTGGTCTGCGCGACGTCCATGTCGGCTTCATTCTCGATCAGCGTGCCGTTCTTGCGCGCTTCCAGGAATTCGGCCTGCACTTGGGCGCGGGTCAGGCCGGCCGGCTGGGCTTTGGCGGTGGTGGCCAGCGCGCCGTTGGCGACGGCCGTTTGCGCTGCGGCGCTGCCGGCGGCGGTGCTCGTGGCGGCCGTGGTGGCGGTGGCCGGCGCGGTGCTCTGCGCGAAGGCGCTGGTGACGGTGGTGGCCGTGGCGGCGATCGCGAAGGCGGCGGTGGCGGCGGCTTTGATGAGGTTTTTGGTCGTGATGCTCATGGCGTTGCTCCTTGTGTTGGCTGCTGGGATGGAGTAACTATAGAGATGAATATTACATTTGTAAAGTAAAAAATACCTATGAGAACGATAGCCTTATGCGCGGTCCCGCACGGAACGGCCACGGCGGCGGTGGTCAAATGGGTGTTTTCAGAGGGAGGAGCAGATCATGTCTGACAGTACCTTGGACCCGGACAATATCCCGGTCGGCACCGACCGCACACTGGGGCGCGGCCATGGCTCGCGGGCGCTGGGCCCCAGCGACAACTCCGACAGCGGCAGCGATGTCGCCGGCGAGCCGGATATCGGCCTCGATAGCGACACCGACGCCGAAGGCACCGGCGAGCGCGCCGGCGTGGACGTCGAAACGCTGCCGGCCGATACCGACATCGGCTTCGATCACGTCGAAACGATCCCGGTGGTGGATGGCGAGTTCCACGAGGAGGTGCCGGAAGAGGGCGCCGAGATCGAGCGCCCCGAGCGGCGCGACTGGTCGCGCACCGGCTCGACGCCGGCCGCGCGGCCTTAATGCAGGCGATCTGCGGGCGATCTATTTGTGGCTGGACGATCCGGCCCACAGATTGATGTCGCCTTCCTTGGCCAGCTGGTCGATGTCGGCCAGCTCCCTGGCGGTGAAGGCCAGGTTCTGCAAGGCCGCCACGTTCTCGCGGATCTGCGCGCTGCTGCTTGCGCCGATCAGCGTGGACGTGATGCGCGGATCGCGCAGCACCCACGCCAGCGCCATCTGCGCCAGCGTCTGGCCGCGCGCCTTGGCGATCTCGTTCAGGCCGCGCACGCGCGCCAGGTTTTCATCGCTCAGGTGCGCCTTCTGCAGCGAGCCGCCGCCCGGGCGGTTCACGCGTGAGTCCTGCGGAATCCCGTTCAGGTATTTGTCGCTCAGGATGCCCTGCGCCAGTGCGGTGAAGGTGATGCAGCCCATGCCCTGCTTGGACAGCGTGTCGAGCAGGTCTTCCTCGATCCAGCGGTTCAGCATATTGTAGGACGGCTGGTGGATCAGGCACGGCACCTTCCACTCGGCCAGCAGGCGCGCCGCCTCGGCGGTCTTCTCCGCCGAATACGACGACACCCCCACATACAACGCCTTGCCCTGCTGGACCGCGTGCGCCAGCGCGCCCATGGTTTCCTCCAGCGGCGTGTCCGGATCGAAGCGGTGCGAATAAAAGATGTCGACGTAATCGAGTCCCATGCGCTTCAGGCTCTGGTCCAGGCTGGCCAGCACGTACTTGCGCGAACCGCCGCCCTGGCCGTAAGGGCCGGGCCACATGTCCCAGCCGGCCTTGGTGGAAATGATCAGCTCATCGCGGTACGGTTGGAAGTCGGCCTTGAACAGCTGGCCGAAATTGGTTTCGGCCGAGCCGTACGGCGGCCCGTAGTTGTTGGCCAGGTCGAAGTGGGTGATGCCCAGGTCGAAGGCGGTGCGCAGCATGTCGCGTTGCGAGGCGAGCGAGTTGGTGTCGCCGAAGTTATGCCACAGCCCGAGGGACATCAGCGGCAGTTGCAGGCCGCTGCGGCCGCAGCGGCGGTATTGCATCGCTTCATAGCGGTGCGGCGAGGCGTGGTAGGTCATCTGGATACTCCGGGATGGAAGAGAGGTGTTCCGGATTATAGGCATGCCGGCCCGATTGTGCAGATTGTGCCGTGCAATCCAGCCGTCCATTCTTGCAAACCATCGCGGCTACCGGCGTTTCGTCGCATTCCGGCGGACGCCGCGCGGCGGTTTTGGCAAGCTGCCGGTTTTATCCTGGAAGCCGGCCAGATGTTCAGACTATCGTTATCCATGCTGCGGCGCGACTGGCGCGCGGGCGAACTGCGCTTCCTGCTGGCGGCGCTGATGCTGTCGGTGGCGGCGCTGTCGTCGGTGAACTTCTTCACCGCGCGCATGGGCGCCGGCATCGCGCGCAACGCCAACCAGGTGCTGGCGGCCGACCTGGTGCTGGCGTCCGATCAGCCCTTGCCCGCCGACCTGCGCGCCGAGGCAGCGCGGCGCGGCCTGCGCAGCGCCGACACTGTCGCGATGCTGAACATGGCCACCGCCGGCGGGGACGGGCAGGGCACGTCGATGCTGGTCGCGCTCAAGAGCGTGAGCGATGCCTATCCCTTGCGCGGCCACATGAAGCTGCGCCGCGAAGGCCTGCCGGACGCCGTGGCCGCGTCCATCCCCGCGCCCGGCACTGTGTGGGTCGATCCAACCCTGACAGCGGCGCTGAACCTGCGCATCGGTTCCACGCTGCGCATTGGCGAACGCACGCTGACGGTGGCCGGGGTGATCGCCTCCGAGCCCGATGCCGCCGCCTCCTTCCTCACGCTGGCGCCGCGTGCCATGATCAACCACGCCGACCTGGTGTCCACCAATTTGCTGCAGCAGCATGCCATCGCCACGCACCGCCTGCTGGTGGCTGGCGAACCGGCGCAGGTGGCGGGGTTCGAGCAATGGGTCAAGGCGCGCATCGCCGCCACGCCCAGGCTGGGCATCGAAATCAACTCGCTTGCCTCGGCGGGCAAGGAGAGCCAGTCGATGCAGGACCAGGTGCGGCAGTTCCTGTCGCTGGTCGGGTTGTTGTCCGCGCTGCTGGCCGGGATCGCGGTGGCGATGGCCGCGCGCCGCTACGTGCAGCGCCACCTCGACGCCTGCGCCGTGCTGCGCTGCCTGGGCCAGACGCAGTCGCAGCAGATCCGCATGTATCTGCTGGAGTTCCTGATGCTGGGCGTGGCCGGCAGCGTCATCGGCGTGCTGCTGGGATTCGGCTGTCACTTCGTCCTGCTCGAATGGCTGGGCAAGCTGGTGGACGCCGACCTGCCGCCGCCCGGCTGGCAGCCGGCGCTGCAAGGCCTGGTGGCGGGGCTGGCGCTGTTGCTGGGCTTCGCGCTGCCGCCGCTGCTCCAGATGCGCAACGTGTCGCAAGTGCGCCTGCTGCGCCGCGAACAGGAAGCGCCGCAGGCGCGCACCATCGCCAGCTACGCGCTGGGCGCCGGCGTGTTCACCGCGCTGCTGGTGTGGCAGACCGAGGACGTCATGCTCGGCCTGATCGCGGCAGCCGCGTTCGCGTTGTGCGGCTTGGTGTTCGGCCTGGCGGCGTGGCTGGGCGTGGGCGCGCTGCGGCCGATGCGCGGCCTGTTCAACCATCCGGCCTGGCGCTTCGCCGTCACCGACATGCGCCGCCGCCCAGCGGCAAGCATCACGCAGATCGTCGCGCTGGCGCTGGGCCTGACCGCCTTGCTGCTGTTGACGGTGGTGCGCGGCGACCTGTTGTTCGCATGGCACCAGGCCACGCCGGAAGGCGCGCCGAATCACTACATCATCAACATCGAACCGGAGCAGCGGCAGGCACTGGAGGCGCGCCTGAAGCGCTACGGGCAGCCGCGCATGCATGTGCTGAGCCGTGGACGGCTGGTCGGCGTCAACGGCAAGCCGGCCAAGCCGGACGATCCGCGCGCCAGGGAGATGGTCGAGCGCGAAATGGAGATCGAGCAGGCCGATAAGCTGCAAGTGCCCAACACCATCACCGCCGGCCGCTGGTACGATGGCGTTGCGGCCGAAGTCTCGGTCGACCAGGGCATCGCCGAAATCCTCGGCATCAAGCTGGGCGACCGCCTGACCTTCGACGTGGCCGGCGAGACGCTGGACGTCAAGGCCACCAGTCTGCGCAAGGTCGACTGGCGCGCGCACCAGGTGGGCGCCGCCTTCGAAGTGGCTCCCGGCCTGATGACCGCCATGCCGGCCACGCTGGCGACGACCGTGTACATACCGGCGGACGACCAGCGCTTCTCGTACCTGCTGGCGCGCGACTACCCGAACGTGAGTGTGCTCGACATCAGCGCCTTCATCCAGCGCATGCAAGACACGCTGGCACAGGTCAGCGCGGCGGTGGAATTCCTGTTCGCGTTCACGCTGATGTCCGGATTGCTGGTACTGTACGCTGCGATGGCGGGATCGCTGGACGCGCGCAAGCGCCAGGCCGCGCTGCTGCGCGCGCTGGGCGCCACGCGCCGGCAACTGTCGCAGGCGCAGTGGATAGAGCATCTGCTGACCGGCGCGCTGGCGGGCTTGCTGGCGGCCGGCGGCGCGACTGCCGCCAGCTGGGCGCTGGCGCGCTTCAGCTTTCACCTGGCGTGGCAATGGTCGCCGTGGTTGTGGACCGCCGGCCTGCTGGCGGGCGCGTTGTGCGCGCTGGCCGGCGGCTGGGCGGGCTTGCGCAACGTGCTGAATCAACCGCCCTTACTCAGTCTTCGGGAAAATTAGGAGTAGCAATGACCAATATGAATCTCGCGGCCAGCCTGCTGCGGCCGGCGATAGCGGTAAAAAACCTCGGCAAGCGCGTGAGCGACGCCACCGGCGAACTCACCATCCTGCACGATATCGACCTGACGGTGCAGGCAGGGGAGACGCTGGCCATCGTCGGCGCGTCCGGCTCGGGCAAGTCCACGCTGCTGGGCATCCTGGCGGGGCTGGACCTGCCGACCAGCGGCACGGTGGAACTGGAGAACACCGACATCTTCCAGCTCACCGAGGACGGCCGCGCCGTGTTCCGTCAGCAGAACGTGGGCTTCGTGTTCCAATCGTTCCAGCTGCTGCCGCACCTGACCGCGCTGGAAAACGTCATGCTGCCGCTGGAGCTGCGCGGCGAGGCGCGGGCCAGCGAGAAGGCCAAGGCCATGCTGGAGCGGGTGGGGCTGTCGGCCCGCTTGCGCCACTATCCGAAGTACATGTCCGGCGGCGAGCAGCAGCGGGTGGCGCTGGCGCGCGCCTTCGTCTGCGAACCGCCGCTGCTGCTGGCCGACGAGCCGACCGGCGCGTTGGACGCGGCCACCGGCGCCGCCGTGATTGAGCTGATGTTCGCGCTGAATCGCGAGCGCGGTTCGACGCTGGTGCTGGTCACGCACGATTTATCGATCGCCGCGCGTTGCGGCAGAACCGTCACCATGAACGCGGGCCGCCTGAGCGCAGCCGCTTGAGAGAGGAACGAATGCGATTGCCACGACTGATGTTGATCCCTGTGCTGGCGCTGGCCGGCGCCGCACAAGCCGACGGCCTGGCCGATTTGAAGGCGGCGCTGGAGCACCTGCAGGAGCCGGTGCCGTTGAAGGCCGCACTGGATTCGAACGTCTGGCGCCGCAACGGCGAGGGCAAGGACGCCGACGAGACCAGCGGCCAGGCTGCGGTCGGCATCGAGGACGGCCAGCGCGGCATGCAGCTCAGTTACAGCCGCGACATGCTGGCCAGGCTCGATGCGGAAGCGACGGCGGTCGCCCGCAATCCCAACGCCAAGACGCCGACCTTGAACGCCGCCCGCGAATTCAGCCCGACCGATCTTCGGCCCATGATCTCGGCCGCCAGCAGCCTGGCGCAGATGTTGGAGAAGACCAGCTTCCTGAGCGAGAAGGCCGACGTCTACCAGGGCAAGCCGGCGCGCGTGCTGACCTTCGCGCAGGGCATCGACGTGCTGGCCGACCGGGACCGCAAATACGTCAAGGAATTCGATGGACGGCTGAATGTGTGGATCGCCGCCGACGGCACGCCGCTGGCCAGCCGCATCACGCAGAGCATGCATGGCCGGGCCTTCATCGTCATCAGCTTCGAGGCGAAGAATGAAGAGTCCAGCGTCTACGCGCTGGCGGGCAACCGCCTGGTATCGATACGTAAGGAGAGCCGCAACACCGCATCGGGCGCCGGCGAGAAGAGCGAGTTCAAGATCGTGAAGACCCTGCAGCTTCAATAAAAAAAGGGCCAAGTCCCGGACTTGACCCCTTTGCCTGCAGACTTACAATCAGGCGAAGTTGGCTGCTGCGAAGTCCCAGTTGGCCAGCTTGAAGAAGGTCTCTACATACTTAGGACGCGCGTTGCGGTAGTCGATGTAGTAAGCGTGTTCCCACAGGTCGCAGGTGATCAGCGCTTTGGCGTCGGTGGTCAGCGGGGTGGCGGCGTTGGAGGTGTTGACGATGTCCAGCGAACCGTCGGCTTTCTTCACCAGCCAGGTCCAGCTCGAACCGAAGTTGCCCACGCACGACTTGGTGAACTCTTCCTTGAACTTGTCGAACGAACCCCACTTGGCGTTGATCGCGTCGGCCAGCGCGCCGCTTGGTGCGCCTTTGCCGTTCGGGGTCAGGCCGTTCCAGTAGAAGGTGTGGTTCCACACCTGGGCCGAGTTGTTGAAGATGCCGCCGGACGATTTCTTGACGATCTCTTCCAGGGACAGGTTTTCAAACTCGGTGCCCTTGATCAGGTTGTTCAGGTTGGTGACATACGTTTGATGGTGCTTGCCGTAGTGGTATTCCAGCGTCTCTTGCGAGATGTGCGGCGCCAGGGCGTCGATGGCGTATGGCAGTGGTGGCAGGGTATGTTCCATTGTTCTTCCTTGTGTTGGTTTGACGATGTGAAAAAATCGAGGTGATTCTTGCCGAAACGTCCGTCATTGTAAAGCGGTTGCGCCATCGGTGCAGAAAAGGCCAGATTTCCGTGTGGCTATCTCGATCAGCGCACGCGGCGCGTGGTTTCGCGCACGATCAGCTCCAAAGGCGGCACTTCGCCGCGCGCTTCCTCGCCGTTGATGATGCGCAGCAGCGCCTGGGTGGCGATGCGGCCGATGTCATACAAGGGCTGGCGTATAGTCGTTAGTGGCGGGGTGGTATAGGACGAGCCGGGCAAATCGTCGAAGCCGACCAGCGAGATGTCGTCCGGCACGCGGATGCCCTTGCGGTACAGCGCCAGCCGCGCGCCATACGCGCTCAGGTCATTGGCCGCGAACACGGCGGTGAACTGCTGGTGCGTGTCGAACAGCCGGTTCATCGCCAGCATGCCGCTGGCCTCGTGATAGTTGCCCTCGACGATCAGGTCCGGGTCCAGCTCGATATGCGCCTCGCGCAGCGCGCGCGTGTAGCCGGCCAGGCGCTCGGCGGCGTCGATGTTGTTGGCCGGGCCGGAGATGAAGGCGATCCGGCGGTGGCCCAGCTCGATCAGGTGGTGCACCGCCATGCAGGCGCCCGATTCGTTGTCCAGCTTGAAGCCCAGCGCGCTGCGGGTCTGCAGCGCGCGGCCGGTGGAGACGATGGGGCGCTGGCTGGCGAAGCCCAGCACCGCCTGGTCCGACATGCGGCCCGACAGCAGGATGATGCCATCCACCTTGCGCGCCAGCAGCAGGCGCATGCGGTCGGCCTCCTCGTCGGCGTTCCAGTGGCCGCTGACGATCACCGAGGCGTAGCCGGTGCCTTTCAAGCCGTCGTCCACGCCGCGCAGCGTTTCGTCGAAGAAGGGGGAGGAGATGTCCTGCACCACGATGCCGATGGTCATCGAGCGGCCTTTTTTCAGGCCCTGCGCCATCTGGTTGGGCGCGAACTTCATCTTGTCGATGGCGGCCAGCACGGCGAGGCGCTTGTCGTCGGACACCTTGGCGGTGCCGTTGAGGATGCGCGACACGGTGCTGGGGGACACGCCCGCCTGGCGTGCTACATCCATCAGGGTCGATGGGCCGGAGGAGTGGGGGACGTCTGCCAAGGCAATTCCTGTTGTGATCGTTATTCTGTGAAAACCTTTTCGCCGAAGATTACCATAAAATCCACGCTCTTCCGGCCAAATCCATCCCCGATGCCGCATTGACTTTCACGACGATACGGTATTTAATGAAAAAGGCTCTTGAAATCGTTTTCATAAGCGATGTGACTTATAATCAAACCGCCGGCAAACTACAAGAAACCAGGAAGAGACATGCAACGCGAATCGTTTTCGCACCTCGCCAATGGCCCGCGCCTGCTGGCCGACATCGGCGGCACCAGCGCCAGCTTCGGGCTGGAGACGGCCCCCAACCGGATCGAGGCGATCTGGGTCACCGACTGCGCCGCCTATCCCACGCTGGGCGCGGCGCTGGTGGCCTATCTGTCGCAGCCGGCCACGGTGGCGGCGGGCGGCTACCAGGCGCGCTTCGCCGGCATCGCCATCGCCAATCCCATCGACGGCGACTGGGTGACGATGACCAACCACCACTGGTCGTTCTCGATCGAGGCGGTATGTTCGCAATTCAGTTTGAAATCGCTGGTGGTGGTGAACGACTTCACCGCGCTGGCCAGCGCCTTGCCCTACCTGGCGCCGGACCACAAGCGCCAGATCGGCGGCGGCGCCGCGCGCGCCGGCGCCACCATCGGCCTGGTGGGCGCGGACGCGGGGCTGGGCGTGTCCGCCCTGGTGCCGGCCGGCGAGCGCTGGATCGCCATCGACAGCGAAGGTGGCCACAGCACCTTCGCGCCGATGAACGAGCGCGAGATCGACATCCTGCGCTATGCGCGCCGCTACCACGAGCATGTGTCGAGCGAGCGGCTGGTGTCGGGCATCGGCATCGCGCTGGTGTACCGCGCGCTGGCCGAGCGCGCGCGCGTCGAGCCGCAGGACCTGAACACCGCGCAGATCATGGAGCGCGGCCTGCACCGCCTGTGTCCCGTGTGCGAGGAGACGCTGGACGCCTTCTGCGACATGCTCGGCACCGTGGCCGGCAATGTCGCGCTGACGCTGGGCGCCAAGGGCGGCATCTACATCGGCGGCCGCATCGTGCCGCAGATGAGCGAGTTCTTCGAGCGCTCCGGCTTCCGCGCGCGCTTCGAGCAGAAGGGCCGCTTCTCCGACTACCTGGCGCACATCCCCACCTTCGTCATCACCGAACAATATCCCACGCTGATCGGCATGTCGGCCATGCTGTCGGCCGGCTGACCGCAGCGTCAACTCACAGTGCCATCTGCGGCTCCAGCGGCAGGCATAGCTCGCAATCCTGCGCCTCCACGCAGGCGTCGCGCTGCTCCGGTTCGTAGCGCTCGAAGCAGGGGCGGGCGGCCGCCTTGTAGCGGCCATACAGCACGCCCTCGTGCAGCAGGCGGTGCCACGCATCCTTGCTCAACACCCTCGGACCGATGAAGCGCAGCACCGCGTGCGCGCCGCCGGCGATGGTCTTGATCGGCATGCCGGCCGGCGCCACGAAATCCCCCGGCACCTCCACGCAGACGTCGTAGCGGCACTTCTCCGGCGCGGTGATGTCGGGATCGTCCAGCCCCATGCCGAAGCGCGGCGATGGCGGCAGGTTGTGCTGGCGGCACCAGGTGTCGAGCTGCGACCACTGCGCCGCGCTGTCCTCGTCGTAGGGGCCGAAGTGGCGCGTGTAGGCCACGCGCGCGGTCGGCAGCCGGACGATGCGCACCGGCCCGTTCTGGCCGGCCACCGGACCCTGGCTGCTGGCGGCCGCCATGCCGCGCTGCCGGTCGCGCCAGCGCGACGGCGACAGGCCGAAGTGCTGGCGGAAGGCGCGGGCGAAGCCGTCGGCGGTGTCGAAGCCGCAGTTCTGCGCGATGGCTGCCACCGAATCGGACGAGTACAGCAGCTGCGAGGCGCCGGTCTCCAGCCGGCGCCGCCGCACGTAGGCGTGCGGCGCCTCGGCGCTCCATTGCTGGAAGCGGCGCAGGAAGTGATAGCGCGACAAATGCGCCTGCGCGGCCAGGCAGTCGAGGTTGAGGTTCTGGCCCAGATGCCCGTCGATATAGTCCAGCACCTGGTTGAGCCGGTGCTCCAGCGGACGGGACGTCGGGGATGGCATGTGCATGGGTACTTGCTCCGGATTATAAAACGGGAAATGCTGTCAATATAAAAAGACAAGTGAAACGTTTCCATCATAGTCATCTCTTTTCGTCAAGGCCAGCACCGTTACATGTGTGTGGTTGAAAAGACACTCCGAAGGCTGCGCAACTTTGAACGGGTGGAGGACTGTCGATCTGTCTATGCTTTATCTGTGTGCAATGTTGTTTTTGGTATCGCACATGGAAGATCTCTTAAAAATAACTATGGAGACTAAGCTATGACAACAATCAGACTGTCGAAACTATCGCTCGCGGCCGCCATCACACTGGCCTACAGCGCGCCCGGCATGGCCGCATCCAGCTGCGACCGTTACGCCTCGTACCCGGTGCTGAACGAGACCTACACCGTCATCACCAACTACTGGAACGACAAGGCCACCGGTTCCCAATGCATCAACGTCAACCAGGACACCGGCGAATGGAACCTGAGCAGCGCGCCGTCCTCACCCGACAGCACGCCGGCCGCCTATCCGGCCATCTACAAAGGCTGCCACTGGCACTCGTGCACCAAGGACAGCGGCCTGCCGCTGCAGCAGAGCGCGCTGACCTACGCGCCGACCCGCTGGCGCACCACGCCCGGCGCGGCCGGCGGCTGGGACGTGGCCTATGACATCTGGTTCAACACCACGCGGGAGGCCCCGGCCAGCGGCCAGCCGGACGGCGCCGAGATCATGATCTGGATTAACCACAACGGCACGCCGCAGCCGGCCGGCAGCAAGACCGGCAACGTCAACCTCAACGGCATGAACTGGGACGTGTGGACCGCGTGGAACACGCCGAACGGCTGGCCGCGCTGGAACATCGTCTCCTACGTCGCCACCTCGCCGGTGAACGAGGTCAACTTCGACCTGGTGCCGTTCTTCCGCGATTCGGTCGCCCGCAAGGCGGTCGACAGCAACTGGTGGTTGCTGGACGTCGAGGCCGGCACCGAGATCTGGCGCAACGGCGCCGGCTTCAGCAGCCGCGACTTCGATGTGCAGTTCCACACCGATCCGAAGCACGGCATCGACCCGAGCAAGTGGTACACCGTGGTCAACAAGAACAGCGGCTCCTGCGTCGACGACGCCGAATACGCGACCAGCAACGGCGCCGTGGTCCAGCAATGGGCGTGCGACAGCCGCGGCGCCGCCAACCAGCAATGGCAGTTCACGCCCACCGACAGCGGCAACTACCGCGTCAGCAGCCGGCAGGCGCCGGCGCTGGCGTGGGACGTGGCCGGCTGGGGCACGGCCAACGGCTCGGCGGTGCAGCTGTGGACCTACGGCGGCGGCAGCAACCAGCAATGGCAGGCGGTGGACCAGGGCGACGGCCATTACAAATTCGTCGGCCGGGCCAGCGGCAAGTGCCTCGACGTGCCGGGCGCCTCCACCTCCGACGGCGCGCGCCTGCAGGTCTGGGACTGCAACGGCACGCCGGCGCAATCGTTCAAGCTGATCGAGCAGTAAGCAGCAGGACAAGTTCATCGCTTCGCCCGCCGCGAAGTTGCCGGCCCAGTAGTGGGGGCCGGTTTTTTTACAATAAAAATCAGGAGACCTATTTTGCACGCGATGACGAAGAAAACAATAATGAGCCTGGCGATAGCCAGTGCCTTCAACCTGGCCGCACAACCCGTCTTTGCCGCACCGGCGGACGCCGCCGACGCCGCGCCCAAGGTGGTCGGCACCGACACCGACAAGGACGGCATCCCCGAAGTGAAGGTGACGGCGACCCGCTACTCCACCTCGCTGCTGAAGACCCCGCTGGCGGTGACCGCCTTCACCCAGGACAAGCTGACCCGCCAGGGCATCACCACCCTCAAGGGCATCTCCGGCGAGCTGCCCAACGTGCAGATGACCGAGGCCAACGACTCGGCGGTGCAGATCACCATCCGCGGCATCAGCGCCACCAACTTCACCGAGATCGGCGACCCGTCGGCCGGCCTGCACGTGGCGGGGCTGTATTCGCCGCGTCCGCAGGGCGCGCAGGCGCTGATGTTCGACCTGGAGCAGGTGGAAGTGCTGCGCGGTCCGCAGGGCACGCTGTTCGGCCGCAACTCCACCGCCGGCAGCATCAACATCATCCCGGCCAAGCCGGAATTCGGCAGCACCTACGGCAGTAGCTCGTACGAAATGGGCAGCCTGCACATGAAGCAGCTCAATATGATCCAGAACATCGCCGTCAACGACTGGCTGGCGTTGCGCGCCACGTTCATGAAGGTGAAGAAGGACAGCCGCCTGAACCAGCTGCAGGACTTCACCGGCTACACCGACAAGGGCTTCGCCTCGGTCTTCCCGCCCGGCACGCCCCTGGTGGACCAGCGCTACAACACCAAGGTGGACGCGGCCCACGCCTACAACAACCAGGACGAGTGGGCCGGCCGCCTGGCCGCGCGCATGAAGTTCGGCCGCGACGTCGAATGGCTGCTGACTGGCGAGAAGTTCCAGAACAACGGCGCCGGCTACGTCAACGTGCGCGACTGCGACCAGGGCGCCGGCACCCGCTACGCCTGCACGCGCGGCCAGTGGGATGTGCTGATCAACGTGCCGGGCCAGACCGACATGACGATCAACACCGTGCGTTCGCAAGCCACGTGGAACGTCAATTCCAACACCACGCTGGATTACGGCTTCGCCTGGGCCGACCAGCAGCGCAGCCAGGTGCACGACGACGACAACGGCTTCCATCCGCTGCCGTTCCAGGTCGAGGTCAGCCTGCCGCTGCAATCGGGCGGTAACTGGGGCACGTGGCCGGTCAAGGACAACGCCACCCGCACCCACGATTCGCGCTACAAGTCCACCGTCAACGAGCTGCAGCTGAAGCAGAATTTCGGCGCGCTCAAATATGTGGCCGGCCTGTTCTGGATGCACGAGAAAAACCAGATCAACTTCTCGCAGGAGACGCTGGTTTACGGCCCGTACGGCGCGCCGATCTCGCAGTACTACGCGCAGCCCGACCGGGAGATCGACGCCAAGGCCGCCTTCGCGCAGGCCGACTGGACCTTCGCGCCGACCTGGACCGGCACGGTTGGCGGCCGCTTCAGCCGCGACAGCAAGTCCGACAAGGGCGGCCTGAATTACGGCGGCGACAGCTGGGGCGGCAATTACCCGAACGCCTACTATCTTGGCCTGTACAACCCCGGCGTGCCTGGCTCGCCGGGCTGGCGTCCGCACAACGGCAACGACCTGACCACGGCGATGGGCCCGAACAACGGCCCGCAAGCCTTGGTCGGCTTCGGCGCGCCGACCCCGAACGACCACGCCGACAGCTGGCGCAAGTTCACGTGGCGCCTGGGCCTGAACAAGCAGATCAACGCGCAGGAGATGGCGTATGGCTCGGTCTCGACCGGCTACAAGTCCGGCGGCTTCGGCGACAAGCACGACCTGTGCGGCGGCATGCAGTGCGTGAACGGCCCATCGCCCAACATCTCGTACACGCCGTACGGCCCGGAGACGGTCATCAACTTCGAGCTGGGCTACAAGGCCAAGCTGCTGGAGAACCGCCTCGGCCTGTCCGTGGTGGCCTTCTTCCAGCGCTACAAGGACATGCAAATCACCGGCGACAACTTCTTCGCGCAGGTCATACCGAAGAGCCCATGCACCTCCGATCCGGCGTGCGACATCCAGCACGGCTGGCAGACCGTCAACGTGGCCAAGGTTAACATCCCCGGCCTGGAAATCGAGTGGGACTACAAGCCGTGGGCGGGCGCCAAGATCGGCGGCTTCGCCAGCTACATCAAGCCGACCATCCACGACTATGATTCCTACAACGACGGCTATCTGTGCAACGAGCGCATCGAGTTCAACTCGGTATCGAAGTGCCCCGAGGTGTACAGCGGACCGGAAGCGCGCCTGCGCGGCCGCCGTGCGCGCAACCTCGAAGGCAACACGCTGCCGAACGCGCCGAAATACACCTTCGGCCTGAACATGTCGCAGGACTTCCCGCTCGACAGCGGCTACAAGCTGACGGCGTGGGGCGGCATGCGCTACCAGAGCAAGATCTACTTCGACCTGCTCAACTTCGACGATCCGCACATCGGCCTGTCGCAGAAGGGCTATGCCAAGGGCGACGTCTCGCTCAAGCTGGCCAGCCCGGACGACAAATGGTATGTTGAAGGCTACGTGCGCAACGTGACCGACACCTGGGCCAAAACCTGGGGCGGCGCGGCGACCGGCGGCCAGATGCAGGCCAGCTACATCGAACCGCGCACCGTGGGCGGACGACTCGGCATCAACTACTAACGCCCATGCGGCACGGCAGGCGGCGGTTCGCCGCCGCCTGTTTTTTACAGAAGGAGATATTTTGAATTCAGAATTGAATCTGCGCCCGCTGGCCATCGCGCTGGCAGCGGCCCTGACGGCGATTGCTTCCACCGTGGTGGTGCTGGCCACCGCGCTGCCGGCCCACGCGGCCGAAGCGGCCGTCCCCGAGCGTCCGTGGATGGACGTCAAGCTTGACGCGGACCGCCGCGCGACGCTGGCGCTGCAGGCCATGACGCAGCGGGAGAAACTGGACTGGGTGATGGGCTGGTTCGGCTCCGACTTCCGCGACAAGAAACGCAATCCCGCCGCGCTGCCTTTCTCAGCGGGCTATATTCCCGGCACGCCGCGCCTCGGCTTGCCGGCCTTGTTCGAAACCGACGCCGGATTGGGTGTGGCGACACAAGCGACCAAGACGCCGCGCGAGCGCACCTCGCTGCCATCCGGCCTGGCCACCGCCGCGACGTGGGACCGCAAGCTGGCCTATAACGGCGGCGCGATGATAGGCGCCGAGGCGCGCGCCTCCGGCTTCAATGTGATGCTGGCCGGTGGCGTGAACCTGCTGCGCGAGCCGCGCAACGGCCGCAATTTCGAATACGCGGGTGAAGACCCGCTGCTGGCCGCCACCATGGTGGCGCAGCAGATCAAGGGCATCCAGTCGAATCACGTGATCGCGACGATGAAGCACTTCGCAGTCAACGACCAGGAGACCGGCCGCTTCATCCTCGACAGCCGCATCGGCGACGTCGAGAACCGCATGTCCGATCTGCTGGCCTTCCAAATGGTGCTGGAGCAGTCCGACCCCGGCTCCGTCATGTGCGCCTACAACCGCCTGAACGGCGCCTACGCCTGCGAGAGCGACTACCTGCTCAACCAGGTGCTGAAGAAGGACTGGGGCTACAAGGGCTACGTGATGTCCGACTGGGGCGCGGTGCACAGCACCGTGGCCGCCGCCAACAACGGCCTCGATCAGGAATCGGCGTGGGAGTTCGATAAGACCGCGTACTTTGGCGTCGCGCTGGAAGAGGCAGTCGCCAACGGCCATGTGCCGCAGGCGCGCCTGGACAATATGGTGTTCCGCATCTTGCGCAGCATGTTCGACAAGGGCGTGGTCGATCATCCGGTGGCGGAGGGCGGAGCGATCGATTTCGCCGCGCACGGTGTGGTCAGCCGCACCGACGCCGAGGACGGCATGGTCCTGCTGAAGAACGCCGGCGGCCTGCTGCCGTTAAAGGCTGGCGCCAAGAAGATCGTCGTCATCGGCGCGCACGCGGATGTGGGCGTTCTTGCTGGCGGCGGATCGTCGCTGGTGTATCCGGTGGGCGGCAGCGCCGTCACCGGCATCGGCCCGGCCAGCTGGCCCGGCCCGGTGGTCTACCATCCGTCGTCGCCGTTGAAGGCGATCCAGGCGCGCGCGCCCGGCGCCAGCGTGGTCTATCACGATGGCGTGGATGCCGCTGCTGCGGCCCGCGCGGCGGCCGATGCCGATGTGGTGCTGGTGTTCGCGCAGCAGTGGACGGGCGAATCGGTGGATGCCGTCTCGCTGTCGCTGCCGGACAACCAGGATGCGCTGATCGCGACCGTGGCCAAGGCCAATCCGAAGACGGTGGTGGTGCTGGAGACCGGAGGCCCTGTGCTGATGCCTTGGTTGGGCCAGAGCGCCGCCGTGCTGCAGGCGTGGTACGCCGGCACCAGCGGCGGCGAGGCCATCGCCCGCGTGCTGTTCGGCGAGGTCAATCCTTCGGGGCGTTTGCCTGCGACCTTCCCGGCGGCCGAAAGCCAGCTGCCGCGTCCAGTGCTCGATGGCGATCCTAAAGACGAGAGCAAGCGCTTCGCCGTCGACTATCGTGAAGGCGCGGCGATCGGTTACAAGTGGTTCGACCTGAAAGGATTGAAGCCGCTGTTCCCGTTCGGTCACGGCTTGTCGTACACGCAGTTCGCCTACTCCGGCCTGGCCGCCAGCCAGAAGGACGGCAAGCTGCAACTGCGCTTCAAGGTGACCAACACCGGTGCCGTGAAGGGCAAGGACGTGCCGCAGCTGTACGTGGCGCCGCAGGGCGCGAAGTGGGAAGCGCCCAAGCGCCTGGCCGGCTGGGACAAGGTCGAGCTTGCGCCGGGCGAAAGCCGGGAAGTTAGCGTGACCGTCGACCCGCGCCTGCTGGCGGTGTACGACAGCGGCAGCAAGAGCTGGCGCATCGCCAAGGGTAGCTACAAGGTGCTGCTGGCGCACAGCGCGGCCGATGCGAATGCGGCCAGCATCAACGTCGCACTGGAGGCACGTACGTTCAAGCCCTGAACCTACTGGTCGCGCATCAACCGGGCCAGCGCTGTATCGATGTCGATCGCGTGGAACGCGGTATGGAATTGATACGGCGACTGGCAGGGCACCACCAGCTTGCCGCCGTCCTTCAAGCCGAACGATACTTCGTGCCGCGCTTGACAAGCGCTGGTCATGGCCGGCCCGGTCGCGGCGTCGCCGAACACCGGATGGCCTTCGATGCTGGTGGCGTAGCTGTCCTGGTGGATGGACTTACATACCTTCATGCCGTCCAGGATGATGCCCTGCGGCGTTTCGGTGGTGCCGCTGTGACCCTCGCAATCGTCGCTCATCAGTTTAATCACTGCGCGTAAAACCATGCGGTCGCGCAGCGCCTGGCTTGGCGGACGCAATGTCGCCAGCCCGGTCTTGGACAGTACCTCGTTCCACTGCTGTTCCATGGTCGCGCCGGACGCCAGCAGCGCCGGCAGCACCTGCGCCTTGCAGTTGGCCGTATCGCCGCATTCCAGCGCCTGCGGGAAGTCCGGCACCTGGCCCTGGCGCAGCTGGTGGTAGAAGCTGTCGAAGCGCGCCAGCGCGCTGCCGGCTCCCTGGCGCGCCGCCAGGCTGTACACATAGGCCGGCAAGCCGCACAGGTATTCAAGCCGCTGGCTGCCGATCTGCCGTGGCGTCAGCGCGCGCCAGCTTTTGCCTTCGGTGTACAGCATGCATTCGGCCAGCGCCTTGTCCAGTTGCGCTGCCGCCTCCGGGCGCGTGAGCCATCCTTGCTGCACCGACGTGAGCCAGCGCAGGAACTCTGCGCCGCCTTCGTTGATCAGGCGCGCGTCGGGATACACATCGACCGCGTCGCGCAGCTGGAAGCGGTGGCTGAATTCGTGCGAGACCAGCAGCGTCAATTTGGCATTTTCCTCCGGCCCCGGAGCCTGCGGCCAGTTGAATAACGCCAGCCGCAGGATGTTGCCGGCATCGCCGCCGACATTCGGGCCGCCCGGCTCGCTGGCGGCGATGGCCGCGATCACGGGACGGCTGACGACCGCCTGCGGCAGCTGTTTGCTCAGGTAGGCGATCGTGCCATCGGCCACTTCGCGGATCTGCGCGACCGTCGCCGCCGACAGGCGCGGATCGAAGTAATCCAGCGAGGCCTTGGCCTGCGGCGCCAGCATCAGCATGGCGGGCGTGTCGCCGCCGGTGGCGGCGGGGGCGGTCGCGACGTCGCGGTAGCGGTGGCCGTCCATGACGATGTCCGCCGCGTGGTAGCGGTAGGTCACGGGCCCGCAGCGGTCCGCCAGCGCGTAGTTGGAGCTGTGGACGTACATGCCGCCGGGAGCGGGGAAGGAGCCGGGATAGCCGGTGATCTTCCGCATCGTGGCCGGCACGCGGAAGCGCGCGGTGCAGGCGCCCGCGCTTTTCAGCTGATCGCCTTCGGTCACGGCACAGTCGTTCAGCTTCCGCCACGCGGCGCGGATTTCCTGGCCGCCGCGTTCATCCTTGAGGAAGGCGAGGGCGGTGCAATGCTCGGGCAGCGCGAAGCTCACTTCCAGCGCATCGGCGGAGACCAGTTTGATGTCGACGTCCACCGATGCCGAGTGGGCGGTGAGCGGCAGCAGCGCTGCGCCCAGCAGGTGCAGCCAGGTACGCGGATTTTTCATGGACGTTCGAAGTCGTGAGAGGTTGCGAAAAATATCACAACATCGGACACGGCACAAGCGGCCCGCAGCCCGCTAGTCCAGCGAGGGCTGCACCGACTCCACGCCCACTTGCGCGCTGCCCTCGGCCAGGCGCAAGTTGAGCGTGCTGCGCGGCTTCAGTTGTGCCGGCGCGCGGACGATGGCGCCTTGTTCGTCGGTGACGATGGCATAGCCGCGTTCCAGCGTGCGCTGGGGATTCAACAGCTCCAGCTGCGACGACAGCGCGGCCAGCGCGTCGCGCCGCTGCGCGAGCTGCGTGGAGACGCTCATCGTGATCCGGTGCTGGAAGTCCGATGCCCGGGAGCGCGCCGCCGTCACATCCGGCTTGCGCGCGCCGAGGCGGCCGCTCAGGCGGTCCAGCTGAAAGCGCGCCTGCGACAGCGGGGCGCGGTTCGCGTGCGTCATCGCGGTGGACAGCGCCAGCAGCTTGAGGCGCTGCTGGCGGATCTGCGCACCGGGGCTGAGCAGGCGGCGCGTGTAGTTGTCCAGGTTTTGCGAGGCCTCGCCGACGGTGCGCCGCATCGCGCGCCGCAGGTCGACCACGTCGGCGCGCAGGGACGCCATCCAGTCCGCGCGCGGTGTGACGGCCAGTTCGGCGGCGGCGGTCGGCGTGGCGGCGCGCAGGTCGGCGGCGAAGTCGCAGATCGTGAAGTCGGTCTCGTGGCCGACGCCGGAGATCACCGGCATGCGGCAGTTGGCCACGGCGTAGGCCACGTCCTCGTCGTTGAAGGACCACAGGTCCTCGATGCTGCCGCCGCCACGGCAGACGATCAGCACATCGCAGTCGTTGCGCAGCGAGGCGGCATCGATGGCGGCGGCGATCTTCTCGCCCGCGCCCTGGCCCTGCACCGGCGTCGGATACAGCACGATGTGCACGTGCGGCGCGCGCCGTTTCAGCGCGGTCAGCACGTCGCGCAGCGCCGCCGCCTGAGGGCTGGTGACGATGCCCACCGTGCGCGGGAACAGCGGCAAGGCGCGCTTGCGCTCCGGGTGGAACAGGCCGGCCGCGTCCAGCTTTTCCTTGAGCCGCTGGAAGGCCTCGAACAGCGAGCCGACGCCGGCGCGGCGTATCGCTTCCACATTGATCTGGTAATCGCCGCGCGCGCCGTACAGCGTGACCAGCGCCCGCACCTCGACCTTGTCGCCCTCGCGCGGAATGAAGCCGGCATATTGGGCGCGGCCGCGGAACATCACCGCGCGTACCTGGGCCGCGTCGTCCTTGAGCGTGAAGTACCAGTGGCCGGAACTGGCCTTGGTGAAGTTGGACACCTCGCCGGAAATCCACGTGAGCGGGAACGTGCGCTCGAGCAGCCGCGCAACAGCTTGATTGAGCGCGGTCACGGTCATCACGGGGGCGGCGGCAGGGGCGGGGGCGTTGTGGTCGTCGAAGATCATAGGTTTCAAAAAAGGAAACTATCCACACTTTGCGATTTCAGTCACACAGCGGTCATAGAGCAGCTAAAGCGGTAAGTATTATAGGTAGGTATATGATTTTAAAGGGTAAACATTTCTGCCGTATTTGCGTGCAACGCGGAAAAACCCTTATGGATCAAGCACTTTGACATCGCCACCGGCAGTTACGCACAAAGTTATCCACAAAAGATGTGTGGAACTTTTGAGAGCGATAGCTATTTTCTTCTTGCTGATTTTATCATGCTCAAAATTTACGCAAAGCAAGTATATTGAGATAAATCAATGGCTTAGATGGTGGAGCATGGTATTACGCACACTTTTATCCACAGAAGGTGTGCAAAACTTTCGACTTGCCCCCAGGCGCCGTATGGCGGTGAATGGGGAGGGCGGAGTCATCCGCGTGATCGAGCCGCCGGGCTGGGAATAAAAAATCCCCTGCTTCATTTTTGCGCAGGACAATAAAAACGATATAAATCAATGGCTTTGATCATGCTGTGCTGCCTTGCTCACAATCTTATCCACATAAAATGTGCAGAAGTGCCTGCCTTGCGGCGATAGCCGGACATTATCGATAGTTGACTTGCCGGGCCCGGTGGAAAACCCGGTTTTAGCTATGAAAAGTGGTCAAAATCGATGGCTTGCATGGTTTTTACTCACGGCAAAAATTCCCTTATAAATCAACGATCTTCCACGATGTGGGAGGCGTTGCGCACAATCTTATCCACATTAAGTGTGCAGAAGTCCACAACCATACCAGCCCGCCGGAAGCCCATTTTTGGCCAGTTTTCCCTGCGCTATTTTTACGCATGAAAAAAATATCCTTATAGATCAAAGACTTTTTAGGGAGTGGGTAGCCTTGCTAACAATCTTATCCACATTTTTTGTGCAGAACTCCACAGAGCCCTGCGCCGAGCCACTTTTGGTGGCTGGATAACCCGTTTTCCAGCCATACGCAGCCATATGCCATATTTTTGCGCACGGAAATAAAATTGATTGAAATCAACCACTTGGGGTAGGGTTGAGTGCCTTGCTCACAATCTTATCAACAGAATATGGGCATAACTGGGCACAACTTTTGCTGGGCAAAAAGCGGGCCCGAATGCTTCACCTGCGCTATTTTTGAGCTTTGAAATTTTCTCTTTTTAAATCAATGGCTTGGCTTGGCTAGCCGGCCATTGCGCACACAATTGTCCACAGAAAATGTGCAGAACTCTGCCGGCACCTTGGCGAGAGCGTTCCGGCTGTCATCCGCCACTTGCCGTGGACGGCCCAACAAGATACATTGCGCCTTCGGGTGTTTATCTAGACAGGAGTTCCTTTTGCTCGCCATATTACAAGCCGCCGGTTGGCCTATCTGGTTGTTGTTGGTCGCATCGATCGTCGCGACCGCGCTGATCATCGAACGCTTGCTCTATCTGCGCCGCAGCAAGATCCTGCCGAAAAAGCTGCTCGATGAAGTGGTGCAGGTCTATCGCGGCGGTAATATCACGCCGGACGTCATCGACAAGCTGGAGAAAAGTTCGCCGCTGGGCGTGGTGCTGTCGGCCGCGCTGCGCAACATCGATTCGCCGCGCGAAGTGATGAAGGAATCCATCGAGGAGGCCGGCAGCGGCGTGGCGCATACGCTGGAACGCTTCCTGACCACGCTGGGCACCATCGCGACGCTGGCGCCGCTGATGGGCTTGTTCGGCACGGTGGTCGGCATGATCGAGATTTTCGGCGCGCAGAACGCGACCGGTTCCAATCCGGCGCAGCTGGCGCACGGCATTTCGGTGGCCTTGTATAACACCGGCTTCGGCCTGGCGATCGCGATGCCGACGCTGGTTTTCTATCGCCACTTCCGCGCGCTGGTGGACAGCTTCATCATCGAGATGGAGCAGCAGGCGGTGAAGTTTGTCGATGTTGTGCACAGCAAGCGCAAGTAAGGACGCCGCATGAACTTCCGCAAAGGCCGGCATCGCGAAGACCCCGAGATCAACCTGATCCCGTTCATCGACGTGCTGCTGGTGATCCTGATCTTCCTGATGGTGACCACCACCTACAGCAAGTTCACCGAACTGCAGATCACGCTGCCGACCGCCGACGCGCAGAAGGCGACCGACAAACCGTTCGAGCTGGACGTGACGGTGGACGCCAAGGGCAATTACACGATCAACGGCGAGCCGGTGTCCTTCCATGACGTGGCCGGCTTCGCGCAGGCCATGAAGAACGCGGCGGACAAGGGCGGCGCGGCCGGCAAGTCGCCGGTGGTGATCGTCAACGCCGACCAGTTCGCGATGCACCAGATGGTCATCAACGTGATGGAAGCGGCGCGCATCGCGGGCTACGAAAAGCTGACCTTCGCCGCGCAGACCAGCACCGCGAAATAAGTGTCGACCTCTCCCTCCAAATCGTCAGCGCTGGAAACGACGCTGACGCGCAACTGGCTGCGGCGCGGCCCGCTCGCTTGCGCCTTGTGGCCGGTGTCGCTGCTGTTCCGCGCGCTCAGCGGTTTGCGGGCGGCCCTGTTCCGCGCCGGCGTGCTGAAGTCCTCGCGGCTGCCGGTGCCGGTGGTGGTGGTGGGGAATATCTACATCGGCGGCACCGGCAAGACGCCGCTGACAATCTGGCTGGTGCAAGCCTTGCAGGCGGCCGGCATGACCCCCGGCGTGATCTCGCGCGGCCACGGCAGCGACGGCGGCGGCGCGCGCGAGGTGAGCGCCGTGTCCACGCCGGCGCAGGTCGGCGACGAGCCGTTGCTGATCAAGCAGCGCACCGGCTGCCCGGTGATGGTGGGCCGCGACCGCGCCGACACCGGCCGCGCGCTGCTCGCCGCCCATCCAGAAGTGAACATCCTGCTGACCGACGACGGCCTGCAGCACTACGCCCTGCGGCGCGATGTGGAGATCATCCTGTTCGACGGCCGTGGCGCCGGCAATGGCTGGCTGCTGCCGGCCGGCCCGTTGCGGGAGCCGGTATCGCGCCGGCGCGACTTCACCGTCATCAACACGCCGGTGCTGACCGGCGAGCTGGCGCGCTCCGTCGGCGCGGCCGGCGCGGCGCCCATCCAGATGACGCTGGCCGGGGCACATGCCGAGCAGCTGCGCGACCGCAGCCAACGCCGCACGTTCGCCGAGCTGGCCGAAGCCAGCAACGGCGCGGCCCTGCGCGTGGCCGCCGCCGCCGGCATCGGCAATCCGGCGCGCTTCTTCGGCATGCTGAAGGCCGCCGGCCTGCGCATCACGGAGCTGCCTTTGCCCGACCATCACGACTTCCAGGACCGCCCGTTTGACGCGCTCGACGCCGACCTGATCTTGATGACAGAGAAGGATGCAGTAAAATGTGCGCAAATTGAAGAACTCAGAGACGACCCGCGCCTATGGGTCGTCCCGGTGACGGCGCACCTCGACGGCGCGCTGGCCGACCAAATTGTGGAGAAATGTCGTGGACGCTCGATTGCTTGATATCCTGGTATGCCCGGTCTGCAAAGGCCCCCTGGAGTACGATAAAAAGAACCAGGAAATGATCTGCAAGGGCGACCGCCTGGCCTTCCCGATCCGCGACGGCATCCCCATCATGTGGGCCGACGAGGCGCGCACGCTGCAGGACAAGGCGGACTAGGCGGTGTCCTTCATCGTCATCATCCCGGCCCGCCTGGCCTCGACCCGCTTGCCGAACAAGCCGCTGGCCGACCTGGGCGGCAAGCCCATGGTGGTGCGCGTGGCCGAGCGTGTGCAGCTGTCGGGCGCCGCCCGCATCATCGTCGCCACCGACCACGAAGACATCCGCGCCGCCTGCGAACAGCACGGCGTGGAAGTGTGCATGACCCGCGCCGACCATCCATCCGGCACCGACCGCATCGCCGAAGTGGCGCGCGCGCTCAACTTGCCGGCCGACGCCGTGGTGGTCAACCTGCAGGGCGACGAGCCGCTGATCGACCCGGCGCTGCTGCAGGCGGCCGCCGCGCGCATCGGCGCCGACGTGCCCATGTCCACCTGCGCCCACCCGCTGCACGACGCCGCCGACGCCTTCAACCCCAACGTGGTCAAGGTGGTGCTGGACAAGGCCGGCAGGGCACTTTATTTTTCGCGCGCGACCATACCCTGGAACCGCGACGCTTTTGCGCAGTCCAAATCCACACTGCCGGACGGTTACGTACCGCTCCGCCACATCGGACTGTACGCCTACCGCAACGACTTCCTGCAAGCCTATCCGGCGCTGGAGGTGTCGCCGCTGGAATCGATCGAAGCACTGGAACAGTTGCGCGTGCTGTGGCACGGCTATCCCATCGCGGTCCATGTGACCGATACGGCCCCGGCGGCCGGGGTGGACACGCCGGAAGACCTGGCCCGCGTCCGGCAGTTCTATTGATTTGTATCAAACAACACGTCAGCCAGCAGTCAGTAACAACTGATATAACGAAGACAACGGTGCGATATTCATACGGAATATCTCTCCGTACCCCGGTTTCGCCAGCTAAGAACGGTTCAAACCGTCACAAATTGGCGTTGAGACGAAGTTTTGTGGTAAGTTTCGTACGATCCAATACCAACTAACCCACATTCTGTTTTAGGAATTTTTCATGCGTCTTATTCTTTTAGGAGCACCAGGTGCCGGCAAAGGCACTCAGGCTAATTTCATCAAGGAAAAATACAACATTCCGCAAATCTCGACCGGCGACATGCTGCGCGCCGCGATCAAGGCGGGCACGGAGATGGGCCTGGCCGCCAAGAAGGTGATGGACGCGGGTGGTCTGGTATCGGATGACATCATCATCGGCCTGGTCAAGGACCGTCTGGCCGAGCCGGACTGCGCCAACGGCTACCTGTTCGACGGCTTCCCGCGCACCATCGCGCAAGCCGACGCGATGAAGGACAGCGGCGTGGTGGTCGACTACGTGCTGGAAATCGACGTGCCGGACGAGTCGATCATCGAGCGCATGGACGGCCGCCGCAGCCATCCGGCCTCGGGCCGCGTGTACCACGTCAAGTTCAATCCGCCCAAGGTCGAAGGCAAGGACGACGTCACCGGCGAACCGCTGGTGCAGCGCGACGACGACAAGGCCGAAACCGTCAAGAAGCGCCTGGACGTCTACCATAACCAGACCGAAGTGCTGCTGAGCTATTACAACAACTGGGCGCAGTCGGGCCAGCCAGGCGCGCCGAAATACCGCCGCATCGCCGGCGTCGGTCCGGTAGAGCAAATTCGTGACAGCGCGTTTGCCGCGCTGGCGGAATAAGCGTTAAAGTAGAGCGGACCGAGTGTCCGCTTTTTTTGCGCTTGCAATTGGCTGGATGCCATCCCGTTTTATGAAGTGTTGCAGTTCGCAGGTTTAGTTGGCTGCGCTTGCCTACCCGGCGGGCGTTGGTTTTCTGAAGTGTGGGTTTGTAGGCTCGATCAATAAAAATAAGGGGACACTATGGCAGCTAGTCTTTGGCTTGCAGTTGCGTGCGGCGTTATCGCCGTGATTTACGGTTTATGGTCTCGAAGCTGGATCTTGAGTCAGGACGCGGGCAACCCGCGCATGCAGGAAATCGCGCTGGCCATCCAGCAGGGCGCCGCCGCCTACCTGGCGCGCCAGTACCGCACCATCGGCATCGTCGGCCTGGTGCTGCTCATCCTTATCGCCGCCTTGCTCGACATGAAGACCGCCGTCGGCTTCCTGATCGGCGCGGTGCTGTCCGGCGCCTGCGGCTTCATCGGCATGAACGTCTCGGTGCGCGCCAACGTGCGCACGGCGCAGGCGGCCACCAAGGGCATGAACGAGGCGCTCGACGTCGCCTTCAAGGGCGGCGCGATCACCGGCATGCTGGTGGTCGGCCTGGGCCTGCTGGGCGTGGTGCTGTTCTATATGTTCCTGACGGCGATGGCGCCGGGCGCGCCGAATCCGCCGCCCAATCCGCACGATCTGATCAAGCCCCTGATCGGGCTGGCCTTCGGCGCCTCGCTGATTTCCATCTTCGCCCGGCTGGGCGGCGGCATCTTCACCAAGGGCGCGGACGTCGGCGCCGACCTGGTGGGCAAGGTGGAGGCCGGCATCCCGGAGGACGATCCGCGCAACCCGGCGGTGATCGCCGATAACGTCGGCGACAACGTCGGCGACTGCGCCGGCATGGCGGCCGACCTGTTCGAAACCTATGTGGTGACGCTGATCGCCACCATGCTGCTGGGCGCCTTGCTGATCACGTCGGCGCCGACCTCGGCCATCGTCTATCCGCTGCTGCTGGGCGCGGTGTCCATCATCGCCTCCATCATCGGCTGCTCGATGGTCAAGGCCAAGCCGGGCAAGAAGATCATGTCGGCGCTGTACACCGGGCTGTGGTGGGCGGCCGGCCTGTCGCTGATCGGCTTCGCCATCGTCACCTGGCAGATCTGGCCGGACGAGGCCATGCGCATGAAGATGATGGGCTGCACCGTGGTCGGCATCGTGCTGACCGGGCTGATGGTCTACATCACCGAGTACTACACCGGCACCGATTTCCATCCGGTCAAGCATATCGCCGAAGCCTCGACCACCGGCCACGGCACCAACATCATCGCCGGCCTGGGCGTGTCGATGAAGTCCACCGCCTATCCGGTGCTGGCGGTGTGCGCGGCGATCCTGGTGTCGTATCAGCTGGGCCAGCTGTACGGCGTGGCGATCGCGGCCACGTCGATGCTGTCGATGGCCGGCATTGTCGTGGCGCTGGACGCCTACGGCCCGATCACCGACAACGCCGGCGGCATCGCCGAAATGTCGGGCATGCCGGAATCGGTGCGCGCCATCACCGATCCGCTGGACGCGGTGGGCAACACCACCAAGGCCGTCACCAAGGGCTACGCGATCGGCTCGGCCGGCCTGGCGGCGCTGGTGCTGTTCGCCGATTACACGCACGCGCTGGAATCGAGCGGCAAGAGCGTCACCTTCGACCTGTCGAACCCGATGGTGATCGTCGGCCTGATCATCGGCGGCCTGATCCCCTACCTGTTCGGCGCGATGGCGATGGAGGCCGTGGGCCGCGCCGCCGGCGCCGTGGTGGTGGAGGTGCGCCGCCAGTTCCGCGACATCAAGGGCATCATGGACGGCAGCGGCAAGCCGGAGTACGACAAGGCGGTCGACATGCTGACCGCGTCGGCGATCAAGGAAATGATCATCCCGTCGCTGCTGCCGGTGGTGGTGCCGATCATCGTCGGCATGCTGCTGGGGGCGGCCGCGCTGGGCGGCATGCTGATGGGGACCATCGTCACCGGCCTGTTCGTGGCGATCTCGATGACCACCGGCGGCGGCGCCTGGGACAACGCCAAGAAATACATCGAGGACGGCCACTTCGGCGGCAAGGGTTCGGACGCGCACAAGGCGGCCGTGACCGGCGACACCGTGGGCGATCCATACAAGGACACGGCGGGGCCGGCGGTCAATCCGCTGATCAAGATCATCAACATCGTGGCGCTGTTGCTGGTGCCGCTGCTGCCGGCCTCTGGGTGGCTGGCGGTATCGGCGCCTGTGCCGGTGACGGCGATCACCGCGCCGGCGCCGACGATGATCACGTCGCCGGATGCCGGCATGATGAAGCCAGCCGAAGTGCCGCCACCTCCACAGCCCTCGGCGTCCGCGCCGATGACTGAAGGCGCGCAACCGGCGCAGGACGCCACGGCGGGGCAGCCTGCCGCGGCAACCCCGGCCGCGTCGGTGGAGGCGCCACCGCCAGGCAAGTAAGCGTTACCAATTGTTTCAAACGCTTCCCTCTGGTGCTACACCTGCTAATAATGAAAGGTGTAGCACTACGCGAGGTGAGACCATGAACTTGTTGAAACCGGCATTGCTGTTGGCCTTCCTGTTGGGAGCGCTGACCTGCCCATATGCCTGGGCGCAGGGCCATGGCCACGGAGGAGGGGGCCACGGCCATTTCCATGGCGGCTGGGCAGGCGGCCATGGCTATCATCACGGCCACAGCTATGTGCGCGGCGGCGTCTTCATCGGCGCGCCGGTCTACTGGCCGCGTTACCGCTACTACGGTCCCTACTACGACGGGTATTACTATCCGCCCGGCTACTACGCCGACGCGCCACTGTACTTGCCGCCGGCCGACGCCGGCGTATCGTCGAGAAGGCTGTACTACTGCGACAATCCACGTGGCTACTATCCCAACATCACAAGCTGCCTGCTGCCGTGGCGCATGCTGGTCGCCACCGTGGTGCCGCCGCCATGATGCCGCGCGCCGCGCTTTGCCTGATGCTGGCGTTGCCCGGCGCATGGGCCCTTGCCCAGGCACCGGCCCCGGCCAGTCCCGAACTGCGCGAATACGCCAAACTGCCGGTCTGCACGCTGAGCGCGGACGGCCAGCGATTGGCTGTCGAACCCTGCCGCACCGCGCCGGCGCGCAAGCCGATGCCGCGCCGTCCGGTCCCGCAGATCATCCAGCGCATGCCCATCGTCAAGCAGGCGCCGCAAGTGGCGATGCCCGCCGCGCCTCCGTCGCCGTCGCTGCAAACCCTGCTTAATCCGCCCAACGCACCGAAGGCCCTGAACAACTGCGGCCCCACCGGCTGCAATGACGCCAACGGCACCCACATCAACAACGCCGGTCCCGGCACCGTCATCTCCCCCTCGGGCAAGGTTTGCAACCGCAACGGCGCCTGGGTGCAGTGCTAGTGCTGCCACGAGGCCACGGCCGCGCGGCGCGACAGGCGGTGAAGGCCCGCAGCCACGGCCACGATGACGACGGTCGAGATGACGAGGTCGAGCAAGGTGTTGTGGGTAGGGTGCACAAACAGATAAGTGTGAACCAGGAATATTTCGAGCAAGTAGTCCTCAAGCCTGACGAGCCGGGACAAGCCGTGCCAGCGGAAACCGGTGGCGTTGGCCAGCCACATGCAACAGGCGATGCTTGTCAGGGCGATCAGCGCGGTATTGGCGCCCTTGAGCCCGATGCCGTGAGCCGCCAACAGTGCGACGCATCCGAGCGCGGCGACCAGCGCCGCTGGCCGGGCGCGCAGCCGTGGTCTTGGCATGCCGTACGCTACGCCGAGGATAAAACCAAGCGATGTCAGCCAAAGTTCATGGCCGATGCGGGACCGCTCTTCGAGGTAGATCGCGATAACGGTTGAACTCGCCGCGACAACCATGGCGCGCGGTGCGGATCGGCAAACCTTTGCCAGCAATGGGTAGGTCAGGTAAAACATCAACAGCAACGTGAAGAACCACAGGCCCGCGCCCAGCCCGCTGCGGTTATGGATGCCCATCCAGTTCAGCACGCCCGACAGCCCGAGAAAATGCACCAGCGTGTGCCAGTGAAACAGCACTCCGCCGCGCAGCATGACCACGACGGCAAGGAATCCCAGGATGACCCAGTAGCGCGCGCCCAACCGCTCCAGCTTGTTTTTCCAGAACCGCCCGATGTCTACGCCGGCTCCGTATCGCCGCGACGTGAAGTATCCCGAGGAAAACGCGAAGATAAACAGCCCGACCGTCACCGGTATCCACAAAATCGACGGCGAAAACCAATGGCCGGCGAGCACGGTGAAGATCGCGATCACCTTGGCGATGGAAAAGTTGAGGCTGATCCTGGCGTCCATGGCTCCTCCGCGGTCGGACGCAAACCGTAGCATGGCGGGGCGGGCGCCCCTTTGCGCTTTTTCCTCAATCCCGATGAAAAATTCGCTACAATTGCGATGTGACGTTAACGTAAACGTCAAATAAAAACAGATAGGGACACACATGCAAATTCAGAACAACGTATTCATCGTCACCGGCGGCGCGTCGGGCCTGGGCGCCGCCACCGCGCGCATGCTCGTCGGGCAGGGCGCCAAGGTCGTGCTGGCCGACGTGCAGGTCGAGCCGGGCGAGGCGCTGGCCGCCGAGCTCAAGGCCGTCTTCGTCAAGTGCGACGTCACCTCGGAAGCCGACGGCAAGGCCGTGGTCGACGCAGCCCTCGCGCTGGGCACGCTGCGCGGCCTGATCAACTGCGCCGGCGTGGCGCCGGCCGTCAAGACCGTCGGCAAGGACGGCCCGCATCCGCTGGACGTGTTCCAGCGCACCATCAACATCAACCTGGTCGGCACCTTCAACATGGCCCGCCTGGCCGCCGACGCCATGGGCAAAACCGCCGCCACCGACAGCGGCGAACGCGGCGTGATCATCAACACCGCCTCGGTCGCGGCCTTCGACGGCCAGATCGGCCAGGCCGCCTACGCCGCCTCCAAGGCCGCCGTCGCCGGCCTGACCCTGCCGATGGCGCGCGACCTGTCGCGCAGCGCCATCCGCGTGATGACCATCGCCCCCGGCATCTTCGAAACCCCGATGTTGATGGGCATGCCGGAGGAAGTGCGCACCGCCTTGGGCAATATGGTGCCGTTCCCGCCGCGCCTCGGCCGTCCGGACGAATACGCCCACCTGGCCAAGGCCATCATCGAGAACACCATGATGAACGGCGAGACCATTCGCCTGGACGGCGCCATCCGCATGCAGCCGAAGTAAACGGTTTACACGATTTCGTGTAGGATGCCAGAGTGATCGGGCGCGCGGCCCTGGCCGCGCGCCTCTTATTTTGGAGAGTCCATGTCCCGTTTGAAGCCCCTTGCGCTGAGCCTCGCGCTGTCCCTTCCGCTGCTGGCCGCGCTGAACGCGCCGGTCTACGCCCAACGCACCGGCGCCGACGTGGCGCCCGAAATCGCCACCGGCTTCGCCGAAAAAGCCGGCAAGTCCGCGCAAAAATTCATGATGGCGGCGGCCAATCCGCTGGCCACCCAGGCCGGCTACCAGATGCTCAAGCAGGGCGGCGCCGCGATCGACGCGGCCATCGCCACCCAGCTGGTGCTCACGCTGGTCGAGCCGCAATCGTCCGGCATCGGCGGCGGCTCCTTCCTGCTGTACTCCGACGGCACGCGCGTGCAATCCTACGACGGCCGCGAAACCGCGCCCGCCACGGCGGACGAACATCTGTTCCAGGACAAGGACGGCAAACCCGTTTCGCGCGAAACCGGCGTGATCGGCGGCCGTTCGGTTGGCGCGCCCGGCGTGCTGCGCATGCTGGAGCTGGCGCACAAGGAGCACGGCAAGCTGCCGTGGAAGGCGCTGTTCGCGCCGGCCATCAAGCTGGCCGAAGACGGCTTCAATGTCAGCCCGCGCCTGAACGCGCTGCTCAGCTGGGACCGCTATCTGGCGCGCGACCCGGTCGCCAGGGCCTACTTCTTCGGCGAGGACGGCAAACCGCGCCCGGTCGGCTACCTGCTGAAGAATCCCGAACTGGCGCGCACCCTGCGCGAGATCGCCGACGGCGGCGCCGACGCCTTCTACAAAGGCCGCATCGCGCGCGACATCGCCGCCAAGGTGGCCGGCCATCCGACCAATCCCGGCAAGCTGACCGCCGCCGACATCGCCGGCTACCAGGCCAAGGAGCGCACGCCAATCTGCAGCGACTACAAGGCATGGACCGTGTGCGGCGCGCCGCCGCCGTCGTCGGGCGGCATCGCCATCGCGCAGATGCTGGGCATCCTGGAGGTGAAGGACATCAGCCCGTACAAGCCAGTCAACGGCATGCTGACGGCCGAAGGCATCCACCTGTTCAGCGAGGCCGGACGCCTGGCCTACGCGGACCGCAACCGCTACGTCGCCGACACCGACTTCGTCCCGCTGCCTGGCAAGGGCGTGGCCGCGCTGCTGGACAAGGGCTACCTGAAGCAGCGCGCCTCGCTGATCGGCGAGAAGTCCATGGGCCACGCCAATTACGGCACGCCGGCCACGATGCAGGTCGCGTGGGGCGCCGACACCGCCATCGACAAGCCATCCACCTCGCACCTGGTGGCGGTGGACGCCTACGGCGGCGGCCTGTCGATGACCACCTCGGTGGAAGACGCCTTCGGCGCGCGCCAGATGGTCGACGGCTTCATGCTGAACAACCAGCTGACCGACTTCTCCTTCGATTCGCAGGACGAGAACGGCCCGATCGCCAACCGCGTGCAGGCCGGCAAACGCCCGCGCAGCGCCATGTCGCCGACGCTGGTGTTCGACAAGGGCACGCACAAGCTGGTGCTGGCCACCGGCTCGCCGGGCGGCTCGGCCATCATCAACTACGTGGCCAAGGTGTTGGTCGGCACGCTGGACTGGCAGCTCGATGTGCAGCAGGCCATCAGCCTGCCCAATATCGGCAGCCGCAACGGCCCGACCGAACTGGAAGCGGGCCGCGTGGCGCCGGCGGTGGTCGAGCAGCTCAAGGCGCGCGGCCACCAGGTGCGCGAGTTCGAGCTCAACTCCGGCCTGCAGGGCATCCAGCGCCGCACGGTCGGCGGCAAGGAGCAGTGGTTCGGCGGCGCCGATCCCCGTCGCGAAGGTGTCGTATTAGGCGACTAAAGCCGTCAAACGCTCCCCAAATCCGGCATACCCTGCTAACCTTGTCGTATGGGAATTCAAAAGAAAACAGGATTGATCCTGACGGGCGGCGGCGCCCGCGCCGCCTACCAGGTCGGCGTGCTGCAGGCGATCTCGGAGATACTGTGGGAAGCGGGCTGGCCGCCGGCGCGCAATCCGTTCGACATCATCTGCGGCACCTCGGCCGGCGCCATCAACGCCACCGCGCTGGCCTGCCGCGCCGATAACTTCGGCGAGGGCGTGCAAAAGCTGCTCGACGTCTGGCAGCACATCGAAGTGGGACAGGTCTACCGCGCCGACTCGCTGGGCGTGATCCGCTCCGGCGCGCGCTGGTTGTCGCTGTTGTCGTTCGGCTGGCTGCTGCGCAAATGGCGCGCCGCGCCGCCCGCGTCGCTGCTGGACAATACCCCGCTGGTCGGCCTGCTGCATCGCATGCTCGACTTGCCGCGCCTGGACACGGTGCTGTCCGAGGGCCTGCTGCACGCGCTGGCCGTCACCGCTTCGTCCTACACCGCCGGCAACCACATGACGTTCTACCAGACCGCCGCCGACATCGCGCCGTGGATACGCATGCAGCGCGTGGCCCTGCAGGACCAGATTGGCGTCGAGCATCTGCTGGCATCGTCGGCGATACCGTTCATCTTCCCGGCCACGCCGTTGTACATGGGCGGCCACCGCGAATACTGCGGCGACGGATCGATGCGCCAGCTGGCGCCGATCTCGCCGGCCATCCACCTCGGCGCCAGCAAGGTGCTGGTGGTCGGGGCGGGGCGCCTGACCGAGCCGGCCCGCAGCGCCGCCGAGAAAAGCGCGGCGCGTTATCCCAGCCTGGCGCAGATCGCCGGCCACGCCATGTCGTCGATCTTCCTCGACAGCCTGGCGGTGGACATCGAACGGCTGGAGCGCATCAACAAGACGCTGTCCATGCTGCCGCCGGAGCTGCTGTCGCAGACGCCGCTCAAGCCGGTGCAGTTGCTGGTGATCGCGCCGTCCGAGCGGCTCGACGACATCGCCAGCCGCCACATCGCCAGTTTGCCGGCGCCGATACGCACCATGCTGTCCGGGATAGGCGCCACCGAGACCCGCGGCGCCGCACTCGCGTCGTACTTGTTGTTCGAATCGACATATACTTGCGAGTTGATCCGCCTCGGACAGCGCGACACGCACGCGCGCAAGGACGATGTGCTGGCGTTTTTCGAATCCTGAATTTTGCGCATGGATACCTGACCGACGGGACCCTTTTTGCTGTTTTTGACACGCCTCTGTAGCCGCTTGCTGCTGCCCGTCCTGCTGTTGTGGGGCCTGGGCGCCGCCGCCGCATGGGCCGGGGCGCCACCGCGCACGCTGCGCTTCGAGCAGCTCAGCGTCGAACACGGGCTGGCGCAGGAATCGGTGCTGGCCATCGCCCAGGACAAGCAGGGTTTCATCTGGCTGGGCACCCAGGCCGGCCTGACCCGCTTCGACGGCTACCGCACCATCACCTACAAGAGCTCCGTCTCCGACCCGCGCAGCCTGGCCGACAACTGGGTGCGCGTGCTGCACCTGGACCGCGCCGGCCAGCTGTGGGTGGGCACCGACGGCGGGCTGGATCGCTACGATCCCACCACCAAGACCTTCACCCACTTCCTGCCGCACGAATCGGCGCAGCGCGGCAACGGCAACCGCCACGTGCGCGCCATCGCCGACGACGGCGAGGGCGGCTTGTGGCTGGCCAGCGCCGACGGCCTGCATCACTTCAACCCGGCCAGCCAGCGCTTCACCAGCTGGCACCACGATCCGGCCGATGCCGGCAGCCTGGCCAACGACCAGGTCAACGCGCTGGCGCTGGACGCCGCCGGCCGCCTGTGGGTGGCCACCGCCACCGGCCTCGATATGCTGGCGCCGGGCGAATCGCGCTTCCAGCACTTCACCATCGACGCCCATGGCGACAGCAAATTCAACGCCGTGCTGGCGCTGCAGGTCGACAGCGCGCAGACGCTGTGGGTCGGCACGCTGGGTGGCCTGGAACAATGGCGTTTGTTGGGCAAGGAGCCGCAGCGCCGCCGCCTCGGCCAGCGCGAGGGCATGAAGCCGGGCATGAGCGTCACCACGCTGTATGTCGACGCCGAGACCAACGTCTGGGTCGGCACCCAGGCCGACGGCCTGCTGCGCTGGCTGCCGGCGGAGAACCGGGTGGTACAGTATCTACATCAATTCAGCGATAGCCACAGCGTGGCGGATAACCAGATTTCGGCGCTGTTCCGCGACCGCGTCGGCACCTTCTGGGTCGGCACCTGGAACGACGGCGCCAGCCGCGTGGACCTTGGCAGCGGCGGCTTCGCCCGCATCGTGCGCCAGGCCGACATCCCCAACACCCTGTCGGACAACAAGGTGCGCGCCATCGTCGCCGAGGCGCGCGGCCAGCTGTGGCTGGGCAGCAGCGGCGGATTGAATCTCTACGATCCGGTCAGCGGCGAGGGCAAGGTGTGGCGCCACGACCCGCAGCGCGCCAACAGCTTGAGCGACGACCAGGTCACCGCGCTGTGGCGCGAGAAGAACGGCAATATGTGGATAGGCGGGCGGGCCGGCGTCAACCACCTGGACGTGGCGAGCGGCGCGATCAAGGCGCTGTCCTTCGTGCGCGGCGACCCGGCCAGCGACACCATTCGCAACATCGTCGGCGACCGTAGCGGCATCTTGTGGATCGCCTCGCGCGGCGGCCTGCACCGGCTCGACCCGCAGACCATGGACGTGCGCACCTTCCGCCACGATCCATCCGACATGAACAGCCTGGCCGACAACGTGGTGCGGCCTATCCTGGAGGACCGCAAGGGCCAGCTGTGGGTCGGCACCTTCAACGGCCTCGATCTGCTGGACCGCAAGACCGGCAAGTTCCGCCACTTCCGGCGCGACCCGGCCGATCCTTTCAGCCTCAGTCACGACGAGGTCCATTACCTGTACGAGGACGGGCGCGGCACCATCTGGGTCGGCACGGCGGCGGGCCTGAACAAGATGGAAGTGGCGGCCGACGGCGCCATCCGCTTCCGCCGCTACCTGCGCAAGGACGGCATCGCCGACGACGCCATCGCCTCCATCCTGCCGGACGACGCGGGCAATCTCTGGTTGAGCACCAACAGCGGCTTGTCGCGCCTGAACACCGAAACGGGCCTGGTGCGCAACTACGGCGGCGCCGACGGCACCATCGAGGGCGCCTACTTCGACGGCTCCGCGCTGCGCACGCCGGACGGCACGCTGTACTTCGGCGGCTTCAATGGCATCACCGCGTTCGCGCCGCCGGAGGTGCGCGAGAACAGCGTGGCGCCGACCGTCGCCATCACCGATTTCCAGATCTTTAACAAGTCGCTCAAGCCGGGGCAGGGCGACCATCCCGATGTGCTGAAGGTGGCGATCGAGCACACCAACGCGTTGACGCTGCTGGAGGCCGACTCCGTGTTCTCGCTGGAGTTCGCGGCGCTGCACTACGCGGCGCCGCAGCGCAACCGCTTCGCCTACCAGCTGCAAGGCTTCGACGAGGACTGGGTGGTCACCGATTCCACCAAGCGCTTCGCCACCTACACCAACCTCGATCCGGGCCAGTACACCTTCCGCGTCAAGGCCGCCAACAAGGATGGCATCTGGAACGACAACGCGGCCACGCTGGAGATCACCATCCTGCCGCCGTTCTGGAAGACCTGGTGGTTCCGCGGCGTGTTCGGCGTGGCGCTGGCCGGCGCCGCCTGGGCCGCCTACCACGCGCGCGTGCGCAGCCTGCACCACCAGCAGCAGCGGCTGGAGGAGCTGGTCGGCTCGCGCACAGCGGAAGTCGAACAAAAGAACCTGCTGCTGCAACAGCAGAAGCGGGAACTGGAGCAGCGCCGCCTGGAGGCCGAGGCCCAGCGCGCCGAGGCCGAGCAGCGCCGCATCGACACCGAGCGGCAAAAGGTGGAAGTCGAGCGGCAGAAGGAGAACGTCGAACAGGCGCACCGCAACATCTCGGTGTTGAGCGAATTGGGTCGCGAAATGAGCGCCACGCTGGACATGGAGACCTCCATGCGCACGCTGTACCGCCATGTGCACCACCTGATGGACGCGCAGATCTTCGGCATCGGCTTCGTGCGCGAGGACGAGGGCGTGATCGACTTCCCCTTCGCCATCGACGCCGGCGTGCGTACCTTGCCCTACCAGCGCCCCCTGGACCAGCCCAACCAGCTGGCGGTATGGTGCCTGACGCAGCGCAAGCCGGTGTTCATCAACGACTTCCAGGCCGAATACCGCGACTACATGGATGAATCGGGCCTGGACATGCTGGTGACTTGCGTGCGCGAGGACGGGGCGCCGGCGGCCGTGGCGCAGTCGATGATGTACGCGCCGCTGGTGGCCAACGACAAGGTGGTCGGCCTGCTGTGCGTGCAAAGCGTCGAGAAGAACTGCTACCAGCAGGTACACATGGACATGCTGCAAACGCTGGCCTCGCACGCCGCCGCAGGCCTGGAAAACGCGCGCGCCTATCAGCAGCTGGAGGAAACGCTGCAGGAGCTGCGCCAGACCCAGGCCCAGTTGCTGCAGCAGGAGCGCCAGGTGCGCCTGCACACCGAGGAGCTGGCGCTGGCCAACCGCGCCTTGCAGGAGAACGACGAGCGCCTGCGCCTGGCCAAGCAGAAGGCGGAAGACGCCACGCGCCAGAAGTCCGAGTTCCTGGCCAATATGAGCCACGAGATGCGTACCCCGCTGGCCGGCGTGATCGGCATGCTGAACTTCGCGCTGCGCGACAGCCGGCTGGCGGTCGGCACGCGCGAGCAAATCCTGCGCGGCCAGGCCAGCGCGCAGTCGCTGCTGTCGATTATCAACGACCTGCTGGACTTCTCGAAGATCGAGGCGGGCAAGCTGACCATCGAGAACATCGACTTCTCGCTGTCGGCCGCGGTGGAGAACGTGGTCAGCCTGTTCGAGGAGCAGGCCGCCGCGCACAGCGTCGAATTCAGCCTGGAGTTCGGCGAGGGACTGCCGCAGTTCGTCGTCGGCGATCCGACGCGCCTGCGCCAGGTGCTGGTCAACCTGGTCGGCAACGCCTTCAAGTTCACCGAGCGCGGATCGGTGCGGATGCGCGTCGAGCGCGTGCCGCAGGAGGACGACGAGCGCGCCCGCGCCGGTTACAAGGGAGCGCTCAACCGCATCCGCTTCAGCGTCGCCGACACCGGCATCGGCATCGAGGCCGCCGCGATCCCGCGCCTGTTCCAGCAGTTCGAGCAGGCCGACGCCTCCACCACGCGCCGCTATGGCGGCACCGGCCTGGGACTGGCGATCTGCCGCCAGCTGGTTGAGCTGATGGGCGGCGGCATCAACGCCGTCAGCGCGCCGGGCGAGGGCAGCGTGTTCTCGTTCGAGCTGCCGCTGGCGAACGGCGTGCCGCCGCCGCTGGTGCCGCATGTGCCGCGCGAGCCGCACAGCCACCAGCTCAAGGTGCTGTGCGCGGAAGACTTCCCGACCAACCAGATCATCATCCGCATGATGCTGGAAGACCTGGGCCACAAGGTCGATATCGCCGCCAACGGCGCGCTGGCCGTCAAGGCCTGCTCGCTCACGCGCTACGACTTGATCCTGATGGACGGCCGCATGCCGGAGATGGACGGCGCCAGCGCCACCCGCATGATCCGCTCCGGCGGCACCGAGGCGATGCCGGTGCGCGACCAGGAATTGATGATCATCGCGCTGACCGCCAACGCCAGCGAGGAAGACCGCAGCCGCTACCTGGCCTCCGGCATGGACGACTTCCTCACCAAGCCGATCGACGAGGACAAGCTGCACTTCCAGTTGAGCCGCGCGATCGAACGCCAGCTGCAGCGGGGCTTCCAGCTGCCGCGCATGGAGCCGCGCCACGATCCGGCGCACGGCACGGCGGAACTCGATGCATTGTTCGGCGTGGCGCCGGCCTCGGAGGAACCGGCGCGGCTGGCGCAGCACAGCGGCGGCAGCGACCTGAGACTGCGCCTGCGCAGCGCCTTCCTCCTGGATGCGCCGCTGCGGCTGGCGGACCTGGAGCGCGCCGTCGGGCAGGCCGACGTCGATACCGCCAGCCGTCTGCTGCACGGCATGAAGGGAAGCGCCGGCTATCTGGAGGAGCAGGAACTGCAGGCCCTGTGCGGCGAGCTGGAACTCGACGCCGACCATGGCAACTGGGCGCGCATCGCCGAAGCCATGCCCCGGTTGCGCGCGTTGCTGGCGCGCGCCGGCGCGGCTAGCACTTCGTAAGCTGACGTTATTCGTACAAAACCTTCGATGTCCAGGACATACTGCCCCTGTTTTTCATGTAATATCGCTGCTAAGTGCCGTACTGAGGTCACACTAAAGTAGTCGTTAAGGGCACAGGGAGTCTCATGAAAGTTTTGGTAGTCGACGACGACGTCGTCTCGCGCATGGTGTTGATGCACCTGATCGACAGCTGCGGCAAATTCGATATCGTCGAAGCGGAAGATGGCGCCGACGCCTGGCAGCAGCTGGAAGGCGGCTTGCGTCCTGCGATCTGCTTCTGCGACCTGCGCATGCCGCGCCTGTCCGGCATGGAGCTGCTTCAGCGCGTGAAGGGGCATGCGGAACTGAACACCATGCCTTTCGTGCTGGTGACGTCCGCCAACGACAAGGACACCGTGCAGGAAGCGACCAACGCCGGCGCGGCCGGCTACATCGTCAAGCCATTCCAGGCCGATCAGGTGCGGGTCCATCTGGTCAATTTCCTCGACCAGGCGGCCAACGGCTACGACCACCACGCGGAAGATCCCGCCGCCACCCTGCGCCGGCTGGGCATCAACGCCGAGCGCCTGCTGGTTTACCTGAGCGGATTTCAGAACCAGCTCACCGTCGCCACCGGCGATCTGGAAGCCCTGCTGGCCAAGGGCCAGCAGCAGGAGGCGCAGGCGCGCGTCGACCGCCTGCACGCCGGCTGCGTCACATTGGGGCTGGACGGCGCGGCCGCCGTGCTGAAGAGCCTCGCGCCCGGCAAGCTGTCCAACGAGGCGGTGCAGGCCGCGCTGGCCGACGTGGTGCGCGCCGTGATTCATCAATCCGGCCTGATACGGCAGAGCGGCGCCGCCTGAGCGATTGCACTTGATGTTGATATAGTTTAGGTTTAAAGTATCTGCTGCGTCAGCAGCGGCTACCGAACGACCTCCAACTTCAGGGCGACCATGACCAGCATCTCTGTCAGCAGCACCTCAGCCACCAGCAACGACAGCGCGCATACCGACCGCTTCGCGCGCGAGCACCTGCCGCCGCCGGCGTTGTGGCCCGAGCTGCGCTTCGACCTGCCCGAGTTGCACTACCCGCCGCGCCTCAATTGCGTGAAGGCGCTGTTCGACGGCGCGCTGGCCGGCGGCGCGGCCGGCCACGTCGCCATCCGCGGCGAACATCTCAGCTGGACCTACACCCAATTGCAGGAGCAGGTCGACCGCATCGCCCACGTGCTGCGCGGCCCGCTCGGGCTGGAGGCGGGCAACCGCGTGCTGCTGCGCGGTGCGAACAATCCGATGATGGCGGCTTGTATTCTGGCGGTGCTCAAGGCTGGGTGTATCGCCGTGCCCACCATGCCACTGCTGCGCGCGCGCGAACTGGGTACCATCGCCGCCAAGGCCGAGATCAACGCCGTGCTGTGCGCCGACGGCCTGCGCGCCGAAATGGAAGCGGTGGACCTGCCCGCCGCCGTGAAGGCGAAAACGCTGTGGTTCGGCGCCGCTGACGGTGGCCTGGAGGCGCTGATGGCGCTGCAACCGGCCAGCTTCGACGCGGTGGACACGGCGGCCGACGACGTCTGCCTGATCAGCTTCACCTCCGGCACCACCGGCGTACCGAAAGGGACCATGCATTTCCATCGCGATGTGATGGCGATCTGCGACTGCTTCCCGCGCTCGGTGCTGGAATCGCGACCTGACGACATTTTCATCGGCACGCCGCCGCTGGCCTTTACCTTCGGCCTCGGTGGCCTGCTGCTGTTCCCGATGCGGGTGGGCGCGACCGCCGTCCTGCTGGAAAAGCTGACGCCGGAAACGCTGCTGCGGGCGATCGACAAATACCGCGCCACCGTGTGTTTCACCGCGCCGACGTTCTACCGGCAAATGACGCCGCTGGCCGGCAAGTACGACATCTCCAGCCTGCGCAAGTCCGTCTCCGCAGGCGAAGCGCTGCCGCTGGCCACGCGCGAGAGCTGGCGTCAGGCCACCGGGCTGGCGATGATCGATGGCATAGGCGCGACCGAGCTGCTGCACATCTTCATCTCGGCCTCGGGCGACCAGATACGGCCCGGCGCCACCGGCAAGCCGGTGCCCGGCTACCAGGCCTGTATTCTCGACCACGACGGCAACCCGGTCGGGCCGGGCGTGATCGGCAGGCTGGCGGTGAAGGGGCCGACCGGTTGCCGCTACCTGGCCGACGAGCGCCAGCGCGACTACGTGCTCAATGGCTGGAACCTCACCGGCGACGCCTACGAGATGGATGCCGACGGCTATTTCTACTATCGCTCGCGCACTGACGACATGATCATCTCGGCCGGCTACAACATCGCCGGTCCGGAGGTGGAGGACGCGCTGCTGCGCCATCCCGCGGTGGCCGAATGCGGCGTGATCGGAAGGGTGGACGAGGAGCGCGGGCAGATCGTCGAAGCGCATGTGGTGCTCAAGCCGGGGCACGAGGCGTCGGAGGAAATGACGGCGCAGTTGCAGGAATTCGTCAAAGGGCAAATCGCGCCGTACAAGTATCCGCGCGCCATCCGCTACCTGACGGCGCTGCCGCGCACCGAAACCGGAAAGCTGCAGCGTTTCAAGCTGCGAACCGAATAAAGAGAAGCATATGAATATCGTTTGCATAGGCGGCGGCCCCGCCGGCCTGTATTTCAGCCTGTTGATGAAGAAGCAGGACCCGTCCCACCAGATCACGGTGGTGGAGCGCAATCGTCCCTACGACACCTTCGGCTGGGGCGTGGTGTTCTCCGACCAGACGTTGGGCAACCTGATGAACGCCGACGAGCCGACCGCGCGCGCGATCCTGCAGTCGTTCAATCACTGGGACGATATCGACGTCTTCTTCAAGGGCGAGAAGGTCACGTCCGGCGGCCACGGTTTCTGCGGCATCGGCCGCAAGCGCCTGCTCAACATCCTGCAGCAGCGCTGCGAGGAGCTGGGCGTGTCGCTGGTGTTCGAGACCGAGGTGGCGGACGACCAGGAGATCGCCGCCCGCTATGGTGCCGACCTGGTGATCGCCTCCGACGGCTTGAACAGCCGCACCCGCACCCGCTACGCCTACAGCTACCAGCCGCAGATCGAAGCGCGCCAATGCCGCTTCGTGTGGCTGGGCACACGCAAGAAGTTCGATGCCTTCACCTTCGCCTTCAAACAGACGGAACACGGCTGGTTCCAGGCCCACATCTACCAGTACGACGGCGACACCTCGACCTTCATCGTCGAGACGCCGGAATCGGTGTGGCGCGTGGCGGGGCTGGAGGAGATGAGCGCGGAGCAGTCCATCGCGTATTGCGAGCAGCTGTTCGCGGAGCAGCTGGACGGCCATGGGTTGATGTCCAATTCCGCGCATCTGCGCGGCTCCGGCATGTGGATCAAGTTCCCGCGCATTGTCTGCGGCCAGTGGGTGCATTGGAACGGCGATGTTCCGGTGGTGCTGATGGGCGACGCCGCGCACTCGGCGCATTACTCCATCGGCTCCGGCACCAAGCTGGCGCTGGAGGACGCGATCGAACTGGCGCGCTGCTTCGGCCGGCATGCCGATGCCGCCACCGCGCTGGCGGCGTATCAATCGGTGCGGGCGGTGGAGGTCATCAAGCTGCAAAGCGCGGCCCGCAACTCGATGGAATGGTTCGAAAACGTCGAGCGCTACACGGCGATGGAAGCGCCGCAGTTCGCATACTCGATGCTCACGCGCAGCCAGCGCCTGTCGCACGAGAACCTGCGCCTGCGCGATGCGGCCTACGTGGCGGACTACGAGCGCTGGTTCTCCGACCGCGCCTGCGAGCAGGCCGGCCTGCCGCCAGCAAAGGCCGCGCCTCCGATGTTCACGCCGTTCAAAGTCCGTGACCTTGTGCTGAAAAACCGCATCGTCGTCTCGCCGATGGCGCAATACAGCGCGGTGGACGGTGTCGCTGGCGATTACCATCTGGCGCACCTCGGCGCGCGTGCGTTGGGCGGCGCGGCGATGGTATTCGCTGAAATGACTTGCGTATCGGCCGATGCGCGCATCACGCCTGCCTGTCCCGGCATGTACGCGCCAGAGCACACACAAGCCTGGAGGCGCATCGTCGATTTCGTTCACCAGCACAGCGATGCCAGGATCGCGCTGCAACTGGGCCACGCCGGCGCCAAGGGATCTACCCGCGCCATGTGGGACGGCATCGACCAGCCCCTGGACAAGGACAACTGGCCGCTGGTCTCCGCCTCGCCGCAGCAATATCTGGCCGGCATATCGCAAACCGCGCGCGCCATGACGCAGGCCGACATGGACCGTATCGAAACCGACTTCGTGCGCGCGACGCTGGCGGCCGACGATGCGGGCTTCGACTGGCTGGAGCTGCACTGCGCGCACGGCTACCTGCTGTCATCCTTCATCTCGCCATTGACCAACCAGCGCGTCGACGAATACGGCGGCAACCTGGAAAACCGCTGCCGCTATCCGCTGCGTGTGTTCGCCGCGATGCGCGCCGCCTGGCCGCAACACAAGCCGATGAGCGTGCGCATCTCCGCGCACGACTGGGTCGAAGGCGGCATCACGCCGGACGACGCGGTGTTGATCGCCCGGCTGTTCAAGGCCGCCGGCTCCGACATGATCGACTGCTCGTCGGGCCAGGTCAGCAAGCAGGAGAAGCCGGTCTATGGCCGCATGTTCCAGACGCCGTTCGCGGACCGCATCCGCAACGAGGCGGGTATCGGCGCGATCGCCGTCGGCTCGATCTTCGAGGCGGACCACGCCAACGGCATCATCGCCGCCGGCCGCGCCGACCTGTGCGCAGTCGGCCGCCCGCACCTGGCCAATCCCGCATGGACGCTGGCGGAAGCGGCCAAGATCGGCTATGCCGGCGTCGCATGGCCCAAGCAGTACCTGCCGGCCAAGCAGCAGCTGGAACGCAATCTCGAACGCGAGCGCCAACTGGCGGCGGCCAACACCGGCCTCACGCCGCAGCAGGTCGCGGCCAAGTTGCTGGAAGGTTGAGCCGATGAGCGCCACGAACAAATCCCGTGCGGCCTATCTGGCCCCGGGTTCGAAACCTGCCGCCGCGAACCAGCCCTTGGCGGGCAAGCACGCACTGGTGACGGGCGGTGCGCGCGGCATCGGCGCCGCCTGCGCGCGGGCCTTGCTGCTGCGCGGCGCGCGCGTCACGCTGGCGGGGCGCGACGCGCAGGCGCTGGTGGCTGCGGTCGACTCCATGAACGTCATCGCCGCGCCGGTGGGTGGCGCGGTCGCCATGCAAGTGCTGGACGTGACTGACGAGGCATCCGTGCGCAGCGGCTTTGCCGGCGCCGTCGAGCGCTTCGGCCGCATCGACATCCTGGTCAACAACGCCGGGCAGGCCGTCCCCGCGCCATTCGGAAAAACCGACGCCGCGCTCTGGCAGCGCATGCTGGACGTGAACCTGACCGGCACCTTCCACTGCACCCAGGCCGCGCTGCCCGGTATGATCGAGGCAAGGTGGGGCCGCATCGTCAACGTCGCATCGACGGCGGGGCTGGTGGGTTATCGCTACGTGTCGGCCTACGTCGCCGCCAAGCACGGCGTGGTCGGCCTGACGCGCGCGCTGGCGCTGGAGGTGGCCACGAAGGGCGTGACGGTCAACGCCGTCTGCCCCGGCTACACCGAAAGCGATATCGTGCGCGAGGCGGTCGCCAACATCGTCGCCAAAACCGGTCGCACCGAGGACGAGGCGCGCGCCGAACTGGCCGCCGGCAATCCGCAGAAGCGGCTGGTGCAAAGCGAGGAAGTCGCCAGCGCCGTGGCCTGGCTTTGCCTGCCCGAAGCGGGCGCCATGAATGGACAATCCGTCGCCGTCGCCGGCGGCGAAGTAATGTGAAGCACGAGGAATCTATGCCACCATTTTCAGAGAACCACGACAATCAAAACCCCACCGAAAACGGTGAGGCGCCGGTGCTCGACCTGGCCAGCCGCCTGACGCAGGACCACCATCAATCGCTCAAGCTGTGGCTGCGCATGTTGTCCTGCACCGTCAAGATCGAAAACGAAATCCGTAGCCGGCTGCGCGCCAGCTTCGGCATCACCTTGCCGCGCTTCGATTTGATGGCGCAGCTGGAGCGCTACCCGCAAGGCCTGCGCATGGGCGAGCTGTCCAAGCGCATGATGGTCACCGGCGGGAACATCACCGGCATCACCGACCAGCTGGAGCAGGAGAAGCTGGTGGTGCGCGTGCCGGACCCGAAGGACGGCCGCGCCTACAGCGTCAAGCTGACGGCGGCCGGCCGCAAGGCCTTCGCCACCATGGCGGCCGAACATGAAGGCTGGATCGCCGAGCTGCTGCAGGACATGTCCGGCGCCGACAAGAACACACTGATCGACCTGCTGTCGCAGATGAAGCAGCACCTGAACGCCTCGGACGAAAAATAAGGAACCACACCATGCGATATCTTCCCGGCGAAGCGCAGCAACTGCCCGGCAACCGCGCCGCGCTGGCCGACTACCAGGCCAGCCATTTTCTGTTCGAAGTCAACCGCGGCGTCGCCACGCTGACGCTCAATCGCCCCGAGCGCAAAAATCCGCTGACGTTCGATTCCTACGCCGAGCTGCGCGACCTGTTCCGGGCACTCGCCTACGCGGACGATGTCAAGGCTATCGTGATCACCGGCGCCGGCGAAAACTTCTGCTCCGGCGGCGACGTGCACGACATCATCGGCCCGCTGACCAAATTGGACATGCCCGGCCTGCTGGCCTTCACACGCATGACGGGCGACCTGGTGAAAGCCATCCGCGCCTGTCCGCAGCCCATCGTGGCGGCGGTTGACGGCATCTGCGCCGGCGCCGGCGCGATCCTGGCGCTGGCTTCCGATATCCGCCTCGGCACGGCGCGCAGCAAGACCGCCTTCCTGTTCACGCGGGTGGGCCTGGCCGGTTGTGACATGGGCGCCTGCGCCTTGCTGCCGCGCGTGATCGGCCAGGGCCGCGCGGCCGAGCTGCTGTACACGGGACGCTCGATGTCCGGCGCGGAGGCGGAGCGCTGGGGCTTCTTCAACAGCCTGCAGGAACCGGAAGCGCTGCTCGATGCGGCGCGCGCCTTCGCGCAGGGCCTGGCCGACGGCCCGACCTTCGCCCACGGCATGACCAAGAAAATGCTGCAACAGGAATGGAACATGGGCGTGGACGAAGCCATCGAGGCGGAAGCGCAGGCGCAGGCGATCTGCATGGCGACCAACGATTTCCACCGCGCCTACCATGCCTTCGTGGCCAAGCAAAAACCGGAATTCGAAGGCGACTGATGAGCGACAAGACCTATCTGGAATGGCCATTCTTCGACGCCCGCCATGCCGCGTTGGAGCGCGAGCTCGATGCCTGGGCCACCCGGCACATCGGCCAGCAGCATGAAGCCGATGTCGACGCGGCCTGCCGCCAGCTGGTGCGCCAGCTGGGCGAGGGCGGCTGGCTGCACCACGCCATCGCCGGCGCCGAGGGCGCGGGCATCGACACCCGCGCCATCTGCCTGATACGCGAGACGCTGGCGCGCCACAACGGCCTGGCCGATTTCGCCTTCGCCATGCAGGGTCTGGGCTCGGGCGCCATCAGTCTGCACGGCACCGCCGCTCAGCGCGAGTCCTACCTGCCGCGTGTGGCGCGCGGCGAGGCCATCGCCGCCTTCGCGCTGTCCGAACCGCAGGCCGGTTCCGACGTCGCCGCCATGCAGTGCGCGGCGGCGCGCGACGGCGACCACTATGTGCTCAACGGCGAGAAGACCTGGATCTCCAACGGCGGCATCGCCGATTTCTACGTGGTGTTCGCGCGCACCGGCGAGCAGCCGGGGGCGCGCGGCATCACTGCCTTCATCGTCAATGCCGATACGCCGGGCTTCGGGATCGCCGAACGTATCCACGTGATCGCTCCGCATCCGCTGGCGCGCCTGGTGTTCCGCGACTGCCGCATTCCGGCCACGCAGCGCATCGGCGAGGCGGGGCAGGGCTTCAAGGTGGCGATGTCCACGCTGGACGTGTTCCGCACCTCGGTGGCGGCGGCCGCGCTGGGCTTCGCGCGGCGCGCGCTGGACGAGGCGCTGGCGCACGCCACGCGGCGCAAGATGTTCGGCCAGTTGCTGGCCGACTTCCAGATGACGCAGGCGAAGCTGGCGCAGATGGCGACCGGCATCGACGCCGCCGCGCTGCTCACGTACCGCGCCGCCTGGCAGCGCGACCAGGGACGCAATGTCACCAAGGAGGCGGCGATGGCCAAGATGACGGCCACCGAGACGGCGCAGCAGGTGATCGACGCCGCGCTGCAGATGTTCGGCGGCCTGGGCGTGGTCAGCGAGCAGCCGGTCGAGCGGCTGTACCGCGAGATCCGCGCGCTGCGCATCTACGAGGGCGCCACCGAAGTCCAGCAACTGATCATCGCGCGCGAACTGCTGCGCGCGGCCAACACTAAGGAAGCATGATGGAATTTCTTCAACCGCCGGGCTGGGCGCGGCCGCGTGGCTATTCGAACGGCGTGGCCGCCAGCGGACGCCTGGTGTGCGTCAGCGGCATGATCGGTTGGGACGGGCAGGGCGTGTTCCACACCGACGATTTCGCCGGCCAGGTGCGCCAGGCGCTGCAGAACGTGGTCGAGGTGCTGGCCGAGGCGGGTGCGCGGCCCGAGCACATCGTGCGCATGACGTGGTACGTGGTGGACAAAAAAGAATACGTCGGCGCCTACAAGGAGGTGGGCGCCGCCTATCGCGAGATCATCGGCCTGCATTTCCCGGCCATGACGGCGGTGCAGGTGACCGCGCTGGTCGAGGACCGGGCGCGGGTGGAGATCGAAGTGACGGCGGTGGTGGCCGATGCTTGACAGCCACGGCGCCTACAGCGGTCCTGGTTGTCAGAAGTCCAGCGAGGCCGCCAGCGCGACCGCAAACACGGCGACCCCGATTACCAGGCTCTGCCAATCCTTGGCCGCGAACACGACGGGATCGTCGTGCATTTCGCCTCGGTGAGTCTTGAGCCATATCCGGCTGATCCAGTACAGCATCATGGGCATGATGATCCAGAGGAATTGTGGGTGACGATACATGCTGTTGATCTCAGGGCTATTGATGTATAGCGCCAACACCTGAATTGCGCTGAACCCGCTGGCGGCGCCCAGTGCCAGCAACACCGCCAGATCATCCACCGAGTAGCCCCGGCCCGAAGTGACCCGTTTGGCCCTGACCGCCAATGCTTGCATTTCAGCATAGCGCTTCACCAGCGCCAGGCTGAGGAAAATGAAGATCGAGAATGACAGCAGCCAGAACGATGGCACGATGCCGGTGGCGGCCGAGCCGGCCAGGATGCGGATGGTGTACAGGCCGGACAGCAGCATGATATCGACCACGACCTGGCGCTTCAGGCGGAACGAATAAGCCAGCGTGGTGGTGTAATAAATCGCCATCATGACGGCAAACAGCGGCGGCAGCAGCAGGAGCAAGGCAATCGAGAGCGCCAGCGTGCCGCACATCAGGGCCGCGCCGAGCGGAATCGGCAGGGCTCCCGAGGCAAAAGGCCGCGTCTTCTTGCGGTGGTGAGCCCGGTCGGACTCGATATCGAGCATGTCGTTGAGGACATACACGCTGGAAGCGCACAAGCCAAACGACAGGAACGCCAGCAGCGACTGCTGGAGCAGGCTGGTGTCCGCCAGTCGGTGGGACATGGCCAGCGGAATGAAGATCAGGATATTTTTTAGCCACTGGTGGGGACGCAGCGCCTTGAGCGAGGCACGAAGTGCCGAGTGCGGCGCCGCCGCCACCACTTCGACCGGTCCCAGCTTGCGTGCGCCGTTCAGCACGGCGGCTGACGCGTTGGCGACCGCGATGCGGCCCGCGTGTTGCCACACGGGCAGATCGTCATGACTATTGCCCAGGTATTCGTAGCCGCCCTGCCCGAAAAGCTGGTCCAGGCGCTCGGCTTTGGCGGCGGCGGACAGATTGCGTGCCTCGCTGTCATTGGTCGCCAGCACCTGGTCGAAGCAACCCAGGTGAAGCGCGATAGCATCGGCGTAAGATTGCGCGCTGGCTGTGGCCAGTATGACTTTGCGGCCGCGCGCGCGGTGTTGCCGCACATATTCCAGCACGGCCGTCGAATAGGGCAGCAAGCTGACGTCGATGTCCACCCTGGCGGCGATGCGCAACTTGGTGGCGGCTTTGCCATGCCGCAGCAACCAGAACGGCACGCACAGCGCCAGCCAGAAATGCGACTTAATCAATATTAAAAAGGATTCAAACAGCAAATCGGTATGAATCAATGTGCCGTCGCAGTCGACGCACAACGGCATGGTCTCAGGCGCGTCACTGGTTCGGAGGTTCGAAAATTCTGGTTTCATACATTGTCTGCGGAGAATGGGCGTGGAAGCTCGCGCACAGAACGCCGGGACAGGCGCTCACGGGTGCGGTGGGTTGCTACTTTATCATGAAACAGCCCGGCCCCGGTTCCGGTACGCATAAAAAACGGGCGCGGCGTGCGCTGGTCCGAGCGTTCTTGACGTATTGATACGTAACGCACCATACTGCGCAGCGAGACAGGCCGCCACTTGCTGCGACCGGACGTTTGTTATGGAAGAGAAATAATATGCGCAACAAGCAATGGCTTTGGTGGGCAATTTGCATTGTGGCCCTGCATGTGCTCATGCTGGCCTACGACGCCGCTCATCCGGCGGTATTTTTTCATGCTGACCGGGCCACCGAGCGTTGGAACGTCATTCAAGGCTGGCAGGCCGCGCTGGACTCCGGGGCCGGCGCCCAATTCCTGGCCACGCATGGCAACGCTGGCGACTATCTGGTGCAGGCCGTGCTGTACCAATGGCTCGGTGAGCTCGGGGTGATCATGGTGCAAGTTTGCCTGGCGCTATGGTCGGGCTGGGCGGTGATGCGGATTGCCTTGCTGCTGGGACTGAGCGAGCGGGCCGCCGCGGCCACTGCCGGCCTGTATCTGCTGTTGCCGCACACGCTGGTGTTTCCGCACCAGCTGGCTTCCGAGGCGATTTACCTGCCGCTGCTGGTGGTGTCGCTGGAACTGGTCGCGCGGGCCATGATCGGAGGGAAGGCCGGCGCTGCCGGCATTGGCGGAGCCGTGCTGGCGGGGGCGAATCTGGTGCGGCCCATTACGATGCTGTGGCCGGCCGTGGTGGCGCTGCTGATGGCGCGCGCCGGCCGCTGGCGCGCCGCCGCCGCGCACTTGTTGTGGGCGTTGGTGCCGGTATTGGCATGGATGAGTTTTGTCGGCGCGCAAACCGGCCATTTCGGCATGGGCGATTCCAGCCGCGACGTGGGACACAACCTCTACCAGCGGCTGGCGCGCACCAGCGAGACGCTGGCGCCGGCGCAGGCGGCGCAGGTACGGCAGACCTATCTGAACCAGGGCGAGACCGGCAGCCTGCCGCCGCTGCGCTACCTGCATTTCGCCTGCGAGCACCCGGGAGCATTTTTGCGCCACAGCCTGCGCGATGTGGCGGTGTTTTTTGGCAAATCCGGGATTGAGCGGCTCAGCATTGATTATCTGGAAGTGGGCGGGAGCGACCGGCGTGACCTGCAGCGCGGCGACGCCGGCTGGCGCACGCATCTCGAGCGGGAGGGAACCTGGTCCACGCTGCAGTTTTTGTGGCGGGAGCAGGGCACGGTGCTGTTGATTTCACTGGCCGGCGCGGCGCTCATGGTGGCGTTCAGCCTGGCGGCGCTGGCCGGGATCCAGGTGTTGTGGCGGGGGCGGCGCCAGCTGACGTCGGCGCAACGGGGGCTGGCGCTGCTGCTGGTCGCGCTGCCTTTGTACATCCTGGTGTTCTCGCAGCTGGTTGATGCCATGCAGTCGCGCCACCGCGCACCGGCCGAGGCCGCGCTGATGTTGCTGGCCGGCTTGGGCGTGAGCAAATGGCGGCGCGGCCGTCGGCCCGATTTTGCTGTCGCGCCGGTTCAATAGCGCACCCGGATGGGGTGGCTGTCATATTTACTAGCCGCTTCGATGAAATATGATATATATTGCTAATATAAGAAGTATCTGAAAGACGACGGAAAATATTTCGAAGGGGAAATCATGGGCAATCATTCCATCAAAGCTGGCGTCCTGCTGGCAGCTGTATTGCTGGGGGCGGCGGGTAGCGCTTCGGCATCTTCCCTGCTGACTGCGGCTGACGAGGCGCTGCTGGTCGGCTGGCTGGGCGAGGGGCAGGTGGCGCTGAACGAGATCTATGCCAAGTCCGCAGGCGACACGGCGGTCGATTTTCACCGCGCCGTCGATGGCAAGGGCCGGACCTTTTCGGTGATGCAGGCGACCGACGAGCAGGGGCACAGCTGGCTGGTGGGGGGCTACAATCCGCAAAGCTGGTCGAGCACCGGCGGCTACAATATCACGTCCGATCAAAGCAGCCGTACTGGCTTCATCTTCAACCTGACGTCGGGCAAGATGCACAAGCAAACGCCCAAGACCTACGCGCTCGATTCGATCGGTTCCTTCCAGACCTACAATGATCTCCATTCCGGCCCCACGTTCGGCATTGGCCACGATCTGTACGTGCCGGACGACCTGACGCACGGCGGCTACTCCATGCTGTATTCGTATGTCAGCCCCGACGTCAACGAGTTCAACACCAGCTTGCTTGACGGCTCCACCTTCGTGCAGCCCAACATCACCTTCAGCGGCATCCAGGTGTATACCATCGCCGCGGTGCCGGAACCAGTCGGGGCGCTGATGCTGATGGGTGGGCTGGGGCTGCTGGGCCTGGCGCGCCGCCGCTCCTGATCCGGGTAGCGCAGCGCTGCCCCTGTTCGGGGCCCGGCTTAGCCTGTACAATGGCGCTGCCTTGAGTGTGTCGCCATAGTTCAACGGATAGAACAGGTTCCTCCTAAGAATCAGATACAGGTTCGATTCCTGTTGGCGATACCACGCAAGACCGCGTGCCGGCTTGGGTGGCGGGGTGCGAAAATGGCGCGATTGCCGCCACAGCCGGTACAATACCGGCTTCATTCATTCCAACGGCAGTCGCGCGGCCCCGCGCGCGGTCGGCACCCATCTACCCACTATGGCAGTCATCTCCCTTTCCTCCGCGCAACTGGCATTCGGCCACGTGGCGCTCCTCGACCATGCGGAATTTTCGCTCGAAACGGGCGAGCGCGTCGGCCTGATCGGTCGCAACGGCACCGGCAAGTCGTCGTTGCTGAAAATCATTTCGGGCCGCTTCAAGCTCGATGACGGCCTGCTGGTCATGCAGCAGGGCCTGAAAATCGCCTACGTCGAGCAGGAGCCGGTATTCGATCCCGAGATGAGCGTCTTTGATGCCGTCGCCTCCGGCATGGGCGAACTGCAGGACTTGCTGAAAGAGTACGATGGCTTGACCGGACAGTTCGGCCAAGGCAACGACGACGCCGTGATGGAGCGCATGCACGACATTCAGGTGAAGCTGGATGCGGCCGATGCCTGGAGCCTGCCCAACAAGGTGGAGACGGTGCTCGATCGCCTGAACCTGACCGGCGATATGCTGATGAAGACGCTGTCCGGCGGCATGCAGAAGCGGGTGGCCCTGGCGCGCGCGCTGGTGTCGGCGCCGGACGTGCTGCTGCTCGACGAACCGACCAACCACCTGGACTTCAGTTCCATCATGTGGCTGGAAGGTTTGCTGCGCGATTTCAAGGGCAGTGTGCTGTTCATTACCCACGACCGCTCCTTCCTGGACAACGTGGCGACCCGCATCATCGAGCTCGATCGCGGCCGGCTGCTGTCGTATCCGGGTAATTTCAGCACTTACCAGAGCCGCAAGGCCGAGCAGCTGGAAAACGAGGAAGTGGAGAACGCCAAGTTCGACAAGTTCCTGGCGCAGGAAGAGGTGTGGATACGCAAGGGCGTCAAGGCGCGCCGGGTGCGCGACGAGGGGCGCGTGCGGCGGCTGGAGGCGCTGCGCGCGCAACGCGCGGTGCGCCGCGAGCAGCAGGGCCAGGTCAGGCTGGAGGTGACCGCCGGTGAGCGCTCGGGCAAGATCGTCGCCGAGCTGGAAAACATCAGCAAGCGCTTTGGCGAACGCGTCATCGTCGACAACTTCACCGGCACCATACTGCGCGGCGACAAGGTCGGCTTGATTGGCGCCAACGGCGCCGGCAAGACCACGTTGCTGAAGATGATCCTGGGCGAACTGGCGCCCGATAGCGGCGTTGCCAAACTCGGCACCAAGCTGCAGGTGGCGTACTTCGACCAGATGCGCACCCAGCTTAACGAGGAAGCGAACCTGATGGAGACCATCGCTCCCGGCAGCGACTGGGTTGAGGTCAACGGCCAGCGCAAGCATGTGATGAGTTATCTGGGCGACTTCCTGTTCGCGCCGGAGCGCGCCCGCTCGCCGGTCAAGTCCCTGTCCGGTGGCGAGCGCAACCGTCTGCTGCTGGCGCGCCTGTTCGCCAAGCCGGCCAACTGCTTGGTGCTGGACGAGCCGACCAACGACCTCGATATCGATACCCTGGAGTTGCTGGAGGAGTTGCTGGAAGACTATCCCGGCACCGTGTTCCTGGTCAGCCACGACCGCACCTTCCTCGACAACGTGGTCACCCAGGTGGTGGTGGCCGAGGGGAACGGCAAGTGGCGCGAGTTCGTCGGCGGCTACAGCGACTGGGAGCGCGTCCGCAGCACGGCGCCGGCGGTCCCGGCCAAGGCCGCGGCCCGGGCTGAGCCGGCTGCCGCCAGCACGCCGGCCGCGCCGGCGGCCAAGCCGAAAAAACTCAGTTTCAAGGAGCAGCGCGAGCTGGACGAGCTGCCGAAACTGATCGCGGCGCTGGAGGATGAGCAGACCGCGCTGAACCTGCAACTGTCCGATCCGGATTTCTACAAGAAAAACGCGGCCGAAGCCAGGCGTGTCAACGACCGCATCGCCGCCATCGAAACCGAGCTGCTGGCCGCGCTGGAGCGCTGGGAAGCGATCGAGTCCGCCAAGGCCGGCTGACGGTCGCGCGCATCGCTTCCGCCGAAGCGGCAGTTGCGAGGCCACTTACCATATTGCGCTGATTTATTGTAGTATATGCACGACTTCAGGGGAGGGGGTGTCCCGGCCCGTTCGCACCGACTGGGAGATGTATGACCGCAACTGTTTTGTATTCTGTCCCCACCCGCCGCGCCGGCAAGCGGCCGCTACGAGGAACGCATGCTTAGCGGGGCCGCCTGGCCCCGCGTCCTGCCCTTTGCCGCGTATATCGCCTTTATTTTTATTGCAGATCTGCTGGGTCGGCTGGGCTGGGGCGCGCAGGAACTGCGCTGGCTGTATGCGGTCAAAATCGGGGTGGTGCTGGCGATTCTGCTGGCCTGCCGACGGCGCTACACCGAGCTGGCGGGCCAGTGGCCGGATGCGCGCGGCCTGCTTGTCGCGTGCGCAGCCGGTGTGGTGGTGTTGTTGTTGTGGATTAAGCTCAATGCCGATTGGATGCAGATCGGCACGTCCGCGGGGTTTGATCCCCGCAACGCCGGGGCGATCGACTGGGCGCTGGTGGCGGTGCGCGTGTTCGGCGCGGCGCTGGTGGTGCCGGTGATGGAAGAGCTGTTCTGGCGCTCGTTCCTGCTGCGTTGGATCGATGCCCAAAATTTCCTGGGCGCCGATCCGGCACGCTGCAGTGCCAAGGCTTTCATTATCTCAGTGATATTATTCGGCGTCGAACATAACCTATGGTTGGCGGGCATGGTCGCGGGCGCCGTTTACGGCTTGTTGTATATCCGCAGCCGCCAGCTGTGGTCGCCGATCCTGGCGCATGGGGTGACCAACGGACTGCTGGGTGTCTGGATAATTTCCACTGGTAACTGGAGTTACTGGTAATATTGATTAATGGCTGTTTGATATTTTTCAGAGACGAAATAACAATGTTGAGTTCCCCGCGAAAACACATCCTTCCCTCCCATCTCGTCTCGGCGTCCATGGCGCCGCGCCATCGCCAGCGGTGCGGCCTGGCGTTCCTGATCGGCAGCCTGTGCTGCGGCGGCGCCAGCGCGGCGCTGAGCGACACGCTGCATCCGTTTGCCTCGGTCACGTACAGCCACGAGGACAACCTGCTGCGCCTGTCGGACGACACGCCGCTCGCCCCCGGCCAGCAGCGCGAGGACGACTTGCGTTCGGCGGTGGCGGGGGTGCTGCTGGAGCGTCCGATCGGCCGTCAGGTCCTGACCGCGCAGGCCAAGGTGTCGCGCGTGACGTTCAGCCACTACGAGCAGCTCGACTACAACGGCCAGGATTTCAACGCGGCATTGCAATGGCATTTGTTCGAGCACCTGGACGGCCACCTCGGCGGCAGCTATGCGCAAACGCTGACGCCGTTTACCGATTTCCACAGCAGCGAGCGCAATCTGCGGGTCCAGCGCGGCGAGTATGTGGACGGCGCCTGGCGTTTTCTGCCGAGCTGGCAGGTGCGCGGCGGCTTCACTCGCAACAAGTTTGCCTACGACCTGTTGTCGCAACAATATAACGACCGCACCGAAGACCTGGCCGAGGTCGGCGTCGACTATCTGGCCAGCAGCGGTAGCCGGGTCGGCCTGGTCAGCCGCGAGCTGCGCGGGCGCTATCCGAACCAGCGCAGCTTCGGCGGCATCGCCATCGACGACGGCTATAAACAGCGTGAAATCAAACTCAACGTCTACTGGTACCTGGGCGAGACCACCCAGGTGCAGATGCTGGCCGGGCGCGCCAGGCGCGAACACAACTTCTTTACCGTGCGCGACACCAGCGGCGTCAACGGCCGGGTGACGGCCAACTGGAACCCGACCGGCAAACTGCGTTTCACCGCCGCCGGCTGGCGCGAGTTCTCGGCGGTGGAGAGCTCCATCGTCAATAGCAGCCTGAACAAGGGTGCCAGCGTGAATGCGACCTGGAACGCCACGGCCAAGATCGCGCTCAATGGCGCGCTGCGGCGCGAAAAACGCGATTTCAGCGCGGCCGGCGGCCTGGTGTTGCCGGTCGACCTGACCGACACCATCCGCACTACCTCGCTGGGGCTGACCTACAATCCGATGAGCGTGCTGCAGTTCGGCGTCAACGCCTTCAGCGAGAAACGCAGCGGCAGTCCGTTCATCGGCAGCGGCACCTATAAAGCCAATGGCATGTCGCTGACCGCGACCGCACAGTTTTAAAAAATAACATGACGGTTAACGATATTCCCTTGATCTCCTTCTTTCAGCGCGTGCTCGATCCCCTGATCATCATGGGGACGTTGTATCTGTGTTCGATGATTTATGCCGAACCCTTCAGCGGCTACGCGCTGGTGTTGATGGTGCTGGCCTTCTTCATTTCAACGTCGGTGTATCAGCACGTCGATCCATACCGCACCTGGCGCAGCGGCCGCATGCTCGCTTATTCGCGCGACATCATCGTCGGCTGGGCGCTGACGGCTGGCATCCTGGTGCTCATCGGCTCGGTCAGCGGCCTGTCCAAGCATTTCCACCAGCTGGTGGTGGGGACCTGGTTCATTGCCACGCCCTTCCTGTTGCTGGCCAGCCACCTGGCGGCGCGCAAGCTCGGCTCCGATCCGGCCAACCCCAGCGAAGTGCGCTCGGTCATCATCGTCGGCGCCAATGACGTCGGCCTCAAGTTTGCCCGCGCCCTCGAGCGCCATCCCAACCTGTTCATGAACGTCCACGGTTTCTTCGACGACCGCACCGAGGACCGCTGGCCGGCCGGCATGCAGCATCCGATGCTGGGTAATATGGCCGATATCGCCGCCCATGTGCGCGAGCACCATATCAAGATGATCTTCATCAGCCAGCCGATTTCGGCCCAGCCGCGCATCCGCAAGCTGCTCGACGAGCTGCAGGACACCACCGCGTCGGTGTACTTCCTGCCGGATATTTACGTGTTCGACCTGATGCAGGCGCGCTTCGACAATGTCGGCGGCATGCCGGTGATCGCCATCTGCGAGACGCCGTTCACCGGGTTCAACAGCATGATCAAGCGCGCCAGCGATATCGTGCTGGGCCTGGTGATCCAGATCGGCCTGATGCCGATCATGCTGGCCATCGCGCTGGCGGTGAAATTCACCTCGCCCGGGCCGGTGATCTTCCGCCAGCGCCGCTATGGCCTGTATGGCGAGGAAATCATCGTCTACAAATTCCGCTCGATGACGGTGGCCGAGGACGGCGCCCACGTGGTGCAGGCGACCAAGAACGACCAGCGCGTCACCAAGGTCGGCGCCTTCCTGCGCCGCAGTTCGCTCGACGAACTGCCGCAGTTCATCAACGTGCTGCAAGGCCGGATGAGCATTGTCGGGCCGCGTCCGCACGCGGTGGCGCACAACGAGCAATACCGCAAGCTGATCAAGGGTTATATGCTGCGCCACAAGGTGAAGCCCGGCATCACCGGCTGGGCCCAGGTCAATGGCTTGCGTGGCGAAACCGAGACGCTCGACAAGATGGAGGCGCGCATCCGCTACGACCTGGATTACCTGCGCAGCTGGTCGCTTTGGCTGGACCTGTGGATTATCCTGCGCACGGTTAAGGTGGTGCTCAAGCGGGACAATGCCCACTGAGCCGGCGGTAAGAAGGGACGCACGATTCGTTTAGTTAGTGACGAATTTTGAAAGTTGCTCTAGAATCCAGTTCGTGGATTTTTTTGCAAAGATTTACTTGTCTTGAAACTCACTTGTATTGTTTTATTTACAATATTTACAATATTGACAATTGAGGGACAGGGTTGCATACTCTGGCGGTAAAGCTGGGTCCGGGGCCAGCCGCGGCGTGCGGCGGACCGGGCGGGAAAAGAAGCCGCGGCCGCTGGCGGCAGGCGGCCATGGACGCACTTAGGCGGGCCGTCTCCGACGTGCCGACGATTGACTTTCGAGGAATCCATTTTGAACCAATTTGATATCGCAGGTGTGATGAAAAATAATAAGAAAATCACCGCGCAACGCGTGTTGTGCTCCAGTCTGGTCCTGCTCGCGGCGCTGGGGCTGTCGGCCTGCGGCGGGAAGGAAAAAAAGCCGGGCCAGGCGCTGGCCAGCGTCAACGGCGAGGAAATCACCGTGCTGCAGTTGAACGAGGAAATGCAGCGTTCCGGCGTGCAGCCGGCCCAGCAGGAAGCGGCGCGCAAGCAGCTGCTGGAAGCGTTGATCGATCGCCAGTTGCTGCAAAACGAAGCGGCCAAGGAAAATACCGACCGCGATCCGAAGGTGGTGCAGGCCATCGAACGCGCCAAGGCGCTGATCGTGGCGCAGGCCTACCTGCAAAAACGCGTCGGCACGGTCGCGCGTCCGACCAAGCCGGAGGTGGAGGGATACTACAACCAGCATCCGGAATTTTTCGCCAAGCGCAAGGTGTTCGACATGCGCGAGCTGGTCATCGCCAGCAGCGACATGACCGATGCGCTCAAGGCCGCCATGGACAACGCCAAGTCGCTGGACGAGGTGGCGGCCTGGCTGGAGTCGCACCAGGTCAAGTTCGCGCGCACGCAGTTGTCGCGCGCCAGTTCCGACTTGCCGCCTGAACTGAGCAACAAGTTGCTGGCCATGCCCAAAGGGCAGTTGTTCATCATCAGGGAAGGCGAGCGCAGCCTGCTGATCTCGATCACCGAGATCAAGGACAGCCCGGTCACGCTGGAGGCGGCGGCCGGCCAGATCGAGCAGTTCCTGTTCAATAAAAAGAACAAGGACGCGGCGGATGCCGAAGTGAAGCGCCTGCGTGCCACCGCCAAGATCGACTACCTGAGCAAGGAGCTGGCGCCGGGCGCGCCGGCGGCCAAGGCGGCCGCGCCGGCGGCCGCGCCCGATGCCGGCGCCAAGGCGGCCGATGCGGCGGCCTCGGCCAACGAACGCGGCGTCGCGGGACTGAAGTGATGACTAACGGTTTTTCTAAGAATAGTAACTTTGACATGGGGTTGGGCAAATCATGAAACGACTGGCGAAATGGATGGTCGCAGCGCTGCTGGGCTTGGTAATGGCAACGCCGTTTGCCGCCGATGTGAATCTGGGGCCGGGCGACGTGCTGCGGATTTCCGTCTACGGCAGTCCGGACCTGGGCGTCGAGACCCGCGTCAGCGAAGCGGGCACGATCACCTTCCCGCTGCTGGGCGCGGTGCCGGTCGGCGGCCTGTCGGTGCCGGCGGCCGAGCGCAAGCTGGGCTCGCTGCTGGAAAGCGGCGGCTTCCTGCGCAAGGCCCAGGTCAACATCCTGGTCACGGCGCTGCAGAGCCAGCAGGTATCGGTGCTGGGCCAGGTTAACCGCCCGGGCCGCTATCCGCTCGAGGGCAAGCGCAGCGTCATGGATCTGCTGGCCCTGGCCGGCGGCATGAGCCCGGACGGCAGCGACACGATCAGCCTGATCCGCAAGCGCGATGGCACCACCGTCAAGGAAACCATCGATATCGTGGACATGGTGCGCAGCGGCGACCTGAACCGCGACCTGGAGCTGATGCCCAACGACGTCATCTACGTCGAGCGCGCGCAGCGCGTCTATATCTACGGCGAAGTCCAGCGTCCGGGCGCGTTCCGGCTGGAGCGCGGCATGACCGTGCTGCAGGCGCTGGCCATGGGCGGCGGCCTGACCCCGCGCGGCACCGAGCGCAATATCCTGATCAAGCGCCGCGACGCGGCCGGCAAGCTGCAGGTCCTGACCGCCAAGCATGACGACCTGCTGCAGACCGACGACGTGGTCTTCGTCAAGGAAAGCTGGTTCTGATGTTGCGACGGGCGCCGCCGGCGCCCGCTGCGATTTCTTTAATAAATGTACTGAGAGTCCCGCCATGAGTTTTTCACAGTTCCTATTGATATTGCGCGCGCGCCGCTGGATCTTCCTGATCACGATCCTGCTGACGGTCAGCGTGACGCTGGTGGTCAGCCTGCTGTTGCCCAAGACGTACAAGGCCACCAGCTCGCTGCTGCTGAACTACAAGGGCGTCGACCCGGTCACCGGACTGACGATGCCGGGGCAACTGCTGCCAGGCTACATGGCGACCCAGGTCGACATCATCACCAGCAAGAACGTGGCGCTGCACGTGGTCGACCGCCTGCACCTGGCCGAGAGCCCGGCCGTGGTGGAACAATTCCGCGAAGCCACCGAGGGCAAGGGCACGGTGCGCGACTGGCTGGCCGAGCTGCTGTTGGCCAAGCTCGACATCGTGCCGGCGCGTGAAAGCAGCGTGGTCGACATCAACTTCAAGGGCAGCGACCCGGACTTCGTGGCGGCGGTGGCCAATGCCTTCGCCGACGAGTACCAGAAGATCAATATCCAGCTCAAGGTGGAGCCGATGAAAAAAGCCTCGGCTTATTTCAACGAGCAGACCAAGCTGCTGCGTGACAACGTCGAGGTCGCGCAAAGCCGGCTGTCGAAATACCAGCAGGAACATGGCATCGTCAGCGTCGACAACCGTCTGGACGTCGAGTCGAACCGCCTCAACGACCTGTCGGCGCAGCTGGTGGGCGCGCAGGGGCAGTTGATGGAGGCGGCGTCGCGCCAGCGCATGGCGCAGGGCAATGGCGCCGAGTCGCCGGACGTGGCATCGAGCCCGCTGATCCAGAACCTGAAGATCAACCTGGGCAACGCCGAATCGAAGCTGGCTGAAGCGGCGCAACGCCTGAGCCCGAACCACCCGCAATACCAGAGCGCCAAGGCCGAGGTCGACAAGCTGCGCAGCGACCTGCAGGCGCAGATGAAGCTCACCTCCAACAGCGTGGGCAACAACGCCCAGATCCTGCAGCAGCGCGAAGCCGCGGTGCGCGCCGCCTTGCTGGAGCAAAAGAACAAGGTGCTCGAGCTGAACCGCACACGGGACGAGATGAACGTGCTGAGCAAGGACGTCGAAAGCGCCCAGCGCGCCTTTGACGTGGCCTCGCAGCGCTTCGCCCAGACCAAGATCGAGGGCCAGTCCGACCAGTCCGACATCTCGGTGCTCAATCCGGCGGTCGCGCCGATCAAGCCGTCCGGTCCGAAGGTGTTGCTGAACACGGCGCTGGCGCTGGTGCTGGGCACCATGCTGGGCCTGGGCTTCAGCGTGCTGGCCGAGATGCTGGACCGCCGCGTGCGCTCCGACAGCGACGTGCTGGACGTGGTGCAGATTCCCATGCTGGGCACGATCAACTGGAACGCCGCCACCTCCGGTCCGCGCCGCCGCGCCAGCTTCCTGAACACGCTTTCCCTGCGCCGCCTACGCGCCAATTAAGATATGGATACTAGTATGAACCAAGCCGCGCTCGCGAATACCGCCATCCCGACCCCCGCGCGCGGGGATTCGAGCATCGGCGGCCTGCTGCTCGAATCGGGCAAGATCACGCCGGAAAGTGCCGAACGCGTGCTGCGTATGCAGAAGGAACTGGGCATCCGTTTCGGCGAAGCGGCCCAGCGTCTGGGCCTGGTGACCGAGGCCGACATCCAGCAAGTGCTGGCGCGCCAGTTCGACTACCCCTACCTGCAGATCGGCCAGGGCAATTATTCGCCGCGCCTGCTGGCGGCGTATCAGCCGTTCAGCCCGCAGGTGGAGGCGCTGCGCGCGGTGCGTAGCCAGCTGATGCTGCGCTGGTTCGCCCGCGGCCGCAAGTCGCTGGTGGTGCTGGGCGTGGACGGCGGCGACGGCGCCAGCCTGTTTACGGCCAATCTGGCGGTGGTGTTCTCCCAGCTGGGCGAGCACACGCTGCTGGTGGACGCCAATTTGCGCAAGCCCAGCCAGCACGAGATCTTTGACCTGAAAACCAAGCAGGGCCTGTCCGATGTGCTGGCCGGCCGCGCCGACACCAGCGCCATCGCCAAGGTCGACGCCTTTGTCGACCTGTCGGTGCTGGCCGCCGGCACGCTGCCGCCGAATCCGCAGGAGCTGCTCAGCCGCAGCACCTTCACCGAGTTCAACACGCAACTGGCGGCGCACTACGACGTGGTGCTGTACGACGTGCCGGCCTCGGCCCTGGGATCGGATGCGATGGCGGTGGCCGCCCGCGCCGGCGGCGTGCTGTTGCTGACGCGCCGCAACCACACGATGTTGTCCGACCTGAACGCCATCAGCCAGCAACTCAAGCAGAGCGGCACCGAAGTGGTGGGTTCGGTGATGGTGGAGTTTTGATGGAAGGGGTGGTCAAGCCCTTGCCGTCGCGCCGCACACCGTATCAGCTGGCGCTGTCGGCGGAAAGCTGGCCTTTGCTGCTGGGCCTGCTGGCGATGTTCGTGCCGGTGTTCTACGACCTGTTCCGTGGCGTGTGGAGCACCGAGGAGCAGGCGCACGGCCCGATCATTCTGGGCCTGTCGCTGTGGCTGGTGGTGCGCGGCTGGGATCAGCTGGTGGCCTTGCCGGGGCCGCGGCGCGGCGCGGTGGTGGCCGGCTGGTGCCTGTTCCTGCTGGCCCTGATGCTGTATGTGTTGGGCCGAACCCAGCAGATCATTTCCTTCGACATCAGCTCCTTCATCGTGGTGCTGGCCGCGCTGGTGCTGTTCAAGCGCGGCAGCGCCGGCATGCGGCTGCTGTGGTTCCCGTTCTTCTTCATGCTGTTCATGATCCCGCTGCCCGGCACCCTGGTCAGCGCCCTGACCTTGCCGATGAAGACCGCGGTGTCCTACGTGACCGAGCATGTGCTGTTCCTGGCCGGCTTCCCGATCGCCCGCACCGGCGTGATCCTGCAGATCGGGCAGTACCAGCTGCTGGTGGCCGACGCCTGCGCCGGCCTGCAGACGCTGCTCACGCTCGAATCGCTGGGCCTGTTTTACCTGAACGTGGTGCGCCATACGTCGGCGTTCCGCAATATCGGCCTGGCGCTGCTGATCATCCCGATCTCCTTTACCGCCAATGTGATCCGGGTCTGCACGCTGACGCTGATCACCTATTATTTCGGCGATGCCGCCGGCCAGGGTTTCCTGCACGGCTTCGCCGGCATGGTGTTGTTCATCAGCGCGCTGGTGCTGATCATCGGGGTCGATACGCTGCTGCAGCTGCTCGCGCGCAAGCGCGACGGCGCCGGCAAGGGGACGGGGCATGAATAAGGCTGTACTGACCAGCGCGCTGCTGGGGCTGATGATGGTCGGCGCCGCCGGCACCGCCAAGCTGATGGTGCCGACCCACTATCTGGCCGATACCCGGCCCGCGACCAATCTCGAGACGCTGGTGCCGGTCAGTTTTGGCGACTGGACCGAGGAAAAGGCCATGGTCTCGGCGGTGGTGAACCCGAGCGTCGAGCGGGCGCTCAAGGCGATCTATACGCAGACGCTGTCGCGCACCTATATCAACAAGCAAGGCTACCGCGTCATGTTGTCGCTGGCCTACGGCGCCAACCAGAGCGATGGCTTGCAGCTCCACTATCCGGAGATCTGCTATCCGGCCCAGGGGTTTGAAGTCCAGGCCATGCGCAGCGCCACGCTGCAGACGCCACGCGGCGCCATCCTGGTCAAACAGCTGGAAACCAGCTTGCAGGGACAGCGCTTCGAACCGGTGACGTACTGGACCACCGTGGGCGACGTCGTCGCCATCGGCAGCTTCAACAAGAAAATCGTGGAGATGCGCTATCGGCTGGGGGGACAGATTCCGGACGGCTTGCTGTTCCGCATCTCGTCCATCGATACCGATCCCCAGCGGTCCTTCGCCGAGCACGGAAACTTCGTCAATCAGCTGTTGCGTTCGCTGCCGGCGTCCGACATTCCCCGCCTGACCGGCCTGCCGCGCTAACGGCGAGCCGCCGGGCCAGCGTCGCCGGCGGCACCACCCATTCGATCATCTGAGGGAGTTGTTTTGAAATTGACTTTGGCTGCAACAATCAAGACGCTGTTCGCGCGCCTGCGTGAACCGTTGCGTTCGCTGGCCGATCTCGGGTGGCGCGCGCGCGCCGATTTTCGCGCCGCGCGCCGCTCGGCCGCCTATCAGGCCGCTTACGAGCAGGCCGAGCCGCTGGTGACGGTCTGCGTCGCCACCTATAACCGTGGCGAACTGCTTGTCGAGCGCTGCCTGAAGTCCTTGCTGGCGCAGGATTACCGTCACCTGCAGATCGTCGTGGTGGGCGACTGCTGCACCGACGATACCGCCGAACGGGTGGCGGCGCTGGGCGATCCGCGCATCGAGTTTGTCAACCTGCGCGAGCGCGGCCAGTATCCCAGCGAGCCGCGCCAGCGCTGGATGGTGGCCGGGACCGTCGCCATCAATCACGCGTTGTCGCTGGCCCGTGGCCAGTTCATCACCCACCTGGACGACGACGATGAACACACGCCGGACCGCGTCGGCAAGCTGGTGGCGCTGATGCGCCAGAGCCGCGCCGACATCATCTGGCATCCGTTCGATTTCGAGCGGACGCCGGACGACTGGCATGTGAACCCGGCGCCGCGTTTCGCGGTCAACAATGTCTCGACCTCGTCGGTGTTCTATCATCACTGGCTGCGTTCGATTCCCTGGGATATCAACGCCTGGCGTTACAACGAGCCGGGCGACTGGAATCGCTTTCGCAAGATCCGCTTTCTGGGCGTGCGCGCCGTGCGCGCGCCCCAGCATTTCCTGAAGCACTATCGCGAACGCAATCAGAAGAAGGCCTAGCCTTCGCCTCCTACTTACTGGAACGTACCATGAAGAAGAAAATCTACGTCACCGAACCGGCGATGCCGCCGCTGAGCCAATTCATGCCCTACCTGGAGAAAATCTGGGACAGCAAATGGCTCACCAACGGCGGCCAGTTCCATCAGCAGCTCGAGCACGAGCTGGCGGAATACCTGGGCGTCAAGCACCTGGCCCTGTTCACCAACGCCACCATCGCGCTGGTGACGGCGCTGCAGGCGCTGCGCATCTCGGGCGAAGTGATCACCACGCCGTACTCGTTTGTCGCCACCGCCCACTCGCTGCTGTGGAACGGCATCAAGCCGGTGTTTGTCGACATCGACCCGGTCACCTTCAACCTCGATCCGAAGCAGATCGAGGCCGCCATCACGCCGCAGACCACGGCCATCTTCCCGGTGCACGTGTATGGCACGCCGTGCAACGTCGACGAGATCCAGCGCATCGCCGACACCTACGGCCTGAAGGTCATTTATGACGCGGCGCACGCCTTCGGGGTGCGCTGCCATGGCGGCAGCGTGCTCAACTATGGCGACTTGTCCGTGCTGAGCTTCCACGCCACCAAGGTCTTCAACACCTTCGAGGGCGGCGCCATCATCTGCCCCGACGCCAAGACCAAGCAACGCATCGACCACCTGAAGAACTTCGGCATCGTCGACGAGGTGACCGTGGTCGCGCCTGGCATCAATGGCAAGATGAACGAGGTGCAGGCGGCGTTCGGCCTGCTGCAGCTGCAGCATATCGACGACATCATGGTGCGCCGCGCGCTGGTGGCCGCGCGTTACCGCGAGAACCTGGCCGGCGTCCCGGGCATCGGCCTGCCCGCCGTGCCCGATGTCGACCAGGTCAATAATTCGTACTTCCCGATCATGGTCGAGCCTGACTACCAGATGGGACGCGACGCGCTGTATTCCTATCTGCAGACCCAGGATGTGATGTCGCGCCGCTATTTCTATCCGCTCATCAGCGACTTCCCGATGTACCGCGGCCTGCCGTCGGCCCGCCTGGACAACCTGCCGGTGGCGCGCCGCGTGGCCGACCGCGTGCTGTGCCTGCCGATCTTCCCGGACCTGCCGCTGTCCGATGTCGACCGTATCTGCGACATCATCCGTGCGGCGCCGGCCGCGTAGGGGGAGGCATGTCGTTTTTGAGCGTAGAGGAAGTCGCCGCGCTGGGCCTGGCGCAGGTGGGGCGGGACGTGCGCATTTCGCGCCTGGCGTCGCTGCACAACGCCGCCAATATCCGCATTGGCGACCACAGCCGCATTGACGATTTCTGTGTGCTGTCGGCCGGGGTGGGCGGCATCGAGATCGGCCGCAACGTGCACGTCGCCGTGTACAGCTGCCTGATCGGCAAGGGGCCGATCACGCTGGACGACTTTGCCAACATCTCTTCCCGGGTGGCGATCTACAGCAGCAACGACGATTACAGCGGCGCCTGGATGACCGGGCCCACCTTGCCGCCCGAATTCACCAACATCAGCGCCGGCCCGGTGCGCATCGGCCGGCACGCCATCATCGGCAGCGGCTGCGTGGTGCTGCCCCGGGTGACGGTGGGCGAGGGCGCCGCCCTGGGCGCGCTGAGCCTGGTGAACCGGGATTGCGACAGCTTCGGCGTGTACGTCGGGGTGCCGGCGCGCAAAGTCAAGGAACGCCGCCGTGACCTGCTGGCCGTGGAGCAGGCTTATTTGCAAGGGCTGCCCGCGCCCGCGCGCGGTTGATCATGACGTCATTGCTATGGCGCCGCCCGCCGAATAATTTCAACCTGATGCGCCTGGTGGCGGCCTGGATGGTGCTGTTTTCGCATAGCTACCATTTGCTCGGGCAGGGCGCGCAGGAGCCGCTGATGCGGCTGACCGGCGGACGCATGACGCTGGGGACGTTCGCGGTCGGGGTGTTCTTCGCCATCAGCGGCTATCTGATCACGGCCAGCGCCTATGCGCGGCCCGGCCTGGGCGAGTTCCTGGTGGCCCGGGTGCGGCGCATCTTTCCCGGCCTGGCGCTGGTGGTGGTGCTGAGCGCGCTGCTGCTGGGGCCATGCTACAGCAGCCTGGCCGGCGGCGCGTATTTTGGCGCGGCCGCCACCTATACCTACATGCTGCGCAACATCACCCTGGTATCGCTGCAATACGGCTTGCCCGGCGTATTCGCCGCCAACCCGTTCGGCGGAGTGGTGAACGGCTCGCTGTGGACCTTGCCGATCGAATTCTCGCTGTACCTTGCCGTGGGCGGCGGGGTGCTGGCGCTGCGCCTGCTGAGGCGGGCCGGCGACACGCTGTGGCCGCTGCTGGCGCTCGGTGCCGCGTGCGCCGTCGCATGGACCCTGCTGTTGCAGGGCAAGCAGGCCGGCACCCTGGTGCTGGTGCCGTATTTCCTGCTGGGCGCCCTGTGCCGCATAGCGCGGCTCGCGCTGCGCGGCGCGGTGGCCGCGCTCATGGCGCTGGCGGCGGCCGGCAGCTTATGGCTGGCGCCGCAGCTGTTCCCGGTGCTGGCCTGTCTCGCCATCAGTTATGGCACGCTGTGGCTGGCGCGCCATCCGCGCTGGATCGTGCCCGTGAATTTGGACCGCGTCGGCGATTTGTCGTACGGCACCTACCTGTTTGCCTTTCCTATTCAGCAGAGCCTGGTGGCCAGCGGCTGGGCCGCGCAGCCATTGCTGCTGTGCCTGGAAGCCAGCGTGCTGGTGGCGCCGGCGGCGTGGTTGTGCTGGCACCTGGTGGAGCGCCACTTTGTGGCGCCCGCCAGCACGCCGGACGCGCCGCTGCGCGGAGCGCGGACATGAGCATGTTGCAGCGTATCGTGAGGATGAGTGTGGCGCGCGGCTACGGCGTGCTGCTGTCGCTGGCGACCTTATTCGTGTCGGCCAGGCTGCTCGGGCCGGTCGGCCGGGGCGAGTTTGCCGCCGCCATGGCGTGGGCCACGCTGTTTGCCACGCTGGGCAACCTGAGCCTGGGGCAGGCGTTGCAGCACCGCTTGCAGCGCGCCACGCACCGGCTGGGGCTGCCGGAACAACTGGGCACCCTGGGCGGTTGCACGCTGATCCTGTCGGCGCTGGCGCTGGCGCTGGCGGCGGTGTTGTACCTGCTCACCGGGGGCGCCATGTACAAAGGCTTGAGCGCCGGCCTGATGGCGCTCGCGCTGGTGGGCGTGCCCTTGCTGATCTGGGAGCAGTTCGCCTCCAACATCCTGGCCGCCGCCGGTCGCACCGACATCCTGAACCGCTCGCAGTACGGCGGGCGCACGGTGGGCTTCCTGCTGTTCCTGCTGCTGGTCATGTACTGGCGCTGGGGCGTGCCCGGGGCGCTGGCGTCGCAGCTGCTGGGGCAGCTGTTGGTGGCCGCCATGGTCGCCTGGCCGCTGTGGCAGCTGGCCGGGCGCACGGCCCGTTGGGCGGGCGACGAGGTGCGGCCGTTGCTGCAGTCCGGCGCGCTGATCCATCTGACCACCGTCAGTGCCTTCCTGCTCGATCAGGTCAGCATCTTATTGATCAATAACTACCTGGGAAAACAGGATGTCGGCTATTACCAGCTGGCCCAGCAGATGGTGAGCCTGCTGCTGATCGTGCCGCAAAGCGCGCTGATGGTGATCTATGGCGGGCTGGCCGGTGCCGGCCCGGACCGTTTCTGGCCGGCCCAGCGCCGGTTGGCGAAAAAAATCCTGGCGGGATTGACCGCGATCGCGGCGCTGGCCTACCTGCTGGCGCCGTCCATGGTGGCGCTGGTGGCCGGCCCGGCGTTCGGGCCCAGCGCCATGATGTTCCGGGCGCTGCTGCCGACGGTGCTGGGCATCAGCCTGTCGCTGCTGATGACGCCGCAGTGGATCAGCCGCGGTTTGCTGAAATTGAACACCGCGCTGACGATTGCCACCAGCGTGGTGGTGGTGGCCTGCAGCGCCTGGGCGATACCGCGCTACGGCGTGAACGGCGCGGTCTATGTGCGCCTCGGGGTCTATGCCGCTTGGGTACCGGCGGCGCAACTGCTATTCTGGTGGTGGTGTAACCGCCGCGCCGGGGCGGCGCAGCGCAGCGCGATTTTTGAAGGAGAGAGTTGATGGAGATGCACAAGCGTACCCGGGGCGCGCGCAGTGTCGCGCTGGCCGCCCTGATGGGCTTGGGACTGCTGCTGTTCTGCGCCTTGACCGGCCTGATGGTGGCGGTGATGCCGCCGGGCGTGCTGGTCCGGCTGCTGATCGCGCCGCTGGCGTTGTTCGCGCTGGTGCTGCTGTGGGTCGTGCCCAAGCGCGCCACCACGCCGGACGGCCTGCATAACCTGCTGCTGGCGACATTGATCGTGCTGATCAATATTTGGCCCGCCTACATCGTCCATCGGTTCGGCGGGCTGCCCTACATCAACCCGACCAAGCTGGCCTGGCTCGCGCTGCTGGGCGTGGTCGGCGTCAATCTGTTTTCCAGCAAGCCGGCGATGGCGCGGCTGGTGGCGCGCTGCAAGGCGCATCCGCTGCTGATCGGCGGCGTGGTGTTCCTGTTCGGCTGGCGCGTCGTCAGCGCCGCCAGCGGGGTGCAGCCGGTGGCCCAGGTGGTGTCGATGGCGTCCGAAGTGATCGGCTGCTACGCGATTTTCTTCATCGCGCTGGCGGTGTTGCGCGATGAGCGCGACGTCTTCCGCCTGCTCAAGGTGCTGGTGGCGGTGGCCATGGTGCAGGCGCTGCTGGCGTCGTACGAATCGGTGGTCAAGCATACGCTGTTCGACAAATTCGTGGTGCTGAGCTCGGAGGACGCGGCCACGATGGTGGACACCTTGCGCGAGAAATTCCGCAACGGACACTATCGGGCGCAGGGCACGTTCGAGCACCCGATGGTGCTGGCCGAATTCATGGCCATGAGCGCGCCGCTGGCGCTGGTGCTGTTCCTGAGCAGGCAGACCAGCGGCTGGCGCTGGACCGCGGCGGCCTTCCTGCCGGTCGCGCTGGTGGTCATCGTCAGCTCCCGCAGCCGGGTCGGCATTGCCGTGCTGCTGGCCGCCGTGCTGCTGGTCGGCGGGCTGATGCTGTTGCCGCGCGGGCGGCGCCAGGGATCGAGCCTGTCGCTGGTGCTGACGATGTTCCTGCTGCCGGTGCTGATGGTGGGCGCGTATTTCGCCCTGAATGAGATGATCTCGCTGGCCGCTGGCCGTAGCGTGAGCGAGGCCAATAGTTCGCTGGCGCGCGTGCTGATGATGGAGCGCGGCATCCCGCTGCTCAAGGCCAGCCCGCTGGTGGGCTACGGTTACGGGATGGGCGCCGTCAAACTGGGCTTTTTCGACGGCGCCCGTTTTAATATCGATAATTATCTGCTGGGTGTCGCGCTCGACTCCGGCCTGCCGGGGCTGTTCGCCTTTGTCGGGGTGTTTATTGGCGCGACCTTCATGGGGGTGCAGTGCTATCGCCGCCGCGACGACCGCGGCGGCCTGGCCGCCGGCTTCATTGCCGTATCGATCGTCGTCCTGTTGGGCTGCAAGACGGTGTTGTCGATCGCCTCGGGCTTCACGCTGGGCTATATTTTGATTGCCGCCATCATCGTCCTGCTTGAGCCGGCCGCTGGCGCGGCCGAGCCGGCCGCGGCACGCGCGGTGGCGGCATGAGCGCGGTGGCGGCGGGCGCACAGCCCAAGGTATGGATCGTGCTGGTGAACTGGAATGGCTGGCGCGATACCGTCGAGTGCCTGGAGAGCGTGCTGCGGCAGGACTATCCGGCGTTCGGCGTGATCGTCTGCGACAACGCGTCGGCGGACGGATCGCTGGATCAGCTGGCGCAATGGGCCGAGGGGCGGCTGTCGCTGGCGCCGCCGGACGGACCGCTGCGCCGGCTCAGCGCGCCGCCGCGCGACAAGCCGGTGCCGTATCTGCGCCTGGCCGCGCCGGCGCAGTTCGACCCGGCCGCGCTGGACTGCCCGCTGTTGCTGGTGCAGACCGGCGCCAACCTGGGTTTTGCCGGGGGCAATAACGTCGGCATCCGCATGGCGCTGCAGGATCCGGCGTGCGGCCTGGTGTGGTTGCTGAACAATGACACGGTGGTCGAGCCCGATTGCCTGTCCCGCATGGTGGCCACGGCCGGCAGCGATGCCGCCATCGGCATCACCGGCTCGGTGAACTGTTTTTATGCCGACCCGGACCGTGTGCAGGCGGTCGGCGGCGGCTACTTTTCGCGCCGCCGCGTGAAGACCGGACTGTACGGGTTCCGCCTGCGCTATGACGGGTTGCCGCCGGCGCTGGTGGCACAGGCCGGCCGCGCGCTGGACTGGGTCAGCGGCGCCTCGATGCTGGTGTCGCGCGCGTTCCTGGAGCAGGTGGGGGAAATGGAAGAACAGTACTTCCTGTATTTCGAGGAGATCGACTGGGCATTGCGCGGCGAGGGCCGCTTCCGCAACGCGCTGGCGGCCGACGCGCGCCTGTATCACAAGTCCGGCAGTTCCACCGGCGAGCAGGACGACAGCGCGTTTGCGGTCTATACCCAATACCGCTCGCGCTTCAAGTTGTACCGTAAATTCATGCCGGGCTGGCTGTTGGCCTGCCATTTGCGCACCGTGCGGGACGCCCTGGTGGCCATGCTGCGGCGCCGCCGGGTCGCCGCCCGCGCCATGTTCCGCGCCGGCCGCGACGATTTGTTCCGCCTGTAGGGCGGGTGTTTTTTGTCACGGCCGGCTGGTCCGGTCCGTTATCGATTCCATGAACTCACTTTCCCCTTCCGCCGCCTGCCAGGTCAGCATCATTGTCAAAGCCCTCAACGAGGAATCCCGCATCGCCGCCTGCCTGCGGTCCGCGCTGGCGGCGCTGGAGGGCCTGTCCGGCGAGGTGATCCTGGCCGACTCCGTGTCGACCGACGCCACCGTGGCCATCGCCTCCGCGATGGCGGTGAAGGTGGTGCAGTTCAGCGCGGTGCGCGACCGCGGTTGCGGCGCGGCGCTGCAGCTGGGCTATCAATACGCCCGCGGCCAATATCTGTATGTGCTCGATGGCGACATGACGCTGGAGCCCGGCTTCCTGCAGCAGGCGCTGGCTTATTTGCAGCGGCACCCGGAGGTCGCCGGCGTCGGCGGCAAGCTGATAGACCAGGAGGTGCGCAACGTTGCCGACAAGTTGCGCGTGGCGCACTACGGCGCGCTGACCGAGGAACGGTCGGTGGCGGTGCTGGGCGGCGGCGGCTTGTACCGCGCCGACGCGGTGGCCCAGGTCGGCTATCTGTCCAACCGCTGGCTGCCGGCATTTGAAGAGGCCGAACTGGGCGCGCGTCTGCTCGCGGCCGGCTGGCGCCTGGTGCGCCTGCCGCAGCCCGCGGTGCGTCATTGCGGCCACGACGAAACCTCGTGGCAACTGATGCGGCGGCAATGGCGTAGCGGACGGATCGAGGCCAGCGGGCGCTTTCTGCGGGCGGCCATGGGACGGGCATGGCAGAGCCAGGCCGTCAGGGCGTGCTGGTTTGTGTTTGCGGCACCCCTGTTATATCTGTCGGCATTGATGGCGGGCGGGCTGGCGGTGCTGGCCGGGGGCGCGTTCTGGCCGGCCCTGGGCGCCGGTCTGGCCGCGGCATGGGGCGGCGCCGCAGGTTTGCTAATATGGCGAAAAAGAAATTGGCATGAGGCACTTATTTCCGTGGTCGGATGGCACCTGTTCGCGCTGGGGGCGGCCCGTGGCTTTTGTCGCCCGGCCGGCGACCCGCGGGAGCCGATCGCCGCTCGGGTAATTAGTGACAAATCAGCGTGAAAAGTACAGAATAGCAACATGCGGAGGCGTTCTCCTGTTCCAGCGCAACCGGAGCCCGTTGTTTTTAGACGCGATATAGAATTCCAACTGGACATTTCCAGGTGGTAAGATAAAATTCTCAGAATTAATCAGGGCCGGCCATTTTGCTAGCAGGCACGCGCTTCGACGGTAGATGCCAGGCGTGAACGGTGCTGTCGCCCATTTATTCCGTGTGTGGTTGTCGCCTATACCGGTCGCATTTTTCCTAAGAGGTATTTATAATGAAACTCGGAACTGTTTCCCTGCTACGTTGCGCGGTGCTGCTGTCGCTTGCGATCACCGCCCCCAGCCATGCCGACTGGGCCACGCCCAGCATGTCTTATGTGGTGCGCCCGCTGCCGGCCAACTCGCAGGTCCAGCCGCAGAATCCCCCCAGCTTTACCTGGCCTATGCATGTGAGCAAGCCGCCTTCCTACATCGTGGAAGTGACCCCGGTCGGCGGCGCGCCGACAACCTACACCACCGACCGCAACTGGTTTTTGCCGAGCAGCACATTGCCTGCCGGGACCTATTCGTGGCGCGTACGGCCCTCGACGGTGGTCGACTGGTCGACCCCGCGCTCCTTCATCATTGATGCCACGTCGAAGCCGTTTGTGGTGCCGGACAACGCCACGTTGAAAGCCAAGATCCTCGCGCGTGCCCGTCCGCGCAGCCTGGCGGCGGGGGTGGCGCCGAAGAGTGCCTGGAGCGCCGCGATGGCCACCGCCCGCGGACCGGCCCTGGCCGCCCTGACCGACAAGGTGCGCCGGCGCAAGACGTCGGTGCCGGTCTACACGGACGCCGACTGGCCGCTGCTGGTCAGTGGCGGGGCGTTGACCGCCGCGACCGCGACGCAAGGCGCGCAACTGCGCTGGGCCATGCTCGATCTGACTAACCAGATGGAAGGCGCGGCCCTGCTTTACCGGATCACCGGGGCGCCGGAATTCCTGACCGAGGCGCAGGTGCGCGGCGATCAGTTGGCCGCGCTCAGCCCCTACGGTCCCACCAGCTATAAGAACGCCGACCTGGAGACGCGCCGGATTGCGATGGCGCTGTTGAAGGGGGTGGATTTCCTGGGCGCCGACATCAACGTCGAGCGCAACGCCGACGGCACCGTCAAGCGCACGTTCGACCATAAAACGGTCTGGCTGAAAGCCGTGGAGCAGCGCACCACGGACATCTACAATGCCTTCCATACCAGCGACGGCGGCTACGACCAGTTCCCGTTCGATTCGCACGGCGCCGAGGCGCAAGGTTATCTGGCGCTGCTGGCGACGCTGTCCCTGGGCGAGATCCCGGCCGCCGAGACCTGGTTCGACTTCACGTTCCGCGCCTATGCGCAAGCGATCTATCCATGGAGCGACGGCGGCGGCGGCTTCGCCAACGGCACCTCGTACGGACAGCACACCGCGCTGCAATCGCTGGGCCAGTGGCCCGCGATCCAGGCGGCCACCGGCGTGAACCTGTTTGACAAGCCATGGTCGGTCGGTTTCCTGAAGAGCTATATGTACTTCCAGCCGCCCGGTTCGATGACCCATACCTTTGGCGACGAACACGAGGCGGCGCCGGTCGCCACCGAGCTGAAGGGCTTCGCGTCGCGCTTCGCCACGCCGGAAGCGGCATGGTATGTCAAGAACCTGGTGGGGGATGAGGACCCGTTGAGTCTGCTGGAGTCGCCGTGGCCGCTGCCGGTGGAAACGGTGACCAACCCGACGCCGCCAACCACCAATTCCGTGCTGTTCCAGAGCATAGGGTGGACGGCGATGCACAGCAACCTCAGCGACCGCGGCCGGACCTCGGTGTATTTCAAGTCCAGTCCTTACGGTTCGTACAACCACAGCCATGGCGATCAAAACAGCCTGTTGCTGAGCAGCGGCGGCCGCCCCCTGCTGATCGAAACCGGCTATATGGACTGGTACGGCTCGCCACTGTGGAACGACTGGTATCGCCAGACCAAGGCGCACAATGCGATTACCATCGACAACGGCATCGGGCAGACTTCGTCAACCGATGGCTACAATGCGCAACTGAATCGCAACGGCAAGATCACCTCGTTTGCCGCCACGGCGGGCCTGGACTACGTCGAGGGCGATGCCACCGCCGCCTACAACGGCGCGCTGACCTCGGCGCGCCGGCAGATTTGGTACCTGCGCACGCAGGATGCCGTGGTGGTGCGGGACAAGCTGACCTCGGCCACGCCCCACGTGTTTGAATGGAACTTCCATTCGGCGGTGCCGATGGTGGTTGGCGCCGGCAACGTGGTGACCATCACCAACGTCGACCGTTCGGTCTGCGTGCGGCCGGTCTCGACCGATCTTGCCTTCGCCAAGCGCGTGGGCGCGCCACCCAAGGTCGGCACGTTCGAGGACCATGCGGTGTACACCCGCACCGCGGCGACGTCGGGGGAATTCATCATCGTGCTCGATGTCGGCTGTAAGAATCCGACCATCAGCATGACCACCACCAGCACCGGCCGCAAGCTGATGGTAGGCGGGATCGGCGTGACGTTGCCGAGCCCGTAAGGCGCCGCGACGCCGGGCACACCCTGCCGCCCGCCCGGGCGGCAGGGTTTTTTTTTGCCCGGGCGGCACGAGCCCCGTTGCGCGTGGTCGGAATGTTGGAAAAGTGTTACGATAAACGTTTGTGCCGGCCCGGCGCCCGAACCTGCCGCTTCCCGACATCGGATGCCGACCCGGGCCGGGGCGTGCGCGGGCGGCTGGCGCTCCCCATGGAAAGTTAAGTGAGTTGCAATGAAGAAAATCGTCATGATTGGCACCCAGTTCGGTACCATGGGAGGGATCTCATCAGTAGTGAACGTGTATCGCGCGGCAGGTTTGTTTGAGAAGTTCGACATTCGGTATATCGCGACCCATGGGGATGGCAGCGCGGCGGGCAAGCTGCGTATCGCGGCCCTCGCCCTGGCCGCCTATCTGAAGCTGTTGCTGCTGTCGCGCATAGCGCTGTTGCATATCCATGTGTCCTCGCGCGCGAGCTTTTGGCGCAAGCTGCCGTTTTTCGCGCTGGCGACGCTGTGGCGCGTGCCGACCATCCTGCACATCCACAGCGGCGCGTTCGACCAGTTTTACGCACGGCAGGGCTGGCTCGGGCAGCGTCTGATCCGCTGGACGCTGGATCGCGCCACGCGGGTGATCGTGCTGTCGCACAGCTGGCGCGACTGGGTTGGGACGGTGAGCGCCAACCGCCATGTGGTGGCCCTTTACAATCCGGTGGCGGTCCCGGCCTGGTCCGCGGCGCAAGACCCTGCCGTGGCCGCCGATATCCTGATGCTGGGGCGTCTGGGGCGGCCCAAGGGGACCTACGATTTGCTGGAGGCGTGGCAGCTGGCGCGCCAGGCCGTGCCGTCGGTGACGCTCTCGCTGGGCGGCGATGGCGAGCGGGAACAGGTTGCGCAATGGGCGGCCGCGCATCAGTTCGGCGACCATGTCCGGCTGCTGGGCTGGGTGACCGGCGACAACAAGGAGCATTATTTCCAATCCGCAAGTATCTATGCCTTGCCGTCCTATAGCGAGGGCTTGCCGATGAGCGTGCTGGAAGCGATGGCGCGCGGCTTGCCGGTGATTTCGACGCCGGTCGGCGGCATACCGGAGGCCATTTCGCACGGCGTCGAGGGCTATCTGGTGGCGCCAGGCGATGTGCCGGCGTTGGCCTCCCATCTGGCGCAGCTGTTGGCGGAGCCCGCGCTGCGCCAGCGCATGGGCGAGGCCGGGCGGCGGAAAGTCCAGGCGGTGTTTTCCACCGAGGTGATTTTGCCCCGCCTGGAATCGATTTATCGTGAGCTCGGATGCGAGCCGCCACAGGCTTGACGCCGGCTCGGCCTGGCCGCCGCGGCCGTCGCACAAATTAATCATTACGTTGACTGGATAGTAAGTAAATGACCTCGCTTGCATGGAAGTTCAACCGTCTCAAGCTCATGGGCGGGGCGGAGATAGTGTGGCGGATGCTGCAACTGGCGCAGAAGCGGGCCAGCCGGTTTGGTATCGGGCTGCTGGCCGCCACGCCGGCGGCCTCGTTGCAGCGGACGGGCCGGCCGTTCATGGCGCCCGCCGTTGGCGGCCCGCCGCCGGGGCTGCGCGAGGCCGCCGACGCCATCCTGGCCGGCCACTGGAATGTCTTCGCGCTGCGCGGCGTGCAGCTGGGCTTTCCGCCTGCCTGGAACCGCGATCCCAAGACCGGCACCATGGCGCCGATGAAGCTGGGCAAACTGATCGACTACCGCAGCGAAGCGGTGGTGGGCGACATCAAATACCTGTGGGAACCCAGCCGCCACCTGGAACTGGTCACGCTGGCGCAGGCTTGGCGCGCCACCGGTGAGCAACGCTATGCCGACGGCGCGCGCACGCTGCTGCAGTCATGGTTCGAGCAATGTCCCTACCCGCGGGGCGTGCATTGGACCAGTTCGCTGGAGCTGGCGGTGCGCCTGCTGAACTGGTCGGTGGCGTGGCAGTTGCTGGGCGGTGCAGGCTCGGCGCTGTTTGACGGCGCCGATGGCCAGCGCTTCCAGCGCCAGTGGCTCGACAGCATTTACCAGCATTGCCATTTCATCCGCGGCTATTTCTCGCGCCATTCGTCGGCCAACAATCACCTGTTTGGCGAATACATGGGCTTGTTCGTGGCCAGCCTGACCTGGCCCTGCTGGCCGGAAAGCGCGCGCTGGCAGGCGCTGGCTCGGCGCGGGCTGGAGGAGGAGGCGCTCAGGCAGAACACCGCCGACGGCGTCAACCGGGAGCAGGCGGTGTATTACCAGCACGAGGTGATGGACATGATGCTGCTGTGCCACCTGGCCGGGCAGGCCAATGGCGTGGCGTTTTCCGCGGGCTACCTGCAGCGGCTGGAAAAGCTGGCCGAGTTCCTCGCGGCGTTGCTGGACGCCGGCGGCCATATGCCCATGACGGGCGACGCCGACGACGCGCAGATGGTGCGCCTGGCGTACCAGCCGGACTGGTCGCCATACCGCTCCCTGCTGGCCAGCTGCGCCGTGCTGTTCGGACGCGCCGATTTCAAGCGCAAGGCCGGCGGCTTCGATGACAAGAACGCCTGGCTGTTCGGCGCGGACGGGCGGGCCCGCTGGGAGGCGCTGCGGGCGCCGGCACAGGAGCAGCCGCGCATGGCCTTCCCCGAGGGCGGCTATTATTTGCTGGGCCAGCGCTTCGGCCAGGCGGACGAGGTGCGGCTGGTGGCCGATTGCGCGCCGCTGGGCTACCTGTCGATCGCGGCGCACGGCCACGCCGACGCGCTGGCGTTCACGCTGTCGCTGGGCGGCGAGGAATTCCTGGTCGATCCCGGCACCTACGCCTACCACACGCAAAAAGCCTGGCGCGACTACTTCCGCAGCACCGCGGCGCACAACACGGTCTGCGTCGATCATCAGGACCAGTCCGAAATCGGTGGCAACTTCATGTGGCTGCGCAAGGCCAACGCGCGCTTGCTGGCGCACCAGCCGGCCGGCGCGGTGCAGCGCTTCGAAGGCGAGCACGACGGCTATCAACGGCTGGCCGATCCGGTCACACACCGCCGGTTGGTCGAGTTTGATACCAACAGAAATACCGTCGTTGTCAAAGACATATTACAATGTCGGGATGCACATCATGTTGCACTGCACTGGCACCTGGCGGAGGGTTGTCATACGGAAATTTGCGACGGCGTGGCGCGGGTGCTGGGGCAGCGCAGTGAATTGCAACTGCGCTGCGCGTTCGGCGCCGGCGCTGAATTGTTGCGGGGCAGCGACAGCCCGATCGGCGGCTGGATCTCCCGCAAATTCGACGAGAAGAGCGCCATCGATACATTAAGATGGCAAGGTACCGTGCACGGTACGACTGAAATAGTAACTGAGCTGCGGCTGCTGGTGAACACCACGCCGGCCGCGGCCCGGGTAGGCATCAACGGCGGCATCGACAATTCATTGAGGAGCGTATTTTGAAAATCAGTATCTTTGGCCTGGGCTATGTGGGCGCAGTATCGGCCGGTTGTCTGGCCAGCGACGGCCATGAAGTGATCGGCGTCGATCCCAACCGCACCAAGGTCGACCTGATCAACCAGGGCACCACGCCTATCATCGAAAAAGACATCGGCGAAATGATCGCCGCCACCGTCCAGTCCGGCCACCTGCGCGCCACCGTCGACGTGCGCGACGCCGTCATGGGGTCCGACATGTCGCTCATCTGCGTCGGCACGCCGTCCCAGCTGAACGGCAACCTCGACCTGAGCCACGTGCGCAAGGTGTGCGAGCAGATCGGCGCCGCCATCAAGGAAAAGGCCAGCTTCCACGTGGTGGTGGCGCGCAGCACCATGCTGCCGGGCTCGATGAGCAGCGTGGTCATCCCGACGCTGGAGGCGGCGTCCGGCAAGAAGGCCGGCGTTGATTTCGGCGTCTGCAACAACCCGGAATTCCTGCGCGAGGGCACCGCGGTCTACGACTACTACCATCCGCCCAAGACCGTGATCGGCGAGAGCGACGAGAAGGCCGGCGCCATGCTGGTGCAGCTGTACGAGAAAATGGACGCGCCGCTGGTGCGCACCAACGTCGAGACCGCCGAGATGGTCAAGTACACCGACAACACCTGGCACGCCGTCAAGGTGGCGTTCGCCAACGAGATCGGCAACATCTGCAAGGCGGTCGGCATCGATGGCCACAAGGTGATGGAGATCTTCTGCCAGGACACCAAGCTCAACCTGTCGTCCTACTACATGAAGCCGGGCTTCGCCTTCGGCGGCTCCTGCCTGCCGAAGGACGTGCGCGCGCTGACCTACAAGGCGCGCAGCCTGGACCTGGACCTGCCGCTGCTGAACTCGGTGCTGCCATCGAACCAGAAGCAGGTCGAGAAGGGCTTGAAGATGATCATGGACAAGGGCGCGCGCAAGGTCGGCATCCTGGGCTTCTCGTTCAAGGCCGGCACCGACGACCTGCGCGAATCGCCGCTGGTGGACGTGATCGAGAACCTGCTGGGCAAGGGCTACGAGCTCAAGCTGTACGACAAGAACGTCAACCTGGCCGCGCTGACCGGCGCCAACCAGGACTACATCCTGAACCACATCCCGCACATCTCCAAGCTGATGGTCAATTCGATGGAAGAAGTGCTGGCCTTCGCCGACACCCTCGTCATCGGCAACGGCGCGGCCGAGTTCAAGACCGTGCCGGGCCAGCTCAAGCCGGGCCAGCAGCTGGTCGACCTGGTGCGCATCAGCGCCGAACAGAGCGGGGGACAGTACGATGGCATCTGCTGGTAAGCGCCGCGTCCTGATCCTGGTCGAGAACCTGCCGTCGCCGTTCGACCGCCGGGTCTGGCAGGAGGCCACCACGCTGCACGCCAACGGCTACCTGGTGTCCATCATCTGCCCGACCGGCAAGGGCTACGAGAGCCGCTACGAGGAGATCGACGGCATCCACATCCACCGCTACAGCCTGCCGCTGGAAGCGGAGGGCGCCAAGGGCTACCTGGTGGAATACTCGCTGGCGCTGTTCCACACCTTCCGCCTGGCGTGGAAGGTGCATTTCGCGCGCGGCTTCGACGTCATCCACGCCTGCAATCCGCCCGACCTGCTGTTCCTGATCGGCGGCTTCTTCAAGCTCCTGATGGGCAAGAAGTTCTTGTTCGACCACCACGACATCAACCCGGAGCTGTACGAGGCCAAGTTCGGCCGCCGCGACTTCTTCTACAAGCTGATGGTGCTGTTCGAGCGCTGGTCGTTCAAGACCGCCGACGTCTCGATCGCCACCAACGAGTCGTACAAGAAGATCGCCATCGAGCGCGGCGGCATGCCGGCCGATAAGTGCTACGTGGTGCGCAGCGGGCCCAAGCTGGACCGCCTGCGCGTGCTGCCGCCGGTGCCCGCGCTCAAGCGCGGCCGCCAGTTCCTGGTCGGCTACGTCGGCGTGATGGGCGCGCAGGAGGGCATCGACCTGCTGCTGCAGGCGGCGCAATACCTGATCCAGACGCTGGGCCGCACCGATGTGCAGTTCGGCCTGGTCGGCGGCGGCACCTCGCTCGAACAGATGAAGCAGATGGCGGCCGACATGGGCATCGCCGACTACGTCACCTTCACCGGCCGCGTGCCGGACCAGCAATTGCTGGAAATGCTCAACACCGCCGACGTCTGCGTCAACCCCGACGTGGCCAACGACATGAACGACAAGTCCACCATGAACAAGATCATGGAGTACATGGCGCTGGGCAAGCCGATCGTGCAGTTCGACCTGGTCGAAGGCAAGGTGTCGGCGCAGGAGGCCTCGCTGTACGCGCTGAAGAACGACCCGGTCGACATGGCGCGCAAGATCGTCGCGCTGCTGGACGACCCGGCGCAGCGCGAACGCATGGGCGCCTACGGCCGCCACCGCGTGGTCAACGAACTGGAATGGGAATACGAGGCGCCGAAACTGCTGGCCGCCTATGAGCGCCTGTACTCGGCCAACGCGCCGCTGCCGGGCGCGGTCTCGACGCTGGGGAAAGAGGGCAAATGAAGATACTAGTAACGGGCGGCATGGGCTATATCGGTTCGCACACCGTGGTCGAGCTGCTGGCGGCCGGGCACGAGGTGGTGGCGCTGGACAACCTGTCCAACGCCAGGGCCTCGGTGCGGCAGCGCGTCGAGCGCATCGCCGGCAAGCCGTTCACCTTTGTCGAGGCCGACGTGCGCGACCGCGCCGCGCTGCAGGCGGTGTTCGCCGCGCACCGGATCGACACGGTGATCCACTTCGCCGGCCTGAAGGCGGTCGGCGAATCGGTCGAGCAGCCGCTGCGCTACTACGACAACAACGTCACCGGCAGCCTGGTGCTGTTCGAGTGCATGGCCCAGGCCGGCGTCAAGTCGCTGGTGTTCAGTTCCTCGGCCACGGTGTACGGCGACCCGGCCTCGGTGCCGATCCTCGAACACTTCCCGCTGTCGGCCACCAATCCCTACGGCCGCAGCAAGCTGATGATCGAAGAGATGCTGCGCGACCTGCACAAGGCCGACCCCGGCTGGCGTATCGCGCTGCTGCGCTACTTCAACCCGGTGGGCGCGCACGAAAGCGGGCTGATCGGCGAAGAGCCGAACGGCATCCCCAACAACCTGGTGCCCTACATCGCCCAGGTGGCGGACGGCCGCCGCGAGCGTCTGTCGGTGTTCGGCGGCGACTATCCGACCCCGGACGGCACCGGCCTGCGCGACTACATCCACGTGGTCGACCTGGCGCTGGGCCACCTGGCCACGCTCTCCAAGCTGGCGACCGGCGCCGGCATTTTCACCTACAATCTGGGCACCGGCCGCGGTAACAGCGTGCTGGAGATGGTGCGTGCGTTTGAAGCGGCCAGCGGCCGTCCCGTGCCCTACCAGGTGGTGGCGCGCCGCGCCGGCGACATCGCCGCCTGCTACGCCGATGCCGGCCTGGCCGAACGCGAGCTGGGCTGGAAGGCGCAGCGCAGCGTCGAACAAATGTGCGCCGACTCCTGGCGCTGGCAGAGCACGCCTACTGAATAGGAGACCAGCATGAAAGCAATGATACTTGCAGCAGGCAAGGGCACGCGCGTGCGTCCCCTGACGTACGATTTGCCCAAGCCCATGATCCCTATCCTGGGCAAGCCCGTGATGGCCTACCTGATCGAGCATCTGCACAAGTACGGCGTGACCGAGATCATGGTCAACGTCAGCTATCTGCACGAGAAAATCGAGGAATATTTCGGCGAGGGCCACCAGTACGACGTCCAGATCGGCTACTCGTTCGAGGGCTATACCACCGACGACGGCGAGGTCGTGCCGCAGCCGCTGGGCTCGGCAGGCGGCATGAAGAAGATCCAGGAGTTCGGCGGCTTCTTCGACGACACCACCATCGTGCTGTGCGGCGACGCGCTGATCGACCTCGACATCAAGTCGGCGTTGTTCGAGCACCGCCGCAAGGGCGCGCTGGCCTCGGTCATCACCAAGGAGGTGCCGTGGGATAAGGTCTCCAGCTACGGCGTGGTGGTCACCGACGACAAGGGCCGGATCACCGAGTTCCAGGAAAAGCCCAGCCAGCAGGACGCCAAGTCCAACTTCGTCAGCACCGGCATCTACATCTTCGAGCCCGAGGTGATCGACCTGATCCCGTCCGGCCAGACCTTCGACATCGGCTCCCAGCTGTTCCCGCTGCTGGCCGAGAAGGGCATGCCGTTCTACGCCCAGACCCGCAACTACAACTGGATCGACATCGGCAGCGTGACCGACTACTGGGAAACCTGCCAGAGCGTATTGATGGGCGAAGTGGCCCACCTGCACATGCCCGGCATCCGTATCAACGACGGCCTGTGGGTCGGCCTGAACACCAGCATCGACTGGGAGGGCACGACCATCGAGGGCCCGGTCTACATCGGTTCCGGCACCCGCATCGAGGCCGGCGTGCACATCGTCGGCCCGACCTGGATCGGCCACGGCAGCCACATCTGCGCCGGCGCCAAGGTCGTGCGCAGCGTGCTGTTCGAGTACACCCGCGTGTTACCGAATGTTTCTTTAAATGAAATGATCGTGTTTAAGGACTATAGTGTCGACCGCGCGGGCGAAATGAAGCACGTGTCCGAGACCGATCCCGATTCGTGGGCCAACGCCCGCGACCGCCGCAGCAAGCGCCGCACCGAACACAGCAATGAATTAACAGATAAGAGAATGCGAGCATGAAAATTTACCCAGTGATCCTGTCGGGCGGTTCCGGCACCCGTTTATGGCCATTGTCGCGCGCCGTGCTGCCCAAGCAGCTGCTGCCGCTGGTCTCGGACCGCACCATGTTGCAGGACACCGCGCTGCGCCTGCACGGCCGGCCGCGGATGATGGCGCCGCTGGTGGTGTGCGGCAACGAGCACCGCTTCCTGGTCGCCGAGCAGATGCGCGAGATCGGCATCGCGCCGCTGGGCATCCTGCTGGAGCCGGTCGGGCGCAACACCGCCCCGGCCGTGGCGGCCGCGGCCCACTATCTGCGCGCCATCGACGCCGAGGCCGTCATGCTGGTGCTGCCGGCCGACCACGTGATCGAGAACGTCGACGCCTTCTACGCCGCCATCGAACACGCCGCCGCCATGGTGAACGGCGGCGCGCTGGCCACCTTCGGCATCGTGCCGACCGCGCCGGAAACCGGCTACGGCTACATCCGCAGCGGCGCGCCGGCCGCCGCCGCGCACTGCTACAGCGTCGACCGCTTCGTCGAGAAGCCGGACCGCGCCACCGCCGAGGGCTTTGTCGCCGCCGGCAACTACTACTGGAACAGCGGCATGTTCCTGTTCCGCGCCGACAGCTACCTCAAGGAGCTGCAGCAGTACGCGCCGGCCATCGCCAGCGCCACCGAGGCGGCGGTCGGCAAGGATTACCGCGACCTCGACTTCTGCCGCCTGGACGAAGCCTCGTTCACCGCCTGCCCGTCCGACTCGATCGACTACGCCGTGATGGAACACACCCGCCACGCCATCGTCGTGCCGGCCGACATCGGCTGGAACGACGTCGGCTCGTGGTCGGCGCTGTGGGAAGTGCAGCCGCGCGACGGCCAGGGCAACACCGTCCGCGGCGACGTTTACCTGGACGGTGTCAGCGGCTCGCTGGTGCGCGCCGAGAGCCGCATCGTGGCCGTGGTCGGCGTCCAGGACGTGGTCGTGGTGGAAACCAACGACGCCGTGCTGGTGTGCCACAAGGACCAGGTGCAGCGCGTCAAGAACATTGTCGACCACCTGAAGACCAAGCAGCGCACCGAGCACCTGCACCACACCAAGGTCTACCGTCCGTGGGGCTGCTATGAGGGCATCGACATCGGCGACCGTTTCCAGGTCAAGCGCATCACGGTCAACCCGGGCGGCAAGCTGTCGCTGCAGATGCACCACCACCGCGCCGAGCACTGGATCGTTGTCAGCGGCACCGCCCGCGTGACCTGCGGCGACCAGGTGACGCTGCTGACCGAGAACGAATCGACCTACATCCCGATCGGCACCACGCACCGCCTGGAAAACCCGGGCAAGCTGCCGCTGCACCTGATCGAAGTCCAGTCCGGCAGCTATCTGGGCGAGGACGACATCGTCCGCCTGGAAGACGTGTACCAGCGCGCCTGATGTTTCAGGGCGGCCGCGGCTGAAAAGCGCGGCCGCCATTTTCCCGTCTTGGCGTAGGTTGCTTCCTACGCCGCCTGCAACATCCCCCCGCCAGCGCCATTTTCCCTCTCAGCGCCGCCGCGGCGCGGCCGCGCGCGCCTGGTGAGCCCAGCCACGCGCGATTGCCGTTCGCGCCTTGCCGCCACGGGCGCCAATGCTAGGATAAATCCGCAGTATTGATCAACCGGCGGCAGCGCGCGCCGTGGCCGCCTTTCTTGAGGGAGGTGATGTATGAAGCTTACACAAACCATTGTGGCGGCGTTGCTGCTGGCGGCCGCCACGGGCCTGCCGTCGGCACAAGCCGCCGACATCAGCCAGGGCGTGCAAACCCTGGACCTGAGCGGCGGCAGCGCGTTGCTCAAGCATGAATTTGGCGCGGGCAACGCCGGTAACACCTTTAGCGACCGCTATGACTTCACCGCCAGCAGCGGCCAGCTGCTGGGCGCCCTGGTCAGCAGCCTGGACCTGGCGGGGCTGGGGGGCGCCAGCTTCGACAGCTTCAAGCTGTACAACACGGGCGGTTTCTCGCTCGACGGCAGCCGGCAGTCGGCGCCCGGCGCGATGGCCGAAGTATGGACCCTGAACGCCCACAACCTGCTGGCCGGCAGCTACTACCTGCTGGTCAGTGGCACCGTGCGCAACGCCGCCGCCGGCAACTACGTCGGCTCGCTGGCCGTCAGCGCCGTGCCGGAGCCGGCCACCTATGGCATGCTGCTGGGCGGCGCCGGCCTCGTGGGTTGGCTGGCGCGGCGTCGCAAGGCCGGGCAATAGCGCTATAATCCCAACGGAAGCCGCCGCTTCCGTTTTTTTTGCCACCTCCCACAGCGAACGACTCACTTGCGATCCCTCTTACTTTTCCTTGCCACCATGCTGGCGCTGTGCGGCGCCGCCCGTGCGCAAAACCTGCCGGCCGCCGGCCTCACCGCCGCCCAACTGGCGGTGGTCATCAACGACGACGAACCCAACAGCGTTGAACTGGGCGAGTACTACCAGAAGGCGCGCAATATCCCGCCGGCCAACATGGTGCACGTGCGCATACCGCACCGGCCGCACAAGCTCGACGCCGCCCAGTTCGAGGCGCTCAAGGCGCAGATCGACGCCAGGCTGGGCCCGGACATCCAGGCCGTGCTGATGGTGTGGACCGCGCCCTACGCGGTCGAGTGCAACTCGATCACCTCGGCCTACACGCTGGGGCTGGACAGCGGCCTGTGCGCCAAGAGCTGCGCCCCGAGCAAGCCCAGCAGCTATTTCAACGCCATGGCGGGCAAGCCCTACGCCGACTACCAGATGCGCATCTCGATGCTGTTGCCGACCGATTCGGTGGAGGCGTCCAAGGCCCTGATCGACCGCGGCGTGCTGGCCGGTTTCGCCACACCCACCGCCGCCGCGTATTTTCTGCGGACCAGCGACACCGCGCGCAGCAGCCGCGCGCAGTTCTTCCCGCGCTCGATGAGCGTGCCGTCCAAGAAGCTGACCATCAAGACCCTGCAGGCCGACAGCATCGAGCAGGTGGACGACATCATCGTCTATGAAACCGGCGTCAGCACCGTCCCCAAGTTGTTCACCCTGAAGTTCCTGCCGGGCGCGCTGGCCGATCACCTGACCTCGTACGGCGGCGACTTGCTGGCCGAGAGCGGGCAGATGAGCAGCCTGCGCTGGCTGGACGCGGGCGCCACGGCCAGCTACGGCACCGTCAGCGAACCGTGCAACCATTGGCAGAAATTCCCCAACTCCACGGTGCTGCTGGCGCAATACCTGCGCGGCAACAGCGCGATCGAAGCGTACTGGAAGAGCGTGGCCTGGCCGGCGCAGGGCGTGTTCATCGGCGAACCGCTGGCCGCTCCGTACCGCCGCTGATGCCAGTCAAGCGCGCGGCGAAAGAGGGCAGGGGGCACTGAACCATGTGTTAGTCCGAACGGACTAAAGGTATGTCATCAAGGCGTCAATCCGCCGGCTTAATATGCAAAATGCAATTTCTGAAATCATTTTGTTAAGACCGGCGCGCCGACCTTTTCTTCATACCAGGACCAACACATGAAAACAATCTTCCACTCGCCGAACGCCCGGGCTGCCTCCACGCCGGGCCGGCGCACCATCATCGCCGCCGCCCTGATGGCGGGCCTGTCGGCGGCCGCCCATGCCGACTCGCCGGTCGTGATCAGCCAGGTGTACGGCGGCGGCGGCAACAGCGGCGCCACCATCAAGAACGATTTCATCGAACTGTTCAACCGCGGCACGCAACCGGTCAGCCTGGCCGGCTGGAGCGTGCAATACGCCAGCGCCGCCGGCACGTCGTGGCAGGTCACCAAGATCAGCGGCAGCCCGGTGCTGCAGCCCGGCCAGTACTACCTGGTGCAGGAGGCGGCCGGCACCGGCGCCGGCGCGCTGCTGACGCCGGACACCACCGGCACCATTCCAATGAGCGGCACCACCGGCAAGGTCGCGCTGGTCAGCGACGGCAACGCCCTGTCCGGCGCGGCGCCGGCCGGCGCCACGCTGGTGGACCTGCTGGGTTATAACGCCGGCTATTTCGAAGGCACCAACGGTCCCGGCCTGAGCAACACCACCGCCGCGCTGCGCGCCAACGGCGGCTGCACCGACACCGACAACAACGGCAGCGACTTCGCCACCGGCGCGCCCAACCCGCGCAACACCGCCAGCCCGCTGCATTCGTGCGGCGTGCCGCCGGCGCCGCCTATCGTCGCCAGCTGCCCGGCCAACCTGGCCATGGCGGTCGGCTTTGCCGGCAGCGCCGACCTGAGCGCGACCGACGCCGACGGCATCGTCAACAACGCCGTCATCACCTCGACCGCCGTGCCCGGCATCAGCCTGGTGAACTTCCAGGCCGCGTCGGCCGCCGGCGCCAACGCCACCGTCAGCCTGAGCGTGGGCGCCGGCGTGGCGCAGGGCAGCTATCCGGTCGTGGTGCGCTTCGATAACGACCAGTCGCAGCAGGCCAGCTGCACCATCGACGTCAGCGTGGCCTCGCCGGCCGGCGTCACCCACAGCATTCCGCAGATCCAGGGGCCGGGCGACACCAGCCCGTACGCCGGCACCGTGCAGACCACCGAAGGCGTGGTCACGGCCAAGGTCGGCTCAGGCTTCTTCATCCAGGACGCGGCGGGCGACGGCGATCCGCAAACCTCGGACGGCATCTTCGTCTACACCACGGCGGCCAACACCGGCACCGTGCAGGTCGGCGACCAGGTCCGCATCACCGGCACCGTCACCGACTACGCGCCGGTGGCCGGCGGCCACGCCTACACCGAGCTGCAGAACATCAGCGCCATCGTCAAGACCGGCAGCGGCATCGCCGTCACCCCGACCAACATCCAGCTGCCCTACGCCAACCTGGGTCAGGTCGAAGGCATGCTGGTGCGCTTCACCAACGCGCTGACCGTGTCGCAGCTGGAGTTCCTGGGCGACCGCGGCGAAGTGACGCTGTCGTCCGGCCGCCTGGAGGCGCCGACCAACCACTACCGCGCCGGCTCCAACGAAGCCAAGGCGCTGGCGCTGGCCAACGCCGGCAACCAGATCGTGCTGGACGACGGCATCTTCACCACGCCGACCACCATTCCCTACCTGGGCGCGGATGGCTCGTTGCGCGCCGGCGACACCGTCTCCGGCCTGACCGGCGTGGTGGACTTCGGCGCCAAGGGCGGTGGCGGCGCAGGCTTCAAGCTGCAGCCGACCGTGGCCCCGGTGTTCTCGCAGGATAATCCGCGCACCGCGCCGCCGGCCCTGGTCGCCGGCAACATCAAGGTCGCCAGCGCCAACGTGCTGAACTACTTCACCACCTTCACCAACGGCACCGACGTCGAAGGCCACACGGGGCAGGGCTGCTCGCTGGGCGCCAGCGTCAGCAAGTCCAACTGCCGCGGCGCCGACAACCTCAACGAGTTCAACCGCCAGACCGCCAAGATCGTCGGCGAGCTCAAGTCCATCGACGCCGACGTCTTCGGCCTGATGGAAATCCAGAACAGCGGCGAGTACACGGTCGGCTACCTGGTCAAGGCGCTCAACGAGGCGATCTCGCCGGGCACCGGCTTCCAGACCTACGCGGTCGTGCCCAAGCCGGCCTCCACCGGCACCGACGCCATCCGCGTGGCCATGATCTACAAGCCGGCCTCGCTGACGATGGTGGGCGGCGCCATGTCCGACGCCGACAGCATCAACAACCGTCCGCCGATGGCGCAGACCTTCGTCGCCAACAACGGCGCCAAATTCTCGCTGATCGTCAACCACCTGAAATCGAAGGGCAGCTGCCCGGCCGGTTCCGGCGGCGACGCCGACAAGGGCGACGGCCAGAGCTGCTGGAACGCCACCCGCGTCAGCCAGGCCACCCGCCTGGTCACCACCTTCGCGCCGCAAGTGGCGGCCGCCGCCGGCGACGCCAAGGTGCTGATGATCGGCGACTTCAACTCCTACGGCATGGAAGACCCGATCAAGGTCATCACCGACACCGGCTACGTCAACCAGCTGGAGCGCTTTGTGCGCGGTGGCGGCGGCATGCCGTACTCCTTCGTCTTCAACAGCGAGGCGGGCTACCTGGACCACGCGCTGGCCAGCCCGGCGCTGACGCCGTCGGTGGCGGACGCGGCCGAATGGCATAACAACGCCGACGAGCCGACCGTGGTCGACTACAACACCGACGGCAAGCCGGAAGACAAGTACACCGCCGCACCGTACCGCGCCTCCGACCACGACCCGGTCGTCATCAGCCTGAACCTGGCCGCGCCGTACAGCGACGTCGGCGCCAGCGTCAAGACGTCCGCCACCGGCCTGGTGTTCAACCGCGCCACCGGCAAGTACAGCTCGACGTACGCCGTCACCAACACCGGCGCGGCCGCGCTGAGCGGTCCGTTCCAGGTCGAGTTCGACGGCCTGCCGGCCGGCGTCACGCTGAGCAACGCCAGCGGCAGCCACGCCGGCGCGCCGTACATCACGGTCAACGCGGCCACGCTGGCGCCGGGCGCCACCGTCTCGTTCGCGCTGAGCTTCAGCAAGACCGGCACGGCCAACATCAGCTACACCACCAAAGTCTACAGCGGCAATTTCTAAGGATATGACCATGTTCAAACCAAACCTCTCCCTGACCCTGCGCCATGCCGCGATGGCGCTGGCCCTGGGCGTCGCCTGCGCCGGCGCGGCGTCGGCCCAGACCCTGCACGTCGAACTCAACACCGCGTCGCTGGTCAACACCGGCTTCCTGGACCTGCAGTTCAATCCGTCGCAGGTGCCAGCCAGCTTCGCCAGCGCCACCATCAGCCACCTGTCCGGCTTTGGCGACCTGTCCGGCGCCGTCCTGACCGGCAACGTGCAGCAGAACGCCGCCGGCTTCGTGTTCGGCAACACCACCGACTACAACGACCTGTTCCAGGGTATTGCCTTCGGCGGCAAGGTCAGCTTCGACGTCACCTTCGGCGGCCTGTCCGACCCGTCGCCGGCCGCGCTGCAGAGCAAGTTTGCCGTGTCGCTGTATGACGCCGACGGCACCACGGCGCTGGGCAACTTCAACCCGCAGGACGGCACGCTGATGTCGATCACCTGGCAGCCGGCCGCCGGCGCCGGCGTGCTGTCGTCGGACGTCACCGACCACGCGATCGGCAGCGTCAGCGCGGTGCCGGAACCGTCGACCTGGGCCATGCTGGGCGCCGGCCTGGCGCTGGTGGGCGTCGCCCGCCGCCGCAAGCTCTCCGCCTGAGTTTAACGGCTGCAAAAAAACGACACCCCGGTGTCGTTTTTTTGCATTTAGAAGGCCACTTCTAAATCGCAAGCGATACAGACGGACACTGGATATATATCGCCAGGCTCTGAATCCGCGATGGAAATCATATTAGTATTGCCAGATTGCTTGTTGCATAGTGATTCCTTTGCACGGATTTGCCATGCCACCCGCCCATATCCTTGTCATTGAAAACGAGCCTGCGATCCAGGAACTCATCGCCCTCAACCTGAGCATGGCGGGGCACACCGTAGCCCGCGCGCGCGACGCCGAAAGCGCGCTGCTGATGCTGGAAGACGGCCTGCCGGCCATGATCGTGACCGACTGGAACCTGCCCGGGCAGTCCGGCCTGTCGCTGATCCGCCGCCTGCGCGCACAGCCGCGCACGCGCGAGCTGCCCATCATCATGGTGACGGCCCGCTGCGGCGAGCCCGACAAGATCATGGCGCTGGAAAGCGGCGCCGACGACTACATGACCAAGCCCTTCAGCCCGCGCGAGATGGTGGCCCGCGTGCACGCCTTGCTGCGCCGCCTGCGTGTGCCGGCGCCGCGCGAGCAACAGCCCGACACCGTGCAGATGGCCGGCCTGCGGCTCGACCCGCACACGCTGCGCGTGACGGCCGGCGCCCGCGAGCTGGCCATGGGCCGGGTCGAATTCAAACTGCTGAACTTCCTGATGAACCATCCTGAACGGGTGCACACCCGCGCCCAGTTGCTGGACCAGGTCTGGGGCAACGCGGTCTACCTGGACGAGCGCACCGTGGACGCCCACGTCGGCCGCCTGCGCAGCGCGCTGCAGCCCAGCGGCCACCAGGAGCACATCGAAACCGTGCGCGGCAGCGGCTACCGCTTCGTGGCGTGGGAGCAGGGCGCCGGCGCGCTCCGCGAGGCGGCGCGGGTGTGACGATGGAGACACTGGTCATCCTGAGCAAGGTGGAGCAGGAATACCTGTTGCACGCGATCGAGGCGGTGCTGCCGGTACGGCACGCGCGCCAGCTCTGCCTGTGGACGCAGGGACAATTCCAGGCGCTGCTGCCGCACCAGATCATGGTCTGCCTGCAGTTTGGCGCGCAGGACGAGGTGCAGCATGTCGAATGCATGCACAGCACGGTGCTGGACGCCGGCCTGCTGGCCCGCCTGGGCGACAGGTCCGACGGCCTGGCGCTGCGGCTGGCCCGCCACTGCCGCGACGGCCTGCGCCTGCCGGCCATGCTGGACGCCAGCGGCACCGGCGAAGCCAGGCTGCCGCTGGCGCCGTTCATGGACGAGTTGCGCGCGCTGGGCCTGGACACCCTGCTGGTGCACGGCACCGAGCGCCTGCCGGGCGGCTCGACCTTCTTCGCGCTGTTCGGCCTGCCGCATCGTCCGCGCCCGCGCCACGCTTATTTCCTCGAGCTGCTGCTGCCGCACCTGCACCTGGCGCTGCAACGGGTGGGCCAGCAACAGCGCCAGGCCCGCGCCGGCGCGCTGGCGCGGCCGGTCAGCGCGCGCGAGATGGAAATTCTGCACTGGGTACGCGAGGGCAAGAGCAACGAGGAAATCGGCCTCATCCTTGGCATCAGCGGCCTGACGGTGAAGAACCACCTGCAGCGTCTGTACCGCCTGCTGGGCGTGTCCAACCGCGCCCACGCGATCGCGCGTGGCATGGCGCTGCATCTGTTCGAAGCGGCGGCGCTGCCGCTGGCCAGGGCCGCCTGAAAAAAAAAGCGCCGGGCCATGTGGCCCGGCGCCTCTCACCGCCGGCCGCTTACTGGGCGCCGGCGTTGCGTGCGACCCGGTCCGGCTGGGCCAACGGCAGTGGACTGTTGGTTTCCACTTTCAGCACCGTGGTGGCGGCGACTGCGCCATTCGGGCCCAAGTACTGGATGCCGCCGTAGTAGCGGTTGCCCGCGGCCAGGCCGGACCAGCTGGCGCTGACCGACGCCGTACTGCCGGCATACACCTGGCTCGGCACGGCGGCGCGCAGCGCGCCGCCGGTGTCGCCGCGGGTCACCACGGCCGACGACAGCTTGAAGTCGGTCGCGCTGCCGTTGGCGGCCGCGTAGCCGACCACGCACACGCTGTAGCTGCCGGCGTCCGGCGAGGCCAGGATCACCGACTCGTTGGCGCCGCCGTGGCCGCTGTAGCCGACCAGCGTCGAGCCGTTCAGCACGGCCAGGTCCAGATCGTCGCCGCCGTCGCCGGAACTGGTGTCGGCGTTGAACAGTTCGAACGCAGCCACCACCGTGTCGGCGGCGATGGTCACCGGTATCATCCGGGTGCCGGCGGCGCCGCTGGTGCAGGCGGCCTGTACCTGTCCGGCGTCCTCGACGGTACCGGTGACCGACTGGCCCACCGTCATCGTGGCGCTCTTGACCACCGCCTTCATGCCGCCGGTGGCGGCGTTCATGCGGCCGGCAAAGCCGGTGCCGATGCTCAGCGAGGTGTTGCCGCTGACCTTGGTGCTGGCCAGCATGGCGGGCGCCGTGACCGGCTTGCCGCTGCGGGCCGTGACCGGGATGCGCACGATGTGGCTGCCGTCGGTCCAGGTCAGCGCGCCATACTGCCAGACGTTGTCGGCCGCGTTGGTGCGGGTCAGCTTGACGGTGAAGCTGCCGGTCGCGCCCGGGGCCAGCGTCAGCGACGACGGCGCGACCACCGCCGTGTAGCCGCTGATGCTGGCGCTGGCGTTGTAGGTCGCCTGCTCCGCGCCGACGTTGGTGACGCTGCGGCTGACCGTGACGCTGCCCAGCACATTGCCCAGCGTGATCGACGGCAGGTTCAGGTTGTAGCCGGCGATGGAGCCGCTGCTGCACTGGCTGGTCATGCCGGCGCCGCACAGGTATTTCTTGTAGTCGGTGGCGCCGGCGTCGTACACCAGGCCCGGATCGGTGGCGCCGTTCGGATTGTAGGCCACGCCGTTGGCCGGGTGCGGCACGCCGCCCAACGGATTGATGTGGCCCGCGCCCTGCGCCCATGGCAGGATGCCTTGTTGGACGCCGCTCAGGGCGTCTGCGAAGGTTGGCGTGGCGGTGGTCATCAGCGCCGACTTGATCGCCGCCGGCGACCAGCCCGGATGCTGCTGGCGCAGCAGCGCGGCCACGCCGGCCACGTGCGGCGAGGCCATCGAGGTGCCTTGATACAGCGCCCAGGCCGACTGCGGGGGCAGCGTGCCCGAGTTGAGCGACGCCTGCTGCGCCGGCGTCAGTTCCGGCGTCACGCCGGCCAGGATGTCGACCCCGGGCGCCGTCATGTCGGGCTTGAGCACGTTGCCGTCGTACGGATTGGGACCGCGCGAGGAAAAGCCGGCGACCACCGGTGCCGGCGTCGGGCTCGCGCCGGTGACGAAGTGGGCCAGCGCGGCGGTGCCGCCGGTCTGCTGGGCATAAGCCTTGATCAGGGCGCCGTCGGCGGCCGACACGTGGACCGTCGGCACCGAATGCACTTCGGCCACCAGGCCGGCGCCATTGTCGACCATCACCATGCCGGCGCCGCCGGCCTCCTTCACGGCCAGGCTCTTGTTGACGCGGTCGTTGGTGCCGCGCACGCAGGTGACGATCTTGCCGGCCACCTTGGCGGGATCGAGCACCGGAACGCCGCCGTTCCAGCTGGTGCTGTAGCACAGCTTGACCGCGGTGGCGTCGGCGCCGGCCAGGGCGGCGTCTTCCGAACGGATGATCGGGGTGCCGGCCGGCAGCGCCTGGATGTTGAGCGACGCGCCGCTGTAGGTGGTGCCGCTGCCGAGCGTCACGTCCGCCTTGAAGAGGCGGTTGTGGGTGGCGGCGGCAACGGTCGACAGCCAGGGGCCGATGTGGTTGACCGCCTGCGCCGGGCCGCTGTTGCCGGCCGAGGCCGCAACGAACACGCCGGCGTTGGCGGCGCGCAGGAAGGCTTGCTCGACCGGGTCGTTCGGCACGGTGCCGCCGCTGATCGAGTAGTTGATGACGTTGACGCCGTCCTGCACGGCGCGGTCGATCGCGGCCACGCTGTCGTCGCTGAAGCAGCTGTTCTTGGCGCCGGTGGCGTCGCTGGTGTCGTTGAAGCTCCAGCACACCTTGTACATGGCGATGCGGGCGCGCGGCGCGATGCCCGATACGGCGCCCATCGGAATACCGTTCAGCACCGCCGGCACGCCGTTGTTGCCGCCTGCCGTGCTGGAGGTGTGCGTGCCGTGGCCGCCGTGGCCGACATTGCCGCCGACCGAGTCGCGCGGCGAGACGAATTCGGTCCAGTGCAGCGACTTGCCGGTGGCGTCGAAGCCGGCCTTGAAGTAGCGCGCGCCGATCAGCTTGTTGTTGCAGGCCGCGACGGTAAAGCCTTCGCCGGTCTGGCAGGTGCCGTTCCAGTTGGCCGGGGCGTCGTAGGCAATGGTGCCGCTGGTGTCGAAGGTCGGCACGCCGTTGCTGTCGACGCGGTCCGCGTAGGCGAGGTTTTCCGGCCAGATGCCGCCGTCGACCACGCCGATGACGATGTTCTCGCCCGCGTGTTGCTTGCCGCCCAGCTGGGCCCACAGGCCGTTCGGGCCGTCCAGGCCGAGGAAGGTCGGGGTGTAGTTGGTCAGCAGGTGGTTTTCCGTGTTGGCGGTGATGGCCGACACGGCGCTGTTCGCTTGCAGGGTGCGCACTTCGCTGTCGGTCAGCATGGCCGAGAAGCCGTTCAGCACCACCTTGTACTCATGGTTGATCGGCGCGTTCGGCACCAGTGCCTTGACGTCGGCCTGTTTCTGGTCCAGGTAGTCCATGTACAGCTGGACCGTTTGGGCGCCCATCTGCAGGCGCGAACCGGGCGCGGGCTGGGTGGCGGCCAGGCCGGCCACTTCGCCGTTGTAGGCCGCGACCGGTTTGTCGGCCAGTTGCACGATGTATGAGCGGCGCGTGTCGTCGGCATGGACCAGCGAGGCGGTGCCGGCCAACAGCAGCGCGACGGCGACGGCGACGGGTTTTAATTTCATCATTGTTGTCATCCTTGAATTGGTGGGGTCAGGCTTGGCGGCGGCGGGTGGCGGCTGCCAGGCCCAGCAGGCCGGCGCCGAACATCATCCAGCTCGCCGGCTCGGGCACGGCGGAGGTCAGGATGTTGTCGATCGCGAACTGGCCGCGGTCGCTGTTGAACGCGGTGCAGGAACCCCCTGCGTTGCAGGCGTAGCCATAGACATAAAACGAGGTGAACAATGTGTTGCTGAAGGCGCCGGTGGTGGTGTAGTTGGCGAACTCGAAACCATTGGCGCCCGGGGCGCCCAGGCCGAAGGTGGCGGTCTGGTAAGCGCCCGACGCCGTGTGGGCTTCGATGGCCAGCAAGCCGGTCACGCTGGGATTGGTCGGATCGACCGGGCCGAGGAAGGCGGCCTGGAACGATTTGATCAGGAAGCTCTGGTGGTCTTGATCGCGCGTGGCGTACATCACGCTGTCGTTCACCGCGGCCAGGTAGGGGGTGCTGGTGACCGGGCACTGCAGGCTCTGGGCGCACTGGTTGGCGCCGTCGTCGACGATCATGCCGACATAGTCGCCCGGCTGAGGGGAGGGCGCGTTGGAAAAGTTCTCGATGTAAAAGCCGTTGTTGACGTACGCCGTTTCACCGTTGTACATCGGCGCGCCGACGAGATTGTTGAAGTCGATGGTGGTGTCGGCGTGGGCAGCCGGCAAGACAGTCATTGCCAGCGTAATGGCCAGTGCCGCCGTGGTCCAGCGGGACAGCGCGCGGGGCAGTGGTAACTGCGCAGCGGAGAAGAAATCACATTGCATGAAAAAACCCCTTATATGTTTTTGGATTTATTAACAACCTCAGCCCTGATAGTTCATTGCTCAGGTTGTCATCGAGTATATGCATATTTGAAATATAAATGGGCAATCGGGCAATATTTTTTGCGGCGATTCATGACCGATTTTTTATGGTGCATTTCAATTTGATAGGAGCAAACCCCTGGGTAAGGACTTTATTTTTCCTTGGGAGTGTGTTAAAAATGCCACAGATTATCAATACGGAAAAAATGAAAAATTACTATTTTCGTGGCGCGGCGTCCGCTAGCAAGAAAAGATTGTCCAGCTAGTAAACCGCGTGGTAGTCTCTGGTTTCTTGCCGCAGGGCGTGGCGAATTAAGGAGTCGTTCGGATGGAAGTTGTGAAGTATCACCGTCAGACCGCGGCGCGCAAGGCTGGCGGCTTTACCCTGCTGGAATTGTTGGTCGTTATCGTGATCATCGGTTTGCTGGCGGCGTATGTCGGTCCCAAGTACTTTGCCCAGTTGGGCAAGTCGGAAGTGACCATCGCCAAGGCGCAGATCGAAGCGTTTGAAAAATCGCTGGACACCTACCGCCTCGACGTCGGCCGCTACCCGACCACCGACGAAGGCCTGGCCGCCTTGCTGGTCGCGCCCGCCACGGCCGGCGCCAAGTGGAACGGCCCCTACCTGAAGAAGGGCGTGCCGCCGGACCCATGGGGCCACCCTTACCAGTACAAGGCCCCCGGCTCCAAGGCCGAGTTTGAAATTACTTCGCTGGGTCGCGACGGCCAGCCCGGCGGTACCGGCGAAGACGCCGACATCACCTCACAATAAGCCTCGCCGACACGGAAAGCCGTTTTCGCCATGCAGTTCGATGTCCGCACCTTGTCGGCCGATATGGCCATCTCCCATCTGGTGATCGATGGCCGCGACGAGGCCGACGCGCGCCGCCAGGTGGAGGCGCGCGGCCTGTACGTCAGCGCCATCGCGCCGGCGCGTGGAGGGCTCGGCCTGCGCGGTGGCAAGCCGCGCGGCAAGGGCCTCTCGCTGGTGCTGTTCAGCCAGGAGCTGCTGGCGCTGCTGACCGCCGGCCTGGGCGTGGTCGAAGGCCTGGAGGCGCTGCTGGAAAAGGAAACCAGCCCCGTCACGCGCGGCGTGCTGGAGCGCCTGCTGGCCGGCCTGCGCGAGGGCCAGCGCTTCTCGGCCGTGCTGGCCGAGCAGCCCGACCTGTTCCCGCCGCTGTACATCGGCATCGTCAAGGCTGCCGAGGGCACCTCGGACCTGCCGCGCTCGCTGTCCCGCTTCATCGACTACCAGCAGCGCATCGACCTGGTGCGCGGCAAGCTGGTGTCGGCCGCCATCTATCCGTGCATCCTGCTGCTGGTCGGCGGCGGCGTCAGCCTGTTTTTGATCGGCTACGTCGTGCCGCGCTTCGCCGAGGTCTACCAGGGCGCCGGCCGCAACCTGCCGTGGCTGTCGCAGCAGATGCTCAACTGGGGCCAGTTCGCCGGCGCCCACACCACGCTGCTCTTGGGCGGCATCGCCGCCGTGCTGGGCGCGCTGGCGCTGGGCGTGCGCCAACTGATGGGCAACGGCGGCTTCGCCCGCCTGCTGGCGCGCCTGCCCGGCATCGGCGAGCGGGTGCGCATCTACGAATTGTCGCGGCTGTACCTGACCCTGGGCATGCTCAGCGAAGGCGGCATCACCATCGTGCACGCGATCGAGACGGTGCAGGGCATGGTCTCGGCCGGCATCCGCCAGAATTTGCGGAGCGCGCGCGCCGACATCGAATCGGGCCTGCCGCTGTCGACCGCCTTCGAGGCCAGCAACCTGACCACGCCGATCTCGCTGCGCATGCTGCGCGTGGGCGAGCGCACCGGCGACATGGGCCCGATGCTGACCCAATCCGCGGCCTTCTACGACGGCGAAATCAGCCGCTGGATAGAACGCTTCACCCGCACCTTTGAACCGCTGCTGATGGCCGCGATCGGCCTGGTGGTCGGCGCCATCGTGGTGCTGCTGTATATGCCGATTTTCGATCTGGCCGGAGACATGTCATGACGGCCCAGGCCACCCCGCACATCGCCGCCGTGCTGCCGGCGCTCGACACCGCGCTGGTCGCGCGCGCCCGCCACCTGCGCCAGCAATCGAAGCGCACGCTGGTCGAGGAACTGGTCGCGCTGACCGACATGGAACCGCGCCTGGTGGTGCAGGCGCTGGCGCAGCCGTTCGGCATGGCGGTGCTGGAGACGGTCGACATGCTGGGCTACACGCCGGCCTTCGACCTGCTGCCGCTGTCGCAGGCGTTGGCGCGCCACTGCGTGCTGCTGCGCGGGCACGACGGCCTGGTGGTGGGCGTGATCGCCGATCCCTTCGACCTCGATCTGCAAACCTGGCTGGGCACGCAGGCGCGCGCCACGCCGCACGCGCCGCTGCAAACGCGGTTGGCGCTGCAGGCCGACATCCAGGCCTATTTGTCCAAGCAGGAGGAATCGGCGCGCGCCACCGACACGCTACTGCCCGGCGCCAGCGAGGGCCGGCGCGACGGCAAGACCGCCGCCGTGCTGTCGTTCGCCTCGGTGTCGGAAGCGGCCAGTCCCGCCGTCCGCCTGGTCAACTCCACGCTGTACGACGCGCTCAAAGCCGGCGCCTCCGACATCCACCTGGAGAGCACCGCCGGCGGCCTGGCCGTCAAGTACCGCGTGGACGGCGTGCTCGATCACGCCACCTCGGTCAACGGCATCGACGTCGCCGAGCAGATCATCTCGCGCCTGAAGGTGCTGGCGGAGCTGGACATCGCCGAGCGCCGCGTGCCGCAGGACGGCAGCTTCCGCGTGGAGGCCAACGCGCGCGAGATCGACCTGCGCGTGTCCATCATGCCGAGCATCCACGGCGAGGACGCGGTGATCCGTATCCTCGACAAGCGCGCCATGATCGAAGCCTACGGCTCGCTGACGCTGGAGGCGTTGGGTTTCGACGCGCCGTCGCTGGCCACGCTGCGGGTGCTGGCGCAGGAGGCCTACGGCATGCTGCTGGTGACCGGGCCCACCGGCTCCGGCAAGACCACCACGCTGTACGCCGCGCTGACCGAGATCCACAATGGCCGCGAGAAAATCATCACCATCGAAGACCCGGTCGAATACCAGCTGCCCGGCATCCTGCAGATCCCGGTCAACGAGAAGAAGGGCCTGACCTTCGCCAAGGGCCTGCGCTCCATCCTGCGCCACGACCCGGACAAGATCATGGTCGGCGAGATCCGCGACCGCGAGACGGCGGAAATCGCCGTGCAGTCGGCGCTGACGGGCCACCTGGTGCTGACCACCGTCCACGCCAACAATGTGTTCGACGTGTTCGGCCGCTTCACGCACATGGGCATCGATCCGTATGCCTTCGTCTCGGCGCTGAACGGCATCTGGGCGCAGCGCCTGGTGCGCATCAACTGCCCGCACTGCGCGGCGCAGTACACGCCGGACGACCACGAACTGGCCAGCGTGGGCCTGGCCCGCGCCGACGTCTACGAGTACCGCTTCATGCAGGGCAAGGGCTGCGGCGATTGCCGCGGCACCGGCTACAAGGGCCGCCGTTCGATCGCCGAGATCCTGACGCTGAACGACGAGATCCGCGAACTGATCGTCGACAAGCGGCCGATCCGCCAGATCAAGCAGGCGGCCTACGCCAACGGCACGCGCAGCCTGCGCCAGGCGGCGCTGGAACTGGTCAAGCGCGGCGGCACCACGCTGGCCGAAATCAAACGAGTAACCCTGCATGCGTAGATCAATTGGCCTATCCCTGCGCATCGGCGTCTCCGGCTTTGCCGTAAGCCTGCTGCGCGTCAGCCGCTGGCGCGGCGAGCCGGTCACCGTGCTGGCCGAACACGCGTTCGCGCCGTCGGGCGAGCATCCGTTCGACGCCATCGCCAATGCCCTGCGCGCGCTGTTGGGCGAGCAGGAGGTCGGCGGCTGGCCTGTCAGCATCGTGCTGGCCGACGACCTGACCCGCCTGTGGCGCGTCGTGCCGCCGCCGGACGCCGCGCGCCTGACCGACATCGAAGCGGCGGCAGGCTTCCGCTTCCAGTCGCTGTACGGCGAGTCGCCATCGGCCTGGCAGATATCGGGCGACTGGAGCGCCACGCAGCCGTTCTTCGCCGCCGCCGTGCCGCGCGCCTTGCTGGCTGTGCTGGGCAAGGTGGCGGAAGAATTCAAGCTGCACATCGTCGGCATCGAACCGCACTTCATCACCGCCTACAACCGCTGGCGGCGCGGCCCGAAACCCGGCGCGTGGTTCGGCCTCGTACACGACCACCTGCTGACATTGGCCGCCATCGAAGTTGACGGCAAGAGCATCCGTGCCGTTCGCGCGCTGCCGATGCCGGCCGGGCAGGGCGCCGACCAATACTGGCTGGGCCAGACGCTCAAGCGCGAGGCGCTGCTGCTGGACATGGAAGCGCCCGAGCTGCTGCAGGTCTGCGGCGCCGCGCCCGCCGCGTGGAGCAAGCCCGCGACCAATCCGGCCCACATCGCATGCGCGGTGCTGGATCAGGCGCAGCAGGCGTCCAGCGGCGGCCTGTCGACGGTGGCGCTGATGGCGCGCGGCGGGAGCGCGGCATGAAGAATATGCATATCGATTTCGCGCCGCGCAGCCTGCGCCGCACCTTGTTCCACACGCATCCGGCGCTGCTGGCGCTGGGCGGCGCCGGCCTGCTGCTGTGCGCGGCCGCGGCGTTCGGCGGCTGGAAGCTGGTCGAGCAGCAGCGGCTGCGCGAGCACGAGCTGCGCCACGTGCGCGAACGCGCGGCGGCCATCTCGGCGCGGCCGGTGGAAGTGGCGCAGGTGGCGATACCGGAAGGGCAGGCCGTCTTCGTCAACGGCGCCATCATGCAACTGAACCTGCCTTGGCGAGACCTGCAGGACGCGGTGGCCGCGGCCACGCCGCGCAGCGTCGCCCTGGTGGCGATGGAGCCGGATCCGCGCAAGCAGGCGCTGAAGATCACCGCCGAAACCAAGACCAGCGACGACATGGTGGCCTACGTGGCGGAGCTCAAGCAGCAGGAGTTGTTCACCGGCGTGGTCCTGACCCGCCACGAGATCAATGAACAGGATCCCAACCGGCCATTGCGCTTCCAGCTGGAGGCCACATGGGTAGCCCGATGACGCCAGTTAAAGATACGGTGAACCTCGCCGCCATCGCGCTGCGCGCGCGCCTGGCGTTGACGCGCGCCGGCGCGCCGGCCTGCATCGCCATCGCGTTGTGCGTGGCCGCCGCCGCCGCGTGGGCCTGGCTTCTGCCGCAACGCGCGGCGCAGGCGCAGCTGATGGCGCGGCCCTTGCCGACGCCGGCGTCGCTCGTCACCGCGCCGCCGCCGCCATCGGCCAACCAGAACCTGGCCGGCTTCTATGAAGTGCTGGGCGAGAAGCGCTACGCCGAGCAGCAGGTCAAGGTGCTGTTCGACCTGGCGGCCAGGAACAACCTGACCCTGAGCCAGGGCGAATACAAGACCGGTTACGACAAGGCCAGCCGCGTCAGCACCTACCAGATCATCCTGCCGGTGAAGGGGCCGTACCAGTCCATCTGGCAGTTCGCCATGCAGGCCTTGCGCGAGATGCCGTTCGCGTCGCTGGACGAAATCGGCTTCCGCCGCGAAGCCATCGCCGAAACCACGGTGGAGGCGCGCCTGCGCTTCACGCTGTACCTGAAGGATGGCGAGCCATGAAGCCTTATCAGATCGCGATGGGTGTCGCGCTGGCCGCCGCTGGGGGGCTGGTGCTGTTCGGCGATAACTCGCCGTCCGGCGACATCGCCGAACCGGTCGCGCGCAGCCGCCCGGCGGCGCCCGCCGCCGTGGCAGGTGTGCCAGTACCCACGCCCGCGCCGCGCGCCGGCAAGGACGGCAAGCCGCAGCCCGAGGTGGCCATCCTGCGCCTGACGCCGCGCGCCACGCTGGTCGGCGAATCCGGCGACGCCACCTTCGCGGCGGGCGAGGGCGTGTTCCAGGGACAGAACTGGAATCCGCCGCCGCCACCGCCGCCGCCCGTGTCGAACGCGCCGCCGCCTGCGCCGGTGGCGCCGCCGATGCCGTTCACGGTGCTGGGCAAGGCCGTCGCCGACGGCGCCTGGGAAGTCTACCTGGCGCGCGGCGACAAGACTTACGTCGTCAAAAATCAAACCGTCATCGATGGCACCTACCGCGTCGAGAAGATCGCGCCGCCGCTGATGTCGGTCACCTATCTGCCTTTGAATCAGGTACAACAGATCAATATTGGAGTCCTCGACTGATGGCTAGTCATCTGAAGAATTTGGGCCGCCGTGCCGCGCTGCCTGCCATGCTGGCGATCGCCCTGAGTGGCTGTGCCGGACAAATGGCCTATCGCGATGGCCGCGACCTGATCGCCAAGGACCAGATCGAGGCCGGCCTGCTCAAGTTCCAGGAAGCCGTCAAGGCCGATCCGGGCAACGCGCAGTACCGCTCGGCCTATCTGCTGGAGCGCGACCGCGCCACACTGCGCCTGCTCGACCAGTCCGAGCGCCAGCAGGCCGAGGGCCAGCTGGACCTGGCCGAGCAGGGCTTTCGCCGCGTGCAGGCGCTGGACCCGCTCAACGAGCGCGCCCGCGCCGGCCTGCGCGCGCTGGAGCGCGACGCCCGCCAGACCAAGCTGCTCGCCGCCGCCAGCGCGCATGTCAACAAGGGCGAGTACGAACTGGCCAGGCAAAAGCTCAACGCGATGCTGGTTGAGAACCCGGCCAACGAGAAGGCGCGCCTGATGCTGCGCGAGGTGAGCGAGAAGATCGCGCCGCCGGCGGCGGAGCCGGGCCTGTCGAAAGCCTACAAGCAGCCGATCTCGATCGAGTTCCGCGACGCGCCGCTCAAGCAGGTGTTCGAGGTGATCTCGCGCCGCTCCGGCCTGAACTTCGTGTTCGACAAGGACGTCAAGACCGACCAGCGCACCACCGTGCTGCTGAAGAACAGCACCGTCGAATCGGCGATCTACTTCCTGCTGCTGACCAATCAGCTGGAGCAGCAGGTGATGGATGCGAACACCATCCTGATCTATCCGAACGTGGCGGCCAAGCTGAAGGAATACCAGGAGATGACGGTCAAGACCTTCTTCCTGGCGAACGCCGAGGCCAAGCTGGTGGCCAACACGCTCAAGACCATCCTCAAAACGCGCGACGTGGTGGTCGATGAAAAACTCAACCTGCTGATCGTGCGCGACAGCCCGGAAGCGATCCGCCTGGCCGAGAAGCTGGTGGCCCTGCAGGACGCGCCGGAAGCGGAGGTGATGCTGGAGGTGGAGATCCTGGAAGTGAAGAAGGGTAGCGTGATGGACCTGGGCGTGGTCTGGCCGACCGGTATCGGCCTGGCGCCGTTGTCCACGTCGGGCGGCACCGGCATCACCATCCGCGACCTGAATAACCTGAACCAGCGCACCATCGGCGTGACCGGCGTCACGGCCGGCATCAACGCCAACAAGAACGACACGGATTCCAACCTGCTGGCCAATCCGCGCATCCGCGTGCGCAACAAGGAAAAGGCCAAGATCGTCATTGGCGACAAGCTGCCGGTGATTACCACCACCGTGTCGTCCGGCGTGGGCGGCTTCGCCAGCGACAACGTGACCTACGTCGACGTCGGCCTGACGCTGAACGTCGAACCGACGGTCTACCTGAACGACGAGGTGGCGATCCGCGTGCAGCTGGAGGTGAGCAACCTGACCGGCACCATCACCACCAAGAGCGGCGGCACCGCCTACCAGATCGGCACGCGCCAGGCCACCACCATGCTGCAACTGAAGGATGGCGAGAACCAGGTGCTGGCGGGCCTGATCAACAACGAGGAGCGCGGCACCGCCAACCATGTGCCGGGCGCGGGCGACCTGCCCATCGTCGGCCGCCTGTTCGGCAGCAAGCGTGACGACAACCAGAAGACCGAGATCGTGCTGTCGATCACGCCGCACCTGATCCGCAACGTGCAGCGGCCGGAGGCGTCGGCATCGGAGTTCTCGGCCGGCACCGAGGCGAGCTTCCGCCGCCGCCCGGACCTGAGCGCGCGTCCCGCCGTGGCGATGCCACCGTCGCCGGGCGCCTTGCCGCCGCCGGCCGGCGTGCAGCCTTCGCCGCTGCGTCCACCGGTGCAGGCGATGCCGCTGTCGCAGGGCCAGCCCGCGCCGCTGCCGCCCAGCCAGGGACAACAGCCGCAGCCGGTGCTGCCGCCGCCCGAACCGGAGCCGGCGCAGAATCCGCCGGCGCAGCAGTAAGCCCATGATGATGAAGCGCGTCCGTGGCTTCACGCTGATCGAACTGCTGGTGTCTCTGGCCATCCTCGGCCTGCTCAGCGCCCTGGTGGTGCCGACCGCGCAGGTGGTGGTGCAGCGCCGCCAGGAGCAGGAGCTGCGCGAGGCGCTGCACCTGCTCCGCGGCGGGCTGGACGCCTACAAGCTGGCCTATGACCAGGGCCGTGTCGCCAAGGCGGTGGGCTCGACCGGCTATCCGAAAACGCTGGAGCTGCTGGTGGAAGGCGTGCCGGACGCGCAGAATCCCAAGCACACCAAGATCTACTTCCTGCGCCGGGTGCCGCGCGATCCGTTCAACCCGGACGCCGCGCTGAGCGACGGCCAGACCTGGGGCAAGCGCAGCTACGCCAGCGACGCCGACCAGCCGAAGGAGGGCGAGGATGTCTACGACGTCTACAGCCTGAGCGACAAGACCGGCCTGAACGGCGTGCCCTACAGAAAATGGTGACCATGAAGACCAAAGGATTCACGCTGATCGAGCTGCTGGTGGTGCTGGGCATCGTCGCGCTGATGCTGACGCTGGCCGTGCCGCGCTACTTCCCCAGCATCGACAAGTCGAAGGAGGTGGTGCTGGCCGACAACCTGCGCAATGTGCGGCAGGTGCTCGACCAATACTACGGCGACACCGGCCGCTATCCCGACTCGCTGGAACAGCTGGTGGAGAAGAAGTACCTGCGCGCGATGCCGGTCGACCCGGTCACCGAGAGCGACACCACGTGGATCATCGTGCCGCCGGAGGACGCGGGCAAGGGCGGGGTCTACAACATCAAGAGCGGCGCGCCCGGCAACGACCGCAGCGGCAAGCCTTACTCCGACTGGTGATGAGTGCGCAGCGCCTGCGCCGCGTTGGCGGCTTCACCTACCTGAGCCTGTTGATCCTGCTGGCGATCATCGGCCTGGTGACGGCCACGGCGCTGAAGCTGGGTTCGGTGGTGCAGCGCAGCCGGGCGGAGATGGAGCTGCTCGATATCGGCGCCGCGTTCAGCGATGCCCTGAAAAGCTACGCCGACGCCACGCCGGCCGGGATGCCGCCGCAGCCGCCGTCGCTGAAGGAGCTGCTGAAGGATCCGCGCTTCCCCGGCACCCGCCGGCATCTGCGCAAACTGTTTGTCGACCCGATGACCGGCAAGGCGGAGTGGGGCATCCAGTATCTCGGCGACAAGGTCGGCGTGCTGGCGGTCTATAGCCTGTCCGACGCCAAGCCTGTGAAGGTGGGAAATTTCCCGGCCCGCTACACTGGTTTTGAAGGCAAGGCGCACATTTCTGATTGGAAATTTTCGATGGCGTTGGCCGGGGCGGTGCCGACCGAAATGACGGGGCCGTCGCCGCGCGTCACTGCGCCGCCAACCGGACAAAAGCAAGAGGTTTCACCGCCGACTCCGGCACCGCCGCCGCCGATTCCGGCAGCTCTGCCACCCCCGGCGGAGGCGCCGCTTAGCCTGCCCCAACCGCCGGAGGTCCCGCCCGATCCGATCGAGCCTGCCAAGCCCGAACCGCCCGCAAACCCGCAGGGATAGCGGCTTGGAAGCCACACTTTTAAGAAAATTTCTCTCGAATTGTCACGGTTTTTTAGTTTACCCCCCGACATTTACCCTAATATTTTCACAACGTGGAAAAAGTTGTTTGTAGGGAATTAAAAGTGGAAAAATTACAATTGGAATTAATATTCTTATGTTATGATTCTTCCCGAAGTACTCCTATTAACTATTCGGTGGTTGGCGAAAGCGCAGCCACAATTCGTTTGATTAAGGAAATCACATGAAATTGAAATCTATCGCTGCTGGCGCTTTGTTGGCTGTCGCTTCGTTTGGTGCATCCGCTACCCAGATCTTTGCTCCAAATCCAGTCGTTGGCACGTCGTTCGTCAACACCCTGATCGGTCAGATCACCGTTTCCGGCCAGTCGGACATCGTTGGCGATATCTTCGCTGCTAATTCGGTGAACTATGGCTTCATCAGCCTGAACCTGGATCACGTCACCTTCACCAATGCTACCGTTGGTAGCCTGGTTGATATGGATGCAACGGCTACGGGCTTCAACCTGCACAACGTTGCAGCTGGCACCTACGACATCCTGGCAACCGGCAGCATCGACTTCACCCCGACGAGCCCTGTGCACGGCGTGGCATTCCTGGGCGCGAACTACACCGTGACCGCCGTACCAGAACCAGAAACCTATGGCATGCTGCTGGGCGGCCTGGCACTGGTTGGTGTTGTTGCCCGTCGCAAAGCAAAAAAAGCAGCTTAAGTTTTAGCTGCTCCTGAAACCCGCCTCGGCGGGTTTTTTTTCGTCCGTTGTTTTGGATTAGCGGGCTGTGCGCTTGATGTCCCGCAGCCGGAAGCCCATGGCGAACAGCGCCGCGAAGTACACCGCCCCGCACAGTCCGATCAACAGCATCAGCGCGCCGATCCGCAGCAGCGTGTGGTGCTGCAAGCCCAGCCAGTCCACCTGCTGCCCGCCAAACCACGCGGCGGCGCCCATCAGCACGCATGCCGCGGCCAGCTTGGCGCAGAACACGGTCCAGCCCGGCTTGGGCCGGTAAATGCCGCGCTTGCGCAAGCCCGCGTACAGGAAGCTGGCGTTGATGCAGGCGCCCAGGCCGATCGACAGCGCCAGGCCCGACACTTTCAGGTAGGGCACGAAGATCCAGTTCATCAGCTGCGTCGCCACCAGCACACCGGTGGCGATCTTGACCGGCGTGCGGATGTCTTGGCGCGCGTAAAACGCCGGCGCCAGCGTCTTGACCAGGATGATACCCAGCAGCCCGGCGCTGTAGGCGATCAGCGGATAGGACGACTGTGTGGCCGCCTCGTCGGTGAATTTGCCGTAGTGGAAGAGGGTGGCGATCAGCGGCTTGGCCAGCGCGGCCATGCCCACCGCCGCCGGCAGCGCCAGCAGGAAGGTCAGGCGCAGGCCCCAGTCCAGCAGGTCGGAGTATTCCTGGGCGTCGCCGTCCGACTTCGCCTTCGACAGGCTGGGCAGCAAGATCGTGCCCAGCGCCACGCCCAGCAGCGCGGTCGGGAACTCCATCAGGCGGTCGGCGTAGGACAGCCAGGAAATGCTGCCCTCGGCCAGGCGCGAGGCGATGCTGGTGTTGATCATCAGGCTGATCTGCGCGGCCGAGACGGCGAACACGGCCGGCCCCATCTTCTTCAGCACGCGGCGCACGCCCGGGTCGCCCAGGCCGGCCGCCGGATTCCACGACAGGCGCGGCAGCATGCCGATCTTGACCAGCGCCGGCACCTGGATCGCCACCTGCAGGATGCCGCCGACAAACACGGCGATCGCCATCGCGTAGATCGGCTGCTCCAGGTGCGATTGCAGGAACAGCGAGGCGGCAATGAAGGACAGGTTCAGCAGTACCGGCGTGAAGGCCGGGATCTTGAACTCGCGCCAGGTGTTGAGCACACCGCCGGCCATCGCCACGAAGGCCATGAAGCTAATATAAGGAAACATCAGCCGCGTCATCCAGACGGCGGCGTCGAAGGCGCCCGGTTGCTTGTCCAGCCCGGTGGCGATGAGGTAAACAAACAACGGCGCGCCTATAATACCGAGCGCGCTGACGAACAGGGTGGCCCACACCAGCGTGTTGGCCACGTGGTCGGCCAGCGTCTTGCTGGCTTCCTGGCCGTGCTGGTTTTTATATTCCGACAAGATCGGCACAAACGCCTGGGAGAAGGCCCCCTCGGCGAACAGGCGGCGCAACAGGTTGGGAATGCGGAACGCGACGATGAAAGCGTCCGTGTAGGCGCCGGCGCCAAAGGCCCGGGCAAACAAGGTTTCACGCAATAATCCGGTTACACGGGACAGCATGGTCATGCTGGAGATGGCGGCTAGAGTTTTAAGCAAGTTCATGGGACGTGATTATAGTTGCTCCTGACAGAAAACATCGCTATAATCGCAGGCTGTACAGAATTCTGTTACGCAGACACTAATGTTTGGCAGGCAGTAGTTTGACTCACATGGTTCGGCAGACGCACTGAACGCACCTGTTTGGCAAACAATAATGTTTGCAAACGCACCTTTACCCTGTTTTAGGAAATTCCATGGCAAATACCGCACAAGCGCGCAAACGCGCTCGTCAAGCAGTTAAGCAAAACGCTCACAACTCGTCCCAGCGTTCGACCCTGCGCACCGCTATCAAGGCAGTTCGCAAAGCGATCCAGGGCGGCGACAAAGCTGCTGCGACGGCAATCTTCCAATCGTCCGTGTCGACCATCGACAGCATCGCGGACAAGAAGATCATCCACAAAAACAAGGCAGCTCGTCATAAGAGCCGTCTGGCAGCTGCCCTGAAGGCACTGTCCGCTTAATTCCCCTCGCTGGGATTTAAAGCAAGAACCCGCCTGGCTTCGGCCAGCGCGGGTTTTTTCGCGTGCGTGGACGTAAAAAAAGCCGGCCCGGGGCCGGCTTGCTGGGGTGGCAGCGATTATTTGGCTGGCATCGAGGCGGAAGCTTCTGCCGATGCGGAGGCTTTCTTGTGTTTGGCTTTCTTAGCTTTTGGTGCGGAGGCGGAGGCGGAGGCCGATGCGGAAGGGGCCGATGCCATCGGGGCCGAAGCAGCGGCCGAAGCGGATGCCGAAGCCGACGGAGCGGCAGCGAAAGCGGAGGCAGCAAACAGGGAGGCAACCAGGGCAGCGATGATCTTGGACATGATAAGTTCCTTTGGCAGTTGATTGAACCAGCTAAAAAAAACGAAGATTCGTATGAATCTATCTCATTAACGCCGCTCAAAATTTCCAGTTGACACAAAAATGCGTGAAAAACAGAATTTTATGTGCTGCAACGCATCAATCTAGCCGGCCAGGTCCTTGGCCGACACTTCCATCCACTCGCCCGGCATCAGCGGGTGGGTCGCCAGCGAGATGGCGCCGATGGCGCTGCGCACCAGCCGCAGCGTCGGCAGGCCGACCGCCGCCGTCATGCGCCGCACCTGGCGGTTCTTTCCTTCCTGAAGCGTGATCGCCAGCCAGCTGGTCGGGTGCTCGGCGCGGCTGCGGATCGGCGGATTGCGCGGCCACAGCCACTCCGGCTCGGCGATCCGCACCGCCTTGCACGGCTTGGTGACGAAGTCGCCCAGGTCCAGCGGCGCCTGCAGCCTGGCCAGGCTGGCCGCGTCCGGCACGCCATCCACCTGCACCAGATAGACCTTGGCTTCCTTGTGGTCGGGATGGGCGATGGTGTGCTGCAGCTTGCCGTCGTCGGTGAGCAGCATCAAGCCCTCGCTGTCGGCGTCGAGCCGGCCGGCGGGGTAGATGTTGGGGATCTTCAGGTGGTCGGCCAGCGTGGCGCGGCCGTCCTGCGGGGAGAACTGGCACAGCACCTGGAAAGGTTTATTAAATAGAATGAGTGACATACTTCTCTTCGGATGATTTTGGTGTAGGCTTGAAGGTTGTAATGAAAACCATGGCGCCTGTGAAAATACTGGTGCATAATGCCACACACCTGTCTTATGTCTTATAGAAGACTTGGCGGGAGCAGCCCGCTGCCCGCCGAGCGTCCACTTCGGAGAACACGATGTATCAGCATATCAAAGTACCTGCCGACGGCCAGAAAATCACCGTCAACGCCGATTTTTCCCTGAATGTACCAGATAACCCGATCATTCCCTACATCGAGGGCGACGGCACCGGCGTGGACATCAGCCCGGTGATGATCAAGGTGATCGACGCGGCGGTGGCCAAGTCCTACGGCGGCAAGCGCAAGATCAGCTGGATGGAAATCTTCGCGGGCGAGAAATCGACCACCGTGTACGGCCCGGACGTGTGGCTGCCGGAGGAAACCCTGCAGGTGCTGAAGGATTACGTGGTCTCGATCAAGGGCCCGCTGACCACGCCGGTCGGCGGCGGCATCCGCTCGCTCAACGTGGCGCTGCGCCAGCAGCTGGACCTGTACGTCTGCCTGCGTCCGGTACGCTACTTCACCGGCGTGCCATCGCCGGTCAAGGAACCGGAGAAGACCGACATGGTCATCTTCCGCGAGAACTCGGAAGACATCTACGCCGGCATCGAGTACCAGCAGGGCTCGGAAGGCGCCAAGAAGCTGATGGACTTCCTGATCAAGGAAATGGGCGTCACCAAGATCCGCTTCCCGGCCACCTCCGGCCTGGGCATCAAGCCGGTGTCGATCGAAGGCACGCAGCGCCTGGTGCGCAAGGCGATCCAGTACGCCATCGACAACGACAAGCCGTCGGTGACCATCGTCCACAAGGGCAACATCATGAAGTACACCGAGGGTGGCTTCCGTGACTGGGCCTACGAGCTGGCGCAAAAGGAATTCGGCGCCGAGCTGATCGACGGTGGCCCATGGTGCAAGTTCAAGAACCCGAAGACCGGCCGCGACATCATCATCAAGGATTCGATCGCCGACGCCTTCCTGCAACAGATCCTGCTGCGCCCGATCGAGTACAGCGTGATCGCCACCCTGAACCTGAACGGCGACTACATCTCGGACGCGCTGGCGGCCCAGGTGGGCGGCATCGGCATCGCGCCGGGCGCCAACCTGTCGGATTCGGTCGCGATGTTCGAGGCCACCCACGGCACCGCGCCGAAGTACGCCGGCAAGGACTACGTGAACCCGGGTTCGCTGATCCTGTCCGCCGAAATGATGCTGCGCCACATGGGCTGGATTGAAGCGGCCGACCTGATCATCAAGTCGATGGAGAAAGCCATCGATTCGAAGAAGGTCACCTACGACTTCGCCCGCCTGATGGAAGGCGCGACCCAGGTGTCGTGCTCGGGCTTTGGCGATGTGATGATCGAACAGATGTAATCGGATTTCAGCCGATTTCAGTGGTATTCAAGAATCCCTTTTCTCATAGGAGAGAAGGGATTTTTTCTTTTCGGCAGCTTTCATCTGATATCATCAAATCCCACGAAATTTGAGGGAAAACGTGAGGGGTATGGAATTTTCAATCCCTCAGATTGATAATTTTAGAGGGATTCTTATTGCGCCACTTTAACTACACGCTAACCCCAGTCGGTATCAATAACGCCCGTCCGAAGGACAAGCCCTACAAATTGACCGACGGAGGCGGTTTATACGTCGCTGTATCGCCGTCCGGCAAAAAGAGCTGGCGATACCAGTACACCTTTGACGGCAAGCGTCCCGAGGTCACGATTGGAGGCTATCCAGAAATTGGCGTTGCAGAAGCTAGAGAGAGGCATGCTGAATATCGCTCGATGGTTGAGAAGGGTGTCGATCCCGCACAGCACAAGCAGGCGGAAAAAAACGAACGAAAAGTTCGCGTCGCCGCTCATGAGGCCGCTGACACATTTGAGGTCTTCTCAAAGGTCTGGATTGCTGAACGAATGATGAGCAAGTCTGAGACCTACAGAAAACAATCCTTGTCGTTCCTAGAGCGCTTTGTATGGCCGGATATCGGAAGCAAACGTTTGTCTGAAATCAAACCGGCGGACGTGCTACGAATCATTGAAAAGCTGCGTCAGATTCCTGAAACCGCAGAGAGAACTAGAGTGACGATTCAGCGAGTATTCGACTATGCGATTCAAAAACTATTGGTTGAGGTTAATCCTGCGCTTCCCCTGCGTGGGGTGATCGAGCGGCCGCCAGTTGAGCATCACAGACACCTGGTCGAAAAGGAGATCGGCAAATTTTGGCGCTCTCTCAGCATGCAACGCGCCCACTTTACTACTTTGGCCGCTGCAAAATTACTAATGTATAGCATGTGCCGAAAATCGGAAGTGTTGAGGGCGAAGTGGACTGAATTTGACTTGGATGCTGCGCAATGGGATATCCCAGGCGAACGTATGAAATCACGTAAACCCCATCGAGTGTATCTGTCCACACAGGCGGTGGAACTGATGAGGTTAGTGTACGCCTACAGTGGTGGCCGGGAGTACGTGTTTCACTCCGTGCAAAATGTCAACATACCTCTAGCTGATGCAACGCTTAACCACTTGTTTAAACGACTCGATTTCGGCGTAGAGGGATTTTCGCCGCATGGGACCAGAGGTACAGCGGCAACACTGTTGCGCGAGCATGGCTTCGCGCGCGACGTAGTAGAGTTGCTACTAGCGCATAAGGAACGAAATCAGGTGACGGCTTCCTATCAACATCACGAATTGGAAGGGGACCGGCGAGAAGCGTTACAATTCCTTGCCGACTGTTTAGATCGCCTGCGGCAAGCTGCCTCTCAAACCGCAGAAGACGCTCTCCGTTTGGTTGCGTAGCGAAAGGGGTTTGCGATTTCTCAGTGTGGCATTACAGACAATCTTGTAGTATCTGGTTTCGATTTAACAACACTTATTGACGTTTACTTAGCTTATTTGTAATGCTGTGCTATCGTCTGCTAAACAGTTTTAGTGATGAGAACATGGCCTTCAAATATCAAGCTCAGATAGCAAGCGTTAAAGCCCCGTGCCCGGCGGCTAATGCTAATCCATTCCCAAGTGTCGGGATTGCATACCGTATAGTTGCGGGTCATTTGATTCGCCCGGCTGATTTTATTCCCCCTGCTATGAAGAATCAGGGACATGGCCATAACTTTAGCTGTTCAAGCTACGCGCTGTCATTCTTTGAATCCCAGGATCAAGCTCGGGCTCACGCGCTTAAGTTGAGGAATCAACACAAGAATCTCGGAGATTATGTTGCAGTATCAAGTATCGATCCTACAGATGGGATTCGAACACCCGCGCGCCACGACGGCCATTTCGATTTATATGAAGAGGACACTGCCGCGCTTCATGCTTTGTCTCAAATTGCGTGTAAGGTATAACAATGGATAGCCTTATAACAATTGGAACGAAGACAGATAAGAAACCATATTCTGAACATCGGTGGATCACCGATTTGATTTTTTATGAATCACCAATATTGAGTCTCTTTAAAGGTAGTAGGGATCAAGATTATTTTTATTATTGGTGTGAGAATGATATTATCGTCAATCGTTGGCTGGTAATTCCAGTTGGGCGCGAAGATATTGAGAGATATCTGGCGGGAGAAGTTTCGCTGTACAGCTTAGTAAATAAAAATCGCAGCGTTGCAGTGCTCGATATGAATAAAGAGGGGGAGCCTACGTTTGTATTTATGGTTCCGACTGAGCAACTGCCTTATACGTACATCCCGCCAGAGACCTCTTTCTTTGACGCTGATCTATGTCCCTCTGAGTCCTATAAGTATCTTATTTCTGAACTTTATGTTATCGACATAGATAAACGATGGTTTTTTGATGAATTCTCACAGTTTGAAAAACTGTTTACTCAACTTTATTCATTTGTCTACACGGTTGACAATGCGGGCGGCATCGTATCGTCCGAACGGGTTCAATCAGCATTTAGTCAATATCCGTGGCGTGGTGGATTTAGTGCGGTTAATTTTTACCAGGATTTGCGTAAAACAGTTCCATCTCTACACGAGCCAGAAGTCAAGTTTATAGAGTATCACTCGCCAGGCGAAATAAAACTAGAGCTACTTGCGCCAGTCGCGGAGGCAACTGGGAGAATATTAAATGCGATTTTCGATAATCGTGTAGCTCTTAAAGGAATATATAACGACGCGCACAGTTACCTGCGCAATTCTGGACTGTTGAAAATTGATGGGCCAGCGGATGCTCCGGTTCATTTAACAGACGTGACAAAAAATAGGATATTGGAATATTTCCAGATCCTTGCTCGCGAAATGAACTTGGTCGGGTATGCAGATTCGATTTGGGAATTGTCGCAAAACCCGCTAATTGCAATAAAGATTTTACTGAGTTTTTATCGTAGGGCGGAAAAATTAAACAGATTCCAAGAGGTCGGTAAACTTTCCTTCCCTCGATGAGTTAATAAAAGGCCTCATAAAGGATAACTAAGTGAAGATTGGTGCTTTTTGGCAGGTTCCGAAAATATGAGCATGACGCCTGAAGGTTTGTACTTACAGTTGGGCCAGCTCGTCGCCACGATGCCTAACCTGGTGGATTGTGACCTAACCTCTGATGTCAACCAATGGTTAGGTAGAGCGGCCGCGTTAGTTGCTCTCGGTAGCAATGTGGCCGATGTCGCTCAAATCAATGTCGCTGCCATGAGTCTAGCCGGCATCGGAAGAGCGTCAAATGCTCAAGCGATCGCGGCTATAGTACATCGAGCGCTTGCTACCGCTGAATTAAACGCGCCAGCAGCTAGTTCTGGGGCGTTTATTCCTGCCGGAGGTGCATTCGACGCTTTTGCTCAAGTTGGGAAAGTCATGTCCCGGGCCAAATACGTTTTGTTGATCGTTGATCCTTATGCCGACGAAAAAGTCCTAACCGAGTACGCGATACAAGTTCCCAAGGGTGTCGGGATTCAAGTGCTTGCTGACACGAAAGATCATAAGGCCACGCTTCGTACTGCTGCGGTTGCGTGGTCTAAGCAACATGGAAGCGATCGGCCGCTTGAGGTCCGGTTAGCACCAGAAAAAACACTTCACGATCGATTGTTATTCGTTGATAAAGGTGAAGTATGGAGTTTAACGCAGTCTCTTAATGCGTTTGCTGCTAGGTCGCCGGCAACGATAGTGCGGCTAGCCGATGATGTCGCATTTATGAAAGTAGACGCTTATTTCCCGATTTGGGACGCCGCTAGCCCTGCAATTTAAGGGCGAGGGAGATATATACTTTCTGTGTGAATTTAGCAAGTTTAGAGCTTCAATTCTGTAGCAAGCAAATTACTTATATGGAACAACTGCCAGGTGCCACACTTACGGAGTTCATTGTCGTTGTAGATGACTTTGAAGACCGCTTGAAGGAGGTGGTGGCTAAGCTTGCAGAAAATGCCAAAGTCCAACATCGACGGCGTGGACAATTAGCGGATTGTGGCTTGGATATCTCAAATTGTGCGCTTTCGTTCTACAGGGTTCACGCCGAAGTTGCTTTCTGGCAGCAGGACGATACAGCTATGGTATCAAAGGCGTTCTTTGGACAGCCCACAAAACTGCCTTTTCGAATTCAGAGCGATCGCACGAAAAGATATCTCGACGACAGTGCTAGAAGCCTAATTGTGGGCTACAAATCACTGCTATTTTTCTTTAGGTCATTTCAAGATTCGGCGCATGCGGTTATGTTGGAGCTTACCGGTCATAAGTCTGGAGCGCACTCAACGATGAGCGCATGCCTGAAGAATCAGAAAGCTCCCGTTCACAAATACGTAATAGAGATTCCTGGCTACGTTGAGTGGTTCAACAAAATGCGCGACCAACGTAATGAAATAAAAGGTGGAATAGGGTTTGCAATTGTTGGACCTCAGTGGGATGTGGGCGTTGGGTTTGTTGAAATCACTAATGAAAATGCACAGACGTTGCGAAGCGATCAATTGCACCTTAAGGACTTGGTTCAATCGGTTGTTTACTCGCATCGGCTCTTAGATGCGATTGCTGGAATGCTCTCTTGTTGTGCGCATTGAGAACTTGCTTAAATCCGATATTTCTCTCCAAGTTGGACCAGTAGTTCGTTTGCCAATAGATAGTATTCAAATGCTGCTATTGAATTTGGCGCTTTATCTACTAGCAGTTCGATAGGGCGTGTTCTTAATTCCTCCCCAGATATTCCACGTAGAATCTCGCGCCGCTCCCGGGCATGCGCAGTGCTTAAGATAGTATTGAGGACGCGCGGTCCAAAGTTCTTTACTTTATGGTGATTGCCGATCTCTCCCTGAGAGCGCGTCGGCATTTTGTTGGTGAGTAAACAAAAGAGCATAGGCCTTGTTTCTACTTTCCCGATGCGGGCTATATTTTTACCAAAGATATTAATGGCGGAAGAGCAGGAAAAATGATTTTCTAAGTCAATAATGAAAATCACGATGTCACTAACCGATACCGCAATATCAGACTGCTGAGAAATGTCTAGGAAAACCAAATCAGAATCTGTTTTCAACTCCGATAATGTCGCTAATGGAGCTTCTTTAGCTTCCAGTCTGTTTAATTCACCTTGGTGGATGAAGAGATCAACGCCGCTCAATTGATGAGAACTTTTTACATCGATAGCTCCTGCATCGCGCAGCCGCATTCTAATGCCCTTGGCCTCGTGTTCTGTCAGGGCGACGTGTTGTTCCTCAATGCACCTCGGGTTCTCGAACGTGAGCCGTTCTCGTCGCGCAAGTGAGCTGTCGGTTACGACCGTTGTTCTCTTGCCTCCTTTTGCAAAAGCACGCGCTAGTTCTAATGTAATCGGCGTTTTCCCACTGCCGCCGGTGCCGGAAAGAATTGATATGACTCTGGCGCCCTGCATCGTTGAACTACCGTCCAGACGAGTCGAGGGGTAGGGGACAGCGTGTTTGAGGCAAAATAATTCGAGAAGCCCGGCAGGTATTGGCCGAAAAGAGCTGCTGGCGATTGGTGCCTCGTAACATTGCCAAGTGCGCAGCGCTACGTGAACTGACGTGGCTGCCGCGCGCGCTGTCAATCCTAGGCCTATGCGGGCCATCTTTAGTTGCGCTGGATCGATTTCCATATTCCCCCCCTAATTTCGTTCCTAGAATCTATAGCAGTCGTATCAACGGGACAATATGCACAACGCACGTAGCAATGCGCGAAAGTACCCGCCACATCGTCAGCATCTGCGTCCATCCTATCGTTGAGTCTCGGTTCAATTTTTTAACCAACCAGAGGGCAGTGGGTGCGTCAAATTGCGTCATACCTTTTGATTGAATAAACCCGCAAACCTGCACCGCAAGCCAGTCGGATGGGTGTGTGTACTGCACTAAGAACAGAGGGTTAAGCGGAAGGGACGCGCAGGCGGGAGGGTACTTGGACCGCACAGTGACCGCCTTTCGCTGCATCGATCCGACTAATGGATGTAAAACTCAATTCTACAAATACCGATCCTTTGATAAGCGCGCCCATGTCGTCAAGATAGCAATGCCTTGCAGACGCATGGCACTGAGTGCAAACCAAATCGAAAGATCGCAATGCAAGTTACAGCCACAATTCAGCAAATCCCCCAGATCGGATTTATTCGTCAACCGCAAGTCCTGCTAATTGCTTCATTTTCGGCGACCACGCTTTGGCGAAAATGCCGTTCAGGGCAGTTCCCCAAGCCTGTACGTTTATCCGCTAATGTTTCTGCCTGGCGCGTCGAAGATGTGCGTGCGTGGGTTGCCGCGCATGCGGCGAAATCGGAAGCCGAGGCGTAAATGTCTGGTCACCGAGTATCCGGCGTTGGCCGAGCATGCGTTGCAATCTACGCTGCTGCCGTCTATACTTCCTCTGTCGCTGAAAAAGAAGCGACCCGGGGTGAGAGCCGGAAAGTTCCAGGGCGGACAGCCGCGACCAAGCGGTTTTTTTACGTCCGTAAGCCTTTGCACGCCTTTTCCTATGGGCGGGTCATGGTAGGGGTGCGCTTGCGCACGCCGGTTCCCTTGGACGCCGGTCTCTCAACCTTGTCATGTACCCGCCCTCCCCATTTGAGAGTGGGGGCGCGGGTTTTAGAACCTGTCCAAGGAGATTGCATCGTGCATCTTTTCTCTGCTCGTCTTGAGCCATCCTCATTTCATCATCAATGTTTGTCCGGTATGGGCAGGTATGCTGCGCTGCGCCTGATGCGCGCTTCCATTGATGCCCTCTGCGTAGTGATTGCACGATGAGCTTACATACTGAACGTGAGCGCGTTGTCATTGCGTTGTCGACTATACCGGCTGACGTACCTCGCGACACCTGGTGGAAAGTCGCTGCGGCACTTAAAAATGAATTTGGTGATGACGGTTTTGATTTATTTGACGAGTGGAGTAGTACGGCCGCCAGTTATCAGCATAGTGCGGCGCGAAGCACTTGGCGTTCACTTGACGCATCTGGCGGCATACGCATTGGGAGTCTTTTTGAAGTAGCCAAGAGCTTCGGATTCGATCCCAAGCACCATATCGCTACACGTCCAGACGCAGATGCTCTTGCGGCGCAAGCAGCTGCCCGTCAACAGCGTCAAGTTCATTCACAGGCAGAGCAGACGGCGAAGCACGAGCGCGCTAGTGCGCGCGCTCAAGCAATTTGGAGCGCCGCCGCAGCAGCGGACAACGAACACTCGTATCTTCAGCGCAAGGGCATATCTAGCCACGGCTTACGCATCTATTCTGGCGAGTTGTCCATTGGTGATATGGCATGTGACGGTGCTGTGATAGTGCCGCTCTATAACATCGCCGGCGAGCTGGTATCGCTTGAATTCATTGCGGAGAACGGCGAGAAAAGATTTTTGCCAGGTGGCGCAAAAGCTGGGGCATTCCATCTGATGGGCAAGAATTTTGACCACGTTGTGATTGCGGAAGGGTACGCAACTGGTGCGTCGGTTTTTGAAGCTTCGGGATACGGTGTTGCTGTCGCTTTCGATGCTGGCAATCTCCGCCGCGTTGCGGACGCCATGCGCGAGAGGTACCCTAAGGCTGTTCTTATCTTCTCAGTCGATAACGATGCAAAAGCGGATGGTAGCAATCCTGGACTGAAAGCCGCTACCGAAGCGTCGCAGTCGGTGGGTGGACTACTCGCCATTCCACCTGTCGGAATGGATATAAACGATTTACATCAAAGAGATGGTTTAGAGGCAGTCAAAGATTTGCTTCTTTCTGTATTGCCGCCCGAATGGCCTGGAATGGAGGATCGCCCCTGCTGGTGTGTGTATGGTGATTGGCAAGAGGTTGATGGGGTAAGACGCAAGCCTGGTGTATGGCATCACAATTTTAAGCAGCGCGATGATCAGGAGCCAGTCATGGTTGATGAGTGGATTTGCTCGCCCCTCTACGTCGATGCGACCACTTCAGATAAAGAAGACGATAAATACGGTTTCTTGCTGCGCTATGTCTCGCGCCGGCGCGTTTGGAAGAAATGGGCGATGCCGGCCGAAATGCTCGCCGGCGATGGCTCGGATGCTTTGGGCGTGCTGCTATCCGGCGGCGTGGAAATCTCCCAGCATAAAAAACGTGAGGTACTGCGATACATCGCCAGTCAACATCCTAAGCGACACATGCGCGCCGCAACCGCGACAGGTTGGCATGATGGGGCGTTCGTTTTGCCGGATGAAGTGATCGGGGCTGATGATGTTTGGTTTCAAGCCACCGGACGCACTGCGCCATATGGCACTGCTGGCTCACTAGAGGGGTGGAAGGCTGGGGTGGCGGCCATTGGTGAGGGCAATCCATTAGTGATGCTGGCGATCTGCTCAGCATTCGCTGGTGTGCTGCTAGAGCCACTTTGCATTGACGGCGCAGGTTTGCATATTTATGGCGATTCCAGTACTGGTAAGACCACGGCTCTTGTCGCCGGTATTTCTGTATGGGGCGGTCTTTCGTTCCGCCGTCAATGGCGAGCGACAGCAAATGGCCTTGAGGGCGCAGGTACGATGCACACCGATACCTTGCTGGCTCTTGACGAGATTGGTGAGTGCGCTCCACGCGACCTTTACGAAGCCGCTTACGCGCTCGCAAACGGTACGGGGAAAAGTAGAGCTAACAAGCACGGTGAGGCGCGCAAGGCCGCGCAATGGCGCGTTTTTGTTCTGTCCACCGGAGAGACTACGATTGCTGCGCGGATTTCGTCTGGCGGAATTGAGTCGAAGGCAGGACAGGGCTTACGTATTCTCGACATTCCAGTAGCGGGAAAGCATGGTTTGTTCGAGAGTCTGTGCGGCATGGATTCTGGGGCGCGGCTTTCCGATGCTTTGCGTGATGCTGCGGCAAAACACTACGGCCATGCCGGCCGCCGTTTTGTGCAACATATGGCAGCAGCGCGCGCGCAAGGTGTGGATTTTTCCGGCCGCCTGGCTGACGTACTCGTTCAGTTTGATGCACCCGATGGTCAAGAGCGACGTGCGGCGCGCGTGCTCGCTGTAGCTGCGCTGGCTGGTGAGTTGGCGATCGAGTTTGGTATCACGGATTGGAAATCAGGTGAGCCCATCCGCTCGGCTGTTCAGGCGTTCAAATCCTGGCAGTCTCAACGCGGTAGTAGCGGCCAAAGCGCTGAACATGTAGGAATTGTTCAAGCTGTATCCGACTTCATTGACCGATGTGGGGATGCTCGATTTTCTGATATCGACATGATCGGCACGCCACTTACGCCAATCCGTGATCGAGCCGGTTACTGGAAGACGGAAGGTAGCAGGCGTCACTACTTGTTCACGTCGGCCGGTATGAAGGAAGCGATCAAGGGATATGACTTGAACCGCTCGATTGCAGCACTGGATGCGGTTGGGGCAATCGCACGCAAGGCAGGTGGGAAAAATTCGGTTCCACTTCATACGCCCGATGGCCGTCGGACGCGGCTGTATGTCATTGACCCAGCAAAGCTTGATTCAGGAGATTAAGGTGCCTGACAGATTTTTCGCGTCTTGCTGGGGTGCTTTTGATAATCGATTACGCGAGTTAGATAGGGGTGTTCCAAGGTGTTCCATGTGTTCCTCTTTAGCAAATCAACTAGTTACATCACTTGTTGGTGAAACGAAAAAGTGTTCTGCAGTGTTCCTTCGGTGTTCCGCATCAATTCGGAACACATGGAACACGCAAGCAGCGAAGAGTGTTCTGGCGGACAGCGTGGATTTATATGACATGCACACCTGGAACACTTGGAACACCACGTATCCCCAGGAAGGAGGCCGACCGTGTGAGAAGTAGCTAGCGGCCAAGATTTTCAAGAGATTGATGTAGGCGGTCCCCAACGAGGACTACCGGACTAATTTTAACCGCGCACATCGGGCAGATTTGCCCATGTGCGTACACTGAACTAAGAAAGTTGAATACGATGTCGAAACTGATACAAGAATGCGAGGCAGCAAAAAGCGCCTATCACGAAGCACTTGCAGCCCTGGAGGTTGCCCGTCGCAGCTATGAGGGCGGGCCAGGGCGGCGGCTTGCTGAACTTCAAAAAAATATTGAGGACATTAAGCTGGCCATTAGCGAGCACGACCAAGCGCGCCAGGTAGCGAAAGCGACGCTTGCAGGCGCAATGCGCGCGGCCATAGGCCAAACTACTAAAGAAGCGAAAGATGCACTGGTGGTACGCCGTAACGCGGAGGACATGCTTGAGCAGTACCAAGTCTTAGCGAACGAGCTGGATTTTGAAACCATCGAAGCGCGCATTGCCGCGTCAAGCGCCGCACGCCTTTACATTGCAGCTTATGACCACGCGGCGCGTTGCTGGGCTGAGTTGAATGCGTATAACTTGCTTGTGGACTGCGGTGAGCGTATTGCTCGTGCGATGGTAGTGCGCCGTAATGCGGGCAACGACAACGGCCTGGTGTCCCAGGAATCGCATTGTCGCGATTTCATCGTGAAGATTCTGGATCGGCTTGCCACTGAACTCGAAGCTAACGAATTTCCTTTTACTGCCGACATCGGTGTTGTTGATCTAGGCTTGTTGGCACGCAGCGATATTCTCAGCCCAGCGGAGGGGAGTCGTATGTTGGCCCAGAAGCAGAATAGTGCGGTGTTGCTGGAGCACGCAGCTTAACTCGCTCGAAAATCAAACGGCGGGATGCAATCAGATGCATTCCGCCAGTCTATAAGGAACATCATGAGAATTACGATCCGTTGTCCAATCTGTACGACGCGCGCGATAGCGCGAAGTAGCCGGGAGCTGTCAGCTACGCTTCGCGAAATTATCTACCGCTGTGAAAATGACGGTTGCGGCCACATCTACGTAGCTAACTTGGAGGTGATGCGAACTCTGGTGCCGTCCATTCTCGATAACCCTGATGTGAAAATTCCGCTCACATTGCGCGCGCGCAGTAACGGCGGATCGGGTCGGTCGATTGAGTAGTTTGCGCATGTGGTTGGAGGTCTACGTAGGCCTCCAGTTGTCGTGTTCATGTGCTGTCGTATAATCGTGCTGCGATGCCCCTTGCATGATCGTTAGCCAGACGCGAAGAAGTAAAGTTGGCGCAATCCAGGAAGAGAAATATGTCGGTGAAGATGAAGTGTCCTCATTGTGAGGCAAAGGCTGTCGCCCGCGCCCTTGATGAGATATCGAACACGGTGAGCGAGATTATCTTCCAGTGTGATGATCCGTACTGCGGGCATACGTTTGTTGCCCGTCTTGAGGTGATGCGTACCACGACTCCACCTAAGAAGGAAAAGGCGGTTTCGGGCATCCCTCTCTCGCCTAAGAGCAAGCATGGCAGGGCCGAGCTAAATCGATCGAAACTGGCGGAGGCCAAGGTTGCTGACTAATGCGACATGGTGTGGAAACGCCGCACAGAGCCTAAGAAGTGAGGTGTTTTATGAGGGATGGGTGGTTCTGTTCTTTGAAAATATTTATAATATTCAATGGGTTGTGCTTTAATTCAATTGGTTGATCGAACAAATGTAAGCCAGCCACCGGCATGCACCGGCCCCGTCAGCCTGAGCGCGCTCAGTGCGGACGGGGTTTTTTTTTTGACAGGAACCACGATGACGCCCACCACCGCGCCGCCGGCGCCGACGCTCTGGCAAGCCTTCCGCTTCTGGCTCAAGCTGGGCTGCATCAGCTTTGGCGGGCCGGCCGGGCAGATCGCCATCATGCACCAGGAGCTGGTCGAGCGCCGGCGCTGGATCTCCGAGCGCCGCTTCCTGCACGCGCTCAACTACTGCATGCTGCTGCCCGGCCCCGAGGCGCAACAGCTGGCCACCTACATCGGCTGGCTGCTGCACCGCACGTGCGGCGGCATCATCGCCGGCGGCCTGTTCGTGCTGCCGTCGCTGCTGTTGCTGGTGCTGCTGTCGTGGCTGTACATGGCATTCGGAAATCAGCCGCTGGTGGCGGGGCTGTTCTATGGCATCAAGCCGGCCGTGACCGCGATCGTGCTGCAGGCCGCGCACCGCATCGGCACGCGCGCCTTGCGCAACGGCTGGCTGTGGGGCATCGCCGGCGCCGCCTTCGTGGCGATCTTCGCGCTGCAACTGCCGTTCCCGCTGATCGTCGCCGGCGCCGCGCTGGCCGGCTATGCCGGTGGCCGCTTCCTGCCGCAGGCGTTCTCAGCTGGCGGCGGCCACGGCGCGGCGCAGGCCTCGTATGGCGCGGCCGTGATCGACGACGACACGGCGCCGCCGCCGCACGCGCAATTTCGCTGGAGCCGGCTGGCGCTGGTGGCCGGCTGCGGCGCGCTGCTGTGGCTGGCGCCGATGGCGCTGTTATTGGCCACGGTGGGCTGGCAGCACACTTACACGCAGATGGCGTGGTTCTTCACCAAGGCCGCCATGCTGACCTTCGGTGGTGCCTACGCGGTGCTGCCCTATGTGTACCAGGGCGCGGTCGTGCAATACGGCTGGCTGAGCGCGCCGCAGATGATAGATGGCCTGGCCCTGGGCGAGACCACGCCCGGCCCGTTGATCATGGTGGTGGCGTTTGTCGGTTTCGTCGGTGGGTATGGACAGGCGCTGTTCGGCGCGGCGCTGTTGCCGCTGGCGGGCGGCGTGGCGGCGATGCTGGTGACGTGGTTCACCTTCCTGCCGTCGTTCGTGTTCATCCTGGCCGGCGGTCCGCTGGTCGAAGCCACGCGCGACGACATCAGCTTCACCGCGCCGCTGACCGGCATCACGGCGGCGGTGGTCGGCGTGATCCTGAACCTGGCGCTGTTCTTCGCCTACCACGTGCTGTGGCCGGCCGGCTTCGGCGGCGCGCCCGACTGGGCTGCGGCGGTGATCGGGGTGGGGGCGGCAGTGGCCTTGCTGCGCTACAAGCAAAAAGTGCCGCACGTGATCGCCGCGTGCGCGGTGGCGGGCTTGCTGCTCAAGCTGTTGCTGCCGGCGCTCTGATTGACGGGCGGCGCCGCTGGCGCTGGCCCGTCAACACGGGCTTAGCCGCCGCAGGCGTCTTCGCAGGCAGTGAGTTCGGCGTCGCATTCCTCGGCCGACTGGCTGGAATTCATGCACGCCTTATATTCGACGACGCAGTAATGGATGCAGCTGGCCATGGCCGGGGCCGAAGCTGCGCCGATGCCGATTGCAAACAAAAACAGTTTCAGTTTCTTATTCATATTGCGCTCCCCAAGGTGGCTGGACGTGGGTGCTGCCTGCAACCGTGCCGTCCGCATACACGGTCCCCGAATCGGATGCGGTCAGCCGCCGGCCGCCGGCTTTAGTTGTGCGAGCGCGGCCTCGATCACCGGCGCCTTGAAACCGGTGATGCGGCGGTTGCCGATCAGGATCACCGGCACGGCGGTCTCGCCGAAGCTCTGGTAGTCGCGCTGGCCCTTGCCGGCGTGGCTGATGTCGATATCGGCGTAAGGGATGTGGTGTTCGTTCAGGTAGGCGCGTGTCTGGGCGCAATAGGGGCAGGTCTTGGTGCCATACACCACCACTCTGGTGGAAGCGTCGGGATAGTAGGCCTGGTAGTTGCCTTCGACGTAGGCCGGCGTCAGCCACTGCGGCACTTTGGAGGCCACGCGGCCCACACCCAGGCCCAGCGCTAGAATGGCGGCATAGGCTAGGCCGGTTTTAATCTTCTTGACGTGTATGCTATTCATGCGACCCTTGGTAAGAGGTGAACGGCGGTGCAGGTGAGTGCCTGATAGGCACTATTACCTTAACGAATAGGATTATGCATTCTTCAACTTTGTCGATTCTATTGAATTATCACGCGGCGGCTCGGATGTAGGGGTTCTGCAACACTTGCTGAAGAGTAGGGACGAAAAAAAACCCCGCAGGGCGAGGTTTTTCACATCGGTTGCTTAAAGAATTAAGCGGACTGGATGTTGGAAGCTTGCTTGCCTTTAGGGCCTTGCGTGACTTCGAATTGAACTTTTTGACCTTCTTTGAGGGTCTTGAAACCGTTCATGTTGATTGCGGAGAAGTGAGCGAACAAATCCTCGCCGCCGTCATCTGGAGTGATGAAGCCAAAACCTTTGGAATCATTGAACCACTTAACTGTACCTGTTGCCATAAAAAGAACTTTCAAAATTAAAACGGATCACACGAGCCATAAAAGCAAGAAGCTTCTTGCCCCCTCCTCACGCCTCACTTCTTATCACCTTGTACATTTCTGCACGCAGTCGATAACGCATTGTTAGCGGACCAAATTCTAAAGTCAAGCAGATTTGTATGCATTTTGCTACTTTTACCCCAATTGGTGAAAAAGCAACTCTTGATTTTGACTAATGGGTCGCCATCTGCGTCAAGTTCAGAAAACGCGTAAGATGGAAAACAATTGGATGGGCAGTGTGAAATGCCCATTGCATCAACCCCGAAAGCATTAGAATATAAGCGTATGGCAACCAAGCATGACACCGAAACCCTCTTGGAGCGGCAAGCGCTGAAGCCGCCACCTCTGTACCAGGTGGCGTTGCTCAATGATGACTACACCCCGATGGAATTCGTGGTGGCCATCATCCAGGAGTATTTCAATAAAGACCGTGAAACGGCCACGCAGATAATGCTCAGTGTTCATCGCTACGGCAAAGGAGTGTGCGGCGTGTTCTCAAAAGATATAGCCTGTACCAAAGTGGAGTTCGTTTTAACGCATGCACGCAAGGCGGGGCATCCCCTGCAATGTGTGATGGAGGAAGTATGATTGCGCAGGAATTAGAAGTAAGTTTGCACATGGCGTTTGTCGAAGCTCGGCAGGCACGGCACGAATTCATCACGGTGGAGCACTTGCTGCTGGCCCTGCTTGACAATCCTTCGGCCGCCGAAGTGTTGCGCGCTTGCGCCGTCAACATTGAAGACCTGCGCAAAACCTTGACCAACTTCATCGGCGACAACACGCCGACCGTGCCCGGCACGGGCGAAGTGGACACCCAGCCTACGCTCGGCTTCCAACGCGTGATCCAGCGCGCCATCATGCACGTGCAGTCGGCGTCCAATGGCAAGAAGGAAGTCACCGGTGCCAACGTGCTGGTGGCTATCTTCGGCGAGAAGGATTCGCACGCGGTCTACTACCTGCACCAGCAGGGCGTAACGCGCCTGGACGTGGTCAACTTCATTTCGCACGGCGTGCGCAAGGATCAGCAGTCCGACGCCGCCAAGGCCTCGGAAGGCGTGGAGGAGGGCGCGCCGGGCGGCGAAGGCCAGACCAAGGAAAGCCCGCTCGACCAGTTCACGCAGAATTTGAACAAGGCCGCCGCCGAGGGCAAGATCGATCCGCTGATCGGCCGCGAGGACGAGGTCGACCGCGTGATCCAGATCCTGTGCCGCCGCCGCAAGAACAATCCGCTGCTGGTGGGCGAAGCCGGCGTGGGCAAGACCGCCATCGCCGAAGGCCTGGCCTATCGCATCACCCAGAACGACGTGCCGGAAATCCTGCAGAACGCCGTCGTCTACTCGCTGGACATGGGCGCGCTGCTGGCCGGCACCAAGTACCGCGGCGATTTCGAACAGCGCCTGAAGGCCGTGCTGAAGCAGCTCAAGGACAACCCGAACGGCATCCTGTTCATCGACGAGATCCACACCATCATCGGTGCCGGCTCGGCCTCGGGCGGCACGCTGGACGCGTCCAACCTGCTCAAGCCAGCCCTGGCCAACGGCCAGCTGAAATGCGTCGGCGCGACCACCTACACCGAGTTCCGCGGCGTGTTTGAAAAAGACCACGCCCTGAGCCGCCGCTTCCAGAAAGTGGACGTCAACGAACCGACCGTCGAGCAGACCGTGCAGATCCTGCGCGGCCTGAAGTCGCGCTTCGAGGAACACCACGGCGTGAAATACTCGTCGTCGGCGCTGTCGACCGCGGCCGAGCTGGCGGCCCGCTTCATCAACGACCGCCACCTGCCGGACAAGGCCATCGACGTCATCGACGAAGCCGGTGCGGCACAGCGTATCCTGCCGAAGTCGAAGCAGAAGAAAACCATCGGCAAGACCGAGATCGAGGACATCATCGCCAAGATCGCGCGCATCCCGCCGCAGACCGTCAACCAGGACGACCGCAGCAAGCTGCAGACCATCGACCGCGACCTGCGCAACGTGGTGTTCGGCCAGGATCCGGCGATCGAAGCGCTGGCCTCGGCGATCAAGATGGCGCGCGCCGGCCTGGGCAAGACCGACAAGCCGATCGGCTCCTTCCTGTTCTCCGGTCCGACCGGCGTCGGCAAGACCGAGGTGGCCAAGCAGCTGGCCTTCATCCTCGGCATCGAGCTGATCCGCTTCGACATGTCCGAGTACATGGAGCGTCACGCCGTGTCGCGCCTGATCGGCGCGCCGCCGGGCTACGTTGGTTTCGACCAGGGCGGCCTGCTGACCGAAGCCATCACCAAGAAGCCGCACGCGGTGCTGCTGCTGGACGAGATTGAAAAAGCCCACCCGGACATTTTCAACATCCTGCTGCAGGTGATGGACCACGGCACGCTGACCGACAACAACGGACGCAAGGCCGACTTCCGCAACGTGATCATCATCATGACCACCAACGCGGGCGCCGAGAGCTTGCAGAAGACCTCGATCGGCTTCACGAATTCCAAGCAGGCAGGCGACGAGATGGCCGACATCAAGCGCATGTTCACGCCGGAGTTCCGCAACCGTATCGACGCCACCATCAGCTTCCGTGCGCTGGACGAGGAAATCATCCTGCGCGTGGTCGACAAGTTCCTGATGCAGCTGGAAGAGCAGCTGCACGAGAAGAAAGTCGAAGCGGTGTTCAGCGAGAAGCTGCGCAAGTTCCTGGCGAAGAAGGGCTTCGATCCGCTGATGGGCGCGCGCCCGATGTCGCGCCTGATCCAGGACATGATCCGCAAGGCGCTGGCCGACGAGCTGCTGTTCGGCCGCCTGGTCACCGGTGGCCGCGTGACGGTCGACCTGGACGACAAGGACCAGGTCAAGCTGGAGTTCCCGGAACCGCCGGACGCCGCGCCGACGACCCCGCCGGAGACCGTCGAAGTCGAATAAGCCGCCCAGGCTCGACAAAAAACCCGCCCACGCAAGTGGCGCGGGTTTTTTTATACCCCGCCCCCCAAGCGGGGTCAGACCCCGTACGGGGTCTGACCCCGCTTGGGGGGCACGTGCCATATCGCTTAAAGCATACGGGGTGAAATAAACGTTATTCCTTTTGCACAAAGCTGTGCCAGAATTGTCGTTCCATTTGACAAACATTGAAACTGTCCCATGACCCTGTCCCGCCCACTCTCCCTGATGTTGATGTCCGCCGGCCTGCTGTCCGGCACCGCCTGTGCCGCTGACGCCTATTACCGCTATCCCGCCATCCGTGGCGACGCCGTGGTCTTCACCGCCGAGGGCGACCTGTGGAAGACCGGCCTGCACGGCGGCGCAGCGCAGCGCCTGACCACCCACCCGGCGGCCGAAACCAACGCCGCCATCTCGCACGACGGCAAATGGATCGCCTTCTCGGCCTCCTACGAAGGCGGGCAGGAAGCCTACGTCATGCCGCTGGAAGGCGGCCTGCCCAAGCGCATCACCTTTGAAAACAGCGCGGTGAGTGTATTGGGCTGGACCGCGCAGGGCGAGGTACTGGTGACCACGCTCGACACCAAGGGGCCGTCGCGCAACAACGTCATCGCGGCGGTCAAGCCGGGCGACCTGCAGCGCCGCGTGTTCCCCGTGGCCGACGCCAACGACGCCGTGCTCGACGACGCCGGCAAGACGTTGTACTTCACGCGCAACGGCCTGGCTCTGACCAACGACAACGTGAAGAACTACCGTGGCGGCGCCCACGCGCGGCTGTGGCGCTACGACCTGGCCGGCGGCGCGGAAGCTGTGCCGCTGCTGGCCTCCGACGCCGGCAACAACAAGCGGCCCATGTGGTGGCAGGGGCGCTTGTATTTCATCAGCGACCGTGGCGGCTCCGACAACCTGTGGTCGATGGCGCCCGACGGCAGCGACCCGCGCCAACTGACCAATCACACCGGCTGGGACGTGCGCAACGCCGCGCTGGGCGACGGCCGTATCGCCTACCAGCTGGGCGCCGACCTGCACGTGCTGGACCTGGCCGCGGCGAAGGACGAGCAGTTGGCCATCAACCTGGTCTCGGATTTCGACCAGCAGCGCGCCCGCCAGATCCGCTCGCCGCTGGACAACCTGACCAACGTCCAAATCTCCGGCAAGGACGAACGCCTGGTGCTGACCGCACGCGGGCGCGTTAGCGTGGCCGGCACCGGCTCACGGCGCCGGGTCGAAATCGCCGTGCCGCCTGGCGCGCGGGCCCGCGAGGCGGTCTTCAGCCACGACGACAAATGGGTCTACGCCATCGTCGACAGCACCGGCGAAAACGAAATCTGGAAATTCGCCGCCGACGGTTCCGGCAAGGGCGAGCAGCTGACCAAGGACGGCAACAATCACCGCTGGCAGCTGTATCCGTCGCCGGACGGCCGCTGGCTGGCCCACACCGACAAGAAAGGCCGCCTGTGGATGCTGGACCTGGCGACCAAGACCAACACCGTCATCGACGACGGCAGCAAGGACGGCTCCGACCGGCACGGCGATGTGCTGTGGGCCGGCGACAGCAAGAACCTGGCGCTGGTGCGCGTCGCCAGCACCGAGCAGCGCAACCAGATCGGTCTGTACAACCTCGAATCGAAGCAGTTGGCCTTCGTCACCGGCGACCGTTACAACTCGGTCTCGCCGGCGTTTTCGCCGGACGGCAAATGGCTGTACTTCCTCTCGGCCCGCAACTTCCAGCTGGCGAACGGATCGCCTTGGGGCGACCGCAACATGGGACCGGTGTTCGACAAGCGCACCGGCGTGTACGCGCTGGCGCTCCAGCCGGGCAACCGCTTCCCCTTCAAGCCGGACGATGAACTGAACAAGCCGGGCGACAAGCCGGCCGAGGGCGCGGCGGAAAAGGCCGTCGAGCAGGCCGCCGAGAAGGCGGTGGAAAAAGCCGTGGCCAAGGCCGTGCCGGAAAAGAAAACCGGCAAGGCACTGCCGGCCATCGTCTACGCGGGACTGGCGGACCGGCTGTACGAAGTGCCGCTGGCCGCGGGTAACTACCGCGACCTGGAGCTCGACGAGAAGCGCCTGTACTTCCTCGACGCCGATGGCAACGACGGCAAGGCCAACCTGAAAACGCTGGCGATCGCCGCCAACGGTCCGCAGCCCGAGGTCTTCGTCAGCGGCGTGCGCGAATACGATCTTGCCTTCGACAAGAAGCACCTGTACTACCGCACCTTCGCCGCCAGCGGTCCAGGCGATATGCTGGTGGTGGAGGCGGGCGCCAAGGCCCCGGCCGATGTCTCCAAGGCCAAGGTCAAGGTGGACGACTGGACCTTCACCTCCAACCCGCGCCTGGAGTGGACGCAGATGTTCAACGATGCCTGGCGCATGCACCGCGACTTCCTGTACGACGCCAAGATGCGCGGCGTGAACTGGACCGGCGTGCGCGCCAAGTACGCGCCGCTGGTCGAGCGCGTGACCGACCGCGCGGAACTGAACGACGTGCTGGGTATGATGATCAGCGAAGTGGGCGCGCTGCACTCGCAGATCGCGCCCGGCGACTTGCGCCGTCCCGCACCGGAAGGCGCGCCGGCCGGCCTGGGCGCGCTGCTCACGCGCAGCGCCGACGGTTACCGCGTCGACCATATCTACCGCAGCGAACCGGAGCTGCCGTCCGAACGCGGCCCGCTGCTGCAGCCGGACGTGGACGTGAAGGAGGGCGACGTCATCACCGCCGTCAACGGCAAGCCGGTGCTGGAAGCGCGCGACATCGCGGATCTGCTGCTGAACCAGGCCGACAAGCAGATGCTGCTGCAGGTGAAGCGCAAGGAAGGTGGCACGCGTTCGGTCATCGTCACGCCGGTCAATATGGGCAAGCAGGCCAGCCTGCGCTACAGCGACTGGGAACAGAGCCGCGCGCGCCAGGTGGACGCCGCGTCCAAGGGCCGCATCGGCTACCTGCACCTGCGCGCCATGGGCCCGCGCGACATCGCCTCTTTCGCGCGTGACTTCTACGCCAACGTCAACCGCGAAGGCCTGATCATCGACGTCCGCCGCAACAACGGCGGCAATATCGACAGCTGGGTGATCGAGAAGCTGCTGCGCAAAGCCTGGGCCTTCTGGTCGTCGCCGGGCGCGCTGCCTGCGCCGAACATGCAGAACACTTTCCGTGGCCACCTGGTGGTGCTGGTCGACGAATACACCTATTCGGACGGCGAGACCTTCGCGGCCGGCATCAAGGCGCTGGGACTGGCGCCGCTGGTGGGCAAGCGCACGGCGGGCGCCGGCGTTTGGCTCAGCGATAACAACCGCCTGAGCGACAACGGCATGGCGCGCGTCGCCGAGAACGGCCAGTTCAACACCGCCGATGGCCAGTGGCTGATCGAAGGCGTGGGCGTGTCGCCGGACGTGGAAGTGGACAACCTGCCGCACGCCACGTATCAAGGCCAGGACCGCCAGCTGGAGGTGGCGCTGGAGCTGCTGGACAAGAAGCTGAAGGAGCAACCGGTCAAGCCCTATCAGCCGCAAGCCATCCCCGCGCTTAAATAACCCCGGTCATTCCCGCGCACGCGGGAATCCATGCTGAGTCAATGAACACGCTGCCTATGGATTCCCGCCTGCGCGGGAATGACGGGCGGCTGAGGAGACGAAATGAAGCACATAATATCCGTAGCCGCCGCGCTGCTGACGATGAGCCACGGCGCGCTGGCGCTGCCCAGCACCAGCGACACGCGGATGCTGACCGAGCCCGCGCTGTCGGCGCAGCACCTGGCCTTCATCTACGCGGGCGATGTCTGGCTGGCGAACCGCGACGGCTCGTCACCGCGCCGTCTGACCTCCGATCCGGGCGAGAAATCCAACCCGGTGTTTTCGCCCGACGGCAAATCGATCGCCTACAGCGCGCAGGTGGACGGCAATATCGACGTCTACCTGTTGCCGGTCGAAGGCGGTGTGCCTAAACGCCTGACCTACCATCCCGGCGCGGACGTGGTGCAAAGCTTCACGCCGGACGGCAAGGCGGTGATGTTCACGTCACCGCGCGCGGCGTTCAACAACCGCTATCGCAAGCTGTTCACGGTGCCGGTGGCCGGCGGCGTGGAGACCGAACTGGAAGTGCCGAACGCCGCCCGCGCCGGCTGGTCGCCGGACGGCAAGCAGATCGTCTATAACCCTTTCTCGCCGGCCTTCATGCAGTGGAAGCACTATCGCGGCGGCACCAACTCGATCCTGTGGCTGTTCAACCGCGCGGACAAATCGGTGCAGCAGATCCCGCAGCCGGCCACGCATTCGAACGACGTCGATCCGGTCTGGATCGGCGACACCGTCTACTTCCGCTCCGACCGCGACGGCGAATTCAATCTGTACGCTTACGACACCAAGACCAAGGCCGTGCGCGCACTGACGCGGCATACCGACTTCCCGGTGCTGAACATCGCCGCCGGCGGTGGCGGCATCGTCTACGAGCAGGCGGGCTACCTGCACGCGCTGGACCCTGCCAGCGGGCAGTCGCACAAACTCACCATCGGCGTGAACAGCGATCTGGGCGCCTCACGCCCGCGCTGGGTCAGCGGCGCCAAGTACATCCGCAACGCGTCGATCTCGCCGTCCGGCGCGCGCGTGGCGTACGAGTTCCGTGGCGAGATCGTCACCATCCCCGCGGATAAAGGCGATGTTCGCAACCTGACGCATACGCCAGCCGCACATGAACGCTCGCCGGCATGGTCGCCGGACGGCCGCTCCGTCGCCTACTTCTCGGACGAATCGGGCGAGTACGCGCTGCACATCCGCGCGCAGGACGGCAAGGGTGAGGCGCGCAAGTTCAAGCTCACCGGCGCAGGCTTCTACGACAACGCGGTCTGGTCGCCGGACAGCAAAAAGATCGCCTATACCGATAACGCCTGGACGCTCTACGTGATGGACGTCGCCACCGGCGCGATCAAGAAGATCGCCAGCGAACCGCTATACGGCGTGAACAAAACGCTGCGCGCGGCATGGGCGCCGGATTCGCGCTGGATCGCCTACGCGCTCAACTCGATGACCTACACCCGCAGCGCCTACATCTACTCGCTGGAGCAGAACAAATCGTGGCCGGTGACGGATGGCTTGTCGGATGTCGTCGATCCGGTGTTCGACAAGAGCGGCAAGTACCTGTACTTCTTCGCCTCGACCAACGCGGGGCCCAGCAACAACTGGTTCTCCCAGCAGAACGAAGACAACCGCGTCACGCGCACGATCTGGATGGCCGTGCTGCGGCGCGATCTGCCGTCGCCGCTGATCAAGGAGAGCGACGAAGAGAAGAGCGCAGCGCCGCCAGCGCCGGCGGCCGCGAAGGAAGCGGCCAAGCCGGAAGCACCCAAGGTCGACCCCAAGACTGGCCGCGACGATCCGAAAGTGACTGTCGCACCGGTGGCACCGATCTCGATCGATTTCGACGGCATCGAAACCCGCATCGTCGACCTGCCGGTGCCGGCCGCCGCGTTGTCCGAACTGGGGACGGGCGAAGCAGGGCAGATCTTCTTCCTGCGCGAGAACGACGGCAAGAAAGCCATCCAGCGCTTCGACCTGAAGGACCGCAAGGCCGAAACGCTGCTGGCCGAAGCCGACGATTTCGAAGTCTCCGCCGATGGCAAGAAGATCCTGTACCGCCTGAAGGAAGCCTGGGCCATGGGCAGCGCCACCGCCAAGACACTGACGCCGGGCGAGGGCAAGATCAAGGTCGAAGCGATCGAGGTCCACGCCGAACCGCGCGCCGAATGGACGCAGATCTACAACGAAGCCTGGCGCATCAACCGCGACTTCTTCTACGACCCCGGCATGCACGGCGCCGACTGGAACAAGATGCGCGCCAAATACGCGCAGTTCCTGCCCGAGCTGTCCAGCCGTGGCGACCTGAATCGCGTGATCCAGTGGCTGTGCAGCGAGATCGGCGTCGGCCACCATCGCGGTGGCGGCGGCGATTTCTTCAACGACGCCAAGCCGGTGCCGGGCGGCCTGCTGGGCGCGGACTATGAAGTCAGCGACGGCCACTATCGCTTCAAGAAAGTCTACGGTGGCTTGAACTGGAACCCGGCGCTGCGCGCGCCGCTGACCGAGCCTGGCCTGAACGTCAAGGCCGGCGAATACCTGCTGGCGGTGGAAGGGCGTCCGCTGCTGGCGCCGACGAATCTGTACAGCGCCTTTGAAAACACCGCCAACAAGGCCATCGACATTACCGTCGGCCCGAACGCGGACGGCAGCAAGTCGCGCACCATCACCGTGGTGCCGGTGGCGACCGAGGACGCATTGCGCAACCGCGATTGGATCGAAGGGAATATCCGCAAGGTGAACGCGGCGACCGGCGGCAAGGTCGCGTATGTGTATGTGCCCAACACCGCAACGTTGGGCCACACTTATTTCAAGCGCTACTTCTTCCCGCAGGCCGACAAGGACGCCGTCATCATCGACGAGCGCTTCAATGGCGGCGGCAGCGTGGCGGACTACTACCTGGAGATTTTGCAGAAGAAGGAGATCGCCTGGTGGACCATGCGCTACGGTGCCGACATGAAGACCCCATCGGCCTCGATCCAGGGCCCGCGCGCGATGCTGATCGACGAGACGGCGGGTTCGGGCGGCGACCTGCTGCCGTGGATGTTCCGCAAAAATCAAATGGGCCCGTTGATCGGCAAACGCACGTGGGGTGGGCTGGTCGGAGTCCTCGGCTTCCCCGTGCTGATGGACGGCGGCGGCATCACGGCGCCCAACTTGGCCTTCTGGACCCGCGATGGTGGCTGGGGCGTGGAAAACGAAGGCGTCGCGCCCGACATCGAAGTCGACCAGAATCCGGCCGACGTGATCGCCGGCCGCGATCCGCAATTGGAAAAGGCGATTGAAGTGATCAAGGCCGAACTGGCGAAGAACCTGCCCGTGCGGCCGGTGCATCCCGCCTTCCCGATCAAGGTGAAGTAAGTGTTCGGAAGTGAACGCTGTAGCTGTTCACTTCCGGACACCGGCCCCGCACGAGCAGCCGCCGGGCCGCAATAACCACCGTGGCATGGATGTTGCAAACGCCAGAGGTTTTCCATACACGGATTTTCGATCCATGAAGCTAAGAGACTTTCGCATCGGCTGGCGCGCGCTGATACAGGAGCCGGCCTACACGCTGGCAGTGGTGCTTGGGCTGGGCGTGGGCTTGGCCGCGTGCCTGCTGCTGCTTGGCTTTGTGCGTTACTCAATGGAGTACGACGCGCATCTGCCGGACGTGGACAGGATCTACGTCGCCAAGCAGCATTTCAATCTCGATCCCGCATCGCCTCTGCACGAAGTGGTGCCGATGCTGCTGCGCGAGCCCGCGCTGAAGACGCCGGGCGTGACTGGCGCCGCGCTCTTTATCCCGGCGCGGCCCGAGATCACGCCACTCACGGTGCGCGTGAACCGAAGCATGTTCGCTGTGCGCGGCCTGACGGTGATGCCCGGCTTTACCGAAATGCTGGGAATGCGGGCAGTGCAGGGCGACCTGGCCGATGCACTGGGCAAGCCTGACCGCTTTGTCGTCACCGAGGCCGGCGCGCTTCGCCTGTTCGGCACGACCAATGCGCTGGGCCGCACGATGCTGGCGGAAGGGAATGCGGTGCAAGTCGGCGCCGTGGTGCCGACGCCGCCGGCCAACACGACGATTCCGTTCGAGGTGATCTTCGGCGTCAATTCGGTGGTGGCGGGGCCGGACATACGGCATGAGATGCTGACCGGCGAACATGGTTGGATGGGCAAAATGCTCATACGCGTGCAGCCCGGCGCATCGCTGCCGGCCATCATCGACCGCCTGCAGAAGGTGGTGGACGCCGCCCCCAGCCTGCATCAGTACCCGCCGGAGACGCGCGCCCGCCTCGGCACGCGCAAGGCGATCGAGCTGACCATGTCGCCGCTGCGAGATGCCTACTTCGACTACAAAATGCAGAACAGTTTCATATCGATGCCGGGCGACCGCGCCAATCCGGTGCTGGTGGCCGGGCTGGCGGCGCTTGCGTTGCTGATCCTGCTCATGGCCGCGATTAACTACGTCAACCTGAGCATGGTGCGCGTGCTGCGCCGCCAGCGCGAGGTGGCGATGCGCAAGGTGCTGGGCGCCGGGGTCGGGCAGATCATGCTGCTGTTCCTGTTCGAATCGCTGCTGGTGGCGATGACGGCCACCGCGCTTGGCCTGATGCTCGCGTGGCTGGCGCTGCCCGTCTTTTCGCAACTGGTCAACCGCCAACTGGACGGCTTGTTCACGTTGCAGAATATCGTCGCGGCGTTTGGCATAGGCGGCTTGCTGGGCGTGCTGACGGCGATCTACCCGGCATGGGTGGCGCTGCGCGTGCATCCGACGCAGGTGCTGGCCGGTCGTCCCGACACGGAGTCCTTGGGCAGCATGCAATGGCGGCGCGCGTTGACGGTGCTGCAGGTATCGGTGGCGATGGGTTTCGCCGCCGTGACCATCGCGGTGGCGTGGCAGACTCACTACGCGATGCACGTCTCGCCCGGCTTCGACCCGGCGCCGTTCGTCATCGTCGATATGCCGGAGCGGGTGAGGGACAGCGAGAAGGCGCGTCGCTTCTACTCGACCCTCGCGGCGCAGCCAGGCGTGGCTGGCGTGGCGATATCGGAAGACCCGGTGGGCCGGCTCGATTGGCTCTGGTCCCGTGAGCTGAAGCGTCCTGGCGGCCAGGGTGCGACGATGGAGATGAAGTCGGTCAGCGCGAATTTCTTCGAGGTGTATGGCATGGCGCCGCTGGCCGGCCGCTTGTTCCAGGCTACTGTGGACAAAGAGGATGACCGGGTACCGGTGGTGCTGAACGCCATCGCCGCGCGCGAGTTGGGTTTCGCAAGCGACGAGGCGGCGATCGGTCAGACCGTGCTGTTCACGGGGTTCGACAACAAGGTGATTTCAAAGCGCATCGTCGGCATCGCCCCCGATCTGCGATTTCATTCGTTGCGCGATCCACCGCGCGCGACCGCCTATGAGCTATGGACGGCAGGGACGGTGCTGAGCGTGCGTGCCGCAACTGATCCTGTGGCGGTGGAGCGCAGCGTGCAAGCGTTGTGGCCGAGCTTTTTCCCGGACGCGATTCCCAAGGTGGTCCGCGCCGGGGACGTCCTGGCGCGCAATTATGCCGACGACGCCCGCCTGACCAAGCTGATGTCCGTCGCCACCGGCATCGCCCTGGCGATCGCCGCCTTCGGCACCTATGTGCTGTCGGCGAACACAGTGCAGCGGCGCGCCAGGGAGATCGTGCTGCGCAAACTGCACGGCGCGCGCGGCGCCGACATCGGCGTGCTGGTGGTGCGTGAAATCGGCGCGCTGGTGCTGGCTGCGGCGGTGATAGCGTCACCGCTGGCGGTGGCCGCCATCCGCCGCTACCTCGCTGGCTACGTCGAACACGCGCCGATAGGCTATTGGACGCTGCTGATTGCGCTGTCGCTGACGCTGACCATCGCCCTCATCGCCATCGCCCGCCACACCTGGATCGCCATGCGCATGGCGCCCGCCGAGGCGTTGCGCACCTAGCGCTATCCAGCTGCTGATTCGGTATTTTCGGTGCCGCCTGTCGCCATGAGCACGGCAGGTGGCACTTGTAACGCTTCCGCCAACGCGGCGAGCTGTTCGCCGCTAAATTTTAGTTGATCATTTTCGATGGCGTGAAGCGTCGCTACCGGGATGCCTGACGCCAACGCAAGCTGCGTGACCGTCAGCTCGTGCATTTCGCGTACTATGCGTACCGACTCGCCTGCGGAAACGCGAATGTAGTCCTTTTCGGGCAGGAAGTCGGCCATATCAATGTTTTTTGTAATCATGAGCATTCACCTCGACAACCAGGATCATCAACACGTCCGGAAAAGCCTGATAGATTACACGCCATTTGCGGCCAAGCCGTGAGGAGCGATATCCGGCCCATTTTCCGCTCAGAGCCTCGTCATGATTGCCTGGAATTGCCTGCACCCCTTTCGGTCCAAGAAGGCGTGCGATCTCTTTCCACTTTACGTACCGCTTGACGACCTCAGCAGGAACCGAGGTCGTTAATTTTTGTTGAAGTCTGCGATGTTCGACGATGCGCCACATTCGCCATACTGGCCAGATTCAATATAGCACGTCAAACGAATAGCGAAAGCTAACTGATCTGCTTCAAAGTTCAGAGGCTGGCCAGGCTTTTGAACTGGGCGGCGCGGCGTCGGGAGACTTCGACTTCGATGTCGTCGCGCAGCAGCAGATTGAGGCCGCCGGCGTCGTTCGGCGTGACCTGGTCGACGTAGTCCAGGTTGACGATGTGGCGGCGGCTGGCGCGGAAGAAGCGTTGCGGGTCCAGCCGCTCTTCCAGCTGGTTCAGGGAGCGCAGCATCAGCGGTTTGTGCTGGTCGAAATAGACCCGCGTGTAATTGCCGTCCGATTCGAACAGCCGCACATCCTGCAAACCGACAAACCAGCATCGCTCGCCATCCTTGATGAACAGCTTCTTGGCCGCCGTCGGCGCCACGGCCGGAACCCCGGCCGCCGCATACGCCAGCGCGCGCCCATGACGCAGCGAACAGCGCTGCAACGCCGCCGCCATCCGCGCCGCCTGGATCGGTTTCTGCAGATAGTCCAGCGCATTGACTTCGAATGCCTGCAGCGCGTATTGGTCGAACGCTGTCGTGAAGATCACCTCCGGCGCCTCCTCCAGCGCTGCCAACATATCGAAGCCGCTACCGCCAGGCATCTGCACGTCGAGGAACACCAGGTCCGGCTTGAGCGCGTTGATTTGCTGGATGCCTTCGGCCGCGTTGACGGCCTCGCCGACGATTTCCACTTCAGGGTGCGCCGCCAGCATGCGGCGCAGTTCCGCGCGCGCCAGGCGCTCGTCGTCGATCAATAGTGCGCGCATCAGGCGGCCTCCGGTAAAGTCATTGTGGCGCGCACCCAACCACTGTTTTCAGTCAGATCCAGGCTGGCACTGGAACCCAATGCCAGCGCCAGGCGTTTACGGGTGTTCACCAAGCCCACCTTGGTGGAATTGGCGAACGGCAGAATCGCGCCAAGGTTGGCGATTTCGATATGGATCCTGCCGTCGTCCATGCGTTGCGCGCGGATGCGGATCTCGCTGCCGGTGGCGCTGGCCTCGACACCGTACTTGACGGCGTTCTCCACCAGCGTCTGCAAGGCCATCGGCGGAATGCGCACCTGCTCCAGGCCCATGCCGATTTCCACACTGACGCGCATGCGTTCCTCGAAGCGGATTTTTTCAATCGCCAGATAGGCCTGCACAGCTTCGATTTCCGCCGCCAGCGGCACGGTATCGTGCTGGCCCGATTGCAGCGCATAGCGCATCACGCTCGCCAGCTGGTCGATCATCAGGGCGGCCGAATCCCTGTCCTCATAAATCAGTGCGCGCACGCTGTTCATACTGTTGAAGAAAAAATGCGGATTGACCTGTGCCTGCAGGGCGCGCAGCTCGGCGTCCTTGGCGCTGATCTCCAGCCGCAGCGCCTCCTGTTCCAGGCGGTTGGCGCGGCGCAGCGACTGCACCGCCATGTAGAAGATATTCCACACCAAATAGACGCCCCACCAGAACATCAGCGCGCCCGGCACCCAGGCCACGCCGTGCACTTCGCCGAAGGGCTTGATGACCAGGTAGCCGACCGTCTGCACGGCGGTATGAATGGCTCCCAATACCAGGATGGCGGCCATCATCGCCTTCCAGCTGACGCGCACACCGTTCTGGATCTGGCGCCTGAGTAGCCGGTGCCAGGTGTCGGAGATCAGCAGGCCGGCCACCACGCCCCACATGGAGATGCCCAGCATGCGCGGCGTGTGGCTGTCGCCCGGCGTCATGGCGATCAGCAGCACTGGCAGGAACATCCATCCTGCCAGCTGGAACAGCCAGTACCAGTTCAGGCGCGCGATGAGTGGACGGTCGTCGGTCATGATGGAATCACTTCAAAAAGTTATCGATGCGATCATACATCCAAGCCGGATCGTCGTACATGATGAAATGGCGGGCGTTGTCGGCCAGTTCCACTTTGACGTTGGGCAGTTGCTGGTACTGGCTCTTGTACATCTGCTCGAACATCGGCTTGCTGCCATAATCCTTGTAGGCGATCCAGGAGCCCAGCACCAGCGTGGGCGCCTTGATGCGGCTAACTTCAGGGCGCATATCCTCGCTCATCATCTCGACCATCGCGTTGGTGACGGTCGCCGGGTCGGATTGCTTGCCCCAGGCGGCGGCGCGGTCGATGTCTTCCTGCTTGGTGATCATGGAATGCAGGGTTTTCATCTGGTTGGCGCGTTTGGTTTCCGCGTCCATGGACTCCATGCGGGTCCGCAGGCCGGCCGCCATTTCCTTCATCTGCGCGCCGGTAATGCTGGGCATCTGGACCGCGGCCAGCGCTGGCAAGGTGTCGACGATGACCAGGCGGCCCACTTGGTCCGGGTGGTCGGCTGCCAGCTTCATGCCGACGAAGCCGCCCAAACTATGGCCGATGATGATGGGGTGGTCGAATTTATTGGCCGCGATGTAGTCGCTCAGTTGCTGTTCCACAGCCGGCAGCAGCGGGCCTTCGATGGCGGGCACGCCGGCAAATCCGGCCAGGGTGACGACGTGGCACTGGCGGCTGCCGCAGTAGTGGGCGACGGTGCCGTCCCACACTTCGCCGGACGATGCCAGGCCGGGGATCAGGATCACGGGCGCACCTTGGCCGGTGACCTGCACCTTGAAGGCCGGATGCGAGGGCGCGGCGGAAGCGCCGGCGGAGTAGGCCAGCGCCAGGCTGGCGGCAATGGTGGCGATACGTTTGATGAACGAGCGTGGCATGCTGACCTCCGTTGTTGTGATTAAGTGAGGCCATGCTATCGAACCGCCATCGCGCCGGCGACGGCTACTGGATGAGCGGTTTTTTTAAAAGGATGAACGGTATCCGCCTAGCGCCGCCTGCGGCGCTCACGCAGCGGCAGGACGAACCAGAGCGTCAGCAGCAGCGCCAGCGACAGCACGGCGGCGGCGGTGCCGGTCGCCGCCGAGCCGGAAATCACATAGCAGACCACGAACATGTCCAGCGCCAGCCCCACCGCCAGTGGGAACAGCGCGGCGCAGATCATGCGCGAGGAGAGTTTGACGATCGATTCCGACACGCGCTGAGGCGATACGATGCGGTGCCAGGCGGCCGGCGTCATGATGAGGGCGATCGCGATCACCACCGTCGCCAGCGCCAGCAGGTGGACGGCCTGCACGGCGGCGGGCAGGTCGTCGAAGCGTTGGTTGAAGACGGCGACGGTCTGGAAACCGAACAATGCCTGTATGCCGGGCAGCACCATGCGCGCCTCCTCGATGATGTTGCGTAGTTGTTCCTTCAGCGAGTTGGGTTCCGGCGTCGTCATGCCCGGATTCTAGCGCCGGACATCCTGCGCCGGCGCACGGCTACGCAGGCGCTATTCGCCAGCCTCGGCGCGCAGCTTGCGCCAGAGTGTGGTGCGGCTGATGCCGAGATAGTCGGCGGCCGCGTCGCGCCTGCCACCAAAGCGGGCCAGTACGTCCGACGCGCTTTCGGCGGACCGGCGGGCAGCCGGTAAGGTGTGCGGCAGAGCGGACGACGGGATGGCCGGCAGGGGGCCGGCGGCGGTATCGGCGGCGAATGCGGCTGCGGATCCAGTAGCGAAACCGGCGGCGAACTGCGGGGCCGCTTGCCTGCCCAGCTCCGGCGCCACGCTGAGGACGAAGGCGGGCGTCAATGCCTGCAGCGGCTCGGCGGCGAGGAACAGCGCCAGGCGCTCGGTCAGGTTGCGCAGCTCGCGCACATTGCCCGGCCAGTCGTAGTGCTGCAGCAGCGGCGCGCAAGCCGCCATCTCCGCGTGCAGGTTGGGATGCGGCCGCGCGCCCAGCGACGCCAGCGCATTCTTCAGCGACCATTCGGCCAGTGTCATCACGTCCTCCAGCCGCGCGCGCAGCGGCGGTATCGTCAGGCGCAGCACCGCCAGCCGGTAGAAAAGGTCGGCGCGGAAGCGGCCTTCGCGTACGCGCTGTTCCAAGTCGCAGTGCGTGGCGCTGATGATGCGCACGTTGACGGCGATAGGCCGCGTGCCGCCCACGCGCACCACTTCCCGTTCCTCCAGCACGCGCAGCAAACGGGTTTGCAGCGTCAACGGCATCTCGCCTATCTCGTCGAGGAACAGGGTGCCGCGATTGGCCGCCTCGAACAGGCCAGCGTGGCCGCCGCGCCGCGCGCCGGTGAAAGCGCCTTCCTCGTGACCGAATAGTTCGGACTCCAGCAGCGATTCCGCGATGGCGCCGCAATTGACGGCGACGAAGGGCCGGTTCTGGCCCAGCGTGCGCGGGCTCTCGCGGTGGATGGCCTGCGCTACCAGTTCCTTGCCGCAGCCGGTTTCCGCCTGTATCAGCACCGTGGCCGGGGATTTCGCATACAGCACCACCGACTGCCGCAGCGCCTCCATCGCGGCCGAGTCGCCACGCAGATCGTTGATGCCATGCTTGGCGCGCAGCGTGTCCGCCACCACGGCGCCGCGCGTGCGGCTGCGGTTAGCTTCGAGTTGCGTCAGCCGCGCCATTTCCAGCGCGTCGTCGAAAGCGTGGCGGATCGAGGCGGCCGAGTAGACGAATACGCCGGTCAGTCCCGCTTCCTCGGCGAGGTCGGTGATCAGGCCTGCGCCGACGATGGCCTTGATGCCGGCCGCCTTCAGGTCGTTGATCTGCGCGCGCGCGTCCTCCTCGGTTGCGTAGGTACGCTGCTCGACATCGAAGCCGAAGGTGTTGGCGAATTCGGCCAGCTCCGGCAAGCGGTCCTGATAGGTGACGATGCCGATGCGGTCCGACACGCGGCGTGCCCGCGCCAATGCCTGCATCACATCGAAGCCGCTGAATTTGGCGATCACCACCGGCACCGACAGCCGGCCCTTCAGATAGGCGGCGTTGGAGCCGGCGGCGATGACGGCGTCGCAACGCTCGGTGGCCATGCGCTCGCGGATGTGGCGCGCCGCCTCGTCGAAGCCCAGGTTGATCGGTTCGATCGTGGCCAGGTCGTCGTATTCCAGCGTGATATCGCGGAACAGGTCGTACAGGCGCGAGACGGAAACCGTCCAGATCACCGGTTTGTCGTTGGCGTCGAAGGGCAGGGGCGTGGAATGGCGCATGTTTCAATTGTAGTTCATCTGTTTCGATGTTTCAAATTGAAACACGTGTGCAACACCGCTATTTCGTAAGTCTTTGATTTATATGGTCTGACTATCTGGCACGCCGCTTGCAAAGCATAGCCCAACTTCACTGCAACATTGAAAGGTCAGAACATGAGTCAATACTCCGCAGGCGCCGCGTTCCGCAAAGCCGTCCAGGAAGAGTCCCCATTGCAGGTGGTCGGCGCGATCAACGCCAACCACGCCCTGCTGGCCAAGCGCGCCGGTTTCAAGGCGATCTACCTGTCGGGTGGCGGTGTGGCGGCGGGTTCGCTCGGCCTGCCCGACCTGGGCATCTCCAACCTGGACGACGTGCTGACCGACGTGCGCCGCATTACCGACGTGTGCGACCTGCCGCTGCTGGTCGACGTCGACACCGGCTTCGGCGCCTCCGCCTTCAACGTGGCGCGTACCGTCAAGTCGATGATCAAGTTCGGCGCCGCCGCCATGCACATCGAAGACCAGGTCGGCGCCAAGCGCTGCGGCCACCGTCCGGGCAAGGAGATCGTCACCAAGCAGGAGATGGTCGACCGCATCGCCGCCGCCGTCGATGCGCGCACCGATGAGAACTTCGTCATCATGGCCCGCACCGACGCGCTGGCCGTCGAAGGCCTGGACGCCGCCATCGAGCGCGCAGTCGCCTGCGTCGAAGCCGGCGCGGACATGATCTTCCCGGAAGCGATGATCAGTCTCGATATGTACAAAAAATTCGCAGCCGCCGTCAAAGTGCCGGTGCTGGCCAACATCACCGAATTCGGCTCGACGCCATTGTTCACCGTGGACGAATTGCGCGGCGCCGACGTGGGCCTGGTGCTGTATCCGCTGTCCGCCTTCCGCGCCATGAACAAGGCCGCGGAAAACGTCTACGGCGCGATCCGCCGCGACGGCACCCAGCAGAACGTGGTCGACACCATGCAAACCCGCGCCGAGCTGTATGAACGCATCAACTATCACAGCTTCGAGCAGAAGCTGGATGCACTGTTCGCCGCACAGAAAAAATAATCGATTCGAGGAGACCCTGAAATGACCGAAGCCACCTTCAAACCAAAAAAATCCGTCGCCCTGTCCGGCGTCACCGCAGGTAACACCGCACTGTGCTCCGTCGGCAAAACCGGCAACGACCTGCACTACCGCGGCTACGACATCCTCGACGTCGCCAACACCTGCGAGTTCGAAGAAATCGCCTACCTGCTGGTCCACGGCAAACTGCCGACCAGCGCCGAACTGAAAGGCTACAAAGCCAAACTGCGCTCGCTGCGCGGCTTGCCGGCATCGCTGAAAGCCGCGCTGGAAGCACTGCCCGCGTCGGCCCATCCGATGGACGTGATGCGCACCGGCGTCTCGGTCCTGGGCTGCACGCTGCCGGAAAAGGACGATCACAACGTGCCGGGCGCGCGCGACATCGCCGACCGCCTGATGGCTTCCTTTGGCTCGATGCTGCTGTACTGGTACCACTTCAGCCACAATGGCAAACGCATCGACGTGGAGACCGACGACGACTCCATCGGCGGCCACTTCTTGCACCTGCTGCACGGCGAGAAGCCTTCCGACAGCTGGGTGCAGGCGATGCACACCTCGCTGATCCTGTACGCGGAACACGAGTTCAACGCCTCCACCTTCACCAGCCGCGTCATCGCCGGCACGGGTTCGGACATCCACTCCGCCATCACCGGTGCGATCGGCGCGCTGCGCGGCCCTAAACACGGCGGCGCCAACGAATTCGCTTTTGAGATCCAGAAGCGCTACGAAAACGCCGACGAAGCCGAAGCGGACATCCGCAGCCGCGTCGCCAACAAGGAAGTGGTGATCGGTTTCGGGCATCCGGTGTACACCATCTCCGATCCGCGCAACGTCGTCATCAAGGAAGTGGCGCGCAAGCTGTCGCAGGAAGCCGGCTCGATGAAGATGTTCGACATCGCTGAACGCCTGGAAACCGTCATGTGGGACATCAAGAAGATGTTCCCGAACCTGGACTGGTTTTCGGCCGTGTCGTATCACATGATGGGCGTGCCGACCGCGATGTTCACGCCGTTGTTCGTCATCTCGCGCACGTCCGGCTGGGCCGCGCACATCATCGAGCAGCGCATCGACAACAAGATCATTCGTCCAAGCGCGAACTACGTCGGTCCTGAAGACCTGAAATTCGTGCCGATCAAGGACCGCAAATAATGAACACCCAATTCCGCAAATCCCTGCCGGGCACCAAGCTCGATTACTTCGACGCGCGCGCCGCAGTCGACGCGATCCAGCCTGGCGCCTGGGCCAAGCTGCCATACACCTCGCGTGTGCTGGCCGAGAACCTGGTGCGCCGTTGCGATCCTGCGACGCTCAACGCCTCGCTGTCGCAACTGATCGAGCGCAAGCGCGACCTGGACTTCCCGTGGTTCCCAGCGCGCGTGGTATGCCACGACATCCTCGGCCAGACCGCGCTGGTCGACCTGGCCGGCCTGCGCGACGCCATCGCGCTGCAAGGCGGCGATCCCGCGCTGGTCAATCCGGTGGTGCCGACCCAGCTGGTGGTCGACCACTCGCTGGCCGTCGAATGCGGCGGCTTCGATCCCGACGCCTTCGACAAGAACCGCGCCATCGAAGACCGCCGCAACGAAGACCGCTTCGATTTCATCAACTGGACCAAGAAGGCGTTCAAGAACGTCGACGTAATCCCGCCGGGTAACGGCATCCTGCACCAGATTAACCTGGAGCGCATGTCGCCGGTGATCCAGTCCGTGGAAGGCGTGGCCTTCCCGGACACGCTGGTCGGCACCGATTCGCACACGCCGATGGTCGACGCGCTGGGCGTGATCGCCATCGGCGTCGGCGGCCTGGAAGCGGAGAGCGTGATGCTGGGCCGCGCATCGTGGATGCGTCTGCCGGACATCATCGGCGTCGAACTGACGGGCAAGCCGCAGGCCGGCGTCACCGCCACCGACACCGTGCTGGCGCTGACCGAGTTCCTGCGCAAGCAGAAGGTCGTATCGTCCTACCTGGAGTTCTTCGGCGAGGGCGCATCGCACCTGACGCTGGGCGACCGCGCGACGATCTCCAACATGGCGCCGGAATACGGCTCCACCGCCGCGATGTTCTACATCGACGAGCAGACCATCAAATACCTCAAGCTGACCGGCCGCGATGATGAACTGGTCAAACTGGTGGAGACCTACGCGAAAGAGACCGGCCTGTGGGGCGAGGCGCTGAAGACCGCCGAGTACGAGCGCGTGCTGAAGTTCGACCTGTCGTCGGTGGTGCGTACCATCGCCGGCCCGTCGAACCCGCACAACCGCGTGCCGACCTCCGAGCTGGCCGCGCGCGGCATCAGCGGAGTGGTGGAGAACGAGCCTGGTCTGATGCCGGACGGTGCGGTCATCATCGCCGCCATCACCAGCTGCACCAACACCAACAACCCGCGCAACATGATCGCCGCAGGCCTGCTGGCCCGCAACGCCAACGCGCGCGGCCTGACCCGCAAGCCTTGGGTGAAAAGCTCGCTGGCGCCGGGCTCCAAGACCGTGACGCTGTACCTGGAGGAAGCAGGCCTGATGCCGGAGTTGGAGCAGCTGGGCTTCGGCGTGGTCGCATATGCCTGCACCACCTGCAACGGCATGTCCGGTGCGCTCGATCCGGTGATCCAGAAGGAAGTCATCGACCGAGACCTATACGCCACCGCCGTCTTGTCGGGCAACCGCAATTTCGACGGCCGCATCCACCCATACGCCAAGCAGGCCTTCCTGGCTTCGCCGCCGCTGGTGGTGGCCTACGCCATCGCCGGTACGATCCGCTTCGACATCGAGAAGGATGTCCTGGGCATCGACGCCAACGGCCACCCGGTCACGCTGAAGGACATCTGGCCGACCGACGAGGAGATCGATGCGCTGGTCGCGTCCAGCGTCAAGCCGGCGCAATACAACAAGGTCTACATCCCGATGTTCGCCAAACAGGAAGACGATGGCGTGAAGGTGAAGCCGCTGTACGACTGGCGTCCGCAGACCACCTACATCCGCCGTCCTCCGTACTGGGAGGGCGCGCTGGCCGGTGCGCGTCCGCTGAAAGGCATGCTGCCGCTGGCGGTCCTGGGCGATAACATCACCACCGACCACCTGTCGCCATCGAACGCGATCATGTTGAACAGCGCGGCCGGCGAATACCTGGCGAAAATGGGCCTGCCGGAAGAGGACTTTAATTCCTACGCCACCCATCGCGGCGACCACCTGACCGCACAACGCGCCACCTTCGCCAATCCGACGCTGAAGAACGAAATGGTGCGCGATGCCGACGGCAAGGTCAAAGCCGGTTCGCTGGCCCGCGTGGAGCCGGAAGGCAAAGTCACCCGCATGTGGGAAGCCATCGAGACCTACATGGAACGCAAGCAGCCGCTGATCGTGATCGCCGGCGCGGACTACGGCCAGGGCTCGTCGCGCGACTGGGCGGCCAAGGGCGTGCGGCTGGCGGGCGTGGAGGCTATCGTGGCCGAGGGCTTCGAGCGCATCCACCGCACCAACCTGGTCGGCATGGGCGTGCTGCCGCTGGAGTTCCAGCCTGGCGTGAACCGTTTGACGCTGGCGCTGGACGGCACCGAGAGCTACGACGTGATCGGCGAGCGCACCCCGCGTTCGACGCTGACGCTGGTGGTCAACCGCCGCAACGGCGAGCGCGTCGAAGTGCCGGTGATATGCCGCCTCGATACGGCGGAAGAAGTGTCGATCTATGAAGCGGGCGGCGTGCTGCAGCGCTTCGCCCAGGACTTCCTTGAATCCGCGAAGGCTGCATGATCATGGCGCATCAACCGCAAATCAAGATCCCCGCCACGTATATGCGTGGCGGCACCAGCAAGGGCGTGTTCTTCCGGCTGCAGGATTTGCCGGAAGCCGCGCGGCAGCCCGGCGCCGCGCGCGACGCCTTGCTGCTGCGGGTGATCGGCAGCCCGGACCCGTACGGCAAGCAGATCGACGGCATGGGCGGCGCAACCTCCAGCACCAGCAAGACGGTGATCCTGGCTAAGAGCACCAAGCCGGATCACGACGTCGACTACCTGTTCGGCCAGGTCTCCATCGACAAGGCTTTCGTTGACTGGAGCGGCAACTGCGGCAACCTGTCCGCCGCCGTCGGCGCCTTCGCCATCAGCGGCGGCTTGGTGGACGCGGCCCGCGTTCCGCGTGACGGCATGGCCGTGGTGCGCGTATGGCAGGCCAACATCGGCAAGACCATCATCGCCCACGTGCCGATGACCAACGGCGAAGTGCAGGAAACCGGCGACTTTGAACTCGACGGCGTGACCTTCCCGGCGGCGGAAGTCCAGCTGGAATTCATGGACCCGGCGGCCGAGGAAGAGGGCGCCGGCGGCTCCATGTTCCCGACCGGCCAACTGGTCGACGAGCTGGAAGTACCCGGCGTCGGCACCATGAAGGCCACCATGATCAACGCCGGCATCCCGACCATCTTCGTCAACGCGGAAGACATCGGCTACCTCGGCACCGAACTGCAGGACGCCATCAACAGCGATCCCAAGGCGCTGGCGCGGTTTGAGCTGATACGCGCCCACGGCGCGCTGCGCATGGGCCTCATCAAGCATATCGACGACGCGGCCACGCGCCAGCACACGCCCAAGGTGGCCTTCGTCGCCAAGCCGGCGCCGTACACCTCGTCCAGCGGCAAGGAGGTCGCCGCCACCGATGTGGACCTGCTGGTGCGCGCCATGTCGATGGGTAAGCTGCACCACGCGATGATGGGCACGGCGGCAGTAGCCATCGGCACCGCCGCGGCGATCCCCGGCACGCTGGTGAACCTGGCGGCGGGCGGCGGTGCGCGCGAGGCGGTGCGCTTCGGCCATCCGTCCGGCACCTTGCGGGTGGGCGCGCAGGCGACCCAACAGAATGGCGAATGGAGCGTAACAAAAGCGGTCATGAGCCGCAGCGCCCGCGTGCTGATGGAAGGCTGGGTACGCGTTCCCGGCGATACGTTCTAAGACACAGCTAAGCGACACGTACATAACGGAGGAGACATGAATTACGCTGATTTCTATCGGCGCTCTATCGACACGCCTGAACAATTCTGGCAGGACGAGGCAGCGCTCATCGACTGGAACGTCCCATGCACCAAGGTGCTGGATTATTCCCATCCTCCGTTCGCGAAGTGGTTCGTCGGCGGGCAGACCAACCTGTGCCACAACGCTGTGGACCGCTGGTGCGCCGCGCAGGGTGAGCGCGCCGCGCTGATCGCCATCTCCACCGAAACCAACACGGAGCGCAGCTACTCGTTCAACGAACTGCGCACCGAAGTCGAACGCTGCGCCGCGATGATGCAGTCGCTGGGCGTCGGCCGTGGCGACCGGGTGCTGATCTACATGCCGATGATCGCCGAGGCGGCGTTCACGATGCTGGCCTGCGCCCGCATCGGCGCCATCCACTCGGTGGTGTTCGGCGGCTTTGCCGCCAACAGCCTGGCCAGCCGCATCGACGACGCCAAGCCGGCGCTGATCGTCTCCGCCGACGCCGGCTCGCGCAACGGCAAGGCCATCCCCTACAAATACCTGCTGGACGAAGCGATCACGCTGTCGACCGCCAAGCCGGCCAAGGTGCTGCTGGTGAACCGCAACCTGGCGCCGATGGAAGTGGTGGCCGGCCGCGACGAGGACTGGGCCAGCCTGCGCGCCGCCAACATGGATGCGCACGTGCCGGTGACCTGGCTGGAATCGAACGATCCTTCGTACATCCTCTACACCTCCGGCACCACCGGCAAGCCGAAGGGCGTGCAGCGCGACGTCGGCGGCTACGCGGTGGCGCTGGCGTCGTCGATGAAGTACAACTTCTGCGGCAACGCCGGCGAGACTTTCTTCGCCACCTCCGACATCGGTTGGGTGGTTGGCCATTCCTACATCGTCTATGGCCCGCTGATCGCCGGCATGGCGACCATCATGTACGAGGGCCTGCCGATCTGCCCCGACGCAGGCATCTGGTGGAGCATCGTCGAGAAGTACAAGGTCACGCGCATGTTCTCGGCGCCGACGGCGATCCGCGTGCTGCGCAAGCAGCCGCCGGAGTTCATGCGCAAGTACGACCTGTCGTCGCTGCGCGCGCTGTACTTGGCCGGCGAACCGCTGGACGAGACCACGTCGAAATGGATTTCCGAAGAGCTGGGCGTGCCCATCATCGACAACTACTGGCAGACCGAAACCGGCTGGCCGATCCTGTCGATCGCCAAGGGCGTCGAGGATCTGCCGACACGCCTGGGCAGCCCCGGTGTGGCGATGTACGGCTACAAGGTCAAGCTGCTCAACGAATCCACCGGCGAGGAATGCGGCGCCAACGAGAAGGGCGTGGTGGTGATCGACGGCCCGCTGCCGCCGGGTTGCATGCAGACCGTGTACGGCGACGACCAGCGCTTCGTCGATACCTACTGGTCCACCTTCGACGGCCAGCAGGTCTACTCGACCTTCGACTGGGGCGTGCGCGACGCCGATGGCTACTACTTCATCCTCGGCCGCACCGACGACGTGATCAACGTCGCAGGTCATCGCCTCGGCACGCGCGAGATCGAGGAGTCCATCTCCAGCCACGCCAACGTGTCGGAAGTGGCGGTGGTCGGCGTGGAGGACAAGCTCAAAGGCCAGGTGGCGGTTGCCTTCGTCATCGTCAAGGATGCGACGCGCACCGCCGATGACGCGGGCCGCGCCGCGCAGGAGCGCGAGATACTCGGCGTGGTCGATCACCAGCTTGGCGCGGTGGCGCGGCCGTCGCGCGTGTACTTCGTGCCGCAACTGCCCAAGACCCGTTCCGGCAAGCTGCTGCGCCGTTCGATACAGGCCATCTGCGAAGGCCGTAATCCCGGCGACCTCACCGCGATCGAGGATCCGGCTTCGCTGCAGCAGATACAACACGCGCTGCATGGCGATGCGAAAAAGTAGTTGTGCGCGTAAGGGGCCGGTAAGCATGGCGGTTTATTGTGGAGTCAAGCTCGAAAAGAAAAGAGCATAGGCTGCAGATAAACTATAGGAGACAAGTCATGCATGACGATCTGGTTCAAAAAATAAAGCGCGACCCCAGCTACCACCGGCTGGTCAAGACGCGCTCCCGCTTCGGCTGGGCGCTGACCGCGGTGATGATGTTGGTCTATTACGGCTACATCTTGCTCATCGCTTTCGACAAGGAACTGCTGGCGTCGAAAACCGGTGGCGGGGTGATGACCTGGGGGATGCCGATCGGCCTGTTCGTGATCGTGTTCACGGTGCTGATCACCGGCGCCTACGTCCGCCGCGCCAACAAGCAGTTCGACGACCTGACCCAGGCCATCCACGAGCGGGTGAAAGCATGAGCGCCGCCAAGCGTAGCCTGTGTGGCTTGGCCGCCCTGACGCTGCTGGGCGCCAGCGGTGCGGCACTGGCGGCCGGTGCGGATCTCGGCCAGGCGGTCAAGCAGCCGATCAACTGGACCGCCATCATCATGTTCGGCGCCTTCGTCATCTTCACGCTGTTCGTCACCAAGTGGGCGGCGGCCAAGACCAAGTCGGCGGCCGACTTCTACACCGCCGGTGGCGGCATCACCGGCTTCCAGAACGGCCTGGCCATCGCCGGCGACTACATGTCGGCGGCATCCTTCCTCGGCATTTCCGCCGCCGTGTTCCTGAACGGTTACGATGGCCTGATCTACGCCATCGGCTTCCTGGTCGGCTGGCCGGTGATCACCTTCCTGATGGCGGAGCGCCTGCGTAACCTGGGCCGCTTCACCTTCGCCGACGTCGCCGCCTACCGCTTCAAGCAGGCGCCGATCCGCATCTTCTCCGCCTCCGGCACGCTGGTGGTGGTGGCCTTCTACCTGATCGCGCAGATGGTCGGCGCGGGACAGCTGATCAAACTGCTGTTCGGCCTTGAATACTGGATCGCCGTGGTATTGGTCGGTACGCTGATGATGGTCTACGTGCTGTTCGGCGGCATGACCGCCACCACCTGGGTGCAGATCATCAAGGCCGTGATGCTGCTGGGCGGCGCCACCTTCATGGCGGTCGTCGTGCTGGCGCAGTTCAACTTCAGCCCCGAGGCGCTGTTCGCCAAGTCGGTTGAAGTGCACGCCAAGAAGGACGCCATCATGGGCCCCGGCACCTTCATCAAGGATCCCGTGTCGGCGATCTCCTTCGGCATGGCGCTGATGTTCGGCACCGCCGGCCTGCCGCACATCCTGATGCGCTTCTTCACCGTACCGAGCGCGAAGGAGGCGCGCAAGTCGGTGTTCTGGGCCACCAGCTGGATCGCGTACTTCTACATCCTGACCTTCATCATCGGTTTCGGCGCCATCGTTTTGGTGAGCACCAATCCCGAGTTCAAGGACGCCGCCGGCAAACTGCTGGGCGGGAACAACATGGCGGCCATCCACCTGGCCAAGGCAGTGGGCGGCAACGTCTTCCTGGGCTTTATCTCCGCCGTGGCTTTCGCCACCATCCTGGCGGTGGTGGCCGGCCTGACCTTGTCCGGCGCATCGGCGGTGTCGCATGACCTGTATGCCACTGTTATCAAAAAGGGCAAGGCGACCAGCGCGAAGGAACTGTATGTATCGCGTTTGACCACCGTCGCACTGGGCATCGTCGCCGTGGTACTGGGCATCGTGTTCGAGAAGCAGAACATCGCGTTCATGGTGTCGCTGGCCTTCGCCATCGCCGCCTCGGCCAACTTCCCGGTGCTGTTCATGTCGGTGCTGTGGAAGGATTGCACCACCCGCGGCGCTACCATCGGCGGCTTCGTCGGCCTGATCACCGCCGTGGTGCTGACCGTGGTGTCGAAGTCGGTGTGGGTCGATGTGCTGGGCCATACCGACGCGCTGTTCCCTTATGCGTCGCCGGCCATCTTCTCGATGCCGATCGCCTTCGTCAGCATCTGGCTGGTCTCTCTGCTGGACCGCAGCGCGCGTGCACGCATCGACCGCGCCGGCTACGAGGCGCAGGAAATGCGCTCCGAAACCGGCATCGGTGCCGCCGGAGCCAGTGCGCACTGATGTAATTGTCAAGTAGTCGGATGACAGCAATGCCCGGTTCGCCGGGCATTGTCGTTTTTAGGGCCGCCGCCGGCATGGGCGATGGCTAATGCGCCCATTGTGGTTTATGATCTGCCAACTATGCTGCCGAGAAGTAACTGGCAAGGTGGCATCTTAGAATGGGTGCCTTTGGTGTACATGAACCGAGTTTCGACCAATCCTGATTTTGTAGCCGACGCGCTGGCGCTGATCGGCGTTCCCGCGTGCGCCTACGGCACCGATGGCATGGTGTTGGCCGCGAATCAGGAACTGGCGGACTTGCTGGGCTTCGACCCATGCGGCAAGCCGCTGGCCGACCTGTTCGCGCGCCACGTGCGCGCCGCCAGCATGAAGGCGCTCGACGCGGCGCTCGAAGCAGGGCAGGGCGCGGTCAGCGCGGGACAGCGTTGGGACAGCTGCCTGACCTGCGCCAGCGGCCAATACCTGTCGGTGCAGGCGTGGAGCAAGCCGCTGCCGGCCGGCGCGGCGGTGCAGGGCGCCACCGTCGTCTTCCACGACATCAGCGCGGCGGAGCGCGACCAGCGCTCATTGCGCAAGACGCTGCTGGAGCAGCAGGCCATCCTGGAGAATGCCGCCGTCGGCATCCTGTTCAGCAAGGATGGCGTTATCCAGGAATGCAATATCCGCTGCGCCGAGATGCTGGGCTACAGCCGTCATGAGCTGGAGGGCATGGCCAGCGTGACCGTGTATCCGAGCGAGGCGGACTTTCTCGAATTGAGCCGCAACGCCCGCCCGCCGCTGTCGCAGGGCCTGCCCTTCATGCAGGATACGCAGATGCGGCGCAAGGACGGCTCGGTGTTCTGGGCCCGCCTGTACGGCCGCGCCATCGATCCCGTCCAAACCGCCGAGGGCACGGTGTGGATCATGGAGGACATCAACGATCACCGCATCGACGTCGAGAAGCTGCGGCGCGCATTGCTGGAGATGCAGGCCATCATGGACAGCGCGCCGCTGGCGATCGGCTTCCAGCGCGATAACCGCATCCTGCGCTATAACAGCCGCTTCGCCGAATTCTTCGGCTTCAACGACGACAGCGGCGTGGGCCAGCTGACGTCGACGCTGTATCCGTCGCAGGACGCGTTCGACGCGGTGGTGAAGAAAGCCCGTCCGCTGCTGGCGCGCGGCAAACCGTACCAGGCAGAGATGGAGATGCGGCGCCAGGACGGTTCGACCTTCTGGGCGCACGCCTTCGGCTACGTGATCAATCCGGGCCGCACGCAGCAGGACACGATCTGGATCTTCGACGACCGCAGCGCGCAAAAGCGCCACGAGGAAGAGACCCGGCAACTGCTGCTGGAGCAGAAGGCGATCCTGGACAATGCCTCGGTCGGCATCCTGTTCAGCAAGGCGCAGGTCATGTTGAGCTGTAATCCGCGCATGGCAGAGATGTTCGGCTACGACATCGACGAGATGCTGGGGCAGCCATCGGAGATGGTGTTTCCGTCGGCGGAGCATTACGAGGAATTCGGCCGCGAGGCGGCGCCGCTGCTGGGCGCGGGCCAGCCCTTCGAGAAGAAGGGCTACCAGTTCAAGCGCAAGGACGGCAGCTTGATCTGGTGCCGCGTGCGTGCCAAAGCGGTGGACGACGAGCATAGCGACGGCGGCACCATCTGGATCCTGGAGGACGTGACCAGCACGCGCCAGACCCAGATGGAGGTCGAGGCCATCATGACCAACGCCTCGATGAGCATCCTGTTCACCAAGAACCGCATCATCACGCGCTACAACCGCGGCTTCGCGGAGATGTTCCGCTACGACGGCGACTCCGGCCTGGGCCTGCCCGGCCGCGCGCTGTACCCGTCGCAGGAATCGTACGACAAGCTGGGCGAACAGGCCTATCCCTATCTGTCGGTCGGCAAGCCGTTCCAGATCGAGATGGAGCTGCGCCGCGCCGACGACACGACCTTGTGGGCGCAGCTGATCGGCTACGTCGTCAATCCCGACGATCCAACCCAGGGCACGATCTGGGTGATCGAGGACCGCACCGAGCAAAAGCGCGCCGAGGAATCGCTGCGCAACGCGCTGCTGGAAAACCAGGCCATCCTGGACAGCGCGGTGCTGGGCATCTCGGTGGTGGAGCAGGGCCGCAACCTGCGCTGCAACACCAAGATGGAAGAACTGTTCGGCTACGCGCCCGGCGAGATGAACCAGCTGAGCGTGCAGGCCTTCTACGCCGACAAGGGCGCGTGGGAACAGGCGCGCGCCGCCACCGCGCTGGACTTCCACGCCGGCCGCGTGCACGCCTCCGAATATCAGCTGGTGCGCAAGGACGGCAGCACGTTCTGGGGCCGCCTGTCGGGCCGTCCGTTCGACCTGGCGCAGGCCACCGGGCGCTCGGTGTGGCTGGTGGACGACATCACCGAACGGCGCGAGGCGGCGGAAGCGGTGAGCCGCGCGCGTGACGAACTGGAAGTGCGGGTGCTGGAGCGCACCGCCGAACTGGCCGGCGCCAACGCGCTGCTGCAGGGCGAGATCGTCGAGCGGCGCCAGGCCGAGGCGCGCGTGCACCACATGGCCTACCACGACAGCCTGACCGGCCTGCCGAACCGCGCGCTGCTGTCGGACCGTCTGGACCGCGCCATGCTGGCGGCGCAGCGTTCGGAGCGCCGCCTGGCGGTGATGTTCATCGACCTTGACCGCTTCAAGACCATCAACGATTCGCTTGGCCACATGACCGGCGACCAGCTGCTGAAGGAAGTGGCGAGCCGTTTGTGCCGCGCGGTGCGCGCCAGCGACACCGTGGCCCGCCTTGGCGGCGACGAGTTCGTGGTGCTGGTGCCCGGTATCCGTTCGGCCGAGGAGGCCAGCCACGTGGCCGAGAAGATCATCGAGGCCTTGTCGGAGAGCTTCCCGCTGGAGGGCCGCAACCTGCACATCACGCCGTCGATCGGCATCTGCGTGTATCCGGACGACGGCGGCGACGTCGAGACGCTGATGCGCCACGCCGACGCCGCGATGTACCACGCCAAAGCCAGCGGCAGGAACAATTACCAGTACTTCAAAGAGGCGATGAACCAGACGGCGGCGCAGCACTTCGAGCTGGAGTCCAGCCTGCGCGGCGCGCTGGCGCAGGACGAGTTCGAGCTGCACTTCCAGCCCATCATGGACATCGGCACGCGCCGCCTGCACACGATGGAGGTGCTGCTGCGCTGGCGGCGCGGCGGCGGGACCGGCCAGCTGGTGCTGCCGGACCACTTCATTCCCATCATCGAGGAGAATGGCCTGATCGTGCCGATCGGCGAGTGGGTGATACGCCAGGCCTGCCAGCAAAGCATGGCATGGCTGCGCGCCGGCCTGGTGCCGGTGCCGCTGGCGGTGAACCTGTCGCCGCGCCAGTTCATGCATCGCGGCCTGATCGAGTCGATCCGCGCCATCGTCGATGAAACAGGCATCGACCCGTCGCTGATCGAATTCGAGATCACAGAAACGGCACTGATGCAGCACGGCGAGCAGACGCTGGACATCCTGGGCCAGATCAACGCCATGGGCATCCGCTTGTCGATCGACGATTTCGGCACCGGATATTCGAGCCTGGCGTATTTGAAGCGTTTCCCGGTCAAGAAGATCAAGATCGACCGCGCCTTCATCAAGGAGCTGGAGGAGAGCGCGGAGGACCGCGCGATCGTGGCGGCCATCATCGCGCTGTCGGACAGCCTGCAATTGTCGGTGGTGGCGGAGGGTGTGGAGACTGAAGGGCAGTATGCGCTGTTACAGCGCAATGGCTGCCAATACGCGCAAGGGTATCTGTTCTCGCAGCCGGTGCCCCATGCGACGGCTCAGCTGCTGCTGCCCCGGCTTTAGTTCGCTCAGACCGATATCTCCCGATTGCACTTTTGAGGTGTCATGGCTTCGATGCCATAATGCTTCCATGGCTAATCCTGGAGTAAAAAATGACTGATCTCTTCAAGCAATTTGTGCGGGAACAGAAGAAGCAGGCGGATGCTGCAGCGACGACGCCGGAGCAGGATAAGCAGCGTTGGCTGGAAAGTTTGCGGGAACTGGAGAAGCTGGTGCGGGGCTGGTTGGCCGGGTACATTGACGACGGAATCGATGTGCAAACAGAAGATGTTCTGTTGAACGAAGAGGCGATCGGCACCTACACGGCATCGCAGATCAAAATCCGTGTCGGATCGCATACGGTAAAACTGAAGCCCATCGGCACATTCCTGATCGGTGCCTATGGTCGTGTGGATATGGAGGGGCCTCGCGGAATCAGTCGGCTGACGCTGGTGCCCGCCAATGCGAGCGGCCCCAAGGCTCTGTTCAACGCGGAACCTCCACCGGAACAGTCTGTGCAGTTGGCGTGGAAGATTGCGACGCCGCCGCCAACGATCAAATTCATTGACCTGACCAAGGATACGTTCCTGGACGAAATGATGAGGGTAGTGCAAGGTGCCTAAGGCCAACCGGTCTGGCCAGCTGACCCTGCCCGAAATCGCGAATTATCATGCGTTGGTGTTGGCGGCATTGTTCGATCTCTTTGCAAATCCGAATCATGCGGCACTGGCCCGGCATATCGGGCGCTCGTTGGATGAGGTTCGAGGGGAGGCGTTGGCGGAGCTGGAGCATACGAGTTCGTTATCGCTGCTGGCCTGTGTTGAAGCTGCTATTCGAGTTGATTATGCTCAGCGCGTGAGCGCCCGGGGAAAAGCCCGTTGTCGCGCGCCTTGCGCGAGGTCTACCGGAGAAAGAAAGCTTTTGCTCGCCTTGACGACGACCTTCTCGCGGCATGGAGGGCGCACTCGAATGTCGCCAGGATTGTAATTTCAGAGCTGATGATTGCGTTCCAGTATCGACATTGGCTCGCTCATGGCCGCTACTGGCCTCCAAAATTTGGGCGCTCCTATGACTACCAGACGGTCTACAGCATTGCTGATTCCTTCCTGTCGGCGATGGCGGAAGTTGAATAGGCCGGTTGAAGGACAGTATGCGTTGTTACAGCGCAACGTTTGCCAATATGCTCAGGGATATTTATTTTCGCAGCCGGTGCCGCACGCGACGGCCCAGCTGCTGCTGCCGCGAATCTAGTTAATCCAGCGTGGCGATCACCGGCGCGTGGTCGGACGGCTGTTCCCATTTGCGCGGCACGCGGTCGATCACGCAGGCGCTGCAACGGGCCATCAGGGCCGGCGACAACAGGATGTGGTCGATGCGCAGGCCTTTGTTGAGGCGGAATCCCAGCGCGCGGTAGTCCCACCAGCTGAACGACTTTTCCGGCTGCTCGAACAGGCGGTAGGAATCGGTCAGGCCGATCTCGAGCAGGCGGGTGAGGGCGGCGCGCTCCTTGTCGGACACCAGCACCTGGCCGGCCCACGCGGCCGGATCGTGGACGTCGCGGTCTTCCGGCGCGATGTTGTAGTCGCCCAGCACCGCCAGCTGCGGATGCAGCGCGGCTTCTTCCTTGATCCAGTCGTGGAAGGCCGACAGCCAGCCCAGCTTGTATTCGTACTTGTCGGAATCGACGCTCTGGCCGTTGGGCACGTAGGCGCACACCACGCGCACGCCGTCGATGGTGGCGGCCAGGATGCGCTGCTGCGCGTCCTCGTAGCGCGGATTGTTCTTGACCACATCGGCGATCGGCAGCTTGGACAGGATGGCCACGCCGTTGTAGGTCTTCTGGCCGCTGTAGACCACGTGGTAGCCGGCAGCCTCGATGGCGGCCGCCGGAAACTTGTCGTCAGTTAATTTTGTTTCTTGAATACAGAGGACATCGATGGGATTCTCCTCTAGCCATTTCAAGACGTGCGTCAGCCGAACGTTGAGTGAGTTAACATTCCATGTGGCTATTTTCATCGGGATCAGTATCCTTGCGGGTTTTCGGGGAGGCGGTTGCCTACATGAACGAATCTTACAACATCTTGATTTAACACATGAGATTGTTAATTTGACGATTTTTATAAAAAAACATGAAAAACTCTTTCGTGCGCGCACTACCAAGGCCTAAAATGTTGCAAAATGTGTGAAATCAAAAAAAAATTGCTAGGAGTGTCTCGTTGTTGTCAAAATAGAACGGTAAATAAAGACAAGGTAAGCAAAAGAGAAATATACTAGTGCAAATAATGCGGAAAACTTGTATTTCCGCAACGCAATTAAAAATAGTAGCTGGCCGGGTGCATTTTAGTGTTGTGGTTTAACAATAAATGGTACTATACGGAAATTACTTGTGGTTTTAACAGTGAATTGCGCGTAGCGCATTTACAAAGGAATAAAAATGCGAGCTGCATTTGAGACGTGGGCGCAGAAAGACGGTCACATCGTCCGACGCCGGGAAGACAAACCAGAAGAGTATCTGGTTTTTGAAACGCAACGCCGCTGGGTCATCTGGCAGGCTGCGTTAGAGCACGGCAAAACGCCGGGCGGCCGCAAGACCGCCGCGCAAAAGGAAGCCGCCGCGCTGGAAAAGGCCAAGGCCGCCGTGCAACGGCCGCCTGTCATCAATTCCGATGAGGCAGCGGTGCGCAACCAGGTACTGAACGAAGTGCTGGACGCGTTCTCCAGCCTGGGTGGCGAACGCGGCATGGACGATATCCTGAAAGTGGTGCAGGGTCTGAAGAAGAAGCAGCAGGAACAGGCGGAAGTTCGCTCCGCGGCTGCCGCACCGGAACGGCATAACGCCTGAGCCGGATGCGTTTCAGGCACTACAAAGGGGGCCTCTACGAATTGGTATGCGAGGCCACCCTGGAATCCGATCTGAGTACCATGATCGTTTATCGCGCCGCCAACGGTTCCATCTGGACCCGGCCGAAAGACGTGTTTTTTGAAATCCTGGAAGTCGATGGCGTAAAAGTGCAACGCTTTACGCCTCTTGATTGACCATATAGATCCGCTTGCGGGCTGCTACACTGGTCTGACCCACTAACCCTGAGGCAGACCATGTATTTCCGCCCCGTTGCCGGCGTCTCCGCGCTGCTGGCCTTGCTGTCCGGCTGCGCTTCCCTGACTGAATCCACCCAACAAAACGTGCTGGTGCAAACCGTGCTCGACCATCGCGAAATCGCCGGTGTCGGCTGCGTGCTGTACAACGACGTCGGCAAGTGGTTTGTGACCACGCCGGCGCGCGTCACCTTGCGCAAGAGCTCAGGCCCGCTGCGCATCGATTGCCAGAAGGAGGGCGCCGGCTGGGCCTACGAAAAGGTCGATTCCAAGGCGGATGGCAACCTGTGGGGCAATGTGGTGCTGACCGCCGGCGTGGGCTATTTTATCGACAAGAACACCGGCGCCGGCTACGACTATCCGGCCACGCTGACGGTGGTGATGCACGCGGACGCCCAGCGCGACGGCCTGCCGCCGCCTGCCGCCGGCGTGACGCTGTACTGAGCTCTCGTGTAGGAGCATTCCTACGCACCTAATCCTATTCCTACATCGGAATAGGATAATTCCTATATTTTCCCATTGGAAATATTTGTTACTATCAGTAATGTTGAATATGTAAATATTATTGATTGCTACAGATATGGGACGGTGTATGCGTAATTCGGGCATGAGGGTGGTAACACGGTTGGGCATGGGGTTTGGTTTGGTGGCGCTGTTGCTGGCCATCGTGACGATGTTCGGCATCCAGCGCATGGGGCGCATGCAGGAGCGGGTGGACGAGATTGTCGACATCAACAGCGTGGAGTCCAAGTTGGTGGCGAAAATGGATTTGACGGTGACCGAGCGCGCGCTGGCGCTGCGCAACCTGATCCTGTTGCCGGAGGAGCAGCGGGAGGAGATCCAGATCGAGCTCAAGCGGATTGTGGCGCAGAGCGACAAGTACGACGAGGCCCAGAACAAGCTGGGGGAAATGTTCTCCCATCACACCGACACCTCGCCCGAGGAGACCGCGCTGTATGGCAAGATCAGGCAACAGGCCCAGCTGGCCGCGCCCTTTTATGACAAGGCGAGGGGCCTGATCCAGGAAAAGAAAAACAGCGAAGCCTACCAGTTGCTGCGCTTCGAGTTCCGTCCGGTGCAGAAAAAATGGTGGGACCTGCTGCGCGAACTGGCCGCCATCGAGGAAAAACAGAATGTGGATGGGGCGGCCGCCATCAAGGACGCCTATCAGAAAACGCGCTCGCTGATGCTGCTCATTGGCGGGCTGGCGCTGCTGTGCGCCGTGATTGCCGCGGTGCTGATCACCCGCAGCCTGCTGCGGCAGCTGGGCGGTGAGCCCGGCTATGCGGCCGCCATCGCCGAGCGCATCGCGGCCGGCGACCTGAGCGTGGCGATCGACACCGCGCCGGGCGACCGTTCCAGCCTGGTGTACGCGATGAAGACCATGCGCGACAGCCTGTCCGGCATCGTCGGCCAGGTGCACGACCGTTCCGGCGCCATCGAATCGGCGTCGGTGCAGATCGCGGCCGGCAACCTGGACCTGTCCGCCCGCACCGAGCAGCAGGCCGCCGCGCTGGAGGAAACCGCGTCGTCGATGGATGAACTGGCGTCGACCGTCAAGCAGAACGCCGACAGCGCGCGCCTGGCCAATGAACTGGCCGTGTCGGCGTCGTCCATCGCGCTCAAGGGCGGCAGCGTGGTGGCGCAGGTGGTCGGCACCATGGGCTCGATCAACGAATCGGCCGCCAAGATCGGCAACATCATCGGCGTCATCGACGGCATCGCCTTCCAGACCAACATCCTGGCGCTGAACGCGGCGGTGGAAGCGGCACGGGCGGGCGAACAGGGACGCGGCTTCGCTGTCGTCGCCACCGAGGTGCGCAACCTGGCGCAGCGCAGCGCTGCGGCGGCGCACGAAATCAAGGTGCTGATCGGCGATTCGGTGGAGAAGGTGGACATGGGATCGAAGCTGGTCGACCAGGCCGGCGCCACGATGGGCGAAATCGTCGACAGCATCCAGCGGGTCACCGACATCATGGGCGGCATCACCACGGCCACGCAGGAGCAGAGCGCCGGCATCGACCAGGTCAGCCAGGCCATTACGCAGATGGATCAGGTGACGCAGCAAAACGCCGCGCTGGTGGAAGAGGCCAGCGCCGCCGCCGCGTCCTTGCAGGATCAGGCGGCGGGGCTGGTGCAAATGGTCGGTGTGTTCAAGCTGGAAGGCGGACGTTCCGGCGCAAGCGCGCCGGCGACGGTGCTGCCGCTGGTCCGCAAGGCGCCGATCAAGCCAGCCAGGCTGCCGGCGCCGGACCGGCCGGCGCGCGGCCGTACCGCAGCCGGCGCCGAAGGGTGGGAAGAGTTCTGACCGTGCTTACGCGCGGTTGATCAGGAAGTTCGACAGCAGCGGCACAGGGCGGCCGGTAGCGCCTTTCGCACCGCCCGATTTCCATGCGGTGCCGGCGATGTCCAGGTGCGCCCAGGTGTACTTGCGGGTGAAGTTCTCCAGGAAGGCCGCCGCCGTGCACGACGCGCCGCCCGGCGTGCCGATGTTGGCCAGGTCGGCGAAGTTGGACTTGAGCTGTTCGTTGTACTCTTCGCCGATCGGCAGGCGCCACGCGGTGTCGCCAGCGGCTTTGCCGGCCGCCATGATCTCGTCGGCCAGCTTGTTGTGCACGTCGTCGTCGCGCGTGAACAGGCCGCTCTTGTGGTGGCCCAGGGCGACGATGCAGGCGCCGGTCAGCGTGGCGATGTCGATCACCGCGGCAGGGTTGAAGCGCTCGGCGTAGGCCAGCGCGTCGCACAGCACCAGGCGGCCTTCGGCGTCGGTGTTGAGGATCTCGATGGTCAGGCCGTTCATCGAGGTGACGATGTCGCCCGGCTTGGTGGCGCGGCCGGAAGGCATGTTCTCGCACGAGGCGATCACGCCGATCACATTCAGCTTCAGGTTCATCTCGCCGATGGCGCGGAAGGTGCCCAGCACCGAAGCGGCGCCGCCCATGTCGTACTTCATCTCGTCCATGCCAGGACCGGGTTTCAGCGAGATGCCGCCGGTGTCGAAGGTGATGCCTTTACCGACCAGCACCACCGGCGCGTCCTTAGGCTTGCCGCCCATGTGTTTGATGATGATGAACTTCGGCGGCTGCTCGCTGCCGTTGGTCACGGACAGGAAGCTGTTCATCTTCAGCGCTTCCAGCTGTTTGCGGTCCAGCACTTCGACGTCGAACTTGTAGTCCTTGCCCAGCTTCTTGGCGGTGTTGGCCAGGTAGGTCGGGGTGCAGACGTTGGCCGACAGGTTGCCCAGTTCCTTGGTCAGGTCCATGCCGTTGGCGATCGCCACGGCCTGGGCCAGCGCCAGCTTGGTGGCGGCGGTGTTGGGCACCGCCAGCGCGATTTTCTTCACGCCGGTCGGCGCCGGATCCTTCTTGCTCTTCTGGCCATCGGTGCGGAACACGCTTTCGTGCGCGCTTTGCACCACGCAGCGGATCGCCCAATTCACATCGCGCTCTTTCACTTCGGTCATCGGCAGTGCGATAATAGCGTCGCTCGCGCCCAGCGCGGAGAAAGCCTTCAGCGCCGCGGTCACGCCGCTGGCGAAATTCTTCTCGCTGACGGCATCGTCGCTACCCAGGCCCACCAGCAGCACGCGCTCGGCGCTGGCGCCTTTCGCGCCGCGCAGCAGCAGGGTGGTGCCGGCCTTGCCGGAGATGTCGCCGGACTTCAGCGCAGCCGTGATTTCACCGGAACCGTCCAGCGCCTTGGCGGCCTGCGACAGCTTCTTGTTCTCAAAGACCGCGACGGCGACAACGCCGGTTTTGGCCGAAGCGATGGTGTTTTTTGTGTCGAATGCTTTTATGCTAAAGTCCATTTGATTCTCCGTGTCGTGTACGAATTGCCAGCCTGTTTGTCAGGCTGTTATTTAAACTTGTGGCCCAGTGAGGCCCTTAACTACCGAATTATAACTTTCGAATGATCTTTCAACGCGCCTTGAGACGTGAAATGGCAAGTGCCGCCGGCGCCACCTTCACCGTATTGTTCAGCATCTGCGTCACCTGGACCCTGATCACTGTCCTCGGCATGGCCGCCGGCGGCAAGGTGGCCTCCGGCGACGTGCTCGCGCTGATCGCCTTCGCAGCCTTGAATTATCTGCCAACTCTTGTGATCCTCACCAGCTTTATTTCGGTGCTGATGGTCGTCACGCGCACCTATCGCGATTCCGAGATGGTGGTGTGGTTCGCTTCCGGCCTGAGTCTGACCCGGTGGATAGCGCCGGTGCTGGTCTTCGGCCTGCCACTGGTGCTGGTCACCGCGGGCCTGAGCTTCATCGCCACGCCATGGGCCAAGCAGAAAAGCTCGGAGTACGTGGAGCGCTTCGAGAAGCGCGAGGATTTGCAGAAGGTCTCGCCGGGCCAGTTCAAGGAATCGGCGTCGGCCAACCGCATTTTCTTTGTCGAAGGCGTGGCCGGCAAGAGCGCCGTGGTGCAGAACGTGTTCGTCAACACGGTCGACGAACACGGCACCGCCGTCATCGTCGCGCGCGAGGGCGTGGTCAGCACCGGCGCCAAGGGCGAGCGCTATCTGGTGCTCAAGAACGGCCGCCGCTACCAGGGCACGCCCGGCCAGTCGGACTTCCAGACCATGGAGTTCGAAAGCTACAGCATGCGCGTGACCAACCAGACCCAGGACCTGGAGGCCGAGCGCAATGTCGCCGCCGTGCCGATCATGGAGCTGCTGAACGATGCCACGCCGGCCGGCCGTGCGGAGCTGTTGTGGCGCATCGCTTCGCCGGTCACCTGCCTGGTGCTGATACTGCTGGCGATCCCGCTGGGCTTTGTCAATCCGCGCGCCGGCAGCTCGGCCAACCTGATCATCGCGATGCTGATCTTCTTCAGCTACAGCAATCTGGTCAAGCTGGTGGAGGCCAACGTCAAGCAGGGCAAATCGGCTTTCGCGCTGTCGTGGTGGCCGCTGCACCTGATCGTCGTGCTGCTGGTGGTCGCGCTGTTCGCCTGGCGCCTCAATCTCAACCACCGTTATCATCCGCTGGCGTTGCTGGCGGCGCTGAAGCGCTCGCGCGCCGCTGACAAGAAAGCCGTATCGCCATGAAGATCCTGCAACGCTATTTCGCCGTCACTATTTTTCAGGCGGTGGCATTTCTGCTGGTCGCCTTCCTGGCGCTGCAGGCCTTCATGGACCTGACGGGCGAGCTGCCGTCGGTCGGCAAGAACGGCTACACCATCCAGTATGCCTTCCTGTATGTGCTGGTGCGCCTGCCGGCCCACGTGTACGAGGTGATGCCGCTGGCCGCGCTGATCGGCACCATCTACACGATGGCGCAGTTCGCGGCGACGTCCGAGTTCACCATCATGCGCGCGGCCAGCATGTCGACCGGGATGGTGGCGTGGATGCTGGCCAAGATCGGCTTCGTGCTGGTGATCGTCACCTTCATCTTCGGTGAGCTGGTGGCGCCGCGCACCGCGCCGCTGGCGGAAAAAATCAAGCTGAGCGCGCGCGGCGCCGCGATTTCGTCGGAGTTCCGGTCCGGGTTGTGGACCAAGGACATCGTCAAGTCGGACGGCATGAGCGGGACCGTGACCGGCTCGCGCTTCTTCAACGTGCGCCAGGTGCAGCCGGATGGCACGCTGGTCGATGTCAAGCTCTATGAGTTCGACAACAGCTTCCGCCTGCGCTCGATCACGCTGGCCAAGATGGGCACCTTCAAGGGTAACAACAGCTGGCAGCTGTCGGACGTGACGGAAAATATCTTCACCAATCCAGCGCTGCTCAAGCCGGGCAGCGAGGCTAACCTGGCCAACAACTTCGCCCAGGACACCAGTTTGATCGAAACCCGCCACAGCGCCACCAAGGACTTGCTGTCCGAGGTTACGCCGAAGATCCTGGCGGTGGCCGGCTCTGATCCCGAGCGCATGTCGGCCAGCGAGCTGGCCGTCTACACCCGCCACCTGCAGGAGAACAAGCAGGAGACGGAGCGCTTCAAGATCGCGTTCTGGAAAAAGCTGTTCGACCCGCTGGCCATCTTCGTGCTGATGGCGCTGGCGCTGCCGTTCGGCTATCTGCACACGCGCAGCGGTGGCGTGAGCCTGAAGATCTTTGTTGGTATCATGATCGGTGTCAGCTTCCAGCTGGTGAACTCCCTGTTCTCCCATCTGGGCATGCTGAGCGCCTTCCCGGCGATCGTCACGGCGATCGCGCCAAGTTTATTATTCCTGCTGCTGGCCCTGGGGGCCTTGTGGTGGGTGGAGCGGCATTAGCAATGACCAAGCAAGCCCTGATCCTGTTCGCACATGGCGCCCGCGCCGCATCCTGGGCGGCGCCGTTCGAGCGGCTGCGCGAGCTGACGCAGGCGCGCACACCCGGGGTGCGCGTGTCGCTGGCCTTCCTTGAGCTGATGACGCCACAGTTGCCGGCGCTGGTGGCCGAGCTGACCGGCGACGGCATCACGCAGATCACCGTAGTGCCGGTGTTCCTGGGGCAGGGCGGCCATGTGCTGCGCGACCTGCCATTGATGATCGACCAGCTGCGCATCGATCATCCGCAAGCCAGCATCAACGTGATGGAAGCGGCCGGCGAGAACGCGGCCGTGCTCAATGCGCTGGCCGACTATTGCGTGGCCTCGCTGTCAGCGAACGCGGCGCCAGACTGACAGCGGAATATGCCCGTCCGGCCTGGCCGGCACGCGGTAGCTGAGTTCATCCCCGTTCAATTCGTAGCTGCGTTTCTGCTGCGTTCCCTCCCAATTCGAAAAGGCCGCGCTGGCGATGCTGAAGGTCAGCGTGTGCGCATCGCTGTCGATGGCGATGGTGCCGAAGTGTGTGCTTGACCCGAACACCGCGGCCGCGAATTCGGCCGGCGTGCCGCTCTTCTTGTCGCCGCCGGTGAAGCGCGGCCTGTCGGAGCGGTAGATCTGCACGCTGTAGTGGCCGTGCCGGTCGATCATCATCAGGCCGGCGGGCGCTTCGCCGTAGTCGCGCACGCGCGTGCCGTCCGGGAGCAGCCGGTCGGCGGCGACCAGCGTCCAGGTGCCGGCCAGCGGACAGTCCGGCGCGGCGCCGGCGGCTTGCGTGGCCGGCACCCACATGACGAGGCAAAATAATCGGTTCAGCAGTTTCATGGCGGTCTCCCTGGTGGCGATACGGCCACGATAGCGGTAAAACCGCCTGAGCGAAATTGGCGAAATCCGCCCAATATATGTGCATAATTGCACAATGAACCAACCAGACTGGAACCACCTTCGCTACTTCCTCGCGCTGCACGACGCCGGCACGCTGAGCGGCGCCGCGCGCGCGGCCGGCGTCGAACACACCACCGTCGCGCGGCGTATCGATGCGCTGGAAGCGGCGCTGGCGGTGAAGCTGTTCGACCGCTTTCCCAAGGGCTGGTCGCTGACGGCGGCCGGCAAGGCGCTGGTGCCGCATGCGCGCATGATGGAAGAGAGCCTGCATGGCCTGATGCGGGCGGCCAGCGGCGCCACCCAGTTGAACGGCAAGGTGCGGGTATCGGCGCCGCCGGCGCTGGCGGCCTACCTGTTGGCGCCGCGCCTGAAGCCAGCGCTATCGCGCCTGCCGGGCATCGAGATGGATTTACGTGGCGAGTCGCGCGAGACGGATCTGATGCGGCGCGAATCGGACATCGCGCTGCGCTTCCGGCGCCCCGAAGCACCAGGGCTGGTGGTGCGGGCGCTGACGACGGTGGCTTATCGTTTGTATGCCAGTTCGGACTATCTGGCCGCGCGCACGCCGGAGCAGTGGGAGTTCGCCGGCTACGATGAACTGATGCAGGATACGCCGCAGCAGCAATGGCTGGAGAAGATACGCGACGGGCGCCGCTACTGCTTGCGTTCCAACGACTTGGGCGCCTTGTACCAGGCCACGCTGGCCGGCTGCGGCGTGGCGGTGCTGCCCGAGTATTTGGCCGCGATGCAGCGCGGCGGCCTGGCCGCCATCGACACGCCGGCCTGCCCGGTCAGGCGCAAGCTCTGGATCGTCATGCACGAAGACGTGCGCCGCGCCGCGCCGGTGCGCGCGGTGGCCGACGAATTGATCGCGTTGTTTACTTCCTAGGCACGACCTTGATCTCGTACAGCTTGGGCCACAGCTTGCCGGTGACGAACAGGCGCTTTTTCTCGGCGTCCCAGGCGATGCCGTTCATGACGTTTTCGCCGTTGAGACCTTTGCCTGCGGCCGGATACAGCTTGCCCAGGTCTATCCAGCCGGTGATCTTGCCGCTGGCCGGGTCGATGCGGGCGATGGTGTTGGTGTGCCACAGGTTGGCGTAGATTTCGTCGCCCACCACTTCCAGCTCGTTGACCTGGTCGACCGGGATGCCGTCCGCCGTGACCTTCACACGGCGCACTTCAAGAAATGTCTTGGGATCGAGGAAGCGCAGCGTGGCCGTGCCGTCGCTCATGATCAGTTCCTTGCCGTTCTGCGTCAGGCCCCAGCCTTCGCCCGGGTAGGCGAACTGGCCGCGCATCTCGAAGGTTGCGAGGTCGAACACGAAGCCGGTCTGCGTTTGCCAGGTCAGGCCGACCAAGGTGTCCTTCCAGACCGTCAGCCCCTCGCCGAAGTACTGCGGCGGGATATCCTTGGTTTGCAGGACCTTGCCGGTCTCCAGCTCCACCTTGCGGATCGACGATTTGCCATTCAGGCCGGTGCTCTCGTACAGGAAGCCGTCGCGGTACAGCAGGCCTTCGGTGAAGGCTTGCGGATCGTGCGGATAGGTGTGGACGATCTTGAAGTCGTAGGTCGGGATGGCGGCGAAGGCGCCGGCGGCGGCCGGCATCAATGCGAGGAGGAGCAGGGTCTTGGCGCGGTTTGTTTTCACTATTCGGTCGCTGAGGAGTTTTCGAGTTCGATCATGGCGTCGAGCGTCGTGCCGGGGGCGTCAAGTTCCGCCTGGACGCAGGCGCGCGCTTCGGGCGACTGCACCAGCGTCGCCGCCTGTGCGCGTGCCGCTTCCGCCGCAGCAGTATCGCCGCAGCCGGCCAGCAAGTCCAGTACCAGCGCCAGTTCGGTGACGTAGTTGTACACCTCGGCCAGCAGCGCGGACATGCCAGCGGTGGTGAGCACATTCAGGCCGGCGCGCCGTTCGTTGAGCAGGGCGGCGGCCTGCGCCAGGTACTGCTCCGGGTGCGGAAAGTGGTGCCTGGCCAGCGCGTAGTCGCCGCAGACCATCAGCGACGGCAGCGCCGAGCGGGCGCATTGCGCGGCCAGCGCTTCCGGCAGTTGCTGGAACAGGTGCCAGGTGTTTTGCAGGTCGCCCAGTTTGTCGTTGATGGCGCGGATGTCGTTGAACAGCGCTGCGGCGTCGGCGTCGCCGGTTTTCGCCAGCAGGCGCTGGCTGTCGCGGTCGCGCAGCTCGACCAGCGCGTGGCGCGCCGGCAGGTGCTCTTCCGCCAACTTGGCCCAGGCGCTCAGGATGTAGGAAAGGCGCAGCGACGCGCTGTCGGCATCGGCCGCGCTGGCGTCGAACAGCCAGATATAGTCGGCCAGCGCGCTATCGAAGGCGCCCTCGGAGTGGGCCTTCCACGCGCGTTGCAGTACTTCTTGAACAGTGTCCATCGCTACCTCGGTTGGTGTGTATGGACATTCTATTACGGATCAGGCGCGCAGTTGCTCTGCAGTTGAAGGGAGTTGGCGGTGTTCTATGTTCTGGTGGGAGCGGGTGGTCATCGCTTCGCCCAGCATGACCAGCACCGGTCCGTGGGCGGCGCCCAGGCCCCGCGCCAGCGAGGCGACGGTCAGGCGGCGGATCCGCTGGTCCGGCCGGCTGCAGTTTTCGATGACGACCACCGGCGTGTCGGGACGGCGGCCCTGCGCCAGCAGGCGCTCCGCCGTGGCGATGGCTTCGCGGCCGCCCATGTACTGCACCAGCGTGTCGGTGTCCGGGATGGCGTCGTGCGTGGAATGCTCCGGCGCGGTGGAGGAGGTGAAGAAGGCGACGCTGCGCGCGACGCCGCGCTTGGTCAGCGGCTGCTTGCTGGCCGCCGCCGCAGCCAGCGCGGTGGTGATGCCGGGGACCACTTCGACTTCAATACCGGCTTCTTCGAGCGCGCGCAGTTCCTCGTCGGCGCGGCCGAACAGCATCGGGTCGCCGCCCTTGAGGCGCACCACCAGCGGCACCTTGTGCGCGTAGTCGACCATCTGTTTGTTGATGAACTGCTGCGCGGCCGACAGCTGGCCGTAGCGTTTACCGACCAGGATTTTTTCAGCTTGAGGGCACAGTTCCAGCATCTCCGCGGTCACGAGCGCGTCGTGCAGCACCACGTCGGCTTGCGCCAGCAGGCGCGCGCCGCGCAGCGTGATCAGGTCCTGGGCGCCGGGGCCGGCGCCGATCAGGTAGACTTTTCCGCGGGAAGACACAGGCTTACTCGCCGAGACGGATCATGCCCGCCGCCACCGTCTGGTGCGTGACTTCATCGATCAGGATGAAGGCGCCGGTCGCGCGGATGTCGTCATAGGCGTCGGCCGCCAGCGGCTGCTGCACGGTCAGGCCGATGCGCGCGATGTCGTTCAGCTTCAGGCCGTCGGCGCTGTGGCGTTCCTGCGTGTTGATGTCCAACAGCGAGTCGATGCCGGTGATCTTGGCCGAGGTCTGCTTGGTGCCGTGCTTGATCCAGTACTTGCGGCGCTGGTCCAGCGGTTCGTCCGACATCCAGCACACGTCCGCCTTCAACTGCTTGAGCAGGGTGGCAGGCTGCGTCGCACTGGCCAGCAAATCGCCGCGCGAGATGTCCAGGTATTCGTTGAGCAGCAGCGTGACCGATTGGCCGACCACCGCCGACTGATGCGAACCTTCCAGCGTGACGATGTCCTTGACGGTCGCGCTCTGGCCGGATGGCTGCACCACCAGCTTGTCGCCGACCGATACCTTGCCGGCTTCGATGCGGCCCATGTAGCCGCGGAAGTCGTTGGCTTCGTGGCCGTTGTGGCGCGCCACCAGCTGCACCGGGAAGCGGAACGGCGCGTTGTGCGATTCTTCGTAGACGGACAGCGATTCGAGCAGCTCGATCAGCGTCGGGCCCTTGTACCAGCTCAGTTTCTCGCTGGCGTCGACCACGTTGTCGCCGGTCAGGGCGGACAGCGGAATCGGCGTGATGTCCTTCAGGCCCAGGCTCGCGGCGAATTCGCCGTAGGCCTTGACGATGCGGTCGTAGATGGCCTGGTCGTAGTTCACCAGGTCCATCTTGTTGACGGCGACGATCACGTGCTCGATCTGCAGCAGGTGGGCGATGGTCGAGTGGCGCTTGGTCTGGATCAGCAGGTCCACGCCGCCGTCCTCGCGCAGCTTCACTTTCGACACGTCGATCAGGATGATGACGGCATCGGCGGTCGAGGCGCCGGTCACCATGTTGCGGGTGTACTGCTCGTGGCCCGGGGTGTCGGCGATGATGAACTTGCGTTTGGGCGTGGCGAAGTAGCGGTAGGCCACGTCGATGGTGATGCCCTGTTCGCGTTCGGCTTCCAGGCCGTCGGTCAGCAGCGACAGGTCGACCGCTTCGCCGACGGTGCGCTTATGCTTGGAGCGCGACATGGCGTCCAGCTGGTCGGCGAAGATGCCTTTGCTGTCGAACAGCAGGCGGCCGATCAGCGTGGATTTGCCGTCGTCGACGGAACCGGCGGTGATGAAGCGCAGCAGTCCGCGCTCGGTCAGGTTTTCGGAGGTGTTATCAATACGAGCGTTCATCAGAAGTATCCTGCTTTTTTACGTTTTTCCATCGATGCTTCGGAGGTCTGGTCGTCCATCCGGGTGGCGCCGCGTTCGGTGATTTGCGTGACCGCGGTTTCGGCGATGATCTGCTCCACCGTGGCAGCATCCGACGACACCGGGCAGGTGCACGAGATGTCGCCGACGGTGCGGAAACGCACCACTTGGGTCTCGACGGTTTCGCCTTCGCGCGCCGGGGTCAGGTCGGTCAGCGGCACCAGAAGGCCGTTGCGCGGAATGACCTGGCGTTCGTGGGCGAAGTAGATCGGCGGCAGTTCCAGCTTTTCGCGGGCGATGTACTGCCACACATCGAGCTCGGTCCAGTTCGAGATCGGGAACACGCGCATGTTCTCGCCCGGATGGACGCGGGTGTTATACAGGTCCCACAATTCCGGGCGCTGCGATTTGGGATCCCACTGGCCGAATTCGTCGCGGAAGGAGAAGATGCGCTCCTTGGCGCGGGCCTTCTCTTCGTCGCGGCGGGCGCCGCCGATGCAGGCGTCGAAGCCGTGTGCGGCGATGGTTTCCAGCAGCGTGACCGCCTGCGCGGCGTTGCGCGAATCGGTCTGCGGATTACGCAGGCGCACCGTGCCTTTTTTGATCGACTCTTCCACCGAGCCGACGATCAGGCGTTCGCCCAGTTCGGCCACGCGCTTGTCGCGGAAGGTGATGACTTCCTCGAAATTGTGGCCGGTGTCGACGTGCACCAGCGGGAAGGGGAATTTACCGGGGCGGAAAGCCTTCTCCGCGATGCGCAGCAGGACCACCGAGTCCTTACCGCCCGAGAACAGCAGGGCGGGGTTGCTGCATTCGGCCGCCACTTCGCGCATGATGTGGATCGCTTCCGATTCCAGGGCGTCGAGGTGGCGCGCGTTGACGTGCGCGGCGTGGTTTTCAACTATAGCGTTCATGGACTATGCCTATTCTTTTGTGGGGCGCTTGCTAATCAAGCTGCCACGGATTTAATGCGTATCAGTTTGCCGTCGACCATGTGCAGGCCGCATTCCTTCGAGTCCGGATTCTCCCACCACCAGCGGCCAGCGCGGACGTCTTCGCCCGGTTCGATGGCGCGCGTGCAGGGTGCGCAGCCGATCGATGGATAGCCCTGATCGTGCAGTGCATTGTACGGCACGTTATTGTCGCGGATGTAGTTCCAGACGTCCTGCTCCGACCAGTCGGCCAGCGGATTAAACTTGGTCATCAGGTGCGCCGGATCGTCCTCCTCCACCATCAGCGAGGTGCGGGTGGCCGATTGCGCGCGGCGCTGGCCGGTCACCCATGCCTTGTTGCCGGCCAGGGCGCGGCCCAGCGGCTCGACCTTGCGGATGCGGCAGCACTCGCGGCGCATCTCGACGCTGTCGTAAAAAGCGTTCAGGCCATTCTGCGCGACGTAGGCGTCGACCGCCTCCGGCTGCGGCTTGTACAGCGCGATCTCGTAGCCGTCGTAGTGCTCCTTCACGCGGTCCAGCATGGCCAGCGTTTCAGGATGCAGGCGTCCGGTTTCAAGCGAGAAGATGCCGATATCCAGTTTGGATTTCAGGATCAAATCGGTCAGCACCATGTCTTCGGCCGCCAGGCTGGAGGCGAAGACCGCCGGACTGTGGTCCTTGACGATGCGGTCCAGCGTGGCGCGGGTGTCCGCAATCAGCTTGTTCATGTCGCTCATCGCCGCTCCCTCAGATGCCGAAGCCGTCGTTGTTGGCGCCGACGCCGACATTGCGGGCGTGGCGGCGGAACAGCGGCACCTTCTGGTCCACCGACGCCTGGTAGGTCTCCGAGAAATCGGACAGGCCTTTCAGCGCTTCGTGGATGCTGCGGTCCGGACGCGTGGCGTAGGCGTTGAAGCCGACGCGCCGCATCGAGAACAGCTGGTCGCGCAGCACGTCGCCGATGGCGCGCAGTTCGCCGGTCCAGCCCAGGCGGGTGCGCAGGTTGTAGGCGATCGAGTAGCCGCGGCCATCGGTGAATTTAGGGAAGTCGACGGCGATCAGCGCGAGCTTGGACAGGTCGTCCTTCAGCGCTTCCGGGCGTTCGTCGCTGGCGATCCAGACGCCGATCTCGCCGGCGGCGGCGCGCGCGGCCAGCAGCTCGCGCTGCACCAGCCAGAGGCTCAGCGGAACGATGAATTTACCCGCCGGGACGGCGACGGTGGCCGGGTCGTGCTTGGGCGCGCCGTCGACCGGTTCGGCCAGGCGCAGCACCTGCCAGTCGTCTTCGACGATTTCATGGCCCTTGATGATCAGGTTTTTCACTGCTTCAGACATATTCATCCTCTCCAACCAGGCGACCGGCTTCGACGATCGGCGTGGCGTACACAAATTCCTTGAACGGCGCGACGCCCAGGCGCTGCGCGCAGTCGGCGAACGACTCGCCTTCGTAGCGGTCGCGCACATACACTTGCAGCAGGCGGCCTATCACTTCCGGCATCTGCAGCGCGGAGAACGACGGTCCGATGATCTTGCCGATGGCGGCGTTGTTGCCCTGCGCGCCGCCGATCGACACTTGATACCATTCGCTGCCGTCCTTGTCGACCCCCAGCACGCCGATGCTGCCGACGTGGTGGTGGCCGCAGGCGTTGATGCAGCCGGAGATATTCAGTTCGATCTCGCCGATGTCATGCTGGAAGTCGATATTGTCGAAGCGTTCCGCGATGGCGGCGGCGATCGGCAGCGACTTGGCGTTGGCCAGCGAGCAGAAGTCGCCGCCGGGGCAGCAGATCATGTCGGTCAGCAGGCCGATGTTCGGCGTGGCCAGGCCCTTGGCCTTGATCTGTTCCCACAGCGTGTACAACTGCGACTGCTCGACGTCGGCCAGTATGATGTTCTGCTCGTGCGTGACGCGCAGTTCGCCGAAGCTGTAGCGGTCGGCCAGGTCGGCCATGAAGTCCATCTGCTCGGCGGTGGCGTCGCCCGGCGGCACGCCGGTCTTCTTCAGCGACAGTACCACGGCGGCGTAGCCGGGCTGCTTGTGCGGCTTGACGTTGCGGTTGACCCAGTTGGCGAAAGCCTTGTTGCCGGCGTGCGCCGCGACCACGTCGCTGTCGTCCAGCTGCTTGTAGGCGGGCGGCTGGAAGTAGTCGATCACGCGCTGCATCTCTTCGACCGTCAGCGTTTCCGGGCCGTCCTTCAGGTCGGCCCATTCGGCTTCGACCTGGCGGGTGAATTCCTCGACGCCGATGGCCTTCAGCAGGATCTTGATGCGGGCCTTGTACTTGTTGTCGCGGCGGCCGTACTGGTTATACACGCGCATCACGGCTTCGGTGTAGGTCAGCAGGTGCTGCCATGGCAGGAACTCGCGGATCACGCTGCCCAGGATCGGGGTGCGGCCCATGCCGCCACCGGCCATGAACTTGAAGCCGATCTCGCCGGCGTCGTTGCGCACCACGGTCAGGCCGATGTCGTGCACCGCGATGGCGGCGCGGTCTTCGACGGCGCCGTTGATGGCGACCTTGAACTTGCGCGGCAGGGCGATGAATTCAGGGTGGAAGGTGGACCACTGGCGCAGCACCTCGGCGTACGGACGCGGATCGATGATCTCGTCGGCGGCCACGCCGGCGAACGGGTCGGAAGTGGTGTTGCGGATGCAGTTGCCCGAGGTCTGGATGGCGTGCATCTCCACCGAGGCCAGGTCGGTCAGGATGTCCGGGGTCTGTTCCAGCTCGATCCAGTTGAACTGGATGTTCTGGCGGGTGGTGAAGTGGCCATAGCCACGGTCGTACTTGCGGGCGATCTGCGCGAACATGCGCATTTGCTTCGATGCCAGCAGGCCGTACGGCACGGCGATGCGTAGCATGTAGGCGTGGCGCTGCATGTACAGGCCATTTTGCAGGCGCAGCGGCAGGAATTCGGCTTCGGTCAGCTCATCGGACAGACGGCGGCGCACCTGGTCCCGGTACTGGGCGATGCGTTCGCGGACGATGAGATGGTCATATTGGTCGTATTGATACATATTCTTCCTAGATAGTCGCTTGCTAGAACCCCCAAACTAGCGCTAATAGTAATAAACTTCGTCTTTATTCCATACGACTTAGTCTTTATTTGCTTATATACGTATTGGGTATAAGCATGCACGTTAATAATTTATGATGGGCCTGGACCTGCAATGAACCTTCACCAACTGCGCTTCGTGCGCGAAGCTGTACGCCAGAACTACAACCTGACCGATGCCGCCAAGGCGCTGTTTACGTCGCAACCGGGCGTTTCCAAGGCGATTATCGAGCTGGAGGAGGAGCTGGGCGTCGATATCTTCACCCGGCACGGCAAGCGCATCCGCGGCCTGACGGAACCGGGGCGGTTGGTGCTGGAATCGGTAGAGCTCATTATGCAGGAGATCGACAGCCTCAAGCGCATCGGCAAGGAATATGCGGCCCAGGACAGCGGCAGTTTTACCATCGCCACCACACACACGCAGGCGCGCTACACGCTGCCGAGGGTGGTGCAGGCCTTCATGCTGAAGTTTCCCAAGGTAAGGTTGTCTTTGTTGCAAGGCAATCCCCAGCAGATCGCCGAGATGGTCCAGCGCGACCAGGCCGACCTGGCCATCGCCACCGAATCCATCGCCGGCGTGACCGGTCTGATAACCTTGCCATGCTATCAATGGGAGCACGTGGTGGTGGTGTCGCCGGACCATCCCTTGCTCAAATCCCGGCAGGTGACGCTGGAAGAAATTGCCGCTTTCCCGATTATCACTTACGATGGCGCCTTTGCCGGCCGCAGCAAGATCGACCACGCCTTCTCCCTGCGCGGGCTGAAGCTGGACGTGCTGCTGGAAGCCATCGACGCCGACGTGATCAAGACTTATGTGGAGTTGGGCATGGGGATTGGTATCATAGCGGGCATGGCCTTCGACACCGAGCGCGACAAGAACCTGCGCGCCATCCCCGTTGGCCACCTGTTCGGCATGAATGTGTCGCGGGTGGCGGTCAAGCAGGGGGCTTACCTGCGCAGCTATATCTACACCTTTATTGAACTGCTGGCGCCTACGCTCAACCGCAAGTTGATCGAGCGGGCCATGAGCGGTGAAAAAGAACACTACGAACTGTAAATTAGAAAGTAAGACATGATTACCAATCAGTTGGCACAATTTTATGCCGTCAACGCCGACAACTATGACCAGGTCTACGCGCAGGAAGAGCGCTTCGACGATCTGGATGACTTGCAGGAAATGGTGGCCGAACTGTTCCAGGGCCACAAAGTGCTGGAACTGGCCTGCGGCACCGCTTACTGGACCGACCTGATCGCCGAAGTGGCGGAATCGGTGCACGCTACCGACCTGGTGCCGGAAATGATCGCGCTGGCCGAGACCCGCGGCCTGGACGAGGACGTCGTGAGCTTCGGCGTGATGGACGCCTTCAACCTGCCGGACGGCCTGGAAGGCAAGTACACGGCGGTGTTCGCGGCCGGCCTGTGGGCGCACGTCAAGCGTGAAGACCAGGAAAAGTACCTGAAGACCTTGCGCGCCAAGCTGGGCAAGGATGTGCTGCTGGTGCTGCTGGACGAGTCTTATGTCGATGGCAACAGCATGGTTTTCGCCCGCACCGATCTGGAAGGCAACACCTTCCAGATCCTGACCGCCGACGACGGCCAGCGCTACGAAGTGATGAAGAACTACCTGACCGACAGCACGCTGCGCAAGCGCTTTGCCACGTCGGCGCGGCAGATCCGCGTCGAGCGGCTGGAATATTACTACCTGCTCAGTTGCCGCCTGAAATAAAGTCCCCCTAAAGCCAAAGTCCCCTAAAGCCGCTTCCAGCGGCTTTTTTATATTGATGCCGATTTACAACAAATGGTTGATGTCACATTGTTGAAGTAATTGATAGGCAAGATACGCCGCGTAGATTCATTACGTGCAATTACCTCTTTCAACCTCAAGTAGAGAACATCAAGTGAAAAAACTTACTCTGGTAGCAATGATCATCGGCGGTTTCGCGGCTCAAGCACAAGCTCAATCGAATGTCACGATCTATGGCCTGGTCGATGCCGGCCTGGTCAGCGAGCGCGGCGGCGCTGCAGGCAGCGTGACCAAAGTCACCAGCGGTATCGGCAGCCAGTCCCGTCTGGGCTTCCGCGGTACCGAAGACCTGGGCAGCGGCCTGTCGGCCATCTTCACCCTGGAAACCGGCCTGAAAGTGGATGACGGCTCGCTGGACAACGCCAACAGCGCGCTGTTCAACCGCCAGTCGTTCGTCGGCCTGAAGAGCAAGGATGCCGGCACCCTGACCATCGGCCGTCAATACACCATGCTGTACAACGCCATGAGCCAGGTCGCCGACCCATTCGGCGCAGGTTACGCTGGCAGCATCAAGAACCTGTTCCCAGCAGCCGGCGCGAACACCCGCACCAGCAACGCCCTGGTCTACTCGACCCCGGTAATGGAAGGCTTCAGCGCCGACGGCCTGTACTCGCTGGGCGAGCAGGCTGGCAGCTCGACCGCCGGCCGCCAGTTCGGCTTCGGCCTGAACTACGCCAACGGCCCGCTGAACGCGCGCCTGGTGTACAACAACCGCAACAACGACACCGCCGCTGTTGGCGCCACCTCGGCCAAGCTGCAGGATACCGGCCGCAACACCCTGTTCGCGATCAACTACGACTTCCAGGTTGTCAAAGCCTTCTTCGCCTACGGCGCGGACAAGGGCGTGAACAGCGCGGCACTGCCGGTGGCCAACGCCTACGGTTACGCCGTGGCGCCAAAAGCCAGCATCGACAGCAACGACCTGCTGATCGGCGTGCAAGTGCCGGTCGCTCCGAGCGGCACCATCATGGCCTCGTACATCCGCAAGAACGACAAGACCGTCAACAACCAGGACGCCGACCAGTGGGCGCTGGGCTACCTGTACTCGCTGTCGAAGCGTACCGGCATGTATGTCGCCTACGCCAAGATCAAGAACAAGAACGGCGCCGGCTACACCGTTGGTAACAACAACGAAGCTGGTAGCGGCGACAAGGCCTTCAACGTCGGCATCCGCCACTCGTTCTAAGCGGGATCAGGCGGCGTTGTCCTGAGGCGGCAGCGGCAGCCGGATTGTGATCCGGGTGCCGCCGTCGCTGACGATGGAGATGTCGCCGTGTAGTGCCCAGACACGCTCGCGCATCCCGATCAGGCCGAAGGACGAGGCCTTGTCCATGTCTTTTTCGGCGATGCCGCGGCCGTCGTCGTGGATGGTGATTTTCAGCTGTCCGTCAACGCGGTGCAGCGACAGCATGACCTTGCTCGCCTCGGCGTGGCGGGTGATATTGGTCAGCGCTTCCTGTGCAATGCGGAAGATGGCCGTGCTGTAGGCGTCGTCCAGTATCAAGTCCTCCTCGTTCGCATCCAGAGTGCAGGCGATGCCGTAGCGCGCGACGAACTCCTGGCGCAGGCTCTCCAGCGCAAAATACAAGCCTCCCTCATCGAGCGCGCGCGGCCGTAAATTGCTGGCGATGCGCCGCAGCGAGGTGATCGCCGACATCAGCAGCTCGTCCATGCCGGCCTGGAGCTTGCGGGCCGCCGCGTCGTTGTTGTGCTGCTGTTGCAGCAGCGCCAAGTCCACCCGCAGTGTCGCCAGCAGTTGGCCCAGGTCGTCATGCAGTTCGCGGGCGATGTGCTTGCGCTCTTCTTCCCGTATCGTCTGCAGCGCGGCCGACAGTTCGCGCAGCTGCGAATAGGACTGCTCCAGTTGCTCCTGCACCAGCTTGCGCTCGGTGATGTCGCGCAGGATGATGGTGTAGATGCGGTGACCGTTTTCCGCCAGCGACGAGATCGAGCCCTCCAGCGGGAAGTGCTGGCCGCCGGCTTTGAGCCCCGTCACCGCATAGTCGCTGGCGCGGCGGCCTTTCATGCGCAGGCGGATGCCGGTGTTGCCGAAGTAGCGGGTGGAGGCCGGTTCGTTGCTCAGGCGCTGGTCGCGGGGAATGAATTGCTGCAGCGGCGCGCCCTCCATCGCCTGCACCGTGGTGCCGAACATGGCGGCCGCCGAGGGGTTGGCTTGCAGGATGCGCTGGCGCTCGTCGGTGGAAATGATGGCGTCGTTGGCGTGCTGGATGATGCCGCGGCTGCGCTTGTGGGCGGCGGCGGTGCGCGCGCATTGCCAGCCCATGCGCCAGGACAGCCGGCTGGCGAGCGCGATGGCGCCCGTGAGTAACAGTAGTGATCGGGTTCGCCCCATGCGCGCCTCCATGCGGCCGGCGGCCGCGTGGATTCACACTAAAGCAAGCGCGTGGGTAGGGTTTGATATGCCGCAGACGTGCGGGACGTCGGCGGCGGGGATTACATCTGCTTGAACAGGTGCAGGAAGCTGCGGCTCACTTCCAGCTTGTCCGGCTTGCCCTTGATCATGACCAGGTGGCGGCCGCGGATGTCGCGCGTTACGCCCTCGATGGCGTTGACGTTGACCAGCGTGGCGCGGTGGATCTGCCAGAACAGCGCCGGGTCCAGCTCCTCGGCCAGGTCGCGCACCGGCTTGCGGATCAGCGCTTCATAGCGCTCGGTCTGCACACAGGTGTATTTTTCGTCCGAGCGGAAGAACAGGATTTCCTCGACCGGGATCATGCGCAAGTCCTGGCCGATGCTGGCCTGGATCCACTGCAGATAGGTCGGCTTGGGCGCGGTGATCTTTTCCGCCAGTTGCGACAGCATCGCCGTCACGCTGGCGTTGACGTCGGCCGCCGCGCCGGGCTTGCTCATGCGGGTCTTGAGACGGTCGACCGTGATCTGCAGGCGCTCCTGCTCGGGCGGTTTGAGCACGTAGTCGACCGCGCCGCGTTCGAAGGCTTCGACCGCGTAGGCATCGTAGGCGGTCACGAACACGATGTGGCTCTTGTTGCCGATGACCGTCGCCGCTTCCATGCCGGTCTTGCCGGGCATGCGGATGTCGAGGAAGGTGAAATCCGGCTTGAGTTGGTCGACCAGCTCGATTGCCTCGTCGCCATTCTTGGCTTCGCCAATGATTTCCAGCTCGGGCCAGACCTGGCCCAGGCGCATGCGCAGTTGGTCGCGCATCAAACGTTCGTCGTCGGCAATGATTGCTGTAGGCATGTGGGTGTGTTCTGCAATGTTAATTATTTAAACAATTAATTATTCAACGAATCGCTGTAATAATCAATCGATCTTATTTGGACAGCTGGTACGGGACTTCGATCGTGGCGATGACGCCGCTTGGGCTGTTGGCGGCGATCAGCAGTTGGCCTTGGTCGCCGTGCAGCAGTTTCAGGCGTTCGCGGATGGTCATCAGGCCCAGGCCGGTGCCGTCGCTGGGCACGGCGCCGAAGCCGAGGCCGTTGTCGGTGACGATCACGCGCAGCTTGTTGTGCGCCACGTCGGCGCGCACCTTCAGCGTGCCGCCTTCGGGCTTGGCTTCCAGGCCGTGCTTGATGGCGTTTTCCACCATCGACTGCAGCATCATCGGCGGGAAGGCTGCGGTGCGCAGGCCGTCGGGGATGTCGAAGTCGACGGTGAGGCGTTCTTCCATGCGCATTTTCAGCAGGTTGAGGTAGGCCACCACCATGTCGGCTTCGCGGCCCAGGTTGGTGATCAGGGCGTTGTCGCGCATTTGAGGCAGCACCGCGCGCAGGTATTTGATCAGGCTGCGCTGCATGGCCGAGGCGCGCGGTGGGTCGGTTTCGATCAGGTGCTCGACCGAGGCCAGGGTGTTGAACAGGAAGTGAGGCTCGACCTGGGCTTGCATCATCTGCATCTTCGCTTCGCTCAGCTGGCGCTGCATGGATTCGCGTTCGACGGCGGCGTTGGCGGTCAGTGTTTCGGCCTCTGCGCGTTTTTTGCCGCCCATCAGGGCCTTGGTGCCGAACAGCGCGAGCACCAGCAGCGAGACGAAGCTCTTGAACCAGGTCGAGGCTTGGCGGTGGTAGCGGGTCACTTTTTGCTCGGCGGCATCGTCGACCGCTTCCTCGATGGCGTTCGACAGCTCTTCGCCGATCTGCGGCGGCAGGTCGATGTGGACTTCCTCGCCAGGCAGGGTGGGCAGGGCTGGGACGGATGCCGCGCCTGACTTGCCCGTTTTAGCGGCCGGGGCCGGAGGTGCCGGCGGCGCTGCAGGCGCCGCGTCGGCGGGTTCGGCCGGAGGGGCTACCGGCGGGACGTGGGGCGAGTTATTGTCTTCGTTGCTGGAATCGGAGTCGTTCTTATCGGACTTGTCGGCATCCTTGTTGCGGATCTTGCCGCGCGGGTTGAAGTGGATGCCGCTGTCGTCGATCAGGATATTGGTGTCGCCATTTTTGCGCTTGGGATGCTTGTCGTTCTTGATCACCACTTCTTCGTCCGGGCTGGACGAGAACAGCTCGTCCTGCAGGATGGAGCCGGCGATCAGCGTCAGCACCGCGAAGACCAGGAACTTCCACCACGACAGTTGAGTAACCCAGGTTGCGGTCGCATCGAAACCGCGGTGCAGCCAGGCGCCGGCGGTTTTCAGGGTGTCTTGGGTTTTGGGCATCGGAAACATGTGAGGCTTTCGTTCTATGAATTGTCGTGCAAGCGGCAAGTGTAGCTTAGCGATCAACTGTTATTGGACAAAGCTATTGGGACGATGCAACTGTAAGGGATTGCGGGCATGGGAGCCAATGCCATGCGACAGTCTGCAGAATAACGGGGATGGGAGGCGGAGATAGAGGAAGGGCGGCCATGCGTTGCGGCGCAGCACTTGCGGAATCCAATTTCGTTTGCTATAGTTCGCCCCCTCGCAGAACACAGCACATGTTGCTGAGTGAAACGAGAAAAAGTTTTTTAGTACGGGGTACTAAAAAACGGGGTTGACGAAACGATCTAAACGCTTCATACTCTTTCTTCTTCGCTGACGGACACAACGCTTCGCAGCAAACGCAGTACCGAAT
>JAJLPB010000050.1 GCA_025548565.1 Rugamonas sp. A1-17
TACGTCCGGCTCGACGGGCAAGCCCAAGGGTGTGATGGTCGAGCATGCCAGCGTGGTCGATCATGTCCAGGCCTACATTGCGCTGTGCGCGCTGACGGCGCGCGACCGCGTGCTGCAGTTCGGCTCCTTCAGTTTTGACGCCTCGGTGGAGGAAATCTTCCCGGCGCTGGCGGTGGGGGCGGCCCTGATCATCCGTCCCGACCACGTGGTGATGCCCGACGCTGAATTCATCGAGTTGATGCGCCGGCACGACGTGACGTCGGTGCACTTGCCGACCGCCTTCTGGCACGCCTGGTCGGCGGAGGTGGGGCAGGGCCGCCACCGGCCGCCGGCGTCGCTGCAACTGGTCATCGCCGGTGGCGAGGCGGCCGGCCAGCAGCAATTCGCGACGTGGACCCATGCCATGCAAGACCATCCCGCGCGCTGGCTCAACACCTATGGTCCGACCGAGGCGACCGTGACGGCCACGGCTTGGGGCTGGCGGAACGGCATGCCGCTGCCGTCCGGTAATCCGCCGATCGGCCGGCCGCTGCCCGGCACGCCGGTGTATGTGCTGGACCAGTTCGGCGCGTTGGTGCCGCCGGGCGCCATCGGCGAACTGTGCATCGGCGGGACGCGGGTGGCGCGCGGCTATCTGAACCGCGACGAGCTCAGCGCGGAGCGCTTTGTGCCGGATCCGTATAGCGCCGCGCCCGGT
>JAJLPB010000051.1 GCA_025548565.1 Rugamonas sp. A1-17
GCCGGGCGCCGCGCTGTACGGATCCGGCACAAAGCGCTCCGCGCTGAGCTCGTCGCGGTTCAGGTAGCCGCGCGCCACCCGCGTCCCGCCGATGCACAGTTCGCCGATGGCGCCCGGCGGCACCAACGCGCCCAACTGGTCCAGCACATACACCGGCGTGCCGGGCAGCGGCCGGCCGATCGGTGGATTACCGGACGGCAGCGGCATGCCGTTCCGCCAGGCCCATGCCGTGGCCGTCACGGTCGCCTCGGTCGGTCCGTAACTGTTAATCCAGCGCATGGGGCGGTCTTGCAGCGCTCCCGCCCACACCTGCAACTGCCGCAGCCCGGCCGGTTCGCCACCGACGATCACCTGGCGCAGCGATGCTGGCGGCCGATGGCGGCCCTGCCCCAGCTCCGCCGTCCAGGCATGCCAGAAGGCCGTGGGCAGCGGCATCGCGGTGACCTCGTGGCGCCGCAACAGCGCCACAAAGTCGTCATCCGGCGTCACCACGTGGTCGGGACGCAGCACCAGGGCCGCCCCCACCGCCAGCGCCGGGAAGATTTCCTCCACCGACTGGTCAAAGCTGAACGATGAGAACTGCAGCACGCGGTCGCGCGCCGTCAGCGCGCACAGCGCAACGTAGGCCTGGACATGATCGACCACGCTGGCATGCTCGACCATCACACCCTTGGGCTTGCCCGTCGAGCCGGACGTG
>JAJLPB010000052.1 GCA_025548565.1 Rugamonas sp. A1-17
TGAGCACCGCCGACATCGCCGCGCTGCGCAGCTCGCAGCTGGCCGGCCTGACCACCGACCAGGTGGGCGCGCTGTCGACCAACCAGATCGCCGCGCTGACCACCGCCGCCGTGTCCGGCCTGACCACCAACCAGATCGTTGCCCTGACCACCGGCCAGGCCAGCGCGCTGAGCGCCGCGCAAGTGCTGGCGCTGACCACCAACGCCATCGCCGCGCTGGAGACCGCCGACTTCGCCGCGTTGTCGACCGCCGCTGTCTCCTCGTTGAGCGTGAATCAGGTCAAAGCCCTGACCACCGGCCAGGTTGTCGCGCTGACCACCAATGAAGCGGCCGCGCTGAGCACCGCGCAAGTGGCCGCGCTGTCGACCAACGCCATCGCCGCGCTGGAAACGGCCGACCTGTCGGCCATCAAGACCGCCGCCATCGCCGCGCTGACCACCGCGCAAGTGGCCGCGCTGACCACCGGCCAGGTCAACTCGCTGGCCACCGCCTCGGTCGCCGCGCTGAGCACGGCCGGCATCGCCGTGCTGGGCACCGACCAGGTGGTTGCACTGACTTCGTCGCAAATCGCCAGCCTGAGCGCCGCCCAGGTGGCCGCGCTGAGCAGCAAAGCCATCGGCGCCATCGAGACCGCCGACCTGGCCGGCCTGTCGACCGCCGACATCGCCGCGCTGCGCACCGCCCAGCTG
>JAJLPB010000053.1 GCA_025548565.1 Rugamonas sp. A1-17
TGCGACCACCTGGTCGGTGCCCAGGGCGGCGACGCCGGCCGTGCTCAGCGCGGCGACCGAGGCGGTGGCCAGCGAGTTGATCTGGCCGGTGGTCAGCGCGGCCACTTGCGCGGTGGTCAGCGCGGCGATGGCGGCGGTCTTGACGGCCGACAGGTCGGCCGTTTCCATCGCGGCGATGGCGTTGGTGCTCAGCGCGGCCACTTGCGCGGTGCTCAGCGCGGCGGCTTCATTGGTGGTCAGCGCGACGACCTGGCCGGTGGTCAGGGCTTTGACCTGGTTCACGCTCAGCGAGGCGACCACGGCGGTCGACAGCGCGGCGAAGTCGGCAGTTTCCAGCGCGGCGATGGCGTTGGTCGACAGGCCGGATGCTTGCACGACGCTCAGCACGCTCGCCTGCGCGGTGGTCAGGGCGACGATCTGGTTGGTGGTCAGGCCGGCGACCGCGGCGCTGCTCAGCGCGGCGATCTGGTTGGTCGACAAGGCGCCCACCTGGTCGGTGGTCAGGCCGGCCAGCTGCGAGCTGCGCAGCGCGGCGATGTCGGCGGTGCTCAGGCCGGCCAGGTCGGCGGTCTGGATCGCGCCGATGGCGTTGCTCGACAGGGCGGCCACTTGCGCGGTGCCCAGGCTGCTGATCTGGGCCGAGCTCAACGCGACGACCTGGTTGGTGCTCAGCACGGCGATGGCGGCG
>JAJLPB010000054.1 GCA_025548565.1 Rugamonas sp. A1-17
TCCTCCGCCGCCGCCAGCGCCGGCGTCCGCGATTGCTCCAGCAGCGCCGTCTGTTGTGCCGCCGTCAGCAGCGGCACGCGGCCGCTCGCTTGCGCGGCGTCGGCCGCCATGCCGTCGAGCAGCGTGTGCAGGTAAAGGGCGAAGCGCTGCACGGTTGCCGCGTCAAACAGCGCGCTGGCGTATTCCAGCCAGCCGCCCAGCGCGTCGCCGCCGTCATGCAGCGACAGCGTGAGATCGAACTTGGTGGTGCCGTGTTCCAGGTCGGGCAACGCCGCCGCCTGCAAGCCCGGCAGGTTGAGCGCGCGGGACGCGCCGCCCTGCCAGGCCAGCGTGGCCTGGAACAGGGCGTTGTACGAGCGGCTGCGCTGCGGCTGCACCAGCTGCACAATCTGCAGCTGCGGAATGTGCTGGTGCTGCTGCACCGCCAGCACGGTCTCGCCGACCTGCTTCAGCAACTGCGCCACGCTGTGCCGCGGATCGACCTGGATGCGCACCGGCACGGCGTTGGCGAAAAAGCCGATCAGCGGCTCGGTCTCCGGACTGCCGCGGTTGGCGAACGGCACGCCGATCACCACCTCCTGCTCGCCCGACAGCCGCGACAACAGCAACGCCCAGCCCGTCAGCACGGTCATGAACAAGGTCAGGTGGTGATGCTGGCTCAACTGGCGCAG
>JAJLPB010000055.1 GCA_025548565.1 Rugamonas sp. A1-17
TTGCGCCAGCTGAGCCAGCATCACCACCTGACCTTGTTCATGACTGTACTGGCGGGCTGGGCGTTGCTGCTGTCGCGGCTGTCGGGCGAGCAGGAGGTGGTGATCGGCGTGCCGTTCGCCAACCGCGGCAGTCTGGAGACCGAGCCGCTGATCGGCTTTTTCGCCAACGCCGTGCCGGTGCGCATCCGGGTCGATCCGCAGCACAGCGTGGCGCAGTTGCTGGAGCAGGTCGGCGAGACCGTGCTGGCGGTGCAGCAGCACCAGCACATTCCGCAGCTGCAGATTGTGCAGCTGGTGCAGCCGCAGCGCAGCCGCTCGTACAACGCCTTGTTCCAGGCCGCGCTGGCCTGGCAGGGCGGCGCGGCCCCCGTGCCCAACCTGCCGGGCCTGCAGGCGGCGGCGTTGCCCGACCTGGAAGACGGCAGCGCCAAGTTCGATATCACGCTGTCGCTGCATGACGGCGGCGACGCGCTGGGCGGCTGGCTGGAATACGCCAGCGCGCTGTTTGACGCGGCAACCGTGCGGCGCTTCGCCCTTTACCTGCGCACGCTGCTCGACGGCATGGCGAGCGACGCCGCGCAAGCGAGCGGCCGCGTGCCGCTGCTGACGGCGGCACAACAGACGGCGCTGCTGGAGCAATCGCGGACGCCGGCGCTGGCGGCGGCGGAGGT
>JAJLPB010000056.1 GCA_025548565.1 Rugamonas sp. A1-17
CGGCCGGCGCGGCGCAGCGCTACCAGCTGGTGTTCATGGACCTGCACATGCCGGTGCTGGACGGCCACGCCGCCACGCTGCAGCTGCGCCAGGACCGCCGCTTCGACCGGTTGCCGATCATCGCGCTGACCGCCAACGCGATGGCCGACCAGTGGCGGCGCTGCCAGCGCGAGGGCTTCGACGACCGCCTCAGCAAGCCGGTGATCCCGGCCGAGCTGTACCGGATGCTGCAGCACTATCTGCCGGTCGGCCTGCGCGCCGCTTGGGACGAGGGCGGGGACGAGGGCGGGGACGAGGGCGAAGACGCCGGCGCGGCGCCGGCGGCGCTGCCGGCCGGCGTGCCGGGGCTGGACCTGGCGGCGGCGCGGCAGGCCGTCAACGGCGACGAGGCGCTGCTGCTCAAGGTGCTGCGCCTGTTCCGCCACGAGGAGCGCCATGGCGCCGGGCGCATCCGCGCGGCGATCGGCCGCCGCGACTACGAGGAGGCGGCGCGCCACGCGCATACGTTGCGCGGGCTGGCCCAGAGCCTGGCGGCGGACGGCATCGCGCAACTGGCCGGGCAGCTGGAGGCGGCGGTGCGCCGCCAGCCGGCGCCGGCCGACGTGGCGCCGGCGCTGGCCGCGCTGGACGCCGCGCTGGCGCAGGTGTGCGCCGGCCTGGACCGCGAC
>JAJLPB010000057.1 GCA_025548565.1 Rugamonas sp. A1-17
CAGGTCGTCGCACTGAGCTCGCAGCAGATCGGCGCCCTGAGCTCGGCACAAGTGGCGGCCATGAGCACGCTCGACATCGCCTCGATCGAGACCGCCGACATCGGTTCGCTGAAGACCGCCGCCATCGGCGCGCTGTCGACCAACCAGGCCAAGGCCCTGACCACCGACCAGGTCGTCGCGCTGTCGAGCCAGCAGATCGGCGCGCTCACCAGCGCTCAGATCGGCGGCATGAGCAGCGGCCAGATCGCCGCCATCGAGACCAACGACATCGGCGCGCTGAAGACCGCCGCCATCGCCGCGCTGACCACCAACCAGGTCAACGCGCTGAGCACCGACCAGATCCAGTCGCTGGGCACCGCGCAATTCGGCGCGATGACCACCGCCAACCTGGCGTCCGGCCTGACCACCGACCAGATCGTCGCGATGAGCTCGGCCCAGTTCGGCGCGCTCAGCTCGAACCAGTTCGGCGCCTTGTCGACCGGCGACATCGCCGCCATCGAGACGGCCGACATCGTTGGCCTGAAGACCGCGATCATCGCCTCGCTGAAGACCGCGCAACTGGCCGCGCTGACCACCGACCAGCTGTCGAGCCTGACCACCGGCCAGGTCGCCGCGATCACCACCGCCAACATCCAGGC
>JAJLPB010000058.1 GCA_025548565.1 Rugamonas sp. A1-17
GGCCGGCCAGGTCGGCGGTCTGGATCGCGCCGATGGCGTTGCTCGACAGCGCGGCCACTTGCGCGGTGCCCAGGCTGTTGATCTGGGCCGAGCTCAGCGCGACGACCTGGTTGGTGCTCAGCACGGCGATGGCTGCCGTGCTCAGCGCGGCGATGGCGGCGGTGGTCAGCGAGCTGACCTGGCCGGTGGTCAGCGCGGCGACCTGGGCGGTGCCCAGCACGGCGATGGCGGCCACCTTGATGGCTGCCAGGTCGGCGGTCTCCAGCGCGGCGATGGCGTTGGTGCTCAATGCGGCTACTTGCGCGGTGCCCAGCGCGGCGGCTTCATTGGTGGTCAGCGCGACGACCTGGTTGGTGGTCAGCGCCTTGACCTGGTTGGCGCTCAGCGCGGCGATGGCGTTGGTCGACAGCGCGGCGAAGTCGGCGGTCTCCAGCGCGGCCACGCCGTTGGTGGACAGGCCGGCAGCCTGGGTGGCGGTCAGCGCGCTGGCCTGGCCGGTGGTCAGGGCGACGATCTGGTTGGTGCTCAGCGAACCGATTTGCGCCGAGCTCAGCGT
>JAJLPB010000059.1 GCA_025548565.1 Rugamonas sp. A1-17
GGCCAGTTGCGCGGTCTTCAGCGAGGCGATGATCGACGTCTTCAGGCCGACGATGTCGGCCGTCTCGATGGCGGCGATGTCGGTGGTCGACAGCGCGCCGAACTGGTTCGAGCTGAGCGCGCCGAACTGGGCCGAGCTCATCGCGACGATCTGGTCAGTGGTCAGGCCGGACGCCAGGTTGGCGGTGGTCATCGCGGCGATCTGCGCGGTGCCCAGTTGCTGGAACTGGTCGGTGCTCAGCGCGTTGACCTGGTTGGTGGTCATCGCGGCGATGGCGGCGGTCTTCAGCGCGCCGATGTCATTGGTCTCGATGGCGGCGATCTGGCCGCTGCTCATCGCGGCGACCTGGGCGCTGGTGAGCGAGCCGATCTGCGCCGAGCCCAGCGCGACCATCTGGTCGGTGGTCAGCGCCTTGGCCTGGTTGGTCGACAGCGCGCCGATGGCGGCGGTCTTCAGCGAACCGATGTCGGCCGTTTCAATGCTGGCGATGTCGAGCGTGCTCATGGCCGCCACTTGC
>JAJLPB010000006.1 GCA_025548565.1 Rugamonas sp. A1-17
CTGCCGCCCGAGGCGGCGGTGGCGGCCGGCGTGGCGCGCGCGCCGGCGGCCTGGGTGGACGAGTTGCAGCGGCTGCTGGCCCTGATGCAAGGGCGCGACGGCGAGGCGGTCCGGCTGTTCGCCGCCTGCGCCGCGGACTTCCAGGCCAGCTTCGGCCTGTGGGACGCCGAGGCCATCCAGCGCAGCCTGGACGACGGCGATTTCACCGGCGCCGGGGAGGCGTTGCGCTGGGTGCTGCACAAACATGAGTTGCCGGTGTAGGGATCGCCTTACGCCGGGCTCGAGATTTCCTGATGGAAAAATGTTAAGTACTGAGGTAGGATATGCGGCCGCATCGCATGACAGGGATTGAAGCCATGATGGACCACCACCGCTCTCGTGCCCGACCAGGCACCGGCCGCGCCCACTGGCGGCGGCTGGCGCTGGCGCTGGCGCTGGCCGGGCTGTTGGCGGGCGGGCCTGCGCGCGCGCAGCAGCTGCCGTTGCGCAGCTTTGGCCAGGTCGACGGGCTGGCCAACCTGACCGTCACGGCGCTGGCGCAGGACCGGACCGGTTTTCTGTGGGCCGGCACCGAGAACGGTTTATACCGTTTCGACGGCAGCCGCTTCCGCCGCTACGGGCGGCGCCAGGATGCCGCCGACACCAGCGTGAGCAGCCTGTACGTGGACCCGGCCGGCCGGTTGTGGATCGGCACCGACCGCGCGCTGTTGCTGCTCGACGGCCAGGAATTGCGGATGGTGCCGCGGCTGGACGGCAAGCCGTTCGCGGTCAGGCCGGGCCCGCGCTTCGCCTCGATCGACGCCGATCATCTGCTGGTGCAGAGCAACGGCAGGCTGCAGCGTGTCGAACGCGACAGCCACGGCGGCTGGCGCGGCGCGGCGGTGTTCAGCGACGCGCAAATCGCCACCCAGCCGGGCTTGCGCGACCTGGGCGCGGTGCTGCGCGATGCCGACGGCACGCTGTGGCTGGGCTGCGGGACCAGCTTGTGCCGCTATCGCGATGGCGTGGTCACGTCGATGGGCGCCGCCCAGGGCTTGCCGCCGCGGCACTGGGACGCGCTGCTGCGCGACGCCGCCGGCGTGCTGTGGGTGGGCGGCCCTGACCGCTTGCTGGCGCTGGCGCCGGGCGCGCAGCGTTTCACCGACCATACGCCGCCACAGTTCGGCGACACCACCAACTGGCCAATGACGCTGGCGCAAAACAGCGACGGCCAATTGATCGCCGCCAGCGACCAGGGCCTGTTCCGCGCCGGCCCCGGCGGCTGGACCGTCTATGGCGCCGAACAGGGCATCCATTTCGGCAGCGGCGTGCATCCGCTGCTGTTCGACCGCGACGGCGACCTGTGGCTCGGTTCCACCGGCCGCGGCCTGGTGCAGTGGCAGGGCTACCGGCACTGGGAAAGCTGGTCGGTGCAGCAGGGCGTGCCGAACGATGATGTCTGGGCCATCCTGCGCGCGCGCGACGGCACGCTGTACGCTGGCACCGGCCGCGGCCTGGCGCGGCTGGACGGCAGCCGCTTCGCCGGCGTCGACGACACCGGCGCCGGCGGCCGGCAGTGGGGCGCGCTGGCCGAGGACGCGCACGGCAACCTGTGGGCCGGCAGTTTTTCCGGCGTGCTGATCCGCCGGGACGGGCGCGCCGGCCGCAGCCAGGTGGTGGCGCGCATGCCCGAGCGCATCATCTACAAGCTGCTGTTCGACGACGCCGGTCAGCTGTGGATCGGCACCGACCGCGGGCTGTTCCTGATCGCCGACCCGCAACACGCGTCCACGCCGCGGCGGATCGAGGCTGCCGATACGCTGATGGGGGGGGACGTCGGCATCACCGGCATGTGCCGCGACGGCGCCGGCCGCCTGTGGTTCGGCGGCGCGCGCGGCCTGCTGCGGCTGGAGCGCGGCAACTGGTCGCGTCCGCTGCAGGGCAAGCTCGGCTTCGAGCACCTGGCGTGCGACGGCGATACGCTGTGGCTGGGCGAAAGCCATGGATCGCGCGTCTGGCGGGCCGCCGCCGCCGACCCCGCGCTGCGCCTGCGGCCCTTCCCGCTGGACCTGCTGGACGGGCGCCTGATCCAGTCGCTGCTGGTGGACCGGCGCCACTGGCTGTGGCTGACCACCGACAGCGGCGCGATGGTGTGGAACGGCAGCCGCTGGCGCCTGTTCAACCAGCAGAGCGGCATGGTGTGGAACGACGCCAACCAGAACGCCATCCACGAGGACCGCGACGGCTCACTGTGGATCGGCACCAGCAACGGCCTGTCCCATCTGCTGCGGCCGGAGGCGCTGTTCGGCGCCCAGGCCATCTCGCTGGAGCTGAGCTCGGCGCGCTATGGCAACGCCGCGCTGGCCGGGCCGGCGCCGTGGAGCGGCGCGGCGCTGGACGTGCGGGTGGCGGCGCCGCTGTACCAGAACCATGAGGCGCTCAGTTTCCGCTACCGCCTGCTGGGCCAGGAGGAGGCGTGGTCGGTCAGCGGCAACGGCGAGCTGCGCTACGCGGCGCTGGCGGCCGGCCGCTACCGGCTGCAGGTGGTGGCCGACGACGCCGCGCTGCAGGCCAGCTCGCCCATGCTGGAGCTGGCGGTGACGATCGAGCCGCCGTGGTGGCGGACGCCGTGGGCCTACGCGGGCGGCGCCGTGCTGGCGCTGGGCGCGATCGGCCTGCTGCACCGCTACCGGGTGGCGCGGGTGTTGCGGCAGCAGGCGCTGCTGGAGCGGCGCGTGGCCGAGCGCACGGCCGCGCTGGAGGCCTCGCGCGAGGAACACCGGCTGCGCTCGCTCAAGGACGGCCTGACCCAGGCGTGGAACCGCACCGCGCTGACGGAAAGGCTGGCCCAGATGGCGGCGCCGGGCGGCACGCCGTTCCTGCTGGTGCTGCTCGACCTGGACCACTTCAAGCGGGTCAACGACACCTACGGCCACCTGGCCGGCGACGAGGTGCTGCGCGAAGTGGTGCGGCGGGCGCAGGCGCAGCTGCGCGCCAGCGACACCGTGGGCCGCTACGGCGGCGAGGAATTCATGTTGCTGCTGCCGGGACTGGACGCGGCCAGCGGCGGCGCGCGCCTGGCGCAGCTGCACCAGGCCATCGGCGGCACGCCGGTGCGCATCGACCCGGCGCAGGAGCTGAGCGTCACCTGCAGCTGCGGCGTGGTGGAGGGCCGCCCCGGCGTGCTGACGCCGGAACAATGGATAGGGCTGGCCGACCAGGCCCTGTACCGGGCCAAGGGACAGGGCCGCGACCGCATCGAGTACGCGGGCCCGGCCGAGGTGGACGCGCTGTTGTCATAATGAAACAAGCAATGGGTGCGGGGTCCTGTAGTCTGATAGCATAAGCACCACGGACCAAATGGATTTTTCTGGAAAGCCCCCCTTAGATGATACGAATTTTAATTGCCGACGACCACGCCATTGTGCGCGGCGGCCTGTTGCAATTGTTTGGCCTGGCGGGCGACATGGAGGTGGTGGCCCAGGCCACCAACGGCGGGCAGGTGATGGAGTGCCTGCGCGCCACGCCGTGCGATGTGGTGCTGCTCGACCTGTCCATGCCCGGCATCAGCGGCATCGAGCTGGTCGGCCGCATCCGCGCCCACGCGCCCGAGCTGCCGATCCTGGTGCTGAGCATGCACAACGAGGCGCTGGTGGTGCGCCGCGCGCTCAAGGCCGGCGTCAACGGCTATATGACCAAGGACGGCGATCCCGAGACGCTGTTGCTGGCGTTGCGCAAGGTGGCCGCCGGCGGCCGCTATCTCGACCCCGGCCTGGCCGAGCAAATGGTGTTCGAGGGCGACGGCGGGCAGGACGAGCCGGCCCACGAGCAGCTGTCGAACCGCGAGCTGAGCATCTTCCGCCTGTTTGTGCGCGGTAAAACCGTGAACCAGATCGCCGATGAGCTGTCCATCAGCAACAAGACGGTCAGCACCCACAAGGCGCGGCTGATGCAGAAGATGGGTTTCCAGAGCAACGCCGACATGCTGCGGTACGGCATCGACCACGGGTTGGGCAGGTGAACGCGGCAGCGTAGGGATTTCCCTACGCGCCTGCTGATTTTCCTTAGTTTATTATCCGGCCATCCCTATGACGCTCCGCGTGCGCGCGGTGGCATGCTGTCGTCTGACGACACAGGCCACCAACGGAGGGCAAGGATGAGCAAAACTGCGCTAGTACAACAATACCAGACGGATTATCAGATGCTGTTGCGGGCCTTGAAGCTGCTGCTGGAGGCGGTCGCGCTGAGCGAGCTGCAGCAGGCGCCGCCCAGGCAGCCGTTGCAGGCGCTGAGCGCCGATTTGATGGAGATGTACGCCGCGCTGTCCGGCCGCCTGCGGGTGCATGTGGGCCGGGGCGAGCTGGAGATCGACCTGGTGCTGGGCGCGCTGATCCGCGAAAGTTGCGACGCCATCCAGGACCTGGTCGGCCGGGTCACGCGCGGCGATCCGCAGGAGCAGGCGGTCGCCGCGCAGAGCAGCCTGATGAACAGCTATTCGGCGCTGCTGTTCGAACGCTGCTGCGTGCGCGCCATGGCGTGCGACCCCGCCTGAGGCGGCGGCCGCAGCCGGGCGCCCACGGCGCGCTCAGGCGGTCAGCACCGCCGGATCGTCGCCCGCGTACAGCGCCGCCACCAGCGCCGCGCGCCGCTCCAGCACCACGCGCTGGTTGATCGAGCCCTTGTCGGTCTGCTCGCCGGCCGTCACCGACGGCGCTTCCTCCAGCAGCAGCAGGCGCTCGACCCGCGAGGCCGAGCCGGTGGCGAATGCGTTCAACTGCGCCAGCAACTGCTGGAAGTGGCGCCGCACCGGAGCGCTGGCCAGGATGGCGGCGGGGCTTGCGTCCTCGCCCAGTCCTGACAGCAGCTGGCACTGGTCCATGCGCGGGAACACCAGCAAGCCTATGGCGTCGCGGTCGATGCCGGCCACCACCACGTCCTGGATGTAGGGCGCGCCGGTGCTGATGACGCGCGCCCGCAATGGACCCACGCTGACGAAGGTGCCGCTGCTTAGCTTGAAGTCCTCGGCGATGCGGCCGTCGAACATCAGACCCAGTTCCGGCCGCGCCGGATCGACGAAGCGCACCGCGTCGCCGCTGCGGTAGTAGCCTTCCTCGTCGAACGCTTCGTCGGTGGCCTGCTGCGCGCGCCAGTAGCCGGGCATGACGTGCGGGCCGCGGAAGCGCGCCTCGTACTTGCCGTCCACCTGCACCAGCTTGACCTCGCAGGCCGGCGCCGGCAGTCCGACGTAACCAGCCATCATCACCGGGCCGGTGGTGAAGGTGCACGAGGGCGCGGTCTCCGTCATGCCAAGGCCCGCCATGATGCGGATACGCTGGCCGCAGCGGTTCTCGCTGACCCGCTCCAGCGCATCCCACGCCGCCTGCGACAGGCCGGCGCCGGCGAAGAAGAACAGTTCCATCTGCGAGAAGAAGTGGCGGCACAGCTCCGGGTCTTCCTCCAGCGCGGCGGTGAGCAGCTCCCAGCCTTTGGGCACGTTGAAGAACACCGTCGGCGCGATCTCCTTCAGGTTGCGCACCGTGTGGGCGAAGTCGCGTGCGGTGGGCTTGCCGTCGTCGATGTAGTAGCTGCCGCCGTTGTACAGCGCGATGCCGACGTTATGGCTGCCGCCGAAGGTGTGGCTCCACGGCAGCCAGTCCAGGAGCACCGGCGGCTTGTCGCCGAAGGCCGGGAAGGTCTGCAGCAGCATCTGCTGGTTGGCGCACAACATGCGCTGCGTGGTGGTGACGGCCTTGGGCAACTTGGTCGAGCCGGACGTGAACAGGAACTTGGCGATGGTGTGCGGGCCGATGGCGGCGTTGGCCGCGTCCACCGTGCGCGGCGCGGTCGCCAGCAGCTGCGCCAGCGGCGTGCTGGCGCGGCCGGCGTCGCCCCGGCTGGTGACGATCTCCACGTCGTCCGGCACCGTGATCGCCAGCGCCGCCGCGCAGGCGGCGCCGTCGGAGGCGTAGACCATGCCGGGCGTCAGGTGGCGCACGAAGTGGGTCAGTTTGGTGAGGTCGGCGTGGGGCCCGGAGGCGGCCGGCGACACCGGGCAATACGGAATGCCGGCGTATAGCGCGCCCAGCGCCAGCTGCAGGTGCTGCAGGTCGTTCCCGGACAGGATCATCAGCGGGCGCTCGGCCGACAGGCCCCGGTCCAGCAAGGCCTGGCCGACGGCGCGCGCCTGCTCCAGCATCTCGCGGTAGCTGATGCGTTGCCAGGCGCCGTCGGCGCCGCGCTGCGCCACCAGCGTGCGCTCGGGATGGCGTTCGGCGCCGAGCACCAGGCGGTCGGTGAGGCGGTCGGGGTAGGCGTCCAGCGTTTCCTGCGAGGCCAGGCGCCAGGCGCCGTCGGCGCCGGCCTCGATCCGCACGGGCGCGCCGCCGACGCGCACCGGGCGATAGCGCGACAGGTCCAGCGCGGAGTGGGTTGGGAGCTGCGTCATCGCGTGCTCCCTCATCACACCGGGTAGTGGCGGTGGCCGCTCTGGATGGTGATCCAGCGCAGGTCCGTGAATTCGGCGATGCCGGCCTTGCCGCCGAAGCGCCCGTAGCCGCTGGCCTTGACGCCGCCGAACGGCATCTGCGCCTCGTCGGCCACGGTGGAGCTGTTGATGTGGCAGATGCCCGATTCGACCCGGCGCGCCAGCGCCATGGCGCGGCCGATGTCGCGGCTGAAGATGGCGGCGGACAGGCCGTATTCGCTGGCGTTGGCCTCGGCCAGCGCCGCTTCGTCGCCGTCGACGCGGATGATGCCGACGATGGGACCGAACGACTCTTCCTGGTACACCGCCATGTCCGGCGTGATGTGGTCGATGATGGCCGCTTGCAGCACGTTGCCGTCGCGGTCCGCGCTGCCGCAGACCAGCTTCGCGCCCTTGGCCTGGGCGTCGGCGATCATGCCGGCCACGCGGCCGGCGGCCGAGGCGTCGACCATGCCGCCCAACACCGCGCCTTCCTCGCCCGGTTTGCCGGCGCGCAGGCCGGCGGTCTTGACGCGCAGTTTTTCGACGAAGGCGTCGGCCACCTTGTTGTCGACGATGATGCGGTCGGTGGACATGCAGATCTGGCCCTGGTTGAAGAAGGAGCCGAAGGCCGCCGCCTGCACCGCCTCATCGAGGTCGGCGTCGTCCAGCACCAGCAGCGGATTCTTGCCGCCCAATTCCAGCACCACCGGCTTCAGATGCTGCGCGGCCTGCTGGGCGATGATGCGGCCCACCTTGGTGGAGCCGGTGAAGTTGATGCGCTTGACGGCCGGATGGGCGATCAGGCGCGCCACCACGGCGGCGGCGTCCTGCGGCGCGTTGCTGATCACGTTGACCACGCCGGCCGGGAATCCTGCATCCTCGAACACCTTGCCGATCAGGCGGTGCAGGGCGGGGCAGATCTCGGACGACTTGAGCACCACCGTGTTGCCGCATGCCAGAGGCGTGGCGATGGCGCGCGTGCCGAGGATCACCGGCGCGTTCCATGGCGCGATACCGAGCACCACGCCGCAAGCCTGGCGCATGCCCATGGCCATCAGGCCCGGCACGTCGGACGGAATCACCTCGCCGGCGATCTGGGTGGTGAGCGAAGCCGCCTCGCGCAGCATGGAGGAGGCCAGCATCACGTTGAAGCCGTACCAGCCGGCCACGCCGCCCGCTTCGGCCACGCCGGCCGCGATGAACTCGGGGGCGCGCGCCTGCAGGCAGTCGGCCGCCTTGAGCAGCAGGCGCCGGCGTTCGTTGGGCGCGGTGGCGGACCAGCCGGGGAAGGCCGCCTGCGCGGCGGCGACGGCGGCATCGGCATCGTCCAGCGTGGCGGCGGCGGCCACCGAGGCGGTGTCGCCGGTGGCCGGGTTGAGGCGCTGGTAAGTGGCGCCGGTGGATGAGGCCTGGTCCAGGCCTCCGATCAGCAAACGGGCTTCAAGCATGGCGTATCTCCTGTGTTATTTTGTGGCGTCTGGCTGCTGGCTTGATTGTGCGTCTTATGCGCGCTTGTAGGTCTGCAGGCCTGGTTTGATGGTCTTATCGTCCAGGAACTGCTTGAGGCCCTGGGCGCGGCCTTTTTCCGGGTCGCGGTAGTTGGACTGGTCGACTTTGGCGTACAGGTAGTCCTCATTCTGCTCCCAGGTCAGTTCGCGGCAGCGTTTGAAGCCGTTCTTGGCGATGCGCAGCACCGTCGGCGACTTGGCCAGCAGCTTCTCGGCCAGTTCGATGGTCGCTTCGCGCAGCTGCGCCAGCGGCACGCTCTTGTTCACCAGGCCCATGGCCGCCGCTTCCTTGCCGGTGAAGGTATCGCCGGTCATGATGTAGTGTAGCGCCTGACGGTGGCCCATGGTGTCGGCGACCGCCTTGCTGACCAGGTTACCCGGCGGGATGCCCCAGTTGATCTCCGACAGGCCGTACACGGCTTCGTCGGCGGAGATGGCCAGGTCGCAGGCCACCAGCGGCGAGAACGCGCCGCCGAAGCACCAGCCGTTGACCATGGCGATGGTCGGCTTGCTGTACATGCGCAGCAGCTTCCACTGCCATTGCGAGCAATCGCGGCGCAGCTTCTCCTGGTAGATCTCCGGCTTGCCGTCGTTCTCGCGGAAGTACTCCTTCAAGTCCATGCCGGCGGTCCAGCTGTCGCCGGCGCCGGTCAGCACCAGCACCTCGGCTTCCGGATCCTGCTCCAGGGTCTCCAGCACGTCGATCATTTCGCGGTTCAGCGTCGGGCTCATGGCGTTGCGCTTTTCCGGACGGTTCAGGGTCACCCAGGCGATGCCGCCCGTGATGTCGACTTTTACGGTGGTCCAGCGCTTGTCGTATTGGCTCATTTCGGTCTCACTCTATGTTAGGTTAATATCAGGTTGCCTGATACGTGTCTTATAATATATGCTGCTTGGCCTGTAATGCAAGCGCTTTTCGAACGCTTTTTTTGAACACCTGGACCACGATGAAAAAACAACCGCCCGCCGCCGCGCACGATAAGCCCACCGGCATCGCCTACCTGATCGGCCGCATCGACCATGTGCTGAGCCGGCGCCTGCGCGATAGCCTCGGATTGCTGGGCATGACGGCCGCGCAGTACACGGCGCTGTCGGTGCTGGACACGCAACAGCAGCTGTCCAACGCGCAGCTGGCCGAGCGCTCGATGATCTCGCCGCAGTCGGCCAACGAGATGGTCAAGGCGATGGAGGCGCGCGGCTGGATCGAACGCCAGGCCGACGCCAATCATGGCCGCATCATCCATCTGCGCCTGAGTGCCGAGGGTAGCGCCTTGCTGCGCCAGGGCGATGCCGCCGTGGCGGAACTGGAGCGCGCCATGCTGGCCGAACTGGGGCCGGACCAGCGCGGCGAGCTGCATGCCCAATTGCGGCTGCTGTTGCGCTCATTGAGCGCCATCGTTCTGTAACTGCCGCCAGCGCGGATTCTCCAGCAGCACGGCGATGCCCTGGCCGCCGCCGATGCAGGCCGCCGCCACGCCGTAGCGCTGGCGCCGCAGGTCGAGCGCGCGCGCCAGCGTGATCGTCAGGCGCACGCCGGTGGCCGCCAGCGGATGGCCCAGTGCGATCGCGCCGCCGTGGATATTGAGGCGGTCCCGGTCCAGTTTGAGCTCGCGCTCCACCGCGATGATCTGCGCGCCCTGCGCTTCGTTGATTTCAAACAGGCCGATTTGCGGCACGCCCAGGCCGCAGCGGTCGAGCAGCAGGCGGATCGCCGGTGCGGGACCGATGCCCATCACCTCCGGCGGAACGCCGACCACCGCGGCGGCCACGATGCGCGCCTGCGGCCGGTGGCCGCCCGCCATCGCATAGGCGCCGGAGCTGACGATGGCCGCCGCCGCGCCGTCGGCCAGCGCGCAGCTGTTGCCGCCGGTCTGCACGCCGTGCGGATACAGGGGGCGCAGGGTGGCCAGCACCGACGGCGGCGAGATGCGCGGATGGGTGTCCTGCGCCAGTTCGGTCAGCGCGCCGCTCAGCCGGATGCGGCGGTCGGCATAGCCGTCCAGCGTGAAGGTCTCGTTGGCGACGGCCACGGTCTCGCCGGCGTGGAAGCCGGCGTTCCTGGCGTCGAGCGCGCGGGCGTGGGACAGCGCGGCGAATTTATCCACCTCGGCGCGGGTGATGCCGTACTCGCGCGCCAGGTTCTCGGCGGTCTGCGGCATGGTGAGGCCGGGCGCGGGATCGGTCAGCGCCTCCCACAGGAAGTCCTCGAAACCGACCTGCGCGCCCAGTTTGAAGCCGCCGCGGTGGCCGAAGGCGGCGATCGGGTTGCGCGTCATCGATTCGGTGCCGACCACCAGCACGGTGTCCGCGTAGCCCAGCGCGATCTGGTCGCCGGCCTGGCGGAATAGTTCGAAGCCGGTGCCGCAGATGCGTTGCACGTTCAGCGCCGGCACCGTCAGCGGCACGCCGGCGTACAAGCCGATATGACGGGCCAGCATGTACTGGTGGCAGTCGCCGGGCGCCATGCTGCCGCTGATGACGGAGTCGATGTCGGCGGCCGGAACGCCGCTGCGCCGCAGCACCGCGCGCGCGGCCTTGATGCCCAAGTCCGTGGGCGAGATGTGGCTGAAGGCACCGCAGTAGTCGGCCATCGGCGTGCGCAGGCCGTCGAGCAGCCACAAGTCGTCGTAGGCCTGGAAGAAGCCTTTGCTGGCGCTCATGCTCATGGCCAGTAGCTCGGGCGCAGCTGGGCGGTCGGGCCGGTGTAGCCGTGGGCGCGGCCGTAAGCCTCCAGCGCGTGCGGGGTTTCGAAGCCGCCGAAGATCGACCACAGGAACATGCGGCCGTAAAGTTCGCAGCGCTCGCGCGGATCGCCCCGTAGCGCCGGATCCCGTTCCAGCGCGGCCTTCAGCGTGGACAGGCTGTTTTCATGGACCACCATGCGGGTGCCGCCGTCGGCGCTGGTGTCGAACACCATCAGGCGCGGCGTGCCGCTGTCGCCGTTCCAGCGCTGCCATTCCGGCAGGACCCCGGCCGGGCCGGAGCCCGGTTCGCCGTGGCGGGCGAAGTGAGTCCAGTAGCCGGCCATGGCATCGGAGACCTCTTTGCGGCCGGGCAGGTTGGCGGCGGTGAAGGAGCGGAACGGATCGAATTCGCCTTCGAGGTCGCGGAACACGAAGGCCACGTCCAGCACGTGCGCCGCGCCCAGCAGCACGCGCGGCTGGATCAGCGGCACGGCCGGTTGCTCGTCCCAGTCGAAGCGGTAGGTCCACACGTCGCGGTGGCCCGACGCCACCATGGCGCTGGCCGGATCCAGCGCGCCGGCGGCCTGCCACAAGGCGGACATGTAGGCGGCGTGGCGCTGGTAGCGGGCGCGGTCGCGCATCAAGGGTATTTGGCCGAACAGCATGCGCACGTAGTCGGGATTGTTGGACATGAACAGCTTGTATTCGTCGCGGTTGGTGCCGATGATGACCGGCACCGCGTTGTAGCGGCCACGGTCGGCGAACACCTCGGCCAGCGGCATGGCCGGCAGCACGTGGCCGTCCTGGATCACGCACGGAGCGTCGTAGAAGCTGAGCGCACCGGGTGTGATGGGCGCCAGCAGCGTGTCGGCCGGCAGGCCGCGTACGTAGGCGGCGATGTCGGCGGCCGGCATGGATGCGACCAGCGCCTTGGCGGCATCGCGGTCGGCGGCGCGGCCGTCGCGCTGCAGCCATCGGCACAGCAGCTCGCGCGAGCTGAGGGCGTGGCCGGGCTGGAGGTCGTCCGTGTAGTTGCGGGCCTGTGCCGGCGAATAGCTGACCGCCAGCGGCGATTGCAGGATGGCGCGGTGGAACAGGCCCTTGGCGAGGGGGCTGGCCAGCAGGGTGTAGGCATTCAGGCCGCCGGCCGATTCGCCGAACACGGTGACGTTATCGGGGTCGCCGCCGAAAGCCGCGATGTGCTGGCGCACCCACTGCAGCGCCGCGACCAGGTCCAGCGTGCCGAAATTGCCGGAGCGGTCGGCGGGATTGTCGCCTTCCTGCGCCAGCTCTTCGAGGCTGAACCAGCCCAGGATGCCGAGCCGGTAATTGGCCGATACGACGATCACCTTGTCCTGGCCGGCCAGGTTGCGCAGCGTGGTGTAGGTGGCCGCGGTGCCGGCGGTGTTGGCGCCGCCGTGGATCCAGAACATGACCGGCAGCGCGGCGGTGCGCGCCTGTTCGGGCGTCAGCTGCGGCGCGAACACGTTCAGCGTCAGGCAGTCCTCGGAGCCGGCCACCTGGCCCCATAGCGCCGGCGGCATTTCAAGCGTGATGCCGCCCAGTTGCAGCGCCGGGCGGCCGCAGGCCAGCGCCTCGCGCACGCCCTTCCATGGCTGCGGCGGACGCGGCGCCTTCCAGCGCAGCGGACCAACCGGCGGCTGGGCGAAGGGGATGCCGAGCCAGGCATGGGTATGGTGGCGGTCGGCGCGGCCCACTACATCGCCCAGCGCGGTATGGCGCAGGGAATCGGCGGCGGGCGCCGCGGCCGGTGCCGGTGCCGGTGCCGCGGCCGCGGTGGCGGCGGCCGAGGCGCGGCGGCGCCAGAGCAGGGCGGCGGCCAGCGTCGCCGCGATCGCGGCATAGAGCAGGATGTCAGGCATGTTGGGGCTCCTCGTGGTGTGAACGTGTCGGCTGCGGAAGGGACGGGACAGGGGGATCGCCGGAGTCGTCGAGTTTGAAGGCGTGCACCAGCCGCGCCAGTTCCGCGGCCTGTTGACGCATGCCGGCGGTGGCTTCGGTGGCCTGCTCGACCAGGTCCGCGTTCCGCTGCGTGGCCAGTTCCATCGCCTGCAACGCGGTGCCGGCCTGCTCGATGCCGGCCTGCTGCTGGACGCTGGCGGCGGCGATGCGGCCGATGATGATGCCGACGTGCCGCACGCTGTCGACCACTTCGTTCATGGTGGCGCCGGCACGCGCGACAAGCCGGTTGCCGGCTTCGACCTGCGCCACCGAGTGTCCGATCAGCGTGCGGATTTCCCGCGCGGCGGTGGCGGAGCGGTGTGCCAGGTTGCGCACCTCGCCCGCCACCACCGCGAAGCCGCGTCCCTGTTCGCCGGCGCGCGCCGCTTCGACCGCCGCGTTCAGGGCCAGGATATTGGTCTGGAAAGCGATGCCGTCGATGACGCCGATGATTTCGCCGATGCGATGAGCCGAGCCGGTGATGGAGTCCATCGTCTGGATCACTTCCGCCGCCACTTTGCCGCCGTCGCGCGCCACGGTGCTGGCGTTGGCCGCCAGCTCGGTGGCCTGCTGCGCGTGGCTGGCGTTATCGCGGACGGCGTCCGCCAACCGCGCCATGCATTCCGCCGTGGCCCGCAGGGAGGCGCGCTGGCCCTTGCCGCGTACGGCGAGATCCTGATGGCCACCGGCGATGGCGCCGGCCGCTCCCGCGATCCGGTCGGTGCCGCGGCGCACCTTGCCGACCATATTGGCCAGGTCGGTGCGCATGGTGTGCATCGCGTACAGCAGGCTGCTGGCGTCGCCGCCTTGCAGATCGACGCCGCCGGCCAGGTCGCCCGCGGCGGTGCGGCCGGCGATGCTGACGGCGTAGGCGGGTTCGCCGCCCAGCTGGCGCAGTATGTTCCGCGTCAGCCACCAGCACAGCGCGGCGCCCAGCAGCAGGGCCGCCGCGCCCATCGCCAGCATCCAGGCGCGCGCCTCGGCGTCCGATGCGCCATTCTGCGCGGCCGCCTGTTCGCTTTGCCGGTTCTCCAGCGCGACCAGCTGTTCCAATGCTGTCATCCAGCGCGTCTGGACCGGCAGCAGCCGGTCCACCAGCAGCTGGTAGATCTGGTCGGATTCGCTGCCCATCGCCAGTTCGATGGCCTGTGCGATGGGCGCCTGGGCCGCCGCGTTTTGCTGGCCGATTTGTGCCAGCAGCGCGGTTTCCTCGGCGGTCGCCGGCAATTGGCGCAGCTGGTGTTCGGCGGCGGCGTAGCGTCTGGCCTGGTCCTGCGCGCGCTGCGCTTCCGGCTGAAGGTAGGACAGGGAACCGATCAACGCCATGTTCCGCAACGCGATCATGCGCTCATACACGGTGTCGCGCATTTGCGTGGCGAGGCGGGTCTTGACGTTGCCGACCTGGGTGATCTGGTCGGTGCGCTGCCGCATCTGCGCCATATTGCCCAGTCCAAGCGCGATGACGGCGGCCAGCAGCGCCAGGATCAGGCCGAAGCCCAATCGCAGGCGGGCGCCGATGCTCATGTCGGAAATGTTCATGGCGTCAGTGGGTTCCGGCCACGGCGCGTTCCGGCGCGGGTGTAGCCGCTTCGTGCCGCGCGGGCTTTCGCGGCATCAGGAAGTGCGCCAGCGCCGGCACCAGCACCAGTGCGCCCACCATATTCCAGAGGAACATGAAGGCCAGCAGGATGCCCATGTCGGCCTGGAATTTGATCGGCGAGAACAGCCAGGTGGCAACCGCCACGGCCAGCGTCACGCCGGTCAGGATCACCACGCGGCCGGTGAAGCGCAGCGCGTGCAGGTAGGCGTCGGACAGGCTGGCGCCGGCGCGCATGCGGGTCAGCATCACGCTGAGCACATACAGCGCGTAGTCCACGCCGATGCCCACGCCGAGCGCGATCACCGGCAGCGTGGCGACCTTGACGCCCATGCCCAGCACCACCATCAGCACCTCGCACAGGATGGAGGTGAGCACCAGCGGCAGGATCGCCACCACCACCGCGCGCCAGTTGCGGAAGGTGGCGTAGCACAGCAGAATCACCGCGCCATAGACCCAGAACAGCATGTCGTGCATGGCCTGCTTGACGACGATGTTGGTGGCGGCCTCGATGCCGGCGCTGCCGGCGGCCAGCTGGAACTGCACTTCCGGCGTGTTGTTTGCGGCGGCGAAGGCTTCGACCGCGTCGACCACGCGGGTGAGCGTGGCGGCCTTGTGGTCCTTCAGGTAAACGTACAGCGACAGCAGCGAGCAGCTCTGGTTGAACAGTTCACGCGGCGCGCGGGTCTGCACCGCACCCAGCGCGCCGGCGTTGGGGATCAGGTCGTACCATTTGAAGTTGCCTTCGTTGTAGCCGGTGGTGGCCAGCTTGCTCAACGCCGCCATCGAGTTGGTCGAGTCGACGCCGGGCAGCTGCTCCAGCTGCCACGCCAGCGCGTCCACGCTGGCCAGCGTGGCGTAGCGGGTGCACTGGTCGGGCGCGGTCTTGATCATCACCACCAGGATGTCGGAGCTGGCCGCGTAGTTGGCGACCATGAAGCCGTTGTCGCGGTTATAGCGCGAATCGGCCCGCAGTTCCGGCGCGCCGGGATCGAGGTCGCCCACCTTCAGGTTAAGGCTGTACAGGTAGCCCAGGCCACCCAGCAGCACGCTGGCGGCCACCGTGACGGCGGCCCAGCGGCGCTGGGTGAAGCGGTCGAGGAAGACCCACAGCCAGGGCTGGGCCGAGCCTTCGCCGCTATCGGCCTGCAGGCTGCGCGCGGCGGCCTTGGCGCTCACGCCGGTGTAGGACAGCAGCACCGGCAGCAGCACCAGGTTGGTGAAGATCAGCACCGCCACGCCGATGCTGGCGATGATGGCGAGATCCTGGATCACCTTGATGCGGATGCTGACCAGCACCGCGAAGCCGACCGCGTCGCACAGCAGCGCGGTGAGGCCGGCCGCGAACAGGCGCCGGAAGGTGTAGCGCGCCGCCACCACGCGATGCGTGCCGCGGCCCACGTCCTGCATGATGCCGTTCATCTTCTGGGCGCCGTGGCTCATGCCGATGGCGAACACCAGGAATGGCACCAGCACCGAATACGGATCGAGTTCGTAGTGCAGGGTGGCCAGCAGGCCGCACTGCCATAGTACCGCGATCAGCGAGCACACCACCACCAGCGTGGTGCTGCGCCAGCAGCGTGTGTACCAGAACAGCACCCCGCCGGCGATGGCGATCGCCAGCAGGAAGAACATCAGCACCTGTTGCAGGCCCTCGATCAGGTCACCGACGATCTTGGCGAAGCCGGTGATGTGTATGCGCACGCCTTCCTTCTGGTACCTGGCGCGGATCTGTTCCAGCCGTTCCGACAGGGCGCCGTAGTCCAGCGCCTGGCCGGTCTGCGGATTCTGCTCCAGCAGCGGCACGAAGACAATGCTGGACTTGAAGTCGGCCGCCACCAGCTGGCCGATTTCGCCGGAGCGCGCGACGTTGGCGCGCAGCTGCGCGAGGCTGGCGGCGGAGCCGTCGTAGCCGTCCGGGATGACGGTGCCGCCATCCAGGCCTTCCTCTGTGACGGCGGCCCAGCGCGTGCTGGGCGTCCAGAGCGATTTCATGAAGGGACGGTCCACGCCCGGCAGCAGGAACAGTTCATCGTTCAGGCGTTGCAGGGTGTCGAGGTAGGCGCGGTCGTAGATGGTGCCGCCGCCCGCTTCGACGGCGATGCGCACCGAGTTGCCCAGTCCATTCAGGTCGGCCTTGTTGGCCAGGTAGTTGACCACGTAGGGATGGGCGCTCGGGATCATCTTCTCGAAGCTGGCATTGAGCTTGATGCGCGTGGCCTGGTAGCCCAGCAGGATGGTCGCCAGCAGGCAAAGCAGGATGACCAGCGGCCGGTGGTTGAACAACGCGCGTTCGCCCAGGTTGCCCGAGCCGGTGTCGAAATCCTGCAGCCGCCTTACGACCGGCTGTTGTTCTAAGTCTTGATCTGTGTGCATGATGTTCCAGCCATATTCGTATGTAGGGGGAAGGGCGCTAGCGCGGCGCGGCCGGCGAAGCGACCCGGCGCAGGCCGCGCAGCCCGGCCACGACCAGCGCGCCGTCGCGGGCCTGGGCGACGGCAGCCAGCGGCAGGGCGGGCGGCAACGCGCCACCGGCTTGCGCGGTGAAGCTGCGGCCCTGGTCGCGGCTGAGCAGCACGTCGCCGCCCTGGCTGACCAGCACCAGTGTGCCGTCGGCCAGCTCGGCGCCGCCGGCCAGCGATGCCTGGACGCCGGTTTCGACCTTGCTCCAGCTGGCGCCCTGGTCGCCGGACCAGTAGGCGTTGCCGCGCAAGCCGTAGGCGAGCAGCGCGCCGCCGCGCGTGGCCAGCAGGCCGAAATAGCTGCCTTTGTACGGCGTGGCCAGGGCGTTGAAGCTGGCTCCCTGGTCGGTGGAACGCAGCAGCAGCCCCTGTTCGCCAGCCAGATAAAGCGCGCCGCCGGCGCCGCGCATGCCGTACAAGTGCAGGCCCTTGGGATTGGCCACGTGCCGCTGCCACGGTTGCCAGGTGGCGCCGCCGTCGCCGGTCTTGAACAGCAGGTTGTAGGCGCCCAGCACATAGCCGTTGCGCGGGCCGTCGAAGTACAGGTCGAGGAAGGGCTTGTCCGGGCCGTCGTCCACCAGGTGCCGGGCGTCGGCCAAGGCGCGCGCCTGTTCCGGGCCGGCGACATCGGCCGCCGCCCGCAACGCCAGCGCGGCGGCCTGGATGCCGTCCAGCTGCTTGCTCCAGGTGGCGCCGCCATCGACGCTGCGCAGCACCACGCCCTGATGCCCGACCGCCCATCCTTGTTTGGCGTCGACGAACTGCAATGCCGTCAGGCTGACGCCGACCGGCACGCTGGCCTGGCGCCAGGTGACGCCGGCATCGTCCGAATACAGGATGGTGCCGCGTTCACCGGCCGCCACCAGCCGCTGGCCGGCGGCGGCGATGGCCAGCATGGCCGCGTTCAGCGCCTTGGGCGTGACCAGGGCCGGTTGCGTCAGCGCCGCCGGAGCGGCTGCCGTGGCTTTGACGCCATCGGCGCCGGCGGCTGGCGCCAGCGCGCACGACGAGGCGAACAACGCCGCCAGCGCCGCGCGGCGGGCCGCACTTGGATTCAGAATGTTCATCGAACGCCCCTTCACTTAGCGCGAGCCCTGGTTGGCCAGTTCCTCTGGGCCGAAATAGCTGGCCGGCAGACGCGGAATGGTCTTGTACTGCGTGGCGAGGTCGTTGGAAGCCTCGTTCAGCAGATAGGCGCCGGTCTGCACGTTGTACGTGCCCCACATGACGTTGCCCACCACGGCCGGCACGTCCGGCGCCAGCAGCGTCAGCGTGTAGTTGCCGCGCCAGATCTGGCCCTGTGCGTCGTAGCCGTCCACCATGATGATCTGCCAGGTGTCCTCGTCCAGGTAGTAGCGGCGCTTGGTGACGACGTGGCGCTTGCCCGGCATCAGGCTCGCTTCCACCTCCCACACGCGGTGCAGCTCCCACCGCACCAGGTCCGGATTGAGGAACTGCGGGCCAACCAGGTCGCTGATCTTGGCCGATGCGGCGCGGTTGTTGTTATACGGGATGTACATCTCCTTCTTGCCGATCAACTTGAGTTCATGGTGGTCGATGGGGCCGAACAGCATGAACGCTTCGTCGAACAGGCCGATGCCGGAGGTGACCGAGTCCGGCGTATCGTAGGACACCGACGGCGCGCGCCGCACGCGGCGCTGGCCGACCAGGTACTGCCAGATGGCGCGCGGCTGCGCGTCGCTGATGCCGTCGTGGACCAGGATGCCTTCGCCGGCCTTGGACGCCGGCGCGCGCGTGATCAGGCGGCCGAACTGGTAGATGCCGTCGAATTTTTCCAGGCTGCCGTCCTTGAAGTAGTACGGCCGCATGATGGTCTGTTCAGCCTCGGTAGCGGTGGCGCGCTTGCCGTCCGGCGTGACGATGGTGGTCCGCAGCGGGAACACGGTGGTCTCGCCGGTCCATGCCAGCCGGTGGTTCATCATGGCTTCGTAGCCGGTCTTCGGAATCGGGAACGGGATGCCGCCGAACGCGCCCTCCACACCGAAACCGCCGTCGATGGACTTGGCGCGGGTGGCGTTCTTGAAGGTGTTCTCGTATACCCAGGCCGGCGCGCCACCGGTGCGGTGGGTCGGATAGACGTCGATGCGGTAGGCCGGATACTTCTTCAACAGAGCGATGGTGGCGGCGGACAGCTTGGCAGCGTATTGGTCGACGTTCTTGCCGGTGATGGCCAGCGTCGGCTTCTCGGCGGCGAAGGGATCGGCGCGGAAGTCGCCGGGCTTGAAGCCGGCGGGCACCTTGGCGTAGACGCCGTCCCAGGCGGGAATCGTGCCGTCCTTGTTGCCGGCTTTCTCGGCGCCCAGCGGGGTCAGGGTGGAGTGCAGCTTGGCCGCTTCGTCGGCGGTGACGGCGGCGCCGGCGTGCGGCAGGGCGAAGGCCAGCGCCAGCGCGGCGGCGGCGAAAGTCAGGGTCGTCTTCATTATAGTTTTATCCTTAGAATGCGCGTTTGATGTTGAAGGAGATGTAATCGCGGTCCGCCAGCGACTGGGCATAGCTCAGGATGGGCGTGTTGGTGGCCGGATTATTCTTCAGGAAGGTACCGCTGCCGCCGAGGAAGCGCACGTAGCTGATGCCGAACTTCCAGTCCTGGTGGTAGGTGGCGTTGACGCCGATATTGAAGTCGCCGCCGTGCGAGCTGCCGCCGTTGAAGTTGAACACGGCGCGCGAGCGGCCGTCGATGTTGTAGCCGATGCCGATGGGGACCGACAGGTCCAGGCCATCGATCACCTGGTAGTAGGACGGCTCGAAGATCATCCGCGCCGAGGTGGCGTCGCGTGTGGTGTTGGGATCGAGCGAGCCTTGCCAGGTGACGCTGGTGGCGCGGTTCCACGCCAGCTCGCCCAGCAGCGAGGCGCCCTGGAAGAACGGATTGGTCGGCATCACGTAGATCGCGGACAGGTTCACGTGCGCCGTATTGCCGACCGCGTAGGCTGGATTGCCGCTGTTGTCGGCAAAGACGCCGGCGCCGGCGCGCGACAGGAAGTTGGGCGTCGGGTCGCTGACCAGCGGCGTGTTGCGGCGCACCGATACCTCGGCCGCCACGTTCGCGCCCAGCAGCACGGTGCTGGCGCTGGCGCCGAAGGTGCGGATGCCTTCCGCGTACACGGCCCGCACGGTCGATGGCGCGCCGGGCGGGAAGCCGGGCGCGAAGCCCAGGTAGAAGTAGGGCGTCTTGTCGTGGTAGCGCGCCGCGTAGAAGCCGTATTCGACGTCCGATCCGGCCGGCGTGAACTTGACCTGCACGCCGCCCTGGCCGGAGTTCTTTGCCTTCATGTCCGGCTGCGTGTAGAAGGCTGGCGCGCCGCTGTTGGCCGGCGCGACCAGGAAGGCGCTGCTGCCGGCGCCCGCCGCGTCGTAGGAACTGAGGTAGCTGCCGACGCCGGGTATCTGCGTTGGACGCCATTCGAATTGATAGTAGCCGCCGATCGATACGTTGGGCAGCACCTGCAACTGGCCCGAGACCTGGTTGACCGGACGAAGAATCTCCTTGAACTGCGCACCCGGAACGCTGAGCAGCTTGACCAGGTCGACCGGACCCTGGGCGTTGGCGATGCCGTTCGCGCCAAAGAACAGGCTTTCGCCATATTGCAGCGTGTGGCGGCCCACGCGCACGGTGCCTGGCAGTTCGCCCAGCGATCCCTTGGCGAAGACGAAGGCGTCCAGCAGCTCGGCGTTGCGGCCGTGGAGCAGGCGGGTGCCGTCGGTGAACTCGTTGCCGGCCTTGCCGGTCAGCGTGGCGGCGTTGCTGGCGTAGGAGGCGTTGTCGTTGCTGCGGTTGTAGGAGGCGTCGTACCAGGCGGCGGCGCTGATGCGCATGCCCAGGTTGCGGGTACCGGCGTCGAACTCGGACAGCCAGTCGACCCGGCTGGAGACGATGCCCTTGCGGCGGAAGTTCTGGTTGCCGTCGTCGATGTTATAGCCGGTGAAGTCGGCGGGACCGGAGGCCGGATAGCCGCCCGCCAGCAGGCGCGCGTCGGCGTCCTTGAGGCGATAGGCGCCGCTGTACTTGAAGGTGTTGTTCCAGCTGATCTTGAGTTCGGGATTGGCGGTCTCGAATTCGTATGCGTGGGCGGCCGGCAGTGCGGCCGCCACGGCCAATGCCAACAGGGTTGGACTCAGGCGTTTGTTCGCTTGCATGGTTTATCTCCTCGTTATAGTTGTATGGCCGCTCACGCGCGGCCGGGCGGATGCTCACATCAGATAAAGGTCGAAGCCAGTCCTCCGTCCACGGGCAGGTTGATGCCGCTGATCCAGCGCGATTCGTCGCTGCACAGGAAGCTGATGGCGGCGGCCACTTCGTCGGCGTAGGCGGGGCGCTTCATGCGGTGGGCGTCGCGCTGCACGCGCTCCTCGCCCAGCATGGAGACGAAGTCGCCCAGGATGGGCGTGAAGACGGGGCCCGGCGCCACGCTGTTCATGCGTACCGAGTGCTGCATGAACCATTTCTGCGATTGGGCGTAGGTCCAGACGATCAGCGCTTCCTTGAAGTACTGGTAGCAGGTCTCGGCCGGGACGGGATGCGCGTCCAGCCATGCCTGGCCTTCGGTGAAGCCGCGCACCGCCGCCAGCTGCTTGTGCAGTTCCAGCCGCTCAGGCCATTCCGCGCCCAGGATGGAGGCGACGTTGACGATGGAGCCGCCGGCCGGCATGCGCGGCAGGACGGCTTCGGTCAAATGGCGCAGACCGAGGTAGTTGACCCGCGCCAGCAGCGCGGGATCGGCGGTGCCGGGCACGCCGGCGATATTGCACAGCGCGTCCACGCGTTGCGGCAGCTGGGCGACGGCGGCGTCGATGCTGGCGGTCTGGCCCAGGTCGACGGAGATGAAACCGTCCAGCGTCAGGCCAGGTTCGGTGCGGTCCATGCCGATCACGGTGGCGCCTTCGAAGCGCGCCAGGCGCGCCACTTCGGCGCCGATGCCGGATGCGGCGCCGGTGACGACGATGGTCTTGTTACGTAACTTCATATGGTCTCCTTGTTGTCGTTAGAAGGGATAGCGCGGCGCTTCGGTCTTCACCGTGAGCCACTGCCATTGGGTGAATTCATCCCAGTCGGCGCTGCCGCCGTGGCGGCCGCCATTGCCCGAGGTGCCGCCGCCGCCGAATGGCGCGTGCGCTTCGGCCAGCACCGTCTGGTCGTTGATGTGGGCGTGGCCGGCCGGCACGCGGTCGACGATGAACATGGCGCGCGCCAGCGTCGGTGTGATCACGCCCAGCGCCAGGCAGCCGGTCGTGGCGGAGGCCAGCGCGATGGCTTCCTGGTCGGTGTCGAACACGGTGACCGAGGCCACGGGGCCGAACAGCTCTTCCTCGAAGCAGCGCATGCCGGGGCGTACGCCGGTCAGCACGGTGGGCTGGTAGAACTGGTTCTCGTAGGTGCCACCGGCCAGCAGGGTGGCGCCGGCGGCCACGCTGTCCTGCACGATGCTGTGCACGCGTTGCACCTGGCGGGCGTTGATCAGCGGCCCAAGCGCCACCTTGCCGCTCATCGGATCGCCCACCGGCAGCTGGCCGGCCTTGACCACCAGGCGTTCGATGACGGCGGCGGCGATGCCGCGCTGGAGCAGGATGCGGCCGGAGGCCATGCAGATCTGGCCCTGGTGCAGGTAGGCGCCCCAGGCCACGTTGGCGGCGGCGATGTCGGGATCGGCGTCGTCGAGGATGATCAGCGAGTTCTTGCCGCCCAGTTCCAGCGACATCTTCTTCAGGTTGCGGCCTGCCAGTTCGCCGATGCTGCGGCCGACTGCGGTCGATCCGGTGAAGGCGATCATGGCGATGTCGGGATGGCTGCACATCGCCTGTCCCGCTTCGGCGGCGCCGGCCAGCACGTGAAGCACGCCCTTGGGCAGGCCGGCTTCCTCGAAGATGCGGGCGATCAGCACGCCGCCGCTGATGGGCGTTTGCAGGTCCGGCTTGTGGACCACTGCGTTACCGGTGGCCAGCGCCGGCGCGATCGAGCGGATCGACAGGATCAGCGGGAAGTTGAATGGCGAGATCACGCCGACCACGCCGTGCGGCATGCGCCGGGCGATGCTCATCTGGCCGCTGGCGGAGGCCAGCAGCTGGCCCTTGGGCTGGGTGAGCATGGAGGCGGCTTCCTGCAGGTGGGCGCTGGCTTCGCGCAGCTCCAGGTCGGCCTTGGGACGGATCGCGCCGGTCTCGCGCACGATCCATGTCGCCAGTTCGTCGTGGTGTTCGGCGATGACGGCTGCTGCGCGGCGGAAGATGGCGGCGCGTTCCTTGTAGTCGCTGGCGGCCCACGCGGCCTGCGCGGCGCGGGCTTGCTTGGCGGAGCGCGCCACGTCGTCGGCGTCGGCCAGGCCGATGCGGCCCAGTTGTTCGCCAGTTGCTGGCTCGATGAAGGTGTGGACGCCGCCATGGCTGGCGATCCAGTCGCCGGTGAAGATGCGGCCCTGCCAGATCGATGGACGTAAAAGCGCATTCGCGTTGGTCATGCTGTCTCCTTTGAATGATGGGTGGTGGGGAAGTCAGCCTCGATGCACGCTGTTAGCACGCTAGTTGCATGGAGGTCTGCTTGCCGCTCTTGCCTTAGCTATTACAAGTTGTGTGCCAGCTCGTTGCGCGGCGTCGCTATTGCGGCGCACCATGCGCTGCCTTCGCTGGGCGTAGCGTCTGTTTTTAAAGGCCGCGCGCAGCGCAGTGCAGCAAAAAAGAAGAGACGCCGGCGATTGATGAAATGATCAAATGGGAGAACTGCCGATGTATGATTTGGTAAAAGACGATGAAAGTGGAGACATGAGCAAACCCCCTCGCGTATCGCTGGCGGAGATGTCGCGCGTCAGCGGCAAGATGCTGCAGCATGGCGACAGCCAGCACCTGAAGGCCGGCGCCGCGCCAACGCTGGACGACCTGACGCAAAGCCTGCACTTCTCGCCCGGCGATGGCCGCATCTGGCTCAACGGCCAACGCATGCAGCTGCTGCATATCACCTCGCTCGGCGCGCTGCGGCGCGAGCTGCTCGAGAGCATAGGCCCCGAACGCACGCGTGGCCTGCTCACGCGGGTCGGCTATTCGGCCGGCGCGCGCGATGCGCAGCTGCTGCGCGAACGCTGGCCGGACGCCGAACCGGGCTCGCTGTTCGCCGCCGGGCCGCGCATGCATTCGCTGGAAGGCGCGGTCAAGGTGGAACCGCTGCATTTCGAATTCGACTTCGAACGCGGCACCTACCATGGCGAATTCCTGTGGCACCACTCCAGCGAGGCCGAGGTGCACGCGGCCGATTTCGGCATCGGCACCGAACCGGCGTGCTGGATGCAGACCGGCTACGCCATCGGCTACACCAGCGCGATGATCGGGCGGCTGACCATCTACCGCGAAATCGAATGTACGTCGATGGGCCACAAGCACTGCCGCCTGATCGGCAAGCCGGCCGACGAGTGGGACAACGTGGAGGAAGATCTGCGCTTCCTGAACGCGGAATCGTTCGTCAGCACCACGGCCTACGGCGGGCCGGGCCAGCACCAGCAGGCGGCGCCGCTGCCCGGCGACGATGGCCGGGCATACGGCGAGAAGGAAATGGTGGGCGTGTCGTCGGCCTTCAACGCGGCCTGCCACATGCTCAAGCGCGTGGCGCCGACCGCCGCCACGGTGCTGTTCACCGGCGAGTCGGGCGTGGGCAAGGAGTTGTTTGCCTACATGCTGCACCAGATCGGCGCCCGCAAGGAGCAGCCCTTCGTGGCCGTGAACTGCGCGGCGATTCCCGAGACGCTGATCGAATCCGAACTGTTTGGCGTGGAGCGCGGCGCCTTCACCGGCGCCAGCCAGTCGCGGCCCGGCCGTTTCGAGCGCGCCTCCGGCGGCACGCTGTTCCTCGACGAGATAGGCACGCTTAGCCTGGTGGCGCAGGGGAAGCTGCTGCGCGCCCTGCAGGAGGGCGAGATCGAACGGGTAGGGGGCGTGCGCAGCGTGAAGGTGGACGTGCGGCTGGTGGCGGCCACCAATGTCGATTTGCGCGAGGAGATCCGGGAGGGCCGCTTCCGCGAAGACCTGTTCTTCCGCCTGAACGTGTTCCCCATCCGCCTGCCGCCGCTGCGCGACCGGCGCGACGACATCCCGCTGCTGATGGGCTACTTCATGCGCCACTACGGGCAAAAGCACCAGCGCCGCGTGACCGGCTTCACGGCGCGCGCGGTCGATGCGCTGCTCAACTACCACTTCCCGGGGAATATACGCGAGCTGCAAAACCTGGTGGAGCGGGGCGTCATCTACGCCGACGAGGATGGCCCGATCGACCTGCCGCATCTGTTCACCAGCGGCGAGGAATCGCAGACCTCATACTTCTCGCTGGCGCAGACCGGGCGGCTGACCAGTCACGAAACGCCGGCGGCGCCGGCAGGCGCCTTGCTGGACGTGCTGCCGGGGATGCTGCGGCAGCAGGCCGCGGAACAAGGCCAGGAGCAGAACTGGTCGCTGGACCATCTGGAAAGCACGCTGATACTGGCGGCGGTGAAGCGCGCGGACGGCAATCTGTCGGCGGCGGCGCGCATGCTGGGCCTGACGCGGCCGCAGCTCTCCTACCGCATGAAGAAGCTGCAGCAGGGCTGACGCCCGCTCACTCCAGGTAGATCTTCTGCAGCAGCTCGATGAGCTGCGCGCGCTCGGCGTCGGTCAGCCTGGCCGTCGCATCCACTTCCAGCTCGCTGGCGGTCTTTTCCGCCTTGGTGCACATGCTCAGGCCAGCGGGCGTGAGCACCAGCGTTTGCGAACGCCGGTCCAGCGGACTGCGTTGGCGCAGCAGCAGCCCACGGTCTTGCAGCCTGTCGAGCAGGATGGCGAGATTGGGGGGCGACACGTTCACCGCCGCCGACAAGCGCTTCTGGTTGATGTTGGGATTGGCCTTGAGCAGACTCAGTACGCTGAAATCCACCGGCCGCAGCTCGTACTTCGCCATGCGCTTCTCGAACAGCGGCATGATGCGGATGTAAGCCCGGCGGCAGTTATAGCCCACCAGATCCTGTAGCACACGCTGGTCCAGCGGCTGCTCGGCCGCCTCCTGGACGGCGTCGATGAGTTCAATCTTCTTTTTCTTGGGCTGCGTTGTCATGTTCGGATTCTAGCAAAGATGCTCGTTCCGGGCCATCCCGATGCTTGCAATCTCCTGAAAATACGTATAGTCTATAATCATTATAAAACATAACTAATTATCTCAACACTATCCATTGAGGAGACACGATGAAACGCAGTGTGATTACCGCCGTATTGTTCACCGCATTGGCCGCCGGCGCGGCCCAGGCCCAGGAACCGATCCGCATCGGCGTCATCGCCGCGCTCACCGGGCCGTTTGCCAATACCGGCAAGCCGTTCGAGGACGGCATCAAGACCTATATGCAGCAATTTGGCGACCAGGTGGCCGGCCGGAAGATCGAAATCATCTACCGCGACGACGGCGGCACCAATGTCGACCAGTCCAAACGGGCGGCGCAGGAGCTGATCACGCGGGAACACGTGAGCTTCCTGATCGGCTTCTCGCTGACGCCTAGCGCCATGGCGGTGGCGCCCATCGCCACCCAGGCCAAGATGCCGATGATCGTGATGAACGCGGTCACCAACGGCATCACCGCCAAGTCGCCGTACATGCTGCGCACCAGTATGACGATGCACCAGATGACCGGACCGTTCGGCGCCTGGACGGCGAAGAACAAGATCGGCAAGGTCTACACGCTGGTCAGCGACTACAGCACCGGGCTCGATGCGGAGGCGCGCTTCACCAAGGAGTTCAACGCCGGCGGCGGCAAGGTGGTGGGTTCGGCGCGGGCACCGCTGGCAAATCCCGACTATTCTCCATTCATCCAGCGCATCAAGGATGAAAAGCCGGATGCGCTGTTCTTCTTCGCGCCCGGCGTGGAGGACGGTATCGGCCTGCTGAAGGCCTTCAGCGACAAGGGCCTGGACAAGGCGGGCATCAAGTTCCTGGGCGTGGGCGACATGACCAGCGAAACGCCGACGCTGGAAGCGCTGGGCGACCGCGCGCTCGGTGCGGTGACGGTGCTGAACTACGCGCCAACCCTGGACAATGACGTCAACAAGGCCTTCCTGAAAGCCTACGCGCAGGCCAATCCGACCCGGCCGCCCGCCACCTTCGTCACCGTGGCCGCCTACGACACCATGGGCATGATCTACGAGACCGTCCGCAAGCTGGGCGGCGCCGTCACCGGCGACAAGGCCATGCAGACGCTGGCCGGAATGAAGCGCGATAGCCCGCGTGGGCCGATCAGCATCGACCCCGCCACCCGCGACATCGTGCAGAACATGTACATCCGCGAAGTGAAGAAGGTCAACGGCAAACTGGTGAACGAACCGATCGCGGTGCTGCGCGACGTCAGCCCCAACTAAGGAGATATCTCATGAAGATCGAACGACGTGTCTTGAAGGGCGCGCCGCTGGCGGCGCTTTGCCTGTCGGCTGTGACGCTGAGCGCCTGCGGTGGCGATGGTGGCAGCAAGTCCGATGGCGCCGTGGCGCTGCCGCAGCTGACCGCTGCCAGCGCCGGCAAGCTCGGCTCCTGCACCGACCTGGCCAGCCGCATCTCCTATCCCAATACGACCATCGCCAGCGCGGCCTCTGTGGCCGCCGGCGTGCTGACGGTAGCCGGCAAGCCGGTGCCCGCGCACTGCCTGGTGAAGGGATCGATGTTCCAGCGCACAGGCCCGGTCGACGGGCAAAGCTACGCGATCGGTTTCGAGATGCGGCTGCCGGTGGACTGGAACGGCCGCTTCTTCTACCAGGCCAACGGCGGCCTTGACGGCGCGGTCGTCACGGCGACCGGCGACGTGGGTGGCGGCGGGCAGTTGGACAATGCGCTGAACCAGGGCTTTGCCGTGATCAGCTCCGACGCTGGCCACGGCGCCGCGACGCCGTTGTTCGGTCTCGATCCGCAAGCGCGGCTGGACTACGGCTACCAGGCCTCGGGCAAGCTGGCGCCGATGGCCAAGAGCGTGATCCAGACCGCCTACGGCAAGGGGCCGGACCGTTCCTACTTCGGCGGCTGCTCCAACGGCGGCCGTCATACGATGGTGGCCGCGGCCCGCTACGGCGAACAGTTCGACGGCTATCTGGTCGGCGATCCCGGCTTCCGTCTGCCGCTGGCGGCCATCGCCAACATCGCGGGCGGCCAGACTTATGCCGCGCTGGCGAGCACGCCGGGCGACCTGTCGACCGGCTTCACGGCGGCCGAACGCGCGCTGGTATCGAACGCGGTGCTGGACAAATGCGATGCGCTCGACGGCGCCAAGGATGGCATGGTGCAGGACACGAGCGCCTGCCAGGCCGCGTTCAGCCTGGATCGCGATGTGCCGTCCTGCGGAGCGCAAGGCCGCGACGGCACCTGCCTCAGCGCGGCGCAGAAGACGTCGATCGGGCAGCTGTTCACCGGCGCGCTTACCAGCAGCAAGACCAAGTTCTATTCAAGCTTCCCGTACGACGCGGGCCTGGGCACCGGCAACTGGGCGTTCTGGAAGTTCTTCAGCCCACTGCAGCTGGATTCCGGCGCGGTGGCGATGATCTGGAAGGTACCACCGGTGAATCCTGCCACCTTCAACGGCGCCAACTTCGCGCTGACGTCCAGTATCGACAGCCTGCTGACGCAAGTCGCCGCGACCGACGGCACCTACACGGAAAGCGCGATGTCCTTCATGCTGCCGCCGCACCTGACCGACTACAGCACCGTGAAGAACCGTGGCGCCAAGATGATGCTGTATCACGGCACCAGCGATCCGATCTTCTCCAGCGACGACACCAAGGCATGGTATGACAACCTGCGTGCCGCGAACGGTGGCGATGCGTCCAGTTTCGCGCGCTACTACCAGGTGCCCGGCATGAACCATTGTTCCGGCGGCCCGGCCACCGACCAATTCGACATGCTGACGCCTTTGGTGAACTGGGTCGAGAAGGGCCAGGCGCCGGAACGGGTGGTGGCCAGCGCGCGCGGCGCGGGCAACGCCGGCGGCGCCAATGCCGACGTGCCGGCGTCGTGGTCGGCCACGCGTACCCGTCCGCTGTGCCCTTATCCGCAGGTGGCGAAGTACAACGGCAGCGGCAGCATTGAAGACGCGGCCAACTTCAGCTGCAAGTAGCGGAGCTTCACGCGCCCCCGGTGACAGGCCGAGGGCGTGGAATGCGTCACGATGCTGGCGCCAGGGCCTGTCGGATCAGGTTCGCCGCGTCGCCATCGTGGCGGAAGCCGGCCTCCAACGCGGCCGGCGTATGCAGCGCGGGGTAGCGGCCGAACAGCGCTTCGATCCGCTCCTCCGGGGCATGGCTGAGCAGCTGGCGGCATCGCTCGCCGTAGCGTTGCACCAGCGCGTCCAGCAGCTGTTCCATGCTGAGGTGGAGCACCGGCAGTTGCCAGCTGCGTGACGATGGCGCGCCGACAGTGCTCATGCTGGCCGCATGCAGCAGGTTGTCGACGCAGCAGGGCAAGGACATCCACCAGGCGGTGGCGTGCGGCGACACCGGACAAACATAGGCTTCGCCGGCCGCCAGCCGGTGCATGACAAGGCTCATGAAGGCCGAGCCATGTCCCGACTCCGTGGGCGGCCGCGCGACGATGCCCGGCAGGCGCAAACTGACCGCATCGAGTTCGCCACGCCGGCTCAGGTCAGCCAGTTCGATTTCGGCCATCAGCTTGTGCGCGCCGTAGCTGATGGCGGGGCGCGGCGGCTGGTCTTCGTGCACCGTTTCCCCATCCAGCGGGCCGTAGACCGCGACCGAGCTGGCGAACACCAGCCTTGGCGCTGGCCGCAGCTGGCGTCCCTGGCCGGCCAGCCGGTGCGCCAGCGCCAGCGTGGCCTGCAGGTTGACCTGGTAGCCAAGCGCGTGTTCGCGTTCGGCCAACGATCCCGGCACACTGGCAAGGTGGAAGACGATGTCCGCCGGCTGCTGCAGGGCCGCGTCCAGCACGGCGGCATCGCCGAACGATCCCTTGATCTGGCGTGTACCCGGCGCACGGGATCCGGCGTCGAATGCCTGGTCGATCAGCGTCAGGCAGTGCCGGGATTCGCCCTGCAGGCGCCGCACCAGGGCGCGGCCGACGAAGCCGTTGGCGCCGGTGATCACGATATGACTCATGCCCTGCGCTCCGCGCGGATCACCTGCTGGTCGATCGCGCCGAACGGCCCGCCGCCCGCGCCCGGCCAGCGCGCCTCCATGCGCACCCTGTCGCCGAAGCGCATGAAGCCGGTGCTGGCGGCGCCCTGGTCGATCATTTCGATCACGCGCCGCTCGGCGATGCATGCGGAACCCGCGTTGCGGCTGGCGTTGGATACGGTGCCGGTGCCGATGATGGTGCCCGCCGCCAGACGGCGCGTGCGTGCCGCGTGGGCGATCAGCTCACCGAAGCCGAAGTTCATTTCGCCGCCGTGCGGCCGGCCGAAGTGCACATCGTTCCAGCTCACGTCCAGTTGCAGGTGCACCCGGCCTTCGTGCCAGGTATTGCCCAATTCGTCCGGCGTGACGGCCACCGGCGCAAAGCTGGTCGATGGCTTGGCCTGCAGGAATCCGAAACCGGTGCGCATTTCGCGCGGGCCCATGGCGCGCAAGCTCCAATCGTTCAGCTGCACCACCAGCCGCACGCGGTCGAGCGCTTCGGCCGGTGTGCTGGCCATCGCCACGGCGTCGACGATGACGCCGAATTCACCTTCGAAGTCGATGCCGTCCGCCTCACTGGGCAGCATTACGTCGTCGTGCGGGCCGAGGAAGTCGTCGCTGGCGCCCTGGTACATCAGCGGGATGGTGTCGAGGTCGGGGATGGGCTGGGTGCCGAAGGCTTGCTCCATCAGCCTGGCGTGGTTGAGGAAGGCGGAGCCGTCGCACCACTGCGGGCTGCGTGGCAGCGGCGCGGCGCAGCGGTGGGGTTCGAAAGGCTGGCCGGCCTGAGTATCGCCGTTGAGTGCTTCGTAGCACTGGAGCAGCGCGGACTCCACGCTGCTCCAGTGCTGCAGCGCGTACAACAGGGTGGGCGCGATGGCGCCGGCTTCGGCGCAGCGGGTCAGGTCGCGCGAGACGATCAGCAGGCGGCCGTCCGGCGTGCGGTCTTGCAGGGTTGCGAATTTCATGAGTGGGCTCTATGGGAAGGACAGGTTCAGCGTTGTTGCAGCGCGGCGGCAAGGCCTGCTTCGTAGGCGCCGCCAACCAGTACGAACAGCATGCGGCAGGGACGCTGCGACCGGTTGGCCCAGGCGTGGTTGGTGCCGCGCTGGATCACCACGCTGCCCGGCCGCAGCCGGACCTCGGAGTCGTCCAGCACCAGCGTCAGTTCGCCCTCGATGACGATGCCGTAGTCGATCGATTCGGTGCGGTGCATCAGCGGATGCGGCGACGAGGCCTTGACCGTCGATGCGGCGGCGTCGCCGACTTCGCCGAAGGCGTCGTGCATCCTGGCGGCGCCGTGGGCCAGGAATTCGGCGGTGTCGGGCGGGATGTCGACAAAGCGTATCCGTGTTCCGTGCGAGGGGGGCGGCAGCACCAGCGGGCCGGTGGTCGGGTCGGCGCCGCTGCCGAGCGGCGCGGGCGTGGCGGTGGTATTCCACACTTCGTGGAACACGGTGCCGGGGATGGCCGACAGTTCGACCACGGTGGGTAGCGCGCCCTCGCTGCTGACGATGGCTTTGCCGGCTGCGTCATGGCCGGTGACGACGCGGTGGATCGGGGGGAAGGTCATATCGGGACTCCGGTTTCAGTTATCAGGACAGCACGGCGGCGCGACGGCGGCCGGCTTGGGCAAAGCAGTAGACGGCGCCCACGGCAAGTGCCACGGCGGCGCTGCCCAACGCGCCGTAGCCGAGGTTCTTGACCAGGGTTCCACCCAATACGGGGCCGATGGCGGCGCCCACCATCAGCATGGCCGGCGTGGCCGATAGTGCGCGGCCGCCCGGATCGAGTTGGGCCACCAGGCCGAAGGCGAAGGTATGGGTGAAGATCATCACCGCGGCGAACGCCGAACCGGCGACCGCATAGGGCGCGAAGGTGGTGCTGGTGGCGATCGTCAGCGCCAGGCCTGCCTGGATCACCGGCCCGGCCATGACCACCAGGTGCGCAGGCCAGCGCCGTTCCAGCAGCGCCGCCAGCGGCGCCGGGAACAGGTTGACAAAGCCGAGCGCGATCAGCACGCCGGTGACGGCGCCGGCTCCGAACCCGCGGTCGGCGCCTATCCGTTCGAGAAAGCTGAACATCATGGCCTGCACCAGGCCCATGCCGCCGATGCCGAGCGCCGCGTACCAGACGGCGGGTTTGACACGGGCCGTGGCCAAGGGACGGGCCTCCGCGCCGCGCCACAAGGGGAAGGCCAGCGCCGCAACGATGGCGGCCACCATCATCACCGCGCTGAACACGCGGAACAGGGCAGGACCGCCGGCGCCGGCCACCAGAGCCGGCACCAGGCCCAGGAAGGCGATGGCGAATACGCCCAGCGCCATGCCGGCCAGCGCGAACATGCGGTGCGGGCTGCTGCTGCGGCCCATGGTGCCGTGGGTCATGCTCAGTGCGGCGCCGGCCGCCACGCCGGCCAGCGCGTGCAGCACCGCCATCGACGCATAGTCGCTGGTGTTGGCCGCGCCCAGGAAGGCGGCTGCGGCCAGCGCGAAGCTGCACGGCGCCACGATGCCGGCGCGCAGCCGGTGGAAGCGCGGCGCGCAAAACAGGCTGCTGGCCACGGCGCCCAGCAGGAACAGCGTGGCCAGCGCGCCGGCCCGTTGCGGGTCGTAGCCGTAGCGGGTGATCAGTGTGCCGACCCACACCGGCAGCGCCACCAGGTCCACCATGCCGGCGCAGTGCGCCACCATCAGCGCGATGCGGCCGGGCCAGCGTTCTTCTTGACGATTGAGCTTGTCCATGGGATGCCCGCCCTCAGATAGGGGCGGCCAGGGCCATCATGGTGTCGCGCATGATCTGCGCGTGTTCGGCCTTGTCGCCGCCGCTGATCTCGATCTCTCCCAACCGGCCCGAGTTCTCCACCACCATGCGGCAGCGCTCCCAGCGCCGCTCCTCGAACCGCGTCAGCGCCTGTTCCAGGCCGGTGCGGCGGCCCAGCTCCTCGGCCAGCACGATGGCGTCCTCGATGCCGATGCAGGCGCCGGAGGCCATGTGCGGCGTGGTCGCGTGCACGGTGTCGCCGATCAGCACCACGCGGCCGCGGTGCCATGGCTGCTGCACCAGCAGCGATTCCAACGGGCGGTAGACGATCCGGGCGTCGTTGTCGATCAGGGTGCGGCAGTGCTGCATCAGCGGCGCCGGGAAGGGCGCCAGCAGTTCGGACAGCATGGGCGCGAACTGCCTGGGATCGATCTGGGCGTTGTCAGGGCGGTCCTCGGTGACGAACAGGTACATCTCGTCGCGCGATACGGGATTGACGCCGGTCTTGACCTTGGGGCCGACCCACATCATGGCCCGTTCCACTTCGGCGGGGCGCGGCAGGACGGCGCGCCACACGCACTGGCCGCTGTACCGCGGTTGCGGTACCTCCGGCATTACCGCCTCGCGCACCTTGGAATACAGGCCGTCGGCGCCGATCACCAGGTCGTAGTGGCCCGCCGTGCCGTCGGTGAAGGTGACTTCGACGCCGTCCTCCCGCTGGCGCAGCGCGGTGAAGGTGCAGCCCAGGCGGACCTTGGCGCCGCTGGCGATGGTGGCGTCGGCCAGTATCCTGGCCAGCACCGGGCGCATGATGGCGCCGCCGCCGGGGACGTCCTGCCCGGCGATGCGCGGGGTCGGCAGGGTGGCCAGGTGCTGGCCGTGCGGCAGGAACAGGTCGACGCCGTCGGAGGCCGCGCCTTGCGCCATGAACTGATCGAGGATGCCAAGCGTCTTGAAGGCGCGCAGCGTGGCGCCGCCCAGGCTAATGCCGGCGCCGTAGGAGCGCCAGCCCGGATCGATCTCCGCGACTTCCACTGCGAAGCCGTGCTTGCGCAGCTGGATGGCGGCCGCCATGCCGGAAAAGCCGCCGCCGATGATCAGGATGTTTTGTACTGGGGTTGTCATAGGTGTCTCCGATGTTTGATTCGAATTATTGGTGTTATCGTGGTTCAGTATGGGGAGCCGGCACGCGCTTGTACAATCGATTTCGCGCATGTCGCCTATCGGCGGCATCGATGGCCCGGCGGCCTGGCGCAGGTACACCTGGCCGGCGGCGCCGATGGCCAGCGCCACCGGCGTCAGCGACCGTCCCAGGCAAGGGCCGCGCACACAAGCGCCGCCGTCGATCTCGAACAGTGCGCCGTGCGCCGCGCAGACGATGTGGCTGCGCTCCGCATTGAGGTAGGCGTGCCGGCGCCACGCCATCGGCGTGTCGCCGTAGTGCGGGCACAGGTCGCGGTAGCCGTGCAGGCGCCGGCCCTGGCGCACCACCAGCACGCTGTCCTGGCCCGCGCCCAGCGGATCGAAGCCGCGCGCCTCGCCGTCGGGCAGGTCGTCCAGGTGGCACAACAGGATGTCGGTGGCCGCCATGCCGCCGCTCCTAGCGCGCGCCCGGCGGTGGGCCTGCGGGCGCCCACTTGTCGCGCTGCTGGAACAGGAACAGCTGCGAGGCGTCGGCGCTCATCGGCACTTCGCGCGGCCGCCAGCCGGCGTCGTGCAGGTCCATGTCGGCGTCGTATTCGACGTGGCAGCCCAGCGGGCTGTTGAAGTACCAGAACCAGTTGGAGCCGAACTTGTGGCGGCCCGGCCCCCAGAACGACTGGTAGCCCTTGGCGACGAAGCGGGTGCCGGCCTGCATCAATTCGGTCGGCCCGCCCAGGTGGAAGGTGAAGTGTTCCACGCCCTGCATGAACGGCGGGGTCTGGATCAGGAACAGCGTGTGGTGGTCCAGCGTGCCGGCCGGCTGCAGGAACGGGCCGGCGCCTGCCAGCCGGTCGGTGCAGCGGAAGCCGAGGCGCTCGATGTAGAACGCTTCCGCCCTGGCGACATCGGGCACGAAGTAGACCACGTGCGACAGGGTGCGCGGCTGCACCGGCGCGTGTTCGTCCACGGCCACCACGTTGGGGCCGCGCTGCGCCGGCGCGCCGGGGGCGTTGACGGCTTCCGCCGCCAGCGCGATGGCGCGGCGCACAGTGACCTGGAAGCCCAGCACGAAGCCCATGTCGTCGGTGCTTTCGACCGAGCCGTCCGCCAGGCGGCGCACTTCGCGGTCCTTGCCCAGTTCCGCGGCGATGGCGTCCAGCGTGGCGCTGTCGGCAACGCCGTAGACGGTCTTGCGCAGCATGGTGCGGGTGGGCAGGGGGGCTGGCAGCGCGGCGTCGTCCTGGTGGGCGATGACGATGGCGGTACCGTCCAGCGCTTCGAAGCGGCCGCCGGCGGCGGTCACGCCGACCTGCGTCAGGCCGTAGTCGGTCAGGTACTGGGCGCATGCGGCGACGTCGTCGACGCCGAAAACGAGTGCATCTGGTCCAATGATATTCATGTGTGCTTCCTTTTTGGTTAGAGGGCGACCCGGCCGCCCAGGGTTTCGGCGACCCAGTCGGCGATGTAGGCGCCGGCATTGGCGGAGTTGTCGAAGCTGGAGTGCTGTACGCCGCCTTCGCGGTCGGTAAAGATCTTCAGTTCGCGTTTAGGGCTGTTGACCAGCTGTTCGTAGGTGCGCTCGGCCCAGTGGAGCGGAATCTGCGAATCCTTGCTGCCGTGGGTGACTAGGAACGGCACCTTGATGCGCTCCACCACGCCGTCCAGGTGCACGTTCCCGGCGATGCGCATGAAGTCGTCCATGTCCTTGGCGCCCCACACCCACTGGACGTGCTGCCAGTAGTGCGGCACCGGGAAGCTGCCTTCCTTCTGCAGGCGCTTCTTCTGCACGTCGCGCCAGTCGTGGTTCGCGCCCCACACCACGCCGCAGGCGAAGCGCGGCTCGAAGGCGACCGCGCGCGGGCAGTAGTAGCCGCCCAGCGACACGCCTTCGCAGCCGATCCGGCTGGCGTCGACATCGTCGCGCGTCTCCAGCCAGTCGACCACCTTGCTGGCCCAGACCTCGGTGTTGTAGACCGCCGTCATGCCGTGCAGGCGCAGCGCCTCGCCGGTGCCCGGCTGGTCGATGATCAGCGAGGACACGCCGCGTTGCGCCAGCCAGCGCGGCAGGCCGACGCGGTACTTCATCTCCTTGGTCGAATCGAGGCCGTTCAGCTGCAGCAGCAACGGCGCGCGGCCTTTCACGCCCTCGGCGCGCACAAACAGGCCGGAGATGTGGGCGTCGCCGTACGGGATCTCGACGCGCTCGCAGTTCTCGCCGGCCAGCGCGATGCCCCTGGCGAAAACATCGAGGAAGCGCCGGTACAGCGCACCGCGGCCCTCGGCCCCGTGGGCCTGCAGGCGCTCGGCGGTCAGGTAGTAGGTGGCGGCGCGGCCGTACTTGTCGCCGGCGGAGATCATGCGGCCGCGCGCCTCGTCCTCGGCCGCCAGCTCGCACAGCTTGTCGGCCATGCGCACCCAGGTGGCGCGGAAGGCTTGCGAACCGGCGGCGTCGGGCTGCTTCGCGGCCTCCTGCAGGGGCGCGCACATTTCCTGAATCTCGCCCATCTTGGCGCCCATTTCGATGGCGAGGTTGATGGAGAGATCCCAGACATAATTGGTGGGGAAGTAGCGAAACATGGATGCTCCTTGTGGTTAAATCGGTTTGGCTGCTGGCTTGAGCAGGAAGTGGGACAGGGCCGGCACCAGGATCAGCGCGCCGAGCATATTCCAGAGGAACATGAAGCCCAGCAGCAGGCCCATATCGGCCTGGAACTTGATCGGGCTGGCCACCCAGGTGATGACGCCGATGGCCAGCGTGACGCCGGTCAGCATCACCACCTTGCCGGTGAAGAGCAGCGCGCGGTAGTAGGCGGCCGACAGGCTGGCGCCCTGGCGCAACTGCGTCAGCGTGATGCTGAGGATGTACAGCGCGTAGTCGACGCCGATGCCGACGCCGAGCGCGATCACCGGCAGCGTGGCGACCTTCACGCCCATGCCGAACATGACCATCAGCGCCTCGGCCAGCACGGAGGTGAGCATCAGCGGCAGCACGGCCACCAGCACCGCGCGCCAGGAGCGGAATGTGACGAAGCACAGCACCACCACCGCCGCGTACACCAGCAACAGCATGCGGCGCCAGGCCTGGTGCACCACGATGTTGGTGGCCGCTTCCACGCCGGCCGATCCGGCCGCCAGCAGGAAGTGCACGTCCTTGCTGTCGTTGGCGGCGGCGAAGGCTTCGACGTGGGCCACCACCCGGGCCAGCGTGTCGGCCTTGTGGTCGCGCAGGTAGGCGTACATCGTCAGCAGGTTGCAGCTGTCGTTGTACAGTCCACGCGGGGCGCCGGCGGTGACCGTGTTGAGCATGTCCTGGTTGGGCAGGAACTCATACCATTTCGGGTTGCCCTCGTTGAGCCCCGCCAGCACGCGGCGGTTCAGCAGCGCCAGGCTGTTGGTGCTTTCGACGCCGTCGACCTGGCGCAGCTGCCACTCCAGCGCGTCGATCTTGTTGAGCGTCTCGTATTGCGCGCACTGGCCGTCCGGCGTCTTGACCATCACCGCCAGCACGTCGCTGGAGGCGCCGTAGGCGGCCGTCAGCGCGGCCACATCGCGGTTGTAGCGGCTGTCGGCGCGCAGCTCCGGCGCGCCCGGATCGAGGTCGCCGATCTTCAGCCGGGTGCTGAGCGCATAGCCGCCAGCCGCCAGCAACAGCGCCACGGCGATGGCGCCGGTGGCCCAGCGGCGGCCGGTGAAGCGGTCCAGCAGCGCCCACAGCGGATGGCGCGCCTGGCCCGAGGCGTCGGCCGCTTCGGCGCGCAGGCTGCGTACCGCGGCGCCGGCGCTGACGCCGGTGTAGCTGAGCAGGATGGGCAGCAGGATCAGGTTGGTGAAGATCAGCATGCCCACGCCCAGCGAGGCGGCCACCGCCAGCTCGCGAATGACGTCGATGTCGATTGTGGACAGCACGGCGAAGCCGACGGCGTCGGCCAGCAGCGCGGTCAGGCCGGCCAGGAACAGGCGGCGGAAGGTGTAGCGGGCCGCCACCAGCTTGTGCATGCCGCGTCCCACATCCTGCATGATGCCGTTCATCTTCTGCGCGCCATGGCTCATGCCGATCGCGAACACCAGGAACGGCACCAGGATGGAGTAGGGATCGAGCGCGTAGCCCAGCATCGGCAGCATGCCGAGCTGCCACACCACCGCCACCAGCGACGCCAGCACCACCAGCGCGGTTGAGCGCCAGCAGCGGGTGTACCAGTAGACCATGGCGGTGGCGATGGCCACCGCCATGGCGAAGAACAGCAGCACCGCGCGCACGCCGGCGATCAGCTCACCCACCAGTTTGGCGAAGCCGGTAATGTGGACGCGCACGCCCCGTTGCTCGTACTTGGCGCGCAGCGTTTCGAGCCGCTGCGCGAACCGGCCGTAGTCGAGCGCCTTGCCATCGCCGTCGCGCGCCAGCAGCGGCACGTAGATCACGCTGGACGTGGCGTCGAAGGCGACCAGCTGGCCGATCTCGCCGGAGCGGGCGATGTTGGCCTTGAGCTGCGCCAGGCTGGCGGCGCCGCCGTCGTAGCCGTCCGGGATCACCGGGCCGCCTTCGAGACCGTCCTCCGTCACGCCGACCCAGCGCGTGCCCGGCGTCCACAGGGACTTCATCTGGTTGCGCGCCACGCCGGGCAGCAGGAACACTTCTTCGCTCAGCTGGCGCAGCGTGTCCAGGTAGGCCGGGTCGTAGATGCTGCCGCGCGGGTTGTCGACGGCGATGCGCACCGCGTTGCCAAGTCCCGTCAATTCGGCCTGGTGGCTCAGGTAGTTCTGGATATAGGGATGGTGCGCCGGGATGGTCTTTTCGAAGCTGGCGTTGATGGTCAGCCGCGTGGCCTGCCAGCCCAGCAAGGCCGTGACCAGCGCGCATGCCAGCATCACCAGCAGGCGGTTGTTGAACAGCAGCCGTTCGACGATGGAGCCGGAGGCGCGGTCGAATTGCACCGGATGTTCGGACATATTCATTGCGCGCCTCCCTTGGCCGGCATGACGCCCTGGATGGTCAGCGCGAGCAGGCCGCCGTCAGGCAGATCCAGCACGCCGTTCAGTGGCGGCAGCGGAGCGCCGGGCATGGGCGTCAGCGCCTGTCCCCGCGCTGCCAGCAGCTGGCCGGCCTGGTTGGCGAACAACAGCGAGCCATCGGCCCGGATGGCCGACGCGGTGATCGAAGCCGGCACAGGATTGGCCAGTTGCGCCCAGCTACGGCCATCGTCGGCGGAACGCCAGGCGTTGCCGCGCAAGCCGGCCAGCACAAGATCGCCGCCCGCCGGCAGTTCGGCGGTGAAGAAGCTGCCGTGGTAGGGCGGCTCCAGGCGCTGGAAGCTGCGGCCGCCGTCGCCGGACAGCAGCGCCAGTCCGCGTTCGCCGCCGACCAGGATGGTGTCGCCGCGGCGGCGCACGGTGTTCAGGTGCAGTCCCTTGGGATTGTCGAAGCGCTCCATCCAGGAGCTCCAGGTATGGCCGCCGTCGCCGCTGGCGAAGGCCAGGCCGTAGGCGCCCACCGCCAGCATGCGGCCGCCGTCGAGCAGGCAGACATCCAGCAGCGGCTTGTCGGCGTCGTCGGCCACCAGGCGTTCGGCCTCGCGGATGGCGGCGGCATCGCCGCGCGCCTTGGCCGCCGTCAGCGCCAGCGCCGCCGCGCGCCGGCCGTCCAGCGCCAATTGCCAGTGCGCGCCGCCGTCGGTGGTCGCCAGCACCACGCCGGCATGGCCGACCGCCACGCCGTTGCTGGCATCGGCGAAGCGTACCGCCGTCAGCGTGACGCTGACCGGCACGGCGGCCTGGCGCCAGTGCTTGCCCTGGTCGTCGCTGAGCAGCACGATGCCGCGCTCGCCGACGGTGACGATGCGCGCGCCGGCGAGGGCGGCGCCCAGCATCGCCGCCTGCGCCGGATTACGCGCGGCCACGGCGGGCCGCAGCCGGGCCGCCGTGACCGCGCCGTGTGCTTCCGCCGCCACGCCGTCGCCGGCCAGCGCGCAGGCCGGCGACGCGCCCAGCGCCAGGGCGCCGAACCACGCGCACTCGATCAGGAACCGTTTGGCGGACATCAGCGTGCACCCTCGCCGCTCATGGCGTCCGGGGTGAACAGGCTGTCCTGGTAGCGCGGCTTGACGACGTACTGGGCCGGCTGTGAGCTGTACAGGTCACCCACGAAGGCGGTGCCGGAGACCAGGTCGGTGAAGCCGAAGGCGCCGATCACGGTGCCCGGCAGGTCCGGCGCGACGAAGGTTTGCGACCACAGGGTCTTCCACAGCTGGCCGTTGGCGTCCCAGCGGTCGCCCAGCACGCAGTTCCAGGTGTCCTCGTCGCAGTAGTAGCGGCTCTTCGGCGCCTGGTGGCGCTGGCCGGCGCGCAGCGTGGCCTCAACCACCCACACGCGGTGCCGCTCCCAGCGCACGTAGTCGGGGTTGAGGAAGCTCTTGCCCAGCACTTCGGCATCGGTCTTCGCCTGCAGCAGCTTGTTGCCGTTATAGGGGATCAGCATTTCGTGCTTGCCCATCAGCTTCCAGTCGAAACGGTCGGTGCGGCCGGTCCAGGTGGACAGTTCGTCAAAGCTCATCACACCGGCGGTGGCCGGGGTGGGCGTGTCGCAGCATGGATTGGGCAGCTTGCGCACGCGGCGCTGGCCGGTCAGGTAGACCCAGGCCTGGTCCTTGCTCGGATCGAGGTTGGTGCGGCCGACGATGGCCTCGCCGGCGCGGATGGGCGGGCCGGAATTAATCAGGCGCAGAAGCCAGAACTCGTTGGCCTTGCTGAACTGCTCCGGCGTCCCCTCCTGGAAGTAGTAGGGCATCTGCATGTCGGCGGTGCCGCTGGTGGTCAGCACGGCCTTGCCGTCTGTGGTCAGCTGGTATTGGGCGAGCGGGATCTGCACCGACACGCCGCGCCAGCGCAGCTGGTGGTTCCACATCACTTCGGCGCCGGACTTGGGAATCGGGAAGGGCACGCCGCCGAAGGCGCCGGCGACCACGTCGCCGGCCAGCCTGGCGCGGGTGGCGTTCTTGAAGGTGTTTTCATACACCCATTGCGGCGCGGCGGCGGTGCGGTGGGTGGCATAGACGTCGAGCCGGTAGTCCGGATATTTTTTCAGCATGGCCTTGGTGCCGTCGGTCAGCAGGGCGGCATACTGGTCGGCGTTCTTCGCGGTGACCACGAACAGGGGCTTCTCGTCCTTGAACGGATCGCCGCGGCGGCCGCCCGGCTTGTCGCCGGCGATGGGCGTGGTGTAGCCGCCGGTCCAGGCGGGAATGCTGCCGTCCTTGTTGCCGGCCTTTTCGCCGCCCAGCGGCGTCAGGTCGGATTTCAGCCTGGCCGCTTCCTCGGCGGTGACGGCGGCGGCGGGCAGTGCGGCGCTGAGCGCGGCCAGCGCCGCCAGCGCGAATATCGTGCGTGGGTGTTTCATAAGGTCTCCTGTGGTTTTTTTAGAAGGTGCGGCGCAGCGACAGCGCCAGGTAATCGCGGTCGGCCAGCGCGTTGCCGCTGCTGTAGACGGCGGCGCCATTGGTCAGCAGCGGGCGGTAGTTGACGAAGGGCTCGGCCTTGCCCAGGTATTGGTTGTAGCTGATCGAGAACTGCCACACGCCGCGGTAGGTGCCATCCACGCCCAGCGTGGCGGTGCCGCTATGCCTGGCGCCCCAACCGAGGCCGGTGACCGAGGAGTTCCCGTCGACCGCGTAGCGCAGGCCGACGGGCACGTTCAGGTCCAGGCCAGCCATCACCTGGCGGTAGCTCGGCGTGTAGATCACCTGCAGCGCGGTGGCGTCGCGCGTGCGCAGCCCGTCCAGCGTGTGGTTGGGGTCTTCCTTGGACAGCGCGCGGTTCCACGCCAGTTCGCCGACCAGCGACGATTCGCGCGCCAGCCAGTTGGGACTCAGGTTGCTGATCCACGACAGGTTGACGTGCGCGGTGCGGCCGGTGGCGTAGCCGGGTTCCGCCTGCACGTTCGGATAGACCACGTTCTGGTTCGTCAGCGGCATGTTGTTGCGCACCGACGCCTCCAGCGCCAGGCTGGTGTTGCCGATCGCATGGGTGGCGCTGGCGCCGACCGTGGTGATCGCCTCGGGGAAGATGTAATACCAGTTGCCCGGCGCGGCGCTGGTGACGTTCAGCCGCGAATAGAACTGGCCGGACTTGTCGTGATAGCGGGCCGCGTAGAATCCCAGGTCGGTTTCATCGAGCCGCCATTTGAGCTGCGCGCCGAACTGGCCGCGGTTGGACGGACGGCGGTCAACGCCCGGCGCCAGCACGCTGCCGTTGATAATCTCCGGCAGTGTCGAACCGCCCCAGATATTGTTGGAGGTGTTGAAGTAGCTGCCGGCCGGCGCCATGCGGTCGGCCTGCCAGCGGAACTGGTAGTAGGCGCCCAGCGCCAGGTCCGGGCTCAGTTGCAGCTGGCCGGACACCTGGGGCACCGGCCGGATGATCTCCTTGAACTGGGCGTTGGGCGAGGACTGCAGCTTCATCACGTCGGTCGGCCCCTGCGCGCGGGCGATGCCGTTATCGCCGAAGAACAGCGTTTCGCCATACACCAGCGCGTGCTGGCCCAGGCGCACGCTCAGCTTGTGGCCGGGGCTCAGCTCCCAGCCGCCGAAGACAAAGGCGTCCAGTACCTCGGCCTTGCGGCCGGCCAGTTTGCGGGTGGCGTCGGGCATGGCGTTGTAGGGCGTCTGGCCGTTGCCGGTGTCGGCTGCGCCGGTGCTGCCGTCGTAGGCCTGGTCGTACCACGCGGCCACGCTGAGGCGCATGCCATACGCCTTGCGGTAGACCGCGTCCAATTCGCTCAGCAGGTCGACCCGCTTGGAGACCCAGCCCTGGTTGCGGAAGTTGTCGTCGCCGGCGTTGAAGTTCAGCGCCTGCGGGAAGGCCGATGCCGGCACGCCGGGCACCAGCTGCCGGGTGGTCGCAGCCAGTTGCGGATCGGCGTCGTGCAGGCGATACAGCGCGCTGGCCTTGACGGTATTGTCGAAGCGCAGGCTCCAGTCGGGGTTGGCCAGTTCGATTTCGCCGGCGTGTCCGGCGCCGGCGGCCAGGGCGGCCGCCAGCACGGTCAGGGATTTGTTCATCGGTGTCTCCATCATTGTTTTTTGTTTGGAGCACCCAGTGTGCCGATGCCGGCTATATGTGTAAAATTGATTGTATGCATTCAATGTATCGATATGATGGATACATAAAAAAAACAGGAGGAGACGTATGCGTTTCAACAAGCTGGATTTGAATCTGTTGGTGGCGCTGGACGCCATGTTCTCGCTGCGCAGCGTGAGCCGCGCGGCCGAGCAGCTGCACATGAGCCAATCGGCGTTAAGCAGTTCGCTGGCGCGCCTGCGCGACTACTTCGACGACGAGCTGCTGGTGCAGGTGGGGCGGCAGATGGAACTGACGCCGCGCGCGGAGGTGCTGCAGGAGGCGGTGCGCGATGTGCTGGTGCGGGTCAACACCACCATCACGGCCACGCCGCACTTCGACCCCACGCAATCGGATCGCGAGTTCCGCATCTTCGTGTCGGACTTCTCGATGGCGGTGCTGATGCCGCACGCGCTGGCGCTGGCGCAGGAACAACAGAGCACGGTGCGTTTTCATTTGCTGCCGCAGACGCGCCAGCCGCAGCGCACCCTGGAGCAGGGCGACGCCGACCTGCTGGTGATCCCGCGCGACTACTGCTCGCCCGACCATCCGACCGAGCCGCTGTTCGAGGAGCAGTTCTGCTGCGTGGTGTGGAACCGCAGCCGCTACGCGCAGGCGGGCGAGATGACGCTGGAAGCCTACAAGGCGGCCGGCCACGTGGTGATGCAGCCGCCGGGGATGGACCGCACCTTCGAATACCTGTTCATGGAGGGAACCGGCATCGCGCGGCGGGTCGAGGTGACGTCGTTCAGCTTCCTGACGGCGCCTTATCTGGTGGTGGGCACGGAGCGGGTGGCCACCGTGCACCGCCGGCTGGCGCGCGTGGTAAGCCGCGGCCTGCCGCTGGCGATGCTGCCGATGCCGATGCGGATGAAGCACATGGAACAGGTCATGCAGTGGCATAAATACCGCAGCCAGGACCCTGGCCTGATGTGGCTGCGCCAGCTGCTGCAGCAGGCGGTGCTGCGCATGGACGCCGAGGGCGCAAGCGCCTAGGCGGCGCTTTCCGCAAGCGGCCGTTGGTAGATCGTCACCTCCGCCGCGTAAAGGAAGAACGACTGCGCTGGGACATAAAAGCGCGTGGCCGGATCGGCGTTATACGCGAGCAGGGCGCTTTCATAAGCGCGGAAGGCGCCGATGGCGTGGACATCGTCGAAATACAGGCTGGCGACGCCTTCGTAGATGGGAACGTCCTTCCCGCCGAAGTAGGCCAGCATGGCGTTGAACTCGGGCAGCTGGCGGTTGTGCACACAGCGGCGCAAGGCCGCGGCGGCGGCGGGTGCGGCCTCCAGCGCACAAGCGTGCGCGCGGCTCCAGCGCTGGAAGAACTCCGGAAGCGGCAGGCCGTCGGCGGCGCGCAGGTAGTGCAGCACCTTGGCGCCGCCGAAGCTGCCCGGACGCGCCACCGGTTGCTCCACTTCCACCGCCACCATGCTCAGGGCCACGCTGATGTCGCTGAAATTGGCGCCATCGGGACCGACCCTGGTGCGCACGTGTTCATGGCCGAAGGTGGCGCTCATGTCCGCCGCGCTGTCCCAGTAAAGTTCCGTCACCGAGTCGCGCGCCGCCACCATGGCGTGCGCCGGTTCGGCGGCGCTGCCGAAGGCGGAATCGAAGACATGATTCTGTACATAGCGCTTCATCGCCACCGGATTCTCGCAGGCGATGGCGCCGTGCACGTGCTGCACGTAGGCGAGGTATTCGGCATGCGTCATGCCCGGGCGCCTGCAGATGGCCGCTAACATCTTGATCATGGTCGTCTCTTTTAAAAAGGAATGGGAGCGGAGATGGTACGCGCGGGGCCGCGCCGGCCGCTAGCGGGGCGGCGCGAAACCAGCTATGCGTCCAATGGATGACGCGCCGCGGGCTGGTATCGAAGCGGTGGATGGGCGGGATCGACAGAAGTGATTGTACAAGCGCGGCCCCCAGCGCTTAGCATGGTTTCTCTCATCATCGAAAGGAACCCCATGGCGCGCCGTTTTGTCGATCTGTCGATCTATCTGGAAAACGAGGTATTGTCCGATCCACCCATCCTGGCGCCCAGGATCGAGTACCAGAACCACAAGGATACGCTGGGCGAATTCATGCACCTGCTGCCCGGCACCAAGGCGGGCGACTTCCCGGACGGCGAAGCGGCTGCCGCCGAATGGGTGCGCCTGACCACCCACAGCGGCACCCATCTGGACGCGCCTTACCACTTTCATTCGACCATGAACCGCAAGCTGGGCGAGGCCGAGCGCTCGATCACGATCGACGAAGTGCCGCTGGAATGGTGCTTCCAGCCAGGCGTGAAGCTGGACTTCCGCCACATGCCGGACGGCCACGTGGTCACGGCTGCGGAGGTGGAGGCGGAACTGGCGCGCATCGGCCACACGCTGCAGCCGCTGGAAATCGTGGTGGTCAATACCCGCGCCGGCGAGCGCTATGGCCAGCCGGACTACGTCAACGCCGGCTGCGGAATGGGCTACGAGGCCACCATGTATCTGCTCGAACGGGGCGTGCGCCTGACCGGCACCGACGCCTGGAGCTGGGACGCGCCGTTCAGTTACACCGCGAAGAAGATCCAGCAGACCGGCAACGTGGACCTGATCTGGGAAGGCCACAAGGCCGGCCGCGATATCGGCTACTGTCATCTGGAGAAAATGCACAACCTGGAGTCGCTGCCGCCGACCGGCTTCACCATCAGCTGCTTCCCGCACAAGATCCGCGCCGCATCCGCCGGCTGGACCCGCGCGGTGGCGATCTTCGACTGAGGGCGGGGAAGGGCGGCGGTGCAATCGATACTCGACCCGAAGTGGAACGTCTTCATGCGGATCGTGGTTGCCGGCAGCGTCACCCGGGCCGCGCTGGCGCTGGACTGTCCGCAGTCCGTCGTCAGCCGCCAGCTGGCGCAGCTGGAGCAGCAGTGCGGCGCGCGCCTGTTCCGGCGCACCGGCCGTGGCGTGGTGCTGACCGACTTCGGCCAGCAGATCCACGGCCGGGTCCAGGCCCTGATGCGCCTGGCCGACGATCTGCAGGACGAGATAGATTGCTCGGCCGGCGTGCCGTCCGGCGAGGTCCATGTCGGGCTGCTGCCTTCCACCGTGGGCGCGCTGGCGCGGCCGATCTTCGCCGAAGTGCGCCGGCTGCTGCCGCGCGTGCGGCTGCACCTGGTCGAAGGCTCCAGCGCGGAACTGGAGGAATGGCTGGCGCTGGGACGCCTGGACCTGGCCATGCTGCTGCGCGACGGCGGCCAGGCCCAGGGCGACGAGCCGGTGCTGGCGCGCATGGCGCTATGCCTGCTTGGCCGGGCCGGCGACGCCGTCGCGGAGCGCGCCTCGGTCACGCTGGACGAGGTGTTGTCGCTGCCGTTGATTCTGCCCGGCGCGCCGCACGTGCTGCGCTCGCAGCTGGACAAACTGGCCAGCCAGCGCGGCACGCGGCTGCAATTGGCGATCGAGGCGGACACCGTCGGCCTGCAGATCGAACTGGCGGCGGCAGGCGCGGGCTACGCGGTGGCCGCCGCCGTGTCGGCTCCAGGCCAGATCCGCCGCGGCGAGTTGAGCGCGGCGCCCATCGTATCGCCGCAATTGCTGCGCACCGTCGTGCTGGGGACCACCGCGCACCGCGCCCACACGCTGGCGACCCGCCGCGTCTCGGAGCTGATGCGGTCGATCGCGGCCGAACGCTTGCCGGCGCCCTAGTCCTGGTCCCGATGCGCTCCGCATGCCGGTATAGCGGTTTGCGGATATCTGCTTTGAATTTACCCCCGTATCCCCGTACCTGCCGGCTGCCTACACTGGCAGTCATCGCAAACCGGAGATACCCGCATGGCACACCAAGCACACCACGAAGCAGTTGAAGCGCTTCCCCCAACCCTGTTCCTGACCGACGCCGACGTCGGCGCCGCCTCCGACTGGGCCGCCGCGGCCAGCGCGCTGCGTGCGGCCTACCGCGCACCGCACGACGAGGCCATGGTGCCTCCACGCGCCATGGCGCGGGCCGACGGCCGCTGGCTGCGCACCCTCAGCGCGGCGTCGCCCAGCGGTGGCCACATGGGCGCCAAGCTGATTTGCGCGTCCACCCGCAACCGCAAGGCCAGCTATCTGGTGGCGCTGTTCGAACAGGAGAGCTGCCGCCTGCGCGCGCTCATCGACGGCAACCGCGTGACGGCATTGCGCACCGCGGCCACGTCGGCGGTGGCGATCGACGCGCTGGCGCCGCAACGCCCGCTGAAGGTGGCGTTGCTCGGCTCCGGCTTCGAGGCGCACGGCCAGTTGCACGCGCTGGCGGCGCTGCGCCGGATCGAATCGGTCAAGGTGTACAGCCCGACGCCGGCCAACCGCCAGCGCTTTGCCGACGACAACGGGCGCGCGCTGGACCTGCAGGTGCAGGCTCTGGACAGCGCGCGCGAGGCGGTGCGCGGCGCCGACGTGGTCATTTGCGCGGCCCGTTCGCGGGACGAATCGCCGGCGCTGCTGGGAGAGTGGCTGGAGCCGGGCATGACGGTGGTGTCGATCGGTTCGACGCTGCCGGAGCAGCGCGAGGTGGACACCGAGGCGATACGGCGCGCCGGCGTGATCGTGGCGGACATGGTGCACGAGGTCGCGGACGACACCGGCGACATGCTGGCGGCGACGCGCGAGCAGGTGCCGTTCAGGGAAAAAATCCATTCGCTGGCCGAGCTGCTGCGCGCGCCGCAAGCGGTGCGCGCGGCCGGCGATATCGCGCTCTACAAATCCGTGGGCTCGGCGTTGCAGGACGTGGTGGTGGCCGAGATGCTGCTGGAACGCGCGCTGCAACTGGGACTCGGCACGCCGTTGCCGGTGACGATCGCACCGGTCGGGAAATAACAACTGCTTACTCAACTTGATAAGGACTGCCATGGCACACTATAAAAAACAGGACGCGCGCGCTTGGGCCCGCGAACATCTGCGGGGCGTTTGCTCGGTCACCATCCCGACGGTGACAGCGGATCACAAGCGGCTCAACGAGAAGGCGATCCGCCACGACATCGAACTGGCGGCGCGATACGGCTACGGCTACACGCTGCTGTGCTCCGAGGTGGCCATCACCACCGAGGAAAACGCGCAGTTCACCGCATGGGCCAGGGAAAGCGCCGCCGGCCGCATGGGCCTCTTCTTCCACGCCGCCTTCGGCACGCTGCAGGAAAATATCGCGGCGGTCAAGCTGGCCGAGAAGGCGGGGGCCGACCTTGTGCTGCTGTCCTATCCGGCCCAGTTCTGGCCGACCACGGAGCAGGAAATCTATGACTACACCAAGGCCTTCTGCGACGCCACCGAGCTGGGAGTGATGCTGTTCCCGATTCCGTTGTGGGGGTTCGAACGCATCCACCCGGCCGGGATGTCGACCGCGCTGGTGCGCCGCCTGCTCGATGACATTCCCAACATCGTGGCGATCAAGTCCGAGCAGGGCTTCCCGCTGGTCGCCGGCCTGTGCGAAATGTGGCACCACTTCCGCGACGAAGTCGTGATCAGTTGCCCGATCGAGGGCGACGCCATTCCGTTGATGAACGTGATGCCGCTGCAGTTCTCCGGCACCAGCAATACCCAGTGGATGGGCGACTACTATCCGCGCGCCTTCGAGCTGGCGCGCACCGGCCGTTATGAGGAGGCGATGGCGCTGTACTGGCAGTTCCAGCCCGCGCGCCTGGCCAACGGCGCGGCCGCCGCCAGCTATGCGGGCGGCACCGGGGTGCTGAACCGTTCGATGTGGAAGTACCAGGACTGGCTGGCGGGCTTCAATGGCGGGCCGCTGCGCGCGCCGGCGATGCGGGTCCCGGATCGCATCATGAAGTCGCTGCGCGGCGGCATGGCGGCATCCGGCATGCGTCCGGTGTCCGATGACGACAGCCAGTATCTGGTCGGCCGCCATCCCGCTTAACTTTTAAAGGTACATGAGATGAACTACCCGGAAGTGAACCAAGTAAACAAGAACCTGTACATCGGCGGCCGATGGATGGCGGCCGCCGGCGGCGCCACCATCGAGGTGCTCAATCCCGCCACCGGGGAGCCGCTGGCCGAAGTGGCCAGTGCGTCGGTGGCGGATGCGCTGGCGGCGGTGGCGGCGGCCGATGCCGCGGGCCCGGGATGGGCCGCGCAGGCGCCGCGCCAGCGCGGTGAGGTCCTGCGCCGCGCGTTCGAATTGATGATGGCGCGGCGCGAGCAGATCGCGCGCCTGATCGTGCTGGAGAGCGGCAAGTCGCTGCCCGAGGCGCGGGGCGAGGTGGCTTACGCCGCCGAATTCCTGCGCTGGTATTCCGAGGAGGCGGTGCGCACGGCCGGCGAGCTTGGCATCGCGCCGGCCGGCGCTTATCGCATCATGACGATACGCCAGCCGATAGGGGTGGCGCTGTTCGTCACGCCGTGGAATTTTCCCGCCGCGATGGCGACCCGTAAGATCGGCCCCGCGTTGGCGGCTGGCTGCACGGTGGTGCTGAAGCCGGCCTCGGAGACGCCGCTCACCGCCTTGTTGCTGGCGGAGTTGTTCGAACAGGCCGGGGTGCCGGCCGGGGTGATCAACGTGGTGCCGTCGCGCCAGTCCGGCGCGGTGGTCGACGCCATGCTGCGCGACCGCCGTGTGCGCAAGCTGTCGTTCACCGGCTCCACCGAGGTCGGGCGGGTGCTGCTGGCGCAGGCGGCGGGCCAGGTGGTCAAGTGCTCGATGGAGCTGGGCGGGAATGCGCCCTTCATCGTGCTGGCCGACGCCGATATCGACGCGGCGGTGGCGGCGGCCATGGTGGCCAAGCTACGCAACGGCGGCTAGTCCTGCACGGCGGCGAACCGATTCTATGTGGCGCGGCCGGTCGCCGGCGAATTCGCGCGCAAGCTGGCGCAGGCCATGCAGTCGGTGAAAATAGGCGCGGGCCTGGACGACGGCGTGGAGCTCGGCCCGTTGGTGAACGCCAAGACGCGCGCCAAGGTCGCGGCGCTGGTGGCCGAGGCGCTGGAGGACGGCGCCAGCCTGCTTACCGGCGGCAAGGCGCCGCCGGGTCCCGGCTACTTTTACGAGCCGACCGTATTGACCGGCGTGCGTCCCGGGAACCGCATACTGGCGCAGGAGATTTTCGGCCCGGTGGCGGCGATCTGCGAATTCGATACCGTCGACGAAGCGGTCGCTCTGGCCAACGATACCGAATTCGGGCTGGTCGCCTTTGTCCACTGCCGCGACCTCGGTACGGCCCTGGCTGTCGCGGGGCGCATCGAATCGGGCATGGTCGGGATTAACCGGGGCATGGTGTCCGAGCCGGCGGCCCCGTTCGGCGGCTGGAAGCAGAGTGGCGTCGGCCGCGAGGGCGGCCATGACGGCATACTGGAATACCTGGAGACGAAGTATATCGCCGCCACCTGGTAGGAATGCTTACTTTCCAGGGTCTTTCTGGTTGGTGAACTGGTCGAATTCGACGTTATAGAACTCGCTGCCAACCTTTTCGACCTTGCGCACGTAGACCGTCTGTACGATGTCGCGCGTCTGCGGATCGATGCTGATCGGACCGCGCGGGCTGTTGAGCTTCATGGTCTTCAGGACAGCCATGGCCTGGTCGCCATCGATCTTGCCGTTCAATTTGCGCGTCACCTCGTAGATCGCCGCCATGCCGTCGTACGCCGCCACGGCCATGAAGTTCGGACGTCCGGCGCCGGGATTGGCCGACTCGAAACTCTTCAGGAAGGCGGCGTTCTCCGGCGACTTGTGCGCGGCCGAATAGTGGAAGGTGGTGATCACGCCCAGCGTGGCGTCGCCCATGGCCGGCAGCACGTGGTCGTCGGTCAGGTCGCCGGTGGCGATCACCTTGATGCCAGCCGCCGCCAGGCCGCGTTCGCGGTAGCCTTTCATGAAGGCGATGCCTTGCTCCCCGGCCGGCACGAAGATGAACACCGCGTCTGGCTTGGCGTCCTTGATGCGCTGGATGTAGGGCGCGAACTCCGGATTGCGCAGCGGGACGCGGATCGCTTCCTTCACCTCGCCGCCGCCCTTGACCAGTTCATTCTTGAACGCTGCTTCGGCGTCGATGCCGGGGCCATAGTCCGCCACCAGCGTCACCACCTTCTTGATGTTGTTCCTGGCCGCCCACGTCGCCATCGGCGCGGAGACCTGCGGCAGCGTCATCGAAAAGCGCGCGATGTAGTTGGACTTGGTGGTGATGACCGAGGTGGCGGCGTTCATGATGATCATCGGCTTCTTCGCCTGCTCGGCGATGGGGGCCACGGCCAGCGCTTCCGGCGTCAGGCCGAATCCGGCCAGGAAGTCCACCTTGTCGCGCACCACCAGCTCCTGCGCCAGCCGCTTGGCGATTTCGGGCGAGGGGCCGGTGGTGTCCTTGTAGATGATCTCGATCTTCTTGCCCCCCACGCTGGCGCCGTTCTGCGCCATCCATGCCTTGATGCCGCCCTCCATCTGCTTGCCGTAGTCGGCGAAGGGGCCGGAGAAGGCGGCGATCACGCCGACCTTGATGGTGTCTTCGGCCTGCGCCAACGGCATCGCGGACCACGCGCCGGCGGCGAGTGTCGCAATTGCCACAAATTTTTTGATCGTCATGCTGGTCTCCTGTGTCGTTCTGTTTTCTCTATGAAGAATGGCGCGGCGCGCGGTGGGACGGCGGCGATGGCTTCAATTCTGCCACGCGGCGTTTGTTGACAGCGCAGCGCTTACTGCATAGTATCCAATCTATGTGCGATTAACAACCTATTGTTCGATAATCGCACACTTCAAAAATAACGACTGTCAGATAACAGGAGACTGGAATGAAGAACGCAATCCGATGCGCTGCGGCGCTGCTGGCTGGGGTCAGCGCATCCGGCGCCATGGCGCAAAGCAGTGTCACGGTATACGGCCTTTTAGATACAGGGCTGGTTTATACGACCAACGCCAACGCCGCGGGCGCCAGCATCACCAAGATGCCTTCGCTGACGGGGTCCTTCCCATCGCGCCTGGGCTTCCGTGGCAGCGAGGACCTGGGCGACGGCCTGCAGGTGGTGTTCACGCTGGAGATGGGGCTGTCGATGGACACCGGTAACATGGGACAGGGTAACCGCCTGTTCGGCCGCCAGGCGTCGGTGGGCTTGAAGGGAGCGTTCGGCACGGTGACGCTGGGCCGCCAGATCAACATGACCTACATCGCGGGACAGAAGGCGGACGTGCTGGGGCCAAACCTGTTCGCGATCGGCAGCATCGATCCATATCTGCCGAACGCCCGCAGCGACAACGCCATCGGCTACCTCGGCAACTTTAACAACTTCGTGGTAGGCGCCACCTACAGCACCGGGCGCGACGCCTCGGCCGCGGGCGGCCCCGCCGCCACCGGCTGCCCAGGCGAAGTGGCCGGCAATTCCAAGGCCTGCCGCCAGATCACCGGCCTGTTTGGTTACGAAACGCCGGAGTACGGCCTGAATACCTCCTACGACATCTTGTACGGTAACGTCGGCGCGGCCGGTGGCCTCACCAGCAGCGACAACAGCGACAAGCGCATCACCGTCAACGGCTATGCCAAGGTCGGTGCGGGCAAGATCGGCGCCGGCGTCGTCGACCGCACCACGCGCGCCGTCACCGGCCTGACCGAATCGGATCTGTACTTCCTGGGTGTCAGCTATCCGGTGACGCCGCTGTCCACGCTGGACGTTCAGGTGGCGCGCCGCGACACCAAGAACAGCAGCTCGGACGTCGACATGGTGGTGGCCCGCTTGACCTACTACCTGTCCAAGCGCACCGCCGTGTATGGCGCCTTGGGCCGCATGAAGAACTCCGGCACGTCGGCCGTGGCGCTGGACGCCGGCGGCACTGTGGGCGCGGGCATGACGCAGAACGGCGTCATGGCCGGCCTGCGTCATAGCTTCTAAGGTAGGAGTATCGAGAGTTCCTGGGCCCCGCGCAGCAGCACGGGCAGGAACTCTTTTTCCAACTGCTTGACGCTGACGCGCGAAGCCTGCGCGCCGACGTTGAGCGCCGCCAGCACCGTGCCGGACGCACCGCGCACCGGTACGGCGATGGAGCGCAAGCCCAGCTCCAGCTCCTCGTCGTTGATGGCGTAGCCGGCCTGCCGCACGCCGGCCAGGATCTCGCGCAGGCGCTTCTGGTTGACCACCGTATTTTCCGTCATCGGCCGCAGCGCGGTGCGGGCCAGGTACTGGTCCAGCTCCGCCGGGGGAAGGTGCGCCAGCATCACGCGGCCCAGCGAGGTGCAGTAGGCGGGCAGGCGGCTGCCGGTATTCAGCGCCACCGACATCACCCGCGACGTGGCGGCGCGCGCCACATAGAGCACTTCATCGTCATCCAGCACCGCCAGCGAACTCGATTCGTTCAGGGCGCGGCTGATGTTGTTCAGGTAGGGCTGGGCCGACACCGTCAGCGGCGTCGACGACAGGTAGGAATAGCCCAGCGTGAGCACCTTGGGACGCAGCGAAAAATTGTTCAACTCCGCATCCACATATCCCAGTTCGCGCAGCGTGTGCAGGCAGCGCCGCACCGCTGCGCGCGGGATGCCGGTTTTCTGGCTGATGTTGGCGATGGTCTGCGGCTTGCGCGAATCGCTGAAGGCGCGCACCACGGCCAGGCCGCGCGCCAGAGAGGTCATGAAACTGGGATCGGTCAGCGCGTCGATCTGTTCGGAGATGCTCGGTTCGCGTTCCGGCTCGGCCTCGGCGACGCGGGTTTTGGGTTTGGTGGTCTTGGACATGGCGTGATTTTAATGCAGGCGGCGCGTTCGATAGGTGTTTTTTTGTTGACCGTGCCGCGTTTACGTTGCTACACTGGCTGTGCGGTAATCAATCATTAGTTCGATTATCGCACACTGAAACGAAAAGGCAGGCATATGATCGATAAAACATTTGCATCACTGGAGCGCGCCGTGGCTGACATCCACGACGGCGCGACGGTCATGATCGGCGGCTTCGGCAACGCCGGCATGCCGTCCGCGCTGATCGACGCGTTGATCGCGCAGGGCGCGCGCGAACTCACCATCGTCAACAACAACGCCGGCAACGGCGAAACCGGGCTGGCCGCGCTGCTCAAGGCCAAGCGGGTGCGCAAGATCATCTGCTCCTTCCCGCGCCAGACCGACTCCCATCATTTCGACGCGCTGTACCGCGCCGGCGAGATCGAGCTGGAACTGACCCCGCAGGGCAACCTGGCCGAACGCATACGCGCCGCCGGCGCCGGCATCGGCGGCTTCTTCTCGCCCACCGGCTACGGCACGCTGCTGGCCGAGGGCAAGGAGACGCGCCTGATCGACGGCCGCCATTACGTGCTGGAGTCGCCCATCCACGCCGACTTCGCGCTGATCAAGGCGCTGCGCGGCGACCGCTGGGGCAATCTGGTGTACCGCAAGACGGCCCGCAACTTCGGTCCCATCATGGCGATGGCCGCCAAGACCACCATCGCCCAGGTGCAGCAGGTGGTGGCGCTGGGCGAGCTCGATCCCGAAGTGATCGTCACCCCCGGTATTTTTGTCCAGCGCGTAGTGAAGGAATCGGCATGACCAGCAAATACACCCGCGACCAGATGGCCGCCCGCGTGGCGCAGGATATTCCCGAAGGCGCCTACGTCAACCTGGGCATCGGCCTGCCGACCAAGGTGGCGGACCACCTGCCGGCCGAACGCGAAGTCTTCCTGCACAGCGAGAACGGCCTGCTCGGCATGGGCCCGGCCCCGGCACCCGGCGAGGAGGACGAAGACCTGATCAACGCCGGCAAGCAGCCGGTCACGCTGCTGACGGGCGGCGCCTACTTCCACCACGGCGATTCTTTCGCCATGATGCGCGGCGGGCACCTGGACGTGTGCGTGCTGGGCGCCTTCCAGGTGGCGGCCAACGGCGACCTGGCCAACTGGCACACCGGCGCGCCGGACGCGATACCGGCCGTCGGCGGCGCCATGGACCTGGCGATAGGCGCCAAGCAGGTGTTCGTGATGATGGAGCACCAGACCAAGAACGGCGACAGCAAGATCGTCAGCCAGTGCAGCTATCCGCTGACGGGCGTGGCCTGCGTCAACCGCATCTACACCGACCTGGCCGTGCTGGACGTAACCCCGGAAGGCCTGGCCGTGCGCGAGATGGCGCCGGGCTTGAGTTTTGAAGAACTGCAGGCCGCCACCGGCGCGCCTTTGCTGCGGATGAAATAAGAGAGGACGACATGAACGAAGCATATATCTGCGATGCGGTCCGCACCCCGATAGGCCGCTACGGCGGCGCCTTGAAGGACGTGCGCGCCGACGACCTGGGCGCCGTGCCGCTGCGAGAGCTGATGCGCCGCAATCCCGGCGTGCAGTGGGAGGAGGTGGACGACGTGATCTACGGCTGCGCCAACCAGGCCGGCGAGGACAACCGCAACGTGGCGCGCATGTCGGCGCTGCTGGCCGGCCTGCCGCAGAAGGTTCCCGGGTCCACCGTCAACCGCCTGTGCGGTTCGGGCATGGACGCCATCGGCACGGCGGCGCGGGCGATCCAGGCAGGCGATGCTTGCCTGATGATCGCCGGCGGCGTTGAATCGATGACACGCGCGCCTTTCGTCATGGGCAAGCCCGATGCGGCGTTCAGCCGCAATGCATCGCTGCAGGACACCACCATGGGCTGGCGCTTCATCAACAAGGCGTTGAAGGAGGCCTACGGCGTGGAGACCATGCCGGAGACGGCGGAAAACGTCGCGCAGGATTATGGCATCAGCCGTGCCGACCAGGATGCGTTTGCGCTGGCGAGCCAGAACAAGACCGCGATCGCGATCGCCGAGGGCATTTTCGAGCGCGAGATCGTGCCGGTCGCGCTGCCGCAAAGCCGCCGCGCGGCGGGCGACGAGCCGGTGCTGTTCAAGCAGGACGAACATCCGCGCGCCACCACCATCGAAACGCTGGCCAAACTGAAAGGCGTGGTGCGGGCCGACGGCAGCGTCACCGCCGGTAACGCCTCCGGCATCAACGACGGCGCTTGCGCGCTGTTGATCGCCAGCGGCGACGCGGTTGGACGCCACGGCCTCAAGCCGCTGGCGCGCATCGTCGGCATGGCGACGGCCGGCGTCGCGCCGCGCGTGATGGGCATCGGCCCGGTGCCGGCGGTGCAAAAGCTGTTGCGCCAGACCGGCCTGACGCTGGAGCAGATGGACGTCATCGAATTGAACGAAGCCTTCGCCGCGCAGGGACTGGCCGTGTTGCGCCAGCTTGGCCTGCGCGACGACGACGCGCGCGTCAATCCCAACGGCGGCGCCATCGCGCTGGGCCACCCGCTGGGCATGAGCGGCGCGCGCCTGGTCACCACGGCGACTTATCAGCTGCATCGGAGCGGCGGCCGTTACGCGCTGTGCACCATGTGCATCGGCGTGGGCCAGGGCATCGCGATGATCATCGAAAGAGTGTGATTCAATGTAGTTTGTAGAGAAGTAGTGGAGACAAAAAAATGTATAAGACAATACAAACGAGGAGGCGGACATGCTAGCCAATTTCGCCGGTGTGCTGTTCGACGGCATCGCCTACGGCAGCCTGCTGTTCCTCATCAGCGTCGGCCTGTCGGTCACGATGGGCATGATGAACTTCATTAACCTGGCCCACGGCGCCTTCGCCATGTTGGGCGGCTACGTCAGCGTGACGGTGCTGTCGCGGCTCGGCGTGCCGTTCCTGGCGTCGTTGCCGCTGGCCTTCCTGGCTTCGGCCGCCGCGGGATTGGTGCTGGAGCGGCTGTTGTACCGCCGCCTGTACCGCGCCAGCCATCTGGACCAGGTGCTGTTCTCGATCGGACTGACTTTCATGTCGGTGGCCGGTGCGACCTGGCTGTTTGGTCCTTCGCAGCAGCCGGTGACGCTGCCGGACTGGCTGCGCGGCCAGGTGCCGCTGTTAGGTCTTGAGGTGGGCGCCTACCGCCTGTTCCTGATCGGCGTGGTGGTGCTGGTCACGGTGGCACTGGGACTGCTGATCGAGCGTACCCGCTTCGGCGCGCAGATCCGCGCCTCGGTCGACAACCAGACCGCGTCCGCAGGCCTGGGCATCAACGTGGGCCTGGTGTTCAGCCTGACCTTCGCGCTGGGTTCCGGCCTGGCTGGCCTGGGCGGCGGCCTGGGTATCGACGTCCTGGGCCTGGACCCGACCTTCCCGATCAAATACATGGTCTACTTCCTGCTGGTCGTCGCCGTGGGCGGCGCGGGCACCATCAAGGGGCCGCTGCTGGCGGCCGTGATCCTTGGCGTGTTCGACGTGGCCGGCAAGTACTATGTGCCGCAGGTTGGCGCCTTCGTCATCTACGGCCTGATGGTGGTGCTGCTGATCCTGTTCCCCGCTGGTCTGATCAGGAGGAAAGCATGAACGCCTTCGCTGAAGTGGAAGTCAAACCGGCGCCCGCCGCCGTCAACAAGGTACAGAGCATGAGCCAACTTCGTTTGCCGCATGACCGCTGGTCGCCGCTGGAAATCGCCTTCTGGCTGCTGCCGGTGGCCGCTTATTTCGCCTTCCCCGGCTATCTGGTCCTGATCAGCCAGATCATGATCATTGGTCTGTTCGCATTGTCGCTGGACCTGATGCTGGGCTATGCCGGCATCGTCTCGCTGGGCCATGCTGCCTTCTTCGGGCTGGGCGCCTACACCGCCGGGCTGCTGTCGGTGCACGGCTGGAGCGAACCATTCAGCGGCCTGCTGGCCGGGGCGGTGGTGGCGGGGCTGTTCGGCTTCGTGGTCTCCTTCCTGGTGGTGCGCGGCCAGGACTTGACGCGCCTGATGGTCACGCTGGGCATAGGCCTGATGTTGTTCGAAGCGGCCAACAAGGCTTCCTTCCTGACTGGCGGCGTGGACGGCTTGTCCGGCATGGTGGTCGGTAAATTGTTCGGCGCCTTCGAATTCGATTTGAACGGCAACGTGGCTTTCTGCTACAGCTTCGCCGTGCTGTTCATCGTGTTCGTGGTGCTGCGCCGGGTGGTGAAGTCGCCGTTCGGTTTGAGCCTGGTCGGCATCCGCGAGGGCGTGCGGCGCATGCCGGCGCTGGGCGTGAACGTCAACCGCCGCCTGGTGGCCGTGTTCACGCTGGCCGCCACGGTGGCCGGCCTGGCGGGCGCGCTGCTGGCGCAGACCACGCAGTTCGTCGGCCTCGATTCGCTGGGCTTCCCGCGTTCGGCCGAGCTGCTGATCATGCTGGTGCTGGGCGGGACGGGCCGGCTGTATGGCGCGCTGGTCGGCGCCGCCGTGTTCATGCTGGCGCAGGACTACATCGCCGGCCTCAATCCGGCCTACTGGCAGTTCTATATCGGCCTGCTGCTGATGGTGATCGTGCTGTTCGCGCGCGGCGGCATCCTGGGCGGCCTGGAAAAACTGGCGTCGAGTTTCAAACGGAAGGAGCAGGCATGAGCCAGGACATCACACTGCGCACGGAAGGCTTGACCAAGCGCTGGGGCCCGTTCGTCGCCAACAGCGATGTGAGCCTGACCTTCGAGCCGGGCGCGCGCCACGCGCTGATCGGCCCCAATGGCGCCGGCAAGACCACCTTCATCAACCTGCTGACGGGCGGCTTCATGCCCAGCAGCGGCAAGGTCTATCTCGGCGGCGAGGACATCACGCACCTGCCGCAGCACCAGCGCGTACGGCGCGGCATGACGCGCACCTTCCAGCTCAACACCCTGTTCGCCGGCATGACCGTGCTGGAATCGGTGGCGCTGGCGGTGTGCGAGCGGCGCGGCCTGCAATCGGTGTGGTACAAGACGGTCGCCAAACACGCCGACGTGATCGACGAGGCGATGGCCTTGCTGGCCACGCTCAAGCTGACCGACCAGGCCAACAGCGTCACGCGCAGCATGGCTTACGGTAAGCAGCGGTTGGTGGAAATCGCTCTGGCGCTGGCGACCAAACCGCGCATCCTGCTGCTGGACGAACCGGCCGCTGGCATTCCGCAAGCGGAGAGCAAGGAGCTGTTCGAAGTGCTGGCGCAGTTGCCGCGCGACGTGACGGTGCTGTTCATCGAACACGATATGGGACTGGTGTTCCGCTTCGCCGACCGCATCACGGTGCTCGTTGGCGGCAAGGTGCTGACCGAAGGCACGCCGGCGGAGATCGCGGCGGACCCGCGCGTGAAGGAAGTTTATCTGGGGGAGGCCGAACATGGCTGAATTGCTGGCGCTCGATAAAGTCACCGCCGGTTACGGCGAGTCCATCGTGCTGGAAGATGTGTCGTTCGCGCTGAACGAGGGCGATAGCCTGGCGCTGTTGGGCCGCAATGGCGTCGGCAAAACCAGCCTGCTGGTGACGCTGATGGGATTGACGCGGCTGCACGGCGGCGGCATCCGCTGGGCCGGCAACGACATCGCGCGCATGCCCACGCACCGGCGCTCGCGCGCGGGACTGGGCTGGGTGCCGCAGGAGCGGCATATGTTCCCTTCGCTGACGGTGGAGGAGCACCTGACGGTGGTGGCGCGCCCCGGCCGCTGGAACCTGCAAAAAATCTACGAGATTTTCCCGCGGCTGGCGGAACGGCGCGCCAACATGGGCAACCAGCTGTCCGGCGGCGAGCAGCAGATGGTGGCGATCGCCCGCGCGCTGATGACCAATCCGCGCATCCTGCTGCTGGACGAGCCGATGGAGGGGCTGGCGCCCATCATCGTGCAGGAGCTGGTGAAGGTGATACGGCGGCTGGTGAAGGAGGAGGGCATGTCGGTGATCGTGGTCGAGCAGCATGCGAGGCTGGCGTTGTCGCTGACGCAGCGCGCCATCGTGCTCGATCGCGGCCGCATCGTGCACGACTCGGACAGCGCCAGCCTGCTGGCCGACGGCGACAAGCTGGATCGCCTGGTCGCCGTGGCCTGAGGCGGCGGCTTATTTAGGCTTGTAGATGCCAGCGCCGACGGTGTACTTGTCCTCGGCCTGGCGGATATAGGAGGTCTTGTCCTCCAGCGCCTTGGTGACGGGATTGACCCAGACATAATCGACCCAGCCGGGTTTTTTCGACTGTGCCACATCCCGCATCTCCTGCACGAACTTCTTGCCGTTCGCGTCCTTCAGCTGCGACATGTCCTTGCCATTCATCTTGGGCGTGGCGGCGTGGCAGACCATCATCATCTGCGCGTCCTGGACGAACACGTACAAGTCGCCCTGCATAAACCCGCCCTTAGGATCGGCGAAGTCCTTGCATGCCTGTTCTATCCCTTTTTTCTGTATATTGGCCACGGCCTTGTCCACCAGGGCGATGGCGTCGGCCTTGGTGGCGGTTTGCGCGAGGGCTGGCAGGGCGGGGGCCAGCAGCGCGGCGGTCAGGGCGGCGATAGCGTAAGGTTTCATGACGTCTCCTGTTGTGATGGTGGCGGCATTCTGCGGTGCCGCCACCAGCTTACCGCGCGCGCGGCTGGCGCGCCAGCTTACTTTTTATCGTAGATGCCGACGCTGACCATGTATTTTTCATCCGCCCTCTGGACAAAGGCGGACTTGGGCTCCAGCGCCTTGGATGTCGGGTTGGGCCAGACATAGTCGACCCATCCCGGCTTCCCGGACTGGGCGACCTTCTTCATCTCCTGGGTGAAGTATTTGCCGTTGGAGTCCTTCAATTCGGTCATGTCCTTGCCGTTCATTTTAGGCAGCAGCGGATGGCACACCATCTTGCACTGCATGTCCTGCACCACGACATATACGTCGCCCTGGATGTATCCGGCCTTGGGGTCTGCGAATTGTTTGCAGGCCTGTTCCACACCGACTTTCTGGATAGTGGCCACCGCTTTTTCAGCGAGTTCGATGGCGGCGGTCCTGGCGGCGCTCTGTGCGAACACGGGCAGGGCGGGTATAAGCAGCATGGCGGTCAGGCCGGCGATGGCATAGCGTTTCATGGGGTCTCCTGTTGTGGTTATCGGTCCACCCGGACGACGGGCGGCCGCTCCCATGATACTTGAATGGTGTGCGATTAACATACCTTTGTGCGGCAACCGCACACTATGTTTTGACGCCGTTTCAGCCTTCTTCGCGTGCCGCGGGCGGGGCGCTGCTCAACGGCGCCCGGCTTTGTTCGTTGTTTTCCTGCACAAGCTTGGTCAGCAGCGCCATGAACTGCAGCTGCTCCGCGCTGGTCAACGGTGCCAGCAAACGCCGGCGCAAGCGCTGCGAACCGGGGATCAAATCGCTCAGCAGCTGTTCGCCCGCGCCGGTGATGGTGAGGGCGCGCTGGCGGCGGTTGGTCGGAATCACGGTGCGCGTCAGCAGGCCTTTTTCCTCCAGGCGCGCGCAGACGGTGGCGCCGGTCGAGGTGTCGATGCCGCTGATGGCCGACAGCGACACCTGGTCGATGCCGCCGTGGCTTTCAAGATTGCGCAGCATCGCGTACTGCACCGGCGTCAGCTCGCTGCCCATTTCGTCGTAAAAAATCGACACCGAGATTTGCTGCGCGCGCCGCAACAAGTGCCCCGGATGTTCAAATAGGCTGGTCAATTGACTCTCTGTTTCTGGCATGGCGTGGTCTCTGCAAAAAGAATTCGTCCGGGCTGTTTACATCCCCGGTTTACGGACTATACTTTACAACATTCAGTGCACTGAATGATAACCAAAACAAGGAGACACGATGTACCCAAAAAATACCTGGTATGTGGCCTGTACCCCGGACGAAATCGAGACCAAACCGCTGGGGCGCCAGATATGCGGCGAGAAGATCGTGTTCTATCGCGGCGCCGAAGGAAAGGTCGCGGCGGTGGAGGACTTCTGCCCGCACCGCGGCGCGCCGCTGTCGCTGGGTTTTGTGCGCGACGGCCAGCTGGTGTGCGGCTACCATGGCCTGGAGATGGGCTGCGACGGAAAGGTGATCAGCATGCCGGGCCAGCGCGTGCGCGGCTTCCCTTGCATCCGCAGTTATCCGGTCGAGGAGCGCTACGGATTTATCTGGGTCTGGACCGGCGACCGTGAACTGGCCGATCCGGCCTTGATCCATCATCTGGAATGGGCGGATAATCCCGCTTGGGCTTACGGCGGCGGCCTGTATCACATCAACTGCGAATACCGCCTGATGATCGACAACCTGATGGACCTGACGCATGAAACCTATGTGCACGCGTCGAGCATCGGCCAGAAGGAGATCGACGAGGCGCCCGTCAATACAAGGGTCGAGGGCGAGCAGGTGATCACCAGCCGCTACATGGAGAACATCATGGCGCCGCCGTTCTGGCGCGCCGCGCTGCGCGGCAACGGCCTGGCGGACGACGTGCCGGTGGACCGCTGGCAGATCTGCCGCTTCACGCCGCCGAGCCATGTGATGATCGAAGTGGGCGTGGCCCACGCCGGCAAGGGCGGCTACGACGCGGCGCCGGAGCACAAGGCATCCAGCATCGTGGTCGACTTCATCACGCCGGAAACCGAGACCTCGCACTGGTACTTCTGGGGCATGGCCCGTAACTTCAAGCCGGACGACAAGGAACTGACCGACTCCATCCGCACCGGCCAGGGCAAGATCTTCGGCGAGGACCGCGAAATGCTGGAGCTCCAGCAGGCCAACATCCTGCGTCATCCGGAGCGCAAGCTGCTGATGCTGAACATCGACGCCGGCGGCGTGCAGTCGCGCCGCATTCTGGACCAGTGGATGGAGAAGGAGCAGGGCGCATGAGCGGCGGCTTGCTGCAAGTGCGTGTCGAACGCCGGCATGCGGAGGCCGAGGATATCTGCAGCTATGAACTGGTCAGCGCCGATGGCGCCGAACTGCCGGCTTTCACGGCGGGCGCGCATATCGACGTGCATGTCGGCCCGGGCCTGGTGCGGCAGTACTCGCTGTGCAATCCACCGCATGAACGCCACCGCTACCTGATCGGCGTGCTGCGCGATCCATCGTCGCGCGGCGGTTCGAAAGTCATGCACGATGGCGTGCGGGCTGGCGCCACGCTGCAAATCAGCGAACCGAAAAACCACTTTCCGCTGGCCGACGCTGAACAAAGCCTGCTGCTGGCTGGCGGCATCGGTGTCACGCCTATCCTGGCGATGGCGGAAGCGCTGTCGGCGCGCGGCGCGGCGTTCCAGATGCACTACTGCGCGCGCTCGCCCGAGCGCACCGCGTTCCGCCAGCGGATCGTCGAGGCACCGTTCGCGGCGCAGGTGCACTTTCATTACGACAGCGGCGACGCCGCTCAGAAGCTGGACCTGCCCGCGCTGCTGGCGCAACTGGATCGCAAGACCCACATCTACCTGTGCGGCCCGGCCGGATTCATCGACCACGTCAAGGCAGCTGCCAAGGCGCAGGACTGGCCGCACGACCAGCTGCATCTTGAATACTTCGGCGCCGCCGCGCCGGCAGCCGACGGCGACCAGCCGTTCGAAGTGAAGCTGGCCTCCAGCGGCAAGGTGTACGCCATCCCGGCCGGCACCACCGTGCTGCGCGTGTTGAACGACGCCGGCGTGTTCATTCCCGCCTCGTGCGAGCAGGGCGTGTGCGGCACCTGCCTGACGCGTGTACTGGACGGCGTACCGGACCACCGCGACTTGTACCTCGAAGAGTCGGAGCAGGCCGCCAACGACCAGTTCACCCCTTGCTGTTCCCGTTCCAAGACCCCCACGCTGCTGCTGGACTTATAAAAAATAGGAGACACCATGCCAGACCGTATCAACCATCAACGCCGCCACCTTCTGTTGGGCGCCGCCGCCTTGTCGGCCGGCGCGCTGCCCACGTTCGCCCGCGCTGCCGAGCCGCTGAAGGTCGGCCTGATCGTGCCGATGTCCGGACCCTTCGCTTCCACCGGCCGCCAGATCGAGGCGGCGGTCAAGCTGTACATGCGGCAGAACGGCGCCAGCGTGGCCGGGCGCCCGATCGAGATCATCCTCAAGGACGATGGCGGCGTGGCGCCGGACGTGACCAAGCGCTTGACGCAGGAGCTGGTCTCGCGCGACAAGGTGCAGGTGCTGGCCGGCTTCGGCCTCACGCCGCTGGCCTTCGCCGCCGCGCCGGTCGCCACGCAGGCCAAGGTGCCGATGATCGTGATGGCCGCCGCCGCGTCGGCTGTGCCGCAGCGCTCGCCGTACATCGTGCGCACCGGCTTCACGCTGGCGCAGGTGACGGCGCCGATGGCGCATTGGGCGTCCAAAAACAAGATCAGGACCGCGGTGACGCTGGTCAGCGATTATGGACCGGGGCTGGATGCCGAAAAGGTATTCGTCAAAGGCCTGCTTGAAGGCGGCGGCAAGGTGGCCGACAGCCTGCGCGCGCCGCTGCGCAACCCGGACTATGCGCCGTTCCTGGCGCGGGTGCGGGACTTGAAGCCGGATGCGTTGTTTGTGTTCGTGCCGTCGGGCGAGGGCGCGGCGGTGCTCAAGCAGTTCACCGAACGCGGGCTGGCCGCCGCCGGCATACGGCTGATCTGCACCGGCGATGTGCTGGACGACGACCTGATGGCCAGCATCGGCCAGGCCGCCGCCGGTGTGGTCAGCAGCCACCATTATTCGGCGGCGCATCCTTCGGCGGAGAACAAGGCGTATGTGGAAGCCTTCGGCAAGGCCAATCCGGGGATGCGGCCCAACTTCCATTCGGTCGGCGCATATGACGGCATGCACCTGCTGTACCAGGCGCTCAAGCAGACCAATGGCGACAGCGACGGCGACAAGCTGCTGGCGGCGATGAAGGGCATGGCCTGGACCAGCGTGCGCGGCCCGGTCAGCATCGACGCCGCCACGCGCGACATCGTGCAGACCGTGTACATCCGCAAGGCCGAAGCCAGCGCGGGTTCCTACTACAACATCGAGTTCGACCAGACCGACAAGGTGCGCGATCCGGGCGTGTAGCGCGTCTACAAGCCGGCGAGGAAGCCTGTGACAGCCGCCGCGAACAGCGCCGGCTGTTCGACCGCGCCCAGGTGCGACGCCTCGGGCAGCACGACCAGTGTCGCGCCGGGTATGGCTTGCTGCACGATCTGCGACATGGCGACCGGCGTACCCTGGTCCAGCTCACCGGCGATCAGCAGCGTGGGTGCGGTGATGGCGCCCAGTCTATCCGTCGTATCGACGGTGCCGACCGCGTTGCAGCAGCCGATGTAGCCGGTGCTGTCTGTGCTGAGCAGGCGGCGGCGGAAGCGCGCCACCGTGGCCGCGTGTTCGGCGCGGAAGGCGTCGTGGAAGTAGCGCCCCATCACCGCGTCGGCGATTACCTCGATACCTTGTTCACGCACGGTGGCGATGCGCTGCTGCCACGCCTCGCGCGCCGCTTCTGGATAGCGCGACGTGGTGTTACCCAGCACCAGCGCGCGCACCAGCGACGGATGGCGCAGCGCCAGCTCTTGGCCGACCATGCCGCCCATCGACAAGCCTATCCACACCACCGGGCCGGTATCGAGTTCGCGCAGCAGGGCTGCGGCGTCGTCGGCCAGGTCGGCCATGCTGTACAAGCCTTGCGGTGCGGACGAGGCGCCGTGGCCGCGATGGTCGTAGACGATGACGCGGCAGTCGGCGGCCAGCTGGTTGGCCAGGCTGTCCCACATGGACAGGTCGCAGCCAAGGGCGTGGCTCATCACCACCGTGTGGCGTGGCGCCTTGCCGCTGCGCGGTTCGCGCACCGTGTAGTGCAGCGAGGGCTGGCCGGCGCTGCGGCCCTCGCGGCCGATGCCGGGATGGCTGGCGGCGGCCGCTGCCGCCGGCTCCAGCGTGTAGCCGATCTGCGGACCGACTTCGCGCAGGATCGCCATCGCATGGCCGAACGCCGTGTTGGCGGCGGGGACGCCGGCGTAGATCGCCGACTGCATCAGCACTTCCTTCAATTCGTCCGGCGACAGGCGGTTGGCCGCGTCGCCCAGCAGCGCGGCGCGCACGTGCAGTTCGAATTCCTCCCAGCGGCCCAGGGCGATGGTGGTGGCGAGGACCATGGCGCGCCGGGTCTTTTGCTCCAGGCCCGGACGGCCCCAGATATCGTTCCACGCAAAGCGCGTGATCATGTTCTGGAACTCGGCGTTGAAGCTGTTGGCGTTGGCGAGGGATTTGTCCACCCAGGCGTCGCCGAGGATGGCGCGGCGGTTGTTCAGTCCACGTTCGAAATCGTGGTCGATGGGGTCGAAGCTCATGCGGGTGTCCTGTGATGGAATGGGGTGGAGTTCAGTGCCGCGATCTGTACACGCAGGCTTTGCAGCTGATGCTGCGCCAGGCGCTGGGCCGGCAGCGCGGCGGCGGCGGGATCGAACAACGGTGCCAGCGCGGCCGGATCGACCTGCTTGCGCAACTGCTCGTCGGCCCGCACCGCATCCGCGAGCACCTCGGCCAGATTGCGGCCGCTGGCCAACGCCTCGCCGCTCATTGCTTCCAGCAGGCTGTGGGCCGCAGGACGGCCGATGCTGGCGGCCAGCCAGGCCGATGCCGCCTCGGCGAACACCAGTCCCTGCAGGGCGTCGATATTGCGCAGCATGCGCGCCGGATCGACGTGCAGGCCGGCGAAGGCGTCGTTGAGCGCCTGCAGGGCACCGTGGGCGCTGAGGAACAGCGTGGGCCACTCGGCGAGTTCGGCCTGCCAGTTGCCCAGGCCTCGTTCATGTTGTTGACCCATGCCGGCCAGCAGCGCGGCCGCGTGCTGCGGTGTGCGGGTGGCGGCGGCCAGCGCGATCATGGCCGATACCGGATTGCGCTTGTGCGGCATGGCGGACGAACCGCCGCGTCCATTGCCGGATGGCTCGGCCAGTTCGGCGATTTCTCCTTGTGCCATCAGGCTGATGTCGGTGGCGATCTTGCCCAGGCTTCCGCTGAGGACCGCCACTTCCAACCCCAGGCGCACCCACTCGTCGCGCTGCGTGTGCCAGGCCGCATCCGCCACCTTCAGGCCCAAGTCGGCCGCCACCAGTGCCGCCACCGCCGCGCCATGTTCGCCCATCACGGACAAGGTGCCGACCGCGCCGCCCAGTTGCAGTTGCATCGCGCGGGCCGCGCATTCGCGCAGGCGCGCGCGGGCGCGCACCAGCGGCGCCAGCCAACCGGCTACTTTGAAACCGAAGCTGCTTACCTGCGCCGGCTGCATCAACGTACGCGCCAGCACCGGCGTGGCCACATGCCGGTCCGCCAGTTGCAGCAGATGGCCGGTCAGGTCGTGCAGGCCGTCGTCCAGCAGCTGCAACGCGTCGCGCGTGGCCAGGACCATGGCCGTGTCGATCACGTCCTGGCTGGTGCTGCCCCAGTGGACGCGGGCCGCCGCTTCGGCGTCGTACAACGCCACTGTCCGCGTGAGCTCTCGCACCAGCGGAATGGCCAGGCTGCCGGCGCGGCGGCCGGCGCTGACGATGGCCGGAATGTCGTACAGCTGCGCGTTGCAGACGCCGGCGATGGCGCGCGCCGACTGTGCCGGCAGCATGCCTTGCCTGGCCTGCGCCTCGGCCAGCGCCTGTTCGAAGCGCAGCATGGCCTGCACGATCGCCGCGTCGTCGAAGACGGCGATCATGTCCGGCGTGGTGAGGAAACTGTCGAAGATGGATACGCTCAATTGAACTCCACTGGCAGGTCAGACATAGTCGAAGAATGCGGTCTCTTTATCGGACTGCATCCAGATGTCCCAATGATAGACCCCCTGAGCGGTCTTGCGGGCGATCAGGGTCGGGCGGCGTTCGGCCGGCACCTGCGCCAGTATCTCCGATCGCGCCAGGCCGCTGTCGTCCTCCAGGAACACGGCGGTGAACTGGTGCTTGACCAGGCCGCGCGCGAACACGGTGATGAAGGTGGCCGGTGCGCCGCTCACGGGCGCCGCGCATTGCGACAGGCGCAGGCTGAATTCTCCCTTCTCTCCGCTGGGCACGCGGCGGAAGCCAGGCAGCGCCTGGGCCGCTTCCGCGCCGGCGGATTCGGGCTGCCAGGCTTCGATCTGCGCATCGTTGATCGGCGTGCCGTCGCCGTCGTAGATCGCGCCGCTGATGGTGATGGTGGGGGCGCTGGTTTCCAGCGTGGCGGCGGCGCTGGCGTCGACCGCCCACTGCCAGGCTGCGTGCGAAAACGGTCCGATGGTTTGCGAGGTGGTTATTTGGTTCATGCGGTAACTCCTTTAAATGCCCATCGGCGTGGCATCGCGGCCGCGCAGCACGATATCGAATTCATAGCCCAGCATTTTGTCGCTGTCGGTGTACTCCAGGCTGAAACGGGAAATCAGGCGCTGGCGCGCGGCCAGGTCCGGGATGCTCTGGAAGATCGGGTCGTAGTCGAACAGCGGATCGTTGGGGAAGTACATCTGCGTGACCAGGCGCTGCGCGTACACATTGCCGAACAGGGAAAAGTGGATGTGCGCAGGGCGCCAGGCTTTCTCGTGATTACCCCATGGGTAGGGGCCGGGCTTGATGGTGATGAAGCGGTAGCGGCCATCGTCGTCGGTCATCATCTTGCCGATGCCGTAGAAGTTGGGATCGAGCGGCGCGTCGTGCTGGTCCTTCTTGTGCCAGTAGCGGCCCGCCGCGTTGCACTGCCAAACCTCCAGCAGCGAATTGCGTACCGGCTTGCCGTCTTCGTCGACCACGCGGCCGGTGACGACGATCTTCTCGCCCAGCGGCGCGCCGTGGCCGTGCGCCGTCAGGTCCATATCGTTGGGCAGCAGGATGCGCGGCGACGGTACCAGGTTGTCCTCCACCGGCTGGCCGGCGCGGATGCGCAGCAGCGGCTGGGCGGGGCCGCGCTTGAGCGTGGACTTGTACGAGGGGTAGATCAGTTCCGGGTAGACGCCGGACGGAATGGCATCGAATTTCAAGACGGGCCTCCTGTTGGTTGTTATGGTTTGTGTGCCAACCATGTTAGGGAAAGCGCCCGCGCGTCACAATACGCCGCCGTCGGGTGGAATTCGCTATGCGCCCATTTTGTGCGATACTCGCACAAATCGCCAATTTTCTCGCTTATGACCACTGAACACGACGCACCCGCCGCGCGCGATATGGTGGCCGGCCTTGAAAAAGGCCTGCTGGTGATCGCCGCCTTCGACCAGGAACGCAGCCGCCTGAGCATCGCCGAGGTGGCCGAGCGCACCGGCCTGACGCGCGCCGCCGCCCGCCGCTACCTGATCACGCTGACGCACCTGGGCTATATGCGGCACGAGAACAAGCTGTTCGCGCTGACGCCGATGGTGCTGCGGCTGGGTCAATCGTACCTGCATTCGGCGCGGCTGCCGCGCATCGTCCAGCCCTTGCTGTACCGGCTGGCCTACGCGCTGGGCGAGGCGGCATCGGCCGGCGTGCTCGATCACGACCAGCTGGTGTGCGTGGCGGCCGTCAGCGCCGGGCAGCTGGTGTCGGTCACGCTGCAGCCGGGCACCCGCGTGCCGGCCTATTGCACCGCCAATGGCCGCGTGCTGCTGGCGCACCTGCCGCAGCCGCAGATCGACGCCTTCCTGGAGCGCGCCCAACCCGAGCGCATCACCGAGCACACCATCGTCGGCAAGGAGCGCCTGGCGCTAGAGATCGCGCGCGCCCGCGCGCAAGGCTATGCGCTGGTGGACCAGGAGCTGGAACTGGGGCTGCGCACCATCGCCGTGCCGCTCAAGAATTTCCGCGGCGAGGTGGTGGCGGCCATGAACATCAGCGTCCACGCCGGCCGCATGCCGCGCGAGCAGATGGTGGAGCGCTGCCTGCCGGCGCTGATCAAGATGCAGGTGGAGCTGAACGCGCTGTTGTAAAAAAGTGTAGTTGCATAGTCATTGTAAATCGGCAATACTGCTCCGAACAGCGGCCTCGTCACACTCGACATATGTTTAAATGATATCGAATCGTTATGCTTCCGTAATGCTGGCCCGCTTGTTCGTTCGCTTGCTGGCTGCCTGTATGTTGTGCCTGGGCGCGGCACACGCGCAGCAATTGCCGCTGCGGTACTTCACCCAGCAGGACGGCCTGGGGAACCTGAGCGTGATGGCGTTGGCGCAGGACCGCGCCGGCTACCTCTGGCTGGGCACGGAGAATGGCCTGTTCCGTTATAACGGCGCGCGGTTCGAACGCTACGGACGGGATCAGGGATTGCAGCAAGCCGGGATCACGGCGCTGCTGGCGCAAGGCGACCAGTTGTGGGTGGGGACCAGCGAGGGCTTGTACCGGCGGATGGGCGAACGCCTGGTGCCGCTGCAGTACCAGGGCAAGCACCTGTCGATCTGGCCCGGCCAGATGTTGGCGTCGGGCCGCGACGGCGCGCTGTTGTTCGTCAGCGCGCGGCACCTGTACCGGCTCACGGACAAGCCGGACGGCGCCGTCATCGAACCTTATTTTTCAGCGCGCCAGCTTAAGGATCAGCCCAAGCTGGAGGATATCGGCAGCGTCGCCGTGGACAGCGATGGCCTGTGGTTGGCCTGCGGCGGAGCGCTGTGCCGCGCCAATGGCGCCGGCGTCACAGTATGGGGCGAGGCGTCCGGCGTGCCTTTCGACGGCTGGAGGACCATCCTGCCAGCCGCCGATGGCACGCTCTGGGCCCGAAGCGAACATCGCGTCATCGCGCTGGCGCCCGGCGGCGCGCGGTTTGCCGACCGCGCGCCGCCGGGCGACGTGACGCACAAGGCCACCCAGCTATCGGCGCTGGGCGATGATGGCGCGGGGGCTGTGTTCACCAATACCGACACTGGCCTGGCGCGCTGGCGCGACGGCCGCTGGGAGTTGTTCGGTCCAGGGAACGGCTTGCAGAGCGCGGGCGGCGTCAACGCCACGCTGCTGGACCGCGACGGCGGCCTGTGGCTGGGTACGCGCGGCCGCGGCCTGGTCCAATGGCGCGGCTACGGCCAGTGGGAAAACTGGAGCTCGGCCCAGGGCTTGCAGGACGACGTTGTCCTGTCATTCGCGCGCGACGGACAGGGGCGCATGCATGTGGGCTCCCGATCGGGGCCGGCGTTGCTGGAACATGGCGCGCTGCGTCCGTTCGCTCCCCGTGTCGATCACCAGTGGGCGGACCAGGCGGTGGACCGCAGCGGCAAGGTCTGGGCGGGGACCTACGTCGGCCTGCTGTTCCGGCATGATCCTGTGACCGGAGCCGAGGTCCAGGTGGCGGCGCTGCCGCCCATCCTGCACCTGCGCATGGACCGCGACGGCGCGCTCTGGATCGGCACTAACAACGGCGTGTATCTGCTGGAGCACCCCGAGCTGGGCGGACAGCCACGCCTGGCGCCCGGTTTGGCCGCCCTGGGCGATTTGACCGATGAATCCATCAACAGCAGCTGCCAGGGGCCCAACGGCGACCTGTGGTTCATCGGCGAGCATCTGCTGCTGCATTATGACGGGCGGAAGTGGGAACGCCACAAGCTGCTGGACGCCGATGGCACCGACGCCTTCTCGACGATCGCCTGCGCGGCCGATGGCACGTTCTGGATAGGCAGCTCGGGCACCGGCTTATGGCGGGCGAAGCCCGGCAAGCGCGGGATGGAGCTGCAACTGGCGGCGCGCCTGGCGGGACTGGCCATCATGGCCTTGCACATCGATCGCCGTGGATGGCTGTGGATGGGCACCGACGCCGGCATCGTGGTGCGCAATGGCGAGCGCTTGCGGCGGCTGGACCAGGACGATGGCCTGGTCTGGAGCGACGTGAATGGACGCGGATTCTATGAAGACGCCGATGGCTCGATGTGGGTCGCGACCAGCAACGGCGTCTCGCACGTGCTGCACCCGGAGCGCATGTTCCCGCTGCCGGTAGTGGACGCGGTGTTGGAGGACGTCATGCGCGGCGGCCGGCGTATCGCCTTGCGGGAAGGTGCGTCCTTGCAGTGGAGCGACGAGGCGCTCAATTTCAGCCTGGCCAGCCTGACGTTCCAGCATCGCGCGGGACTACGCTTCCGCTACCGGTTGGCGGGACTGGAGCAGGAATGGTCGCAGTCGGCGGCACCCGACATCCGCTACGCGTCGCTGGAGCCCGGCCCCTATCGCCTGCAATTCGGCGTGACGGACGTGGAGACGGGAGTGACGCCCGCAGTGCGCGAGATCGGCTTTACCGTCGCTCCGCCGTGGTGGCGGACCACGACGTTCTATTCGCTGTGCATCCTGGCCTTGGCCGCTGCGGTCTTCAGCGCCCACCGCTACCGCATCCGCGCGCTGACCCGCAGGACGGCGCGGATGGAGAAGCTGGTGCGCGAGCTGGTGAACGAACGCACGCGGGAACTGGAGAAGTCGCAGGATGCGCTGCGCCTGCGCGCCATGCAGGACGGCCTGACCAAGGCATGGAACCGCGCCGCGATGATGGAATACCTGGAGCAGGAAGTGCTGCGCGCCGGCCAACTGCTGCGGCCCCTCCTGGTGGTGCTGCTGGACCTGGACCACTTCAAGCGCATCAACGACACCTACGGCCACCTGGCCGGCGACTGCGTGCTGCGCGAGGTGGTGGCGCGTCTCGGCGGCGCCGTGCGTTCCAGCGATCTGGTGGGGCGTTATGGGGGCGAGGAGTTCCTGCTGCTGTTGCCGGAGCTGGACCAGGCGCGCGGCAAGGCGCAGCTTGAGCGCTTGCGCCGCGTGATCGAAGCCGCGCCGGTGCCGATAGACGACGGACAGGCCATCGACGTCACGGCCAGCTTCGGCGTGACGGAGTTCGATCCGGCCAGGCCGCTGGCGCCACTGGAACTGATCGGCCGGGCCGACGCCGCCCTGTACCGCGCCAAGGCGCAGGGCCGCAACCGCGTGGTGTTCGACGGCGGCGAGGCTTGAATCAGCCGGCGCGGAACTCCTTCGGCGTGCGGCCCATGCGCTTCTTGAACAGGCGGCTGAAGTAGGCCGGGTCCTGGAACCCCAGCTCGTAGGCGATGCTGGCGATGCTGGACGGCAGATAGGTCAGTTTGCGGCAAGCCTCCAGCATCAGGCGGTCCTGCGTGATGTCGAACGCCGATTTGCCGGACAGCTTGAGGCACAGGCGATTGAGCCGCGTCGGCGTGGCCCTTAGCGCCTCGGCATACTGGCCGATTTGCCATTGTTCCTTGTAGCGCCGTTCCACCTCGGCGCGGAAGCGGCTGAACAATTCGAAGTCGCTGCGGCCCGACTGGTCGGCCAGGCGCCGCTCGGCGTGCAGGCGCACCAGCAGCAGCAAGGCGCTGCGCGCCAGCCATTCCAGCATCAGTGTGTGGCCGTATTGCGGCCAGGCCGCTTCCGTCAGCAGGTTTTGCAGCAGCGACTCCAGGCGCGCGCGCAGCTCCGGCTGGCCGGACAGGTCGATCATCAGCGGTTCGACGAACAGCGAGGAATACAGGTCGCCGTGGTTCTCCGTCCCCGCGAACACCACGTTCTGGTCCACTGTCAGCACATAGCCGTGCGCCTCGGCCGAGAAGTCGAAGCCGTGCACCACCGACGGATGCAGCGTGATGACGGCCGGTGCGCGGCACTCCCAGACGGCGCCGTCGACGCTGGCGCGCACTTCGCCGCCGTAGAGGAAAAGTACCTGAAACAAGCCGGCGTGGGTGTGCTTTTCGATGTGCCAGTGGTGCACCCGGCTGCGGGTTTCTATCAGCTCGATATGCACGAATTCGGCGTTTTCCACCCGTGTTTGCTCGCCGTACAGGGCGAACTGCGGAACGTCCGGCGGTGCCGGTTTTGCGTTGCGTGTCATGGAGGCGGAGGCCGATGAAAGTGGATGGGTGTCGAAATAGTACAAGTTTTATGCCGATTCATCCATTTTTTTTGCGGCGGCCCGGCGCTACGATGGCGGCACACTAACACCATATCGGAGACAACATGCGTACCCAGGTAGCCATTATCGGCGCCGGCCCAGCGGGCCTGCTGCTATCCCATCTGCTACACTTGAGCGGCATCGAATCGATCGTGCTGGAGTCGCGCAGCCGCGCCGACATCGAGGCGACCATCCGCGCTGGCGTGCTGGAACAGGGCACGATGGACATCCTCACCAACGCCGGCGTCGGCGCCCGCATGAAGGCGGAGGGTGCGCTGCATCACGGCGTGGAGCTGGCCTTCGGCGGCCAACGCCACCGCATCGACCTGACGGAGCTGACCGGCAAGGCCATCACCGTCTATCCTCAGCATGAGGTGATCAAGGACCTGGTGGCGGCGCGCCTGGCCGCGCAGGGACAGCTGCTGTTCGAAGTCGGCGGCGTGCAGGTGCATGGCGCAGACACCGCCTCGCCGTCGGTCGGTTTTGTGCATGGCGGCGAGGCGGCGCGCATCGAGGCCGATTTCGTCATCGGCTGCGACGGCTACCACGGCGTGACGCGGCCGGCCATGCCGCCGCAGGGCCGCGAGGACTTCACCCGCAACTATGGCTTCGGGTGGTTCGGCATCCTGGTTGAATCGGCGCCGTCGTCGGATGAACTGATCTACGCGCGCCATGATCGCGGCTTTGCGCTGGTCAGCACGCGCACGCCGACGGTGCAGCGCCTGTACTTCCAGTGCGATCCGGCCGATCACGTCGACAACTGGTCGGATGACCGCATCTGGGCCGAGCTGCACGCGCGGCTGGAGAACAACGACGGCTGGCGCGTCAACGAGGGCCGCATCTTCCAGAAAGGGATCATCGGCATGCGCAGCTTCGTGTCGACGCCGATGCAGTCGGGACGCCTGTTCCTGGCCGGCGACTCGGCGCACATTGTGCCGCCGACCGGCGCCAAGGGCATGAACCTGGCGGTGTCGGACGTGAACCTGCTGGCGCAGGGGCTGGAACAGTTCTACCGCCAGGGACGGGACGACCGCCTGCAAGGCTACACGGCGGCCGCGTTGAAGCGCGTCTGGCGCGCCGAGTACTTCTCGTGGTGGATGACCAGCCTGCTGCACACCTTCGCCGACGCCACGCCGTTCCAGCGCGAGATGCAGCGCGCCGAATTGGAGTGCGTGGTCAGCTCGCGCGCGATGGCGACCGCGCTGGCGGAGAATTACGTCGGCGCGTTCTGACCGCGTCAGCGCTTCCTGCCGCCGGCCGTCGCCACTGCCGGCTGGTGCGGACTGGCCGCGCCGAACAGCGCTTCGACCATCGGGTCGCGCCGCACGATGGTCTTATTGGCGCGCAGCGGCTGGCAGATGTCGTCGATCAGGCGGTGTATGCGGCTGCCTTCGCGGCTGATGGTGACGCTCAAGGTGGGACCGTTGTAGAAGGTCTCGATGATGGATTCCATGGTTTCTCCTGAATGTATGGACCTTATGCCGTCAGCACATGGTCGGATGTGAGTAGCGGGCGGCGTATCCGTGCGATGCCGGGCGCCGGGCTGGGCGCCGCCGTGGCGGCCGTCACTGTCTGGATATGGCGGCGAGCCTGGCCGGCGCAGCGGCAGTACAGCGCCACGTAGGTCTGGTAGGCCGCCATCGCCGGCCACGAAGCCGGCAGCAGCTCCTGCGGCAGCAGCGGATCGGCGCGCCGGCAATGCTGGTAGCCATGGCTGACCAGCAGCCGTATCGCGAAGGCCTGCGCGTCGCTGATTGCGCCGTGCTGGTCGAGCAGCTTGCGTAGCGGCTGGAAGCGCTGCTGGAACTCGCGGTACAGCGCGTCGGCGGCATCCAGGTCCCATTCGCTGCGGCCGAACAGCGGCTGGCGCATGGCGGCGGCCAGCTGCGCGCCGCTGACGTCGAACGCGGCCAGGCCGTGGTCTTCCGAAGCGGACGCGCCTTCGATCCCGGCGCAGTAGGACGCCGGCCGCGCCAGCAGGTTGTGCGCCAACGGGCAGTAGTCCAGCGCCAGCAGGCGCTTGCGCGCGGCGGTGTAGCGCGCCGCGCTGATGCCGCCGCTGTTGACCAGGATGGTCCAGTCCTCGGCGAAGCTGCGGGCCGGCGGGATGTCGAGCCGCTGGCGCGCGGCGCGCACGGCCGCCGCCGTGGCCGGGGTCAGCATGCACAGGCTGCGGCGGCCATGGCGTTCGACCCGGATGGCCTGGTGTTCGGTCAGGCGGAACAGCGCCGTGCGGGTAGCCCGCTCCTGGAAGCCCAACGGCTCCATCAGTGTGATGGCGCTGGCCAGCCATTGGCTCTTTTGCCCGAATAACCGGGCTTCGCTGAACATCAGCACCAGCATGGTGTTCAGGCGCGGCCTGGCTTGCCGCAGGCAGTCTTCGATATGGCTTTCGGTGTTCATGTTGGTGCCGTAACGGATAAAGTGGAGCCGGACGCGGGGCGCAGCCGCCAGTACAGGCGTGCCGCCGTGGCCAGGTTGTACCAGAGCCCAAGGCAGGCCACGCACATCAGGGCGGCGGCCGGCCGGGCCAGCGCGTCGGGGCGGAGGCAGGCGGCCAACAGCAGCAGCAAGGCCGCCGCGTGGGTCCAGAATTGCCACTTCGCGCGGGACTCGGGAATGATCTTGTTGATGCCGGGGAGTTTGTGTCCGGGGCCGGGCGCCTCTTCGCGCAGGTGATACCAGGTCAGGAAGGGCACGATCTTGTACAGCATGCCGTGGATGGCCGATTGCGCGACGCCGGCCACCAGCAACACGCCCAGCAGCAGCGGACGCACGTTGGATGCCTCGCCGGCGGGCCACAGCCACACCACCAGCGCGGCCAGCAGGCTGGCCATCGCGGTGCGCCAGTACAGCGTGGTGGGATCGGCCGTCGGGCGGGTGCGGCGCGCCAGCAGGTACAGGGTGCAGGCGCCGAACACGCCGTAGCCGGCGCCCAGAAGCACGGTGCAGGCGTCATGGAACAGGCGGGCCGGCCCTTGCAGCCCGCTCGACAGCGAGGCCGCCGTCAGCAGCAGGAACATGACGGTGGTGTAGCCGCCGGTCAGCAGCGCGGGGTAGGGCGGTGTGACCATGAACATCGGCACCACCTGGAAGGCGATGGCGATCACCAGCAGGCCGACCCAGCCCTGCAGGCCCCACATGGCGTGCAGGTCGGTCAGGCGGGCCAGCGGCCAGCCGGTGGCGCCGGGCCAGGCGAAGGCGCCGGCCAGCAGGCCGCCCAGCACCATCGTCACGGCCAGCGCGGCCAGCGCCAGGCGGATGCCGGCCATGACCGCGCCGGAACCGGGCGCGTGCTGGCGCCACATGCCGACCGTGCAGGCGCCGAGGAACAGCAGCAGCGTCGCCAACAGCAGCGCCATCGCGCCGCGGAACAACCAGGTTTGCTCCAGCCAGAAGGCGGAGGCCAGTAAAAGGGTGCCCACGCACAGGCCGGCGTGCACGGCGGCGCCGACCGCGCCGGCGCGCGGCACGGTGATGCCTGCCACCACCGGCAGGATCTGCATCAGCGCGCCGATCATCGTCATGCTCAGGCAGCCGAGCACCATCAGGTGCGTCAGCGCCAGCGTGTGCGGCGACCACCGGCTCAGCAGCGCGTCCTGTCCCTGCCACGCCAGCAGCGCGGCCGCCAGCGCCGCGAACAGCGGGGCGCTGAGGAAGAAGCGCAGCGGCAGCGACAGCGGCGGATTGTCGTCGAACGACAGCGCGCGCCGGGGGGCGTCGAGGGGTTTCATGCGGTGGGCGCGTCCGGCACCAGCCAGATCAGCACTTCGAAGCGCAGGTCTTCCAGCTGCGTGGTGCGGTAGTCGTAGCCGTAGCGCTGCAGCACGCGGTACAGCGGGATGGGATTGCGGTCGATCAGCACGCGCAGGCGTTCGTCCGGTCCCAGCGTGTCGAGCGCGTCGAGGATGCGCACCATCGGCTCGGGCGGCTCCATGCCGCCCACGTCCAGCAGGCGCGAGCTGCCCTGGTGTTCCAGCGCGGCGCTCATGCCGGGCTCCCGGCCTCGGCCAGCGCCAGGCTGTCCATGCCGGCGATGATGGCGTCGGCCTGGTCCGCCAGCGCGCGGTCGGCGTGCGGGTAGAGGATGCCTTCCTCCTTCAGGTTATGTTGATGCATCAGCACGCGCAGCGTGTCGGCGTTGTCGAAGAAGTCCCCGGCGTCGCGGCGGGTGAGGGCGGCGCTCATTTCGCACAGCGTCTCGCGCATGTGGCCGTGCTCGGCGCGCATGACGGCGGTCGGGCCGTAGGCGTTGCCCATGGCGCGGTCCAGGCGCGGGAACAGGACGCGCTCTTCCTTCTCCAGGTGGAGCTCGAACATCCGCAGGAAGGCGGCGAAATCGTCCTCGGCCATGTCCCAGTCCTTGCGGGCGATGGCCGCTTCGGCCACGGCGTACTGCTCGTCGCAGCGGCGGTGTTCGCGATCCATGTAGGTGGCGATCTTGTTCATCTCGATTCCTCGGTTATGTGCTGTGGAGCATTGTCCCATTCGTGCAAGCTGAATTTCTTTGATTCACATCAAGGATTTTCAGGTTGACTGCGGGATACAGTTCGTTCGCCGTTTGGCCATGATTAATTACCCACGCTTTTATGAATCGAACCGACTCTCCCGTTTCCCCCGCCACGCGGCCCATCGAGCTGGTGTGCCCGGCCGGCAGCCTGCCGGCGCTCAAGTCGGCCGTCGACCTGGGCGCCGATTGCGTCTACCTGGGTTTTCGCGATGCCACCAATGCGCGCAACTTCGCCGGCCTCAATTTCGACGACGCCGCCATCGCCACCGGCATCGCTTACGCGCACGAGCGCGGCTGCAAGGTGCTGCTGGCGCTGAACACGTATCCGCAGCCGGACGCCACCGACTTGTGGCGCACCGCCATCGACCGCGCCGCCGCGGCCGGCGTCGACGCCGTGATCCTGGCCGACCCCGGCCTGATGCGCTACGCCTGCGACCACCATCCGTCGCTGCGCCTGCACCTGTCGGTGCAGGGCTCGGCCACCAACGCCGAGGCCATCAACTTCTATCACAAGCACTTCGGCATCGCCCGCGCGGTGCTGCCGCGCGTGCTGTCGCTGGCCCAGGTGGAGCATGTGGTCAAGAACACCGGGGTCGAGATCGAAGTGTTCGGCTTCGGCAGCCTGTGCGTGATGGTCGAGGGGCGCTGCGCGCTGTCGTCCTATGTGACGGGCGAATCGCCCAACACCCACGGCGTGTGCTCGCCGGCCAAGGCGGTGCGCTGGCAGCAGAACGCCAACGGCCTGGAATCGCGCCTGAACGGCGTGATGATCGACCGCTACACGCCGACCGAGAACGCCAGCTACCCGACGCTGTGCAAGGGCCGCTTCGAAGTCGAGGACGAGACCTACTACGCGGTCGAGGAGCCGACCAGCCTGAACACCCTGGAACTGCTGCCGCAGCTGCTGGAGATGGGCGTGCGCGCGGTCAAGATCGAAGGCCGCCAGCGCAGTCCGGCCTATGTGGCGCAGGTCACGCGCGTGTGGCGCGAGGCGCTCGACCAGTGCCTGGGCAACGCCGCGCGCTACTCGGTCAAGCCGGCCTGGATGTCGGAACTGAACACCTTGGCGGAAGGGCAGCAGCACACGCTGGGCGCCTACCACCGCTCGTGGAAATGAAACTGGAGTCACAATGATGAAATTAGCCCTGGGGCCGCTGCTCTACTACTGGCCGCGCGCCCAAGTGATGAAATTCTACGAACAGATCGCCGACACCCCGGTCGATATCGTCTACCTCGGCGAGACGGTGTGCTCGCGCCGCCACGAGCTGCGCGCCGCCGACTGGCTGGCCGTGGCCGCCATGCTGGCCGACCGCGGCAAGGAAGTGGTGCTGTCCTCGCTGGCGCTGATCGAGTCCAGCGCCGATTTCGGCGCCCAGCGCCGGCTGGCGGCCAACGGCCACTACCAGATCGAGGCCAACGACATGGGCGCGGTGCAGCTGGTGTCCGGGCAGGGCGGCTTCATCGCCGGTCCGCACCTGAACATTTATAACCCGCCAACGTTGCAGCTGATGCACGAACTGGGCGCGCGGCGCTGGGTGATGCCGCTGGAGATGAGCCGCACCGGCCTGGGCCACATGCAGAACGGCCGCCCGGCCGGCATGGAGACCGAGGTGTTCGCCTTCGGCCGCATGCCGCTGGCGTTCTCGGCGCGCTGCTTCACCGCGCGCAACCGCAACCTGCCCAAGGACGATTGCCGCTTCAGCTGCATCGACCATCCGGACGGCCTGATGATGCGCACCCGCGAGAAGCAGGAGTTCCTGGTGCTGAACGGCATCCAGAGCCAGTCCGCGCTGGTGTACAACCTGGTGGGCGAGATGGCCGAGATGAGCGCGATGGGCGTCGATGTGGCGCGGCTGAGCCCGCAATCGCAGCACATGCCGCGGATCATCGCGGCGTTTGACGCAGCCCGCGGCGGCGCCTCGCAGGCCACGCCGACCGCGCAGGCCATGGAGGCCCTGCTGCCAGCGGCGGCCTGCAACGGCTACTGGTACGGCAAACCCGGACTTGAATATCGCATGGAGGACGCGGCATGATGACTACCGTAAGCAATTCCCGGCAAGGCGGCGCGCGGCCGCTGCCGGCGCCGCTGGCGGCGTTCGGCAGGCTGCTGCCGGCCTATCCCGGCGCGCTGCTGTGCGTGGCGGCGCTGAACCTGGTGCTGCGTCCGCACCTGCCCGACGACGTGCGCGCCAGCCTGCGCGGCAAGCACATGCGCGTGAGCGTCAGCGACGCCGGCGTGGCGTTCGACTTCACCTGGCGCGACCAGGGCTTCGCGCCGCTGCGTGGGGAGGGCGTGCCGGACCTGGACATCGGCGCCTGCACCCGCGACTTCATCGCTTTGGCGCGCCGCGAGCAGGACCCGGACACGCTGTTCTTCTCGCGCCGCCTGTCGATGCAGGGCGACACGGAGCTGGGGCTGTTGGTCAAGAACACGATGGACGCCATCGCGCTGCCGATGTCGGAACTGGGCAGGCAAGCCCTGGCCCGCCTGTTCGACAGCCTGCCGGGCCGGCGCACGCGCGCCTAGCCGTCGAATACCCGGCGGGTATCGAACGCATACTCAATCGGTGTTGGACCGTGGTCCTTTACTTGTCTACTCTCCCCATGGGTAAGAGCGGCACAACAAAGACAACCACAACGGGAGACCAGCACCATGCAGCACATCGATATACACAACCTGGCGGACCACGCCCGCTTCAACCGCTTCCACGCCGGAATACTGGCGTGGTGCGCGCTCATCATCATCTGCGACGGCTACGATCTGGCGGTGGCCGGCATCGCGCTGCCATCGATCATGAAAACCATGGGCGTCACCGCCCGGAACGCCGGCTTCATGGTCAGCTCGGCGTTGTTTGGCATGATGTTCGGCGCCGTCTTCCTTGGCACCGTGGCGGATCGCATCGGCAGGCCGCGCGCGATCGCCATCTGCCTGGCGCTGTTCAGCTTGTTTACGGCGGCGGCCGGCATGACCACCGATCCCTACGTGTTCAGCGCCATGCGCTTCCTGGCCGGGCTGGGCATCGGCGGCGTGATGCCCAATGTCGTCGCGCAGATGACCGAGTATTCGCCGCGCAGGATACGGGCGACCATGGTGACGCTGATGTTCAGCGGCTATGCCGTGGGCGGCATGCTGGCGGCCATCCTCGGCAAGGGCCTGATCGAGAGCTATGGCTGGTCGTCGGTCTTCCTGGCGGCGGCGCTGCCGTTGCTGCTCATCCCCTTCATCCTGAAGTCGCTGCCGGAGTCCATGCCCTTCCTGCTGCGCCAGGGGCGCGAGGCCGAACTGAAAGCCATATTGGCGCGCATGGAACCGGGCTATACGCCGCGTGCCGGCGACCGCCTCGCGATTGCGGCGCAGGACCGCGTGGGCGGCGCGCCCATCGGGCAACTGTTCCAGGACGGCCGGGGCTTCAGCACGGCGATGTTCTGGATCGCCTTTTTCATGTGCCTGTTCATGGTCTATGCGCTGAGCTCCTGGCTGACCAAATTGATGGCCGGCGCCGGCTATAGCCTGGGGTCCGCGCTGACGATGGTGCTGGTGCTGAACTTTGGCGCGGTGGTCGGCGCTGTCGGCGGTGGCTGGATGGCGGACCGGTTCCACATCAAGCACGTGCTGGTGGCGATGTACGCGCTGGCGGCGGTATCAATCAGCTTGCTCGGCTATCCGGTTTCGACGCCGGCGCTGTTCGTGCTGGTCGGCCTGGCCGGCGCATCCACGATCGGCACGCAGATCGTGACCTACGCCTATGCCGGCCAATTCTATCCCGCCGCGATACGGTCGACCGGCATCGGCTGGGCTTCCGGCGTTGGCCGCAGCGGCGCGATTCTGGCGCCCATCGTGATCGGTACCCTGGTCGGCATGGCGCTGCCGTTGCAGCAGAACTTCATCGCCATCGCCATCCCGGCGGTGATCGCGGCCGTTTCCGTGGCGTTGATCAGCCACCGGAAATCGGCCACCGCGCCGCATGGCGCGGCCGATGCCCAGGCGCCGGCCACCGCCGGCGCGCGGTAGGCAGTGTCAATCGGCGAGGAATTGCGAGAGCGCCTCGCTGAACTGCGGGGCGGCTTCGATATTGGACAGGTGGGAGGCGGCCAGCGTCCGCAGCCGCGCGCCGGCGATGCGCCCGGCCATCCAGGCGCCATCGGCGACGGTGGTCACGGGATCATGCAGGCCGGCGATGACCAGCGTCGGCGCGGTGATGGCGCCGATGGCGTGGCGCAGGTCGGCCGCCGCCAGGGCGTCGCAGCAGGCGGCGTAGCCGTGGGCATCCTGCTCCCGCAAGCGCCCGATCATGTGGGCGACGGTAGCCGGCGCGCCGGCGGCAAAAGCGGGCGTGAACCAGCGTGCCGCCGCGCCGTCGGCGATGGCCTTCATGCCGTCGCCGCGCACCTGGGCAGCGCGGGCTGCCCAGCCTTCGGCGCTGCCGATGCGCGCCGCGGTGTTGGCGATGACCAGCCTGGCGATCCGTTGCGGCTGGTGCACCGCCAGCCATTGGCCGATCAGGCCACCCATCGAAATGCCGCAGAAATGGACGCGCGAAATTCCCAGCGCATCGATCAACGCCAGCGCGTCGCGGCCCAGCAGCTCAAGGCTGACCGGCGTGCCGCCGTTGCCGGATGATCCATGGCCGCGCGTATCGTAGCGCAGCACGTGGAAGTCGCGCGACAGCGCAGCGGCCTGCGCGTCCCACATACCCAGATCGGTGCCGAGGGAATTCGACATCAGCAGGCAAGGCCGCGAAGGATCGCCTTCGGCCTTGTAGCGCATGCGCAGGCCGGCAATTTGCAGTATGGTCATGGCATCCCCTCAACCCTGATCGCCGCCACCGACCGGCAGCACGGAGCCGGTGATGTAGGACGCTTCGGAAGATGCCAGGAACAGGATGGCGCCGACCTGTTCATCGATGCTGCCATAGCGGTGCATCGGGCTGCTCGCCCTGGTCTGGTCGACTATGCTCTGATACCAGGCCTGTTCCCGCGCGCTGAGGGGGGCGGGATTGCGCGGCACCTTGCGCGGCGGCGCCTCGGTGCCGCCGGTGGCGACGGCGTTGACGCGGATGCCGTGTTCGGCATGTTCGAAGGCCAGGCTGGCGGTCAGGGCGTTGATGCCGCCCTTGGCAGCCGAGTAGGGAATCCGGTAGATGCCCCGCGTCGCCACCGACGATACGTTGACGATGGCGCCGCCGCCGGCGTCGATCATCGCCGGCAGCACCGCGCGGCAGCACCACAGGGTAGGGAACAGCGAGCGGCGGATTTCCGCCTCGATCTGCTCCGGCGTGTATTCCTGATAGGGTTGCACCCAGATCGTGCCGCCGACATTGTTGACCAGGATATCGATGCGCCCGAAGTCCTCGACGGCGCGCGCGGCCAGCGCTTGCGCGCCGGCCCAGGTTTCAAGATCGCCCTCGCAGACCACGACCTGCGCGCCGTGCGCAACGGCCTCCTGCGCCACCTCGTGCACCAGCGGCGAGCGGTCGGCCAGCACCAGCTGCGCGCCTTCCTGCGCGGCCGCCAGCGCCACGCCGCGGCCTATGCCCTGGGCCGCGCCGGTGACGACGATTACCTTGTTGTTGAAACGGTCCCTGTGGATCATGCCGCGCCTCCCGCTGTGCTGGTTGCCGAGAATTTTTCGAAATAGAAGCCGGCCGGTGTAACGCCGGTGCTGTCGAGCCATTGACGCACGGCCTCCACCATCGGCACCGGGCCGCACAGGTAGATGTCGACGTCGCCGCCGTTCATCCAGCCGGGTTCGACATGGGCGGTGGCATAACCCTTGCGCGGATGGGCGCTGGACTGCGCCGCCACGGTGGTGAGGTAGCGGAATTGCGGATGGGCGGCGGCGATGCGCTCCAGCTGGTCCAGCGCGACCAGGTCGTCGTCGTTGGTGACCGCGTACACCATGCGTACCGGCTGCGCGAATCCTTGCGCCGCCAGCGTGTCGAGCATGGACAGGAACGGCGCGATGCCGGTGCCGCCGGCCAGCATCAGCAAGGGCCGCACCACAGGACGCAGATAGAAGCTGCCATAGGGCCCGGCGAACGACAGCGCTTGGCCGGCCTGCGCCCGCGCGCTCAGATAGGTGCTCATCAAACCTTGCGGCACGTTGCGCACCACGAAGCTGGCCTGCCGCGCGCCCGGCGCGGAGCTGAACGAATAGGAGCGGGTCTGGTCGGTGCCGGGGACCTTGACGTTGACGTATTGTCCGGGCAGGAAGTCCAGCGACGCCGGCGCGTCCAGCGTCACCGAGAAGCGGATGGTGGAAGCGGACAGCTGTTCCACCGCCGCCAGCCTGCCCGCAAATTCGCCGACGCCGGTCTTGCATGCGGCGGAGGTGGCCGGGATGCGCACGACGCAGTCCGAGGTGGGCTTCATCTGGCAGGCCAGGATCTCGCGCCGCGACGCTTGCTCCGGCGTCAGCGCGTCGTCGATATAGCTCGAAGCCGGCATGTCATAGGCGCCGGATTCGCATAGTCCGCGGCAGGTGCCGCACGCGCCGTCGCGGCAGTCCAGCGGGATGTTGACCTGCTGCCGGTAGGCCGCGTCGGCCAGTTTTTCATGCTCATTGCACGAGATGAAGCGGGTCACCCCGTCTTCAAACCGCAGGGCGATGGTATGGCTCATCGTCGTCTCCTGGAACTTAGATGTGATAGATGTCGATTACCTGGTTGATGTAATCGTTTTTCAGCACCACGTATTTATCGTGGATCAGTGGGCGTTCGCCCGAAAAATCGATGACGTAGCGCGCCATGCCGAAGTAGCTGAAGTCGGTCTTGTAGCGGTGGCTCAGCGTGTGCCAGTTGAAGCGCACCGTGTAGCGCTGGCCGTCGTGGCTTTCGATCTCCACGTTGGAGATGTTATGGCTGGTGCGCGTGTCCGGCATGGTGGCGCTGGAGCGTTCGGTCTTGATGCGGAATACGCGGTCCTCCAGGCCCTGGCGGGTCGGATAGTAGATCAACGATATCTCGCGTTGCGGATCGGTGACCAGCTGGTCGTCGTCGTCCCAGGCCGGCATCCAGAACCGGACGTCCGGGTGGTAGCACTCCAGCCATTCGTCCCATTGTTTGTCGTCCAGCAGACGGCTTTCGCGATACAGGAAGGCGCGGATCTGGTTAATCATGCCACCGCTCCTTCGGATTTCAACGCCTTGCGCATCACGTCCAGCCAGTAGCGGTGCTGGATGGTGTACAAGCCTTCGTCCTCGGTCTTCACGCCGCTCATCACCGGATTGAGGCCAATCTCGCGGGCCGCCGCATCGGGGCCGCGCACCCAGTGCCTGGCGCCGCGGCACATATCGTTCCACGCCAGCGCGATGCCGTTGTAGCCCTGCTGGCAGGCGCGGAATTCCTCCAGGTCGTCCGGCGTGGCCATGCCGCTGACGTTGAAGAAGTCTTCGTACTGGCGGATGCGGCGCGCGCGCGCCTCGTCCGGTTCGCCCTTCGGCGCGATGCAGTAGATCGTCACTTCGGTCTTGTCGACCGAGATGGGGCGCAGCAGGCGGATCTGCGAGCCGAATTGGTCCATCAGGTACACGTTGGGATACAGGCACAGGTTGCGGGATCGTTCGATCATCCAGTCGGCGGTCGCGCCGCCGAATTTGCCCGCGTATTCCTCGCGGCGCGGATAGTTGGGGCGGTCCTGCGGATTGGCCCACTGGGTCCACAGCAGCAGGTGGCCGTGTTCGAACGCGTAGAAGCCGCCGCCTTGCTTGCCCCAGTTACCCGCGTCCATCGCCCTGATGTTGTCCGTGCGCGCCGCCTGCTCCTTGCGGCGGTTGGTGGTGGCCGCATAGTTCCAGTGCACCGCCGAGACGTGGTAGCCGTCGGCGCCGTTCTCCGCCTGCAGCTTCCAGTTGCCCTCGAAGGTGTAGGTGGACGAGCCGCGCAGGACTTCCAGGCCATCGGCGGACTGGTTGACGATCATATCGATGATCTTGCCCGCTTCGCCCAGGAATTCGGCCAGCGGCGCGACATCCTCGTTCAGGCTGCCGAACAGGAAGCCCTTGTAGCTCTCGAAGCGCGCCACCTTCTTCAGATCGTGGGAGCCTTCCTTGTTGAAGCAGTCGGGATAGCCGGCGTCCTCCGGGTCCTTTACCTTCAGCAGCTTGCCGCTGTTGTTGAAGGTCCAGCCGTGAAACGGGCAGGTGTAGCTGGCCTTGTTGCCGCGCTTGTGGCGGCACAGCTGGGCGCCGCGGTGGGTGCAGGCGTTGATGAAGGCGTTCAGTTCACCCTGGCGGTTGCGCGCGATGAACACCGGCTGGCGGCCGATGTGGGTCGTGTAGTAATCGTTGTTGTTCGGGATCTGGCTGTCGTGGGCCAGATAGATCCAGTTGCCCTCGAAGATGTGCTTCATCTCCAGTTCGAACAGCGCCGGATCGGTGAACGCGCTGCGGTGCAGGCGGTAGTCGCCTCGGTCGTGGTCTTCGACCAGATAGTCGTCCAGGCTGGCGGGCGTGGTTGGCACGGGTACGATGGGGATCATGGCATTCCCTCAGGCGGCCGCGCGTGGACGATCGACTTCGGTGCCCGGCGCGGATGGCGTCGCGCCGTGCAGGCGGAAATCGAAGTCGATCGATGCGAACGGCTGCTTCAGGCGCCTGGCGTCGATCTGCGCGGCGTCGGTGACGCGGGTGATCGGCGGCACCAGGCCCTCGCGGCTGGCGAAGGCGAAGTCGTCCCACAGGTATTCGTCGCCGTCGATATTGATCTGGGTGGTCAGCTTGCGGTGGTCCGGCGCGCTGACGAAGAAGTGGATGTGGGCGGGACGCTGGCCGTGGCGGCCCAGCAGGTTGAGCAGGTGCTGGGTGGTGCCGTCCGGCGGGCAGCCATAGCCGACCGGGATGATGCTGCGGAACTGGTAGCGTCCCTGGTCGTCGGTGACGATGGTGCGGCGCAGGTGGAAGTCGCTCTGGGTGCGGTCGAAGAACGAGTAGTTACCCAGCAGGTTGGCGTGCCACACTTCGACCTTGGCGCCCGGCAGCGGCCGTCCGTGCTGGTCGTAGACGGTGCCCTGCATGAACAGCACTTCGGCGCGGTCGAGTTCGCTGCCGTCGTCGAGCCGGGCGTAGCCCACGGTTTCCGGGGCGCCGGCCACGTACAGCGGGCCTTCGATGGTGCGCGGCGTGCCGCCCGTCAGGCCGGCCCGGGCTTCGGCCTCGTCGGCGCGGATGTCGAGGAAGCGCTCCAATCCCAGTCCGGCGGCGAGCAGGCCCAGTTCATTGGCTGCGCCGGCGGCCGCCATGTACGACACGCCGCTCCAGAACTCGGTCGGGGTGACGTCCAGGTCTTCGATGGCCTTGCACAAGTCGCCCAGCAGGCGCTCCACGACCTGCCGCACGCGCGGATTGGCGGGACGGCTGGCGGCGTCCACGACCCAGTTTTTGGCCAGGGTTTCGATGTCGGTATGGTTCATTTTTATGGTCTCCTTGTTTATACGTGGTTAAAAGTCGTTGTCGCGGATGGATGAGGGATGGCGGCACAGCGGCATCACCTCGATCTGCATGTAGGGGAACAGCGGCAGGGAGGTCAGCAGCGCGTGCAGCTCGTCGACACTGCCGACATCGAAGACGCTGACGTTGGCGTACTGGCCGGCGATGCGCCACAGGTGGCGCCACTTGCCTTCCCGTTGCAGGCGCTGGGCCAGTTCCTTCTCTTCCTGCTTCAGTATTGCCGCCTGCCCGGCGTGCATCGCCGGCGGCAGGTTGACGTGCATTCGTACGTGGAACAGCATGGGATCTCCTTATTTACGCCGCAAGGCGTGCAGCTTGTCGGTATCGATGTCCACCCCCAGGCCCGGGCCGGTCGGCACCTGCAGCATGAAGTCGCGGTAGACCAGCGGCTCGCGCAGCACCTCCTGGGTCAGCAGCAGGGGGCCGAACAGTTCGGTGTCCCAGGCCAGGGCCGGGAAGGTGGCGCACACATGGGCGGTGGCCGCCGTGCCGATGCCGCCTTCAAGCATGGTGCCGCCGTACAGGTCGATGCCGGCCAGCCGCGCCACCGTGGCCACTTCCAGCGCCGGCAACAGCCCGCCCGACTGGGTGATCTTGACCGCGTAGACGTCGGCGGCGTCGGCGTGCGCCAGCGCCATCGCGTCTTCCGGGCCGTGCAGGGCTTCGTCGGCCATGATGGCGACGTCGAAGCGGCGCTTCAGCCGGGCCAGCGCGCCGATGTTGCGGGCCTTGACCGGCTGCTCGACCAGGTCGATGCCGCCGTCCTCCAGCATGGCGATGCCGCGTACCGCCTCGGATTCGGTCCAGGCCTGGTTGACGTCGACCCGCACGCTGGCGCGGGAGCCCAGCGCGCGCTTGATCGCCAGCACGTGGGCGACATCGTCGTCCACGCTATGCAGGCCGATCTTGAGCTTGAAGATGCGGTGGCGGCGGATGTCGAGCATGTGTTCCGCTTCGGCGATGTCCTTGGCGGTGTCGCCGCTGGCCAGCGTCCAGGCCACCGGCAGCGCGTCGCGCACGCGGCCCCCGAGCAATTCGGACAGCGGCAGGTTCAGGCGGCGGGCCTGGGCGTCGAGCAGGGCGGTTTCGAGCGCGCACTTGGCGAAGCGGTTGCCCTGGATGGTCTTGCGGACCTTGGCCATGACCCTGGCGGGCTGGCTGGCGTCCATGCCGATCATCAGCGGCGCGATATGGGTATCGATATTGACTTTGATGCTGTCCGGGCTTTCCTCTCCATAGTTCAGGCCGCCGATGGTGGTGGCCTCGCCCCAGCCGGTCACGCCGTCGGCGCAGCGGATGCGGACCAGGACCAGCGTCTGGGTGTTCATGGTGGCGACGGACAGCTTGTGCGGGCGTATCGTCGGGACGTCGAGCAGGAAGGTTTCGATATGTTGGATCATATTTATTGCGTATAATGCGTTTCGGTAGTGACACGATATTCCCGCATCCGGCGGGCGTCCAACACTGATTTGGTATCGATCTCATACTCTAAAGGTATAGAAATGGAACTGCGGCACCTGCGCTACTTCGTCGCGGTAGCGGAAGAGAGAAATTTCACCCGCGCCGCGGAGCGCCTGCACATCGCCCAGCCGCCGTTGAGCCGGCAGATGCAGCAGCTGGAAGAGATGCTGGGCGTGACGCTGATCGAAAAGGGCACGCGGCCGTTGCGGCTCACCGAGACGGGCGAGTTTTTCCTGGCGCATGCGCGGCCGTTGCTGGACCAGGTACGCGACCTGAAGACCATGACCCAGCGCGTGGGCAAGCTGGAGCGGACCTTGTCGGTGGGCTTTGTCGCGTCAACCCTGTATGGCCTGCTGCCCGATATTATTCGGCGCTACCGGGAGCGCCATCCCGAGGTGGAAGTTACGCTCAACGAGATGACCACGGTCGAGCAGTTGAAGGCGTTGAAAGAGGGGCGTATCGACGTCGGCTTTGGCCGGCTGAAAAGCGAGGACCCGAATATCCGCCGCATTTTGTTGCGCGAGGAGCGCATGGTCGTGGCCATGTTTCCCAACCATCGCCTGGCCGGGAGCGAGGCGGGGCTGCGGCTGACCGACCTGGTGAAGGAGCCCATGCTGATCTATCCGAAGTCGCCCCGGCCCAGCTTTGCGGACCAGGTGCTGGCGGTGTTCAGCGACGCCAACCTGGCGCCCGCGCACGTGACCGAGGTCCGCGAGCTGCAGATCGCGATGGGATTGGTGGCGGCCGGGCAGGGCATCGCGATCGTCCCGGAAAGCGTGCAGGGCATGCACCACCGGAACGTCCTGTATCGCAAGCTGGAGGACAAGCATGCGTTTTCGCCGATCTTTTTCAGCGTGCGCTATCGGGACCGCGCGCCTGAGCTGGAAAACATGCTGGCTGCGGTCTATTCGATTTACGACGACCTGGGCATCCTTCACGTTAAGGAAAGCCTGGCGTAGCGCCTAGTGGTTGCGGCGCACGCTGAAACGGGGGAACAGCGGCTTGATGCGTTCCAGCACATCCTCCCCCGGATAGCCGGTCACCGCGCTGGTCACCAGCGCGTCGTCCTGGCAGCCGGTGGCGCGGAATTCCTGCAGCACATAATGCCCGACGCCCAGCGCGGACAAGGCCCGCGCCAGCGCCACCAGTTGCGTCGGCGGCAGCTGCGCCGGATGCACGGTGGTGCGGCACTCGTACTCGACACCGCTGGCCTGCACGGCGGCGATGCTGGTCCGCACCGGATCGCCGCTGCCCGCCACGCCCGTCACCACGGGATACAGCGAGAACGGCGCCTTGACGTCGAGCCCCACCCAATCCACCAGCGGCAGCACGCTGGCCAGCCGGTCCGGGTAGATGCCGGCCGTCTCCAGGCCGATGCGGAAGCCCAGCGCCCGCACCTGGGCGATGGCGTCGCCCAGGGCGGGATCCATCGTGGCCTCGCCGCCGCAGAACACCACCGCGTCCAGCAATCCCACGCGCCGCTTCAGCGCGGCCAGGATGCCGTCCCACGGCAGCGGACTGTCGCCGGTGCGCGGCTGCAGGTGCGGATTGTGGCAGTAGCCGCAGCGCCACGGACAGCCTTGCACGAATATCACGGCCGACAGCAGGCCGGGATATTCGGTGGCGCTGAACGGCGTGTAGCCGCCCACCTTGAGCGTGGCGCGTCCCATGTCAGCGGCCGGCGTTGACGGCGGCTTCGCTGAAGAATTTACGCTCGTGGAATTCCCCCTGCTTGCCGATGTTGAACGAGGCCAGCGGACGGTGGTAGCCCATCACGCGGGTCCAGATTTCGCAAGGCTGGCGTTCGGCGTTGTCGAGTTCGGCGATGGTGGCTAGTGGCAGATTGTTCATGTCGTTTCCTTGGTTGAGTTGAAAAGATCAGGCCGTGGCGGCCTGTTTGCGCGCCAGCAGGTCGGCGTCGCACTTGGGGCAATACTGATGGCTGCCGGTCAGGTAGCCATGCTTGGGACAAATCGAGAACGTCGGCGTGATGGTGATGTACGGCAGGCCGAAGCGGCTCAGCGAACGGCGCACCAGCTGGCGGCAGGCGTCCGCGCTCGACAGCGCCTCGGTCATGTACAGGTGCAGCACGGTGCCGCCGGTGTACTTGCGCTGCAGCGCGTCCTGCTGCTCCAGCGCCTCGAACGGATCGTCGGTGTAGCCGACCGGCAGTTGCGACGAGTTGGTGTAGTAGGGCATCTCCGCCGTGCCCGCCTGGCGGATGGCCGGATAGCGCTTGCGGTCTTCCTTGGCGAAGCGGTAGGTGGTGCCCTCGGCCGGCGTGGCCTCCAGGTTGTACATGTGGCCGGTCTCGGCCTGGAACTCCACCATGCGCGCGCGCACGTGGTCCAGCAGGCGCAGCGCCAGCGCGCGGCCCCATTCGGTGGTGATGTCGTGCTCGCCGCTTGGATCGAAGTTGCGCACCATCTCGTTGATGCCGTTCACGCCCAGCGTGGAGAAGTGGTTGCGCAGCGTGCCCAGGTAGCGCTTGGTGTACGGGAACAGGCCGTTGTCCATGTGGCGCTGGATCACCTTGCGCTTGATCTCCAGGCTGTCGCGGCCCAGCTCCAGCAGGCGGTCCAGCGCGGCCAGCAGGCCGGCTTCGTCGCCGCGGTGCAGATAGCCCAGGCGCGCGCAGTTGATCGTCACCACGCCCAGCGAGCCGGTCTGCTCGGCCGAGCCGAACAGGCCGTTGCCGCGCTTGAGCAGCTCGCGCAGGTCCAGCTGCAGGCGGCAGCACATCGACCGTATCATGTTCGGCTTGAGCTCGGAGTTGATGAAGTTCTGGAAGTAGGGCAGGCCGTAACGCGCCGTCATCTCGAACAGGCGCTCGGCGTTCGGGCTGTCCCACACGAAGTCTTCGGTGATGTTGTAGGTCGGGATCGGGAAGGTGAAGGCGCGGCCCTTGGCGTCGCCGGCCATCATGATCTCGATGTAGGCCTGGTTGATCATGTCCATCTCGACTTGCAGGTCGCCGTAGGCGAACGGCATTTCCACGCCGGCGATGTGGGGGATCTGCTCGCGCAGGTCTTCCGGGCAGACCCAGTCGAAGGTCAGGTTGGTGAACGGCGTCTGCGTGCCCCAGCGCGACGGCACGTTGAGGTTGTAGATCAGCTCCTGCATGTACTGCTTGACCTCGGGATAGCTCAGATTATCCTTGCGGATGAACGGCGCCATGTAAGTGTCGAAGGAGCTGAACGCCTGCGCGCCGGCCCATTCGTTCTGCAGCGTGCCGAGGAAGTTGACGATCTGGCCGATGGCGCTGGACATGTGGCGCGGCGGGCTCGATTCGACCTTGCCGGGCACGCCGTTCAGGCCCTCGTTGAGCAGGGTGCGCAGCGACCAGCCGGCGCAGTAGCCGGCCAGCATGTCGAGGTCGTGGATGTGGATGTCGGCTTCGCGGTGGGCGCGGCCGACTTCGGGAGGATAGACGTGGTTGAGCCAGTAGTTGGCGATCACCTTGCCCGACACATTGAGGATCAGGCCGCCCAGCGAATAGCCCTGGTTGGCGTTGGCGTTGACGCGCCAGTCCTGGCGGTCCAGGTATTCGTTGATGGAGGCGGCGACATCGACCAGCGAGTGGCGGTCCTGGCGCAGCTTGGCGTGCTGCTCGCGGTAGACCACGTAGCTGCGCAGGGTTTTGCGGTAGCCGGCGTCGTACAGCACGCGCTCGACGGTGTCCTGTGTCAGCTCGACCGTCAGCGCTTCCTCGGGACTTAGCGACGACAGGTGCAGCAGCGTGCACTCGGTCAGCTGGGCGGCTTCGCGCGCGTCGAACTCGCCGCTGGCGCGGCCGGCCTTGAGCAGCGCGGCTTCGATCTTCTCCAGCGCGAAAGCCTGCTCGCTGCCGTCGCGTTTGGTGATCTGCGTATGAAACAATCCTTGCATGCTTTCTCCTTGATCCCATATCTAGTTGGTTTTGATAGGTTAAGCACTAGATATGGTGTCGTCAATCGAAGGCGACGTGATTTTTAAATTCCTTGATATGGATTGCCCTTGTGGCAGTATTGATGAGCTTGTATCGTGTGGCGACAAACGACAGGGTCGCATCGACCATACTTGATCTAAACGACGGAATAGTTCGGGAATTAAAAATGATGAAGAATGCTCTGGCTTTGCTTGCTGTTATATCGGTGCCGGCGCTTGCACAAGATCACGCGCCGGTATCATCGATCACAACCGCCACCTGGGCGCAGTACAAGGACGAATATCAGCAAAGCCCGCTCTGTGGCAAGGACGAGATCACGTTGTGGACCTGCGAGACAGGCAAGCGGGTATATTCGCTGTGCTCTTCGCGTGAAATGACGCGCACGTCCGGGTACATGCAGTACCGGGCTTTCGACCACGGCAAGGTTGCGTTGACGTACCCGGCTGAGAAAAGATCGCCGCTGGGAGTATTTGTCTACAACTCCCACGGAAGCGGCGACGCATCGGTCGAGTTCACAAACAACGGTTACGGCTACACGCTGTTCGATGCGCTGCGAGACGTTTCATCGATACAGGTGGTGGCGCCGTCTGGAAAACGGACTCAAATAAAATGTGGTCCCAATCAAACCCTACAGCTCAATTACTCCATGCGGCTGATGCGTGACGCCGGACTATGGGAAGGTGACTGAACTGGATGGTGTCAATGAAACTGCATATTATTTATACCGAATCGGCGATGTTGTTGTCGAAGACGGAATACGCGACATGGCAGGACGTGCAGCGGGACTTCCCCGGCTACAAGGCGTCCCTGGGGCCTTGGCCGGATGCCGAGGTGGTCGAGTATCTGGATGAAGAGTATCCCGATATTTTCCCCGGCGCGCACACGCAGGTTGCCGAGCTTCGAGAATCCGAGTCGGCGTTTTCGGTGGTGCGATTTTTGAAGTGATAAGTGTATGCCCATCGAAATGCAACTGTGCGTACTTGATGCCATGGAAGTTGGAGATAGTGAGGCTAGCAATCTTCAAGGGATACCTTTCGAGGCCGCTAGGAGATAAAGTTGCGGCTTGATTTGATGGATTTCCAGTTGGTATGGTAGTTTAAGGTCAATTCCAAGGCGATAATTATTGATTAATATCCAAACGCTAGTTAAAACATTGGCTTTTATTTGAATTGGATTTCTGAATGGGGAAAAGTATTATTGCTATCGAACCCTCAACGATAGCGGCATTGCTACCCGCAGCCGGCGTTGAACTGATCCGAGATCTGCTTTGGAGTGAGGCGGCTCGGTTGCAAATTCCCCGCTTGAACGTGATCATATCGTCCGACATCACTGTCAAGGATGGTGGCATTGATGCGAGTATCAGTGCTGCGGGTGAATATGATTCATTGCTCGTGCCAGGAGAGTGCCACTATCAGATCAAGACAGGTCTATCTTTCTGTCCGTGGCAAGAGGCAGAAATCAAGACGGAGCTGTTTGGAAAAAATCCGGCCGCCGTTGAAAACCTGGGAGCAGCAGTTCTGCACTGCTTACGGCAAGGAGCGATGTATTCGCTCATCACACTGGGGCACGACCTCACGACGGATCGCCATACTCAATCGATAGCTCATCTCAAGAGATTTTTCGGCTTGTGCGGCTTTCCTGATGCTCGTGTCCAGGCACTCGGTATCACGCACATCATCGGCTCTTTGCACCGTCACCCTTCGCTATGCCTAGACCTCAACGGGTTGGGCAACATGCCGTTTCAACGCGTGGATTCCTGGGCGGCCACTTCCGATATGACGCCACCGTTAGCCTTGGGAGAACGTCAAACTGCTTTTATCGATCGAGTGCAAGGGATGCTAAATGGTCCAGACATCCAGCATTTAAGAATCGTTGGAGAGCCAGGCATCGGCAAGAGCCGATTGGTATTGGAAGCGATTCGCCGTAGCCCAGAGTTAGCTGCGAATACGCTCTATGTTCGCCAGGCGAGCGATTTCAAAAATAGCCCATTGTTCACTGAGCTTCTGAAGACTGGTAGGCAATATTCTGTTGTGCTCGTCGTTGATGAATGCGACAACGAAGATCGAGCCGTAATTTGGCGATTTCTCAAAGATCGTCGCTTGATTAAACTTGTTACCATCGATCACGGTCCCGCAACTGAGGGAGGCACGTTGATGGAGACGCTAGAAGCTCCTCCGTTGGAGCAGGGACAGATAGAACAAATCCTAGCGACTTATCTAGGTAGCTCGATTAGTTTGAGCCGATGGGGACGATGGTGTGATGGCTCTGCAAGGGTAGCCCACGCTATTGGGGAAAATCTAAAAAACAATCCTGGGGATGTTTTACGGCCACCCGATACGGTGCCAATGTGGGACAGGTTCGTCGCAGGGTATGGCGAAGCACGCGACGATGATGTGAGTCGCGTGGTCCTTCGTCATATTGCCTTGTTTGAAAAATTCGGAGCTCGTTCACCTGTCGAAGATGAGGCGGCCTACATCGCTACGTTGGCCGCACGGGCCAACCCATCCATTACGCCTGCGAGCTTTAACAGCGTCGTGACCTACTACAAGAAGCGGAGAATCTTACAGGGTGACCGGACACTGAGGATCGTTCCCAAGGCTCTGCAGATCTACTTGTGGCGTGAGTGGTGGGAGTCCTATGGAGCGGCCTCCAGTGTCAATACAATGGTCGCTGAAATGCCGAAGAGCATGCAGGGATGGTTTATGCGGCTCTTCATTTATGCACATAATTGCGACGCGTCCCAGGACACGGTAAAAGCACTTCTCGATCCGCGATCGGGTCTATTCTGTGAGCGAGCTTTTCTTACGTCGAAGACAGGTTCCAGTTTCATCAATGTGCTCGCAGAGGCTGATCCTGCATCCACTGTGGCTCTGCTAAAAATGAGCATCTTGCAGTGGAGCGATGAGGAGCTTCGGGAACTTAAGGATGCTCGGCAAAATCTCGCGTGGGCTCTGGAAAAAATTGCAGTGTGGAAGGAGCATTACCGAGACGCGGTGCTAGCACTTCGGCGGCTTTCGTTTGGAGACACGTCAAACAATACTAACAACGCCAAGGGCCTCTTGCTCGGACTGTTTTGCCAGCATGGAGCTACCACGTTACCTTTGGCCGACCGGGCATCGATTGCGACCCATTGGCTTGATAGTTCTGATCTTGAAGAAGCGACCGTGGGACTTGCTGCATGTGGGAGCGTTTTAAATGCCCACGGCGGCGTGCGTATTTTAGGTGTTGAAAATCAGGGCATGCGTCCTGAAACAATCATGTGGAAAGCAGAGACGTGGAGTGAACTGATCACTCCATGGAAGGCAGTTTTCAAATGCATGCAGGATGCTCGAACCAAACGAGATGAGGCCTGGACTACAGATGTGGATAAAGCTTTGCTAACGGCTTCGGAATCAATGGCACGCGTAAATGTTTTGCATGACGAAGTCGTGGATGTTCTCACGAAGCTGGCTACTAGCGAGGATAATTTTGAGCCGCTCATTCAGCTTATCAATCGTCTTTGTTCGTATTTAAATCCGAACGCCCCCGATACCTTTGCACCGCGACTACAAGGTATCTGTGACAGTCTTGTGGGTGATACTTTTACGGGTAAGCTGCGTCGCTATGTCCTTCATCATTTTTTTGAAAGCGATGATCTACGTCCGATTCCCGAAGGTTCTGGGATCACCTATGGTGCCGCCCAAATTCGGTTAGCCTTAGCAGCAGAGGCTGCTGGCGACAGCGACATTTTGAATGCTGCACTGCCGGCTCTTTTTCGCAGTGCTGGCTATCGCGTCGAGCAATTCGGATTCGATGTGGCGTCTGCATTGACAAGTGACGAGTTTGATCAGAGGATGCTTAGTTATGCCCGCCAGTCGCCAGAAACTACGAGTGCTCTTTTCCTGAGCGGTTATGTGAGGGCCTTGAGTGGAATAAGCAAAGACCGTTGGCAAAAAATGGTAGAGGTTCTGATTGCTAATGGCCGACGGTCACACCTCTTTGCAGTGATCTGCTCAGGCATGAACGGTCCGGTTTTTGAGAGGTTGATGACCCTCAATGAGACGCAAGGGATGGATGCGAGCTGCTACGCCATGATGGGCTACGAAGCCCCTGAAACGCTTGAAGGACGCGGCTCCGTGCGTCGAGTGCTTGATGCTCTTTTGGCCCGTGATGACGCCGACTATTATGCTTCGGCGGTCTCAGTGGCAAATCGAAAACTGTGTAAAGGTGAGCTGCCTGATCCCGCTGATGAGGACATCGTATTTCGAGTGCTAACGCATCCTCAGTCCTTTACAGACATAGGCGTGAGGATGACAGGCTACTACTGGCATGAGCTTGCGAACCGCTTTAGAGAACACTTCCCTCACCGGGATCTTGATCTGTTCTCTGCCATGGTCGCAGCAGAGAGCCCATTTGAAGGTTTAACGAGCGTTAGCCACAGCATTCAAATCGCAAACGAGATTTGTGCAGCTCACCCTTCTGAAACTTGGGCCATGGTGGCCCCGCATCTATCAGGGGAGCATGCCTGGGTATTTCGGAATTGGTTAGGCGGTGGGCTTGAGGCCCGAAACGTGGCACAGGCACTAGTCCATTTTAAGACCGAGGACGTGTTTGCCTGGATAGACGAAGATCCGGCTGTGCGAGCGTATGTATTGGCTGAGATCATGCCGCAGTCGTTGGAGCAAGACACCGAAGGCGACATCACGCGGGCCTATTTAGAGAAGTATGGCGAGCACCCACATGTGCGTGAGCACTTGATGATGCGATTCGGCTCCGGTGTCCGCTCGGGACCACAAAGTGAATATCTAGGACATAGACAATCTCTAGCAAGGCGTTGGATGGCCGAGAACGAGTCGGTTCGAGTTCAAGACTGGCTCGCAGCCTATATTCAGCAACTTTTTTCTGAGATCGAACATGCAAAAACTTGGGAAGAAAGGGCGTTTTAGTGAGCGGCTCGAATTGGGAAAATGAAAACGAAGCGGAAAAATCATTTATCGACGTGTTGGCAGGATTTTCCATCACGGTGACTCACTTAATTTTGCGCACGCTAATTCGAACGTCTGCAAAAGGGCCGCCAATCATCACACCCTTTGTGTCAAGTTAAGTCTGTGCCAGTACAAATAAGCCGCATCCAGCGGCGATTTGCGTTTTCCCTCAGTGCTAGAATCCAGCTTCACTTTCGAAGGGAGTTCCATGCGTCGCCTTGCCTTGTTGTTGCTCTTGCTCGCTCCGATGGCCTTTGCTCAGGTTGACCTGAATGTGGCTACCTATAATCTCCGCTTCGATAATCCCAACGATGGCAAGAACGTCTGGCCGGCCCGCCGGGATGCGGTGCGCGCGCTGGTGCGCTACCACGAGTTCGACCTCTGGGGCACGCAGGAGGGCTTGGGCAATCAATTGAAGGATCTGGATGCGCTGGGCGATTTTGCGCGCGTCGGCGCCGGCCGCGATGATGGCCGGGACGCCGGCGAACACTCGGCCATCTTCTACCGGAGCGCGCGCTTCGCGCTGGAGGACCACGGTGATTTCTGGCTCAGCGCCACGCCCGAGCAGCCGTCGATGGGCTGGGATGCGCGCTGCTGCAAGCGCATCGCGACCTGGGCGCGCCTGCGCGACAAGCCGACCGGCCAGGTGTTCGTCGTCCTGAACGCGCATTTCGATCATGAAGGCGTGGTGGCGCGCCGCGAGTCGGCGCAGTTGCTGCTGCAACGCGGCCGCGCGCTGGCGGGAACGTTGCCGTTGATCGTGATGGGCGACTTCAACAGCACCCCCGACAGCGAAGCCTACGCCACCATCGGCGCCGCGCTGCGCGACGCCAGGGCCATCAGTCAGACGGCCCCGTATGGACCGGTCGCGACGTTCAATGACTTCGACGTCACCAAGCCGGCCCGCGAGCGCATCGACTACATTTTCCTCAGCCCGCAGTGGCAGGTGCTGCGCTACGCCGTCCTGACGGACTCGGTCGACGCGCGCTATCCATCCGACCACTTCCCGGTGGTGGCGCGCTTGCGCCTGCGCTAGCGGCAGGCGCAAGCGCGCCATCGATCACCACATGATGACGCGCTGTTCCGGCGGCAGGTACATCGGATCGCCCGGCTTGATGCCGAACGCTTCGTAGAAGCCCGGCTGGTTCATCACCGTGCCCTTGGCGCGGAATTCGCCAGGCGAATGCGGATCGCTCTTGATTTGCGCGATCGCCGCCTCGGGACGCAGCTTGGCGCGCCACTTCATGGCGAAGCCGATGTACAAACGCTGCTCGCCGGTCAGGCCGTCCAACACCGGCGATGGCTTGCCGCCCAGCGAACGCTGGTACGCCTTGTACGTGATCGACAGGCCCGAGTTGTCGCCGATGTTCTCGCCCAGGGTCAACTCGCCGTTGATGAAGTAGCCCGGCACCGGGCTGTAGGCGCCGTATTGCTTGACCAGGCCGGCGGCGCGCGCCTTGAAGGCGGCGCGGTCTTCCACGGTCCACCAGTTGCGCAGGCGGCCCCTGGCGTCGTACTGGCTGCCGGAGTCGTCGAAGGCGTGGCTGATCTCGTGGCCGAAGGTGATGCCCAGCAGGCCGTAGTTGACCGCGTCCTCGGCCTTCACGTTGAAGAACGGCGGCTGCAGGATCGCGGCCGGGATCGTGATCGCGTTCAGCGACGGGTTGTAGCTGGCGTTGACGGTTTGCGGCGTCATCGACCATTCCTCGCGGTCCACCGTCTTGCCCAGTTTTTCCAGGTTGCGCGCCCGGCTCCACGCGCGCGCCGAGCGCACGTTGGCGATCAGGTCGTTCTTCTGGGTCTTCATGGCGCTGTAGTCGCGCCATTTTTCCGGGTAGGCGATGTTCGGCTTCAGGGCCGCCAGCTTGAGCTGGGCTTCCTTCTTGGTCTCCGGGCCCATCCAGTCCAGCTTGTCGATGCCGTCCTTGAACGAGGCCACGAAGTTGTTGAACATGGCCATCACGCGCGGCTTGGTTTCAGGCGGCAGGTACATCTGCACGTACAGCTTGCCGACCGCGTCGCCCAGCGCGCCGTCGGTGAAGCGCAGCGCCAGTTGCCATTGCGGTTCGCTTTGCGGCACGCCGCGCAGCACCGTGCCCTCGAAGGCGAAGCGCTCCTTGACGGTGGCGCTGTCCAGGTAGGAGGCGTAGCTTTCGATGATGCGCCAGTTGAAGTAGCTCTTCCACGATTCCAGCGGCACGTTGGCGACGGCGTCGGCAAAGCCGGTCAGGAAGCTCGGCTGGCGCACCACGGCCGACGATGCCTTCGGCGCCAGGCCGGCGGCGCTGAAGTAGGCTGGCCAGTCGAAGGCCGGCGCCAGCGCGCCGAACTGGTCGAACGCCACGCGGTTGTAGGATTTGACCGGATCGCGCATCTGCACGCGGGTCCATTGCGCGGCGGCCAGGCGGGTCTCGACGTCGAGGATCTGGGTCGCGTGGGCGGCCGCTTCCTTGTCGCCGCTCATGGCCAGCATGGTTTCGATGTGCGTCAGGTATTTGGCGCGCACGGCCTTGAGCTTGGCGTCGTCGTCCTTGAGGTAGTAGTCGCGGTCGGGCAGGCCCAGGCCGGACTGGCTGACGTTGATCGTGTAGTGCTCGGGGTCCTGCGCGTCCGGCGCGACGTGGGTCGAGAACGGCGTCTGGATGCCGTTGCGCTGCAGGTAGGCCAGCAGCGCCGGCAGGTCTTTCTTGTCCTTGAGCGCGGCCACGTGGGCCAGGTCGGATTGCACCGGCTTGAAGCCGGCGGCATCGCGCGCCTTGTCGTCCATGAAACTGGTGTACAGGTCGGCGATCTTGTGCGCGTCGCTGCCCGGCTTGCCGGGGTGCTTGACTGCCGCGTCCATCAGCGTGCGCAGCTGGCCTTGCGCGGTTTCGCGCAGTTCGGTGTAGGTGCCCCAGGTCGATTTGTCGGCCGGGATGTCGGTGTTGCGGGTCCAGACTCCGTTGACGTAGCCGTAAAAATCATCCTGGGGGCGGATAGCCGTGTCCAGGGATTTCAGGTCGATGCCGGACGCCTGTTGGGCATGCAGCAACGGGGTGGAAAAGGCGAACAGGGCGCAGCAGGCGGCGCTGACTAGCGTACGTTTCACGAAGGTTCCTTTGACGTGGGTTGGTCGGTGGGCGGGATTATACCCGCCGCTCCGCTCCCGTTAGTAACCAACTTTACTTGATCAGCGCAGCCACCTGCTTGACGAACGCGGGATCGGGATCGGCGTCGAGCCGGGTGGTGTCGACCTGCACGGTGCCGCTGGCGTCGAGCAGCGCGATGCGGGTGGTGTGGTTGATCTCGCCGCTTTCCAGCACGCGGTACTTGATGTTGAGCGTGGCCGCCAGCGCGCGGGTCTGGCTGTCGCTGCCGGCGGCCACCAGGCGGAACTGGGCTGGATCGAGCTGGTGCATCATCAGCAGGCTGCTGAGCGCGGCCGGCGTGTCGTGTTTCGGGTCCAGGCTGATCATCAGCACGCGCACGCGCTTGCCGTCCGGCCCCAGCGCGGCCACGGTGCGCTTGAGCGTTTCGATGATGACCGGGCAGGCCGCGTGGCAGTCGCCGTAGAACATGGTGATCAGCACCGGCGTGCCGGCCATGTCGTGCAGCGCGAAGTGCTGGCCGGCCGCGTCGGTCAGCGTGGCGTCGAGGCGGTAGACGGAATTGCCGGGCAGCGCGGCGGCCGACCAGGCATACATGGGGAGCAGCAGCGCGGCGGCCAAAGCGGCGCGGCGCAGGGAGGCGAGGTAGTTCATGGTCTGGTTCCTTGATCGTGAGGGGCGGGTTCGCGCACGCAGCGGAAGCCCAGGTTGGCGCCGTCCTGCCGCGCGTCCATCGCGGACAGCAGGGCCAGGCGCATCAGTACGGCGTAATTGCGGCGGTCGGCCAGCGACAGGGCGGCGCCGCCGCAGTAGTCGAGCAGTTTCTGGTCGCCGCTGGCGCGGCTGTCGGCATTGACGAACAGGCCGCTGTAGTCCTCGACCCATTCCCACACCAGCCCATGCAGGTCGTGGATGCCGTAGTAGTTGGCCTGGCCGGTTGCCACGCTGTGCGGCGGCTGCTTGCCGGCGTCGGCGTACCAGCCGAGGATGTGGGCCAGCCAGGCCGGGTCGTCGCGGGCGTCGGCGCGATGGTCGTCGGCGGCGGCCGCGAACTCCCATTCGTACCAGCGCGGCAGGCGGCCGCCTTCGGAGGCGCAATACGCCTGCGCGGCGAACCAGCCCACGTGCACCACCGGCGCGTCGGCGGCCAGTGGCTTGAAATCGGTGGCGCCGCTCCAGCCGGACAGATAGCTGGGCGCGGCCAGCAGCGCAGGCACCTGCCCGCGCTGCCATTCCGGCGTGTGTTGCACGAAGGCGGAGAATTCCGCGTTGGTCACCAGCCGGGTGCGCAGCAGATAGGGCGCCACGGTCGCGGGCGACGCCACGCCGTCGGCGGGCAGCACGCTGCGCAGCGTGCCGCCGGCGATGGCGCGGTAGTCGGCATCCCCGGCCATGCCGTCGCCGGCCAGCACGGCCAGCGTCAGCAGGGCGCTGCGGATCGCGGCGCGCCCGTTCATGGCTGGCGCGATTTGCGCATGTCGCGCACCTGCGCCGGCGTGACCGCAGGCGTACCCTTGTTCAGCTCGACACCGACGTAGTTGATCACGGCGGCGATGTCGTCATCGCTGAGGTCCTGCGGCGGCATCACGCCGTTGTAGTGCTCGCCATTGACGACGATCTCGCCATTGCGTCCGTTGAGCACGATGTGCGCCATTTCATACGGACGTTGCTGGAAGAAGTCGGAATTGGCCAGCGGCGGGAACACGCCGGCCACGCCCTTGCCGTCAGGCTGGTGGCAGGCCGAGCAGTTGCTGTCGTAGACAGCCTTGCCGCGCAGTTGCTGGGCGCGGTCGGCCACCACCGGGGCGGGCTTGGCGGCGACTGGCTTGGCGGCCGCGGGAGCTGCGGCGACCGCGCCGGCCAGCGGCTTCTTGATGCCCTTGCTGTAGATCTCAGGCCGGTCCGGGCCGCTCACCGCCAGCAGGCCGATGGCGCCCTTGTTGAAGGCGCGCGTCAGCGAGTGGTCGACCAGCGTCAGGTTGCCCGGCACGCGTGGCGTGAATTCGACGATGGTCGAGCCGCCGGCAGGCACCATGGTGGTCTGCACGTTTTCCTGGAAGTGGTTGCCGCCCTCGGTGTAGACGCGGTCGAAGATGGCGCCGATCACGTGGAAGCTGGAGGTGATGTTGGGGCCGCCCACGCCGAAGTACATCCGCACCTTCTCGTTGGCCTTGGCGGTCAGCGCGTTGGCGCCGGTCAGCGCGCCGTCGGCGCCGTTGAATACTACATAAGTAGGCTTTTCATCGATGGCCTTCTGCATGTCGAAGCCCTGCAGGCCGGGCGCGCGGTAGGCGCCGCTGGTGTAGAAGTCGCCCTGCATCACATAGTATTCGCGGTCGACCGGGGTCATGCCTTCCTTGGGCTCGACCAGGATCATGCCGTACATGCCGTTGGCCACGTGCATGCCGACCGGCGCGGTGGCGCAGTGGTACACGTACAGGCCGGGGTTCAGCGCCTTGAAGGTGAAGGTGGCTTCGTTGCCGGGGGCGATCAGGGTCTGCGCGGCGCCGCCGCCCGGGCCGGTCACGGCGTGCAGGTCGATATTGTGGGGCAGCTTGTTGTCGGGCAGGTTGAGCAGGTGGAGTTCGACGGTGTCGCCTTCGCGCACGCGGATCATCTTGCCGGGCACGGTGCCGCCGAAGGTCCAGAAGGTGTAGCGGCTGCCGGGGGCGATTTCGCGCTCGACTTCTTCGACGGTCAGGTTGACCACAACCTTGGCCGGCGTCTTGCGGGTGATCGGCGCCGGCAGCAGCGGCGGGGCAAGCAGTTCTTGGGTGATGGTCGGCAGAGCGGTTTCGGACGGGGTGGCCGCTGTAACGTGGCTCATGGCGAGTACGGCGCTGGCGAGGCCGGCCGCTACCAGTTTCAATTGCGTTTTCATTTTTATGTCGCCTTGTAGTTGGTGGGTCGCACCCATGTCTGAGTGCGAGTCCATGCTATGGGAACAAATCGGAAATTTCTTTGACTTGGATTATGGAATTTCGGAAATACGACATAGGGCCTACGGGATGACTAGTGCGTAGTGACTAGGAAGTCGATCACCACGTGGCCGGCTTCGCGCGCCAGGTAGGCGGCCTGCACGCGCGGGCCGTAGCGGTGCTGGATCTGGGCCAGCAGCGGCAGCGGGTCGTGGTCGTTACAGAAGCGCATGATCTCGCCGGGGTGGAGCGAATCGAGCGCGCCGAAGATGGCGGCGTGGCGCAGGCGGCGGGCCACGCCACGGGCGTCGAAGGGATAGATGCCGTCGGGGATGGCCGGTTGGGAACAATCGTGGGACATGGTGAAACTCCTTGTATAAGAAAGCAGGGCGCCCTGGGCGCCCCGCGGTAAAGTCGATCAGGCGCGGTCGGCGGCCACGGCTTCCAGGCGGGCACGGCGTGCGGTCAGCAGGCGCCAGGCGAACAGCGCCAGGAACAGCGTGCCGATGGCGAACACCACGTCGCCCGGTACGCGCATCCAGACCAGGGTCTCCATCAGCTTGGAGTGGATCACCTCTGGCGAGCGGGCGAACCACATGCCGGTGCTGACGCTGGCCCAGGCTTGGTACAGGCCGGCAGGCACCAGCGAGATGAACACCATCATCGCCAGGCCGATGTTCAGGCACCAGAACATGGCCTTGAGCAGCGAGTCCGACCAGGCCATGCGCTCGCACAGGCCGCGCAGGCAGAACAGCAGCAGGCCGATGCCCAGCATGCCGTACACACCGAACAGCGCGGCGTGGCCGTGGGCCGCCGTCATGTTCAGGCCTTGCATGTAGTACAGCGCGATCGGGGTGTTGATCGAGAAGCCCAGCAGGCCGGCGCCGACGGTGTTCCAGAAGCCGACCGCGATGAAGCACAGGATCGACCACTTGTAGGTGCTGACCCAAGGCGCGGCCTTCGAGCGCTGGTAGTTGCGCCAGGCTTCGACGCCGATCATCGACAGCGGTACCACTTCCAGCGCCGAGAACATGGCGCCGATGGCGATCACGAAGGTTGGCGTGCCGGTGAAGTACAGGTGGTGCAGGGTGCCCAGGATGCCGCCGAACAGGAACACGATGGTTTCCAGCACGATGGCGCTGTTGGCGGTCGCGGCGCGGATCAGGCCCAGGCGGGTGAACAGCAGTGCGATCACGGCGGTGGCGAACACTTCAAAGAAGCCTTCGACCCACAGGTGCACCAGCCACCAGCGCCAGTATTCGATCATCGAGTAGTGGGTATGCTGGCCCCAGGTCAGCGAGGTGGCGTAGAAGCCGCCGATGCACAGCGCGGCCAGGAACACCATGACGATCAGGCCACGGCTTTCCGATTTCTTGACCAGCGCGGGCCACAGCGCGCGGCCCAGCAGCGTGACCCAGAACAGCAGGCCGATGAACAGCAGGATTTGCCAGATGCGGCCCATGCTGGTGAATTCCAGGCCCTGGTTGCCGATCCAGAAGGCGAAGGCGCTGCCCTTGTGTTGCAGCGAACCGAGCCAGCCCATGGCGGTCGAGCCGACCACGATGAACAGCAGCGCGTAGAACAGCACGTTCACGCCCAGTTTCTGGAACTTGGGCTCGTGGCCGGAGATGGCCGGTGCGATGTACAGGCCGGTGGCCAGCCAGGCGGTGGCGATCCACAGCACGGCGAACTGGGTGTGGATGGTGCGGCTGACCACGAACGGCAGGATCTGCGCCAGCGGGTAGCCGAAGAAGCTGTGGCCTTCGACCGCATAGTGGGCGGTGATGACGCCCATGCCGACCTGGGCCAGGATCAGGCCGATGACGACGAAGAAGTATTTTTTGGTCGCCAACATCGACGGCGTAGGCTTCAGGTTGAACAGCGGGTCGGTCTTCGGTGGAACAGGATCGGCCTCTTCCTTGGCGGCCGAGTGGAACATGACCATGGCGGCGATGGCGCCGATCATCAGGATGATACTGGCGATCGACCAGATGCCGGCGCCAGCGCTTGGACGGTTGTCGATCAGCGGCTCATGCGGCCAGTTGCTGGTGTAGCTCAGGTCGACCGAGCCGGGACGGTCGGTGCCGGCGGCCCAGGCCGACCAGAACACGAAGGCCGGCAAGGCTTTCAGGTCGTCCGGATCGGGCAGCGAGTTGGCGTTCATCGCATATTGCTCGCGCAGATGGTCCAGCGCGCGGTTGTCGCCGAACAGGTCCATGTAGTGGCGCGCCACTTCGCGCACGGCGGCGGCGCGGTCGGCCGACAGCACGATGGTGTCGCGGCCCGAATCATAGGTGTTGCGGCGCATTTCTTCCTTCAGCCGCGCGTTCAGCGCCGCCTGGTTGGATTTGCTCAGGTCGTCGAAGTTGGCGCCGAAGTCGCGCTTGGCCCAGATCTGGCGCAGGGCCAAGGCTTCGCGGTGCAGCCAGTCGGCCGACCAGTCGGGGGCGACATAGCTGCCGTGGCCCCAGACGGTGCCCAGCTGCTGGCCGCCGGCCGAGAGCCAGGCCTGCTGGCCGCGGTCGACCTGGCCTTCGTCGAACAGCATGCTGCCGTCCGCGCTGATGATGTGTTTGGGGATGGGCGGCGCGGTCAGGTAGATTTCCGCACCCACCCAGCCGAGGACGGCGAAGGAGAGGGCGCAGATGACGGCGAGCCAGGTCCAGAGCTTGCGTGTGGCGTGCATGGCATGGTTCCTTATTGTTGGCTTGATGGGAGTGGTGCGCGAACCGGCAGGGACCGGATCGACAGGGCCGATTCTAGGCGCGTCGTTTAAACATGTATATTCGATTCCAGTTTTTCTTGATCCAAGTTATGAACAAATATTTTGGATACATGAATAATGGCGCTGCCGTCTTCACTGGAGCTGACCATGCGCCTGACCGCCTTCACCGACTACACCCTGCGCACCCTGATTTACCTGGCCGGCCAGCACGACCGGCTGGTGACCATCGCTGAAATCGCCGAACGCCACGGCATGTCCAAGCATCACCTGACCAAGGTGGTGTATGAGCTGGGCCTGACTGGCGTGATCCGCACCGTGCGCGGGCGGCACGGCGGCATCACGCTGGCGCGGGCGCCGGAGGCGATCCGCATCGGCGAGGTGGTGCGGGCCAGCGAGCCGGACTTCCACATGGCCGATTGCTTCGACGCCCGCCGCGCCACCTGCGTGTACGCGGGCCGCTGCTGCGTGCAGGGCATGCTGGGCCGCGCCGTGGGCGCCTACCTGACGGCGCTGGACGCGGTCACGCTGGCCGACCTGACCTGTCCGCCGGATGCCGGCGCCGACGCCGACGCTGACACTGACGCCGCACCCGGCGCCACGCCCGGCGCGGCGGCCGGCCTGATCCCCGCCTAGTTCTTTCGGACTAGGGCGCTAGCCTGATTGCCTTGCCGTTCTGGCCGTCCTGCCGATAGCCGGGCGCCGCCGCAACGCTTACGCTGATGCCATCCCCATGTCCGTCAGGAGATTGAAAGTGTCTAACAATAACAAAGCAGTACACGTGCTGGTGAGCAGCACCGTATCGTTCACGATCTGTTTCGCGATCTGGATGATGTTCGCCGTGCTGGGCATCCCCATCAAGAAGATGCTCGGCCTGAATGAAACCGAATTCGGCCTGCTGGCCGCCATGCCTGTGCTGAGCGGCTCGCTGGTGCGTGTCCCGCTGGGTATCTGGTGCGACAAATACGGTGGCCGCATCGTGTTCTTCCTGCTGATGCTGGCGACCGTGCCGGCCATCTACCTGATCGGCCTGGCCACCGCCTACTGGCAGTTCCTGGTGCTGGGCCTGTTCATCGGCTTGGCCGGCGGCTCGTTCTCGGTCGGCACGCCGTACGTGGCGCGCTGGTTCTCGCGTGAACGACGCGGCCTGGCGATGGGCATCTTCGGCGCCGGCAATTCCGGCTCGGCGCTGACCAAGTTTGTCGCACCGGCCATCATCGCGGCCTGGGGCTGGCAAGCGCTGCCCACCGTGTACGCCATCGCCATGCTGGTCACGGCGCTGCTGTTCTGGGTGTTCTCGGCCACCGACCCGTCGCACCAGAGCGGCGCCAGCGTGCCGTTCTCGGAACAGCTCAAGGTGCTGAAGGACCGCCGCGTATGGCGCTATTGCCAATATTACTCGGTGGTGTTCGGCGGCTACGTCGGCCTGGCGCTGTGGATGACCAAATACTACGTCGGCGAATACGGCTTCGACCTGCGCCTGGCCGCGCTGCTGGCCGCCTGCTTCTCGCTGCCGGGTGGCGTGCTGCGCGCCCTGGGCGGCTGGATCGCCGACCGCTACGGTGCCTACAAGGTCACCTGGTGGGTGATGTGGGTGTGCTGGATCTGCTTCTTCCTGCTGTCGTATCCGCCAACCGCGATGATCGTCAAGACCACGCACGGCGACCTGCAGCTGACACTGGCCCTGTCGCCATGGATGTTCACCGGCCTGCTGTTCATCGTCGGCACCGCGATGGCGATCGGCAAGGCCTCGGTCTTCAAATTCATCGGTGACGATTTCAGCGACAACATCGGCGCCGTGTCCGGCGTGGTCGGTCTGGCCGGCGGCCTGGGTGGCTTCGTGCTGCCGATCATGTTCGGCGCGCTGCTGGACCTGACCGGTGTGCGTTCAAGCGCCTTCATGCTGCTGTACGGCACCGTCTGCGTCTCGCTGGTCTGGATGCATTACTCGTTCCGCCCGACGGCGGCGCCGCAGCCGCTGGCCGGCGCAGCCGCCGCCTGAGCCCCAATTATTCAAGGAGAAAATGATGAGCAAATATATGATCAACACGTGGGAGCCTGAGAGCCCCACGTTCTGGGGCAGCGGCGGCAGCAGCACCGCCAACCGCAACCTGTGGATTTCGATTCCCGCGCTGGCGCTGGCCTTCGCGGTGTGGATGGTGTGGAGCGTGGTGGTGGTGAACCTGCCGGCCATCGGCTTCCAGTACAGCACCAACCAGCTGTTCTGGCTGACCGCCTTGCCCGGCCTGTCCGGCGCCACGCTGCGGATTTTCTACTCCTTCATGGTGCCGATCTTCGGCGGCCGCAAGTGGACCACCATCTCCACCGCCTCGCTGCTGATCCCGGCCATCGGCATCGGCTTCGCGGTGCAGGACGTCACCACCGGCTACCCGACCATGCTGGTGCTGGCCCTGCTGTGCGGCTTCGGCGGCGGCAACTTCGCCTCGTCGATGGCCAATATCAGCTTCTTCTTCCCTAAAGCGCAGAAGGGCTACGCGCTGGGCATGAACGCCGGCCTGGGCAACCTGGGCGTGTCGGTGGTGCAGTTCGTCGTGCCGCTGGTGATCACCGCCAGCGTGTTCGGCGCCATCGGCGGCGACGCGCAGACCGCCACCAAGGCTGGCCACACCACCACCATGTGGCTGCAGAACGCCGGCTTCATCTGGGTACCGTTCATCGCTGTCAGCAGCCTGCTGGCATGGTTCGGCATGAACGACCTGGCCTCGGCCAAGGCTTCGTTCGCCGACCAGGCCGTGATCTTCAAGCGCAAGCACAACTGGTTGATGTGCTGGCTCTACACCGGCACCTTCGGTTCGTTCATCGGCTACTCGGCCGGCTTCCCGCTGCTGATCAAGACCCAGTTCCCTGATGTCAATCCGCTGCAATACGCCTTCCTCGGCCCTCTGGTCGGCGCGTTGGCCCGTGTGGTCGGCGGCATCATCTCCGACAAACTGGGCGGCGCCCGCGTGACCGTGTGGACCTTCGCCGCCATGATCGCCGCCGTGTATGGCGTCATCACCTTCCTGCCGCATGGCGGCACGGGTGGCAACTTCACCGGCTTCTTCTGGATGTTCATGCTGTTGTTCGCCGGCACCGGCGTCGGCAATGCCTCGACCTTCCGCATGATCCCCGTGATCTTCCTGACCGAACGTCAACGCGCCGCGGCTGGCCAGCCTGCCGCCGTGCAGCAGCAAGCCATCATCGACGCCAACAAGGAAGGCGCAGCCGTGCTGGGCTTCACGTCGGCCGTGGCCGCCTACGGCGCCTTCTTCATTCCGAAGAGCTACGGTACCTCGATCGCCATGACCGGCGGTCCCGACGCTGCCCTGTGGTGCTTCATCGCGTTCTATGTCAGCTGCATCGCCATCACCTGGTGGTGCTACGCTCGCAAGAACGCGGCCATGCCTTGCTAATCGGAGTTAAACCATGCCATCCGCCAGAGTGATCGCCCTGACCCCTTCCGTTGAATTCGACGCCGCGCTGGTGCGCAAGTTGAACCAGATGGGGCCGCGCTACACCTCCTACCCGACGGCCGACCGCTTCGGCGGCGGCTTCGGCGCGGAGCAGTACCGCGCCGCCGTCGCCAGCGTCGATCCGGCCGTGCCGATGTCGCTGTACGTGCACATCCCGTTCTGCGCGTCGCTGTGCTACTACTGCGGCTGCAACAAGATCATCACGCAGGACAAGGAGAAGGCGGTCGAGTACCTGGACTACCTGTACCGCGAGATCGCGTTGCAGGCGGGCCTGTTGTCCGGCCACCGGCGGGTGGACCAGCTGCACTTCGGCGGTGGCACGCCGACCTACCTGAGCGACGAGCAGATGAGCGAGTTGCTGGCCAACCTGCGCGGGCATTTCGACTTCGCGCCGGACGAGGAGGGCGAGTTCTCCATCGAGGTCGATCCGCGCACGGTCACGCCGGAACGCATCGCCACCTTGAGGCGCCAGGGTTTCAACCGGGTCAGCCTGGGTATCCAGGACTTCGACCCGGCGGTGCAAAAGGCGGTCAACCGCATCCAGTCGTATGAGGAAACGATGGAAGTGCTGCAGGCCGCGCGCGACTGCGGCTTCCGCTCGATCAGCGTGGACCTGATCTACGGCCTGCCGCTGCAAAGCGTGGCCAGCTTCGGGCCGACGCTGGACAAGATCGTCGCCGCCCGGCCGGACCGCATCGCGGTCTACAACTACGCGCACATGCCGCAGCTGTTCAAGTCCCAGCGGCTCATTTCCAGCGACGACCTGCCGGACGCCGAAACCAAGCTGGCCATGCTGGGCCTGTGCATCGAGCGGCTGACGGAAGCGGGCTATGTCTACATCGGCATGGACCACTTCGCGCTGCCGGACGACGACCTGGCCCGCAGCCAGCGCGAAGGCAAGTTGCAGCGCAATTTCCAGGGTTACTCCACGCACGCGGACGCGCCGATGGTGGCGCTGGGCGTGTCGGCCATCAGCGCGGTGGGCGCTAGCTACAGCCAGAACGAGAAGGTGCTGTCGGCCTACTACGAGCGGCTGGACAAGGGCGAACTGCCGATTGCGCGCGGCATCGTGCTGACCGAGGACGACATGCTGCGCCGCGCCGTGATCGGCCAGCTGATGTGCGATTTCGAGCTTGACTACGCCAGCCTGGCGCTGCCGGAAGGCGTGAGCGCGGCAGAGTATTTCGCGCCCGAGCTGGAGCGCCTGAAGCCGCTGGAGGAAGAGGGCTTGCTGTGCATCGGCAGCAAAGGCTTGCGCGTGAAGATGCGCGGGCGCCTGTTGATACGCAATATCTGCATGGCGTTCGACCGCTACCTGCACGCGCCGCCAGTCGAAGGGCCGCAGCCGCTGCGGTATTCGCGAACCATTTGAGGGCTACGGCCATGGAAAAGAACAAAATCAAGGTGCAAACCTTCCTGGCCCGGGTGCCGCTGTTTAACTCGATGGGCGCGGAGGAGTTGGCGCGCATCGCGCTTGGCACCACCGAGGTGCGAGTGGAGCGGGGCGACACCATCTTCCAGCGCGGCGATCCGTGCATCGGCTTTCACCAGGTGGTGTATGGCCAGGTCAAGCTCGCGTTCACCTCGCTGGCGGGCTGCGAGAAGGTGATCGAGCTGATCGGCCCCGGCCAGAGCTTCGGCGAGGCGCTGATGTTCATGGGCAGTCCCTACATCGTCTCGGCCACGGCCACCGAGGACACGCTGCTGCTGCATGTGGCCAAGCCGGCGATCTATCGCGAGATCCACAACGATCCCGAATTCGCCTGCAAGATGCTGGCCGGCCTGAGCCAGCGCATGCACAGCCTGATGTGCGACATGGAGTCGTTCTCGCTGCGCTCCGGCACGCAGCGCGTGGCGGGCTATCTGCTCAAGGAGCTGCCGGAGGAGGAGGGCGGCCAACTTACGCTGCCGGCCACCAAGGCGGTGCTGGCCTCGCGCCTGAACCTGACGCCCGAGCATTTCTCGCGCATCCTGGCCGACTTGAGCACGCAGAATATGATCACCTTCAAGGGCCGCAAGGTCCAGGTGCTTGACGTGCCGGCGCTGCGCCGCTGCGCGGCCTGAGGGACTATCATGGAAGACATCGAAAAATTCATCAGCGGTTTCGGCCGCTTTCAACAGCAGTATTTCAACAACAGCGACAGTCCGTACGGCACCTTGCGCGCCGGCCAGCGCCCGCGCACGCTGCTGATCGGCTGCTGCGATTCGCGGGTCGATCCGGTGCTGCTGACCGGCAGCGATCCGGGCGACATTTTTGTAGTGCGCAATATCGCCAACCTGGTGCCGCCGTGTACGCCGACGGCGTCGGCTGGTGTGAGTTCGGCGATCGAATTCGCCGTGTGCGAGCTGGAGGTGGAGCGGGTGATCGTGCTGGGCCACGCAGGCTGCGGCGGCATCCGTGCCTTGCTGGCACCGCGTCCGGCGCAGCGCGAGACCGATTTCGTCGGCCAGTGGATGCGCATTGCCCAGCCGGTGGCCGAGCGCGTGCGGCGCGACCTGGCGCATCACAGCAGCGCCGAGCAGCACCACGCTTGCGAGCAGGCCAGCATCCTGCTGTCGCTGGACAATCTGCTGACCTATCCGTGGCTGCAGCGCCGCGTCGACGAGGGCAAGCTCAAGCTGCACGGCTGGTACTTCGACCTGCAGAGCGGCGCGCTGATGGCCTACTCGCCACGCCGCCAGCAATTCCTGCCGCTGGTCTGCCCGCTGAACGCGCGCGACGCGATGGCTGCCTGAGCGCGATCGTGCGCTCAGCCGGACGTCTCGGACCCCGCAGGGGGGACTCCTTTTTGACGGCCAGTCTAAATTGTCCGAAACGGGGCGAGTTCGGTCTAAACGGGTCCAGAATCGCCGGGACGTGGGATTTTTTAGACTGAATTCGACTTTTGCAGGAAACTCGTAGACCGAATTAGTCCGTCGCCCACGGTAGATTAGACCATCTTGGACATTGTGGAGTCGCTGGTAGACCGCTGTTGCTGCAGATTGTCAAAGCGCGCTCGGCACTCGGCGGCGCCATGCGTTGCATGCTTCGGCTGTGAACTTGCGACTAGCAGATGGCGCCGTTGAAAACCCCGTCACGTATGTGTGCGGCAGGAGCATCTTTTCTTCGATGGCAAATTGAGAACATACGATGAACTGGTTGTTTACTTTGCATCATTGCGGTAAAAATAAGTTCGCTCCCGCCGCCAGCAGTTTCGTTAGAGGACTTGGGCGCAAAATATGCCAGGGGTGACAATGTGGGTGCGGCCAAAGTTCCCTCGCTGTAGCAGACCGGCACGACGGTCGCCAGTCACCAGGTAGTCGACGTCGCCAGCGAGTGACATAGCCAGCAAAAACGCGTCGTTTGGATCGTCGGCCTCGACGTCCGAAGGAAGGCGATCCAACACAATTGCCCGGTGCAGGTTATTGATCATAGTGCCGACACGATGCGGCTGTAATATCGCTTGAAACTTCGGATAGTGGCTGGCACGACGCAGTTCGTCCAGCTGAACCTGGGACGTGACCAGCTCGAATTTCGCGGCGCGCCAGGCGCGATAGATTGTGTCTGGCACACCGCCAGGCGAGATTAGCGCGGAGAGCAATACGTTTGTGTCGAGAACGACTCGCATCAATGGTTACTTGCCCATTGCACTGCTTCATCAACGATGGCATTCAATTCAGCCTCACCCACGCTGGCATTGGCCACCTTCACCTGTGCCGCGGTCAGTTCCAGGATGCGAGCCCGTACTGCGTCTTCGATGAAGCGGGATAAGTCACCTTTACGACCACCGCCTTGGCTTGCGAGGTACATACGAAGCGATTGATCGGTGTCCTGTGATACTGCGATATTCCAGCGTACTTGGCTCATAATTCTTCCAGCGTTAGGTGTTTGAGTGTTTATACGCCAGGATAAGAGCAAGTTCAAGATCGTCCGCCGACGGATCGCAACGAGCCCTTGCGCGGCTATGATTTGTCAGCAGCCGGAGGCTTGACTTCATCGGCGGGCGGAGGATTAGCCTCATCAACTGGCTGCGCATCCTGCGCATTCAAGCCGAAGGTGTTCCAATCCTCACCGAACAATTCAACCGGATGCTGCGTGCGGTCCGAGCCGTTCCCGCAAATCATATTGTTTGCGGGGCAGTAGCGGTCGCAGCCCCAGCAGATCAGCTCGGGCTTGGCTGGATGTATCGGGAAGATTTTGGCCATGTCAGGCGTAACTCATTAAATCGCCGCTGCGGTCGAACGCCAGGAAGCGGTCCATCTGGCCTTGCTGGATGGCGCCCAGCATCTTGTTCAACGCGGCGTCGGTTTGTTGCGGATCGGGCAGGCGCCCCTGCTTGCCGGACAGCGTGGTGATCAGCAGTACATCCCATGGCTGGCCCATGCCTTTGGCTTCCTCGGCCAGGTTGGCAAACGTGTCGAGCTCGCCCACTTGCTTGTCCACGCACATGACTGGTACCAGTGTCGTGCGGACGGGCGTACCCGGCGTCAGGTCCGGTTCCGGCTCGGCGACGGCGAAGGCTAGCAGCAGGCGCTGCGGTTCCGGCTGCAGGGCGGCGGCGACGAGCAATTCTTCAAAAGTGGCGATATTCATATTCTTTCCTCAATGGTCGGTGATCCAGGTTGTATGTATAACCCGCGCCGGTCCAGCTGCCCATTGCCATGAATGACTAGTCGAGGTAGTCAGTTTGCCTTAGATCCGCACCAAAATTCCATGACCCAAGTTAAGGACTCGCGCACCGGCGGCGGCGAATAATGACAGCGTGGCCCCCATTTCGGCCACGTTGAAAGGACAATGATGATGAGCTTGATCGATCGCCCGGCGTATCTGCTGGCGCTGGCGCTGACGGCCGGCGCGGCCGGCGTGATGCTGACGAATTACGGCCCGCACACCGGGCCACTCATGCAGGCGCACGCGGCGCAATGCGATGCGCCGGCGGCCCAGTCCGCTCCGGCAGGACACGCCATCGAAGGGCAGATCCGCTACGACAGCGGACTTGTGCTGCGCTTCTGTAGTCTGGATGCCATGTTTGCACAGCTGGGCGCGATGGAGCAGCCGGGCATGGTACGCGGCGTGTACGTGCGCGCGGCCGATGGCCGCTGGCTGGCGGCGGCGGGCGCGCGCTACGGCCGCCGCGAGCAGGGCGCGTCTCCATCGCTGCTTGCTTACGCCGACAACGCCGCCGAGGCGGAGCACAGCCGCCTGCTCAGCTACCACGAACTGCTGGCCTCCTGCGCCGGCGGCGATTGCGCCCGGGTTAGATGAACTAGTCACTTCGGCGTAGTACCCCTAGTCCTTCTCACGCCGCCCAGCCACCTTCTTGCCGATTCACACGAAGCGTTGCCTTCCCTAGACTGCAGTCATCGTCGAGTCCATGCATGTTGCATGCGACCGCATGCCCGGTTGCCGCCGGGTGCAAGTTAGGAGGCAGCATGAGTCACTTTCTGGATCGCCTGAAGTTCTTCAATAAAACGGTATCGACCTTTTCCGACGGCCACGGCGCCGTCGTGCACGAGGATCGCACCTGGGAAAACGCCTACCGCCAACGTTGGCAGCACGATAAAATCGTGCGCTCCACGCACGGCGTCAACTGTACCGGCTCGTGCAGCTGGAAAGTCTATGTGAAGAACGGGCTGATCACCTGGGAAACGCAACAAACCGATTATCCACGCACCCGTCCCGACCTGCCGAACCACGAGCCGCGCGGCTGCCCACGCGGCGCCAGCTATTCGTGGTACGTGTATTCGGCCCAGCGGGTCAAGTACCCGATGGTGCGTGGCCGCCTGATGGAAATGTGGCGCGAAGCGCGCAAGACCATGGACCCGGTCACCGCCTGGGACTACATCAGCCAGAATCCAGAACGCGCCGCGCTGTACAAGTCGGTGCGCGGCCTGGGCGGCTTCGTCCGCGCCACCTGGGAGGAAAGCAACGAGATGATCGCCGCCGCCAACGCGCTGACGATCAAGAAATACGGCCCGGACCGCATCGTCGGCTTCTCGCCGATTCCCGCCATGTCGATGGTCAGCTACGCCGCCGGCACGCGCTACCTGTCGCTGATCGGCGGCGTGGCGCTGAGCTTCTACGACTGGTACTGCGACTTGCCGCCAGCCAGCCCACAGGTGTGGGGCGAGCAGACCGACGTGCCGGAATCGGCCGACTGGTACAACTCGACCTACCTGATGGTGTGGGGCTCGAACGTGCCGATGACCCGTACCCCCGACGCCCACTTCTACACCGAGGTGCGCTACAAGGGAACCAAGACCGTGGCGGTGTCATCCGACTTCGGCGAGATGGCCAAGTTCGGCGACATCTGGCTGGCGCCGAAGCAGGGCACCGACGCCGCGCTGGCGATGGCGATGGGCCATGTAATCCTGAAGGAATACCACACCTCGCACCAGTCGGCCTACTTCAAGGAATACGCCAAGCAGTACACCGACTTCCCGATGCTGGTGCTGCTCAAAGAACAGAACGGCACGCTGGCGCCGGAGTACTTCCTGCGCGCCTCCCACCTGGCCAACAACCTGGACGAGACCAACAACCCTGACTGGAAGACCCTGGTCATCGACGAGGCCAGCGGCCGTATCGTGGCGCCGGCCGGTTCGATCGGCTTCCGCTGGGGCGAGTCCGGCAAGTGGAACCTGGAAATGAAAGAGGGCGGCAACGGTGCGCCGGTCGATCCGCTGCTGTCGCTGATCGGCTGCAGCGACGAGGTGCTGCCGGTCGGCTTCGCCTACTTCGGCGGCAAGGACGCCAGCGACCTGCTGATGCGCAACGTACCGGTCAAGCGCCTGACGCTGGCCGATGGCAGCACCGCGCTGGTCACCACCGTGTTCGACCTGACGATGGCCAACTACGGCATCGACCGTGGCCTGGGCGGCGGCAACGTCGCCACCAGCTACGAGGACGACGTGCCTTACACCCCGGCCTGGCAAGTCAAGCACACCGGCGTCAAGGCCGCCGATGTGATCACCGTGGCGCGCCAGTTCGCCGAGAACGCCGACCAGACCCGTGGCAAGAGCATGGTCATCGTTGGCGCCGCGCTGAACCACTGGTACCACATGGATATGACCTATCGCGGCATCATCAACATGCTGATGATGTGCGGCTGCGTCGGCCAATCGGGCGGCGGCTGGGCGCACTACGTGGGCCAGGAAAAGCTGCGTCCGCAAACCGGCTGGACCCCGCTGGCGTTCGCCCAGGACTGGAACCGTCCGATGCGCCAGATGAACGGCACCTCGTTCTTCTACAACCACACCAGCCAGTGGCGCCACGAGAAGCTGCACACCGAGGAAATCGCCTCGCCAACCGCCGGCGACGACGTCGCACCGATGACGCTGCTGGACTACAACGCCAAGGCCGAGCGCCTGGGCTGGCTGCCATCGGCACCGCAGTTGCAAACCAATCCGCTGGAAGTGACCCGCGCCGCGGCTGCCGCTGGCATGAGCCCGGTCGACTACGCGGTCAGCCAGATCAAGGACAAGAAGCTGGAATTCTCCTGCGACGATCCGGACAATCCAGCCAACTTCCCGCGCAATATGTTCGTGTGGCGCTCCAACATCCTGGGCAGCTCGGGCAAGGGCCACGAGTACTTCCTGAAGTATTTGCTGGGCACGCAGAATGCGCTGATGAGCGACGAGGAGCACTGCATCAAGCCGCGCGACGTCAAGGTTCGTCCGGCCGCTGAAGGCAAGCTGGACCTGCTGGTGGTGCTGGACTTCCGCATGTCCACCACCTGCCTGTACGGCGACATCGTGCTGCCGACCGCCACCTGGTACGAGAAGGACGACCTGAACACGTCCGACATGCACCCGTTTATCCACCCCTTGTCGGAAGCCGTGCAACCGCTGTGGCAGTCGAAGTCGGACTGGGAAATCTACAAGGGCATCGCCAAGAAGTTCGAGGAAATCGGCGGCGCCTACCTCGGCACCCAGCAGGATCTGGTGCTGACCCCGTTGATGCACGATACCCCGGGCGAACTGGGCCAACCGTTCGATCCAAAGGACTGGCGCGCCGGCGAGTGCGAACCGGTGCCGGGCAAGACCATGCCCAACTTCACCGTGATCGAGCGCGACTACACCAAGATCCACCAGAAGTTCACTTCGATCGGCCCGCTGCTGGAGAAAATCGGCAACGGAGGCAAGGGCATCAGCTGGAAGACCGGCCATGAGGTCGAAGTCCTGCGCGGCATCAACCGCACGGTGACGGCGCCCGGCATCGCCCACGGCCAGCCGCGCCTGGACACCGCCATCGACGCGGCGGAGATGATCCTGTCGCTGGCGCCGGAAACCAACGGCCACGTGGCGGTCAAGGCCTGGGATGCGCTGTCCAAGATCACCGGACGCGACCACACCCACCTGGCGCTGCCACGCGAGCACGACAGCATCCGCTTCCGCGACGTGCAGGCCCAGCCGCGCAAGATCATCTCCTCGCCGACCTGGTCGGGCCTGGAGTCGGAAGAAGTCAGCTACAACGCCTGCTATACCAACGTGCATGAACTGATCCCCTGGCGCACGCTGACGGGCCGCCAGCAGTTCTACCAGGATCACCGCTGGATGCGTGATTTTGGCGAGGGGCTGTGCGTGTACAAGCCGGCGATCAACACCAAGACCACGGCGGCCATGCTGGGCGCCCAGCCGAACGGCAACAAGGAAATCGCGCTGAACTTCATCACGCCGCACCAGAAGTGGGGTATCCACTCCACCTACTCGGACAACCTGCGCATGCTCACGCTGTCGCGTGGCGGCCCGCACGTGTGGCTGTCGGAGACCGACGCCAAGGCGGCCGGCATCGTCGACAACGACTGGATCGAGGTGTTCAATGTCAACGGTACGCTGACCGCCCGCGCTATCGTCAGCCAGCGGGTGCCGGAAGGGATGACGCTGATGTACCACGCACAGGAAAAAATCATCAACGTGCCTGGCGCGGAGATGTCGGGCAAGCGGGGCGGTATCCACAACTCGGTGACGCGCGCCGTCACCAAGCCGACCCACATGATCGGTGGTTACGCGCAGCTGTCGTGGGGCTTCAACTACTACGGCACGGTCGGCTCCAACCGCGATGAATTCGTGTTGGTGCGCAAGATGAACAAGGTCGACTGGCTGGAAGGTCCGTTGAAAGAACAGACAGGGAGCAAAGCATGAAAATTCGCGCACAAATCGGCATGGTGCTGAACCTGGACAAGTGCATCGGCTGCCATACCTGCTCGGTCACATGCAAGAACGTGTGGACCAGCCGTGACGGCGTCGAGTACGCCTGGTTCAACAACGTCGAGACCAAGCCCGGCATCGGCTATCCGAAGGAATGGGAAAACCAGGACAAGTGGAACGGCGGCTGGCGCCGCACCGACGCCGGCAAGATCGAGCCGCGCCAGGGCAGCCGTTTGAAAATCCTGGCGCAGATTTTCGCCAACCCGAACCTGCCGCAGATCGACGAGTACTACGAGCCGTTCACCTACGACTACGAGCGCCTGCAGAACGCGCCGCTGTCGGAAACGCCGCCGACCGCCCGTCCGATCTCCGTGCTGACCGGCAAGAAGATGGACAAGATCGAGTGGGGCCCGAACTGGGAGGACGACCTGGGCGGCGAATTCGCCCAGCGTAGCCAGGACAAGCTGTTCGACAATATGCAGAAGGAAATGTACGGCACCTTCGAGAACACCTTCATGATGTACCTGCCGCGCCTGTGCGAGCACTGCCTCAATCCGACCTGCGTCGCGTCGTGCCCGTCGGGCTCGGTGTACAAGCGCGAGGACGACGGCATCGTGCTGATCGACCAGGACAAGTGCCGCGGCTGGCGCATGTGCATCTCCGGTTGCCCGTACAAGAAGATCTACTACAACTGGTCTTCCGGCAAGGCCGAGAAGTGCACCTTCTGCTATCCGCGCATCGAGGCGGGCCAGCCTACCGTGTGCTCTGAAACCTGTGTCGGCCGCATCCGCTACCTCGGCGTGCTGCTGTATGACGCGGACAAGATCGAACAGGCGGCCTCGGTGGCCGATCCGCGCGACCTGTATCCGTCGCAGCTGGGCCTGTTCCTGGATCCGCACGATCCTGCCGTGATCGAAGAGGCGCGCCGCCAGGGCATCCCGGACTCGTGGCTGGAATCGGCCAAGCGTTCGCCTGTGTACAAGATGGCGGTGGAGTGGAAGGTGGCGTTCCCGCTGCATCCGGAATACCGCACGCTGCCGATGGTGTGGTACATCCCGCCGCTGTCGCCGATCCAGGCCGCCGCCGAATCCGGCCGCATGGGCAAGAACGGCATCCTGCCGGACACCGCCAGCCTGCGCATTCCGGTGCAATACCTGGCCAACCTGCTGACCGCGGGCGACCAGCAGCCGGTGATCCGCGCGCTGGACCGCATGCTGGCGATGCGCGCCTACATGCGCAGCAAGCATGTGGCGACGACGCCGGACCTGGACGTGCTCAAGCAGGTCGGACTGGAGCCGGAGATGGTCGAGGACATGTATCACATCATGGCCATCGCCAACTACGAGGACCGCTTCGTGATTCCAAGCAGCCACAAGGAAATGGCCGAGGACAGCTTCAACGAGAAGGGCAGTTGCGGCTTCAGCTTCGGCAACGGTTGCTCGGACGGCGTCAGCGACGCCAGCCTGTTCGGCAAACGCAAGCACGGTTCGGAGATCTTTATCTCGATGCCGAAATCGCGCAAGAAAAAGGAGAACCTCGATGTCTGACCACGACGATAACGGCGCCTTCGGCTACAGCGTGCTGTCGGCCCTGCTGCTGTACCCGGAGCCGGAGCTGTTGACCGAGCTGCCGGAGCTGGAGCAGCGCCTGCAGGACAAGCTGCCGCGGTGGCACGCGGCAGTGGTGGAGCTGCTGGCGCACCTGCGCCGCACCCCGCTGATCGACCTGCAACTGCGGTATGTGACGACGTTCGACCGCAACCCGTCGCACTCGCTGCACCTGTTCGAGCACATCCACGGGGAATCGCGCGACCGCGGCCAGGCCATGGTCGACCTGATGGCCGAGTACAGCAAGCACGGCCTGCAAATGGTCGGCAACGACCTGCCGGACTACGTGCCGCTGTTCCTGGAGTTCCTGTCGCAGCTGGAGAGCGAACAGGCGGAGCGCATGCTGGGCGACGCCATCCACGTGCTGGCCTACATCGGCCGCAAGCTGCGCGCCAACGGCAGCCCGTACGCCGGCCTATTCGACCTGCTGCAGACTCTGTCGCCGGTGGCGGCCGAGGAACTGAGCGAGCCGCCGGTGCGCGACATGGACGAAGCGCTGGAAACCTTCGGCCCCGGCGCCGACGGCATCGAACCGCTGCTGGCGCCCACGCTGGCCGGCGGCGGTCATCCGGTCCATTTTTATCCGAAGGCTGCGGCGCCACAGCGTCATTGAGGAGCACACCATGAACTACGTACATCAATTTTTATTCGGTATCTATCCCTACATCGCTCTGGCGATTTTCCTGGTCGGCAGCCTGATCCGCTTCGACCGCGAGCAATACACCTGGAAGTCCGAATCCAGCCAGACGCTCAACAACGGCATGCTGCGATTGGGCAGCCCGCTGTTCCACATCGGCGTGCTGGGCCTGTTCTTCGGCCACATGGCCGGTCTGCTGACCCCGGTGTGGGTGTGGGACACGCTGGGCGTCACCCACGGCGCCAAGCAGCTGGTGGCGATGGTGGCCGGCGGCGTCATGGGCTCGCTGTGCCTGGTTGGCCTGCTGATGCTGATCGCACGCCGCCTGAGCAACGAGCGCGTCCGTGCCCGCAGCACCTTCAAGGACAAGCTGGTGCTGTGCTGGCTGCTGGCGACCTTGCTGCTGGGCCTGTCGTCGATCTTCGCCTCGGCCTCGCACATGGACGGCCACATGATGGTCCTGCTGATGACCTGGGCGCAGCACGTGGTCACGCTGCGTGGCGACGCCGCCGGCTTCATCGAGGAAGCGCCGCTGGTGTTCAAGCTGCATCTGTTCATGGGCATGTCGCTGTTCGCCATCTTCCCGTTCACCCGCCTGGTGCACGTGTGGAGCGGCTTCGGCGCCATCACCTACCTGAGCCGCGCCTATCAACTGGTGCGTCCACGCTAAGGAGAGAATCATGGGTATCGCAGTCAACGGCGTCGACATCGACGACAGCGCCATCGAGGCGGAACTGCCGCACCAGGCGCAAGCGGACAACCCGCTGCGCCAGGCGGTGCACGAAGTGGTGCTGCGCACCGTGCTGTTGCAGGAAGCGGAGCGGCTGGGCATCGCCGGCGAGGATGACGACCAGCGCATCGAGGCCCTGTTCGCGCAGGAAGTCACGGTGCCGGAAACGGACGAGGACAGTTGCCTGCGCTACTACCTGAGCCAACCGCAGCGCTTCCGCAGCGGCGACCTGGTCGAGGCACGCCACATCCTGTTCCAGGTGACCCCGGCCGCACCGCTGGAGTTGCTGCGCCAGACGGCCGAGCTGATCCTGGCCGAGCTGCAGGCCCGCCCCGAGCGGTTCGAGGAACTCGCGCGCGAGTACTCGAACTGCCCTTCGGGCGCGGTCGGCGGCAGCCTGGGCCAGCTGGCGCGCGGCCAGTGCGTGCCGGAGTTCGATGAACTGTTGTTCAGGCTGCAGCCGGGCGAGCTGGCCGGACGCCTGCTGGAAACCCGCTTCGGCCTGCACATCGTGCAGGCCCGGCGCCGGGTCGAGGGCGAGGTGGTGCCGTTCTCGGCCGTTCACGCCCAGATCGCCGACGAGCTGCGCCGCCAGTCGTGGCAGCGCGCGTTGCACCAGTACCTGCACATCCTGGTGGGCCGGGCCGACATCGCTGGCGTCGAGCTCGAGGGCGCGCAGTCGCCGCTGGTTCAGTAGGAGTTCGCTGACGCGGTCCTAGTCACTTAGGACTAGGGCCGCTAAGCCGTCATGCGCAGTGGCAGGACGCGACCCTGCCGCTACAATGACATCACACCATCTATCACAGGAGAGCGGCGATGTTAAGCGACAGGTTTGGTCGATCGATCGACTATTTGAGGGTCTCGGTCACCGATCGTTGCGATCTGCGCTGCACCTACTGCATGCCCAAGGATTTCAAGGGCTATGAAGACCCTCCCGACTGGCTCACCTTCGACGAGATCGAGCGGGTCGTGGCGGCCTTCGCCCGGCTGGGCACCTCGCGCGTACGCCTCACCGGCGGCGAGCCGCTGACCCGCCGCAACCTGCCGCAACTGGCGAGCCGCCTGTCCAGCCTGGACGGCGTGCGCGACCTGTCATTGTCCACCAACGGCACCCGGCTGGCGCGCCACGCCGAGGCGCTGGCCGCCTCCGGCATCACCCGCGTCAACGTCAGCCTCGACACGCTGGACCGCGAATGCATGGCCGGCATCACCGGGCGCGACTGCCTGCCGTCGGTGCTGGACGGCCTGCAGGCCGCCAAGGCCGCCGGCCTGGCGCCGATCAAGATCAACATGGTCGCCATGCGCGGCGTCAACGATACCGAGATCGACGCCATGGCGGCGTTCTGCATCGAAGAGCAATTCGTGCTGCGGCTGATCGAGGTCATGCCGATGGGCGAGACCGGCCGCAACACCGCCTACCTGAACCTGGCGCCGGTGCAGCAGCGCCTGGCCGGGAAGTTCGGCCTGGTGCCGCAGGCGCTGGAGCTGGGCGGCGGGCCGGCGCGCTACTGGGCCACGGCCGACGGCAGCGCCAGCATCGGCTTCATCACGCCGCTGTCGCAGCACTTCTGCGCCACCTGCAACCGTGTGCGGCTGGCGGTGGACGGCACCTTGTACCTGTGCCTGGGCCAGGAACAGCAATATCCGCTGGCGCCCTTGCTGCGCGGCGGCGCCAGCGACGCCGAGCTGGAACAGGCGATCCGCGAAGCCATCGAACTCAAGCCGGAACAGCACGACTTCGGCCGCCAGCCGGAGAAGATCGTGCGCTTCATGTCGCAAACCGGCGGCTAGGGGCGTGTATACTCGCGTCATTGCTGTTGAGATTATCGGAGAAAGCCATGTCTAGTGTAGCCACCGCCCGCCGGCGCCGCGCGCCATGCTGAAGCCGGCGTTGTTCGCCGGCTGGCAAAAACTGTCGACCCGCATCGTCGGCCTGCTGCTGAGTTTTCTGGCGATCGCGCTGACCGTGATCGGCTCGACGCTGCTGCTGTCCTGGCAGCTGGAGGGCAGCGCGGCCGCCATCAACGTGGCCGGCAGCTTGCGCATGGATAGCTACCGGCTGGCCCTGCTGACCACGCAGATGGACGCGCCGCCCGGCCGCCAGGCGGTCAGCGAACAGCTGGGCCGCATGGAGCGCACGCTGGACCTGCTGCGCCGCGGCGATCCGCAGCGTCCGCTGTTCCTGCCGCCGACGGCGGCCATCCGCACCGTGTTCGCCGAGGTGCAGCAGCAGTGGCGGCTGGAATTGTCGTCGCAGGTGCGCAATGCGCTGGCGGCCGGCGGACTGGACCCGGCGGACAAGAGCATGGTCCAGCAGCGCACCGAGCGCTTTGTCGAGCATGTCGACTTGCTGGTGCAGCGCATCGAGCGCGACAGCGAAAGCCGCACCTTCTGGCTGCGCGCTTCGCAATTGCTGCTACTGGCGCTGGCCTTGCTCGGCACGATCAGCATCATCTACCTGTTGTTCGACATGATCGTCGCGCCGGTGACGCGGCTGCAGGGCGGCATCGAGCGCATGCGCGAGCAGGATTTCAGCGTGCGGCTGCCGGTCGACAGCAACGACGAGTTCGGCATGCTGGCCCACGGCTTCAACCAGATGGCCGACAAGCTGCAGGATTCCTACAGCAACCTGGAGCGCCGGGTGCAGCTCAAGACGGCCGAGCTGGAGCACCAGAACCGCGAACTGGCGCTGCTGTACGACAGCGCCTCGTTCCTGCAGCAGACGCAGTCGGCCGAGGCGATGTGCAAGGGCTTCCTGCAGCGCATCAGCGATTATTTCAGCGCCGACGGCGGCTCGGTGCGCATCCTCGACCCGAACCGCGGCAACCTGCACATGCTGGTCCACCAGGGCATCTCGGAGGAGCTGGTCGAAAGCGAACGCTGCCTGAAGGTGGGCGAGTGCCTGTGCGGCGAGGCGGTGGTCAGCAAGCTGGCCGTGATCCACGACCTGCGCCGCAAGGACGACCGCCACACGCTGAAATGCCACCGCGAAGGCTTCGCGACGATTTCGATCTTCCATATTTTCGCGCAGCGCCAGTACCTGGGCTTCTTCAACCTGCACTTCCGCACGCCGACCGTGTTCAGCGCGGCGCAGACGGCGCTGCTGGAGACGCTGGGCCAGCTGCTGGGCACGGCCATCGAGAACCTGCGCCTGCAAGGGCGCGACCGCGAGCTGGCCGTCTCGGAGGAGCGCAACCTGGTCGCCCAGGGCCTGCACGACAGCATCGCCCAGGGCTTGAACTTCCTGAACCTGCAGGTGCAGATGCTGGAGCAGTCGCTGCAGCGGCAGCGGCTGGACGAGGTGGAAAGCATCGTGCCGGCCCTGCGCGCCGGCGTGGAGGAAAGCTACCAGGATGTGCGCGAGCTGCTGCACAACTTCCGCACCCGTCTGCAGGAGGGCAACCTGGTGTCGTCGCTGGAGACGGTGGTGGACAAGTTCCGGCGCCAGAGCGGCATCGCGGTCGATTTCGAGGCCGACTCGGACGGCGCGCCGTTCCCGCGCGAGCATCAGCTGCAGTTGCTGTTCATCGTGCAGGAGGCGCTGTCGAACGTGCGCAAGCACGCCTCGGCCAGCCACGTGTGGCTGCGCCTGAAGGACGAGCAGGACTTCACCCTCAGCATCCGCGACAACGGCCACGGCTTCGACCCGGCCGCGCTGGAATCGCTGGGCGAGGCCCATGTCGGCCTCAACATCATGCGCGAACGCGCACAACGCATCGACGCGCAGCTGCAACTGAAGTCGGCACCGGGCGCCGGCACCGAAGTGCTGCTGCGGCTGCCGCGCGCCCAGCGCCGTGCGGCTTAACATTATCAAGAAAGGCTGGAGCCGATGGACAAGGATACAAGCACGATCAGCGTGCTGCTGATAGACGATCACACACTGTTTCGCAGCGGCATACGCTCCCTGCTGCAACGCAACCCGGAGTTCACCGTGGTGGGCGAGGCGGCCGATGGCTTCGAAGGCGTCAAGCGGGCGCAGCAGCTCAAGCCGCAGGTGATCCTGCTGGACCTGAACATGCCCGGCATGTCGGGGCTGGAAACGCTGGAACAGCTGCGCCAGGATTGCCCGGACAGCGCGGTGGTCATGCTGACCGTGTCGGAGGACGCGGAAGACCTGAGCGTGGCGCTGAAAGCCGGCGCCAGCGGCTATCTGCTGAAGAATATCGACACCGATTTCCTGAGCCGGGCGATCCGCCGCGCGGCGGCCGGCGAGACCGTGCTGGCCGAGTCGATGACGGCCAAGCTGGTGGCGCAGTTGACTGCGGGCGCGGCGGCGCCGGTGGCGTCCGAGCTGGACAAGCTGACGCCGCGCGAACGCGAGATCCTCGAGTGCCTGGCGCGGGGCGAAAGCAACAAGGGCATCGCGCGCGCACTGGACCTGGCCGAAAGCACGGTCAAGATCCATGTGCAGAACGTGCTGAAGAAACTCAAGCTGAGCAGCCGAGTCCAGGCCGCCGTGTATGCGGTCGAACATCGGATGCAGGGCAGCGCGTAACCAGCGTTTAGCCGCCGCAGCAGCCGCCGCAGCAACCACCGGCGGCGGCCGGCGCGGCGATGGCCTGGGCGCCGGCCGGATAGCCCGCTTGCGTGAGCTTGCGCGTCAACAGGTGGGGCGAGGTCAGCGATTCGTCGATCTGGACGCGGGCGCGGCGGTCGAGCAGGGAGACGCGCACGTCGCTGACGCCGGCGATGTCGCTCAGCAGTTTGGCGACGTTGTCGGCCGAGCCTTCGTCGTCCATGCCTTCGATGAGAAGTTCAGTTTGCATAGCATTCCTTTGAAGTTGAGGTTGAATTGGAACCATGCGAATAGCCTAAGCGAAACGGCGGCGGCGGTCGAGCGCGGGGACGCAAAATGGCCGGGCAATTGGGAATTTCTTGATCCAGGTTATGCGAATCCGGCGCCAGCCTTCACCGGCCGCCACGCCGGGCAGACAATGGTGGCGTACTCTTTCAGGACATAGATCATGAGCTTGCTTCACATCGAAGAACCCGCCGGCCAGGCCGAAGCCTGGGACAGCCATCCCATATGGCGGCTGGGCTTCCGCCCGTTCTACCTGGTGGCGGCGGCGTTCGCCGCGCTGGCCATCCCCCTGTGGATGCTGCGCTACCTGGGCTGGTGGCCGGCCGGCGCCGGCGGCTGGCTGCACGTCGGCTTCGCCTGGCACATGCACGAGATGGTGTTCGGCATGGCGGCGGCGGTGGTGGTGGGCTTCCTGTACACCGCCGCGTTCAACTGGACCGGCTTTTGGACGCCGGTGCGCGGCAAGCTGGCGGCGCTGGTGGCCTTGTGGCTGCTGGGCCGTCTGGCGATGCTGCTGGCGCCGCCGCTGGCCGGCGCGCTGGTGGACTGGCTGTTCCTGCCGGCCGCCGCCTGGCCGCTGTGGCGCGTGATGCAAAAAGCCGGCAACCGCCGCAACTATTTCCTGGTCGGCTTGCTTGGCCTGATGGCGCTGGCCAACGGCGTGTTCCATGCGATCACGCTGGGCTGGATCACGGCCAGCCCGATCCCGCCGGTGCAGGCCGCCGTGCTGGTGATCGTGCTGATGGAGGCCGCCATCGGCACCCGCATCATTCCCATGTTCACCCGCAACGGCGCGCCCGGCACCACCCCGCAAGTGCAGCCCAGGCTGGACAAATGGTCGCTGGGCCTGGTGGTGGCGTTCTCGGTGAGCTGGGTCGCGATGGCGCCGGCCTGGCTGGTCGCGCCCATCGGCGTGGCCGCCGCCGTGCTGGTGCTGCTGCGCCTGTGGCGCTGGCAGGCGCTGCGCACCGGCGCCGTGCCGCTGCTGTGGATCATGCACCTGTCGTATGCGTGGATCGCGGCCGGGCTGGTGTTGCTGTCGCTGTCGCGCTGGCAGATCGTCAGCGCCAGCGCCGGCTTCCATGCGCTGACGGTGGGCTCGATGGCCGGCTTGATCCTGGGCATGATGACCCGCACCACGCTCGGCCACACGGGCCGGCCTCTGCGCGCCGGCAAGTTCGAGACCGCGATGTTCGGCTTGATCCAGTTCAGCGCGCTGTCGCGCGTGCTGTCGGCGCTGGGCTGGGATGGCGGACCGGGCATGCTGGTGGTCAGCGCCGTGTGCTGGACGGCGGCGTTCGGCCTGTACGTCTACGTCTACGCGCCATACCTCAGCCGTGTGCGCGTCGACGGCAAACCGGGCTGATCCCGGGCGCGCCGTGCAACCATCCCCCTCGTCGCCGGCGCCCGGTGCGCAAGCCGGGCCCGAGTTGGCGCAGCAGCAGGCGCTGCTGCGCGGGCTGGAGGCGGCCTGGCATCGCCAGGGCTGCCGCTTCCAGCACTACGAGACCCATATCTCCTGGATTTACGTGCTGGACCAGCTGGCCTACAAATTCAAGAAGGCGCTGCGTTTCGACGTGCTCGACTACGGCACGCTGGCGGCGCGCCGGCACTGCTGCGAGGAGGAAGTGCGCCTGAACCGGCGCCTGGCGCCCAGCCTGTACCTGGGCGTGAGCGCGGTCACCGGCGGCGGCGAGCCAACGCTGGACGGCGACGGCCCGGCGCTTGAATACGCGGTGCGGATGCGCACCTTCCCGCAGCAGGCGCTGTGGAGCGCGCGGCTGGACGCCGGGCTGCTGGAGCCGGACGAGATCGACGCGCTGGCCGTGCTGCTGGCGCGCTTCCACGCCGAGGCCGCGCGCGCCGCGCCGGACGCGCCGTCGGGCGGAGCCGACGCCATCGGCGCACTGGGGCGCGGCGACCTGGCCACGGTGGACAGCCTGCTCACCGGCCGCACCCACCGCGCGCAGCTGGCCCGGCTGGCGCGCTGGCACGCGGAGCGGATCGCGGATGCGCAGCGCTTCGAGCGGCGCCGCGCGGACGGCCATGTGCGCGAATGCCACGGCGATCTTCACAGCGGCAATATCCTCAGCTGGGAAGGGCGGGTGGACGTGTTCGACGGCATCGAGTTCAACGACGAACTGCGCTGGACCGACGTGGTCGCCGACCTGGCCTTCATCGTCATGGACCTGCGCTTCCACGGCCGCGACGACCTGGCCGCGCGCCTGCTGCAAGGCTACCTGGCCGCCAGCGACGACTATGCCGGGCTGCCGTTGCTGGCGTTCTACCAGGCCAGGCGGGCGCTGGTGCGGTGCAAAGTGTTGCTGCTGGCGGCCGCCGAGGCAGGGCCGGGCGAGGGCGCGGCCGCGCGCGCGTCGGCCGGGCGCTACCTGGCGCTGGCGGCGCGGACCCGGCCCCGGCGCGGCGCGCTGGTGCTGATGCACGGCTACTCCGGCAGCGGCAAGTCGTACTGCGCGGCCCGGCTGGCGGCCGCGCTGGGCGCCATCCACATCCGTTCCGACATCGAGCGCAAGCGCCTGCACGGCCTGGCGCCGACCGCGCACCGGGCCGCGCCGGGCGGGCAAGGCATCTACGACGACGCCGCCGGCCGCGCGACCTACGCGCGCCTGCTGCAACTGGCGCGCGCCATCGGCGCCGCCGGGCTGGACGTGGTGGTCGACGCCGCCCACCTGCACCGCTGGCAGCGGCAGCCGTTCCAGGCGCTGGCGCGGGAGCTGGGCCTGGCCTTCGTCATCGTCGATGTGCGGGCGGACGACGCGCTGCTGCGCGAACGGTTGCGCCTGCGCGCGCTCGGCCCGCCGGACGCGTCGGACGCCGGGACGGAGGTGCTGGACTATCAATACGCGACCCATGAGCCGCTGACTGCGGCCGAGCGCCGCCACGCGCTGCCGCTCGACGGCGCGGCAGCCGACCTGCCGGCGCGCATCGGCGCGCTGGCCGCTACGGTGCGGGCGCGGCGGCGGCCAGCGCCCGCGCTGCCAGCGCCCTGAATTCCGCCGCCGGCAGCGGCTGGCTGAACAGAAAACCCTGGAAGGAATTGCACTTGGTGGCGGCCAGGAAGGCGTGCTGGTCGTCCGTCTCCACGCCCTCGGCGACGATGGTCAGCCCCAGCGTGTGCCCCAGCACGACGATGATGCGGGCGATGGCGGCGTCGTTGGGATCGCTCAGCACATCGCGCGCGAAGCTGCGGTCGATCTTCAGCTGGTCCAGCGGCAGGCGCTTCAGGTACGACAGCGAGGAATAGCCGATGCCGAAGTCGTCCAGCGCGAAGGCGATGCCGATGCGCTTGAGGATGCGCATCTTGTCGGCCACGCTGGAAAAGTCGTCCAGCATCAGGTTCTCGGTCAGCTCCAGTTCCAGCCGGTGCGGATCGGCGCCGGCGTCGCTCAGCGCCTTCTGGACCTGGGCGGCGAAGGCCGGCTGGCGGAACTGGTACGGACTGACGTTGACGGCCAGCCGCAGCGCGCTCATGGCCGGGTCGTCCGCCCACAAGGCCAGCTCGGCGCAGGCGCTTTGCAGCACCCATTGCCCCAGCGGCACGATGACACCGGTGCTCTCGGCCAGCGTGATGAACTGGTCGGGCAGCACCAGCCCCCGGCGCGGATGGTGCCAGCGCAGCAGCGCCTCGGCGCCGACCAGGCGTCCCGCCGCATCGACCTGGGCCTGGTAGTACAGCTCGAACTCGCCGCGCTGCAGCGCCTGCTGGAGGTCGTGCTCGATCTCGGCGCGCGCGTTGGCGGCCTGCTGCATCCGCGGCTCGAAGAAGCGCAGCGTGTTGCGGCCGGCGCCCTTGGCCTGGTACATCGCCAGGTCGGCGTGCCGCAGCACCTCGTCCAGCGTCAGCTCGTGGTCCGAGATCAGCGTCACGCCGATGCTGGGCGTGCAATGGTAGGGGCGGTCGGCCAGCTGGTACGGACGGTTCAGCGCGGCCAGCACGGCGTCGCCTATCGCCTGCGCCTTGATTGCCGCTTCTTCCGGGTCATCGCTCAAGCCTTCGATCATGATGACGAACTCGTCGCCGCCGAGCCGGGCCACGGTGTCGACCGTGCGCACGCAGGCCGGCAACCGCTCCGCCACCTGGCGCAGCAGCACGTCGCCCTGGTCGTGGCCCAGCGTGTCGTTGAGCATCTTGAAGTTGTCCAGGTCGATGAACATCAAGGCGCCGATCAGCCTGGTGCGGGCGCAGCTGTCGATGGCGTGGCGCAGGCGGTCCACCAGCAGCCGGCGGTTGGGCAGCCTGGTCAGCGGATCGTAGAAGGCCAGCTGGCGGATTTCCTCCTCCGCCTGCTTGCGGGCGCTGATGTCGCTCTGGGTGCAGACGTAGTGGCGGATCACGCCCTGGTCGTCGCGGATGGCGCTGATGATGGTCCAGGTCGGATAGATCTCGCCGTTCTTGCGGCGGTCCCAGCACTCGCCCTGCCAGGAGCCGCGGTGGATGATGCTGTCCCACATGGCGGCGTAGAAGGCCTGGTCGTGCCGGCCCGACTTGAGCACGCGCGGCGTGCGGCCCAGGATTTCCTCCTGCGTGTACCCGGTGCTGGCGGTGAAGGCGGAATTGATGCGCAGGATGGTGCTCTGGGCGTCGGTGATCATCATCGCCTCCTGCGAATCGAAGGCGACCGCCGCGATGTGCAGCTGCTCGGCCGCGTGCAGGCTGTCGGTGACGTCGAGCGAGATGCCCAGCAGGTGGGACGGATGGCCCGCGCTGTCGAGCAGCACCATTTTCCGGGTGTGCAGGTAGCGGGTGCCGCCATTGGGTCCCGGGACGGCTTCGGCGGGCAAGTCCAGCACCTCGCGCGTGGCGATCACCTGCCGGTCGGAGGCGATGCGGGCCCGCGCCTCGGCGTCGGCGTGGAGGTCCTGGTCGGTGCGGCCGATGATGGCGTCGCGGGGTTTGCCCAGCAGCTGTTCGCCGGCCGCGTTGACCAGCTCGTAGCGCAGGTCGGCCGCGCTCTTGACCACCACGGCGGCCGGCATGTACTCCAGGATGGACGCCATCAGGTGGCGCGATTGCTGCAGCGCGTCGGTGCGTTCCTGCACGCGGCGCTCCAGCTCGATATTGCTGAGCGTGATCCTGGCCTGGGCCTCCAGCTGGGCCGCCTCGCCGCGCCGCAACCGCGCCGCCGCCTCGGTCAGCGTGGCGGCGACCTGGTGCGCCTCGCGCAGCTTGATGCGGTGCGGCGGCAGCTCGGCGCCGCTGCCCAGCGCGGCCGACATCTCGACCAGCTGGGCCATGGCCCGGCGGATGTGGGCGCCGGCGAACACGGCCAGCGCGATGCCGACCGCCAGCAGCAGCGCGCTGGTGCTCAGGTCGAAGGCCAGCGAACGCCACAGTTCTCCGTCCACGCTGGCCGCGGGGATGCCGACGGTGACCGCCCAGCCGCTGTCCGGCGAGCGGATGAAGGTGGTGTAGACCGGGATGCCTTCCAGCGTGGTGGAGCGGGCATGCCCCTGCAGCGCGCCGGCGATCAGCCGCCGCAGGTCGGGCTGGATTTGCTTGCCGACGTACTGCGCCGGCGCCCGGCTGCGCGCGACGACGGTGGCGTCGCCATCGAGGATGGATACCACCCAGTCGGCCGGCAGCTTGCGGCTGGCAAGCAGGCTGGCGAACTCGCCGGCGGTCTGGCCGGCGTCGAGGAAATAGGCGAGCTTGCCGCCGATGCGCACCGGCAGGCAGATGCTCATGACGCCGGTGCCTGTGACGGCGCTGACATAGAGGTTGGATACCTGCAAGCGCCCGCTCGCCGCCGCCTTGGCGAGCAAAGCCGGATTGCCGTGCCGGGGCAACGGCGTGCCGTATGCCTTGAGCGTGTTGACCAGCTGTTGGCCGTGGACGCCGGTGAGCACGAAGGTGGTGGCGGTGGTGTAGCGCCGGGCCGCTTCGGCCTGGCGCTGGAACGCGGCCAGGTCGGCGTCCTGCAAGGCCGGCGAAGTGGTCAGCGCGCCGGCCACGGCGCCGAGCGACTTGAACTCGCTGTCGATATCGAGCATCAGGTTGCGCGCCGTTTGCAGGGCTTGGGCATCGCTGCGCGCGCGGCTGGCGTCGTACGCCTGCAGCGACCAGACCAGGCCGATCAGAAAGGCGGGCAGGACCAGGGCGGCCACAATGAACAGCAAGATATTGCGTACGGTGTGAATACGATGCATGACGTTCCTGGGAGGTCACAGCGGGGGCTAGATGTCCTTGAATTGGCATTATGATCGGTGCCGGGGCATATTTTTATGATATGGATCAAGCCTTTACCGGATAGATGTGGTACCGGCGCCTGTCGCCGAGCCTGCGGGAAGGACGCCGTCGTGCCGCCCGGGCGGGCCGCCGCCGCCCGGCCCGTCCATGTGCTACGCTGGTCCTGTCGCTGAACAGGGATGCTTGCATGAACGATCAAGGACTCACCGCTGCGGAGGTTGCGGCCAGGTTGCTGGCCGACGGCCCGAACCAGCTTCCGGCTGCGCGTCCGCTTGGCGCGTGGCGTCTGCTGATTGACGTGGTTTCCGAGCCGATGTTCGTGCTGCTGGTGGCCTGCGGCGGGGTCTATCTGGCCATCGGCGACCGGGGTGAGGCTTTCATGTTGCTCGGGTTCGTGTTGGTTGTCATCGGTATGACGTTTTTCCAGCAGCGGCGCACCGAACGGTCGCTCGACGCCTTGCGCGACCTGTCCTGTCCGCGCGCGCTGGTGGTGCGGGGCGGCCGGCAGGAGCGCGTCGCCGGCAGCGAACTGGTGGCGGGCGACCTGGTGCTGCTGGCCGAAGGCGACCGCGTGCCGGCCGACATGGAACTGACGGCCGCCTCCAACCTGACGATAGACGAATCGATGCTCACCGGCGAGTCAGTGCCGGTCACCAAGCATGCGGCGGCGGAAGGCGCGGACAAGGTCGACAGCCGGGTCTACTCCGGCACGCTGGTGACGCAGGGAACGGCCAGCGGCGTGGTGGTGGCCACCGGGCCGCGCAGCGCGCTGGGGCGCATCGGCGTGTCGCTGGCCACGCTGGGCGGCGAGCTGACGCCGATTCAGGTGGAGACCGGGCGGGTGGTCAAGACGGTCGCCGTGGCCGGCCTGTGCCTGGCCGCCGGCCTGGCGTTCGCCCACTGGTGGTTGCGCGGCGACTGGCTGCAAGGCTTGCTGGCCGGGCTGACGCTGGCCATGGCGATCCTGCCGGAGGAATTGCCGGTCATCCTGACGCTGTTCCTGGGCCTGGGCGCGAGGCGGCTGGGGCGCGAACAGGTGCTGGCGCGCAGCATCCCGGCCATCGAACTGCTGGGCGCGACCAGCGTGCTGTGCGTCGACAAGACCGGCACGCTGACCGTCAACCGCATGCGGGTCGCGCAGCTGTGGTCGGAGCAGGGCGGCTACGCCTGCCAGCCGGCGAACCCGGACGCCTTGCAGGAAGAGCTGCATGGCCTGCTCGAATACGCGGTGCTGGCCAGCCATCGGCGCGCCTTCGATCCGATGGAGTCCGCCATCGGCGAGGCCGGCGCGCGCCTGCTGGCCAACACCGAACACCTGCATGCCGACTGGACGCTGATCGACGACTATCCCTTGTCGCGCCAGATGCTGGCGATGTCGCGGGTGTGGCGCTCGCCGGACCATTCGGCCTACCTGGTCGCCGCCAAGGGCGCGCCGGAGGCCATCGTCGACCTGTGCCACGTGGCGCCGGAACGGGCCGCCGCCATCGCGGCGCAGGTGGCGGCGATGGCCGACAGCGGCCTGCGCGTGATCGCCGTCGCCAGCGCCAGCTTCCCGGCGGTGCGCCTGCCGGACAATCAGCATGATTTCGATTTTGTGTTTCTCGGCCTGGTGGCGCTGGAGGATCCGGTGCGGCCGGAAGTGCCGCAGGCGGTGGCGGAGTGCCAGGCGGCCGGCATGCGCGTGGTGATGATCACCGGCGACCATCCCGCCACGGCGCTGGCGATCGCGCGGCAGGCGGGCATCGCCGGCCCCGGCGTCGGGCTGCTGTCCGGCGAGGAGCTGGGCGCGCTGGACGACGCGGCGCTGCGCGCGCGGCTGCCGGCCACCGGGGTGTTCTGCCGGATCTCGCCGGAGCAGAAGCTGCGGCTGGTGCAGGCCTTCCGCGGCCGGGGCGATATCGTCGCCATGACCGGCGACGGCGTCAACGACGCGCCGGCGCTGAAGGCGGCCAGCATCGGCGTGGCCATGGGCGCGCGCGGCAGCGACGTCGCGCGCGAGGCGGCGGCGCTGGTGCTGCTCAAGGATGATTTTTCGTCGCTGCTGCTGGCGGTGCGCCACGGCCGGCGCCTGTTCGCCAACCTGCGCAAGGCGATCGTGTTCATCGTCGCGGTGCACGTGCCCATCGTGGGCTTGTCGATCCTGCCGGTGCTGCTTGGCTGGCCTATCCTGCTGATGCCGGTGCACATCCTGTTCCTGCAGCTGGTGATCGATCCCGCGTGTTCCATCGTGTTCGAGGCGGAGCCGATCGAGGCCGGCGCGATGTCCGCCAAACCGCGCAGCCCGGACCAGCATCTGTTCGACCGCGAGATCCTGGTGCGCGGCCTGCTGCAAGGGGGCGGACTGCTGCTGATCCTGACCGGCCATTATCTGCTGGCCGCGTGGTCGGGCCAGTCCGAGGCGAGCGTCCGCACCACGACCTTCCTCGCGCTGATCCTGGCCAATCTTGGGCTGATCTACGCCAACCGCAGCTGGATGCCGGCCGCGCGGGGACGGCGCGCGGCGCCAAACCGGTCCTTCGCCTGGATCGCCGTGTCGACTTTGCTGTTGCTGGCGCTGGTGCTGGCCGTGGCGCCGGTTCGTGCGCTGTTTGCCTTCGCGATACCCGGCGCAGCGCCGCTGGCGTTGTCGGTTTTGGTCGCCGCGCTGAGCGTGGCATGGTTCGAGTTCGTTAAATGGAAAGGAAAGTCAAATGAACGATCGATTGAATGAGTGGCGGTACGGGCGGCTGGCGGTCTGGCTGCATTGGCTGTGCGCGGCCTTGATCGTCGGCCTGCTGGGCGTGGGCTGGTACATGATGGCCATTGAAGACCAGCCGGGAAGCGGCTGGTACTTCGACCAGCACAAGTCGTTCGGCCTGGTGCTGTTTGCCTTGCTGCTGATCCGGCTGTGCTGGCGGCTCACGCACAAGCCGGCGCCGCTGCCGGCCAGCGTGCCCGGTTGGCAAAGGACGATCTCCGGCCTGACCCAATGGCTGCTGTACGGCTGCATGTTCGCCATGCCGGTGATCGGCTTTCTCGGCGCGGCGCATACCAAGCGTGGCGTGGCGCTGTTCGGCGCGGCTTTCCCCGCCTGGTTCGCGCCCGATCATGACGTCGCCGAGCAGTTCTTCGATGTCCATTCCGGGTTGGCGGTTGTCATGACGGCGCTGATCGTCCTTCACGTGCTGGCGGGCCTCAAGCATCTGTGGATCGACAGGGACCGGGTCTTTCACAGGATCTGGTTCTGAGTGGACGACGTTAATAGCCGTTTAATGAAGAACCGAATACACTGCGGTTCTCACTCACTTCCGCAAAATGCGATGAAAACGACGATATCGAGCACGTGGCTGTTCCTGGGCCTGATGCTGGCGGCGCCGCTGCCGGCCGCGCAGGCGGCCGCGCAGGCGGCCGACTACGCGGTGCGCCAGACCTGGACGCTGGATCAAGCGGGCCGCTGGGACTATCTGGACGTCGACCCGGTGCGCCATCGGTTGTTCGTGACGCGCGGCGATCGTGTGCAGGTGCTCGATCTGCCCTCGGGCAAAGTGGCCGGCCAGATCGGCGGACTGCAGCGCGCGCACGGCGTGGCGTTCGCGCAGAAGCTGAACCTGGGTTTCGCCAGCAGCGGGGGCGGCAACAGCGTCGTCGTGTTCGACCTGGCGACGCTGCAGACGCGCCAGGAGGTGAAGGTCCCGGGCCAGAATCCGGACGCCATCCTGTTCGAGGAAGGCAGCGGCAAGCTTTACACCTTCAACGGCAAGACCGACAACGTCTCGGTGTTCGACGCCGCCAGCATGGCGCCCAGGGCCACGATCGAGGTGGGCGGCAAGCCGGAGTTCGCGGTCACCGACGGCAAGCGGATTTACGTCAATATCGAGGACAAGGCCGAAATCGCGGTGATCGACATCACCACCGACCGCCAATTGGCGCGCTGGCCGCTGGCCGGGTGCGAGGAACCAACCGGCCTGGCGCTGGATGCCGCGCACCGGCGCCTGTTCTCGGCCTGCCAGAACGGCGTGCTGGCCGTGACCGACGCCGCTAGCGGCAAGGCCGTGGCACGCGCCGCCATCGGCAAGGGCTCCGACGCGGTGGTGTTCGACGCCGCCAGCGCCACCGTGTTTTCCTCCAACGGCGACGGCACTCTGAGCACGATCCATCAGGACGACGCCGACCACTATGCGAAGGCGGTAACGCTGCGCACCGAGAAGGGCGCGCGCACCATGGCCATGGACCACGACAGCGGCGCCGTGTATCTGCCGACCGTGGTCGATAAACACTTCACGGTCATCGTGGCCACACCCTGAGCGACCATGCGCCTGCTGTTGATAGAAGATGATCCGATGATCGGCGAGAGCATGCTGGAGGCCCTGCGCGGCGAACGGTATGCGGTCGACTGGGTGCGGGATGGCGTGGCGGCCGAGCTGTCGATGCGGCAGGATATCTACGATCTGCTGATACTGGACCTGGGCCTGCCCGGACGGCAGGGCATGGACGTGCTGCGGCGCCTGCGCGCGCAGGGCGGCCAGACGCCGGTGCTGATCGTCACGGCGCGCGATGCCACGGCCTCGCGGGTCGAGGGCCTCGATGCGGGCGCCGATGATTACCTGGTCAAGCCCTTCGACCTCGATGAACTGCTGGCCCGCATCCGCGCCGTGTTGCGCCGGCGCGGCGGCCATCATCATTCGCTGGTGACGCATGGCGCCTTGAGCGTGAACCTGGCGGCGCACGAGGCCACGTTCAACGGCGTGGCGCTGCACCTGTCGTCGCGCGAATTCGCCTTGCTGCGCGCGCTGCTCGATGTGCCGGGCAGCGTGGTGTCCAAGGCCCAGCTGGAAGAGAAGATCTACGGCTGGGGCGAGGAAATCGAGAGCAATACCATCGACGTCTACATCCATCACCTGCGCAAGAAACTGGGCAGCGAGTTTATCAAGAATGTGCGCGGCGTCGGCTACAAACTGGCCAGCCTGACATGAAGTCGATCCGCGCGCGTTTGTTGGCCGGGCTGTTGTTCGGCACCCTCTGCTGCACGCTGGTCGCCGGTCTGCTGCTGTTCCAGCGGGCCAATCACGAAGCGGACGAACAGTCGGACCTGCGCCTGCGCGAGGTGGCGTGGGCCTTGCCGCCGCATTTGGGCGATGGCGTCCAGCTGCCCAAGGACGCGGACCTGGACGACGCGGTGCTGGTGCAGGTGTGGGACGCCGCCGGCCGCGTGGCGTACGTGTCGGAGCCGTCGCAGGCCTTGCCGAGGCAATCGCTGGCGGGCTATGGCTCCATCACCCATCGGGGCGAGCGCTGGCGCGTGTACGGCGAACAGCGCGCGGACTATTACATGCAGATCGCCCAGCCGTTCGCGATGCGGGAGCGTATCGCGGCGCACATGGCGCTGCGCATCGTACCGCCGTTGCTGGCGCTGTTGCCGGCGTTGGGGGCGCTGATCTGGATCGTGGTCGGCCTGGCGCTGCGGCCATTGGAACAGGTGGCGCAGGCCGTGCACGGCCGCTCTCCCGGTTCGTTGCAGCCGTTGGAGACCGCCGGCATGCCGCCCGAATTGATGCCGATCGTCGTCGCGCTCAACGGCCTGCTGGGCAAGATCGACAGCGCGATGGCGGCTCAGCGCAGCTTCGTCGCCGACGCCGCGCACGAACTGCGCTCGCCGCTGACGGCGCTCAAGCTGCAACTGCAACTGGCCGAGCGCGCCGGCAGCGACGAGCAGCGCGAGGTCTCGTTCCAGCGGTTGCATGAACGGCTGGACCGCTCCACGCATCTGGTGCATCAGCTACTGACGCTGGCCCGCCACGAGCAGCATCACGCGCGGCCGGCGCTGGTGCGGACCGACTTGCTGGCGCTGGCGCGGCAGGTGGTCGGGGATCACAGCATCCTGGCCGAAAGCCGGGGCATCGATTTGGGTGTGACGGGCGGCGGCGAGCCGCTGTGGGTGCCGGCTCACCCGGAAGGCCTGTCGGTCATGCTCAGCAACCTGGTCGACAACGCGGTGCGCTACACGCAGGCGGGCGGGCAGGTCGATGTCTCGGCCGGTATGGAACGCGGCATGGTGTATTTGCGGGTGGCCGACAACGGGCCCGGCGTGCCGGAGGCGGAGCGCGCGAGGTTGTTCGACCGTTTCTACCGGCCGGACGGCAACGCGGTCTGGGGCTGCGGCCTCGGCCTGTCCATCGTCAAGAACGTGGTGGAAGGCCATGGCGCGGAAATTGAATTGACCAGTAACGACGGCGTTGGCTTGGTGGTCACCGTGTATTTGCCAGCGGCTTGATTTAACAAGGATAAGGATATGCTTACATTACGACAGCTGCACCGCTACCTCGGCGTCTTCTTCACACCCGCCATTGTGTTCTTTGCCCTCTCCGGGGCGCTGCAAGCCTTCGACCTGCACAAGGGCGCGCACCGCGGCGACCCGCCGACCTATCCGTGGATCGCCGCCATGGCCGCGCTGCACAAGGATCAGGAGATGTACGAGCCACCCAAGCCGAAGGCACCCGCCGCTGCACCCGCGTCGGCTGCGCCAGCGCGCGCCGCCGCGCCGGAGGAACACGTCAACATGCCATTGAAACTGTTCGTGGTGGCGCTGGCGGTGGGCTTGTGCCTGTCGTCGCTGGCTGGCTTGTATATCGCGTTCACCAATCCGCGCAGCCGCCGGTCGGCCGGCTTCGCGCTGGCGGGCGGCATGGTGCTGCCGGCGCTACTCGTGCTGCTGGCCTGACGGCGCCGTCGCCGTCGCTGTTCCTACGGCAGCAGCAGCGAGTGCTGGCTGGCGGTGTGGAAGTCGCGCCAGACGCGGTTGATGGCGCTGTCCTCGTGGGCGGCGTACAGGCCGCAGTAGGGGTACAGCTCATCGACCGCCGCGCGCGAGGCGGCCACCAGCGCCAGTGAACTGGCCTGCAGCGCATGCAGGTCGCAGTCGGCCAGCGTGGTGCCGTCTTCCACCATCGTCCAGCTGCGATCCAGGATGTGGTAGAAGTGCGCGCGGGCCGCGGCGTGGACCTGCTCCCTGGCGCGCACCAGCGCGGCCACTTCGGGAACCTCCAGCAGCGGCAGGCCTTTGATGGCATGCCGGCGGCGGCTCATGCAGGGCCGGGCCAGCTGCATGAAGTGGCTCGCCATGCCCGCCACGTTGGCCGCCAGCGTGACGAAGGCCAGCGAATAAAACGGGAAGCGGTACAGCGGTCCGTCCGCCGTGGCGGCGGTGGGGCTGATGGTGAAGCCATGATCCTTGCCGACCCAGGCGCCGTCGATGCGGTAGCTGTGCGAGGCGCTGGCACGCAAGCCGATGCTGGCCCACGACGGCACGATCCGCACCAGCTCCGCCGGCACCAGGAAGGCGCGGATGCGCGGCGCGCCATGTTCGTCCAGCAGCGGCTGGCCGTCGGCGCGCAGCACCGCGTTCAGGGTGAAATGGGTGGCCATCGGCGCGCCGCTGGCGTAGTCCCAGCGGCCGGTGATGCGGAACCCCGCGGCTTCCCCGTCGCCGTCCTGGTCGGCGTAGCCGGTCGGCGCGCCGCTGCCGCCGAGGCACACGCGCTTGCCGCCGATGATGTCGCGCGCCAGTGGCGGCGGCAGGAAGCCGGCGAACCATCCGGCGCCGGCGCACAGCGTAAGCACCCAGCCCATGCTGCCATCGATCGCGGCCACCGCTTCCTCCAGCCGCACCGCCTGCGGCAAGGGCAGCTCGGCGCCGCCGCTGGCGCGCGGCGCCAGCATCCTGAGCCAGCCGCGCCGGTGCAGCAAGGCTTGCTGGACCGGGTGCAGGAAGCGGGCGGCATCGGCCATGGCCGCGTAGCGTTCGATACGGCGCGCATCGCGCGCGAGCAGGGGATGGGTCATGCTGGATCTTTTAGAAGTAGCAAAGCCCGGCATTTTCGCATTATTGCGGCGCGCTGCCCATTTGCAAATATGATAATCCTGATTTATACTCAAAATTCATTGCCTTCGAGCAATCATCTATTTCCTGACCGATTTACTCTATGACCCAGTCCCTGAACGACGCCGCCGCCGGCCTGCGTGAAGCAATCAATGAAGCAACCGATGGACTGATCGACAGGCAGCACCTGGCCGAGCTGTTGATCCTCGCCGCCGTCGCGCAGGAACATGTGCTGGTAGTCGGTCCGCCGGGGACAGCCAAGAGCGCGGTGGTCCGGCGCGTGGCCAATAGCCTGGGTGGACGCTATTTCGAGTACCTGCTGGGCCGATTCACCGAGCCTTCCGAATTGTTCGGGCCTGTGAATCTGAACAAGCTGCGCGAGGGCACGGTTGAAACCGACGTCACCGGCATGTTGCCCGAGGCGGAGATCGCCTTTCTCGACGAGGTGTTCCTGGGATCGACCGCGATCCTGAATACCTTGCTGGGTCTGCTGAACGAACGCCAGTTCCGGCGCGGTCATACGCATATCCGTTGTCCGCTGCGGGTCTGCGTCGGCGCGGCGAACGGCTTGCCGGAAGACGAAGGGCTGGCTGCGTTCGCCGACCGCTTCCTCCTGCACGTGTTCGTCGAGCCGGTGGCGGATAGCCGCCTGGAAGACTTGCTTGCGGGCGGCTGGAAAGTCGCGCAGCATCGCGTGGCGTCGCGCGCCAATCTGGCCAGCCTCGACGCGCTGAATCACGCGGTGGCGGCGGTCAACATGGATCTGGTGCGGGCCGACCTCGCGCATGCGATCCGCTTGCTGAGGCAAGCCAACATCGCGCTGTCGGACCGGCGCATCGTCAAGTCCCAGCAGTTGATCGCGGCGGCGGCGGTGCTGGCGGGACGCTCCAGCGCCACCCGGGCCGACCTGTGGCCGCTGCTGTATGTGATTCCCACCAGCGCCGGCCAGCAAGGCGCGCGCGAAGCCTTGCGCGACCTGCTGGCCGATGCGCGTCATCCGCTGCTGCGCGCTGTGGTGGAAGAGGCGGTCCAGCAGCCGTTGGCGCGGGTGGCCCGCCTGGCCGCCAGTGCCGACCTCTTGCTGGGTTCACCGGACGCCGCGGCTGCGGCGCCCCTGGTTGAGGCACTGCTGCGTGAAATGGATGCGAACTTCGATCTGGCGGACTTGCCTGCGGAACTGGCCGAGCGGCGCGCGCAATTGATCGCATTGGCAAAGTCGGCTGGATGAGCGTGTTGGCATGGACGGCGCGCGAGACGGCGTTGGCGCCGCAAGGCTTGGTCTCCACGGGCGCGGCAACGCCACGATTGCTGGCTGCGCTAGCCCGGCGCGAGCCGGCTGAATTGGCGCGCCTGTCGGCGGTGGCGACCCGCTCGTTATTGATTGTGCTGGGCGCGAGTGAATTCCTGCCCTGGATCGACGGGGTTCGCTATTGCGCACCGGAGCCGGCGGCGCCGCAATTGTGGCTGCCAACCCATCTGGCACCCGGCTTGCCGATGGACCTGCTGCAGTCCAACCTGGTGGCGCGGGCGGGGCGATCGCCTGTCCTGTTGTGGAACGAGCCCGAATTGTTGCTGCCGTTGGATCAGGCCATGGCTTTGACGCCGGCGTTGCTCGACTGGTTGTCGCAGGAGTGCTGTTGATGCGGCTCCCTGTCTTGCTTGAGCCGTGGCGCGCCTGGCTGGCGCTGTTTCCCGCCGATCTCGCGGAACCGTTGGGCGAAATGCTGCTGCGCCTGCATCCGCTGGTCGGACGCCTGGGCAGCGCCACGTCGCGGCCGGATGACCTGCCCGCCGGTGTGGGGAACATCGTGCAACGAGGCAGTTACGAGCGCATGCTGCTGACCGAATGGGCGTATGCCGACGCCGTGCCGGACGAGTTCCTGCGACGAGCCGCCAGTGGCGAGCTGCTGTTCACTGGTCCCGAACCAGCCGGACGCCAGCGATCGCGCCGCAGCGTGGTGCTGTTCGACGCCGGGCCGGCGCAGCTGGGCGAACCCCGCCTGGCCCACCTGGCCTTGTTCATCCTGCTGACCAGGCGCGCGCAGGAAGCCGGGGCGGAATTCCTCTGGGGGATATTGCAGAAGCCGGCCGCGCTGGACAAGCGGGAAGGGCGCGAGGGCTTGCAAGCCCTGCTGCGGTCCCGCACGCTGAATGCGCCCGGCGCGGCCGACGCCGATGCGTGGGAGAAGGCGCTGGGGGCCGACGTGGACGACTGCTGGCTGGTTGGCGCCACCGCCCACGTGGCGCCACGGCAGGTGAGGGCCGTGGTGTGCGTGAACCAAGCCTTGCTCGGCAACCGGCTTGAGGTCGCGTTGACGCAGCGGCGCGGTACCCGCAACTTGTCGCTGGAGCTGCCGCCCGTTGACGATGGCATCCGGCTGCTGCGCCAGCCCTTTGAGCCGCTGGTGCCATATGGCGTGCTGCGTCAACGCGCGGGACGGCCGTCGTTGAAACAGCCGCCGCGTTTCGGGGTGGCCGGATACGGCCTGGCTGTGGCGCAGGTTGATGGCGGCACGATGATCTATCCGTTGCCGCAATCGGCGCGCCAGAAAATTGGTAAAGGTCGTTCCGTGCCGGCGCGCTTGGGTGGCAACTTCATCGCCGTCGGTGTGTTCAGCAAGTCGTTGTCCAGCGTGGCCAGCGACGCCGGCTCGCTGGAGTTCAGGGGATTCCCAGGGCCGCTGTTTGGACAAGGTCTGGTGCAGGCCCCACGTCCAGAGACGACGCATTTCCGCGCGCCGCCGGGACTGGGGCGCTGGCTGTCGCTATTTTTCCTGCGTTCGAAGGCGTTGGAGCGGGTCGTGGTACTCGATGTCGCAAAAAATTTGGTCGCATGGGAGCGCGCGGCCGGTCAAGGGGCTTCCGCGCCGTTGCGGTTCAGGACGGTCATGGGGAACGTGCTCGGCGCCACCCAGTACGGCGACGCCCTGTTTTTCGGCTGTGCCGAAGACGGGGTCACACGGATCTACCGCTGGAATCCGCAGGCACAGGAGCCGCAGCAGATCGCGCGGATCGCCAGCGACGGCAGCGCGCTATTGCTGGGCGGCGGCCGGCAATGGCGCGCACAGCATCTGGAGGGCCTGTTCGCGGTGCAGCGCACGGAGACGGACTGGTGGGTGGGAACCGTCAATGAGGCGGCGGTCACGGTGGTGGCTGACGGCGCCAGCGTGCTGGGCGTGGTGCGTAGCCGTCTTTGCCCCGAGCCGGGCCTGGTCGTGCTGCATCCGGGGAAGCGACGCATTGAATTGCGCAGTGGGCTTGAGCGTTTTCCGTTGGTCGTATCGGAGCAGCCCATCGGGCAAGCCTGCTGTGATCCCGACAGCGGCCGGCTGGCCTGGATAGGCGGCATCGATCATGCATTGACGGTGCGCGAAATCGACGGCGAAACACCGCTGCTGCGTGTGGTCATGGATGGAGATGCCGATGCGAGTTGATGCGATACGCCGCCCGCTGTTTGACGGCGCCCGGCTGGTTTGCGCCCTTTGGTACGATGCGGCCCTGCTGGGCGAGCCCGAACTGCGCCGCCGCGTGCTGCGGCGCTGGCAGGCCGGCTCGCGGCTGGATCTGGTGCAGGGCGGCTATTTGCTGCGATTGCCGGTTCCGGTGTTTGCGCAGTGCGCGGAACTCGATGGCCTGCCGTTGTGCGAGCAGGAGGGCGTCGTGTCGAGCGCGCCGCTGGAGGTCGCCGAGCGGGCAGGGGCCGCGTCGGGAAGCATCTGGTTGGTGCGGGGTGCCCGCGCCCAGCAATTGCAGTTGTCCGCCGCGACGCGCGTCGATGTGGCCGCGTGGCTGGACTTGCGCGGCATTGCCTTGGGCGAGCCGTTGCGCCTGCCCAGGCAAGCGGCGCCGGTATTGGCGATGCCGGAAGCGCCCGACGATGTGCGCACCATTTTGAAGGGGAAGATTCCACCCGCCAGCGCCGCGCGTGAGCGCTTCATGCGGACCACCGAAAAGGCCTCTGAGCGGTCGGGGACGCTGAAGACCGCCGCCACGGTGGCCGGCGCGCTATTGATCGGGCCGATGGGCTTGCTTGGGTTCTTGACCGGCATGCTGCTTGGACGCGGGCGGCCTGTCGGAGGCACCGCCAGGCCGGGCGCCCCCGCCGCCACTCCAGACTGGCTTAAACGCTTGAACGGGGGCTTGGCCCGGCTGGCGATGTTGACTCGGGTCTCAAAAGTCATCGGCTGGCGCCAGGCTGCCTATCTGCGCAAAATGGTGGACCTGTTCGAACGCGGTGACGTGCACAATGCGCTGCGTCATGCCGTGCCGCTGGATTCCTTGAACCCTGAAGCCCGCCGTCAATCGCTGGGCGCGCCCCGTCCGCGCAGCAGTCTTGACATCGCGGGACCGAATACAGCGAATTCCTTGATCAGCCTGGCGCCGGACGTGACGCAGTATCTGCGCCAGACTTACCGGCGCACCTTCGAACGATTGGAGCGGGAGGGGAAGATCGACGAGGCCGTGTTCGTGCTGGCGGAATTGCTGCGCGCCGGCGCCGAGGCGGTCGACTACCTTGAAAACAAAGGGCGCATGGAGCAGGCGGCCCGCTTGTCCGAGACCATGGGGCTGTCGGCCGATATCTCTGTGCGGCTGTGGTGCAAGGCCGGCGACTTGGAGCGAGCATTGCGGCTCGCCCGGCTGGGAAGGGCATTTCCAGGCGCCGTGAAGATGCTGGAGCGCCAGCAAAGCCCGCTCGCGGCGACGTTGCGCCAGCACTGGGCCGACGACCTGGCCCACAGCGGCGACCTGACCGGCGCTGCTGATGTGATCTGGGCGCTGCCCGACTTGCGCGACCAGGCGCTAGCGTGGCTGCTGCAGGCCGAGCGCGCCGGTGGATCGCTGGGCGTGCGGGCCTTGCTGCGCAAGCTGTCGATGCTCCCGGACGATTTGGCCGGAAGCGCGGCTGCGATAGGCGCCGTTCTCGATGCGGCTGGCGAGGACGGCGCCGAGCAACGCGCGCGTATGGCGCGCGAACTCGTGGCCCTGCCGAGCCAATCGGCCGCGACCCGCCGCGTGGCGGCGGTCCTGGTGCGCCGGGTGTTGCCGGAATGTCTGGCCGGTGCCAACGAGTTGCAGCAGGCGGACCTGAAGGCGCTGCTGGAGCTGTCGGACGCGGCGGGCCTGCGCGCGGACATGCCCACGCTGCAAGTCGCGAAGGCCGAGGCGGAACTGGCGCTGTGGCTGCATAAAAAGCCGGTGCTGGCCAGCCTGACGGAACGCGGCCTGCTGCCGATACATGATGCGTGCCGGCTGCCGGAGGGGCACAGCTTGCTGGCGCTGGGCGAGAGCGGCGTGGTCCGGGTGGATCGACGCGGCCGGCAGTTGGCGCATTTTCCGGTGCCGGCCCATCATCTGGTCTATGGTGAGAACGGCTTGTGCGCGCTCGCCATCGCCCAGCGGGAGGTGGGACAGCGCGTCAGCCGCATAGACCTTGGCCTCAACAAGGTGTCGGACTGGATCACACCCGCGCTGACGTTCTGGGCGCAGCAATATGACGGCATCACCTGGAACGCCGTCATCGACAACCGGCTGGTGGCAATCGACACCCGGCAGGACCGCCTTGCAGTGAGCTGGCAGATCGCCGACCTGCCCGGGCAACTGACCGGCTTCGCCGAGGACCAGAACGGACAGGCGATTTTGCTATTGTCCGAGACGGAGATGCAGCAATGGCGCTACACGCTGCCGGCGCGGCGACTGAGCCAGCGCGACAGCTTCTCGCCGCCGGCACCGGATATCTGGCAATTATTGCCCAATCCCGGCCGGGACGAGCCCATGGCCCTGTATTTGATCAACGCCGCGCCCGGCATGACGCTCCGGGTGCAGCGCGGCGGTGGAACGCCGGCGTTTGACTTCAGCTTGCCGGAACTCGCTGCCGCGCCGCGAGTCACGCTGCGCGACAGGTTTCTGCTGGTGGAGTCGCGCGACGCCGACGGTGATAACTGGCGCTGCCGTGTCTTCGAATTGATGCAGGGGCAGATGGTGGCGGAATTGCAGATTGCCGGCGCCATTGAGCCTGTTGCGCGCTTGCGGGGCGGATATTTGCAGGTGTTTGACCGCGCGGGGCGATTGATTGGCATCGACTGTGCCACTGGCAAAGCGAGCACCCATATCCTGGGATAACGGGTTCGGCATGCCATTTCGGTATGTCTCCAGCGATAAAATTGATTGGATTTGCCGGCATCGTTCGTCGTAGCATGGGGCGCATAATCCCCACTCTTTGAAAGTCAGATGATGTCAGCAATTAAACTTGCGATCGTAGGCGTCGGCAAGATCGTCCACGACCAGCATTTGCCCGCCGTCGCGGCGAACCCCGATTTCCAGCTGGTGGCCTCGGCCAGCCGGCATCACACCGTCGAGGGCCTGCCCGGTTTCACCTCCATCGAGGCGATGCTGGCCGCCGTGCCGGAGATCGACGCCGTGTCGCTGTGCATGCCGCCGCAGTACCGCTACCAGGCCGCGCGCGCCGCGCTGTTGGCGGGCAAGCACGTGTTCCTGGAGAAGCCGCCAGGCGCCACGCTGTCCGAAGTGGCCGACCTGGAGGCGCTGGCCGCCGCCCGCGGCCTGACGCTGTTCACCAGCTGGCATTCGCGCTACGCGCCCGGCGTGCAGCCGGCCAAGGCCTACCTGGCCGCCCACGCACCGGCCGCGATGCAGGTGATCTGGAAGGAAGACGTGCGCCAGTGGCACCCGAACCAGGAGTGGATCTGGCAGGCGGGCGGCCTGGGCGTGTTCGATCCGGGCATCAACGCGCTGTCCATCGTCACCGAGATCCTGCCGGCGCCGATCTTCCTGAACCGCGCCGCGCTGGAGTTCCCCGAGAACCGCGACGCGCCCATCGGCGCCGAGCTGCAGTTCCAGGACGGCGCCGGCATGCCGGTGCGGGCCAGTTTCGACTGGCGCCAGACCGGCAAGCAAAGCTGGGACATCGTCGTCCAGACCGCCGGCGGCGAGCTGAAACTGAGCGACGGCGGCGCGCGCCTGTGGCTGGGTGGCGTCGAGCAGCCGCTGGAAAAGGAGGCCGAGTATCCGTCGCTGTACCGCCGCTTCGCCGAATTGGTCCGCGCCGGCCGCTCGGACGTGGACGTGGCCCCGCTGCGCCACGTGGCCGACGCCTTCATGCTTGGCCAGCGCAAGGTGGTCGAGGCCTTCCACGACTGACCCGCTTCAGGCCATCTGCCCGATGGTCTTGCGGAAGCGCCGCAGCGAGGTGGCGAACAGCACCGCGCCGATCGCCACCAGCGCCAGCATCTGCGGCCAGATCACGGACAATCCCGCGCCCCGGTACAGGATCGCCTGGGCGGCTGCGACAAAGTGGGTGGTCGGCGCGGCCAGCATGATGTCCTGCACCAGCACCGGCATGCTTTCGCGCGGCGTCGAGCCGCCCGACAGCAGTTGCAGCGGCAGCAGCACCAGCACCAGCAGCATGCCAAACTGCGGCATGCTGCGCGCCAGCGTGGCCAGGAAAATCCCCATTGAAGTGGTGGCGAACAGGTGCAGCGCCGTCACCAGCACGAACAGCGCGATCGAGCCGGTGATCGGCACATGCAGCGCGCCCTGCACGATGAACAGCAGCGACGACAGCGCCGCCAGCACCACCACAGACCCCATCGACCACACCTTGGCCAGCATGATTTCCATCGGCGTCACCGGCATCACCAGCAGGTGCTCGATGGTGCCGTGTTCGCGCTCGCGTATCAGCGCGGCGCCGGTCAGGATGATGGACAGCATGGTGACGTTGTTGATGATTTCCATCAGCGAGCCAAACCACGACTGCTCCAGGTTGGGATTGAAGCGCATCCGCAGGTCCAGGTCGACCGGCGGCGCGGCGGCCTGCTGCTGGCGGCGCAGGAAGTCGCCCACCTCGGCGCTGACGATCTGCTGGATGTAGCCATTGCCGGTGAAGGCCTGGCTCATGCGCGTGGCGTCGATGTTGAGCTGGATGGACGGCGAGCGGCCGGCCAGCGTGTCGCGCTGGTAGCCGGGCGGGATGGACAGCACGAAGGTGTAGTCGCCGTTGTCGAGGCCCGCGTCGGCCTGCGTGGCGTTCACCACCGACGGCGTGTGGAAGTGCGGCGGGTAGAAGCCGGCCGTGATCCGCGCCGACAGCGGCGAGCCGTCCAGGTCGACGATGGCGATGGCGGCGTTGTGCAGGCTTTCCGGCATCGCCGTGGCGGCCACGTAGATCGACAGCGTGAAGGTGTAGACGATCAGCACCAGCATGGCGGGATCGCGCAGCAGGCTCCACAGCTCCTTGATACCGAGCCGGTAGATGTGGGCCAGGCGGGGGTTCAATGGTACGCGCATGGTCATCGCTCCTGTTTGTCCAGCAGCAGCGCCGATGCCGTCAGGATCACCGGCACCGCCAGCAGCAGCGGCCACATGGAGCCGCCCAGTTCATTCAGCCCGAGCGCCTTGCTGAACACGCCGCGGCTGATGGTGAGGAAATGGGTGGCGGGGTAGATGCGGCCGATCAGCGCGCCGGCGCCGGACAGGCCGGACACCGGGTTGAGCAGGCCGGCGAACTGCACGCAGGGGATGATGGTGCCGATCATGGTCACGAACAGCGCGGCGATCTGGCTGCGGGTGAAGGTCGACACCAGCAGGCCCAGGCCCGTCGAGCAGATCACGTAGATCAGCGCGGCCAGCGTCAGCGCCAGCAGGCTGCCCTTGACCGGCACGCCGAACACGGTGGCGGCCAGGATGGTCAGCAGCACGAAGTTCAGCATGCCCAGCGCGATGTAGGGGATCTGCTTGCCGAGCAAGAATTCCAGCCGCGTCACCGGCGTCACGTACAGGTTGAGGATGGAGCCGAGCTCCTTCTCGCGCACCACCGACAACGCGCTGAGCATGGCCGGGATCATCATCAGCAGCATCGGGATCACGGCCGGGATCATGGCCGGCAGGCTCTTGACGTCGGGGTTGTAGCGATAGCGCGTTTCCAGCGTACCGGCGCCGGCCAGCTTCATGCCCAGCCGGTGCTGCGCCATGTCGGCCAGCCAGCCCATGTGCATGGCCTGCACGTAGCCGCGCGTGGTCTCGGCGCGCATCGGCATGGCGCCGTCGACCCAGGCGCCCACCGTCACCGGCGCGCCGCGTTGCAGGTCGCGGCCAAAGCCGGGCGGGAGCTCGATCGCCAGCGCCAGTTCGCCGCTGCGCATGCGCCGGTCCAGGTCGTTGTAGTCGGCGATCGGGGCGCGTTCGATGAAGTAGCGCGAGCCGGACAGGTTGAGCGCGTAGTTCTGGCTCAAGCCGCTCTGGTCGCGGTCCAGCACGGCGTAGGACAGGTTTTCCACGTCCATGTTGATGCCGTAGCCGATGATGAACATCAGGATGGCGGTACCGAGCAGCGCGAGCGTGGCGCGCACCGGGTCGCGGCGCAGTTCCAACGTTTCGCGCAGGGTGTAGCTGAAGCCGCGCTGCAGGGCGCGGTGCCAGCGGGCGCGCGGCGTGGCGCCGGTTTGCGGCGATGATGGCGATGGCGGCGCATCGGCGGCGGCCGGAGCGGCCGCGGCGGGCGGCGCGGTTTCGCCGGCCGCTTCCTCCAGGTAGGCGATGAAGGCCTGTTCCAGCGTGTCGACGCCGCGCATGGCCGGCAGCGCGGCCGGGGCGGCGCTCACCAGCACGCGGCCGGCGTGCATCAGCGAGATGCGGTCGCAGCGCTCGGCCTCGTTCATGAAGTGGGTGGAGATGAAGATGGTGACCTGGTCGTTGCGGGCCAGGTCGATCATCAGGCGCCAGAACATGTCGCGCGCCACGGGATCGACGCCGGAGGTCGGCTCGTCGAGGATCAGCAGTTCCGGCTTGTGCACCATGGCCACCGCCAGCGACAGGCGCTGGCGCACGCCGAGCGGCAGCTGCTCGGGCAGGGAGTCCAGCGCGGCGTCGAGACCGAAGCGGCGCGCCATGTCGGCCACGCGGCCTTCGATCTCGGCTTCCGGCACGCTGAACATGCGGGCGTGCAGCACCAGGTTCTGCGCCACGGTCAGCTCGCCGTACAGCGAGAACGCCTGCGACATGTAGCCCACGCGGCGGCGGGTGGCCATGTCGCCGGCATCGACCTCGCGGCCGAACAGCAGGGCGCTGCCTTCGGTGGCCGGCAGCAGGCCGGTCAGCATTTTCATGGTGGTCGACTTGCCGCAGCCGTTGGAGCCGAGGAAGCCGAAGATCTCGCCGCGGCGGATGCGGAAGTCCACGTGGTCGACCGCGGTGAAATCGCCGAACTTCATCGTCAGGCCCTGGGCTTCGATGGCGATGCTGTCGTTGCCCTCGGACGGCTGGAACGGCGGCACCGTCACGGCGTGATGGTCGCCGCGCTTCTCGGCCGGCAGCAGCGCGATGAAGGCTTGCTCCAGCGTGGTGGTGCCGGTGCGGGCGCGCAGTTCCTGCGGCGTGCCGGTGGCCAGCACCTGGCCGCTATCCATCGCCACCAGCCAGTCGAAGCGGTCGGCTTCCTCCATGTAGGCGGTGGCCACCACCACGCTCATGCCGGGGCGCTGGCGGCGGATGTGGGCGATCAGGTCCCAGAACTGCGCGCGCGACAGCGGATCGACGCCGGTGGTTGGCTCGTCGAGGATCAGCAGGTCGGGATCGTGGATCAGCGCGCAGCACAGGCCCAGCTTCTGCTTCATGCCGCCGGACAGTTTGCCGGCGGGCCGTTGCAGGAACGGCGCCAGGCCGGTGCTGGCGGTCAGCTCGTCGATGCGGCGCCGGCGGCTGGCCGCGTCGTGGCCGAACAGGCGGCCGAAAAACTGCAGGTTCTCTTCCACCGACAACGTCGGATACAGGTTGCGGCCCAGGCCCTGCGGCATGTAGGCGATGCGCGGGCAGACGTCGTCGCGATGGCGCTTGCTGCGCATGTCGCCGCCGAGCACCGTCACGCTGCCTTGCTGCACGGCGCGCGCGCCGGCCACCAGCGACAGCAGGCTGGATTTGCCGACGCCGTCCGGCCCGATCATGCCGATCATGCGGCCGGCGGGCAGGTCCAGGTCGATCGCTTGCAGGGCGCGGATGTCGCCGTATTGCAGTGTGACGCCACGCAGCGCGGCCACGCCGGCTGCGCTTGCGTCGCTCATTGCGGCACCCTGGTTTCCAGGTTGGCCGGCCATGGCTTGCTGGCGTCAAGCTGTACCCAGGCCACGCCGGGCAGGCCGGTCTTGACCAGCTTCATGTGCTTTTGCAGCAGCGCCGGATCGATCTGTGCCTTCACGCGGAACATCAGCTTCTGGCGTTCGCTGGTGGTCTCCACGGTTTTCGGTGTGAACTGCGCGGTGCTGGCGACGAAGGACACGCGCGCCGGCAGCACGTACTGCGGCGCGGCGTCGAGGATCACGCGCACCGGCGCGCCCAGCGCCAGCTTGCCCGCCGCTTGTTCCGGCACGAAGAAGGTCATGTAGACGTCGGCCAGGTCGACCAGGTTGAGCACCTTGCCGCCGCTGCCCAGCACTTCGCCGGCCTGCGCGATGCGGTACTGCACGCGGCCGGCGCGCGGCGCGGTCAGGGCGCTGTCGGCCAGGTCGACGTCGATGCGGTCGACGGTGGCCTTGGCTGCGGTGACTGAGGCGCGGGCGCCCGCCACCTGGGTGCGCGCGGCTTCGACCGCGCTGCTGGCCGCCGCCACCTGGGCGTGGGCGGCGCGGATCACGGCGCTGGTGGCGCGCACGCGGGCGCGGTCGTCGTCCAGTTCCTGTTCGGACGAGGCGCCTTCGAGCACCAGTTTTTCGGAGCGCTTGAGGCGGCGCTGGGCGGCATCGAGTTCGCTTTCGCGCTGCACCACCAGTGCCTGCGCGGCCTGATAGTCGCTCTGGCGCATGGCGACCATGGCGTCGGCGCTGGCGACGGCGGTTTGCGCCTGCGCCTGGCGGGCGGCGGCTTCGTCGCGCTGCGCTTGCAGCGAGGTGGCCTGCATGTGGGCCAGCACCTGGCCGGCCGTCACGAAGTCGCCTTCGTTGACGGCGATGTCCTGCAGGCGGCCGGGCAGCTTGGCGGCGACGTCGATCTCGGTCGCTTCGATGCGGCCGTTACCGCTGGTGAATTCGGGGCCGGGGCCGGCCGGATGCATGCGGTACCAGGCGTAGCCGGCGCCGGCCAGCAGGGCGGCGCCGACGGCGGCCGCGGCGAGTTTGCGTGTCAGGTCTGGGGTCATATGCGGGTCAGGGGATGGTCAATGGAAGCGAGCGGCGGGGCGGCCAGCACGGGGTCGCCGCCGAGCGCGCTGTACAGGGCGATGCCGGCGCCCAGCAGGGCGCGGCGCAGCTGGATCAGCTGCTGTTCTGCGCTGAGCAGGTCGCGCTGGGCGTCGAGCACGTCGAGGAAGGGCGCGGCGCCGCTGTCGTAGCGCAGCTGGGACAGGCGGGCGCGTTCGCGTTGTACTTGCAGGGTGCGTTCGGCGATGCCCACTTGTGCGGTCAGCCAGGTTTGGGCGGACAGCGCGTCGGCCACGTCGCGGAACGCGCCCTGGATGGTTTTCTCGTAGTTGGCGATGGCGCTGTCGCGGCGCGCCTCGGCCAGCGTCAGGTTCTGGCGGCGGCGGTCGCCGTCGAACAGCGGCAGTGTGATGCTGGGCGCGAAGGTCCACGAGCGGCTGCCACCGGCGAACAGGCCGTCCAGTTCCGCGCTGGCGGTGCCCAGCGCGGCGGTCAGGCTGACCTGCGGGAAGAAGGTGGCGCGGGCGGCGCCGATGTTGGCGTTGGCCGCGCGCAGCTGGTGCTCGGCGGCGACGATGTCGGCGCGCCGTTCCAGCAATGCGGACGGCAGGCCGGGGGCGAGCGCGGGCAGGGCGCCGGCCAAGTTGTCGGCCAGGCCGCTGCCTGCGTCGCCGCGCAAGTCGCCCGCCGCGTTGGCGGCCGCTCTTCCGGCCGAGTTCGCGCGCGAGGCGCCGTCCGGTTCGCCGGCCTGGTTTCCGGCCGCGTTGGCGGCTTCGGCATCCAGCGGCGCCAGCGCGTTCGGGCTGCCGACCAGCAGTTGCAGCGCGTGGCGCTTGCGGTCGCGCTCCTGCTCCAGCTGGCTGGCGAGCGCCTGCGCTTGCAGCAGCAGGGTTTCGACCTGGGTCAGGTTCAGGCGCGAGGTGGCGCCGACCGCGACCCGGCGCGAGAAGATGCGGTAGCTTTCCTCCCGCGTCGCCAGCGTGCGGCGCGCCAGCGCGATGCGCTGGTCGATCTCGCGCACGTCGAAGTAGCCCTCGGCCACGTGGGTGATCAGCGACATGGTGATGGCCCGGCGCGCGGCGTCGCTGGCCAGGTAGTCTTGCAGCGCTGCCCCGCGCAGGCTGGCCAGGCGGCCCCACAGGTCGATTTCCCAGGCGCTCACGCCCAGCCCGGCCTGGTACTGGCTGGTGATCATTTCGTGGCGGGTCAGGCTGAGGTCGGCCGGCACCTGCTGGTGCTGTCCGCTTGCCTGGGCGGCCAGCACCGGCAGGCGGTTGGCGCGCTCGATGCCGTAGGCGGCGCGGGCTTGGTCGACGCGCAGGACGGCGATGCGCAGGTCGCGGTTCTGCGCCAGCGCTTCGACGATCATCGCTTGCAACGCCGGCGGCGCGAAGTAGCCGCGCCATTCGGGCAGGGCGGCGGTGGCGCCGGGGGCGGCGGGCGCGTCGTAGCGGTCGGCGACCGGCAGCGGCGGCCGGGCGTACTGCGGCGCCATCGAGCCGCAGCCTGGCAGCAGCATCGCGGCGGACAGCACGGCGGCCAGCGCGGCCGCGCTCACGGCGGTGCGTGGCCTGGCGGACGGCGCAGGCTGGAACATAGTCAAACTCCTGGTGATTGTAGGATGATGCCGATAGTCAAGCGGCGAACGCAGTGTACGGCGGAGGACAAGCGCGTGTAATTGATGTAGATCAAAAATCAATAAACGGACGGCGGGCGCCGTCCGTCCGAGGGGAACTTACGGGGAACTTACGGCTGCTGCTGGCGGTAGCGGTGGGCCAGCATCAGCGCCAGCGCGGCCGAGGCGGTGCGGGCGGCGGCGTCGTCGGCGCGGCTGGTCAGGGCGATCGGCACGGCCGCGCCCAGCACCACGCCGCACACGGCGGCGCCGGCCAGGTATTCAAGCTGCTTGGCCAGCAGGTTGCCGGCCTCCAGGTCGGGCGCGATCAGGATGTCGGCGTGGCCGGCCACCTCGGAGACGATGCCTTTCACGCGCGCGGCCATCGGCGAGATGGCGTTGTCGAAGGCCAGCGGGCCGTCCAGCAGCGCGCCGCTGATCTGGCCGCGCTCGGCCATCTTGCACAGGGCCGCCGCGTCCAGCGTGGACGGGATCTTCGGCGTGACCGTCTCGACCGCCGACAGGATGGCGACCTTGGGCTGCGACGTGCCCAGCGCGTGCGCCAGCTCGATGGCGTTTTGCACGATGTCGACCTTGTCGTCCAGCGTGGGCTGGATGTTGAGCGCGCCGTCCGAGATCAGCAGCACCTTGTCGTACAGCGGCACCTCGATGCGGAACACGTGCGACAGGCGGCGCGCCGTGCGCAGCCCCGGCGCGGCCAGCACGGCGGAAATCATCTCGTCGGTGTGCAGGCTGCCTTTCATCAGCATTTCCACTTCGCCGGCGGCCGCCATGGCGGCGGCGCGCGCGGCCGCCGCGTGGCTGTGCGGCACGTCCACCAGCTCCACGCCTTCCAGCGACAGGCCGGCGCTCTCGGCCAGGGCCCGCAGCCGCACCTCGGGGGCGATCAGCACCGGCACGATCAATTTGTGGGTGGCCGCGTCGAGCGCGCCGCGCAGCGATTCCTCGTCGCAGGGATGGACCACGCCGCAACGGACCGGCGTCAGCGGCGCCGCGGCCTCCATCAGGCTGGCATAATTGGCGTGCACCTGGGACAGGCTCAGCGGTGGCAGGTGCACGCGCGGACGGCGCACCTTCTCGCTTGGCGCGATCACAGTGGCGACGCCGTTCAGCACCACGGCGCCGGTCTGGTTCTTGATCTCGCAGTCAAGCAACACATGTTTCTTGGCCGGTTCCATCGACGTCACCGTGGCGGTGATGCGCAGCTCGTCGCCGACGCGCACCGGCTTGAGGAACTGCAGCGTCTGCCCGAGGTAGATCGTGCCGGGGCCGGGCAGCACCGTGCCCAGCAGGCGCGAGATCAGCGCCGCGCCCCACATGCCGTGCGCGATCACGCCGTGGAACAGCGTGTGGCCGGCGTATTCGGGATCGACGTGGGCGGGATTGACGTCGCCGGAGACGGCCGCGAAGGCGGCGATGTCTTCCTTGGTCAGCGTGCGGCACAGGCGCGCGGTCTGGCCGACATGCAATTCGTCGTAGGTGATATTCTCGATGATGTCGTCGGAAGCGTTCATGATTGTGGGCGTTGGTTAACAATGCAGGGCAGTCTAGAGAGCGCCCTCCTGGAAGTATTTGATCCAGATCAAATACTTCGGGGACACGCCCCAACCATAATCTGTGCATCTTACATCCAGGAGGACAAGTGAAAACCGCACAGCTGAAAGTAGTACCGGCCACGGCGCCGCCGCGCAAGCCGGCCGCCGAGGAGCAAAGCAACGCGCTGGACCTGTACCTGCAAAGCCAGATGGCGCGCCTGACGGGCGGCGTGTCGCCGATCGCCATGTCGCTGGCGTTCCAGGACTGGTGGCAGCACCTGGCCGTCGCGCCGGGCAAGTGCACCGAGCTTGCCGCCAGCTATCTGGGCGGGCTGGCCGCGGCCGGCAACGCGGACGTCGGTGGCGACAGCCGTTTCGATAGCGACGCATGGCGGCAATGGCCGTATGCGCAGTATGCACAGAATTTCAAACAGGCGGAGCAGTTCTGGAACCAGGCCACCACTGGCGTGCGCGGCGTGGCGCCGCATCATGCGGAAGTGGTGGCCTTCACCGCGCGCCAGTTGCTGGACATGTACTCGCCGTCGAACTTCCTGTGGACCAATCCCGAGGTGCTGCGGGCGGCCGCCGCCAGCGGCGGGCGCAGTCTGATGGACGGCGCGCTGAACTGGCGGCGCGACCTGTGCCGCCGCCTGGCGCCGCCGGACATGGCGGTGCCTGAGCCGACCGGTCCGAGCTACGTGCCGGGCCAGGATGTGGCGGTCACGCCGGGCGAGGTCATCTTCAGTAACGAGCTGATCGAGCTGATCCAGTATTCGCCGCAGACCGAGCACGTCTACCGCGAGCCGGTGCTGATCGTGCCGTCGTGGATCATGAAGTACTACATCCTCGACCTGTCGCCGCACAACTCGCTGGTGCGCTACCTGGTGCAGCAGGGCCATACCGTGTTGATGCTGTCCTGGCGTAATCCCGGCCAGCATGACCGCGACATGGGCATGGACGACTATCTGCGGCTGGGCGTGTTCGCCGCGCTGGAGCAGGCCGACCGGCTGGGCGGCGGCGTACCGGTGCACGCGGTCGGCTACTGCCTGGGCGGCACGCTGCTGGCGATCGCTTCGGCCGCCATCGATTCGGGCGAGCACGGCAAGCATGCCAAGCTGGCCTCGGTGACCTTGCTGGCGGCGCAGACCGATTTCAGCGAGCCGGGCGAACTGGGCCTGTTCATCGACGACAGCGAGCTGGCCTTCCTCGACGCGCTGATGTGGGACCAGGGCTACCTGGACGGCGACCAGATGGCGGCCTCGTTCCAGTTGCTGCATGCGCGCGACCTGGTGTGGTCGCGCATGATGCGCGAGTATCTGATGGGCGAGCGCACCGCGCCCAACGACCTGATGACCTGGAACGCCGACAGCACCCGCCTGCCGTTCCGCATGCACAGCGAGTATCTGCACGGGCTGTTCCTGCGCAACGACCTGGCCGAGGGGCGCTATCTGGCGCAGGGTAAGCCGATCGCGCTGTCTGACATCCGCACGCCGATGTTCGTGGTCGGTACCGAGCGCGACCACGTGTCGCCGTGGCGCTCGGTGTACAAGATTCATTTGCTGAGCGGCGCGGTGATCGACTTCGTGCTGGCGTCCGGCGGGCACAACGCGGGCATCGTCTCCGAGCCCGGCCATGCCAACCGCAGCTATCGCTGCCATCCCGACAACGTGGCCGGGGCCAGCTACAACAGCCCGCAGGAATGGCTGGACAGCGCGGACCGCAAGGAGGGTTCATGGTGGCCGCACTGGCAGCAATGGCTGGTGCGCCACGGCGACCGCCATCGCGTGGCGCCGCCGGCGATGGGCCTGGGCCGGGTGCTGGGCCCGGCGCCAGGACGGTTTGTGTTGCAGCATTAGTGGAGGGGCTGGTCTCAGTGCGAGATCAGCACCGGCAGCGTCATCCCGCGCAGCACGCTACGGGTGGCGCCGCCCAGCAGCGTTTCATGCAGGCGGCGGTGGCCGTAGCCGCCCATCACCAGCAAGTCGCAACCGCGTTCGGCAGCCGCGCCCAGCAGGGCCGCTCCCGTCTCCAGCGTGGTGAACTCGCGCATGACATCCACCCGCACGCCGTGGCGGGCCAGGAACAGCGCCATGTCGGCGCCCGGCTCGCCGCCGTGGCGAGCCTTGTCTTGATCGGCGTTCAGCACCAGCAGCGTGATGCGTTCGGCCAGCTTCAGCAACGGGAGCGCGTCGGTGAGGGCGCGCGCCGCCTGGTTGCTGCCGTCCCAGGCCAGCAGCGGGTGGCGGAAGGCGCCCGATGCCGGCGTGTTGCCGGCCGGGTTGACCGTATTCGGCGCCAGCAGCAGCGGCCGGCCGCTTTGCAGCAGCAGTTCCGGCGGCAGGGGGCGGCTGATACCGAACTGGATGTCGTCGGGATCGGTCTGGCTCAGCACCAGCAGGTCGGCGTAGCGCGCGTGCTGCAGCAGGCCGCTTTCGGCGTCGTCCTCGTACAGGCTGCTGGACCACTGGTCCACGCCGGCCGCCGCCACGTCGCGTTCGAACGTGGCGAGCGCAGCGCCGGCCTGATGACGCAGACGGTCGAGCAAGTGCGGCGGCAGCGGCCAGGCACCGAGACTATCGTTCCATTCCGCATAACGCGAAATGCCGGTGAGCGCGACGCCCGTCAAATGCGCGCTGGCGGCCAAGGCGACCCTGGCCGCCAGCGCGTAACGGGCCGCGGCGTGCTGCGACTGGTCGCAGTGCACGGCGATGGTCTTGTAGCTCATCGCGGTTCCTTAGTGCGACATCAGCACCGGCAACGTCATCGATGCGAGGATGGTGCGCGTGACGCCGCCCAGCACCGTTTCACGCCAGCGTTGATGGCCGTAGGCGCCCATCACCAGCAGGTCGTTGCCGAGGTCGGCCGACAGCGACAGCAGGGCTTCGCCGATGTTCATGCCCTCGGGCCTAGGCTGCTGCAGGACTTCGACCTTGACGCCGTGGCGCGCCAGGTACAGCGCGATGTCCGCGCCTGGTTCTGCGCCGTGCACGCCGTATTGACGGGTTGGATCGAACACCACCAGCGTCACGCGGGCGCTGCGGCGCAGCAGCGGCAGCGCGTCGGTCACGGCGCGGGTGGCGGCGCGGCTGCCGTCCCAGGCGACCAGCGCGTGGCGGTCGATGTGCGGGTAGGTGCCGGCGTACGGCACGACCAGCACCGGACGGCCGCCGTTCAACGCCTGGTAGGCCGCCAGGCCGGGACCCATCAGCAGGCCTTCCTCGCCCGGTTCGCACTGGCTGAGTACGACGAGATCGGCGTAGCGCGCCTGGAACACCAGGCCGTTCTGGGCTTCGTCGTCGCTGATGCGGCGCTCGTAGCGCACGTCGGCCTTGCGGGCCTGGTCTTCGAAACGTGCCAGCGAGCTTTCGGCGTTCCGGACCAGGTCGTCGAGCTGGTCCTGCGGCACTACGCCACCATACATCATGGCGCTGTTGCGGTAGAACTCACCCGAGATACCGGTGGTGGCCGCGCCGATCAGGTGTGCGTCCTGATCGCGGGCCAGGCGCGCCGCCACGTCGATACGCTCCGGGGCATGCTCCGAATTGTCAACGTGGACGAGTATGGTTTTGTAGGACATGGCGTTCTCCAGGTCAATTGAAAAACTCAGGCTAACAAACGCCTTCCGTAAAATATATGATCTGGATCAAACGCCCCACAAACGGGCGCGAACCTACTCGGTGCGCAGGCCGCCGCCCAGCGCCTTGTACAGCGCCACGGCGTTGCCGAACTCGTTGCGGCGCAGTTCCAGCTGGGCTTGCTGGGCGGCGTACAGCAGGCGTTGGGCGTCCAGCAGCTCCAGGCGGCTGTCCTGGCCGGCGTCGTAGCGCAGGCGGGACAGTGCCAGGCGGCGTTCGGCGCTGCTGACCACCCGCGATTGCGCTTCGAGCTGGCGGCTGTAGGTGGCCCGGCCGGCCAGGCCGTCCGCCACCTCGCGGAAGGCGGTCTGCACGGCCTTCTCGTATTCGACCACGGCGGCGGATTTGCGCACCTCGGCCAGCCGCAGTTCGGAGCGCAGCCTGCCGTGGTTGAAGAGCGGCTGCGTGATCTGCGGCGCGAATGACCAGACCCGCCGGCCGCTGTCGAACATGCCGGACAGCGATGGGCTTGCGTAGCCGAGGTTGGCCGTCAGCGAGATCTGCGGGAAGAACGCCGCGCGCGCCGCGCCGATGTCGGCGTTGGCCGCCACCAGCGCCTGTTCGGCCTGGCGGATGTCGGGACGACGGGTCAGCAGGTCGGATGGCAGGCCGGCCGGCAATTGCACCAGCACCGGCTGCTTGTCCAGCGACATGCCGGGCGGCAGGGCATCCGGTGCGCGCACGCCGGTCAGCAGGTCCAGCGCGTTGCCGGCCAGTGCCACGGCGCGCAGGCGCGCTTCGCGGTCGGCTTGGGCGGTGGCGACCTGGCCTTCCGCTTCGGCGACGTCCAGGCCGCTGCGCTGGCGGGCGGATTTCAGCTGCCGCGCCAGTTCCAGCGAGCGCTGCCAGTCGGCCAGCGTGCGGTCGGTCAGTTGCAGCTGTTCTTCCGCCAGGCGCTGGGCGAAGTAGGCGTCGGCCACCGCGCCGACCAGCGAGATCTGCACGGCGCGGCGGTTCTCGTCGCTGGCCAGGTAGCGCGCGAACGCCGACTCGGACAGCGCGGCCACGCGGCCGAACACGTCGAGCTCGAAGGCGCTGATGCTCAAGCCGGTGGACTTCTGGCTGTCCACCACGCCGGCGCTACGCTGCTTCACCAGTCCGGCATTGGCCGTCAGCGTGGGCAGGCGGTTGCTGTCCTGGATGTCGAGCTGCGCGCGCACCGACTGTACGTTCAACAGGGCCAGCCGCAGGTCGCGGTTGTTCTTCAATGCCAGGTCGATCAGCGCGCGCAGGCGCGGATCGCCGAACATGGTCTGCCAGCCGAGATCGGCGGCATTGGCGGCCGGCGCGGCGGTCTCGCCATAAGTGGCCGGCAGCGGCGCCGGCGGTTTCTCCAGCACCGGCGTCAGCGAACAGGCGCCCTGCAGCAGGGCCACGGCCAGCAGGGCGGGGATACGGATATTGCTCATCATGCTTGCTCCACAACGAGGTCCGCCGCCGGGCGGCGCTTGGCGCCGAACCGTTCAACGAGACCCAACACAACTACATAAAACACCGGCACGAAGAAGATCGCCAGCAAGGTGGCGCTGACCATGCCGCCGAACACGCCGGTGCCGATGGCGTGCTGGGTCTCCGAGCTGGCGCCGCCCGCCAACATCAGCGGCAGCACGCCCAACGCGAAGGCCAGCGAGGTCATCAGGATCGGCCGCAGCCGCAGGCGCGCCGCCTCAATCGCCGATTCCACCAGGCCTTTGCCGTCCTGGTGCATCTGCTTGGCGAACTCGATGATCAGGATCGCGTTCTTGGCCGACAGGCCGATCACGGTGATCATGCCGACCTTGAAGAACACGTCGTTCGGCATGCCGCGTATCAGCACGGCGGCCACGCAGCCGATCAGGCCCAGCGGCACCACCAGCATCACCGACAGCGGAATCGCCCAGCTCTCGTACAGCGCGGCCAGCACCAGGAACACCACCAGCATCGACAAGGCCATCAGCATGGGCGCCTGCGCGGACGACTGCTTCTCCTGCAGCGAGATGCCGCTCCATTCGACCGCGAAGCCGGGCGGCAGCTGGCGCGCCAGCCTTTCCATCTCCGCCATGGCCTCGCCGCTGGACGTGCCCGGCGCCGCGCTGCCGCTGATGCGCGCGGCGGGATAGCCCTGGTAGCGCACCATCTGCAGCGGCATGTCGCGCCACACCGGGGTGACCACCTCGCTCAGGCGCACCATGCCGCCGGCCGCGTTGCGCACGTGCAGGCGCAGCACGTCGTCCAGCTGCATGCGGGCGCCGGCGTCGGCCTGGATGATCACCTGCTGCATGCGGCCCCGGTTGGGGAAGTCGTTCACGTACTGCGAACCCATCGCGGCCGACAGCGTATCGCTGATGCTGGTGAAGGCCACGCCCAGCGCCTCCGCCTTCTGGCGGTCGATGTCCAGCTGGATGCTGGTGCCGTCGGGCAGGCCCTCGGGATAGGCGCCGACGATCAGCGGGCTTTTGGCGGCCAGCTCCAGCAGCTTGCCCTGCGCTGCCTTGAGCGCGGCGTCGCCCTGGCTGGCCCGGTCCTGCAGCCGCAGCGAGAAGCCCGACGAGTTGCCGAGATCGTCGATGGCGGGCGGCATCACGCTCATCACCATGCCCTCGGTGGTCTGCGACATGACCGCCTGGGCCAGCGCCACTTCCTGCTGCACGGTGGCGCCGTCGCGCTTGTCCCAGTCCTTCAGCATGGTGAAGGCGATGGCGGCGTTCGGACCGCTGCCGGTGAAGCTCCAGCCAAGTATCGACTGGTTGTTGGCGATGCCGTTGCGCGTCACCAGATGGTCCTCGAACTTCTTGACGATGTCGAGTGTGCGTTCGGTGCTGGCGTCGGACGGCAGCTGGATCGAGGTGATGAAGTAGCCCTGGTCCTCCTCCGGCAGGAAGGACGCCGGCAGCACGCGGAAGGCGAACGCCAGCAGGCCCACCAGCACGGCGAACACCAGCATCACGCGGCCCGAGCGCTTGATCACGCGCGCGACGCCGTTTTCATAGCGCTGGTTCATGCGCTCGAACTGGCGGTTGAACCAGCCGAAGAAGCCGGTCTTCTCGTGATGGCCCGGATCGACCGGCTTGAGCAGGGTGGCGCACAGGGCCGGCGTGAGCGTCAGCGCCAGGAAGGCGGAGAACAGGATGGACACCGCCATCGACAGCGTGAACTGCCGATAGATGGCGCCCACCGAGCCGGTGGCCAGCGCCATCGGGATGAACACCGCCGTCAGCACCAGCGTGATGCCGATGACGGCGCCGGTGATCTCGCGCATCGCCTTCGAGGTGGCGGCCTTGGGCGACAGGCCCTCGGTGGCCATCAGCCGTTCGACGTTCTCGACCACGACGATGGCGTCGTCGACGATGATGCCGATCGCCAGCACCATGCCGAACATGGTCAGCACGTTGACCGAGAAGCCCAGCAACAGCATGATCGCGAAGGTGCCCAGCAGCGCGATCGGCGCGACGATGGCCGGGATCAGCGTGTAGCGTATCTTTTGCAGGAACAGGTACATGACCAGGAACACCAGCACCATCGCCTCCAGCAGCGTGTGCACCACTTTTTCGATGGAGATCTTGACGAAGGGCGCGGTGTCGAACGGCACGGAATAGGTGATCCCTGCCGGCAGCGTCTTGCTCAGCTCATGCATACGCTCGCGCACGGCCTGCGCCGTCTTGACCGCGTTGGCGCCCGGCGACAGCTGGACGGCGGCGCCGGTGGCGGCGCGGCCGTTCTCGCGCGTGGCGCTGGCGTAGTTCTGCGCGCCCAGCTCGACGCGGGCGACGTCGCCCATAACGACCTTGGAGCCGTCCAGGTTGGCGCGCAGGACGATGGCGGCGAATTCCTCGGGCGTCTGCAATTGTCCCTGCACGGTCAGCGGGATCGACACGCGCTGGCCCGCCAGGGCCGGCGTGTCGCCGACGCGGCCGGGGGCGATCTGCGCATTTTGCTGCGCCACCGCCGTGCTCAAATCGCTCATGGTCAGCTTGTACGAGACCAGCTTGTTCGGATCAACCCAGATGCGCATGGCCTTCTCGGCGCCGAACAGCTGCACGCGGCCCACGCCCGGAATGCGGCGCAGTTCCTCGACCACGTTGCGGGCCATGTAGTCGGCCAGTTCGATCTCGTCGTACTTGCCGTTGCTGGCGCTCAGGCCGACGATCATCAGGAAGCCGGAGCCGGCCGATTCGACCGACAGGCCGTTCTGGCGCACCGCCTGCGGCAGGCGCGGCTCGACCGACTTGAGGCGGTTCTGCACGTCCACCTGCGCCAGCTCGGGATTGGTGCCGGGCTTGAAGGTGGCGGTGATCTGCGCCGAACCGGAGGTGTCGGCCGAGGATTCGAAGTACAGCAGGTTCTTCACGCTGGACAGTTCGCGTTCGATCTGGCTGACGACGGCGTCGTTCATGGTCTGCGGCGTGGCGCCGGGATAGCTGGCGGAGATGCTGACGCTGGGCGGCGCCACGGACGGATAGCGCTCAACCGGCAATTGCGGGATGGCGATCAGTCCGAACAGCACGATGAAGATGGCGATCACCCAGCCGAACACCGGGCGGTCGATGAAAAATTGTGGCATGACGTAGTCCTTGCAGTATTAGCGGTGCGCCGGCGCGCCGGCCATGGCGGTGGCGGCGTCGCGCTTCCATGGCGTGATGTCCAGCTTGGCGTCGGGCTGGATGCGGTCCAGTCCCTCGACGGCGATGCGTTCGCCGGGCTTCAGGCCTTTGGTGACCAGGTAGTTGTGGCCGACCAGCCCGCCCAGCTTGACCTCGCGCAGCGTGGCCTTGTTGCCGGGATCCAGCACCCAGACGCGGGTGGCGCCCGCGTGCAGCACGGCTTGCTGCGGCACCAGGATGCCGTCGGCGTCTGCCATGCGGCTGATGCGGGCGCGCACGAACATGCCGGGCAGCAGCTGGCGGTCCGGGTTGGCGACCAGGATGCGCAGCACCATGTCGCCGGTGCCGGCGTCGACGTTGATGCCGGAGAACAGGATGCGCGCCTCCAGGCCGTAGTCCTTGCCGCTGCCGTCGAGGATGTGGGCCTTGGGCGGATGGGCGGCGTCGCCGCGCAACGTGCGCAGCATCGAGGCCGGCTGGCGCACGTCCACGTACACCTGGTCGATCTGCTGCACCCGCGCCATCGGCGTGGCGTCGGTCTGGGCCACCAGCGCGCCCTCGGTCACCAGCTCCTCGCCGATGCGGCCGGAGATCGGCGCCGTCACGGTCGCGTAGCCGAGGTCGAGCCGGCGGCGCGCCAGCGTGGCCTTGGCCTGCGCCACTTCGGCCTGGGCCTGGTCGCGCTGGGAGACGGCGTCGTCGTAGGTTTGCTGGCTGACGGCGTCGGCCAGCACCAGCGGACGGATGCGCTCGGCCTGGATCCTGGCGCGCACCAGCGCGGCCTCGGCGCGTTGCAGCGCGGCGGCGGCGGTGTCGGCCTCGGCCTGGAAGGGCGCCGTGTGGATCTGGAACAGCGGGGCGCCGGCCTTGACCTCGGCGCCTTGCTCGAACAGGCGGCGCTGGATGATGCCGCCCACCTGCGGGCGGATCTCCGCAGTGCGGAAGGCGGTGACGCGGCCCGGCAGGTCCTCGGCCAGTTCGACCGGGCCGGCGTCGACCGTCAGCGCCGACACCTTGGCAGGCACCGGCGCCTCGTCGGGCGGGGCCCGGTGGCAGGCGGCCAGGGTCAGAAGGGTGAGCCCGGACAGCAGCGCCGGCAGGGCCTTGAGGTTGAGGTGCTTGATGTGCATAACTGGTCGTCCAAAGTGTTTTCCCTCCGTGAGGGAATGCAGGACTTAGGACTTTAACCACCCAACGTGGCCTATCTATTGAGGAAATATGGAGATATGATGGAGATCGTTACTTTTTTTCAAGCCATTCATGTCCAGTTCTGCCGGAACCCCGCTGGTGCTCATCGCCGAAGACGAATCCGAAATCGCTCAAATCCTGCAAGCCTACCTGGCCCGCGACGGCTTGCGCACCGTGCACGCGGCGGACGGGCGCATCGCGCTCGACCTGCACCTGTCGCTGAAGCCCGACCTGGTGCTGCTGGACGTGCAAATGCCGCGCGTGGACGGCTGGAAGGTGCTGGCCGAGCTGCGCCAGCGCGGCGATACGCCGGTCATCATGCTGACCGCGCACGACCAGGACATCGACAAGCTGATGGGCCTGCGCATCGGCGCCGACGATTACGTGGTCAAGCCCTTCAACCCGGCCGAGGTGGCCGCGCGCGTGGGCGCCGTGCTGCGCCGCGCCGCCGCCCGCAGCATCGGCCCGGCCGCCGGCGTGCTGCGTTGCGGCCAGCTGGAGATCGACCTGGAAACCTACCAGGCCAGCGCGGAGGTGAACGGCCAGCGCGCGCCGCTGAACCTGACGCTGACCGAGTTCCGCCTGCTGACCCACATGGCGCGCGCGCCCAAGCGGGTGTTCACGCGCGGCGAATTGCTCGCGGCCTGTCTGCCGGAGGGCAACGCGCTGGAGCGCACGGTGGACAGCCACGTCAGCAAGCTGCGCAAGAAGCTGGAGGACAGCGGCCTGGCCGGCGTGCTGACCAGCCTGCGCGGCGTCGGCTACCGGCTGGAGGACGCGGAATGATGCGCGGTCCCGGCCTGAACCGGCAGATCACGCTGGCCATGCTGGTGGTCTCGCTGGGCATGACCCTGGTCGTGCTACTGAGTTCCTACGTGTTTTACGCGCTGGTGATCGAATACCGGCCGGACCTGCTGTCCGGCCCGACCGACATGATCCCCACCAGCACCGAATGGATCTGGATGGCGTCGGTGACGATGGTCGCGCTGGTGTTCGCGATCTGGGCGTCGGCGCGGCTGGCGCGGCGCATCCTGGCGCCGCTGAATTCGGTGGCCGACAGCGTGCGCCGCGTGGCGCATGGCGACCTGGCCGCGCGCGCCGTGGCCGGCGACCGCTCGCTGGGCGAGACCGCCTTGCTGGTCGACGACTTCAACGCGATGGCGGAACGCCTGCAGCGCATGGAGCGCGAGATGGTGACTTGGAACGCAGCCATCGCCCACGAGCTGCGCACGCCGGTGACGATCCTGCGCGGCCGGCTGCAGGGCTTGGCCGAGGGTGTGTTCGAGCCGGATGAAAAACAGTTTCGCGGCCTGCTGCATCAGGTGGAGGGCCTGTCGCGCCTGATCGACGATTTGCGCATGTTGAGCATGTTCGACAGCGGCCATCTCAAGCTGGAGCTGGCCGACTGCGACCTGGCCGGCGCCATCCGCGACGTGGCGCACCTGCTGGCGCCGCAGATGGAGGCGGCCGGCTACCAGCTGGCGCTGGACCTGGCGGAAGGGCGCATCTGCTGCGACGGCGCGCGCATGCGGCAGATCCTGCTGGCCTTGCTCGACAACGCGGGACGCTACGCCGATCCGGGCGTTATCCACATCCGCACGCGGGTGCTGGGCGCGCAGTATCTGCTGCAGGTGGAGGACGCCGGCCCCGGCATCGACGAGGATCTGGAAGGCAAGCTGTTCCTGGCCTTCCACCGGGGCGAGCACGCGCGCGCCGGCGCCGTGGGCGGCAGCGGGCTGGGGCTGGCGGTGGTGCGCGCCATCGCCGAGGCGCACGGCGGCGTGGCCTCGTACCGGCGCGGCGATGCCGGCGGCGCGATGTTCGAGATCGCGTGGCCGATGCCGATTCCCGGCCCGGCCCTCAATTGACTGGCGTCAGGCGGCCTGGCCGTGGACCTCGATCCAGTCGGTCGTGCGGCGCCGCTGCGCCTCGTCGGCGGCCGGCATGCGCTTGAAGCGTATATCGCCTTCGCTTGCGGCACGGTGGCGGGCGGCCAGGCCCAGCACGCCCAGCCCCGCCGACAGCATCAGCCACGTGGCGGGCTCGGGCACCGCCGCCGCCAGGTCCAGCCGCAGCGCGCGGCAGACGCCGGCCCTGCAGCCGTTGGCGGCGATCTGCTGCTGGTCGTTGATGCCGTGCGCGTCGTTGATGCGCCAGCCGGTGGCCGGATCGATCAGCGTATTCAGGTCCAGCATCACGCCGCCGCTGTAGAGAAAGCCGCTGCTGCCGCCATCGCCGGCGACGTTGGAGACGCCCACCACCTGGTCCGCGTTGTTGATGCCGGCGGCGAAGCTGTAGGTGCCGCCCAGCGTGCCGAGGTCGTGCATGGCGCCGTTGGCGTACAGGAAGGCGTGGTCAGCCGTGTCATCGGTGACGGCCGCGTAGCCCACGGCGTGGCCGGCGTCGTTCAGGCTCCAGGCGCTGCTGTTGGTGCCGCCGAAGGTGCCCAGGTCCTGCAGCGCCGTTCCCGCGTACAGGAAGGCATGGACCGCGTGAAAGACGATGGCGTCGCTGATGGCCGCGTTGCCGGCCACCTGGCCGTGGACGTTGATGTCGAACGCGTTGCTGATGTCGCCGCCGAGCGTGCCGAGGTCGCGCATACCGCCGCCCGAATACAGGAAGGCATGCCAGAGGCTGTCCGCATTGGCGGCGCTGCCGACGATCTGGCCGGCGTTGTTGATGCGCCTGGCCTCGGCCTCGGCGCCGCCCAGCGTGCCGAGGTCGCGCATGGCGCCGTTGGAGTAGAGGAAGGCGCGGCGCAGTTCGTCCGCGTTGGTGCTGCCGCCGACCAACTGCCCATAGGCATTGAGGCCGTTCGCCGTGCTGCTGGCGCCACCCAGTGTGCCCAGGCGTGTGATGGTGCCGTCGTGGAACAGCGCCGCCTGCGGCACGCCGGACGGGCTGTATTCAGCGCCGGCCACCAGGCCGAGGCTGTTGATGGCGTAGGCGCTGCTGTCGCTGCCGCCGAGGTCGACAACGTTGTAGCGCGCCGCGGCCTGGGCGCTGGCAACGGCCAGCGTCAGCAGCAGAAGGGGGATCAAGCGTGACATGGCATAGGCTCCGGTGGGTGGATCGGTCCAGCCATTCAAGACTAGATGATCGATCCGCACCGGCCATGTGGTGCGTCAATCGTGCGCGCTCACGGCTTGCGGAACACCGACGGCGCCACCGCCTGCACGGCATCGCTGATGTCGTTCAGGCTTTCCGAGCGGCCGATGCAAAACAGCCCGCCCGGACGCAGCAACGACAGGACGCGGGCCACCACCTGCCGCTTGGTGTCCGGGCTGAAGTAAATCATCACGTTGCGCAGGAAGATGGCGTCGAACGTGCCCAGTGACGGCAGGGCCTGGTTCAAATTGACCTGGGCGAAGCGCACCCGCTCGCGCAGCGCGGCCGCGACCAGCAGCGTGCCCTGTTGCTCGCCGTGGCCCTTGAGACAGTAGCGGCGCAGATATTCCGGCGGCGTGTGCCGCGCGCGCTCATCCGGATAGTGCCCGGCCTGCGCCCGCCGCAGCACTTGCGTGCTGATGTCCGTGGCCACGATTTCCCAGGGGCGTTGGCCGAGGCTGTCATCCAGCACCATCGCCATGCTGTACGCTTCCTCGCCCGACGAGCAGGCCGCGCTCCACACGCGGTAGGGCCGCCCGGGCTCGCCGGTCGCCCGCGCATGCGCGCGCAGCGCGTCGAAGTGCACCGTCTCGCGGAAGAAATAGGTCTCGTTGGTGGTCAGCAAATCCACCGCGGTCTGCACTTCCTGCGGCGCGGTGCCGCTGGTGAGCAGGCGGAAGTAGGCGCCATAGCTGCCGAGCCCGTGCTGCTGCAGGCGCTTGGCCAGCCGCCCGCTGACCAGCGCCTTCTTGCCGTCGGACATGCTGATGCCAGCCGCCGCGAAGATGAAGCGCTGGAACTGGCCGAACTCCTGGTCGGTGATGTCGATACCGCTCATCGTTGCCCCTCACGCAGCCAGCGCGGCCGGGGCCGGGGGCAAGCCTTCGCCCAGCGCGTCCAGGTCGGCGTTCGACAGCACGCGCTCGACGTCGAGCAGGATCACGAAGCGGCCGTTGACCTTGCCCATGCCGGCGATGAAGTCGGTGCGGATGCGGGCGCCGAAGGCCGGCGCCGGCTCGATCTCGGCGCGGGCGATCTCCAGCACCGCGTTGACGGCGTCGACCACCACGCCGACGTCGCGCCGCTCGCCGTCCAGCTCCATCTCGACGATGACGATGCAGGTGCGCTTGCCGACTTCGCTCGACGGCTGGCCGAAGCGCGCCGACAGGTCCATCACCGGCACCACCGCGCCGCGCAGGTTGATGACGCCGCGTATCGCGGCCGGCATCATCGGCACCACGGTCACGCCCTGGTACTCGATGATTTCCTTGATCGCCAGGATGCCGATGGCGAACACCTCGCCGCCGAGCATGAAGGTCAGGTACTGGGTGCGGTCATTGGCCGCCTGGAGGGTGTTCGCCTCGATGCGCGCGTTCATGGCCGCCTCCTCAGAACTTGCCGAACATGGCTTCGTCGACCTCGCCGGCCGCCGCCAGCGCCAGGTTGCCCGTGCCGAGCCGGCCGCTGGCCTGGCGTGCCGCGCGGGCCGCCGCAGCCTTGCGGATCGGCACCGCCGGCGCGCGCGTGACGGCGTCCAGGCGGAAGAAGGCCATGGTCTGTTGCAGTTGCTCAGCCTGGCTGCTCATTTCCTCGGCGGTCGCCGCCAGTTCCTCCGAGCTGGAGGCGTTTTGCTGGGTGGTCTGGCTCAACTGGCCGACCGCCGAGTTGATCTGGCTGACGCCGCTCGACTGCTCCGACGAGGCGGCCGTGATTTCCTGCACCAGGTCGGACGTCTTGCGGATGTTGGGCACCATCTCGTCGAGCAGGCTGCCGGCTTGCTCGGCCAGCTTGACGCTGCTGGTGGCCACTTCGCCGATTTCCTGCGCTGCCACCTGGCTGCGCTCGGCCAGCTTGCGCACCTCGGCCGCCACCACGGCGAAGCCCTTGCCGTGTTCGCCGGCGCGGGCCGCCTCGATGGCCGCGTTCAGCGCCAGCAGGTTGGTCTGGTAGGCGATGTCGTCGATGATGCCGATCTTGCTGGCGATCTGGCGCATGGCCAGCACGGTGGACTTGACCGCCTGGCCGCCCTCGGTCGCCTCGCGCGCCGCCTTGCTGGCCATGCCGTCGGTGACGCGGGCGTTCTCGGTGTTCTGCGAGATCGAGGCGGTCATCTGCTCGATCGAGGCGCTGGTCTGCTCGACGCCGGCGGCCTGCTCGCTGGACGCCTGCGACAGCGACTGCGCGGTGGCGCTGACTTCCTCGGAGGCGCTGGCCAGCGACTGGGCGCCGTTGTTGACCTCGGCCACCACCTGCGACAGTTTCTCGATCATCTTCTGCATCGATTGCAGCAGGCGGCCGGTTTCATCCTTGGCGGTGCTTTCCAGCTTGATGGTCAGGTCGCCCTGGGCCAGGCGCTCGGCCGCGTCGACCGCCTTCGACAGCGGCTTGGTGACGCTGCGGCTGATGACGAAGCCGAGGAAGATGCCCAGCACCACGCCGAAGCCGATGGCGCCCAGCATGATGGTGCGGCTGTTTTCATACATGGCCGTGGTGGCGTCCGACGCCTCCTTGGCGTTCTCTTCCTTGATCCTGGTGAGGTCGGTCATCCAGTCGTCCAGCAACTGGGCCTTCTCGCCGGCGCTGCGCATGCTCTGGTTGAGCTGGTCGCTGCGTTGTCCCAGCGGCTCGTTGGCCACCATCGCCAGCGTACGCATGGTCTCCTTCTCGTACTCCTCCCAGACGGTGTTGTACTTGGCCAGGATTTCCTTGGCGCGCGGACGGACGAACAGCGGACGGGCCTTCTCCATGTTCTCCTTGACCATCGCCAGGCTCTTGGTGGTCAGCGTCACATACTTCTGGCGTTCCTCCGCCGTGGTGGCCAGCAGTGCGTTGCCGCGGGCGCGGCCGACATAGATCAGGTCGATATTGGCTTCCTTGATGTAGGAAAGCCCCAGCAGTTCGCTGGCGTACATCTTGTCGGCCAGATCGTTGATCTTGCCGGCGTTGGAAATGCCGATCATGCCGACCACGGCGCTGATGGCGGCAACCAGGATGAAGCCGGCGATGAGCCGGATACCGATTTTTACGTTTGAGAACATGATGCTTTCCTCCAGGGTGGACGTCAGTTAGTGCATGAAAATTGGGAATGGGCCGGCGGCGCGGCGGCCGTGGCTTGGCGGATCAGGGCGGGCACGTCCAGGATCAGCGCGACTTCGCCGCTGCCCAGGATGGTCGAACCGCTGAGGCGGTCGGCCCGCTGGAACATCTTGTCCAGCGGCTTGATCACGGTCTGGAACTCGCCGTGCAGGGCGTCGACCACCAGGCCGGCCTTGACGCCGCCCTGGCGCACCACGACGATGCTCTGTCGCCGCGCGGCCGCGCCGTCCAGCGCGAACACGTCGCGCAGGCGCACGAACGGCAGCACCTCGCCGCGCAGGTCGGTGTACTGGTGGCCAGGCGCGGCGCTGTATTCGATGCACTCCTCGATCATCTCCAGCGGCACCACGAAGGGCGCCTTGCCGACGCTGACCAGGAAGCCATCGATCATCGCCAGCGTCAGCGGCAGGCGCACGCTGACGGTGGTGCCCACGCCCTCGGTGCTGGCGAGCGAGACGCTGCCGCGCAGCGCCACGATGTTGCGCTTGACCACATCCATGCCGACCCCGCGCCCGGACAGGTTGGTGACCTGCTCGGCGGTGGAGAAGCCGGGCTCGAACACCAGGTTGTAGATCTCGGCGTCGCTCAGGTTCTGGCCGGGCTCGATCAGGCCGCGCGCCTCGGCCTTGGCGAGGATCTTCTCGCGCCGCAGGCCGCCGCCGTCGTCGCTGACTTCGATCACGATGTTGCCGGCGTCGTGGTAGGCATGCAGCCGTACCGTGCCCTGCGCGGGCTTGCCGCGCTCCAGCCGCTGCGCGGCCGGCTCGATGCCGTGGTCGATGGCGTTGCGCACCAGGTGGGTCAGCGGGTCGCCCAGTTTTTCCACCACGGTTTTGTCGAGCTCGGTGTCCTCGCCGCTGAGCTGCAGCCGGATGTCCTTGCCGATCTCGCGCGCGACGTCGTGCACCACGCGCTGGAAGCGGCCGAAGGTGGCGCCGATGCGCACCATGCGCAGCTGCAGCGCGCGGTCGCGCACCTGCTCGACCAGCTCCGAGACGGTGGAGGCGCTCTCCTGCAGCGCGGCGTCGCCGGCGCGGCGGGCCGTGAGGCTGGCGCCGGCCGCGGCGATGATCAGTTCGCCGACCAGGTTGATCAGCTGGTCCAGCTTTTCCGCATCGACCCGGACCGTCTGGGTTTCCTGGCCCTTGGCGCGCATCTGCTGTTGCTGCGCCAGCGCGGCCTCGACCACGACCGGCGGCACCGCGCCCTGCGCCACCATGATGCTGCCCAGCGGCTGCGGCGTGGCGGCTTCCGCCTGCGCGGCCAGCGCCGTGGCCAGCTCCTGTGCCGTCACGCTGCCGCAGCGGACCAGGATCTCGCCCAGGCGCGGGGCCTGCTCGGGCAGCTCGGCGATCAGCCGCAGATAGTCGGCCACGCGGCTGTGCGGCGGCAGGATGCGAATCTGCGCATCGTCGCGCACGAAGTCGAACACGTCCTCGATCGCGGCCTTGTCGGCGGTGCTGTCGAAGGAGACCTCGAAGCCGAGGTAGCACAGGTGCGGGTCCATGGCGTCGGCCGGCGGCAAGGCGTCGGCCAGCGTTTCCAGTCCGACGATGGTGCCGAGCTGGCCGAGATAGCGCAGGAAGGACAGCGGGTCCATGCCGTTCTTGAACACTTCGCTGCCGAAGCGCAGCGACAGGTGCCAGTAGTTGTTGGCGCCCGCGTCGGCCGCGGTGGCCGCTGCGGCGGGCTCGGCGCGCGGGGCCGGCTCGGCGGCGGCCAGCGCCCCCGGCAGGTGCCGTTGCAGGCGGTCGAGGAGGGCGGTGCCGGTGGCGGTGCTGGCGGCGTTGGGTTCGTACTGGCCGGCAGCCGTCGTGTCGATCAATGCACGCATGTGGTCGGCGCACGACAGCAGCAGCGTCACCAGCGGCTCGGCCACGGTGACGGTGCCGTCGCGTACGCGGTCGAGCACGCTCTCGACTACATGGGTGAAGGCGACAATATGGTCCAGGCCGAACAGGCCGGCCGAGCCCTTGATGGTGTGGGCGGCGCGGAACACGGCGTTGACCGTGTCTTCCTGCGGGGCGGCCAGCGCGAACTGCAGCAGCGCGCTTTCCATGGCGTCGAGCAGCTCGCGGCTTTCCGCGATGAAGGTGGGCAGTGCCTGGTCAAGAAACATGGCCAGCCTCCGCGCCGTCGGCTTCCGGGAACACCCGCAGCAGCGCCAGCGTCGCCTGCACCGCCGCGCTGCTGTCGACCAGTCGCAGGGCGTGGCCGCGCGCCAGCGCCGCCTGCCGCGCCAGCAGCAGGATCTGGACGCCGGCGGTATCGAGCTCGCTCACGGCGGACAGGTCCAGCTCCAGGGAGGGCGCTTGCGCCACGGCGGTCAATACCATCTCCTTGAGCTCGGCGGCCCGGTAGATGCTGAACTCGCCTTCGATCTGCAGACGAAGCGCGCTCATCGCGGCACCTGCCTGTGCGCCGTGCCGCGCGCCGCGATCGCGGCCGGCCGAATGGATGTGGTCATGTGACTTGCCCCCCCAAATAGATTGCATACCGTGACGGCCAGCCAAGGCTTGCGCCGGTGGGCGCATGCGATGACTGACTTCGATAGGCGGGGGGTAGGGCCGGTTTATTTACTGCTTATTTGCTGCTGCTTGCTATCTTTCCTGCATGGCGCCGGATCCGCCGACGGCCAGCACTTCCACCGCGACCGCGTTGACCTTGCGCCGCTGCGCACGCGCCTGGCCGCGAAGGATGTCGAACGCCTGCTCGCGTTCCAGGCCGTGGCGTTCCATTAGCACGCCGATGGCCAGGTTGGTGTCGCGCGCGTCGGACAGCGCTTGCGACAACACCGCTTGTTTTTCCCGCAGCGCGGCCAGTTCCGCCGACCGGACCAGGCCTACTTCGATGGCCGGGATGATCTGGGCGACGCCGAGCGGCTTGACCAGGTACGCGACGGCGGCATGTGCGCTGGCGGCGCGCACCACGTCCGGCCCGTCGTGCGAGGACAGGAACATGAATGGCAGCTCGCCCAGCTCGCGCAGGCGAGCCGCCAATTCGATGCCGGACATGCCGGGCATCGTGATGTCGATGATCGCGAAATCGGGCCGCCAGTCGGCGACGCGCTCCAGCGCGGCCAGCGCGCAATCGGCTTCGGTGGTCTGGTAGCCCAGGCGCTGCAGTCCGCCGGCGATGGCCATGCGCGTGACGTCGTCGTCGTCGACCACAAGGATGCGTGCCGGTTGACGCTGCGGCGCCACAGCCGCCGCTTGCGCAGGCCGGGCGACAGGACTCCCCGTCGAGGCGGCGGGCGATCGCGGCGGGTGCGATGGCCTGCCGGATCTGTCGGCGCGCCGGGAAATGACGTCGGTCGGATGCATGGTGTCCTTGTCTTGGCTGGGATGCTGCTCGTGTTCGTCCAACGCGGTATGATGGCCGCACCTCGCCCGGCAACCACGGGTCGCCTCAGGCTGGGATGGACAGGATGGCCGCGGAGGGAGGGCGGCCGAAGGTGGAACTCAATTGGCATGGCGCGCGGGCGGAGAGTTGGGCCGGCGCGAACCGAGGGCGCGATGCCGGCGGTGTTCTGCCGGAGCCTGTCTCGGTTATGTAATCGTGTTCCCGGCAGCGTGCCGCGCCTTCGTCGCTGTTGAGCGTCTGTGATGCGTCGGCCTGCTGCCTGACAAGTATGATTGACGATTGCTTGCTCAAAGTCAATTTATTTTGCTGTGCACCATAGCCTGCATTAATGCAAGCTGCGGCGAAAAAGCGACAGCCGCGCAGCAGCCTTGAGGCGCATCAATCGCAGGCGTCGCCGATGGCCAGTGAGAGGGCGAGTGTGCAAGATGCGAGGAGTGTCTTCATTTTCATAGGGGACGGGCTCAGTTCACTCGAAGACAAACGGACCTGTTACCTTATCCAAGGTGTAGTAGATGTAGCTTCTGGGGCCGTTAATAATGATCTCGGATTCCTTCTTTCCCCATTTCGCCTTTTTAAAGGTCAAGCAAAACTGATCGCTTGAGTTGTTCCCGAATTTTTCTGACACAAAGGGTTTGAGGCCGGTGAAGTCCAGGATCACGAATTTCTTTATACAATTCCCATCACCGCCCAGCAGAACCACCATACGCTTCACTTCCGCATGCCCGGTCTGTCCGTGCCGTCTCGGCATGTATTCCGTGGAAGTGACGGTCATCAGTTCACTCATGATCGAAACCCCTCCACCTTGAGCGTCAGTCTGGCCCTCTGTCGAGAGCAAGGTTTGGTCGTTGAGGGTAAGTCGTTCAGCTGGCATCCCCGGGGTGCCATCGCTGAGAATGAACTTCAGATCGCCGAATTTGGTGGGGTAGGTATACGCGGACACATCCCGCACATGCAGGACTTGATTCAACTGCTCCGCCTTGATATCCGGAGCCGCCGGCGAGGCCGCGTAGCCGTTGCCAGAAAATAGAACGGCGAGTTCCGGCAGGAACAAGAACAGGAAAACTGCGCGTATAACTTTATCTCTTGGCATGTTCCAGCATCCCTTGGAGTTTGGCGATTCGCTGCGGCTGCAGCTTTGCATGCGCCAGCCTGGTTTGTAAAAATTCCAGCTGTGCCGGATTCTGCGTCACGCACGCGGTGATGAACTTCTCGACGTCGGATTCGGCGCGCAGGTTTTCTTGCAGCAGCGCGTACTGATGACTGAATCGTTGATTCTTCAGGTCGTTGGCTGCCAATGCGTCTTCATACTTCTTGCGCATCGCGGGATCCGTGATGCCCGATGGGGCGACGCCTGCGGGCAGTCCGGCTTCGGGCGGCGGCGCCACGGTGAGTTGTGGGAGATCGTTCGGAGTGAAGTCAGGGGCGATCTCGGCATCCATTGCGTCAAAGATGGCGAACCACAGCGACAGCTTATCCTTGGCTGGCGGTTGGCCAACCAGTGGCGCCGGCGACACCTTGCCGGGCATGGCGCCGGCCAACGAGATGGCCGTCGATAGCGGCATGACATCGTGAGTCTTTTTGAATACTGCCAAATGCTGCATTGCTTGGTCAAACTGCCGCGACATTTTTTTCCTCGCCACTCTGTGTTTATCTGATGCCTGAAACGCGGTGCTCCCATAGACCACCGGATGACCGACGGAGCCTAGAAGTACAGCAATCAGTAGAACGTGGCGCATGATGATTTTGCTTGATTTAAAGACGGATCAAACTAGGCGAGAAACGCATTCACGCGGCGTCGAAGTTGTGCCACCTGTCAATCGTTAGCTAGAACCCAGCGCACTTCGCGGCCTTGGTATAGCGGCAGCTTTTGACCTTGTTGTAGCGTGACGCTGGCATGCAGATCAGATTCGACTAGCCATCTTCCTGCGACCGAGGCTACGGCGCCGCTCTCTGCCCAAGTGATCTCGTCAGCCTTCCAGACACCTGGAGATGAGGTGCGCGCTTCTTTCGGCGCCGTGAAGTGGTAGAGCGCTTCTTCCTTAGGAACCGCACCTTCGTTATAGCGGTCGTCCCGCCACAACAAACGCCAAGTTGTATTTAGATCGAAATTATCAGTCGCGGTTTCTACTGTGATTTTTGGTGCCTTGGCCCCCCCATGCAAATAGTTCATCGCGCCCATGATCTTGAATGGTGGTTGCGGTTTCGGAGTGGTGACAAGCAGACTCAAGAATGATGCCTTGGGCACTTCGATTGGCTCCCATATACCAGAACACGGTGTGTAATTGTCCGTACTGACGAATGTGTTTTCAGTCGGATTGGGAACAACATCTAGTTCCTTTGGAAAAGGCATAACTTTCAGTTCTGCTCTAAGCCAGTCACCGTAGAGTGTCCGGCCTGGCTCGTCAAGATAACGCGGCTCGAGAATATGTCTGGCGCACTCTTGCCAAGCCTGACATGCCGCGGTTAGCGTATTGCAAAAATCCCCCCACAGCGGAGTGTGTTTTTCGTCAATGATGTTTTCGCCCATTTCTATGCGGGTCGTCATTTCCGCCCAATGAAAAAGAATGCGTCGCGCCATCGCAAATTCACCGTTGGCGTCGAATTTAAACACTCGCTTGTCACCCTTGCCGAGCCTCAGGATGCCTTCTTCGCAGTGCGCCAGTCCTTTGAGAATAAGTGCATATTCTGCTTGCGGAAGAGCAGTCTTATCATTCCAGCCCCGCGCATGCGCCTCGCGCACGCTATTCTCTGTGGCTGTTGCCCAAGCTTTATAGAATTCGAAAATACGGTGCCATGCGGTGACAGAGCTGACCTTTTGCAGCCAGTAAAAGATCTGCTGTCGTTCAAAATCACATGGAAGCATAACAGCGTCTGCTGCTGCGGATTTTTTCATGATGTCGTGGCGTAGGGGCGGCAGTCGCGTAGGGTGGACAGACCCGCCGTCGTATTCTTATGCTCCGCCAACAAGTGGCGAAACGGCTCGCTCAGCCACGGGCGCACAGGTTCTCGTCCGGCGAGGCGTTCTGCTTCTTGGCGCTGCGGCCGAAGTCGTCCAGGAAGACCGACATCTTGCCTGATCGCACAGCCGAAATTGATGTCACTTGTCCGCCAATACCCAGCGCACCTCGCGGCCTTGGTACAGCGGCAGTTTCTCGCCCATTTGGAGCATGACACAGCCGCTCAGGTCAGACTCGACTAGCCATTTACCAGTAGCCTTTGCCGCCGTACCGCTGTCTCCCCAAATTGTCTCATTCGGTACCGAGATCGATGGAGGAGTGGGTAGGACCGCGTCAGGTTTTTTGAAGCGATAGTGTGCCTCCTCTTCAGGAATCGTACCGTCGCTATAGCGATCGTCCCGCCACAACAAACGCCACGTCGTAGCCAGATCTATGTTGTCGTTTGCTGTTTCCACCGTGATCTTTGGTGCTTTCGAACCACCGTGTAAGTAGTTCATGGCGCCGACGACCGTAAAAGGCGGTTGGGGCTTCGGCGCACCGGAAAACAAGCTCAGAAATGGGGCGGAGGGGACCTCTACAGGTTCCCAGATCCCAGAGCATGGCGTGTAATCGTTCGTGCGTACGAACGTATTGTCGATCGGGTCGGGAACAGCTTTCAGTTCATTTGGAAACGGCATATTTGCCAACTCTTCCTGGAGCCATATACCGTATAGCGTAAGCGCTGGCTCATCAATGTAACGTGGTTCAAGAATCTCTACGGCACATTCCCCCCACACCTGGCCCAACGCCACTAGCGCTTCGCAAAATTCCGCCCACAGCGGAGTGTTCTTTTTAATACCATTCTCGCCCAACTCTATGCGCTCAAGCATTTGCGTCCAATGAGAAAGCATGCGTCTAGCCATTGCAAATTCACCATTTGCATCGAATCTGAACACCCGTTTATCACCTGAGGCCAGTCGCTTGACACCTTCTTCGCAATGGGCCAAACCTTTCAAAATGAGCGCATATTCTGATTGGGGGAGCGAGGTCTCGCTCCCCCAGCCGTGCTGATCGGCTTCGCGTAGGCTGTTTTCAGTGGCAACTGCCCAAGCTTTATAATATTCATAAATACGGCGCCATGCCGTAGCCGAGCTGATTCTCTGCAGCCAGTAAAAAATCTGCTGCCGCTCGTATTGGGATGGCAGCATGACAGCATTTGTGGATATGGATTGTTTCATGGGTGAACGAGTACCTGTTCGTTATGCTTAGTTGCTTCTTCTCGACTACCTACACGGGCCGTTTGTGTGGTGGTGGTACCTGGGGCGTGGATGTACCCCCAGATGCCATTAGTATCGGTCCAGCCGGTCTTATGAAAAGTAAACTCGAGTCCTGATTGGGGATCGATGAGCTTGTATTCTTTAGCGCCATTGGTAAATTCATGGGCGGCTTTGTTCAAAATATCTTTGAACCCTTCTTCCAAAATAAAAAATGCTTGGGTTGCCCCACCTGGAAGATATTGCCCTGGGATTTTTTCACCAAATTGTTCTGAGACCGTGCCAACCACTGCTTTCGGCCCTTTTTTTCCAACGACTCGAGCTGATACGTAAAAACCGTCGCCGTTGAAACTATCGAGCACGGCGGCCAGCTCTCGCCATTCCTTGGCGGTCTTGGGAGGTGCACCCAAGCCCCACCATGCACCGGCCGCCCACGCTTCGCCTACGTCTACGCCATGCGTGGTTCGTGGGGGACCAAAGAAACGGAAGATTTGTTCTCCTTCTTTCAATTCACGATTTACCATCTTCCCGGCAAATGCTGCCACGCTATTATATTCGCCGGTTTCACGGTCGACGCGTAACAAGTTGGGATAGCCAGGTTCCGGTTGATAAATTTTTTCAATCAATTTGGGCTTTTTGGGGGACGCAGGGTTTTGGTTAAATCCGCGGCGCGAATTCTGCACTGGCAGTACGCCGTCTTCAATCAACCGCCGCTCTTCAGCGCGTGTTGCGATTTTTTGACCAGTGGCCACCTCATGCATCGCCAGGCGGCTGGTCGTCTCGCCCCCCGAGCGAATGTAAGCCTGAATTTCCCGCAACTTCTGATCCAGTTCTTTCACGGCGATCGGGATCATTTCCTTGCCCTTATCGCGGACGTTGGCGAGACCTTGGCGCAGCGACTTGATGCGCTTGGCCAGACTGGGTGCTATTTCGGCAATTTTTGTTCCGGTTTTAAGCAGTATACTGTCGAGAGTGACCATCAGGTGCGTGAACTTTTCAACTAACGTCCCCAGGTGGTCGCTGATGCGCAGTGCGAGCAACCACTTCTCGGCATTCTTGACGCCGATTCGGTTGAGGAACTCGATGATTTCCTTTGCACCTTCAACCATGTGCGTCATCCTGGCCGCTGCCGCCATATGGGCCGCCTCCTCGGCAACTTTGACGATAATACGGCCCACGCCTTTGACGACGCCGCCGAATACCGGGATCAGCGCGAACAGCAAAACAACGAGTAATACCCAGTGCCATGTTGAATTGCGTTTTTCCTCATCATCGGCTAGGCCGAAGACAACTGCGATCAGATCACGCACGGCTGTCGCATCCCCGACCAGCGGAATCATGCCGATGACCGCGTCTACGATGATTTGGGTGATGCTTGCCTTCTCGTTGAAAGCTCCTTGGACCGTTCCCCAGGTCCAGCTTCCTACGTCGGCGCAGACAGCTCTAAATTGGCTCAATGACCATCCGCCTGGCGGACTGTACGTATCGCTCATGATGCTTGTTCCTTATCGGGTGTCGCCAGCAGGGCCATGGCTGTCATCCGATTTCAAATATTTGTCTATTAGGCTGTCGATCTTTGCGTCGGAGGGGCGTGCATCATAGTTGGGCATCGGTGTTTTGTCGACGCGCTGGAATGCGCCCGGCATCGGACCAAAACTCACTTGTGCCACCCCGGTCTTAACCCCTGTAATCACCGCACGGCCCTGACCATCCAGTTTTCCTTTACGCTCGGTGCCGTCGGCCAGTTTGACAAAATAGTCGGCTCCGGCCAGCGGCTGATCGTCGTGATAGCGATGATCCAGATACAAGGTGTCCGGCGGCAGTTCGCCCTCGGGCAGCAGCGGTAGCTTGGCCGGTGTACTGGCTCCCCCTTCAAACACATGCTTCCCGCCCTTGACGGTGAAATTGCCAGGGCAGGCGAAGGTGATGTCTCCGCCTTCGAGCGTGATCGACGATTGGCCAGCCTGCAGCACGATCTTCTGATTGGCCTTGATCTCGATGCTGTCGTTGACCGAGATGACGGTGATCGACTTGTCCGCCAAAATTTCCAACTGGTCGGTATGCGCCTGCAGCGATACCGGGCCGTTGCCTGCGATGGCCTGGATGCCGCCAGCGTGCGTGAAGTAGCTCGCGGCGTTGGCCGCCACCGACGATACCGTGTAGGCGGCCGTCATGTGCACGTCGCCCTGCGTGACCCAGTGCAACTGCTGGCCGGCGAACAGCACGGTCGATGCCGGCGTGGCCCAGTTGATGCTGGACGGCGCATCCATCAGCACCAGCGGCGCGCCGAATTTTTCCACCGGCTTGGCCGCGTCGAGGTCGCGCGCACCGTCCTTGGCCTTGACGGCCTGCTGGCCGTTCACCGCGCCGGCATGCTTGCCCTTGTCCTTGGGATCGAGCTGCGAGATGAAATCCTGGTGCGCGTCGGCGGCGGGCTTGCTGGACAAGGCCTGCTGCTGCGTGGCCGCGTCGCCGAGCCGCTGCGCCAGTTCTTTCGACGATTTCAACGCGCCGAGCGCTTCGTCCGCATCCATCTGCGTGGACGTGACGCCGCTGCCTTGCGCGGCGCGCGCGCTGGTGGTCAGCAGCACGCCTTCGGCGCCGCGCACGGCGGCCCAGGCGTCGGTGCGAAGTTCGAAACCGCTGCCGCGATAGGCGCCCCGCTGCGCGGAGGAGGGGGCTTGCTGGATCAGATAACCCAGGCTCAGTTGCGTGGCGGCGCTGCTGGTGGCGAGCCGCGTGCGCACCTGGCCCGGCGTGTCGTCCAGCTGCCACTGGTTGTAGCCGCCGCCGTCGAAGTTGTGGCTATGGATGCCGGACAGCGTGCCCGCATGATTGGCGCCCGAATCCACGCCGGCCGAAAACGGCGGCAGGTCGGCGCCGGTGTACAGCTGCGCCACGACCAGCGGCCGGTCCATGTCGCCTTCGATGAAGTCGACCAGCACTTCGGTGCCGATGCGCGGCGTGAATTGCGAACCCCAGTTCGGGCCGGCCAGCGCTTCGGCCACCCGCACCCAGGCGCCGGAGGTTTCGTCGCCGGGCGCGTTGCCCTTGTTGTCGGTGTTGTGGTCCAAACCGCCGGCGTTGGCGCCTCGGCCGCGCTGCCAGCCGAACTGGATTTTGACCTGGTGATCGCGGTCGGTGGTGGCGACCGCATTGGACAGGCCGACGATGAGCGCCGTCTGTGGCCCCAGCGCGGTGCTGGCGTTCGGCGCGGCGATAGCGCGCGGCACCACGGCCACGCTGTCGCGCACGCAGCCGAAGCGGTTGCGATAAGTGCCGTTCTCGATGTCGCCGCCGGTCAGCGCTGCCGCCGTCTTGATCTGCGCCTGGAAGTTGTTGCGCGCTTCGTGGCGCACCCACAGCACCAGGAAGCGGTTGTCGCCGTCGGCGTAGCGCTCGTGCTGCGTGAGCTGGAAGCCGTGTCCCGCGGCCAGCCGGCGCACCGCGCCCGCGCCTTCGAATAGTTTGTTTTCCAGTTCAAGCGCCTGCAGCATCAACTGGCTGTGCGGGTCGGCGGCGGCGCCGTTGTCGGCGCCACTGGCGATGCGTTCGCCGCTGCCGTCGTACACGGCCAGCACCGGCAGCTCGCCCGCATCGAGGCTGGATGCCTGCTCGGCCGATGGTGCCAGCAACTGCGCCGGGTCCCAGCTGCTGATGCTGATGGCGTTGGCCTGCACCTGGCGCCGCGCGGAGAAGCGGTCGATGGCGTCGTCGCTGTCGGTGGCGCGCACGCCGTGGAAGCGGATCTCGGCGTCGCCCGGCGTGTCCGGCGCGCGTGCCTTGCTGTCGAAGATCACCAGTTTGTGTTTGGCCTGGCCGTCCTTGCTGTCGTCGTCGGCCTGGTCGTGTTCAAAACGCCAGTTCAGGCCTTCGGAGGCCAGCAGGCGGGTGAAGAATTCCAGGTCGCTTTCGCGGTATTGCGTGCAGATGGCGCGCGGTTCCAGCGTTTGCGTGACGTCGAATTCGAAACGCAGCTGCGGATAGTCGCCCAGCAGCTCGGTGACGATGTCCTGCGCGGTCTTGTCCTGGAAGATGTAACTGTCGCGCCGCAGCCGCAGCATCGACAACGCCGGCTCCAGTATCAGGCGGTAGCGCGCCACGCCGCCGTCCGCGCCCAGCCACGCGGCCTCGGTGCAGATGCCGTGCCATGCGCGGCGGCTGCCGTCCGGCTGCAGCAGCGTGACGGTCAGTTCTTCGCCGATGAAGATCGTCAGATCCAGATCGGTCGATGGGCTCAATGCGTCGACTTCGAACGCATACAGTTCGTTGACGCCTTCGCGGCCGCTGAAGCGTTCCGCCATCAGCGATTCGGGCAGGTCCGAGTCCTGCGCGCTGGCCAGCGTGATCAGGCGGGCGTGCTGGCTCAGGCCCGTGCCGAACAGGCCGAGCGCCGAGGTGATTTGTGACTGCAGATCCATCAGGGCAGGGTGATTGTCAGGTTGGCGGCGCGCGGCGCCATTTTGACCACGTCGTTATACGCGTTCATGCGGCTTTCGGCGGTGTGGTTCAGCGAGGTGCGCAGGCCGATGTAGCCCAGCACGCAGATCAAGCCGAACACGGAGCACAGCACCCACACCGGCAAATCGCTGCGCAGTTTGTGCTTGATCTGGTCGGGACGCTCGGCGTGCGGCGCGAAGCCGCCGCGCTTGCCCTTCATGTGGGCGATTTCGTCGCCCAGGCGCGAGGTGAGGTAGTTCAGCTTTTCCGAGCCCTCGAGGATGTACTTGCCCTGGAAGCCCAGCAACAGGCACATATGGAACACTTCCAGCGCCTGCAGGTGCGCGCTGCCGCGCGCGCGCAGGTTCTCCAGCCGGTTGTAGAAATTCTCGCCGGCCAGCTGCTCGCCGAACAGCACCAGCTGCAGCGGGCGGCGCTCCCACGCGTCGCGGATGCTGAAGCTGGAGCGCAGGATGATCTCGTCGACCGCCGCGCAGAAGGCGTACTTGGCGTTGTCCACGTCGTCCGGCGATGCGTTCTGCTTCTTGGCGCCGCGGCCGAAGTCGTCCAGGAAGGCCGCCATCTTGCGGGCGAACTCGCCGTCGTCCTGCGGGCCGTTGCCGTTCTTGAGCATGAACAGCGCGTAGAAGCCGTCGTACATCAGGTCGAGCAGGGTTTGCGGCGCGCTGGCCGCGCTGGGCGGGGCGCCTGCGCCGATCAGGGAAGGTGCTGTAACGGTATTCATTTTTGATCCTCGGTTCAGGAAGTGACGGCCACCAGGTCCAGCTTCAGGTCATGCATGCCGCCGGGGACGTATATGGAAATCGATTGGGCTTGCAGCATGCGCTCGTACATCTGGCCCTTGGCTTCGAGCGCGAAATAGCAGGCGTCCGGGCGCACCGGCACGGCGGCCGGCACCTGCGGCGCATGCGACAGGCGCACGCCCGGCATCGCCGACAGCACGAATTTTTCGACGTCGTCCGGCGCGCCGATCTTGAAGCGCAGCGGCACGATGTCCACCATTTCGCTGGCCGGCAGGTCGGCCGAGACGGCGATGTAGAAGGTGGTCTTGTCGTCGATCTTCTGCGAGTCCAGCATGCCGTGGTGGTACGAGGGCTTGACTTCCTTGAGCGCGATGGCGAAGTACTTCGACGAGATCACCGTGTCGAGCAGCTCCCGGATGATCTGGTGCAGCGTGGCGAAGCCGGGGCCGGGATCGGCGTGATGGTAGGGCGGCAGGTCGGCCAGGGTCCAGCTTTTCGAGAAGGTCATCAACGCGCCGGCCAGCTGCAGCAGCTGCTCGTACAGGCGTTCCGGATGCAGCGCCGGATGATGGAAGTAGTGCGACAGCGAGGCGAACGCCGAACTGGCGGTGTGCAGCAGCCAGAAGGACGACATGTCGCCGGAGCGGAATTCGATCACATGTTTGCTCGGTTCGCGGTGGTGGCCGTACAGCGCGCTGACCTTGGCCTGCAGCGCGTCGATCAGGCGGCGCAGCTGCAGGAACAGCTGCGGCGAGCTGCGGATCGACAGGCTGGGCGCGACGAACGACGCGTCGAGCTCGAAGCCGCCGGTGGCCGCGCGGCGCAGGCGCAGCAGCGGGAAGTGGGTGTAGGAGTCGCGCGGTTCGAATTCCGACACCAGCCGCACGGTCTTCTTCAGGTAGCTCAGCTGGGCCGACGCGGCTTGCGTGTACAGGTCCGGCGTTTCGCGGTTCGATTGCAGGAAGCGCACCGCGTTGCCGCCATTGGCGCCGTCGCCGAAATTGCCGCCGAAGGGTTTGAACGCGGGTAGGGCGGCGTAGAAGGTCACGCTCTGCTGCGATTGCGCCAGCTGGCTCAGGTCCACGGTGTCCGGCAGCTCGTCCTCGCCGGGGGCGCTGTACAGCTCACCGTCCTGGAAGCGCAGCGACAGCTCGAGCACGCGCAAGGTGTTGTTGGCCAACGCGTCGCGGTCGATCTGGAGCTGGTTCACGCCCCAGGCATACGGGTGCAGCGCCTGCAGGCTGTGATGCAGCCGCTGCTCGTGGTACTGGTCCTGTTGCTGGAAGTGCTGTGGGCGCAGAAACAGGCCTTCGCCCCATAAAATTTTGCTGCTCATGCGTGCGTCCTTGAGTGTGTTGCACATTGATGCCATTTGTTAAGTAGCAGAACAATAACATTTCTTGTCCGAATGCCGCGTTCTTTTGATTTCTATCGTGCGCAGCTTAAAAAATAGGCAACTTGACCGCTGCGGCACCAAAAAGTTCCCTGTTTCAACCAAAAATTCAATTGAACGCCGTCAATAATAAATTTCTGATAACGTGCGGCCTGTTGGAAATAATTAGTTGATAGGCATTCTTTTTTGATATTTTGTTTGAGGACAGCATGAAGACCGTAATCTCCCTTGGCCGCATCGGCCGTTTCATTGGCGCCGCTGTCTGCGCCGCATCGCTCAGCGCTTGTATGACCGCCCCGGTGGTCCAGAAACCCGTAACGCCAAGCATGGAAGACATGCTGGCCAAGGCCAGCCAGGCCAGCGGCGCAGGCCAGAAGGAGCAAGCCGTCACGTTGTGGAAGGAGGCCGCCGAGGCCTACCCGGCCGACAAGACGCCGTGGACCAATATCGCGCAGACCCGTTATGAGGCCGGCCAGTACGGCGACGCCATCGTCAGCGCGCAGGAAGTGCTGGTGCGCGATCCGAACGACCGCCTGGCCAACAGCATCATCGCCATCAGCGGCCTGCGCCTGTCGACGCGCGCGCTGTCGGATCTGAGCCGCCAAAATAATTTGTCCGGATCGCTGCGCACCGAGTCGCAGGACTTGGCCAAGCTGCTGCGCGAAAGCCTGGGCGAGACCGTGCTGGTGCCGCCGGCGCCCGCTCCGGTGGCCGCGCCCGCGCGCAACACCACCGCCGCCAAAGGCAAGAAGGGCAAGCACAAGGCGGCCGAAGATTCAAGCGCCGATCCGTTCAACGCGTTGAAGTAATTAACCCAAACGATAGGGGAATCCCATGTCTAAAAATACCAGTGTCCAGAAAAAACTGCAGAAAATCCGCCCGCCGCGGGTCCAGATGACCTACGACGTTGAAATCGGCGACGCCATCGAAAACAAGGAACTGCCCTTTGTGATGGGCGTGGTGGGCGATTTCGGCGGCAATTCGGAAGTCGAGCAAAAGCGCTTGAAGGACCGCAGCTTCGTCGGCATCGACCGCGATAACTTCGATGAAGTGCTCAAGGGCGTCGAGCCGCGCGCGGCCTACCGCGTGTCGAATGAGCTGAGCGACGAGGGCGGCCAGTTCGCCGTCGACCTGAAATTCAAGTCGATGGAAGACTTCCGTCCGGAAGCCGTGGTGCAGCAGGTCGAACCGCTGCGCAAGCTGCTCGAAGCGCGCACCAAGCTGGCCGACCTGCGTAACAAGCTGGCCGGCAACGACAAGCTGGAAGACATCCTCAACGACGTCTTGAACAGCACCGAGAAATTGGCCGAACTGGGCCAGCAAACCACGAAGGCCTGATTATGTCCGCTCAACTGACTCCAGGCGGCGCGGCCGCCGCCACCACCGAATTCGCCTTGCTCGACCAGATCGTCGAGCAAAGCAAGGTCGCCAAATCCAGCGCCGAGCATGCGCGCGCCAAGGATCTGATTTCCGAACTGGTGAACCAGGTCATGGACGGCACCGTGGTCGTTTCCGACAACCTGGCCGCCACCATCGACGCCCGCGTGGCGGAACTGGACCGCATGATCTCGGCCCAGCTGTCGGCCGTGATGCACGCGCCGGAATTCCAGAAGCTGGAATCCAGCTGGACCGGCCTGCACTACCTGGTGCGCAATTCCGCCACGGGCCAGAACCTGAAGATCAAGATGCTCAACGCGACCAAGAAGGAATTGGTCAAGGACTTCCAGTCCGCGCTGGAATTCGACCAGAGCACCATGTTCAAGAAGGTCTACGAGGAGGAATTCGGCACCTTCGGCGGTGCGCCGTTCGGCGCGCTGCTGGGCGACTACGAGATCACCCGCCAGCCGGAAGACATGTACTTCATCGAGCAGATGTCGCACGTGGCGGCCGCCGCGCACGCGCCGTTCATCTCGGCCGCGTCGCCGGAGCTGTTCGGCCTGGAGAGCTACAGCGACCTGGGTAAGCCGCGCGACCTGTCCAAGGTGTTCGACACCGTGGAATACGCGAAGTGGAAGTCGTTCCGCGAATCGGAAGACTCGCGCTACGTCGGCCTGACGCTGCCGCGCTTCCTGGGCCGCCTGCCGTTCAATCCGGCCGATGGCGCCACCACCGAGGGCTTCAACTTCGTCGAGGATGTCGACGGCACCGATCACCAGAAATACCTGTGGTGTAACGCGGCCTACGCCTTCGGCACCAAGCTGACCGCGGCCTTCGAGGACTACGGCTGGTGCGCGGCGATCCGCGGCGTGGAGGGTGGCGGCCTGGTGGAAGACCTGCCGACCCACACCTTCAAGACCGACGAAGGCGAAGTCGCGCTCAAGTGCCCGACCGAGATCGCCATCACCGATCGCCGCGAAAAAGAACTGAGCGACCTCGGTTTCATCTCGCTGGTCCACTGCAAGAACACCGACTACGCCGCCTTCTTCGGCGCGCAATCGGCGCAGAAGGCCCGCAAGTACAACAGCGACGCCGCCAACGCCAACGCCGTGCTGTCGGCGCAGCTGCAGTACATCTTCGCCGTCTCGCGCATCGCCCACTACATGAAGGCGATGATGCGCGACAAAATCGGCAGCTTCGCCGCCGCCTCGAACGTGGAAGACTTCCTGAACCGCTGGCTGACCCAGTACGTGCTGCTGGACGATAACGCCAGCCAGGAACAGAAAGCCCAGTTCCCGCTGCGCGAAGCGTCCGTCCAAGTCTCCGAAGTGCCGGGCCGTCCGGGCGTGTACCGCGCGGTGTCGTTCCTGCGTCCGCACTTCCAGCTCGACGAGCTGTCCGTTTCACTCCGTTTGGTCGCGGAGCTGCCTGCATCGACCAAAAACTAAGCAACCGTAGTACTTACTTTAACAACCGAAAGGAAACACAATGGCAATCGACGTCTACCTGCAAATCGATGGTATCAAAGGCGAATCCGCCGATGCTACCCACAAGGACTGGATCGAGGTCTCGACCGTTCAATGGGAAGTGCTGCAGCCTAAATCGGCTACCGCATCGACCGGCGGCGGCCACACCGCCGAGCGCACCGAGCACAAAGACATCGTCGTCTCGAAGCTGGCCGACCTGGCTACTCCTCTGCTGCTGCAAACCTGCTCGTCGGGTAAAACCATCCCTAAGGCCAAGCTGGAATTCCTGCGCGCCGACGGCAATGGCGAGCGTATCAAGTACTTCGAAATCGAGCTGGAAAATGTCCTGATCAGCAGCGTCGCTCCAACCGTCAAGCAAGGCAACATCCTGACGGAAGACGTGGCGATCAAGTATTCGAAAGTGAAATGGAAGTACACCCAACAGAAAGTCGGCGGTGGTTCGGGCGGTAACACCTCGGGTGGCTGGGATCTGTCGGCCAACAAGACCGCGTAATCGACTGACTGTTTAATGGGATACCGATGAAGGGTTTTACGCCGGGACTGTTCGACCGGCTGATGGATATGCCAGTCAACGGCGCCTCCAGCGGCACGGTATCGCGCTTGTCGATCGAGGACTTGAAGGACTCGGTCGCGCGCGATCTGGAAGCGCTCCTCAACACGCGCACCGTGATCCCGGAAGAGCTGCTGAAGCGGTATCCCGAATGCGGGCGCTCGATCGTGACATACGGCTTGAATGACTTTGCCGGCTTGTCGCTGTCGAGCACCGACGATCGTGCTTTCATTTGCCGATGCCTTGAAAAAGCCATCGCGCGCCATGAGCCGCGCCTGCGCAATGTGCAGGCTTCGCTCGAGCTGCGCGCGGATTCGATCAACCGCCTGAACTTCGCCATCACGGCGTTGCTGGTGGTGAGTTCGGCCCATGAACCGGTCAATTTTGACGCTGTATTGCAGCCGTCCAGCCTGCACTACACCATAAGCAAGGCGCGCCGCGTGGCGCAATCGGGAGCCTGAGTTGGACCAATTATTACCGTATTACGAGAGGGAGCTGGGATTCCTGCGCCGTTATTCGCGCGAATTCTCCGAACGCTACCCCAAGATCGCCGGCCGGCTGCTGATCGGCGGCGAGGTGTGCGAAGACCCGCACATCGAACGCATGATCGAATCGTTCGCGCTGCTCAATTCGCGCATCGCCAAGCGGCTCGACGACGACTATCCGGAATTTACCGAAGCACTGTTCGAGGTGCTGTATCCGCACTATCTGCGGCCGTTTCCATCTTGCTCGATCGCGCGCATGGACTTCAGCGGCGCGGCCGCGCAGCTGACCACCGCCAGCGAGATCCCGCGCGGCACGCAGCTGACCACGCGCCCGGTGCGCGGCGCCGTGTGCACCTTCCGCACCGCGTATCCGGTGACGGTCGCGCCGCTGGCGCTGACGCATGCGGCATTTGCCGCCATCATCGACGCGCCGGAAGCGACGCGCACGCCGCCCAATGCCACCTCCAGCATCAGCCTGACCATCTCCAGCACCTCGGCGCAGGTCGCGGTGCCGCAGCTTGGGCTGTCCAGGCTGCGCGTGTTCATCGACGGCGAACCGTCGTTCTGCGCCGCGCTGCGCGATGCGCTGTTCATGCGCGGCGTGTGCGCCTATGCGGAAGCCGACGGCAATGGCCGCTGGATCCCGCTGCACAAGATCCCCGTCAGCCCGGCCGGTTTCGACGAAGAGGAATCGCTGATCGATTTCTCGGCCCGTTCGCACGCGGCCTACCGGCTGCTGACCGAGTATTTCTGCTTCCCGGAGAAGTTCAACTTCTTCGACATCGACCTGCATGCGCTGTCCGGCGTGCTGCCGGCCGGCTGCAAGTCGGTCACGCTGCACCTGGCGTTGTCGGGCATGCGCACCGATTCCAACACCGCCCGCATGCTCGGCACGCTGAACATCAACAACGTGCTGCTGGGCTGCACGCCGGTGGTCAACCTGTTCCGCCAGCGCGGAGAGCCGATCCGGCTGACCCACACCAGCGCCAGTTATCCGGTGCTGGCCGACGCGCGCCGCGCGTTCGCGTATGAGGTGCAGTCGATCGACTCGGTGAAGCTGGTGCGGCAAACGCCGCAGGGCGAATCGGTGCTGGAGTTCCGCCCGTTCTACTCGCTGCGCCACGGCCAGACGCCGGAAAAGAATGGCCACTATTGGGTGATGCGGCGCGATGACATCATCGCCGAGAAAAGCCCCGGCTACGAAACGCAGATCTCCATCGTCGACATCGATTTCGATCCGGCCGAGGTGGAGACCGACACCCTGAGCCTGGAACTGAGCTGCACCAACCGCGACCTGCCTGCCTCGCTGAGCTACGGCCAGCGCGGCGGCGACCTGTTCCTTGAGGGCGGCTCCAGCGTGCGCGCGATCAGCTTCCTGCGCAAGCCGACGTCCTCGCACCGTTTCGAGCGCGGGCGCGGCGCGCACTGGCGGCTGATTTCCCACCTGTCGCTGAACCACCTGTCGCTGGCCGATGGCGGCCTGGATGCCTTCCGCGAGATGCTGACGCTGTACGACCTGCCGCGTTCACCGGCATCGCAGCGGCAGATCGGCGGCATCCTGGCGGTGTCGCACAAGGCGGCCAATACCTGGCTGCCGGGGAATCCGTTCGCCTGCCTGGTGCGCGGCATCGAGGTGCGGCTGACCATCGACGAGGAAGCCTTCGTGGGTAGCGGCATCCATGCCTTCGCCCACATCGTCGAGCGCTTCCTCGGCCTGTATGTGCACGCCAACAGCTTCACCCAGCTGGTGATCGTATCGAATAAAACCGGAGAGGAGCTGTTGCGATGCACGCCACGAAGCGGCGATTTGAGCCTGCTGTAATCGAGCGGCTGTTCGCGCAGCCGTACCGGTTCGAGTACTTCCAGGCGGTTCGCATGCTGGAGCTGTGGCTCAAGCGCCATGGCGCGCCGGGCGAGGGCGCCGTCGCCAATTATCTGCGCTTCCAGAATTCGACGTCGCTGAACTTCCCGGCCAGCCAGCTGGAAGCGATGCAGCCGGAGCCGCGCGAAGTGCCGACCGACCCGCGCGCACTGGCGCAGGCGCTGCAATCGGCGCAGCTGAAGTACATCCGCATCACGCCGGCCTTCATGGGCTTCCTGGGCAGCAGCGGCACGCTGCCGGCGCACTACACGGAACGCATCGCGGCACATGCGCTGTACGAAAAGGACGACGGCCCGCGCGCCTTCCTCGATACCTTCTCCAACCGCGCGCTGGCCCTGTTCTATGAGGCGTGGCGCAAGTACCGGCTGGAGCTGAAGTACCAGGTCGATGGCAAGGACACCTTCCTGCCGCTGCTGCTGTCGCTGGCCGGCATGGGCAACGAATCGCTGCGCAGGCGCCTGGCCGATGACGGCGACGGTGTGCTCGATGAGTCGATCGGCTACTTCGCCACCGCCATGCGCCAGCGTCCGGCGTCGGCGGTGCAGATCGCGAAGGTGCTGTCGGAGTATTTCGACCAGCCGATCAAGGCCGAGCAGTTCATCGGCTGCTGGTACGACGTGCCGCAGGAGCAGCAGACGGTGCTCGGCCTGGGCAACGCCACACTGGGTGGCGGTGCGATGGCCGGTTCGCGCGTATGGCAACGCGACCTGCGATTGCGGTTGGTGGTGGGCCCGCTGGACCTGGAAGGCTACGAATCCTTCCTGCCCGGCGGTAAGGCGGCAAAGGCGCTGAAAAGCATGTTGACCATGTTTACCGGCCTGTCGCTGGAATATGAAGTGCAGCTGGTGCTGCGGGCGGCCGACGTGCAAGGGGCGCGGCTGGAAGACAATCGGGTGGGAGGACGCCTGGGTTGGGACAGTTTCCTGGTCACCGACGCCCAGACGCGGGACCGCGCCGACGTGCGCTATGAGATTCATACAGTATAAAAAATAAGGAACCATCATGAGCATCAACCTGAAAACACTGATCGGAAAACTGAACGACACCAGCCGCACGGCTGCCACCCGCGCGGCCAGCCTGTGCGTCTCGTTGGGGCAGTACGAGGTGGATATCGAGCACCTGTTCCTGGCGCTGCTGGAGCAGCCCAAGAGCGATTTCGTCGTCATCGCGCGCCAGAGCGGCATCAGCGTGAGCATGCTGGAGGCGGACTTGCAGGCCGAGATCGCGCGCCTGAAGACGGGTAATTCCCGTACGCCGGTGTTTTCGGAGCGGCTGCCCAAGCTGTTCGAGCACGCATGGCTGATCGCGTCGCTGGACCTGCAGGCGGGCCAGCAGGCGCAGATACGCAGCGGCCATCTGCTGCAGGCGCTGTTGACGGAGCCGGAGCTGGCGCAGCTGGCATACCGCGGCTCGAAACTGTTCGCCAAGTTCGAGATCGATCAGATCAAGCATAACCTGGACAAGCTGACCCTCGGCTCGGACGAAGCGGTGACGGCGGCGCCGGCGGCGGACCATGAGGAGCTGGCCGGCGATCCGGTCGGCGATCTGTCGGCCAAGGCCGCGTCGAAGACGCCGGCGCTGGACCAGTTCACCACCAACCTGACGCAGCGCGCCCGCGACGGCAAGGTCGATCCCGTGATCGGCCGCGACATGGAAATCCGCCAGGCCATCGATATCCTGATGCGCCGCCGCCAGAACAATCCCATCCTGACCGGCGAGGCCGGCGTCGGCAAGACCGCCGTGGTGGAGGGGCTGGCGCTGCGCATCGCGCTCAACGACGTGCCGGATGTGTTGAAGGGCGTCGAGATTCACACGCTGGATATGGGCCTGCTGCAAGCCGGCGCCAGCGTCAAGGGCGAATTCGAGAATCGGCTGAAGAACGTCATCGACGAGGTGAAGAAAAGCCCGCACGCCATCATCCTGTTCATCGACGAGGCGCATACGATGATCGGCGCCGGCGGCCAGGCCGGCCAGAACGACGCGGCCAACCTGCTCAAACCAGCGCTGGCGCGCGGCGAACTGCGCACCATCGCCGCCACCACCTGGGGCGAGTACAAGAAGTATTTCGAAAAGGACGCCGCGCTGGCGCGCCGCTTCCAGGTCGTCAAGGTCGAGGAACCGAGCGAGGAACTGGCTTGCGCCATGTTGCGCGGCATGGCGCCGCTGATGGAGAAGCATTTCGGCGTGCGCGTGTACGACGAGGCGATCACCGAGGCGGTACGCCTGTCGCATCGCTACATCATGGGCCGCCAGCTGCCGGACAAGGCGATCAGCGTGCTCGATACCGCCTGCGCCAAGGTCGCGCTGGGGCAGAACGCCACGCCGGCGTTGATCGAGAATCTGGCGCGCAAGCTGGAACGCATCGCCGCGGAATCGGCCTCGCTGCAGCGCGAGCAGAGCACCGGCGGCAGTGCCCACGTCGCGCGCCTGGCGGAGCTGGAGGCTGGCCGCGTGGCGGCCGCCGCGCAGCATGCCGAGTTGTCGGAGCGCTGGGAGAAGGAGAAGGCGCTGACGGAGCAGATCAAGGCCGGCCGCGTGGCGCTGGAAGCCGGCGGCGACGCCAGCCAGGGTAAGGATTTGCAGGCGCTGCAAGCCGAATTGAAGTCGCTGCAGGGGGAGGCGCCGATGGTGCCGGTGCAGGTGGACGGCCATGTGGTGGCGGAGATCGTCGCCGGCTGGACCGGTATCCCGCTGGGGAAAATGGTCAAGGACGAGATCAAGACGGTGCTGAACCTGAAGGCCAACCTGGAGCAGCGCGTGCTGGGCCAGCCGCATGCGATCGAGGCGGTGGCGCAGCGCGTGCGCACTTCGCGCGCGAACCTGGACGATCCGAACAAGCCTAAGGGCGTGTTCCTGTTCGTCGGCCCATCCGGCATCGGCAAGACCGAGACCGCGCTGGCGCTGGCCGATGTGCTGTACGGCGGTGAACGCAAACTTATCACCATCAACATGAGCGAGTACCAGGAGGCGCACAGCGTCTCCGGCCTGAAAGGCTCGCCGCCGGGCTATGTGGGCTATGGCGAGGGCGGCGTGCTGACCGAGGCCGTGCGCCGCAATCCCTACAGCGTGGTGCTGCTGGATGAAGTCGAGAAGGCGCATCCGGACGTGATGGAGCTGTTCTTCCAGGTGTTCGACAAGGGCGTGATGGACGACGCGGAAGGCCGCGAGATCGACTTCAAGAACACGATCATCATCCTGACGTCGAACGTGGCCTCGGCCGCGATGATGCAGGCTTGCCTGAACAAGAGCAGTGAGGAGCTGCCCGATCCGGCGGCACTGGAAGAGTTGATTCGTCCGCATCTGATGAAGCAGTTCAAGCCTGCCTTCCTGGGACGCCTGAAAGTGATTCCGTACTATCCGATTCCCGACGATGTGCTGGTGGAGATCATCAAGCTGAAACTGGGCAGGATCCAGAAACGCATCAGCGCCAACCACAAGGCGGAGTTCAGCTACGACGAGGCGCTGGTCGAAGCGGTGCTGGCCCGCTGCACGGAAGTCGATTCCGGCGCGCGCAATGTCGACAACATCCTCAATGGCACGCTGCTGCCGGAAGTGGCCGAATCCGTGCTGACCAGGATGGCCGAAGGCGCCGCGATCAGCAAGATCAAGGTCAGCGCCAACAAGCAGGGCCAGTTCAAATACACCGTCAAATAAGGAGAATGACCATGAAGCGACAAACCACCATAGCGATTTTGATGTCCACGCTGGCCCTGGCCGCGTGCCACAAGAAGGACAAGCCGGCGGACGCGCCGACCGTTGCGGCCCCGGTGCCGGCGACAGCCCCCGCACCTGCGGCTCCGGCTCCGGCCGCCGCCCAGACCGAGGACCAGCAGGAGATGGCCAGGAAGCAGGCCTTGCTCGACTACGGCACGATGGAGGACAAGTACCTGAACGATCCGAAGGCACAGTGGGCGGCGACCGCCAAGGCCAGTTCGACCTTCGGCGATGACAACGGCAAGGAGCCGTCGGAGGTCAATGTGGCCAAGAACGTCGTCGGCCCGTCGGATGACCGCAGCTGGTCCAACAACAACCAGGACAAGGGCTTCGATTGGCTGGAGGTTGGCTTCGCCAAGCCGGTCAACGCGACCGAGCTGCGGGTGATCTTCCCCGGCGGCGAGGGCGTGGAGGCGGTGAGCAAGGTGGAGCTGCAGGACACGGATGGCAAGTGGAACACCATCTGGTCCGGCATCAGCGATGTTAAGCAGGACAAGCGTGGAAGCCGCACCTGGTTCGTGCGCACCTTCGACAAGACCGCTTATAAAGTCAAAGGCGCCAAGATCACTATCGCCAACAACGTCCAGCACGGCTATAAGAACGTTGAAGCCATCCAGCTGGTCGGCGAATAAGGCAAAGTCTGTCATTCCCGCGTAGGCGGGAATCCATGCAAGGCAAGCATTGCCTCCAGGTGGCGCGGATGGGCATGTTCAGCATGGGTTCCCGCTTGCGCGGGAACGACCGGCGGCTAGTTGGGAGGCCGTACTCCCAACATCTCTTCGATGTGGGAGAGCGAGCTTTCGTCCTTGATGACGGAGCGCAGCCAGGTGTGCAGGTCCTGCTCGCCGGCGTTGGCGGCCTTTTCTGCGAAGTAGGATACCGGGCTGTGAGGCTCGGTATCGCGGAAAAACTTCGCCACCGCGCGCAACTGGGCAATGGCCTGCGTGCGGTTGCGGATCGGACCGGGGGCGCCTTCGCGCTGTTGCGGCGCCGCCGCACCGTTCGATGCGTGCGATGCAGGTTCCTCGACCGTGTCGTCGGTGTGCGCCTCGGCGCCGCCGGATTTGCCCGCCGCCGGCATCACGTGCAGCATGGACTGCACGGCGTCGCGCGCGGCGGAGAAGCCCGGGCTGTCATGGCCCAGCTTCGCGTCCGATACTTTTTCCAATTGCAGCAGGGCGTCCATGCAGTATTGCGCGTCGGCCGTGAAGCCGGCGCAGAACTGCGCGGAATTGGAGCGCTTGGCCGCCTCCATGTCGGCCAGCTTGGGCGCGCCGGATTGGTCGTTGTCGCCGCCGCTGGCGCGCTTGCGGGCGGACTCGAAGTCGATGGTGGAGTAAGCCGTGTTGCGGCCTTCCGTCAGCGGCATCTCGCGGACCAGTGTTTTTGTGCGTGCCAGTATCCAGCTTAGATTGCCGACGCGTTGTTCGATGTCGCCGTCGTCCGCTTCGGGGTACAGGCCCATGTCCCAGTACTGTTCGCACAGGCCGGCCAGCAGGCGATAGCCTTCCGCCAGGCCGCGCAGGTGATGCTGCTTGGCCGCGGCCTCGGTCAGCCAGACCGCCAGGCGCAGGTCCTTGCTTTTCTCCGTCAACAGCGCGGCGCAGCGCTTGACGACGAATTCCCAATCCGCCTCCTTCAACTCCGTCACCCATTCGCCCTGGTCCAGCGACGGGTCGTCGAACTTGCGCGCCTGGGCGATGGCGTCCAGGTCGGACGAGAAGGACAGGTCCTCGCCCGATGGGCGGCTGTCGCTGATGGGGATTAATAACTGCTCTGCTGAAAACATGATGTCCTCTGATTGATTATTGGGCCATGCGGAACTCGATGCGGCGATTGCGCGCGCGTCCGTCCGCACTGTCATTGCTGGCGATCGGCCGGTCGGGACCCTGGCCGCTGGCGGTCAGCAGGTCGCCATTCAGGCCGTGGCTGGAGAAATAGGCCTTGACGGTCTCCGCGCGCGCCTGGCTCAGGCCAAGGTTGGTGGCGCGCAGGCCGGCGCTGTCGGTGTGGCCGATGATCTCGACCTTGCGGCCTTTGAGCTTGAGCAGCGCGGCCAGCATCTCGTCCAGGATCGCCTTGCCGGCCGGCGTCAGCTCGGCCTTGCCGCTTTCGAATTCCACCGTGCGGTTGGCCAGCGTGCTATCGAGGATGCTCTGGTCGGCGGCCGATACGCGCAGGCCGTTGTTGACGGTGTAGGTCGGATTGAGGCTGGTCGCGACGTTGCTGGCGATGCGCTGGCGCTGCGCTTCGTTGGCGACCTCGCCGCGCAGGCTGACGTTGCTGCCATCGATCTTGAGCTGGCCGCGGCTGATCTGCTTCAGGTCCGGGGTGATCAGTTTTTGCACGTAGCCGTTCCAGTTGGCCGGCATTGCGACCGGGCCGATGGCGATCTGGTCGACCACCTTGTCGGCGCCGTAGACTTCGCGCAGCTTGGCCAGCACGGCGGCCTTGCTGCCTTCGTCCGGCACGGTGCCGCTGGCCAGCACCTGGCCGGGTTCCGGTGCGGCGGGCGCCAGACCGGAGTTCTGGGCACCGGCGCCGGCGGCGCCGAGCGCGCACAGGGCGGTCAGCAGGGCGTTGGCTATCAATTTGTTAGAGCGCATGATCAGGTTCCGATAAACGCCGCGCCGACGGAATCCAGCGCGGACTTGAGTGACAGGTTGGCTTGCGCCAGGTAGGTGGACAGCTTCTTGATGCCGTAGTCGGAATCGATTTGCTCTTCCACCCAATCCAGATGTTCGAAGTCGATGTGGTGATCGAATCCGGCTTGCGGGTCGACGATGGCGCGCAGCGTTTGCGCGGACGCGCCGCTGAAGCCCAGTATCATCACCGGCCGCTGGTCGATACGGGTGACGAACAGCGCCAGTTCGAAATCGGCGCGCGCCAGGAACGGCGTGATCAGGTGCATCCAGAACGCGGCGACCAGGTTGCGGTACATCGGATCGGTCGGCAGCGGCAGCAGCAGGCTCTTTTCCAGGCGGCTGGAGCTGCTGGCCATGACCGGTTGCAGCAGCATGCCAAGCGCCAGCAGAATTTGCCGCGCCGTTCCTTTGAAGCCGGTCTGCCCCAGCATCGCATCGAGCGCGCCCACGGTTTGCAGTTCAAGGAAGTCCTCGAAGGCCGCGTCGTAGGCGGCCGCACGCAGATCGAGTTCGATCATGTGGTTGGCGGCGCTTTGCAGCGGCAGTGTCGGATCGCTGGCTTCGCGCACGCCGGTGGTCAGCGCTTCGAGCCGGTTCCACATGCGCGTCAGCACCAGCGGCGCGTTTTCCACGAACGCCGCGGGCTCGCTGACTTCCATTGAACCCATCATCAGGAAGGGGTAGCGGCGGCTGGACTGGTCGCTGCTGGCGACGATGTGGCCGGCGATGGCGTGCCGGCGGCGCGGCCCGACGAAGGCGAAATGCACCGGCGCGGCGGCGTCGTAGTTCAGCTTCCAGCGGGCGTCTGTGCTCAGCAGGTCCATCGCCTGCGATAGCCAGTCGTCCAGCACCTTGATCAGGGCCGGGCTGTCGCTGCCTTTGACGAAATCGCCCCGGCTGGGAATCTTGCCGAAGTAGCCGACGCTGACAGGAGTGGCACCGCGGCTCATTGAGCGGCTCCCATGGTGGCCGCTGCCGCGGTGCGTGTCGGCGCCGCCGCGGGCTTGGGCGCGACCGTGCCCGCAGGCGCTGGTGCCGGCGCGGATGGCGCCCTTGGCGCGGCCGGCGCGGGGGCGGGGGCAGGTGCCGTGGCGATGATCGATTCCGGCAGGCGCAGGCGCTTGAAGCCTTGCGCGGCCTGAACCGGCTGCGGTGCGGGCGCCTGTTCGGTGGCGACGATCTTCAGGTTGGCGGTGACGGCCACGCCGGCGTTGTTCCAGCTCAGTTCAAACGCGCCATTGTCTTTGCGTTTGCGGGTGGCGGCGTCGATCATTTTCTTCAGGCCGAAGTGGCCAGGCTCGTTGAGCAGCACCACGCTGCGGCCTTCCGGGGTGATGGCGGTGATCTTCGAGCCAGGGACACCCTGCGGATTCGGCCATGCCATGTGTACCCAGGGCTGCGGCTGGCCGCGCCAGCGCAGCGACTGGCCGTCGATTTCGATGGTGAACTCGGTGGCGCCGGTGGCGCCCAGCGCTTGCAGGTCGAACTTGGTTTGTGCCTCGCCGCCGCTGGCTGCGGCGGTGTTGGCGACACCGGCCGCCGACAGCGGCGCGATCCAGTTCGGGAAGGCCGCCACCACAGGCGGCGCCAGGTTGACGCCCATGTCGGCCCAGGTCTTGGCGCTCAGGGAGTCGCCACGGCGCACGACCAGCGGGCCGATGGTGGTGTTGAAGAATTTGGCGATGGCGCCGTCCGGGCCGAAGATCTCGCCGATCTCGGCATTGCTCGCTTCCGCGCGCGATTCGGTCGCGAATGGATATTTCAACGCCAGGTTCTTGCTGAACGGTTGCAGCACTTGCGCGGTCCAGACCTTGTCGATTTCGGTTTCAGTCGGCTTGACGATGACGGCAAAGGTCTGCATCAGCGGACGCACGAGGATGGGGCGGATCGCCAGTTTCTGTGCGTCGGTCATCCCGATCAGCATCTGTTCGTCGACGTATTTGAGCGCGTCGGCCAGTTCGGAGCCGGTGCCGTCCAGCGTTTGCTGCATCAGCTGCTTGGCGCCCGGACCCGGATCGCCCTGGTTCTTGATCTGGTTGAAACGAGTACGCAGCTTGGACATCTGCTCGACGTAGCCGCGCATCAGCGACGCGTCCTTGTCCTTGGCGACCACCAGCCGCGCCACGCCGGAGAACTCACGTCCGACAGGGCCCAGCGGCAGCGGCGCGTTCGGCGCGCCGCCGGTGCTGGCGACGTTGATGTTGAGCTGCGACGGCTTCTGGCGCAGGATGGTTTCGCGGAACCAGCCGGTGACGCCGCGTTGCGCGCGTTGCAGGCCGGCGTCCAGCAGCGACGGATTGTCCCACGAGGTTTGCTCGTAGACGGTCGTCACCAGCTTGTTCAGCGGCGAGGTCTGTGGATCGCCCAGGCGGTTCATCGCGGCGGCGGCGTTGTCGAAGGTCTCCAGGTCGCGGATGGTCACGCCCTGCACGAACTTCTCCCATTCCTTGGCGTAGTCGTTCTTGTACAGCTCAACCAGCGATTTCTGGATCTGTTCCGGGCTGCCTTCCAGCGTCAGGTCGTCCTTGGACGAGGTTTTCAGCACCCAGTCGGCGCTTTGCATTTCGCGGTTGGCCGCGTCGCGGAAGGCCTCCTGCACAAAGCCTTCCCACGCCTGGCGCGTGAAGCTGCCGGGAATGGCGTAGCTGCCCAGTACCAGTTCCTTGTCCTGCTCACCGACGATGCGGGCGACCGTCATCGACGGGAAGCGGGTGGCGGCGCGGGCCTTGACGTCGGCGTAGACGCGCTCGCGCGCCGGCATGCCGCGCACCACGCGGCGCAGGTTGTCGCGGGTCTGGTCGACCAGCGCCAGTTTGCCGTCGATCTGCGGCCAGGAGGTGTCGTTGATCTGCGAAAGGTAGAAGGAGATCATGCGCTCGGCGCTGCGTATCATCTGCTCGCGCGGCATGGCACCACGGTTCCCGTCCAGCCAGACGCGCCAGAAGCGGGTCAGCTGGTCGTTGAGGTGGCCGGCTTCGGCGCGCGATTTGTCGCTCAACATCAGGTAGGTCTTCAGCGCGTTGTAGGCGTCTTCCGCGTTGGCGGGCGACGAGTCCTTGAACTGCGTGGCGCCGTTGTTGACCGGTGCGGCAGACGTGGCGTCGGTTGCCGCGCCGGTGACGGCCGCCGTTACCGGCTTGGACATCGGCTGCAGCTGCGCCGCGCCGCTGTTGACTTCTCCGAGGAAGGCTTCCAGCGACTGGCCCACTGGCTTGAGCATCACCTCGCGCACGCCGGCGAAGTATTCCTCGCGCAGCTTGCGGTCGAGCAGATTACCCTGGTACAGGCCAAGGCCCAGCGACAGCGGGCGGTGTTCGCGATAGCTGTCCAGCTGTTCGATGCGGTCCTGCAGGATCTCCAGCGCCTGGAAGCGCGATTGCAGGTCCATGCGGTTCTGCTGTACTTTGATGGCCTGGTCCAGGTCCGCCTGGACGTTGGCGACCAGCTGGCGGTTGTTCATGTACGACCAGCTCCAGCCGGCCAGCGCCAGGCCGACGAAGGCGGTGGCGGCGAAGAAGGCGGCGTAGCGCATGCGCGTCTTGGCCGGGCTGGCGTATTGCGCGACCAGGTCCTTGTCCGCGAAGATCACCTTGCGGAACAGGTTAAGCAGGAAGTAGCCCTGCTGCTGGTGGGATTCTTCATGTTCCTTCGGCTGCAGCTTCAGGTCGAAGCGCTGCGCCACGCGGTGCGAGGAGGCGGACACGGATTCGCCTTCCTGCAGGGCGCTGGTGAAGTAGAAGCCGCGGAATACGGGCTTGAACTGGAACGGGTTCTCTTCAAACAGCGTGGCGATGAAGGCGCGCAGCGACGGTTTGATCGAGCTGAATTCCAGCGGGAAGGTGAACACGCCGGATGGCATGCGCTCGCGCCATTGCAGGGCCATGTTGGCCTGGCTCAGGTCCTTCAGGCCGTCGTACAGTTCATCGAAGCGGGCGTCGAACTGGTCGAGTATCTGCTCGCTGGTGGTGGACTGGCTGTAGGGCAGGGTGGCGCCCCAGATTTTATCGCGTTCGCCGCGCTCGGAGTCCTGGAAGAATTCGTTGAAGCCGGTGATCAGGTCGGCCTTGGTGAAGACCACGTACACGGGCGCGTGGACCTCGAGGCGCTCGGTCAGTTCCTGTACGCGCTGGCGCAGGTTCTTGGCCAGGTTGATGGCGAATTCAGGACGGTTGCGCGTTAATTCCGCGACGCTGACGGCGATGATGACGCCGTTGATCGGCGCCTTCTTGCGGTATTTTTTCAGCAGATCGAGGAAGCCGAACCACTCGCCACGGTCCTCGTCGACGACCGAGTAGCGGCCCGCCGTATCGAGCAGGATGCCGTCGGTGGTGAAGAACCAGTCGCAGTTGCGGGTGCCGCCCACGCCTTGCACGATCTTGGTGTCGGCGAACGGGAACTGCAGGCCGGAGCTGGCGATCGCCGTGCTCTTGCCGGCCGCCGGATTACCGATGACCATATACCACGGCAGCTCGTACAGCGCGGCGTTGCCGGAGAACTGGCCGATCTTCGAGCCCTTGATGGTGGCGATGGCGTCCAGCAGGCGCTTGCGGATCACGTCCGTTTCCTGGCGCTGGGCCGGGTCGGGTTTGGCGGGGGCCTTGTTGACCTGCTGTTCCAGCATGTCGCCCAGTTGCGAGGCGGCGCGCTGCTTGCGCTGGCGGCGCCATAGCCAGACGATGGCGCCGAACAGCAGCGCGATCGCCAGCACGGTCCAGGCGACGCTGGCCGGCCATTCGAAGATGGCGGAGGCGATCAGCAAACAGGCGGCGAAGGCCACCCAGCCGATTACGATCAGGCTGTTGCGGGTCGTCAGGAATTGCCAGGTTTTTTGCATCATGATTGGGGCTCTAGAAAAAATCGGGGAAATCAAACAGGTATGGCTGCGGCGGGACCGATGACGGCGACGTCGCGCCGGAACGGGTCCAGGTTACTGATGCACAGGATGACGGCGTTGCGGCTCTGCGCTTCCTGCCGCGCCACGGCCAGCGCGGTCAACCAGGTGACGGCGCCGCAATTGCCGCAGCTGGCGCCGACGCTGAAGACGTCGGTGGCTGGATCGAGTTGCGGGGTCGCTTCCGAGACGACGCCCATCAGCTCCATGACGCGGCTGGTGCGGTGGTCGGTGTCGGCGCTGACCAGGGCGACGGCCGACGCGTCGCGCCCCGCGCCTTGCAGCGCCTTGGTACTCAGCTCCCGCAAAAGTTCGGCGTTGGCGCGTTTGGAGACGTCGGCGGAGTGGGGCAGGCGTCCGCTGCTCACGGCCAGCAGCCGCGGCTGCAGGGCGCCGGGTCCCAGCAGCGCCGCCTGATGGGTGTCTGCCAGCAGCAGGCCTGCCGCGCCTTCGCCGGGGATCTGGCCTTGCGGGTGGTTGGCGCTGAATAGCGCGCTGCCGTTGTCCAGCCGCTCGACGCTGTCCGCGCCAAGGTGGGAGCCGCAAGCGACGATCATGGCGAGCGCCGGCGGCTCGTTCGACAGCAGCCGTACCAGCGCGGCGCCGGCTTCGGCGTCCAGGGCGCTGCGTTCGGGGGCGACGGCGATGCGGTCCTCCGGCCAGCCGGCCTGGATCACCAGGTGGCGGAACCACTGGATGGCGGCCTGGCGGTGTTCCGGCTTCCAGTCGGCCATCCATACCGCCTGCAGTTGCAGCATCGGCAGCGACGGCGGCTCGCGGCGGGCGATCTGTTCGGCGTGGAGGCGCAGCTGCGGATGGTCTCCAATGCAGGCGCTCAATTCGCCGACCACTTCGCTGCCGGCGCTGAGCGCGCGCCATTGTTCGTCGCTGAAGCGGGGCTGCATGTGGTTGGCCGCCAGCCAGTCCGACATCTCGGTGCGTGTCGCGTCGGCGTCGATGTGGGCGATGCGGGCGCTCATGACGGGGTAGCCGTAGGCGTCGTTGAGCTCCGGGTCCAGCGCGGGACGGGCCTTGTTTTCGGCCAGCGTGGCGCTCAGTTCAGCGGGCGACGTGCCATGCGGCGCGCGCACGGCGGCCGCCACCAGCGACAGCGACGGGCCGCGTGCCGGCGCCACGGGCGCCTCGGGCTGCGCGGCGGCGCTGGGTGCGGCGGCGGCCGCGGGGGCCGCGATGCCGCGGTAGATCTTCCCGCCCAGCCAGAAGAACGCCAGCAACGCCAGGGGCAGCACCAGCAGGTACAGTACCAGATCGTCGGTGGCCGGCATGCGGTTGTTCGCGCGCCAGAACCAGACCGCGCCCAGCCAACTGGCGCCGAACGCCAGGATCATTGTCATCAAATTTTTAAGCCATGCCGCCATTTTTGCCCGTACCTTATCGTCTCATCACACCGGGCATGCGCAGTTCCGTATGCCCGAAATCCATCATCTTCCAGCGTCCGCCCCAGGTCAGGCCCAGCGACTCGGCCACTTCGCCGTAGAGCTGGTAGCCGCGCATGGCCCACGGATCTTTTTCCGAGATCACCAGCTTGCCGTCGCGCAGGAACGCGCAGTCGGCGGCCAGGCCGTATTGGTGCCAGCTCTGGAACGCCGCCGCATTGGTGACGTTCGGTCCCATCGCGGCCAGCGCGTTCTGGCGTTCCGGGCTGCGGTAGCCTTCCAGGATCGCCATGTCGTAGCCGTGCTTTTCCTTCATGATCTTGAAGGCCATCAGCAGCCGCTGCGCGTAGGCGGCGTCCATCAAGGCCCAGTCGCGGCTCGCGGAGACCAGCATCGGCCGCTCCAGCGCCACTTCGGCCGACGCGAACACCAGCGGCGGCAATGGCGGTGGCGGCACCAGCTGTTCGCCCTGCAGCAGATCGGCGACCTGGGTGTTGACTTCCCTGGTCGAGGTTTCGAAGCCGCTCAGCGTGTTCCTGGTACTCATCAGCAGCGCCAGCAGCGGCGGAATGCAGATCAGCGCGGCGCCGCCCAGGCACAGCACGTAATGCTGCCGCAGGAAGGCGCCGACTTCGCCAACCGAGGCGCGTCCGCTGCGGCCCAGGGCGCTCGCTTCCCGCTGGTGGCGCTGGGCGATGCGGCCGACCCGCTGCTGCAGCCGCTGGCCGGCGCCCGCCAGCGCGTTGAGCACGAATTCGCGCCCGGCCGGAAACAGCACCATCCAGCTGATCAGGCAGGCCAGGACGAAATAGAGTGCGATTGCCAGTATCAGCACGACAGCATCTCTCCAGCAGAACGTTGCATCATTAGTATCCTTAAAGCATTGCTTTGAGTATATCTTACAGTTATGACAATCCAGCGCACGATTGAAATCTCCCTGTGAAACGGCGTATTTCCGTGGTGCGCACGGTTGAGTTCGTAATTTGCGTCGTGTTTTTCTTGAATCGCGTAAAGTAATGCGAAATTAACAAGGAGTACATTTTGCAACGTCAAGACGATCGCCCTTCGAAGGGGGGCAGGCCCAGTCTTCTGTCCTCGGAACAGCAGGTGGAGGCGGAGCGCCAGCGCATACTGAACACGCTCGACAGCAAACCGAAGGCGGCCGCACCGGCCAAGGCCGCCACCAAGCCCGCCGGCAAGCGCTCCGGCTTGCTCGTGTGGGGCGCGGCGGGCGCCGGCGTACTGGCCATCGTTGGCGGCACGCTGTTTTGGATGAGCAATACGCCGGATGAGGACAGCTTGCCGCTGGCTGTGGCGGCCGCTCCGGCCGCCCCGGTCACGCCGGCGGCTGCGCCGCCAGTTCCGGCCGAGTCGGAAGTATCGACAGCCGCGATCCTGGAAGACGCAGCCGCTTCCAGCCCGTCAGCGGAAGGCAAGCTGCCGTCGCTGAAGGAAATGTTGGTCGCGCCGGCCAAGCCGGCATCCGGCCGCGACGAGCTCAAGCAAGCGCTCGAGCAGCCTCAGGCGAAGCCGCAGCAGGTCGCCAAGGCGGAACACAAGCCGGTGCATAAAGCCGAACGCAAGGCCGAGCACAAGCCGGAGCGCAAGCCGGACAACGTCAAGCTGGCGCAAAAGGCGCAGGCCAAGGAAAAGGAGAAGGAGAAGAGCAAGCCGGACAACGACGTCACGCTGATCACCGCGTTGATGGCGCATCTGCAAACGCGTCCGCCGGTCAAGAAGACCAGCACGCCTGCCGACCAGCTCAAGACCTGCAAGCAGTACAACGCCGCCGGCGAAGAGCAGTGCCGCGCCCGCCTGTGCGCGGCCGATGCCAAGAAAGAGCCGGAATGTAAGGCGGCGCCAGCCGCCAAGACCGCGTCGAACTCATGAGCATCGCACTATTGGAACAAATCACCGCCGCGCTGGTTCAGTTTTCCAGCGCGACGCGGTTGTACGCGCTCAAGCTGGGCGGCGACGATGCCGACCTGGGCTCGGGCGGCCTGCTGGTGGAAGCCTTTTGCGCCGACGATATGGTGCAGGGTACGGGCGCGCGCGACATCATCGTGCTGTCGACCAATGCGCACATCGAGCTGGCGTCCTTGCTGGGCAAGCCGGCCAGCCTGGAAGTGAGCCTGGCGGACGGTAGCCGTACCAGCTTCAGCGGCGACATCACGCAGGCGGCCATGCTGGGCAGCGAGGGCGGCCTGGCGCGCTTCCGCCTGCGGCTGACGCCGTGGTTGTGGCGCCTGAGCCAGGTTCGTAATAGCCGCGTGTGGCAGGACAAGACGGTGATCGAGATCGTTGAGTCGGTCTTCGAACACTATCAACCGCTGGCGCAATGGCGCTGGAGTGAAGAGGTCGACAGCTTCATGGCCGATGTGTCGGCCCGCAGCTATTGCTGCCAGTATCGCGAGTCGGACTATGATTTCGTGCTGCGCCTGCTGACCGAGGAAGGCTTGGCCTGGCGCTTCGAGCAAACCGAGGACGGCCTGTGCATGGTGCTGTTCGCCGACAGCAGCCAGCTGGGCGCGGTGCCCGAGGACGCCAGCAGCGAGGCGGGCGGCGGCATCCGCTTCCACGGCGTGCGCGCCGGTGAGCAGCGGGACACCATCCAGGCCTTGCAGGCGCGGCGGACTATCTCGGCCACGCTGACCACCCTGCTCAGCTACGATTACAGGGCCAAGAAAGCCGTCGGCGCCAGCGCGCCGTCCAGGCAGCAGTATAAGAAATTGCCGCCGTTGGAAAGCTTCGACGTGCCCGGCCAGTACGCCTACGCCAGCAGCGGGCAGGCGCAGCGCTATGCCGAACTGCAGATGCAGGCGCGCGAAGCGCGCAGCCAGTTGTGGCGCGGCCGTTCGACGGTGCGCACGCTGGCGGCGGGCCGGCGCATCAACGTCACGCAGGGGCCGCTGGCGTCCGCCGATGGGGATGCCGTGCCGGCGTACACGGTGCTGCGTGTGAGCAGCGTCGGCGTCAACAACCTGCCGTCGCCGGCCCAGTACGGCTTGGCCGAGCTGTTCGGCCCCATTCCCGAATTGCTGAAAGAGCTGGCGCCGCAGCGCGACGAGGAGTTCGCGCTGGTGATCGAGCAGGCGCGCAAGACTGGCTATGCCAATAGCTTCGAAGCGGTCGCCGCCGACGTGATCTGGCGTCCTCAACTGCCGGACAGCGACGGCCGCAACCATCCGAGGCCGACGGCCTCTGGCACGCAAAGCGCCATCGTCATCGGCGCGGACGGGGCGGACCAGCCGGCCGGCGCCGACGAACTGCATTGCGACGTATTGGGCCGCGTGCGCATCCGCTATCACTGGCAGGACAGCGGTGATGCCAGCTGCTGGGTGCGCGTCGCCCAGCGTTCGGCCGGCGGCGGCATGGGCAGCCAGTTCCTGCCGCGCGTGGGGCAGGAGGTGCTGGTGCAGTTCATCGAAAACGACATCGACCGGCCCGTCATCGTTGGCGCGCTGTACAACGGACAGGGCGAAGGCGGCGTTGCGCCGACGCCGGCCGGACGCGCGGCCGGCGACAGCCAGGCTTCCTTATTCAATCCGGCCGGCGATCACGCACCGTCGGCGCAGGGCAACCTGGCGGCGGGCAATAGCCCCTTGTGGCACGGCGCCTCCGCCGATACGGCCGGTCATGGCAACGCGGCGGCGCAATGGGGCGTGCGCAGCAAGGAATTCGGTGGGTCCGGTTACAACCAGCTGCTGTTCGACGATACCGACGCGCAGGGGCGCGTGCAATTGCGCTCGACGCATGCGACCAGCGAGCTGACGCTGGGCCATCTGATCCACAGCGCCGACAACTATCGCGGCAGTCTGCGCGGGCAGGGCGCCGAGTTGCGCACCGATGCGTATGGCGCGGTGCGCGCGGCCAGCGGCTTGCTGGTGACGAGCTATGCGATCAGCCACAATGCCAGCGAGCGCGAGCCGATGGGCGACAACACGGCGGGCATCGCGTTGCTCAAGCAGGCCGTGCAGACGGTCCAGACCTTCAGCGACGCGGCCAAGACGCATGAGACGGTGACGCTGGCATCGCATATTGGCGCGCAGAAGGCCAACGCCAGCGTCCTTGATGACAAGGCACCGCCGCTGAAGGCGCTGCTGACCGCGGTGTCGGGCATGGTGGGCAACGCCAGCCTGGACGCCGCGATGGCGGATGCAGGCGAACGCAACACGAAGCCGGGCGACGATCAGTTGCCGCACGCAAGTTCGCCGGTGATCGCGATAAGCGGCAAGGCTGGCCTGAGCGTGACTGCCGGCCAAGCCATGCAGTTGTCCAACGGCGAGACGATTTCAATGATGAGCGGCGGCGACAGCCAGTTCGTCAGCGGCGGACAGCTGCGCGTGCACAGCCAGCAGGCCATCGGCGTGCTGGGCGGGGCGGTCAAGCCGGGCGAGAACAACCTCGGCGTGCAGATGATCGCCGCCAAGGATGCGATCGATATCCAGGCGCAAGCGGATGTGCTGAAGGTGCAGGCGCGCGATGATGTCAATCTGGTCAGCGCCAATGCCTTTGTCGACTGGGCGGCGGCCAAGAGCATCACGCTGTCGACGGCGGGCGGCGCGAATATCACTATCACTGGGGGAAACATCACGGTACAGTGCCCCGGTAAATTGACTATACGCGCAGGCGCCAAGAATTTCCGGGGGCCGGAACGCACCAGTTACGTCATGCCATATCTGCCTGTTTCAAATCTGCCGGACAAATATAGCAATCGCCTGGATATTTACGATCTCTTCGTTCAACATGCGTTTGGTAATATCGCCTATACGGCAAAGGTAGGCAAGAAGCGCGCTATCAAAGGAGTGTTGGACCAGCATGGCAGGTCGGAGCAAATTTATGCCACGGATGATGCGGACAAGTTGGAGATACTGGCCGGTGCGTCTCTGGATGAATGGGACATGATCGTCGACTACGAAAAGTCGTAAGGTGGAAGTGTGATTCGAAAGAATTACACCCCCGTGACCCCTAGTTTAGCTTCTGAAATTTTCCGGTATTTTGAAGCTGATATTGCGGCTTTCCATCCTCATCGGTGCAAATATAGTCCTTTGTAATGATGCAGCCCCGGTTAATCTGATCTGTAACTTTACCATCCTTGATCACCAGGAACGCGCCCGACATGGTGTCCCGGTTCTCGCCTGCACCCGGTTCCAGGTCGTCTACGCGTACCAGCAATATGTCATTGAGCGGAGGCAGTACAACGAACGTCGGATGCAGCTTGTGGGCGAACGGATTGGCATAATCTTCAGCGTGACGGGCACCGCCCTTCTGATAATCGTGTGTGCCGATTAACTGCGTCAAGACGTCGCCGTTGGGTGCTGCCACGTAGGGGAAATACACAGGGCCGCATTTTTCGATCGCTTGTGGAACGCCTTTAATCCGAGGCAACGTCGCCAGGCACAAGTTCATATAGCTTGCCGTGTTAAAAGGCAACTGGCTAGGCTTGTGGCCATATAGTGATGCACTCGCGTTTGCGGCTTTGCTCCCTGCGGCGTCCGATCGCACAAAGCTGTAAAACGCGGAGCCGGCAAACGGTATGATCAGCTTATTGTCAATGACGAGAAAATCGCGTAACGGTTTATTGCAGTCGGACGGCTGCGTGCTCGCCTGATAGTAGCTTGTAGCTTTTGACAGCGAGACGGAAAAATTTTTCAACAGATATTTTTCCAATGAAGGCTCGTCCACATCTTCCTTTGCCAGGGATTGAAATGCATCGGAATAGGTATATCTCTGCGGTTTTAAGGTGACAATACATGTGGCGGACAGCGCAAGTTGACCATTGCTTATCTGTAGTGTTCGCCATGCCGGAGCGGGAACACTTTTCAATTGGCCGAAATATTCCGCACCTTTTTCGTATTGCCAGGTGCCAGACAGTTCAGCCGCATGAATTGCGCCCAATGGCAGAATGGCAAGGGAAAACAGCACAGTAAACATGGGGCGCATCGAAAATCCTTTAGTGAGATGAATCATATACATTATTCCTGAAAATCTTCATTTCCGCCTTACGGCGTTTTACCAGGCCGCTGGTGCCCTTATTCGTGATGTCCGCAAATTCGTCGCAGCAACCGTTGTAGTCCTTGGTGTTAAGCTTGGATAGCAACTTGGGGAACTTGCTGAACCCGCCTGTATTGAAAGCCAGGCTGACCAAGGCGTCATACTCTTGCTGATAGAGTGGAACCTGCACGAACAACGCAACTTTATCGGTAATGCGGCTGACGTCGTTCTTCAGGATTGCCTCGGCTTGAGGTCCGGATACACCGTTTTTATATTTTTCATACCTGGGATCTTTAGCGGCAGCCAAGCTGGCACAGGTTTGTTTGGCGATAAGATGGCCCCAGCCTACCGTGCAGTAATTTTCAGAATCGTCATAAGGATACTCGCCATACTTTTCCCAGCCTTTGATGAAATCCAGTCCGGCTTGCGATAGCGACAGCGAGGCCATGGGAATGCGGTCGGTTTTTTCCTGCGCAGGCTTCTGGGGAATGCCGCCGCAATTGACGAGCTTTAAACGCCCTTCGAGTCTTGCCGCCTCCAGCAGCGGGGCGCCGTCTGCCATCGCCTGTGTGGTGGCATAATAACGATCTTTCTTGAAGGCATCGTCAAATTCACGAACATCGACGTGCACCCAGCTGGTCGCCCCCAGGCTGGCTGGCTCCATTGAGAGTTTGTTGCTGTCGGGCCAGTTCATCTGGGCCCCGAGGCGGCCGATAAAGACATCTTTCCTAAGCTTGTCGACGTCGGCGCCGGCGCAGCGGGTCTGGACAGCGCCTTTGCGGAACTGAATATCGAGCGCGTTACCCATATGGTTGGTGGTAAGTCGATTGTGGGCCTTGTTGTCCAACCAGCAGCGATAGCCTGAAGAAATGCGCAGAAAGTGATAATCCAGCTGTTTATCCTTGCCTGCGATATAAAACAGTGCTGCACGGAAGCCCCACAGCAAACCGCGGTGCATCCCCGGGTACTCGATGCCGGGGTAAGGCTGTTTGGAGGCATTGACCATCTTGGCCTGTGCCGATGTAGATTGGCTATTTCCGAATCCGCCGCACGCGCCGCAGCGGCATTTCATGTCGGCCAGACTAATCGGATATTTCTGGCGGAAGTCGTCCAGCGCCGCCAGAACGTTGCCGCAGACTTTCCCGGTTTCCGACACACCCATGTAATCGCGTTGAAACTGCTTTACTGCTGACTCCGTTTTGGACGTGAACTCATCCCAGCTCTTGGATTCCAGGACGGTACCGCCGAAGCCCGTCAGGCGAATATTGATTTCCTCGATTAGCGGTCCTTTGTCGCCCAATTTGATACAGCCCGATCTGTCGCACTCCATCGCAACAGTCGTCTTGGGCGTGCCGGTTTGCCCGCGCTCATCAACGGTCTGAGTTGGTACGGGAACGCTGTCGGCAGGAGCTTTTGCCGATGGCGGCGTATTTGTCGGTGGTTTGGCAGGCGGCGCTTGTTTTGTCGTAGGCGTCGACGTCTGCGCAGCGGCTGCCGGTGCTGACGGGGCGGCCGTCGCCGCGCCGGCTCGGGTATCCGGAGGCAATTTGAGGACCTGTTCTGGATGAATAATGGCGGACAGCGGAATGTTGTTTAATTTCGCAATCGCTTGCGCGGTGGTGCCATTATTCGCAGCTATCTTGGCGAGTGTGTCGTGAGACTTGACGATGTACGTTTTGCGCTTGTACTCGCCGGCTGCGCCGTCGTCTTTGGCCAACGGGAGTTCCTGTTTGACTTTGCCACTTAGCAGCTTGACGGAAAAATCTTCGGCCCACGGGACGAGAGTTTTTATTTTCTTCATTTCATCGCTGGCAAACCGGGCGACATGCAAGCTCAGGGGGGCGCCTATCTCCGATACAAATGAAGCGATACAGCCGTCGGCAGCAGTCACGCCCTTAGCAATAATTTTTCCTTGTTGCAGTATGTGGTATTTCAAACCTGCGATGCTTTTTCCTAGCGGATCGAGCAGGCGCAAATTGACGGTACTTAGAAGATTGTCTGGATCGCGGTTGGAGGTGTCTGGCATATGTCACTGAAGTAGCACAAGTCTTGATTGCCTTTATTCTAACTTGTTTGATGGCAAAAATAGCGCTAGCTCTTCAATCGTGCGCCCGGCGCGGCCGCCTGCATCTCAGGCGTACTACATAAAAATTTAGTTGTCATTACATTTAGATCTTCCCCACGCATTTGGCCGAAAAAGGTCGCCGAGCAGACCGCCGAAGTGGAATATGTCTGGGTCGAGAATCTGCCGCTCGCTCTCGCCATGGGGGATCAGTTGCTTCCCGAGTTTGTCGAGTCGGACAGGATGGTGGCGTGACGGAGCCGTGAGCTATTTGAGATAGCGCCGCGCCCACGTGACCGTCAGACCGAAGCAGCGATGCAGTACGCAGGCCGACCGATTCCTGAGTCCTGGCCGCATCAACAGCACATGAGCGCGTTGCAGGGTGACATTCGTGGATTGGTAGGTATGGCCGGGTGTGCCGTAGCCCAGGTCGATGCACCTGAAGTGCTTGCGGCCGCACAGGTCTTCGATAGCCAGGTGCAGTGCGGTGGTGCCGACTGATAAGTGGTCAAGCGCACTGTCATGGAAGATGTTGAACAGGTGTAGCGTGTCGCTGGACCGCAAGCCCAGGATCAGCGCGCACGGCTGGCCGCCGCAATCGACTTGGTAGCAGAGCAGCATGCCATGCCGTGCTAATTCGCACATTTCCGCCGGCGTCCACAACTGCGTTCGATGCTCCAGCGTGCAAAGACTGGATAATGCGTTGAGCATAGCGTCCAGCTGTTCGGGATGTTCGATACAACGCAGGCTAAGGCCGCCGCCGCCATGCTCGCGTAGCTGTCGCAACTGTCGTTTGAGGTTGTAGCGCCGCTTTGAATTGAACTGGGACATGAAGCCTTCAAAATCGGTGGGCAGTGGGATCTGGTGGCAGTCACGCCAGTTGTTGAGCACGTGCACGCGATAGCGTGCGTGAGGGCGCCTGGCGGCGATGCGGTGCCACACGTCGCTCTGCGATGGCAAGGCCGTCAGCGAAATCGCCTGGCATCGCGGGAAGTGCGCCAGCAGGAATTCAAACAGTAAATCCAACAGCTCGGCGCGCGCAGGCATCAAGGGCGCGCTGCCGAGCAAGGTGACGCTGGGCACCGGCACCGAGCCGAGGCGCAGGCGGCCGGCGACAAAATCGAAGCCGTGCCGACGCAACACCACCGGCACCACGCCAACCACCGTCCCGCTTGTCCGCTCTGTCACCGTGAACAGCCGCGGCGGCGCGTGCTCGGTCGCCGTGCTGAGCAGATAGTCGAAAAATTCGGGGCTTTGGTAGACGCGCTCGTGGCTCTTGCTTTCGGCCAGCAGTTCGCGCCAGCGCTGGAGCAGGGCGCTGTCGCCGATGCGGTCGCTGGCGTCTTCGATGAGGTAGGTGGCGTTGGACATGGTCGCACGACGATCCCACATCCCGCGCCGGCCATTGTTGATGCAGGTCGAAGCGGCGCGATCAGCGGCGCCGGCGCCACACCGTGTCCATCAGGGGCTTGACGCTGAAGCCGTGTACAAGTATCGACAGCATGACGACGAACAGGGCAAACTGCGTGAGCCGGGTCGCCAGTTCCGGCGGCAGGCCGGCTTCGATGGCGAACATCAGATAGTAGATGGAGCCGATGCCGCGCACGCCGAACCAGCCCGTCATGGCGCGCATGCGCAGGCTGGTATCGCTGCCGGCCAGGCCGGCGAACACGCTCAGCGGACGGGCGATCACGAACAGGAACATGGCCGTCCACACGGCATCCCATTGCATGCTCTCCAGCGAGATCATGCCGCCCAACAGCAGCACCAGCGTGAGTTCGGACAGCCGCTCCAGGTGTTCCTTGAATACCAGCGCTTCGGTACTGACGGTGAGCGGCGCTTCGTGCGTTTCGCTGTTCCTGGCCGATTCGGATTTGGCTGTGTCCGGCTCCATCAAGCCGTGACGGTCCTTAGGTGCGCCGGCCAGCACCAGCTCGGACTGCCGCAGCGCGACGGCGGCGATGAACACCGCAAGGAAGCCCGAGGCCTTGAGCAGCGTCGCCAGCGCGTACACGACGGCAATCACGCCGAGGCCCACCAGGTCGTCCATGATTTCGTGCTTGGGATCGCTGCCGCGCAATCGCCAGCTCAACCGCGCCACCGACGCGCCGGCCGCTACGCCGACCAAGGCCGCGCCAGTGGTCGCCCACAGCACGTCGATCAGCAGCCAGCGCAGGTGATGCGTGTCCGTATCGGTCACCGAGAGCATGCCAAGGCCGAGCATGACGAAAGGATAGGCGCTGCCGTCGTTCATGCCGGCTTCGCAGGTGAGGGTGAAGCGCAGCTGGTCCTTGTCGCCCGCGTGGCGCACCTGGACGTCGGTGGCCAGCACCGGATCGGTGGGGGCCAGGATGCCGCCCAGCAGAACTGCGGCGCCCGCCGGCAGCTGTAGCACGTAGTAGCCGAACAGCGCCACCAGCCCCACCGTCAACGACATCGACAGCCAGGCCAGCCGCAGCGGCGCATCCCAGCGCTGACGCTTGAACGGCACCGGCATCTTGATGCCTGCCGAGAACAGAGATATCAGCAGGGCAATCTCGGTCAGCACTTCCAGCAGGGCAGACTGCAGCTTGGGATCGAAGCCGAAGATGTTGAGCAAGGTCGGCCCCATCAGGATGCCGGCGCCAAGATAGACGATGGCGGAGGTGAAAGGCGACTTCGAGATCGTGGTGGCCGCCAGCCCGCGCGCCAGCATCAGGCTGCCGACCAGCAGAAACCATAGAGTGGTGTTCACACGCTCTCCTTCGCAGTGACGAGTCAGATGCTAGGTGAGTTTGGCGTTTCGGTCTGTGGGATAGGGCACGGTGCGCGTGGCAACGGCAGAGGGACGGGACGCCGGCGAGGCAAGGCCTCGCCGGGCAAACAGCGGTGTTAGTTCAGTACGGAACGCGAACGGGCGTAGCCGAAGTAGATGGCCAGGCCGACCACCAGCCAGATCACGAAAGCGACCCAGGTGAACCAGCTCAGGTAGGTCATCAGCATGACGCAGAAGATCACGGCCAGCGCCGGAATCACCGGCACGCCCGGGCAGCGGAAGGCGCGCTTCAGGTCGGGACGCTTCTTGCGCATGATGATCACGGCGATCGACACCAGACTGAAGGCGGCCAGCGTGCCGATGTTGATCAGCTCGGTCAGCACGTTCAGCGGCACCACGGCGGCGATCAGGCCGAACACGATGCCGACCAGCCAGGTGGCGAAGAACGGTGTGTGGAAGCGTGGATGCACGGTCGACAGACGCTTCGGCAGCAGGCCGTCGCGCGACATGGCGAAGATGATGCGGGTCTGGCCGTAGGCCATCACCAGGATCACGGTGGTCATGCCCAGGATCGCGCCGAGGTCGACGAAGCCGGCGAACCAGTTTTCACCGGCGTGTTTCAGCGCCAGCGATACCGGATGGTCGATGCCCAGGTACTGCTGGTAGGGCACGATGCCGGTCATGATGGCCGAGACCACCACATACAGCACGGTACAGGCGGCCAGCGAGCCGATGATGCCGATCGGCAGGTCGCGCTCGGGACGCTTGACTTCCTCGGCGGCCGAGGTCACCGCGTCGAAGCCGATGAAGGCGAAGAACACCAGCGCCGCGGCGCTCAGCATGCCGTTGTAGCCAAACGGCATAAACGGTTTCCAATTGGCAGGCTCGACGTGGCGCGCGCCGACGACGATGAACAGCAGCACCACGCCGACCTTGATGGCGACCATGACGTTGTTCAGGCGGGCCGATTCGCGCACGCCCCAGCTCAGCATCGCGGTCAGCACCAGCATGATGCACAGCGCGGGCAGGTTGATCAGCGTATGCACGCCGGGGATCGCGCCGGGCGCGGCCGTGAGTGCGACTGGCAGGTGGATGCCGAAGCCGGAGATCAGCGACTGGAAGTAGCCGGACCAGCCGACCGACACGGCCGAGGTGGCCAGGCCGTATTCCAGCAGCAAGTCCCAGCCTATCATCCAGGCGGCCAGTTCGCCCAGGGTCGCGTAGGTGTAGGTGTAGATGGAGCCGGCCACGGGCACGGTGGAGGCGAATTCGGCGTAGCAAAGCGCGGCAAAGCCGCAGGCGATGGCGGCGACCACGAAGGACAGCGTCAGCGCCGGGCCGGCCGTGACGGCGCCGGTGCCCGTCAGAACGAAAATACCGGTGCCGACAATGGCGCCGATGCCCATGAGAATGAGGTCGAAGGGACCGAGTACTTTCGCCAGGCCGCCGGGTTTGCGGCTGTTGGCGATCATATCGTCCAGGTTCTTGGTGCGAAATAGGCTCAAAATGGCTCCAGTTTTATTGTGGTTATCTTCGTACCCGAGCCTGTGCCTTGTGGGCGCCCGGGCGACGGCAAATAATACAGTAACTTTCCGGCTCTGCCGAGAGAGTTAAGTAGTTAATAACGAAGAGATATACAGCAGGAGCCTATCCTCCAATTTTCCCAAGTCCAGGCCGGTGATCTCGCCGATGCGGCGCAGCCGGTAATCCAGCGTGTTGCGGTGGATGTGCAATGCCTCGGCGGTGGCTGCCGGATGACCGTCGTGTTCAAACCACACGTTGAGCGTGCGCTGCAGCAGTTCCTTGTTTTTGTCCTGTGCCTTCAGCCGGGCGATGGGCAGGCTCAGCTGCTCCGCCTCCCAGCCCGATCCCAGGCCCGACAGCAGCACCGGCAGGGTTTGCTCGTAATAGCTGAAGCGCGACCGGCGCGGATGGCGGGCGCGGCCGATGCGGGCCGCGGTCAACGCGCTTTGATAGGAAACCGCCACGCCGGCCATGCCGGACCGGGCGATGCCCATCGTCAGCGTGTGCGGTTGCTGGCATTCCTCGCGCAGGATGGCGGCCAGCGCTTGCAACTGGCGCTGCGGCCAGTGGGCGTCGTGCGCGGGCGGGGCGTCGTAGAAGTCCAGCAGCACCAGCTGGTGGGCGCTGGCCGATGCGGTGAGCGCGGACGGCTGCCGGGCCAGCATGCGCAGCTGCAGGCGCTGCAGCTCACTGAGGGCCTGGTCGGTGCCGGCCGTCTTGTCGTCCAGTTCCAGCAGGAACACCAAATGGCTGCGCTCGAAGTTGACGCCCAGCCGGCGCGCCCAGGCGGCCAGGTCAGCCCCCATGGCCGCTTCGTAGCGGATCAGGTTGAGCACGAAGGCTTCGCGATAGCGCGAGTCGCGCTGCAGTTCGCCGGCCAGGTGGGCTTGTTCCAGGATCATCTCCGCCGTCAAGCGCACCAGTTCGCCGAACTGGCGCACCTGGGCCGGCACGCCGCTCAGGCCCACGGCCCCGCAGACCTGGCCGTTGACCGTCAGCGGCAGGTTGATGCCGGGCTGGGCGCCGTGCATATTGCGGGCGCTGGCGCTGTCGATCTCCACCGTTAGTCGCTTGGCCAGGGCCAGCATGGCGCCGGCGTGCAGCTCGCCGATGCGCGCGGGATTGCCGCTGGCGAGGATGGTGCCGTTGGCGTCCATCACGTTGACGTTGTACGGGATGATCTTCATCGTCCGGCTGACGATGTCCTGGGCCAGCTCGGTGCTCAGTATGTACATGGGCGTTTCTCCTTGCCGTCATTGTGCCAAATAACAAGGAATTCGGGTAAATGCCGGCCTGGCTGGGGTGTTTATTGTGCATATGCCCAATAAGGTGCCGGGATCCGGCTGAATTATGGTGCATTTGGCCGATGTTTTTCCGGGATGGATTCCAGATAATCATCTGCACAGACCACCTATAAAAACCAAGGAGACCCACATGAACACCACGACCACCGCCACCCCGTGGCCGGCGGCGTCCGTCCTGGACGGCGCTTACAAGAAGGCCGGCTGGCACCTGATACCGTTCATCTTCATCTGCTACTTCTTCAACTACCTGGACCGCGTCAACGTCGGCTTCGCCAAGCTGGAGATGCTGGACGCCCTCCATTTGAGCAATACTGTTTACGGATTAGGCGCGGGCATCTTCTTCATCGGCTATGTGCTCAGCGGCGTGCCGAGCAACCTGGTACTCCACAAAATCGGCGCCCGCCGCTGGATCGCGACGATGATGGTGGCATGGGGCGGCCTGTCGGCCTGCATGCTGTTCGTCCACGATCCGGCCTCGTTCTACGTGCTGCGCTTCTTCACCGGCGTGGCCGAGGCAGGTTTCTTCCCTGGCATGGTGCTGTACTTCACGCACTGGTTCCCGGCGCAGAAGCGCGGCCAGGTGATGGCCCTGTTCATGTCGGCGATCCCGATCTCCGGCCTGGTCGGCGGTCCGCTGTCGGGCTGGATGCTGCAGCACTTCTCGGCCGGACAGGCCGGCATGGCGGGCTGGCAGTGGCTGTTCCTGCTGCAAGGCTTGCCGACCGTGATCCTCGGCGTGGCCGTGTACTTCTACCTGAACGACGGCATCGCCCAGGCCAAGTGGCTCAGCGCGGATGAAAAGGCCGCCATGCAGGCGGCGCTGGCGGGCGACGAGCAACAACGCCAGGCCAACAGCGACGCCGGCCAGACCTTCTCGTCCGTGGTCCGCAATGGCAATGTGTGGATGCTGGGCGTGATCTACTTCTGCATCCAGATGGGCGTGTATGCGATCAACTTCTGGCTGCCGTCCATCATCAAGTCGCTGGGCTACCAGAGCGCGGTGACGGTCGGCTGGCTGAGCGCGATTCCCTATCTGTGCGCCGCCTTCTTCATGGTGTGGGCCGGCCGTTCGGCGGACCAGCGCCGCGAGCGCCGCCTGCACGTGTCGCTGCCGATGCTGATGGGCCTGACCGGGCTGATGATGGCGGCCAACTTCTCCAGCAATCCGCTGATCGTGATGGTGGGCCTGAGCATGGCGACCATGGGCGCGCTGGCCGCGCTGGCGATGTTCTGGTCGCTGCCGTCGGCCTTCCTCGGCAGCGCGGCGGCGGCGGGCGGGCTGGCGTTGATCAACTCGCTGGGCCAGATCGCCGGCTTCGTCAGCCCCTTCCTGGTCGGGTGGATCAAGGACGCGACCCAGAGCACCGATGCGGCGCTGTATATTTTGTCCAGCGTGCTGCTGCTTGGTGCGATACTGGTGCTGCGCGTCCCCGCCAAACTGGTCAACCGTTGATAGAGTAACTTGATGAAAATAGTCATTGCGCCCGATTCGTTCAAGGAGAGCCTGACCGCGATGGCGGTCGCCAACGAGATCGAGGCCGGCTTCCGCGAGTTCTTTCCGGACGCAGAGTACGTCAAGCTGCCGGTGGCCGACGGCGGCGAGGGCACGGTGCAGGCGATGATCGATGCCAGCGGCGGCCGGCGCGTGGCATTGCGGGTGTCCGGTCCGCTGGGCGAGCCGGTGGACGCGTTCTACGGGCTGATGGGCGATGGCGCCACGGCCGTGATTGAAATGGCCGCCGCCAGCGGCCTGGAACTGGTGCCGCCGGCGCAGCGCGATCCGCTGTGCACCAGCAGCCGCGGCACAGGCGAGTTGATCCGCGATGCGCTCGACGCCGGCGCGCGCCGCTTCGTGCTGGGCGTGGGCGGCAGCGCCACCAACGACGGCGGCGCCGGCATGGTGCAGGCGCTGGGCGGACGCTTGCTGGACGAGGCCGGCCGTGAGCTGCCACCCGGCGGCGGCGCGCTGGACCGCCTGCGCCATATCGACCTGTCCGGGCTGGATACGCGTATCAAGCACAGCGTGTTCGACATCGCCTGCGATGTCAGCAATCCGCTGGTGGGGCCGCAGGGCGCCTCGCATATCTTCGGCCCGCAGAAGGGCGCGACTCCGGCGATGGTCGAGCAATTGGACGCCAACCTGCGCCATTACGCCGAGGTCATCGTCCGCGAACTGGGCCATCAGGTGGCCGACGTGCCGGGCGCCGGCGCGGGCGGCGGCATCGGCGCGGCGATGCTGGTGTTCCTGGGCGGGCGCCTGCGGCCCGGCAGCGAGATCGTGACGGCGGCGGTCGGCCTGGACGCGGCCGTGGCCGACGCCGACCTGGTCATCACCGGCGAAGGCCGTATCGACAGCCAGTCCATCCACGGCAAGACGCCGATCGGCGTGGCCCGCGTGGCCCAACGGCACGGCAAGCCGGTGATCGCGATTGCCGGCAGCCTGGCGCCGGGGGCGGCCATCGTGCACCAGCACGGCATACAGGCCGTGTTCGGCGCGGTCAGCCGGCCCTGCACGGTCGAGCAGGCGCTGGCCGAGGCGGCGGGCAATGTGCGCAGCGCCGCCCGCAATATCGCGGCCGTTCTCAGCCTGGGCGCCCGGATATAGTTGCCCACGCTCATCTGTGCTAGAGTCGTTCTCGTGTCAGTCACCAACGTCGAGAATGAAGCCAGCAGCCCAAAGTCCTTTGCCATCGCTCCGCTCGCAAATCTACACGCTGGTCTGGGCGTGTGCTTTGCCGGCGGTGGTGGGCATCGGGTTGCTGGCCCATCACTTCTACGAGCGCGAACGCACGCAGATCCAGCAGGAGTCGCTGATCACCGCGCGGGCGCTGATCCAGGCGGTCGACCGCGATCTCAACACCGGCATGACCGTGGCGCTGGCGCTGGCCAATTCGCCCAGCCTCGACAACGGCGACCTGGCGGCCTTCCACGCCCAGGCCAGCAAGGCGCTGCGTCCCGAATTCCCCGGATTTAACTTCGTCCTGAGCGACCGCGAATCGGTCCAGTTGCTCAACACGGTGCGTCCGTTCGGCCAGATTACGCCCGATCCTGGCAGCCTGGAACGGACAAGAAAGGTATTCGATACCGGCCGGACCGTGATCTCCGACGTCTTCATCGGCGGCGTGCTCAAACGGCCGCTGGTCGCGGTGCACGTGCCGGTGGTCAGGGAGGGCAAGGTGATCTACTGCCTGTCGGTCGCCTTCGTGCCCGAGCGCCTGGGCATGATACTGAAGGAACAGCGCCTGCCCGCCGGCCGGGTGGCTGGCATTTTCGATTCGCGCGGCGTGATCGTGGCGCGCACGCGCGACCCGGAGAAATTTGTCGGCCAGCCCGGTTCCCCTCCGCTCGTGGCCAGCATGGCCGGCGGCGGCGAAGCGGCCATCGAGTCGGTTACGTTGGACGGTACGCCGGTGTATTCGATGTACAGCCATTCCAAGGCGTCCGGCTGGGCGGTGTCGATCGGCGTGCCGCGCAGCGAGGTGCTGTCGGAGATGGTCGCGTCGATCCGCTGGATCGTGCTGTTCGTGGCCGCGCTGCTTGGCTTGGGCGTCGCCGCCGCATGGTACCTGGCGCGCCGCATCGACGGTTCGGTGAGCGCGTTGGCGTACGCGGCCAGCGCGCTGGGCAAAAACGGCGATATGGGCCTGGACCAGGTGCGGCCGGCGTTCCGCGAAGCCGATGACGCCATCCGCACCTTGCAGTCGGTGGAGTCGGAGCTCCACCAGTACCGGCATCGGCTTGAAAGCGTGATCGAAGAGCGCACCTTGCAGCTTCAGTCGGCGCAGCGGGAGGCTATCGACAAGGAGCTGCGCACCCGCACCGTGATGGACAACGTTGGCGACGGCATCGTCACCATCAACGCGGACGGCGTCATCGAATCGTTCAACCGCGCGGCCTGCGGCATTTTCGGCTACACGCCGGACGAAGCGATAGGCGCCAACATTACGAGCCTGATGCCCGAGTCCATACGTGGCGTACACCAGGCGGGCATGGCGCGCTATTTCGCCGGCGGCGCCCCCACGGTGGTGGGCAGGAACAGCGTCGAGTTGCGGGGACTGCGTAAGGACGGCACCACGTTTGCGCTGGAGCTGTCGATACGGGCGTTGTTCGTGGAAGGCCATCATCTGTTTGTCGGCATTGTGCGCGATGTCACGGAGCGCAAGCGGGCGGAGAAGGAGTTGCGGCTGGCGATGGAGCAGGTGCAGGTCGCCAGCGCGGCCAAGGATGTCTTCGTGGCGAACATGAGCCATGAACTGCGCACGCCGATGAATGCGGTGCTGGGCATGGCGCACCTGCTCAGCACCACCGGCTTGTCGCCGGAACAGGCCCGCTATCTGGAGATGATACGGGGATCGGGTCAGACGCTGCTCGGCATCCTGAACGACATCCTCGATTTTTCCAAGATCGGAGCGGGGAAGATCGAAGTGCATCCGGTGCGCTTCCAGCTGGACGAGGTGCTGCATTCGGTGGCCAGCATCATGAGCGTTTCGGTCGGCGAACGCAACCTGGAGCTGTGCGTGGGCGTGGAGCCGGACGTGCCGCGCGCGCTGATCGGCGATGCGCTGCGGCTCCAGCAGATCCTGGTCAACCTGACCGGCAACGCGATCAAGTTCACCGAGCATGGCGAAGTGTCGCTGCTGGTGGAGCGCGGGGACGACGAGGGCACGCTGCGCTTTACGGTGTGCGACACCGGCATCGGCATGAGCGGCGAACAGCTGGGGCGCTTGTTCTCGCCGTTCACGCAGGCCGACCTGTCCACCACGCGCCGTTTCGGCGGCACCGGCCTGGGGCTGACTATCTCCAAGGACTTGATCGAGCTGCTGGGCGGCTCCATCGAAGTAAGCAGCACGGCCGGGGAGGGCAGCGCCTTCTCCTTTACGCTGCCGTTGAAGCAGGCCGGTGATGTCCCGGCCGCGCAGCCCGGCCAGCGCAGGCACCTGCTGGTGGTGGACGACAATCCCACCAGCCGTGCCTTCCTGTCCAAGGCGATCCAGGGCTGGGACTGGACTTTCGATGTCGCGGCCTCGGGTCCGGAAGCGCTGGCGCTGATACGCTCAGGTCATGTCTACGATGCGGCGCTGGTCGACTGGCAGATGCCGGGCATGGACGGTCCGGAGGTCATGCGTGCGGTGCGCGAGGAATCCGGCAAGCCTGTCATCTGCATGGTCAATGCCTACGGTCGCAGCAAGCTGGTACAGGACATGGCTGGCGCAGGCGCACCGGTATTCCTGACCAAGCCGGTCACCTCTTCCAGCCTCCACGATGCGGTGCGGACCGCGCTGGCGCACAGCGATGCCGATACCGCCGGCGACCCAGTCGCAGACGACCAGCAGATGCTGCGCGGCGCGCGCATACTGCTGGTGGAGGACAATCCGATCAATCAGCAAGTGGCGAAGGGCATACTGGAACAGGTGGAGGCAGTGGTGACGGTGGCGGAAAACGGCGAGCAGTCGCTCGCGCTGCTGCGCGGCGGCCTGCAATGCGACCTGGTGTTGATGGACGTGCAGATGCCGGTGATGGACGGCTACACCGCGACCCGCGCGATACGCGACGAGCTGCGCTTGACGATGCCGGTGATTGCGATGACGGCCGGCGTGATGGAGTCCGAGCGTGAGCAGTGCATCGCCGCCGGCATGGATGATTTCATCGGCAAGCCGGTGGACGTGGAGCAGATGTTCGCCATCATCGCGAAGCATCTGCGCCCTGCGGCGGCCTAGAAGAAGGTGTTGACGGCGCGCTGTACGCGGTAGTCGTCATCCACCACCAGCATCAGCGGCCATTTGTCGAACGTGGTGCAAGGATGGGAGATGCCGCAGCCTATCAGGTCGCCGACTTCCAACGCGATGGCGCGGTCCGCCGGCAGCCGCAGGTACGCGTGCTGGTCGTTCATCTTCTCGATGCGGCATCCGTCCGGCAGCGTGGAGGGCGCGCTTGCGCCGGGGCGGTGCGAGACCAGTGCGCGCGGAAGCTCCATGTCGTAGGAGGCGTCGCGCTTGCCCATGCCGAGTATCGCCAGCGTCGGCTCAGGGCGCGACAACACCATGCTCCACACCTCCAGCGCGGGCCGCAGGCCCTGGCCCGGTGCCAGGCCTTCGCGCGCGTTCAATTGTTCGATCAGTCCGTGGTAGAAACCGTGATCGTTGGTCAGGTAGCAGCCGCTGCGCAGCACCGGTAGCACAGGGCGCGACAGATCCTTCACCTGCGCGAAGCCGCTGGCCACGAAGTCGAAGTATGCCGAACCGCCCGCCGACAGCAGGATTTCGCCGCGCTTGAACAGCTGCTCGGCATCGGCCTGGCGCAGCAGGTCGGAGAGCTGGGTGACGAACTGGCGGACTTCTTCGTGATCCTTGGCTCGGTCCGGGCCGACCAGCAGGCCCTCGTAGCCCTCGATGCCGGCCAGTTCCAGCCCCGGCGCGGCCGCTATTTCGCGTGCCAACGCAATGGCGTCTTCCATGCGGCGGCAGCCGGCGCGCTTGCCAGCCAGGCCCAATTCCACCAGTAGCGGCAAGCGTCGCTTCATGCCAGCTTGCGTTGCCGCCTGCGACAGGCGCGCGACGCCGGCGCTGGAATCGACCAGGGCAAAGAATTCGAACGCAGGATCGTCGCGCATCAGCGTCAGCATGGCCTGGATGTCGGCCGGCGCCACCAGCAGGTTCGCCAGCAGCACGCGGCGTACGCCGTAGCGGTAGGCGATCTGCACTTGGGCCGCCGTCGCCAGCGTCATGCCCCAGGCGCCGTTCGTTAATTGGGCGTCGAACAGTTGAGGGCTCATGGTGGTCTTGCCGTGCGGGGCCAGTTGCACGCCGTACTGGCCGCAGAAGTCGCGCATCCAGCGCAGGTTGTGCTTCAGTGAGGAAGCCTTCAGCAGCGCGACCGGGAAGCTGGTGTCGGCATTCAGCACGTTCCACTGGCGCGCGCCGATGTCGCCCTGGCGCAGCGGTTCGGTGATCGGCAGCCCTTTGACGCCGGGATGCAGCAGTTGATTGTCCAGTTCCAGCATGGCGGAGGTGCGTGTCAAGTGTGGCTCCTTTGTTCGAGAGATCGGATGGCGGCGCCGAGCGCCTGCAGGCGGTCGCGCCGCAGCATCCCGTAGTTGTAGAAGCCGACGTGGCGTATGCCCATATCCCGCAAGCCTTTCAGCGCCGCCGGCAGTTGCGCGCCGTCGGCCAGGTCCGGAGGCCCGGGGCGCAGGATGGCGCGTATGCGGTCCGGCGTTCCGATGCGGCGGATGCAATCCCAGGCGTCGCTGCGGACGGCGGCGGCATCGGCTTCGTAGAATGGAATCTCCAGCCAGTCGGCTACGCTGGCTAGCGCGCGCAGGTCGGTGCCTTCGAGCCAGCTTTGCGCGGTGGGCCGCTGTACGGTTGCCACCACCGCCAGCTGTACCTGCGCCGGCATGGCGGCGCGTATCGCGGCGACCAGTTGCGTCACGCGCTGCTGCCGCAAGCGGTTCAGGGCTGAGAGGTCGGCGTCCTCCAGCAGATCGGCGGCCAGCCACGCAGCGGCCTGGCTGGGCGTGGCGTCGACTGGAGCGTCGAGATAGCTGTCGATGTCCTGGCGGACGCGGTTGCGCAGGCCGTCCATGTCGATGTCGGCTGCCTTGCCGGCGGCCATGCAGGCGTCGCAGAAGCACAGGCCCAGCATGGAATCGAGCCAGAGATTGCCGCGTACCTGGGCGAATTCGTGGTGGTAGCCGTGGGCGTAGGGCAGCCAGCCTGGCGTTTCGATCACCACGCTGGCGACGCCGCGCGTGGCCACGTCGGCGCTCAGCGCGACCGCGTAGTCGAACACCGCTTGCCGCATCGGGCAAAGGCTGTACAGGTAGCCGTCGCCGTAGGCGTTACGGGCTGTGTATTCGGGGTGCGCCGCGCCGAGGCGGCTGTTGTGCAGCAGGACGGTCCAGGCGTGTACCGCGACGCCGCCGTTGGCGACCAGTTTGGGCAGCATCCCGCGCAGCGCTGGGTCGGAATGGGTTTGCGGCTTGATCTCGCCGTAGCGCGCCAGCTCGGGTTCGAAATAGACCACGCCGTCCTCCGGAAAGACGACGCGCGGGCCGCTGGCAGCATGCGGCCGCAGGAATTTTCCGGCGTGGTAGCTTACGGCCAGCGTCGCGCCGTTCATGCCCAGGGCGCGGGCCTGGTCGACAAAACCGTCCACGTCCGCGATGTCCCATGGATAGCAATACAACGAGGTGTTGTTCGGTGATTTCATGCGCGCCATTTTAGCGTAGGGCGCGCGGTCGCGGCGCATCTTCAATCCTGTATTGAAGGTCATTCAAGGACTGGGCCAATTATCAGGCGCCGCCTTCAGCGGGAGAATGGAATGGTTCGCACATTCTTCGGGAGTCAAGCATGAAAGATCAGACAGTAGTGGTGATAGGGGGCCTGTCCGGTATTGGGTTGGCGGTGGCGCGGCAGGCCGCATCGGCGGGCGCACGCGTGATCGCGGCTGGCCGGCGTGCCGTGGCGGACGACTGGCCGTCCGGTGTCGAAGCGCGGCAGCTGGATGTGGAAGACGAGGCGGCGGTGCAGCGCTTCTTCGCCGATATCTGCGCTTTCGATCACCTGGTGTCGACGGTCGGTCCGGTGATCGCGTCCAGCCGCCTGTCGGACCTGGATGTGGAGGGTGCGCAGGCCGCCTTCAACGTCAAGGTCTTTGGGCAGCTGCGGGCGGCGCGCCACGGTGCGCGCCTGATTCGTTCCGGCGGTTCCATTGTGCTGACTTCCGGCCTGCTAGCGCGCAAGGCGGTGCCGGGCGCCGTGGTCAAAGCGGGCATGAATGCCGCCGTCGAGGCCATCGGCAAAACGCTGGCGAAGGAGCTGGCGCCGGTGCGCGTCAATGTGGTTAGTCCGGGGATGGTGGAAACCGGCATGTGGGGGCCGCTGTCCGAGGCTGAACGCAAGGCGATGGCGGAGCGCGCGGGCGCGGGCCTGCCGGTTGGACGGGTTGGGCAGGCCGATGACCTGGCCCAGGCTTACATGATGCTGATGCAAAACGGTTTTATGACCGGAGCAGTCGTCGACGTCGACGGCGGCGGTTTGTTATAAGGAGATTCAAATTGAAGAAAACCTCGACCGTGGCGTCACAACGCCGCCAATTCCTGACCCAGGCCGCCGGCGGCGCCGCCTTGCTGGCCGCCGGCCTGACGCAAGGTGTTCAGGCGCAGAATCCGGTGCCGGCCACGGCATCCCTTGCGGATTCCACAGGCTTCTGGCCGAATGGTGCGCGGCTGGTGATCTCGATCTCCATGCAGTTCGAAGCGGGAGGCCAGCCGGCCAAAGGTGCCGATAGTCCCTTCCCCAAGGTCGACTTCCCGCCCAGCGTGCCGTCGGATGCGGCGGCCAACACCTGGTTCGCCTACGGCTATCGCGAAGGCGTGCCGCGGATGCTCGACCTGTGGGACAAGCATGGCGTCAAGGTCACGTCGCACATGATCGGCGAGGCGGTGCGCCACCATCCGGCGCTGGCGAAGGAGATCGTCAAGCGCGGGCATGAAGCGTCGGGCCACGGTCCGCGTTGGAGCTCGCAGTACGCAATGAGCAGCAAGGACGAAAAGGCGTTCCTGGTCGCCGGCCGCGACATGGTGCGGCAGGAGACCGGCGAAACGACCGTCGGCTATAACTGCAACTGGCTGCGCCGGGGCCCGAACACCTTGTCGCTGCTGCAGGAGCTGGGCTTCATCTATCACATCGACGATGTCAGCCGCGACGAGCCGTTTATCGAACAGGTGAATGGCAAGGATTTCGTCGTCGTGCCGTACACGCTGCGTAACAACGATATCCTGCTGATCGAAGGCCGCAATTATTCGCCGCAGGCTTTCCTGGCGCAGATCAAGGGCGAGTTCGACCAGCTCTACGAGGAAGCCGGCACGCGCCGGCGCATGATGTCGATCAGTGCGCACGACCGCATCAGCGGCACGCCGCAGATGGTACGGATCTGGGACGAGTTCCTGACCTATGTGCGCAGCAAGCCAGGCGTGGCTTTCATGCGCAAGGATGATATCGCCCGCTTTGCGCTGGCCAGCCCGCTGACGGTGCGCGAGAGCGAAACCATCTGAAAACGGCTCCTGTCGGTGCTATATTGGACGCTTCCACAGGCCGACAGGAGTACGCATGCTCACACGCCGCAGTTTTTTTCATGCAGCCGCCGGCGTTGCCGGTGGTTCGCTCATCTTGCCGCCGGCGCTGGCCGAGCTGCCTCCCAGCGCCGAGGCGCAACCCCGCGACGAGGCCTACTGGGCCAAGGTGGCCGCGCAATATGATCCGGCGCCTGATTTCATCAATCTGGAGCAGGGCTACTTCGGCATGATGGCGCGCCCGGTGGCCGAGGACTACAAGCGGAATATCGATTACCTGAACGCGAACAATTCCCGCTTCCTGCGCCAGCAGTTCGACGGCGCGGGCATGGATGCGATACGGGCGCGGATCGCGGCGGCGGTCGGCGCCGACGTGTCGGAGATCGCCATCACGCGCGGCGCCACCGAATCGCTGCAAAACCTGATCGTCAACTACAAACACGTGAAGGCTGGCGATACGATCATGTACGCCGACCTGGATTACGACGCCACACAATATGCGATGAACGAGCTGGCGCTGCGGCGCGGTGCGGAGGTTGCCGTGGTGCGCATCCCCGAGCCGCCCAGCCGCCAGGCCATCCTGGACGCCTACGCGGAGGCGATGCGGCGCCATCCGCGCACACGCTTGCTGCTGCTAACCCACATCAGCCATCGCACTGGGCTGGCGCTGCCGGTCGCCGAGCTGGTGGACATGGCGCGCCAGCGCGGCATCGATGTCATCGCCGACGCCGCGCAGTCTTGGGGCCAGACCGATTTCATGGTGGCGGACCTGAAGGCGGATTTCATCGGCTTTAACCTGCACAAGTGGCTGGGCGCGCCGCTGGGTGTGGGCTTCATGTACATCCGCAAGGCGCGGCTGCCGGATATCGGGGTGCATATGTCGGACCAGGATTATGCGGCCACCGACATCCGTTCCCGCGTCCATTCGGGCACGGTCAATTCGGCCAACACCATGACGGTGCCGGCTGCGTTCCGTTTCCATGAGAAGATCGGCGTGGCCAATAAATCGGCTCGGCTCAAATACCTGCGCAGTTACTGGGTCGAGCGGGTGCGCGGCGTCAAGGGCTTGCAGATACTGACGCCGGACGATCCCGCCATGTATGGCGCCAGCACCTCCTTCCGCTTCGACGGCAAGACCAGCAAGGAAGACAACCAGCGCCTGGCCAAGCGGCTGATGGACGAACACGGCATCTTCACCGTGTCCCGCAATGGCCCCGTGGGCGGCAGCTGCGTGCGTGTGACGCCGGCGCTGTTTACCAGCCCGAGCCAGTTGGACCGGCTGGTGCAGGCCATCGAGGCGCTCAGCCGGGGCTGAACCGGCGCCGGGCGGCGGCGCCATTGCTCAGCGCCGTTATTCAGCGCCATTGCTCAGGACTCCGCCGCCCGCAGCGCCCGGCCATCGCGTGCGCTGACCTGCTCGGCGGCGGCTTTGCCGGCCAGGAAGGCGTGGTCGGAGTTGTAGTACTCCCACTCGCTGTAGCGGCCGGCCAGCACGATATCGTATTGCGCCAGCCATTCGCGGATGGTCGCCACGCTGTGCGCGCGCGCGTGGTCGTACACCACGTAGGCGTAGGGCAGGTCGAGCTGGTTGGCCGCCAGCACCCGGTCTTGCGGCGAGAGGAAACCGGTGCGGATGCAGTCGGCCACGCAGCGTTCGATCAGCGCGTCGCCTGTGACCGGGAGCGGCTTGGTCGGCGAATAGGATATCTCGCAGGTGAAGCCGAAACCACCCGGCGCGTTGCAGTGGGGGCTGGCGTTCCCCTGCACGAAGATGCGGTGGAATATGGTGTCTTCGGGGTAGTAGATCCAGTGCTTGTCGGTCAGGTCAGGACGATCGACGCCGATGTTGACGCAGCGGACCGACACATGGCGCAGCTGCGCGGCGGCCCGCCGTACCGCCACCGGCGCGGCGCCGCCGGCCAGGCGCACCAGCTCGGGCAGCGGCATGGTGCTGATCAGCTGCTCATAACAGAGGCGGCGGCCGTCGGCCAGCACCACCGCGTGTTGTTGCGGCAGCAGCTCGACCACGTCGGCGTCCAGTTCGACCTTGCCGCGGATGTGCGGCAGGAAGGCCGTCATCAGGGCCTGGAAGCCGCCCCGCAGGGGATAGCCGAAGCGGGCATTCGGCCCCATCGGCCGTGGCACCGGCCGCAGCGCGCCGTCGATGATCTCGCCCAGGTCCGGTTGCGGTACGCGGCCGCCCAGCCACGAGGTCTCCATCTCGGTCAGCGGCACGGTCCACAGCTTGCGGTTGTACGGAATGGCGAAGTGGCGGGCGATGCCCGCGCCCCAGACCCGGTAAATGAATTCCTCGAAATTCGCTGGTTCGGCCGATGCGGGTTCGGCACACGCGGCGCCGGCGGCGACGTCGGTGGTGCCGTCGGCGCAGCAGTCCTCGGGTGCCGGTGCGTCGTTGGCGGCCGGCGTGCCGCGCCGCGCCTCGATCGCGCCGAGCAGGCATTCCTTGATCACGTCCGGCGGCAGTCCGTACAACGCGCCCTGGAACGGATAGCGGGTGTAGACCTGCTTGCTGTAGATCCAGGCTTCGCGCATCTGCCAGTGTTGGTTGTCGCCCAGCAGCTGGTCGTACAGCTTGAGCACATAGGGATCGTTGGAAAACATGATATGGCCCGCGTGATCGAAGGTGAAGCCCCTGTCTTCGATCGAACGGCACCAGCCGCCGACGGTGGCATGCCTTTCCAGCAGCACCGTGTCCGCGCCCAGGTGGTAGGCGGCGGAAAGGCCGGTGGGGCCGGCGCCGACGATCACGCAACCGATACGCGCCGAGGGTCGCAGCGGATTGACGCTGGCGCTGCCCGGCGCGGCGGTCTCGGCTCCGCCCGAAGCCGCCGCGTCAGCGGTTGCCTCGGCGTTCACCGCCTTGGCGCCGCCCGGAGGTTCCGCGGCGATCAGCGCGCGCATCTGCTCTGCGGTCGCGTGCCAGGAGGTCCGCTCGACGATGGCCCGCATGCGTTGCGCCATGGCCGCGCGCTGGGCCGGTGTCTGCGCCAGTGCCGCCGTACAGGCGGCGATGAAGCCGGCGTGATCACGGCCGATGGCGACCACGTCGCCGTAGGGTTGCTCGACATCCTGGATCGCCGTGCTGACGATGGGCAGCTCGGCCGCCATGTATTCCAGCACCTTCGTCGGGCTGATGTAGCGGGTCGACTGGTTCAGCGCGAACGGCAGCAGGCACACGTCCCAGCCGGCCAGGAAATGCGGCAAGGCCTGGTAGGGCTGCATGCCAAGGTAGTGGATGTTGGGCCGCTGCGGCAGCGAGGCCGGGTCGATCTTGATCACCGGTCCGACGATCACCAGTTGCCAGTCGGGCCAGGCGTCGGCCAAGGCCCCCAACAGTTCGGCGTCGAAACGTTCGTCGACCACGCCGTAGTAGCCCAGGCGCGGATGGGGGATATCGGCGTGCAGCGGATGGCCGTTGCCGCGGTCCAGCGCCTGCTGGAAGTGCACGGCGTCCACGCTGCTGGGGAAGCAGTGGACGTTGTCGTGCCGCTGGCGCTTGGCCTCGTACAAGCTGGGGCCGCCGGTGAACACCAAGTCGGCGATCTTCAGCAGTGCCGTCTCGCGCTGCGCCAGCTGGCGCGGCGGGTTGCGGAAGGCGGACAGCTCGTCCATGCAGTCGTACACCACCAGGCTTGGCGACAGCGTTTGCAGCAGCGGCAGCGCCATCGGCGTGTAGAACCACGCGATCAGCGGCTCGTTCGCCGGCAGCTGCGCGGCCAGCAGCGGCTGCAGCAGGCGGATCTGATCGTCGTGGAAGCCGGGCGCCGACAGCGGCGTGTGCGGCTGGCATACCGTGACGTTCGGCGCCGGCGTCGACGTGCGCAGGTGGCTGGGGCCTTCGTGCCGCACCGGCTCCTCGACAAACAGGATGCGGTAGTACTCGGCCAGCCGGGACATCAGCTGTTGCGGACGTTGGTAAACGAAATCCCAGCGCAGGTGGCTGAAGACGATGATGGTCGGCATGGCGCTCTCCCTTTTTGTTGGTGGTGTATCGGCGGGGGTGTCGGCGGTGCGACATAGGTGATCGGTCAGCTGAATGGACTGGTGCAGGGCGGTTGCGTACGGCGCCACCAGCCGGCGCGCCAGCGGATCGGGGCCGTCGCGGTCCAGGTCCCACAGGCCGCTGCGGTGCCAGTGGTCCGCGTGTTCCCAGTCCGGACGGTCGATGGCCGGGTAGACGCAGACGCCGCGCAGGTCGGCGCCGTGCTGCGCGGCCAGCGCCGCTTGTTCGGCGATCTGGCGTATCCACGCGCCGCGCCCGCTGCCGACATGGCTGGTTTCGGCCAGCAGCAGCGGCCTGTCGTAGCGCCGCCCCAGTTCAAGCAGCAGGCGGTACAGCGGCATGCGGCGCGCTTCGCCCAGGTGCCACCACAGGCGCAGGTTGGTGCCGCTTTCCCACTGGTTGCTGTGGTAGTAGTTGGCGCCGACCACGTCGAGATAGTCCGGCGCGCCGCCCAGCTCCGGCTCGACGCGGCCGCACAGCATGTCCCACGCCTCGAATTGCGCGGCGCGCCAGCCGGCCGCCTGCGCCGCCCAATCCGGACGGTGCTCGGGCGCGATCACGTGGATCAGCGGATCGCAGGCCAGGATGCGGGCGCCCGGCGTGACGGAGCGCACGGCGTCGCAGCCGGCGATCTGCGCGCGCACCAGCTGGCGCTTGCCCACGCTGCCGGCTTGCGGATGGTCCATGCCGTCGAAGTGGAACATGTGGGTGGACAGCCCCCAGCTGGTGAACGAGATCTCGTTGATCAGCGAGTAGACCGGCTCCGGGCCTGCGCTGGGCGCCAGGCACTCCGCCAGCGCGCGGCAATAGCGGGCGAAGCGGGGTACGAAGTCCGGCCCGAACAGGTCGACGTCGGGCGGCCAGCCGTAGTGGAAGAAGGTCCAGCTGATCTGCAGCCCCAGCTCCCGCGCGGCGTCGACGCGATGCAGCACGGTGCTGAAGTCGAACCGGCCGGCGCGCTCGCACAAGCGCCAGCCGGCCGATTCGCGCACGGTGCGGATGCCGAATTGGGCCAGCCGCCCGTAGTCCTCGCGCACGCGCCGCAGGTGGTCCGTGGTGCGGTTCATGTCCAGCGCGACGCCGGCGTGGTTGACATGGTCGGCGCCTTCATAGCCGGCCTGCCAGTAGCTGGCGAACGGTGGTGCGGCGGAATTCATCGCGCTGGCCTCCAGGCGTAAAATTGAAGCGAGCCCCGCCGTTGCGGGCGAAGCTCAAAAAAATTGGTCCGGCAATGCTACCAACGTTCTGTTTAAATTTCAGTTCGATACCCGATGGAATTGAACGCCGTTGGCCGCGGCAAGCTTGCTACCATAGGCTTATCTCGGTGCCGATGGAGTTGTCCTATGAGCCGCTTTGAGTATCCGCGTCCACAACTGGTGCGCGATGCGTGGCAGTCGCTGAACGGCGCGTGGGAATTCACGTACGACGATCTGCGCCGCTACAGCCAGGCGGCCGACGATATCGAATGGCCGTTGTCGATCGAGGTGCCGTTCGCGCCGGAGGCGGTGGCCAGCGGCCTGGGGGACCAGTCCTTCCATTCGGTCTGCTGGTATCGCCGCAAGTTCAGGCTGGCCACGCGCTGGCCGCGCACGCGGCTGCATTTCGGCGCGGTCGACTATCGCGCGCGGGTGTGGGTCAACGGCATGCTGGTGGCGGAGCACGAGGGCGGCCACACGCCGTTCTCGGCCGACATCACCGACGTGCTGCTGGACGGGCAGGAACAGACCGTGGTGGTGCAGGCCGAGGACGATCCGGCCGACCTGGCCAAGCCGCGCGGCAAGCAGGATTGGCAGCTGGCGCCGCATTCGATCTGGTATCCGCGCACCACCGGCATCTGGCAGAGCGTCTGGCTGGAGCCGCTGCCGGCGACTTACATCGCGGCGCTGCGCTGGACGCCGGTGTTCGATGGCTACGAGATCGGCTGCGAGGTGCTGGTGGGCGGCGATGTGCGCGCCGACCTGTCGGTGGAGGTGCGGGTGCTGCACGACGGCACGCTGCTGGCGGCCGACCGCTATCTGCTGGTCGGCCAGGAGGCCAACCGCAAGATCATGCTGTCCGATCCCGGCATCGACGATTCACGCAACGACCTGCTGTGGAGCCCCGAGAGCCCGACGCTGCTCGACGCCGAGCTGACGCTGTGCTGCGGCGACCAGGTGATCGACCGCGTGCGGTCCTACACGGCGATGCGCTCGGTGGCGATCAACCGCGACCGCTTCATGCTCAATGGCCGCCCCTATCCGCTGCGGCTGGTGCTGGATCAGGGCTACTGGCCGGAGACGCTGATGACCGCGCCGTCCGACGAAGCGCTGCGGCGCGACGTGGAGCTGGCCAAGGCCATGGGTTTCAACGGCGTGCGCAAGCACCAGAAGATCGAAGACCCGCGCTACCTGTACTGGGCCGACCGTCTGGGCTTGCTGGTGTGGGAGGAGATGCCGTCGGCCTACGCCTTCAGCGCCCGCGCCATCACGCGGCTGTTGAAGGAATGGACCGAGGCGATTGAGCGCGACTACAGCCATCCGTGCCTGATCGTGTGGGTGGCGTTCAACGAGTCGTGGGGCGTGCCCAATTTGACGGCGATGCAGGCACATCGCAACGCGGTCGAGGCCTTGTACCATCTCACGCGCATGCTCGACTCGACGCGGCCGGTGATCGGCAACGACGGCTGGGAAGCGTCGGCCACCGATATCCTCGGCATCCACGACTACGACGCCGATCCGGACAGGCTGCGGCAACGCTACGAGGTCAGCGACCCGGTGCGCACCTTGTTCGACCAGCGCCGTCCGGGTGGCCGCATCCTGACGCTGGACGGTTTTCCGCATCGCGGCCAACCCATCGTGTTGACCGAATTCGGTGGCGTCGCCTACGATCCGCAGGCCGGCGGGCGGAGTACCTGGGGCTATGCGCGCGCCGCCGACGCGCCATCGTTCATGGCGCATTACCGGGCGTTGTTGAAGGCGGTCTCGGAGACCAGCATGTTCAGCGGCTTTTGCTACACGCAGTTCGCCGACACCTTCCAGGAAACGAATGGCCTGTTGACGGCGGACCGCACGCCCAAGATCCCGCTGGAGCAGATCCACGCCGCCACCCGCAACGCGCCGTTATGACGCGCGGGGGCGGGCGATTGTCAGGCGGCTACCGCTACCGCGTTTTTCTGGCGTATCCAGTAACCCGCGCCCAGCACCGCCAGCCACACGGGGATCAGGTAGACCGACAATTGCAGGTCCGGCGTCAGGTACATCACGGCCAGGATGCCGGCCAGGAAGGCCAGGCACAGGTAGTTGGTGAGCGGGTAGCCCAGGCTGCGGAAGGTGGTGGCCTGGCCGTCCGCCTTCTTCTGTGCGCGGAAGCGCAGGTGGATCCAGCTGATCATGCCCCAGTTGATGATCAGCGCCGACACCACGAGACCCATCAGGAAGCCGAAGGCCTTGCCCGGCATGAAGTAGTTGACGACGACGCAGATGCCGGTCGCCAGCGCCGAAACGCCGAGCGCCGCCAGCGGCACGCCGCGCTGGTTCACCTTCAGCAGCACGCGCGGCGCGTTGCCTTGCTTGGCCAGGCCGTACAGCATGCGGGTGTTGGAATACACGCCGCTGTTATACACCGACAGCGCGGCCGTCAGCACCACCGCGTTCAACGCGTGCGCCACCAGGTTGCTGTTCAGCGCATGGAAGATCAGCACGAACGGGCTGCCGCCGGTGACGACCTTCTCCCACGGGTACAGCGACAGCAGGATGCCCAGCGCGCCGATGTAGAAAATCAGGATGCGGTAGATGGCCTGGTTGGTGGCCTTGGGGATGGTGCGCGACGGATCGTCCGCCTCGGCGGCGGTGATGCCGATCAGCTCCAGGCCGCCGAAGGAGAACATGATCACGGCCATCGCCATCACCAGGCCGCTGATCCCGTTCGGGAAGAAGCCACCGTGCTGCCACAGGTTGGCCACGGTGGCTTGTGGGCCGGCGTCGCCGGAGATCAGCAGGTAGGCGCCGAACGCGATCATGCCGACGATGGCCGCCACCTTGATGATGGCGAACCAGAACTCCATCTCGCCGAAGGCCTTGACGTTGGCCAGGCTGATGGCGTTGATGACGACGAAGAAGGCCAGCGCCGACATCCAGGTCGGTATCGCGGGCCACCAGTATTGAACGTAGATGCCGACGGCCGACAGCTCGGCCATGCTGACCAGGACGTACAAGACCCAGTAATTCCAGCCCGACATGAAGCCCGCCAGGTGGCCGCAGTATTTGTCGGCGAAGTAGCTGAACGAGCCGGCGACCGGTTCGTCGACCACCATTTCGCCCAGCTGGCGCATGATGAAGAAGGCGATCAGGCCGGCCACGCCGTAGCCGAGCAGCACGGACGGTCCGGCCATCTGGATGGTCTGCGCAATGCCGAGGAACAGACCGGTGCCAATGGCGCCGCCCAGCGCGATCAGCTGGATATGCCGGCTCTTCAGGCCGCGCTTGAGTTCATTCTTCCCATCAGCCATCGAATCCCCTAGGGTGGTAAGCAAAGACGACGATTCTAAAGCAAAAGCGTGTCTGCGCTATATCAATTTCTGCTAGCGGCGTGGCGAGTAGGCCATGCATTCGACTTCGACCTCGCCGCCCAGCGCCAGGCCGTTGGCGCCCAGCGCGCTGCGCGCCGGCAGGCGCTCAGGCTTGAAGTAGCTGGCGTAGACCTTGTTGAAGTCCTCCCACTTGGCCATGTCCGCGATCATGATGGTGCACTTGACCACGTCGTCCATGGTCAGGTGGAAGCCCTTGAGGATGACGGCGATATTGTCCATCGCCTGCCGCGACTGGGCCTCGAAGCCCTTGACCAGCCCATTCGGCCCGGTGCCCAATTGGCCGGAGACGAACACGTAGTCGCCCGCGCGCACCGCCAGCGAGAACGGGCGTCCCGGCTCGTTGCCCTTGTTGTAGAAGTCGATGCCCGAAGCGGCGCCCGAGGCGCACAAGGCCAGCATGCAGGCCAGTTTTTTCAGGTGGGTAGGTGTCATGCCAATCTCCTTTATGGCCTGCGGGAGAGCCAGGGATTTGTGTTCGCGTCACCATCCGGCCGGCCATCCCGCCGGCGGTGGTTTTAGTTTCGATTTGATGAACGCCAGATATTTGGGGTCGTCGTCCTTGAAAATCGCCTTTCCTTCGGGAAGATAGGCGCGAGCGAGTTCATCGGCGGCCCGGTCCATGTTCCTCAGCTCGAATTGGCATTGACCCAATCGCAGATGCAGAAATGGATTTGCAGTCGCGCCCGGGGTGTGCATTGCCACGGAGAGATTATCACGGCATGCGGTATAGTCCTTGTTGTGAAAATTGGCGTCGCCGACTGCGGCCAGTATCCATAGGGCGGCGTCCCAATTCTGCTTCGGCTCAGGCAACAGGTCCCACGCTTTCCAATAGATCGGGATCGCTTCGGGATATTTGCCGGCTTCCGCGAGGCTGTCTCCTTGCGCGGCCAGTCTCTTGACCTCCGCATGTATTTTGGGCGGCAGTTCTTTTTGCGCCGGGCTAGCCGGCGCGGCTGCCATCGAGCCGGCGGCAATAAGCATCAATGCAATTGCGGCTAAAATTTTTTTCATAGATTCTCAATCATATGAATGGCAGCGCTTTGACGGGAAGGGCGGTTATTCCGAAGCGCCGCTTAACGCTCACCAGCCTTGCGGTGGTGCGGGCTTGCCTGGTTTTCCACCGCCATTGCATGCTGTGCCTCTTCTCTCGCTTTGGCGCGGCGCCTTTCGGCTTCTTCGATCTGCATGATCTGCCGTTCCAGCAACTCGATGGTGCGTTCGACGTCGAGGATTTCCTTGGATAGCTGCAGGCGAACGGCGGGGTCGGTCTCGTTCAACATCTGCTTCTGGAGTTGCTCCGCTCTTTTTCGTAGCGTCTTGATTTGCTTGAGAATTGCGTTGATGTGGTCATGGGCGCTGCCGCCCAGTTCCATTCTGCGCGCGCCGCCTGATGTAACGCTGGATACCATAGACATTCTCTCGATTGGTTTTTTATCATGGTAGTCGATTTTGTATGTGACTTCCAGTCATATGAAAATTGGGTACCATACGCGGCGCAAATGTCAGTATGCTTACGGTCTTTCGGATGGAAACGAAAAAACAAAGAGGAAAAGTTGAATGAGGCGGTTTTGTATTTTGCTGTTGGCGGCCCTGGCCTGGTGCGCGCAGGCTGGCGCTGCGGACCTTGCGCCACAAGGCTCGCTGGTGATCGTCGGCGGAGCGCTGCGGTCCGATAACGCGGTGGTGTGGCAGCGTATTGTGCAACTGGCCGGCGGCGCCGGCGCGCGTATCGCGGTGCTGCCGTCGGCGGCGGCGAATCCCGAAGGTTCCGGCGCCCACCTGGCCGCTTACCTGAATCATTATGGCGCGTCTGCCTTCGTGGTGCCGCTGGCCGTGCGGCTGCCTAATCGCGATTACCGTCGCGATGCCGAGGATGCGACGCTGGCGCGCTCCATCCGCGAAGCCGGTGGGGTCTATTTTTGCGGCGGCGACCAGGCGCTGATCACGCAGGCCCTGGTGCGCCCGGACGGCAGCCGCAGCGCGGTGCTGGAGGCGATATGGGATGTCTACCGGCGCGGCGGCGTCATCGCCGGCACCAGCGCGGGCGCGGCGATCATGAGCAGCACCATGTTCGACAGCACCAGGTCCGTGTTCAGCACACTCGCTCAAGGCGTCAACGATGGACGCGAGCTGGCGCCGGGCCTGGGCTTTATCGGCAAGGACATTTTCATCGACCAGCACCTGCTGGCGCGCGGACGCTTCGCCCGCATGCTGCCGGCCATGCTGAAGAAGGGCTACAAGCTGGGACTGGGCATCGACGAAAACACGGCGATGGTGATCAATGCGGCGCGCGATGTCGAGGTGCTTGGTTATCAGGGCGCGCTGCTGATGGATCTGTCGCAGGCGGCGGTCGACCCGGGCGCCAGGGACTTCAACATTTCGAATGTGCGCGTCAGCTACCTGGATCGCGGCGACCGCTATAACCTGGCGAGCCGCCAGTTCACGCCATCGGCCGACAAGGTCGAGGGGGGCAAGCTGGATCCGCAAAAGCCCGCAACGAGGGCGCCGGTCTACACATCCGACATCCTCGGCCACAACGCCGTGCTGGTGCTGATGGAAAAGCTGATCGACAATTCGCAGACCGAGGCGACCGGCATCGCCACCGCCGGCCCGGGCGAGGCGCGGCAGGAGCTGGGCTTCGAGTTCCGCTTCAGCCGTCTTGCGGACAGCATCGGTTACGCGTCCGCCACGACGGAAGGCTATTCGATACTCAACCTGCGGCTGGATGTACGGCCGCTGCAAATTACGCGTCCTTGGTACAAATAGGCCGCTTGTTTAGCGGGAGCGCTAAACAAGCGGCTATCAGGACGGCATCCTGTTGACCAGTGCGGCGGCCAGCGCTATAACGTCGGATCGACCTCATAACCGGAAGCCGTATGTTCGCCACTAAATTGTTAGCAGCCGGCGCGCTCGCGCTGGCATCGACTCTTCCCGCCAACGCCGCGGCGCCGTCTTCTCCAGCCGCCGCCGTCGATATCTTCATCGGCACCGGTGGCGACGGCCATACATTCCCCGGCGCTGCGCGGCCGTTCGGCATGATCCAGCTCAGTCCCGACACGCAGGTACGCCCGTTCCGCCAAAGCTATCCGTGGGCCGCCGGCTACCGCTACGAGGACGACAGCATACTGGGCTTCTCGCATACGCACTTCTCCGGCACCGGCCACTCGGATCTCGGCGACCTGCTGTTGATGCCCTACAGCGGCGAGACCAAGCTGGAACCGGGCTATCCCGAGCGCCCGTTCAGCGGCTACCGTTCGCGCTTCCGGCACCAGGACGAGCACGCGGAGCCGGGCTACTACGCCGTCAAGCTGATGGACAACGAGGTCGATGTCGAACTGACCGCCAGCGAACGCGTGGGCCTGCACCGCTACCGCTACGCCAAGGGCGCGGCGGCGAAGGTGATCCTGGACCTGCGCAGCAGCATCTACGATTACAAGGCCAAGAACCTGTGGTCCCGCCTGCGGGTGCGCGACAACTCGCTCATCACCGGCATGCGCGAGACGCGCGGCTGGGCTGCTGGCCGGCAGCTGTACTTCGCGGTCGCGTTCTCGCATCCGCTGGCGTCGCGCGCGTTGCGCAACATGGAGGCCGACGTTGAATACAAAGGCTTCGCCGGCCCGGGCAGCGGACCTGGCGACAAGGCCATGGTCGAGGGCAAGGCGCTGGTCGGCGCGCTGGACTTCGGCGTACCGGCCGATGGCCAGCTTGAAGTGAAGGTGGCGATATCCGCCGTCAGCGAGGAGGGCGCCATCGCCAACCTGGGCGAGATGCCCGGCTGGGACTTCGACGCCGAGCGCGCCAAGGCGTCGGCCGCATGGAACGAGGCGCTGAGCGCTGTGGCCATCGAAGCGGCGCCCGACATGCGCAAGATGGTCTACACGGCGCTGTACCACAGCATGCTGGCTCCCAGCCTGTTCATGGACCGCGACGGCCGTTATCGCGGGCCGGACAACGAGGTGCACCAGGCGCAGGGCTTCAGGTTCCACTCGACCTTCTCGTTGTGGGACACCTACCGCGCTTTGCACCCCTTGCTGACGCTGATCCAGCCGGAGCAGCGCAACGTGGACTTCGTGCGTTCGCTGATCGAATCGCAGAAGGTCAGTCCCTACGGCATCCTGCCGGTGTGGCAGTTCCACGGCCTGGAGACATGGTGCATGATCGGCTACCACGCGGTGCCTGTGATCGCGGACGCCTACATGAAGGGCTTGAAGGGCTTCGACGCCGACGAGGCCTTGAAGGCGATGACCAGCAGCGCGGAATATGGCCCGTACGGCGGGCTTCAGCACTACATGAAGCTGGGCTACGTGCCGATCGACCTGGAGCCGGAAGCGGCGTCGAAGACGGTGGAATACGCTTTCGACGATTGGACCATCGCCCGCATGGCGGAGAAGATGGGGCGCAAGGATATCGCGGCGCGCTACTACAAGCGGGCGCAGAACTACCGCAACTCGTTCGACACCAAGACCGGCTTCCTGCGCGCGAAGAAGTCCGACGGCACGTTCCGCGAGCCGTTCGATCCTGTGTTGTCCAACTTCGGCAGCGATTACACCGAAGGCAGCGCGTGGCAGTATTCCTGGTATATGCCGCACGATAACGCGGGCCTGATCAAGATGCTGGGCGGCGATGCGGCCCTGCAGAACAAGATAGACATGATGTTCGACGCCAAGGTCGATGAGAAGATCTACGCGCACATGGAGGACATCTCCGGCCTGATCGGCCACTACGCGCATGGCAACGAGCCGTCGCATCACGTGGCGTACCTGTACAACTTTGCGGGCGCGCCGTGGAAGACGCAGCAGCGCCTGACGCAGGTGGTGGCGTCTCAGTACAACACCACGCCGGCCGGCCTTTCCGGCAATGACGACCTGGGACAGATGTCCGCGTGGCTGGCCTTTACGGCGCTGGGCTTCTATCCCGTCGCGCCGGGCAGCAACGAGTATGTGATCGGCCGCCCGTTCATCGACAAGGCCGTGATGAATCTGCCGAACGGTAAGGTCTTCACCATCCGCAGCGTGGGCCTGAGCGCGCAGAACGTCTACGTCTCCGGGGTGACCTTGAACGGCAAGCCGCTGGCGCAGACCTTCCTGCGGCACGAGCAGATCACCGCCGGCGGCGAGCTGGTTTTCACAATGTCCAGCAAGCCAGATACGGCATGGGGCAGGGCTGCCGCCGCCCGTCCCTACACGCAGACCGCCTATTGACCGGCGCCGCCCTTGGGGGCGGTTTGCTAACTGATAGCGCTATCATCACTGCCGGGATTTTTCAACCCCTGGATCCAGAGGTTTGCTGAATTTCGTCCCGAACTCCCCGTATTGCCACGTTTGCTGCGCCGCAGCACCGAATACTCTTTACAAAAACTGACGAGTCGCTACACTGCATCACATGTTAGCGCTAACAAATCAGGAGCAAGTGTGGACAATAAAGCAGTGTATCGGTGGGTGGTCATGGGAGTCAGTGGCTGCGGGAAAAGCGAAATCGGCGCCCGGCTGGCGGCCGCGCTCGGATACCCATTTCTGGAGGGCGACAGCTTTCACCCGGCGGAAAACGTCGCCAAGATGTCGGCCGGAATTGCGCTCAATGACGACGACCGCGCCGGCTGGCTGCTGACGCTGCAGGGCAAGATCCGTGAAGCGGCGCAGCGGGGCGAGGGGCTGGTGTTGTCCTGCTCATCCCTCAAGCGCCGTTATCGCGACCTGCTGCGCCAGGGCGACCCGGACTTGCGCTTTGCCCACCTGAGCGGTGAGCGCGCCGTGATCGAAAGCCGCATGCAATCGCGCCCCGGCCATTACATGCCGACCAGCCTGCTCGACAGCCAGTTGCGCGACCTTGAACCTTTGCAGGCCGATGAAGCCGGCCTGCGCCTGGACCTGACCTTGCCGCCACAGCAGCTGGTCAGCCTTATTTTGCAACACTCTTAGCCGCAGCAATAGCGGGCAATCCATAATCGAACTGGAGATAAAATGAAAACAGTCACTACAACAAAAATTCCGAAACGGCGCTGGGGCATAGGCGCCTTGCTGGGCGTCGGCGTGCTCATCAACTACATCGACCGCATCGGCCTGTCTGTGGCCGCGCCGCAGATCAAGGAGTTGTTCAACCTGACGCCGGTCGAACTGGGCCTGTTGTTCAGCGCCTTCGCCTGGTCCTACTCGCTGCTGCAGATCCCGGTCGGTATGGTGATGGACCGCTTCGGTCCCACCAGGGTTGGCCGCTGGGGCGCTTTCCTGTGGGGCCTGGCTGCGACCATCACCGCGTTTTCCAGCGGCTTCGCGGGCATCTTCGCGGCGCGCATCCTGCTGGGCATTGCCGAAGCGCCGGCCTTCCCGGTCAGCGCCAAGGCCACCGGCTACTGGTTCCCGCGCAATGAGCGCGGCATGGCCACCGCCATCTTCGACGCAGCCGCCAAGTTCTCCAACGTGATCGGCGTACCATTGCTGGCGCTGACCATCGTCACCTTCGGCTGGCGCTGGGGCTTCGGCTTGACGGCCTGCCTGAGCTTCAGCTACTTCATCGCGTTCTTTGTGTTGTACCGCGATCCAAGCGCCGATCCCAAGCTGAGCAAGCAGGAATTGCGCTACATCCAGGAAGGCGGCGCCGCGCCGGAAGGTCCGTCCGAAGCGGGCGCGCTGAACATGCTGGGCTACCTGCTGAGCAAATCCAAGATCTGGGGCCTGACCATCGGCTTCGCGGCGTATGGCTACTCGTTCTACCTGTTCCTGACCTGGCTGCCCGGCTACCTGGTGCAGACCATGCACATGAGCATACTGAAGTCGGCAGGCTTCGCCGCGATCCCGTGGGCGGTGGCGACGGTGGCCGATCTGTTCGTCGGCGGCTGGCTGATCGATCACCTGATCTCGCGTGGCAAGAACGAATCGCTGGTGCGCAAGGGCGTGCTGGTGTGCGGCATGACGCTGGGCCTGGCCGTGTTCGGCGCCACGCAGACCACCGATCCGGTCTGGGCCATCTTCTGGATTTCCATCGCGCTGGGCGGCTTGGCTTCGGCGGCACCGGTGGGCTGGTCGCTGCCATCGCTGATCGCGCCGAAGGGCGGGGCCGGCACCATCGGCGGCATCATGAACTTCGCCAACAACCTGATGGGCGCGGCAGCTCCCATCGTGACCGGCATGATCGTCGGCGCCACCAACTCGTTCACCAACGCCTTCATGGTGGCCGGCGTGATTCTGTTGATCGGCATCGTCTCCTTCGTCTTCGTCCTCGGCAAGATCGAAGCGATTCCCGATCCCGAGCCGCGCGGCCTCAAGCAGCCGGCGTGATGCCGACCTAATAATTCTGGAGACAACTAAAATGAAAAAAAGCATTTATGCGCTGGGTGCGCTCGTCCTTACCACTTGTTCCGGCGCAGTTCTGGCGCAGAGCAATGTGACTTTCTACGGTGTGATGGACATGGGTATCTCCCAGGACCGCGGCGGCATCGCCGGCACTTCCACCCGCGCCACCAGCGGCATGGCGACCCAGAGCCGCTGGGGTTTCCGCGGCAGCGAGGACCTGGGCGGCGGCATGAACGCCTTCTTTGTGATCGAAGGCGGCATCCATGCGGACACGGGCGGCTCCACGCAGAACAACACGCTGTTCGGCCGCACCAGCATCGTCGGCCTGGGCAGCAAGTACGGCGCGGTGTCGGTCGGTTTGCAGGACACGCCCTTGTTCACGACGTTGAACACCATCGTCGATCCGCTGCGCAACGGCATTGCGCGCTCCAACAATCTGATGGCGGCGACCGGCTTCAGGGCCGGTAACTCGGTGCTGTACCGTACGGCGACCATCAACGGCTTCAGCGCCGACGCCATGTATGTGGCGGGCGAGGTGGCCGGCGACCAGAAGGCGAGCCGGGCATTGGGTGGCTCGTTTGGCTACAGCAATGGGCCGCTGAATGTGCGGCTGGCGTACCACAACAAGAACAACGACACGGCGACGCTCAAGAACACCGGCTCGGCGCGCAATACGCTGCTGGGCGCGAACTATGACTTCGGTCCGGCGAAGGCGTGGTTCGGCTATGGCGTCGACAATGGACTGAACAGCGCGACGCTCAATAGTTCGGCGGTCAACTTTGAAGGTCCGGCACCGGTGGCTTCCACGGACAGTACCGATATGCTGCTTGGCGTATCGGCGCCGTTCGGCTTCAGCACCGTGGTGGCGACCTACATCCGCAAGAACGACCGCACGGCGCGCAACCAGGACGCGCAGCAGTACGCGCTGGCCTATATGTACGCGTTCTCGCGGCGCACCGACATCTACACTTCGTACGCGATGATCCGCAACCATAACGGCGGCGGCTACACGGAGGGCAACAGCGAGGAGCCAGGTATCGGCAATCGTCAGTTCACGGTGGGCTTGCGCCACCGCTTCTGATCACAGCAGGTCGATGCCGAGTCGACGCACCAGCAGCGCGAACAGGCCGAAGCAGACTATCGTGATGGCGACGCATGCCAGCAGGGTCGGCCAGAAACCGATCCGTGGCAGCAGCGCAGGAAAGGCCAGGAACATCGGCAGCGTGGGCACCACGTACCAGAAGGTGTACCACGCGTGGTTGGCGATTTTCTGTTCGGGCTGCTTTTCGACGTACAGCCAGATCAGCGCAAGCAGGGTCACCAGCGGCAGCGCCGCGACCAGGGCACCGATGCGGTCGCTGCGTTTGGCGAATTCGGAGACGGCCACGACCACGGCTGAAGTCAGCAGGTATTTGATGATGAGCCAGGCCATGGGGCGTCCTTGAAACTGCGCGACAACAGCGGAAGCGCGATTTTACGCATCATCGTCCGTGCCGACAAACGTCAGCCGGTTACCGGAGGGGTCTTTGATCGACATCTCGCGGCTACCCCATGGCATGTCTTCGATGCCGGGGCGGGCGTGTTTGAACTGCTTGGCGATCAGTTGGGCGTGATATTCATCCAGTCCGCTGGTGGCGATGCGGATGGCGCCGCCCGGGCTGCAATCGCCGAAATGTTCGGTGAGGTGCAGGACGCAGCCGTCCCGCGACACTTGCAGGTACAGTGGCGTGCCGGGTTCGAAGCGGTGCTCCCAGTCGACCTTGAAGCCGAGGAAGTCGACGTAGAATTCGCGCATCTGCGCTTCGTTGAAGCTTCGCAGGATGGGGGTGATGCTGCCTAGGTTCATATCGATAACTCCTTGATGCCTTGTGGTGTGTTGATGTGGGCGACCAGCTGCGGCCTGTCGCCTTGCTGGCATGCGACGGCGCCTTCCAATCCGATAGATGCCAACAGGGCGGCGGCCCGCCGCGGATCGGGATGGAAGATATCCAGCCTTGCCAGCGACAGGCCCTGGTTTCGCAGGCCGGTTGCCGGATGGGGATGGTCGTCCCATTCGATCAGCGCCGGGGCGGCGCCATCCAGCGCGATCGAACCATCGGCCGGTATCGTGATCAGCCAGTTGCGCTGGCCGCGCGACATGGGCTCCACCAAGCCCAGGTCTTCGCTGCTGGCGGCGGCGGTCGCGCGGATGTCGCCGGTGCGGGCTACCCAAGTACTGAGCGATGGCGGCGCATCCGGCGCAAGCTGGTCGAGCGCGAACCAGCGCGGCCGGCCGGGCGAGGGCGCATTGGGATTCGGAGCGATGATTTCCAGGAAAAGCGCGTCGCCCAGCCGCAGCAGCAGGTTGTGCGTTCCCATGCGGGGATGCTCGCCGCCGGGCTGCGGCGTCGCGCCTAGTGTCTTGACGACGAAGGCCGCGCCGGCTGCCAGCGTGGGCGCGGTGACGGTGATGTGATCGATGCGGCTCACGTCGACGCTACCGCCGCCAGGCTGATGGAAACTGCGCCGAGTTGCATGCCGATCTCCTACCATGGTCGATCGGCCAACTGTAGCACACCGAAGATTACCGGTGGCTTTCCGGCGCCTTTTTTTCAACCATGCTTACTGACAGGGCGCCTTGCCCAGCTTTGGCTGCTCCGACCGCAGCCCGTTGGCCAGCAAGACCAGTGTGCCTTCAACCGTAGGCTGATATGCCTGGACGTCGGTGGTGCTGGTGACGGAAATCAGCAACGAGCGGCCAGCTGCGTTCGAGGTTGGTCCCACATAGCAGCTGGTCCACTCTGCGGTATTCAGGCTGGCGGTGAAGTTGCCAGCTACGGCGCCTTTCTTCTGGAGCGTTGCGGTGTCGGTCATGCCTTGGGCGGTGGTGTTGATCGACGCCGCAGCGATGATGCTAAATGCCGCGCGACTCTTCTCCAGGGAGCCGGAGTTAATGGCATTGACCCAGTAGTCCAGGCCTGCTTGAGCCGGTGCTCGCTTGAACGCGGTGTTGTAAATGCCGCTGACCAGCGCAGCCGCGTCATTGTAGTTGTAGAAGGCGCGTGATTCGGCGCTGTTGCCCAGGCTGCCGATCAGAGTGCGGAGCTGAAGGCTGCTGTTGTAGAAGCCTTCGATGGCCGCCAGCGTGGTCGGCAGCTTGTTGGTCCGGGCGACCTCCAGTAACGCGCTGGCAAAATTCTGCAGCCCGACCGGGTCGGCTGGACGTCCGGTATAGGCAATGTAAAGCTGCTGGACGATCGGATACCAGGCCTGGCGGGCCACCACATCCACCGCAGGGCGCGAACTGCCGTCTTCATGCAAGAGCGAGATGTCTTGCTGGTATGGCGACGTCGATAGCGCCCAGAATATATTGCCGTGGTTGGCGATGGTCATGCCGTTGAGGAAGCGCTCGTAGTAGTTGGCCTGGGTGGTTTCCGTCAGTGGCGCCGCGACGGCATCTTGCGAACCGGTATCCAATTGCATGCCGGTTTCGCCTATGATCATCGGGATACCCGGGAAGGCTGTCTCCATTTGCCGCAGCATGGCGGCCTGGGTGTAGTTGACCTGGTCGACATCCGTTGTCAGCGTGATCGTATTGGCCTGCGCGGTTTTCTGCCGCACCGGCAGATAGATATGGGGGCTCGCGAACGACGAAATGTCGCGCCAGTATTTGTAGTAGGGCGAGGTGCCTTCGCCCACCGTGGTCGGGTGGTTGGCTGGGTCGTTGTCGCGTATCAGGTTATACATCGCATGCACCGCGTTGACTACCGAGGCATGGTCGCTGTCGCTCTTGAGGCAGCCGTTCGCTTTTGCGTTCAGCATCGGTTCGTTCAACACATCCCAACCTAGCAGGGCCGGATCGGCGCTGATCGCCTGGATGAGTGTGCGGGCATTCGATTCGACTTCTTCATAGCTGCGTTTCCAGTAGCACTGGCCATCGGCTTGCTTGAGTTTGGTGTAGCCGTCCAAGGCAATCAAAACTTTCAGGCCATGTCTTTGCGCGCTTGCCAGGACGGCCTGGACGCGTTTGGTAACCCTGGCAATATTGGTGTCGCTATTGACCGGATCCCATTGCCACTCTGGGGCGCCAGTACAACCGTTTTGTACCGGCACTGAATTGCCAGATACCGCAGGCGGAATCACCACCGGCAAGCGCAGGTATTTCAGGCCCATGTCCACAGCGCTGGTCGCGAGCGCGTCCATTTCGGTATCGGGTATCCATTCGGTGTGAGTGCAGGCCACGCTTGCGGCGTAACGATGTTTCAGGATATTCGCGCCGCGGAAATTGTTGCCGAAGTCGGCGGCCGAAACGGCCACCGGCGGCTTCTTGGGCGCGTAGATGCCGCTGGCGGTCAGGTTGGGCGACTTGAGCACATATATCGTGACAATCGGCGATGGCTCGCCGAATTCGCTTACCCCGTCGTGCACCATGCCCCATTGGAAGTCGTACTTGCGGTAGTCCCTGGCGTGATCGGTGTCGGAATACGAGTATCCGTTAGGCGCCGTAATGGTGAAGGTGAATGTCTTCAGTTCGCCAGGCGCGATACGTTCGCCTGCCTTCAGGAAGGCGCGGTTGGTGCCCCATTGAAGGGTGCCCAGCTCGGACTGTCCGGTCGGGAATCTGGGATTGAGGCGGAACAGGGTGTCTTCGGTCCAGGGTGTCGTGCCGGTGTTTTTAAGCGTGATCGAGACGGGATACTGAGCCCCGGCTTCCATGGTGAACGGTACGCTTTGCGAGATGAATTTGGCGGCGTCTTGCGCATGTGCAGCTGCGGAGAACGCCAGGCTGCCCAGCAGTGAGATTGGAATGAGTGATTTTTTCATGAGGTTTTTTTGAAGGTTGAGGCAAAATATTAATATTGCGTGAACACTAATTATGCAATATTTGCCATGCTTCAATATACTCACAAAGTAACAGCCCGACGCTGGGGTGCGGCGGCTGCCGCACTCGCTTGTCAGTACACTTCCGGAACGATGATCTCGGCCGGCACCGGTCGGCGCACGTAGTCATCGTGGTACTCGCGTTCCGGCAGCTGGATCGCAGGATGCTCCACTTCTTCATACGGCATCTGCTCCAGCAGGTGGTGGATGCAGTTCAGGCGCGCCTTCTTCTTGTCCACGCCTTGCACCACCCACCATGGCGCCTCGGGGATGTGGGTCCGCTCCAGCATGATCTCCTTGGCCTTGGTGTATTCCTCCCAGCGGCGGCGGGACTCCAGGTCCATCGGGCTCAGTTTCCACTGCTTGAGCGGATCGTGGATGCGGCCCAGGAAGCGCGCGTTCTGTTCCTCATCCGAGATCGAGAACCAGTACTTGATCAGTTGGATGCCCGAGCGGGCCAGCATGCGCTCGAACTCCGGGACGGTCTGGAAGAACTCCTCATATTGTTCGTCGGTGCAGAAGCCCATCACGCGTTCGACGCCTGCGCGGTTGTACCAGCTGCGGTCGAACAGCACGATCTCGCCGGCGGCCGGCAGATGTGACACGTAGCGCTGGAAGTACCACTGCGTGCGTTCGCGGTTGTTCGGCGCCGGCAGCGCGGCCACGCGGCACACGCGCGGATTGAGGCGCTGGACGATGCGCTTGATCACGCCGCCCTTGCCGGCGGCGTCGCGGCCTTCGAACAGGATCACCACCTTGTGGCCGGTGTGGACCACCCAGTCCTGCAGCTTGACCAGTTCCGCCTGCAGGCGGAACAACTCGCGGAAGTACTGGCGGCGGGCTTCCTTGGCTTCTTCGCTGCGCTCCGATACGCGTACTTCGCGCGTGACCGGATCGATCTCGCGGTCTTCCAGCTCCATCTCCAGCTCTTCGTCGTAGCTGTCGGTCAGTTCGCGCTGTACGCGCTCCATCAAATCGGTTTCATTCAGTCGCATGATGCTTCCTTGTTTCAGAAAATGTGGTGGAACAGCCAGAACAGCGAACCCGATAACAGGATCGCGGCCGGCAGCGTCAGCACCCAGGCCATGGCCAGGTTGCGGACGGTGGACCATTGCAGTCCGGAGCGATTGGCCGCCATGGTGCCGGCCACGCCGGACGACAGCACGTGCGTGGTCGATACCGGCATGCCGTACATGTCGGCCGCGCCGATGGTCAGCATCGCCACCAGTTCGGCCGATGCACCCTGCGCGTAGGTCAGGTGGGACTTGCCGATCTTCTCGCCGACGGTGACGACGATGCGCTTCCAGCCCACCATGGTGCCAAGGCCCAGCGCGATCGCCACCGCCACCTTGACCCACAGCGGAATGAACTTGGTCGCGTCGTCGAGCTGCTTCTTGAAGGCCTTGAGGTTGGCGGTGGTGTCGGGGTCGAAGGGCAGGGCCTTGGTCTTGTCCATCACGTGCATGGTTTCCGCAGCCAGGTACATATCGTTGCGGACGTTGCTCACGGTCTCCGCCGGCACCTTGGCCAGCGAACCGTGCTGCTTGACCGCCTGGCCGATGTCGCCGATCAGCACCGACAGCGCTGGCACCACCGCAGGCGTCATCGTCTTGGTGCGGATGTAGGTCGACAGCTCGGGATGCGGATCGGCCATCGGCGCCACGCCGGGCGGCATGTATTTTTGCAGCGACTGCTGCGTGACCTGGGCCACGGCGACGAATTGCGTCACCTGGTCGGTGGGCAGCGCGCGGTTCAGCGCATAGGCCATCGGCACGGTGCCGACCAGGATCAACATGATCAGGCCCATGCCTTTCTGGCCGTCGTTGGAGCCGTGCGCGAAGGAGACGCCGGTGCAGGTGAGGATCAGCAGGCCGCGGATGTACCAGGGTGGTGGCGTGTTACCGGCCGGCGCCTCGTACAATTCGCGGCGCTTGACGAGCGCGCGCAGCGCCAGCAACAGCAAGGCGGCGCAGCCGAAGCCGACCATCGGCGACAGCAGCAGCGAGTAGCCGACCTTGGCCGCCTGCGCCCAATCGACGCCGCTGGTGCCGTCGCGGCCATGCATCATCGCGTTGGCGATGCCGACGCCGAGGATGGAGCCGATCATGGTGTGCGAGGACGATGCGGGCAGGCCGAGCGCCCAGGTGCCCAGGTTCCAGACGATGGCGGCGATCAGCAGCGCAAACACCATGGCGAAGCCGGAGCTGGAACCCACCTGCAATATCAGTTCGACCGGCAGCAGCGAGATGATGCCGAAGGCGACCGCACCGCTGGAGGTGAGCACGCCGAGGAAGTTGAAGCAGCCCGACCAGACCACGGCGGCGTTGGCCGGCATGGAGTTGGTGTAGATGACGGTGGCGACGGCGTTGGCGGTGTCGTGGAAGCCGTTGACGAATTCGAAGGCGAGGGCGATCAGCAGCGCGACGCCGAGCAGCACATACGGCAGCCAGCTGGTGGCCACCGGCCCGGCCTCGGTGACGTCGGAGCGCAGGCTGTAGGCGCTGAACAGCAGGCCCGCCACCAGCAGCAGGAAGAAGATGAGGGCGGTGACGGGGGTGTTCTTGGTTTCAGCGGGGCTGACCCGCGCGGGTTGGACGACCGTGTTCATGCCATTTGCCTCCAGTCTCAAGTTGGTAGCCGAATGTACTTGTCGAATATGACAGAGGTATGACGACAGTCACGGCGAAGTCAGACGGAAGCAATAAATTGGTTAGATTTCCTGTTGTTAATTTTCCTATAATGATACATTTGATGCCAATTTGAAAACTGCGGACTTCGCTTAACGGCCTACTGGCCGACGGTGGAAAAAACGCGAAAATTTATAAGTCCTGTCGAGAGCGGGTCAGCGACTCGGGCCACTGCTGGCCAGTGAGTTCTTTCACGTAAAGCAGTGCCCGTAGCAAGTGGGCGTCGCACAAAGCATGGGTGGAGTCGTCGAGCCATGTTCAACGATATCGAACGCGCTTGTGGGGACGTCGATGACCTGGCGTCGCTCAGCCACTGTGGCCTGTGCCAGCGGCAACTCGTTGTGGCAGCGGGTACACTGGTGCGGCAACGGGTGGTTGATCGTTTCGGTCGGTGCGGTAGTGCGCCTGAGCGCGCTGCCCTTGTGGCCAGGCTGGGCACCGGGCTTGTTGCCGGACGGTTCGCGTAGCGATTTGGTTTTGCGCAAGCCATCCGAGGACGGGGGCGGCTTGAGTTGCGTCTATTCTTGGCGACCCGGACGTTCAGACGCTGGGTGAAGCGCCGTACAAGCGGGTTTTACACGTGGCCGTTGAGCGAGGTCAAGGGTCGAGCGGGTCGGCCGGGTCGATACGCAATGACTTGGTCGATGGTTGGAATGTCAATTCGTTCGGCGACAGACGCTGTCCGATGGCGCCGGGCGCATAGCCCAGCTCCTTCAAGTTGCGGGCCGCGAACTCCTCGCTTTCAATGTAGTTGCTCTGGCTGACGTTGGTGATGATCAGGCTTTCCTTGTCCAGCGGCGCGCCCATGGCCACCAGCCGGCGAGTGCCATTGCGCAGATTGGTGGTGGTGTGGCGCGCATACGGCTCAATGATGATGGACGCAGCCGGCACGCCGTAGCGCTCGATCAGCGCCTTGCGCATTTCCACCGCCTCCACGAAGCGAGTGTTTTTCGGGTGCACCGAGGCGCCGCTGAAGATAATGAATGGCGCCACGCCCTCGGCAAAGCGCTGGGCTGCGAGGCGGACGTTGAGCTTGCCGCGTGCACTCAGGGGCATTCCGGGCACCTCTGGGCCGATGCCGGGAATGATGATGGCCGTGTACTTGAACTGCTTCCAGTCGATGATGCCGGCGCGGCCCAGTGCGGCGCCGTTGTGGGCCAAATCCAGCGGTTCGAAGGCGACCGCGTCGTTGCGGTCATTGGCGTCGAGCAAGGCGACGGCCAGTTGCAGGCTAGGATCGAGCGCGAGCGACGAATCGCCGGCGCCGGCCTTGGCCATCCAGATAGCATCGGCAACGGTTGCTTTGAAGCCGGCGCTGCCAACCACTTCGATTGGGCCGTCGCTCAGCGGATAGCGCGGCGCCGCGCCGAGGCCATAGACTTGGATGATGCTGTTCACCCCGCGCAGTTCGCGGCTGACCTGGGCCTTGATGCCGTCGTCCGACAGCGCCGCGTTGCGCCAAGTGGACACCGGTGCCTTGGCGGCAGCACCGGCCAGCTCGTCGATTTCGCGCGCGCTCCAGGTGCTGGCGTTGAGCACGCAGGCCGGCGCTTGCTGGCAGGCGTCGATGCGGGCGCGGCGCGCCGCCAGTGCGGCGGAACCGGTGCGGGCCTGCCCCATGTCCACAAGCGCCGGGAACAGCCGATTGGCGATCAGCGACCACTGCTGGTCGTGCAGCGGCGCCGCGCCGCCCGGCAAGGCGGTGAGCAGGGACAGGGTCAATGCGGCGAGGGTCGATTTCTTGATCATCTTGATTACCATGCTTTGCTCGCTACAAGGCGGAAACTGCGGCCGAACACGGGACGGCCATAAATGGCTTGCTGGCTGCCCTGGCCGGCCAAGGCGTCGGTACGGGTATTGCCCTCGGTGAGGCCCTTGGCGTTGGTGAGGTTGTCGCCGCTGAGCTGGATGCGCCAGTCGCCACGCGTCACCGAGATGCCGGCGCCGAACGCGCGGTAAGCTGGCAGGGCGGTGGCTTGGAAGAAGTCCACGTAGCGCTTGCCGGTGTAAGCATAGCTGCCGTACAGCTCGACCAAGTTGGCGTCGACGTTGAAGCTGTAGTTCGGGCGGATATTGCCGAACACCTTGGGCTCGCGGATGATCTGGTTACCGACAACCTTGGATGGATCGGCGCCGGTGGCGTTGGCAAAGTCGCGGTACTGTGGATCCTGCACGGTCAGCGAGCCGTTAATGTAGAAGCGCTCGGACAGGCGCAGAGCGCCATCAAGCTCGGCGCCGCGCACGATGGCCTTGCCGAAGAACGGCACGGTCTGATCGTTGCGGCCGGTGGCCGGGTTGAACGCGACAAACGAGGCATTGAGCGGATCGAACTGCGTGTAGAAGCCGGTCACGTACAGGTAGGAACGGCCGGCGGTGGCCTTGAAGCCCACCTCGTACTGGTTGGCCTTGGTCTTCAGCACCAGCGGATCGACCGATGCCGCCACCTGCATCGATGGCGGCACTTCCAGATGCGAGACGCGCGCATAGCCGCCCAGGCGCGGCGTGAAGTCATAGTTGCCGCCCAGCGTCCAGTTGAGAGTGTTGATGTTGTACTTGTGGGCCTGCGTGGCGCCGGTGAAGGCGCGCGTTGTGTCGTCGGCCAGCGTGGTCTTGTCTCCGAGATTAACTTGGTTGGTCAGGCGCGCATAGCCGTCATAGTGGTAGCGCTCGCGGCGCACGCCGCCGTCGAAGCGCAGACGATCCGACACCTCCCAGGTGTCGTTGAGGTAGAACGCCCCCATTCGTGCATCGACATCGCCCTGGTTGAGCGTGGTGGTGTAGCGCAGTACGCCGTTGTCGGTGACGGAACCGAGCACTGCGCCGCTGGCGGAGTAAGCCACCAGATCCAGTGTGCGCGGCTTGCCCTGGACTTCAATCAGCATGTCGTTGTAGACCGATTTGCTGGTCTGGCCGTAACTGCTGGCGTAGACGCCAAACTTGACGTCATGGTTGCCGCTGCCGGTCTGGAAATTTCGCGTGAGGTTGACATCGGCCTGGTTCGAATAGAAGTCGGAACCAGCGGCGCGGTACTGCGCCTGCATCACGAGGCCTGAGGCCGCAGCTGGATTGTAAACTTGCGCGCCGTTGCTGCCAGCAATCGCGTAGCCCAGGTGGTCAACGGCGCCGAAGGCGGTCTTGGCGGCGCCCAGGAAGCCGTTTGCGAAGGTGGTGGCGTCGGCTGGATTGGAGGTGGAGTAGAAGGCGTCGAAGTTGAGCTTGCCCTTGGTGGCGCCGGCCTTAGCCGAGATCAGCCAACTGCCGACTTCGCCCTCGTAGTTGACTCCGATGTTGCCGTATTCGAGGTGGCGGCCATTGGCCAGGTCACGCGTGTCGGTCACCAGGTTGCCGCTGCCGTCCTGGTATTTCTGCGGCACATTGCGCAGCGCCGGCGAGTTCATGGTGCCATCGAAGTAGTCGATGTACTTATCCAGCGAAACCGAGGGGTTGCGCGGATCGGCAATCGGGATCGGCAGGTAGAAAGTATTATGGTCGTTCAGGTAGTTGGCGCTGACGGTCAGCGTACCGTTCTCCAGCACGCGCTTGATGTTGCCTCGGATCTGGCCGCCTTTGTCGTTCGGGAAGCCGTTGTCGCGATGCCCGTCGTCCTGGCGCAGAAAACCTCCCACGGCGTAGAAGGTGTTGTCATCGATCTTGCCGGCCTGGTAGGCGTCGATACGCGCCAGCCCGGTGGTGCCCAGCGTCAGCTGCGCCTTGCCCCTGGTCTTGTCGGTACCGGTGACGGTGCTGCTGTTGACGATAGCGGCGGCCTGGCTGGCGTATATCGGCGCCGGTCCGCCGCGGACCACCTCGATGCTCTTGGTCATCAAGTCATAGCGGTTCAGGCTATCGCCGCGGAAGAAGAAGCCGTTGATTTCAGTGAACAGCGGCAGGCCGTCCTGCTGGAACAGTGCCAGCCCGTCATCAGTCGGAATGCCGCGCACGCGGGTGATGTTCTGTACCTCGCCGCCGGTGGCCTCGACTTGGATGCCGGGCAGCTTGCCCAGTAAGTCAGCCATGTTTTGCGGCGCCAGTTTTTGCACTTCGTTCTGCGACAGCGCGTTCACGGCGTAGGACACGTCGAAGCGGCGCTGGGGGCGGGCGGAGCCGGTTACGACCACACTCTCCATTTCGGCCGTGTCTGCGGCAGTGGTGGTGGGCTGTGCTTCCTGAGCAATGGCAGGGCTGGCGACAGCGCATAAAGCGCTGATGGCGTGGGCTAGCGTCTTCAGTCTGGTACTCATGATGGGTTTCTCCGGTTCGGGACAAGGGAATAGGCAACTGGCGGCGAGTATATAGCCGGAATTTTGGTATAATTATTTATTACTTGTAAAATAAATAGAATATGACAGTTGTGTTACAAAAATTATCCATTTGATATCGTTGCTATGAAAATTACGCGGCTAAAACTGTCTTCAGAAGAAAAACGTTTGTTGTGGCACCTACGAACCAACGGCGCGACGCCGCGCACTGAGCTGTCCACCGTGCTACAGGTGAGTAACTCGGCGCTGACCAAGCTGTCGCGCAACCTGATCAGCCTGGGGCTGGTGGAAGAACAGGACGCATCCTGCGATACCAGCGGCCGCGGCCGGCCTACCGTGCCGCTGGCGATCTCGGCGGCCGGCGGCTTTGCGGTTGGCGCCACAGTGCACAAGGGCGTGCTGGAAATTGCGCTGGTCGATTACGCCGGCGGCATCATCTCGCTCACCAGCGAGGCGGTGGGCGCGCCGACACCGCAGGCGTTCGCGCAATTGCTGGAGCAACGCATCACCGAGCTGTCTGTCAAGCATAAGCTTCTGGGCGGGCGCTTCCTCGGCGTGGGCGTCGGACTGCCGGGCCCGCCGCGTGGGCGCGACGCCAGGCACTGGAACATCGTCAACGAATTGCCGGGATGGCGCGATGTGCCGCTGCGGCAGGTGCTCGACGACACGCTCGGCCTGCCGACCATGCTGGAGAACGACGCCGATGTCTCGGCGCTGGCCGAATACTATCTCAACCCGGCGGTGCGCCGCGCATCGACAGTAGTGCTGCTGCTGCTGGGCTACGGCATCGGCGCTGGCGTGATCGAGGATGGTCGTCTGCTGAAGGGCGAGTTTGGCGGCTTCGGCGATATTGGCGCGTTGTATCCAATGGATCAGCCGCGCCCGACGACCATGGATCTGCTATCGGTGCTGCGGGAGGGCGGATGCGCGATCCAGTCGGTGGCTAATTTTGCGGAAGCGACAGTCGGCTACGAAGCGCTGATAGAGCAGTGGCTGGATCGCGCCGCCTTGCAGCTGGAACCGCTGGTGAACAGTGCGATCGCGTGGTTCGATCCCGGCGAAATTATTTTCTCCAGCCCCCTGCCGGCCTCAATCATGGCGCGGCTGGCTGCGCGCCTGAACCGGGGCCAATTGCACTGGCCCGAACACCGGCGGCCGACTAGCATCGGGGTGTCGGGCTTGGGCGGTAGTGCCATCGCTCTGGGTGCGGCCTTGTTGCCGATCCACGCGTCCACCACCGTCTCTCCCTGGTAGGGCGCACCATGTCCCGTTATTTGAGCATGCTAAAGCAAGACCGTCGCCTGGTAGCTTATTCAACGGGTAATTTTGGCAAGAACCTGCTGCTCGGCAGTTTCGATGTGAGCTTGCTATTCCTGCTGACGGACGTGCTGGGCGTGGCGCCGTCCAGAGTTAGCGTGCTGATGCTGGCGGTGCTGGTTGCCGACCTGGCACTGGATCTCGGTGCTGGACTGCTGGCGACGTGGGCACAAAACCACGGTATCGGCTACCGGCTCTTGATCTCACTGGGGGCGTTGCCGTGCGCTGTGGCGTTTGCGCTGATCTACAGCATGCCGCTGCTGGGCGTGCGCGATCTACCGGTATTGGCCGGCGTCATAATCCTATTCCGCGCCACCTACGCGGTGATCGATGTTCCGCATAACAGCCTGCTGGCGCGGGTCGCCAGCGACAGCCGAGCGCGTGGCAGGGTCTCCGGGTATCGCACGGTGTTCAGTTCCATGGCCGGCGTGATAATTGCCACCATCTTCGCACCGATGGTGGTGGCAGCCGACCACCAGGAGCCGGCGCGATTGCTGTCGCAACTGGGCGTGGTGGGCGGATTGCTATTTTGCGGTGTAATGCTGTTTGCCGCGTGGTCGTCGCAGGAAGTGTGCGACGGCTGGCAGCGCCAGCGCCGCGACTGGTCGCGCATGGTGTTCCTACCCAAGCTGGATCGGCTATTCGGTGCGATTGCCCTGGTCGCTTTGATCACCGGCTTTGCGACGCCGGTGTTCCTCAAAATGATGCTATATCTCGCCACTTACGTGCTGCACCAGCCGGATCTGACCAGCACAGTGTTGCTGGTACTGACGCTTTGCCAACTGGCCGGTGCGGCGTTGTGGATCACATTGGTACCCAGCCACGACAAACCCACGCTGCTGGCCGCCAGCCACGGGGTCCTCATTTGCGGATTGGTGCTGTTCTTGCTCGCAGGCGGCAACCGATGGCTGCTGATGGGCGCTATCGCGGTAATCGGTGTCGCCTGCGCGGGCGTGTTCATGCTCCCTTGGAGCATCTTGGCAGACATTATCGACTTCGCCGAATTCCGCCATGGCGAGCGCCGTGAAACGGCGGCTTTCGCCACCATCCTTGTCATCCTCAAGGCCGGCGGGATGGCCTCGGTGGCCGTGATCGGTTGGACGCTGGCACAGCTGGGCTATGTGCCCGGCGTGACGCAGACCGGGGGCGTTGTCCGCAGTATGCAATGGATAGCCTTTGGTGTGCCGGTGCTGGGCTCATTGATCGCCATCTTGACGCTGCGCCGCTTGGCGGTCGGCCATTGCATGCATGCTCGCGTGGTGCGCGCTAACCAAGCGCGCAGTCGCTTACTCGTGGTAGAGCTGTCGCCGACGGCAAGCTCCCGCAAGATAAGGTGACCTCTAAAAACCTGCCGCGCCGCGCCCGTCACGCGCCAAAGGCGGTCGCCCCCTATTCAACGCTGTTGATGGTAAAGATTCTGCTGCTCCAACAGCTTTACAATCTGGCCGACGATGCGCTGGAATACCAATTACTGGATCGTCGCGGCTTCCTGCAATTTCCGGATCTGACAGAGAGCAGCAGTATTCCTGACGCCAAAACGATCTGGCTATTCCGTGACCGCCTGGCCCAAGCCGGCGTGGGCAGTCAGATCTTCGAGCAGGTTCAGCAACAACTGCAGCAACATGGCTACATGGCGCGTTGCGGCCAAATTGTCAACGCCTCGCTGGTACAGGCGCCGGTCCAGCGCAATAAGCGCGAGGAAGCCGACGCGGTCAAGGAAGGCACCATGCCGCTGACCTGGAAGCTACACAAGCGCGCAGAAGGATGTCGACGCACGCTGGACGAAGAAGCATGGCAAGAGCTACTTCGGCCACAAGCTGCACGCCCGCGTGGACAAGCGCTACAGGCTGCTGCGCAAAATCGCGGTCACACATGCCGCCGTGGCCGACACCACTGTATTCGAATCGCTGCTCGACCGTACCAACACCAGCCGCGACGTCTACGCCGACCGAGGTTACCCCGCCGCAGAACGGGAAACGACGCTCAAACAGGCTGGCTGGCACGTCCATATCCAGCGCAAAGGCAGCGCCACGAAGGGCATCTCGGAGGCTCAAAAGAAGCGCCACCGTCGCATCGCCACCCCACGCGCCCGCGTCGAACACGTGTTTGGCGCACTGGCGCAAATGGGCGGCAGACTGGTGCGCTGGATGGGCATCGTCCGTATCACCTTCGTCTTGCATCTCAAAGCAGCCAGTTACAACCTGAAGCGCTTGGTGTTCCTGATGGAGGGTGGTCTGGCACCGTTCTAATCGTAGGATGGGCCGGAACAGCCATAGTTTGCGATGAGCTCCCAAGTTATCGCACCTCATTTACAGCGCGTTGCCAGCGGATGCGATGCGGTGAAACAAGGCCGAAATTCTTTGCAGGCAGCTTGCACCCCGCCTCACGGCATTAAAACTGGGTTATTCGAGGTGGCCTTTTACCGGGCCGGCGCTAACGGCGCTCCTGTCAGCTGGGTATCGGCTGCTTCTTCGGGCGTTTCGGATGGCGCGGCGCGGGTGGCCAATTCCAGTTCCTCGAAGGCGTTGTAGGTTAACGTCATCAGGCGTTCCGGGTCGGGCACAAGGTCGGTGTCGACGAACAGGGCCAACTGGATCTGTCCTGCGTACGAGATGAACGCCAGGCCCACACCCAGCTTACCCGCCTGCGGCACCCAGCAAATCAGGTCTGTCATGCGCGAGCCGGCCAGATAGCGGCGGCTGCCGGGGCCCTCGATATTGGTCAGCACCACCGAGCCCTTGGACGTGAACAGGTTCAGCGCGAAGTGCTGCAGGGCGGCCGGCAGGCAGCCGGCGATCGACAGGAAGGCCATCGTGGCGCGCGGCTGGTGCGAGCGTTTGATGGCGGTCATGCGTTCGCTGGACTGGCGCAGGCGTGTGCAGGGATCGTCCATATTGGTCGGCAGGTCCACCGCCACCAGGCCGAACTCGTTCCCGAGCTGGAAAGCGTTGGCCTTCTCGCGCAGGTTGAAGGTGACGGCGGCGCGCAGGGCGCGGCCGTCGGGGCGCTGCCCGCGTTCGCCCAGGTACTGGCGCAGCGCGCCGGAGACGGCCGCCACCCACACATCGTTCAACGTCACGCCCATGCGCTTGGACATGGCGCGCACGCGGTCCATCTCCAGCGGCGGCAGCCACACCAGCTGCTTCGCGCCGGTCATCGGCGCCTTGAACTGGCTGGGCGCGTCGGGCCACAGCACCGACAGGCGCGCCACATGGAAGGCGATCTTCAGCCACGATACGCCGCGCGCCACCGCCGAGCACACGGCGTTGTGCGCCACCGTGGCGCGGTGCGGATGGCCGACCGGTGAGGGCGTGCGGCCATGCACGCCGTTGTCGTCGGTCAGATGATTGAGCACGTGCACCAGCCCCAAACCGTCGGTGATGCAGTGGTGGACGCGGAACACGATGGCGTGCCCACCGTTGACGCGGTCCAGCACCGTCATGTGCCACATCGGCCGGTCGCGCTCCAGCGGCAGGTGGGCGATGCGGGTCATGTGGGCTTGCAGCTCTTCGCGGCTGACTTCCTGCGACATCTGTTCCAGCTTGATGTGCTGGGCGATGTTGAACTGGTCGTCCTCCACCCAGTGCGGGCGTCCGCGCCGCTGTACCACCTTCTGGGTGAAGCGCGGGTAGTTGGGCAGGCGCAGGCCGATGGTCGATATCAGCCGCTCCATGTCGACCGCGCCTTCGAACAGCAGGATGCTGTTGATGACCATCAGGTTCTTGTCGGTGTCCATGCGATGCCACGCATAGTCGCGACGTGTCATTGCCGCCGGTGCTGCGGTTGGTTTGCTCATGTGATGCTGTCTCCTCATGCGGCGCCGGATCTTTGCCGGCGTCCGCTTATATTTTTACCGGTCTTGCTTCTGTCTCTGGTACGGGCACCGGCGCCGCCGCTGCCGCCGCTTCCACCGATTTGGGGGAGCGCGGCCGCAGCGCGTAACGGTTCAAGCCCGTCATGTGGATGCGGCACAGGTATTCCGGCCAGTCGATGACGGCCGGGTCGACCATGTAGCGCGCGCGGTCTTCGCTGCCGAAGCGCTGCGCCAGCGCCATCAGCGATTTGTTGTGGAATACGTAGCGCGGGGCGGTGTAGAACGAGAACGTCAATGCCAGCAGCTGCGTGGTACGCAGCGCTTCGAGCTTGGGCGAGTCGCCCGCGCCCAGCAGGCGGCGCACGCCGCTCCAGGCGGTTGCGCCGAGGCTCATGGCCCGCAGCATCAACAGGAATACCGGGCGGCTGACAACGCGGAAGCCGTGTTTCGGTTCGTTGTAGAACAGCCGTTCGTAGTTGCGCCAATTGCGCTGCGATTCGGTCTGGAACAGTTCAATCACGCGCCCCACCGAGATCGGATTGGCGGAGCCGGTGCAGGCCTGGTAGATGCGTGTGGTTCCGCGCTCGGTCAGCGCCTCGGCGGCTGCCAGCACGATGCTGTTGGCCACCAGGTCGGCCGGCACGATGTCGACGATTTCGTTGGCCTTGGCCGGGAAGAAGCTGGTCTTGCCGCGCGCGTAGGCCAGGATGATGGCGTCGGCCACCTTGACGCCTTCGATCCAGCCGGGCGCCGGCTCCTGCAGCGTGCTTTCGATGATGGACGGGCGTACGATGGTGAGCGTGCGGCCGCGCATGGCCTGCATCGCCAACTGTTCGCCCATCCATTTGGTGAAGGTGTAGGTGTCGTTCCAGCCGTGGTAATTGGCTTCGGCGATGCCCAGCTCCGTCAGGCGGCGCGACAGTTGCTCGGGATCGGAGGTCTCGGCCTTGATGGTGGCCACGCGGTGCTGCAGGTGTTGGAGTAAACCGTATAAATCATAATGGCCGTCGGTGTGGCGCGGGATGGCGGCGCGGGCAGGGGTGACGTTCTGCTCCAGCATGTCGCCCCGGTTGTAGCCGTTGACGTAGCAGGTCGATACCTGCACCAGCGGCGCGTTGGCGGCGCGCGCCAGTTCGGCGATGTGCTGCACGCTCAGGGCGTTGATGGCCAGCGCCTCGTCCAGCGCTTCGCGGAAGTTGACGCTGGCGGCGGCGTTGATCACCAGGTCGATGCGGCGGGCCAGCGCGTTGAATTCAGTCAGCTTCAGGCCGAAGCAGGGCGCGGTCACTTCGCCGGTCACGCATTCGATGCGCTCGGCGAAAAACTCGGCCAGAAAGGCCGGACGTTCGGCGCGCAGGCGGTCGAACACGGAGGAGGTGGCGATGTCGCGCTCGAAGCGGGTGCGGGCGTCGCCGTTGGTCTTGCCCCGGCCGCCGCGTATCACCAGCACGATGCGGGCGATGTCGGGCACGCTGCGGATCAGTTTCTCCAGCACGACCTTGGCGAGGAAGCCGGTGCTGCCGGTAATCAGTACGCGCTTCCCCGACAGTGCTGCGTGTACGTTCAATGCTGGTTTCATGGCGCTTTCTCAGAAACGGTGTCATTACTGCAATGAGCCGATCTTAGAGCGAAACCGGGGAGTGACTGGCGACTTTGCAGTGGCTTTGGAAGCCAAACGCATGGCTGCGCGAGTCATGTGGAGTGAGCGCCGGGGAAACTGAAATGGCCGCGTTTGCAACATTGAGGCATTTGCGCAACGCCGTATGTTCGTTCGGAACTCAGTCTGGTCTTACAGCGGCGTGGGTGAAACGCCTATACCGCGTCGAGGCTGACAGGAAGATGATGGGTTGCCGGTAATGCCGGCTTTCAGTCAATTCCACAGGAGACGATCATGACTCAGCGCCAGAAACCAGATGAAGCGAAGCAATCGGGCACGCCAGGCTCGCAGCAGAGCGGTACGCGTGGCGGTAGCCAGCAGCAAAGCGTGGATACCAGCCGCGATACGAAGAACAAGGAAAACAGCGATCCGGCCCAGCGCCAGTCGGGCAGCCGCGATGAACGGGGCAACCGCGACGAACGTTAGGCCCGGATTTATTAAGGGGCTTCCGGGTACAGGCCGTGGACGCGGCCGAACAGCCGGGTCAGGCCCAGCAGGGCGTCGATGTGCGGGGTGGCCAGTTGCAGGCGCTGGCCGATCTCGCGCACGGACGCCACCAGCGCGTCCAGTTCCAGCATACGGCCGGCTTCGGCATCCTGCAGCATGGAGCTTTTGAAGGCGCCCAGCTTGCGGGTGACCAGGTGGCGCTGCTCGGGCGTTTCAGCGATGTGGCAGCCGATACGCTCGCCAATGATGGCCGCTTCGCGCATGGCGGCGCGGCAGAATTCCGCCACAAGCTGGTCGTCCAGGATGCGGTCCGCCGTGGCGCCGGTGATCGCCGAGACCGGGTTCAGGGTCATATTCCCCCATAATTTATACCAGATGTCGTAGCGGATATCGGCCGATACCTTGACGTCGAAGCCGCCCTGGCGCAGCAGTGCGCCCAGTTGCTGTGCGCGCTCCGAATCGCCGCCGGCGGGTTCGCCGATGATCAGGCCGTTGCCCATCTTGTGGCTGACCATGCCGGGCGAGGGCGTCGAGGTGCTGGCGTGGACCACGCAGCCCAGCACTTGTTTGTAAGGTAGCGCGGCCGCGATCGCGCCGCCGGGATCGACGCTGGCCAAGGGCTCGTTGCCGATGGCCGGCACGCCTTGGCCGAACCACCAGGGGACGCCGTTCATGGCCGGCAGGATGAGGGTGTGCGGGGCGATCAGCGGGGCGATCTGCCGTGCCACGACGCCCAGCGCCTGGCCTTTGACGGCGATGATGACCACGTCTTGTGGTTCGAGTTCCGCCGCGTTGTCGCTGGCGTGGGCGGGGGCTTGGGTCAGGACGTCGCCTTGCTGGAGGCGCCAGCCATGTTGGCGCAGCGCGGCGAGCGTGTCACCACGTGCGTAGGCGCTCAGGTCGCAGGCCTGGGCCGCGGCCAGGCGCGCGCCGATGAAACCGCCGATGGCGCCGGCGCCGACGATGCATACCTTCATTTGATACTCCGTGTGGGAAAGTTTGCTTATTTTGCCACAGGAGCTAAGGTCTGAGCGGCCCGCCCGGGTCATTCCCGCGTAGGCGGGAATGACGGGGCGGGGGATTAGTTGCGGATATCCAGCGCGCGGTTCAGGCTCAGCGCGGCCAGCGAGCAGACCGCGCCCGACAGCAGGTACAAGCCCACATACGCCAGCCCGAACTGCGACGACACGCCCAGCGCCACCAGCGGCGCGAAGCCCGCGCCCACCAGCCATGCCAGGTCGGACGTGAAGGCCGCGCCGGTGTAGCGGTACTGCGCCGGGAAGTTGGCCGTCACGGCGCCGGCAGCCTGGCCGTACGACAAGCCCAGCAGCGCGAAGCCCAGCATGATGAAGGTATCCTGCGCGCCTTCGCCGCCGTTGAGCAGCGTCGGCACGAAGCCGCTGAACACCGCGATCAGGATGGCCAGCGAACCGAGCGTGCGGCGGCGGCCGATGCGGTCGGCGATCACGCCGGAAGCGACCACGCCCACCGCCATCAGCACCACGCCCACCATCTGCGTGCCGAGGAAGCCGGTCACCGAGCGCGGCGAGTAGATCGTGATCCACGACAGCGGGAATACCGTCACCAGGTGGAACAGCGCGTAGCTGGCCAGGGCGGCGAGGGCGCCGATGATCAGGTTGCGGCCCTGCGAGCTGGCCATTTCGATCACGCTGGTCGGCTGCAGTTCGCGTTCTTCCAGCAGCTTGGCGTACTCGCTGGTCGAGGTCAGGCGCAGGCGGGCGAACAGCGCCACCACGTTGATGGCGAAGGCCACGTAGAACGGATAGCGCCAGCCCCAGTCCATGAAGTCCAGGTCGCTCAGGTTGCCGATCAGGTACCAGAACAGGCCGGCGGCGATGAAGAAGCCGGTCGGCGCACCGAGCTGACCGAGCATCGCGTACCAGCCGCGCTTGTTCTCAGGGGCGTTGAGCGCCAGCAGCGACGGCAAACCGTCCCACGAGCCGCCCAGCGCCAGGCCCTGGCCGATGCGCAGCACCGACAGGATCAGGATGGCGTAGAAGCCGCTGTCGGAATACGAGGGCAGGAAGGCGATGCCGGCGGTGGTGGAGCCGAGCAGCAGCAGCGCCCCGGTCAGCTTGGCCTCGCGCCCGTAGCGGCGCTGGATGGCCATCGAGATCACGGTGCCGATCGGTCTTGCAATAAAGGCAAAAGAGAAGATGGTGAATGCGTACAAGGTGCCTTCCAACCGCCCGTCGAACGGGAACAGCAGCGAAGGGAACACCAGCACGGAGGCTATCGCGTAGACAAAGAAATCGAAATACTCGGAAGCGCGGCCGATAACCACGCCGACCGCTATTTCGCCTGGTGAGATGTGATCGTCGTCCCGTGCATTGATGTTGCGTGCATCATTACCGGCCTGAGATGGTTCTTGGGCGCCAACATGCACGCCATTTGGTGTAGTCGTAGTGGCCATAATCTCTGTCTCTTTTACGTTAATGTTTTTATCACGTTTACGTCCCGGCCCTGGGACAAAGTGTCCAATGGCAGGAACATTCCGTGATTGGTACAGTACCACATCATCCACATACTGTAACGTAGATTACCTATGATTCCTCCTCTCGCGCGTCGTGGACTGTTCCTCGCGCCGCTGTTGTGGCTTGCCGGCTGCAACACGGTGGTGTTGAACCCGTCCGGTGATATCGCAGCCCAGCAGGCGCACCTTGTTGTTGTGTCAACGCTGCTGATGCTGCTGATTATCGTACCCGTTATGTTCTTGATTTGCCTGTTCGCCTGGCGCTACCGGAAGTCCAACACTTCCGCCGAGTACAAGCCGGACTGGGACCATTCGACCAAGCTCGAACTGCTGATCTGGGGCGCTCCGCTGCTGATCATCATCGTGCTGGGCCTGATCACCTGGATCTACACCCACTTGCTGGACCCATACCGTCCGCTGAGCCGCATCGACGAGAACCGTCCGGTGGCGGTCGGTGTCAAGCCGCTGGAAGTGCAGGTCGTGGCGATGGACTGGAAGTGGATGTTCATCTACCCGGAACAAGGCATCGCCACCGTCAACGAGCTGGTGACCCCGATCGACGTGCCGGTACGTTTCCACATGACCTCCTCGACCGTGATGAACGCGTTCTACATTCCAGCGCTGGCCGGCATGGTCTACACCATGCCCGGCATGGACACGCAACTGAACGCGGTGATGAACAAGGTGGGCGTGTATGACGGCTTCTCGTCGAACTACAGCGGCGCCGGCTTCTCGGACATGAAGTTCAAGTACCACGGCGTCAGCCAGGCCGACTTCGACAGCTGGGTCGCCAAGACCCGCGCCAGCGGCGCGCTGACCCGCGCCGGCTACCTGGACCTGGACAAGCCGACCATCAAGCATCCGATCATGCACTTCGGCAGCGTCGACAAGGGCCTGTACGATCTGGTGCTGAACCGTTGCGTGGCCGAAGGCTCGACCTGCATCAACGCGCAGATGGAGCAGGACGCCATGCGCATGCAGGCCGCCGCGACCGCGAAAGAACTGCCGAAGGACGTGTGCGAGCCTAAAGTCGCCACCGCCACGGCCCAACCACTCCGTAAAGAATGACCATGTCTGATCTCAACCTGACCAAACTGATCTTTGGGCGGCTGTCGCTGGAAGCAATTCCATACCACGAGCCCATCCTGATCGGCACCTTCGCCATGGTGGCGATCGGCGGCCTGGCCTTCCTGGCCGCGATGTTCAAATTCCGCCTGTGGGGCCCGCTGTGGCGCGACTGGATCACCTCCATCGACCACAAGAAAATCGGCATCATGTACATGGTGCTGGCGATTATCATGCTGCTGCGCGGCTTCGCCGACGCGCTGATGATGCGCGCCCAACAAGCGATCGCCTTCGGCGACAACGCCGGCATGCTGCCGCCGCACCACTACGACCAGATCTTCACGGCCCACGGCACGATCATGATCTTCTTCGTGGCGATGCCGCTGGTGACCGGCCTGATGAACTACGTGGTGCCGCTGCAGATCGGCGCGCGCGACGTCTCGTTCCCGTTCCTGAACAACTTCTCGTTCTGGATGACCACCTTCGGCGCCATGCTGACCATGGTCTCGCTGTTCGTCGGCGAATTCGGTCGCACCGGCTGGCTGGCCTTCCCGCCGCTGTCGGGCATCGCCGCCTCGCCGGACGTCGGGGTCGACTACTACATCTGGTCGCTGCAGGTGGCCGGGGTGGGGACCACGCTATCGGGCGTCAACCTGATCGCCACCATCGTCAAGATGCGCGCGCCAGGCATGAACATGATGAAAATGCCGGTCTTCACCTGGACCGCGCTGTGCACCAACGCGCTGATCGTCGCCACCTTCCCGATCCTGACCGTCACGCTGGCGATGCTGTCGCTGGACCGCATGGTCGGCACCAACTTCTTCACCAACGACCTCGGCGGCAACCCGATGTTGTACGTCAACCTGATCTGGATCTGGGGCCACCCTGAGGTGTACATCCTGGTGCTGCCGGTGTTCGGCGTGTTCTCGGAAATCGTCTCGACCTTCAGCGCCAAGAAGCTGTTCGGCTACACCTCGATGGTGTACGCGACCGTCGTGATCACCATCTTGTCCTACCTGGTCTGGCTGCACCACTTCTTCACGATGGGCTCGGGCGCGTCGGTGAACTCGTTCTTCGGCATCACGACCATGATCATCTCGATCCCGACCGGCGCCAAGATCTTCAACTGGCTGTTCACCATGTACAAGGGCCGCGTGCGCTTCGACGTGCCGATGATGTGGACCGTCGGCTTCATGCTGACCTTCGTCATCGGCGGCATGACCGGCGTGATGCTGGCCGTGCCTCCAGCCGACTTCGTGCTGCACAACTCGCTGTTCCTGATCGCCCACTTCCACAACGTCATCATCGGCGGCGTGGTGTTCGGCTGCTTCGCCGCGATCAACTACTGGTTCCCTAAAGCGTTCGGCTTCAAGCTCGACGAGTTCTGGGGCAAGGTCTCGTTCTGGTGCTGGCTGGTCGGCTTCTGGGTCGCCTTCACGCCGCTGTACGTGATGGGCTTCATGGGCGTCACCCGCCGCATGAACCACTTCGAAGATCCGTCGCTGCAAAAATGGTTCGTGATCGCCGCCATCGGCGCGCTGATCATCGCCGCGGGTATCGGCGCGATGCTGGTGCAGTTCTACGTCAGCTGGAAAAACCGCGAAGCGCTGCGCGACGTGACCGGCGACCCATGGGGCGGCCGCACGCTGGAGTGGGCCACCTCGTCGCCACCGCCGGACTACAACTTCGCCTTCACGCCAGTGGTGCATGAGAGCGACAGCTGGGCCGACATGAAGGCCAACCACTATCAGCGTCCGACCAAGGGCTTCGTGGCCATCCACATGCCGAAGAACACCGCCGCCGGCTTCATCATCTCGGCGCTGGCCGCCGCGCTGGGCTTCGCCATGGTCTGGCAGATGTGGATTCCAGCCGGCCTGGCGTTCATCGCCATGATGGTTGCCATCATCACGCACACCTTTAACTACAAGCGCGATTTCTACATCCCTGCGGAAGAAGTCATCCGCACCGAAGAAGCGCATACTCGTCTGCTGGAAAGCCATGTCTGAAACTATCGCTAACGGCGCCGTGAGCGCCGACCCAAGCGCACGCTACTACGTGCGCGAACACCACCCGGAGAACGGCACGCTGCTGGGCTTCTGGCTCTACCTGATGAGCGACTGCCTGCTGTTCGCGGGTCTGTTCGCCGCCTACGCCGTGCTCGGCCGCAGCTATGCGGGCGGCCCGACCGGCGCCGAGCTGTTCGACCTGCCGACCGTGGCGCTCAACACCGGCTTCCTGCTGATGTCGTCGATCACCTACGGCTTCGCGATGATCGCCTCGCAGCGCAAGAACGTGAAGGCCACCATCGTCTGGCTGGCCATCACCGGCCTGTTCGGCCTGGCCTTCCTGTACCTGGAGCTGGATGAATTCGTCCACCTGATCCACGAAGGCGCCGGTCCGCAGCGCAGCGCGTTCCTGACCTCGTTCTTCGCGCTGGTCGGCACCCACGGTCTGCACGTGACCTTCGGTTCGATCTGGCTGGTCACGCTGATCTTCCAGCTGGCCAAGCACGGCCTGACGCCGGAAAACAACCGTCGCCTGATGTGCCTGTCGATGTTCTGGCACTTCCTGGACGTGATCTGGATCGGCGTGTTCACCTTTGTTTATCTGATGGGAGTCCTGCCATGAGCGCACACAATCACGACCACCACGGCCATGACGACCATGGCCACGGCCACGGCCACGATGACGTGCCGCACGGCAGCCTGAAGGACTACGCGATCGGCTTCGTGCTGTCGGTGATCCTGACCGCGATTCCGTTCTGGCTGGTGATGCACAAGGCCTTCGACAAGTCCAGCACCACCGCCGCGGTGATCCTGGCCTTCGCCGCCGTCCAGGTGGTGGTGCACATGGTGTACTTCCTGCACATGAACGGCAAGATCGAAGGCGGCTGGTCGCTGCTGGCGACCTTGTTCACGCTGGTGTTGCTGGTCATCGTGCTGGCCGGTTCGATCTGGGTCATGTACCACATGAACGTCAACATGATGCCGTCCATGGGTACGGACGTGCACAACATGCGCGACATGCAATGATGGACGGGCCATCGCGCCCACGTTCCAGCGCCCTGCGCATCATCCTGGCCATTGCGGCCGGGGTGATGTTTGCAGGGTTTTTTGCTTTGGGGACGTGGCAATTATTCCGCCTGCAATGGAAGCTTGCGCTGATCGAGCGTGTCGAGCAACGGGTGCACGCCGCGCCGATGGATGTGCCCGGCATGGAGCAGTGGCCGGGGCTGAACGCCGAGGCCGACGACTACCGCCGCGTGCGGCTCAGCGGCCACTTCCTGAAGGGCTCGGATACGCAGGTGCTGGCGTCGCTGGATCGCGGCATCGGTTACTGGGTGCTTACGCCGCTGTGCACGCCGGACGGCGGCATCGTCATGGTCAACCGGGGCTTTATCCGCGCCGGTTCCGGCGGATGGGCGCCGCAGCCCGCGCCCCCCATGGCCTCGGCCGACGCCTGCGCGCGCGGCGGCGACACGGTCACCGTCACCGGCCTGCTGCGGCTGGGCGAGGCGGGCGGCCGCCTGCGCGCCAATGAGCCGGCCCGCAACTACTGGTACACGCGCGACGTGCAAGCCATCGCCCGCGCGCGCGGATTGCCGGCCGTGGCGCCGTATTTCGTCGATGCCGACGCCGCTCCGGGCGCACCGGCGGAGGGCGAACCGCTCGGCGGACTGACGGTAGTTTCCTTCGTCAACAACCATTTGGTTTATGCTGTCACCTGGTACGCGCTGGCGCTGATGATAGTCGGCGGCGCCGCATGGGTCGTCCGCGAGGGGCGCAAATCAAAAAAACAAGCATAAATGGCAAGGAAAAACGACAACCCGTATGACCGGGGCCGGCCGAACGCGCCGGTCATCGAGCCGCTGGCGGAGGTGAAGGCCTCGGCCAACACCATCACCCACGCGGCCGGGCATAAGAACATGCAGCAGCTGATCCAGCTGCGCTGGATCGCGGTGATCGGCCAGGTCACCACCATCTTCGCCGCCACCATGGTGTTCGACGTGCGCCTGCCGTTGCCGGCCATGCTCAACGTGCTGGCGTGCCTGATCGCGTTCAACATCGCCAGCACCTTGCGCTGGCAGGAAAACCAGGTGGTGTCCAACAGCGAGCTGCTGCTGGCGCTGACGGTGGACATCGCCAGCCTGACGGCGCAGCTGTACCTGAGCGGCGGCGCCACCAATCCCTTCGTGTTCCTGTACCTGCTGCACGTGATCCTGGGCGCGGTGCTGCTGGAGGCGTGGTCGACCTGGACCATCGTCGGCGTGACCGGCACCTGCATCGCCGGGTTGGCGCTGTTCTCCGAGCCCCTGTCGCTGCCGCTGGACCATGCGCGCGGCATTCTCAGCCTGTACGTACAGGGCATGCTGATCTGCTTCGTGCTGGACGCGGCGCTGCTGGTCATCTTCATCACGCGCATCATGCGCAACATGCGGGTGACGGCCAGCAAGCTGGCCGACCTGCGCCAGCGCGCCGCCGAGGAAGACCACATCATCCGCATGGGTTTGCTGGCCTCGGGCGCCGCGCACGAGCTGGGCACGCCGCTGGCCACGCTGGCGGTGATCCTGGGCGACTGGAAGCACATGCCCGAATTCAAGGCCAACGGCGAATTGCTGGAAGAGATCGGCGAAATGCAGACCCAGCTCATGCGCTGCAAATCGATCGTCAGCGGGATCCTGCTGTCGGCGGGGGAGACGCGCGGCGAATCGTCGGCGGCCACCACGGTCAACACCTTCCTGGCGGATCTGGTGGCGGAATGGCGGGTGGGGCGGCCGGTGGTGGAGTTCGAATACGACAACCGCATCGCGCCCGATCATCCGGTGGTATCGGACTCCACGCTGAAGCAAATGATCTGCAACGTGCTGGACAATGCGCTGGAGGCCTCGCCGCAATGGCTGCGCATGGAAGCCAGCGTGAAGGACGGGCAGCTGGTGCTGCAGGTGACCGACGCCGGGCCGGGATTCGCGCCGGCGATTCTGGCGCAGCTGGGCAAGCCCTACAATTCAAGCAAGGGGCGGCCGGGCGGAGGGCTGGGGCTGTTCCTGGTGGTGAACGTCGCGCGCACGCTGGGCGGCGCGGTGACGGCGTCGAACCTGCCGCACGGCGGCGCGCTGGTGCGGCTGACGCTGCCGCTGTCCGAGATCGAAATCAAACCGGAAACGAATCAATATGACTACTGAAGAAGAACGCGTACTGTTGCTGGTCGAGGACGACGCCGCCTTCGCCCGAACCCTGGGGCGCTCATTCGAGCGGCGCGGGTACAAGGTGCTGCTGGCCGAAAACGTGGATGAGGCGAGCGCGCTGCTGGTCGAGAATTCGCCGGGATACGCGGTGGTGGATCTCAAGCTCAAGGGGAATTCATCGGGGCTGGCGTGCGTGCAAATGCTGCATCAGCACGATGCGGAAATGCTGATCGTGGTGCTGACCGGCTTCGCCAGCATCAACACGGCGGTGGAAGCGATCAAGCTGGGCGCCTGCCAATACCTGGCCAAGCCCTCCAACACCGACGACATCGAAGCGGCGTTCGAGCACGTCGCCGGCGCCGCCGAGCTGGAGCTGACCAACCGCGCCACCTCGGTCAAGACGCTGGAGTGGGAGCACATCCACACGGTCCTGGCCGAGACCGACTTCAACATTTCGGAAGCCGCGCGCCGGCTGGGCATGCACCGCCGCACCTTGGCACGCAAGCTGGAGAAGCAGCGCGTCAAATAAGATTCGGCTCAAGTCCGACATTCGCACACAAAATTGGGGTCAAGTCTGACATTCGGACACGAGCTCATCCGTACCGGCCCGCTACGGAAGAGCCCGTGTCCGAATGTCAGACTTGACCCCAAATGTTTGGCTGGAAATTTTAGCGCTGCGTGACCGTCAGTTCCATTTCCAGGTGCGACTTGTCATCCGTGTCGATCTTGATCGTGGCAGGCTCTCCTAACGCTACCAGCAGGCCCGGCTTGCTGACTGGTTTGCCAGCGTGCTTTACGAGGGCGCCGATGAACATCTTGCCGTTGTCGGCCGGCTTGAGCGTGAGTTGGGCCTGCCATTGCTGCGCGCCTTCGCCGCTGCGGAAGCTTGCCGGTTCGCCGCTGTGGGTATGCAGGTGCGGCGTACTCTTGGCACCGTCCACGTCCAGCTTTATCGCGATGTCGTACAGATCGCCTTTGGAGGCTTCCTGCGCCGCCCAGGCGGCCCAGCTGCCTGTGGCCATCGCGGCGGCGATCAGGAACCGTCCGGTCATACGCATGGCATACGGTGTGTTCTGGTTCAAGTTCATGATTCTCTCTTTCAGTGGGTGGGTGGATTGCCATTGACATGCGAAGGGGGCTGCATTTGCCGATAACTGCGTCTTGAGCATCGCGTTGGCGTAGCTGCGGCGCGCGCTGGGATGGCGGCGCATGACGGCGGCATCGCAGGCGAGTTCCTGGTCCGCGCGCATCAGGCGCTCGGCGATATGGACCAGGGGATTGAACCAGTTCAGGCAGCGCAAGACCGCGCCGGCCGCGTTGGCGAACGGGTCGTGGCGGCGGGCGTGGGTGCGTTCGTGCGCGAGGATCAGTTCACGCTCCTCCGGCGTGTAGCGCTCGCCGAAGTCCGCCGGGACCACCACGATGGGCCGCCATAAACCGACCAGCGCGGGTCCGGCATTGCGCGAGGCCGCATAGATGATGCCGTCGCGCCGCGTCAATTTGCCAAGGCTGCGCAGGTAGGACCGTTGTCGGATTATCTGAAGCGCGGCCGGGCCCAAGGTGCCCGTCAGCCAGGCCAGAACGATATAGCCGCGTACGCCCATCGATGCCGAAACCGGCGCCAATTCGCGCATCGTTGCGGCCAGCGACAGGGCGGAAGGCGCGGCATGCAGCGCAAGCACACTGCCTTCCGGCGCGGCGGGCATCAACGCGGCCAGCGCACATATGGGCACCGCCAGCCAGGCGGCGTAGGCGACGCCGGGACCGAAGCAGCGGCGCAGCGGCAGCCGCAGCGCGAACACCGCGATCACGGCCATGCTCAATGTGACGCTGGCGCGCAGCAGCGCGGGCAGTAAAGTCGGCAGCAGGGCGGCGATATCATTTGTCGGCATCGAGCTCTCCGATCAGCCGCTTAAGCTCTTGCAGGTCGGCCGCGCTCAATTTGCGATGACGGCTGAAGTGCGCCACCATCGGCGCCAGCCGGCCGTCGAACAGCCGGTCCAGGAAGCCCTTGCTTTCGCTGTGCAGCCATTGCTCGCGCGTGATCGCCGCCGAGTAGAGGTAGCGCCGCCCGTCCTTCTGCACCTTGACGGCGTGCTTGCGCAGCAGCCGGTTCAACAAGGTTTTGACGGTGGATTCCTGCCAGGCGCGTTCGTCGCCGATCGCGGCGGCCACGTCTTCCGCGCTGCGCGGACTGTGCGCCCACAACGCCTCCATGACAACCGATTCTGCTTCGCTGATCTGCGGGATGGCTTTCATGTCCTCTTCCATTTACAAGTGTAATCGCTGCCGATGATTACAGTTGTAATCGATGCTGTCAAGCGTTAAACTGAGTCCCATGACACAACAGACCTTACTGCCGGGTTTCGAGCCCGAACCACAGCTGACGGACCGCATCTTCTTTGCGGTCTTGCCCGACGCCGCGGCCATCGCCAGCATCCACCACCTCACCGCCGAACTGAAGACCGCACACGGCATGCGCGGCCGGCCCATCGCCGATGCGCGCCTGCACGCCACCCTGTGCAACCTGGGCGACTTCCCCGGCATGCCGGACAGCCTGGTCGCGCGGGCAGGGCAGGCCGCCGCTTCGGTGGCGGTGGTAATGGCGCCTTTCGCGGTCCGCTTCGACGCGGCCCAGACCTTTGTCAACCGCTCCCGCAACCGCCCGTTCGTGCTGACCGGCGGCGATGGCGTGAGCGGCCTTGGCTTCCTGTATAAAAGTCTCGCGACGGCCTTGCTCAAGGCCGGCCTGCCCGGCAATCCGCCCAGCTATACACCGCACGTCACACTGCTGTACGATGACGTGACGGTCCCGCCGCAAGCCGTCGCTCCGGTGGAGTGGACGGTGCGCGAACTGGTGCTGGTCCACAGCCACATCGGCCAGAACCTGCCCTACACCGCATTAGGCCGCTGGAGTTTGCAAGGCTAACTTTCAAGGTGAGTCCATCATGCTGATCAGACGTTGCGCCGTGTTGTTCCTGGAACCCCGCGAGGATTTGGATATCGACTGGTCGGCGCTGTTTGCCGGCGATGGGCCGCTCGGCGCGTCCATGCGATGGATGGCGCTGGCGCCGCATCTGGGCGAGGAGGTCGAAGTCTCGCCGGACGAGGTGGCGGCGCTGGGCGGCATCGGCCTGACCCTGTGGCAGGAAAGCGCCGACTGCGCGCAGCAGTACGGCGCCGCCGTGATCGCCCGCCTGCTCGAATGCGGCCTGCTGATCGGCGACGACGCCCGCTTCCGCGAGCGCGATGAAATGCTGCGCTCCCAGAACTGGCGCCCCTTGTCGGCCGCCGCGCACATGTTCAGCCGCTGGGGCGATATGCGGGTCGACAAAGGCATGCAGTTCCCCAGCTTTGAAGAGCTGGTGGTCGCATACGGCACGCCGCCCGGCCCGGCCATCGAGCGCTGCGCCGAGGGCGAGTCCATCGCGCTGCCGTATCCCGACCGCGCGCGCCTGGACGACACGCTGTTCCAGCGCTATACCGGCCGCAATTTCGATCCCGCCGCCGTGCTGCCGGTCGCCACCGTCGCGCGGCTGCTGCAGCGCGCCTTCGGCTCGCAGGGCGAACGCGAAATGGCGCCCGACGCTTTCGTGCTGAAGAAGCTCAGTCCCTCGGCCGGCGGCCTGCATCCGGTGGAGGCCTACGTGCTGGCGCAGCGTGTCGAAGGCATCGCGCCCGGCCTGTATCACTACCATCCGGTGCGCCACGCGCTGGAGCCTTTGACGGCGCTGGACACCACCCAAACGGCGGAACTGGCGATGCGCATGGTGGCCGACCAGGATTGGTTTGTCGATGCGCCGATGATGGTGGTGCTGGCGGCGCGGGTGGAGCGCAATTTCTGGAAGTATCGCAATCACGCCAAGGCCTACCGCGCGTTGCTGCTCGATGCCGGCCATCTGTCGCAGACTTTCTATCTGCTGGCGACCGAGGCGGGGATGCCGGCCTTTGTGACGGCGGCGGTGAACGAGATCGATATCGAGCGGGTATTTGGGCTCGATCCTCTGAAGGATATGGTGATCGCTGTCTGCGGCTGCGGACAGGCGTCGGGGGCGCGGGATACGGTCGAACTGCGCTACGAACCGTAGGCGCCACCGCAAGCCATGTGCTTATCGCTGGCCGGACAGGAAGAACGGAATCGCACCGGCGGCATTTTCCAGCTTGCCCTTGATGGCGTGGCGGCTGGCGATGAAGACTTCCTTGGCGGGCAGGCTGCGCATGGCGGGAATCTGGTCGGCAGCGAGCTTGATGCCCAGGGTGCCCAACGCCAGTTGCGGATCCTTCAGGAAGCTGGTGCGGAACTCGTCGTCGCCGGACAGTTTGGACAGCAGCAGATCGAGATCTTGTGGGGAATGCGTGGCCATGTCTGAACCTTTCGTGTGGTTATATGGAAATGTCGCGTGTTGAAACGCAAGATCATCGTAGGCTAAAGCTTGTGCCATCTCAAGCTGATTCGTAACTGTCAAATCGCTAGCCAGTCCGGGCCAGTGCGGCGGCGCGGGCCGGCGGCCCGTCCATGTTCCCGCGCGCGCTTTCCATTACGACATCGAACGCGTGCGCGAAAGCCATCAGCAAATCGGTCAGCGCGGGGGGATCGTCCCGCAGCCGGTCCTCCAGCGCGGTGGCGGTTTCAAACAACTCTGTTGCCGAGATGTTACCGGCCGCGCCGCGTATCTTGTGCACCTGGTCGGCCGCCTTCAGGAATTCGCCGTGGTCGATTGCATCTTGAATCTGTTGCAAACTCGCACCGAAGTCCTTGGCGAACAGGCCCAGCAGGCGCACCAGCAGGCGGGTCTGGCCGCCCAGCCGTTCCATCGCCGCCTCCATGTCGATGCCGCGCACCGCGATGGACGAGGCGTCGTCCGGCGCGGCGCGGGCCGGCGCGATCTCGGCCGCCTCCGCGCGCGCCTGGCTCGGTTCGACCCAGGTCGCCAGCACCGCGTACAGCGTGTCCGGATCGATCGGCTTGGTGACGTAGTCGTTCATGTCCATTTCCAGGCAGCGCTCGCGGTAGCCGGCCACCGCGTGCGCGGTCATGGCGATGATCGGCAGCTTGCCGTGGACCTCGTCGGCGCGGATCAGGGCCGTGGCCTGGTAGCCGTCCATGTCCGGCATCTGGATGTCCATCAGCACCGCGTCGTAGGCGCCGGCGGCGGTCATGCGCGCCGCCTCTTCGCCGCTGGAGGCCAGGTCCGCCTTGACGCCGGCGCGCTGCAGGATCTCGCTGGCCACCTGCTGGTTGATGCTGTTGTCGTCGACCACCAGCACGTGCGCGCCGCGGATGCGCTGCACCGCCAGCGACGGCGGCGCCGACAGCTTGACCGCCGGCTGGCCGCTGTCCATGCCCAGCGCCGCCAGCACCGCGCCGCGCAGCAGGTAGGGATTGGCCGGCTTGTCGATGAAGGGCATCAGGCGGCTTTGTTCGGCGGTGGCGCGATCGTGCTCGCGCGCGTAGGCGGTCACCATCAGCACCGCCGGCACGGCGGACAGTTGCGGATCGTCGGCGATGCGGTGCAGCGTCTCGATGCCGTCCAGGTCCGGCATGGCGGCGTCCATCATCAGGATGTCGTAGGGCTCCAGCTGCATGGCCGCCACCGCCGCCGTGCCCGAGGCCACCGCGCGCGGCTTCAGGCCCATGCTGGTCAGCTGGATCTTGAGCATGTGGCGCACCGCCTCGCTGTCGTCCACCACCAGCACGCGCTTGCCCAGCACCGACGGCGGCAGCGGCGCCTGGCGCGGCGTCTGGTCGGCGGCCGGTTGCAGCGCCACGGTGAAACTGAAGCTGCTGCCGACGCCGGGTTCGCTGTCGACCTGGATCACGCCGCCCATCTTGCGCACCAGCTGCTGCGAGATGGCCAGCCCCAGGCCGGTGCCGCCGTACAGGCGCGTGGTGCTGGCGTCGGCCTGGGCGAAGGCCTGGAACAGGCGGGCCTGCTGCTCGCTGCTGATACCCAGGCCGCTGTCCTCGACCACGAAGCGCAGCGCGACGGCTGACTGGCCGAAGGCGTCGGCCGGCACCGGCGCGCCGTGGTCGCGTTCCACGCGCAGCTCGATGTGGCCGCGCGCCGTGAACTTGAGCGCGTTGCCGACCAGGTTGACCAGGATCTGGCTCAGTCGCAGCGGGTCGCCCAGCAGGTTGGAAGGCACGTCCGGCGCGGCCCAGATCACCAGTTCCAGTCCGCGCTCGGCGGCGCGCCACGCGAACAGGTCGGCCAGCTGGCTCAGGGTGTCGGGCAGGTCGAAGGGCAGGGCCTCCAGTTCCAGCTTGCCCGATTCGATCTTGGAGAAGTCCAGCACATCGTTGATGATCTCCAGCAGGCTCTGTCCCGCGCGGCCGATCTTGCGGAAGTAGTCCAGCGGCTGCGGCGGCAGGTCCAGGTGCGTGCCCAGGCCGGCGAAGCCGAGGATGGCGTTCATCGGCGTGCGGATCTCGTGGCTGATATTGGCCAGGAAGTCGCTCTTGGCGCGGGTGGCCGCTTCGGCGTTGGCGCGCGCCTGTTCCAGCAAGCGCAGCGCGCGCGCCTTCTGGTAGGCCGACACGAACGGTTCCTTGAGCGCCTTGAGCAGATCGAGGTCGCTGGCGGAGAAGGTGGCGCGGTACTGGTAGTTCTCGAACACCAGGTAGCCTTCGACCTGGCCGTCGATCACCACGCGCACCGCCAGCAGGGCGCAGACGTCGCCGGGCAGCGAGTGCTGGTGGTGGACTTCGAAGATGTCGGGCGCGATCATGCTGTCGGCCGGCGCGTAGCGCAGCTCGGCCTGGCGCAGGTCGATGTTGTAGGCGTCGGCCGCCGCGTCGATCCGGCCCCACGCCGCGCGCAGCGACAGCGTCTCGGTGCCGGCCTCGCGCACCAGCGCGATCGCCGAATCGACGCCCTTGATGACGGTCGATTCGTGCAGGATGGTGTGCAGCAGCGCGTCGAAATCGAGCTGCTCGTTGATCGACTTGACGATGGCGTTGAGCTTTTCCAGGTGCTGGGTGCGCGAGTAGACCAGCGCCTGCAGCTTCTCGCCTTTGTGGTGCAGCTGGCGCACGCGCCAGCGCACCAGTCCCCAGGCCAGCAGGCAGGCCGCGGCGAAGTAGCACAGCCAGGCCCACCAGGTCTGGTGCCAGGCCGGCAGCACCACCACGCGCAGCTGCAGCTCCTCGGTGTTCCACATGCCTTCGCGGTTACTGCCCCGCATGCGCAGGCGGTAGCTGCCCGGCGGCAGGTGCTTGTAGGCGGCGATGCGCCGGCTGGCGTCGGCCTCCACCCAGCGCTGGTCGAAGCCTTCCAGCATATAGGCGTAGCGGTTGCGCTGCGGGGCCGAGAAGTCCAGCGCCGCCAGCTCCACTTCAAAGCCCTGGTTCTCCGGCTTGAGCGTCAGTGTCGGACCCTGGTCGCTGGCCATCTGCTCGGGCGTGAGCGCGTGCTGGTCGCGCCGCACCGCGCTGATCACCAGCGGCGGGCGGAAGCTCCAGTCGTTCAGCCGTCCCGGATAGACCACCGCCATGCCGGCGGTGGCGCCGAACACCAGGTCGCGTTCCGGCGTGACCGTGCTGGCGCCGATGAAGAAGGTGCGGAACGCCAGGCCATCGGCGCGGGTCAGCGCGCGCGCCTTGAGGGAGGCCGCATCGATCACGGCGATGCTGTCGGAGGTGGCGGCCCAGATCCGGCCCACCGGGTCGGCCTGCAGCGACATGATGGTGCCGTTCGCCAGCCCGGCCAGCGTGTCGACCCGCTGGAACACCGGAGCGCCATGCATATCGCGGCCGGTCTTCACGCAGATGCCGCCGCCGTAGGTGCCGACCCACAGGCGGCCGCGCGTGTCCAGCACCAGCGAGGTGACGACGGCCTCCGACAATGCGGTCGGCAGCTCGGGATGGGCGAGTATCTGCTCCACCTTGCCGGTATCGGGATCGAGCCAGTTCAAGCCGTTGCGGGTGGCGATCCACAATCCGCCACCGGCGTCGGGCACCACCGCGTGGATGCGGTTGTCGGTCAGGCCGCCGGCTGCGGCCGCGCCCTGCACGTAGCGGCGCACCGTGCCCGCGACGGGGTCGTAGCGCAGCAGGCCGTCGAAGGTGCCGAGCCACAGCTCGCCCTTGCGGTTCAGGATGGTGCCGATGCGCGGATAGGGATTCGCCTCTGGCAGCGGAATGCGGCGCACCCCGCGCGCGCCGCCGCGGGTGCGGTAGAGGCCAAGCTGGGTACCTATCCAGGCCTCGCCGCCGTCGGCTTCGGCCAGCGAGAGCACCATCCGGTTGGGCAGCGCGCTGTCGGGATGGGCGGGGTCGGGGCGCAGCGCGGCGCGGCGCGAGCCGTCGGCCTGCACGATGTCGATGCCCTGGTCGGCCAGCGCGATCCATACCTGCCCCTGGCGGTCGGTCATCAGCGCGGTGACCGCCGCCTCCGGCGCACCCTGGGCGCCGAACACCGAGTCGACGCTCTCGTTGTGGGGATCGAACATGTCGACCCCGCGCTCGGTGGTCACCCAGATGATGCCGCTGCGGTCGCGCAGCAGGGCGGCGGCGCGGTCGTTGCTCAGGCTAAGCGACACCGCCGGCTGGTGCAGGATGCGGCGTCCCTGGCCGTCGCGGAATTCGACCACGCCGCCGCCGTAGGTGCTGGCCCACCAGGTGCCCGGCGTGGCTTCGATCACCGCCAGCACCATGTTGGCCTGGAAGTCCTTGACCCCGGCGATGGTGAGCAGGCGTCCCCGGTCCGAGCCCGCGTCAACCACGCCGACGCCGCTCTTGAGCGTTCCGAAGGCGATCTGGCCGAAGCTGTTCTCGCCCAGCGACATCACGGTGTCGCTCCAGCCGCCATGGGCGTCGGCGCCGACGGCGACCTGGGTGATGGCGCCGCCGTCGCGCAGGCGCGACAAGCCGGTGGCGGAGCCTATCCACAGCGTGCCGGCGCGGTCCACCAGCAGGGCGCGGATCTGGTTGTCGGGCAGGCCGGGATGTTCCTCGTGGCTGTAGAGGCGCACCGTGCCCTGTACGGTGTCGTAGTATTTCAGGCCGCCCGGCGTGCCCACCCAAAGATTGCCCTTGGCGTCGCTGGCGATGGCGCTGATCTGACCTTTTGCCAGGTCATCGCTGGGGCGGCTGAATTGTTCGGTGCGGCGGTCGAACATGCTCAGACCCGCGGCGGCCGTGCCCACCCACAGCCGGCCGCGCACATCGACGTGCAGCACCTGGACAAAGTCGCCGGGCAGCGAAGCCGGATTGGCGGCGTCGTGGTGGAAGCTGCGCATGTGATAACCATCCCAGCGCGCCAGGCCGCTCTGCGTGCCGACCCAGATATAGCCGTCGCCGTCCTGCGCCAGCGTCAGGCCGATCGGGTGCGGCAGCCCTTGCTCCAGGCCGAGGTGCTCGAACAGGGGCGTGGCCAGTTGGTCCCAGCGCCCGGGGGCGGCCATGGCGGCGGCGCACAATATCATGCAGCTCGCCAGCGCCGCCCGCAGCCAGCGGCGCGCGGCGGGACAGCGGTGCGGAGTGGGGGCGTGGTCGTTCAAATCGGGGCGCGCTCCTGGAAGGTACTTCCAGCATACGGAAATGCCGGCGGAAAGTCCATGCAAAGCCGACGTTATGCGGCGTCCCTTGTACAATCGCCACATGGACGAGGATAGCGATATGAAACCGGAAATATTAGTGCTGGCGGCGAGTCCGTCGGCGGCGGTGATGGCGCGGCTGGAGCAGGCCTTCCACTGCCATCACCTGTGGCGCCAGCCCTGCGAGGCGCAGCCGGAATGGCTGGCCGGGGTGGCGCCCGGCATACGCGGCGTGCTGACGACCGGCGCGATCGGCATCGGCCCGGCGCTGCTGGAGCAGTTGCCGCGGCTGGAAATCGTCGCCGTCAACGGCATCGGCGTGGACGCGGTGGCGCTGGACGCGACCCGCGCGCGTGGCATTTTTGTCACCAACACGCCGGGCGTGCTGACCGACGACGTGGCCGATCTGGCATTGACGCTGCTGCTGTCGGCGGCGCGCCGGTTGCCGGCGCTGGACCGGCATGTGCGCAGCGGCGCGTGGGAGCGCGGCGTGCCGCTGGCGCCCACGCGCGCCTTGCGCGGCAAGGTGTGCGGCGTGTTCGGATTCGGGCGCATCGGCCAGGCGGTGGCGGCGCGGGCGGCGGCTTTCGGCATGCGCACGCGCTACTTCCAGCCGCGCGCGGTCGACGGGGTGGCCGTGGTCCGTTGCACCTCGCTGCTGGAACTGGCGCGGGCCAGCGATTACCTGGTGGTGTGCGCGCCGGGCGGCGCGGCCACGCGGCACGCGATCGACGCCGAGGTGATGGCGGCGCTGGGCGCGGAGGGCACGTTGGTCAATGTCTCGCGCGGGTCGCTGGTGGACCAGGAGGCGCTGGTCGCCGCGCTGCGCGACGGCGCGCTGGGCATGGCGGCGCTGGACGTGTTCGACAACGAGCCGCACGTGCCGGCCGCGCTGCGCGAACTGGAAAACGTGGTGCTGACGCCGCACGTGGGCAGCCTGACCGTGGAGACCCGCCACGCCATGGGGCAGCTGGTGGTCGACAATCTGGTGGCCCACTTCGGCGGCCAACCCCTGTTGACGCCCGTGCCCTGACGGTCGGCGCGGCTGGTTAAATCAATGGCAAGGAGCTGATACGTCTTCGGGCGCCGGCGGTGTGGCGGCGGGATGCGGCGGCGGCGCGTGGACTTTGACGCAGTTGCGGCCGGCCCGCTTGGCGGCGTACAGCGCTTCGTCGGCGTGGCTGTAGGCCGTCTCGAAGCTGGTGCCGGCGCGGTTCCAGCTCAGGCCCACGCTGGCCGTGATCTGGCGGTCGATGGGCGCGGCGAACACCTGGTCGGCGATGGCGTCGCAGATGCTGGCCGCCACCTGCTGCGCCTCGTCGATGGAACTGGTCGGCCACACCACCGAGAACTCTTCGCCGCCGACGCGGCCTATCGCCACGCCGGGGCCCAGCAACGCCTGCAGGCAGCGCACCACGGTCTGGATCACGGCGTCGCCGGCCGGGTGGCCGAAATCGTCGTTGACCCATTTGAAGTGGTCGATGTCCAGCACGATCAGCGCCATGTCGCCGCGCGCCAGGCAGCCGCTGGCCTGCTCGATGACGGCCGCCCGATTGAGCGCGCCGGTCAGCGGATCGTGCGTGGCGCGGTATTCCAGCTGCTGCGCCAGTTCGTGCAGCTGGCGGTTCATCTGGTTCATATCCAGCTCGGCGCGGTCGCTGCGGCGGATCAGGCGGCGGCTTTCGCGCATCAGGCGCTCGTAGTGGACGATCATCTCGGCCAGGGCCGCGCGGGCATCCGCGCGCGGATCGGCGTGGGCCGTCCTGGCGTTGGCCAGCGCCGCGCTCTCCAGCGCAAACAGGTCGGCTTCGTCGCGGCTGGGGATCATCATCAGTTGCTCACTGGGTGGTCGTGGAAGTCCAGCGCGCCGAAATCGTCCTGCAGCTCCTGGCCGAATTCGAGGATGGTGTCGTCGTCCTCGTCGTGGTACCAGTTCAGGCGCACCTGGTTGCCGTCCATCGCGGCCTTGTTCAGCGCATCGAAGAAGGAGAACAGCATCTTGGTGCTGGAGCTGTTGAAGTAGGCCAGCGAAACGTTGACGGTGATGCTGGCGTCGTGGCAGGCGTCCAGGTAGGCCTGCACGCGCGCGATCACCGGGCCGTAGAAGGCGGCCGCGTTTTCCGGGTAGGACTCGCCCTTGATCGACAAGGTGTCCTGGTCGAAGCGGAAGTCGATTTCCGGCGAGGTGGGCGAGGCGCTGATGTAGAGTGGTTCCATGACTGTTCCAGTACTTTTTTAAATTATCGCTTTGATGCAGAACACCGTGGTGCCCGGGTTGTGCGCTTCCTGCACGAACTCGAACTCCAGCGGTTCGCTGGCGTCGCGCGCCATGGTCAGGAAGCCCAGGCCCGCGCCCTTGCTGTCGGCCGGCGTCTCGTCGCGCAGCGCCTTCTTGTAGGCGGACTTGATCTCTTCCATCGTCATCGTGTGCAGCGGCTCCAGGCGGCTGCGGATGCGCTCCACGTTGGCGCTGTCGACCGGATTGGCGCACAGCAGGAAGAAGCTGTCGTCCTTCATGCCGATGCAGAAGGAACCGCGCCGCATCTGGTTGTCGCTTTGTTCGTGCGGCGTGAGCGTGTCCGACGAGTAGTGCATGATGTTCTGCGACATTTCGACGAAGGACGAGAAGATGCGCCGCCGCGTCGGCCCCGCCGCGCCGGCCGTGTCCAGCCGCGCCTTGATGGTCTCGGAGATGGCGGCCACCACGTGCTGCGAGAAATAGCCCACGTAGAAGAAGATGATGTGGCGCTTGCGGGCCACGTCCCAGAAATCGTTGAATTCTTCGTACAGCAAAATCGGCGCTCCTATGGGCGGAAACAGAAAAAGGTCAGGTCGTCGCGGCGCGGTTGTTCGCCTTGCCACGCCTGGTAGTCGGCCAGCATGGCGTCGCTGACGTCGCGCGCGCCGGCGCCGCGCTGGGCCAGCAGCACGTCGCGCATGCGGCGCTTGCCGAAGGCGATGTCCTTGGCGCCGCCGATCTGGTCGATCAAGCCGTCGGTGGTCAGGAACAGCAGGCTGCGTTCGGGGATGGCGATGGTCTTGTTGGTCCACGCGTAGTCGAGCGGCGTGTCGACGTAGCCCACGCCCATGCGGTCGCCGTCCACCGTCTGCACCGCCTGCTGGTCGGGATCGAGCTGGAACAGCGGCAGCTTGGCGCCGGCGAAGTGCAGCCGGCGGCTGGCGTTGTCGAACCACAGGAAGGCGGCGTCCATGCCGTCGTTGGAGGCGGGCGCGCCGTGCAGGCCGTGGCGCTCGTCGACCTGTCCCAGCATGCTCTTGACGCCGCGATTGACCTCGGCGATCAGCGCGGCCGGATCGCGCGGACCCAGTTGCTGCAAGGCCTGCGCCAAAGTCGACGAGGAGATCAGCGTCATGAAGGCGCCCGGCACGCCGTGGCCGGTGCAGTCGGCGATGGCGGCGAACCAGCCGTCCGGGTAGCGCGCGAAGTGATAGAAGTCGCCGCCGACGACGTCGCGCGGCTGCCATTCAAGATGGGCGTCCTTCATGGCCTCGCGCAGCGCCAGGTCGGAGGGGCGCAGCAGCGAGCGCTGGATCACGCTGGCGTAGTCGATGCTGTGCATGATCTGGCGGTTCTTCTCGGCCTGCATATTGGCCACCACGTTCATCAGCTGCAGGCCGAAGCCGACGCCGGACAAGGCGCCTTCGCGGGTGACGATGAAGCCGTCCGCCAGCGCCTTCTCGCCCGATTCGACGGCGCGGAAGGTCAGCTCCTCGATGCTCATGGCGGCGTCGACGATCAGCGGCTCCTTGTCCATGAAGGCGATGCAGCTCTTCTTGCCGTACAGCTCGTGATAGAAGGGCTTGGACATCTGCGACATGAAGATGTTGCGGCTGATGAGGCCGATAGGACGGTCGCCTTCGATCACCGGCAGGCTCATCAGGTCGCGGCGTTCGGTGAACAGTTCCAGCACGCCGAAATTGCTGGTGTCGGACAGCACCGAGACGGTCTCGACGCACAGATCGGCGGCGACGGACAGGCGGAAACGGGGCAGGTGCAAACGAGAGGCGTTGAACTCCACGGGCTGTAACCTTTGGTTGACTTCAGTGCCCGTAATGCTAATGGGAAATTGTTACCGGGCTATTACATCTTAACCAAAAGAAAAGAGTGTTATCAGTCTGCGCACAAGGACAACATGAAGCTCAGGTGCTGGCTGATGGCGCCGCGCTCGGCATCGACCCGCGGTTCCCCGCCCTCGGCGGCGAACTCGTCGCGGATGGCGTGGCACTGCGCCAGCGTCGCGTCGAGCGAGCGCAGCATGCCGTGCAGGCCGGCCTCGTTGTACCAGATGTGCAACAGCTTGCTCAGCGCGAGCACGGCGTCTTGTTCGGATTTCAGCAGTTCGGCTTCGGCGGTGGGGAGTGTGCTCACGGTTTCCATGGGAGGCGAGTGTGTGGAACCAGTATATACGGGTCATTCGAAAAGTTGTCATTAAAAAATACCTATTGTTTCATGATAAACATATGTGAAGAAATTGCCGTACGGTAATAGCGGCGTCATATTTGCGGGGCATACTGAGCGCCATCTTGACCGAATCGCACTTCTTTTATTGAAAAGTTATGAAAATTCCAAGCCTGAATACCGGTGTACGCGTGATGACGTCGTTTGCAGCCTTATTGTTGTTGATGGCATGCATGTCGGCGGTGGCGCTGTGGCGCTTGCAGACGGCCAACGACACCACCTCCAACCTGGTCAACGAAAAGCTGGCCAAGCAACAGCTCACTTCCGAGCTGCTGGGCATCGCCGAGCTGAACGGGCTGCGCGCCACCTCCATCGCGCGCAGCGACAGCCTGGAAGTAGGCGACATTTTCCAGGCCCAGCTGACCGCCGGCGAGAAGCTGGCCAGCGCGATGGAAACCAGGCTGGCGGCGATGCCGGCGCAGGGCGTGGAAGCTGAACTGTTGCGCGCCGTCGCCGCCCGCAAGAGCGCCTATCTGGCGCTGCGCGCGGAACTGTTCAAGCTGAAGGACAGCGGCCGCACGCAGGAAGTCGGCGACCTGCTGGACAACAAGATGGCGGCGGTGTTCGGGGCCTACACCGGCGCGCTGGACAAGCTTCTGGCTTTCCAGACCCGGCAGGCGAAGGAGCTGGCGGCGCAGTCGGCCAGCCAGTTCCAGGGTAGCCGGGCGCTGCTGTTCGCCATGGGTCTGGCGACCCTGGCGCTGGGCGCGGTACTGGCGCTGGCGCTGACCCGCAGCATCGTGCTTCCGCTGCGGCGCGCGGTGGCGCTGGCCGGACAGGTGGCGGCGGGCGAACTGCACGTGGCCATCCAGCACGGCCGCAGCGACGAGATGGGCCAGCTGTTCGATGCCCTCAGCCATATGACCGGACGCCTGGCCGAAACCGTGGGCCGCGTGCGCGACGGCGCGGTGGCCATCGACGCGGCCTCGCGCGAGATCGCCAACGGCAATATGGATTTGTCGCGGCGCACCGAGCACCAGGCCGGCGCGCTGGAGGAAACGGCGTCGGCGATGGCGGAGCTGACGGAGGCGGTCAAGCAGAACAGCGGCAACGCGCGCCTGGCCAACCGTCTGGCGGAGTCGGCATCGGACGTGGCGGGCAAGGGCGGGGCGGTGGTGTCGGAGGTGGTGCGGACCATGGCCAGCATCAACGAGTACGCGCACAAGATTGTCGACATCACCAGCGTGATCGACGGCATCGCTTTCCAGACCAATATCCTGGCGCTGAACGCCGCGGTGGAGGCGGCGCGCGCCGGCGAGCAAGGGCGTGGCTTCGCCGTGGTGGCGTCCGAGGTGCGCAATCTGGCGCAGCGCTCGGCCAGCGCGGCCAAGCAGATCAAGCAGTTGATCAACGAATCGGCCGAGCGCATCGCCAGCGGCAGCGAGCTGGCGCAGACGGCCGGCACGACGATGGCGGAGATCGTGCTGAGCGTGGAGAAGGTGACCGGCATCATGGCGGCCATCAGCGCCGCCAGCGCCGAGCAGGAACACGGCATCGAGCAGGTCAACGCCGCCATCGGCGACATGGACGGCGTCACGCAACAGAACGCCGCGCTGGTCGAGGAGGCCGCCGCCGCGGCCGATGCGATGCAGACCCAGGCGCGCGAACTGGCGCAGCTGGTGGGTTCCTTCAAGATCGATGGCGGTAGCTGGAGCAGGCAGCGCGTGCATCAACTGCCGGCCGTCGCGCCACGCGGCGTCTTGCCCGCTCCGGCCGCGTCGCCGCTGCGCCGCGCCGCCTGATCGCCGGCCAGCTTGTCGTTCCCGCCTGCGCGGGAATGACGATACCTCGGCCCCAGGACTTACATCTTGTACGACGCCTGCAGCGACACCGTGCGCGGCGCCATCGGCAGGTCGTGCGGCAGGCTCAGGCCCGGTGCCGGGCTCGGTTCGCGCACGTCGGCGTTGAAGGCGTTGCGCAGCGCCAGCGCGAAGTTCCACTGGTTGCGGCCGTTGCGGGTCGCCAGCGTCAGGTCCACCGTGGTGTAGTCGGCGATGGCGGGACGGGCGTCGCCGAAGGCGCGTTCGCGGCCCGCCACCCAGTTCAGCTGCGCGCCGGCCTGGTAGCCGTTGGCGCAGGTCCAGTCGGCGCGGCCGTAGGCGTGCTGGCGCGGCGCGTAGCCGGCGTCGGTGTGGGTGGTCTGGTCGGTCGAGCGCTGCCACGCGTAGTTGCCCGACAGGTGCAGGTCGCGTGTCACGTTCCAGTTCGATTCCAGCTCGACGCCGTGGCCGCGCTGGTCGCCCGCGTTGGCGTAGGTGGCGCCCGTGCCCGGCACCGGGTTGACCACGGTGCGGATGATGTTCTTCATATCGTAGCGATAGAAGGTCAGGTTGACCGTGGCGTCGGTGCGGGCCTGCCAGTTGAACGACATCTCGGTGGTGGCGTTGCGCTCCGGCTTGAGGTTCGGATTGCCGAGCGCGACCGGATTGCTGATGCCGTAGCTTTCCAGGAAGGCCGGCGCGCGGAAGGCGCGGCCGTACAGCAGCTTGGCGGTCAGGTCGAAGCTGGCGTCCCACACCAGCGCCAGGCGCGGATTGGTGGTGCCGCCGAAGTCCGAGTAATGGTCGTGGCGGATGCCGGCGGTCAGGTTCCAGTCCTTGGCGAAGTTCCATTCATCCTGCAGGTACAGGTAGTCGACCTTGCGCCGCTGCGGCCGCATGAACGGCGTGGTGTTGGTCGTCTCTATCACGGCCGGCAAGGGGATGGGCGTGCCGTTCGGCGCGTAATTGAAATTGCGGAACTCCTGCACGCGATACAGTTCGAGGTCGTCATGGCCGGCGCCGATGCGCGCGTGATGATCGCTGAAGCCGCTGTAGTCGGCGTAGCCGGCCAGGCGGTAGTTGCGTTCGAAGGTTTCCGGCGCGCCCAGCATGCCATTGGGGAAGGTACCGGTCGGGAAGGTCAGGCCGGGCGGCAGCAGCTGGTAGATGGCGCTGACTTCCTGCGCGTATTGCTGGCTGCTGAGGCTGGCGCCCAGGCCCCAGTCGCGCGTCAGCTGCGGCTCGGCCCAGGCCAGCGTGCCGGTGATGCGTTCGCTTTGCTGGCGGCCCACCGGATCGAGCGCCGAGGCGATGCCGGCGCCGGTGCCCATGTCGTAGCGCTTCTTGTAGCCGAGGCGGGCGCGCCACTGGCCGTAGATCAGGTCCAGGTTGCCGTCGATGGCCTTGTACTGGTTGTTGAGCCGGCCGGGCGCGAGGCTGGCGTGGGTCTTGAACAGCGCGTCGTTGCGGGTTTGCGCGTCGGCTTCGATGACGCGGTCGTTGCCGTCGGTCTGGCCGATGCGCAGGTAGGCCGCGACCTCGACCGGGCCGAGCTTGCCGCCGTGCTGCACCCAGCCGTCGTAGCTGTGGAAGGTGCCGGCGCGGGCCCCGACTTCGGTGCCGGGCACCTCGCCCGGTCCCTTGGTGATGATGTTGATGACGCCGGAGTAGGCGTCCGAGCCGTACAGCGCCGAGCCGGGACCGCGGATGATCTCGATGCGGGCGATGTGCTCGACCGGATAGCCGGCCCAGACATTGCCCTTGTTGCCGACATAGGAGGTGGTGATGGGCACGCCGTTTTGCAGCATCAGGATTTGCGGCGTGTAGGCGCTGACGATGCCGCGCACCACGTACAGCGGCGAATTGCTGTTCGGCGTGCGGTTGACGTGCACCCCGGGCACGCTTTCGAGCACCTGGTCGAGATCGGTGGCGCCCATGGCGGCGATGTCGGCCGCCGTGATGACGGTGGCCACGGCCGGCGCGCGGCGCAGCGTTTGCAGGTTGCCGGTGGCGATGCTGACGCTGTCGCTGGCGCCGTAGACCAGCGCCAGTTCGTCCTCCTCGCTCACCGGGTCGGCGTGGACCGCGCCGTGGACGGCCAGCAGCGGCAGGGTGAGTGCCGCAGTCCAGTAAAGCCGGTGGGCGCTCGACACTTTCAACATGCTATCTCCCGTTACTTTTTTTGATTCTAGCGTGCCCGCTGTTGTCGATGTGTAAAAATTAGCAGATCTTCGCTGTAACTGTTGTAGCCGTGTCCACATGGCGCCGTACCAGTTCGGCGAACTGCTCGGCCGGCACCGCCGGGCTGAGGTAGAAACCTTGCATCAGGTCGCACTCGCGGCCCTTGAGGAACTGCAGCTGGGCCGCCGTCTCCACGCCCTCGGCCACCACCTCCAGGCGCAGGCTGTGGGCCAGCGCGATGATGGCGCTGATGATGGCGGCGTCGTCGGCGTCCTGCGGCACGTCGCGCACGAAGGAGCGGTCGATCTTGATGATGTCGACCGGGAAGCGCTTGAGGTAGGACAGCGACGAGTAGCCGGTGCCGAAGTCGTCGATCGACAGGCGCACACCCAGCGAGTGCAGGCGGTGCAGCGCGGCCAGCGTGTCCTGGGCGTTCTCCATCAGCGTGCTCTCGGTGATCTCCAGCTCCAGCAGCTGCGGCGGCAGGCCGGTGTCGGCCAGCACGGCCTCGACCGAGGCGGCGAAATCCTTCTGCAGCAGCTGGCGCACCGACAGGTTGACCGCCACCCGCATCGGCGGCAGGCCGGCCGCCAGGAACTGCTGCAGCTGCCCGCAGGCGGTGCGCAGCACCCAGTCGCCCAGTGGATTGATCAGGCCGGTTTCCTCGGCCAGCGGGATGAAGTCCACCGGCGGTATCATGCCGCGGGTCGGATGGCGCCAGCGCACCAGCGCCTCCATGCCGATGATCTTGCCGCTGCACAGGCTGGCCTGCGGCTGGTAGTACACCTCCAGCTGGTGCTGCTGCTCCATGGCGCGCCGCAGGTCGCTCTCCAGCCGCACGTGCTCCGAGATCGAATGCTCCATCGACGCCTCGTAGAACTGGAAGCCGGTGTTGGTGCGCTTGGCGCGGTACATGGCGCTGTCGGCGTGCTTGACCAGGGTGGCGACGTCGCCGCCGTCGTGCGGGTACATGGCGATGCCGACGCTGGCCGTGACGAAGATGTCGTGGCCGTCGATCGGGAACGGCGCCGACAGCACGCGCACGATGTTGTGGGCGGCGGTGGCGGCCGCGGCCGGGCTGTCGAGCTCGTTGAGGACGACGGTGAATTCGTCGCCGCCCAGGCGCGCCACGGCATCGTCGGCGCGCACGGTCTGGCGCACGCGCTGGGCCACGGCCTGCAGCAGGCGGTCGCCGACGTCGTGGCCGAGGTTGTCGTTGACGTATTTGAAGCGGTCCAGGTCCATGAACAGCACGGCCACCTGGCGGCCGTCGGCGGCCACGCGCGCTTGGTCGATGCTCGATGCCAGCAGCTCGAAGAACAGGGTGCGGTTGGGCAGGTTGGTCAGCACGTCGTTGTAGGCCAGGTGGCGGATGCGCTTCTCCGCGCGGTTGGCCTCGATGATGCGGCGCACCCGCTGCGACAGCACGGCGTAGTGGATGGGCTTGGGGATGTAGTCGCTGGCGCCGGCCGCGAACGCGCGCTCGACCGACGAGTTGTCCTGCAGCGCGGTGATCATCAGCACCGGCACGGCGCCGGCGTTGGGCAGCTCCTGCATGCGGGCGCAGGCGGTGAAGCCGTCCATCACCGGCATCATCGCGTCCATCAGGATCACGTCGGGCTGGAAGCGCGCCAGCATCGCCAGCGCGGCGGCGCCGTCGGCCGCCTCCTCGACGTGGAAGCCGTCGCGCTGCAGCGTGTGGCGCAGCGTGCTGCGGGTGCTGCGGTCGTCGTCGACCACCAGCACTTGCGGGCGGTCGTCGGCCGCCTGCGCCTGCGGCGGCGCGGCGTCGCTGATCTCGGCGTGCAGGAAGGCGGCCAGCGCTTCGTAGTGCGCGCGCAGCGGCGCCAGCAGCGGCTCGATCTGCTCCGGCTGGCGTTCGGCCGCGAAGTGTTCGGCCTGCTGGGCCAGCTGGGCCAGCGTCTCGGCGCCGAAGTTGCCCGACGAGCCCTTGAGCGCGTGCGCGCGGGCGCGCGCGGTGGCCATGTCGCCCGTCCGCACGGCCTGCTCCAGCTCTTCCAGGCAGGCCGGCGTGTCTTCCAGGTAGGGCGTGACGGCGTGCGGCAGGGTGTCGCCCAGCACTTCGCGCAGCTTGTCGAACACGGCCGGGTCGACCGGGCAGGGCCCGCCGTAGCTGCGCGCGGCGCCGGCCGGGGCGGGGCCCGCCGGCTGGAGCGGCGCGGCCAGCGGGCCGCCGTGCGGCAGCCATTTCTCCAGCTTGTGGCGCAGCTCGACCAGCGTGATCGGCTTGGCCAGGTAGTCGTCCATGCCGGCGGCCAGGCATTTCTCGGCGTCGCCGGCCTGGGTGTTGGCGGTCATCGCCACCAGCGGCGTGCGCCGGCCCATGGCCAGCTCGGCCAGGCGGATGTGGGCGGTGGCTTCGTAGCCGTCCATCTCCGGCATGCTGCAATCCATCAGGATCAGGTCGAAGCGCTCGCGCTGGGCCGCGCGCACCGCCTCGACGCCGTCGGCCGCGAATTCGCAGACGCAGCCGTTCATCGCCAGCATGCCGGCGGCCACCATCTGGTTGGTGCGGTTGTCCTCGGCCACCAGCACGCGGAACTGGCGCTCCGGCGCCGGCACCGGGCTGAGCGTTGGCGACGGCAGCGCGACGGCGGGCGCGCCGACCGGCGGGCGCATCGGCAGCGCCGGGGCCGCCACCTGCTGCTGCGCGGCGCGGCAGGCGATGGTGAAGCGGAAGGTGGTGCCGGCGCCGGTCACGCTGTCGACGCCGATCTCGCCGCCCAGCAGTTCGACCAGCTGCTTGCAGATGGCCAGGCCGAGGCCGGTGCCGCCGTAGCGGCGCGTGGTGCTCGGGTCGGGCTGGACATAGGCTTCGAACAGATGGCGCCGCACGTCCTCGCTCATGCCGATGCCGCTGTCGCGCACTTCGAAGCGCAGGCCGAACGCGGCGCCGGGCGCCAGCGCGACATCGACCGCGACCTCGCCGTGGTCGGTGAACTTGACGGCGTTGCCGACCAGGTTGATGAGGATCTGGCGCAGCCGCAGCGAATCGCCGGCGATGCGGGCCGGCACGTCGGGCGCGACGGTCCAGTTCAGCGCCACGCCTTTTTGCTGCGCCGGGCGGGCCACCAGTTCCAGCACCTCCGACAGCAGGGTGCCGAGGCTGAACTCGGTCTCCTCCAGCTTGAGCTTGCCCGCCTCCATCTTGGAGAAGTCGAGGATGTTGTTGATCAGCGCGATCAGCGTGCGCGACGAGTTCCACGCCACGTCGACGAACTCCTGCTGGCGCGGCGTGAGGCGGGTTTCCTTGAGCATGTCGAGCATGCCGACCACGCCGTTGAGCGGCGTGCGCACCTCGTGGCTGACGGTGGCGGCGAACTGCGCCTTCATCTGCGCCATGTTGACGGCGGCGTCGCGCGAGTCCTTCAGTTCGGCCTCGCGCTGTTCCAGCACGTTCATCATCTGGTTGAAGGCGTGCGCCATCTCGATCAGGTCGCGCGGGCCGGCCGGCGCCGCGCGCATCCCGGACTCGCCCGATTCGGCGCGGCGCATCAGCGTCGACAGCGCGTTGAGCGGATTGATCATGTGGCGCGTCAGCAGGCGGCCCAGCACCAGCAGCACCACGGCGAACGACAGGGTCAGCGCCAGGTTGCCCAGCAAGAGCGACCAGGTCAGCCGCTTGAGCGTGCTCTTGGCGAGCTGCACGTGGACATAGCCCAGCAGCTGCTGCTGATGTTCCTGCAGCTCGAACGGCGAGGCCTCGCTCTGGCCGCCGTACACCGGCGCGGCGAACAGCCAGCCGTCGGAGGTCTCGCCGACCAGGCCGGCGTGCGCGGACTGCGCCTGGTTCAGGTTGACCGTGTCCAGCGTGGCGCCCGCCACCACGCGCGACAGCAGCACCTTGCCCTTGGCGTCCATGATCTGCAGCGCCGCCACGTCCGGGAAAGACAGCGTGGAGTTGACCACCTCGCGGGCGTTCTCGGCCGAGTGGAACAGCAGCGCCAGCGTGCTCTGGCGCGCGAGGTTGTCGGCGATGCGCTGGCCCTGGCCGATGAAGTAGTCGCGCATGCGGGCATTGGCTTCCCACGAGTTCATCAGGGCCGAGAACACGGCCAGGCCCAGGATGGCGCCGGAGACGATGACGGTCAACTGTCGCTGGAAACCGGTATTGCGCAGGAAATTACGGACGATGGAGATCATCAGGGCTGAGGATAGACAAAATCAAAACTGCGCTGTTGCGAGGCGCCCAGGTGCAGGCCGATATGGCTGGCGGTGCGGAGATTGATGGCGGTCTGCAGCTCGCGCAGCGGCACCAGCGGGCGGCGCCGCACGTCGCCGGCGATCACGCCCAGCGCCGAGGCGGCCAGTGTGCGGCCCAGCTCGACGTTGTCGGGCACCATGGCGAACAGCGCGCCTTTTTTCACGTGCAGCACGTTGCTGGAGAACAGCGGCACGCCGCTGTTCCACGATTCGCGCAGCACCAGCGGCAGGATGGTGCTCTCCTCGACGGTGGTGCTGTCGTGCGGCAGCCAGACGGCGTCGTGGCGGTTGTCGGCGGCGCCGATCAGCTGCGTGTACAGCTGGGCGGCGCGGGCCAGGTCGCCGGCCACGTGGGCCTGCAATTCCAGTCCCTGCGCCTTGGCCGCGTCGCGCGCCAGCTTGACCAGCCATTCGGATTTCTGCGGGTTGTAGACCACGATCACGCGCTTGAGGTCGGGCAGCAGCGCGCGCAGGCGCGAGAACAGCATGGCCGGATCGGGCGTCATGCTGATGCCCATCACGTTCTCGGCGTCGGACAGCAGCAGCACGCCGCCGGCCAGCACGGCGATCTCGCGGTCCAGGCCGGCGGTGGCGTTCAAGCCCTGGCGGCCCAGCGCGATCACCACCTTGGTGCCGTTGCGCTTGAGGGTGGCGTTCAGCTCGGCCGTGTCGACCTTGGGATCGACCGGATAGCTGCGCACCTTGAGCTTGGTGCGCTCCTCGATGCCCTGGATCATGGCGATGAAGGCCGAGCGGAACGGTTCCTCGACATTCGGATAGACGACCGCGATGCTGCCTTTGCCGATCGAGGCTTGCAATTCGGGACGGCGCAACTGGTCCTCCAGCTGGGCCAGGGTGACGGCGCGCACGTCGTCGCGCAACGGAGCTTGCATGGGTGGCGCGCCCAGGTCGGCAGGCGCCATCAGCATGCCGCCGTGGGCGGCGCTGGCGCTGACCAGCGCGATGCTGGACGGCATGACGCCACCGCCCGCCTGGGTCGCACCGGTCACGCCGACCAGCAGCAGGGCGCCGGCGCGTCTCAGGCGCCGTAGTTTAAATATTGTCTTTTTCATCATACTTTGCCGCATGGCTACCACGGCGCCAGGACGGGCCCGCTTAAGATGCTTTCATAGTATAAGCCGAGACTTTGCAATCTGGAAATTAAATCGCCGTAAGCTTGCCGTAAGCGACCGCGGTGCTAGGGTTCCGGAAAGACCGCGTCGAAGCTCCGTTGTTGGCTGGCGACAAGATTCAAGCCGATGTGGCTGGCGGTGCGGGAATTGAGCGCGCTGCGCACCGCGCGCAGCGGCATCACGCCGCGTTTCGGCGCCTCGCCGTTTTGCAGCGCCAGGGCCAGCGCGGCCAGGTCGCGGCCCAGTTGCACATTGTTTGGATACATGCCGAACAACACGCCTTTCTTAACGTGCAGCACGCTGCTGGAGAACACCGGCAGGTTGCGGCTCCACGATTCCTTCAGCACCAGCGGCAGGATGGTGGTCTCCTCGACGGTGGTGGCGTCCTGCGGCAGCCAGAGCGCGTCGCGGCGGCCGTCGGCGGCGGCGAACTGGGTTTCGTAGGCGCGCGCGGCGCCGGCCAGGTCGTGCGCCTCCAGCGCGACCAGCTCCAGGCCCAGGTTGCGGGCCGCCTCGCGGGCCAGCCGGATCTGCCCCTCGTTGCCGGCCGGATTGTAGACCACCAGCACCCGGCGCATGCCCGGCAGCAGGTTCTTGAGCATGGCGAACAGCAGGGCCGGATCGGGCGTCAGGCTGATGCCGTTGAGACGGTCGGCGTCCGGCGCCGCGCCGACGCCGCCGATCACCACGGCCTGCGCCGGATCGAGCATGGAAGCGGCCTTCAAACCCTGGCGGCCGAGGGCGATCACCACCTTGCCGTTCTTGAGGGTGTTGCGCAGCTCGCCCAGGTCGCTGCCGGCCGACAGGGCGATCGCGCGCGGCCTGGCGCGGGATTGTTCCTCTATGCCCTGGAGAATTTCCGCGAACACGGTGCGATAGGGTTCGCCGATGTCGGGATACAACACCGTCAACGCCTGGGCGTTGGCCCACCCGCCGAGTAAGCCCAGCAGCAAGGCGCACAAACGGACGACGGTGGAGGGAGTAAATCGCACTATGATAGTGATGTCTGGTTGATTCAGCGGAAGTGTATCCTTTGCTAACGATTCTACAGCCATAGATTGTTTCAATGGACGTGCTGACAGCGCTTCCAGTTGATGTAAACTAAGACTTGTTAGCAACATTCACCGTCCGGAACCGCATGCCCGCCGCCAAAACCCCGATCCGCACCCCGCCCATGTTCAATCTGGCCTGGCCGCTGCTGGTCGAACTGGGGCTGGCGATCGCCTCCAGCGTCATCGGCACCGCGCTGGCGTCGCGCATCTCGGACGAGGCGGGCGGCGCCTTCGCCATCGCCAGCCAGGTGTCGGCCACCTTGTTCATTCTGTTCCGCATCATCGGCGCCGGCGTCAGCGTGGTGGTCACGCAAAACCTCGGCGGCGGCCAGCGCGAGGCCGCCAACCGCGTCGCCTGCGCGGTGGTCGGCGCCAGCACCTGGCTGGGCGCGGTGACCGGCCTGATGGCGCTGCTGGGCGCGAACGGCCTGCTGCACCTGCTCAACGCGCCGGCCGAGGTGCTGCCGCTGGCGGCGCCGTTCCTGCAGGCGCTGGCGCCGGCCATGCTGCTCGACGCCTGGAACGCCTCGATGGCCAGCGTGATGCGAGCCCACCTGCGCACCCGCGACACGCTGGCGGTGCTGGTGATCATGCACGTCAGCCACCTGGGGCTGGCGATCCCGCTGATGCACGGCTGGGGGCCGCTGCCGCCCATGGGCCTGCCGGGGTACGCGGCGGCGCTGGCGGTCAGCCGCGCCATCGGCCTGGCGCTGCACCTGCTGATGTGGCGCGTGCACCTGCACATCCGCGTGGCGCGCGAGGACTGGTGGCGCTTGCCGCGCCGCGAGCTGGGCGCGGTGCTGCACATCGGCCTGCCCGGCGCGGCCGAGAACATCGCCTGGCGGCTGGCCTTCATGGTCAGCGTGGCCACCGCGGCCGAGCTGGGCGCGAGGTCGCTGGCCACGCAGGCCTATGTGCTGCAACTGATGGGCGGGGCGACGATGTTCAGCATCGCCACCGGGCTGGCGGTGGAAATCGTGGTGGGCTACCTGATCGGCGCCGGCCGCCTGCGCGAGGCGCACAGCGTGGTGCGGCGGGCGCTGGCGCGCGGGCTGGTGGTGTGCGTGCTGATCGCGGCCTGCGCCGCGCTGCTGGGCCGCTGGCTGCTGGGCTGGTTCACCCAGGACCAGGAGATCATCGCGGCCGGCGCCACGCTGCTGTGGCTGACCGTGGCGCTGGAGCCGGGCCGCACCTTCAACCTGGTGGTGATCAACGCGCTGCGCGCGGCCGGCGACGCGCGCTTTCCCGTGATGGCGGGCGCGCTGTCGATGCTGCTGGTGCTGGCCGGCGGCAGCTGGCTGTTGGGCGTGGTGCTGGGCTGGGGCTTGCCGGGCGTGTGGATCGCCTACGCGGCCGACGAATGGATACGCGGCCTGATCATGTGGCGCCGCTGGCAAACCCACGCCTGGGTGCCGCACGCGAAGGCGTCGCGCAAGCGGCTGCGGCCGGCGATCGTGATCGAGGGCTAGCGGCATGCGTCATCAAAAAAAGCGCCGTAGCGCCTTTTGCCGTGCCATGCGGGCTTACTGCACCGTGAGGATGACCTTGACGGTGTCGTCCACCTGCGACTTCTCGATGTAGCCGATGGCCTGCGCATCGGCCGCCACGGCCTTCTTCACCTCGGCGCTGGAACCGAACTCCTTCGGCGCGCTGGCTTTACCGGTGAACACCAGCTTGGACCAGATGGCCTTGACCTGGGTGGAGTCCTTGTCCAGCACTTTTTTATAGAACTCGTTGCGCAGCGGGCCGTCGGTGTGCTCGATCGGCGTGAACAGCGTCGACTTCCCGAGGAAGAACTGGGCCGCCTGCTCGCTGAACATGCGCGTGGCCGGATTCTTCGGGCTGACGATGACCACGATCTCCGTCGCGAACACCGGGGCCATGGCCAGCCATGCGCCGGCCGCCAGCAGTACTTTTGCGATTGTCGTTTTCATGTGGATGCTCCTCAGAAGACGAAATCGATGGCGGCGGCGTACACGTTGACGGTGCTGCCCGCAAAGCCTGGCTTGGCGTTGAGGAAGTAGCCGTCGCCGTCGCGCGTCTTGATGCGGTCCATCTGCACCTTGAACGCGGCCGACTTGTAGAAGTCCCAGCGCAGGCCGATGCCGGTGGTCGATTGCAGGCCGGATTTGATGGCGGCGTTGGTGCCGGCGGTCAGCGGGGCCAGCGGGCCGGTGGTGGGCATCGAGGCGAAGTCGCGGATGCTGTCCTGCTTGACGTCGCCGTGCACAATGAAGGGCACGAACTTGCCGTAGCGGTAGCCGGCCATGATGTACCAGGAGCTGGTGTCCGGCACCAGGCGCGATTCGGTCTTGCGCTTGGCGTATTCGGCCTGGCCGATGATGTTGTTGTAGTCCATCGCGATGCCGGCCGACGTGAAGGTGCCCTTGACGTCGGTGAGTTTGGTTTCGTTGGCCACCGAGGTCAGGCCGACCTTGTTCAGCGTCGACACCAGCCCGTTCAGGCTGGGATTGTCGTAGATGCCGAAGGTGGCCTGCGAACGGCCCAGGCGATAGGTGAACGGACCGTTCTCGACCACCAGCTGGGTCGAGATCACCGGCTTGAATTCGACGTAGTAGTTGCCGGGCGCGCGCACCTTGGCGTGGCCGATCGCGGCCTGCGCGGTGACGGTGGTGTCGCCGAAGCTGTGCTGGTAGACCACGTCGCCGCCGTCGGCGTTGTCGGCCGTGACCTGGCGGTACACCTCATTGGGCGGGCGCAGCATGGTGTTGGCGTAGCCGACGTTGCGCACATCGGAGATCATGTAGACCGGCAGGCCGATGCGGCCCAGCCGCAGCGAGAAGTCGTCGTTGAGCTTGATCTTGGCGAAGGCCCATGCCAGCTCGGCGCCGAACTGGTCGTTGTTGCCGGACTTGCGCACCAGGCCCTGCGCGGTGAAGGAGAGGGTGTCGCTCCACTTGGCGGTGGCCTGGATGCCGAGGTTGGAGTCGACGCCGGGGCGGGCGTCCTTGCCGACGCCGGACGCCTGGTTGACGCGGTTGAATTCGGCCTGGTCGGAGTTGGTCATGGTCATGGCGCCGGTGCCGAAGCCGCTGACGGTGATCGGCAGGCTGTCCTGCGCATGCGCGGACCCGGCCAGGGCGCTGAGGACTGCTAAGGTGGTGATCGCAAGCTTGGGTTGTTTCATCGTGTACCCCTCCGTTGGTTAATGGCGACGTTATAAGTGGTGTTGTGCGCTGTATTGAGTGTGGACCGGGGAGGAGGGCGCGTGGGTGTTTTTCTGGCAAATTGTCACATTCCCGTTGTTCATCGGCAACAAATTGCACATTGGGAGCGTTATCACATGATGCAAACGGCAAGCTTGCCTAAAGGCTGTCCTTGATTTGGACAAGGTTTTGGATGGCCTGCTGTTTGGATTTGTCCTGAACGACTATGACACAATTGGCGGCGGCATTTTGCGGAAGCCGACACCCAGGCGGTTCCATGCGTTGATGGTATTGATCGCCAGCGTCAGGTCCACTTGCTCCTTCGGCGAGAACTGGGCCTGCAGCAGTTCGTAGTCGGCGTCCGGCGCGTGGGTGGCTGCCAGCTGGGTCAGGGCCTCGGTCCATGCCAGCGCGGCGCGTTCGCGTTCGGTGAAGAACGGCGTCTCGCGCCACACCGCCACGCCGTGCAGCCGCCGTTCGGCCTCGCCGGCCTTGCGGGCGTCGGTGGTGTGCATGTCGACGCAGTAGGCGCAGCCGTTGATCTGCGACGAGCGCAGCTTGACCAGTTCCAGCAGCGGCGCCTCCAGCCCGAGCTTGTTGACCGCGACCTCCAGCGCGATCATGGCCTTCATCGCGTCCGGCGAGGCGGTGTAGAAATCGATACGTGCGTTCATGGTGTGCTCCTTCGAAGTGGATGATGCATCCATTCTAGGAGACCGGTCCCCGCCCGGGGGAGGCCAATCCGGCCGAAAAACGCTAGACCACGATGCCGGTTTCTGTGGCGGCGCAAAGCAGGCGGTCTAATTTTTAGCGGTGGAAATCGACCTGGAAGCGCACCGGTCCGACCACCTGCACTTCGTGCTCGACGCGCGGCTCAACCACGCCGTGGCGCTCGGGTGTGAGCAGCACTTCCTCGGCCGGCTGCGAGGGATCGGTGATGCGGTACAGCAGGCTGCCTTCCAGCACGGTGATGCGGCCCCACACATCGTCGGCGGTGGTGTGGGCGCGTTGCAGGGCGGGCGGCACGGTGTCCTGCGTGAAGACCGGGCTGCTGCGGTAGTGGACGACGTTGGCGGGGATGGTTTTCATGACGGCTCCTGGGGTGAGGCGACTTTCACTTCGCCGAAAAACCCGTATTGCAGGCTGGCGGCGATGCGGCGGGCGACGGTCTTGAATTCGGCCGCGTCGGCGGGGTTGAACAGGCGGGTGGCGGCGGCTTCGAACAGCGTCAGCCAGCGCAGGAAATGGTCCGGCGTGACGCCGTTCAGCAGCATGTGCTTGCCGAAGACGTTGCCCTGGAAATTGCGGCTGCCCAGCATGACGGTGCACCAGAAGTCGACCATGCGGGCCAGGTGCGGCGTCCAGTTGTCGCCGATGGCGCCGTCGAACACCGGTTGCAGCACGGGGTCCGCGCGCACCTCGTCGTAGAACGCGTGCACCAGGGTGGCGATCGATTCGGGAGTCAGGGGCAGTGGGTTCATGATGGACTGGATGGCGCTTGAAATTAAACTGGTATTTATAATACTACATTAATTTTTTCGGGAACACAACCGGGGTGGGGCGTTGGGGCTTCAGCGGCCGGCCGCGGCGCGCTGGGCGGCGGGCAGGTTGCGGGTGATCGCGCGCAGCATCTGCTCGACGTCGATCGGCTTGGCGATGAAGTCGTTCATGCCCGAGGCGATGCATTGCTCGCGTTCGGACAGCATCACGCCGGCCGTCATGGCCAGCACCGGCAGCTCCAGTTTGAGCTCGTTGCGGATGCGGGTGGTCGCCTCGAAGCCGTCCATCTCCGGCATCTGCACGTCCATCAGCACCAGGTCGTAGCGGTGGGCCTCGGTGCGCAGCAGGTCGAGCGCGGCGCGGCCGTTGTCCACCGCCTCGATGTGGGCGCCGGCGTAGGACAGCATGCTCCTGGCCACCAGCTGGTTGATCGGATTGTCCTCCACCAGCAGGATGCGCACGCCGTCGATGCGCAGGCCGGCCGGCGCGCCGGGATCGGCGGCCACCGCCGCCGGCGTGCCCGCCAGCGCCTGTTGCAAGGTCTCGTTCAGGCGCGCCATGGTGACGGGTTTGAGCAGCACCGCGTTGGCCGCGTCGGCGCCGTCGGTGTGCAGCAGCTTGCCCTGGCCGAAGGCGCTGACCATCAGGATGATGGCCGGGCAGTCCCGCGGCATGGCGGCGCGGATCGCCTGCATGGTTTCCAGGCCGTTCATGCCGCGCATGTCCCAGTCGACCAGGATGGCGTCGTAGCGCGTGGCGGCGGCGCGCAACAGGGCCAGCGCCTGCTCGCCCGAGCCGGCGCGTTCGCTGCTCCAGCCGCGCGCGTCGATGGTGCGGCTCAGGTAATCGGCGCTGACCGCGTCATCGTCCACTACCAGCAGGTGCTGGGCCGGCAGCGGCGTGCCGGCCTGCGGCAGGTCGGCGGCGCGCTGCAGCGGCACCGTCAGCGTGAAGGCGCTGCCGACGCCGGCGTCGCTCTGGACCGCGATCTCGCCGCCCATCAGCGCGGCGATGCGGCGCGAGATGGCCAGTCCCAGTCCGGTGCCGCCGAAGCGGCGCGTCATCGAGGCGTCGGCCTGCGAGAACGGCGCGAACAACTGCGCCAGCTGGTCGGGCGGGATGCCGATGCCGCTGTCGCGCACCGTGAAGCGCAGCGTGACCGCGCCGTTCCCGTCGCCGCCGGCGCGCTCCACCAGCACCGTCACCGAGCCCTTTTCGGTGAACTTGATGGCGTTGCCGACCAGGTTGATCAGGATCTGCTGCAGGCGATGGCCGTCGCCCACCAGCGCCTGCGGCACGTCGGCCTCGACGCCGATGGCCAGCTCCAGGTCCTTCTCGCCGGAGTTGACCGTCATGATGGTGGCGATGGCCTCCAGCACGGCGCTCAGCTGGAACGGCGCCGGTGCCAGCTCCATGCGTCCGGCCTCGATCTTGGAGAAGTCCAGCACGTCGTTCAGGATGCTCAGCAGCGAATTGCCGGACGACCGTATCATCTCCAGGTATTTCTGCTGGTCGGGCGAGAGCGCGGTGTTGCTGAGCAGGTGGGTCATGCCCAGCACCGCGTTGAGCGGCGTGCGGATCTCGTGGCTCATGTTGGCGACGAATTCGGACTTGGCGCGGCTGGCCGCCTCCGCCAGGTCGCGCGCGGCGATCAGCGAGCTTTCCGATTCGCGCAGCGCCGCGGTCTTTTCCTCGGCCAGCGCGGCGGCGTAGGCCTGGCGCGCGGTCAGGGCCCGCACCACGCCGAAGAACAACAGGCTGATGATGGCGCCGGCCAGCAGCACGATGTGGGACTTCTGGCGGTCGATGGAGTTCTCGAACGCGGGCAGCGAGGTAAAGCGCAGCGTCCAGCGGTGGTGCAGCAGCACCAGCGGCGCGGTGCGCAGGTAGGGGTTCGGGTATTGCAGCTTGTCGTTGTCGCTGCGGTAGCCGCTGGCGTACAGGCGGGCGGCGGGATCGGCGTTCGCGCCGTCGAAGATCTCCAGCTGCACCACGCGGCCGGACGGGCCGAGCAGGCCGGCCATCATGTCGTCGGCGCGGATCGGACTGGTGGTGTAGCCCTGCAGCGTTTCGATGCGCCGCGCCGGCGACAATGGAGCGTACACCGGCCCATCCTGCTTGCGATAGATCGGGAAGTACATCAGGAAGCCCGGACGGCCTTCGCCGGTGTCGTTCTGCACCAGCGTCACCTTGGCCGACAGCACCGGTTCGCCGGTGCGCGCCGCCTCCAGCAGCGCCGCCCGGCGGATCGGCTCGGACATCATGTCGTAGCCGAAGGCGCGCAGGTTCTGGCCCTGGAACGGTTCCAGGTACAGCACCGGGACGGACGCCGCGCCCAGGCTGGCGCCCGGCCGGGCCCAGATGCGGAAGTCCGGGTAGCCCTGGGCGCGCACCTGCCGCTCCAGCGCGTCGCGCTGCGCCGCCGGTACCAGCGGGCTGTAGCCCAGGCCCATCACGCCGGGGAAGCTGTGCAGCAGGTTGAGCGCCTCGACATAGCCGCGCCATTGCGCACGGCTGGGTTCCGGCTCGGCGTTGAACAAGGCTCGGGCGCCGCGCAGGCCGGATTCGTACAGGGCCACGCGGCTGCCGATGCGCTCGGCGATATCGGCGCATTCGGTGTCGAACTGTTCGCGCGCGCGGCGCTCGGTGTTCAGCGCCACCAGATGCCAGACCACCACCGTCAGGCCCAGTCCGACCAGCAGCGTGGCCCACTGCGCGGCGCTGCGTCCGCGCACGGCGCCGCTCATGCGCCGGCGTTCGCTGGCGTCGGCGCACAGCACCATGCCGATCAGGCTGCACAGCACGATGAAGCTGTCGAGCGCGATCAGCGCGTCGTTCAGCGTGCCCACCGCGAACGGCCCCAGGCCGCGCACGGTGCACAGTACCGCGCCGCCGGCCGTCGCCACGCACGACAGGGTGGCGCCGCGCAGGCCGTAGCGGTAGGAGGCCCAGGCCACGCACACCATGAACAGGTAGGGCAGCCAGCCGGGATCGTCGCTGGAGGTGTAGCGGCGGCCGAAGATCCAGGCGATCAGCGCCGCCAGCAGCAGCAGCGACAGCAGCGCCTCCAGCATCGCCGGCCAGCGCCAGCGCCGCCGGCGCCAGGCCAGCATGGCCGGCGCCACCAGCAGGATGCCGGCGACATCGCCCACCCACCAGGTCAGCGCGACGGTGCCGAACGCGCCGGCCGGCACCAGCCCGCCCAGCACCAGCGTGGCGCTGCCGGCGCCGGCGCTGATCAGGCACACCAGCAGCGCGATGATCGCGAACTTGTAGACGTCCTGCAGCTGGCGCAGGGGGCGCGAGGTGTCGGTGTGGCGGCGCATCAGCCAGGCGCCGGTCAGCGCCTCCAGCGTATTGCCGACGGCGATCAGCAGCGAAGCCGTCACCAGTCCGGCGGTGAACGGCAGGCCGTTGGTGGTAAAGGTGGACAGGTTGGCGGCCAGCGCGCCCAGCAGGACGGCCGGCCAGGCCCCGTGGCCCATCAGCAGGACCGCGGCGAAGGCGATCCCCGACGGCGGCCAGACGGGGGTGGCGTTGGTGTGGGCGAAGGCCAGCATCAGGCTGGCGTTGGCGATCAGGTAGTAGCAGGCGGTCAGCAGCACCAGCGCAAGCGGCGTGGGGCTGGACGGGGCGTTGGACGGCATGGCCGGAGCGGAGCCTGCTCGCATGGCGATCGATTGGTTGTCTCGGTGGCAATCACTATACCGCGAAACCGGGCGGCGCTGGGTGTTGCGGCAGCCGCCATCCGCGCAAATTTGTTGGGTTTATGCAGTACAGCCATAGCCAAACGGGGGGCAGCATGTAATACTTTGATATCATCTTTCTAGTGAGTGGCGCTGCTCATGGCGTTGAAACAGTATCTGCCGTCCACCCTCAGGTTGCGTCTCAGTGGCCTGGTCATGCTGCTGGTGCTGGGCGCCACCGTCACGGTAACGGTGGTGGCGCTGATGCTGGCCGAGCGCGACATGAAGGAGGTGATCGGCAGCCAGCAGTACGCCTTGCTGTCGGGCGCCGCCGCCCATATCGACGAGCACCTGGCGGGCAAGAAGGCGATGCTGGCGGCGCTGGCGGAATCGCTGCCGGCGTCCACGCTGCGCGACCCCGCGGCGCTGCGCGCCTATCTGAAGGCGCGGCCCACCGCGCGCGGGCAGTTCTCGTTCCTGGAAATCTACGACGCCGACGGCCGGTTGACCGGCGCGCTGGAGGAGGCCATGCCGCAGCAGCCGTTCCGCGCGGCCGGCCAGGAGTGGTTCGACCTGACGCTGGTGCGCAAGCGCGGCGTGGTGTCGGTGCCGTTCGCCAGCAAGCTGGCCGGCGCGCCGACGGTGCTGATCACCGCGCCGGCGTTCGACAACGATGGCCGCGTGGCGCTGGTGCTGGCCGGCGGCATCAACCTGCTGCACTATGCGCCGTTCGAGTCGGTCAGCGCGCTCAAGCCGGGCAGCACCGGCTTCACCTTCATCATGACGTCCGAAGGCATCCTGCTCAGCCATCCGAACAAGAAGCGGCTGCTGCACAGCATCAACGAGCGTCCGGGCACCAACCGCGCGACCGAAATGGCGCTCAGCGGCTTCCAGGGCTGGACCGAGGCCGAGAACAAGGACGGGGTCATGGGCATCTATTCCTACCGCCGCCTGGAGCACGCGCGCTGGATCGTCGCGGCGCGCTTCCCCAGCGACGAGGCGCTGGCGCCGTTGCGTGCCTTGCGCTACGAGGCGGCCGTCGCGGCGACGGCGTTCGCCGGCCTGGCGGGCCTGCTGTCGTGGCTGGGCATCGCGCGGCTGCTGCTGCCCTTGCAGCGCTTGCGGCGCAACGTGGTCGAGATCAAGAACAGCCGCGCCGGCATCCAGGTATTGCAGCTGGACCGCAAGGATGAGATCGGAGAATTGAGCGGCGCCTTCTACCGCCTGATGGCCGAGCGCGAGGCGGCCCAGCTGCGCACCTTCGAAAGCGAGAAGCGGGCGCGCATCCTGGCCGACAATCTGCCGCTGCTGATCGCCTACCTGGACCGCGACAAGCGCTACCTGTTCACCAACGAACACTATCGCGCGCAGTTCGGTATCGATCCGCACTCGATGCTGGGCAAGACCGTGTCCGAAGTCTTCGGCGCCTCGGCCGACAGCTGGCTGGGCGATCTGGACCAGGCCCTGCACGGCGGGCGCCTGCATTTCGAACGCGCGTTCGAACAGCGCGGCCAGCTGGTGCACTTCCTGGTCGACCTGGTGCCGGACATCGCCGCCGGCGGCGAGGTGGTGGGCACCTACCTGATGGCGATGGACATCACCGACCGCAAGAACGCGGAACTGATGCAGGCCGCCGGCGAGCAGCGCGCCGCAGCCGCCAGCCGCGCCAAGAGCGAGTTCGTGGCCAATATGAGCCACGAGATCCGCACGCCGATGAACGCGGTGCTGGGCGTGGCGTATTTGCTGGGGAATACGGAGCTGAGCGCGCAGCAGGCCGAGTACGTGGACATGATACGGTCGTCCGGCAACGTCCTGCTGGGCATCCTGAACGATGTGCTGGACTTCTCCAAGATCGAGGCCGGGCGCATGGAACTGGCGCCGTCCACCTTCCAGCTGGACGAGGTGCTGGAGGCGGTCAACACGGTGATGATGACCAACGTGGTGGCCAGCGGCCTGCGGCTGACCATCGCCACCGACGCCGCCGTGCCGCGCGCGCTGGTGGGCGATGCCATGCGCCTGCAGCAGATCCTGATCAATTTGGTCGGCAACGCCATCAAGTTCACCGAGCGCGGACAGGTGCTGCTGCGGGTGGAGCGTTCGGCCAACAGCATGGCCGGCCATGCCGGCGACGCGGTGGGCTTGCGCTTCGTGGTGCGCGACACCGGCATCGGCATGGACCTGGCGCAGCAGAGCCGTTTGTTCGAAGCCTTCAACCAGGCCGACGCCTCCACCACGCGCCGCTTCGGCGGTACCGGGCTGGGACTGGCGATCTGCCGCCGCCTGGCCGAGTTGATGGGCGGTGATATCGCCGTCACCAGCAAGCCGGGCGAGGGCAGCGAGTTTGTCGTCACGCTGCCGTTCCTGCTGCCGCAGGCCGAGGCCCACGCCGTGCCGGCGGCCGACGATGACGACCCGGCGACGCACCGGCTCAAGGGCCTGCGCCTGCTGCTGGTGGAGGATCATCCGCTGAACCAGGTGGTGGCGCGCGGCATGCTGGAATACGCCGGCGCCAGCGTGGACGTGGCGGAAAACGGCCAGCTCGCGGTGGACTGCCTGCGCGAGCATCCCGACGACTACGACATCGTGCTGATGGACGTGCAGATGCCGGTGATGGACGGTTTCGCCGCGACCGGCGTGATACGGCGGGAGCTCAAGCTGGACCTGCCCATCCTGGCGATGACGGCGGGCGTGATGCAATCGGAGCAGGAGCGCTGCATCGCCGCCGGTATGAACGATTTCATCGCCAAGCCGATCGACGTCGAGCAGATGCTGGACATTATTTCGCGCCATATCCCGGCCGGGCGCCAGCGCTGAGCCTTCGCATTTGGCGACGCCCTGCCGCATCTGGCGCCGGACGCGCGCATTCCGTCGCATCGTCCTCCGGGCCGCCGGGGCGCTGGCTAGAGTGGAGTCACATTCACTCACCGGAGCCCACCATGCGATCCAACAGCTTTGCCGCCTTCGCCCTGTCCACCATGTCCGCCCTGATGCTGGCCGCCACGCCGGCCGGCGCCGCCGACCTGAAAATCGTCGTGAACGGCGTCGCCAGCGCCAATGGCACGATCATGGTCGCCCTGTACAACTCCGCCGAGACCTATCAGCAAAAGCCGTTCCGCGCGACCGCGGCGCTGGCCGTGGCGGGCACCACGCAAATCGAGTTCAAGGACCTGCCGGCCGGCGACTACGCCTTCTCGCTGTTCCACGACGCCAACGGCAACGGCAAGATGGACGCCAACCTGGTCGGCATCCCGACCGAGGACTACGCCTTCAGTAACAACGCCATGGGCAAGTACGGCCCGCCGAAGTTCGAGGCCGCGCGCTTTGCGCTGCCCGCCGGCGGCGCTGTGCAAAGCGTCAGCCTGCGCTGACCGGGAGCCGATCATGAGCCACACGATGAACGGCCGCCGCAAATTCCTGTCCCGTGGCATCGGCCTGGCCGCGCTGGGCCTGGGCTCCGGCGCCGCGCTGGGCGACAGCGACACCTACCGCCGCTTCCATCAGGCCTTGGAACACGATCCAAGGCTGCTGGCGTATGCCGGCATCGAGGGTGAACTGTCCGGCGACGCGGCGATCCACGGGCGCATGCCGGATGATCTGCGAGGCGTCTTCTACCGCAACGGGCCCGGACGCTTCGAGCTGGGTGGCGAACGCTATCACCACTGGTTCGACGGCGACGGCTACGTGCAGCGCTGGCAGATCGGCGGCGGCAAGGTCGCACATCGCGGCCGTTTCGTCGCCACCCGGAAGTTCACCGAGGAGACGGCGGCCGGCCAGTTCCTGTATCCCGCCTTCGGCACCTACATCGACCGCAGGCCGGTCAAGAGCAACGATACCATCAACGTCGCCAACACCAATCTGCTGCCGTTCGGCGGCCACGTGTACGCGTTGTGGGAAGGCGGTTCGGCCATCGAAGTGGATCCGAAAACGCTGGAGACGCGCGGCATCAAGACCTGGCGTCCGGACCTGAAGTCGATGCCGTTCTCCGCCCATCCGAAATCCGATCCGGACGGCGGCCTGTGGAACTTCGGGAACATGCCAGGCATGGACAAGTTGATGATCTACCGCCTGAACGCGACAGGGGAGGTGACGCGCACCGCCATGATCGACGTCCCGCAACTGAACATGGTGCATGACTTCGCGGTCAGCGCGCGCCACCTGATCTTCCTGGTGCCGCCGTACGACATGAAGTCCGGCCCGGAGATCAGCTATGGCGAGAGCCTGCGCTGGGCCGGTGACACGCGTCCATTGCGCGTGGTCGTCATCGCCAAGGACACGCTGCAACCGCGGCAGGTGTTCGAACTGCCGGCGCGCTCGGTCTTCCACTTCGGGAACGCGTTCGAAGACGGCGCCTGCACGCGGCTGGACGTGGTGCTGCACGAAGGCGACACGCTGCGCGAGCTGGCGGCATTGATGCACGGCGAGATACAGCCATTCCGCGAAGGTGCGAGCACCGTGCAGCTCACGCTGGACTACGCGGCCGGCCAGGCGCGCGAGGCGCGGCTGTTCGGCGCCAGCGAGTTCCCGAGGGTGGCGCCGCAGGTGGTATCGGTGCGGCACCGCAGGCTGGCGGTGCTCGGCGTGGCACCAGGCACGCCGGACGATATCTTCAACACAGTGAACCTGATCGACACCGACAGCGGCAAGGCGGACAGCTATCGCTTCGACGCCGGCTGGGTGGCGGAGGAGCATGTGCTGGTGCCACGTCGCGGCGCGCGGTCCGAGACCGACGGCTACCTGGTCGGCGTGGCGCAGGACACGCGGCGTCGGCAAACGGTGTTGACGGTGTTTGATGCACACAACGTCAAGGCGGGCCCGCGGGCGACGGCGCGCCTTTCTTATGCCTCGCCACCCTGCATTCATGGTAACTTTCTGGCGGCCTGAAAATTTTTGGAAACCGCAATGAACCAGCGCAGCACACAAGCCCCGCCGATGGCGCATCCCCTGGACCTGATGCCATTCTTCCGGCGCTGGCCATCGTCGACCCGGCGCAACCTGCTGTACACGCTGATCTGGAATGTGGGACTGGCCACCGTGCTGACGGCGGTCGAGATGCATTGGTCGAACTACGAGCAGCCGGTGGTCAAGCACTGGCTACCGATGCTGCTGATTACCAACCTGATCGGCTTCCTGATCCACTTCGGTAATCTGCTGGCCAACGCCATCAGCGATGGCTGGCCGCGGCGCGCCAGGGGCTTGCCGCGGCTGGTGTTCAGCACCTCGCTGGTGGTGGTCTGCGTGCCGCTGGGGCTCAGCATAGGCACCGCGCTGTTGAGCGGGAAGAGTGTCTTCCAGCTGATGGCCAACCGGAATGCGCAGATCCAGACGCTGATCGTGGCGGCGGCGGTGGCCCTGCTGATGTACCTGGTGAGCAGCAGCGCGGAGCGCAAGGTGGCGCAGGCGTTGGAAAAGGCGCGGCAGCAGGAACTGATCGCCTCCAGCGCACGCCTGCTGGCGGAGGCGCGGCTGCGGGCCTTGCAGGCGCAGATCGAACCTCACTTCCTGTACAACACGCTGGCCAATGTGGTGAGCCTGATCGGCCCGCAGCCGGCCAAGGCCCAGCACATGCTGGAGCGGTTTATCGACTACCTGCGCGCCAGTCTCGCGGTCAGCCGCAGCGAGGAGGCGAGCTTGGGCTCCGAGGCCAAACTGATCGCCGCCTATCTGGACGTGCTGGCGGTGCGCATGGGCGAGCGGCTGCGTTACCGCATCGACGTGCCGGACCGGCTGCGCCAGTTCGTCATCGCGCCGATGCTGCTGCAGCCGGTGGTGGAGAACGCGATTTCGCATGGCCTGGAGCCGAAGGTGGAGGGCGGCGAGATCGTCGTCAGCGCGGTGGAGATCGGCGAGCACCTGTGCGTGCAGATCAGCGATACCGGCGTAGGCCTGGGCAGCACCATGTCGGCCAAGCCGGGCGGCGGGGTTGGCTTGAGCAATCTGCGCGAACGCCTGCGCAGTTTGTACGGCGGCGCGGCTCGGGTAGAATTATTGGAAAACCAACCTTGCGGCATGACGGTGCGCCTGATGCTGCCTTTGAATGCGAGTCCGACATCGATACACTCCGAGCACTGATCGCCGATGACGAAGAACATCTGCGCGACTATCTGGAAGGCCAGCTGAAAACCGCGTGGCCGGAATTGAAGGTGGTGGCCAAGGCCGCCAATGGCCTGGAGGCGCTGCGCCTGATCGACGAGGAGGCGCCGGATGTGGTGTTCCTCGACATCCGCATGCCCGGCATGACCGGGCTGGATGTGGCGGCGCGGCTGGTGGCGGGCGCCAAGCCGCCGCATATCGTCTTCGTCACGGCGTTCGACCAGTACGCGGTGGAGGCGTTCGAGCATTCAGCGGTCGACTATCTGTTGAAGCCGGCGAGCCTGGAGCGGCTGGAGAAGACGGTGAATAAACTGAAGTCGGCGTTGCGCGCCCGCGAGCCGGCGGCTACGGCGGGCATCACGGCGGCGACGCTGCAGGCGCTGCTGCAGCAGCTGGGCGGTGCGGCGCCCGCAGCCCCGGCTCCGGCGCCATCGCTGCAATGGATACGCGCCTCGCAGGGCGAGCAGACGCGCCTGATCGCCATCGACGAGGTGATCTACTTCCAGAGCAACGACAAGTACACCAGCGTGTTCCTGGCCGACGGCGAGAGCCTGATACGCACGCCGATCAGCAAGCTGCGCGAACAGCTCGACGAGCAGCAGTTCTGGCAGATCCACCGCAGCGTGATCGTCGCCGCGCGCCACGTGGCCGGCACCCGCCACGATTTCCGCGGCCGCCTGATGGTGCAACTGAAGGGCCGCGACGAGCAGCTGGTCGTCAGCCGCAACTACGTCGATCTGTTCCGGCAGATGTAGACCGGCCGGGCTGATCGACGTTGTGTGACGGCGTGCGTTAGCTCCGCTGGTGCGTTGGACCGGGCGCCTGTCAGCGATTGTTCCGGCGCTGCTAATTAAGCACGCGCCAAATATTTTGCAGATAAATCTCTAATCATTTTACCTAATATCCTGTCTCTGTAATTATCACTGGAGACTCCCCTTAGTGCCCATTCTATGTGCTGCGAATCAAAATCGCCTCCTGTGCTTACGGTCACCATGTGTTTCGCTATCAACCTCGCTTCCTTAACTAAGAGCGCGTAGCGCTCCGCAAGAAGAAAAGTTTTTACTGAATTGACACATCGTGGATCACTTAAGTCGTACTCGAGGATTATTTTAGCCGAATCAAATAGTGTTAGGTCTTTTCGCCCGTCTACTGGATCGACATTCAGGCTGATCTTAATACTTTCTGCGTTTAGCATGGGATTAAGATGTCTTGTTACCCGAAAATCCACAGATCCTTTTAACGATGAGTTGCAGTGATGGCAGCTGGGTACTAAATTATTTAAGCTGATTGCGAACAACGGATGGGTGGCTTTGTCAAAAAAATGATCCAATGAGGGTCGTATTCCGCCCTTTTTTTCTCGGGTGATGGTGTGCCCATATGATAAATTACAATAGGGACAGGTAAGGATATTTAACTCCTCGCATAATTTGTATGCCGACCATCTTTTGACGGTAATGTCGCAAAATAGATCATAATTGAATATTTTACCGAGATTCTTATCGACGGAATCCTTGGTTGCCTTATCCATCTTATCCCTTAGGAGAGAATATTCTTTATGAATCAAACGAAAGCTGTTTTCGTTTCCATCACGTATTTTGTCGTGATTGGTGACCAGGAAATCATACAGATAAAGAGGTAGTTCATTCTTCAGGGCATCTCGCGCTGCTGTAACTGAAGAATTAAAATAGGTATTGTGCTTGGACTTTGCTTTTGACCAGCAATCTTTTGCGGAAATAATCATGAATTCACCTTGCGGAGAACATGATCTTTGATGAAGTCATCGTCTATCTGGTTTGCTATATCAAGATCTATAGAATCGAATTTATCTTTTTTTCGAAGGTCGGCTATCGTTTTCGTCGCAATTCTTCCCATTGCACTTGTTCCAAAACTGTAGTTGACGATTTTCTGTAACGGCGCGCCAAAGCTCGGGGCTACACCTTTACTTTTTAGTCGTGTTATCGATCTTCTCAGAACATCTGTCGCCAGCATCGGCGAATGGCTCGCAATGACCAATTGCAAAGATCGAAGTTCAAGCTTGGAGCGTACGCTGCTCAGTTTTTCTGTAATTAGTTCCAGATATTGTTGCTGCCAACGTAGGTGTAAGAGAAGATCCCCCTCGTCAATAAAAATAAGAAAGTTCTTTTTCCCAATTCTTTCCAAATCTTGAATGCCATGTACGATACTTGTCATTTGATGCAAAATTGCGGCCTCACCGGAGCTGATTGCATCAAAGCCAATATGCAGCAGGCCAAACTTGTTTGCAGATTCAATTAAGGCAGCTGATTTCTCAAATTTCAGTAATGCTGGTACGTCTATGGAAAAAACAGCCTTACTTCGATCTGCGCTATAACTCTTCGGAAGATTTTTGTTAAGAAATCTTACAAATGCGGCTACGGTCTTTATTGCTGGATTCCAAAGTTCCGCAACTACACTCTTATCAATTCCTGAAAAATCATTGTGATAAATTCTACGGGTCAACTCGAGCCGTACGGCTGATTTTTGAGTCCGGGTTAAAATGTAGCTTGCGACTATCCAGTTAATCTCGGATGCATTGGTTTTTGCGCCACATTCATAGATAAACCTATCAACCATCGCGTTGAGTTTATTTTTTGAGGCTCGGGCCACTTTCTCTAGTTCACTGTCGAGAATGCTTAGTTGAACGTCTATCTCGTTTTGTCGCTCTGTTAATCCCGTCATTTCATACCATTGATCTTCGAGTCCAATTTTTTGCTCTGTCAGACTGGAATGGTCTTTCATTAAAATATTGGAATCCAAGCGCAGACTTAATAGCTCTTGACTAATCGGTATGTTCGGTTTTAATGTTTTATCAATTGAGATTTCATTTAAAAGCGCTATCGCAGTTTCGGCAAAATCGAATACTTTGACACTTCTTAGTTTGTGACTGATGCCCAGTTTCTTTACTACCTCAATATAATCCTTGGCGACGGTCAAGAAATTTTGATTTTTACTCTCTGATTTTGAAACATCGATAAAATCTACTGCGTTGCCCCTCAGCTCGGGTAATTCCCGATGAAAAGGCGCGGCAGTATAATAAATTATGCCAAGTCGATCAGTTTTTCCGACGGCAATATATTTTTCACCAGATTTTTTTGACGTCAGGTCTTTTATGATGGATTTTATTAGCGCAGTTTTTCCGCTGCCATTGTCGCCAATAATAAGATTCAACGAGTTGATCTTATATAATCGTTCCGCTGCTGGGTCGGTAAAATTGATGACGGTGCGGCCATTCAGAAATTTTATCTTATCTATCATTTTATTTTAATAGGTGAATTCGGGGCGGAAAAAGGCAGGCTATTTTTTTTGCCGGGAGGAATTATTGTATCCGGTCTTTTTGGATTGTGCGAGGTTGGACTGATCTTTTTTAATTAGGAGCGATAACGATGGCATATCAGCAGGGCGTTTGAATTCTGTTTAGAACTGGTTGAGGTGAAGGCGCATTTCCATTGACGTTCCAGAGAAGACACATTAGTCTTCCGGGTATCAGACCTGATGGTCCTTTACGTTTAGATACAGGCCGGTGCGCGCCGGCCGATTTCGGCATGCCCCAGGCGCGAAAAAAAGCCCCGTGTGGCATTGCGACGATCTTGAGCGTCGCAATGCACACACGGGGCTTTTATTGTTATCCGGCCCGGTTTAATCGTGGGCGTAGATGTCGTTGTCCTTGGTCTCGCCGACGAACAGCGCACCAATCACCGCGGTGATCAGCGCGACGACGATCGGATACCACAGGCCGTAGTAGATGTCGCCCTTGAACGCCACCAGTGCGAACGAAATGGTCGGCAGCAGGCCGCCGAACCAGCCGTTACCGATATGGTAGGGCAGCGACATCGAGGTGTAGCGGATGCGGGTCGGGAACATCTCCACCAGCATCGCGGCGATCGGGCCGTACACCATGGTCACATACAGCACCAGGATGAACAGGATCACCACCATCATCGGCTTGTTGATCTGCGTGTCGTCAGCCTTGGCGGGATAGCCTGCGCCCTTGACGGCGGCGGCGACTTCCTTCTTCAGCGCTGCTTCGGCATCCTTGCTGGCCTTGTCGAAGTTCAGGCCGTCGGGCGTCATGGTGGCGTTGAAGGAGGTGATTTCCTTGTCGCCGACCTTGATCTTGGCGACGCTGCCGGCCGGCGCGTCTTGCGTGGTGTAGTTGACCGAGGACTGCGTCAGCATGCCGGTCGCGATATCGCACGACGATGGGAATTTCTTCTGGCCCGTCAGGTTGAACTGGAAGTGGCACGACGTTTGGTCGGCCACCACCACCACCGGCGAATTTTTCAGCGCGGTTTCCAGCGCCGGATTGCCGTAATGGGTCAGCGCGCCGAACAGCGGGAAGTAGGTCGCCGCGGCGATCACGCAACCGCCCAGGATGATCCACTTGCGGCCGATGCTGTCGGACAGCTTGCCAAAGAAGATGAAGAACGGGGTCGCCAGCGCCAGCGAAATGGCGGTCAGGATGTTGGAGGTGGCGCCGTCGATCTTCAACACTTGCGTCATGAAGAACAGCGCGTAGAACTGGCCGGTGTACCACACCACGGCCTGGCCCATGGTCAGGCCGATCAGCGCCAGCACCACCACCTTCAGGTTGCGCCATTGGCCGAACGCTTCGCTCAACGGAGCTTTCGAGGTCTTGCCCTCGGCCTTCATCTTGGCGAAGGCTGGCGACTCGTTCATCGACAGGCGGATCCATACCGATACGCCCAGCAGCAGCACCGACACCAGGAACGGCACGCGCCAGCCCCACGCGGCGAATTCCTTCTCGCCGATGGCGGTACGGGTACCAAGGATCACCAGCAGCGACAGGAACAGGCCCAGCGTGGCGGTGGTCTGGATCCACGAGGTGAAGGAGCCGCGCTTGCCGTGCGGTGCGTGCTCGGCCACGTAGGTGGCCGCGCCGCCGTACTCGCCGCCCAGCGCCAGGCCCTGCAGGATGCGCAGCGAGACCAGGATGATGGGAGCGGCGATGCCGATCTGCTCATGACCGGGGAGCAGCCCGACAATGAAGGTGGACGCGCCCATGATCAGGATGGTGATCAGGAAGGTGTATTTACGGCCGATCATGTCGCCGAGGCGGCCGAACACCAGCGCGCCGAATGGGCGCACAATGAAGCCGGCGGCAAAGGCCAGCAGCGCGAAAATAAACGTGGTGGTCGGATCGCCGATGAAGAACTGCTTGGCGATGATCGGCGCGAGCGAACCGTACAAATAGAAATCGTACCATTCGAAAATCGTGCCCAGCGAGGACGCGAAGATCACCTTGCGTTCTTCCGGAGTGATGCCTCCGCCGGCGGGCAGGTTTGCGGTACCTGGTGATGTTGCCATTTTTGTCTCCTGTAATTTTTGAATTTCCCCAGCTGAGACAGTTACAACTTTGTCAGCTTGCGCCCAGTGTGGCCTGTGAACCTTACGTCAAACTTGCTTGAAACTTACGCAAAACTTACAGAAATATTTGCGAACGACCGTACTAAATTATGCTATTCTCGATTCACTAAAACACCCACTCATAGGAGACTTTCATGATCGACGCCGTCATTGTTTCAACCGCCCGTACAGGTTTGGCCAAGTCGTGGAAAGGCGCGTTCAACATGACGCATGGCGCCACGCTGGGCGGCCACGCGCTGCAGGCGGCGATCAGCCGCGCCGGCATCGAGTCCGGCGAGGTGGAGGACGTGCTGATCGGCTGCGCCAACCCCGAGGGCGCCACCGGCGGCAACATCGCGCGCCAGATCGCGCTGCGCGCGGGCTGCCCGGTGACCACCGCCGGCATGACCGTCAACCGTTTCTGCTCGTCCGGGTTGCAGACCATCGCCAGCGCGGCCCAGCGCATCATCGCCGGCGAGGGCGACATCTACGCGGCAGGCGGCGTGGAGTCGATCTCCTGCGTGCAGCAGGAAATGAACCTGCACATGTACAAGGATGTCTGGCTGGACCAGCACAAGCCGGAAATCTACTGGACCATGCTGCAGACTGCGGAAACCGTGGCCAAGCGCTACAACATCAGCCGCGAGCGCCAGGACGAGTACGGCGTGCAGAGCCAGCAGCGCGCGGCCGCCGCGCAGGCGGCCGGCCTGTTCGACGCCGAGATCGTGCCGATGACCACCGTGATGGGCGTGGCCGACAAGGCCAGCGGCATGCTGTTGACCAGGGAAGTGACCATCTCGGCCGACGAGGGCATTCGCGCCGACACCACCTACGAAGCCGTCTCCAAGATCCGCACCGTGACGCCGGGCGGCGTCATCAGCGCCGGCAACGCCAGCCAGTTCTCGGACGGCGCCTCGGTCGCCATCGTCATGAGCGCGCAGGCCGCGGCCGCCAAGGGCTTGCAGCCGCTGGGCATCTTCCGCGGCTTCGCGGTGGCCGGTTGCGAACCGGACGAGATGGGCATTGGCCCCGTGTTCGCCATTCCCAAGCTGCTGAAAAAGGCCGGCCTGAAAGTCGAGGATATCGGCCTGTGGGAACTGAACGAAGCCTTCGCCGTGCAGGTGCTGTACTGCGCCGACAAGCTGGGCATCCCGATGGACCGCCTTAACGTCAACGGCGGCGCGATCGCGGTCGGCCATCCGTACGGCGTGTCGGGCGCGCGCCTGACCGGGCATGCTCTGTTGGAAGGCAAGCGCCGTGGCGTCAAATATGTGGTGGTCACCATGTGCATCGGTGGCGGCCAGGGAGCGGCAGGCCTGTTCGAAGTGGTGTAAGCCATGCGCTCCCTACTGCTGTCGCGCCGCGACCTTGGCTTCATGCTGTACGAGTGGCTGGACGCGGAGGCGCTGACCCGGCGCGCCCGCTTCAGCGATCATAACCGCGAAACCTTCGATGCCGCCATCGACACGGCCGAACAGCTCGCCACCGAGCTGTTCGCGCCGCACAACAAGAAGGGCGACAGCCAGGAGGCGCGCGCCGTGCCGGGCGAGCATTGCCTCAGCGTCGAGCACATCCCGGAGGTGAAGACGGCGCTGGACGCCTATTCGGCCGCCGGCCTGATGGCGGCCGGGCAGGACTACGAGCACGGCGGCATGCAGCTGCCGGTGGTCCTGCAGAAGGCCTTGTCCGCGTACTTCACGTCGGCCAACGTCGCCACCAGCGCCTACACCTTCCTGACCATGAGCGGGGCCAACACCCTGCTCAAGAGCGGCACGCCCGAACAGGTGCGCCGTTACGCCGAGCCGATGTTCGCCGGCCGCTACTTCGGTACCATGTGCCTGTCGGAGCCGCAGGCCGGCTCCAGCCTGTCCGATATCACCAGCCGCGCCGTGCCCGATCCGCAGCCCGGCCTTGAAGGCGAGCGCCAGTTCCGCCTCAGCGGCAACAAGATGTGGATCTCCGCCGGCGAGCACGAGCTGTCGGACAATATCGTCCATCTGGTGCTGGCCAAGATTCCCGGCCCGGACGGCAAGCTGATCCCCGGCGTCAAAGGCATCTCGCTGTTCATCGTGCCCAAGTTCCTGGTCAACGACGACGGCAGTCGTGGCGAGCGCAACGACGTCGTGCTGGCCGGCCTGAACCACAAGATGGGCAACCGGGGCACCAGCAACTGCCTGCTCAACTTCGGCGAGGGCAAGTTCCAGCCGCAAGGCAAGGGCGGCGCCATCGGCTACCTGGTCGGCCAGCCGCACCAGGGCCTGGCCAATATGTTCCACATGATGAACGAGGCGCGCATCGCGGTCGGCTTGGGCGCGGCCGTGCTGGGCTACACCGGCTACCTGCACGCGCTGGACTACGCGCGCAACCGCCCGCAGGGCCGCCATCCGGCGCAGAAGGATCCGGCGCAACCGCAACTGCCCATCATCGAACACACCGACGTGCGGCGCATGCTGCTGGCGCAAAAGGCCTACGTGGAGGGCGGCCTCGGCCTGGTGCTGTACAGCGCCCGCCTGGTCGACGAGCAGAACAGCGCCGAGGCGCCGGAAGCACGCGAGCACGCCGGCCGCCTGCTGGACTTCCTGACGCCGATCACCAAGTCCTGGCCGTCGCAGTGGTGCGTGGAGGCGAACAGCCTGGCGATCCAGGTGCACGGCGGCTACGGCTACACGCGCGAATACAACGTCGAGCAGTTCTACCGCGACAACCGGCTCAACGCCATCCACGAAGGCACGCACGGCATCCACGGCCTGGACCTGCTGGGCCGCAAGGCCAGCATGCAGGACGGCGCCTTGTTCAAGGCCTTCGGCGCCGAGCTGCGCAAGACGGTGCGCAAGGTGCGCGGCAGCGTCGGCGCGCCCGATGCGGTGCCGGCCGGGCTGGCGGAGATCAGCCAGGAGCTGCTGGCGCACGCCGATGCGCTGGACGCGGCATGGCAGGCAGTGGAAGTCGTCACGCAAAAGCTGTATGCTGCCGGCGACATGAACAAAACCCTGGCCAACGCCAGCCTGTATCTGGAAGCGGTCGGCCACGTGGTGGTCGCCTGGATCTGGTTGCAGCAGGCCTTGCTGGCGGCCGCCGCGCTGGATGGCGGCGACGCGGACTTCTATCGCGGCAAGCTGCAAGCCTGCCGTTATTTCTTCCGCTGGGAATTGCCGAAAGTCGAACAGCAGCTGGAACTGCTGGCCAGCATAGACACCACCACGCTCGACATGCGCGACGCGTGGTTCTGAACAAGCGAGACAAGATGATCAAGCATATCGTAATGTGGAAATTGAAAGACCATGCCGAGGGCGCCGACCGCGCCGCCAACGCGGCCAAGATGAAGGCGTTGCTGGAAGGCTGCATCGGCCTGGTGCCCGGCCTGCTGAAGCTGGAGGCCGTCGTGGCCCAGCCCGGCCTGGAGGCGACCTATGACGTGATGATGTACTCCGAGTTCACCGACAAGGCCGCGCTGGACGAATACCAGAACCATCCCGACCATGTGGCGATCAAGCCGTTCTTCGCCGCCGTGCGCGAGGCGCGCCAGTGCATGGACTACGAAATCTAACCCCGTCGTTCCCGCGCAGGCGGGAATCCAGGCATTGCCTGAATTCCCCCCATGCCGGCATCCTGGCCGGCGAAGTATGGACTCCCGCGTGCGCGGGAGCAACGCTTTATAGGAAACTTTATGCGTACTACCCAAGAATTGTTTTCCCTGGCCGGCAAGACCGCGCTGATCACCGGCGGCTCGCGCGGGCTGGGCTTGCAGATGGCGCTGGCGCTGGGCGAGCAGGGCGCCAAGGTCGTCATCTCCTCGCGCAAGCAGGCGGACCTGGACGAGGCGGTCGCCTTCCTGACCAGCCACGGCATCGACGCCCATGCGGTCGCCGCCGACCTGTCGCAGGATGCCCATGCGGACGCGCTGGTGACGGCCGCGCTGGCCCACCTCGGCCACATCGACATCCTGATCAACAACGCCGGCGCCAGCTGGGGCGCGCCGGCCGAGGACCACCCGGTCGAAGCCTGGGACAAGGTGATGAACCTGAACATCCGCAGCATCTTCGTGGTGTCGCAGCTGGTGGGCAAGCGCTCGATGATCCCGCGCGGCTACGGCCGCATCATCAACATCGCGTCGATCGCCGGCCTGGCCGGCAATCCGCCTGGCACCATGCAGACCATCGCCTACAACACCTCGAAGGGCGCGCTGGTCAACTTCACGCGCACGCTGGCGGGCGAGTGGGGCCGTCACGGCATCACCGTCAACGCGCTGGCGCCGGGCTTCTTCCCGTCGAAGATGACCAAGGGCCTGCTGGAGAAGCTGGGACCGGACGAACTGTCCAAGGACGCGCCGCTGGGCCGCCTGGGCGACGACGAGGACTTGAAAGGCGCGGCGGTGCTGTTCGCCTCCGACGCTGGCAAGCACATCACCGGCCAGATCCTGGCGGTGGACGGCGGCGTGTCGGCGGTGTGACGATGACGTTGGAGATCCCCAAGACGTTCCATCGCATCGTCATGGCCTCGCGTCCGCGCGGGCCGGTGACGGCGGAAAACTTCCGGATGGAGACGGTGGACATGCGCCCGCTGGACGACGGCGAGGTGCTGGTACGCAATCACTATCTGTCGCTGGACCCGTACATGCGCGGCCGCATGAGCTCGGCCAAAAGCTACGCCGCCTCGCAGCAGCTGGACCACACGATGATAGGCGGCACGGTTGGCCAGGTGGTGGCCTCGCGCAACGACTACTTCAAGGTCGGCGAGTTCGTTGGCGGCATGCTGGGCTGGGCCGAGATGGGCGTGTCCGACGGCGTGTTGCTGCGCAAGCTCGACACCACGCACATTCCCTTGTCGGCCTACCTCGGCGTGGTCGGCATGCCGGGCATGGCGGCGTGGTATGGCTTCAACCAGATTCTTGAGGCGGCGGCGGGCGATACGGTGGTGGTGTCGGCGGCCAGCGGCGCGGTCGGCAGCGTGGTCGGGCAACTGGCCAGGCTGCGTGGCTGCCGCGTGGTCGGCATCGCAGGCGGGCCGGAGAAGTGCGAGTACGTGGTCCAGCAGCTGGGCTTTGACGCTTGCGTCGACCACAAGGCAGGCAATCTGGAGGCCGATCTGGCGGCGGCCACGCCGGAAGGCGTCGACGCCATCTTTGAAAACGTCGGCGGCGCCTGCCTCGACGCCGCGCTGGCGCGCACCAACGCCTACGCCCGCGTGGCGCTGTGTGGGTTGATCGCCGGCTTCGACGGCAAGGAACTGCCGATCAAGAACTCCCGCCTGCTGCTGCTCAACCGGCTGACGCTGCGCGGCTTCATCGTCACCGAGCACATGGAATTCTGGCAGCAGGGCTTGCAGGAGCTGGCCGTGCTGGTCGCCAATCATCAGATCAAATACCGCGAAACGGTAGCGGAGGGCCTCGCGGCCGCGCCGCAAGCGTTCATGGGCCTGCTGCAAGGGCATAATTTCGGCAAACAACTGGTCAGGCTGATTTAATGAAAACTTTCAGGGACAAGGTCGTCGTCATCACCGGCGGCGCGAGCGGTTTGGGGCGCGAATTCGCCAACGTGGCGGCGCGCGAAGGCATGAAGCTGGTGCTGGCCGACGTCCAGGCCGATGCGCTGGAACGCGCGGCCGACGCGCTCAAGGCGCAGGGCATCGCCGTTATCGCCCGCCTGTGCGACGTGCGCAAGGGCGAGCAGGTGCAGGCGCTGGCCGACGCGGCCATCGCCGAATTCGGCGCCGTGCACCTGGTGTTCAACAACGCCGGCGTGGGTTCGGGCGGGCTGATCTGGGAAAACACCGAGGCCGATTGGGAATGGGTGATGGGTGTGAACGTGTGGGGCGTGATCCACGGCGTGCGCATCTTCACCAAGCTGATGCTGGAGTCGGCCAAGAGCGATCCTTCGTTCGAGGGCCACATCGTCAACACGGCGTCGATGGCGGGCTTGCTGAACGCGCCGGCGATGGGCGTCTACAACGTCTCCAAGCACGCGGTGGTAGCGTTGTCGGAGACCTTGTACCAGGACTTGCAACTGGTCGGCGCGCCGATCGGGGCGTCGGTACTGTGTCCGTATTTTGTGCCGACCGGGATCAGCCAGTCGCACCGCAACCGTCCCGAGGACGTGCGCATGACGCAGGGGCCGACCGCCAGCCAGCTGGCGGCGCAAGCCATGACGGACAAGGCGGTTTCGTCGGGCAAGGTATCGGCGCAGGATGTGGCGGAGATGACGTTCAAGGCCATCGCCAACGGCGACTTCTACATCTACTCGCATCCGGGCGCGCTGGCCGGCGTGCGGGAACGCATGGAACACATCGTCGCCGGCACCAATCCCGGCGATCCGTATGCCGCCACGCCGCACGTGCGCGAGGCACTGCGGGCGAAGATGAAACTGGGCTGATTCGGCAAGGAGCAGACATTGGCTGCGCTGTATACGCCTCGGCCGAGGTGCGTGCGGGCTTCCTTGAGGACCGCCTTGCGTGCGACAATCCTGTTTCCCCCAACTAGCCTGCACGCCGATGACCGACACCGCCAAGCACGACATCCGCACCGGAGACTGGACCGCCCTCAACGCGGATGCCAAACTGATACGCTTTGAAGTCTTCGTCGAAGAACAGAAAGTCCCTGCCGAACTGGAAATGGACCACATGGACGCGGCCTGCCTGCACGCGGTGGCCTACGATGCCAGCGGCACGCCGATCGGCACCGGGCGCCTGCTGCCGGATGGCCACATCGGCCGCATGGCGGTGCGTCTGTTCGCGCGCGGCAGCGGCGTTGGCGGCGCCTTGCTGCAGGTGCTGATGGCGCAAGCGCGCGCTCGTGGCGATAAGCAAGTGGTGTTGAGCGCCCAATCGCACGCCGCGCCATTCTACGAGCGCCACGGCTTCGCCATCGACGGCGACGAGTTCTTCGAGGCCGGCATCGCGCACATCAATATGCAGTACACCTTTTAAGGAGCACAAGCATGACGCATATCGTCGAGAATTTCGATCCCAAGCTGGACCTGGTGTTTGAGCGCGACATCGATATCGCGCCGGAACTGGTGTGGGCCGCGTGGACCAAGCCGGAGCATCTGGTGCATTGGTTCACGCCGTCGCCGTGGAAAACGCTGGAAGCGCATTGCGACCTGCGCCCCGGCGGCCTGTTCAGTTCGGTGATGGCGGGCCCGAACGGCGAGCGCCACGACAATCGCGGTTGCTATCTGGAGGTGGTGGAGAATCGCCGCCTGACCTGGACCGATGCGCTGGGCCCCGGCTACCGCCCGACCGGCAACGCCTTCATCACCGCCGTGGTGTCGATGGAGCCGCTGCCCAATGGCGGCACGCGCTACATCGCCTGCGCCCGCCACAAGGACGAGGCCACCGTCGAAGCGCACAAACAGATGGGTTTCCAGGATGGTTGGGGCAAGGCGCTTGACCAACTGATCGCCCACATGAAGCAGCTGTAAAGCGCTTGGCGGCCAGTATCCGCAAGGCCGCCTAGTGGATCAGCAGCTCCTGCAGCGTGGCCGGCGCTTGCGCATACAGCTTGACCACGGTGGAGGTGCGCGTACCGTAGTTCGGGCTCTCGATGCGCACCGCCGACAGCATGCGCTCCAGGTCCAGCGGCACGCCGGTTTCTGGCAGGCGCTGATCCGGCGCGGGGGTTGTGTCGGCCAGCATTTCGAAGTAGGCGTCATCCGGCGCTCCCAGGCACAGCAGGCTCGCGAACTGGGCCTTGGTCTTGAGCACCTTGGGCCATGGCGCATCCAGTAGCGCGTTCGACAGTCCGTACACGCCCGGCTCCAGCGGCTTGCCGTTGCGTGGATCGCCGTCGCCACGGTTGGAGTACCAGATCAGCGTGTCGCCATCGCTCAGCACCAGGTTGAAGCCGTTGTAGGCGCCCGCGTCCGCGCGGATGGCGTCGACGTATTCCTGCGGCGTCATGCAACCGGCCAGGAAGTCGGCCACCAGGCGGCCGCGCGAGGGCGCGTCGTCGCGGTGCTCGGACGGCGCGCGGATGTTGGTGATGGCGGCGAAGCGCGACGACTTACCGCACTCGGCCGGTTGGGCGATGCCCATCCAGCTGCCGCCGGCCTGCAGGTCGCGGCCGGCAAAGATCTGCGGATGTTCGGGCCACGGGGCCGCCGGCGCGGTGGCGCGCTGGTAGAACTCATCGCGGTTGGCGGCGGCAACCAGTGGCACGGCCGGGATCACCCGCCAGGCAAAAACGATCAGGCACATGGGACTAGATCCGTAAAGACTTCGGTGTGGCGCGGGCCGGCGGTCCAGGCGGCCAAGCCGGCTTGTGCAACGGCGGCGTCCAGCGCGGCGGCGAATCCGGCCGGTGTGGCGGCGTAGACTTCCATCCACGTCTGCATGCCGTCCTTGACTTCGGGGCGGCGCTTGAGCTGGCATGCGACACCGTGCCGGACACCCAGCGCGGCCTGCATCGGGACGACCGCCGCCAGCAAGGCCGCCGCGTCGGCATCCTTGACCTGATAATAAATGTAGAGGTCCATGCTAGAGATCGAGTGGGTCCAGCACGTAGGGCATGTCGAGGAAGGTGAGCGGCACGCCGTCCGCCGAGCCGAGGCGGACCGAGGCCGCCTCGATGGCGGCCAGTTTCATTTCCACCAGCGCGTCGATGCCGCCCTTGCCGTTGGGCGCGGCGTTGACGATCATGCCGCACGGCTGCTCGGGGTCGGCCGTGGCGAACACCTCGACACCGGCCGCGGCCGCCGCGTCGGCGATGCTGACCAATGTGGTGCGCCGCTTGAGCTTGCCCAGGTACTGGCTGCGGGCGACGATTTCCTGCCCGGGGTAGCAGCCCTTCTTGAAGTTGACGCCGCCCAGCAGCTCGAAGTTAATCATCTGCGGCACGAACTGTTCCTGCGTGGCCTTGGTGATCTGCGGGATGCCGGCATGGATTTCCGACAGGTGCCAGGCGTCGCTGCGGCCGACGGACAGCTTGGCGGCCAGTTCCGGCACCACCGTCTGCGCCACTTCGGCCGACATCAGCCACTGGTAGCGCGGCGCACCGAACACGTCGGCCACGCGGATCAGCGTGCCCAGTGGATGGTCGACCTTGGTGAACGGCTTGGCCGGCAGCGGGTCAAACCAGTTTTGCAGCGTCTCTTCGGCCATGCCGCCGCCGAGGCCGAGCACGACCTGGCTGGCCGGCAGTTCGGCGGCGTCGCTGAGTTTGGTCTTCGCGCGCAGCACGAACATGCCCAGGCGCTTCTGCACCGGCGCCTGGATCTCGCGCGGCAACTGCAGGAAGATGGTGGTTTCGTTACGCCACATCAGGAACGAGGCCAGCAAGCGGCCCTTCGGCGAACAATACCCGGCCAGCCGGACTTCGCCCAGGCCCAGGTGCTCGACGTCGTTGGTCAGCTGATTGTGCAGGAAACTGGCGGATTCCTCGCCGTCCAGCGCGATCAGGCCCTGGTCGCCAAGCGGGGCGACAAAGCCCACGGCCAGCTGCGTGGTGGTCAGCGCCTGGGCTTGCTGTGCTAAAAGTTCATTCCAAGAAGACATAATTTCCAATAATTTGACGATTAAAGCATTATCATTACGGGCTCATTATAGTGATGTCGGACGGATCGCGTCGGATGCCGCGCAAAACGCGGCACTGGCGGACTGTGCCAAGAAGTGGCAAGCTGTGCGACTTGTTCCAACCCTACGGCTTTAACAATGGCTTTTATTAAAAAAATCATCACCCTGTGCATCATGCTGGCGATCGCCGGCGGCGCTTATTTCATGTACTGGTCGCAGCATCCGATCATCGGCGATGAGATCGAAGCCATCGAATTCAACATCGCGCCCGGCAGCGGCGCCCACGCCGCCGGCCAGCAGATCGCCGAAGCCGGCGTGCCCATCGAGCCGGTGCTGTTCAACCTGCTCGCGCGCGTGACCGGCAAGAGCGCCAGGCTGAAGGCCGGCACCTACGAGCTCAAGCCGGGCACCACGCCGCTGCGCCTGATCGAACAGCTGGTGCGCGGCGAGTTCGCCCAGGAACAGCTGACCATCATCGAAGGCTGGACCTTCCGCCAGATGCGGGCGGCCATCGCCGCGCACAAGGGCCTGAAGCACGATACGGTCGCCATGTCGGACAAGGAAGTGATGAACGCCATCGCCTCCGAGTATAAGCAGCCCGAGGGCCTGTTCTTCCCGGATACCTATCTGTTCGCCAAGGGCGCAAGCGACCTGCAGATCTACAAGCAGGCGCACGCCATGCTGCTGAGCCGCCTGAACGACGCCTGGGACAAGCGCGACCCGGCGCTGCCGTACAAGACGCCATACGAGGCGCTGACCATGGCCTCCATCGTGGAAAAGGAAACCGGGCAGAAGTCCGAGCGCGGCATGATCGCGGGGGTGTTCGTCAACCGCCTGAAGCTGGGCATGCTGCTGCAGACCGACCCGACCGTGATCTACGGCATGGGCAGCAAATACGACGGCAAGATTCACAAATCGGATCTGGAGACCGACACCCCGTACAATACCTACACGCGCACCGGCCTGCCGCCGACGCCGATCGCCTTGCCGGGCGTGCAATCGCTGACGGCCGCGCTGGCCCCGGCCAAGACGCCGGCGCTGTATTTCGTCTCCAAGGGCAACGGCACCAGCCAGTTTTCAGATAATTTGACCGACCATAACCGGGCGGTGAACAAGTTCCAAAGATAAGTTTTAGGCAATTCATGACTCAACACCGCGGTAAATTCATCACCTTCGAAGGCATAGACGGCGCCGGAAAATCGACCCATATCGCCTTCGTCGGCGACTATCTCAAGGCGCGCGGCGTCGATGTGGCCAGCTCGCGCGAGCCGGGCGGCACGCCGCTGGGCGAAAAGCTGCGCGAGCTGGTGCTGCACGAGAAAATGCATCTGGAAACCGAAGCCCTGCTGATGTTCGCCAGCCGCCGCGAGCACATCGCGCAGGTGATCGAGCCGGCGCTGCATCGCGGCGCCTGGGCCATCTCCGACCGTTTCACCGACGCCAGCTTCGCCTACCAGGGCGGCGGGCGCGGCATGGACCTGGCCAAGCTGGAAGCGCTGGAGCAGTGGGTGCATCCGCACCTGCAGCCGGACCTGACGCTGCTGTTCGACGTGCCGCTGGAAGTGGCGCGCGCGCGGCTGGACGCCACCCGTTCGCTGGACAAGTTCGAGCAGGAGAAGGCCGATTTCTTCGCCGCCACCCGCAACGAGTACCTGCGCCGCGCGACGCAATTCCCGGCCCGCTTCCGCGTGATCGACTCGACCCGGTCCATCGCGGACATTCAGGTCCAGATCGCGGCCATCCTCGACCAATTGCTAGCACTTTAAAAGCATTGCATAAGCGTTTGTTTTAAAACAGAATACTGATAATGAGCAATTCCATATATCCATGGCAGGAGTCGTCCTGGCAGCAGCTGCAACTGCTGCGCCAGCGCATGCCGCACGCCATCCTGTTTCATGGCGCCGCCGGGATAGGCAAGTCCGACTTCATCGAACGCTTCGCCCAGGGCCTGTTGTGCGAGGCCGTGCTGCCGGACGGCCACGCCTGCGGCCAGTGCGCGTCCTGCGGCTGGTTCTCCCAGCAAAACCACCCGGACTACCGCCGCGTGCGGCCGGAGGCGTTGGAAGACGAGCCCGCCGCCGAGGGCGAGGAGGGCGACGGCGAAGCCAAGAAGACCGCCAAGTCGACCAAGGCGCCGTCCAAAGAAATCAAGATCGAGCAGATCCGCAACCTGGCGGACTTCATGAACATTTCCACCCACCGCCAGGGGCTGCGGGTGGTAGTGCTGTATCCGGCCGAGGCGCTGAACATGCCGGCCTCCAACGCTCTGCTGAAGACGCTGGAGGAACCGCCTCCGGGCACGGTGTTCCTGCTGGCCTCCAACAGCCTGGACCGGCTGCTGCCGACCATCCTGTCGCGCTGCCGCAAGTTCGCGTTGCCGATGCCGAGCCACGCCGAGGCGCTGGCCTGGCTGAAGACGCAGGGCGTGTCCGACGCCGACAGCTGGCTGCGCGAGCAGGGCGGCGCGCCGCTGGCGGCGATGGCCCAGGCCGAAGTGGGCAACCGCGACGATCTGGAAGTGTTGCTGCAGCTGCTGGCCCACCCCAGCGTCGAAGGCGCGTTGAAAGTTGCCGACAAACTGCAAAAAGTGCCGCTGAGTGCACAAGTTTCTTGGTTGCAGCGCTGGCTTTATGATGTGTTTTCCTACAAACTGGCAGGTAACATCCGTTACTATCCGCGCTACCAGAAGGAGCTGGCCGGCCTGGCCGGCAAGATCCACGTCAGCCGCCTGCTGGCCGCCATCAAGGGCGCCAACGAGCGGCGGGCGACGGCCGATCATCCCCTGTCGCCCAAGCTGTTCCTGGAGGATATGTTGCTCGAATACGCCGCCTGCTGCGCCTGAAGGGAATTTGATGTCTGCTGCCAGCCCACTCGATCCGAACACCGTGCCCGTTGCGCGGCCGACGGTCTTGTCGCTGGCGATCAAGGAAAAGGCGGCGCTGTACGCGGCCTACATGCCTTTCCTGAAAAATGGCGGCATGTTCGTGCCGACCCAGAAACCCTACAAAATCGGCGACGAGATCTACCTGATCCTGGCGCTGATGGACGATACCAACAAATACCCGATCGCCGGCAAAGTCGCCTGGATCACGCCGGCCGGCGCGCACAACAACAAGGCGCAGGGCATCGGCGTGCACTTCCCGGAAGACGAAAGCGGCCAGCGCGCCCGCCTGCGCATCGAAGAAATCCTCGGCGCGGCGCTGCGGTCCTCGCGCGCCACGCATACGCTTTAATCCCTCACCGCTTCCCGATATGACCACAGCTTTCCGCCATCGCCTCGCCACGCTTGATGATTTGCCCACCATCGTCGCCATCTACAACAGCACCGTCGCCTCGCGCGAGGTCACCGCCGATACCGAGCCGGTGCCGGTGGAGTCGCGCCTGGCCTGGTTCCACGAGCATACGCCGGAGAAGCGCCCGCTGTGGATCATCGAGCAAGCGGGCGACACGGCCAGCCGGCCGGAAGTGCTGGGCTGGATGTCGTACTCGAATTTCTACGGCCGTCCCGCGTACTCGGGTACGTCCGAGATTTCGATCTACATCGCCGAGGCCTGGCGCGGCAAGGGCATCGGCGGCTACTGCATCGCGCAAGCCATCGCCCATGCGCCGGCGATCAAGGTGCACACCTTGTTGGGCTTTATCTTCGGCCACAACAAGCCCAGCCTGGGCCTGTTCGCCAAATTCGGCTTCGAAACCTGGGCCAACCTGCCCAAGGTGGCCAATCTGGACGGCATCGAACGCGACCTGATCATCCTGGGCAAGCGCGTCGCGTAAGCCCTATTTCAGCGCGCGGTCGACGGCGGCCCGGATCTGGGCGGTCGCGCAGACCACCGCCGAATGGCCGCAATCGCCCTCCAGCACCGTGGTTGTGGCGCGGATGCGGCGCGCGAACGCCAGTGCCGGCGCCGGATTGACGATCAGGTCCTGGCGCGGGTTGATGATGTGGACGCGCGCTTTCACCTTGCCGGCGGCGTCGTCGCCGATATCCTGCGTCAGGAAGGCGCGCATTTGCCAGCGCAGGTCGTTGGCGTCGGCCGCGTCCGTGTCGTCGGCAATCGTCTCCGCGATGAATTTGTCCACCTCGGCCGGCTTGGTCTGCGCCGCGCGGTAGGCCGGCGTGTCGAAGTTCAGCGAAAAGATCTGGTGGTACAGCGGCAGTTTCGGATTCGTCTTGTATTCGCCGTTGGCGTAGTCGGGATCGGCCAGCATGGCGGCCTCCTCGGTGCGCCAGAACAGCAGGTCGTAGCTGGTCTGGTGAGGCGTGCCGGCGATCGGCACCGCGACGTCCATGAAGCCCGGATGGCTGACCATCCACTGGAACGTCTGGGTCGCGCCCATCGAGTAGCCCACCATCGCATGGACGTGCTTGAGGCCCAGCTTTTCGGTCAGCAGGCGGTATTCGGATTCCACCATGTCGCGCACCGTGAAGGCGGGGAAGGCCGTGCCGTGCTGCGTCGCGCTGTTGGACGGCGAGCAGGCCACACCGTTGCCGATCGCGTCGACCACGATCACGTAGTGGCCGGTGGTGTTGAACAAGCCTTTGGGGCCAAGCAGCGCAACCGCTTCGACGCTCTTGCCGGTATGCCAGGGCAGGAACACGACCGCGTTCGAGCGGGCCGCGTTCAGGCTGCCGATGGTGCGGTAGCCGAGCTTGCAATCCTTGATGACGGCGCCGCTTTCCAGGCGCACGTCGCCGAGGTCGGCGAATTGCTGGGGAGGCGGCTCGGCGGCGGCGGCCAGCGGCAGGGTAAGCGCGAGGGCAAGGCGGATGAACATCAGGCGGACTCCTGAATTGAATGGAACGCCGATTCTAGGCCAGGCGCGCTTGGGTTACAATCACGGCATGTTTATCGATTCCCACTGCCACATCAATTTCCCCGAGCTGGCCGCTCGCATGCCCGAAATCCTGGCCAAGATGGCCGACAACAAAGTCACCCACGCGCTGTGCGTGTCGGTCGACTTGCCGGATTTTCCACAAGTGCTGGCGCTGGCCCACGAGTATCCGCACATCTACGCCTCGGTCGGCGTGCATCCGGATTACGAGGACACGCCCGAACCGACCGTCGAACAGCTGGTGGAACTGGCCGACGACCCGAAGATCATCGCCATCGGCGAGACCGGGCTGGACTACTTCCGCCTGCAGGGCGACCTGGAATGGCAGCGCGAACGCTTCCGCACCCACATCAAGGCGTCGCGCATCACGCGCAAGCCCCTGATCATCCATACCCGCAACGCCAGCGAAGACACGATACGCATCATGCGTGAAGAGAGCGCGGGCACGGAGGCGGGCGGCGTGGCCGGCGTGATGCACTGCTTTACCGAGTCGCTGGAAGTGGCGCGCGCGGCCATCGAGATGGGTTTCTACATTTCGTTCTCCGGCATCGTGACCTTCAAGAGCGCCAAGGATTTGCAGGCGGTGGCGCTGGAGGTGCCGCTGGAGCGCATCCTGATCGAGACGGACTCGCCCTACCTGGCGCCGATGCCGCATCGCGGCAAGATGAACGAGCCGGGCTTTGTGGCCCACGTCGGCGAGTACATCGCCAAGCTCAAAGGCATCCCGGTGGAGCAGGTCGCCGAACAGACGACCGCCAATTTCTTCAAACTATTCAACGTGGTAGCGTAATTTTCTGATGCAGATTCTCTCCAAACGCCGCTTGCTTCTGACGGCCATGGCCGCCGTCCTGACGCTCCCCGCGCTGGCGGCCGAACAGACCGACGACGAAGTCGATCTTTTCCGTGCCATCCAGCTGGACAACGTCTCCGGCGTTAAAAAGCTGCTGGAGCGCGGGCTGAGCCCCAATCTGCGCGAGCCGGGTGGCGAGACCGCGCTGATCATCGCGATGCGCTACGAGGCCTACCGTGTCGCCACCTTGCTGATGGATCAGCCCGGCATCGACCTGGAAGCCAAGGCGCCCAACGGCAACACCGCGCTGATGATGGCGGCTTTCCGTCAAAACAAGGCCGCCGTGCTGGACATGATCAAGCGCGGCGCCCAGGTGAACCAGAAAGGCTGGACCGCCTTGCATTACGCGGCGGCGGCAGGCAGCACCGAGATCACCAGCATCCTGCTGGAACACCACGCCTACATCGACGCCGAATCGCCGTCCGGCATGACGCCCTTGATGATCGCCGCCCGCGAGGGGCAGGAAAAAGTCGTGGAGTTATTGCTGGAGCAGGGCGCCGACGCGACCCTGAAGGACGGCGGCTTCCACCAGACCGCCGCCGAGTTCGCGACCAAGGCCGATAAGCCGTGGATCGCCAAAACCATTGCCACCTTTTTGGCCGCAAAAAAGCCGCACTAGCCTCCATCTCCGCACTCGGCGTCCTTCGGCGGCGCCGTTCATCCGCATCACGCCTGTCCGGCTTCGGTGCCCCCTCTGGAACGTTCAGCATTTTCCCCCGCGCGTTGGTGTTTTTTGTTATTGCGACCGAAATCTCGTGAGCGCAGAATCGGCGGTCACAGCAATCTCCCCGTCTGTCATCGAATCGAGAGAACCCACGGCTGCAACGACGGCTGGCCGTTGAAGTCATGTTCGCCGGCGAACAGCCGGAGGTGGGGCGTCACGAGTCCAGCCTGCTTCACTCACAACGGAGACAAGATGGAAATCAAAAAAAGCCTGTTACTCACGCTGGCCGCACTCGGCGCACCCGTCTGGGCGCAAACTTGCCAGCCCAGCGCCGTCACCCCTTACCTCAACATCAACGGCACCAGTTCGTGGGGCTCGCAGTCCTCGGCTTCGCTGAATGCCGGGTCGACCGTGGTGATGGGACCGCAGCCGACGAGCGGCAACTGGTCGTGGAGCGGCTGCGGCACCTCAGGCTCGTCGCGCGAGCAGACCGTCAAGCTCAGCGCCAGCTGCACGGCCACGGCCACCTACACCAACAGCTGCGGCGCCCAAAGCACCCAGCAATACAACTTCACCGTCTGGCCGGCGATGGGCGCCAATGCCGGCAAGTTCATCATGGTCGACCAGTTCGGCTACCTGACCAACGCGCGCAAGGTGGCGGTGCTGCGCACGCCCAAGGCCGGCTACGACGCCAGCGGCCCGAGCTTCTGGCCGCAACAACTCAGCGTGGTTAATTCGGCCACCGGCGCGACGGTCTACAGCGCCTGGCCGACGGAATGGAAAAACCGCGCCACCGATCCTTCATCCGGCGACCAGGTGTGGTACTTCGATTTCAGCAGCGTCACCGCGCCGGGCACCTATGAGGTGGTCGACAGCGGCGGCCAGCGCTCGGCGCGCTTCGAGATCGGCGACAACGTCTATCGCAAGGTGCTGGTGCAGGCGGTGCGGATGTTCTACTACCAGCGTCTCGGCCAGGCACGGAGCGCCGCCAACGCCGGCGCCAACTGGGCCGACGGTGCAGGCAACCTGGGACCGGGGCAGGACACGCAGGCACGCCGCTTCCTCGACAAGAACAACGCCGGCACCGCGCGCGACCTGCGCGGCGGCTGGGCCGACGCCGGCGACTTCAACAAGTACACCAGCTGGGCGGCGGGCTACGCCCAGGAGCTGATGGACGCCTACGTCCAGAACCCGACGGTGTTTACCGACGACTTCAATATCCCGGAATCGTACAACGGCGTGCCGGACATCCTCGATGAAGCCAAGTGGGGCCTGGACTGGCTCAAGCGCATGCAAAACAGCGACGGCTCGGTGCTGTCGATAGTCGGCGTGGGCGGCGCCAGCCCGCCGTCCGCCGACACCCGTCCCAGCTACTACGGCGACGTCAACACCTCGGCCACGCTGGCGACCGCCGCGGCGTTTGCCGAGGGCGCCAAGGTGTTGGGCGGACTGAACAACGCGGCCCTGAACACTTACGCGGCGGACCTGCTGGTGCGCGCCAAGAACGCCTATAACTGGGCGGTGGCCAACCCCAGCGTCATCTTCCAGAATAATGAAGGCGCTACCGCCGGCCTCGGCGCCGGCAAGCAGGAAACCGACGACAACGGCCGCAAGACGCTGCGCCTGATGGCGGCGATCAAACTGTATGCGGCCACCAGCGACGCCACCTACCGCAGCTATGTCGACGCGCATTACACCGAGGCGGCGATGTTCGCCAGTTGGTCGCTGTCGGGATTTAGCGCGGGCGATGCCCGTCCGCTGCTGTACTATGCTTCGCTGCCCGGCGCCACCTCCAGCGTAGCCAGTGCGATCCGCTCGCGCTACCTCGACCTGTGGGGCCGCGCCGATTACGACGGCTGGGGCCAGGTCAACGCGCAGACCGACCCTTATCGGGCTTTCATCGGCACATACACCTGGGCCAGCAACGCCGTCAAGGCCAACGCCGGCACGCTGTTCGCGGAGGAGGGCTATTACGGCATCAGCACCCACGCGGCCTACGAGGTGGCCAATGCCGCTTCGGACTACCTGCACTATCTGCATGGCGTGAACCCGTTGGGCAAAGTCTACCTGACCAATATGTACAGCTTTGGCGCCGAGAATCCGGTCAACCAGATCTGGCACACCTGGTTCTTCGATGGCACCAAGTGGGATGACGCCAGGAGCTCGCAGTACGGCCCGGCGCCGGGCTATCTGGTTGGCGGCCCGGCCGGCAACCAGTGGGACTGGGATGGCGGCTGTCCGAGCGTGTCGCCGAATTGCGGCGCGGCCCGGCCGGCACCGCCGTACGGCCAGCCGCCGCAGAAGTCTTATCTCGACTTCAATGCGCCCTGGCCGCTGAACTCGTGGTCGATCGCCGAGCCGTCCAACGGCTATCAAACGGCGTATATCCGCTTGTTGGCCCGTTTCGTGAAATAAGCGCCGGGCGCGCCGCCGGTCCTTGCTCAGGATCGCCGGCCGCGCGCCTGCCGGTCAACCGTGCCGCACCTCGCCGTCGTGCTTGTCGTGCTTGTCGTGCTTTTCCGGCGGATGCGTATTCGCGGCGTGCCTGTCGGGGCGCGGGACCGGAGCGCGCTCGGCAGCATGCTCGTGCACCGGCGGCGCCTCCTGGTGGGCGATATGCGGCGGCGCGTGTTGCACCGCGCCGGGCTCCGGCTTGGGTAGCGGCGCAGCCGCCATGTGCACCGGCGCCGGCGCGGGCTGGCTGGCATGAGGCGCCGATGCGCCGGACAGGTGTTCCTCGTGCGCCAGCCGCACCGGCGCGACGACCGGTGGTTTCGCTTCGGGCGGCGCCGCCGTTCGATTCACCTGTGGCGCCGGCGCCGCGTGCATCGCCTGCGCTTGCGGCGCCAGTGGCGGCCGCACATGCGCCCCCGGCAGCGAGTCGTGCGCGCTGAAGCGCGGCATGCTCATCGGGGTGCTCGGCGGTATGGCCGCCACCGGTCGCCCGACCTGCGCGGGGCTGACCGCTGTCGCGGCGTTGTTGGTCGTCTGATAGTTGTTGATGGTCCGATAGTTGTTGGCCGTCCGGTAGTTGTTGTTGACGATATTCACATTGTTGACGCGGTTTACCACCGTGACCGATTTCGACACGTAGGTCGCGTTGTTGTACACCACCGCCGGACGCTCCCAGCCCGGCGCTGGGCCGGCGTCGCGGGGCGGACCGCCCCAGTTCACGCCCCAGGAATTCCAGCCCCAGCCGTCGTGATGGCTGACCGCCGCTCCCACCAGCACGCCGATGCCGAAGGTGATGGCGCCGGTGGCGATCGTGTTATCGGCGACATAGGCCGGCTGCCGATCGGTCCAGCCCGGATACACGCGCACCGGGGCGCCGTACACCACTTCCGGATTGTAGCGAGGGACGTACACCACATCCGGCTCGGCCGGTTCGATCACGATGATGTGCGGCGGCGTGTGGATGACCGGCGGCCCCTGGTAGACCACCGGCTCGCCGGACGGTGGCGGTTCATACGCGGGCGGCGGCGCCGGACGTGCGACGGTCGCCACTTTCAGGTGCGGGGAGGTTCGCAGGTTGCCAGATTGCTGGGCGCGCAGGCGCATCTGCTGGATGGCGTTCATTACATCGTTGGGGTCGTTCACGTAGGCCTCGCCCAGCGCGGTGGTCCACTGGATATTGCCGGCCATCTGCCCCAGCACGTTGGGAAAGGCGGTCAGCGACTTGACGCTGACGTCCCAGGGCTGGCCGCTTTCGGCGGTCTGCAGTGCCGCGCCCTTGAGCGAGGGATTCTGGCCCAGCCACTGGTTCGCCGCCGCGATCTGGTCCGGATAGGTGGCGCCCGCCAGCACCTGGGCCACCAGTTTGTCGGGGAACAGGGCGATGGGGGCGACCATCTGCGACAACTGCTCGGCGGTCGGCGGCGTGTAGGGAGCGGGCTGCGCCGGCGCATCGGCTGCCGCGTTGGTCTGCGGTGGCGGGGCGGCGGGTTTATCGCAGCCGGCCAGGGTCAGCATGCCGAGCAGCAGTGACGAGGTGACGACGCTCGACAGATTTTTCGTATGTATAGTCATGCTCCGAGTCCTTCCTCGCTTAGGAGAAGTTGTAGAGTAGCAGCGAGATCGGCGTGAAACTGTTACCTCCTGTAAGGTATGTAACCGGATCGGCACGGCGCAGAACGCGAATTGACGGGTATTTGCCGCCCAACTCGTGGCATGGTGCGGCGATTATCTTGGCGATAATGGCCCAAGAGCACTCACCAAGGACCACTATGCTGAACGAACGCGAGATTGAAAGCTGCTATCTGGGGCAATTCATTCCAGTCCACTACCATCACAACATGCTGATGGATCAGAACCGCATGCACGGCTTCAAGTCGGCCATCGACTACGCGGTCAAGCCCGGCGCCAAGGTGCTGGAGCTGGGCGGCGGCACCGGCGTGCTGTCGTGGTTCGCGGCGGCCAAGGCGGACAAGGTGTATTGCGTCGAGTTCAATCCGGACATGGTCAAGGAAGCGCGCAAGATGCTGGCGCTGAACCCCAACGGTGAAAAGGTCGAGGTCGTCCACGCGGACGCTTTCGAATACTTGCCGCCGGAGCCGGTCGATGTTGTCATCTGCGAGATGATCCACGTCGGCATGCTGCGCGAGAAACAGGTGGAGGTGATCGAGTCCTTCAAGCGCCGCTATACCGAGCGCTTCGGCGGCCCGCTGCCGGTGTTCTTGCCCGAGGCCGTGATCATGGCGGTCCAGCCGCTGCAGCAGGAATATGACTTCGAAGGGTTCTACGCGCCCATCGTGCAGTTCCAGGAAACCAATGTAATCTATCCCGGCACGGTAGAGCTGGCGCAGCCTGCCGTGTACAGCATCATCGATTTCAACCAGCCGAACGACCTGACCTATGCGTGGCAGGGCAAGTTCGTGGTCGAGCGCAACGGCGAGATCAACGCCATGCGCTTTGTGACCAAGAACATCCTGGCCGTGGTGTCCGAGCGTTCCACCACCATCGACTGGCTCAACCACTACATGACGCTGCCGCTGGCCAATCCGGTCAAGGCGCGGGAGGGCGACGTGCTGCAGGTGAGTTTCCAGTACCGCGCCGGCGGCTCGATTCCATCGCTGCAGGCCTCGTTGCGCGCCGAGATCCTCTACGAAGCCGCGCTGCAACCGGCCAGCTACGTGCCGGTCTTCGCTTAAAAAGCCCTTCACGCGGGTCGTTCCGAAGCGTATATTTCGTCTTTTGCAGAAAGAAATATATGGAAAAGATCGACCAGCGCTACCTCATCCAGCAGAACAAAATCTCCGACGGCGAGACCAAGCCGCCGGTGTTTGCCAAAGTCATGCGCAGCAAGGACGGCGTCTTCGAGGGCGTCTCCTTCATCAAATCCAAAGAGAAGGCCACGGTGTTGACCATCGAGGAAGCCAATCAGGCGGTGGCGTGGGCGAACAAAAAGAAGCCCAACGCCAAAGAGTACGTGACCAAGATTATCTGCGTCGGCCAGTAATCCAAGCCGGTCTAGCGCGTATCGAAGGTCGCTTGCACGGCCTTATCCGGACTCGACGGATTAACGCTTTGCTGATTGAGGAAGCTGCGCGCATCCTGCAAGCCGGCGTTGTACTCCACATCCTGCATGACCATCGAATTGGCGATGGTCCATTCGCGGGACACGGTGCCTGACGTCGGTTGCAGGCGCATCTCCGCCAGCACCTCGGCCTGGCCTGCGCCGGCCGCCAATTTATCCAGCCAAATTTTTGCCCAGGCCGCCAGTTCCGGTTCGCGGATGTTATGCGCCATCAGTTTGAGGGCGTTGCGGGCCTGCGGCATCTGGCCGGCATAGGCGTAGGCCAGCGCGGCCTGGCGCGCCAGGGTGTTGACCTCGTGCGCGTTCTTCCAGCCGGCGATCGCCGCCTGCAGCGTGGCCTCGTCCGGCGTGGCGCTGGACTTTATTCCGGCCTGGTACAGCGCGGACGCCGCCTCGGCCGATTTCGGCTCCAGCGTCAGTGCGCGGCTCAGGCTGGCGCGTGCGGCTTCCGTCTGGTTCAAGCGCAGCTGAGCCTCGCCCAACAGATAAAACGCTTCCGCGCCGGCATCCGGCTTGGCCGCCGCCGAGGTCAGGTAAGGCAGGGCGTCCTTGGGATTGCCCCAGTCGATCTGCGCCCGGCTGAGCACGCGCTGAGCGTAGGCGTTGGACGGATAACGCGCGGCCGCCTCGGCGGTCCGGTGCAGCAACGACTCGCCGGTCTTGCGGTCCGGGCACGACTTGAGCGCCGCCTCCGTCAGCACGAATTCGCCCGACGATTCCGGCAGGCTGTCGAAGTTCATTACGGCCGCCGGCAGGGTGGGAATGTGCACCGTCAGCACCAGCTGCTTTTGCAGCCGGTAGCGCCACAGCGTGGTGCTCAGCTCGCTCACCTTGAGGCCGTAGGCCTGCTCGAAGGCCTCGGTGATCGGCACGTCGCGGTAGACCGCGCTCAGATAGTCGACCAGGCGCTTGCGGTTGTCGTCGGTGGACAGCATGTAGTGAGTCAGCAGCCAGGAGCGTGCGGCGAACTCCAGTTTGATGCCGGCGGTCGAGGCATAGTTCTGGCCGCGCGAATCGTTTTGCTCCAGCACGTCCTTGTATTCCAGGCTGTAGCGGTGGCCGTTCCCCAGGAAGTCCAGGTAGCGGCCCATATTGACCGGCGTGCGCCCGACCACCATCTCGGTGTCGGTGAAGCGCACGCTGGCGAAGTAGTGCGCCATGCCGTCGATGAAGGAGATCGGCGCCCGGATGTCGGTGTAGCGATACAGGAAGTGGCGGGTGTAGGCCTCGTACAGGGCCGACAGGCCTTCCTCGTCGTCCGGACTGAGGCGCACGCCGTAGCCTTGCACGCCGGAGACGCAGCTGTTGTACAGGCCGATGGCATTGGCCGGCTGCCTGACGCCCAGCGGATTCAATGCCGCCGCGCCATCGTGATAGTAGAACGTCAGCCGCGGCTCGGCATCGCTGGACTTGAGGAAGGGCTGGGTGTAAAGCCGCAGCATGTAGTCGAGCTTTTCAAGCTGATTGAGCAGGTCCGCGACCTGGCTGTTGCTGGTGTTCGAATACACCACCAGATGCTGGCTCTCGGCGCGGAACCACGGCGAGGCGTGGCGCTGGCCGGCCACCACCACCTTGGGGGCCGTCTCCGGCTGTTGCTGGGCCTGCGCGTTCATCAAAGCGGAGCTGCCGAGCAGGGCCGCCACATACCAAGGTTTGAGCATTATTTTTCCGTTTGTCCCATGAAAGTCGCGGTTGATCGCGGCTATGCGCAGCTGGTCGCACGGGAATTGCGTCCGGCCGGCTGCTTAAACTACAGTGGCATTATAGATAATAATGACTTCGGGAGCGTCGTATGCTGAGTTTTATTCTTTGGCTGGGCCTGCTTTTCCTGTGCTGGCCGCTGGCTTTGCTGGCGCTGGTGCTCTACCCCTTGTTCTGGCTGCTGACGCTGCCGTTTCGCCTGATCGGCATCGGCGTGGAGGGCGTGTTCGAACTGCTGCGCGCCATCGTCCTGCTGCCGGCGCGCATTCTGCGCGGCTCGCCGAGCCGCTGAACCTCCACCTTAAAAATCGACCAGGAAGCCGGCGCCCAGCGACTTTTGCTTGTAGTTGTAGTCGATCAGGCTTTGGCCGTAGCCGCTGAACAATTGCAGATAGCCTTTCAGGTTGGCGACCACCGGGAAGGCCCAGCCGGCCTGCAGCGCGCCGCGTCCGTTCTTGAAGTTGTGGCGCGCCATCAGCGAGAACTCGTGCCCGTCGTTGCGGTAGCTGAGGTTCAGGTCGCCATGGCCCATGTAGTCGACGATGTCGATGTTGTCGTTGTCCGAGCGGGCATTGTCCAGCCGCTTCCAGATGCGCAACTGCGCGGCCAGCTTGCCGTGCTCTGCGCCAACTTCCGCATACACCCGGTTCCAGCTGCGCGACAGCGTCGACGTTTGCCCGTTCGACTGGTGCATCACGGCCAGCGTCAGGTAGCGGATGTCGAGGGCGCTGCCCAGGTTCAGGTTCAGCGGCGTGGTCAGCATCAGCTCGGGCTGGTAGTTGGTCTCGCGGAAGGGGCTGGAGGCGGCGCGGTTGTAGGCCTGCCAGAAGCTGTTCTGGGTGTAGCCGAACCACAGGTCGACCGGGGTTTTGAGCACCTGCTCGATCATCTTCATCTTGAAGCTGAGCTGGTAGGTCAGCTCCGTGTGCTGGGATTTGATGCCAGCCGGCGTGAAATGCTCAAAAGGCGCATCATTGGAGCTGGTGCTGTAATTGGCCAGCAGCAGGTAGGTGTCATGGTGCGGCCGGAAATTGAACACTCCGCGCTTGGCCGAGCGGTCCAGCTCCCACCACTGCACCATGCGTGAGACGGAGTCTTCCGGCGGTATGGTGGTGATGGCGGCCACCTTGGGCGGCAGCAGCGGCGCGGCGGGCGGCTCGTCCGGCTGGGTGCTGGACGGCTGGGTCAACGCGGTGGCCAGCTTGCTGACCTTGCCGGGGTCGGGCACGCCGACGGCGGCGCCGCCGACGCTTTTCAGCGCGGGGCCGGTCTTGGCCAGGGCGTCGTAGCAGGCCAGGCGGGCGCTGGCGTCGCCCAGCACGGAGCAGCGTTCGATGCGCAATTCGAGATCGGTGGCGGCCGGCGGCGGTGCGGTTTGGGCCAAAACCAGAGCCGGGACCATGCCGAAGGAGAGAAGGAGGGCGTGTTTGGAGCGTACAGTCATGAGGGTCTTTCAGTTAAACTTGAAACTTATTCTACAGACTATATTAATTGCTGCTAGTCAGGTCGCACGGATGACCTTGCCTTGCCACTTGAAATTTGCCGTTATCGCCGCACGTGAGACTTCCTGCATTCACATTGCACCAAGGAGAGAATGATGACCCGCAAGACCCCCATCGAGCGTTACCGCAACATTGGCATCAGCGCCCACATCGACGCTGGCAAGACCACGACCACGGAGCGCATCCTGTTTTATACCGGCGTCAACCACAAAATCGGCGAGGTGCACAATGGCGCCGCGACGATGGACTGGATGGAGCAGGAGCAGGAACGCGGGATCACCATCACCTCGGCCGCCACCACCGCCTTCTGGAAAGGCATGGCGGGCAATTTCCCCGAGCACCGCATCAACATCATCGACACGCCCGGCCACGTCGACTTCACCATCGAGGTCGAGCGCTCGATGCGCGTGCTGGACGGCGCCGTCATGGTGTATGACGCGGTGGGCGGCGTGCAGCCGCAGTCGGAGACCGTGTGGCGCCAGGCGAACAAGTACGCCGTGCCGCGCATCGCCTTCATCAACAAGATGGACCGCGTCGGCGCGGACTTCTTCCGTGTGCGCGAGCAGATCGCCACGCGGCTGAAGGGCGCCGCCATTCCGATCCAGATTCCGCTGGGCGCCGAGGACAACTTCCACGGCGTGGTGGACCTGGTCAAGATGCGCGCGATTAACTGGGACGACGAGAGCCTGGGCGTCAAGTTCACCTACGAGGACATCCCCGCGCACCTGCAGGGGCTGGCCCAGGAGTGGCACGACAAGATGGTCGAAGCGGCCGCCGAAGGCTCGCCCGAGCTGCTGGAAAAATACCTGGACGGCGGCGTGCTGACCGAGGACGAGATCAAGGCCGGCCTGCGCCTGCGCACCATCCGCAACGAGATCGTGCCGATGCTGGCCGGCAGCGCCTTCAAGAACCGCGGCGTGCAGGCGATGCTGGACGCGGTGGTCGAGTACCTGCCGTCGCCGGTCGACGTGCCGGCGATCGCCGGCCATGACGAGGACGACAATCCGATCGAGCGCCATCCGACCGACAGCGATCCGTTCTCGGCGCTGGCGTTCAAGATCATGACCGACCCGTTCGTCGGCCAGCTGACCTTCTTCCGCGTGTATTCGGGCGTGGTCAATTCCGGCGACACGGTCTACAACCCGACCAAGGGCCAGAAGGAGCGCCTCGGCCGCATCCTGCAGATGCACGCCAACGAGCGCAAGGAGATCAAGGAAGTCTACGCCGGCGACATCGCGGCGGCGGTGGGCCTGAAGGGCGTGACCACCGGCGATACATTAAGCTCGCCGGACCACGTGATCGTGCTGGAAAAGATGATCTTCCCGGAACCGGTGATCTCGCAGGCGGTCGAGCCGAAGACCAAGGCCGACCAGGAAAAGATGGGCATCGCCCTGAACCGGCTGGCGCAGGAAGACCCGTCGTTCCGCGTGCACACGGACGAGGAATCGGGCCAGACCATCATGTCCGGCATGGGCGAGCTGCACCTGGAGATCCTGGTGGACCGCATGCGGCGCGAGTTCAGCGTCGAGGCGACCGTGGGCAAGCCGCAGGTGGCCTACCGCGAGACCATCCAGCGCGCGGCCAGCGATGTCGAAGGCAAGTTCGTCAAGCAGTCCGGCGGACGCGGGCAGTACGGCCACGTGGTGCTGACGCTGGAGCCGCTGGAGCCGGGCAAGGGCTACGAGTTCGTCGACGCCATCAAGGGCGGCGTGGTGCCGCGCGAGTTCATTCCGGCGGTCGACAAGGGCGTGCAGGAGACCTTGCGCAGCGGTGTGCTGGCCGGCTATCCGGTGGTGGACGTCAAGGTCACGCTGACCTTCGGCTCGTACCACGACGTCGACTCGAACGAGAACGCGTTCCGCATGGCCGGCTCGATGGCCTTCAAGGACGGCATGCGGCGCGCCGACCCGGTGCTGCTGGAGCCGATGATGCAGGTGGAAGTGGAAACGCCGGAAGAGTTCATGGGCAACGCCATGGGCGACCTGACGGCGCGGCGCGGCATGGTGCAGGGGATGGACGAGATCCCCGGCGGCGGCGGCAAGATCATCCGCGCGCTGGTGCCGCTGGCCGAAATGTTCGGCTACTCCACCACGCTACGTTCGCTGACGCAGGGCCGGGCCACGTACACGATGGAGTTCAAGCACTACGCGGCCGTGCCCAAGCACATCCTCGACCAGATCGCCGTCTCGTCCAAGGCGCGCCACTGATCAGTCGAAGACCTTCAGCTTGAGCTGGACGGAAATGGCGCCATAGAGCCGGTCCTTATAGGTCGGCACTATGGCGACATTGACGCCGACGCTCTTGTATTCGAAGCTGGCGGTGGGGATCGCCGCCAGGAACCAGCCGCCGTCGCGCATCTTCGGGTAGCCGCTGAAGCCGCCGGCCACCGCGCCCAGCCGCACCGGGCCGACCTTCCACGGCTGGTAGTACACGCCGACGTAGTTCGAGTAGGCACGGTCGCTGTTGTAGAAGCGGCCTGCCGTGGCCGACGCCACCGTCGAGAAGCGGTATTCGCCGCCCAGGCCGGGATTGCTGTCGTTCAGGCCTTTATCGCGCTGAAAATGGTAGGAATAGAAACCGCCGTTCAGCCACACTTCCTTCAGCGGCGCCGCTTCGATGGTTTCGAAGGTGTCGGCCGCGGCCGCGCCGGACAGACAGGCCAGCATCACCGCGCCGGCAATACGCAAACTTTTGAACATCCGAGGCTTTCTTCGTCGTGGAGTAACGTTGGATTATAGCGAAGGATCGCCCGCTTTCCTCAACGCCTCCTGCGCGCGGGGCGGCGCTTCGCTGATGCCGTAGGCCGCCGGCCACTCGGCGGGCAGGTGCCAGGTGCCGAACACGCGGTCGAGGAAGGGCAGGGTCGACGAGAAATTGCGGTCCAGCGGCGCCACGCTGGTGTGGTGCCAGTGATGGAAGGCCGGCGTGGCGATGATCGATTCCAGCGGGCCGAGCCGGACCCGCAGATTCGAATGGATGAAGAATCCCCAGACGGTGCCGATGATAATCACCAGCGCCGGCGTGGCGCTGCCGCCCGCGCTGGCGCCGGCCAGGCCCAGGATGTACAGCGGCGTCATGCCGAACAGCCGGGTGACAACCATGTCGACCGGATGTGCATGGGTGTTGATCAGGAAGTACAGGTGCTCAGGCTTGTGATGCACCGAATGGAAATGCCACAGCCACGGCAGTTGGTGGCTCAACCGGTGGCCCCAGTAAAAGCCGACCTCGGCGATCAGCAAGGACAGCGGCAGCTTCACCGCCAGCGGCAAGGCGCCCACGGCGGCCGGTACGGCGGCGGGCAACACCGCTTGCGTGGCCACGGCAACCACGGCCATCAACGCGCTCAGGACGGCGGCCGGCAACAAGCTGTTGAGAAAATACAGGCCCAGATTGATCGCCAGCGCACGCCCCGGCAGGCGCGCCTTGCGCACCGCGAGCCAGCGCTCCAGCGGCACGAACACCAGCGACAGCAGCACCAGCCAAACGCACAGCCGCGCGACGTTGACCGCAAAAGTGGGCAGGTAGGCGAGCAGGGCGTTCATCGAAGTCATGGTGCGGATAATAGCGGAAACGGAAACGACAATGCCGGACGCGAACGTCCGGCATCGGTTGAAGCTGGCGGCGAATTAAGCGGCCTTGGCTTTGCGGCGACGTGCCGCGAAACCGACCAGGCCCAGACCCAGACCCAGCATGCCCCAGGTTTGCGGCTCAGGTACGGTGGCCACCATCGACACGCCATCCAGCAGCGAGAACGGCGGCACGCCGGCCGGGGTGCCCACGGCCAGGAAGCTCAACACTTCGCTGGTGCTGTTGGCGGTGAAGGTGAAGGTTTCTTTTTGCCAGCCGGTGAAGCCGTGGTTGGCGTTCTGCTTCACTTCGGTCGACTGGGTCTGGTTGCCCAGCGAGACTTTCCACTGTTCGGTGGTGGCGCCGTTGAAGGATTGCTGCTGCGCGCCGGCCCAGTAGAAGCTCAGGTTGTATTGTTGGCCGGCGACCAGGCCGTTGACGGTCTGGGTCAGCGGGGCGATTTCGAACGCGCCGTCGGCTGCGACGAAGTTGCCGCCGGCCGGGCTGGCGCCCAGGCCGTTGGCGGCGCCGTTATGCGGGCCCCACAGTTGCAGGTTGCCGTAGCTGCCGTTGACGCCGCCGTTGTCGACGTTCGAGCCGTTGAACAGGAAGTTGTAGCCGTTGCTGTTCCAACCCTGCAGCTGATGGCCACCCCAGCCGATCTGGCCGTAGTCGCCGGTTTCGAAACCGCCATTGACGATCAATTCGCCAGGCACGGCGGCGTTTGCGATGCCGGTGCTCAGGGCTGCGGCGGCGGTCAGGGCTAACATCATCGATTTAAAGCGCATGTAAAAACTCCAGATTTCGTATTTGAGGCGGACGGCCGGCCGCCGGCGGCGCGGAACAGTGAATTCAGCGAACTTGCTTTTAAAATATTATGAATGAACAACATCAACATTGGAACATTTTTAATTTGTAAAGTAAGTTGAGATAGTCGCAATACATGTGTTAGCAATGGAAGCGATCCCGCTCAAAATACGAAAAAAATCCCGCCTTAAATCGTGATGCGCCAGCCTCTTTTTTCAGCGCCGGCCATGGCCAGCCAGAATAGGGCGGTGAAGCAGGCGGCGAACGCCAGCGAGGCCGCCGAGGGGCCCAGCAACGGGGTCAGCGGACGGCTGAAAATCGTGGCGTAAAGTGGCTCCATGATGCCGCTGCCTTCGATCACGCAAGTCGCAATCCAGGAACCGGCGTAGGCGGCGATGGCGTTCAGTCCCATCGCGCGGCCTAGCGCCGGCCAGCCACGCACGTCGATCAGCTGGTGCGCCAGTGCGATGACCAGCATGCCGAAACCACCGGTCCACAGCACGAACGACGAGGTCCACAGCTGTTTGTTCAGCGGCAGCACGAGCGACCACAGGCCGCCGGCCAGCATGGCCGCCGCGCCGGCCAGTGCCAGCGTGCGGATCCGGCCTTGCCGCAGCCGGTCGCCGGCACGCAGGCCGAGGATGACCGTGGCCAGCGACGGCAGCGTGCCCAAGATGCCCTCCGGGTCGTGGCCGATGCCGGTGGCGGCGTCGTATTGGTAGGCCAGGTGGCCGAGCAGCGCGCTGTCGACGCGGTCGGGCAGGTTCAGGCCCGGCTCCAGCGAACCGCCGGCGGCCAGCAAGGCCCAATATCCCAGCACGATGGCCGCAAACACTGCCCACTGAGCACGGGCGCTGCGCACGTGGATGGCCAGCAGTCCGGCGGCGGCGAAGCAGATGCCGGTCCGCTGCAGCACGCCGAACAGGCGGAAGCCGCGTCCGTTCAGCAGCAGCATCGCCACCACATGCAGCGCTATCCCCAGCAGCACGATGCGTGCGGCGCGCAGGAGCACCGGACGCGTAAGCTCCGCCTCGTTGGCGCCGGCCTCAAGGCGCGGCCCCAGCGCAAGGTTGATCGAGACGCCGACGATCAGCAGGAAGATGGGGAAGATGAAGTCAGGCGGCGTGCAGCCATGCCATTCGGCGTGTTCCAGCCATGGGTAGACGTGCGACCAGTCGCCGGCGTCGTTCACCAGCAGCATGGCGGCCACTGTCAGGCCACGTACCGCGTCGATAGAATTAATGCGCATAGTTTTCGAGTTTAAAGCTGCAGTTTGAATTGCAGGCGATTGAGGCCGGCCGCCAGCGCCATGACGATGATGGCGTAGGCAAGGGCCCAAAGGAATCCGGGCCAGCCGGAACCCAGCACGTCCGGCAGCGCCAGGTGCAGCAGCTGCATCAGCGCATAGACGATGTAGGGAATGATATAAACCAGCAGCGGATTGGCCGCCGCCGGCCGGACCAGCGCCACCCAGCCGCTGATGCGCCGCAGGTCGACCACCCAGTACAGCGCTGCGAACAGCAGCACACAGATGGCGGAGCTGTAAAGCGCCCAGCTAGGCGTCGCGTAGATCTTCGATATCTTGAACCAGGGCCGCAGCACGAAGGCGATCGCGGTTAGCGCCAGCGCAAGCAGCAGCGCATCGCGGAAAGGCTTGCCGCGTCCCTGGCTGAAAAAGATCAGCGACGTCACCATGCCGCACAACGCGATCGACGTATGCACGGCGTTTTCGGCCTGCGCGCCCAGCAGCTGCAAAAGGGCGGACGATGGCGCCGCATGGGCGGCGGCATACAGGCCCGTACAGGCCAGCACCAGCATGACGAGCGGCAGGATGCGCGCACGCGCAAGCTCCCACGCCACTGCGCTGTACAGGTACGCCCAGCCTATCAATCCCAGGATGCCCCACCATTGCGGCGCGAGCCGAAGGCTGCCATCGGCGCCGCCACGAAACGCCAGCGCCAGCGCCACCAGCCCGCAAACGCCGGCCGCCCGCAAGGCCAGCGACAGCGTCCTGTTCTCGAACCGGTGGACGGCCCACACCAGCATGGCGCAGCCGTAGAACAGCAGCGACCACAAATGGATGGACATGCCCATCGCCGCCTCGTTGTAGCCATCCTCCGCGTTGACCATGAAGACACCCAGCACCAGCAAGCCGGCGGCCCGGGTGAGCACATGCCGCCAGCGCCGGGCCGCCGTATCGCCAGCCGCCCGCCGCTGCGCCATGGCGAACGGTATCGACATGCCGACAATGAACAGGAAGGCCGGGAACACCACGTCCGGGAAGGTCATGGCATCGACATCCGCCGGGGCATGCTCCATCCAGGCCGGCATGCCGCGCACACCGGCCAGCGTGTTCACGAAGATCATGACCAGGATGGTGACGCCCCGGAGGGCGTCGATCGCCAGTATTCGCGAGGGTTTAGAGTTTGCCACGCAGTCCCAGGTAGTATTGACGGCCGTTCGAATACGAGGCGATAGGCTGGTCCTTGTTGGTGCCGTAGTAGCGCAGCACGGCGTTGTTCAGGTTCAGCGCATCGAAGGTGATCGACAGGTTCTCGTTGATCTTGTAGCTGACTGACGCCGCAAGGTTGCCGGTTCCCGCCATCACCTGCGGGAAGCTGTTGTACAAGCCGCCCGAGAAGCTGGAGCGGTAGGTGTAGGCCAGGCGGGCGCTCAGACGGTCGTCCTCGTAGTAGGTTTCGGCGTTGTAGGTGTTCTTCGAGTTGCCTACCACCGGCAGGCCGTCGTCCGCCTTGCCGTCGGTGTAGGTGTAGTTGGCCACCAAGCCCACACCGCCGAACAAGTGCTGCTGGTAGGCCAGCTCCACGCCCTTGTTCTTGGCCGCGATATTGGTCGGCGACGAGATGGCGTAGCTGTCGAAGCGCTTGAACGAGTTGTTGAAGTAGGTGAGGTTGGCCGTGCCGTAGGTGACATAGGACGACATGTCCATGTAGAACACGCCGGCCGACAGCAGCGCTTTCGGCGCGAAGTACCACTCCAGCGCGACGTCGTAGTTGGTCGAGCGGACCGGCTTCAGTCTCGGGTTGCCGCTGCTGCCGGTCAGGTTGGTGTCGTTGAGCGTCACCGCGCCGACCATCGCGCTGAAGTCTGGGCGCGCCATCGTCTTGGCGATAGCCGCGCGGGCCACCAGGGTGGGCGACACGTCGATCTTGAAGTTCGCGCTCGGCAGGAAGTCGTTGTAGCCGCTCTGGTTCAGCGTCGGCGTGTAAGGGCCGTTCACATTGTCCTGGCCGATGGGATGGTCGCCGCCGGGGATGTTGGTGATGGTGGCCTGGTTGGTGTGCACATAGCGCACGCCCACGTTGCCGCGCCAGCCGTCGCCAGCGAGGTTGACCATGCCGTAGATGGCGCTGGACTTCTCCTTCACGTCCATCTCGCCGGCCCAGTTCTCGGTGGTGGGGCCGCCGGCCAGGTCGTACTTGGCTGCCCAGGCGGCGATGTCGGCGGGATTGATCTGCCACACGTTGCGCAGGAATCCCCCGCCGTTGGTGATGCCGTTGCCGAAGTTGGATGGGTAGGTCGAGCCATTCCAGGCCGGCAGCGGCGCCGAGGTGGTGCCGTCGCAGGCCTTGCAGCTGCGGTTCTCCGGCTGGCTCACGCTGCGATGGTGTTCGGCGAAGCGCACGCCGAACTTGGCCGACTCCATCACGCCGCGGTCGAGCCGCAGCTCGGCGTCGGCTTGGGCGTATTTTTCGGCGTCCTTGGTGATGACGTGCGAGCCCCAGGCGGAGGCGGTGACGTAGTTGGTGAACTTCGACGTATCCGCGCCCGGGAAGGACATCGTGGCCGGCGACAGGCCGTTCAGCGTGTAGCTGGAACCGGCGCCGGTCAGGCCTGCCTCGTAGCCGATATCGGCCGGGGTCTTGCCGGTGCCGCGCGTGTAGCCCACGCTGCCGCTGATGCGCAGGTCCTGGCTCACTTTATAGCTGCCATCGAGGTCGATGTAGGCCGACGAGGAGGACGAGCCGGGACGTAGATCTGGTCGCCGAAGGCCGAGTAGAGCGACGAGTTGTAGGTCTGCGTGGCGCTCACGGCAGGGTACTGCGATGCCGGGATCGTCGCCGACACCAGCGTGCCGCTCTTGATTGTGTATGCCGAAGGGATCACGCCGACCGGCGCGCCGGTGTCCGGATTGGTGGCGTTGATGTTGGCGGCGATGTTGTTGTAGAAGCTGCGGTTGTAGTTGGCCGCGTCCAGCTGCGAACTAAAGCCGTTGATGTCGAAGCTCAGGTCCTTGTTCGGCTTGAACTGGAGGTCGAAGGCGCCGCCGGTGCGTTTGCGGGTCTGCTCGAACAGCGATGCGCTGATGCCGGCCGGCGCCAGGATGCCCGCCAGCTCGGGATGCGCCTTGGCCGCGTTGCTGTCGGCGGCGATGGCGGTGTAGCCGTAGAATTCCTGGCCGTCGCGGCGCTCGTGGCGCTTTTCCGAGAACAGCTGCACCAGCACGCCGAAGGTCTTGGCGTCGTTCTTCCAGCCGATCAGCGCATTCATTTGCGGATCGGTCTTGCTGGGCAGGTCGGCATAGATGGCCTGGGCCGAGGCTTCCAGCGTCAACTGCTTCTTGAAGTCCAGCGGCTTGCGGGTTTCGATGTTGACCGAGCCGGCCACGCCGCCTTCCACCATGTCGGCCTGCTGGCTTTTCTGCACCGTGACCGCGCTGACGATTTCCGACGGCAGCAGCGCGTAGCTCACGCTGCGCCCGACCGCGCCCGACTGGTCCAGCACGAACCAGTCGCCGGTGCCGATGGTGTGGCCGTTGACCTGCGTCTGCGTCAGGCTGGAGCTGGTGCCGCGGATGCTCACGCGGTCATTCTCGGCGAAGCCGCCTTCGCCGCCGGCGGAGGAGGAGATGTTCACGCCCGGCACGCGCTGGATGGCGTCGGCCACGTTCTTGTCCGGCATTTTGCCAATGTCTTCGGCCGATACCACTTCGGACAGTGTATCGCTATTGCGCTTGCGGGTCAGCGCCTGCTGCAGGGAGGCGCGAATGCCGGTGACCACCACCTGTTCCAGCGGCTGGGCACTGTCGCCCGCCGTTTGCTGCGCCACCGCGGGCGCCGCCGCGCATGCGAGCATCAACGCCACCGCCGACGCGATAGGCGTTGGCACCGTTTTCATCCCTGCTTTGCTGTCCATCCAAGCTCCCTCGATAATAGTTTTAGTGTGGGCAGATTCTCCCTGGTCTTCCTTAACGCGATCCAAAAGAAACCTTAAGGGTTTCCTAACGCTGTGGCGCGCAGGCGATTGACAGGTAATCGATAAGATGCGTAGATACGGGCTTCACGAAAGAGGTGGTTACACATGAAGATATGCCTGGTCGAGGACGACCTGGAACTGGGCAAGGCCTTGCAAGCGGCCTTGCAGGATGCGGGACAGGAAGTGGTATGGGTGCGCCGCGCCAGCGATGCGCGCCACTGGGTGGAAAACGAACCGTTCGACGCGGTGCTGCTGGACCTGGGCCTGCCCGACGGGAACGGCATCGACGTGCTGCGCGAGCTGCGGGCGTCCGGCCACACGCTGCCCATCCTGGTCATCACCGCGCGCGACAGCCTGGAGGACCGCTTGAACGGCCTCGATCGCGGCGCCGATGACTATCTGGTCAAGCCCTTCGTCGTCACGGAACTGCTGGCGCGCTTGCGCGCGGTGATGCGGCGTGCCACCGGCTGGAGCGAATCCGGTGAGCCGGTGTGGAAGGTCAAGGACCTGGTGCTGGACGATAAGCGCATGCTGCTCACCCGCGCCGGGGCCAACGTGGTGCTGTCCAAGACCGAATTCGCGCTGCTGCACGCGCTGATGCGCTACCCGGACCGCGTGCTGACCCGGCGCGAGCTCGAATCGCGCGCGCTGCCTCACAGCGAGGGCGCGGCGCTGGACGTGCATATGTCGCACCTGCGGCAGAAAATCGGCGAGGGCTACATCCGCACGGTGCGCGGCGTCGGCTACGTCGTCGACAAATGACGATGCATAGTCGCTCGCTGTTCAAGCGCCTGCTGTTCGGCTTCATCGCGGTGATGATGCTGATCTGGCTGGCGAACCTGGCGCTGGATGTCTACGAGACCCGCACCAGCAAGCGCCGCGACATGCAGCGCGAGCTGCGCGCCAGCGCCTTGCGCATCATCGTGCTGATGCAAACCATCGGTGAAAGGCCGCCCGGGCAAATCCAGCCCCTGGTACGCAAGATGGAACAGCTGCACTACGCCCTGTACACGGAACTGGGCTGGTACATCCCGGCGCTGCAAACGCAGGTCTGGCGGCACGGGCAACTGGTCTATGCCTCGCCGGATGCCAGCCTGCCGCCCACCGATGCCGCCGCCGGCCCGTACCGGCAGCCGCTCAGGGATGGCTGGGTGGTCTCGGTGGAAGACGATCCCGCCACCGGCGTCACGGTGCGCATGGCGACCGAGGTGATAGGCGAATGGATGCTGCAGGTGTCGAGCATCGGCTATTACTTCGCGCCGCTGTTGTTCAGCATACCGTTCCTGCTGTTGCCGGCGTGGTTCATCATCCGTGTCGGCTTGCGGCCCCTGAAGTCCATCGTCGGCGAGATCGAGGAGCGTTCGGCCACCGATTTGTCGCCGCTGGCGCCGTCGCCATACCTGGAGTTGTCGCCGCTGGTCGGCTCGGTGAACCGCCTGATGGAGCGCCTGACCGAGAGGCTGGAGCGCGAGCAGGAGTTCCTGGTCGACGCCGCGCATGAACTCAAGACGCCGCTCTCCATCATCCAGATCAATGCCGACACGCTGGCCACCACGCGCACCGCGCAGCGCGTCGAGGAGGCCGGGCAGGGCTTGCGTACCGGCGTACAGCGCGCCACGCATACGGTGCATCAGTTGCTGGCTTTGGCCCGTTCGGGCGGCGATCGCGATCACGCCAGCCTGGTGCCGCGCGACCTGGTCGAACTGGTGGCGGACCGTTTGGCGCTGGCCGGCCAGATCGCCGCCACGCGCCACGTAGAAATCGAACTGCAGGCGCCGGAGCGCTGCATCCTGCCGATGCACCTGGAAAGCATGGCGTCGCTGATCGATAACCTGGTCAGCAACGCCGTCAAGTATTCGCCGGAAGGCGGGCGCGTGACGGTTTGCATCATGGAGGCCAACGGCCGCGTGGACTTCTCGGTGGCCGACCAGGGACCAGGCATCGCGCCGGAGATGCAGCGCAAGGTGTTCGAACGCTTCTTCCGGCTGCCCGACCAGGACCAGGCGGGCAGCGGTCTTGGTCTGGCGATCGCCGAGCGAGCCGCCGCGCGCAACCAGGGCCGCATCCTGCTGGTGAATCGCGACCAGGGACCGGGGCTGGTGGTGAGGGTGAGCTTTACGCAAAACCCGGCCTGAGCGTGTCAAATTTGCCATATAATCTGGCCGCTGAAACTCTCATACGCCGCCATGAATTATCTGACCCGCTTTCGCCCGCTGATCCTCGCTGTGCCGCTGCTGCTGGCCGGCTGCCAGTCCACGATGCAGCGCATCGCCGATTGCAAGGTCGGCGACTGGAACGCCATCGGCCATAAGGACGGCCTGCAGGGCGAACCGGCCAACTACGCGGAGCGCAAGGTCTTCTGCGACGATCACGCCGACGCCAAACAGCCCGCCACCAATGGCGCGGAGGCGCAATACACGGCCGGCTGGGCGCAAGGGAACTGGGACTTGTGGTCGCAGTTTGGCAAGGTCGATGGCGGAAACGGACAGCAACCGCAATTTGATGCCCACGCGGCCAGCGAAGAAGTCCGCAAGCATAATACGCCGCTCAACCGCCCGGCCTACGACGCCGGTTGGGCCATCGGCAATTCCGAATACTGGCGAGGGCTGGGCAAGCGCGCCGGCACCGACGGCCAGCCACTGGCCGCGCAAAAGGATGCCGCGCGCGCCAAGGCCGCAGCCACGCAGCTGCGCTTCGACGAAGCCGCATACTCCGACGGCTGGCAGATCGGCAACCGCACCTTCTGGCAGGACGCCGGCTACACCGACGCGCGCAACGGCACGCCGGACAGCGCCTTCCGCGACCGAGCCGCCGCCGCCCGCGGCGCCGGCGTGCAGGTACAGGAGGAGGCCTACCGCGCCGCATGGAACGGCGAGATCGTCAACTACTGGCGCAACCTCGGCACACAGGATGCCGTCAGCGGCAAAGACTTCGCCCTGCGCAGCAAGGAGGCGCGCGCCAAGGGGCTGAAGATTTTCGAGTCCGACTACCGCCAGGCTTGGGAGACGCGGCTTGCCGCCTACTGGAGCCAGGCCGGCGCCGACGATGGCTATGGCAAGCCGTTCATGCTGGACGAACGCATCGCCAATGCGGGCCGCGATGGCGTGTTCGTCACCGCCAAAACCCGCGACCAATACACTGCTGCATGGGAAGAGCAGAACGCCAGGTACTGCCAACCGGAGAACGCCTTTGAACGCGGGCGCACCAACATCGGCATGATGGTCGAGGTCTGCCGCGTCGAGATGCGCAACCAGTTAAAACACGCCTACGTGAGCGGCCAGGATTTCGAGATCGCGGCCGCCAAACAGCGGCAGGCAGTCGACGATGCCAATGAAGTAGCGAACCGCTTGAGTGATGCCCGCCATCGGCTGGCCAGGCTGGAACGCGAGATCCGCTCGAATCAAGAGGCGAAGGACCGCGTGGTCAACGACGAGACCAGGAAGCAGGACGCCCGCCGTGAACAGGAGCGCCGCGATCTGTACGACTACATTCCGCGCCTCGAACGCCAGCTCGATGACGCCCGCCGCTGGGTGGAACGTCATGAGCAGCAAATGCAGCGCTTGCGCCGCGAGATCTACTGACCGCCGTCAGAACCCGCCGCTGGAGGTGACGAAGGACGCGAAGCTACCGACATTCAGGCTGCCGAAGCCGGTCGTGTAGTCCCAGCCTTTCGCGGCGGTGTAGCCGCCGTTGGTGCCGGAGATGACGTCATGGAAAAGCGCGGTCTGCGCCACGCCGTATTTGTACAGGGCGGGAGCGGGGAAGGCCAGCCGGTTGCCATTGGCGGACTGTATCCGCGCCCAGAAGCCGGCGAAGATAGGCGCGGCCAGGCTGGTGCCGCCGTACTGCACATACTTGCCTTTGACGAGCGTGATCGCGCCGGTCGACGGATCGCCGGCGAAGGAGATGTCCGGCACGCCCCGGCGGGTGGAGGTGCCCAGCACCTTGGACGCCAGTTGCCAGCTCGGCGCGGCTTCGATCAGACTCACGCCGCCGCCCGTGCCTCCGCCGGTGGCGCAGGTGCTGTAGTTGGTGCATGCCCAAACGGTTTCGCCGGTCCATGTGCCGGTGGTGCTGGTGGAGACCGACGTGCCGCCGACCGCGATCACATACGGGGAGACGGCGGGATAGCTTTGTGCGCTGGTCTTTCCTCCGCACTCGTAGGAACCGGCATCCCCGGTGGCGACGACAAAGGTCTGGCCTTGCGCCACGGCGGCGAGGAAGATCTGGTCGTCGGTGGCCTGTGTGCCGCTCAGGCGGGCGTTGGATTCGCACTCGCCCAGCGACACGTTGATCACCTTGGCGACGTTGGCGGCGACGGCCGTGTTATAGGCCGCCGTCAGATCAGCTTCGGACAGTGAGCTCGCCGCATAAAACACCATGGACTTGACGGCCCCCCCAGCTGCACCAAGCGCGTTCTGGCTGTCGATATTCCATTCCGCCGTATTGTCCGTGGTGCTGGTCGCGGTCACACGCCGGGTCGCGCTGGCGACGTTCACCACGCTGACCACTGGCTGCGCGTAGCCGGCGGTGCGGGCGAAGCTGCTCAGATCCGCCAAGGTCTGCGTCATGCTGCCGGCGGTGATGATGCCGATGGTGGTCTTGGCAGCGGTGGGCAGGGCGGTGGCGTTGTAGATCGCCGGCCAGGCCGTCGGGCTGTGGCCCACCTTGCCGGCGGTGGCGTAGACCGATGCCTGCGCCTCCACCTGCGCGGTGTGCGCCAGATGCACGGTTTGAAGGCCATGCACGCCGAGCACGATGCCGCTCAATGCGCTGGGCACCACCGGATCGTTGGTGTTGGCGTACGCCGTGCGCTCGCCTTTGGAGAAGTGGCGCATCTGGACATTGAAGGCCGAGCGCGCAGTGCCCACCGAACCATCGGCGCTCACCAGCAAGTTGTTTGGACTGATCTCGATGTTGACGAAGCCACTCTGACTCAGGTGCTTGACCACGGCGGCGACATCGGCCGCCGTCGGCGCGTATCGCGACAGGAATTGTTCGCTGGTCAGCGGGGTCGCGGTCTGGCCTGACATCAGGCTGGCGGCAAAGGCTTCCAGCTGTTCGCGGTTGCGCAGCTGGAGCGAGACCGCGACGTGCAGCGTATCGCCGGACCGCATCTCCGCGCCGGGCGTGAAATCGCTGGCGTCGGGCGCGTGGGAGTGCGTGGCGCGCCAGTTCTGCGGCTGCGCATGAACGGGCAAGGCCAGCGACAACGCCAGGCCACAGGCCGAGGCAAAAGAAATGGGGCGTAGGGTAGTGTGCATGTCGTGCTCCTGAGCTTTAGCAGATAAAGTTTATCGCAGGAAATATCTCTTGCGGCGAAATTTACACGTCTTTACAGCCCCGGTTGCGGGAAAGCCTTTGTGGCTTGGCAATATTTGGTAACAATACGTGGATTTCCGGGCGGGGGGAGCCTGCGTTATCATTGCGCCATGTCCGCGCCACGATCCGATGAAATGCTCATGCTCAGCTATCGCAATGGCGATCTGGCGGCGTTCGAGGAACTGTACCGGCGCCACAGCCAGGGGCTGTATCTGTTCCTGGCATGGCGCTCGCCGCGCCGCGAATGGGTCAACGACATCATGCAGGATAGCTGGGCCAATCTGCACCAGGCACGCGCGCGCTACGAACCGGGCGCCAGCTTCCGCACCTATCTTTTCCAGATCGCGCGCAACCGGCTGATCGACTTGATACGCCTGAACGAGCGTGTGCTGCTGGCCAGCGACGGCGGCGAGGAGGGCTGGTTCGAGGGCGTTGCCGATGGCGCGCACGATAGCCTGGCGCCCGACGGCCAATTGGAACGCAAGCAGCAGACCAGCCGATTGCATGCGATGATACGTCTGCTGCCGGTCGATCAGCGCGAGGTGCTGGTGCTCCAGCAGTTCAACGGCATGAGCCTGGAGGAAATCGCGGAACTGGTGGCGGCGCCGGTGGAGACGGTGAAGAGCCGCCTGCGTTACGCGATGCGCAGGTTGCGGCAGGAACTGGTGCCGGCTGCCGAAGAGGCGAGAGCATGAATCCACACGATCACACTGAAGACGCGGAGTTCGAAGATTTCCTCAAAGGCGAGGGGGACGTGGCGCGCCGGCTGCACGACGTGCCGCAACCGCAGCCGCCGGATGCTTTGTCCGCCGCCATCCTGGCGCGTGCGGCTGCCGACATGCGCGGCGGCGCTGAATCGGCAAACGATGCGCTGCACGATGCCGTGCCGGCCGCGCCGCCGGCCCGCCACTACCTGCGGCGCGCGCGCGTTCCGCTTGGATTGGCGGCCAGCGCGGTGTTTGCCTTGTTTGCTGTGCGCGCGCTGATGCCGCAAGCGGTTGCACCGGTGGCCAAGGAGCCTGTGGTCGTGGCGGCGGCTCCTGTCGCGGAAGCGCCGCCGCCAGCTATTGAAATCGAATCGGCGCCGGCGCCGAAAGCTGTTCAGCACAAGCGCTCCGCGACGCGACCCGCGCCGCCCGTGGACATCGCAGCCGCTGCGGCGGACACCGAAATTGCCGCAGCACCGGCATTCGCCGCGCCATCGATCGCGCCGTCGATATCGGCCGCGCCACCAGTCATGGCTACGCCATCGGCCAAGCGGTCCGCCGTGCTCGCGGCACGAGAGGAATCCAAACAGCTGGTCCTGCAACCGGAACCTGGCGCCGAACTCCCATTGCTGGCGGCACCGGCGCCGCTTGCGCGCATGCGGGCACCGGTGATGGCTGATGCCGCATCCAAGCCACGGCCGATGAGTTATTTTGGCGCGGCAGCGGAGGACTCGCCAGCGCCTGAGTGGCTTGATCGCATCGCCGAAATGCTGAAAGCCGGCCAGACGAAAGAAGCGCATGCGGAATGGCTGAAATTCCGCATGCGCTACCCGGATACCGAAGTGCCGCCTGAACTTCAGCGGCAACTCCAGGCGATCAATTAACGTCGAACTCTCCCACTAGCACGGTGCTGCCGGTATCGCGCAAACGTAGCGTGACCATCTGGTCGCGCTGTTTCGCCGTGCCGAAGCCGGTGCTGAGGCGCAGCTGCACAGTCGTCGCGCCAGCCACGATCTGCTGGCGGCTGCCAAAGGAGTTAACCTCCACCCGATACTTGCCCGGCTTGGCCACCCGCAGCGAGAACTCCTCCGGCCCGTAGCCGCCGGTGAAGTCGCGCGACATGCGCCCGCCCTGGTATGTGTAGCGGTTGCCGTAGTAGCACTTCTCTCCGTTTGGATCGGTGACCCACAAATCGATGTCGGTGTTGTCGGCGTCCCAGGTCAGCACGGCCCGCAAAGCCAGCGGCAGGTTGCGCAGCAGGCGCGGATCGACGCGGCTGGTGTCCGGCTTGACGGCAGCCTTGGCGACAATCGCGTTCAGCTCCGTCAGCGTCACCAGCTCGATTTCGGCAAAGCGGCCATCCCACGGACGGTTCAGTACTTCCGAAAGCTGGTCCACCGCCGGTTGCACCTGTCCGGCGGCCGCATAAGCGAGGCCCAGGTCGCGGTACGACTGCGGCTCTTCTTCGGCCAGCAGCAGCACCTGCTTGAACACGGGGATCGCCAGCGCCGGCTCGCCCGCCTGCAGCAGCCGGTAGCCGAGTATCCGCGATACCTGACGGTTTTCCAGATTCATCTCCGCCAGGTTGGACAGCACGCGCAAGGCCAGGTCGCGCTGGCCCAGTTCGAGCAGCATGTCGGCACTGTCGAGGAAGAAGGCGCTGCTGTTGGCGTAGTTCGGCTTCTCGTCGAGGTAAATGGCATACAAGTCGCCGGCCTTTGCGGCCTTCATGCGGGCACGATAGGGTTCATCGGGCGACCATTTCTTGAGCTGGATGCCGGCGTTCGGCGTCTCGTCGCCGGATGGCGCAAACGCTTTGGCGACGCGCTCCGCGTTGCGCGCTTCAGCGCGGCCGTATGCCAGCGGCGCCGGCGCCCGTCTTTGCGGTTCCGATGGGGCCATTGAGGCCACCGCGGCCGGCATCATACGAGGCTCGAACTCCATCGCGCCATCGGCGTCCTTCTTGAATTCGATATGCCGGGGCGGCGCCGATTTCGGATAGGTTTTTGCCCACCACGCCACCTTCTGCTCGAACTCCTGCACGACCTGGTCGCTGTGTTGTGCGGCGATGCGGCGCCGCTGCGTCCAGCGATTCTCTTTGAGCCTGGCGTAGGCTTCCTTGTAGGCTGCGGGCGGTTCGATGTCGTAGCGCAGATAGTCTTCCAACCGGTCCAGCACCAGCAGCGAGGTCTCGCGCGTGGGGATGCCGAAACGCTGGCCGATACGCCGGATCTCTCCGCGTTTCAGATCGTAGTCCGCTTCCAGCGCATGCAGGCGGTAGCTGGCCCACATGCCGGCGGCCAGTGGGTGATACGGCGCCGTGGCGCTGACCGGTACAGTGATTGCACGGCTCTTGCCCTGCTGCGTCAAGGTCAGCGTCAGTTCCGCGTTGGGCTGCGTCAGGCGCCCGGCGATGCGCAATACACCGTCCTGCGGCTCACGTGCTTCAACCGAGATATCCTTGGCACCGCTGGCGGTGACGTCGCTCAATTGCAGCTCGTCGGCCAGTAGTGCTTGCGCGGCCTGCGCTGGCTGGCTCGCCTGCAGTTGCACCAGCCGGCCGCCGTTACGCTCCGCCAGCGCCGACAGACGCGCGCTGTCCGATACCAGCGCTGAATTCAATGCATACAAACGCTGGCCCTTGGCCAATGTGGGGAAGGGCGCATCTCCATAATTGGACAGCCCATCGCTGACCAGCAGGTATTCGTTGATGTCCGCTTCCGGCTTCCATGCGCCCAGGGCGCTGGCGCCGTCGTAGGCGGTGGCCGCCAGCGCGGCGCGCAAGCTGGCCCAATTGCCGTTGACGACGCGGTATCGCTGGCTGGCCTCGGCCCGGTCGCGCAGGCGGATCAGCCGCACCTCCACATTGCGCACGGACTTGAAGTAGGCGTCCAGCACTGCCAGTTCGACATCGGTCTGGCGCTGGGCGCCGGAGCCGGAGCTGTCCCACAGCAGTCCAAGCACGGCAGGCGGCACGCGCACCGGATGATTGCTGTCTCCGGCGACGGCGACCTCGCTGAGGAAGAAGGTCTCGCCGTCGAATTCCTGCACAAAGGTCTGCGGTTCCGTCGCGGCGGCCAGCGTCAGCTCCAGTGTGCCGTCGGCGCGGAAGGCATTCTTGGTGATACGTGCGCGATAGCCGTCCTGTCGGCGTTCGAACTGTACGCCGCCCAACGCGCCGCGCGCCTGCGGCGGTGCCATCGCGCCGTGCACATTTAGTTCCAGATCAAATTCTTTAATCCCTTCGCCGTAAGCCAGGGGCAGCCGGTACAGCCGCTGTGCCTCCTGGCGTGGCAGCGCTTCGGCATATTTGAGCTGCACTGTGCGGGTACCGTGCGGCGGTATCGGGTAGACCCGCAGCTTGAAGTTGTTCCCCTGGGTCGTCTCCAATAGCGCGGGATCGACGCGGGTTCGTTCAACGGCCTCAAAGATCATGCGGCCCTTGGCTTTTTCGACCGGCACGGCGGGCCGAAGCGCCTCGTCGATATCCAGCGCGAACGCGGTCACGTGCTGCGCGGGCAGCAGCGGGAACTGCAGTTCGCCTTCCAGCTGCACCGCGTTTGGATTGTAGAACACCATCTCCACGGTGGTCTGGGCCAGGCCGCCGCTGATCTCCGCGCCGACGCGCAGGCTTTGCAGGCGCACGGGCGTCTGCGCACGTGGGACGATCAGGCGTGGCGGCATGATGGGCGGGAACGGCGCGATGGCGTTCGCCGTCAACGACAGGCTCAATAAAATTACTGCTAACAGTGGGCGCAACATGACATCTCCTTGGCCGGAAAAGCCCGGCGTCCCATGTGAAACGGACCAGCAAGGAAAACGGGGTTAAACCGCCAAAAAAAATCGATGCGGCGGCGCAGCAATATTCGATTGCGTTATCTGGATTTGTTGATATCATTTCCCTGCCTGACCACCAAGGAACCCAGATGAATGCCCCGAGTACGCCACACCCGAATTACGAAATCCTGATCGCTGCAGCGCGCAAAGCCGGGCCGGTCACGGTCGCCGTCGCGCACGCGTGCGACCGCCATGCGCTGGAAGCGGCGCTGGATGCCGCCCGCATGGGGTTGATCAATCCGATCCTGGTTGGGCCGCAGGCGCGCATTCGCAAAGCCGCGGAGGAAGCGGGCCTGGACATCTCCGCACTGCCGCTGGTCGATACAGAACACAGCCACGCATCGGCCTTCCGCGCGGTGGAGCTGATCCGCGAAGGACATGCGTCGGTGCTGATGAAGGGTAGCCTGCACACCGACGAGTTGATGGGCGCCGTGGTCGCCTGCGAGACCGGCCTGCGCACAGGGCGCCGCCTGAGCCACTGCTTCGTGATGGACGTGCCGGGCCGCGAGGAGCCGCTGATCGTCACCGATGCCGCCGTCAACATCAATCCTACGCTGGACGAAAAAGTCGACATCATCCAGAACGCCATCGACCTGGCGCACGTGCTGAAGTTCGATCCGGTCAAGGTGGCTATCCTGGCGGCGGTGGAGACGGTCAGCGCCAAGATGCCTTCCACGATAGACGCGGCGGCGCTGTGCAAAATGGCCGACCGTGGCCAGATCACCGGCGCCATCCTGGATGGCCCGCTGGCGATGGACAACGCCATCGACCCCGAAGCCGCAGCGATCAAGCATCTGGTTTCGCCGGTGGCTGGCCAGGCGAACATACTGGTGGCGCCCGATCTGGAAGCCGGCAACATGCTGGCCAAGAGCCTGACCTTCATGGCCGGCGCGGCGGCGGCAGGCATCGTGCTCGGCGCCCGCGTGCCGATCATCCTCACCAGCCGCGCCGACTCGGTGACCGCGCGCCTCGCGTCCTGTGCGGTCGCGGTGCTGGTGGCGCACAGCAAACTGGCCACCGGCCACGCCATGGGAGCTTGAGAACATGGCACCTAACGATAGCATCGTCGTCATCAACGCTGGTTCGTCGAGCATCAAGTTCTCGCTGTACAGCGGCGCCGGGCTGGCGCTCACGTTCAACGGGAAAATCGAGAACCTTTACAGCGGCGTCACCCGCTTCAGCGCGCGGGATGCGCAGGGCCGGTCCATCGGAGAGCACAGTTGGGCGGATGCGCCGCTGAGCCACGAAGGAGGCATGCGCTTCCTGATCGATTTCGCGCAATCGCATCTCGACGGTCACCGTGTGGTGGCGGTGGGCCACCGAATTGTTCACGGTGGCGTGGCCTACAGCGGGCCGCAGCGCTTGAATTCCGATGTGCTGGCCGCGCTGGAGAAGCTGATACCGCTGGCGCCCCTGCATCTACCGCACAATCTGGCGCCGGTGCGCGCCGTGATGGCGATGGCGCCGGGCGTCCCGCAAATGGGTTGTTTCGACACCGCCTTCCACGTCGGCCAGCCGCCGGAGGCGCAAGCGTTCGCGCTGCCGGCGCGGATCGCGGAGCAGGGCGTGCGGCGCTACGGCTTCCATGGACTGTCGTACGAGTATATCGCCAGCCGCCTGCCGGATGCCGATCCATCGCTGGCAAGCGCCAAGGTGGTCGCGGCGCACCTGGGCAACGGCGCCAGCATGTGCGCGATGGCCGCGGGGCGCAGCGTCGCCAGCACAATGGGCTTCACCGCCGTCGATGGCCTGCCCATGGGCACCCGCTGCGGCGCGCTCGATCCCGGCGTGGTGCTGTACCTGATTGAACAATTGGGCATGGATGTGGGCGCGGTGCAAAAGCTGCTGTACCAGGAATCGGGCCTGCTCGGCGTCTCCGGCATTTCGCCGGACATGCGCACCCTGGAGCAAAGCGACGATCCGCGCGCAAAAGCCGCCATTGCGCTGATGGTCTACCGCATCGGCCGCGAACTGGGTTCGCTGGCCGCGGCCTTGGGAGGCCTGGACGCATTGGTCTTCTCGGGCGGGATAGGCGAGAACAGCACGGCGCTGCGCGCGGCGGTCTGCCGCGACGCGGCCTGGCTGGGCGTGAAGCTGGACGCCGGCGCCAACGACGCCAATCCCCGTGGCGTGGCGCGCATCAGCGCCGCCGACAGCAAGGTGGCCGTGTGGGTGGTGCCGGCCAACGAGGAACTGATGATCGCCCGCCACACGCAGACATTACTGGAGCATCCATGAATACCGCTGAAACGATTTATCCGATTTTGTCCGGCAAGCGCGCGCTGGTGGTCGGCGTCGCCAACGAGCATTCCATCGCCTGGGGCTGCGCGCTGGCTTTCCGCAAACTCGGAGCGGAAGTCGTGCTCACCTACCTGAACGAGAAGGCCTTGCCGCATGTGGCGCCGCTGGCGCAGGAAATCGACGCGCAGCTGTTGCCGTTGGATGTGACGATACCCGGCCAGATGGAAGCGCTGTTCGCGAAGGTGGCCGAACAGGGCAAGCTGGATATCCTGGTCCATTCGATCGCCTTCGCGCCCAAGGCGGACCTGCAGGGCGGCCTGCTGGATTGTTCGCTGGACGGCTTCCTGCAGGCGATGGACATCTCCTGCCATTCCTTCGTGCGCATGGCCAAGCTTGCGGTGCCGTTGATGACTGAAGGCGGCAGCATGTTCGCGATGAGCTACCACGGCGCGGAGAAGGTCGTCCCGAACTACAACGTCATGGGGCCGGTGAAGGCCGCGCTGGAATCCTGCTGCCGCTATCTGGCCTATGAGCTGGGCCATCGCGGCATCCGCGTCCATGCGATTTCACCGGGGCCGCTGCAAACGCGTGCCGCCTCCGGCCTGAAGGACTTCGAACTGCTGCTGCGCGACGCCGCCGCCCGCGCGCCTGTGGGGGAGCTGGTGGACATCCTCGACGTCGGCAACACCTGCGCCTACCTGGCCTCGCAATATGCGCACCGCCTCACTGGCAGCACTGTGTATGTCGACGGCGGCCTGAATATCATCGCTTAAGGAATCTGGATTTCAATGACCGCACACGTTACGCTGCAAGACATCGACGAAGACAATTTCGAGAGTTTCATGGACATGGAGCTCCCGGAACACCAGCGTAATTTTTTGGACAGCAATGCCTATTCGATCGCGCAATCCAAGTTCTATCCCGACTTCTTCACACGGGGGATCTATTGCGACGGCGAACCGGCAGGCTTCCTGCTGTACGATTGCAAAGCCGAAGACATTCCTGGCCTGTACGGCATCTATCGCTTCATGGTCGACTTTCCGCAGCAGGGCAAGGGCATAGGGCGCAAGGCGATGGCGCTGCTGCTGGAGGAACTGCACGCGAAGCCGGACGTCGAGCGCATCATCATCTACTACAAGCCGGGCAACGCCGTCGCGCAGGCGTTCTATCGCAGCTTCGGCTTCCGCGAATGCGGCATCGACGACCAGGGGGAAATGATCGCCGAGATCATACCGTCACGGCTTCCCGATCAGCAGGTATAAAGCGGTCTGGTTGCGCGACGCGCGGCCGGCGCCGAAGTACAGCGGGCCCAATGGCGTATCGATGGCGATGTAGAGCGCGTTGCTGCGCACCGTCTGCTCGCCGTCCTGCGCATCGATCGTATTGCCGACCCGGCCCAGCTCCGCCGAGGCGCCGACATAGGCACAGTTCAGCAAACCCGGCGCCGTCAGGCGGTAGTTGTACACCAGCCGGCCGAAATGCAGGCTGTTTCCGACCAATTCCCCGGTGGGGTAGCTGGACATGCGCAGGAATCCACCGAAGGACACGATCTCATGGTCGGGCAGGGGACTCCCGCCTGGTTTGTGCTGGACTTCCAGCGCACCCTGAAGCGAATGCGGCCCGGTGGCGAGCGCCGTCAGCGCGGAGAAGGACAGCTTGCTGTAGTTGGAGTCGGCGCCCATGGCCGTACGGGATGCGTAGACACGCAGGTCTGCCTCTGCGCCGGAGCGCGGGAATGCGCGGTTGTCCAGCGTGTCGGCCCGAAGGCGCGCCTGCACGCCGCCGGTGCGGGCGTGCGGGAACAGCTCGGACGGCGGCACGAAACTGGTGTCCGGCAGCAGGTTGACGTGGCCGCGCGTCAGGCCGATGCGCGCCTCGCCCCATTTCGTGAGCGGTGCACCGAGACCATGGTGCCGCGCAGCGATGCCTCCGGCACACGTTGCGTGCCGTCGATGTGGACCGCCGACAGCAGCACGCCCTCTGGAGCCTGAGCGCCATGGCGGCGCGCGCTCAGCACCGCGTAGTCGTCGGCCGGCACGGCGTATCTCCGTAGCCTGTCGGTGGCCTGGCGGGCGGCCTGCTCGCCGTAACCCTCGGCCTCCTTGAGCAGGTCGAAGCTGGCGGCATCGACGTTGGCCAGGTCCGGTGTGATCAGCACGTCGACCTGCGGATTCAATTCGGCCAGCGAGGTGCGCAGATTGCTGGCGGTGAGCATGCGCGTCATCTGTTCGGACATCGACAACACCGATTTGATCTGGTCGCGCCTGAGCAGCGGCGAACCGATATTGATGGGGATGATGACATTCGCGCCCATCGCCCGCGCCACGTCGACCGGCAGGTTGCGGGCGATGCCGCCGTCAACCAGCAGCTGGCCGTCGATTTCCACCGGGCTGATAACGGCGGGGATGGCCATGCTGGCACGTACCGCCTGCGCCAGGTTGCCATGATCCAGCACCACCATCTCGCCGTTGCTGACCTCCGTGGCGATGGCGCGGAAGGGGATGGGCAAGCGGCCGAAATCGGAGTCGGCCTGGCGCACCGTCAGGCGCCGAAGCAGCGCCTCCAGCGCGACGCCGGACACCGCTCCTTTGGGCAGCGACACCCCGTCCGGCCCGATGCCGATCTCCGGTCCCACGTAGCTGCCGGCGTCGTCGCTCTTGCGGGCGATCGACAGGTCGCGCCGGGCCACCTGGGACGCGCGGCGATAGCAGGGGAGGCTGGCTCCGCATGGGCGAGCGCGGGACTCGCGCAGGCCAGGGAGAACAGCAGCAAGGGTAGTATTCGCATGCGCGGAGTCTAGCATGGAGGTAAATTATCAAACAATATTGGCAATCACCGCATCTTTTGCTTGACCTTACTGCAGTGGGAAGGTGTAAGGTGTGCGCTGTTGCCTGTCTCCGATAGACTGCGGTACCATTGACATTACTATGCGCCCACTCATCCGTCTACTGCTCTGGATTTTGATAGCAGCCCTGCCGTTGCAAGGGGGGGCTGCCGTCTTCATTCCGTGCATGGCGGCGCAGGCGCAAGTGGCCACCCAGCCGGCTGCGGGCGCGGAACACTGCGCACCGGCCAAGTCCGACCTGGCGTCCGGCGCGCATGGCAAGTGCAGTCATTGCGCCAGCTGCGTGGGTGCGTGCGCGCCGCCCACCGTGCCGGTACTGGTGCTGCCGGCCAACCTGGCCGGCGCCCGCGTCGTCGCGCCCGAACCAGCGATGACCGCCTATATCCCCGCTACACTGGAACGTCCACCCCGTCTTTCCTGAAGATGCCGAAGCTGCGGGCTTGTCCCCGCGTATCCGTCACTTTTTAGGAATCCCATGAACCACACCCGCATATTGATGCTGGCTGCCGCCTGCTTGCCGTTGTTCGCATCGGCCCAGGCCACGTCCAGTGCAGCCGATGCTGACGCCAAGGTCGCGCCGCCGGCCTACCGTTCGGCGTTCGCCGATTTCCGGCAACAGGAAGAACCTGCCGTCACGCCCGACGAAGCCTGGTTGCAGGCCAACCAGACACTGGCCGGGCAGTCCGGCCACTCCATGCACATGCAGATGGAGACGATGGCGCCGGCCGGCAAGCCGAAGGCTGATGCCGCCGAAGACCCGCACAAGGGTCATCACATGCACATGAAAGAGAAATGATATGGCGCGAATATTTAACACAGCGCTCAACACGGCGGCTGGAATGTCGCTTGCGCTGCTGGCGGGATGCGCCAGCCTTTCCGACGACGCCGGATTGAACGACGTCTCCCGCCTGACGCAGGATCGCATAGGCCAGCAGGCCAACTTCTCGCGTGATGCAAACAACGACCAGAAGGTGCGCGAACTGCTGGCCCAGCCGCTGACCGCTGAAACGGCGGTGCGGATCGCCCTGCTCAATAGCCCTGCGCTGAAGGCCTCGTTCGCCGAATTGGGTGTGTCGGAGTCGGAGTTCGTCCAGTCCGGCCGCATGCGCAATCCAGGCTTCAGCTTTGGCCGTATCCGTGGCGGCGGCGAGACCGAGATCGATCGCAGCGTCATGTTCGACATCGCGGGTTTGCTGACTTTGCCGGCGCGTTCGCGCATCGGACAACGCCGCTTCGAACAGGCCAAGCTGCAAGCGGCGGCGCAAGCCGTTCAACTGGCGACCGACACCCGGCGCGCCTACTTCACCGCGGTGGCCGCGGCACAATCGGCAGCGTTCGCGCAGCAAGTGCAGGTGGCTGCCGACGCCTCCTCCGAGCTGGCGGAAAAAATGGCGAAAGTCGGCAACTGGAGCAAGCTGGATCAGGCTCGCGAACGCGCCTTCTACCAGGACGCGACAACGCAACTGGCTCGCAGCCGCCACGAAGCGACAGCCTCGCGCGAGCAGCTGGTACGGCTACTGGGCCTGTGGGGCGAGCAGCAGAATTTCGTGCTGCCGGACCGCCTGCCGGACCTGCCGGCGCAACCGAAGGAGATGAACAACGCCGAAGCGCAAGCGCTGTCGCAGCGGCTGGACATGCTGGCCGCGCGCCGCGACACCGAAGCTACCGCCGACGCGCTGGGCCTGACCAAGGCCACAGGCTTCATCAACGTGTTCGACGCCGGCTACGCGAACAAGAGCACCAGCGGCCTGCCGCGTGAAAACGGCTACCAGGTCTCGTTCGAGCTGCCGATCTTCGATTGGGGCGGCGCCAAGGTGGCGCGGGCGCAGGCGCAGTACATGCAATCGGTGCACCGTGCGACCGATACGGCGGTGCGCGCCCGCTCCGAAGTGCGCGAGGCGTATTCGTCCTACCGCACCACCTACGACATCGCCCGCCACTATCGTGACGAAGTCGTGCCGCTGCGTAAAAAGATCTCCGACGAGGTACTGCTGCGCTACAACGGCATGCTGGCCAGCGTGTTCGAGCTGCTGGCCGACTCGCGCGAACAGCTCAACAGCGTCAACACCGCCATCGAAACGCAGCGCGATTTCTGGATCGCCGAGACCAAATTGCAGGCGGCCGTCAACGGCGGCACCGCCAACGAAACAAGGATGAACCCATGATTTCACGTAGAGACTTCTTCAAAGGCGCAGGCGCGGTCGCGGTCAGCGCGGCAGCCGTCAGCAAGGCCGGCGCCGCCACGCTGCCCGAAGCCATGACGATGGATAACGCCAATACGCACGTGCCGCCGCTGCCGTCCAACGGCCGGCCATTCAATCCGGTGGTAACGCTCAACGGCTGGTCGCTGCCGTGGCGGATGAATAACGGCGTCAAGGAATTCCATCTGATCGCCGAACCGGTGGTGCGCGAGATGGCGCCCGGCATGAAGGCCAACCTGTGGGGCTACAACGGCCAGTCGCCCGGTCCGACCATCGAAGTGGTGGAGGGCGACCGTGTGCGCATCTTCGTCACCAACAAGCTGCCGGAGCACACCAGTGTGCACTGGCACGGCCAGCGCCTGCCCAACGGCATGGATGGCGTGACCGGCCTGACCCAGCCCGGCATCGCGCCCGGTAAAACCTTCGTGTACGAATTCGTCGCCAAGCGGCCCGGCACCTTCATGTACCATCCGCATGCCGACGAAATGACGCAGATGGCGATGGGCATGATGGGCTTCTGGGTCACGCACCCCAAGGACCACAAGCAGTTCGCGGTGGACCGCGACTTCGTCTTCCTGTTGAACGCCTACGATATCGACCCCGGAAGCTACACGCCCAAGACCAACACCATGTTGGACTTCAACCTGTGGACCTTCAACAGCCGCGTATTCCCCGGCATCGATTCCATGCCGGTGCGGCAGGGCGACAAGGTGCGCATCCGCGTCGGCAATCTGACGATGACCAACCATCCGGTGCACTTGCACGGGCACGAGTTCTACGTCACCGGCACCGACGGGGGCTGGACGCCGCCGGCATCGCGCTGGCCGGAAGTTACGACCGATATCGCCGTCGGGCAGATGCGGGCGATTGAATTTATCGCCAACGAACCGGGCGACTGGTCCTTCCACTGCCACAAATCGCACCACACCATGAATGCCATGGGCCACAACGTGCCGACCATGATAGGCGTGGACCACAGCGGCATCGCCGAGAAGATCAACAAGATCGTCCCGGACTACATGACCATGGGCGACAAGGGCGGTTCCATGGGTGGCATGCAGATGGCACTGCCGGAAAATACGCTGCCGATGATGACAGGCGAAGGCCCGTTCGGCGGCGTGGATATGGGTGGCATGTTCACGGTGGTCAAAGTGCGCAAGGAGCAGAAGCCCGGCGACTACACGGATCCCGGTTGGTACAAGCACCCATCGGGCACGCTGGCCTACGAATGGACCGGCGCCTTGCCGGAACCAGCCCGCAACTACACCGCTGGTGGCCAGTCCATGCCGGCCTTGAACCAACCAAACGTGGAGCTGACGGTGCGCAAGCCGAGCGGCCATAGCGGACATTAAGGAGAAAACTGATGAAGACATTCCAAACCCTCGTCGCATCGGCAATCGTGGCGGCGGCCACGCTGGCATCGCCGTTCGCCGCCGCGCATGCAAGCCTGAAGAATTCCAATCCGGCCTCCAACGCCGTGCCGGATACGGCGCCAAAAGAGATCGCGTTGACGTTCAACGAAAAAGTGGAGCCGGCGTTCAGCAGCATCACGCTGACCGATGCGGGCGGACGCGCACCCGCCGGCCAGGCCAAGGCCACGGTCGATGATGCCAACCCGGCGATCCTCCGGCTGGCTTTGCCGCCGCTGCCGGCAGGCGTCTACACGGTTGGCTGGGCGGCCGCCGGGCGTGACGGCCATCGCCGCAAGGGCGAATTCACGTTCACGGTCAAATAGTGGGCGCTGGTTTCGATACCGTCTGGCTGGTGCAAGTCGGCTCGGCGTTTGCGCTGATTTGCGGCTTCTGCTGGCTGGTCGGTTCCTGGTGCGCACGGCGTTGGCTGCCGGTTGACGATGTCATGTCGGTAGCGCTTGACGCGCGCCTGCGCATGTTCGATCTGCTGGCGGCAGGCATCGCCATCGTCGCCGCAGGCTGGTCGCTGTTGGCTGCAACCGCCGTCATGGCCGGCTGCACCATGCGCGAGGCGTGCGACATGTTCTGGATGATGGTCGGCGGTACGGCTTATGGGCATGCCAGTTGCCTTGCGCTGGCGGCGCTGGTATTCGTGTTCGCACTGCGCTGCGTCCCGCGCTTGCCGAAAGCTGGCGAGACGGCGGTTCTGCTGGCGTTGGGCGTATTCGCCTTGACCCGGGCGTCGATGGGCCACGCGGGCGAGGAGGGAATCTGGACACTTCCTTTCGCCGCCGAGGCTATCCACCTGTCGGCGATTTCGGTCTGGACTGGCGTGGTTGCCGTGTCGGGGTGGTGCGTGCTGTCTGCACGGCTGCCGCCGGCGGCGAGGACCCGCTATCTGGACTTGATGTCGAATACAGCGCTGGTGGCCGTCGTCGCCATTGCCGCGACGGGCATCTACAGCGGCTGGCATCGCGTCGGCAATGCCGGGAATTTGATGAATACCGTTTACGGCTTTACCTTGCTGGTCAAGGTGGCGCTGGTGGCGGTAGCCGTCGGCATCGGCGGCTACAACAAATTCATCGGTTTGCCGGCCGCATCGCGCTCGCTGAAAGGCGTTGCGGTGGTGCGGCTGGCGCTGCGGATTGAAACGGTGCTGCTGCTCGGCGCCGTGCTGGCCGCCGCCAGCCTGACATCCCAACAGCCGCCGACAACACTTTGACGGCGGCCGTCGGGGGCTACAGGGATTTCAGGAACGCCAGCAATGCGTCGCGGTCAGGCTTCGACAGACTCTCGAAACGCTGGCGTGACTTGTCCGCTTCGCCCGCGTGCCACATGATCGCCTCGGTCAGGTTGCGCGCGCGGCCATCGTGCAGGTAGCCGACCTTGCTGGCGTTGCCCATCACCTTCTCCGTGTAGCCGATGCCCCACAGCGGCGAGGTGCGCCACATGCCGCCCTTGGCCTGGCCTTCGACGAACTTGTCGGCCAGGCCGGTGCCCATGTCGTGCAGCAGCAGGTCGGAGTAGGGGCGGATGGTCTGGTTGCGCAGTTCCGCAAACAGATGGCCGGAGCCGGTCTTCATTTCCGCGGTGTGGCAGGCCACGCAGCGCATGCCCTGGAACAGCTTCGCGCCGGCGGCGACTTGTTGCGCGTCGACCCGGTGTTCATCCAGCGGCGCCACGCCTTTCGGGAAGCCGCTTGGGATGCTGCGCTGCGCCGGCACGGCCACCAGCGACAGGTAGCGGGAGATCGATTGCAGGTCGGCTTCCGAGATGCCTTTCTGCGTTCCGCCTGCCGCGCAGCCGGCCGGGCCGGTGGCGCAGGCGCGGTTAGGATAGACCGGCGAGGTGACCGACATATCGAGCAGCAGCGCTTCGCTGGCTTGATGACGCAGCGTCGCCTTGCCGGCCTTCCAGCCGAAGCGGCCCAGGCGCACGGCGCCGGTCTCCGGCTCGTAGACATAGTTGGCCACGCCGACCACGCCGTCCGCATCAGGCGTCGTGCGGGCGCGGGCCAGGATGTCCGCTTCCGGAATGGCTTCCAGCAGGCCGGTGCCGATCATCGGCTGGGCGGCGCGCAGCGAGTAAATGTCCGGCGCCGGGCCTTCGAAGGCCAGCGTCGGCTTGCGCAGCTCCACGGACGTGCCGTCGGCCAGCTTCACGGTGCGCGACTCGAACCCGCCCACGCTGACGGTGCTGCCCCAGTTCTGCGGCGTGCCGCTTGCCGATACGGCGTTCATCTGGATCGCCGTGCCGTACAACGCGTGCGGCAGTTGCTGGCCTTGCGCGTTGGCCGTCGCCACGCGGATGGCCATGTTGTCGAGCTTCTGGTTGACGGCGACCGGCGCGGGGCTGCGGCCGTTGTTGACGTGGCAGCCGATGCAGGCCGACTGGTTGTAGCGCTGCCCCTGCAAGCCCACCGCCGGCAGATAGCGGTCGTTGCCCGGTTCATTGTGGTCGCCGGTGGTGAAGTTGGTATGCACCAGGCGCCGGCCTTCGACAAAGCGCTGCATGTTCTGCATGCCGATGTTGTTGTGCGGCTGCTGGAACATGAACAGGCCATTGTCCGAATAGTTGTACGACACCGAGCCCTGGCCGCCGGACAGCGTCTCTTCCGGCAGCGGCACGGAGTTCAGGCGCGGCTGCACGCCATACCACGGCTTGAGTCCCGCGCCGACCACATAAACCCATTCGTAGGAGTAGTAGCGGATGCCGCCGGTGTCGCCGTTGGCGGTCATCGATGCGGTGGTGGAGAACATCGACGGCGAGACTTCGATGACGTCGCCGGCAACCAGCGCGCGCGCCTTGACGTCCTCGCCGTTCGGCATGCCGTTGGCATCGAGGCCGCCATGGCCAGGGTAGTCCTTGATGCGCAGCGTGCAGGCGCCGTTGATGCCGTCGGCGCTGGACAGCTTGCCGGCGGCGGGGAAGGCCACCGGTTTGCAGAGCGCCACGTTGCGGTCCACCAGTTCGCCCGGCGCCATCCAGCCGTAGCCGGTCACGCCCGGACGGTCGTAGGCGCGGAAGAAGGCGATCCCGCCGGGCAGGAAGTCCACCGTCGTGTACTGGTTGACGATCAGCGTGGGCTTGGTCACGCCGGGCACGCGGCTGTTGTCGATGATCTCGACGCCCCAGGTGCGGTTCTTGAAGTAGTTCGAGACAAAGGTCAGGTAGTTGCCAGGGCCTTTATCGAGCGGCAGGCCGGTGACCGGATCGACAGTGTCGTTCGGGCCGTAGCCGATTTCGTTCCACTCCTCGCCGCGTTCACGGCCGTGGCGGGCCAGGCCGCGCGCGCCGAAGCGGGTGACCAGCGTGCCGTCGGCCAGCGTGAATTGCAACGTCTCCAGCGGCTGGGCGGCGGCGGGCAAGGGCGCCCAGCCGGCGCCGCTGGCCGGGTACTTCAAGGCCGAGGTGCTGGTGGCGGCCAGCGTGTTGTCGCTGCCCGGCGTCTTGAACTCCACCTCATACAGCGAGTAGCCGTACTGCGTGGCGCGGGCCACGCCCTGCACGCGCACGTAGCGCGAATTGATGCCGAGGTTGTAGAACTCCTCGGTGCCGCCCTGGCCAGCGCTGACGTAGCGCACCTGCGACCAGCTCTGGCCGTCGTCGGAAACGCGCAGCGCGTATTGCTTGCCGTAGGCGTTCTCCCACTGCAGCTTCATGTAGCCGATCTGCGTCTTGGCGCCGAAGTCGAACTGTATCCAGGCGCCGTCCTCGGCCGTGCTCGCCCAACGGGTGGCGGTCTTGCCGTCGATCGCCATGGCCGCCGACAGGCCGCCGTTTTCCACCGCCGACGAGGTCGCAGCCACCGGCTTGACGATCACGCCGGGCTTGGTCGGATCGATCACGACGGGCGGCGGCGTGTCCACCGGCGGCGTGGTGACCGGCGTGCCGGTGAAGGCCTGGATCTCGAAGATCGAATAGCCGTATTGGGTCGAGCGCTTGATGCCTTTCATGCGCAGGTAGCGGCCCTGGCCCGACAGGCCGCTCCAGTCCTCGCTGCCGCCCTGGCTGTTGTCGACGGCCTTGATCGTGGTCCAGGTCGCATTGTCGTCGGACACTTGCAGCAGGTACTGGGTGGCGTGGGCATTCTCCCATTCGATGTGGACGCGGCTGATGGATTGCGACGTGCCGAAATCCAGCGTCAAGTACTGGTCGTCGCTGAAGCCGCTGCCCCAACGGCTGGCATCGTTGTGGTCGATGGCGGCGGCCGCGGACAGGTCGCCCCGCTCGGACGAACTGGCTGTGGCGCCGACCGGCGTCAGCGCGGTTTCGGCCGATACCGACGTCCCGGACTGGACCTTCATCCCGCTCAGCGTGCGCGCGGCGGGCGGCGCGGCGGCCTGGTCGCTGCCGCCTCCGCCGCAAGCGGCTAGCAGCAAAGGCAAGAGCAGGGGCAGGCCCTGAAGCGGTAGATTTCTGCAGCGTCTAGTCATGATGCATCCTTCATTCCTGTTGATATGGGAGCGCTTCCATCCCCAGCTCTGGCCGTTTGCGGCGCGTGCTCGTTTAAGTAAGGTATGGATTGCCTGGGTAAGGAGGTGACATTTGCCCAGCTTGAAAGCTTTCGATTGGGCAATAGTTGCGACGATATCCGGGGCGGTCAGGCATGTCAAGCCGCGCACGATTGACGGCAGCACTAAATTTTCGCTTGACGATCAATAACCGGCTGGTTATAGTTCAATCCATAACTCTGTGGCTATGGATTCAAATGACAAATTCTCATGACGAGCTGTTTCGTGCGCTGGCCGATCCCACCCGGCGGGCAATCTTCGAAAAGCTATGTACTGGCGGCGAACAAACCGTCGGGGTGCTGACGGCGCAGGCGCAGGTGTCGCAACCGGCCGTGTCCAAGCACCTGGCGGTATTGAAGCAGGCCGGGCTCGTGCTGGATAGGCATGAAGGACGCCAGACCCACTACAGCGCTCAACCCAAGGCGCTGACTCCGCTGTTGGACTGGACCAACCAGATGGCAAGCTTCTGGGACAGCCGGTTCGACGATCTTGATGACCTGTTGAAAAGGATGGACCAATGAATGCAATCGCCGAACAAATCCGTACCGTCGTAGTCGAACGGGAGTTTCCACATCCGCCCGAAAAGCTCTGGCGGGCGCTGACCCAGCCGCACCTGATCGAGGCCTGGCTGATGAAGAATGATTTCCAGCCCGTGTCGGGCCATCACTTTAACTTCCGCGCCGAATGGGGCTCGGTTGACTGCCAGGTGACGGAAGTCGAACCGATCCGCACGCTTGCCTACACCTGGAACGCCATGGGACTGGAGAGCGTGGTCACCTGGACGCTGGAGCCGACCGCCGGCGGAACGCATCTGCGCATGGAGCAGGCCGGCTTCCGGCCGGACCAGGAGCAGGCCTACCAGGGCGCCAAGCATGGCTGGCAGCATTTCTTCAATACGCTGGAGCAGGTGGTGGCCAAGGAGGCGAGCTAAGACCGCACGTGCCGGTGGAGCGTCAGGCTGATGCGCTCCACCGGCACGGCCGGCTCGCGCGCTTTGTTGTTCAGCTAAAAGGGCGGATAATGCTGGATTATTTTGAGCAAAAAATGGAATTCAGCTATGGAAATCAAGGTCAACTTTCTCGATAAGCTACGTCTCGAAGCGAAGTTCGACGACTTCACGGTGATCGCCGACCAGCCTATCCGCTACAAGGGCGATGGCTCGGCCCCTGGCCCGTTCGACTACTTCCTGGCTTCGTCGGCACTGTGCGCTGCCTATTTCGTGAAGTTGTACTGCACCACGCGTAATATCCCCACCGAAAATATCCGCCTGTCGCAGAACAATATCGTCGACCCGGAGAACCGCTACCAGCAGATCTTCAAGATCCAGGTCGAACTGCCGGCGGACATATCCGAAAAGGACCGCCAGGGCATCCTGCGTTCGATCGACCGTTGTACCGTGAAAAAAGTGGTCCAGGAAGGGCCGGAATTCGTGATCGAGGAAGTCGAGAATCTCGACGCCGACGCACAGTCCCTGCTGACGCTCAATCCCGCGCCTGGCGCGAACACCTACATCATGGGCAAGGACCTGCCGCTGGAGCAGACCATCGCCAATATGTCGGGGCTGCTGGCGGGCCTGGGCATCAAGATCGAGATCGCTTCCTGGCGCAATATCGTTCCCAACGTATGGTCGCTGCACATCCGCGACGCGCATTCGCCGATGTGCTTCACCAACGGCAAGGGCGCGACCAAGGAAAGCGCGCTGGCATCGGCGCTGGGCGAATATATTGAACGGCTCAGCAACAACCATTTCTACGCCGGCACGTACTGGGGCGAGGATATCGGCAACGCGGCGTTTGTCCATTACCCGAACGAGCGCTGGTTCAAGCCAGGCCGCAAGGACGCGCTGCCGGCTGAAATCCTGGACGAGTACTGCCTGGATATCTACAACCCCGACGGCGAACTGCGTGGTTCGCATCTGTACGACACCAACTCCGGTAACGTGGAGCGCGGTATCTGTTCGCTGCCGTTCGTGCGGCAGTCGGACGGCGAGGTGGTGTACTTCCCGTCCAACCTGGTCGAGAATCTGTTTGTCAGCAACGGCATGAGCGCCGGGAACACGCTGGTCGAAGCCCAGGTGCAATGCCTGTCGGAGATTTTCGAAAGGGCGGTCAAGCGCGAGATACTCGAAGGAGAACTCGCATTGCCCGACGTGCCGCAGGAAGTGCTGGCCAAATACCCTGGCATCGTGGCGGGCATCAAGGGGCTGGAAGAGCAGGGCTTCCCGGTGCTGGTGAAGGATGCTTCGCTGGGCGGGCAGTATCCAGTGATGTGCGTGACCTTGATGAATCCGCGCACCGGCGGCGTGTTTGCATCCTTCGGCGCACATCCGAGCTTCGAAGTCGCGCTGGAACGCAGCCTTACCGAACTGCTCCAAGGCCGCAGCTTTGAAGGACTGAACGATTTGCCTCGTCCTACCTTCGTCAGCAACGCCGTGACCGAGCCGAATAACTTTGTCGAACACTTCATTGACTCCAGCGGCATCGTCTCGTGGCGCTTCTTCAGCGCCAAAGCCGACTACGATTTTGTCGAGTGGGATTTCTCCGGCCAAGGGGAAAACTCCAACGCCGAGGAAGCCGCGACTTTGTTCGGCATTCTCGAAGCCATGGGCAAAGAGGTGTATGTGGCCGTCTTCGATCAGCTGGGCGCCGCCGCATGCCGTATCCTGGTGCCGGGGTATTCGGAAGTCTATCCGGTGGAAGACCTGATCTGGGATAACACCAACAAGGCGCTGCTGTTCCGAGCCGATATCCTGAACCTGCACAAGCTGGACGACTCCAGCCTGGAAGCGCTGCTTGAGCGTCTGGAAAACAGCGAGCTGGATGAATACTCCGACATCGCCACCCTGATCGGCGTCGAGTTCGATGAAAATACGGTCTGGGGCCAGTTGACGGTTCTGGAGTTGAAGCTGCTGATCCAGCTTGCGCTGCGGCAGTTCGAGGAGGCGCAGGAGCTGGTGGAGGCCTTCCTGCAGTACAACGACAACACGGTCGAACGCGGCTTGTTCTATCAGGCTCTGAACGTGGTGCTGGAAGTGCTGCTGGACGACGATCTGGAACTGGACGATTACGTGGTCAACTTCCGCCGCATGTTTGGCGACACGCGGATGGATGCGGTGATAGGATCTGTCGAAGGCAAGGTACGCTTCTACGGTTTGACGCCGACCAGCATGAAGCTGGAGGGCCTCGACCGGCACCAGCGCCTGATCGACAGCTACAAGAAACTGCACGTGGCGCGCGCCAAGGCGGCCGCTTCCAATTAACATTTCCGACCAGGGAGGTTTGATGTCCGAACTCAAAGTACAGTGTTTTTCCATATCGCTCGATGGTTTCGGGGCGGGCCCGAACCAGAGCTTGCAGAACCCTTTGGGCGAACGTGGCGAGGGACTGCACCGGTGGTTCTTCGGCACCCGGACCTTCCAGCGCATGCTGGGTGACGAAAGCAAGGGAACGGACGGGCCGGACGAAGACTTTGCGGCCCGCGGTTTCGCCAACATCGGCGCCTGGATACTTGGCCGGAATATGTTCGGTCCGGTTCGCGGGCCGTGGCCGGATGAGAGCTGGAAGGGCTGGTGGGGCGAGGAGCCGCCGTACCACGTCCCCGTGTACGTGCTGACTCATCATCCCCGCGCTCCGCTGGTGATGAAGGGCGGCACCACGTTCTATTTCGTCACCGACGGTATCGAATCCGCGCTGGCCCAGGCGAAGCAGGCCGCCAATGGCAAGGATGTGCGCCTGGGCGGGGGCGTCGCGACCATCCACGAATACCTCAGGGCCGGCCTGGTCGATGAGATGCACCTGGCGATCTCCCCGGTGGTGCTGGGTTCGGGCGAGTCATTGTTCGCGGGACTGGATCTGGCCAGCATGGGATTCCAGTGCGTCGAGCATGTTCCTACCGCAGCCGCGACGCATGTCGTGCTGAGGAAGAATCCAACCCCCTGATATCGCTATTCGCTGTTGCCGCTCAAGCGACGTTTTCCAGCAGGCCGCGCTGCCATAGCCAGGCAGCGATGCGCTGGGCCTTGTGGCCGGGCATGCTGGCGGCCAGCATGTTCAGCAACTGGGTCAACGGCAGCGGTTGCGCCATCCTGGCCAGGTGCGGGAACAAGGCCTCGTTTTCCAGGAAGGCCAGTGGCCGCTCCAGATGGGGATGGTCGAGCGCCGTGTGCAGGCACACGCGGTCATCAACCACGCAGGGCAGCTCGACGATCGCTGCGCCGCCGTGCAGGCGCAGCGGCAGGGCCGGGTTGAGCGCGGCCAGCGGCCTGAGCTCCGGCGGCTGATAGCCGGCCAGCCGCGCACGCTCCATGGACAACGCGGCCAGCAGGTCCGGACGCAGCGCGTCGTCGCCGCTGGGCTCGCAGCGGGAGCGGGCTTGCCAGAAAGGCTGGTCGGCGCACCAGGCCTGGCCATAATATGCTTCGGTCCAGTGCGCGTGGCGCGCGCAGGCCTCCACCAGCCGGCCCTCGAAGAAGCGGCGGGCCAGCGCCTGGCGGCCGCTGCGATCGTCGGACAGCACGGTGTGCACGGCCACCGCCGCCTGCAGCGAGAAGCGCATGGCTTTTTCCACGCCGGACGACGAGACCGGATCGAGCGCGAAGGCAGCGTCGCCGAGTTTCATGCGGCCCTCCTGCCAGCTGTCGGGCGCCAGATAGGGAGTGGCTGCGCACACTTGTACCGAACCCAGTAGGGGCAACTCGGCCGCCGCGCGCAGCAACTGGCTGGCCGCGCAGGCGGCGCGCAGGCGGGCCTCCGGGCCGGCCGGCTGGGTCCGACGGGCCGCGTGGGGATCGCAGACCAGCATAAGCCGATATCGCCGGCCGGGCAGGCAGCCGGCCCACAACCAGCCGTGCTCCAGCGCCTCAACCTGGGTGGCGCCGTCCAGCTCGGGCAGGGCCGACTGGTCGACCTCGCCCCACAAGGCCGCCAGCCGGGGCGCGCAGCGGATGCCGGGCGCCGCGTTGCGTCCGCTGGCGTCGAGGATGAAGCGGGCGCGCACCTGGCGGGGGCGGGCTGCGCCGCACAGCAGGCTGACGCGCCAGTCGCCCGCCGCGCCAGTCACTTCCAGCAGACGGGCCGGCTGTTCGAGCTCGACGCCACGGTGCCGTGCCAGCCCCAACAGGGCCGCGTCGAAGCGGCCCCGGTCGACGATGGCCGAGCCGGCCTGCTGCAACAGGTCGGGTGCCCGGCCGCGCCACAGCACCCGGCTGCCCGCGCGGGCGACGTGGGGTACCGACGCCAGCGCGTCGTTGGCGTCTAGCAGTTCGATGATGTTGCGCACGCCCGGCGTGAGCGCCTCGCCCACCTGCGGGCGCGGCCACACAGCGCTGCGCTCGACCAGCAAAACGCGGTAGCCCAGCTGCCGCAGGCGCAGCGCGGCGCTGACGCCGGCCGGGCCAGCGCCGAGCACCAGCGAGTCGAACAGGCTGTCGCTGTCGCGCATCGGGCTCAGTCCGGTTTGCCGGCGGGCGCGGCGTACCAGTCGGGCGCCAGCTGGCTCAGGCGTTGGTGCGCGCCTATCGTGTAGTGCAGCCAGCCGCGGATGTAGTCGCAGGCGCTGCGTCCGCGCGCCAGCACCTCGTGGTGGCAGCCGCCGCCGCACAGGTAGCGCGCCCAGCAGTTCGAGCACGGCTCCTGCCGATGGACATGGCGCTCGCTCAGCCAGATCGCCTGGCGTTCGCGGTCGATACCGCCATCCAGCGAGCCCATGGCGCCCTGCGCGTCGCCGACGAAGCGGTGGCAGGCCGACAGCTCACCATCGGCCGACACGCCGAAGTAGCCGGCGCCTGCGCCGCAAGGGTAGGGCCGGTGCGTGCCGCGCTGCAGTTCGCGCAGCGCGTTCTGCATGTTCATGAACGGATAGCGGCGGCCTTGTAGCACGTTCTGCTCGAAGGCCAGGCCGCAGGCGATCATCCCCTCCAGCATCTCGGCCAGCTCGGCCTCGCCCATTTCGGCACGGCCGTTGGCGGCGCGCAGCAGCGGCGAGAAGCCGACGCTGTGGAAGCCCATGCCGATGAACAGGTCGAGCGTGGCCGGCAGGTTCATGTTGAATGGCGTGACGGTGACGCGGGCCGACACCTGCATGCGGCGCTGCGTCGCCAGCAGCGGCGCGATGCGTTCGAGGATGCGGTCGAAGGAACCCTTGCCGCCCTTGAACGGGCGCAGCCGGTCGTGTTGCTCGGCCGCGCCGTCCAGGCTGACCGTGACGGCGAAACCGTGCCGCTCGAAGAAGTCGGCGTCGTCCGGCCGCAGCAGGGTGCCGTTGGTTGTGATCGAGAAGCGGCAGTCGACCTGGCGCAGCGCCGCCTGCCGGCTGGCGTATTCGGTCACACTGCGCAGCACGGCGCGGTTCGACAGCGGCTCGCCGCCCATGAAGGCCAGGTTCACCTTGGCGCCGGGCGCCGCCTGCGACAGCAGCAGATCGACCGCCTTGACCGCCTGTTGTTCCTCCATGCTCTTGGCCTTGTCGCCGAACTCGCCTTGCTGCGCATAGCAATAGGTGCAACCGAGGTTGCACTTCTGGGCGATCGCCAGCGACAGCGCATGCAGCGGCGGCGCGGCCAGCGGGGTGTCGTCGATCAGCGCCTCGGCGCGCAGGCCGCAGCTGTCGACCAGGCCTTGCAGCAGGGCCGGATCGTCGCTGCCCAGCGCCGCGCGGAACTGCTCGGTCAACCCGGGCGGCAGGTGGTACAGGCGCGTGCCGTTGACCATCAACAGCTGCGCGCCGCGGGCATCGTCGACCAGGTGGGCATGGCGCTGGCGCGGCCGGGACGCCGCCACGATGCGGCTGCTCAGCGCCCGCGCCAGCGCGGCGCCGTCCGCCGCCGTGGCCCTGGCGGCGGGCGGCGCTTCGGCCATGGTGTCAGGATTCATCGGCATCCTTGCCGCGGATGATGAAGCGCAGATCCTCCTGCCAGGACTTGAACAGGTCGTCGTAGGAGTACAGCCTGGTGTCGACGCGGTTGTCCGGGATGTAGGTGCCGGTGCGCTTCTTGGCGAACCACATGTCGCCGTGCGACAGGCCGTCCACGCCCGGCTCGACGTTGACATAGTCGGGACGCGAGGCCGCCCAGTAGTAACAGGCGCACTCGCGGTAGTCGTTCTGCCACGGCGCGCACAGGCCCTGGGTCAGGTCGCCCGGCTGCAGCAGCGCCGGATTGAAGGCCGCCGTGTCGGGCTCGAAGAAGTGCCGCAGCCGCAGCTCGACGGTGATCGAAGGCGTGTCCGGACCGGCCAGCACCTCGGTGCTGGCGTCGGTCTGGGCGGTGAACTCGCAGCTGACCATCTGGCCCTGCAGGTGCAGGATGCGGGCGATCGAGTTCGACCATTCCATGAAGGACACCGCGTTCGGATTGGCCACCGAGGCCAGCGTGCCCGAACTGCCGTCGGGGAACACCGGCCCGGTGGTGTTGACCATGGTGCCGACCTCCAGCCCGGCGAAGCGCAGCAGGCGCCGCGTGACCAGGTGCTGGAAGGCCGGCTCGGCGTCGACGACGTAGTTGTTGTTCTCGACCAGGACGATGCCTTCGAAGGCGCGCCGCCACAAGTTGCGGAAGTCGAATTCCAGGCCGGGGAAGCAATTGGAAATCGCGCTGCGCGGCAGGATCGAGGCCGGGTTGCCGGCGCCGCGATGGTGGATCTGCGCGGTCAGGTTGCTCGCGCTCAGGCTGGGCTGTTTGGCGGCCATCACAGTTCTCCTGCAGTGTTGTCGGGTTGGCGGAACATGGCGTTGCGGGCGGCCTTGACCACCATGTCGATGTGGCGCCGCGTCAGCGTCAGGCTGCGGCCGTCGGCGCCGCGCATCAACGCCGGCATCTTGCGCAGCGCGATGGCCGACAGGTCGCCGATCTCCTCGGGCAGGCGCAGCGTCTGGGCGAACCACGGCGCGCCGCCGGCCGACAGGGCGCTGAACACCCGCTCGTGCAGGGCGCGCAGCGCCAGGTTGTCGACCAGCGCGGCGGCGGCGATCGGCTCGTAGTAGCGCTCGAAGTCGCTGCTGTTCTGCCGCACCATGGTGCTGGCCACATTGAGGCGGCCGTTGACCGGATTGCCGTTCATGATGGCCGTGTTCATCAGCCGCACCGTCTCCAGCGCGCGCAGCACCAGTTCGGTGGCCTGCTCCAGCGACACCTCTTCCTCCTGCACGGTGGGGCCGTGCAGCAGCTGCTCCATTTCGTCGGAGACCACGCGGATCGGCAGCGTGTCGGGCGCGTAGGCCGGCGGGCCGGCGCCGATGGTGGCCTGGGCCGCCAGGGTGCTGCCGTCCGCCAGCGTCAGCACCACCCGCACGTGGCCGTCGCATTCGTCGTCCAGGTAACCCCAGCTGACCTGCTGGCCCTGGGCGTTGGCGTAGCCGGCGTAGATGCCGGCCGGGTTGGTGAGCGTCGGGCCGGTGCTTTCGGTGTAGTTGAGCCAGTCGCCGCGCACCGCGTCGTACAGCACCAGGTCCTCGTTGTCGATGATCGGGTCCGGCACCAGCACCGGCACGCCGTTGGCCTGTGGTTCCAGGCGCTGCATGCGGCTGCCGTAGACCTTGCCGGCGGCCGGCGTGTAGCGCAGGCGGATTTCCGGGAAGTCGTCGGTCGGCGCGATGAACTGCACGTGGCCCAGCGGCAGCGTCTTGCCTTGTTTGAAGTTCTCGCACCAGCCGTTCAGCGCGTGGCGGGCGTGGTCCTTCAGGTCGAACAGGTTGGCGTGGATCTTGTCGTTCGGGTTGTTGGTGCGGCGGTAGATCTTGATGTTGCCCAGTTCGACGTCCCAGTGCAGCCTGTCGAGCGACAGGCCGTGCGCGGCCAGCAGGGCGACGGTCAGCGGCTGCAGCTGTTCGGGCTCCTCGCTGGTGCGCGCGTACACCTCAAGGAAGGGCGCGACCGGGCGCACCAGCTTGTCGGCATCCTTGAAGCGGATGTTGGCGGGCACGTAGGCGCGCACGATGCGGCCGCTCCGCGGATCGACCTCGAAGCTTTCGCGCGGCACGATGCGGCGGTAGTTCATCGGGCTGTCGGGATCGGTTTCCAGCTCGAAGGCTTCGAGCGGCTCGGCGGCGCCGCCCAGGCGGGCCACGGCCAGCGGTGGCAGGATTCTCAGTTCCAGTATCGGCATGATGGTCTCCTAGAGCAAGGCGGTGTCGATGCTGCCCGACAGGATGCGCAGGATCAGCTCGCGCATATTGCGGTCGGCCTCGCGCAGCGACGCCAGATAGGCGTGGCGGGACGCGGGCGCGAGCAGCTGCAGCGCCTCGACCACGCTGGCCGAGGCGGTCAGCAGGTCGAGGTGGCCGCGCCACTTGTTGGCCTCGCCGAACGGGCTGTTGAGCGTGTAGGGCATCTGGAACGGCGGCCCGGCGTAGCCGGCATCCGGATCGTCGGCCGAGACGGGCGACTGCATCAGGATCTCGGAAATCGCGCGCAGGTTGTACATCTCGCCGAAGGTGGCGTTGACGATGGCGCCGCGCGGCGTGATCGCGCCGGCCGCGTTCAAGCCGCCGTACAGCGTGAAGCTGTGGATCAGATAGTTCAGCAGCATGCGGTAGCGGATGTTGTGCAGCGTGGCCCACAGCGCCGATTCGGGATGGCTGATGCGGGTGGCGGTGGCGTTTTCGTCGCTGCCCTCGTCATCCGGGTCCAGCGAGACGTAGGGATTGACGGCGACCTGGCGCGCCGGCGCCCAGGAGGCGCCGACGGCCAGCAGGCCGGCCTTGCTCTCGGGCTGCAGCGCCTGCCATTGGGGCGCGGCGAAACCGGGCGGGCGGGCCGCGTTCCAGTGTTCGGCCGCAAGCGGCTTGTGCTCGGTCAGCTCGCGCATCTCGACGTAGATCCGCAGGAAGCGCACGAAGTGCGAGGCGGTGGTGCCGGTGGTGGCCTCGCCCTGCTGGGCGATGGCGTGCAACGCGGCGACCATGTCGTCGCGGCAGGTCTGCGGCACCACCAGCACGTCCGGGGTCTGCGTCGGCTGGCCGGCGGGGCGGCCGCGATGGCCGCCCTGATAGCCGCGGCCCCATTCGGCGAAGTCGGCCTGCGCCGGCAGGGTCGAGGCGTCGAAGGCGGCGTCGGGCAGGTAGTCGGGATCGGCCACCAGCGGAATCAGCGTGCCGAACAGCGCCGCCACCTGGTGCGGGTCGTCGGTCTGGGCGTGCACGCGCAGGCGGATTTCGTCGCCCAGCGCGCCGCCTTCCCAGTCGACCGGCGATTCGGCGTACACATACTTGGCCAGCGAGTCCAGCGTCAGTGGTTCGAGCGTGAACGGGAACGGATAGAAAGGGGAGTCCCACGGCTCGTCCTCGCGTTCCATGTGCAACGGGGAGCCGATCAGGCGCAGCGAGTTCTGCACCGAGATCAGGTGGCCCATCTCCTCCTTGGCGATGCCCAGTATCACCTCCTGCCAGGTGCGCACGATGTCGCGGAATGGCTCGGGCACTTGCGGGCCGCCCAGCGAATACGCGGCGTACAGGTATTGCACCATCAGGCAGTGTTCGATTTCGGCATCGATCGACAGCAGGTAGGTGATGTAGTCGCGCGGCGAGAATTCCAGGTTCAGCGCCGGCGTTCTGGCGGCCTTGGCGGCGGCCATCGGCGCGACCGTGCCGCGCAACAGCTGCGGCGTGGTCGATGGCAGGCCCTGTTCGGTGCCGGTGCGGGGCAGGAGGGCGGAGGGGGCGCCGAGGTGGCGGCGGATCTGTGCAGTACGCATTTCTTGTCCTTTTCATATCGGACATCCCGGGGGATGCGTTGCAATAGGCGTCGGGACAAGCGAAGCGCGCTTCGGCTCGAGGCGACGGCGTCAAACGACAATAGCCTGATTGGGCAAGCTTGGAGAGACAGCATGCCGGTGGCGCAGGAGCGGGCCGACAGTGTTGCAAGTATCGCAATGACTTATAAGATCTTCAACGATTAAATATCGCCACGGTTGCGGAAATACCACCGGAATGCTTGCATCATGCGCCGCTGGGATGGGCGATCCGGCGTGGGCTATGGCCTGAGCGACAGTGGGCAAATGTCAATAGGGAGGATCGGCCGGCCAACAATATTTCGCGATCCTGATTTTTGTCTGCCGATAACCGTGGGAAGCGCAGGGATGCGGCGGGTGGGCGTACAACCGGCCGCCGGTTGATTTTCGACATGGTTTTTTTGCATCATCAGGGTCAAGCTTCTACTCGGGAGCAGCGCTCCTCTGTTGGCGGATTCGTTGACAGACACCATCTCGTTGGGAAGAAAAAAATGAAACGCAAATTACTCGCAGCCACGTTCTTCGCCCTGGCCTCCTCGTTCGCCTCCGCAGCCGATCAGAGCGTCTTCGTCACCACCACCCCCGTCCTCGATACGGACAACCATTTCATCGGCATCACCACCGGCCTGGATGGGATCCTGTCCGGCGGCCTGGATGTGATCACCTTCACCGGCCTTGCGGCGGGAACTTATAAATTTGACGTGTCGGTGAGCGGCCAGAATCTGTCTTTCGATCCGCTGCTGTCGAACCTGAACGGTCATACCGGCGTCGCCGTCAACGCCGGCATCGCCTCGTTTGAGTACATCGGCATCATCGGCGCCTCCCCGTTCACGCTGACCCTGGCCGGCGTTGCTGGCCCTAAAGCCTTGTACAGCGGTGACGTGACCGTGACGGCTGTGCCCGAGCCGTCGACCTACGCCATGCTGGCCGCGGGCCTTGGCGTGCTGGGCATGATACGCCGCCGTAAATCAGCCGCCGGAGCCGACGCCGCGTAAACCGCAACACCGGTCGTGATGGCATGGCGTCGTCACGACAAAGCCTGCTTTGCGGGCGGATCATCCAGTGGAGCCCAGACATGAAACATGCGAGCTATAGCAGGTGGGGACTGGCCTCATGCCCGCGCGGACTGGCGCAGCTGACGCTCTGCGCCGCCCTGGGCGCGACGCCGGCACTGGCCGGCGAAGGAGCGCTGGCGCCTGCCAATCCGGCAAGCGCCCGGTTCGACACACAGCCCGGCGCGCTGCCCGTGCTGTTGATTGCAACGGTTCTCATCCTGCTTGGCTGCGCGGTTAGCGCGCCGGCGCAGGAGACATTCGATTGATCACGCCGCACCGAGAAGCGGGGCTGCGCCGGAAGCGGCCGGCTGCGCGCTAGCGCCGATGGCGCGCAGTGCGACGGCGTCGAGTATGGTCAGTTGCCGATGCCGCAGCCGCAGATAGCCGAGCCGTTGAAATCGACTCAATGTGCGGCTGACGGTGGTGTCCGCGAGGCCAAGATAGGCGCCGATGTCGGCCCGGCTCATGGCCAGGTTCAGCACCATCGTGTGACGCTCATCGTCGCGCTGATCCGCAGGCAAGGCCAGCAGAAAACCGCTGATTTTCTGCTCCGCGCGATTCGCCAGAAGCAGGCTGATTGTCTGTGCCCGGGCCAGTTGGCTGCCTAACAGTTCGCGCAAACGGGCCGCCAGTGCCGGCGAGCCCTGCGTCGCCTCGACCAGCCGCGGATGCGAAAACTCGCAGAGCAGGGCGTCGCTCAAGGCCACCGTGGTATTGCGATGCAAGGCCAACCCGATCGCATCGAGGCCCAGGAAGTCGCCGGCAAACTGGAAACCGGCGATGCGCTGCTCGCCGTCCGGCGACAGATGGTAGGTCTTGAACTGGCCGCTCCGGATCGCGTACAGCCGATGGCCGACCGGGTCGTTGGTCCGGTACAGATACTCGCCGCGCAGCAGCCCGTGGCGCTGCACCACCGATTGGTTGACGAGGGCGCAGTCGCTGTCGCTCAGGCCGCGCGGCAGGCATCGTGTACGGGTGGGGCACGTCTGGCAGCTTTGATCCCGGCACGGCCTGCCGGAAGGCGGAGGCTGCCCGTGTTTGTATTCTGGCATGCGGCAGGCTTTCATGTGACCATATGACCATCATAAAAGCCTCGAACGCGGTGTGCCTATGATGCAGATCAAACTTGCGGGTGGACAGGCACTGCCGCCGGGCTGCTATCCGTAGCCAGCTGGCGCAAGCGCGCGGCATCGCGCAGGGTGATCTCGCGTTCCTCGACCTCCAGCAGTCCGTCCTGCCTGAACTGGGCCAGTTCGCGGCTCAGGCATTCAGGACTCAGCGCCAGGAAATTGGCGATGTCCTGGCGCGACATCGCCAAGCGAAAGCGCTGCGCCGAATAGCCGCGCCGGTAATGGCGCCAGGACATGTCAAGCAGAAACGCCGCCAGCCGTTGCCCGGCACCGCTGTTCCGCAGCCAATGCGCGGTGATTTGTTCGCGCGCGATCTGCTTGCTGATCATGCCGTGCAACAACATGGGCCTGGACTGCATGCAGTCGTAGCGAATCTCGCAAACCTCGCTGTCCTCAAGTGCCACGGCGGTGCCATGGTGCCGCCTGAATCCGATCGCATCGAGGGCCAGCAGATCGCCGCTCATCAGGAAGGCGCCGATCTTCTCGTGATTCGATGCGGTCGTAAAAGTGTACTTGATGGTGCCGTAGTAGATCGCGTAGAAACGCTCGCCGACCAAGTCGCCGGCCTGGAATAGCCTGGTATCGCGGGCCACCCTGATGCGGCGGCTCAATACCGGAGGGTGCGGTGCGTCTTGCCCGGTCCGCGCCGGGATACAAAACGGCGCGGCGCGGCACCTGGTGCAATTGCTCTGGTCCGGCGCCATGGCGGATCTGCTTGCGTCGGAAATGGAAAAGCCATTCATGGAACCCCCTTGGTCTTGATGTTACGCCCCGCGCGCGCCGATAGCGGGCATGGACTGCGGTGACGGGAGCGCCCTTGGGCGTTGGAGGTCCGACGGGGGCTGGGTCGGAGAACTGTACTGCCCAGATCACGACTGCCAGCTTCTGACGATGTGAATTTCCTATAAATCAGTGTGCCATTTTATTGTGCGTATGACACCGCCAGCGACTGTCTACGATCATGTGGGCGGCGATTTTCCCAATATTACTGCGGATATCGTTGTTATTTGTGACTGCCAGGCCATGTATGGGGCCCGGCGGGATGTTGTTTCGCCGATATCTTTTCACCAAAGTTGACTTTTAGCAGGTGTTGACGCTGCTTTATAGGGCTGAAACGACAACGGCGCCCCCAGCGGCCCCGCCAACAGCTATCTCCAGGCCAACGCCAGCGCGCAATGGAATCAACAACTGCTGATCACGGCCGGCGCCGGCAGGAAGGCCGGCGATTACGGCGCCTTCGTCCTGGCCATGACGCTGAAGGGCAATTTCCCCGCCAACGGCAGCTACAACGCCGCGTCCACCTATGCGCAGATGGATACATCGTCTACCGATAGCGCCGGGGTCAACTACAGCAGCGCATTCGCCAATTCGCTACATCAGCGCCATCGAGTTGCCCAAAGGCGCGGTGCTGCTGTCCGGCGCGGAACAGGCCGGCCTTGGCAGCCTGGCGCAGCTTTATGGCGTGGTGAGCAACGCCGACACCGTGAACGACCCGAATACCAACTGGGACTTCGGCCACAACGGTGGCGGCTACACGTCACCGCCGGTCCCGGAACCGGCCACATATGCCATGCTGCTCGGCGGGCTGGCCATGCTGGGTGTCGCGGCGCGCCGGCGCGGCCGCTAGCCCGGAGCGTGGCGCCTCAGTGCTGGATCTCATACTGGATTCGGACCAGTGGACGCTGCGTGCCGGCGGAAAGGCGCGAGCTCGCATACAGTCCGTCATCATAGCGTTGGCCGGAGAGCCGCGTGGACTGCAGCAGATTGGCCAGCGTCAGGCGCAGCCGGCCGCCGGCCGCCGGCCAGGACGCATAGGTCTCCAGTTCCCGGACGACGCCGGTCTCCTGTACCAGCGACTGCGAGGTGCGGGCGCTCCATCCGCCAACGAAACGGAAATTGGCGCCGGCCGTCACGCCTTGCGGCATGCGCAGATCGAGTCCGACGTTGGCCGTCAGCGGCGCCTGGTTGCCGAGGCGGTTGTCGGGTCCGGCCAGGCCCTCGACGCGCGACCAGTTGCGGCTCAGGTTGGCGCGCAGCTCGGCCGTGGTGCCGGCGGCCACCGCAACCTTGAACGGCACGCGCGCGTCGATTTCGATGCCGTGGACATTGGCCACGCCGCCATTGGCCGGGCTGCTGACCCAGACCCCGTCCTCCTGCCACAGCCTGAGCTGTACAACATCCTGGATGCGCCGCGCGTACGCGGACACGCTGACCATGGCATCGCCCGCGAAGTACGACTCCAGCGCCGCATCCAATCCCCAGGCCAGCTCGGGGCGCAGCGATGGATTGCCCTGGTAGTCCGGCTGCGTCGGACCGTTGTCGTTGTTGACCGTGTAGCGCCGCGGTACCAGGTCGCGGGGTTGCGGCGCCTTGTAGGTGCGCGCCAGCGCCACGCGCAACTGGTCGCGCGTACTCTCGGGCAGCTTCCAGACCACCTGAACCACCGGACTCCACACCCGCGACGCGGTCGAGGCTTCACCCGGACCCCAGGTGCGGGTATCCAACCCTTCCCAGCGCAGTCCCAGATACGCTTGCAGACGCGGAGTGACGGCCCACTCGTCCTGCGCGAACAGCGCCAGTTGTTCCACGCTGGCGTTGTAGTCCTGGTCCAGCGTGTACAAGGGCGGGCTGCCGGGCCCCTGGGGGCCGGTGTCGCGCTGATGGCGGCCCTCTTCGCGCCGCACGTCGGACGCGTCCCAGCCGATCGCGATGTCATGGCCGGCCATCAGCGGCGCCAGGTATTTGCCGCTGGTGTTGGCGCGGCGCTCATAGGCCCGCGAGGCCACCGCGCGATTGAGCCATGGGACGCCTTGCGGGTCGATGCCGTGGAACAGGTAGTCGCCGTCGCGGTGATTGGCCTCGATACCCGCTTTCAGCGTCAGTTTGCCGGTTTCGAAGCGCTGCATCCAGCTCAGGTCGGATTTAAGCAGCCAGTTCTTGAACAGCCCGCGCCAGTTGGAGTCCGGCGACGCGGTGGGCGCGCCCAGCAGCGTCGTCTCGGACTGCACCCCGCGCGCGTCGACATGCGACACATCCACCAGGCCTTGCCAGGTCAGCGAATTGCCGCCGTCGAGCTTGACGTCCGCGCGCGGCGCGGCACTGAGGCGGCGGGTACGGGTGCGGTCATCGTCCTCCAGCCGGCGCAGCGAGGTGGCGCCGGCGTCGGTGGTGCGCTCGTCGGTACCGGTCTGTTGCCTGCTGCGCGTTTCGCTGGCGGTGGCGGTGACGCCGTAGCCGACCGCGCCGCTGCGTTCCATCCATTGGACGGTCGCCGTGGGACTGGTCTCTCCCGCCTGGCGGTCGGCGCTGAGCTTGGCGGTGCGGCGGGGCGCGCCGGCCGCCTTGCGCAATATGATGTTGATCGATCCGGCCACGGATTGCGCGCTGGCGTCCACTTGCGCGCTGCGCTGGATCTCGACGCGCTCGATCAGCTCCGGCGACAGGGTTGCGATGTCAAAGTTGGCGGGCGCCGGCTGGCCATCGATCAGAATCTGGGTGTAGCCGCCGCCCAGGCCCCGCATGCGGATTTCGGTGCCGACAATGCTGATGCCCGGTTGACGCTTCAGCGCGTCCGACAGGGTGGTTTCGCCGTAGCGCTGCAGGTCGTCGCGGCCAATCACGATGCGGCCGACGGCGTCGTCGCGGCGCAACTGGCTGCTGCCCGGTCCCCGCACCTCGACTTGCTGCAACGGGGGCGTATCGTCGCTGGCCACTGCGGTGATGCTCAGGACGAGAAGGGGAACTGGGCGCAATATGGAAAGACGCATGATGATGGTAACGGAAGTTGAAGAGTCGCCAGCGTAGCGCACGGCGTGCGGTCGCTCCACCGGCGTGTGATGAGTGCCCGCGCCTGAGGGACGAAGTGGCCGCCCGCCGCGCCTGGACGCGGGCGCCGCCGCGCGGCACACCGCTGAAGAGTGACGAAACCGGATTTTTGCGGGAGGAACCGGCAATTCCGGCTGTTATACTCTGCGACAAACATTGATATCGCTGCCCATGTCCGCAAAATCACGCGCGTTTTTGACTAATTTCGGCCTCTGGACGCTGCTGTGCGCAGTCGCCGGGGTCAGCACCTACGGCGACGCGGCGCATAACCGCGATTTCCGCAGTTACTGGATGATGACGCTGGGCTGGTGGTGCGGCTACGCGGTGATGATGGTGCAAAGCTACGTGCTTTACCTGATCTACCAACGCCACCCGCGCTGGCTCGGCACCCGGCGCCTCATCATGCGCGGCTACCTGGTGTATCTGACCATATGCTGGCCGGTCGCCATGCTTGGCCTTGCCTACCGGCGCTGCTTCAAGTTCGACCTGGCGCCCAATCTGGCGAACGCCTGGCACTACTGGATTTCGATGGATAAATTCGAGTGGTTTGTGGTGTTTATATTGTTGACGCTGGCATTTGGTGTGGTGGTGGCCGGCTTGCTGTGGCAGCAGCGGCAGCTGCAAACCCGCGAGCTGGCCGCCATGCGCTTGTCGCTGGAGCGGCAGCGGTTGGCCGCGTTGCGCGGGCAGCTGGAACCACATTTCATCTTCAATACGCTCAGCGCGATCGGCGCCATGGTGAGGACCGACGACAAGCCGGTCGCGCTGGACGGACTGTCGCGCTTTGGCGATCTGCTGCAGTATGCGCTGTTGAGCAGCGAGCGCGACTGGGTCAGCCTGAAGCAGGAACTGCAGTTCGTGCTGGATTATCTGGAATTGCAGCATCTGCGGTTTGGCGCCCGGCTACGCGTCAGCATCGAGGGGGAGCAGGTGCTGGAGGCGGAAGTGGAATGTCCGCCGATGCTGTTGCAACCGCTGGTCGAAAACGCCTTGCGGCATGATCTGGAATGCCATGGCGGCAGCAGCGATATCAGCGTCACGTTCGCGCGCGAAGGCGAGTTTCTGCTGGTCCGCGTCAGCAATCCGATCTTCGACCAGGTGGCGCCGACCGCCGGATTGGGGATCGGCCTGCGAGGCATCCGGGCGCGGCTGCTGCTTGCCTACGGCAACCTGGCGTCGCTCGATACCGCCCGGATCGATGGGCGGTTTGTGGCCGGACTACGGCTCCCATGGCAAGTGATCGATTGAGCATGACTTTTAAAATCCTGATTGTGGACGACGAGGCGCACGCGCGGACCAATTTACGGCTGGCGCTTGCGCCGCTGACCGAATGGGTGGTGACGGGCGAATGCCCGAGCGCGGCCAGCGCCCGCGACTTCCTGCAAACGAACGACGTCGACCTGATACTGCTGGATGTGCAGATGCCGCAGGAGTCCGGGCTGGAGCTGGCTCGCTCCCTGAGCCAGCGGGAATTGCCGCCGCTGATAGTATTCGCGACCGCGCATCGGGGGCATGCGCTCGATGCCTTCGACGCCCATGCCCTGGACTACATTGTCAAGCCCGTTAGCGAGCCACGCCTGCACCAGGCGATAACCCGCGCCCGGGTATTGCTGGAGCAACGCGCCACGTATGCCCGTGCCTTGCGCCAGTTCACCGATCCCGCTCCCGGGTTCTGGCGCGAATTGATCGTCAGGTCGGTAGGGCGGATGGACCGGGTCGCCTTGCAGGATGTGCGCTGGATCGAGACCGCCGGCAATTACGTTGAGCTGCATGTGGCGGACGGCACACTGATGCACCGCACGACGCTTACCGAGCTGGTCCAGTACCTGGATCCGGCCGAATTCCTGCGCATACACCGCCGCATCCTGGTCCGGCGCGACCAGGTGCTCGGCGTGCGCCAGGTGCAGGAGAGCAGCTACATGGTGGCGTTGCGCTGCGGCCAGCTGCTGCCGATCAGCGAGAGCTACTGGGCCGCGGTCAAGTTGGCGCTAGGCCGCGGCAGCATCTTGCCGTGAGCGGCGCGCGCGCCCTTGCGCCTCAGGCATGGCCGCCGGTGCTGCGCCAGCGCCCGATGTCGACCGCCTGCGCCGACGTCAGCGATGTCAGGCGCCTGACGGTCGGCGGCATGCCGCCTGGGCCGCGATGTTCGCAGCACACCGCCAGCACCTGCCTGCCCGGCAGCAGGCATTGCGCCATGTGCCAGCGCGCCGACCGGTGGATTGCGCCGGCAGGCAGCGTATAGCCCACCGTGCGGGACGCCGTGAGGTCGAAAACGATGTCGTCGAGCGCAATCGTCAGGCCCAGACCGATCGCCTTGGTGTAGGCCTCCTTGAAGGTCCAGTGCTCGCAAAATGCCCGGGGCACCCGGGCCGGGGCCAAGGCGGCCAGCGCGGCACGCTCGGCCGGCGCGAAGAAGCGGCCGGCGATCGCCGGCAGATCGCATGAGGAACTGACCGGCTGCACATCGACGCCCAGCCGCGCCTGGCGCGTGATCCCGATGACCGTGTAGCGGCTCGAATGCGACAGGCTGAACACCAGGCCCGAGGCCGCGGCCTGCGCCGGTGTCAGGTGCCGGCCGCCGTATCGGCCTGTGTCGAATCGCCAGGCGTCCGGCGGTGTCGCGGCATAGGCGGAGAGGACGGTGCGCAATGCCGCGCACCGTAGCTGGAAACGACGGCGCTGGACATCGTCGGTCAGGCCGGCCTGCCGCGCGCGTTCGTCGGCACTCAGCAATCCGGGCGGCACGGCGAAGCGGAGCGCGTGCCGGTAATCCAGCAGCCACAGGCCGACCTCGCCGGGCGCCAGGCTCAGCGGGGCGGCCGGCCCGTCCCGGCAGGGAACCGATCGCACCGTCCGCTCAAGCGCTGGCACCATGGGGAGCGCGCAGCGCTTGCTCCAGCTCTTGTGGCGAGCGCGACGCGGCCATCACCAGCGCCACCAGATTCTCGGCAAACCCGGCCAGCGTGGCGTCCTGGAATATCGTGGCCAACTGGGCTTGTATCCGCAGTTCCTTCTGCACCCGGTTGATCATGCGCACCGCCAGCAGCGAGTGTCCGCCGAGCTCGAAAAAATTATCCAGGCGGCCCACCCGGTCGACGCTGAGCAGTTCGGCCCACAGCAGGGCCAGCGCTTGCTCGAGCTCCCCTTCCGGCGCGACGTATGTCCGGCTGAGGTAGGCGTCGTTGTCCGGCGCCGGCAGCGCGGCCCGGTCCAGTTTGCCGTTGCTGGTCAGCGGCATGGCGTCCAGCCGCATATATGCCGCGGGCACCATGTATTCCGGCAGTTGCGTCGTCAATGCCTCGATCAGGGAGGCCACTGAAAAATCGCAGTCGTCCCGAGCGACGTAGTACGCCACCAGGCGCCGCTCGCCGGGAACGTCCTCCCGCGCCAGCACCGCCACTTCGCGCATCCCGGGCAGCTCGCGCAGGCGCGCCTCGATTTCGCCCAGCTCGATCCGGAATCCGCGTATCTTCACCTGCTGGTCGGCGCGGCCAAGGAAGTCCAGCTCGCCGCTGGGCAGACGCCGCGCCAGATCGCCGCTCCGGTACAGCCGTTCCTGCGGCACGAACGGGTTGGGCATGAAACGCTCCGCCGTCAGCTCGGGACGGTGCAGATAGCCGCGCGCCACGCCCGCGCCGCCGACATAGATCTCGCCCACCGTGCCGGGCGGGACGGGTTCCATCGCCGGATCGAGCAGGTACAGCTTCAGATCCGCCAGGCGCTGCCCGATCGGGGAGCCCGTGGCGCCGGCGTCGAGCGGGCTCAGCGCGCGATAGGTGACATGCACCGTGGTCTCGGTGATGCCATACATATTGACCAGTTGGGTGGCCTGGTTGACGGCGCGCGCATACCAGGGAGCGAGCGTGGCGGGCTGCAATGCCTCGCCGCCAAAGACGACCTGGCGCAGCGCGTGGGGCCGCGGTTCCTGTTCCTGCACGTTGCTGAAGCTGGCGAAGGCGCTCGGCGTCATATTCAGGACCGTCACTTGCTCGCTGACCACCAGATGATAGAAGCTGTCGATGGAGCGGGCGATATGGCGCGGGACCACGATCAGCCGGCCGCCATAGCTCAGCGCGCCCCAGACTTCCCATACCGAGAAATCGAAGGCGAACGAGTGCAACATGGTCCAGACATCGCCGGGCCCGAAGCCGAACAAGGACTCGGTGCTGCCGAACAGGCGAGTCACATTGCGGTGCTCGACCATCACGCCCTTGGGCTTTCCGGTGGAGCCCGACGTGTAGATGACATAAGCGAGGTTGTGGGCGGCGAGGCCGGCGTCGCGCGGATCGGGATTGTCGGCGTTGGCGTCGGACCAGCGGATCGCGTCGCGCTGGATATCGACGACAGGCGCCATGGCCGCGCCGGTGCGCGAACCGGCCGCCAGCGCGTCGCGCCCGCTGCCATAAGTCAGTATCATTTGCGGGGCGCTGTCCTCCAGCATGAAGGCGAGCCGGTCGGCGGGGTAGGTGGGGTCGATCGGAACATAGGCGCCGCCCGCCTTCAGGATCGCCAGCAGCCCGACGATCATTTCCAGCGAGCGGTCGGCACACAGGGCGATCCGCGATTCCGGGCCCACGCCGCACTGCCGCAGGTAGTGCGCCAGGCGGTTGGCGCGCTTGTTCAGGTCCAGGTAACTGAGGGACTTGTCCTCATAGACCAGCGCGGTCGCCTTGGGTTGGGCGGCGGCCAGTTGTTCGAATCTGCTGTGAATCAGTTGAGCTTGGGTGGGCACTGCTTGCATATCGGTTCGCCTTGTCGTGAATGCCGCGGGGCAGCTGGCCCCGCGCGGTTTCAGGTACTGCCTCGTCGGCAGCGAGATTTTCCGGCCGCGTCAGGGCGCGTGCAACGTGACGTAGTCCGGAAACCGCACCGGCTCGGTCAGCGGGTGCTGATAGATCTCGACCGCGCCGTCCTTGCCGGCCGGCTGGAAGCCGCCAAAACGGTAGGTCGCGATCATCATGCGATTGCGTTCGTTGGGAATCAGCTCCGCGCGCAACGCGACCTGGTGCTGTTGCGCGCTTTTCTGCAGCCACTGGATGAAAACCGAGCCGACGCCGCGCGTCATGACGCGGCACGACATCAGGAACGCCTGGATCGTCCAGGCGCCGGGCTGCTTGGACACCAACGCCAGGCCGATCTTGCCGTAGTCGCCGTAGATGTCGCTGAGCGCGGCGACCCAGAAGTCGTGCTGCGCGGAGGTGCGGAAGGCGTCCAGCTGGCTGCGCGAGTAGATGCGGCCGGTGGTGTTGAGCTGGTTGGTGCGCGCCACCAGTTCCTCAAGGCGGTCCAGGTCGGCTTCTTCGGCGCGGCGCAGGGTCAGCCGCATGGCCACCGAGGCGAGGAACTCTTCGCGCGGGCCTTCGAACGCCTCTTCGGCAGCCTGGCGCGCGGCGTCCTCCAGATACATCCGGCGCCGCATCGCGGTTTCGTCGGTCAGGACGCCGGGCTGGAACTCGGCCATGTCGGCCAGCGCGGGCCGCAGCGCGCTGTTGATGCACAAGGTTTGCGGATGCACGGACTTCACCTCGTCCAGCTCGAACGGCGTGTCGTCGATGAACGCGATCGCGTCCGTGCCGATATTCAGCCGCTCGGCGATGCGCTGCACCGACGTGCTTTTGTTACCCCAGTGGATTTGCGGGTACAAGAAATACTCTTTCAGGCCCAGTTGTTCCAGGCGCGCCAGCGCCGGTTCGGGGTCGTTCTTGCTGGCGATGGATTGCAGGATGCCGCGCCGGTCCAGCTCGCGCACCAGCTCCGGTACGCCGGCGAAGGGCCGGACCTGGTCGCCCTCGAGCAACACCCCATCCCATAAAGTGTGGTCCAGGTCCCAGACCAGGCATTTGACGGCTTTGCGCTGAGGAGACGCGGTCATGTGCATGTGTGTATCCATTGTCGGCTGTATTGTGCGATTAACATCTGTTGAATTTGCCGGCTGCCTTCAATGAGACTGAGAATGCGCGCGTCGCGCGCATACCGCTGCACTGGATGGCCGCCGCTGAGACCGAGCGCGCCATGGATCTGCAGCGCTTGTCCCGCGACCTGTTCCGCGGCGCTGGCGGCGAAGTACTTGGCCGCCGTGGTCCGTGCCAGCATGTCGTTGGCGCGGCCCTGTCGGGCGTTGGTAGCGTCGCGACACATCAGCGCGGCCGCCCGGCTGTGCACCATCATGTCGCTGAGAAGCTGCTGTATCAGCGGTTGCTCGCTCAGCGGCTTGGCGAACTGGACGCGGGTGTCGGCATGGTGCACGGCCGCCTCCAGACATGCCTGCGCCAGACCTGCCGCGCCCCAGGCGATGCAGAACCGGCCGTGGTCGAGCACCGAGCCGACAATGCGCGACAAGCCGAACCCCGTGCTGCCCAGTAAATTCGCGCTGGGCAGCACGCACCGGTCGAACGCGATCCGGGCCAGCATCGCCGAGCGGAAGCCGTACATGTCGCGGATCGGCGTCACCGACAGGCCGGGCTGATCGCGGTCGACCAGGACCGTCGTCAGTTGGCCGTCCAGCTGGGCGCTGACGAGGAAGAGCCCGGCGACCTGGCCGAACGAAATCCAGGTCTTGGCGCCGTCCAGCAGCAGCGTGTCGCCTTGCCGCGTCAACGTCGTGCTCGCCGCCGCGATGTCGCTGCCGGCGCCGTCCTCGCTGAGCGCGCAGGCGCCGATGACGGCGCCCCCGGCCAGCCTGGGCAGCCACTGCGTGCGCTGCGCAGGCGTGCCCCAGCGCCCGATCGCCACCGACACCATGGTATGCACCGTGAACAGGCTCAGCAGAGAACAGCTGGCCGCGCCCAGGGCCGCGCCCAACTCGCCGACCGCCTGGTCGTCAAAGGCCTGGCCGCCGTATTGCGCCGCGATGCACGCGCCCAGCAGTCCGGAGCGGCCTATGTTGTCGAGCAATTGCGGCGGAATCGACTGCGCCTGGTCCAACTCGTCCGCGACCGGCCCGATTTCGCTGGCGATCAACGCCTTGATCGCCGCCAGCGCCGGCGGCGCCCCGGCCTGGGTCGACGCTGCCGTCACGCGGCGCTACCCGCGGCTTGTTTGGCGTGCACGAAGCGGTGGATCGCGTTGATGCTGCAAAAATTCTTCAAATCCATGTCCTCCGGCTCCACGCGGCAGCCCAGGGTGGATTCGACAAACAGCACCAGCTGCATCGCGAACAAGGAGTTCACATAGCGCTCCTGGAAGATGTCGCGGTCGTCGTCCAGGATTACGCCGCGGCGAACAAAGCCTTCGATAAAAGACCTGATCGAATTTTTCATGTCAATGTCGTTCATGCGTGCCTTTAAAGTTGGGGCGAGGTACGTGGTTGATGGTTGTCATACTCAAAAAAACCGCTGCCGGACTTGCGGCCGTGCCGTCCCGCGGAAACCAGCTTCCTCAGCAGCGTGGAGGGACGGAAGCGTGGGTCGCCGAACGCCTGCTGCAGGCCTTCCAGCGACAACAAAATAGTGTCGAGTCCGATCAGGTCGGCTGTGGCGAGCGGTCCCATCTTGTGGCCATCGCAGGACTCGAAAATATCGTCGATGTCCCGCGCGGTGGCCACGCCTTCCTGGACCAGGTTGACCGCTTCGTTGATCATCAACATCAGGATCCGGTTGTTGACGAAGCCGGGCGCGTCATTGACGACGATGCCGCGCTTGCCCATGCGCCGCAAAAACTCCTGGGCCCGCGCCAGTGTCTCATCGGTGGTGTGGAAACCGCGGATCACTTCGACCGCGGGCTTGAGCGGCACCGGATTCATGAAGTGCATCCCCAACACCAGGCCCGGGCGTGCGGTGGCGGCAGCGATCTGGGTGATCGGGATGACCGAGGTGTTGGCGGCAAACACGCAGGCCGGCCGGCACACCTGGTCGAGCCGGGCGTAGACGTCGCGCTTCACCTCCCATTTCTCGACGACGTTCTCGACGACAAAATCGACGTCCGCGAAGCCGTCCAGCGACGCGGTCGGGGTGATCCGCGCCATGACCGTCGTGGCGTCCTCGCTGCGGTCCTGCCCCAGCAGGGCGCGCATCCTCAGGCCGTCGTGGATGCGGCGCGAGGCGGCGGCCAGCGCCGTGTCGTCGACGTCCATCAACAGTACCCGCAATCCTGCCTGCGCCGCGCTTTGGGCCACGCCCGCCCCCATCACGCCGGCACCGACGACACCTATGGTCTTCATGCTGTTGTCCTCATTCACTGGTTGCTGCGAGGCCGTCGCGCTTCGCATATAGGTTGTAAATATTCGATCCGCGGTAGAGCGCATCCTGCTGCCAGCTGACCGTGAAACCCTGTTTGCGCAGCAGCGCGCCGATGGCGTCGATCCGGCCGTCGATGTCGTGCGTTTCGACGACCACCTGGCGGATGCGCGGCCAGTGGCGCGCGGCTATGCCGTTGAGCACGGCGGCCTCGCTTTTTTGCACATCGATTTTGAGCAGGTCGATGCGTTCGACGCCATGCTCATCGATGACGTCCGACAGCGTGCGCATGGCGCAAGTGAAGTGCCGCTTGGTGAAGCGCAGCTCCATCAACTCCTCGGTCGCGGTGCTTGCCCCGGCTCCGGCCAGCGCCCCGGCCAGCTCATCTTGCGCAAACTGATTGGCGATGATGGCGCTCAGCACCGCCTGCTCGTCGGCCACGTCGGCATGAAACGACGACATCCCGGTCGAGAGCGGATAGTAGGTCAGCTCCAGTTGCCCCGCCTGGTCCGAGACGCCGACATTGAACAGTTGCGCGCGGTCGCCCAGCGAAGCGAGATTTTTCTGCAGCAGCGCGAACACCGGCGGCGCCGGCTCGAAGGCAAAGAGCCGCGTGCGTTCGCCGCGACCGCCGGCATAGAGCGAGAACAGGCCGACATTCGCACCGACGTCGAAAATCACGTCGTCCGCGCCGATCACAATGCCGTTGCGCTCATAGACCTTGCCATCAAAGATGTCGTGATAGAAGTGCTTGGTCTCCTCCGGATTGAGCTGGTGCACCGTCAGGCCGTTGGGCAGCGTGATCGCCGTCGCTTCGCGGTCGAGCTCGGCGTTGGCCGCCGCCAGGGGCGACGCGCCGTCGTCCAGCGCTGCCGCCAGCGCGTGTTCCACCGCAACGACGAACTGGGTAAACAGCGGAAACTGGAACAGCACGCGGACGTTAAACGGCACAGCCAGCTCATCACGGATGCGGCCGGCCAACTTCAGCGCTTGCAGAGAGTTGCCGCCCAGCCGGAAATAATGGTCGTGACGTTCGACGCGCTCCACGCCCAGGCTGTCGCACCACAGCGTGGCCAGCAGCGCTTCCAGCTCGTCCATGGGACGCTGGTCCGACCGCGGCAGCGGCGCGGCTGGCGGCAACGCGGCGCTGTCGCCGCTGGCCAGTATCGCGGCGTGGTCCCAGCGACGGGCAATACCCGCGCACCACAGCTCGGCCTGCGCGCGGGCAACGACGAACTCGTCCGGCAGTCGCTCGTGCGCGCCGGGCAAACTCTGCACCACCAGCGGCGGGTGTTCGTCATCGCGGCACTGTTCGCGCACGAAGCTGGCCAGCGCGTGGCCGACACCGATTTCAATATAGTGCTGAAAGTGGCCGCGCCGCAGGGTATCGATGCCGTCGGCGAAGCGCACCGTCTCGCAACTGTGGCGCGCCCAATAGCGCGCGCTGGTCGCCTGTTCCGCCGTGATCCACGTGCCGGTCAGATTGGAGATATAGGGGGTGCGCGGCGCATGGAGCGCGATCGTGCTGAAAAGCTGCTCGATATCCTTGCCGACCGCCTGCATCAGCGAGGAATGGAAGGCGTGGGAGGCGTGCACGGCGCGGTGCGCGATGCCGCGCGCGGCCAGCTGCGCGCGCAACTCATCCAGTGGGGCGGCCGGGCCGGCGACGACGCACAGCTTGCTGGCGTTGATGGCGGACAGCGACACGCGCGCCGGCAGCAACGGCGCCAGTTGCCCGGGAGAGAGCGCGACAGCCAGCATGGCGCCGGCCTCGATGCGCTCGATCAGCGCGGCGCGCGCCACCACGGCTCGCAGCGCATCGGCCAGCGACATCACGCCGCACAGGCAGGCGACCACATATTCGCCGAGGCTGTGTCCGATCATGGCCGCCGGCTCGATGCCAATCGCCATCCACCATTTGGCCAGCGCGTATTCGATGGCAAACAGGGCGGGGTGGGCGATGCCGATCCGGGTCGCGCTGAGGATGTGGGCTTCGCCGCTGGCGCTCGCCCCCATCAGCGCCCGCAAGTCCAGGGGCGTGACCGTGTTGTCCACCTCGGTTGTGCGCACGGGCCGGCCGGCCGGATACAGCAATGCGAGCAGTTCCAGCCCGTGTTCCCGGCGCAAAATCTCGTCGCAGGCGTCAAGTTCCGCCCGGAACTGCGGCGCGCTGGCATACAAGCCTTCCGCCATGCCCAGGTATTGTTCGCCGACGCCGGCACACATGAACACGGCATCGGCGCGCGGGGCGGATACCTGGCCTTGCGCGCGGAACGTCGCAGGCGCTTCTCCGCCGGCGACGCGTGTGGCGCGCTGCAGGGTATCGACGATGTAGGCGCTGCGATGGGAGGCGCCGCCCGGCGCAAGCCATGGCGCGAGGGGCAGCGGCCCGCCGGCGCCGCGCACCGCTTGTGCGAATGCGCGCTCGGCGGCCTCCAGCCCGGCAGGATGCTGGCCGGCGAATGGCACGACATGCCACGCCCGTGCAGCCTCCGCAAGTAAAGTCGAGTGTTTAACTGGATTAATATTCATCGGTAATCGGAGGTTTTGTCCTATACAGCGTTGGATATTTTCAGCAACTGTCGAACCGCTGCTGAATGCATGAGTAACAGTTTCGGGAGGCGAGAATATCGAAGAAACTAAACAACTGCAAGCATAATATTTAATTTGAAACTACCGGATTGCAAGTTAAAAAATTTTGTAATTTTTTTAGAAACGTTGTGTTAGCATGAACTGAGAATCTGATATCGATATGAATTTTTTATTCAAATAAAGAGCTTTCACGTGAGGGGCGCGAACAGTTTAGCGTCCGCATGGTCTGCGCTTTAACAAGGGTATGCCGCGGGCTTACTGGCCGGGCTGCATTCGCAGAGAAGTTACTTCGGGGTCGAAATGGATGTTTGGGCGGATCTGTTGGTGGAACTGAGGGCGATCGCTGCGGATGAGCCAGCCTTAGCTGAGTATCTTCAATGCAATTTATTGCAATGTGGGAATTTTCACTCGGCGCTCGCGGCGGTGCTGGCGGCCAAATTGGCTTCGCGCGTCTTGGCGTTCGAACAGGTTCTTGAGCTCTTGCTGGCGGACGGCCTGATGGATGAGGGGCTTGCCGTGGCTGATTTGCGTGCGGCCGCCAGCCGGGATCCGGCCGCGCGCAGTTTGTCGCATCCTTTTTTGAATCACAAGGGCTTTCACGCGCTCCAGACCCATCGCGTCGCGCATGCGTGCTGGCGTGGCGGCCGCCAGGCGCTGGCTTTGTACCTGCAAAGCCGCTGCTCCGAAGTGTTCGCCGTGGACATACACCCTGCCGCACGGCTCGGTAGCGCGCTGTTTATCGATCACGCCACCGGCGTGGTCATTGGCGAGACCGCCGTGGTTGGCGATGACGTTTCTATATTGCAAGATGTGACGCTCGGAGGGACCGGGAAAGAGGCGGGCGACCGTCATCCCAAGGTGGGAGCGCGGGTTCTGGTGTGCGCGGGCGTCAAAATCCTGGGGAATATACGCATCGGCGATGACGCGGTCATCGGCGCCGGCAGCGTGGTACTGGAGGATGTGCCTGCGCACGCCACCGTGGTGGGTGTGCCCGCGCGTGTCGTCCGGGTGCCGAACGGCGCGCGCGCCGTGTTGCCGAAAGGAGTGTCCGGCAGCCGGCAGTTGGCGGCTTGATGCCGCCGGTTGCTGCCGCGGGCCTTGATTTTGCCGGGCACGATATTGATTGTTTATTGGCAAGTTTTACTTGCTGGAAATTTTAATAAAAAAATATTTTTGAGGTGAAAAAAATGAAAAGATGTGTTGTATAATTTTTTTTCAATACCGATAAGACCGAGCTTGTCCAATGCCCAGCTCCACACTGTATCCGATTTGTCGGAGCCAGGGCGGTATCGCATTTTTCATTTCTGAAAATGCCAGAGTAAAAATATTATCCAAACTATTTAAGTGAAATGTCACTGGCATCGTCACGCCTGTTTTAAATATTAACTTTGATGGATTTTTTGCGGGACCATATTAAGAAGAGTTTTCCATTGCATTAACGACCGCCGTGTTACAGGGGGTAATTAAGCTTATTCAGCGTAGTGAAACTGGTTAGCGCGGTTCTCCGCGCGGATGGCGCTTATGTCTATATTTTCATCAGCTTTTCAGAATCGAAACTTCCGATGGATTTTCGGCGGCGGCGCGGTGTCGCTCTTCGGCGACCAGTTCACCAAGATCGCGTTGCCTTGGCTGGCGCTGACGCTGAACCGCGACCCCAGCACCCTCGGGCTGGTGCTGGCCGCGATCAGCCTGCCCAGGGCGTTGCTGGTGCTGCCGGGCGGGGCGCTGGTGGACCGGCTCTCGGCCCGCGCGGTGCTGGTCTACACCAAATTGCTCAATGGGCTGTTGCTGGGCGTCCTGTGTCTGCTGGCAAGCCGTGACGCGTTGTCGGTGCCCGTGGTGCTGCTGCTGTCCCTGTGTATCGGCGTGGTCTCCGCGTTCAGCGCGCCGGCCGCCAGTGCGATTTTGCCGCAAAGCTTGCCGCCGGAATTGCTGGCCAAGGCGATCCGCGTGATGGTGACGGCCCGGGAGGCATCGGTACTGATCGGCTCCATCGTCGCGGGCACCCTGATTGCCGTGTTGGAGCAACTGCCTGGCGGGTCGCGGCAAGGACTGGCCGTGGCACTGGGATTCGATGCATTCAGTTTTCTTTTTTCGGCATGGACGATGTCGCGGGTCACCCGCGTCCCCAAGCCGGCGTCTCCCCCGGCGACGGGGATGCTGACGGAAATCGGCGTGGCGTTGCGGCAGTTTTGGGCGGATCCGCAACTGCGGTGGATCTGCCTGTACTCGGCCGCCGTCGAGTTGCTGGTGGCGGGGCCGATCGACGTCGCATTGCCCGTGATAGCCAGCGAACAGTTGCCGCATGGCGCAGCGGCGCTGGGCCTGTTGATCGCAGCCCAAGGGGCCGGCATGTTGGTGGGCATGGCGGCCACCGGGTTGCGGCGCTCCCGCTGGGCACTGTCGCTGGGCGCTGGCCTGTTGGTCGGCGATGTATTGATCGCCGTGCTGCTCGTGCCGTTAGGTTATAGCCGCGCAACCTGGTGCGCCGTCGGCCTGCTGGCCCTGGTGGGCGTGGTGCGCGGATACATCCAGGTTTCGGTGTTCACCTGGATCCAGGGCAGGGTGGCGCCGGCGCTGCTGGGACGCACCATGGGACTGATCATGTTCATCAACCTGGCGCTGACCCCGGTCGGGCTGGTGGTCAGCGGACTTGCGCTGCGCTACATGTCGCCGGGCGCGTTGTTTGCCGCCAGCAGCGTGCTGGTGCTGGTGACCGCCGCCGGGGCCGCGGCCGGGACGCCGATCCGGCGGGTGCGCGCGGTGCATGGATGAGTCTACGTGGCGCACCACGCCATATTTGTCGCTTTCCCTTCATCACTTAGAAAAGGAAATTCATGGGTAAGATTCCGCGGCGCGGCGCGCTGCCTGAACCCCTGTTCATTGAAGAGTTTGTTCGTACCAATCGTCCGGTCATTATCACCGATGCGATGGCGGGCTGGCCGGCGGCCAGTAAATGGACGCCGGAGTACCTGGCCCGAGAGATCGGCGACGCCAGCGTGCAGGTCTACAACTACTTGTTCACCCTGCTCGATATCGATACGGTGGCGGGCTACCTGGCGCGGAATTTTGGCCTGCCGGAGGGATCGGTCGCCGAGGAATACGTGCGCGGCTATGTGAAGTTCAAGGATGTGGACTTCGTCTGGGCCGACGAGCTCTTCGCGCAACTTGCTGCCGACTGGAGCCATCCTTACTTCTTCCCCCGCGACGGTTTTGTCTTGCCGCGCTGCGCCGCGCAGCAGCGGCTGTCGCCTGTCGATGATGTGTTTCCCTACAAGGGACTGTTCCTCAGCGGCCGTGGCGCCAGAACCCGCTTGCACCGCGACCCCTACGGCACGGAGGCTGTGCTGTGCCAGTTTTATGGCGAGAAAAGATTGCTGATCTATGCCCCGGAAGCCGCCAGCGCGCTGATGTGCGACGGCGAATTTGCCGACCCGGCCAATGTGGATGCGGCGAAATTTCCTCATTTTCACAGTGTCCAGCCTGTCTACGACGATGTGCTGCGCCCCGGCGAGGTCCTGTTTATCCCGGCCGGCTGGCTGCACGACGTCGAAACCCTGTCGGACTCGATTTCCGTGACGTGGAATTTCGTCCACCAGGCGCATGCGACGCAATACCAGCGTGAAGTGGGCAATTCCGCCAACACCTTCGACCGCGACATGTTGTCCTACCTGAGCTAGTTCCGGCGCGCACAGCATTGCCGTCCGCGCGCCACGGCCTCGTTCCCGATTTCTATCTTAATTAGAAAGAGCTGCTTCAATGACTGTTCATTCGATGAGTCAACGACTCAAGAACCTCTCCCTGGCCGAACTGGCGGCACTAAGCAGCCGTCTCGGCCCCGCGGCGTCGCCTGAACCTGAAATCCATCGCGTCGCGCGCGATGGCGTGCTGGCCCCGTCGCTGGCGCAGCAGCGCTTGTGGTTTGTCGCGCAGATGGCAGGCGCCAGCCAGGCCTATCACATGCCCTTGGCGCTGAACCTGTCCGGCCCGGTGGATGAACGGGCGTTGACGGATGCGCTGGACCAGTTGTGGGCGCGCCACGAGGCGCTGCGCTCGACCTTTGCCACGCGCGACGGCGAACCGGTGGTGGTGCTGGCGGCGGCCGATGCCGGTTTTCCGCTGCGGCGTCATGACCTGCGCGCCAGCGCCGACGCGCAAGGCGAGCTCGCCGCGCTGCAGACGCTGGAACTCCAGGCCGCGTTCGATCTTGAGCGGGGACCGTTGATCCGCGGACGGCTGGTGCGGACGGCCGATGACGCCCATACCTTGTTGCTGACCATGCACCACCTGGTGTCGGACGGGTGGTCCATGGGCGTGCTGAGCCGCGAGCTGGGAGCGCTGTACAACGCCGGCCGGCGCGGGCAGGCGCCGCTGCCGCTGCCGGAGGGGCCGCAGTATTATGACTACGCGGACTGGCAGCGCCGTTGCCTGACCAGTCATGTCTTTGATCGGCAGGCCGCGTATTGGCGCGCCCAGCTGGCGGGCGCGCCGTCGCTGCTGGAGCTGCCGCTGGATCGCCCGCGTCCGCCCATGCAATCGTTCGCAGGCGACGAGGTGGCGCTCGATCTGGGCGCCGGCCTGACCGCCGAACTCAAGGCGCTCAGCCAGCGCCACGGCGTGTCCCTGTTCATGACGGTGCTGGCCGCATGGACGCTGGTGCTGGCGCGCTTGTCGGGCCAGGCGGACGTGGTGCTGGGGATTCCCGCAGCCAACCGCCAGCGCCTGGAGTTCGAGCAGTTGGTGGGCTTCTTTATCAATACGCTGGCGTTGCGCGTCAACACAGCGGAAGCTGACACGGTGGAGTCGCTGCTGGCGTTGGTGCGCGATACCGCGCTGGGCGCGCAACAACACCAGGACCTGCCGTTCGAGCAGATCGTCGAGATGCTGCGCCCGGCGCGCAGCTTGTCCCACACGCCATTCTTCCAGGTGATGTTTGCTTGGCAGAACAACGAGGAAGCGCAGTTGGCGCTGGACGATCTGTCGTGCCGGATCGGCGAGCATCCGGACGGCGTGGCCAAGTTCGACCTGACCCTGGCGTTGCGCGAAACGGGCGGCCGCATCACGGGCGCGCTTAACTTCGCGACGGCCTTGTTCAACCGCGAAACGGTGGTCCGCATCGGCGGTTACCTGCGCCAGACGCTGATGCAATTCGTCGCCGACAGCGGGCAGGATCTTGCCGCGCTGTCGATGTTGTCCAGCGCCGAGCGGCAGTGCGTGGTGTCGGCCTGGAACGATACCGACGCGCCGTATGCGCGGCAGCGCTGCATCCATGAGCTGATGGAGGCGCAGGTGGCGCGGGCGCCGGCGGCGCCGGCGCTGATGTTCGGCGAGCAGACGCTGTCGTACGG
>JAJLPB010000060.1 GCA_025548565.1 Rugamonas sp. A1-17
TAGATCACATAGGCCAGATGGTGCCCGGCCAGCGCCACCGCCGGCGCCGTGTCCGGCTGCTGCCGCCACGCGGCGGCCTCGTCGAGCATGCACAGCGCCGCCCCGTGCCCGCCCGGCAGGCAGGCCAGCGACCGCTCGTCGCAGACCAGCGCCACGGCCCCGCTGTCCTCCAGCATCATGCCCAGGCGCTCGGCCGGCAGGTCCGGATGCAGCGGCACATAGGCGCCGCCCGCCTTCAGGATGCCCAGCATGGCCACGATCATCGGCATGCCGCGCCGCACGCACAGCCCGACCCGCCGGTCCGGCCCCACGCCCAGGGTCTGCAAGTGGCGGGCCAGCTGGTTGGCCTGGCGCTCCAGCGCGCTGTAGCTGAGGCTCGCGCCTTCGTCCACCAGCGCCGTCGCGTGGGGCGTGCGCGCCGCCTGCCGTTCAAACAAGGCATGCACCAGCGTC
>JAJLPB010000061.1 GCA_025548565.1 Rugamonas sp. A1-17
CCGCGCGGTCAGCGCCGCGTCCAGTTGCAGCGGCAGGCGCGCGCCGCGGAAGTCCTGCTGCGCCGGACGCGGACGGTCGAACGGCAGTTGCAGCACCGCCGGCGCGCCCTCCATGTGCCGCTGCCAGAACGCCGCCTCCGCCTGCCACGCCGGCGTGGCCGTCTGCGCCCGCTCCCACAACGCGTAGTCCGCGTACTGCACCGGCAGCGCCGGCAGCGGATCCGGCCGCCCCTGGACAAACGCCGCATACAGCGTCTCCAGCTCGCGCAGCAGCACCGTCACCGACCAGCCATCGAGCACCAGATGGTGCGCGGTGATCAGCAAGGTATGTTCGGCATCGCCTTGCCGCAACAGATGGGCGCGCACCAGCGGGCCGCGCTCCAGGTCAAAGGGCGCGGCCGCCTCGGCCAGCGCGGCCGCCCGCAGCGTGGCCGCGCTGGC
>JAJLPB010000062.1 GCA_025548565.1 Rugamonas sp. A1-17
GGCCATCGAGACCAACGACATCGGCGCGCTGAAGACCGCCGCCATCGCCGCGCTGACCACCAACCAGGTCAACGCGCTGAGCACCGACCAGATCCAGTCGCTGAGCACCGCGCAGTTCGCCGCGATGACCACCGCCAACCTGGCGTCCGGCCTGACCACCGACCAGATCGTCGCGATGAGCTCGGCCCAGTTCGGCGCGTTCAGCTCGAACCAGTTCGGCGCGCTGTCGACCGGCGACATCGCCGCCATCGAGACCGCCGACATCGTCGGCCTGAAGACGTCGATCATCGCCTCGCTGAAGACCGCGCAACTGGCCGCGCTGACCACCGACCAGCTGTCGAACCTGACCACCGGCCAGATCGCCGCGATCACCACCGCCAACATCCAGGCCCTGACCACGGAC
>JAJLPB010000063.1 GCA_025548565.1 Rugamonas sp. A1-17
CGCCATCGAGACCAACGACATCGGCGCGCTGAAGACCGCCGCCATCGCCGCGCTGACCACCAACCAGGTCAACGCGCTGAGCACCGACCAGTTCCAGCAACTGAGCACCGCGCAGATCGCCGCGATGACCACCGCCAACCTGGCGTCCGGCCTGACCACCGACCAGATCGTCGCGATGAGCTCGGCCCAGTTCGGCGCGCTCAGCTCGAACCAGTTCGGCGCGCTGTCGACCACCGACATCGCCGCCATCGAGACGGCCGACATCGTTGGCCTGAAGACGTCGATCATCGCCTCGCTGAAGACCGCGCAACTGGCGGCGTTGACCACCGACCAGCTGTCCAACCTGACCACGGCCCAGATCTCGGCGATCACCACCGCCAACATCCAGGCCCTGACCACGGAT
>JAJLPB010000064.1 GCA_025548565.1 Rugamonas sp. A1-17
CTCGGCGACCGCGATGTCACGCTCGTCGTCGGTGCTGTAGTACGCCACCAGCCGGCGCTCGCCCGGCGCGTCCTCGCGCGCCAGCACCACCGCCTCGCGCACGCCGGCGTGCGCCAGCAGCCGCGCCTCGATCTCGCCCAGCTCGATCCGGAAGCCCCTTATCTTCACCTGGAAGTCGTTACGGCCGAGGAACTCGATATTGCCGTCCGCGTAGAAGCGCGCCTGGTCGCCGGTGCGGTACATCCGTTCCCCTTCCACAAACGGGCTGGGCAAGAATCGCTCGCGCGTCAGCGCCGCGTCCGTGTAGCCCAGCGCCAGGCAGGCTCCGG
>JAJLPB010000065.1 GCA_025548565.1 Rugamonas sp. A1-17
TTCGGCGACCGCGATGTCGCGCTCGTCGTCGGTGCTGTAGTACGCCACCAGCCGGCGCTCGCCGGGCGCGTCCTCGCGCGCCAGCACCACCGCCTCGCGCACGCCGGCGTGCGCCAGCAGCCGCGCCTCGATCTCGCCCAGCTCGATCCGGAAGCCCCTTATCTTCACCTGGAAGTCGTTCCGGCCGAGGAACTCGATATTGCCATCCGCGTAGAAGCGCGCCTGGTCGCCGGTGCGGTACATCCGTTCCCCTTCCACAAACGGACTGGGCAAGAATCGCTCGCGCGTCAGCGCCGCGTCCGTGTAGCCCAGCGCCAGGCAGGCTCCAC
>JAJLPB010000066.1 GCA_025548565.1 Rugamonas sp. A1-17
AGCGGTCTTCAGCGAACCGATGTCGGCGGTCTCGATCGAGGCGATGTCGAGCGTGCTCATGGCCGCCACTTGTGCCGAGCTCAGCGTGCCGATCTGCTGCGACGACAGTGCGACGACCTGGTCGGTGGTCAGCGCCTGGATGTTGGCGGTGGTGATCGCCGAGATCTGGGCCGTGGTCAGGTTGGACAGCTGGTCGGTGGTCAACGCGGCCAGTTGCGCGGTCTTCAGCGTGGCAATGATCGCGGTCTTCAGACCGACGATGTCGGCGGTCTCGATGGCGGCGATGTCGCCGGTCGACAGCGCGTTGAACTGGTTCGAGC
>JAJLPB010000067.1 GCA_025548565.1 Rugamonas sp. A1-17
TCTGCAGCCGCTCGACCGCCTCGCGGCCGTCGTGCGCCAGGTCAACCTGGATGCCGCAAGCCTCCAACAGGCCGACCGCGATCTCGCGGTTGACCTGGTTGTCCTCGGCCAGCAGGATGCGCACGCCGTGGAAGCGCGGCACCTGCGGCCGCGCGCCGGGCGCGCCGCGCCGGCGCTCCGAGTCGAACAGCCGCGTCAGCAGCTCGGCCACGCTGGCGCGGGTGGCCGGCTTGATCAGGCAGGCGCCATTGCCGGCCGGGGATGTGGCGGGCAGCGCCCGGTTGTCGCCGGC
>JAJLPB010000068.1 GCA_025548565.1 Rugamonas sp. A1-17
CCGGCCACATCCCCGGCCGGCAATGGCGCCTGCCTGATCAAGCCGGCCACCCGCGCCAGCGTGGCCGAGCTGCTGACGCGGCTGTTCGAGTCGGAGCGCCGGCGCGGCGCGCCCGGCGCGCGGCCGCAGGTGCCGCGCTTCCACGGCGTGCGCATCCTGCTGGCCGAGGACAACCAGGTCAACCGCGAGATCGCGGTCGGCCTGCTGGAGGCCTGCGGCATCCAGGTCGACCTGGCGCACGACGGCCGCGAGGCGGTCGAGCGGCTGCAGG
>JAJLPB010000069.1 GCA_025548565.1 Rugamonas sp. A1-17
GACGACCTGGTTGGTGGTCAGGGCCTTGACCTGGTTGGCGCTCAGCGCGGCGATGGCGTTGGTCGACAGTGCGGCGAAGTCGGCGGTCTCCAGGGCGGCCACGCCGTTGGTGGACAGGCCGGCAGCCTGGGCGGCGGTCAGCGCGCTGGCCTGGCCGGTGGTCAGGGCAACGATCTGGTTGGTGCTCAGCGAACCGATTTGCGCCGAGCTCAGCGTGGCGAACTGGTTGGTCGACAGTGCGGCCACCTGGTCGGTGGTCAGCCCGGC
>JAJLPB010000007.1 GCA_025548565.1 Rugamonas sp. A1-17
GCTTATATTCTTGACGATGAAAACACAAGCAACCATCATTGCTTGTTAACGAAGGTGCCTTTGGCTGGAACAGTATTTTTCCTTTCTCACGATGGAGACTCACGAGTTGTTTTTTCGGACACTATGAGCTTTCTGCAAGCAGTAAGTGACGCAGCTATTCAAGGAGTATCTGTTTCGGATCTGCACCCTGCATTAAGCCCTGTGGCAGCCAACCAGACCTCGCTGAACCACTTTTTACGCAGTCTCTTAGAACGAGGGGACTGCAATGAACTTGTTGTAAGCCTCATTCCTTCCTTAGACCTGAAAGACACCGCGCTACTTCAAGAGTTCGCCAACGATTCCGACTTTTACTTAGGCGAAGCCGTAGCAATGGCGATCGAAAATCGACCCGCTTCCTTCCTCCTGGCAGTTGCCGCTTCATGTGCCGAGCATCGTCACCCACAAGTTGCAAGCGCAGGAGCGCGGGCTGTTCGACGTATCGGCCAGCTTTCGTAACAAACTACTTGGTGCCATTTTATTGATGCGATAATGCGTGAGCTTTTTCCAGCATATCGTGATTTCAGGCGGTCAGGCTTATGCCGTGCGTACAGATAACGGTGAGTTACTGGCTGAATTTGGTGGCTATATTGAATGGGCGGGACCAGTAGGTAATGATGGGAAGGTCCTGACGAGTAGTGGGGTAGATTTTTCCCTGTGGAGTGGTGCCAAAACAATTTGGCGGACTCCGCGCCTCTCGTGGGATGGCTTTAAAAATCTGGAAATCACGGCAAATTACTTGCGGGGTGAAGGCTGGTGTTTCGATGACACTTGGCATCCGTTTGAAGTGAATCTGGAAAACGGTGAAAGCGTTGGCGGAGGCTACGCTGAACCAGATTGACGGATTTTTGCCGAGCTTCGCAAACGGTCAAAACCGAACCTGCAATTACATGCAAAAATAAGTGAAACTGGACATGGATTTTTCTGAGGAACTCCGAATCTGGCTTGCTTCTGCACTTGCAGCAGAAGTGCCGGACGCTGTGATCGCGTTTTCGTTTAATATCTTCGAACTAGAGTCCGCAGATGCCAAATACGGTCTTGAACTGATCGGGGCCAGCGAGTTTGACGTGGACGATTCGGATTGGGCATGTGATGAAGCATGGGTGGCAAGTCCTCGTTCTATCTCTATCCCTCGCTCATTTACGATGGGGGGATGGAAAGAATGCTTGCACGACGCCAAGCAACTGCTGACGAAGATTCTGAACGAGTCTTCTGTACCTGCCTCCAAACTGAAAGAAGCGAGAGCGGTCGCCGTCGGATTCGTCGATGGCGACTTAGAATTGATTTGGAAAGGCTAGACGGTAATCGGCCAGGAGCCGACCAACCAAACCTTTACGTCATAGTAGATCGTAGGATGAACAAGAATCTATTCGTGTGGACGCAGAACATCGCATGCTTTCCCGATGACCATATGGTCAAACATCTCGACATGGATAAATTGCGAGCGTGGAGTCTGAGTTCGAGGGAATACTGGCAACGCCATGGCCCGGCACCGACAACTTGGAAGAAGCATGATTTTCCGTTGTTGCGGATAAGGATCAGCGACCAAGTTCCCGTTCCAGACCACCTAAGATGTGGTTCGGTGCGGATTATTTCGCCAAAGCTCAAGGAGGTTTTAGAGCGATTAACAGATCTCGCGTCTATTGCGTTTCATTCCGTCACGGTCGTACATGGACAAGAATCGCTCAACTATTTTTTCTACAATGTCCTGTCGATCGAAGATCCAATTAATTATGAAAGCAGCGACCTAACATTCTGGTCGGCGGAGGATGGCGGTGACATTGATTCCATCAATCGTCTTCATGTAAAAGACAACTTGAATTTGTCGAGTAATATCTTTGTAATGCCAAATATGCCGACGATTGTAGTCGTCAGCGCTCAATTGAAACAGGCGATAGAAGAGGCAAAGTGCACCGGTTCGCTATTCATCGAGCTCGATGGTTATGATGATTTGTGGATGACTCGTCCGGGCGCCTATTATTCTTGAGCAATGTCCGTTTTGGGGCGGTAGCCGACATCGACTTTGCAATTGACCTGAAATAGGAGTCTTGCTCGGCAGCGCTGCAAGTTACGAGGCGACCAAGCGGGAGTGCTTAGCTGTCCTTTTTTTGTGTGTCGGGAAAAGCTGCAACATTTTCGGCATTAACGATCGCGTCTAACTGCCGTCCTAGCTTATTCCATGCGTCTTGTTTTTCGGGAGCATAGTCGTAGTGCAGGTAATGGCGGCGCACCTTGCTTCCGGCTAGCACGTGGTTCTGACAACGGTCGATGACGTCCAGGGAGATGCTGAGGCTTTGCATCAGTGTGGCACCCGTCCTCCGCAAGTCGTGCGCGGTCCACGCGCCGAGCTTCCCGTCCTGAAGCACCAGACGGTCATCCTGGCGGCGATGCGTCATCTTGGCGCGGGGCCCGCCGTCGCGTCCGTGCTTGAACATGGTCTGCCGGTCGCTGATTTGTTTGGTGATCGCTCGCGGCGAGATGTGGAGCGTGCCGGCGTAGTTGGGAAAGCACCAGTCAGTGTCCCCGGTGCAATCGTACAGGCGGCGAAAATGCCGTAGCGTGAAATCGGACAGCGAGATCGTCAGACTGCTTATGCGGTCCTTCACGTTTTCCTTTGGTATAAACCATTCTTTACGTTCGAAGCTGACGTGCTCCCAGCGCGCCATGGTCAGCTCGCCCACCCGGCACATGGTGGACAGCATGATCCAGATCGCGCATTCGGTGGTGATCTCGATGGGCTGCACCGCCGTGCGCCGGTTTGCCGCCTGGGCGTATTCCTTCCTCATACGGTCGAAGATGGCGTGCAGCTCGTGAATCTCGGCAGGGGAGAGCACCCGCTCACGCACGCCACGTGGATCGAAGTCCGGGCTGACGATGCGGCCAATCTCGATCAGGTCCATCGGGTTTCCCTCGACGAGCAGGCGGCGCCAAGGCTGACGCTTCTGCGCCCAGTTCAGCATCTGCTTCAGGTTGTTCCGTAGCGAGACCGCGCTACGGTTGGCGCCACGTGCCACCATGGCACGCAGCACGCGACGCAAATCGTGCTCAGTGAGCGCGCGAACGGCGATGTTTCCAATCTGCGGCAGGACATCGGCTTTGAACTGTCGTTTCAAGTCCTCGTTGTCGTTCCTGCGGCGCACGCCGTCCACCAGCCAGATGTCGAACATATCCCGCACCGTCAGGCCGGCTTCCCGCTGCGCTTCGACCTGGGCCAGCTTCGCTTCCAGCGCCTCCTGGACTTCGATCTTCTGCACCTTCTTTACCGTGGCAGGATCGGCGCCGGTGGCCGCACGGGCGCGCGCAGCGTCGCGTGCTGTCCTGATCTGCGCCAGGCTGTCGTGGGGCCAGGAGCCGCACGAAATGTCATGCAGCTTGTCGCCGTGCCGGTAGCGATAGTAGAAGGGGATGGTGAGCGTATGGTCGGCTTTGACGCGCACGCGCCCGAACAGTCCGCCATCATCGCGGACCACGAGTCCGGCTTGTTTCGTGGTGATCGCCAACAATTCCTTGTGCGTGATCCTAGGCATCTTGTATTCCAGACAGTCACCCCTGAAAGAGGGCGGAGGTTTTTACAAGGGGTCGCAAGTGGAGCAAAAAATACCCCAACAAATACCCCAACAAAACGCTCGGCTAGGACTGGATGAGTACGGATGGGTATGGACGCATGGTAGCGCCAAGCCATTGATTCTTAATGATGTTGCTCAATGGATGGACGTTCCCGGACGCTAAAGGAAGAGTTAACTCGGCCATGGGGTGCAAGGGGTCGGAAGTTCGAATCTTCTCGCCCCGGGAATCCGGGAGGGACGCGACATTGAATATAAGCTTGATTTCCCTACTGGTCAGAACAAAGATAAGGTGCACATGCTTAGGGCCGTGACTTCCATGGCAAATTCTGGCGGTGGTGATGTCATCTATGGTATGAGTGCTGTCGAGGGAGTGCCGGTAGAGGTGCGTGGATTATCGCTCGGGGAGTCAGAAGATGAAGCGCAGTTGCGGTTAGAGAATTGTGTCAGGGATGGCGTTCAACCACGGTTGCAGGATATAGGCTTTCGATGGGTGCCTGTTGTCAATGGGCGCGCCGCCTTGGTAATCCGAGTAAAGAACAGTTGGAGCGCACCACATAGGGTCATTGTAGAGAATCATAACCACTTCTACGGTCGGAATTCTGTTGGTGCGTACCAAATGGATGTGGGGGAATTGCGTGCCGCGTTTCTGATATCGGACAGCATCGGGCAACAGGCGCGCCAATTCATCACAGATCGTCTAATGCGTGTTGAAGCTAAGAGCACTCCCGTGCCGTTGGTGAACGGCGGCAAGATGGTACTTCATTTCATACCTGTTTCAGCATTCTCTACCCACAGTGGCATCCGGTTAAGTGCGACTAAGGAACTTGCAAGTAACCTTACCATGATTTCTGGGCCAGGGCATTGCTTGAACGTGAATCTCGAAGGTGCTGTTCAGTTCGAGTCTCGTTCGGAACCAAGTAACCAATACGCACAGATTTTTAGGAACGGCTGTCTTGAGGTTGCATGTGCGCTTCAGGGACCAGATGGAAGTGTTCGAATTTACGGTGAATGGACGGTTAAGAATGTCATTCAGGCTGTTCAACGCAATCTGCGGTTCTTGAGTGGGCTGGAGGTTGGAATGCCCATTGTTATTGCGCTCTCTTTCGTCAGTATTTCTGGGTATGCTTTGGATGCGGAACGGCGGGTTGCTGACCTGGCTTCACACCAGCATGCACTGATATTGCCTGATGTATTGGTGGAGGGGGCTGATGCGGATGTGAAGGCGTTGATGAAGCCCCTCTTCGATATCCTTTGGAATGCGTTTGGCTTTGAGGAGTGTGGTGTCATATAAAAAGCCGCCGTTACTTCGGATGGCGGCCTCTAGGTTAATGTACGGTGCTCACCTACTTTATGCTTCATGTTGATGTAAGGGGAAGCCTGAAGCTCCCATCGTGCCTGCTTCGCTGGAAGTTTGAATTACTTCGCAAGCTGTGGTCACTGCTGGCTTCGACCTAGACGCTCCAAGTAGGCGGCTAGTTCGCGCATTGGCTTCTATGCTACGATCGAAGCTCCCACCCTCGGCCAGGCCCAAATCGGCGACTTCGATGTCGTCTTCGCGGGCGGCGGCGCCTCGATTACCTTGCAGCGACAGGAGAATACCCGATGATCAAAGTCAGTGTCATGTACCCGTATGCCGAAGGCGCGCGATTCGATCACGCCTACTACCGCGAGACGCATATGCCTATGGTGAAACAGCGGCTCGGCGCTGCGTGTCTGTACTACACGGTGGACAAGGGCATCTCGGGCGGCGCTGCGGATGCTGATCCTGTGTACGTGGCCAAGTGTGACTTCATCTGCACTTCCGTCGACGCTTTCCTCGCAGCCCGCGCCCCGCACGCGCTGGAGATCGGGGGCGACATCGCCAATTACACGGATATACAACCCCTGGTGCAAATTAGCGAGGTGGTGGTGGAGCGCTCGGAAGCCTGACCCGCTGCTTCCCAGGATGCCCCAGCCGGCATTGCGATTTTTTGGAGACTTCTGCGTTAGCTCAGGGCGGACTTCGCTTGATCCGCTGTAATCGACTGAATACAATGAATTCAGTCGATGGTGGCGATGAAGACTATATCGAGGAGTGAGAAGTTCGCGGATTGGCTGGCCCGCCTCAGTAAAAAGGACAGGACCACGGCGGCAATCGTTGCGCGTCGCATTGAGCGCCTGAGGCCTGGCCTTGGTGATATCGAACCAGTTGGCGACGGAGTGAGCGAACTTAGGATCCACGTGGGGCCAGGTTATCGCATCTATTTTGGCGAATTGGGCAGTGTTCTGATCATCGTGCTTGCAGGCGGTACAAAGAGCCGCCAGCAAGCCGATATTGATGAGGCGAAGTTGATGTTCGTTGACTTCAAGAAGAAGTTTGCCGCCCGGCAGGCAGCTAGAGATCGTTAAGGAGTTCCAATGGCCAATCCCAACATCACGTCGGCTGACCTTGAAGCAATGGGCTTGAAAGTATTCGATCCGGCGGAATACATCACCAGCGATGAAGCAGCCGTTGCCTACATCAATGAAGCGTTGGCGGAAAATGACGCGGCGCTTCTGGCATCGGCGCTCGGCGACGTTGCGCGTGCGCGCGGCATGACCGAGATCGCGAAGGGCGCAGGTATCGCCCGAGAATCCTTGTACAAAGCGCTTCGGCAAAACAGTCAACCGCGTATGGAGACAATTACCAGGGTTCTGACTGCTTTGGGATTGCGCTTGGTGGTTGAGCCAATCGTTGAGCCTGCGACCGCCTTAGTGAAAAAAAAGAAGGCATCAAAACCCAAGGCCGCTCCAGTCAAAGCGCGCGCAGCGTAAATCTCGAATTATTTTTTGTGTTTGGCGGCCAGCTTGGCCGCGAGCCAGTCCTGCTTTAGACGAGCGAAACGTTCAAGGTCTTGCCGAGAGCCTTGGCAGCTTGCTCAACAAATTCAATTTTCGAGGAATGGGTCAGATCAAACAAGCGATCGACTTGGGGCATGTGAACGTCCAGCCTGCGCGCCAAGTCTGCCTTTCGCATATTCTGTGTGTGCATTTCGTTCCACAGCAGGACTTTTGCCGTTCCCAGTGCAGGGAGGCTGACAACGGCGTCGCCAACGATGCTTGGTGACGGTAATGGCACCGGGCGGCGTTCGTCGAAGTACATTGACAGCACTGATTCCAGCGCGTCAACTGCATTGGCTAACGCTTCAGCGGTATTTTCGCCAACAGAGTTTGCTTCCGGGAAGTCGGGAAAACCTACCAGATAGGTGCCATTGGAGTCGGGTGTAAGTGTCACGGGGTAGTTCAACATTTCGTTCTCCAATCACTATCGGCCATTGTTGGCTTGTTCATTTGAGCCCCAGGTCTTTTTTGATTTTTTCCACCAGTCCAGTTCCAATTTCTTTCGATCCATGATCGGGGAAGATGGTCGATTTTCCGTTCAGGGTTACCTTGTGGTGGCTGCCTTTAGCTGGGGTGAAAACCGCCCCTTGCCGTTCCAGCCACCGTCGGAATTCGTTGTACTTTATAGGTATCCTGCCTAGATGGCTGATAAACCTAATATACAACATATTTGTTGTGTTTTGCGCGTGCGGATCAAAGTCAGATGAGTATGTGTCGTTGTACGTCACTTTCGGCAACAGCCGACATTAAACCTACGGGAACCCACCATGACAGCATCCGCAGCGGCGCGACCCTTGATGGTCTTGCGCGATTTGAGCAAACGTTATGACAGCAGCGCCGGCAGCCTGATGGCGCTGGACGGCATCAACCTGGAGGTGCGGGCCGGCGAGTTCGTCGCCGTGGTCGGCAAGTCCGGCAGCGGCAAGTCGACCTTGCTGAACCTGGCCAGCGGCATCGATACGCCGTCCTCCGGTGAGGTGTGGATAGACGGCGCCGCCGTGCATGGCATGCGGCAGTCGGAGCTGGCGCGCTGGCGCGGCCGCCATCTGGGCATCGTGTTCCAGTTCTTCCAGCTGCTGCCGACGCTGACCGTGGCCGAGAATGTGATGCTGCCGATGGATTTTTGCGCCACATATCCGGCGCGTGAGCGGCGTTCGCGCGCATTGGCGCTGCTAGCGCAACTCGATATCACCGCGCAGGCGGACAAGCTGCCGTCCGCGCTGTCCGGCGGCCAGCAGCAGCGCGCCGCGATCGCGCGCGCGCTGGCCAACGATGCGCCCATCCTGGTGGCCGACGAGCCGACCGGCAATCTCGATAGCGACACCACGCGCCAGATCATGCAGCTGTTCGCGGACCTGGCCGGGCAGGGCAAGACGGTGCTGATGGTGACCCACGAGCGCGACTTCGGCCCATATTTCACGCGCGTGGTCACGCTGGCCGATGGCCGTATCCGCGCGCCGGGCGACGGCGCGGCCGGCATCGGCCACAACGACCGCATCGGCGACAACGACCACATCGACCACATCGACCACAGCGCCAACCGGGTGCTTCATGCTTAGCCCGCGCTGGCGCAAGCTATTGCGCGACGTGGCGCTCACACCGGGCCGCGTGGCCTTGATGGTGCTGGCGATGGCCGCCGGCGTGTGCGCGCTGGCCACCATGTTGAGCAGCTACACGATCCTCAGCCGCGAGACCACGCGCAACTACCTCGACACCAACCCACCCTCGGCCACGCTGCAGCTGGAGCGCATCGACGCGCCGCTGCTGGCGGCAATACGCGCCTTCCCCGGCATCGCACAGGCGCAGGCCAGCGGCACGGTCGGCGTCACGCTGGCGGCCCAGGGCCAGGCCGAGGCGCTGCCGCTGACCATTTTCATGGTCGACGATTTCAATGCGCTGCACATCAACACCGTCTACCGCGAGCAGGGCGCATGGCCGCCGCCGGATGGTTCGCTGCTGCTGGAGCGCGACGCGCTGCGCCTGATCGGCCAACGCATCGGTCAGCGCATCGCCATCAGCACCGGCCACGGCGCGCCGCGATCGCTGCTGATCTCCGGCACCGTGCACGATCCGGCGCTGCCGCCGGCCAGCCGCGGCCAGACCGTCTATGCCTACGCCACGCCGGCCACCGTGGCCGCGCTGGGGCTGGACGGCAGCCTGCGCCAGTTGAAGCTGACCGTCAGCGAGCAGCCGATGAACGTCGACGCCATCGAGGCGACGGTGGCGCGGCTGGCGCTCTGGCTGCGGCAGAACGGCCACGCGGTGGAGCGCATCCGGATACCGCCGCCGGGCGAGCATCCGCATCAAAAAGTCATGACCTCGATCCTGGCGATGCTGCTGGTGTTCAGCGGCGTGGCGCTGCTGCTGTCGGCGGTGCTGACGGCCACGGTGGTGGGCGGCATGCTGCAGCAGCAGCGGCGCCAGATCGGCGTGATGAAGACCATCGGCGCAGGCCGCGCGCAGATCGCCGGCCTGTATCTGACGCTGGTGCTGGCGCTGGCCGGCGTCGCCACCACGCTGGGCATGACGGCCGGACTCGCGGCAGGACGCGCATTCTCGCGCGTGGTGCTCAACCAGATCCTCAACTTCACCATGCACAGTGGTGCGATTCCGCACTGGTGTTATCTGCTGCTGATCGCGGCTGGCGTGCTGCTGCCGCTGGCGATTGCCGCGGTGCCGATCGTGCAGGCCAGCGCGGCGACGGTGCAGGCGGCCATCAGCGACACCGGCACCCATGGCCAGCACTATGCCGCGACGGCGCCGGCCGCGTGGCTGGACCGCCTGCCGCTGGTCGACCGCAGCCGGCTGCTGGCGCTGCGCAACAGCCTGCGCCGGCGCGGCCGCCTGCTGCTGACATTGTCCCTGCTGGCGCTGGCCGGGGCCATGTACATGAGCAGCCTGAATATCCGGGCGGCGTCGGCGCGGCATCTGGTGGTGGCGGCGTCGGAGCGCCATTACGACATCGAAACCACGCTGGCGCGTCCGGCGCCGGTCGACCAGGTCACGCGGCTGTTAGGTGCGCTGCCCATTGTGGCGCGGGTCGAGGCGTGGGAGCGCAGCAGCGTGGCCCGCGAACGCGCGGACGGCCTGGGGATCGAGCGGGTCTACCCCGACGGCGCGCACGGCACGCTGGCGATACAGGCGGTACCGGAGCACAACGCCACCCTCAGCCTGGAGATGCTGGCCGGGCGCTGGCTGGCCGGCGGCCAGTCCGGCGAGGTGGTGCTGAACAGCGCCGCGCTGGAGTTCTTTCCGCAGGCGCGGGTCGGCGGCAGCATCGGCATCGCCGCCCATGGCCGCACGCTGACCTTGCGGGTGGCCGGCATCGCGCGCCAGGACATGACGGCGGCCACGGTGTTCGTCTCGGCGCCGACCTACGCGCGCATGGCCGGCCGCGCGGGGCAGGCGACCAGCTACCTCGTGGTGCTGCGCGCTCACGACGAGGTGGCCATCGCGCAGGCGGCGCGGGACGTCGGCCGCACCCTGGCCGGCGCCGGCATCGAGGTCCGCATGAACATGACGGAGACCATGCTGCGCAAGGAGGTCGATGGTCACTTCGACCTGCTGATCGCGGCCATGTTGTTCATCGCGCTGCTGATGGCGGCGGTGGGCCTGTTCGGGCTGGGCTCGGCGATGGGCAGCAACGTGGCCGAGCGCGGGCGCGAGTTCGGCATCATGCGCAGCGCCGGTGCCAGCTCCGCCGTGGTGCTGCGCAATGTGCTGGCCGAGGGCGTGCTGGTGGCGCTGATGAGCGTGCCGTTGGCGCTGGCGCTGTCATTGCCGCTGTCGGCGGCCATCGGCGCCTATCTGGGCGAGCTGCTGTTCGGGCTGGCCTTTCCGCTGACCGTGTCGGCCGCCGGCGCGCTGGCCTGGCTGGTCATGGTCTTGTTGGGCGCCTTGCTGGCGAGCGGCTTGCCGGCGTGGTCGGCCTCTCGCCTCAGTATTCATCAAACGCTTGCCAGTCTTTGAAAGGACACACCATGAAAAAATCCGCACTGTATGCCGCCTTGATCGTCATGGGCATCGGCCTGTATGCCGCCGCGCGCTCGCTCGACCTGGTCGGCTTGTTCAAGCGCCTGCACGGCATGTGACGCGCGCATCAACCGCCGTTGGCGACCCGCTGCTGGATGGCCTCGATCACTTTTTCGGCGCGCATCTGACGCAGCACCGCCGCCAGCTGCACGGCCAGCGCTTCGTGCTGCTTGTTCAGGTAGTGGTACACGGGGAAGGAGGCCAGCGGCGGGTTGAGCACGCGCACCTCGTCGAGCTTGAGGTTCTTGATCACCGCCATGCCGGACAGGCGGTTGCCGACCACCAGGTCGGTGCGGCCCACCATCATTTTCTGGAACGCCTGTGTCATGGTTGGCACAGCCTCGGTCCGCATGCCGACCGTGTTCTCCTGCACGATCTTGATCCCGCGCACGTGGCCGATGGTGTAGGGCTTGAGGCTGTCCCAGCCGTTGAGCTGGAAGTCGGTGCCGTGCGTGAAGACCACGATCTCATAGGTCAGCAGCGGCACCGGCACGATGATCAGGTTGGGGTATTGGCGGTCCATGCCCAGCTTCCGGTACAGCTCGCCGTCCATGCGGCCTTCGTTGGCATAGAGCAGCGTGCGCTCGCCCGGCAGGCGGTGCACCTCCAGCTTGTAGCCGAGCCGGCTGTAGGCCTCGCGCAGCACCTGCTCGGCGACGTCGGTGGCCGGGTCCTCGCCCAGCAGCGTGGAGACGTTGATGACGGGCCTGGCCGGCGCCGCCACGGCGGGCAGCCAGGGCAGCAGGGCAAGCTGGAGGAGGGTGCGGCGCTTCATGTTCGTGGGCTTTCTGCGTGGCTCAGCGTTGAGCCATGTCCTCAGCATATACGCTGGCGCGCCGATCCGCCAATAGCCGGCGGCTACCACGCCGCGCCGCGCGCCCGGAGCGTTGGATTCCGTCCACGCCGGCCGGCGCACGCTCCTGACAGAAACTGTCGCAGCTTGCCATTAGCATAAGGGTCATGCGGTGCCGACACAGAGCGCCGCGCCAACCTACCAGGAGAACACCATGATCAGCCCTAACTATGTCCTGCTGTATGTCGACGATCCGGTCGCCAGCGCCGCCTACTACGCCGACCTGCTGGGCCAGCAGCCGGTGGATGTCTCGCCGACCTTCTCGCTGTTCGCGCTGGCCTCGGGCCTGATGCTGGGCCTGTGGTCGCGCCACACGGTCGAGCCGAAGGCGCTGGCCTCGGGCGGCGGCGGCGAGCTGTGCATCCGCGTCGACGACCGCAGCGTGCTCAACGACATGTACGCCGACTGGTCGGCGCGCGGCGTGACCATCGCCCAGCGCCCGGTGGCGATGGACTTCGGCTACACCTTCATGGCCATCGACCGCGACGGCCACCGTCTGCGCGTGTTCGTGCGCGAGGGGGAGTAAACATGGCGGCGGCCGGCCCGGCACCGGCCGCCGCAATTCCCGGTTGACACTCAAAAACAATGAATGCTATATTCGTTCGCATGGATTGGTAACGTTTCCAATTTGATGTTTTCAAGGTGCCGTTTTCAATCCATGTTGCACGACCCACGTCTCTTCGATTGCGAAGTTGCCGGCGCCAGCCAGGACAGGGCGCCGGATTTTTTGTGCGGGCGCCCGGCAACATGTAACATCGCACAACAGACCAACACAGCGCCGGGATACATCGGTGCGCAAGGAGACAGGATGGACAAGCACCACAGGGGCGGCCGGGCCGTTCCGCTGCTGGCCGCGCTGGCGCTGGCCGCCGCTGCGGCCACCGCCACCGGCGCCAGCCACGCGGCCGCGCCGGCCGCCGGGCCGCGCGCCGAAGTGATGCACTGGTGGACCTCCAGCAGCGAGTCGGCCGCCGTGCGCAAGTTCGCCGACGCCTACCGCGCCGCCGGCGGCGTCTGGGCCGACACCGCCGTGGCCGGGGCCGACCAGGCCAAGGCGGTGGCGATCAACCGCATCGTCGGCGGCAATCCGCCCACCGCCGCCCAGTTCAACACCACCAAGCAGTTCCGCGACCTGATCGACCAGGGCTCGCTCAACAACGTCGACGACATCGCCGCTCGCGACCACTGGGACCAGCTGATGCCGGGCCCGATGCTCGACGTCATCCGCGTCAAGGGCCATTACTACGCGCTGCCGGTGGACATCCACATGTCGACCTGGATCTGGTATTCCAAGGCCGCCTTCAGGAAGGCCGGCATCGCCGCCGAGCCCACCACGCCGGACGAGCTGTTCGCCGCGCTGGACAAGCTCAAGGCGGCCGGCCTGGTCGGCCTGGCGCACGGCGGCCAGCCGTGGCAGGAGAACATCCTGTTCCAGGCCATGCTGGCCAACGTCGGCGGCAAGCAGCTGTACCTGCAGGTGCTGCGCGACCGCGACCCCAAGGCGCTCAACTCCGAGGCGTTCAGGAAGGTGCTGACGGCCTTCAAGCGCCTGCAAAGCTATGTCGACGCCGGCTCGCCCAACCGCAACTGGAACGACGCCACTGCCATGCTCATCAGCGGCAAGGCCGGGGTGCAGATCATGGGCGACTGGGCCAAGGGCGAGTTCGCCGCCGCCAAACAGAGCGCCGGTAAGGACTTCGGCTGCATCGCCGGCCTGGGGCCCGCCGTGCCCTATCTGATCCAGGGCGACGCCTTCGTGTTCCCGAAAACCGCCAACCCCGACGCCGTCAAGGCGCAGAAGCTGCTGGCCACCACCATGCTGGCGCCGGCCGCGCAGCTGGAGTTCAGCAAGCTCAAAGGCTCGCTGCCGGTGCGCAGCGATATCGACGTGTCGTCGATGGACGCCTGCGCCCAGGCCGGCATGGCCATCATGAAGGACAAGTCGCGCCAGGTCGGCATGATCGAGGTCTACCTGACGCCGGACCAGAACGGCGCGCTGCAGGACGTGCTGACCGCCTTCTGGAACACCCGCATGCCGGTGGAGAAGGCGCAGAAAAGCATCGCCGCCGCGCTGCGCGACTGACGGGATGGGCGGGCGGCGGCGCGCTTGTCACCGCCGGGCGCCATGGGGTATGCTTGCCGCCGACTGAACGGATAAGGGAACCAGTGGCAACTATCAAGGACGTAGCCCGCCTGGCGGGAGTGGGGCTGGGCACTGCGTCGCGCGTGATCAGCGGCAAGGGCTCGGTGTCGCAGGCGACGCTGGAAAAGGTGCGCAAGGCGATCGAGGAGCTGGAGTTCCGCCCCTCGCACGCGGCGCGCTCGCTGTTGTCGGGCAGCTCGCAGATGATAGGCGTGTACATCCCCTACCTGAGCGGGACGTTCTACACGCCCATCCTGCAGTCGATCTACACCGCGCTGCGGGCGGCCGGCCTGAACATGGTGGTGGCCTTCGGCGTGGGCGACGGCGACGCGCGGCAGCAGGCGATCGAGGGCATCAACTTCCTGATCGAGCGCGGCAGCGACGGCCTGATCGTGATGAGCAACGCGTTGGAGGACGAGGACTTTGTGGCGCTGGGGCCGTTCCAGTCGCGGGTGGTGGTGATCAACCACGCCTTCGCCAGCATCGCCGGGCAGTGCTTCACCGTCGACCACGAGGCCGGCGGCAGGCTGGCGGCGCGCACGCTGCTGGAGCAGGGCCACCGCCGGATCGCCGTGATCGCGGGCCGCGCCAGCGCGCCGGACAACCAGCAGCGCATCGCCGGTTTCCTGGTCGAGCTGGAGGCGGCGGGCATCGCTCCGGCGTCGGTGTGGATGGAGGACGGGCAGTTTTCGCCGGAGGGCGGCTGGGCCTGCGCCGAGCGGCTGATGGCGTCGGGTTACGAATTCACGGCGGTGTTTTGCGCCAACGATGAAATGGCGGTGGGAGCATTGTCCTGCTTCCAGCAGGCGGGGGTGGCGGTGCCGGAGCAGGTCTCGGTGCTGGGCTACGACGACACGCACAGCGCGGAATTCACCGCGCCGCGCCTGACGAGCGTGCACATCCCGTGGAGCGAAATGACGCTGAACGGTTTGAACTACCTGCTGAACCACTGCTACGAGTTGCAGCGGCCGGTGGAGCGGGACTACCGGCTGCACGTCACCCGGCGCGCGTCGCTGGCGGCGCCCAGGCAGTAAAGAACGAGGAGTATGCGCTGGCCGCATGCTCTTTTTTTGCAGTGCAATGGAAACGATTCCACTAAAAAAGTTCCACCTAAAAATATGACCATGATACTTACCGACCTGCCCACCGCGATCCAGCGTAGCGACTTTGCCAGCGACTTCCTGTGGGGCGTCTCGACATCGGCCTACCAGATCGAGGGCGCCGCCGCGGTGGACGGCCGCGTGCCGTCGATCTGGGACACCTTCAGCGCCACGCCGGGCAAGGTGCGCGACGGCTCCACCGGCGCGGTGGCCTGCGACCACTATCACCGCTGGGAGGAGGACCTGGACCTGGCGCAGTCCATGGGCCTGAACGCCTACCGCTTCTCGATCGCCTGGCCGCGCATCTTCAACGGCGTGGACGCGGAGCCGAACCCGCAGGGGCTGGCCTTCTATTCGAAGCTGGTGGACGGCATGCTGGCGCGCGGCCTGCAGCCGTGGTGCACGCTGTATCACTGGGACTTGCCGCAGTACCTGGAGGACCAGGGCGGCTGGGCCAACCGCGCCACCGTCGACGCCTTCCTGCGCTACGCGGACGTGATCAGTAAGCACCTGGGCGGCCGCGTGAAGCACTGGATCACGCACAACGAGCCATGGTGCACGGCCATGCACGGCAACTGGGACGGCATGCACGCGCCGGGCAACAAGAGCCTGCCGCTGGCGCTGCAGGTGTGCCACAACGTGCTGGTGTCGCACGGCCTGGCGGTGCCGCTGATCCGCGCCAACGTGGCGGGGGCGAAGGTCGGCATCGCATTGAGCCTGCATCCGGTGAAGGCGGCCAGCGACAGCGCCGCCGACCGCGAGGCGGTGGTGCGTCACGACGCGCTGCGCAACCGCTGGTTCCTCGACGCGCTGTATGGCCGCGGCTACCCGGAGCTGGCGCTGCAGCTGGTGGGCCGGGATGCGCCGCAGGTGCTGCCGGGCGATATGGAGGCGATCGCCGTGCCGATGGATTTTCTCGGCGTGAACTACTACTTCCCCGAGGTGGTGCGGGACGCGCCGGAGCAGTACCCGCTGCGCACGGCCATCGTCTACCCGCAGGACCGCCAGCGCACGGACTTCGGCTGGGAGGTGTCGCCGCAAGGCCTGGTCGACCTGCTGGAGCGCGTGGCGCGCGACTATCCGACCGGCGATTTGTACGTGACCGAGAACGGCTCGTCCTACGACGATGTGCTGACCGCCGACGGCGCGGTGAACGACACCGCGCGCCGCGACTACCTGATCCGCCACCTGGCGGCGGTGCGCGACGCCATCGGCGCAGGCGGCAACATCAAAGGCTATTTCGCCTGGAGCCTGCTGGACAACTTCGAATGGGCGGAAGGCTATCTGCGCCGCTTCGGCCTGACCTATATCGACTACCCGACACAGCGCCGCATCCTCAAGCAGAGCGGCCGGTGGTACAGCGCCTTCCTGCGCGGCGCATGACTGTCGTTCCCGCGCAGGCGGGAACCCATGCTGAGTATGGACTCCCGCTTTCGCGGGAGCGACGAGATAACAATATCAACAACGGAGACAAGCACCAAATGAAGACCAACAACCACATCCTGCGCCGCGCCGTGCTGGCCGCCACGCTGGCGCTGGGCGCCGCCGCCGCGCCAACCGCCAAGCCACTGGCCGACTGGCCGCACATCACCAGCGCCGTCAAGCAGGACAAGGCCATGGAAGCGCGCATCGCGCAGATCGTGGCCGGCATGACGCTGGCGCAGAAGGTCGGCCAGATGACGCAGCCGGAAATCAAATTCATCACGCCCGAGCAGGTGCGCGAGTACTACGTCGGCTCGGTGCTGAACGGCGGCGGCAGCTGGCCGCAGGGGAACAAGTACGCCACGGCGGCCGACTGGGTCAGGCTGGCCGACGCCTACTACGACGCCTCGATGAGCACCGACATGAAGGTCAAAGTGCCGGTCATCTGGGGCATCGACGCCATGCACGGCAACAGCAATATGTACGGCGCCACGCTGTTCCCGCACAACATAGGCCTGGGCGCCGCGCGCGACGCCAAGCTGGTTGGCGAGATGGCCAAATCGGTCGCCAAGGCGGTGCGCGCCACCGGCATCGACTGGGTATTCGCGCCGACGCTGGCCGTGGTGCGCGACGACCGCTGGGGGCGCACCTACGAATCCTTCTCCGAAGACCCGGCCATCGTCAAGGACTACGCCGGCGCCTACGTCAAGGGCCTGCAGGGCGATTTGAAATCGGATGGCACGGTGGTCGCCACCGCCAAGCACTTCATCGGCGACGGCGGCACGGCCGAAGGCAAGGACCGCGGCGAGAACCAGTCCACCATGGCCGACATGATCAACATCCACGCGCAGGGCTACTACCCGGCGCTGCAGGCTGGCGTGCAGACGGTGATGGCGTCCTTCAACAGCTGGAACGACGTCAAGGGCGGCTCCGACCATGGCAAGATGCACGGCAGTAAAGAGCTGCTGACCGACGCGCTGAAAACCAGGATGGGCTTCGACGGCCTGGTGGTCAGCGACTGGAACGCCATCGCCGAAGTGCCGGGCTGCGCCAACGACAGCTGCGCCGCCTCGATCAACGCCGGCGTCGACATGGTGATGGTGCCGGAACACTGGAAGACCTTCATCGCCAACACCATCGCGCAGGTGGAGAAGGGCGAGATTCCGATGTCGCGCATCGACGACGCGGTCACCCGTATCCTGCGCGTGAAGCTGCGCGCCGGTTTGTTCGACGGTAAGAAGCCTTCGCAGAACGTCTATGCCGGCAAGCAGGAGCTGCTGCAGGCGCGCGCGCTGGCGCGCCAGGCGGTGCGCGAATCGCTGGTGCTGTTGAAGAACAACGGCGGCGTGCTGCCGCTGGCGCGCGGTAAAAAGATCCTGGTGGTCGGCAAGAGCGCGGACAACATGGCCAACCAGTCGGGCGGCTGGTCGCTGACGTGGCAGGGCACCGACAACAAGAACAGCGACTACCCGGTCAGCGACACCATCCTGGCCGGCATCCAGGACGCCGCCGGCAAGGATAACGTCACCTTCAGCGAGAACGCCGCCGGCGTCGACGTGAGCAAGTTCGACGCCGTCATCGCCGTCATCGGCGAGACGCCATACGCGGAAGGCGACGGCGACATCGGCCCATCGGGCACGCTGCGCCTGTCCGGCCGCCATCCCGAAGACCTGGCCGTGCTGCAGGCCGTGGCGGGCAAGGGCAAGCCGGTGGTGACGGTGCTGATGTCCGGTCGCCCGCTGTTCGTCAACGATGTATTGAACCTGTCGGACAGCTTCGTCGCCGCCTGGCTGCCGGGCACCGAAGGCAAGGGCGTATCCGATGTGCTGTTCCGCAAAGCGGACGGCAAGGTCAACGTGGACTTCCATGGCAAACTGTCGTTCTCGTGGCCGAAATCGGCCTGCCAGTCGCCGCTCAATGTCGGCGACGCCTCGTACGATCCGCTGTTCAAATACGGCTATGGCCTGACCTACGCGGGTGTGGACGGCAAGCGCGCCTTGCCGCTGCTGGACGCAAGCTATCCGGCTGGCGGCTGCGGCAAGGCCACCTCGGTGCCGGTGTACGCGCCCGCCGACCGCTCGACCTACGCGCTGTACGTGAGCAGCGGCGGCCAGCGCGTGGCCTTGGGCGCGGACCTGAACGCCGTGTTCAACCTGCCGACCGTGAAAGTCGAAACCGCCCAGATCAACACCCAGCAGGACGCCAAGCGCCTCACCTGGACCGGCGCGGCCAGGCTGGAGGCGCAGGCGGCCCACGCACAGAAGCTGCCGGCGTTCGCTTCGACCGACGGCGCACTGCAGTTTGATGCTATCGTGTCGGCTGCGCCGCAGGGCAAGGCCAGCATCGGCATCGAAACCGTGGAGCTGGATGCCAGCGCAGTGTTCCAGCGCCTGGCCGGCAAGGGCAAGCAGACGGTGAAGATTCCGCTGGCTTGTTTCAGCGCCAAAGGGCTGTCGCTGGCGGCACTGAGCACGCCGTTCAGCGTGTCCGCCGACGCGCCGTTCGCGGCGACGTTCGCCAACATCCAGATCGTTGGCGGCGCCGCCAAGGACAAGGACGCGCTGGCGTGCGGCGACTTTAAATAAACCCAGGAGATTCTCAAAGCATGGAAACCTATTCCCAAGCCGTCCCCGTGCCGGGTGGCCAGAGCCAGACCGGCGGCAACACCGGTCCGCTGATCATCGTCACCATCCTGTTCTTCATGTGGGGCCTGCTGACCTCCATGAACGACGTGCTGATCCCGCACCTGAAGGCGGTCTACACGCTGACCTACGTGCAGGCCATGCTGGTGCAGTTCTGCTTCTTCGGCGCGTACTTCATCGTCTCGCTGCCGGCCGGTATGCTGATCAAGAAGATCGGCTACCAGAACGGCGCCGTCGCCGGCCTGACCATCGCGGCAGCCGGCTGCGCGCTGTTCTACCCGGCGGCGACCAGCGGCTACACGCTGTTCCTGATCGCCTTCTTCGTGCTGGCGGGCGGCATCACCGTGCTGCAGGTGGCGGCCAATCCCTACGTGACGGTGCTGGGCGATCCGCAGACGGCTTCCAGCCGCCTGACGCTGACCCAGGCCTTCAACTCGCTGGGCACCACCGTGGCGCCCACGCTGGGCGGCATGCTGATCCTGGCCGGCGGCGTGATGAGCTCCGCCGACATGGCCAAGCTCTCCACCGAACAACTGGCGGCCTACCACGCCACCCAGGCGGGCAGCGTGCAAGGTCCGTATCTGGTGCTGGCGGGGGCCTTGCTGGCGCTGGCGGTGCTGTTCGCGCTGGCGCGCCTGCCGAAGATCGTCGACGCCGAACAACCGGGCGGCGAAAGCGCCGGCTGGTCGGCCGTGCTGCAGCACCGCCATCTGGTGCTGGGCGCGGTGGCGATCTTCCTGTACGTGGGCGGCGAAGTCAGTATCGGCAGCTTCATGATCAACTTCCTGGGCGACGCCAAAGTGGCGGGCCTGTCGGCCGCCGACGCCGCGCCTTTCGTCAGCTACTATTGGGGCGGCGCGATGGTGGGACGCTTCATCGGCTTCGCCGTGATGCGTTACGTCAGTCCAGGCAAGGCGCTGGCCTTCAACTCGGCGGCGGTGATCGCGCTGGTGCTCACCGCGATCTTCAGCGGCGGCCATCTGGCGATGTGGGCGATGCTGGCGGTCGGCCTGTTCAACTCCATCATGTTCCCGACCATCTTCTCGATGGCGCTGAACAAGCTGGGCCCACTGACCGGCCAGGGATCGGGCGTGCTGTGCATGGCCATCGTCGGCGGCGCGCTGGTGCCGTTCGGCCAGGGCCTGCTGGCAGACACCATGAGCCTGCAGATGTCCTTCCTGGTGCCGGCGGCCTGCTACACCTTCATCCTGTACTTCGGCCTGAAATACGCCAACATGTATTCGGAAAAATAATTTGCCGCGGCCGGCTATTAGCAGTTCGAGTTGGCCACGCTCTTATCAAGCAGCTTCTGGACGCCATGCGATTTTTCCAGCCGGTCGATGGCGTCATTGAGAACAGGGAGGATGCTGTTCAGCGGGGAGGATTTCGAGACGGAGATCAGCACCGGTTCCGTCTCGATTGCTTTTTCAGCGATCGACCATTTGCCTATGCCCGCGTATCTGCAATTGAGCCTGGCCTCCAGTTGCGACGCGGTCCGATGGGTATCCATCAACACCGCGTCGACGCGTCCAGCGCTCAGCATCTGGAGCCGCCCTTTGACCGTCGTGGAGTTTTCCTCCACCATAAAAGTCTTGTTCCGGTGGGCCTCGAATTCCGCGCCATATCGTGAGCCGCCCGGTATCGATATCACTTTGCCGCGCAAATCTTCCCAGTGTTTGAAACTCACCGGATTGTGTGCCGATGCGACCAGCCATTGGTTGACGAAATACAGCGGTTTGCTGAAATTGAGGGTGCGCCGGCGTTCCGCCGTCGCCGCCGCGCCATACAACAGTCCTCCGCCACTCTCCGCCAGCATCTGAGCCCTGCGCCAGGGATAGGCATGCGCCACGAGATTAAGTCCCGACTCGGCCGCGAGATGGTTCACGATGTCGATGATGAGCACAGCGCCTGGAAGCGGATTGCCGTTGGCGTCGACCTCTCCTGATACGTAGACCGGGATTTCGGCCGCCGGGTCGGCCATCGCCGGCGCGACGGGGAACAGCACGGTGAGTGCGGCCGCGAGCACTGTCCTGCGGCGGACGGATAAAGGATTTTTCATCGATGTGGTGCGTGCGGTAGTCCTGAGGATTGTCCGGAAGGCATGGCGTTCATCCTATCATAGCCAGATTCGATTGCCGTTGTACGGCGAGCACGCCGCCGTGCGCGCGCCCGGCCGGCATATTTTTGAATTTTTGATCTGGCGCATGGATGTCGCGCCTGAGGATCAGCCACTATCGTGGTACTTACTTCACAAAGGACAGTGCCATGAGCAACACCATCAAAGCATATCTGGTCGGCGGCGGTATTGGTTCGCTGTCCGCCGCCGCCTTCATGATCCGCGACGCCGGCATCGACGGCCGCCACATCACCATCTTCGAAGCGCTGCCGCTGGCCGGCGGCAGTCTCGATGGCGGCGGCAACGCGGACACCGGCTACACGCTGCGCGGCGGCCGCATGCTCACCACCGACAACTACGAATGCACCTGGGACCTGTTTAAGAGCATCCCTTCGCTGGAACACGAAGGCCAGAGCGTCTACGACGAAACGGTGGCCTTCAACAAAATGCACAAATCGCACTCGCAGGCCCGGCTGGTCGACCGCAACCGCTTCCGTGTCAACGTGACGTCGATGGGCTTCAGCATGCAGGACCGCGCCGAGCTGCTGGCGCTGGCCGAGGCCGACGAGGAAAAACTGGGCGACAGCGCCATCACCGACTGGCTGTCGCCGGAATTCTTCGACACCAAATTCTGGTACATGTGGGCCACCACCTTCGCCTTTCAGCCCTGGCACAGCGCTGTGGAATTCAAGCGCTACCTGCATCGCTTCATGATGGAGTTCTCGCGCATTGAAACGCTGGCCGGTGTCAAGCGCACCGTCTACAACCAGTACGACTCCTTTGTGCGCCCGTTGCAGCACTGGCTGCAGCAGCAGGGCGTACAGGTTATCCGCGACTCCAAGGTCGACGACATCGAGCTGCAGGAGGAGGGCGGCGTGCTGACCGCGTCGGCGCTGCGCTACACCCGCGACGGCGAGACCACCACCATCGCCGTCGCCCCGCATGACCTGGTGTTTTTCCAGAACGGTTCGATGACCGACGCCTCCAGCTTCGGCGGCATGCACAGCGCCCCGGCCAAACTGGACAAGCGCGACAGCCAGGGCTGGGCCTTGTGGGAAAAGCTGGCGGTGGACCGCCCGCAGTTTGGCAACCCGGCCGTCTTCAATTCCAGTATCCCGGAATCGTGGTGGGAGTCGTTCACCGTCACGCTGAAGGATCCGACGTTCTTCGACAAGATGGAACAGTTCAGCGGCAACGCGGCCGGCACCGGCGGCCTGGTGACGTTCAAGGATTCGAACTGGCTGATGTCCATCGTGCTGGCGCACCAGCCACACTTCGCCGGCCAGCCGGAAGGCGTGCAGGTATTCTGGGGATACTCGCTGCATCCGGACCGCGTCGGCAATTTCGTCGCCAAGCCCATGGCCGACTGCACCGGCGAGGAGATCCTGCGCGAACTGTGCGGCCACCTGAATTTCGACATGGAGGTCATGGCCAGGGCCACCTGCATCCCATGCCGCATGCCCTACATCACCAGCATGTTCATGCCGCGCTTTAAGAGCGACCGTCCGCTGCCGGTGCCGCCCAACTCGCGCAACCTGGCTTTCGTCAGCCAGTTCGTCGAAGTGCCGGAGGACGTGGTGTTCACCGTCGAATACTCGGTGCGGGCGGCGCAGATGGCGGTGTACCAGCTGCTCGACGTCAAGCGCGCGGTGCCGCCGGTCAGCCATCACGACAAGTCGATGAAGGTGAAACTGGAGGCCCTCATGAAGGCTTTCCAATAAGACGATATACTCTCCGTGTCCATCACACGGGGAGTGTCCATGTTTGCCGGCATCGGAAGGAAGCATTGGTTCGGATTGATCGTCTTGCTGACCATGTCGGCGCACTATGCCTACTTCCGGGTGCCGTTCATCGCCAACGACTACGGCCGCGACATGGCCGACTGGCCTTTGCTGGGCGACCTGCTGGTGACCTTCCCGCTGCTGTACTACTTCATGTTCCGCCCTTCGTGGAAGGCGTTCCTGCTCAAGTGGCTGGTGTTCGCGATGGCGGGATTCGCCTTCGGTAGCCTGATCATCCCCAATGGCAGCAAGGACCTGTGGCGCGGCATCGAGCGGCTTTGGCCCGTGCTGGCGCTGGTGCAGGGCGCGCTGGAGCTGTATCTGCTGGCGTACATGGTGCGCCGCATCGCGGCGCTGATGCGCATGGACGGCAACGCCGACGAGGCCTTGTCCACCGCCATTCGCGGCCGTTTCGCCGGCACCGGTTTCGCGCCGTTCGCGCTGTTTGAGGCGCGCATCTGGTATTACGCCTTGTTCATGCGGCGCGGCGAACGGCTGCGCTTCGCCGGCCAGCAGCACTTCAGCTACGACAAGAACGACGGCAACGTCTCGAACCAGTTCGCGCTGATCATGGTGATGCTGTTCGAGATGCCGCTGTCGCATTTCATGCTGCATCTGGTGGCGGTGAGGCCATGGATGGCGTGGACGGTGGATATTCTCAGCGCGTGGTCGGTGCTGTATCTGGTGGCGGAGTATCGCGCCAGCCAGTGGCGGCCGGTGTCGCTGGACGCCGGCGCGATCCTGATACGTTATGGCGTGTTCGCGGCCGACCGCGTGGTGCCTTATCATCTGATCGAATCGGTGGCGCGATGCGGCGACGACGTGAGCCGCCAGCGCGGCCTGCTGCGCTACCGCCAGTTCGGCAGCATGAATGTGGAAATCCGCCTGAAAGCCGGCAGCAAGCTGGCCAACGCCTTCGGCCGCGCGCAACCCGTCTCGCGCATCTGCATCAGCCTGGACAAGCCCGACGCCTTCATCGACGCGGTACGCGGCCGGCTGGCGGCGTCAGGCTAGAACGCCCATCAGCTTCTGCATCGGGCTCAGTTCGATCAGCGAGTCCGGCTCGTCGATTTCCATGACGACGTCGTTATAGGCCACCGCGCGCAGGGGTTCCACCTCGATGGTGTCGGAAAGGCGCGCCTCGTCCAGCATCTGTTGGAGCACCGGCGCGTCCAGCACGTTGAGTTTCGCCAACAGAGCGCCGTACTTGCGGACATCCGCATCATTGGCCGCGATTTTATCGGCCGGCCGTATCGCTAGATTAAGACAGCCGAACGCCGCAAACACGCCCAGCAGCCAGGCGGATGGAATCAGCATCTGGGCGGCCAATGCCGCGACCGCGCTGCTGCCGGCCAGCAGGCTGATGAAGGTGAGCATGGTCTGTATCCGGCGATAAAAACGAGAGGTACGTTGGCACAGACGCTGGGCATAGCGCAAATTGAACTGCAATTCTTCCTTGATCTCATCCATGACTGTTCCTTTTCTTCAAAGGTCCATGCGCCGGCGGCTTGGCAGGGGCGGGCTTGGGCCGCTTGCGCTTGCGCTTGGGCGCCGGAAGTAGCGGAAAATGGGATTTTGGTTCGGGCAGTTTCATTGTATGCCTTGCGGCGCCACGATGGCGGGCGCACGGCATCAATCATGCGGTGCTTTTGAAAGCACACGCTGCGGTATGTCAAAGGTGTAGAGGCGGCTGGCAGGCTGCTGGCGCTGCCGGCCGCGAAAGGCTCGCTTACAGGAAACGGTCGAGGATTTTCTTGCTGTGCTTGTCCAGCTCGCGCACGTCGCGGATCAGGTAGTGGATGCCGTGGATGTCCGAGATCAAGAGCGTGTCCACCGTCAGGCGGCGGATGTCTTCCTCGCCGCGCAGCACGAACTCGGTGTCGCCGCGATCGGTCGCCACCGACCATGTGCACGGCGTGGCGAAGCTGGTCACGCTGTTGATGCGCGCGATCTCCGGCATGAACTCGCGTCCCGCCAGCTCCTCGCGCACCAGCTGCCCAATAGCCGCCGGCAGATCCTCGATGCGGTCGATCCAGCCGACCTCCTTGCCGTCGGTGCTCACCAGCGCGATGCCGTCGTCCGGCGCCTGCACCGGGAAGGCGCGCACCGGCGCCACGCTCTCGTGCACTTCACCCTCGGCCGTGGTCAGCACCAGGCGGCCGAAGGGATTGCGTGTCAAATTAAAATTCGTCGTCATGTTCTTGTTCTCTTAATCTTTGCTGCCGCTGTCGTCAAGATCCGTGTCGACATTGCGGGCCTGCGCCTGGTACAGGCGGTAGTAGGCGCCTTCGCGCGCCATCAGGTCGTCGTGCGCGCCTTCCTCCACCACCACGCCGCGGTCCAGCACCACCAGGCGGTCCGCCTTCTGCAGCGTGGACAGGCGGTGCGCGATGGCGATCGTGGTGCGGCCTTGCACCAGGTTCTCCAGCGCGCGCTGGATCTCTTTCTCGGTCTCGGAATCGACCGAGGACGTGGCCTCGTCGAGGATCAGGATCTTCGGATCGATCAGCAGCGCGCGCGCGATCGAGATGCGCTGGCGCTCACCGCCGGACAAGCCCTGTCCGCGCTCGCCCACCATCGAATCGTAACCCTGCGGCAGGCGCAGGATGAACTCGTGCGCGTGCGCGGCGCGGGCGGCGGCGATGATCTCCGCGCGCGTGGCGCCCGGCTTGCCGTAGGCCAGATTCTCGGCGATGGTGCCGAAGAACAGGAACGGCTCCTGCAACACCAGGCCGATATTGCGGCGGTAGTCCGACACCGCGAACGAGCGGATGTCCACGCCGTCCAGCATGATCGCGCCTTCCGACACGTCGTAGAAGCGGCAGATCAGGTTGACCAGCGTCGACTTGCCTGAGCCCGAATGGCCCACCAGGCCGATCATCTCGCCGGCCTTGATGTCGAGCGAGATGCCGCGGTTGACGGCGCGGTTCCCGTAGCGGAAGCCCACTTCGCGCAAGGTGATGTTGCCATCGACCTTGGCCAGCTTGACCGGATTCGCAGGCTCCGGCACCGACGACACGTGGTCGAGAATGTCGAAGATGCGCTTGGCCGCCGACGCCGATTTCTGCGTCACCGAGACGATGCGGCTCATCGAATCCAGGCGGCCGTAGAAGCGGCTGGAGTAGGCGATGAAGGCCGACAGCACACCGACCGTGATATGGCCCTTGGACACCTGGTAGATGCCGAACACCCAGATCACCAGCAGCCCAAGCTCCGTCAGGAACGACACGGTGGGCGAGAACAGCGACCAGATTTTATTGAGCTTGTCGTTGACCGCCAGATTGTGCTTGTTGGCGGTGCGGAAGCGCGCCGCTTCGCGCGACTCCTGCGCGAACGCCTTCACCACGCGGATGCCGGGGATGGTATCGGCCAGCACATTGGTCACCTCGCCCCACACGCGGTCGATCTTCTCGAAACCGGTGCGCAGGCGGTCGCGCACCACGTGGATCAGCCACGCGATGAACGGCAGCGGCAGCAGCGTGAAGATCGCCAGCCACGGATCGATCGAGAACAGGATCACGCCGGTCATGATGATCATCAGGCAGTCCGACGCGAAGTCCAGCAGGTGCAGCGACAGGAACACGCAGATGCGGTCACTCTCGCTGCCGATGCGCGACATCAAGTCGCCGGTGCGCTTGCCGCCGAAGTATTCCAGCGACAGGCGCAGCAAGTGGTCATAGGTCTCGGTGCGCAGGTCGGCGCCGATGCGCTCCGACACCAGCGCCAGCACGTAGGTCTTGCCCCAGCCAAGTATCCACGCCAGCACCGCCGATCCCACCAGGCCGGACATGTACAGCGCCACCAGCGAGGTGTCGACCGGCGCGCCGTTCTGGTACGGGATCAGCACCTTGTCCATCAGCGGGATGGTCAGGTAGGGCGGAATCATGTGGGCGCCAGTACTGAGCAGCATCAGCGCGAAGCCGAAGCCCAGCTGCAGCTTGTACGGGCCGGCGAAGCGCCACAGGCGGAACAAGGTCCAGGTGGACGGCGGCGTGTACACCACCTTGGTGCAGATCGGGCACTCCTCCTGCTCCGGCTCAAGCGGCGCCTTGCAGCTCGGGCAAACGTTCTTTTCCTCGCGCACCACCGGCACGCCCAGCGCGTGGCTGTCGCGGTGCGCGTTGAATTGCTCGACCAGCCGGATCGCCTGCAGGTTCTGGCCCAGCGTGAAACGCCAGGCGCCAAGCCGGCCGCCGTGGTTCACCAGCTCCAAGTGGCCGACGCCCGCGTGGTCGTGGTGCTTGAGCGCCAGGTCCTTAGCGAAAGGCCAATGTTGCCAATCCGCGCGGCCCGGCGCGCGCGCCAGCACGCCGCGTTCGGTGACGACAATCACGCCCTTGGAAAAACGAAGTTGTTCATCCAAGTCAACCTCCAGGGCACTTACCGCGTTTTCCCCTTGGGAAAGTTGTGCCTGCACCTCGGAACGCCAGCGCTCGGGAAGCTCGCTCTGGCTGGTGTTGGAGGAAAGTTGTTCTGTTGTCATCGTGCTGCGTACTCCGGTGGCGAAAAGGTGGAACAAAGGTGGCACTAGTGGGCGTTGCGACTGATGCAAGCGCTTTATTTACGGTATTCTGTCAGTGGTCACATCCTTGACAGATATCAAGGAAAACCAGTGTTTTGTTGGCGGCAAGTATAACGCACGCGCAGGGAGGGCCAAATGCAATTTGGCCGCCGGCGGTGGTACAGAGGTTAAAATACGGCGCGGGCTGGCCACGGCTGATAACAAAGATACAAGAATAGAAACATGACCAAGAAGAAAGACATAGAAGTTCTCCGCGTCACCCATTTGCGCGGACCCAATATCTGGACTTATCGCCCGGTGATCGAGGCATGGCTGGATATCGGCGAACTGGAGAATTTTCCCTCGAATTTGTTGCCTGGCTTGTATGAACGCTTGACCGCGATCCTGCCGGGGTTGATTGTCCACCGCTGCGGCGTGGGCGAGCACGGCGGCTTCCTCGAGCGTCTGCGCGACGGCACCTACGCCGGCCACATCCTCGAACACGTGGTGCTGGAGCTGCAAAACCTGGCCGGCATGAAGACCGGCTTCGGCAAGACGCGCCAGATCGGCGAGAACACCGGCTTGTACAAGATGGCCTTCCGCACCCGCCAGGAACAGGTGGGGCGCGCCGCGCTGGCCGCCGGCCGCGACCTGCTGATGGCGATGATCGAAGATAAGCCTTACGACCTGGCCGCCACCGTGGCCGGGCTGACCGACCTGGTCGAGTCGCTGTGCCTGGGGCCGAGCACCGCCAACATCGTCGACGCCGCCACCGTGCGCAAGATCCCGTCGATCCGCCTGACCGACGGCAACCTGGTGCAGCTGGGCCACGGTGCCCGCCAGCGCCGCATCTGGACCGCCGAAACCGAACAGACCAGCGCCATCGCCGAAGGCATCGCCAGCGACAAGGACTTGACCAAGTCGCTGTTGGCCTCGTGCGGCGTGCCGGTGCCGGAAGGTGAGCTGGTCACCAGCGCCGAAGCGGCCTGGGAAGCGGCGCAGGACATCGGCCTGCCGGTCGTGGTCAAGCCGTACGACGGCAACCATGGCCGCGGCGTCTCGCTCAACCTGATGACCGAAGCCGACGTGACCGCCGCCTACGTGCTGGCCGCGCGCAAGGGCGACAGCAAGAGCGTGATCGTCGAGCGCTTCATCGCCGGCAACGAGCACCGCCTGCTGGTGGTCGGCAAGCGCCTGGTGGCGGCAGCGGCCGGCGAAGCGCTGTGGGTCACCGGCGACGGCAAGTCCAACATCATCGAATTGTGCGACACCCAGATCAACACCGACCCGCGCCGCGGCACCACCGAGGACGCGCCTCTGAACGTCATCGCGCCGCAGCACGGCGCCGAGATCATCCTGGAGCTGCAGCGCCAGGGCATGACCGCTTACTCGATCCCGCTGGAAGGCCAGAAGGTGCTGATCCAGACCAACGGCAACGTCGCCACCGACGTCACCGACCTGGTGCACCCGCAAGTGGCCGCGATGGCCACGCTGGCCGCGCGCGTGGTCGGCCTGGACATCGCCGGCATCGACGTGGTGGCCGCCGACATCTCGCGTCCGCTGGAAGAGCAGGGCGGCGCCGTCATCGAAGTCAACGCCAGTCCCGGCCTGCTGGCCCACCTCAAGCCGGCCACCGGCGAGCCGCGCAATGTCGGCGAAGCGATAGTCGACCACCTGTTCGCGCCGGACGAGAGCGGCCGCATGCCCATCGTCGGCATCACCGGCAAGCACGGCGCCACCATGGCCTCGCGCCTGATCGCCTGGCTGCTGCAGATCAGCGGCAAGAAGGTCGGCCTGACGTGCGCCGACGGCCTGTTCGTCAACGGCCGCCTGCTGCCGCGCGACGGCTTCAGCGACTGGGAAAGCGGCGAGCGCCTGCTGCTCAACAAGAATGTCGAAGCCGGCGTGTTCGAAGCCAGCGCCCGCATGATCCTGACCGAAGGCTTGGCCTACGACAAATGCGCGGTCGGCGTGGTGACCGACGTCAGCGACTTCGAGGACGTGGCCGAGTTCCATATCGCCAGCCTCGATAAGCTGTACGGCGTGCTGCGCACCCAGGTCGACGTCATCCTGCCGAGCGGCGTGGCGGTGCTCAACGCCGCCGATCCGCAGGTGGTCGACATGGCCGGCCTGTGCGACGGCGACGTGATGTTCTACGGCGTCGACGAGCACCTGGCCGCCATCGCCGCGCACCGCCAGGACGGCAAGCGCGTGGTGTTCCAGCGCGCCGAGCGCATCGTGCTGGCGCAGGGCCACGAGGACATCGCCAGTCTGCCGCTGTCGCCGCTGGTGCCGCCGGAAGCCGTGCTGGCCGCGATCGCCGCCGGTTGGGCGCTGGGACTGACGCCTGAATTGATCGGCGCCGGCCTGCGCACCTTCGAAGCGAATCCGAAGCGAACTCATCACTGATACATCACGAAAGAACAAGCAGAGTTATGGAAGTCATCCGCACCCGCGCGCTGCGCGGACCGAATCTTTGGAGCCACCACACGGCGGTGGAAGTGATCGTATCGTGCCCGTCCGAGGAGCGGTCGATCGCCACGCTGCCCGGCTTCGAGCAGCGCCTGCACGCCCGCTTCCCCGCCATCGGCGCCCTGCAAACCGCCGGTTACACCGACGCCGTGCCGCTGGCGCGCGTGCTGGAAGTGGCGGCCCTGAGCCTGCAGGCGCAGGCCGGCTGCCCGGTCACCTTCAGCCGCACCACCGCCACGCTGGAAGAGGGCATCTACCAGACCGTCGTCGAATACAGCGAGGAAGCGGTGGGCCGCCTGGCGATCACGCTGGCGCACAACCTGATCAACGCCGCGCTGGCCGACACCCCGTTCGACCTGACCGGCGCGCTGAACGAACTGCGCGACCTCGATGAGGACGTGCGCCTGGGCCCGAGCACCGGCGCCATCGTCAGCGCCGCCGTGGCGCGCGACATTCCGATCCGCCGCCTGACCGAAGGCAGCATGGTGATGTTCGGCTGGGGCTCGCGCCAGCGCCGCATCCAGGCCGCCGAGATGGACAGCACCAGCGCCATTGGCGAATCGATCGCGCAGGACAAGGAACTGACCAAGAAGCTGCTGCACGCGGCCGGCGTGCCAGTGCCCAACGGCCGCTCGGTGGAAGACGTGGAAGACGCCTGGGCCGCCGCGCAGGAAATCGGCCTGCCGGTGGTGGTCAAGCCGAAGGACGGCAACCAGGGCAAGGGCGTCACCGTCAACGTGATGACCAAGGAGCACCTGGCCAAAGCCTTCCACACCGCGCGTGAATTCCGCAACAACATCATGGTCGAGCGCTACCTGCCGGGCCACGACTACCGCCTGCTCGTCATCGGCAACAAGCTGGTGGCCGCCGCGCGCCGCGATCCGCCGCTGGTGGTGGGCGACGGCACGCACACCGTGCGTGAACTGGTCAACATCGTCAATTCCGATCCGCGCCGCGGCAGCGGCCATTCGACCTCGCTGACCAAGATCCGCTTCGACGACATCGCGCTGGCGCGCCTGGCGTTGCAGGACCTGGACGCCGATTCGATTCCGGCCAAGGGCCAGCGCGTCATCCTGCGCAACAACGCCAACCTGTCGACCGGCGGCACCGCCACCGACGTCACCGATGACGTGCACCCTGAAGTGGCGGCGCGCGCGGTGGAGGCGGCGCAGATGATCGGCCTCGATATCTGCGGCGTCGACGTGGTCTGCGACGGCGTGCTGCAGCCGATCGAGAACCAGCGCGGCGGCGTGGTGGAAGTGAACGCCGCCCCCGGCCTGCGCATGCACATCGCGCCATCGTTCGGCAAGGGCCGCGCGGTGGGCGAAGCCATCGTCAACACCATGTTCGCGCCGGGCGAGAACGGCCGCATTCCGGTGGTCGCCGTCACCGGCACCAACGGCAAGACCACCACCGTGCGCCTGATCGCCCACCTGCTCACGGCCAGCGGCCTGCGCACCGGCATGACCAACACCGACGGCGTCTACATCGAAGGCCGCCAGACCGACAGCGGCGACTGCAGCGGCCCGCGCAGCGCGCGCAACGTGCTGCTGCATCCCGACGTCGACGCGGCCGTGTTCGAGACCGCGCGCGGCGGCGTGCTGCGTGAAGGCCTGGCCTTCGACCGTTGCCAGGTGGCCGTCGTCACCAACATCGGCAGCGGCGACCACCTCGGCCTGAACTACATCACCACGGTGGAAGACCTGGCCGTGCTGAAGCGCGTGATAGTGCAGAACGTCTCCGAGAGCGGCTTCGCTGTGCTGAACGCGATCGATCCTATCGTCGCCGGCATGGCCGCGACCTGCCGCGGCAAGGTGATCTTCTTCGGCGCGGAACGCGGCCATCCGGTGATCGCCACGCACCTGGCGCAGGGCAGCCGCACCGTGTACGTGGAGGACGGCCATATCGTCGCCGCCGAAGGCAAGAACCTGCAGCGCATTCCGCTGTCGGAAGTGCCGATCACCCGCAACGGCGCCATCGGCTTCCAGGTGGAGAACGTGATGGCATCGGTCGCCGCCGCGTGGGGCGTGGGCATCAGCTGGGACGCGATCCGCCTCGGCCTGAAAACCTTCGCCAACGATTCCGACAACGCGCCCGGCCGCTTCAACGTGTTCGACTACAAGGGCGCGACCCTGATCGCCGACTACGGCCACAATCCGGACGCCATCCTGGCACTGGTGCAGGCGGTGGAAACCATGCCGGCCAAGCGCCGCGCGGTGGTGATCAGCGGCGCCGGCGACCGCCGCGACCAGGACATCACGCAGCAGACGCAGATCCTGGGCCGCGCCTTCGACGACGTGATCCTGTATGAAGACGCCTGCCAGCGCGGCCGCGTGGACGGCGAGGTGGTGGGCCTGCTGCGTTCGGGCCTGAACGGCGCGCCGCGCACCTCGCATATCCAGGAGATCTACGGCGAGTTCCTCGCCATCGACACCGCCCTGGCGCGCCTGCAAGAGGGCGACCTGTGCCTGATCCTGGTCGACCAGGTGGAAGAAGCGCTGGCGCACATCGCCAAGCGCATCAGCGAAGCGTAAAACGAACCGGGGCCTCGTCCCCGGTTTTTTTATGCCTATGGCAATTGTTAATAGCTATTGATTCCATAAATATATATAGATTTTATTTATCGCGTTGTGCCGGTAGAATGATTTCACTGTCAATCAACAAGGAGTCATAGCAATGAGCCAGCCACCGATCACCACCGCCTCCGGCATCCCTGTCGCCGACAACCAGAACTCCGCCAGCGCCGGCCCGCGCGGCCCGCTGCTGCTGCAAGACTTCCACCTGATCGAGAAGCTCCAGCACTTCAACCGCGAGCGCATTCCAGAGCGCGTCGTGCACGCCAAGGGTTCGGGCGCCTACGGCACCTTCACCGTCACCCACGACATCACCAAATACACCAAGGCCAAGCTGTTCTCCGAGATCGGCAAGAAGACCGACACCTTCGTGCGCTTCTCCACCGTCGGCGGCGAGAAGGGCAGCGCCGACACCGAACGCGATCCGCGCGGCTTCGCCATGCGCTTCTACACCGAGGAAGGCAACTGGGACCTGGTCGGCAACAACACGCCGATGTTCTTCATCAAGGACGGTATCAAGTTCCCCGACTTCATCCACACCCAGAAGCGCGATCCGCAGACCAACCTGAAATCGCCGACCATGATGTTCGACTTCTGGAGCAAGACGCCGGAAAGCCTGCACCAGGTCACGATGTTGTTCTCCGACCGCGGCACGCCGGACGGCTACCGCCACATGGACGGTTTCGGCAGCCACACCTTCAGCATGATCAACGCCGCCGGTGAACGCGTCTACGTCAAATGGCACCTGAAGACCAAACAAGGCATCAAGAACCTGCCGGCCGCCGAAGCCACCCGCATCGCCGGCACCGATCCGGACTACGCCCAGCGCGACCTGTTCGGCGCCATCGCCGCCGGCGACTTCCCGCAGTGGGACGTCAAGCTGCAGGTGGCCACCGAGGCCGAACTGGCCGCATGGGAAGCGCGCACCGGCTGGAATCCGTTCGACCTGACCAAGGTCTGGCCGCACAAGGACTTCCCGCTGATCCCGGTCGGCGTGTTCGAGTTGAACCGCAACCCGCTGAACTACCACGCCGAGGTGGAACAAGCCGCGCTGTCGCCGGCCAACGTGGTGCCCGGCCTGGGCTACTCGCCGGACAAGATGCTGCAGGCGCGCCTGTTCGCCTACCACGACGCCCAGCTGTACCGCGTCGGCACCAACCACCAGCACCTGCCGGTGAACGCGCCGCGCTGCCCGTTCCACAACCAGCAGCGCGATGGTGCGATGGCCATCGCCAACGGCGGCGCGGCGCAGAACTACGCGGCCACCGAGGCGAACGGCAGCAATCCGCAGGGCCTGGGCAACGGCGAACCGGCGCTGGCGCTGCAAGGCGGCGCGGCCCGTTACGACGGCCGCGGCAAGGAAGACGATTACACGCAAGCCGGTAATCTGTTCCGCCTGATGCCGGCGCAGGAGCAGCAGAACCTGTTCGACAACATCGCCGGTCCGCTGAGCCAGGTGAGCGCCGAGATCATCGCCCGCCAGCTGGCCCACTTCGACCAGGCCGACCCGGCCTACGGCGCCGGCGTGCGCGCCGCGCTGGCGGCCAAGGGTGTGACGCTGGCATAAAGGAAGGCGCTCAAGAGGACGACAGTCTGTTCTTGAGCGCCAGCAGGCGCATGTCGCGCGGCGCGACATCGTGGTACCGCTTGAAGGCGCGGCAGAAGTGGCTGGTGGACTTGAACCCCCAGCGAAATGCGATTTCCGAGATCAGCAAGTGCTGGGATGAGGGGCTGCTCAGCGCTTGTTTGCACGCCTCCAGCCGCTTTGTCAGGATGTATTCGGACAGGGTGGTGCCAGTCGGCACAAACAGCATGTGCAGGTAGCGCAGCGAGATGCGGTTGGCCTTGGCAATCCAGGCTGGGTTCAGATCGTCGTGATGCAAATGTTGCGCGATAAATTGCTGAATCGAGGTCAGCATGGCGGCCTTGGCGTCGAATCTCGGCGAGGGCTGCTCCTGACATAGCGCGGCATTGAGCAATTCCAGGGTCGACTGCATCACCGCGCTTCGCGTGCCGTGCTCCAGAACCTGCACTTCGCTGGACAGCGCCTTGAGTTGTGCCGCAAGCAGCATGCCGATTCCGCTCCGATGGTCCAGAATGCCGCCAGAGGGCATGTTGCGCCGTTCAGGAAAACGCTGTTGCATCATTCTCCAGGGGAGCATCAGCGTGACTTTCCGCAAGTCTTCCAGCACCTCAAATTGCGCGGTGTGGCCGGTCGTCCAGATCAGCAAATTTCCGGCGGCGATGTTCACGACGTCGTCGTCGATAATAAAACGCTCGCGGCCTCCGTGCGCCAGCTGGACGCCGACGTACAGGTCGTCGTCCCGGCTGACGTGTGCCTTGGTGCGCCGTCCGGCACACGGGCCGCAGCTGGTTTCAACCAGCTTGGCGCCCGCGATCTCGTGCTGATGTACCCGTGCATGGAATGTGGTGTCCAGACGCGTGTCCACGGCCCAGCCGCGGTAGCTATCGGTCAGTAGTTGCCCCCATGCATCGGTCCGCTCGTCGTGTGCGACCTGGTCGGTGCTCCACTGGATTCCCCGTTTCAGCATATTCCTCCTACGCGATGTATTGCTATCGATGTAAAAGCCGCTTGTCTGCCGGCCTCAACGATACATGCCGGCAATTGAATTGCATAGGACAAAACATCGGAGGCGGTCCACTGTCTCTTCCGCCCCACGTGCGCTGCGGTGCAATTCGCTTTGCGCTCCCGGTCATTTCGAGCGCGACGCCAACGGTATCCTTGATTGGCAGGCCCTTGAGCCGGCGTTGGGCGGAGACGCGTCTCATCAGCGCCAAATTTTGCACATCAAATCGATTGGGTCATTTCATATTTTGTGAAAAGGTAGGGGAATTTATGCACACCACTAAGGAAACCAAGGCCTCTGCTTCAGATTTGGGGATCGGCACCCGCTTGTACCTGGGCTTCGGATCGATAGTGTTTATCTTGCTGATATTGTTGACGGTGGCTTACGTCAATTTTTCAAAATTGAATCAGTCCAACGGATGGAACGTGCACACCTATGAGGTGCTGGCCGCGAGCCAGGACCTGCTCAATGACATGATCAACATGGAAACCGGCCAGCGCGGATTCGCGCTGACCGGCGCCAGTGCCTCGCTCGACCCTTACAACGCCGGTCGGGCCGCGTTCCAGAAGGATTTGTCGAAGACCAGGTCGCTCACGTCCGACAATGCGCAGCAGCAGGCCCGTTTGAAAGCCATGTCCGACCTTGAACAGCAATGGCGTGCCGCTGCGGCCGAGCCCGTCATAGCGCTGCGTCGGGCGGCCAATGACGATGCCGCCGGTATGCCGGCCGTGATCGCCTTCGAGCGCAGCGCCAAAGGAAAAGACATGATGGATCAGATGCGCGCGACGCTCGGCCAGATCCATGAGGCCGAATGGAAACTGCTGGCGGAACGCAAGGAAAACGCAGCCTCGCTGGAGTGGATGACCAATGCGACGCTGGTCGGTGGCGGCGCGTTTGCGGTGGGCCTGGCGAGCCTGCTGGCGGTCGTGCTGACGCGCATGGTGCTGGTGCCGTTGCGGGCGATCCTGCGCGCCACGGAAGACCTGCGCGCCGGGGATGGCGATCTGACGTACCGGTTGCCGCCGCAGAGCGCCGAGTTCGGCGAGGTGGCGACTTCGTTGAACGGCTTCATACAGAAGCTGCACGACATCATCGGCGATGTACGCAACAGCACGGTAACCATCGCCTCCGCCAGCGAGGAGATCGCGGCGGGCAACCTGGACCTGTCGTCGCGCACCGAGCAGCAAGCCAGTTCGCTGGAGGAAACGGCATCCTCGATGGAGGAACTGACGTCGACGGTCAAGCAGAACGCCGACAACGCACGACAGGCCACCGGCATGGCGGGCAGCGCCGCGGAAGTGGCGTTGCGCGGCAGCCATGTGGTGTCGCAGGTGGTGACGACCATGACGGCAATTGACGGCTCGGCCAAGAAGATTTCCGACATCATCGGCGTTATCGATGGTATCGCGTTCCAGACCAATATCCTGGCGCTGAACGCCGCCGTGGAAGCTGCCCGCGCCGGTGAGCAGGGCCGCGGATTCGCCGTGGTGGCCACCGAAGTGCGCAGCCTGGCGCACCGTTCGGCCTCGGCCGCTAAGGAGATCAAGACCCTGATCGACGATTCGGTCGGCAAGGTGGCGGCGGGCAGCAAGCTGGTCACCGAAGCTGGCGCCACCATGGAGGAGATCGTAGCCAGCGTGCGCCGTGTGACCGACATCATGTCCGAGATCAGCGCGGCGAGCGTCGAGCAGGAAGCGGGCATTATGCAGATTAACCAGGCCATCACTGAAATGGATGGCGTGACCCAACAGAACGCCGCCCTGGTCGAGCAGGCCGCTGCCGCCTCCGAATCGATGCAAGATCAGGCCCGCAGTCTTGAACAGGTGGTCGGCGTGTTTAAGCTCAACAGCGCGGTGTCCGCGTCGGCCCAGCCGCATGTCCACGTCAAGCGCGCGCAGCGGCCCGCGCTGCGCCTGTCCGCCGCGCGGTAGTGGCGGTGACCGGCCCGTGGCATGAAGCAAGCTGCGGGCCGCGCTGAATTGCACTACAATCGGACGATGCGGCGCAGCGCAGCCCGTATTCTTCCGGAGGTCACACTTGAATCGCAAACCCGCCCAACTCTCGTCGCCTTCGATGCCGGGACAAGTCGTGCTGGCGCTGCAGGGCGGCGGCGCGTTGGGCGCCTACCAGGTGGGCGTCTACCAGGCGATGCACGAAGCCGGCGTCGAGCCGGACTGGGTGATCGGCACTTCCATCGGCGCCATCAATGGCGCCATCATCGCCGGCAATGAGCCGCGCTACCGCATGGACCGGCTGCGCCAGTTCTGGCACCGCATGGAGCAGAACGCGCTGGGCTTTTCCTTCATGCCGCGCGCACTGGCCAACGCCGTGACGATGGGGCAGGGCATACCGGCCTTCTTCGAACCCAATCCCACCTCGTGGTGGAATCCCGACGCCAAGGTCGGCATCGAACACGCGTCCTTTTATCAAACCGCGCCGCTGCGCACCACGCTCGATACGCTGGTCGACTTCGACCACATCAACGACCGCCATACGCGGCTGACGGTCGGCGCGGTCAACGCGCGCACCGGCGCCATGCGCTACTTCGACAGCCGGAAGGAGGCGCTGGGCGCGTCGCACGTGATGGCGTCCGGCGCCTTGCCGCCGGCCTTTCCCTCGGTGCGCATCGACGGCGAGCCATACTGGGACGGCGGCATCTTCTCCAACACGCCGATCGAGGCGGTGCTGGACGACGAGCCGCGCCGCAGCTCGGTGATCTTCTCGGTGCAGGTGTGGAACCCGGACGGCAGCGAGCCGCAAAGCATGCTGCAGGTGCTCGACAAGTACAAGGAAATCCAGTACGCCAGCCGTGCCAGCAATATCGAACAGCAGCGCAAGCTGCACCGGCTGCGGCACGTGATCCGCCAGCTGACGCTGCACTTGTCGGACGAAGCGGCGATGTCGCCCGAGGTGCGCGAGCTGGCCTCGTGGGGCTGCGGCACCACCATGCATGTGGTGTCGCTGAAGGCCCCGCGCATCGGCGGCGAGGACCACACCAAGGACATCGACTTCAGCGCCGCCGGTATCCGCGCCCGCTGGCAGGCCGGCTACGAGGACACCCAGCGCATGATCGCCCTGCGCCCGTGGGACCGCGAGATCGATCCCATCGAGGGCATCGCCATCCACGAGCTGCCGGCGCTCTAAGCGCGCAGCACGTCGCGGCACACGTCCAGCCAGGCGCGCGCCGCGTGCGACAGGTAGGGGCCGCGCCACACATGTGCGGCCTGCCATTGCAGCTCCGGTTCCACCAGCCGCACCGCGTCCAGCCGGCCGATCGCCAGCCGGTGGATGAACGGCTCCGGCAGCAGTGCCACGCCCATGCCGGCCGACGCCATCGCCACCAGCCAATCCCACTGGCCGCTCTGCGCGGCGATCTGCGGCTCGAAGCCCGCCGCGCTGAAGGCGTGCCGCAGGCTGCGGGTCAGCGCGAAATCATCCTGCAGCAGCACCAGCGGCATGTTCGCCAGCGCCTTCAGCTTGAGCGTGGTGCGGTGTTTCTGAAAGGTGCCGCGCGCGGCCAGCGCCCAGATCGGATAGCTGGCGATGGGCGCCGTCCGCAGCGCCAGTTGCGGATCGGCCGGCAGCACTGTCATGCCGATCTCCAGTTCGCCCGTCGCCACCTGGCGCTCCAGGGCCTGGCCGGCATCCTCCCGCAGGGTCAGCGCGATGTCGGGATGGCGCTGGCGGAAGGCCTTGAGCACGGGCGTGAACAGCAGGTTGATCATCGGCGGTATGCCGATCGTCAGGCGGCCGCTTTGGGCCGCCTGCGTGTCGCGCACCTCCTCGGTCAGCTGGCGCATGGTGGCCAGCATCTCCTCGCCGCGCGCGTAGACCACGCTGCCGGTGTCGGTCAGCGTCAGCTTGCGGCCTTCGCGTATCAGCAGTTGGGCGCCGACTTCCTGTTCCAGCTGGCGCACCATCTTGCTGATCGTCGATTGCGTGACGTGCAGCGACTCCGCCGCCTGCGTGAAGCTGTTCAGGCGGACGGTCTCGACGAAGTAGCGCAGCGATCGAAGGTCCATGAATAAAACGACTGGAATATGAGAATTTAAGTCATGCAGCGACTGATGTCCGAATTCTATACTAAATCAAATTCGAATAATCAGGAGATAGCAATGCATGAAGACCGCATCCGCCGCCCGGCGCTGATGGATAAAGTAATGACCGCCGAACAGGCGGCCCGGCTGTTCAAGAATGGCATGACCGTCGGCATGAGCGGTTTCACCCGCGCCGGCGACGCCAAGGCGCTGCCGCTGGCATTGGTGGAACGCGCCCGCCAGGAGCCGCTGAACCTGACGTTGTTGACCGGCGCCTCGCTCGGCAACGACAGCGACGGCATGATGGCCAACGCCGGCGTGGTGGCGCGCCGCATGCCCTTCCAGGCCGACGCCGCGCTGCGCCGCAAGATCAACACGGGCGAGGTGATGTTCATCGACCAGCACCTGTCGGAGACGGCCGAGCAGCTGCGCTCCGGCGACCTGAAGCCGGTCGATATCGCCGTCATCGAAGCGGTGGCGATCACGCCGGACGGCGGCATCATCCCCACCATGTCGCTCGGGAACTCGGCCAACTTCGCTCAGCAGGCGGGCAAGATCATCGTCGAGATCAACCTGAGCGCGCCGCTGGCGCTGGAGGGCTTCCACGACGTCTACGTGCCCGGCGCGCGTCCGCACCGTGGCGCCATTCCGCTGCTGGCGCCGTGGCAGCGCATGGGCTGGACCTCGATCCCGGTGCATCCCGACCGCATCGCCGCCATCGTCATCACCGATAGTCCGGACAGCCCCTCCAACGCGCTGCCGCCCGACGGCGAGACCGACGCCATCGCGCGCCACGTGATCGCCTTCCTGGAAGGGGAGGTGAAGGCGGGTCGCATGGGACCGGAGCTGCGGCCGCTGCAGGCTGGCATCGGCACCATCGCCAACGCGGTGCTGCATGGCCTGATCGATTCGCCGTTCCGCGACATGACCATGTATTCCGAAGTGCTGCAGGACAGCGCCATCGAGCTGCTCGATTCGGGCCAGCTGTCGATGGCGTCGGCGTCGTCGATCACGCTGTCGGCGGCGATGCACGAGAAGTTCATCCGCAATATCGAGCAGTACCGCGAGCGCATCGTGCTGCGCCCGCAGGAGATCAGCAACCATCCCGAGGTGGTGCGGCGCCTGGGCCTCATCGCGCTGAACACGGCCCTGGAGTTCGACATCTACGGCAACGTCAACTCCACCCACGTCGGCGGCACGCATATGATGAACGGCATCGGCGGCTCGGGCGACTTCGCGCGCAATGCCCAGATCTCGATGTTCGTCACCAAGTCGGTGGCCAAGGACGGCGCGATATCGAGCGTGGTGCCGTTCGCCGCCCACGTCGACCACACCGAGCATGACGTCGACGTACTGGTGACCGAATGGGGCCTGGCCGACCTGCGCGGCCTGGCGCCGCGCGAACGCGCGCCGCTGATCATCGAGAACTGCGCCCATCCCGATTACCGCCCGCAGCTGCGCGCCTACTTTGCCGAGGCGCTCAAGGGCGGCGGCCAGACGCCGCATGTGCTGGAGCAGGCCTTGTCCTGGCATGCCCGCTACAAACGCGAAGGGAGCATGCTGGTAAAATAGGGTCATCGGAATTCATTTAAACTGGATCAACATGACCATTAAAATCAGCCAAAACTTCGACTCGGGCGCCATCGAGGTGCTGCGCGCGGACAGCGCGGCGGAAATCGAACTGAATCTGCGCAAGGACTCGCATGCCGATATCCACCAGTGGTTCCATTTCCGCCTGCAGGGCGCGCGCGGCCAGCAGGTGCGCATGCGCTTCCTGAACGCCGGCCAAGCCACCTACGCCAAGGGCTACGAGGACTATCAGGCCGTGGCCAGCTACGACACCGAAAACTGGTTCCGCGTGCCGACCGCCTTCGACGGCCAGGTCATGACGATCAAGCACACGCCGGAAACGGACAGCGTCTACTACGCCTACTTCGAGCCGTATTCGTTCGAGCGCCATCTGCGCCTGCTGGGCGAGGTGGCAGAGCACCCGCTGGCCCGCGTGCATGACTTGGGCAACACCGTCGATGGCCGCGACATGAACATGGTTGTCATCGGCAAGCCGGAAGCGGAAAAGAAGATCTGGTTCATCGCGCGCCAGCATCCGGGCGAGTCGATGGCCGAATGGTTCATCGAAGGCCTGATCGATTCGCTGCTGGACGACGCCAATCCGATCGCCCGCAAGCTGCTGCAGCGCTGCGTGTTCTACATCGTGCCGAACATGAATCCGGACGGCTCGGTGCGAGGCAACCTGCGCACCAACGCCTCGGGCGCCAACCTCAATCGCGAGTGGATGACGCCATCGGTCGAGCGCAGCCCTGAAGTGCTGTACGTGAAGCAGAAGATGCACGAAACCGGCATCGACATGTTCTTCGATATCCACGGCGACGAGGCGCTGCCGTACAACTTCGTGGCCGGTAACGAGATGCTGGAGAACTTCAGCGAAGAGCGCCGCGTCAAGCAGCAGGACTTCATCGACCGCTACAAGAACGCCAGCCCGGACTTCCAGGACAAATACGGCTACGCCGCCAGCAAGTACAAGGAAGACATGCTGACCTTGGCCTCCAAGTACGTCGGCCACCACTTCGGCTGCCTGGCGTTGACGCTGGAGATGCCGTTCAAGGACAACGCCGACCTGCCGGACCCGCACGTGGGCTGGAACGGCGCCCGCAGCGCGGCGCTGGGCGCGGCGATCCTGCAGCCTATCCTGCTGTCGCTGGACGCCTGAGATGGGCGTTGAAATCGAGCGCAAGTTCCTCTTGCGCGGCGATGCGTGGAAGAGCCTTGGCGAGCCGGTGTTTTTCCGCCAGGGCTATCTGTCGTCGCACAAGGACCGCGTGGTGCGGGTGCGCATCGAGGGCGACCGGGCGGTGATGACGATCAAGGGCCGCAACGTCGGCGCCACGCGCGGCGAGTGGGAGTATCCGATCCCGATGGCCGACGCGGCCGAGCTGCTGGACCGCTTGTGCGAGCAGCCGCTGATCGAAAAGTACCGCCGCCGCATCCCCTACGCCGGCAATGTGTGGGAGGTGGATGAGTTCCTCGGCGCGAACGCCGGGCTGGTCGTGGCCGAGATCGAGCTGGCCTCGGAAGACCAGGCCTTCGACAAGCCGGACTGGGTGGGCGAGGAAGTCACCGACGATCTGCGCTATCTCAATTCAAGCCTGATCAAGCACCCGTTTTCGGCTTGGTAGGGGAGGGAATCTGTCCTAAGCTGTAAGGATGGACTCCGAACGACTTATCGCGCTGGAAGCACACTACAACGCCATGGCGGCCACATTCGCCACCAAGGCGGATATCGAGGCTTTGCGTGCGGAAATGCACAAGATGTCCGCCGATACGCATAAGTGGATGGTTGCCAGCCTGATCGGTCTGTTTATCGGCTTCGGTGGCCTGGGAATCACGCTGAGCCAGATTCTGAAGCCGACGGTGCAGGCCGCCACCCAGATGAGCACGCAGCCACCTCAGCCCATCATCATTTACCTGCCGCAGCCCGTGCCAACGCCGGGCGCGCCACAAAAATAAACGCCCTCGTTGAGGGCGTTTTGCTTGGTGGCTGAACTGCTTAGTGGAAGTGCTCGGTGCCGGTGGGCGCGTCCTCGGGCATTTCCGCGTGGGCCAGTTCGCCGACCGGGTCGGCAAACAGCGGCGCGCCGCAGTCGTCGCAGAACTCGGCCACATAGCGCTCGCTATGCTTCTTGATCTGCGTGATGCCGGCCGCGTTCAGGTGGCTGACGATCTCTTCCACCGGCGTCACCGGCTTCTGCAGGATGCCGCCCGGACCGCCTTGCAGCGGACCTTCCGGCGGCGTGCCTTCCTCGTCCTCCTGCCCGTACAGCGGCCACACCACGCCGTAGATCACGTCCGGCGACGAACGCTGCGTGAAGGCCACGCGGTATTCGTCGATCTGGCCGTCGGAGTTTTCCTCGCCGAAGCCGGCGATCACGGCGCGCAGCTCGGACGGCTCGACCGCCAGCGTGTGCGTCAGGTAGTGCACGGCCGCGCGGATCGACACCGGGCGGATCAGCTTGTCCGCCTCGCGGCAGGCCATGTAGTAGGCCTCCGGCAGCAGCAGCTCGACGCCGCAGCCCGGCAGCAGGCGGTTGATGGTCGGCGTGACCTGCGCGCGCCACTGCTCCAGCGCGTTGGTGCGCTCGGCCACGAAGTTGGCCTGGTTGGCCGGCATTTGCCAGCGGAACAGCGGGCCGCCGGCCGGCGCCACCACGGCCACCATCAGGTAGCGGGTGTCGGCCAGGAAGGGCGCGGTCTCCGGCACCTTGGTGTCGGCCTTGAGCGCCGTGCCCTTGAGCGCGGCCTGGGCCAGCTTGTGCACCTTGCCGTAGGTCTCGACATGGCTGCGCGGCAGCTGGTCGATCGAGAACAGCGTCGGCGACATCGCCATGCGCGTGCCGTCGGCCAGCAGGTGGGCCGAGAAGTGCGCCGACAGCGTGGTCAGCAGGTCGGCCGGGATGGCGCCCGAGGCGATGGCGAAGCGGGTCCAGGCCAGGATCGGCGCGGCCACCAGCAGCACATCGTACTGCTTGGCGATGCCGTCGGTCTCGACCGTGATGGTGCCCGATTCGCTGGCCGCTTCCACGCCATCCATCAACACGTCGTACGCGTTCAGGTCTTCCTTGAACAGGCTGTTCAAGGTCGAGTCGATGGTGTCCTGGTGGCCGGACTTGAGGAGTTTCTGGAGCTGCGCATCGAGGCTGTGTTCCCAGGCCCGCTCTTCGATACGGCTGGCCGCCTGCCCGACTGCGAGGGCATAGGTGACGAGGCGTTGGCTCTCGGCAGACAACTTATGGGATGAATCTTTGTTTGGACGACGCATAGCGCAATAAGAGTCTCATAAAAGTGGATAAAGCGGATCAGTCATGCAGATGATAACCCTTATGAACCGTATTGTAGTTGATTCGGCAAACGTGCATAAAAAAACGCCGGACTAGCCGGCGTTCTCCGTGAAACAACTAACTAATTACGCGGCCAGCAGCTGGCGCAGCACGAACGGCAGGATGCCGCCATGCTTGTAGTAATCGACTTCGATCGGGGTATCGATACGCAGCAGCACTTTCACTTCCTGTGCCGGCTTGCCTTCGCGGTGGATGACCAGGGTAGCCAGTTGCTGTGGCTTGATCTCGCCTTCCAGGCCCTTCAGGTCGTAGACTTCCTTGCCGGTGATGCCCAGCGATTCAACGCTGTCGTTGCCGATGAATTGCAGCGGCAGCACGCCCATGCCGACCAGGTTCGAGCGGTGGATACGTTCGAACGAACGCACGATCACAGCCTTCACGCCCAGCAGCTGGGTGCCCTTGGCTGCCCAGTCGCGCGACGAGCCGGTGCCGTACTCTTCGCCGCCGAACACCATGGTTGGCGTGCCTTCGGCAACGTACTTCATCGCCGCGTCGTAGATCGACAGCTGTTCGCCGCTTGGCTGGTGAATCGTGATGCCGCCTTCGACCGCCGAACCGTCCGCCTTGGCAGGGATCATCTTGTTCTTGATACGCACGTTGGCGAAGGTGCCGCGCATCATGATCTCGTGGTTGCCGCGGCGCGAGCCGTAGGAGTTGAAGTCCGCCTTCTGCACGCCGTTGGCCAGCAGCCATTTACCCGCTGGGCCGTCTTCCTTGATGGAGCCGGCAGGGGAGATGTGGTCGGTGGTGATCGAGTCGCCGAACACGCCCAGTGCGCGCGCGCCGGTGATGCCGGTGGCGGCCGCTTTCGGGGTCATCTCGAAGCCGTCGAAGAACGGTGGCTCGGCGATGTAGGTCGACGCAGGCCAGTTGTACACATTGCCTTCGGTCGACGATACGTGTTCCCACAGCTTGCCTGGGTTGCCCTTGACGTCGGCGTAGTTCGACTTGAACACTTTCGAGTTCATCGCGAACTTCATCAGCTTGGCGATCTCTTTCGAGGTCGGCCAGATGTCGCCCAGGTACACGTCCTTGCCGTTCTTGCCCTTGCCAACCGGCTGGGTCATCAGGTCGACGGTCATGTTGCCGGCGATGGCGTAGGCGACGACCAGCGGTGGCGATGCCAGGAAGTTCGAGCGGATGTTCGGGTGAATACGCGCTTCGAAGTTACGGTTACCGGACAGCACAGCCGAAGCGACGATGTCGTTGGCGGAGATGGCGGCGTTCAGTTCAGGCGTCAGGTCGCCGGCGTTACCGATACAGGTGGTGCAACCGTAGGCGGTCACGCCGAAGCCCAGTTGCTCCAGGTATGGCAGCAGGCCGGCGGCGGTCAGGTACTCGGTCACCACGCGGGAGCCAGGCGCCAGCGAGGTCTTGATGTGCGGAGCGACGGTCAGGCCGGCTTCCACAGCCTTCTTGGCCAGCAGGCCGGCGGCCAGCAGCACGCTCGGGTTCGAGGTGTTGGTGCACGAGGTGATCGCGGCGATCAGCACGTCGCCGTTCTTCACGTTCACGCCGTTGGTGGTGGTGTAGGTCTTGTTCAGGTCCTCGGCTTTTTTGTTGAAGCCGTTGTCGGTGGTCGGTTTCGAGAACAGTTCGGTGAAGTTGTTCTTCACGTTGCCGATTTCGATACGGTCCTGTGGACGCTTAGGACCCGCCAGCGAAGGCGTGACCGAGGTCAGGTTCAGTTCCACCACGCGGGTGTAGTCGATGTCGCCGGCTTTCGGCACGCCGTACAGGCCCTGGGCCTTGAAGTAGGAAGCGAACGCAGCGATTTCATCCTTGGTGCGGCCGGTGCCTTCGAAGTATTCGACGGTGGCGTCGTCAACCGGGAAGAAGCCCATGGTCGCGCCGTATTCAGGCGCCATGTTGGCGATGGTGGCGCGGTCGGTCAGCGACAGCGTCTCGGTGCCTTCGCCGAAGAACTCGACGAACTTGCCGACGACTTTCTCTTTGCGCAGCAGTTCGGTGATGGTCAGCACCAGGTCGGTCGCGGTGCAGCCTTCGCGCAGCACGCCGGTCAGGTTCACGCCGATCACGTCCGGGGTCAGGAAGTAGACTGGCTGGCCCAGCATGCCGGCTTCCGCCTCGATGCCGCCCACGCCCCAGCCGACCACGCCGATGCCGTTGATCATGGTGGTGTGCGAGTCGGTGCCCACCAGGGTGTCAGGGTAGTACACGCCGTCGGCGGTCTTGTGCACGCCGCGCGCCAGGTATTCCAGGTTGACCTGGTGGACGATGCCGAAGCCCGGAGGCACGACGCCGAAGGTGTCGAAGGCTTGCATGCCCCACTTCATGAACTGGTAGCGCTCGTTGTTGCGCGAGAATTCCAGCTTCATGTTCAGGTCCAACGCGCCCTTTTCGCGGAAGTGGTCGATGGTGACCGAGTGGTCGACCACCAGGTCAACCGGGACCAGCGGCTCGATCTTCTTGGCGTTCACACCCATCTTGTAGGCGACGTTACGCATCGCGGCCAGGTCGGCCAGCAGCGGCACACCGGTGAAGTCCTGCAGCACCACGCGGGCGACCACGAACGGGATTTCGTCGGTACGGTCGGCGGTCGCGCCCCAGTTGGCCAGCTGCTTGACGTGTTCTTCGGTGACTTTTTTGCCGTCGCAGTTACGCAGCACGGATTCCAGCACAACGCGGATCGATACCGGCAGGCGGGAGATTTTGGCGCCCAGGCTCTTTTCCAGGGCTGGCAGCGAGTAGAACTTGCCCTTTTTGCCGGAAATGTTGAAATCCTTAAGCGTGTTCAGAGTGTTGCGGGACATGACCTCTCCTTCGTGGGTATCGTCTATTATTGAAGTTAAAACCGTGGTGCTGGCGCCCGTGCCGGCGCGCCCCTTTTGGAACGTATTATTGAATCGTGGTCTTGGTGCTGGCCGGCTCCGTCGCGCTGGTGCTGACCGGCTTCAGCTGTTCGGGGCTGCGGCACTCATTGGCCAGCTGGCGGTTCTGCTTGGAGTCCAGCAGCATGGCCTTGGCGGGAATGCCGATCCAGACCAGGCCGTACAATTTGTTTTCAAAGCGCTGGGCGCCGGTGGTGGTGCCCACGCGGGTCAGCCGGTGCAGGCGCTTCTTCCAGCGCAGCGCGATGTGCGACTCGTCGTTGGCGTTGGCGTAGATGGTGATCTTGTTGCCCAGTTCGCAGTCGAAGTCGGTCACCGCAGCATCGGCCACGGCTGGCTCGTCGGCGTCTTCGTCCGGCGCCTTCGGCTCGGCCGGCTTGGCGGCGGCTTTGGATTTGCCCGCCTTCTTGACGGATTTCTTGGCGGGTGCGGCGTTCTGCGCTTGCGCGCCGGCGGCCAGGGTCAGGGAAGCGAGCGCGAAGCTGCATGCCATAAGGAGTTTGGAGATGGACATCATGGTGTTTCCAGTGTGGGGTCGGTGGGGCTGCCGTTGAGCAGCGCGACGGCGGACTCGGGCAAGCTCAGCCCGGCCAGCTTGGCGCGCTGTAAAACGGTCCAATAGTATCTGTAGCTTGCACGGTCATGCAAGCGCCCGTTTTGGGAAATTGGCCCCCATTGAGCCGCCTCAGCCTCAAGCAGGATGGCGGCTGCCTCGCTGACCTCGGACAGGCGCGGCGTGAAGGTCTTGATAATAGGTTTGATCTGGTTCGGGTGGATGCTCCACATGCGCGTGTAGCCGAATTCGGCGGCGGCGCGCTGGGCATCGTTGGCGGCGACCGCCGTGTCCTTGATCTCGGTGGTCACGTTATGCGACGGCACCTTGCCGTGCGCGTGGCAGGCTGCGGCGATCTCCAGCTTGGCGCGCACCACCAGCGGGTGCGTGAACTGGCCCGGCGTGCGCATCGCGTTGGCCGGGATCGCGCCGTAGTGCGACGAAACGAAATCCATGATGCCGAACGACAGGCACTGCACCTGGGGCAGGGCGGCGATGTCGTAGGCCTCGCGCAGCGCGCCGTGGGTCTCGATCAGCACGTGCACCGGCAAGTCCTTGCGGCCGGCCTTGGCGGCGTGGGTGTTGATCACCTTGATGGCGGCGGCCACCTCCTTGGCGCTGTGCACCTTGGGCAGCACCAGGTAGGCCAGGCGCGGCGCGGCGGCGCAGATGATGGCCACGTCCTGCGCGAAGAACGGGCTGGCGACATCGTGCACGCGCGCGCCGATGCGGTTGAATTTGTTCTCGTCCGACAGCAGCAATTCCGCCACCAGGCGGGCGTGGGCTTCCTCGTTGCCGGCGCTGGCGCCGTCTTCGCAATCGAGGGTGATGTCGAACAGGGGGCCAAGCTCTTGTTGCAGGGCGATCGATTTGCGCATCAGCTTTTCGGAGCCGGCGTAATGGTCGCAGGCCGGCAGCAGCAGCGGCTGGCGATTGCCCTGGAATAAAACCTCGGATGGGTGCATGCGGGATAGGTCAGTAGGAACGGACGCCGCGCTGCTCTCGGCAGCGCGGCGGGTGCGGCGGATCGGTGGTTTAACCGGTTCCACGTGCGGGTGGTATCAGAACTCAGGCAGGCAGCAGGTGCTTGACGCCTTCGCGCTCTTCGGTCAGTTCTTTCAGGGTCAGGTTGATGCGCTCTTGCGAGAAGGCGTCGATTTCCAGGCCCTGGACGATTTTGTATTCGCCGTTTTCGGTGGTCACCGGGAAGCCGAACATGGTGCCTTCAGGGATGCCATACGAACCATCCGAAGGAACGCCCATGGTGGTCCACTTGCCGGCGGTGCCCAGTACCCAGTCATGCACGTGGTCGATCGCCGCGTTGGCGGCCGAAGCTGCCGACGACAGGCCGCGCGCTTCGATGATCGCCGCGCCGCGCTTGCCGACGGTTGGCAGGAACACGTTGGCGTTCCATTCCTGGTCGTTGATCAGCTCTTTGACGGCCTTGCCGTTCACGGTGGCGAAACGGTAGTCGGCGTACATGGTTGGCGAGTGGTTGCCCCATACGCACAGCTTCTCGATGTCCTTGACGGCGGTGCCGGTCTTGGCGGCCACTTGCGACAGCGCGCGGTTGTGGTCCAGGCGCAGCATGGCGGTGAAGTTCTTGGCCGGCAGCGATGGCGCCGATTTCATGGCGATGTAGGCGTTGGTGTTGGCTGGGTTGCCGACCACCAGTACCTTGACGTTGCGCGATGCGACGGCATCCAGCGCCTTGCCTTGCACGGTGAAGATCTGGGCGTTCGCTTCCAGCAGGTCCTTGCGTTCCATGCCTGGGCCGCGTGGACGGGCGCCAACCAGCACGGCGACGTCGACATCCTTGAAGGCGGTCATCGGATCGGAGTGGGCGGTCATCTCGGTCAGCAGAGGGAACGCGCAGTCATCGATTTCCATCATGACGCCCTTCAGGGCTTTCTGGGCTTTTTCGTCGGCGATTTCCAGCAGTTGCAGAATGACTGGTTGGTCCTTGCCCAGCATGTCGCCATTGGCGATGCGGAACAGCAGAGCGTAACCGATTTGACCGGCGGCGCCGGTGACAGCAACACGCATTGGGGTTTTAGCCATGATGAATCTCCAAAGTGGGAATTAAAACGTTCTCTAAGCTGGACCGGTGCCGGTCCGGGAAAATCGTAATCATACTGCAAATTGAGTGCTTATATGCGTCAGCGCAAGCGTCTCGCCGGGGAGTGTAGGCGTGTGGCAGGTATCTGTCAATCCTATCTTATGTCTTATATAAGACAGATAAGTTATTGCTTGTTTTTGCTGGACGGCACCGGGCATTTGTGGTGAAATCTTGGTCTATGAATTCCGTCCCGCCCAATCCGAACAGTAATTCCACTGCCGCCAGCACCGGCGGGGTTGCCGGGGCGTCCGCGGGCGCCCCGGCCGCGCCGTCGCCGACTTTCTCCCCACTGTACCAGCAAATCAAGGCGCTCATCACGCAAAGCCTGCAATCGGGAGAGTGGAAGCCGGGCGAGTTGATCCCCAGCGAGGTCGAGCTGGCCAACCGCTTCAAAGTCAGCCAAGGCACGGTGCGCAAGGCCATCGACGAACTGGCGGCCGAAAACCTGGTGATGCGCAAGCAGGGCAAGGGCACCTTCGTGGCCACCCACCACGAGGCGCGCGCCCACTTCCGCTTCCTGCGCCTGATGCCCGACGAGGGCGTGCCGCATTACCCCGAAAGTAAATTCATCGAAGTCAAGCGCATGCGCGCGCCGGCCGACGTGGCGCGCCTGCTGGACCTGAAGTCCGGCGACGCCGTCATCTTCATCAAGCGCGTGCAATCGTTCGACGGCGTGCCGACCATCGTCGAGGAGCTGTGGCTGCCCGGCGTGACCTTCAAGGGCCTGACCGCCGAGCGCCTGGTCGAGTACAAGGGCCCGATGTACGGCCTGTTCGAGTCCGAATTCGGCACCCGCATGATACGCGCGACGGAAAAGATCCGCGCCGTCTGCGCCGGCGCCGAGGACGCCCAATTGCTGCATATTCCCGCCGATACGCCGTTGCTGGCGTCCGAGCGTGTGTCGTTCACGTATGGCGACAAGGCGGTGGAACTGCGCCGCGGCCTGTACTCCACGGAGCGCCATCACTATCACAATGAATTGAATTAGGGAGACCCTGAAGCACAGAAAAAGCCGCTTCAGGCAGCGAAAACAGGGCGCCGTCACACCCCGGTAGCATTGTTGCGCTGATAATACGTTGAGCTACGGAAAGTAGCCGTCGCATAGTGTTGCCAAACACTATTTTGGTTATATGTAACAATAGATATTGGTTATGAGTGCGAAAATCGGCGAAAATCGCAGTCTCGATATTTTTGTTTAAGCTTAGGAGGTCTTGTTATGTCAGAAGCCGTAAGGGAAGTCCCCAAAAAAGAACGGCCGGAGTTCCGTAACATTCATGTTACCGAATTGTCCAACTACCGCTTGCCTTTGGCCGGCGTCGTCTCCATCCTGCACCGCATCAGCGGTTTCCTGATGTTCGCGCTGCTGCCTTTCGTGCTCTATCTGCTGGAGCAGAGCTTGCGCTCCGAGATCTCCTTCGCGTACTACCAGGGGATAGTGTCCTACCCGCTGGTCAAACTGATCATCCTGGCCCTGGTGTGGGGCTATATGCAGCACTTCTGCGCCGGCGTGCGCCACCTGGTGATGGATGCCCACATCGGCCTGGACAAGGATTCCGCCCGCAAGTCCGCCGCCACCGTACTGGTGGTCAGCCTGGCGCTGACCGCGCTGGTCGCCCTCAAACTGTTTGGAGTATTCTGAGATGGCCAACAATAACATCGGACCTAAACGCATGGTCGTCGGCGCCGGCTACGGCATGCGCGACTGGCTGGCACAGCGCGTGACCGCCGTCATGATGGTGCTGTACACCGCCATCCTGCTGATTTCCTTCCTGACCGGCCAGAACTTCACCTATGAAGGCTGGGCCGGCCTGTTCGCGCAACAATGGTTCAAGCTGATCAGCGCCGTTACCCTGTTCGGCCTGTTCTACCACGCCTGGGTTGGCGTGCGTGACATCTGGATGGACTACGTCAAAGCCGTCGGCCTTCGCCTGACCCTGCAAATCGCCACCATCCTGTGGTTGGTCGCTTGTGCCGTTTGGTCGGTACAGATACTCTGGAGTGTGTAATCGTGGCAGCTATCAAATCTGCAATCCCTACCCGCCGCTTTGACGCGGTAATCGTCGGCGCCGGCGGCTCCGGCATGCGCGCATCCCTGCAACTGGCTGAAGCCGGTCTGAACGTGGCGGTGCTGTCCAAAGTCTTCCCGACCCGCTCGCACACCGTTGCGGCGCAGGGCGGCATCGGCGCCTCGCTGGGCAACATGGCCGAGGACAACTGGTTCTGGCACATGTTCGACACCGTCAAGGGCGGCGACTACCTGGGCGACCAGGACGCGATCGAATTCATGTGCCGCGAAGCGCCGAAGGTCGTCTACGAGCTGGAACACTTCGGCATGCCGTTCGACCGCAACCCTGACGGCACCATCTACCAGCGTCCGTTCGGCGGCCACACCGCCAACTTCGGCGAGAAAGCCGTGCAGCGCGCCTGCGCCGCGGCCGACCGTACCGGCCACGCACTGCTGCACACGCTGTACCAGCGCAACGTCCGCGCCCGCACCCACTTCTTCGTCGAGTGGATGGCGCTCGACATCATCCGCGACGCCGAAGGCGACGTGGTTGGCGTGGTGGCACTGGAAATGGAAACCGGCGAAACGATGATCCTGGAAGCGAAGACCACCATCTTCGCCACCGGCGGCGCAGGCCGCATCTTCGCCGCCTCGACCAACGCCTTCATCAACACCGGCGACGGCATGGGCATGGCGGCACGCGCCGGCCTGCCGCTGCAGGACATGGAATTCTGGCAGTTCCACCCGACCGGCGTGGCCGGCGCGGGCGTGCTGATCACCGAGGGTGTGCGCGGCGAGGGCGGTATCCTGATCAACTCCGAAGGCGAGCGCTTCATGGAACGCTACGCGCCGACGCTGAAGGATCTGGCGCCGCGCGACTTCGTGTCCCGTTCGATGGACCAGGAGATCAAGGAAGGCCGCGGCTGCGGTCCGAACAAGGACCACGTGATGCTGGACCTGCGCCACATCGGCGCCGACACCATCCAGAAGCGCCTGCCGTCGATCCTGGAAATCGGCCACAAGTTCGCCAACGTCGACGCCACCAAGGAACCGATCCCTGTCGTGCCGACCATCCACTACCAGATGGGCGGTATTCCGACCAACATCCACGGCCAGGTCGTCACGCCCAACGGCGACGGCACGCAGAAGGTCGTCAACGGCCTGTACGCGATCGGCGAATGCGCCTGCGTCTCGGTGCACGGCGCCAACCGCCTGGGCACCAACTCGCTGCTGGACCTGGTGGTGTTCGGCCGCGCGGCCGGCAACCACGTGGTGGCGCAGAACCTCAAGCAGAAAGAGAACAAGCCGCTGCCGAAGGACGCCGCCGATTTCGCGATGGGCCGCCTGAACAAGCTGGAAACCTCGACCGGCTCGGAAAAAGTGCAGGGCGTCGCCAACGACATCCGCGCCACGATGCAGAAATACTGCGGCGTGTTCCGTACCGAAGAGATGATGGCCCAGGGCGCCAAGGAAATCATGGTGCTCGACGAGCGCCGCAAGCACGTCTCGTTCAAGGACAAGTCCAAGGTGTTCAACACCGCGCGCGTCGAAGCGCTGGAGCTGGACAACCTGATCGAAACCGCGAAAGCGACCATCACGTCGGCCGTGGCCCGCAAGGAATCGCGCGGCGCCCACGCCCACAACGATTATCCGCAGCGCGACGACGACAACTGGATGAAGCATACCCTGTGGTACTCGGAAGGCAACCGACTCGATTACAAAGCGGTCGTTACCAAGCCATTGACGGTTGATACCTTCAAACCGAAACCACGTACTTTCTAAGGGCTAGAACATGGCACGCACTCTCAAACTGAAAATTTACCGTTACGATCCAGACCAGGACGCCAAGCCGTACATGCAGGACGTGACGGTCGAGCTGAAAGACACCGACAAGATGCTGCTCGACGCACTGCAGCGCATCAAGTCCGACGTCGACGACTCGCTGGCCCTGCGCCGCTCGTGCCGCGAAGGCGTGTGCGGTTCGGACGCGATGAACATCAACGGCAAGAACGGCCTGGCCTGCACCACCAACCTGAACGAGCTGACCGAGCCTATCGTGCTGCGTCCGCTGCCAGGCCTGCCGGTGATCCGCGACCTGATCGTCGACATGACCCAGTTCTTCAAGCAGTACGATTCGATCAAGCCATACCTGATCAACGATTCGATCCGTCCTGAAAAAGAACGCCTGCAATCGCCGACCGAGCGCGAAGAGCTTGACGGCCTGTACGAGTGCATCCTGTGCGCCTGCTGCTCGACGTCGTGCCCATCGTTCTGGTGGAATCCGGACAAGTTCGTCGGTCCTGCCGGCCTGCTGCAAGCCTACCGCTTCATCGCCGACTCGCGCGACGAAGCCACCGGCGCGCGCCTGGACAACCTGGAAGATCCGTACCGCCTGTTCCGCTGCCACTCGATCATGAACTGCGTCGACGTTTGCCCTAAAGGTCTGAACCCGAACAAGGCGATCGGCAAGATCAAGGAATTGATGGTCCGCCGCGCGATCTAAGCGGCACCACACGGGCGGCGGCCTCGTCGCCCGTTTTCATATAAAGTAGCACATCCATATGACTGAACCGAACAGCTCAGCGCATCAGGCCGACCCCGCCAACCGAGCGCGCCTGCGGTGGCGTTCCCGCCGGGGCCTGCTGGAAAACGACATTATCCTGACCCGTTTTCTCGATGCGCATGAAACCGAATTGACCGACGAGGAAGTGGACGCGTTCACGCGGCTCCTCGACTTGTCGGACAATGCCCTGATGGATCTGGTACTGGCCCGCAAGGAGCCGGAGGGCGAAGTTGATCTGCCGCACGTGCGCGCACTGCTGCAACGACTGCGCCTGGCATAAAGAGACACCCAGAACAGTTTCGTTTTTTTTATTTGTCGCATCTCTCCAAGAAGGAAGAGTCCATGAACACCTCTGATAACAAAGCCACCCTGTCGTTTTCCGATGGCAGCCCGTCGGTAGAATTCCCGATCTACAAAGGCACCGTCGGTCCTGACGTGATCGACATCCGCAAACTGTACGCCGGCACCGGCAAGTTCACCTACGATCCAGGCTTCATGTCGACCGCGGCATGCAACTCGTCGATCACCTATATCGACGGCGACAAGGGCGAGCTGCTGTACCGCGGCTACCCGATCGAACAGCTGGCCGTGAACGCCGACTTCATGGAATCGTGCTACCTGCTGCTGAACGGCGAACTGCCGAACAAGGTCGAGAAGGCCCAGTTCGTCGAGACCGTGACCAAGCACACCATGGTCCACGAGCAGATGCAATTCTTCTTCCGCGGTTTCCGTCGCGACGCGCACCCGATGTCGGTGCTGGTCGGCACCGTCGGCGCGCTGGCCTCGTTCTACCACGATTCGCTGGACATCAACGATGCCAAGCACCGTGAAGTGTCGGCCATCCGCCTGATCGCCAAGATGCCTACCCTGGTGGCGATGGCTTACAAATACTCGATCGGCCAGCCGTTCGTGTACCCACGCAACGACCTGTCGTACAGCGCCAACTTCATGCGCATGATGTTCGGCAATCCATGCGAAGAATACAAGGTCAACGACGTGCTGGTGCGCGCGCTGGACCGCATCCTGATCCTGCACGCGGACCACGAGCAGAATGCATCGACCTCGACCGTGCGTCTGGCCGGTTCGTCGGGCGCCAATCCGTTCGCCTGTATCGCTGCCGGTATCGCCTGCCTGTGGGGCCCTGCCCACGGCGGCGCCAACGAAGCGGCACTGAACATGCTCAAGGAAATCGGCACCGTCGACAAGATCCCGGAGTTCATCGCGCAAGTGAAAGACAAGAACTCCGGCGTCAAGCTGATGGGCTTCGGTCACCGCGTGTACAAGAACTTCGACCCGCGTGCCAAACTGATGCGCGAAACCTGCTACGAAGTGCTGAACGAACTGGGCCTGCAAGACGACCCACTGTTCAAGCTGGCGATGGAACTGGAAAAGATTGCACTGAACGACGAATACTTCGTTTCGCGCAAGCTGTACCCGAACGTCGACTTCTACTCGGGCATCGTGCAATCGGCGCTGGGCATTCCTGTGTCGCTGTTCACCGGTATCTTCGCCATGGCCCGCACCATCGGCTGGATCGCCCAGTGGAACGAAATGATCGCCGATCCGGAACAGAAAATCGGCCGTCCACGCCAGCTGTTCGTTGGTTCGACCACGCGCGAAGTCAAGCCGCTGGACCAGCGTTAATCGCCGGTCTTTGCAGCACAAAAAAAACGGGCTTCGGCCCGTTTTTTTATGCGTCGATTTCGGATTGCGGGTTGCGCCGGTCGGGCCGCACCACCAGCAGCCACCAGGCGATCACGCCGAGCGTCGCTTGCGGCAGGTTGAACAGGAACTTGTCGATGACGCTCGCTTGGCGCTGCGGCCAAGGCAGGTTGGCGGTTTCCGCGATGATGTTGGTGTGATACAGGCACACGCCGAGCAGCAGCACCATGGCGATGGCCCAGATCGACGGCAGGCTGGTGACCCGGCGCCGCAGCAGCGCCGCGACCGGATACACCACGATGCAGCAGGCGAAATAGGCGAACAGATTGACCATCAGATCCTGCAGGCGGAAATGCGGCAGCAGGATGCGCACCGCGCAAATCGCCAGCGCGAGCATGACGGCGATGACGGGGTGGGGGCGTTCGGGCCATTGATTGAAGCGGCTGATCATGGGGGAAACTCTGATGAATGGGGCCTCATTGTAGTTGAACTTGTCGCAATCCTCACGGAGAACAGTGGTGTTTGATGCGGATTGAATAGTGTCCGAAGGTCTATGCTAAGGTAACAGCTCGATGCATGGAGGAGATGGCGATGGATACCTTGAAGTCGGCGAGTATCGCGGTGGAAATGGATGGCGCCAGCTTGCTGGAGCTGGCGCGAGTGGCTGAGGCGGAAGGCATTAGTCAGGATGAGGCTATAAAAAACGCGATTCGTTTTTACCTCGATCACGGCGAGGGTTATCGGGCCATGTTGAGGGATGGTACCGATGCATGGAACCACTACAAGCGCACGGGCCTGCATGTCACGAATGATGAAATCGGTGATTGGATCGCCGAGCTGGATGCCGGTAACGATGATGCTGAGCCGCCAGCATGCCACACTTGATTTGGACTCAGGAGGCGAGGCTGGATCTGGAGCGGGCCTACCACTTCCTGGCAGCACGGGATAAAGCGCTTGCCAAGCGGGCGCTCAAGGCGATTCATGGAGGAGCGAAGCTACTGGAAAGCCAGCCGCAACTGGGACGCCCTGTCTTTGGACAGCGACCGCCGCGCAAGGAATTGTTGCTGCCGTTTGGCCGTCGCAGCGGCTATGTCTTGCACTATGTGCTGGAGGATGACGACGTCGTGATTCTCGCGGTTCGCCACCAGCGGCAGGTAAATCGTTAAGATTTCCGTTATTTTTCCTGATCCAGCAGCGCCTGGATTTCCTCACGCTCTTTCTTGCTGACATGGCCGCCGCGCAGCGCGGCCAGCACCAGCGCCTTGCCGGAGCCGGAGAAGGCTTTCTGGATCAGCTCTTTCAGCAGATTGGTTTGCAGCGAATCCTGCTCCTGCGCCGGCGCGTAGACGTGCGCGCGCTGGCTTTCGTCGCGGCTCAGCAGGCCCTTGGTGTGCATCACCTGCAGCAACCGCAGCACCGTGGCGTAGTTCATGTCGGGCCGCGTTTCCACCGCCGCCTCGTGCACCTGCCGGGCGGTCGCCGGCCCGCTTTGCCATAGCAGGCGCAGCATTTCCAGTTCGGACGGGGTGGGCTTCGGTAGGACTGTGCTCATGATGACGATGGACTTCGGGAGAATGCATCTAGAATAAAATATCTAGATGCGTTTGTCTAGTTCTACCGTCTTACCACTTCATTTCGCCCTTGGCGACTTTGGCGCTGGTGTCCAGCGCGCCGTTCAGGCCGGCGCTAGGATACAGCTCCTTCATGCGGGCGATCAGCGCGGCCGAGTTGGCTGCCTTGGCGGTTTCGGCTTCGAAGCGCACCAGGTAGTCGCGGGTGTAGGCGATGCTGTCCGGCGTCGGCGCGGCGCCGACCTTGAAGTGACCCGGCACGACGGTCGCCGGCTTCAGCGCTGCCACGCCGTTCAGCGTCGCCAGCCATTGCTTGCGCGACTCGGGCGTTTGCGTATCGGCGGTCCACACGTGCAGGTCGTTGAACAGCACCACGCCGCCCACCACCGCCTTGATCGATGGAATCCACACGTAGCTGCGGTCAGGCGTCGGGCCCTTCAGGCCTTCGATCTTCAGCGTCTGGCCTTCCAGCTTGATGGTGTCGCCGTTCAGCGGCTGCGGCACGATGATGCTTTGCGGGGCGTTGTCTTTCAGGATCGGGCCCCAGAACGCCACCTTGGCATCCTTCTTCTTCTCGATGCCGGCGATGGTTTGCGGCGTGGCGACGATTTTCGCATCAGGGAAGGCGGCGTGGATCACGTCCAGGCCGAAGTAGAAGTCCGGGTCGCTGTGGCTGACGTACACCGTGGTCAGGTGCTTGCCGGTGGCGCGGATCTGCTCGACCAGCTTGAGCGCTTCGCCGCGCGAGAACTGGGCGTCGATCAACACCGCATCCTTGGCGCCGCTGACGATCACCGAGGCGACCGGGAAGATGGCTGCCTCACCCGGATTGAACACATCCAGTTTCAGCGGCGCGGCGGCGGCGCCGGCAACGGTGGTGGCGAGGGCGGCGGACAACAGGCTATGCTTGATCATGATGGTCTTTCGTGTGGAGTTGGAATGACGTCATCTTAAATTTCTTTATCCGAGAGAAAAATAGGATAATCTGCACCTATTAATTGCATGAATCGGATGAATCGATGGACAGGATCACGGCGGCACAAGTTTTCGTCAGCATCGCCGAGCGCGGCAGCATGATCGCGGCGGCCGAGGCTTTGGATATGTCGCGCGCCATGGTGACGCGCTATCTGGCCGAGATGGAGGAGTGGGCCGGCGCGCGGCTGCTGCATCGGAGCACGCGCCGGCTAAGCCTGACCGATGCCGGCGACGTCACGCTGGCGCGCTGCCGCCGCATGCTGGAACTGGCCGAGGCGATGGAGGTGTCCACTGGCGCCGACGCCGACACGCCGCAGGGTCTGCTGCGCATTACCTCTTCGCAGTCGCTGGCGCAGGCGGCGCTGGCGATCGCGGTGACCGCTTTCCTGAAGCGTTATCCGCGCACGTCGGTCGACCTGCAGATGAACAACCGCGCCGTCAACCTGGTCGAGCAGCGCATCGACCTGGCACTGCGCATCACCAACGCGCTGGAGCCCAACCTGATCGCGCGTCAACTGGGCCAGTGCGATTCGGTGGTGTGCGCCGCGCCGTCGTACCTGGCCGAGCGCGGCACGCCGCTGCGGGCCGAAGACCTGGCCGCGCACAACTGCCTGACCTATACGTATTTTGGCAAGAGCCTGTGGCAGTTCACTGATCGCGATGGCGAGGCGGTCTCTGTGCCGGTCAGCGGCAATTTGTCGGCCAACGAGGATTTGATTTTGCTGAAGGCGGCGGAGGAGGGCGCCGGCATCGCGCTGCAGCCTCTGTACAGCGCGGCGCCGCTGATCGCCGATGGCAGGCTGGTGGCGCTGCTGCCGGACTTTGTGCCGCAGCGGATGGGCATCTACGGCATCTACACCTCGCGCCAGCACATGTCGCCGGCGCTGCGGGCCATGCTGGATTTCCTGCTGGACTGGTTCGCCGGCGCCCCGGCCTGGCTGGCGCACACGGCGCCGCGCTGAGCGGCGTCAGGCCCGGGCCGAGGCGATCCGGAGTTCCACTTCCGCCAGCGACGGCCGGGCGGCGGGATCTTCCGCAACGCAGGCTGCCTGCAGCGCCGCCAGCGCCACCTGCTGCGCGGCCGGCAGTTCGCAACGTTCCATCAGCTCGTCCAGCAACAGGCCGAAGGCGCGCACTTCCAGCCGCTGCAGCCCGGCCGCGTGCGGCGCGTCCGGCGCAAACAACGAGGCCGCGCCGAAGTCGCCCAGCAGGCTGCGGCCCTGGCCGCAATGCAGGATGTTGTGGCCGTACAGGTCGCCATGCATGATGCCGCGCGCGTGCAGATGCCGCGCCGCCGAGGCGATGCCGCCAGCGATGCCGAACAGTTCCGCCGGGCTGAAGCGCTTGCCGTCCGGGTAGATGTCGCGGGTGCAGCTCGCCAGGCTGGGCGGGCCGGCCAGGTTGCCGAAGCCGGGATCGATCAGCGGCATCACGCAGCCGCTGGCGCCGTCCGGATGGTTCAGCACCTCGCCCAACACCGGAATCAGGTTGGGGTGGTCGCCCGAGCTGACGCAGGCCGTCATCTCGCAGCGCGGCAAGCCATCGCTGGTGACGGCGCCCTTGAACATCTTGACCGCCACCGCTTGCTCGCCATCGGCGTGCCGCAGCGCGGCCTGATGGATCACGCCCGAAGCGCCTTCCCCCAGTTTTTGTTGGAGCCGTAGCTGATCCCAGCCGATGCCGGCGATGCCCGCTCCGGCATCGGCCGCCTGTTCATCCGCCTCGCAGAATGGATTGCCCGCATAAGCCAGCCACGACAGGCGCGGCATGTCGAGCAGCCAGGCCGGCAGTTCGGTCAGCCGGTTGGCGGCGATGCGCAGCAGTTCCAGCCGCGTGCAGGCGGCCAGTTCCGGCGGCAGGGCGCTTAGCCGGTTCCCCGCCAGCATCAGCTTTTGCAGCTGCCCGCAGCGGCCGATGGCGGCGGGCAGCGCTTCGACGCGATTGTCGGTCAGGATCAGCCAGCGCAGTTGCGGCGGCAGCGCGGCGTCGGGAACCTCGCGTATCTGGTTGCTTTTGAAGCCTATCATCGTCAACGTCGGGCACTCTCCCAGCACCGCCGGCAACGTGGTGAACCGGTTGGCCGAGCAAAAGATCACCCGCAGCTTGTGCAGGCGCGGCAAATCGTCCGGCAATGAGGACAGGGCGTTGTTGGACAGGTCGAGGATTTCCAGCGTATCGGCCAGCGTGAATATCTCGTCGGGAAACTCGGTCAGGCCGCAGGACAGTTGCAGGCGGACGATGCCGGCCAGCGCTCCGGCGCGTAGCTGCTCTAGGGTGTGCATGAAGGTGGGGCGGGATGGCAAAGCGCCATTCTACAGCCTCGGCGGCCAGCCCCGAAAGCCGTTAAAAATATGAAAACATTCCCGGCAAGCCGAGCAGTCATGCGGCTTAAGCGAAGATTAATATCGTAAGATTTGTTACGGTTTCTGTCGAATAAATGGTTGTTGGGATACAATACCGGTGCTATCCTGAATGACCCGATTTTGTAGTACCTGAAGAACTATAGCCCTTCCCCACAACTTGATGTGCAATCCGCTAACCGGTCAGGCCGTGTCGCGGAAGGTTAGATTAACCCGCTAATTCCTCGCGAAGCGCGAAGAAAGGTGAGCAAGATGATGCAACAATCTACGTCCAATTCCTACCTGTTTGGTGGGAACGCACCGTACGTCGAAGAACTGTACGAGGCGTACCTCAACAACCCAGGTTCCGTGCCAGACAACTGGCGCGCCTACTTCGACGCCATGCAACACGTGCCGGCCGTCGACGGTTCCAATAAACCAGACGTCGCTCACGCTTCGGTCATCGCCTCCTTCGCCGAACGCGCGAAAGCCGGCCCGATCCGCACCGTGGTTGCCTCCGCCGACGCTGAAATGGGCCGCAAGCGCGTCGCCGCTACCCAGCTGATCGCCGCCTACCGCTACCTGGGTTCCCGTTGGGCCAACCTGGATCCGCTGCAGCGCCAGGAACGTCCGTCCATCCCAGAGCTGGACCCGACCTTCTACGGCTTCACCGATGCGGACATGGACACCGTGTTCAACATCAGCAACACCTACTTCGGCCCTGAGACCGCGACCCTGCGCGACCTGCTGAACTTCCTGCGCGACACCTACACCCGCTCGATCGGCGCGGAGTACATGTACATCTCCGACCCGGCTGAAAAGCGCTGGCTGCAAGAACGCCTGGAATCGATCCGCTCGACCCCGAACTTCACGCCGGAAAAGAAAAAGCACATCCTGGAGCGCCTGACCGCGGCCGAAGGCCTGGAACGCTACCTCCACACCAAATACGTCGGCCAGAAGCGCTTCTCGCTGGAAGGCGGCGAAACCTTCATCGCTTCGATCGATGAAATCATCCAGCGCGCCGGCGAAAAAGGCGTGCAGGAGATCGTTATCGGCATGGCCCACCGCGGCCGCCTGAACGTGCTGGTCAACACCCTGGGCAAAGCACCGAAGGAACTGTTCGAAGAATTCGAAGGCAAGCACGGCGACGACCTGCCAGCGGGCGACGTCAAATACCACCAAGGCTTCTCGTCGGACATCTCGACCGCCGGCGGTCCTGTCCACCTGTCGCTGGCGTTCAACCCGTCGCACCTGGAAATCGTCAACCCTGTGGTCGAAGGTTCGGTCAAGGCGCGCATGGACCGTCGCGGCGACACCCTGGGCAAGCAAGTGCTGCCTATCCTGGTGCACGGCGACGCCGCGTTCGCAGGCCAGGGCGTTGTGATGGAAACCCTGAACCTGGCGCAGACCCGCGGCTACGGCACGGGCGGCACGGTGCACATCGTCATCAACAACCAGATCGGCTTCACCACGTCGGACCCGCGCGACGCGCGTTCCACCATCTACTGCTCGGACGTCGTCAAGATGATCGAAGCACCGGTGCTGCACGTGAACGCCGACGATCCTGAAGCCGTGGTCCTGGCTTCGCAGATCGCCATGGACTACCGTTTGCAGTTCCAGAAGGATATCGTTGTCGACATCATCTGCTACCGCAAACTGGGCCACAACGAACAAGATACGCCAGCGCTGACCCAGCCGCTGATGTACAAGAAAATCGGCCAGCACCCAGGCACCCGCAAGCTGTACGCGGACAAGCTGGTGACGCAGACCGTGATCCCGGCCGACGGCGGCGAGCAGATGCAGGCTGCCTATCGCGATGCGATGGACGCCGGCAAGCACACCATCGATCCGGTGATCTCCAACTTCAAGAACAAGTACGCGGTCGATTGGCTGCCGTTCCTGAACCGCAAGTGGACCGACTCGGCCGACACCGCCGTGCCGATGACCGAACTGAAACGCCTGGCCGGCCGGATCACCACCGTGCCTGAAGGCTTCAAAGTGCACTCGCTGGTCGAGAAGGTGCTGGGCGACCGCGCCAACATGGGCAAGGGCGAACTGAACCTGGACTGGGGCATGGGCGAACACCTGGCCTACGCATCGCTGGTCGCTTCGGGCTACGCAGTGCGCCTGACCGGCCAGGACGCCGGCCGCGGCACCTTCGTGCACCGCCACGCCGTGCTGCACGACCAGAACCGCGAACGTTGGGATGCGGGCACCTATGTGCCGCTGCAGAACATCGCCGAAGGACAGGCACCATTCACCGTGATCGACTCCGTGCTGTCCGAAGAGGCGGTACTGGGCTTCGAATACGGCTACTCGACCGCCGAGCCAAACACGCTGACGATCTGGGAAGCCCAGTTCGGCGACTTCGTCAACGGCGCGCAAGTGGTTATCGACCAGTTCATCAGCTCCGGCGAAGTGAAGTGGGGCCGCGCTTCGGGCCTGGTCATGATGCTGCCGCACGGTTACGAAGGCCAGGGTCCTGAGCACTCGTCCGCACGTCCGGAGCGTTTCCTGCAGCTGTGCGCAGACAACAATATGCAAGTGGTCCAGCCGACCACCGCGTCGCAGATCTTCCACGTGCTGCGCCGTCAGATGGTGCGCCAGTTCCGCAAACCACTGGTGATCCTGACGCCTAAGTCGCTGCTGCGTAACAAGGACGCTGGTTCCTCGCTGAACGAGCTGGCCAAAGGCGCGTTCCAGACCGTGATCGGCGAAGTCGACGAGAAAATCGACGCCAAGAAAGTCAAGCGCGTGGTCGCCTGCTCGGGCAAGGTCTACTACGACCTGGTCAACGCACGCAAGACCCGCGGCCAGACCGACACCGCCATCATCCGCGTCGAGCAGCTGTATCCGTTCCCGCACAAATCGTTCGCCGCCGAACTGAAGAAGTTCCCGAACCTGGCGGAAGTGGTGTGGGCGCAGGACGAGCCGCAGAATCAGGGCCCATGGTTCCAGATTCAGCACAACATCTTCGAGAGCATGGACGCAGGCCAGCGCCTGGCATACGCCGGCCGCCCAGCGTCGGCATCGCCGGCTGTCGGCTACTACGACAAGCACTACGCCCAGCAAAAAGACCTGCTGGAGACGGCGTTCTCGAAGCTCAAAGGTTTCATCCTGACCAAATAAGCATCACTTACTGACGGAGCGCCGCCTTGCTACGCGGGGCGGCGCCGCAATAACAAAATATACGGAGTTTTACATGGCACAAATCGAAGTCAAAGTCCCCCAGCTGTCGGAATCGGTAGCAGAAGCAACCATGCTGACCTGGCATAAAAAAGTCGGCGACGCAGTCGCTCGCGACGAGAACCTGATTGACATCGAAACCGATAAAGTTGTTCTGGAACTGCCGGCACCAGCCGCTGGCGTTCTGGTCAAGATCATCAAGGGCGACGGCAGCACCGTGGTTGCTGACGAACTGATCGCTATCATCGACACCGACGGCGCTGCCGCCGTTGCCGCTCCAGCAGCCGCAGCCGCTCCTGCTCCTGCCGCCGCACCTGCACCAGCCGCCGCTGCCGCCACCGGCGGTTCGAAAGGCGACGTGGCCATGCCAGCCGCCGCCAAGATCCTGTCGGAAAAAGGCCTGAGCGCTGGCGATGTCGCCGGTTCGGGCAAAGACGGCCGCGTGACCAAGGGCGACGCCCTGGCCGCCGGCGCCAAGGCTCCAGCCGTTGCGCCTCTGGCGCCAGCCGCTGCCAAGCCAGCGCTGCAACAAGTTGCCGCTCCTGCGATCGCCAGCCTGGGCGAGCGTCCGGAAGAGCGCGTGCCGATGAGCCGCCTGCGCGCACGTATCGCCGAGCGCCTGCTGCAATCGCAATCGACCAACGCCATTCTGACCACGTTCAATGAAGTGAACATGGCGCCAGTGATGGAACTGCGCAACAAGTACAAAGACAAGTTCGAGAAAGAGCACGGCGTCAAGCTGGGCTTCATGTCCTTCTTCGTCAAGGCTGCCGTTGCCGCGCTGAAGAAATACCCGATCATCAACGCATCGGTCGACGGCAACGACATCGTCTACCACGGCTACTTCGACATCGGTATCGCGGTCGGTTCGCCACGCGGCCTGGTGGTGCCTATCCTGCGCAACGCCGACCAGATGTCGATCGCCGACATCGAGAAGAAAATCGGCGAATTCGGCGCCAAAGCCAAGGAAGGCAAGCTGACCCTGGACGACCTGACCGGCGGCACCTTCTCGATCTCGAACGGCGGCACTTTCGGCTCCATGCTGTCGACCCCGATCATCAACCCGCCACAATCGGCCATCCTGGGCGTGCACGCCACCAAGGACCGCGCTGTGGTTGAAAACGGTCAGATCGTGATCCGTCCAATGAACTACCTGGCGATGTCCTACGACCACCGCATCATCGACGGCCGCGAAGCCGTGCTGGGCCTGGTCGCCATGAAAGAGGCGCTGGAAGATCCAGCCCGCCTGCTGCTGGACCTGTAATCGCCGGGCTGTAAATTGCCGCATCCCCCAGGCCCGTCCGGGCCGGGGGAATTCTCAGAGGGTCATCAATGAGCGTATCTGAAGAAATCAAACGGTTGCACGAACTGCACCAGGCTGGCGCGCTGTCGGACGAGGAGTTCGCCTCCGCCAAAGCCAAGTTGCTGGACAAGGAAGCATCTCCAGGCATCTCCAACGACATCACCCGATTGCGCCGCTCGAACACCGACCGCTGGCTGGGTGGCGTGTGTGGCGGGCTGGGCCAGATCACCGGGGTCGAATCCTGGATCTGGCGCTTGCTGTTCGTATTGTTCGTGCTGACCTTTGGCTTCGGACTCGCCATCTACATTCTGCTATGGATTTTCGTACCAGAAGAGAACTGATTGGAAAATAAAAAATGAGTAAACAATTTGACGTAGTAGTCATCGGCGCCGGTCCTGGCGGTTACATCGCGGCCATCCGCGCGGCACAACTGGGTTTCTCGGTCGCCTGCGTCGACGCATGGGTCAATGAAAAGGGCGGTCCTGCTCCTGGCGGCACCTGCACCAACGTCGGCTGCATCCCGTCGAAAGCGCTGCTGCAATCGTCCGAGCACTTCGAGCACGCCGGCCACGCGTTCAAGGACCACGGCATCGATGTCGCCGGCCTGTCGCTGAACCTGCCGCAAATGATCAAGCGTAAAGACACCGTCGTGAAGCAGAACAACGACGGCATCCTGTTCCTGTTCAAGAAAAACAAAGTCACCTTCTTCCACGGCCGCGCTGCGTTCGCCGGCGCCGCCACCGCCGACGGCTACCCGCTGACCATCTCCGCGCCAGCCAACGAGACCATCAACGCCAAGCAAGTCATCATCGCCACCGGCTCCAACGCGCGCGCGCTGCCAGGCGCCGAGTTCGATGAAAAACTGATCCTGTCGAACACCGGCGCGCTGACCATCGGCGAAGTGCCGAAGAAGCTGGGCGTGATCGGCGCCGGCGTGATCGGCCTGGAAATGGGTTCCGTATGGCGCCGCCTGGGTGCCGAAGTGACCGTGCTGGAAGGCCTGCCTGTGTTCCTGGGCGCGGTCGATGAGCAGATCGCCAAGGAAGCCGGCAAGCTGTTCGCCAAGCAGGGCCTGAGCATCAACCTGGGCTGCAAGATCGGCAGCATCACCAAGGGTGCCGACAACGTCACCGTGGCCTACGAAAACGCCAAGGGCGAAGCGCAGACCGCCGTGTTCGACAAGCTGATCGTCTCGATCGGCCGCACCCCGAACACCGACGGCCTGGCCGCCGACAAGGTCGGCCTGAAGCTGGACGAGCGCGGTTTCGTGGCCGTCGACGACGACTGCAAGACCAACCTGCCAGGCGTATGGGCAGTGGGCGACGTGGTACGCGGCCCGATGCTGGCGCACAAGGCGGAAGAAGAAGGCGTTGCTGTCGCAGAGCGCATGGCTGGCCAGCACGGCCATACCAACTTCAACACCATCCCTTGGGTCATCTACACCTCGCCGGAAATCGCGTGGGTCGGCCGCACCGAGCAGCAACTGAAGGCCGACGGCGTCGCCTACAAGGCCGGCACCTTCCCGTTCCTGGCCAACGGCCGCGCACGCGCTCTGGGCGATACCTCGGGCATGGTCAAGTTCCTGGCCGATGCAGCCACCGACGAAATCCTGGGCGTGCACATCATCGGACCGATGGCTTCCGAGCTGATCTCCGAAGCCGTGGTGGCGATGGAGTTCAAGGCTTCGGCTGAAGACATCGCGCGCATCTGCCACGCACACCCATCGCTGTCGGAAGCGACCAAGGAAGCCGCGCTGGCGATCGACAAGCGCACGCTGAACTTCTAAGCCGCACCAGTAAGCGGACTGCGGGCGGACTGCGGTCCGCCCTTTTTATTTGCGCAGTACAGAATCGAACCCCATGAACGTCGAAGAGTTTTATCAGCACGCGCTGCAAGAGCGCAATTTCAAGGCCGATGCAGCCCAGCGCCGCGCGGTCGACCGCCTGCAACTGTGCTACGACGAGTGGGTGGCCTACAAGGGCCAGCGTTCGTCCACCTTCAAGCGGCTGATCAACCGGCCCGACGTGCCGAAAGGCGTCTACATGTGGGGCGGGGTGGGGCGCGGCAAGTCCTTCCTGATGGATTCCTTCTATTCCGTGGTGCCGCTGGTGCGCAAGACGCGCCTGCACTTCCACGAGTTCATGCGCGGCGTGCACCGCCAGTTGGACGAGCTGACCGGCGTGGCCAACCCGCTGGACGAGGTGGCCAAGCGCATCGCCAAGAAATACCGATTGATCTGCTTCGACGAGTTCCATATCTCGGACGTGGCCGACGCCATGATCATGTACAACCTGCTGAAGGCGTTGTTCGACAACGGCGTGTCCTTCATCATGACCTCGAACTACGATCCGAAGCTGCTGTACCCGGACGGTCTGCACCGCGACCGCATCCTGCCCACCATCCAGCTGCTGTACGATAAGCTGGACGTGATGAACATCGACGCCGGCGTCGACTACCGCGGCCGCGCGCTGGAGCAGGTCGATTCCTACCTGACGCCGCTCAACGCCCACACCGACCGCCTGCTGCGCGAGGCCTACGCCAGCATCGCCGAGAGCGCCGACGAGGACCCGGTGGTGCGTATCGAGGCGCGCGAGATCCGCGCCCTGCGCCGCGCCGGCACCATCATCTGGTTCGACTTCAACACGCTGTGCGGCGGTCCCCGCTCGCAGAACGATTACCTGGAAATCGCCAGCCGCTTCCATACCGTGATATTGTCCGGGATTCCGATGATGTCGGCAGCGATGTCGTCGGAGGCGCGGCGCTTTACCTGGTTGATCGACGTGTTCTACGACCAGGGCGTCAAGCTGCTGATGTCGGCCGAGGTGGAGCCGGAAGAGCTCTACACCAACGGCACATTGGCCAACGAATTTCACCGCACGGTATCGCGCATCGTCGAGATGCAATCGCGCGAGTACATGGATAAAGAGCAGCGCGCCGCGGCCGGTGCGCTGGCGTGACGCAACAGGATAAAAATATGAGACCAAGTTTGAAACCGCTGGGCGAGATGATCGCGGCCGCCGCGCTGGCGGCCCTGGCGGCGCTGGCCGCGCCGGCGCAGGCACAGACCGCCGAGCCGTCGCCGGCCGCCGCGCCGCAGCCGACCCGTTCGGTCGAGCAGGCCAACGCCACGCTGCAGCAGGTGGCCAAGGACCGCGCGGCGGTCCACGACGAATTCGCCGCCAGCGAGCGCGTGTGCTACGACAAATTCTTCGTCAACCACTGCCTGGACAAGGCCAAGGAAAAACGCCGCGCCGCGCTGGCGAAGCTGCGCGCCACCGAGGTGGAGGCCGAGCATTTCAAGCGCGCCGATTCGGTCGAGAAGCGCGACGCCGACCTGGCCGTGCGTGCCCGCAAGGATGCGGAAGAGGAAGCGCAGCGCGCCGCCATGCCGCCGAAGGAAGCCAAGGTCGTGGACGACACGCCGCGTCCGGCGCCGAACGCCGGCAAACCGGTGGTGGACCGTGAGGCCGAACACGCGGCCAAGGTCCAGCGCCAGGCGGCGCAGGACGCGGCCGACGCCGGCAAGCGCGCGGCCAATGTCGAGGCATTCGAGAAGAAGCAGGCCGAGTCGGAAAAACGCAAGGCGCAAGTGGCCAAGAAGAAGGCCGACAGCGACGCCAAGCGCGCCGCGCACGAAGCGTCGGAGAAGAAGAAGGCCGCCGCCGAGGCAGCAGCTGCGGCAGCGGCCGCCAAGAAGCAGTAGCGCGCGCCAGGCCACCCATCGTCATTCCCGTACAGGCGGGAATCCATAGAACGCCACCTCCTCGATAGGGCATCTGTCTTGGAGGCGTACTATAGGTTCCCGCCTGCGCGGGAACGACGTGGTTTAATCGCGTGGCGTCAGACCGCGCGGCGCATTTTCTGTATGGTGTAGTTCGGTATGTCCTTGGGCTGTTCGACCAGCTTGATGATGGCCATCGAGCAGTTGTCGCCCTTGCCTTGGGCGCGCTCGCCGGCCTTGCCGATCAGTCGTTCAGCGGCTTGGCGCGGCGTGTTGCGCGCGACCGCAGCCGCCAGTTCCGTATCCTTGAACAGTTGCCACAGGCCGTCCGAGCAGAGCAGGAGGGAATCGCCGGCCTGCAAGCCTTCGTGATAGCCGACCGTGACGAAGGGCGACTTGAAGCTATTGCCCAGCGCGTTGTTGAGCAGCTTGGAGCCGCGGTGCTTCTTTGCCGCTTCCAGCGGCAGCTTGTCCTGGTTGACCAGATGCTCGATGTAGGCGCCGTCGTTGCTGCGCATGGCGCAGGCCTCGCCGGCGAAGCGGTACACCCGCGCGTCGCCGACATGAGCCCACACCACTTGGCCGGCCGGCGTCAGCACCATCATCGCCAGCGCGCTCTGCGGCTCGACGGTCTTGGCGATGGGATTCATCTTGATGACTTGGTGTGCCTCCTCGGCGATGGCGCGCATCAAGTCCTGCAGGCGCGGGATGCTGGGCGTGTCGCCGACGCGCAACTCGTCGAACAGGTGCTTGGCGGTCAGTAGCGCCTGGTCCGAACCGATGGCGCTGTGGTTGCCGTCGGCCAGCACGGCCATCACATAGCCGGGCGCCTGGGCTGCCGTGTACAGGCCCACCCGGTCGTTTTGCTGGGATCGGTTTCCGATGTGCTGGGCGGTGCCGGCTTCGATTTTGTATGCGCTCATAAGCAACACTGTATCCTAGTCGGCGGGTGAGCGATCATTATGTTGGCGGCGGGGCCGCCGTAGATTAAACTATGCACCGTGTCACAGTTTGTTTGCAAGATATTTGTTGTTCCAGTGAAACTATTTGTGTGAGTAAAGACCGAGAATTATGGCTGATGTACAAGATATCCAGCGTCGTCTGATAGAACTCGACGTCGAACACCGCGATCTGGACGCGGTCATCGACATGCTCACCTTGGATGGCCATCACGATCAACTGCAATTGCGCCGCCTCAAAAAGCGCAAGCTGCAGTTAAAAGACCATATCACTCTGCTGAAAATGCAATTAGTGCCCGACGTTCCGGCCTGAGTCCGGCTCAGTGCCCCAACTAAGTTTATTTTGACCGAACACCTTCCCACGCCCGCCGACACCATCCCCGCCGTAGTCGGCGTCACACCCGATCAGCCCCCCGGAAAACACGATGCCGAGGTCGAGCGCCTGTTTGGCGCCGGCGGGCCGTTGGGCCCGGCTGTCGGCGATTATCGCCCGCGCCGCTCGCAGACCGAGATGGCCAAGGCGGTGGCGGACGCCATCGCCAATCAGACCACGCTCATCGCCGAGGCCGGCACAGGCACGGGCAAGACCTTCGCCTACCTGGTGCCGGCGCTGTTGTGGGGCGGCAAGACCATCGTTTCCACCGGCACCAAGAACTTGCAGGACCAGTTGTTCCTGCGCGACATTCCGACCGTGCGCGCCGCCTTGCAGGCGCCGGTGTCGGTGGCTTTGCTGAAGGGGCGTTCGAACTACGTCTGCCACTATCACCTGGAGCGCACGCTGCAGAACGGCCGCATGACCTCGCGCGACGACGTCGGCCACCTGCGCGAAATCTCGCGTTTCCTCAAGATGACCAGTTCCGGCGACAAGGCCGAGCTGGCCCGCGTGCCGGAAAACGCGCTGATCTGGAACCTGGTGACCTCGACCCGCGACAATTGCATGGGCGCCGAGTGCCAGTATTACCAGGATTGCTTCGTGATGAAGGCGCGCAAGGAGGCGCAGCAGGCCGATGTGGTGGTGGTCAACCACCACCTGTTCTTCGCCGACGTGGCGCTGAAGGATTCCGGCATCGCCGAACTGCTGCCGTCGGCCAATACCGTGATCTTCGACGAGGCGCACCAGCTGCCCGACACCGCCACCCTGTTCTTCGGCGACACGTTTTCCACCTCGCAAGTGCTGGAATTGTGCCGCGACGTGCTGGCCGAAGGCTTGTCCAACGCCCGCGACGGCGCCGACTGGGGCAAGGTCGTCACGGTGGTGGAGAAGGCCGCGCGCGATTTGCGCCTGACGTTCCCGCAGGATATCGTCCGCCTGTCGCTGCCGCAAATCGCGCCGTCGAGCGACTTTTTCCCGGCCTTGCAGACGCTCAAGGACGAGTTGGACGGCATGCTGGCGGTGCTGGAAACCCAGGCCGCGCGCGCCGAAACCTTGGAACAATGCCGCCAGCGCGGCCTGGAACTGGCGCAAAAGTTGGCTGATTGGAAATTCGATCCGAAGGCGCGGGTGGAAAAGGGCGCCGAGGCGGTGTTCTGGGTCGAAGCCTATGCGTCGTCCCTGCAGCTGCATAAGACGCCTTTGTCGATCGCGCCGATCTTCAACGGCCAGCGTGAAGGCGTGCCGCGCAGCTGGATTTTTACCTCCGCGACCTTGGCGGTAAAGAACGATTTCAGCCATTTTTCCGAGCAAATGGGGCTGGACGGCGAGCCATCGAAGACCTGGCCGAGCCCGTTCAACTACGAACAGCAGGGGATTTTGTACGTCCCGCAGGGCTTGCCGGACCCGAATTCCATGGGTTACACCGATGCGGTGCTGGACCATGCGCTGCCGATCATCGAGGCTGCTGGCGGAAAAACTTTCCTTTTGTGCACGACTTTGCGCGCCGTGAAGCGCGCGGCCGAGCGTTTGCGCGACGAATTCGAGAAGCGCGGCCTGCCGTATCCGTTGTTTGTCCAGGGCGATAAAGGCCGTACCGAGCTGCTGGACCAGTTCCGCAAGGCCGGAAATGGCGTGCTGATCGGCTCGCAAAGCTTCTGGGAAGGCGTCGACGTGCGCGGCGATGCGCTGTCTTTAGTGATTATCGACAAGCTTCCGTTCGCGCCGCCGGACGATCCGGTGCTGGCCGCGCGCATCGAGGTGATGGAAAAGCAGGGCAAAAATGGCTTTATGCACCACACTTTGCCCGAGGCGATTATTAACTTGAAGCAAGGTGCCGGGCGCCTGATCCGCGATGAAGGCGACCGCGGCGTGCTGATGTTGTGCGATCCGCGCGTGATTTCCAAGCCTTACGGCAAGCGCATTTGGCAGAGTTTGCCGTCCTTCAAACGCACCCGCGAGCAGGCCGAAGTCATCGAATTCTTCAAAAACAAGAATTCCGATTCGTAACTTTTAGTATCAAAACCGCCGGCTGTTGTCCCCGCGCAGGCGGGGACCCATGCTGAGTATGGATTCCCGCGTGCGCGGGAAGTCATTTCCCCCAGTGGGGGAAATGACAACACTCAGGGCACGATCACCACCTTGCCTGTGACCTTCCTTGCCGCCATATCGTTCAACGCCCGCGCAGTCTCCTCCAATTTGTACCGGCCCGAAATATGCGGCTTGATCTTTCCCTCCTGCAACCATCCCATCAACTGGCGCATGCCGGCCAAGTTGGCCTTCGGCTCCCGCTTGACGAACTCGCCCCAGAAAACGCCGACCAGTGACGCGCCTTTCAGCAAGGTCAGGTTGAGCGGCAATTTCGGAATCTCGCCGTTGGCGAACCCCACCACCAGATAACGTCCACGCCAGGCGATCGAACGGAACGCCGGCTCCGCGTATTCGCCGCCGACCGGGTCGTAAATCACGTCCGGACCCTTGCCGCCGGTCGCCGCCTTGATCGCCTCGCGCAAATCGTCCTTGCTGTAGTTGATCAGGACGTCCGCGCCATGCGCTTTGCACACTTCCAGCTTCTCATCGGTCGAAGCGCAAGCAATGACGCGGGCTCCAAGGGCCTTGCCTATCTCGATCGCGGCCAGTCCCACACCGCCAGCCGCGCCAAGTACTAGCATGGTCTCGCCAGCTTTTAGCGCGGCACGGTCCACCACCGCGTGATGCGAGGTGCCGTAGGTGAGGGTGATCGCCGCCGCCGTCTCGAAATCCATGCCCGGCGGCATGGGCGCCAGGGCTTGCACTGGCGCCACTAATTGTTGCCCAAAACCACCGGTCGAAGTGAAGGCAATGACCTTGTCGCCTGGCTTGAAAGTTGTCACATCGTCAGCAACCGAGCGCACCACGCCAGCCACTTCGCTGCCCGGGACGAAGGGCAATTCCGGCTTGAATTGATACTTGCCCTGAATGATGAGCACGTCCGGAAAGTTGACGCCGGCCGCTTTGACATCGATCACGACCTGTCCCGGACCGGCTTGCGGGTCGGGCAATTCCTGGACGGCGAGGGTGTCTGGCAATCCCCAGGCCTGGCATACGACAGCTTTCATTGTGGTCTCCTTGGTTGAAAATAGAACGATCGTTAGATTTTTATGATACCTGAAAGCGCCACCGGTTTGCGCAAAGTTCGGGCTGCCGCACGTTTGCGTTCGCTCAAAGTGTCTGCCGAGGGGATTGTTAGAGTTGGTTAAAGCCGTACCTCTGTAGGGCGGCAACGGAGGATGTCATGACTATCCGTCACGGCTGCTTTTTCAGTTATGCACACGGCCAGCACGCGTACATGAGCAAGTTCAAGAACGATTTGATCGAAGCGCTCAAATGTTACCTGGAGCCCCACTTCGACAACGAGAACGAGCTCTTTGTTGATAGTGAGCAACTAGGCGGCGGAGACGACCTCGACCAGAAAATCGCGCGCGCGATGTGTGAGAGCGCCTGCATGATTGTCATTTATACACCCAAGTACGAAGCGCACCCCTACACCCGCCGCGAGTTTGCAGCAATGCAACTAATTGAAAGCGAGCGCAAGCAGTGGTACGCGCTGCCCAGCCACCTGATCATCCCGGTCGTCATGACCCGCCACCCGGACGGCTTGCCGCCGCAAATCGCCGGGCCGGGCATGTACGTGGACTTCTCCCGCTACACGCTGGCCAGTGGCGACCTCAAAACCAACCCGGAGTTTCTTCCCGACATAGAAAAAATCGTGTTGCGCATTGCCCAGCATTACCACCACTTAAAACGATGCACGCCGCCGGAGCATGACTGTGGACGTTTTGTCATGCCAGACATTCCGCCGGAATGGCGTGCCATTCCTCCTCCACACTTCCCACGCTAAAGGTTTGCCATGGACATCACTGCCTTGTCGCTGCCGCCGTTGACTGGAACCGGCGAAGTTGTCACTTTTTATTCCTACAAGGGCGGGACCGGGCGCACGATGGCCCTGTCCAATATCGCGGTATTGCTGGCGCATCAACAAAACGCCACCACCCCGGTATTGATGATCGATTGGGACCTGGAGGCGCCGGGTTTGCACCATTACTTCGACCACCACGACGACAAGCCGGGCGTGCTGGAGCTGTTCGAGGCTTGCCGTGAGCAACTGGCGCGCCGCCGCAAGGGCGCGGCCGCGTTGGATGGCGACGAGCTGGCGCGTGAAGTGCTGGCCGCCGTCGGCTGGGAGCAATATGTGAGCCGGGTCGACCAGAGCAGCCAGTTGTACCTGATGCGCGCCGGCCGCTTCGACGACAGCTATGGCGAACGGCTGGCCGCGATGCATTGGGACGAGCTGTTCAACAGTTGTCCGGCCTTGTTCCGTTGCTTCGCCGATAATCTGGCGCGGCATTTCCGTTACGTGCTGGTCGATTCCCGCACCGGCCGCACCGACAGCGCCGGCGTCTGCACGACCCTGCTGCCGCGCAAGCTGGTGGTGGTGTTCACGCCCAACCGGCAGAGCCTGGAGGGCGTACAGGCGCTGGTCACGCGCGCGACCGCCTACCGCCGCAGCCACGAAGACGAACAGCGGCCATTAATGGTCTATCCTCTGCCATCGCGCATCGAAATGAGCGACAGCGTGCAGCGTGCCCAGTGGCGGCGCGGCGACCAGCAGCAGCGCATCCAGGGCTACCAGCCCATTTTCGAACAGTTGCTCAGTTCCTGTTACGGCATGCCGCAGATGTCGCTGGACAGCTATTTCGACGAAGTCCAGCTGCAACAGACGCGCACCTTCGCCTATGGCGAGCAGTTGGCGGTGCGCATCGACCAGGGCGGCGACCGCTTCTCGCTGACGCGTACTTTCGAAGCCTTGCTCGACTGGCTGGCCGGCGGCTATTTCCCATGGCAATCGAGCCGCGAGATCCATCTGCTGGCCTCCATCGGCGACGCCCGGCGGGCGCTGGAGGAGGGCGGCGTGCGCGCTTTGTCGCAACCGCTGGCGCGCGACCTCAATCTGCTGGGCGAGCTGTATCGGCGCGATGGCCGGCTGCGGCAGGCGCTGACCTGTTTCGAGGAAAGCATGAGCTTGCGCCAGCGAGGGCTGAGCGAAGACCATCCGGACACGCTGGCGAGCAAGAGCAACCTGGCCGGCGTGCTGCGCCTGCAGGGGCAGCTGGACGAGGCGCAATTTCTCGAAGAGTGCATCGTCGAGGCGCGCGCGCGGCTGCTCGGGCCCGAACATCTCGACACCTTGTCGGCGCGCGCCAACCTGGCGGCCACGCTGGCCCAGCAGGGACGTCCGGCCGAGGCATTGACCATCATGGACGCGGTGCTGGAAGCCTACCTGCGCCTGCTGGGCCCCGAGCACCTGCTGACGCTGGCCTGCAAAGCTGACCGGGCCGACATCCTGTTCCGGCGCGGCGACAGCGAACCGGCCCGCGCGGCGCAGGAGCAGGTGCTGGCCGCGCGCAAGCGGCTGCTGGGCGCCGAGCACGCCGACACCTTGCGCAGCAAGACCGCGCTGGCGTGCACCTTGCTGCGGATGCAAGAGCTGGACGCCGCCAGCAGCCTGTTCGACGCTGTCTATCAGGCCCAGCTGCGTCGTCTCGGGCCGGATCACGCGGATACCCGCAAGGCGCGCGCGCAGCTGGCCGACGTGCGGGCGCAACTGGGCGGCCCGGTGGTCGGCCGGATCGGCGAGCCGGTGCTGGTGCCCGAGTTGCATCAGGACGTGGCCATGGCCGACTACGGCGACGCCTTGTCCCGGCAGCCCCGCCCGCGCAGCGGCCGCCACCCGAGCGATCTGTGGACCCGCGCCACCGAGGAATTGATGGCGCTGGACGGTCATTTGTCCGTCGGGAGGCCGCCGTCGCGCTAGCGCAAATTTATCTGGTTCGGAGGCCGCCGGCACGCGCAGCGAGGCCATTGCTTCAGGTAAAATCTCCGTATGAGAATCCTGATCAGTAATGACGACGGCTACCTGGCGCCGGGCATCAACGCGCTGGCGCAGGCCCTTGCACCCATCGCCGACATCGTGGTCGTGGCGCCGGACAGCAACCGTTCCGGCGCCTCCAATTCCCTGTCGCTGGACCGGCCGTTGTCGGTGCAGCAGGCGGCCAACGGTTTTTATTTTGTCAATGGCACGCCGACCGACTGCGTCCACGTCGCGCTGACCGGCATGCTGGACTACAAGCCGGACCTGGTGGTGTCCGGCATCAACAACGGTCCCAACATGGGCGACGACACGCTGTATTCCGGCACCGTCGCCGCCGCCACCGAGGGCTATCTGTTCGGCATCCCGGCCATCGCCTTCTCGCAGGGCGCCTACGGCTGGGAGCACATCGACGACGCGGCCCGTCATGCGCGCGACATCATCCAGCGCTATTATGGATCCTTGCCGGCGCCGTATCTGTTGAACGTCAATATCCCGAACCGGCCCTATGATCAGCTGACCGCGCCGGTCGCCACCCGGCTGGGCCGGCGCCACCAGGCCGAGCCGGTGATACGGGCCAAGGACCCGCGTGGCAAGGAAATCTTCTGGATCGGCCCGCCGGGCGCGACCAAGGATGCGGGGGAGGGCACGGATTTCCATGCCTGCGCCCAAGGCCAGACCTCGATCACGCCGCTGCAGATCGACCTGACCCACAAAACTCAACTCGATGCACTGGCAAAGGCCCTGGCATGACCGACAAGAACCGTAGCTTTCCCCTCCCGCTATCCTCGGTAGTCGACAAGGGGGCCAAGAAGGCGACGGTGTTCGCGCCGGTGGCCACGCCGCAGACCGCCACGCAGAACGCGGCCCGCCATGTGCCGCCCCAGCACGGTTATTCGAACGCGCGGCCGGTGGCGGCGCCGTCCAAGTCGCACAGCTACGCCATGGAGCGGGCGCAGCCGGTGCCGGTCCAGGCGCCGCGCGGCAATCCGCTGGTGTCGGACGCGGTGCGCCGCGCCATGGTGCAGCGCATCGCCAAACAGGGCGTCAAGGACCCGGTGGTGCTGGGCGCGATGGAGAGCGTGCCGCGCCATATGTTCATGGACGAGGCGCTGGCCTCGCAGGCCTATATCGATGCCTCGCTGCCGATCGGCCACCACCAGACCATCTCCCAGCCCTATATCGTCGCGCGTATGATCGAGGTGATGCGCAACGGCGGCCCGCTGCAGCGGGTGCTGGAGATCGGCACCGGCTGCGGCTACCAGGCGGCGGTGCTGTCCTGCGTGGCGCAGGAGGTGTATTCGATCGAGCGGATCAAGCCGCTGCACGAGCTGGCCAAGGCCAACCTGCGCCCGCTGCGCGTGCCGAACCTGCGCTTGCATTACGGAGATGGTATGCTTGGCCTGCCGCAAGCGGCCCCGTTCGACGGTATCATCCTGGCCGCGGCCGGCCTGGAGGTGCCGCAAGCACTGCTGGAACAGCTGACCATAGGCGGCCGTCTGGTGGCGCCGGTGGGCGCCCGCGCGCAGCACCTGGAATTAATTACACGCACCGGCAAGGCGGAGTGGGCCAGCGTTACGCTGGAAGATTGCCACTTCGTCCCGCTGCGTCCGGGCACGATATGACGTGCCCGTACCCTTAGACTAAGATGAGAATGACAAACAAAAGTAACTTGCTCGCATTGAGCTTCGCGCTTGCTTTATTGAGCGCTTGCAGCACCACCCCGAATCAGGCGCCGGTTGTCGACCGCAGCCCTCCGCCGCCAGTCAAGCCCGCCACCCCCAGCGAAACGGCGCAGATCGCCCGCGACGAGCGCGGCCTGTACACGGTTAAAAAAGGCGACACGCTGATCCGCATCGCGCTGGAATACGGCCAGAACTACCGCGACCTGGTGACCTGGAACAACCTGTCCAATCCGAACGACATCAAGGTCGACCAGGTGCTGCGCGTGTTGCCGCCGGACAGCGCGTCCAACGGCGTGCAGACCGGCGCCATCGTCATGCCGCCGGCGGAAAAAACACCGCCACCGCCGCCCGTGGTCAAGAAGACCGAGCCGAAAGGCGAGAAAAAACCGTATTCGGAGAGCGCGCTGGCCGAGTTGCAGCGTGCCGACGGTGGCGGCAACGGCAAGGCTGAAGCCAGCGTCAGGCCGGCCCCGGCACCGTCGCCCGCCGTGACGGCCGCGCCGCCGGCCGCGGCCGCGGTCGCAGCCAGCGCCGAGGATGAAAAACTGAGCTGGATGTGGCCGTCCGAAGGCCGCGTCGTCGCCACTTTTGACGAAGGCAAGAACAAGGGCGTGGACATCGCCGGCAAGGCGGGCCAGCAAGTCGTGGCTGCCGGCGCCGGAAAAGTGATGTACGCCGGCAGCGGCATCCGTGGTTATGGTAATCTCGTTATTGTGAAGCACAGTAATAACTTGTTGTCGGCCTACGCCCACAATCGCACCATTGTGGTCAAGGAAGGCCAGAGCGTGACCAAGGGACAAATGATTGCCGAGATGGGCGATTCCGATGCCGATTCCGTCAAGCTGCACTTTGAAATCAGGCAGCAGGGCAAGCCGGTGGACCCGTCCAGATTCCTGCCTAACCGGTAGCTGAGCCATGACACAGACGCCGCACGATCCAATGGATGACGACTCGGCCCCGGACGAATTCCCGGACGAGAGCAATGATGATGTCGCCATTGAATCCGCGGATGGCGAGGCCGAGGCCGTCGAGCCCGGCGCGGTGCTGGAAAGCGTCGATGAACTGAAAAAAGTGCTGGCGGCCGAGCTGTCGACCGACACCACCCAGCACTACCTGAATCAGATCGGCACCCGGCCGTTGCTGACGGCGCCGCAGGAAGTGCACTACGCCACGCTGGCCAAGGCCGGCGACTTCTCCGCCCGCCAGACCATGATCGAGCATAACCTGCGGCTCGTGGTCTCCATCGCCAAGCACTACATCAACCGCGGCGTGGTCCTGCTGGACATGATCGAGGAGGGCAACATCGGCCTGATGCGCGCCATCGACAAGTTCGAGCCGGAGCGCGGCTTCCGCTTCTCGACCTACGCCACCTGGTGGATACGCCAGAGCATCGAGCGCGCCATCATGAACCAGGCCCGCACGGTGCGCCTGCCGGTGCACATGGTGCGCGAGCTGAACCAGATCCTGCGCGGCAAATACCATCTCGAAGCCCAGCACCACAACGGCAAGGACGCCACCGCCGAGGACATTGCCGAGCTGGTCGGCCGCCCGGTGGAGGAGGTGCAGGACATCCTGGCGTTGTCCGAGCACGCCACCTCGCTCGATGCGCCGCTGGACAACGATCCGCAATCGTCGCTGATGGACATGCTGCCCGGCGACGCCGAGGACAGCCCCGACGCGCGCGCCGAGCACCACGAAATGACGCTGCTGGTGCGCGACTGGCTGACCAAGCTGCCGGACAAGCAGCGCATCGTCATCATGCGCCGCTTCGGCCTGGACAACGACGATCCGGCCACGCTGGAAACGCTGGCCGAGGAAATGGGCGTCACCCGCGAGCGCGTGCGCCAGATCCAGCAGGAAGCGCTGGTCAAGCTGAAACGGGCCATGGCCGCGCGCGGCGTGGTGCGCGATTCCCTGCTGTAGTCTCTTCCCATTCTGCTATCATGTCGGCCCCGGCATATGCGTGCCGGCGCTAGCCATTCCCTTTTTGAATTGAACGTTATGCAAGAAAATACTATCTTCATCAAGTCGCTCGATATGGACGCCCGCGGCGTCGGCCATCTGGAAAATGAAGACGGCTCCCAAGGCAAAGTAGTGTTCGTCGAAGGCGCCTTGCCGGGAGAGACGGTCCGCTTCACCACGTTCAAGAAGAAGAAAAACTGGGAAATGGCGCGCATGGACGAGCTGCTGCGCGAATCGCCGATGCGCGTGACGCCCAAGTGCCCGCACTTCGACATGTGCGGCGGCTGCTCCATGCAGCACCTGGAGCCGACCGCGCAGGTGGCGATCAAGCAGCGCGTGCTGGAGGACAACCTGCAGCACATCGGCAAGGTGCGCCCGCTGACGGTGATGCGTCCGATGTACGGCCCGACCTGGGGCTACCGCTACCGCGCCCGCCTGTCGGTGCGCCACGTGGCCAAGAAAAACACCGTGCTGGTCGGCTTCAAGGAAAAACGCTCGATCTTCGTGGCCGACATCCAGAGCTGCCAGATCCTGCCCAAGCACGTGTCGGACCTGCTGCTGCCGCTGCGCGCGCTGATCGGTTCGCTGACCTTGTTCGACCAGGTCCCGCAAATCGAAGTGGCGATCGGGGAAGGCGTGACCGCGCTGGTGCTGCGCATTATGTCGCCGCTGGGCGCTGGCGACGACCTCAAGCTGAAGGCCTTCGCCGATCAGCACCAGGTGCAGTTCTGGCTGCAGACCAAGGGCCCTGAGACGGCGGCGCCGTATTACCCGCTGGGCCCGGAGCTGTACTACCTGCTGCCGGAATTCGGCATCAAGATGCCGTTCAAGCCGGTCGACTTCACGCAGGTGAACCACTACATCAACCGCGTGCTGGTGGCCAAGGCGCTGCGCCTGCTGGAAGTGCAGCCGGAAGACCGCGTGGCCGACCTGTTCTGCGGCCTGGGCAACTTCACGCTGCCGCTGGCGACGCAGGCGCGCGAAGTGGTCGGCATCGAAGGCGCGACCTCGCTGACCGAGCGCGCGCTGGACAACGCCAAGGCCAACGGCCTGTCGGACAAGACCACCTTCTACACCCGCAACCTGTTCGAAGTGACGGCCGACGACCTGATCGCGCTGGGCAAGTTCGACCGCATGCTGATCGACCCGCCGCGCGATGGTGCGATGGCACTGAGCGAAGCGCTGGTGGCCCTGAGCCAGACCCGCGCCGACCTGCTGCCCAAGCGCATCGTCTACGTCTCGTGCAGCCCGTCCACGCTGGCGCGCGACGCCGGCATCCTGGTCAACGCCGGCTACGTGCTCGACAAGGCTGGCGTGGTCAATATGTTCCCGCACACCTCGCACGTCGAATCGATGGGCGTGTTCAACCTCGCTTGATCCCAATGATTGCGCAATAAAAAAAGCCGGCGCTGGGCCGGCTTTCGATGGTGAGGCTGCGACGCTTAGTTGCGGTTGCCGCCGAAGATGCCCAGCAGGCGCAACAGGTTGACGAAGATGTTGTACACGTCCAGGTAGATGTTCAGCGTGGCGCGGATGTAATTGGTCTCGCCGCCGTTGATGATCTGCTGCACGTCGTACAGGATGTAGGCCGAGAAGATTGCCACGGCGATCACCGAAATCACCAGCGACATGGCCGGGATGTGCAGGAAGATGTTGGCCAGCGACGCCAGCAGCAGAACGATGACGCCGGCGAACAGCCACGTGCCCATGCCCGAGAAGTCGCGCTTGGAGACGGTGGCCACGGTGGCCAGCACCGCGAACACGGTGGCCGTGCCGCCGAACGCCGTCATGATCAGGAAGGCGCCGTTGGTGTAGGCGCGCAGCGTGAACGACAGGATAGGCGTCAGCATCAGTCCCATGAAGAACGTGAAGCCCAGCAGCAGGGCCACGCCCACGCCGGAATCCTTGTTCTTCTCGATGCCCCAGATGAAACCGAAGGCGACGGCCAGGAACAGCAGGGTCATCAGCCCGCCGCCCAGCGGCAGCTGCAGGCCCACGCCCAGCACCGCGCCAAAGATGGTCGGCACCATGGATAGCGCGAGCAGCCAGTAGGTGTTGCGCAGCACGGCGTGCTGGACCGAACGGCTTCCCGCCAGGTCGTAGGTGTTTTGCATGTTGTTCATAAAGAACCTCCTTCAGAGTGATTCGAATACCGCTTGCCAAAAGCATAGCACGCCGGGGTAAAAATGCGCAAAATTGCCCCCAATACCCGCTTAAAGATGGCTTAATCTGGCCATCCTCCCAATATTTACCCGCCCGGGCGGTAAATATGGCCGGTCTTGCAAGCTTATCTATGCCTGATTCTCGGTATATGGGGTGTTCTATGGTAAAATCAAAGGTTGATTGAGTTATCAATTTTGTTTTAAACCTTTCTTTTTATTGGAGTTTTTTAAATGGCAATCGAACGCACCCTGTCGATCATCAAACCAGACGCAGTCGCTAAAAACGTAATCGGCCAAATCTACAGCCGTTTCGAAGGCGCTGGCCTGAAGATCGTTGCCGCTCAGATGAAGCAGCTGTCGCGTGAAGAGGCCGAAGGCTTCTACGCCGCTCACAAAGAGCGCGGTTTCTTCAAGGACCTGGTTGACTTCATGGTCTCCGGCCCAGTCATGATCCAGGCCCTGGAAGGCGAAAACGCAGTTCTGAAGAACCGCGAACTGATGGGCGCCACCGATCCTAAGAAAGCAGAAAAAGGCACCATCCGCGCCGACTTCGCTGACTCGATCGACGCCAACGCTGTTCACGGTTCCGACGCTGTCGAAGCTGCTGCTGTTGAAATCGCTTACTTCTTCGGTAAGTAATTTTTTGTAAGACCACCGTTTCCGCCGCCTTGTACGTTGCGTGCGGAAACGGAATTTTTTAGAACTGTTTTGAACCTCGAAATGAGCACGACCGTGAACGCACCTCTGACCAACTTGCTGGACTTCGATCCCGCGCAGCTCATCGCTTATTGCGCCGAGTTGGGAGAGAAGCCGTTCCGCGCCAAGCAGCTGCAACGCTGGATCCACCAATTCGGTGCGTCGGATTTCGACAGCATGACCGATCTGGCCAAGTCGCTGCGCGACAAACTGAAGACCCGCGCCCACGTCACGGCGCCCGCCATCATCAGCGACCACACGTCCACCGACGGCACCCGCAAATGGCTGGTCGACGTCGGCAACGGCAACGCGGTTGAAACCGTGTACATCCCGGAAGAAAACCGCGGCACGCTGTGCATCTCCACCCAGGCCGGCTGCGCCGTCAACTGCCGCTTCTGCTCGACCGGCAAGCAGGGCTTCTCGCGCAACCTCACCGTGGGCGAGATCATCGGCCAGCTGTGGATGGCGGAATTCGAACTGCGCCGCACCAAGGGCATCGAGCCCGGCCCGAAAGGCGAGCGCCAGATCACCAACGTGGTCATGATGGGCATGGGCGAACCGCTGCTGAACTTCGAGCCCACCGCCACCGCCCTCAAGCTGATGTTGGACGATAACGCCTACGGCCTGTCGCGCCGCCGCGTCACCCTGTCCACCTCCGGCGTGGTGCCGATGATGGACAAGCTGTCGCAGGAAGTGCCGGTGGCGCTGGCCGTCTCGCTGCACGCGTCGAACGACCCGCTGCGCGACAGCCTGATCCCGCTGAACAAAAAATATCCGCTCAAGGAGCTGATGGCCGCCTGCAAGCGCTACCTGGAATTTGCGCCGCGCGACTTCATCACCTTCGAGTACTGCATGCTCGACGGCGTCAACGACTCCGACGAGAACGCCCGTGAACTGCTGGCCCTGGTGCAGGACCGCGAGTTCGGCGTCAACTGCAAATTCAACCTGATTCCGTTCAATCCCTTCCCGGAATCGGGCCTGCTGCGCTCGAAGAACCCGCGCATCAAGGCCTTCGCCCAGATCCTGGTCGACGGCGGCATCGTCACCACCATCCGCAAGACGCGCGGCGACGACATCGACGCCGCCTGCGGCCAGCTGGCCGGCGAAGTCCAGGACCGCACCAAGGTGGCCCAGCGCATGGAGAAGATGGCCGAGTACCAGCAAAAATTCGGCGCCAACTTCGGCAAGATCGTGGAGATCCGTTCCTGATGACCTTCCTGGCGCAGCGGAGCCGGCTCAGTCTCGCCGCCTTGTGCGCGGCAGGGGCGCTGGCTGGCTGCGCGTCGCCGGGACCTGAACGCGGCAAGAGCGGCCAGGCCGAGCTGACCACGGTGTCGGACCAGACCGCGGCCCAGCGCAAGGTCGACATCCGCATGCAGCTGGCGGTCGGCTACTACGAACAGGGGCAGTACCCGTTCGCGCTGGACGAGGTCAAGCTGGCGCTGGCCGCCGACCCGAATTACGCCGACGGCTACGGCATGCGCGGTCTGATCTACCAGGCGATGGGCGAGAACGCGCTGGCCGAGGACAACTTCGTGCGGGCCCGCAAACTGGCGCCGGCCAATCCGGATTTGGCCAACAATTACGGGTCCTTCCTGTGCCAGACCGGCCGGGTGGCCGAGGCCTTGCCGCTGTTCGACGCGGCCCTCGCCAACCACGCCTACCGTTCGCCGGCCAACGCCGCGAACAATGCCGGTTCCTGCGCATTGAAGATCAAGGATTACGCCAGCGCGGAGCGTTATCTGCTGCAAGCCTTGCAGTTGACGCCCGACCTGCCGGCCACCAACGCCAATCTGGCGCGGGTTTATTTTGAAAAGCGCGATTATATCCGCGCCAATTTCTTCATTACCCGTCTGAACAAGGTGGCAAAGATGGAGAGCCTGACGGCCGATGTGCTGTGGCTCGGGATTAAGGTGCAGCATAAGCTGGGCGACACCGGTGCGGAAGCTGGCTGGGCGACGCAATTGCGCCGCCACCACCCCGGTTCGGCCGAGTATGCTGCTTATCAACGTGGGGCGTTTGATGAGTGAAACAGGGATACCAATGAATTCAGAGTGGGCAGAACCGCCAAAGGACCAGGGCAGCAGCCTGGCCACGCCCGGAGCACAACTGGCGGCCCAGCGCGAAGCGATGGGGCTGACGGTCGAACAGATTGCCGACCAGCTGAAACTGGCGCCGCGCCAAGTCAAGGCGCTTGAAGCGGGCGACTACGCCGCGCTGCCCAACATGGCCGTGGTGCGCGGTTTCGTGCGTGCCTACGCCAAGGTCGTGAAGATCGATGCCACGCCGCTGGTGGCGATGATCGAAGTGATCTCGCCGACCAGTCATGAAGCGGCGCCGCCGCGCAAGGAAATCGCGGCCACCTTCACCGAGTCGCGCTTCCCGTCGATGACCGGCCGTTCGTCGACGCCCACCGCATGGCTGGTGGGCGCCGCGGCCGTGGTGGTGGTTGCCGCCGCCGGCGCGTACGCTTACCAGGCCGGCCTGATTCCGGCCACGCTGTTCCAGCGCGCCGACAAGGAAGCGCCGGCCAGCGCGGCCGCCGAGGCCTCCAAGCCGGCCGATGCCGCCGTCGCGCCGATCGAGACCACGCTGGTCAAGCCAGGCCAGGAGAGCACGCCGTTGCAGTCGCCAAGCGTGCCGCTGATTTCCGTGCCGCCGCCTGGCGGGACGAGCAACGACGCCGCGCCAGCCGCCGCGCAAACGACACCGCCGGCTGCCGCGCCAGCGCCGGCACCTGCGGCAGCTGCTCCGGCCGCACCGGTGGCACAGGTATCGCCGCCAGCCGCCGCGCCGGTGGCCGCCAGCGGCAACCAGCTGGTGCTGAAGGTGACGCAGGATTCGTGGGTGGAGATCCGCCGTCCAGGCACGACGCCGCTGATTTCGCGCCTGGTGAAAGCCGGCAGCACCGAGACCTTCGACATCAAGGATCCGGCGCTGCTGATCGTCGGCAAACCGGGCGGCGTGGAAGCGACGCTGGGTGGCGCGCCGCTGCCGCTGCCACCGGTCGCCGGCGGCACGATCTCGCGCGTGAACATCAAATAAGTTAAACGAGTACGAATAGAACGATCATGTCTTCAACGCAAACAGCTATTCCTTCGGGACCATCGAATCGCCGCGCCAGCCGCAGCGTGCTGGTTTCGCACGGCCAGCGCAAGATCTGGGTGGGCGGCGACGCCCCCGTGGTGGTGCAGTCGATGACCAATACCGACACCGCCAACGTGATCGAGACCGCCATCCAGATCAAGGAACTGGCGCGCGCCGGTTCGGAGCTGGTGCGCCTGACGGTGGACCGTCCCGAGGCAGCGGCAGCGGTGCCCTACATCCGCGAGCAGCTGGACAAGATGGACATCGACGTGCCGCTGGTCGGCGACTTCCACTACAACGGCCACACGCTGCTCAACGAGTATCCCGACTGCGCCAGGGCGCTGTCGAAGTACCGCATCAATCCGGGCAACGTCGGCAAGGGCGCCAAGCGCGACACGCAATTCGCGCAGATGATCGAAGTGGCCGCGCGCTACGACAAGCCGGTGCGCATCGGCGTCAACTGGGGCAGCCTGGATCAGGCGCTGCTGGCCCGCATCATGGACGAAAACGCCGGACGCGCCGAGCCGTGGTCCGCGCAGGCGGTGATGTACGAGGCGCTGATCACCTCCGCCATCGAGAACGCCGTGCGCGCCGAGGAACTGGGGCTGGGCCGCGACAAGATCATCCTGTCGTGCAAAGTCTCGGGCGTGCAGGACTTGATCGCCGTGTACCGCGAGCTGGCCAAGCGCTGCGACTATCCGCTGCACCTCGGCCTGACCGAGGCCGGCATGGGCAGCAAGGGCATCGTCGCCTCGACGGCCGCGCTGTCGGTGCTGCTGCAAGAGGGCATCGGCGACACCATCCGCATCTCGCTGACGCCGGAGCCGGGCGGCGACCGCACCAAGGAAGTGGTGGTCGGCCAGGAGATCCTGCAGACCATGGGGCTGCGCAAATTTACGCCGATGGTGATCGCGTGCCCGGGTTGCGGCCGCACCACCTCGACCACCTTCCAGGAACTGGCCGACAACATCCAGACCTATCTGCGCGACCAGATGCCGGAGTGGAAAAAGACCTATCCGGGCGTGGAGGCGATGAACGTGGCCGTCATGGGCTGCATCGTCAACGGTCCCGGCGAATCGAAGCACGCCAACATCGGCATCAGTCTGCCGGGCACCGGCGAATCGCCGGCCGCGCCAGTGTTTGTCGATGGCGCCAAGTTCGCCACGCTGCGCGGTGAGCGCATCGTCGAGGAGTTCCAGGAAATCGTACTGAATTACGTGAAGAAGAACTACAGCAAAGAATATGTCTAAAACCGAAAAAATCACCGCCGTCAAAGGCATGAACGACATCCTGCCGACCGACTCCCATCTGTGGCAGCTGTTCGAGAACACCGCGCAATCGGTGGTGCAGAGCTATGGCTTCCAGCAGATCCGCACGCCCATCGTGGAAAACACCGCGTTGTTCTCGCGCGCCATCGGCGCCGTGACCGACATCGTGGAAAAGGAAATGTACTCGTTCGAAGACTCGATGAACGGCGACAAGCTGACCCTGCGCCCTGAAGGCACGGCCGGCGTGGTGCGCGCGGTGATCGAGCATAACCTGGTCTACGAAGGTCCTAAGCGCCTTTGGTACACCGGCCCGATGTTCCGCCACGAGCGTCCGCAGCGCGGCCGCTATCGCCAGTTCTACCAGTTCGGCTGCGAAGCCGTCGGCTTCAACGGCCCGGACGTCGACGCCGAAATGATCATGATGTGCCGCCGCCTGTGGGATGACCTGGGCCTGGAAAACATCCGCCTCGAACTGAACTCGATCGGCGACGCCGAAGAGCGCGCGCGCCACCGCGTCGACCTGATCGCCTATCTGGAAAAGCACGAGGACATCCTCGACGCCGAAGCCAAGCGCCGCCTGCACAGCAACCCGCTGCGCATCCTGGACACCAAGAACCCGGCGATGCAGGAGATGGTCAACGCCGCGCCGAAGCTGCTGGAGTACCTGGGCGAGGAATCGCTGGCCCACTTCAACGGCGTGCGCAAGATCCTCGACCACAACAACATCCCGTACGTGATCAACCCGCGCCTGGTGCGCGGCCTGGATTACTACAACCGCACCGTGTTCGAATGGGTGACGGACGCACTGGGCTCGCAGGGCACCGTGTGCGCCGGCGGCCGTTACGATCCGCTGATCGCCTCCTTCGGCGGCAAGCCGACGCCCGCCGTCGGTTTCGCGATGGGCATCGAGCGCCTGCTGGAGCTGATGAAGGAAGCCGGCGAGCCGGACGCGCCCGACCAGTGCGACGTCTATCTGGTGCACCAGGGCGAGGCCGCGCAGCTGCAAGCCTTCGTGCTGGGCGAGCGCCTGCGCGACGCCGGCCTGGACGTGGTCATGCACGCCTCCACCGCCAACGGCCCTGGCAGCTTCAAGACGCAGATGAAAAAAGCCGACGGCAGCGGCGCGACCTTCGCCGTCATCATCGGCGAGGACGAAGTGGCCAACCACACCGCCAGCGTCAAGGCGATGCGCGCGGAAGAGGGCGGCCAACAGCAGTCGACGGTGCCGTTCGACGACGTCGTCGATTTCGTGGTCGACCAGATCACCGACAGCGGCGACCATCACCACCACGTGCACGACGAGCATTGCAATCACTAAGCCGTTTTTTTATAACCTATAACGAGTAGACGAACTGACATGGCATACGATCTCGAAGAACAAGAACAAATCGCGACCCTCAAGGCGTGGTGGGACAAATACGGCAACCTGACCTCGTGGGTGCTGATCGCCGGCCTGGCCGCGTATTCGGGCTTCACCGGCTGGAACTACTACCAGCGCAACCAGGCCGCACAAGCATCGGCGCTGTACGACGAGCTGCAATCGGCGGTGGAAGCGAAGGACAATGCCAAGGTGCTGCGCGCCGCCGGCGACATGGAGAGCAAATTCGGCGGCACCGCCTATGCCTCGATGAGCGCACTGACTGCGGCCAAGAGCAGCTTCGAAGCGAACGACGTGAAATCGGCCAAGGCCCAGCTGCAATGGGCGGTGGAACACGGCGGCGACGAATTCAAGGCGGTGGCCAAGGTACGCCTGGCCGGCCTGCTGCTGGACGAGAAAGCCTACGATGAAGCGCTGAAGGTGCTGTCCGGCGATGTGGCGCCGCAGTTCGCCGGTTCGGTGGCCGACCGCAAGGGCGACGTGCTGGCCGCGCAGAACAAGCTGGCCGAAGCCCGCGCCGCCTACCAGGCCGCGCTGGAAGCGACCGACAAGAAGAACCCGGGCCGCCAGCTGATCCAGCTGAAGCTGGAAGCCATCGGCGGCTCCGTGCCGGCCGCCAAGGACGCAGCATAACCCACCGTCATTCCCGCGCAGGCGGGAAGCCATGCTGAGCATATTCAGCATGGGCCCCCGCTTTCGCGAGGGCGGCGATGTACGTAACGATCAAGGTTGAAAATTTATGCGTATTACCGAAAAAGTTATTGCTGCAAGCGTGTTTGCGATGTTGGCCGGTTGTTCCTTGTTCTCGTCCAAAGAAACCAAGAACCTGCCGGCGCCGCTGGTGGAACTGAAGGGCGGCGTCACGCCCAAGACGGTCTGGAAATACTCGATCGGCAAGGCCGGCACCGCCGTCTTCACCCCTGCGCTGGTGGGCGACAGCCTGTACGTGGCCGACGCCGACGGCGCGCTGGCGCGCCTGAACGCGGCCACCGGCAAGGAACAATGGCGCGTGCGTACCGGCTCCGACCTCACGGCCGGTGTCGGCAGCGATGGCGAAGTGACCGTGGTCGGCGGCGTCAAGGGTGTTATCCTCGCGTTCGACGCCAACGGCAAGCCGCTGTGGAAAGCCCAGGCGACCAGCGAAGTGCTGTCGTCGCCGGTGGTGGGCGGCGGCGTGGTGGTGGTGCGCAGCGTCGACAACCAGATCACCGCGTACGAAGCCAAGACCGGCGTCAAACGCTGGACCGTGCCGCGCGTGACGCCGGCCCTGACCCTGCGCAACGCGCCGGGCATGGTCATCAACGGTCCCAATGTGTACGTCGCTCAGCCGGGCGGCAAGCTGCTGTCGCTGACCCTGGCCACCGGCCTGTCGCGCTTTGAAGTGGTGGTCGGCGAACCGCGCGGCGCCACCGAGCTGGAACGCGTCACCGACATCGCCGGCACGCCGGTGATCCTGGAAAAAGATGTCTGCGCCGTGTCCTACCAGGGCCGCGTGGCCTGCTTCGACGCCCAGACCGGCGCGCCGCACTGGAGCAAGCCTGCTTCGTCCGACGTCGGCGTGGCGGTGGACCAGCGTTTTGTATTCGTCTCCGACGACAAAGGCGAAGTTGCAGCCTACAGCCGTGAAAACGGCAGCAACGCCTGGAAGAACGACAAGCTGGCCTACCGCCGCCTGTCGACGCCAGTTTCCTACGGCCGCGCAGTGGCCGTCGGCGACTACCAGGGTTACGTCCATCTGCTCTCGCGGGAAGATGGCGCACTTATAGGTCGCGCCGCGACCGATGGCAGCCCGATTCAATCGGACCCTGTCATCGCCGGCACGAATTTGATTTTCCAAACCCAATCAGGGACAGTGACCGCACTCGCGGTCGAGTAAAAAATGAAGCCGGTAATCGCACTAGTGGGTCGACCCAATGTAGGGAAATCGACCTTGTTCAATCGTCTGACCCGCTCGCGCGATGCGCTGGTGGCGGACTTGCCTGGGTTGACGCGAGATCGTCACTATGGCGAGGGCCGTGTCGGCGAACGTCCCTTCCTCGTCATCGACACGGGCGGCTTCGAGCCGGTCGCCAAGGAAGGCATCATGCATCAGATGGCGCTGCAGACCAAGCAGGCCGTGGCCGAAGCCGACATCGTCGTGTTCCTGGTCGACGGCCGCCAGGGCCTGACGCCGCATGACAAAACCATTACCGACTTCCTGCGTAAAAGCGGCCGTCCGGTCATGCTGGTCGTGAACAAGTCGGAAGGCATGCGCTACACCGCGGTCGTCGCCGACTTCTACGAGCTGGGACTGGGCGAGCCATACTCGATCTCCTCGGCGCACGGCGACGGCGTCGCCGACCTGGTGGAGGAGGCGCTGGACCTGGCCTTCGCCCAGCGTCCGGAAGATCCCGAGGAACTGGAAAAGACCGACCACGGCATCAAGATCGCGCTGGTCGGCCGTCCGAACGTCGGCAAGTCCACCCTGATCAACACCCTGGTGGGCGAGGAGCGCGTGATCGCCTTCGACATGCCGGGCACCACCCGCGACTCGATCGAGATTCCTTTCGAGCGCGAAGGCAAGCAGTACACGCTGATCGACACCGCCGGCATCCGCCGCCGCGGCAAGGTGTTCGAGGCGATCGAGAAATTCTCGGTCGTCAAGACGCTGCAATCGATCTCGGAAGCGAACGTGGTCGTGCTGATGCTCGACGCCCAGCAGGACATCTCCGAGCAGGACGCCCACATCGCCGGCTTCGTGCTGGAGACCGGCCGCGCGCTGGTCATCGCCGTCAACAAGTGGGACGGCCTGCGCAGCGACGAGCGCGATGAAATCAAGATCGACATCGACCGCAAGCTGGACTTCCTGTCCTTCGCCAAGATGCACTTCATCTCGGCGCTGAAGTCGCAGGGCATCGGCCCGCTGATGAAATCGGTGGACGCGGCCTACGCCGCCGCCATGTGCAACCTGTCGACGCCGAAGCTGACCCGCGCCCTGATCGAGGCCGTGGAAAAGCAGGAGCCGCGCCGCAAGGGTTCGATCCGTCCGAAGCTGCGCTATGCGCACCAGGGCGGCATGAATCCTCCGGTGATCGTCATCCACGGCAATGCCCTGGACGCGGTCGGCGAGCCGTACAAGCGCTATTTGGAAAAGCATTTCCGCGACACCTTCCAGCTGGTGGGCACGCCGCTGCGCATCGAACTGCGCACCGGTAAAAATCCATTCGCAAAAACACAGTCGAAATAAGCGGTTTTTTTTGCGGGTGCGCCCTGCAAAAAAGGCAAAAACAGGTTACAGTGGCTTAGAAGCACCATTCCCGGCTTGGCGAACGGTGTTTCAGCGAAAATTGTTTGACTTTCGCTGGGCCACGTACTTGAAATTAAGCGTTTCGCCTCCAATTCCAACACAACAACATAAAATGGAGCTGTTATGAGCAACAAAGGGCAACTGTTACAAGACCCATTCCTCAATGCCTTGCGCAAAGAGCATGTTCCTGTCTCGATCTACCTGGTCAACGGCATCAAGCTGCAGGGCCATATCGAATCGTTCGACCAGTACGTCGTACTGCTGCGTAACACCGTGACCCAGATGGTCTATAAGCACGCCATCTCCACCGTGGTACCGGCACGCGCCGTCAACCTCAACATTGAATCCGACGCGGAATAAGCGCTTGCAACACCGCTTCTTTTCAACTCACCCAGCCTTGACCGTCGTATGCGCGCAGCCCTAGTCGGTATCGATTTCGGTCAGGGCGACTTTGCCGCCAGCGTCGAGGAACTGAACCTGCTGGCCCGTTCGGCAGGTGCGGAACCGGTGACGACGATCACGGCCAAGCGTTCCTCACCGGACGCCGCCTATTTCGTCGGCAGCGGCAAGGCCGACGAGATCGGTCTTGCCGTGCTGGATCACCGCATCGAAATCGTCATCTTCAATCACGCCTTGTCGCCTGCCCAGCAGCGCAACCTGGAAAAGCGCCTGAACATCCGGGTACTGGACCGCACCAGCCTGATTCTCGACATCTTCGCCCAGCGCGCCGCCTCCCACGAGGGCAAGCTGCAGGTGGAGTTGGCCCAGCTGCAGCATCTGGCCACGCGCCTGATCCGCGGCTGGACCCACCTTGAGCGTCAGAAGGGCGGTATCGGTTTGCGCGGTCCCGGCGAAACCCAGCTCGAGACCGACCGCCGGCTGATCGGCGAGCGGGTCAAGGCCCTGCGCGCGCGCCTGGACAAGCTGCGCAAGCAGCATGAAACCCAGCGCCGTTCGCGCGGCCGCAGCCAGACGTTCTCGGTGTCGCTGGTCGGCTATACCAATGCCGGCAAGTCGACGCTGTTCAACGCCGTCACCAAGGCCGGGGTTTATGTCGCCGATCAATTGTTCGCCACGCTGGACACCACCTCGCGCCGCGTCTACATGGGCCAGGAAGTGGGCAACGTGGTGATCTCGGACACGGTCGGTTTCGTGCGCGAGCTGCCGCACCAGCTGGTGGCGGCTTTCCGCGCCACGCTGGAGGAGACCATCCACGCCGACCTGCTGCTGCACGTCGTCGACGCTTCGTCGCCGGTGCGCATGGAGCAGATCGAGCAGGTCAACCTGGTGCTCAAGGAAATCGGCGCCGATCACATTCCGCAGATTTTGGTGTGGAACAAGATCGACGCCGCCGGGCTGGAGCCCTCGGTCGAGCGGGATGAATATGATAAGATTTCCCGCGTTTTCCTCAGCGCGCGCACCGGTCAAGGACTGGACCTTTTGCGCGGCGCCATCGTCGAATGGGCCAAGAGCGCGCCGGGTGCCCGGCTCAACCAGGCCTATGACACCGGCGAGGAAACGGACGTCGAAGCAGGCGAAGAAGCAATCGAGCCGGATAGCAGTCCCACCCTTACTCATGTCGGATCACACTAATGCGTGTCTCGTCACTTATGAAACGTCTCGGCTTGAAGCTGTCGCTGAACGATCCCCGCTGGGGCTCGGACCAGCAGGACCGCAAGCCGCAAGCCAATGAAGGCAAGAAGCCCGGCGAAGGGCCGCCCGACATGGAGCAGCTGTGGCGCGATTTCAATCAGCGCCTGAACAGCTTCTTCGGCCAGAAGAACCGTCCCGACGGTAACGGCGGCGGCAGCGGCGGCAATGGCGGCGGCCGTCCCGACCTGGCCGGCATGCGCGCCACCGCCGGCGCGGTCGGCGCGGTGATCGCGCTGATCTGGCTCGCCAGCGGCTCGTTCATCGTGCAGGAAGGCCAGACCGGCGTGGTCTACACCTTTGGCAAGGTCAGCCACACCACCGGCTCGGGTTTCAACTGGCGCTGGCCGTATCCGTTCCAGAGCGACGAAACCGTCAAGGTCTCGCAGATGCGCATGGTGGAAATCGGCTACCGCAACAATCTCAAGAACAAGCAGGCGCGCGAATCGCTGATGCTCACCGATGACGAGAACATCATCGACATCCAGTTCGCCGTGCAGTTCAAGCTCAAGGACCCCGTGGCCTGGCTGATGAACAACCGCGACGAAGAGGAAACCGTGCGCCAGGTGGCCGAGACTTCGATCCGGGAAATCGTCGGCAAGAACAAGATGGACTTCGTGCTGTACGAGGGCCGCGACAAGGTCGCCCTCGAAACCCAGCAGCTGATGCAGCACATCCTCGACCGCTACGCCTCCGGCGTGCTGATCTCGAACGTGACCCTGCAGGCGGTGCAGCCGCCGGAGCAGGTGCAGATCGCCTTCGACGACGCCGTCAGGGCAGGGCAGGACCGCGAGCGCCAGAAGAACGAAGGCCAGGCCTACGCCAACGATGTGATCCCGCGCGCGCGCGGCAGCGCCTCGCGCCTGCTGGAGGAGGCCGAAGGCTATCGCTCCATGATCACCGAGAACGCCACCGGTAACGCCTCGCGCTTCAAGCAGGTGCTGGCCGAGTACCAGAAGGCGCCTGGCGTCACGCGCGACCGCATGTACCTGGAGACCATGCAGCAAATCTTCTCCAGCGCCAGCAAGGTGATGGTCGACGCCAAGTCCGGCAGCAACCTGTTGTACCTGCCGCTGGATAAATTGATCGCCCAGGCCGCGGCCACCGACAGCGCCGCCGCTGCCGCCCGCGCCGCCGCGCAGGCTGCCGCCTCGCCGTCGTCGTCCGCGCTGCCGGCCGAAGTGATGCCGCAGGTGGAAGTCAGTCGCCAGCGCGATTCACGCGCCCGCGATGCCTTACGTGAACGGGAGGGTCGTTAATGAACCGCATAGCCAGTACCCTCATTGCGGCCTTCGTCGCGTTCCTGCTGCTGTCGTCCACCATGTTCGTGGTCGACCAGCGCAAGTACGCCATCGTGTTCGCGCTGGGCCAGATCAAGGAAGTGATACGCGAGCCGGGCCTGCATTTCAAGCTGCCGCCGCCGTTCCAGAACGTGGTCTATCTCGATAACCGCATCATGACCATCGAGACGCCGGACGCCGAGCGCTTCATCACGGCCGAGAAGATGAACATCCTGGTCGACAGCTTCGTCAAGTGGCGCATCGGCCGCGCCGAGAACCAGCCCAAGCTGTACTACGTGACCTTCGGCGGCGACGAGGGCCGCGCCCGCGACCGCATGTCGCAGATCGTCAAGGCGGCGCTGAACGAGGAAATCACCAAGCGCACCGTGGGCGAGGTGATCTCCGGCCAGCGCGGCAAGGTGATGGAGGGCATCCGCGCCAAGGTGGTGGCGGAATCGGCCCAGATCGGCGTCGAGATCATCGATGTGCGCCTCAAGCGCGTGGAATATGTCGAGCAGATCAACAACTCGGTGTACGAGCGCATGAAGGCCGAGCGCACCCGCGTGGCCAACGAGCTGCGTTCGACCGGTAACGCCGAATCCGAGAAGATCCGCGCCGACGCCGACCGCCAGCGCGCCGTGATCCTGGCCGAGGCCTACCGCGACGCCGAGCAGATCCGCGGCGAGGGCGATGCCAAGGCTTCGGCGATCTACGCCGAAGCGTTCGGCAAGAACCCTGAGTTCTACAAGTTCTACCGCAGCCTGCAGGCCTACCGCGAAACCTTCAAGAACCACGGCGACGTGATGGTGATGGATTCGAGCTCGGACTTCTTCAAGTACTTCAAGAGCTCCGGCGCCGCCGGTCCTGCCGCGGCTCCCGCCAAAAAGTAAGTCGGCGATTCCGTCCTGGGTCGGGCCACGCACCCGCGTGGCCCGACCCCAAATCCACAGCTGAACTGCCTGCTTCCCCTTGGCGACTCAACTGCGCCACAAGGAGGCGTTGCGCCTCCTCCGGACTGCCCAGGCAGCCAGTGGCAGCCCGGCGCCGAACAGCAGGTAGGTGGACGGTTCGGGGACTTGGGAAGGTTGAGGTCCTACGTATGCGTCGTGCGCCATCGCGAGAAGCGAGCTGGAAACCCCGAGCCAGCCGGTTATAGACTGGTTGGTACCATTCTCCATCACGCTTGTATACGTAACCTCCTTGGTGAACGCGCCTGCGTGGTCAAATGTCAGCTGTACCAGCTGTGAGCCGTTGCACTCGTCGTTGTAGCTGAGGCAAGCGGGTCTCAGTGAGTACCTCCAGACCTGAGCCTGTTCGGCTGTGAATTGCAGGTCGCCGGTCAGCGTAAAACTGCCGGTAAGGTTCAGTCTTGTATGCGGCTTTAGGGTGAAATAGGACCAGTCGTCCACTACCGAATAGACGTAGTGATAGTTGGTGGCTGCGTCGAAGGCTGGCGTCACTGACACCGACTGCTGCTGTTGGCCCAGTCCACCGGTTGCTGCTGCTCTGAGGTCCGCCCATGCGTCTTGCGAGGCAATTGCCAGCGGCAGCTCGGAGAGCGCATTTTTGCTGATATAACCGGTAGCGCTGGGAGCGGTGCCTACGCCAACCTGGCGCGTATAACGGATGTTGGAAATCCCGGCAGCGACGCCGTCCGCAAGATCAGTGTCGGTGATGGTATAGCTGATCGCTCCACCGGTAACGGACATCGAACTGCCTGCCGAGGCGGTCAAGGGAGCGGCGATTAACGCAGACCACAACAGCCGCTTGTAAAACGTATGCATGAGTATTCCTTTTGGTGGGGGAGGGATTCGGTATGGGTATTGCTATAATTTAAAAATATCTAAATGGCAATACTGTGTTTGAATATACCAATCCATTTCTAAAAATGCAAGTGTGGGAATGGTGGGCCGTCCGCTCGTCAGCTCTTGGGCGGAGGCTGCTTTGCTGTCGGCACCAACCTTGTTTGCGGCAATCGATACCGCTGCAGGGGGATTTGGAGTGGCTGGCTGTCAATTTTCCACCTGTCGCAACGCATTTTCGCGTAAAATATCAGGTTCGGCCTTCCGCTTCACGGGCCTCGGCGCGCGCGCCACATTGTTCATTTTTAAACTGCCTCCCCATGCCGAATTGGCTTTTGCCTGAGAATATCGCCGACGTTTTGCCGTCGGAAGCACGCAAGATTGAAGAGTTGCGTCGTCTGATGCTGGATAATTTCCGTCTGTACGGATATGAACTGGTGATGCCGCCGCTGCTGGAGTACCTGGAGTCGCTGCTGACCGGCGCCGGACAGGACACCGATCTGCGCACCTTCAAACTGGTGGACCAGCTGTCGGGCCGCATGCTCGGCCTGCGCGCCGACATGACGATCCAGGTGGCGCGCATCGACGCCCACCTGCTGAACCGCGCCTCGGTCACCCGCCTGTGCTACGCCGGCAGCGTGCTGCATACCCGTCCGTCGGGCCTGCACGCCACCCGCGAGCCGCTGCAGATCGGCGCCGAGATCTACGGCCACGCCGGCCTGGAAGCGGACGCCGAGATCCAGGAACTGGCACTGGCCTCGCTGGCCCTGGCCGGCTTCACCGAAGTGCGGCTGGACCTGACGCATGTCGGCGTGCTGCGCGCCATCCTGGAGTGCGACGCCGCCGCCAAAAAGGACGAAGCCCAGCTCTACCTGCTGCTGCGCGCCAAGGACGTGCCCGGCCTGCAGGCGCTGACACAAGATTATTCGCCGGCCGTGCGCGACGCGCTGCTGGCGCTGCCGAACCTGTACGGCGACGTCGAAGTATTGAAGCGCGCGCGCGAAGTGCTGCCTGACCTGCCGGGCATCGCCAGGGCGCTGGCCGAGCTGGCCGCGCTGGCCGCGTCCGCCATCGACCGCGCCGAAGTCGCGATCGACCTGGCCGACCTGCGCGGCTACCAGTACGAAAGCGGCGCGATGTTCGCGCTGTACGTGCCGGGCCTGCCGAACGCGGTGGCGCGCGGCGGCCGTTACGATCACGTAGGCGAGGCCTTCGGCCGGGCGCGTCCCGCCACCGGCTTCTCGCTCGACCTGCGCGAACTGGCGCGCCTGTTGCCGACCGCGGAGCGCAAGCATTCGATCCGCGCGCCGTGGGGCAATGCGCCGGAGTTGAAGGAAAAAATCGCCGAACTGCGCAAGTCCGGCGAAGTCGTGATCCAAAGTTTGCCGGGTCACAGCAACGAGCTGGACGAGTTCGAGTGCGACCGCGCTCTGGTACTCGACGATAATGGTAGCAACTGGATTCTTAAAAACTTAGGTTAGTGTGATGTCAAAGAAAAACGCAAAAAACGTCGTCGTCATCGGTACCCAATGGGGCGATGAAGGTAAGGGCAAGATCGTCGACTGGTTGACCGATCATGCACAAGGTGTGGTCCGCTTCCAGGGCGGCCACAACGCCGGCCACACGCTGGTCATCGGCGGCGTCAAGACCGCGCTGCAGCTGATCCCGTCGGGCATCATGCGCCCGGGCGTGGCCTGCTACATCGGCAACGGTGTGGTGGTGTCGGTGCCGGACGTGCTGCGCGAAATCGACAAGCTGGAAAAAGTCGGCGTCGAAGTCGCCTCGCGCCTGAAGGTGTCGGACGCCGCTCCGGTGATTCTGCCTTACCACTCGGCGCTGGACCTGGCCCGTGAAGCCAAGCGCGGCGAAGCCAAGATCGGCACCACCGGCAAGGGCATCGGCCCGGCCTACGAAGACAAGGTCGCGCGCCGCGCGATCCGCGTCGCCGACCTGCTGAACGAAAAACGCTTCGCTGAAAAACTGGCCGAGAACCTGGATTACCACAACTTCGTGCTGGAAAACTACCTGAAGGCCCCTAAGGTCGACTATCAGAAGACGCTGGAAGACGCGCTGGCCTACGTGCCGCGCCTGCGTCCGATGGTGACCGACGTGTCGAGCGCGCTGTACGCCGCGCACAAGGCCGGCGCCAACCTGCTGTTCGAAGGCGCGCAGGGCTCGCTGCTGGACGTCGACCACGGCACCTATCCGTTCGTCACCTCGTCGAACTGCGTGGCCGGCAATGCCGCCGCCGGCGCCGGCGTCGGTCCGAACATGCTGCACTACATCATGGGCATCACCAAGGCCTACACCACCCGCGTCGGCTCCGGCCCGTTCCCTTCGGAACTGCCTACCGATGCAGGCGTCGGCCATCACCTGGCGCAAGTGGGCCACGAATTCGGCACCGTGACGGGCCGCGCCCGCCGCTGCGGCTGGTTCGACGCGGCGCTGCTGCGCCGTTCGGTGCAGATCAACGGCGTGACGGGCATGTGCCTGACCAAGCTGGACGTCCTGGACGGCCTGGAATCGCTGAAGCTGTGCACCGGCTACACCATCGACGGCGTGGCCGTGGACATCTTCCCGTCCGGCGCTGAAGAAGCCGCCCGTTGCGTGCCGGTGTACGAAGAAATGCCGGGTTGGACCGAAAGCACCGTGGGCGCCAAGTCGCTGGCGGCGCTGCCGGCCACCGCCCGCGCTTACATCAAACGTATCGAAGAGTTGGTCGGCGTGCCGGTCGACATGGTTTCGACCGGTCCGGATCGTGAAGAAACGATCGTGCTGCGTCATCCATTCGAGTAAAAAATAGGAATCAGTCATGACGACGACCCCACAAAGCAATGAAAAACACCTCTGGGTCACCTGGGATGAATACCACCGCCTGATCGAGCGCCTGGCGCTCAAGGTGCACGAGTCCGGCTGGAAGTTCGACCAGGTGCTGTGCCTGGCGCGCGGCGGCGTGCGTCCCGGCGACGTGTTCTCGCGCATCTTCGACGTGCCGCTGGCGATTTTGTCGACCAGCTCGTACCGCGAGGAAGCCGGCACCGTGCGCGGCGACCTGGACATCGCCAAATACATGACGATGACCAAGGGCCCGCTGAGCGGCCGCATCCTGCTGGTCGACGACCTGGCCGATTCGGGCGTCACGCTGGTCAAGGTGATGAAGCACCTGAAGGACAACTTCGAAGGCGTGACCGAAGTGCGTTCGGCGGTGATCTGGACCAAGGGCAGCTCGGTGTTCAAGCCGGACTACCAGATGGAAGAACTGCCGCACAATCCATGGATCCACCAGCCGTTCGAGGACTACGACGGCATCCGCCCGCACCAGCTGGCAGCCTGGATCAAGAAGGGCGAGAGCGGCAACTAAGTCGTTTCGTTGCTCTGCAGAAAAAGCGGCCGCTGGCCGCTTTTTTATTTGTCGGACATGGACAACGAATAAATACTCTATTGCAACTAAAGTTGCAAATTCGTTCTCTTACATGTGTAAAAAGAAATGCAAATAGGATATTTTGTGTTAAGATCACTTCTATTATGGAAGTGGCGGCACTGCAATTGATCTGCGGCCGGTCCGACAGGCCGCACGTTCGGCGCTCGTTTAATAGGAAAACTCGATGAAACTGAAAAATATTGCTGTTGCTGCTCTTTGCATCGCGGCTGGCGCGGTCTCCGCACCGGCGCTGGCCAACACGGTTAGCTACGACATCACCAGCGTTGCCGCTGGCACCCAAACCAACATCCTCACCCTGTTGAACATCAAGCAGTTCGACTCCCTGCTGGGCACCCTGACCGGTATCGAAATCGATTACGGTTCGCACCTGAGCGGCCAGGTCACCGTCTCCAACACCAGCCTGAAGAAAGACAAGAGCGCCGTCTTCACGCTGACGTCGACGATGTCGCTGACCGGTCCTGCCGGCCTGAATCTGGGTGGCGACACGAAGACGCTGTTCAGCTCCTCGGTGACCGCAGTGAAGAACACCTCCAACGTCATCGGCAAGACCGGCACCGCCGACCTGAGCAGCAGCACGCTGTTGAGCACCGCTAATTTCGGCCAATTCACCGGCACCGGCAATGTTGGCGCGACGCTGTCGATTTCGGCACAGGGCGACGTGTCCGGCCAGGTGATCGACAACACGTTCACGACCTGGGCGAATGGCGCGGGCACGGTAACTTACACCTACAACGCGGCTCCGGTGCCTGAGCCGGAAACCTACGGCATGCTGCTGTTGGGTATGGGTGTTGTGGCATTTGCGGCCAAGCGTAAATCGCGCGCCGCTTAAGCTTAACATTCGAACCTAATGACAACGAATTCCGAAATGACCATGAAAAAACTGACCCAAACTATTTTCGCCGCAGCCGCCATGACCGTGGCACTGGGCGCCAGCGCAGCGACCGTTGTGCAACCGACCATCACGTCGAACACCGCATTCAATGTTGAGGATAACGACGGCGACCTGCATTTCGCCAAGTTCGACTCGTCGCTGGGCGCCCTGACGTCGGTCAAGTTTGAACTGTTCAACACCCTGAGCGGCTCGATCGAAGTCACCAACAATGCCGTCAGCGGCATCGCCAGCGACTTCACCGTGAAGGCCGGCGGCCAGATCGACGGCGACCTGCTGGGTAACACTGTTTCGGCGATCGGCTCGGTCACCAAGACCTTCAACCTGAATCCAGGTCAGACCGGCCAGGTCACGCTGTCGCCATGGACCGAAAGCGGTTCCGTGGTTCTGCTGTCGTCGAACACCGATCTGAGCGCCTTCATCGGCGGCGACCAGTTCCATGCCATGCTGACCGGCTGGTCCACCCAGGTGACTTCGGGCAGCGGCAACGCCTCCTACAAGCCACGTATTTTCCTGGACGGCTACGCTCAAGTGACCTACACCTACGAAACCGCACCAGTTCCTGAACCAGAAACCTACGCCATGCTGCTGGCCGGCCTGGGCCTGATGGGTGTGGTGGCACGCCGCCGCAAATCGGCCTAAGCTGTATCTGGTGGTACACTGCAAACGGGAGCTTCGGCTCCCGTTTTTTGTTTTTGATTCCGAGATGCCATGACCCAGAATTTTTTCCAGACCTTCATCCTGCTGCTGTTGGTGACCGACCCGTTCGGCAATGTGCCGCTGTTCGCCAGCGTGCTCAACCCGGTGCCGGTGGCGCGCCGCTCGCGCATCGTCATCCGCGAATGCGGCATCGCCTTCGTGCTGCTGCTGGTCTTCATGTTCTTCGGCCGTCACTTCCTCACCGCGCTGCAGTTGTCCGAAGTATCGCTGCGCATCGGCGGCAGCGTGATCCTGCTGCTGATCTCGATCCGCATGATCTTCCCGCACCCTGACGGCGTGCTGGGCCGCACCGAAGGCGGCGAACCCTTCATTGTGCCGCTGGCGATTCCCGCGCTGGCCGGACCGTCGGCGCTGGCCACGGTGCTGCTGTTTTCGCGCGAGAGCACCGGCGAGGTGCTGGTCCACGTGGCCGCGCTGGCGGCCGTGGGCGTGGTGTGGCTGGCGGTGTTCCTCAGCGCCGAGCGCCTGCAGAAGGTGCTGGGCCCTCAGGTGATGACCGCCTTCGAACGCCTGATGGGCCTGATCTTGACCGCGATGTCGATCGAGATGCTGCTGGGCGGCATACGCGAGTTCGTCAAGACGCTCTAAGGCTTGGCGGCGCGGCCGCGCAGGTCGGCCGCGACTGTGTCCAGCAGGCGCCAGGCGCGTTCGCGGTCGCTTTCGCCTTCGGCCGGCAGGACGGGCAGGTCGGGCTTGACGCCGGCCACCTCGTCGCTGCCATCGGCCCGCAGGCGCACGCAGTTGGGGACGCGGTAGCGCAGATGCGAGTGCGGCAGCACCGCCGGCGGCGCGTCGGTCATGAAGCCGCAGCCGTCGCCTGCGCTGGCGCGGCCGACGATGCGCGCGCCGGCCGCGTCCTGCATCAGCGCGGAAAACATCTCCGCCGACGATCCCGTGCCACCGTCGGTCAGCACGTACACCGGCCCGTTCCACGCGCCGCGCAGATCGTCCACTTCGGCCGCCCAGTAGATGCTGGAGGCGACCTTCAGGTTGCCGAACGCCTTGGGCGGCAGATAGCTGGCTTGCCCGCTGGCGTAGCCGGCGTCGATCAGGCGGCTGCAGCCGTTGGGTTGCCATGGGCGCTGCTCGTTCCAGGCCCAAGACAGGTCGCAGCCGCGCGCCGCGATGCCAGCCTTGCGCGCCTCGAACGCGGCGATCGACTGCTCCAGCATGGCCTGCGCTTCAGGCGGCGCGTCCTGTTCCTTTTGCGCCTGGCGCAGACCGTCCAGCTGTTCATCGAAATACATGGCCGCCAACGGCGCTGCGCTCATCATCAGCCGCGCCGAATGCACATCGCGCCCGGTGAACATGCGTACCGCCCAGTCGCCGCTGTCGTTGCCGCCGGGGTTGCCGCCGACATCGACGATGACCGCCGCCACCTTCTGCTCGCGGAAGTGCCGCAGTTGCGTCGCCAGTGTGCGCAGCCAGGCCGCGTTGGCGGCCTCCTTGACCGGCTTCACATCGGCCTCGCTCATCGTGCCCCTGGCCTGCCGCTCCGACCATGCCTGCTCGCAGGCGGCGGGGGAGGCGTCCTGCGGGCGGAAGCGGGCGATGCGCACCACGCCGAACCGTGTGCCGTCCGGTGCCGCGACCACGCCGGCGCGGAAGGCACGCTTCAGGCCGTCGGCCTCCAGCACGGTGCCCGGCAGGCTCTCGAACGGCAGCGAAAACGCCGCGCCGCGCGCCGGCCCGTAACCCAGCGCGGCGCAGGCCTGCGTGGCGTTAAGACGGGAGTAATCGACCTTGGGCAGCACCAGCGGCTGCGCGATCTTAGGCTGCAGTACGGCGCCGGCGTTGGAGAAGTGGCCATCGTGGAAGCCGCTGACGAAAGCCGATAGCGCGGCCTTGGCCATGGACTCGTCCTCGGCGGTCTCCAGCAGGCGGCGGGTGCGCTTGTCGAGCGCCGGCAGGTCCACGCCGCCCTGGGGCGAGGCAAACCATGCCAGGTTGGCGTAGCGCTGCTCCAGCGCCGTCTTCAGCGCCGTGTAGTCGTCCAGCCAGTCCTTGCGTTCGAAGGCGCAGGCGCTGGTGGATGCTGCCAGCAGCAGGGCGGTGGCTAACAAAGTCTTCATCTGCGGGATCCGGTTGTAAAAATACCAATCCTAACACCACTGAGCAATATTGCAAAAATCGCTTTACAGGCTCGACAAAAGGCGAGTAGACTTTGCGACATCAAATGTAACCGGTTACATATCGCTGAAACGTAGCCGGTTTTCTTTTTGATTGAAATGTAACCGGTTACATTCCTCTAAGGGCACTCGATGGCAATCACTATCAAGGACGTGGCACAGGAAGCGGGCGTTTCCGTCGCATCCGTTTCGCGGGCGCTGAACGGCCATGCCAGCATCACCGACGACACCCGCAAGCACATCCTGGCCGTGGTCAAGCGCATGCGCTACATGCCGCACGTGGGCGCACGCAGCCTGACCACCAGCTTCACCAACACCATCGGCGTGCTGCTGCCGGACCTGTACGGCGAATTCTTCTCGGAGATGATACGCGGCATAGACGGCGCCGCACGCCGCCGCGGCCTGCACCTGATGGTCTCCAGCCTGCACGGCGACGCCGACGAAGCGGCGCTGGCGATCCGCGCCATGCGCGGCCGCGTCGACGGCCTGCTGGTGATGTCGCCTCACGTCGACGCCGCCTTCCTGTCCGATAACCTGCCGGAAGACCTGCCCATCGTATTGATGAACACCGCCGCCGGCGGCACCCAGTACCCCTCCATCTCGGTCGACAACTACAGCGGCGCGCACGCCATGGTGGCGCATCTGGTCGCGGGCGGGTATCGCCGCATCGCCTTCCTCGCCGGACCTGCGGGCAACTTCGAGGCGCAGGAGCGTTTGCGCGGCTACCGCGCCGCGCTGGCCGAGCTGGCGCCCGGCGCCGCCGAACGTGTCTACGAGGGCGACTTCTCCGAGCAGTCCGGCCAGGCGGTTGGCCAGGCGTTGCTGGAGATGGACACGGACCAGCGCCCCGACGCGCTGTTCGCCGCCAACGACATGATGGCCATCGGCGCGCTGCTGACGCTCAAGCAGGGCGGCCTGCAACTGCCGCGCGACATGGCCTTGGCCGGCTTCGATGATATTCCGATTGCGCGGTATGTCAGCCCGGCGCTGACAACCGTTCGAGTTCCGATTGCCGATCTGGGTGTGCGGGCGCTGGAAAGCCTGGTCGCCAAGATCGGCCAGCCGGGCAGCGTGCCCGCAAGCGCGCAGACGCTGGGCGCAGAGCTGGTGGCGCGCGCGTCGACAGGGGAGAGCACACCCACATAAATCGCAGTTCCGCTTCATGCCTAGATTCACACAACAAAAATCAGGAGACAAACATGAAAACAAGCACACGACACCTACCCGCATTACGCCTGTCCGTCATGGCGGCCTCGCTGGCCGCCGCCTTGCTGGCCGCACCATACGCCGGCGCACAACTGAGCAGCGCCACCATCCAGGGCCAGGTCACGGCCGCCAACGCGGCGCCGTCGGCCGGCGCCGCGGTCAGCGCCACCAACCAGCTCAATGGCTACGTCTACCGCACCGTCACGCGCGCCGACGGCAGCTATGTGTTAAGCGGGGTCGCCCCCGGCACCTACGAGATCAGGGTTGGCGAGCAGAAGGCGGAGCTGGTCACCGTCAGCGTCGGCCAGACCAGCCAGGTCAACCTGGCCTTGCAGGGCGGCGTGCAGCAGGTGGTGATCACCGGTTCGGCCACGCGGCGCGATGTCGCCGGTTCCGAGATCGGCACCTCGGTCTCGCGCGAACAGATCGAGAAACTGCCGCAGGTGACGCGTAATTTCCTGTCCTTCGCCGACCTGGCGCCCGGCGTGCGCTTCAATGTCGACAACAGCGGCAACGTCAAGGTGCAGAGCGGCGCGCAGAACCAGGATAACGTCAACGTCTTCATCGATGGCGTCAGCCAGAAGAACAACATCCTGCGCGGCGGCGTCTCCGGCCTCGATTCCAGCCGCGGCAATCCGTTCCCGCAATCGGCGGTGGCCGAGTACAAGGTCATCTCGCAGAACTACAAGGCGGAGTACGACCAGGTGTCCAGCGCGGCGATCACCGCCGTCACCAAGTCCGGCGGCAACCAGTTCCACGGCGACGTGTTCTGGGACCATACCGGCACCAACCTGACCGCGCTCGATCCGTTCCAGAAGGCCGCCGAGCGGCAGGGCATATCGCGTCCGGCATCGTCGCAGGACCAGTACGGCGTGACGCTGGGCGGCCCGATCAAGCAGGACGTGGCGCACTTCTTCTTTGCGTATGAAGGCAAGAAGATCGACAGCCCGCGCCAGGTGGTGGCGCAGCGCACCGACCTGCTGCCCAACGCCGGCGTGGTGCCGGGACTGTTGGCGCAACAGGGTTCGTCGGTGTCGTCGTTCAAGGAGAACCTGTTCCTGTTGAAGGTGGATGCGCAGATCGACCGCGACCAGCGCGTCGAGGCCACCGCCCGCATACGCCGCGAGACCGACCTGATACCGGAAGACGCCAAGTTGAGCGTGGCCGAGAATGTCCTCAACCGCAGCAACGACGAGGACCGCTTCGATTTCAAGCATGAATGGAGCAATGACCGTTGGCTCAACGAGGCGCGCCTGGGCTACGAAAAATACAGCTGGAATCCGCATTCGAACGCCAACAAGCCGTACATCCGCTACCAGGTCTCGCCCAGCAATACCGACAACAACGTGGTCGACGTGATCATCGTCGGCGGTTCGCCCAACAACCAGTTCCGCGAACAAAGCGGCACGCTGCTGCAGGACGACCTCACCTACAACGGCATGGCCGGCCATACGATGAAGGGTGGCGTCAAGGTCAAGCACATCAGCTACGACCTGTCCGGCACGGCCCGTGCGGTGGACCAGATTTATGAGCGCATCGATACCGTGACCGGGCTGGCCAGCGTTATCCGTACCGACAAGGCCATCCCCTCGAGCGGTGTGGACTTCTCCAACAACCAATATGGCCTGTACTTCCAGGACGATTGGCAAGCCACCAGCAAGCTGCTGCTCAATCTCGGCCTGCGCTACGACTACGAAGACAATATGCTCAATAACAGCTATGTCACGCCGGCCGACCGCGTTGCCATCTTCGACAAGCAGGATCCCCGCGATGGCGCGCCCGCAGGCCAGACGTATGCGCAGTCGTTGGCCAAGGGCGGCGTCAATATCCGCGACTACATCAGCACCGGCAGCAACCGCAAACCGTTCAAGGGCGCGTGGGCGCCGCGACTGGGACTGTCCTACGACATCAAGGGCGACCGCGCCTCGGTGCTGTTCGCCGGCTGGGGCAGGGCGTACGACCGCACCATCGCCAACCACGCGCTGGACGAATCGCAGAAGAACGCGCAGCCGGGCGGCGAAATCTGGATGATCAAGAGCGATCACAAGATGGCCTACACCGACCAGTTCAGCTTTGGCCTGCGGCAGGCGCTGGGCATGTGGAACGGCGAGGCGGGATACACCAATTCGCGCAGCCACAATCAGTTCAACTGGTTCGGCGGTAATCGCGATCCGCAGGGCGGCTGGGGCACGCAAAGCCCGATCGATCCGCTGTGGGGTTCTGTGCCTGGATTCAGCACGCTGATCCTGGGCGACTTCATCACCGAGGCGAAAACCGATTCAGCTTACCTGAAGATGGACAAGCCTTATACCAAGGCCTCCACCTGGAGCCTGGGCGCGACCTATACCTACAGCCGCGGCGAGACCACCAACAAGGAATGGACCAACGATATCTTCAACTGGACCTACGGCCGCAGTACCTCCGGTTGGCATCCATCGACCGACGTCGAACGCCATCGCCTGGTGGTGGCCGGCGTGAGCGACGGCGTGCTCCCGTTCGGGTTGATGTTGTCCGGGAAGCTGACGCTGGGTTCGGGCCTGCCTTACCGTATCACCGATTGCTCGACCGGCTTCGATCACTGCGTATCGGCCAAGGGCAATGGCAGCGCGTTCCACCAGGTCGATGTCGGCGTGTCGAAGGAAGTCGGTTTCCGCTACGGCAAAGTGTCGCTGCGCGCGGACGTGCTCAATCTGTTCAACAGCGTCAATTACGGCGGCTACGATGGCTGGGGCGGTGGTCCCGGCAATCCGCAGAACCGCCTCGGTGGCGACAACAAGAACCTGGGCACGCCGAATTCGGTCGGTGGTCCGATGCGCACCGTGAAGTTCAGCGCCCGCTACGCCTTCTGATCCGGGCCGTAGTTAGTGTGGTGCCGCTCCCTGCGTAACGGGAGCGGCGGTTTCCTGACGCGCCACGTGCGCTCGCCATTGGAAGAAAACGATCCATGTCATTGCCCTTCGCATTACGCCGTACGCCGCAGGTCCTGGCCGGCCTGGCCCTTGTGGTCTCCGCACTGTGCTCCGGCACCGCTGCCGCCCGCGGCAACCAATTGCCACCGCTGTTCGATCAATTGGAACAGCGCACCTTCAACTTCTTCTGGGACACCGCCAACCCCGTCAACGGCTTGGTGCCGGACCGTCATCCCACGCCGTCGTTCTCCAGCGTGGCGGCGGTGGGCTTCGGTTTGACCGCGTATCCGATCGGAGTCGAACGCGGCTACATCACGCGTCAGCAGGCGCGTGATCGCGTACTGGCGACCTTGCGCTTCTTCCGCAATGCGCCGCAGGGCGCGGCAAAGGGCACGAGCACCAGCGGCTACAAGGGCTTCTTCTATCACTTCCTCGACATGAAGACAGGGTTGCGTTACAACGACAACGTGGAACTGTCCACCGTGGACACCGCGCTGTTCCTGGCCGGCACCTTGTTCTGCCAATCCTACTTCGATGGCGACGACGCCGCCGAGAAGGAAATCCGCAAGCTGGCGGCGGAAATCTACGAACGTGTGGACTGGACTTGGGCGCAGGCGCGCAAGCCGTCCATCGCGTTGGGCTGGCATCCCGAATCGGGCTTCATCGGCTACGACTGGAAGGGCTACAACGAAGCGATGCTGATCTACGTGCTGGCATTGGGATCGCCATCGCATCCGGTGCAGCCGGAAGCATGGAAGGCATGGACCAGCAACTACGCCAAAAGCCTGGAGGGCAAGGGCGACAAGGAACACCTGGGCTTCCCGTCCATGTTCATCCACCAGTACAGCCATGTGTGGATCGACTTCCGCAACATTCGCGACGACTACATGCGCGAACGCGGCTACGACTACTTCGAAAACAGCCGCCGCGCCACCTACGCGCAGCGCGACTACGCGATCAGCAATCCGCTGCGCTGCAAAGGCTACGGCCCCAACGTCTGGGGCATCACCGCCAGCGATGGCCCGGTGGACAAGACGCTGGAATACGAAGGCCAGAAACTGCCGTTCCGCACCTACGCGGCGCGTGGCATCGGCGGCCTGAAAACCTACGACGACTGCACGCTGGCGCCAACCGCCGCCGCCGCGTCGCTGCCGTTCGCGCCGGAGATCGTCATCCCCGCCGTGCTGGAAATGAAGCAGCGCTATGGAGACTTCATCTACGACCGCTACGGCTTCCTGGATGCGTTCAACCCAAGCTTCGACTACAAGGTACCGCTGCAGCAGGGCCGCGTGGTGGCCGGAAAAGGCTGGGTGGACAACGACTACCTCGGCATCGACCAGGGTCCGATCGTCGCCATGACCGAGAACTACCGCAGCGATCTGGTCTGGCGCGTCATGCGCGGTAATCCCGCCATCCGTCGCGGGCTTGAGCGCGCTGGCTTCACCGGTGGCTGGCTGTCGAAATGATTATGCGCTTTTCTCCGGCCCTGCTGGTGCTGGCCTTCGCCGCGCTGCTTTCCTCCTGCGCGCCGCGCCGGGAGGAGGGTGTGGTGCTGAAGTTCTGGGCCATGGGCCGCGAGGGTGAAGTAGTCACCGCCCTGATGCCGGAGTTCGAGCGCACCCACCCCGGTGTGCGCGTCGAAGTGCAGCAACTGCCGTGGACCGCAGCGCATGAAAAGCTGCTGACGGCGTTCGCCGGCGACGTCATGCCGGACATTTTCCAGCTCGGGAATACGTGGGTGCCCGAATTCAAAGCCATCGGCGCTTTGCGGGCGCTGGACGGCGAGGTGGCGACGTCCCAACTGGTCACGCAGGCCGACTACTTCCCCGGCATCTGGGACACCAACATCGTTGACGGCAAGCTGTGGGGCGTGCCCTGGTATGTCGACACGCGCGTGATGTTCTACCGCCGCGACATGCTGGCCCGCGCCGGCTACGCCAAGCCGCCGCAGAACTGGGCGGACTGGATGAAGGCGATGACCGCGATCAAGCGCATCGTCGGGCCGGACAACTACGCCATCCTGCTGCCCAGCGATGAATTCGAACCGCTGCTGGCGCTGGCCCTGCAGCAGGACGAGCCGCTGCTGCGCGACGGCGGCCGGTATGGCAATTTCCGCACGCCGGGATTCCGCCGCAGCTTGCAGCTGTATGCGGACATGTACGCGCAGAAGCTGGCGCCGCTGAACCGCATCACCAATGTGTATCACGAATTCGGCATGGGCTACGTGTCCTTCTACATTTCCGGCCCGTGGAATATGGGCGAGTTCAAACGCCGCCTGCCCTCGGACCAGCAGGACAATTGGATGACGGCCATCCTGCCAGGTCCGTCGGGGCCGGCGGCATCGGTGGCGGGCGGCTCCAGCCTGGTGCTGGCCGCGTCGTCGAAACACCAGCGCGCAGGCTGGCAGCTGATCGAATACCTGTCGCGTACCGACACCATGGCGCGCTTCCATGAGCTGACCGGCGACCTGCCGCCGCGCCGCAGCAACTGGTCGCATCCGCGCCTCGCCGACGACAAGTATGCCCAAGCCTTCGGCGAGCAGCTGGAGCGCGTCAAGCCGGCACCCAAGGTGCCGGAATGGGAGCAGATCGCAACCGAGATGCGCCTGGTGGCCGAGCGCGTAACGCACGGCGAGCTGACGGTTGACCAGGCCGCCGCCGAACTGGATGCGAAGGCCGACCATATCCTCGAAAAGCGCCGCTGGATGTTGGCGCGGAAGGAGGGTAAATGAACTCGCAACGCGCCGCCTGGTGTTTCGCCGGCCCGGCGCTGCTGGTCATCGGCGTGTTCTTCTTCCTGCCGGTACTGGCGGCGTTGGTCATGAGCCTGACCGACTTCGATATCTACGCGCTGGCCGATCTGCGCAACCTGCGTTTCGTCGGCCTGCGCAATTACACCGAGCTGCTGCAAACGCCGCTGTTCTGGCAGGCCTTGGGCAATACGCTGTACTTCGTCGTGGTCGGCGTGCCGCTGTCGATCGCCGCCTCGCTGGGCGCCGCGTTGCTGCTGCATTCGCGGCTGACGCGCTTCAAGGGCCTGTTCCGCACCGCCTTCTTTGCGCCGGTGGTGACATCGCTGGTGGCGGTGGCGGTGATCTGGCGCTACCTGCTGCACACGCGCTACGGCATGATCAACCATGGCCTGGAACTCCTGGGCATCTCGCCGGTGGACTGGCTCAACGATCCGCACTGGGCGATGCCGGCGATTATCCTGTTCGCGTTGTGGAAGAACTTCGGCTACAACATGATCATCTTCCTGGCCGGGCTGCAAAGCATTCCGGACGATTTGTACGAGGCGGCGGGCCTGGACGGCGCGGGCGTGTGGCAGCAGTTCCGCTATGTCACCTGGCCGATGCTGGGACCGACGCTGCTGATGGTCAGCATCCTGAGCATGTCCGCCTACTTCCAGCTGTTCGCCGAGCCGTATGTGATGACGCAGGGCGGGCCGGTGCAAAGCACGGTCAGCGTGTTGTACTTCATGTATGAGCAGGGCTTCAAGTGGTGGAACCTGGGCGCGGCGTCCGCCGTGGCCTTCATCCTGTTCGCGATCATGTTCTGCGTCACGCTGCTGCAGCTACGCGTCGCCAAGGGAGTCGATGCATGAGCGTCTTGCATAACAAACCGCGCGCGTTGCTGCTCAATTTCCTGATGTTGGGCGCAGGCGCGTTGACGCTGTTCCCGCTGTTGTGGATGGTGTCGACATCGTTGATGGCGCCGGGCGAATCGAGCAGCTTCCCGTTGCCGCTGCTGCCACGCTCCGCCACATTGCATAACTATCGTGAGTTGTTCAGCCACGCGGGCATCGGCAAGTACCTGCTCAACAGCGTGCTGTTGTCGTGCGCGGCGACGTTGCTGTCGCTGCTGTTCAATGTCAGCGCCGGCTATGCGTTCGCCAAGCTGCGCTTCCAGGGGCGCGACCGCATCTTCAAAGCCATGCTCGGCGCGCTGGTGATCCCGAGCCAGGTGGCGATGCTGCCGCTGTTCCTGCTGCTGAAGTATATGGGACTGGTGAACAGCTACGGCGCCGTGCTGGTGCCGGCGATGGCTGGCATCTTCGGCATCTTCCTGGTGCGGCAGTATGCGTTGACGATACCGGACGCCTTGCTGGAAGCGGCGCGCATGGACGGCGCCAGCGAGTTCCAGATCTTCCGCATCATTGTGCTGCCGCTGCTGACGCCCATCCTGGTCACGCTGGGGATCTTCACCTTCCTCGGTACGTGGAACGATTTCATGTGGCCTTTGATCGTATTGACCGATAAGGACTTGTACACGCTGCCGGTGGCGCTGGCGTCGCTGTCGCGTGAGCATGTGCAGGACAATGAGCTGATGATGGCCGGCTCGGTGCTGACTATCCTGCCGGTGCTGCTGTTGTTCCTCGGCCTGCAGCGGTACTACATACAGGGGCTGTTGGTGGGGAGCGTCAAGGGATGAAGCGTCTCTTCGCATTATTGGCCGCGTTCTGGATCACGGTGGCGGCGCACGCCGTGGTGCTCGACGACTTTTCGAATATCGCCCTGTGGCAGGCGCAGGCTTCGGACGGCGTGCAGTCCAGGGCCAGCGCCGCCGATGGCGGCCTGCGGCTGGATTTCGACTTTGCGGGCCGTGGCGGCTATGCCTTCGCGCGCCGCAGCCTGCCGCTCGACCTGCCGGAGAACTACGAGATATCGTTCTACATCCGCGCCGATGCGCCGGTTAATCATTTCGAGTTCAAGCTGACCGACGCCAGCGGCGACAACGTCTGGTGGTTCCAGCAGCAGAACTACGCTTTTCCAAAACAGTGGCAACTGGTGCGCGTCAAGAAGCGCCAGATTCTGTTCGCCTGGGGGCCTGCCAAGGACCGCACGTTGACGCATGCCGACCGCATTGAATTCGTGGTCAGCGCGGGCAGCGGTGGCGGTAGCGGTTCGGTCTACATTCGTCAATTGGCGATCCGCGAACTGCCGCCCGCGCCCAAGGCGTGGCCGCAGGCGACAGCGCAGGCCTCGTCGGCGGCCGCGCAGGGCGGGGCGGCGCTGGCGTTGGACGGCAATCCGGCGACAGCGTGGATCAGCGCAGCGGGCAAACGGCAGCAGCTGGTGATCGACCTTGGCGCCGAGCGCGAATTCGGCGGCTTGGTGCTGCATTGGCAGGGCCGCCGCTATGCGCGCCGCTACGATATCGAATTGTCCAGCGATGGCAGCAACTGGCACACGGTGCGCCGCGTCATCGACGGCAATGGCGGCGACGACCCGCTGCGGTTGGCGGAATCGGAAGCACGTTACATCCGCCTTGCCCTGCACGACGGCCCGGCGGCCGGCTATGCACTGGCTGAAGTGGAACTGAAAGACCTGGCCTACGGCGCCACGCCCAACGATTTCATTTCCGCAGTGGCGCGAGACGCGCAATGCGGCCTGTATCCACGCGGCTTCTCCGGCCAGCAGCCCTACTGGACGCTGGTGGGCGTGGACGGCGGAGGCGAGCATAGCGCGCTCATTTCCGAGGACGGCGCCATCGAGGCGCGCCAGGGCGGCTTCTCGGTCGAGCCTTTCGTCGAGGACGGCGGAAAGCTGGTGAGCTGGGCCGACGTCAAAGTCACCCAGAGCCTGCGCGACGGGTATCTGCCCGTGCCCACGGTGCAGTGGCGGCATTCTTCGTGGACGCTGGACGTGACCGCAGCGGCGGCAGGTACGCCGGCATCGTCCCAACTGCTGGCGCGCTATGAACTGAAAAACCTGACCGCCATAAGCAGGAAATTGAAACTGGTGCTGGCCGTGCGGCCCTTCCAGGTGAACGCGCCACGCCAGTTTCTCAACACGCCGGGAGGCTTCAGCGCGATCAACGACCTGGCATGGGACGGCAAGGCGCTGACCATCAACGGCGACGCCAAGGTCTATCCGCTGGAGCGTCCTGCCAGCGTGGCGCTGGCGTCGTTCGATGCCGGCCTGCTGCCGGGCGGCGCTGGCGCTGCAGCGCCGCGTACGTCCTCCGCCATCGCGCGAGCCGCTGTCGAGCGAACCTCGCACGACGACACCGGCATGGCATCGGCCGCGCTGACCTACGAGATCACGTTGCCGCCGCACGGCAGCGTGGTGCTGGGAGCCGTTCTGCCGATGGCCGGTGGCGCCGAAGCCCGTACACCGGAAGGCGCGCACGCCGCCTGGCTGACGCGGGAGCAGGAAAGGGTGGCGGGCGAATGGCGCGCCAGGCTGAATCAGGTCACGCTCCGCATGCCACCGGCCGGCCAGCACATGGCCGACACGCTGCGTTCATCGTTGGCCCACATTTTGATGACCCGCGAAGGCGCGGCGCTGCAGCCGGGAACACGGTCCTACCGCCGCTCCTGGATACGTGACGGTGCCATGATGTCCGAAGCGCTGCTGCGGCTTGGCCAGCCGGAAATCGCCGCCGACTACCTGCGCTGGTACGCGCCATTCCAGTTCGACAGCGGCAAGGTGCCGTGCTGCGTGGACCGCCGTGGCGCCGATCCTGTACCTGAAAACGACAGCCACGGCCAACTGATCTTCCTCGCCGCCGAACTGTATCGCTACACGCAGGACAAGGCCGCGCTGGCCGCAGCCTGGCCGCGCATGGATGCCGCCGCGCGCTACATGGAATCCCTGCGCCAGTCCGAACGGACAGACGCCAACCGGACAGCGGAACGCCGTTCGCTCTTTGGCCTGATGCCGGCATCGATCAGCCATGAAGGCTACTCCGAAAAGCCGATGCACTCCTATTGGGACGACTTCTGGGCGCTGCGCGGCTACAAGGACGCTGCCGACATGGCGGCGATATTGGGCGACGGTGCCGCCGCGAAGCGGCTCTCTGCCCAGCGCGACGAGTTCCGCCGCGACCTGTACGCATCGCTGGCCGCCAGCACCGCCGCGCACAAAGTGGGCTACATGCCCGGCGCGGCGGAGCTGGGCGACTTCGACCCCACCTCGTCCACCATCGCGCTGACGCCCGGCGGCGAACAGCAGCAACTGCCGCCGGTAATGCTGCAGGCGACCTATGAAAAGTACTGGGACTTCTTCCGCGCCCGCCGCGATGGCGGCAAGGCCTGGGAGGACTACACGCCCTATGAGCTGCGTAACGTCAGCGCCTTCATCCGCCTGGGCTGGCGCGAGCGCGCAGCCGAGCTGCTCGACTACTTCTACGCCGATCAACGCCCTGCCGCGTGGAACCAGTGGGCCGAAGTGGTGGGCCGCGATGCACGTCAGCCGCGCTTCCTCGGGGATATGCCGCACGGCTGGATCTCTTCCGACTACATCCGCGCCGCACTCGATTCCTTCGCTTACGAACGCGAATCCGACCACGCGCTGCTGCTGGGCGAGGGCATCCCCAACGCCTGGCTGCAGGGCGAGGGCATCGGCCTGCACGGCTTGCGCACGCCGTATGGCCCGCTCAGCTACACGTTGGCGGCGCAGGGCGGCCGGCTCACGCTCCGAATAGAAGCGATGCAGCGCGTGCCGCCCGGCGGTGTGATTTATCACTGGCCTTGGGCCGGCACGCCAGGCGCCGTGCGCCTGAACGGGCAGCCAGCGGCCTTGCAGGGAAAACAGATCACGATCACCAGTCTTCCAGCGGTTTTGCAAATTGACGCCGCACCGTTTTAACTTCCGCCTCAAAGGGATTTTTACATGAATAAAGCCATTCAATTTCCAGCCAACTTCCTGTGGGGCAGCGCCACGTCGGCCTATCAGATCGAAGGATCGCCGCTGGCCGATGGCGCGGGGGCCAGTATCTGGCAGCGTTTCTGCGCGGTGCCCGGCAATGTGCGCGACGGCCACCACGGTGACATCGCCTGCGACCACTACAATCGCTACAAGGAGGACGTGGCGCTGATGGTCAAGCTGGGATTGAAGGCCTACCGCTTCAGCGTATCGTGGAGCCGCATCCTGCCTCAAGGCCGCGGCGCGGTGAACCAGGCGGGCCTGGATTTTTACAGCCGCCTGATCGACGAGCTGCTGGCCAATGGCATTGAGCCGATGGTGACGTTGTACCACTGGGATTTGCCGGCGGCGCTGGATGACCGCGGCGGCTGGCTCAATCCCGATATCGCCGGCTGGTTCACCGACTACGCGCGTGTGCTGTTCCGCGCCTTCGATGGCCGCGTCAAATCCTGGGCCACGCTGAACGAGCCGTGGGTGGTGACGGATGGCGGCTACCTGCATGGCACGCTGGCCCCCGGCCATCGCAGCCTGCATGAGGCGGCGCTGGCCAGCCATAACCTGATGCGCGCGCACGGCAGCGCCGTCAAGGCTTACCGCGAAGAGGGTAAGTACCAGATCGGTATCGTCGTCAACATCGAACCCAAATACCCGGCCAGCCAGTCGCAGTCCGATCTCGATGCGACCCGTCGCGCCGACGCTTACATGAACCGCCAATACCTGGACCCGATCTTCCTCGGCGCCTATCCACCGGAGATGAAGGAGATCTTCGGCGGTGCATGGCCTGACTGGCCCGCCGCCGATTTCGACCTGATCGGCCAGAAACTGGACTTCGTCGGTATCAACTACTACACCCGCAGCGTGGTGCGCCACGAGCCGGCGCATTGGCCGCTGCGCGTTGCCCCGGTTCGCCAGACACAGGCCACCTATACGGAAACCGGCTGGGAGGTCTTCCCGCAAGGCCTGACCGATACATTGGTCAACTTCAAGCAGCGCTACGGCGACATCCCGTTGTACGTAATGGAGAACGGCTCCGCCTTCTACGACCCGCCGGAGGCCGAGGATGGACGGGTGCACGATCCGCTGCGCGTGAGCTGCCTGCGCAAGAATATGGGCGCGCTGCACGCGGCGCTGGAACTAGGCGTGGACCTGCGCGGCTACATGGTGTGGTCGTTGCTGGACAATCTTGAATGGTCGCTGGGTTTTTCCAAGCGCTTCGGCATCATCCACGTCAACTTTGAAACCCAGCAGCGCACCCTGAAGGACAGCGCGCTGCTGTACGCCGACATCGTCGCCAGCAATGGCGCCTGCTTGAACCAACCGGTATAACGCCATGCCTACTCCAGAACTGTCGCGTCACGCACAACTGCTGTCCAACGGCCGCTTTACTACACTGATCACGGGTGCCGGCACCGGCTTCACTCGCGTCGGCGATACCATGCTGTCGCGCTGGAGCGGCGACCGCATCGAGGATGCGGAAGGCTATTTCTTCTATCTGCGCGATGCGGCGAGCGGCCAGCTTTGGTCGCTGGGCGCGCAGCCCGGAGCGGCCGATGGCGCCGGCGTGCGGCGGTGGGCGGGCGGCGATGCCGGCAACTGCTGGATCGGCGTGGTTGCCCATGGCATCGAGGCGCGCATGGGAATCGCCGTCCATCCGGAGCGCGACGTGGAGCTGCGCAGCGTCTTGTTGAACAATTTGTCGGACATCGAGCGCACCATTGAAGTGACCAGCTACCTGGAGGTTGTGCTGAATCGTCAGTCCGACGAGGCTTCGCATCCGGCGTTCTCCAAATTGTTTGTGCAGACGGAGTTCGACGCCGCCTCCGGCGCCTTGCTGGCACGGCGCCGCCCCCGTGGCGAAGGGGAGGCCGGTTTGTGGATGGCGCACGCCGCTGCCGGCGGCATCGCAGCCGGATACGAGACGGACCGCACCCGCTTTATCGGCCGGGGACGCGACCTGCGCGCGCCGGCGGCACTGGACGGTGAGCTGTCCGACACCGTTGGCAACGTGCTTGATCCGGCCTTCAGCCTGCGCCGCCGCGTTGTGCTCCGGCCGGGCGAACAAGTACGGCTGGTCTTCATGCTGGGCGCGGCGCCCGGCCGCGATCAGGCATTGGCGCTGACATCGGCGATGGACGCCGGCGGTCAGCCGTTGTTCGACGCCGCGCGCGCCGCTGGCAGCGCACTGCAGCAGCGGATCGGGCTCACGGATACACAGGCCGAGTATTGCCAGCGACTGGTGGCCGCCATGTTGTACGGCCAGTCGGCTGTGCGCGTGCCGGCATCCACAGCGGCCATCGCCAGCGCGGTGGTCAGCGGTTCCGCCGAGGCGCCCGGCACGCGGAGTTCCGATTTGCCGACCGGCCCGATGATACTGCTGCGCCGCGTGGGCCGCGTCGACGCGAGCGTAGATCTGATGCTGCGCGCCCGCCGTTACTGGGCCGCCTTGGGCGTGCCGCTGAATGTGCTGCTGGTGGCCGATGGCGATGGGCCGCCGCAGGAGGGCGTCTACCAGCGCGGGCCGGACGATATCCCGCCGGCCGAGATGGCGAACATCGAACTGAATGCCTTGCTGATCGTACGCGGAGGCTTGCCTGCGCTGGGTGACGTCGACGGTGCGGCCTACGCGCCGCCTCCGCTGCCAGCGACGCGGGCCGACGGACCCTCCGCGTTGCCTGGCAGGCCGCTGCTGCGTTTCTTCAACGGTAACGGCGGCTTCTCCGAGGCGGGCGATGAATATGTGATCCGCATGAACTGGGATGCGGCGCGCGGTCTGCACCGGCCACCGCTGGCGTGGACCAACGCCATTTCCAACGAAGGCTTCGGCTTCCTTGTCAGCGAGAGCGGGGCAGGCTATACGTGGAGCCGCAACAGCCGCGTACATCGCCTGACTCCTTGGTACAACGACCCTATCCGCGACCCGCACGGCGAAGCACTTTACGTGCGCGACGAGGACAGCGGAGCATTCTGGTCGCCGCTTCCCGGCCCGGTTCCCGCCGGCGCTGGCTACGAGGCCGCGCACGGATTCGGTTACTCGAGCTTCCGTCACGTCAGCCACGAGCTTGAGCAGGAAACCGTCATGTTCGTGCCCCGCCATGATCCGGTGAAGATCGTGCGCGTTCGCGTGACCAATCGGGGTACCACAGCCCGCAGGCTGTCGTTGTTCTCCTACCAGCGCCTGGTGCTGGGCGGGACGCCGGCCGACAGCAGCCGCTTCGTCGTGACCGAGCATGACGCCAGCGGCGTGCTGCTGGCCCATAATCCGCTGGCCGGCCAGTTTGCCGACGGCGTGACTTTCGCCGCCATATTGCCCGGCGCTGGCGCGGCCGTCTATTACAGCGCCGACCGCGCCGCCTTCATCGGCCGTCATGGCAGTCCCGCGAATCCGGCCGCGCTGGCAGCGCCCCGGCTGGATGGCGCCACCGGCGCCGGTCTTGATCCCTGCGCGGCACTCCAGGCGGTGCATGAATTGGCGCCAGGCGCCACGCTGGAATGCGTATTCCTTCTGGGCGAAACGGTGGAGCGCAAGGCCGCGCTGGAGCTGGTGCGGCGCTACCGCGAGCCGGGCGCGGTACAAAAGGCGTTCGATGAGATCACGGCGTTCTGGCGCCATACCGTCGGCGCGGTGCAAGTGACCACGCCGGCGCCCGCCGTGGATCTGATGCAGAACGGCTGGCTGGCCTACCAAAACCTGAGCTGCCGCATCTGGGGCCGTTCGGCTTTCTATCAATCCGGTGGAGCGCTGGGCTATCGCGACCAGCTACAGGATTCCAGCGCGATGATCTACGCCCGCCCGGACCTGACGCGCCAGCAGATCCGCATTCACGCCGCGCACCAGTTTGTGGAGGGCGATGTGCTGCATTGGTGGCATACGGCGCCGATGGAGCAGGGCCTGCGCACGCGCTTCTCGGACGATCTGTTATGGCTGCCGTACATAACGGCTTTCTACATCAGCACCACCGGCGACTGGAGCGTGCTCGATGAAATGGAACCGTTCCTGACCGCGCCCTTGCTGGAGGAAGGCGAGGACGAGGTGTACCTGAAGCCGGCACTGTCCGGCACCAGTGGCGACGTCTACGAGCATTGCTGCCGCGCGCTGGACCGTTCGCTGACGCAGGGCGCGCATGGCCTGCCGCTGATGGGCACCGGCGACTGGAATGATGGCATGAACCGCGTTGGCCGCGAAGGGCGCGGCGAAAGCGTGTGGATGGGCTTTTTCCTGTCCCGCATCATCAAGGACTTCCTGCCGATCTGCGAGAGGCGCGGCGACAGCACGCGCGTGAAGTTCTACCGTGCCTACCACGACCACCTGGACCACGCGCTGAACGCCGACGGCTGGGATGGCGAGTGGTACCGCCGTGCCTTCTACGATAACGGCGCGGTGATCGGCTCCAGGGACAGCGACGAATGCCAGATCGATGCGCTGGCCCAGGCCTGGGCCATCATCTCGGAGGTGGCGCCGCCGCAGCGAGCCAACCAGGCGCTCGACGCGATGGAGCGGCGCCTGGTGTCCGAACCGGACAAGCTGATACGCCTGCTGACGCCAGCTTTCGTCAACACGCCGAACGATCCCGGTTACATTAAAGGCTACGTGGCCGGCGTGCGCGAGAACGGCGGCCAGTACACTCACGCAGCCTGCTGGGCTGTGCGGGCGATGGCCGAGGCGGGGCGTCGCGACCGCGCCGCCACGTTGCTGGAGATGCTCAGCCCCGTCAGCCACGCGCTGGATCCCTCCGCGGTGGCCGTGTATCAGGTGGAGCCCTACGTGATCGCCGCCGACATCTACGGCGAAGCGCCGCACGTCGGACGCGGCGGCTGGACCTGGTACACCGGCTCTTCGGGATGGATGTATCGCGTGGGACTGGAATCGGTGCTTGGCTTCCGCATCGAGGGCGGCGACACCATCGTGCTGGCGCCCCGCATTCCGGACGAGTGGCCGGAGTTCACCATCCGCCATCAACTGCCGGACGATGGCGGCAGCTACGAGATCGTCGTGCTCAATCCGCAGCGCCGCGCGGGCTCCGTGCTGCTTGCCGCGCTGGATGGCGCGTCGCTGGCGGTGGTCGGCGGCGTGGCGCGCATACCGATGCGGCGAGACGGTGCGGCCCATCGCGTCGAACTGGTGTTGGGTTAACACAGGCTAACAGGGGAACGGAATGGCTGGACTGGAAATACAAGGCATCAAAAAAGGGTTTGGCCAGCAGCCGATACTGCGCGGTATAGACCTGTGTATCGCCGACGGCGAGTTCGTGGTGTTCGTCGGCCCATCCGGCTGCGGCAAATCGACGTTGTTGCGCACCATCTGCGGACTGGAAGACAGCGACGAGGGTGCGGTGCTGATCGGCGGTAAGGACATGACCAAGGTGGCGCCGGCGGCGCGCGGCATCGCCATGGTATTTCAGAGTTACGCGCTGTATCCGCACATGACGGTGTATGACAACATGGCCTTCGCGCTGAAGCTGGCGGGCCTGCCTCAGGAGGAAATTCGCGGCAAGGTGGAGCAGGCGGCGGCCGTCCTGCGCATCGAGCCGCTGTTGCTGCGTAAGCCGAAGGAGCTCTCCGGCGGGCAGCGGCAGCGGGTGGCGATAGGCCGCGCCATCGTTCGGCAGCCGCAGGTGTTCCTGTTCGACGAGCCGCTGTCGAACCTCGATGCGGCGTTGCGGGTGCAGATGCGGATCGAGTTGAAGAACCTGCACCGGACGTTGCGCAGCACGATGATCTATGTGACACACGATCAGGTAGAAGCGATGACGCTGGCCGACCGCATCGTAGTGCTGCGCGGCGGCGTGGTGGAGCAGGTGGGGGCGCCGCTGGATTTGTACCAGCGTCCCGCGAACCTGTTTGTGGCTGGCTTCCTCGGCTCTCCAGCGATGAACTTCATCGCAGGCACGGTGGAGCAGGTGGGGCTGCGGATGATGGCCGTGCGCCTGGCCGGCGGCGCGCTGGCGCAGGTCGCCCCGCGTGCCGGCCTGGCCGCGGGCGATAGCGTGACGCTCGGCGTGCGCGCAGAGCACATGGCGCTGGAGAGTGCCGGAGGCGAAGGCATCTCAGTCACGGTGCTGGCGGCCGAGCTGCTGGGCGATACCAGCTACGTCTATCTGACGCCGGACGGCGGCACGACGCAGTTCATTGCGCGCATCGATCCGGAAGTGCGCTGGCAGAACGGGCAGAAGGCTGCGGTGCGTGTCGAGCCGACGCGCTGGCACGTGTTCGACCGGGACGGCCTGGCGATCTAGCATGGCATGGCGGCGGCAGCGGAAATCGCTTGACCGCCGTTTTTAATCGGCCTATAGTTAGACGACTGTCTAATTAGATGTCTGTCTCACTATGAATGCTTCCAACAACGCTTTCAAGGCCATCGCCGATCCGGCGCGGCGCGAGATATTGCGCCTGCTGCGTCCTGGCGAAATGACGGCCGGCGACCTGGCGGCGCATTTCGACATGAGCAAGCCCACCATGTCGCACCACTTCGCGGTGCTGGCAGACGCCGACCTGATCACCCGCCGGCGCGAAGGACAGACCATCTGGTACGGCTTGAACACCACGGTGCTGCAGGACGTGCTGTCGTGGATGATGGACCTGGCCGGCCCCGAAACCAAAGCGAGGAAAAAATGAAAACACGTTATCTGCTGTTTTGTTTCGCGTTGATCGCCGTCGCTTGTGCGGCCACTGCGTACTTCTGGCCGCAGTTGCCCGGAAGCGTGCCGACCCATTGGAATATCCACGGCGCGGTGGACGGCCACGGCACGCGCGCGGCCTTATGGCTGCTCGGGCCGGGGCTGATGGCGCTGATCGCGTTGACTGGCGTGCTGTTGCCGGCTATTTCGCCACGCAGCTTCGACATGAGCGGCTTCGAATCGACTTATTATTACCTGTTCGGCGTTATCGTCAGCATGCTCGCCTATGTCTATGCGCTGGTGCTGGCCGCTACGCTGCATGGCGGCGTGCCGATGGAGCACGCGGTGCCGGCCGGCGTCTTCGTGCTGCTTATCCTGATCGGCAACCCGATGGGCAAGGTACGGCGCAACTTCTTCATGGGCATCCGCACGCCGTGGACCCTGGCCAGCGAGCGCGTTTGGTACGCCACGCACAGGCTGGCGGCGCGCCTGATGGTGGCCAGCGGGGTGCTTGGCCTGTTCGCCCTTTGGCTCAGTGCCCCGACATGGGCCTTGCTGGCGTTGATGCTGGCATGGGCGCCGCTGGCGGTGGTCTACTCGCTGCTGCTTTATAAACGTCTTCCTCACCAGATCGGAGAATAGATATGCGCTTCAAGCTTTTGCTGTCATTGTTGATATTGTCGGTGTCTGCCCAAGCCCATGCTGTCCAGCGGCCCGTGTCGCTCGATGTCGGCGGCGGCACGTTGTATGGAACGGAGCTGCTGCCGGACGGCGGCGGCAAGGTGCCGGTGGTGCTGCTGCACGCCGGCTCCGGCCCCACTGACCGCGATGGCAACAGCAAGCTGCTGCCGGGACCTAACGATTCGCTGCGCATGGTAGCCGAGGAACTGGCCAAGCGCGGTATCGCGTCGGTACGCTATGACAAGCGCGGCATCGGCGCCAGCGCGCTGCCGGTGTGGAGGGAACAGGACCTGCGCCTGGACGATTACATCGGCGACGCCACCGCATGGCTGCGCAAGCTGCGCGCCGATCCGCGCTTCTCGCGCGTGGTGATGGCCGGGCATAGCGAAGGCGCGCAGATCGCTGCCGAGGCGTGCAAACAAGCCGCCATCGATGCCTGCGTGCTGATCGCCGGCGCTGGCCACCCGCTGGACGATATCCTGCGTGACCAGTTGAAGTCCAAGTTGCCGCCGCCCCTGTACGACCAGAACGAACGCATACTGGCAGCGCTCAAGCAGGGCAAGCCGGTTGACGATGTGCCGCAGGGTCTGATGATGCTGTACCACCCGTCGGTGCAGCCCTACCTGATCTCTTCGCTGAAGCACGATCCGCGCGCGGCGATAGCGGCGCTGGCGATGCCGGTGCTGATCCTGCAAGGCACGTCGGATATCCAGGTGCAGACGTCGGAAGCGCAGGCGCTGGCCGCGGCCGCGCCGCGCGCCAGGCTGGTGATGGTCGAAGGGATGAACCACGTGCTGAAAATAGTCGGCAGCGACGAGGCCCTGCAGAGGAAATCCTACAGCAGCCCGGATCTGCCGGTGGCCCCGCAGTTGATCGACGCCTTGAGCGGCTTCGTCAAGGCGCCGTAAGCGATCAGGCGATATTGTCCGCGCCCGGTGCGCCGAACAGCTGCTGTTTGAGGTGATGCAGCTGGTCGCGCACCTGCGCGGCTTTTTCGAACTCCAGGTTCTTGGCGTGATCGAGCATGGCCTTCTCCAGGCGCTTGATCTCCTTGCTGATCTGCTTCTCGCTCATGGATTCGTACTTGGCCGTCTCCTGCGCCACCTGCAGCTCTTCCTTCGCGTCCTGCGGGCTGTAGACGCCGTCGATCATGTCGCGGATCTGCTTATGCACGCCGCGCGGCACGATGCCGTTGGCGGTGTTGAAGGCGATCTGCTTGGCGCGGCGGCGTTCCGTCTCGCCGATGGCGCGCTCCATCGAATCGGTCATGCGGTCCGCGTACAGCAGCGCCACGCCGTTCAGGTTACGCGCGGCGCGGCCGATGGTCTGGATCAGCGAGCGCTCGGAACGCAGGAAGCCTTCCTTGTCGGCGTCCAGGATGGCCACCAGCGACACCTCCGGCAAGTCCAGGCCCTCGCGCAGCAGGTTGATCCCCACCAGCACGTCGAAGGTGCCGATGCGCAGGTCGCGCAGCAGCTCGACCCGTTCCACCGTCTCGATATCGCTGTGCAGGTAGCGCACCTTGATGCCATGGTCGCTCAGGTATTCGGTCAGTTGCTCGGACATGCGCTTGGTCAGCGTGGTCACCAGCACGCGCTCGTTCTTGGCGACGCGCAGCGTGATCTCGGACATCAGGTCGTCCACCTGCGAGCTGGCCGGACGCACGATGATCTGCGGGTCCACCAGGCCGGTGGGGCGCACCACCTGCTCGACCACCTGGTCGGCATGGGTCTTCTCGTATTCGGCCGGCGTGGCGGAGACGAATACCGTCTGCCGCATCTTCTGCTCGAACTCTTCAAACTTCAGCGGGCGGTTGTCCAGCGCGGACGGCAGGCGGAAGCCGTAGTCCACCAGGTTGGTCTTGCGCGAGCGGTCGCCGTTGTACATGGCGCTCAACTGGCCGATCAGCACGTGCGACTCGTCGAGGAACATCAGCGCGTCCTTGGGCAGGTAGTCGACCAGCGTTGGCGGCGGTTCGCCGGGCAGGGCGCCGCTCAGGTGGCGCGAGTAGTTCTCGATGCCCTTGGTGAAGCCGATTTCGGCCATCATCTCCAGGTCGAAGCGGGTCCGCTGCTCCAGGCGCTGTTCTTCCACCAGCTTGCTCTCCTTGCGGAAGAACTCCAGCCGCTCGCGCAGTTCCAGCTTGATGGTCTCGATCGCGCGCAGCACGGTCGAACGCGGCGTGACGTAGTGCGAACCGGGATACACGGTGAAGCGCGGGATCTTCTGCTTGACGCGGCCGGTCAGCGGATCGAACAGCTGGATCGATTCCAGCTCGTCGTCGAACAGGTCCAGGCGCACCGCCAGCTCCGCATTCTCCGCCGGGAAGATGTCGAGCGTGTCGCCGCGCACGCGGAAGGTGCCGCGGCCGAAGTCCACTTCGTTGCGGGTGTACTGCATCTGGATCAGGCGCGCGATGATGTCGCGCTGCGAGACGCGGTCCTTGGCGCGCAGCGTCAAAATCATCTGGTGGTATTCGGTCGGGTTACCGATACCGTAGATCGCCGACACGGTGGCGACGATGATGACGTCGCGCCGCTCCATCAGCGACTTGGTGCAGGACAGGCGCATCTGCTCGATGTGCTCATTGATGGACGAATCCTTTTCGATGAACAGGTCGCGCTGCGGCACGTAGGCTTCCGGCTGGTAGTAGTCGTAGTAGGAGACGAAGTATTCGACCGCGTTCTCCGGGAAGAACTCGCGGAACTCCGAATACAGCTGCGCGGCCAGCGTCTTGTTCGGCGCGAAGACGATGGCGGGGCGGCCCTTGCGGGCGATCACGTTGGCCATCGTGTAGGTCTTGCCGGAGCCGGTCACGCCGAGCAGGGTCTGGAAGAACAGGCCGTCGTCGATGCCCTCGCACAGCTGGTCGATCGCGGTGGGCTGGTCGCCGGCCGGCGGGAAAGGTTGGTGCAGCTTGAACGGCGAGTCCGGGAAGGTCACAACCGTTGCGTTTGGGGTGTCTGTTACGGGTAAATCAGCCATCTTGTCCGACCTTTGTTAAAATAATGGCCTGCCAGCGGCCTGAAGCAGTTTTTCGTGGGGCGCTGTCTACCTTCAACCGCTGCGTACCGCTTCCAATCGAATCCAATCTTATCATGACGAATCCTAGCTTGTTCAGCGCCATCGACATGGCACCACGCGACCCTATCCTGGGCATTACCGAAGCCTTTAACGCCGACCAGAATCCGGCCAAAATCAATCTGGGCGTAGGCGTCTATTATGACGACAATGGCAAAGTGCCGCTGCTGTCGTGCGTGCAGAAAGCGGAGGAAATCCTGATCGCCACGCCGGCCCCGCGCACCTACCTGCCGATCGAAGGCCTGGCCGCCTACGACAAAGCGGTGCAGGAACTGGTATTTGGCGCCGACAGCGCCGTCATTCAAGAGAAGCGCGCCGTCACCGTGCAGGCCATCGGCGGCACCGGCGCACTGAAGATCGGCGCCGACTTCCTGAAGCGCTTCTCGCCGGATTCGCAGGTCTACATCAGCGATCCTAGCTGGGAGAACCACCGCGCGCTGTTCGAAAGCGCCGGCTTCACGGTCAATAACTACACCTACTACGATGCGGCTACCCACGGCGTGAACTTCGCCGGCATGCTGGCCGACCTGAAGGCCATGCCGCGCGGCTCCATCGTGCTGCTGCACGCCTGCTGCCACAACCCGACCGGCGCCGACCTGACCTCGGCCCAGTGGGATGAGATCATCGCCGTGGTGACCAACGGCGGCCTGGTGCCGTTCCTGGACATGGCTTATCAGGGCTTCGGCGCCGGTATCGCCGAAGACGGCGCCGTGGTGCGCCGCTTCGCGGCCGCCGGCGGTCCGCTGCTGGTGTCGAATTCGTTCTCGAAGTCGTTCTCGCTGTACGGCGAACGCGTGGGCGCGCTGAGCGTGGTCGCGGCCAGCGGCGAAGAGGCGAGCCGTTTGATGTCCCAGCTCAAGCGCGTGGTGCGCACCAATTACTCGAATCCTCCGGTCCACGGCGGCAAAGTGGTGGCCACCGTGCTGACCACGCCGGAACTGCGTCAGATGTGGGAAGACGAGCTGGCCGGCATGCGCGTGCGCATCAAGGAAATGCGCGAAGCCTTCGTGGCCAAGCTCAAGGCCAAGGCTCCCGCCCACGATTTCGCCTTCGTGCGCGACCAGGTCGGCATGTTCTCGTACTCCGGCCTGACCAAGGCCCAGGTGGACCAGCTGCGCGCGCAGTCGATCTATGCCGTCGATACCGGCCGGATCTGCGTCGCGGCGCTCAATTCCCGCAATATCGACATCGTTATTGACGCCATCGCGAAAGTCCTTTAAAATCTTGCTTCTTCGGGTTGAGCGACTAAGCTTAACTCGTAAGGCGACATGAAATACTTGTTCTGTCAGAAATCTTGATGGAATGATCTAAACAGTATAAAATGTTGCCTCTAATCCCTGATAGCTCAGTCGGTAGAGCGACGGACTGTTAATCCGCAGGTCCCTGGTTCGAGTCCAGGTCGGGGAGCCAGAATTTAGTAAGTAGAAAGCCCAGCCTGCAAAGGTTGGGCTTTTTGCATTTCAAGGCCTTCGCGAGGCCGCCTGACTTTGACGGCTGCCTGCTTGTAACGCATCATTTTGTTGGCATCGCGGCCATTGCTGCGATCGCGGACGATAACGGACATGAGATCGTTCGGGCGCGGGGGGCGCGTAGGCGGGAAAATGTTCAGCTACGGCGCGGGGTCAGAGCTTGTACACCCCACAGGCGACAACCAAATCCCCGGCCCGTTCGACGTACATCGATTTCTTCTGCACTTCCTTGGTCACCGGATCGGGCCATGAGTATTCCTGCCATCCCGAATTCTTGGTCTTGGCGATTTCGATGCGCTCGCGCATGATGAACTTCCCGTTCACGTCCTTGATGTCGAGAACGTTCTTGCCGGCGAGTTTAGGGGTGTTTCCGTTCGCCAGGGTGTAGCCCTCCATCGTGCCGATCGTGACGTAGAGGTCACGCTCCCGGTATATCGGAAGCTGATTCTGCACGTCCTGGACAACCTTGTCCTTTCCGTATTTCTTGATGTCCGCGATGACCCGCTTGACCAGGGCGACCGCCTGCTCGGGCGTTCCTCGCTCCGCGTCGGCGGCAGAAACCGCGCCGGACAGCGCAAAGGCGGTGATGATGGCGACAATCCTGAAAAAGCGTTTCATGCTGTTCCCCTGTCTTTATTGAAAATTTAATAGTCAGGCATCATTGCCTTCCATGGCTGAGAAACCATGGAAAGTATTCTCTGCTTCAACAGACGGCCATGTCAATCCGAGTGTGCCCGCTTCCCACTGGTGCGCACCGCAAGTTGGTATTTTTGCTTTGCTGCAGCAATATTTTCACAAAGATGCTTCAAATGGGCCTACCATTTACATGCCTGCGTGCTTGCCTCCCGGTCAGCCGTACGGGCCGTGTCGACTGATCAAGGAGCCCGCCGCAATGGTTGAACAACGTGTCGTGTCTGATGATTTCCTCGGGAAGTGGCAACAAGCCACGAACGTGATGGCGGACGTCTTCGACGTGCCGGCCGGCTTGATCATGCGCGTGGGGCCGCAGCAGATCGAGGTGCTGGTGTCGAGCCACACGCCGGGCAATCCCTACGAGGCATACGAGAAAGCCAATCTGAACACCGGCCTGTACTGCGAGACGGTGATGGCCACGCGTTCCATGCTGCATGTGCCCGACGCGCTGGAGGATGAGCACTGGAAGGACAATCCCGACGTCGCGTTGAACATGATTTCCTATCTGGGTGTGCCGTTGTTGTGGCCGGACGACGAGGTGTTCGGCACAATCTGCGTGCTCGACAGTAAAAAGCGCAACTATCAGCAGCGCTACATTGATCTGCTGTGGGAGATCAAGCGGGCGATCGAGGCCGATTTTCAGGTGATCGAGCAACAGCAGAAATTGATGATCAGCAATGCCAGTCTGCTCGATGCCAATCAGGCACTGTTGCGCAGCAACGCGGATTTGAAGGCCGCGCTTGATAAGATCGTCGCCATGCAGGGCGAGTTGCTGCGGGCGGAAAAAATGTCGGCGCTGGGCAGCTTGGTGGCCGGTATCTCGCACGAGCTCAACACGCCGATAGGCAACGGCCTGATGTTGGCCAGCACACTCAAAAGCAACGCGGTGACCATCGCCAAGGAGCTGGAGACGGGCGTGACGCGTAAGCACATGCAGGATTTCATCAGCGGCGTCGACCAGGGCGCCGATATCCTGCTGCACAGCCTGGGCAGGGCGGCTGATCTGGTCGCAAGCTTCAAGCAGGTCGCGGTGGACCAGTCCAGCATGCGCCGGCGTGAATTCGACCTGAGGAAGACATTCAAGGACATCCTCGCCACGCTGGGGCCGGCCATTCGCAAGAGCGGGCACCAGGTGGTTTGCGAGGTGGAGGAGGGCGTCGTCATGGACAGCTATCCCGGTCCGCTGGAGCAGACTCTGGTGAATCTGGTCAATAACGCGCTGGTGCATGCGTTTCCGGAGGGCAGGCAGGGCCATGTCACCATTACGGCGCGCAAGCTGGACGACGACAGGGTCGAGGTATGCGTGGCCGATGACGGGGTGGGGATTCCGGAGGCCAATATCGCCCGCGTGTTTGACCCGTTCTTCACCACCCGGCTGGGTCAGGGGGGCAGCGGGCTGGGGCTGCATGTGGTCTATAACCAGGTCACCTCCGCCTTGCGCGGCGACGTGCAGGTGGAGAGCGAGCCGGGTTGCGGCGCGCGCTTCACGCTGCGGGTGCCGCGCGTCGCGCCGCTCGATCCGCCGCCGCGGTAAGGCGCCGGGGGAGGTCATCCGGGCGGCGGATTAAAAATATTTACGACGGGGTCGCCAAATTCGTTTTGAGCGGCTATAATTCGGGCCTCATTTCCCTGATAGCTCAGTCGGTAGAGCGACGGACTGTTAATCCGCAGGTCCCTGGTTCGAGTCCAGGTCGGGGAGCCAGAATGCCTAAGGGCCCGCGAGCGATCGCGGGCCCTTTTCGTTTTGCCCCTATTTCCCGTCATTTATCGCGCCATCCCATCCCTGCAGCTGCTGTGGCGGCACCGCCTCGCCTTGCCTTCCCCGGCGTTGGGCTTTTGCATTTTGGCACCCAAATCTCACCAAAAAACGTGATTCCGGTGGACGGGAATCTTGCACCTCGGTATTCTGAATCTTATTTCTGGCCAGAAGGGAAATCGATGGTCATCTCAGCCGAGGCGGTGGATCAGGTGCAGCGGGTGCGGGAACTGGAGCGCGAAGTGGCGTTGTTGCGCAGCACCTTGGCCGCCATGCCGGCCGCCGGCAGGAACCAGGAATGGAAAGATGAGGTCGTCCGCTTGTTGAGCGAAGTGGTCTTGTTCCGTCTCTCGCTGGACCAGGAAACTGTGCTTTCATCTTTTAAAAATAAATAGAGGTAGATCATGAGCGAGGAAAACAAGGACGTCGTGTACGGCACCGAAGACTTATTGATGAGTCTGTGCAATTCGGTGACCCGGGTCTTGAACGTCGCCACCCAAAGCAAGGTCAATTATTCAGGCATGGTGCAGCGTATCACCAAGACCGGGCTGAAGCCCGATATTGGCTGCTTCGTGCTGTTCGACGGCGGCTTTACCGGCTTGGTGGTGCTGAACTTCGCGGCCGACACGGCCATGGAAATTTACGAACGCTACATGCTGCACATGGGCATGCCGAAGTCGGAGCTGGCCAGTTCGCACACTGCGGACGAGGTGTCCAACATCATGGGCGAGCTGATGAACCAGATCGTCGGCGACTTCACCGGCAAGGTGCGGCGCGAGCTGCAGACCAATATCACCCAGAACCAGCCGAAAATGCTGGTGTTGACCAAGCAGGTCATGCTCAGTGTGGACACCCCCCTTGATCGCCCTGAGATGCGGCGCGTCACGTTTTATACGGAAAAGAGTAATATCTTTTATCTGGAGCTCGCCATCGATCGGACTGAGTTCATCCGTTTGCACGATTTCGACTCCAGCGAAGTGGCCGATCCGGACGCCTTGCTCGACATGGAACGCGGCAACCAAGGCGGCACGTCCACCGCGCCGTCGCCCTCGGCCGAGGACGAAGCCAACGATGAGCTGTTGAAGTCGTTGGGGATGTAAAGCATTTCCTGGTGGCTTGTGCTATTAAAGCCACCAAAGTCTTTTGGCATGGGACTATGATGGGACGCAAGAGGATCGCATCTCCACGGCAACTTTAAGCGATCCATTGAGTGGCAATCATGGAGGCTCGATATGGACAATCGTTCTTCACTTGGCGCCTTGAAGCTCGGGCACAAATTCCTGATCCTCAGTCTGATCGCCGTGATACTGGCGAGCATTCCAACCTGGTTGTACATGCGCGAAGCAGGCAAGGCGCTCGATGCCTACATCGACGAGCGCGAAGGCTTGCCCGCCGTGGTCGAGGGCTTGCGCATGGTGCAGCTGACCCAGCAGCATCGCGGGCTGGCGGCGCTGGTGCTGGGTGGGGCGACCGGCGACGACAAGCGGCTGGCCAAGCAAAAGGAGGCCGACATCGCCTACGCGGCGGTCGACGCGCTGGTAAAGAAGCTGCACGACAGCTCGCTGGACGCGGCCTGGTCGCAAGCGCGCGGCGATTGGGAAACCTTGCGTGCGCAGGTCACCAACCGCAGCCTGACGGCGCCGCAAAGCTATGTGGCCCACACGGCGCTGGTGCCCAAGCTGCTCAAGGTGAACGACCTGATCGGCGACTACTACGGCCTCAGCCTTGATCCCGACCGCGACACGTATCAACTGATCCAGGCCATGTTCTACCAGCTGCCCTATCTGTCAGAGGAATTGGGCAAGACCCGCGCCAAGGGTGCCGGCCTGCTGGCGAGGAAAGAGGCCACCCAAGCCGACCGCCTGCTGCTGTCGTCCATCGTCGCACGCGTGGCGGACCGGCTGGACCAGACCCTGACCGCGTTCAACAAAGCCGCCCACTTCAATGCGGAGTTTGAAGCCAAGCTGGGGCCGCCCATGCACGACGCTGCCCAGGCCGCCGGCCAGATCACCGAGCTGGCCATGCGCGAGATCGTGCAGCCCGAGGCGCTGACCTATTCGGCCGAAAAATACGTGGTGCTGGCGACCCAGGCCATCGACTTGCAATTCGCCCTCAACGCGGCCGCCAGCAAACAGCTGGGCGCGCTGCTGGACGACAAGATTCGCGGCTTCTATACCACCCGCTGGCTGATGTTGGGCGCCATGCTGACATTGCTGGCGCTGGCTGGTTACCTGGCCATGTTGATTGCACGGTCGGTGACACGGCCGTTGAGCAATGCGATCGCCGTGGCGCAAAGCGTCGCCAGCGGCAATCTGGCCACTGATTTCGACGTCGGCGTTCCCAACGAGGCGGGGCAGGTGCTGCGCGCGCTCAAGGACATGAGCGGCAGCCTGCGCCATCTGGTGGGTGACGTGCGCGGCAGCATCGAGCACATCAGCGCGGCCACGCGCGATATCGCCAGCGGCAACGCCGACGTGTCGGCGCGGCTGGAGTCGCAGGCGTCCAACCTGGAGGAAACGGCGTCATCGATGGAGCAGCTCACCTCCACCGTGCGGCAGAACGCCGACAACGCGCGCCAGGCCAATCAACTGGTGATCAGCGCCGCCGACGTCGCCACGCGGGGCGGGGCGGTGGTATCGCAGGTGGTGCAGACGATGGGCGAGATCAATGAGAGCTCGCACAAGATCGTGGACATTATCAGCGTGATCGACGGTATCGCCTTCCAGACCAATATCCTGGCCCTGAACGCGGCGGTGGAGGCGGCGCGCGCGGGCGAGCAGGGCCGTGGCTTCGCCGTGGTGGCCAGCGAGGTGCGCAACCTGGCGCAGCGCTCGGCCGCCGCCGCCAAGGAGATCAAGGAACTGATCTCCCACAGCGTCGAGAAAGTCGAGCTCGGCAACCGCCTGGTGGACCAGGCCGGCGACGCGATGGGCGAGATCGTCGGCAGCGTGCAACGCATCACGCTGATCATGTCGGACATCGCGACCGCCTCGGCCGAGCAGGGCGCCGGCATCGAGCAGGTCAACCACGCGGTGACGCAGATGGACGATATGACCCAGCAGAACGCGGCGCTGGTGGAGCAGACCGCGGCGGCCTCCGCCAGCCTGGAGGAGCAGACCCAGGCGCTGGTGGGCGCCATGGACCGCTTCGTGTTGGGCAACGAAGACGGGGCGTCGGGCGGGGCTGTGCCACGTCCGGCCGCTCGAAGTGTGGTAAAGCAACAACGGTTGGCGATCCGGCATGCCTGAATCCCAAGCTTGAGCGTTCGCTCATTCATGTCCTCGCAAGGGGGCGGTTGACCTTTTATTATTCAGCCGCCCCTCCTGAGGCACCAAATTTCTATCAGTAAATTCCCATTTGCTTATATTGCTCTTGCAATACACGGTATCAATGAAAGAAAATACCGCCTTTCTGCAAGACGGTGCATTCTAGACATCGAAAAACGGCCTCACCTCCGCTTGCGCCGCCACGGACACAGTAGATGACCGGGCGACATCAACAGAAAGAGAGAACAGGAGACACTGTTTTTAACTCTTTGCATTACCTCAAATCGGGAAATTGAATGATCAAACTGTCGAAGATGCACAAGCGCCTGCTGGCGCTGAGCGCCGTTATGCCCATCGGTTCCGCCCTCGCGCAGACCGCCGCCGAACCGCAACTGGAAACCGTCACCGTCACGGCCCAGCGCCGCGCTGAGAACATCAAGGACGTGCCGGTTTCGGTCACCCTGCTGAAGGACGAGAAGCTGGACGTGTTGCTGTCCGGCGGCCAGGACATCCGCCTGTTGGCCGGCAAAGTGCCATCGCTGAACGTGGAATCGTCGAACGGCCGCACCTTCCCGCGCTTCTACATCCGCGGCTACGGCAATACCGACTTCAGCACCTTCGCCTCGCAGCCGGTCTCGCTGGTGTATGACGACGTGGTGCAGGAAAACGGTATCCTGAAGGGCTACCCTATCTTCGACGTGGCCGGCGTGGAAGTGCTGCGCGGCCCGCAAGGCACGCTGTTCGGCCGCAACACCCCGGCTGGCGTGGTCAAGTTTGAGTCGGAAAAACCGAACACCAAGAAAATCGAGGGTTACTACAACCTGTCGTGGGCGACCCACAACACCATCAACGCCGAAGGCGCCGTCAACGTGCCGCTGTCGAGCGAATGGGCGATGCGCGTTTCGACGCTGCGCCAGCACCGCGACAACTTCGTCGACAACACCTTCACCAAGCAGAACGATGCGCTGGAAGGCTACAACGAACACGCCGAGCGCGTGCAGTTCCTGTACACCCCGAGCACCACCTTCAGCGCCTTGTTCAACGTGCACTCGCGCACCACCGACGGCAGCGCCCGTCTGTTCCGCGCCAACCTGATCAAGAAGGGCACCAACGACTTCGCCGACGGTTACGACTTCACCAAGATCGCCACCAACGGCCTGAACATGCAGAGCCTGAGCACCAACGGCGCCAATGCCCGCCTGACCTGGGATCTGGGTTCGGTCAAGCTGTTCTCGATCACCGGCTACGAAGCCGTGGACAACTACTACAGCCGCGGCGACATCGACGGCGGCAGCCCGGCCGGCCCTGGCTTCATTCCCTTCCAGGTGCAGACCGGTGGGGGGCTGACCGGCCTGCATCAGTACACCCAGGAATTCCGCGTCGAGTCGAAGAACCCTGGTCCGCTGAACTGGCAGAGCGGCGTCTACTACTTCAAGGAAAGCGCCAGCGGCTACAGCGACAACTTCGACAGCAACACCCAGTTGCAGACCTCGCACCTGGCCAGCCACCAGAACAACACCGCTGCGGCAGTGTTCGGCTCGTTGACCTATGACGTGTCGGACCAGCTGGTGCTGCGCGGCGGCGTGCGCTACACCCACGACAAGAAGGACTTCGCCACCACGTCGCGCGTCAACGTGACCCAGGCCGGCCCTGACTCGGTGGATGAGAGCAAGAACAAAGCCAACTGGGACATGAGCGCGACCTACAAGATCAACAAGGACGTCAACGCCTACGCCCGCGTGGCGACCGGCTTCCGCGCGCCAAGTATCGCCGCCGCCTCGGCATCGGTGCCGATCACCGTGGCCGATGCGGAAACCATCGTGTCGTATGAGGCCGGCATCAAGGCCGACCTGTTCAACCGCCGCGCCCGCGCATCGGTCAGCATCTACAACTACGATGTGAAGAACCAGCAGCTGACCGTGGTCGGTGGCACCTCCAACGTGACCAAGCTGATCAACGCAGCCAAGACCGTGGGCCGCGGCCTGGAAGCGGACTTCGAAGCCTTCGTCACGCCTGACTTCAAAGTCACCGCCGGCGGTTCGTACAACTTCACGAAGATCGAGGATCCATCGCTGTCCGTGGCCAAGTGCGGTTCGTGCACCGTGACCGATCCGCTGAACGCGGCCGGCCGCGTCGTCATCGACGGCAATCCGCTGCCGCAAGCGCCTAAAGTCATCCTGAACGCCACCGCGCGCTACAACTGGGCGCTGGCCGACGGCAACCTGTTCGTGCTGACCGACTGGTCGTACCGCAGCAAGATCAACTTCTTCCTGTACGAAGCCAAGGAATTCACCGGCAAGTCCATGGTGGAAGGCGGCCTGCGCGTGGGTTACAACTGGCAGGGCGGCAAGTATGAAGTGGCAGCCTTCGCTCGCAACATCACCAACACCGAGCGTATCATCGGCGCGATCGACTTCAACAACCTGACCGGCTTCGTCAACGAGCCACGTCAGTTCGGCGTGCAGTTCAAGGGCAGCTTCTGATTTTTGGAAATTTGCCAGCTAGCCTAGACAGCTAGAAACAGGCCGTATATAATGCGGCCTCTTTTCCCTGATAGCTCAGTCGGTAGAGCGACGGACTGTTAATCCGCAGGTCCCTGGTTCGAGTCCAGGTCGGGGAGCCAGAATTTTGAAGGGCCATGTGAAAACATGGCCCTTTTTTATTTCTGTTCACATGCCGCCGACGATGTGGCTAAAACGATATGATTCCCATGTTATATTCTGGACACTATATTGGTCCCGGAGATCACAATGTCGCGAAAATGGCTGCTGGGGATGGGCTTGGCTATGAGTCTGACGATGTCCGCGCGCGCGGACGAACCGCTGCCGGTGCAGGTGCGCTTGACCCATGTGGCGCCCGACACGTGGCGCGCCGACTATCAATTCCCGCAGCCGGTGGCGTCGATGCGCTTCAAGTCGGTGGGCGAGCTGCGCAAATCCGCGTGGAAGGTGTTGACGCCTGGCGTGACTCTGACCGCCGGCGATGCCTATGATGCGCTGGCTGCTGCCGATGGCAAGCCGCTGCGGCTAGTCAGCGTGGAAATTTCCACATTCGAGCAGGACTTGGGCAAACAGTACCTGGCGACCGACCGGCTCTCCGATGGCGGCCGTCTTATCTATCTGGGCTTCCTGCAAGGCGAGGCCCAGCAGGGCAAACTGATGCGCGATATGGCGGCGAATTTCACGCTGGAGGGCCTCGGCAACGAAACCGTGCTGGTGCCCGCCAAGCCGGCAACTCCCGCCAAAGAAACGACACCGTATGCCTACTTCGGTCCGCAGTCGCCGGTGGCCGCCGGCGAGGCGCAGGTGCTGCTGGATCCCAAACTGTCCGCGTGGGCGAAGGAGACGCTGCTCGACACCACGGCCAGAATGTCCGCCTATTACAGCACGGCCTACCAGCAGAAGTTGCGGCAGCCCTTGCTGCTGGTGGCGGCCGTCAGCGATACCTCCATGCCGGGCCTGTCGATCAAGGGCGGCGTGGTCGGTGGGCAAATCGTTTATCGTCTTGGCGGCGCGGCCCTGCTGACCGCCGACAACCCCAAAAAGCGCGCGATCCTCGCCGAACTGGTGGCGCATGAGATGGCGCATTTGTGGCAGAACAATGTGCGCCAGGGTGGCATCAGCGAACAATCGCCGCCATGGATACACGAGGGCGGCGCCGAGGCGATGGCGCTCGATGGCCTGCTGCGCAGCGGCGTCTGGAGCGCCGAACAGGGCAAGGCGTTCGCCGACGCCACGTTGGCCGAGTGCGAGAAGCTGGAACACAGTTTCGATACCTATCGCGGCATTTATGCCTGTGGCTTTGAGCGCTTCAGCAAGCTCAAGGTCGATATCGTGCCCCTGTGGCGGGACATGATTGCTGCGGCCGACAGCAAGGGCGAGGTCTACAGCGAGGCGATGGTCAACTCGCTTGTCGCGCGCGGAGGCAGGGCCGCACCTTGATGTGCGTCAAAGGAGAGGCGGGCGCGCTTCTTATCATGGTAGTCCACCCATTTGAAGGAGGCCGCCATGGCTAACAATCTGATGCGTATCGATCCCTTCCGCGATCTCGCCCGTTTCGATCCCTTCCGCGACATGGACGAAATGTTCCGCGACTTCGCGCCCTCGGTCTGGCGCGGTGCCGACGTCTCGCCGCGCATGCGGATGGATGTCAGCGAGACCGACAAGGAATATCTCGTCAAAGCCGAAATCCCCGGCGTGCAAAAGGAGGACATCAAGGTCGCCATCAACGGCAATCAGGTGTCGCTGAGCGCCGAAGTCAAGGAAGAGCAGCCCGCCACCGCCGGCAAAACCGGCTCCCTGCGCACCGAACGTTACTACGGACAAGTGCAGCGCAGCTTCACGCTGCCGCAGGACGTCGATGACGACCAGGCCGAGGCGCGCTACGAAAACGGCGTGCTGCACCTGACGTTGCCGAAGAAGGTCGGCACCGGCGGCAAGCAACTGGCCATTCAGTAATCAGTGCGACGGGGCGTTGCAGGCCAGGTCCGCGTCCCAGCGGCCGGAGCAGATGCGCGAGCGGCACAACATGCCTTCGATCAGCCCCAATTGCTTACAGCGCGCCAGCAGTTGCGCCGTGCTGTCGCCTTCTTGGCGCTCGACCACGTCGCGGCTGCGCTCGGGCAGGGCGAGTGCCGGCTTGCCCGAGTGCGCGACCAGCGCGGTCAGCAGGGCGACATCGGTATCGCCGATGCCTGGGGGAACGGCCGCGCCGATCGTGCGAGGCGTCGGTGAGCGCGCGGCGGTGGTGTTTGATGCCATAGCAGGCCTGTGCGGCGCGCCGGCCGCATGCGATGTCTCGCCCCGTGCCACTGCGTGCGCGGGAGGCGGCGCGACGCCGGCGGCCGCAAGCGCCTCTATCGCCGTGAAGGGTTCGGTTGTGGGGTCTTTTAGCACCGGCTCGTTCACGATGGCTGCCGCCTGCTCCGTTGGCGCGGCAGCCGCCATCTGCCGTGCGGTCGGCTGCTGGTACGTGCGCGTGGTCACGCCGCTGCGGTTACGCGTGTAGGCATCGGGGGACAGCGTGTTGTCGTGTATCAGCCATGCGACCGTACACATGGTCACCAGTAGCAGCCCCAGGCCGACGGTCCAGCCGTCGACGCTCCAGCCGCTGGCGCGCGGCGTCTTTGCCGCCGTTTTGTGGCCGTGTTCCAGATGCGCCAGTATGCGCTTGCCGCCATCTTCGGCGGTACGGTTGGAACTCATCAGGTCGGGTTTTTGCTTCGACGTATCCACGGTATTTCCTCCGAATTTGATCTGGTCTTTCACGCCGCTTGCTGAAGCGCCTACGATGAAGCGTTCCCGCACCTCAGTGTCCAGTCTGTGGAGCGACCTTGCTTTGACGGAGCGCACCATGTTTCTCTTTTCAGTACTGCTGTTTTTTGTCTTCGCGTGTCTGGGGGCTTGGCTGGCGTTGTTCCCAGCCGGGCGGGATGTGGTGGCGCAGTCGATGGTGGTGATTGGCAGGCGTATCGGGCGGGAGCTGCAAGGTGGTTACCGTCAGGGGACCCAGCAGGCCGCGCAAGCAGGCCGCAACGCCGGCGGCGGCCTGCTGCGTGCGCTCAGCGTCCTGCGGCGCCGCTATCTGTTGGTGCTGTCGGTGCTGGTGCTGCTGACCGTGCCGCCAATGCTGGCGCTGGTGCTCAGCGGACGCAATATGTTGGGCGGCTTCGATAGCGACGACCACGCCGTCAACGATCAGGTTGCAGATTTGCTGAAGGGCGAGCAGCTGGCGGCGCCGGAGCCATTGCCGCCGTTGGTGTTCACGACGGCGGAAGTGACGATGGTGCGGCCCATGCTCGACGGCGCCAACCGCAACTGGCAACTGCTCGATCCCGATTTCGCCCAGCGCCTGCTGCTGGTGTTCAAGATCATGAAGGAGAATCATGGCTACGACATGGCGATCCTGGAAGGCTACCGCAGCCCGGAACGGCAGAACACGCTGGCAGCCGCCGGGCCCAGCGTCACCAACGCCAAGGCCTTCCAGAGCTATCACCAGTTCGGCCTGGCGGCGGACTGCGCCTTCCTGCGCGACGGCAAACTGCTGATCTCGGAAAAAGACCCCTGGGCGATGCGCGGCTACCGGCTCTACGGCGAGGCAGCCGAATCGGTGGGCTTGCGCTGGGGCGGGCGCTGGACCATGATGGACTTCGGCCACACGGAATTGCGCGTGTCGGGGACTGTGCGGAAGTAGGACGCCGCACGGCCATGGTTGTGCTGGCTCAAGAAATCCGGGCATTGTTGGTGGCAACATTGATCGGTCCGCTGTTAGCTCAGGCGCCATCGTTCACGCCGGCCTCATCCCATGATGCGAAGAATCTGGTACTTCCTCACCGATACCCGCCACCTGACTATTATTGCGCTGACTGCGATGGCGGCCTTGTTTTACCTTGGCGCGCAGATGCTGGAACTGACGCTGATCTGGTCGCTGGCAACCACGGCGCTGATGCTGGCGCTGGCCGGCCTGGTCTGGCTGTGGCGACGCCGGCGCGCCAGCCGCGAATCCGAACAGCTGGGCGCGGCCATCGGTGCCCAGGCCGCCAAGGAGACGCAGAGCGCCGACCAGTCCGGCGCCGAGGTCAAGGCCATCCGCAACGACATGCTGAAGGCCATCGAGACCATCCGCGGGTCGAAGATGGGCATCGTCTCCGGCACCCGCGCCTTGTACGAACTGCCGTGGTACATGATCATCGGTAATCCCGCAGCCGGTAAAAGCACGGCCATCACCAACTCGGGCTTGCAGTTCCCCTTCGCCGACGGCAAGATCGTGCAGGGCGTGGGCGGCACGCGCAACTGCGACTGGTTCTTCACCACCGACGGCATCCTGCTCGACACCGCCGGCCGCTACTCGGTGCGGGACGAGCACCGCGCCGAATGGTTCGGCTTTCTGGATCTGCTGAAGAAGTACCGCCGCCGCGCGCCCATCAACGGCATCCTGATCGCCGTCAGCATCGCCGAATTGCGCGGCGACGATCCCGAGGTCGGCATCAAGCTGGCGCGCAGCCTGCGCAAGCGCGTGCAGGATTTGATCGAGCGGCTGGAGGTATTCGCGCCGGTGTATGTGGTATTCACCAAGGCCGACCTGATAGCGGGCTTCACCGAGTTCTTTGACCGCGCCGAACGCACCGAGCGCGAACGTGTTTGGGGTGCGACCATGCCCTACAAGCGTAACGCCGGCAGCCAGCAGATGATGGCATTTTTCGATCACAGCTTCGATGAACTGTGTTCGGGCCTGAAAGAGCTGAGCGTGGCGAACATGAGCCAGCAGCGGCGCGACCGCATGGAGCCGGGCGTGTTCACCTTCCCGCTGGAGTTCGCGACGATACGTGCGCCGCTGCGCAGCTTCCTCGTTACGCTGTTCGAGGACAATCCCTTCCAGTTCAAGCCCGTGTTCCGCGGCTACTACTTCACCAGCGCCCTTCAGGAAGGCGCTGCGGCGAGCGAACAATCGCAGCGGCTGGCGAAGCGCTTCGCTTTGTCGCTGCCGGACGCGCCGCCCGCCGCCGCCGGCGGCCAGTCTGGATTCTTCCTGTTGAATTTATTCCGCAACGTGATCTTCGCGGACAAGGACCTGGTCTCGCAGTACGCCAGCAAGCATAAGGTCAAGTTGACCTATGCGGCGTTCTTCGCGGCGGCGGTTTTGCTGGGCGTGTCTTTGGGGGGCTGGAGCTGGTCGTATCTGGGCAACCGTCAGATGGTCAGCAACGTGCAGGCGGACCTGGACAAGGTGATCAAGCTTCAGGCCAAGCGGCTGGACCTGCAATCGCGGCTGGAGGCCTTGGAGATACTGCAGGACCGCATCGAGCAGCTGGATAAATACCACGCCGACCGCCCTTGGTCGCTGCGTATGGGTTTGTATCAGGGCGATCTTTTGGAGCGCAAGCTGCGCGAGGAATACTTCGCTGGCGTGCGCGAGGTGATGCTCAAGCCGGTGGTCGCCAATCTGGAGACGCTGCTGTCGGAGATGAACGCCCATGCCGACCAGCTGCAGGCGCCCGGCGCGGCTGCCGCCACGTCCCCGGCGCCGGCCGCCGCGCCCGGACGCCAGTTCCAGGAGGCTTCCGCCGTCAACGTCGAAGACGCCTACAACGCCTTGAAGAGCTACCTGATGCTGGCCGATATCTCGCACGCCGAAGCCAGTCACCTGAACGACCAGCTGGCCCGCTACTGGCGCGGATGGCTGGAGAACAATCGCGGCGCCATGCCGCGCGAGCAGATGATACACAGCGCCGAACGGCTGATGACCTTCTATCTCGCGCAGATCGCCGATCCGTCCTGGCCGCGCATCGAGCAGAAGCTGGCGCTGGTCGACCAGGCCCGCGAGAACCTGCGCCGCGTGGTGCGTGGCATGCCGGCCAGGGAGCGCGTCTACGCCGACATCCGCGCGCGCGCCAACACGCGCTTCCCGGCGATGACGGTGGCGCGCATGGTGGGTGAGCAGGACCAGGCGCTGGTCGCCGGCAGCTACGCCATCGCCGGCGCCTACACCCGCGAGGCATGGGAGAAGTTCGTGCAGGACGCCTTCCGTGAAGCCGCCACGCACGAACTGCAAAGCGCGGACTGGGTACTGAAGACCGCCGCGCGCGACGACCTGACGCTGGAGGGCAGCCCCGAACAAATCCAGAAGGGCCTGACCGATTTGTACAAGGCCGACTACGCGCGCGAATGGCAGAAGTTCGTTCAGGGCGTCACCATCGCCAACCTGAATGGATTCGACGCGGCGGTGACAGCGATGAACCGGCTGGGCGATCCTCAGTCCTCGCCCATCGCCAAGCTGCTTACCACCATCCATCAGCAGACGTCATGGGACAATCCGGCCATCATGAGCGCCGAGTTGAAGGAGGCGCAGACGGGCTTCGTCAACTGGGTCAAGAACAGCGTGCTGCGGCGTGGGCCTTCGCAAGTGAACGTCAATCTGCAGCTGGACCAGGTGCGGGCCGACAAGCCGATGGGCCCCATCGGGCGCGAGTTCGCCGGCGTCGGCAAGCTGGTGGCGCCCAAGGACAAGGACGCGTCGCTGATGCGCTCCTACATGGAGACGCTGTCCAAACTGCGCAGCCGCTTGAACCAGCTGAAGAACCAGGGCGACCCCGGCCCCGGCGCGCGCCAGTTCATGCAGCAGACACTGGAAGGCAGCGGCTCCGAGTTGGCGGACGCGCTGCGCTACGTCGACGAGCAGATGCTGACCGGGATGAGCGACTCGCAGAAGCAATCCATCCGTCCCATCCTGGTACGTCCTTTGATGCAGACCTTCGCGGTGCTGGTCGGTCCGGTCGAGGCGGAAATTAACAAGACCTGGCTCGCGCAGGTCTACGAGCCGTTCCAGCAGTCGCTGGCGAACAAGTATCCGTTCTCGCCGAACGCCAATATCGAAGCGGGCAACGCCGAAATCGCACAGTTTTTCGGCCCCGATGGCCTGATCGCCAAATTCGCCACCGGCGCCCTGGGGGCGCTGGTGGTGCGGCGCGGTGACGTGCTGGCGCCGCGCACCTGGGCCGACATGGGCATTACACTATCGCCGCAAACCGTGGCGTGCTTCCCTGGCTGGATAGCACCCATAGGCGCGGGCGGCGTCGCCTCGTCCACGGCCACCGCGCAGACCATCTTCCAGATCCAGCCGATGCCGGCCCCCGGCACTCTGGAATACACGGTCGATATCGACGGCCAGCAGCTGCGCTACCGGAACACACCGGCGCAATGGGCCAACATGGTCCATCCGAGTCCGCAGGGAACGTCGGGGGCGCGTATCACAGCGGTTGCGTTCGATGGCCGCAGCGTGGATGTGTTCAACGAGGCGGGGCAGTTCGGGTTGAAACGCATGATCGACGCGGCGGCCAAGCAAAAGCGCGAGGGCGGCATCTTTGAGCTGCGCTGGACCAGCGGCGCGATCACCGTGACGATGGGCCTGAAGATCGTCAGCAGTCCGGAGAGCAGCGGCGCCACGCCGCAGGACCAGGGCTTCCGTGGCATGAAGCTGCCCGAGACGATAGTCGGAGCCGCGCCATGAAGCGGGCGGCGCAAAGCGCGCGTATCGGCTACTTCGGCAAGCTGCCCACGCGCGGCGACTTTATCAAGGCGGCCGACAATCTGGCGCTGGCCAATCTGCTGGACGGCTGGCTGGCCGAGGTCATGAACCTGCTCAGTGCCGATCCCCGATGGAGGCTCAATTACGACGCCATGCAGCCGCTGGGATTCGCCTTCGTCGGCACGCGCAGCAAGCGGGCGATTGCGGGCCATCTGCGGGCCAGCCATGACCTGTCGCAGCGGCGCTATCCCTTCCTCGGCATGAGCGTCGTCGAGATCGACGATCCGCGCAGCTTCGTCGCCCGCAGCCCGCTGGTGCTGGCGCCGTTGTGGGATGCGTTGGAACCCCTGGTGAACAAGGTGCTCGACGCAGCCGAACCAGAGGAGTGCTTGCAGGAGCTGGCCACCGCCACGGTCGATATAGATCCCTCCGCCGCCGAGCACCAGCAGCTGTTTACCGACTTCCTCGACCGCCACAGTATCGCCGGCCTGGAGGCGATTTTGGGCAGCGCCTCGGTGCGGCAGATGATACTTGCGGTCGGGCTGTTGCTGCAGCCGGTGCGCCGCAGCGGCGCCGCGCGGCTGGACAAGAGCCTGGTGCTGCCGCTGCCATCGGCGCCGCGACTGCGCTACCTGGTGGCGTCGTTCTGGCTCGACCTGATTACGCCGTTCCTGCAGCAGGCCGACTTTGAACTGAGCCTGTTCCTCGGCGAGCAAAGGGAGCAAGCGGTACTGGTGGTCGGCTTCAGCGGTGCGGAGCCGGAAACGCTGCAGGCATTCATCGATCCGCTTTGCGCCATCGAACAGCAGATCACTTTTGAAGACGCGGACTGGGTCGATGAACTGATCGCCGGCGACACCAGTGTGCAGAAGCTCTCCGCCTACCTGGAACAAGGCCAGCTGTCGCTGCGCTCCGCGCACGCGCTGTTCCACGAAACCTTTGCCTGATAAGGAGTTATGCGATGCGCCAGTCGATCTTCTGGCCGGCGGTGATGCCGGCCTTGCTGTCTACGTCACTACACTGTGCCGCACAGGTTCCGCTGCCGGCGACACCCAAACCGGGGCAGATACTGGTCAGCGGCGCCGTGCCGGACGAGGCAAGCAAGGCCGCCATGCTGCAGCGCCTGCGCGACCTGTACGGCGCTGACCGCGTGGTCGACCAGCTTGCTGTATCGCCGGTTTCGCTGCCGCCCAACTGGAATGGATACGTGCAAAAGCTGATCCAGCCGAACCTGAAATTGATCAGCAAGGGCGAGCTGAAAATCGACGGCACCAACGTCACCGTGCGCGGCGAGGTGGCCAATGAGGCGCAACGCCAACAGATCGCCAGCGACATCGCCACCAGCCTCAATCCCAGCTACACCGTCAACAACGGTTTGCGCGTCAGCGCGGCGGAGCAGAACCTGCTGGACGAAACGCTGGCCAAGCGCATCATCGAATTCGACAGCGGCAAGGCGACATTGACCGCATCCGGCAAGGGCATCCTGGATGAAATGGCGGCCGCGCTGCAAAAGGTCAAAGGGAAGAAGGTCGAAGTGATCGGTCACACCGACAACGTCGGTCTGCGGGAGAGCAACCTCGCATTGAGCCAAGCCCGCGCCGAAGCCGTGCGTACCTATCTTGCGGAGAGGGGAATCGCGCCGGAGATGGTCATGGTGTCGGGGCAGGGGCCAGACCGGCCGGTGGCCGAGAACAGCAACGTGGAAGGCCGTGCGCGCAACCGGCGCATCGAGTTCCGCGTGGCCCAGTGAGGTTCAGGGCAGGGTGATCGTCACATAGGCCGGGCGCGGCGCCAGCTTCACCAGGTCGCTGTAGCCGGCCAGCGTGTTCTGCGTCGAATGCGACAGCGACGACGACAGCCCGATGTAGGCGCAAATTCCGATCAACGCAAACACCGCGGACGTGGCCCACAACGGGGTATTGCTGCGCAGTTTATGGACAATCTGGTCCGGCCGCTCGGCCTGCGGCGCGAAGCCCTTGCTCTTGCCCTGGATGTGCGCGATCTCCTCGCCAACCCGCGCCGTCAGGTAAGCCAGCTTGTCGCCGGCGTCCAGCGCGTACTTGCCGCGAAAACCGATCAACAGGCACATATGAAACACTTGCAGCGCCGGCAGGCGCGCGCCGCCGCCGCTGCGCAAGGCCTCGAGCCGGTCGAAGAAGTGTTCGCCGGCCAGTTGGTCTCCGAAGATCACCAGTTGCAGCGGCCGGCGCTCCCAGGCGAACCGCATCGGGAAGGACGACGACAGAATGATCTCGTCCAGCGCCGCGCAAAAAGCATACTTGGCGGCGTCGATATCTTCGCCCTGGGCACGCAGCTTGCGGGCCTCGCGGTCGAACTCCGCGAGGTAGGCGGTGACGGTGTCGAGGAAGGGCACCTCGCCCGGGGGCACGCTGCCGTTCTTCAGCATGAACAGCAGGTAGAAGCCTTCCTGCAGCAAGTCCACCAGCGTTTGTACATGGCCGTATCCCGGCTGCTGCTGGCGGCGCTGGCCGCCCATCAGCGTTGGAATGGCGCGGCGTTCGACCGGGGCTGTCATGCTGTCACCGCGATAAGGCCGAGACGCAGGTCGCGTATGCCTGCCGGGACGTAGATCGATATCGACTGCGCCTTCAACATCTGCTCATACAGTACGCCTTTGGCTTCCAGGGCGAAGTAGCAGGTGTCCGGCTGCACCGGTATCGCAGCCGGCACTTGCGGAGCGTGGGTGATCTTCACGCCGGGCATGGCGGACAGCACGCATTTCTCCACGTCGTCCGGCGCGCCGACCTTGACGCGTAACGGCACGATCTCCACCAATTCCAGTGCCGGCAAAGCCGCGCTGACCGCCAGGTACAGCGTGGTGCGTTGGTCGATTTTGCCGGAATCGAGTTTGCCCAAGTGGTAGCTGGGCTTTTCCTCGGACAGCGTGATCGAGAAGTATTTGGTCGAGATGACCGTGTCGAGCAAATCGCGGATGATGTGGTCCAGGACGGAGAAGCACTGTGCGAGGTCGTCGTGGCGGTAGCCTGGCAGTTGCGTGAGCGTGTACTGCTTGGAGTAGGTCATCATGGCGCCGGCCAGCGCAAGCATCGCTTCGAACAGGCGCTCTGGATGCAGGTCGGGATTGCGGACGTAGTGCATCAGCGCCGCTGCGGAAGTGCTGACCGTGTGCAGCAGCCAGAAGGAAGATACATCGCCCGAGCGGATCTCGATCACGTTGCGGCTGGGCTCCCGCATGTGTCCTTGCAGCGATTGCACCTTGGCCTGCAAGGCATCCATCAGCCGGTCCAGCAGCGCCTTCAGGCCGGGCGCACTGGCGATCGACAGCGCGGGTGGAATGAATTGCGGATCCGGCTCGAAGCCACCCGTGACCACGCGCCGCAACCGGACCACAGGGATGCAATCGAAGGCGCCCAACGGCTCCTGGTCCGACACCAGTCGTGCCGATTTTTTCAGGTAGCAGACATCCGTGTCTACCGCCTGCGTGTACAGGTCTGCGGTTTCGCGGCTGATCTGGCAGTAGCGCGCGCCGTTTGGCTGGTCCGCCGTCGCGGCGTTGCCACCGCCTGGGGACATCGTCGGCAGGGCGGCGTAGAAGGTCAATTCCTGCAAGGCCGGCGGCAGCGTGGACAAATCAATAGCCACAGGCAGGGGATCGCTGGCCGGAGCGTCGACAATCTCGCCGTCGTGGAAAATCGCCGACAACGACACCAAGCGCAGGCGGTCGGTCTTCAGGGCATCAAGGTCGCATTCGAGCTTGCGCACGCCCCACAGGTATGGGTGCAACGCCTGAGCGGTCTGCTGCAATCGCGCCTCGTGGTACCGGTCCTGCTGCTGGAAGTGCTGCGGGCGCAGGAAAAATCCCTCGCCCCAAAGGACTTTGGATGGAATGCTCATGCTGACTCCAGTTTTATGGGCAACGGATGGTGGCCAATAGCTTGGCGGCCCCGCTGGAAGCCGCCGCGCCGCCGCCCACGCTCATCGCGCAGGCATGCAGGCCGACTGTGATGCCGGATTTTTCGGCGTCACCGGCGGGGAAGGCCAACCGCCAGCGCTGCTCCGCCGGTGAGCGGAACAGCGCCACCACACCGATGAAGTAGGCCTCGCGCGTGACCTTCTCGACGATCTCGTAGCGCTGGCCGGGGATCAGCATTACCTCCTTGACCTCCAGCAGATCGTTGCCGAGCAGTTCACGCTCGCCGTGCGCGCTGAGGAATCCGTCAAATGGCATCTGCTGAAACGCGGCGGTTTGGCGCAGCTTGTAGATGCGGGCTGCCAGCGCCAATGGCTGGGAACCCGCGCCGGCATTGAGGTTCTGGCTCGCATGCAAGCGGATCGCCACATTGCGGGGCGGCTTTTGCGCGTCCGGCAGTTCGGGCGGTTTGCGAATGCCTGCGATTTCCATCGCCGCGCTGGCGATGGAACCGGCGGCGCAGCCTTGTAACGCCAGCAGTCCCGCAATCACGATAGTCTTCTGCGCATTCATATTTTCTCCAAGCGATTCCGCCATTAGAACGAAAGGCGGGCGCCGGAAAGTTGAGGCGGCGCAAGCAATGCGAAAACGATGCGGTGCTTGAGTAAGCGCAATGGCGGGCTTGGGTGTTCGGGAATAATGGGTCCCTTCTTGTCCGCATACGCAAAAGGAGATTTCGATGGTCACCCCAAGAACATGGCTACCCTGCATGGCGAGTCTGCTGATGCTCACCGCGTGCGCAACGGACGGCGAATCGGTCCGCAGCGACAAGCTGCAAGCGTCAACGCTTGATCGCGCACTGGCGGATGCCGACACCGCCCTCGCATCCGGCCAAAGCGACAAGGCCCAGAGCATCCTGAAAGGCGCGGCGACCAACTACCCGGCCGACAAGACACCCTGGCTGCATATGGCGCAGATAAAATTTGACCGCGCCAGCTACGGCGAAGCGATCATGAACGCGCTGGAGGCCCTGCAGCGTGACCCGAACGACAAACTCGGTAACAGCATCGTGGCCGTCAGCGGTTTGCGTCTGTCGACCAAGGCGCTGACGGATCTGAGCCAGCAAAATAACCTGAACGGATCGCTGCGGTCGGAAGCGCAGGACTTGGCCAAGCTGCTGCGCAATAGCTTGGGCGAAGATGTATTGGTGCCTACGTCGAACACTGCCGCGCACAAGCCGTCTCCCGTGGTAGTGGGGAAGAGAAGCACCGCCGCCACATCCTCGCCACACGCCAAAACCCATAACCAATCCAACAGCAGCGATCCTTTCGGCGGATTGAAGTAGGTCCGCCGCCCTCGTTTTCCTTTTCGATGGAGTGTGTATGGCAAACGGAGACAGTGTACAAAAGCGCCTGACCAAGGTACGTCCGCCGCGCGTGCAGATGACGTATGACGTGGAGATCGGCGATGCGATGGAAAACAAGGAGCTGCCCTTTGTCGTTGGCGTGGTGGGCGATTTCGGTGGCAACTCGGACGCCGAAAAGAAGCGCCTGAAGGACCGCAAGTTCGTCAGCATCGATAGCGACAATTTCGACGAGGTGCTGGGTGGTGTGGAGCCGGTGGCGCGCTTCCAGGTGCCCAATCAGCTCAGCGGCGGCGACACCAGCTTCAATGTGGAGCTGCGCTTCAAGGCGATGTCGGATTTTCGTCCGGAGTCCGTGGTGCGGCAGGTCGAGCCGCTCAGCAAACTGCTTGAAGCGCGCAGAAAACTCGCCGACCTGCGTAACAAGCTGGCCGGTAACGACAGGCTGGAGGACATCCTGAGCGAAGTCCTGAACAACACCGACAAGCTGGCCAGCTTGAAACCGCCCAAGGGAGGCTGACATGTCCGCACAAGCGAATTTGATGCAGGAAGCCGCGCCGGCGGCGGAAGGCGCGAGCCTGCTGGACCAGATCGTCGAACAAAGCAAGGTCGCCAAATCCAACGTGGAGCACGAGCGCGCCAAGGACATCATCTCGGAGCTGGTCAGCCAGGTGCTGGAAGGAACGGTGGTGATGTCGAACAATTTGTCGGCCACGCTGGATGCGCGCGTGGCTGAATTGGACCGGCTGATCTCCGGCCAGTTGAGCGCCATCATGCACGCGCCGGCCTTCCAGAAGCTGGAGCAAAGCTGGACCGGGCTGCATTACCTGGTCAAGAACTCCGCTACCGGCCAAGGTCTGAAAATTCGTATGCTCAACGCCACCAAGCGCGAACTGGTGAAGGACTTTCAGTCGGCGCTGGAATTCGACCAGAGTTCGATGTTCAAGAAAGTCTACGAAGAGGAATTCGGCACCTTCGGCGGCGCGCCTTACGCCGCGCTGTTGGGCGACTTTGAAATCTCGCGCCAGCCGGAAGACATGTACTTCATCGAGCAGATGTCTCACGTCGCCGCCGCCTCGCATGCGCCGTTCATCGCCTCCGCCGCGCCCGAGCTGTTTGGCCTGGAGAGCTACGGCGACCTTGGCAAGCCGCGCGATCTGTCCAAGGTTTTCGACACCGTGGAATACGCCAAGTGGAAGGCATTCCGCGAATCGGAAGACTCGCGCTACGTTGGCCTGGCCTTGCCACGCTTCCTGGGCCGCCTGCCTTTCAATCCGGTCGACGGCACCACGGTGGAAGGCTTCAACTTTGTCGAGGAAGTGGATGGCACGGACCACCAGAAATACCTGTGGTGTAACGCCGCCTACGCCTTTGGCGTCAAGCTGACCAAGGCCTTCGACGATTTCGGCTGGTGCGCCGCGATCCGCGGCGTCGAAGGCGGCGGTCTGGTGGACGACCTGCCCACGCATACCTTCAAGACCGATGAGGGGGAGGTGGCGCTGAAGTGTCCCACCGAAGTCGCCATCACGGATCGTCGCGAGAAGGAGTTGAGCGACCTAGGTTTTATCTCGCTGGTCCATTGCAAGAACACCGCCTACGCCGCCTTCTTCGGCGCGCAGTCGGCGCAGAAGGCCAGGAAGTACAACTCGGAGGCAGCCAACGCCAATGCCGTGCTGTCCTCGCAGTTGCAATACATCTTCGCCGTCTCGCGCATTGCGCACTACATGAAGGCCATGATGCGCGACAAAATCGGCAGCTTCGCGGCGGCCTCCAACGTCGAGGATTTCCTCAACCGCTGGCTGATGAAATACGTTCTGCTGGACGATAACGCCAGCCAGGAACAAAAGGCCCAGTTCCCGCTGCGCGAAGCCTCGGTGCAGGTGCACGAGGTGGCGGGCCGACCCGGCGTGTACCGCGCCGTCTCCTTCCTGCGGCCGCATTTTCAGTTGGATGAATTGTCGGTTTCCCTCCGACTGGTCGCGGAGTTGCCGCAGTCGACCAACAACTGAAGTCCACTACAACCTGAGACAGGAGCATGCAATGGCAATCGACGTCTATCTTTACATTGATGGTATCAAGGGCGAGTCCAACGACGACCGGCACAAGGATTGGATCGAATGCAAATCGGTCAGCTTTGGCGTGGACCAGCCGAAATCGGCCACCGCTTCCACCGGCGGCGGCCACACGGCGGAGCGCTGCGAGCATCGCGACATCGTGCTCTCCAAACTGGCCGACCTGTCTTCGCCGATCCTGTTGCAGACCTGTTCCGCCGGGCGCACCATCCCCAAGGCCAGGTTCGAATTCATGCGCGCCGACGCCCAGGGTGAGCGCGTGAAGTACTTCGAGATCGAAATCGAAAATGTCCTGATCGGGGCGGTCTCTCCGTCCGTCGAAGAAGGCGACATCCTGAGCGAGGACGTCGCGCTGAAGTTCTCGAAGATCAAATGGAAGTACACCCAACAGAAAATCAGCGGTGGCGCCGGCGGCAACACCTCCGGTGGCTGGGACCTGGCCAGCAACCGCATCGTCTAAATCTGGTCCCCCCTGCGCCCGCTGCGGATTGTGCGGCGATACGTCGCGGTGCGCATTTTCTGGCCAGGCCGGCCTGGCCTGGCCATCTTTTTTTGAGAGCATGCGATGATCGGCTTTACTCCCGGTCTGTTCGACCGTCTGCTGGACGCGCAAGACGGCCACGCCCGCAACGGTAACGGCCTGTCGATGGAGCAGTGGAAGGACGCGGTGGCGCGCGACCTTGAGGACCTGCTCAACACCCGCTGCGCGTTATCGGAAGAACTGCTGCGCGCCTATCCCGAATGTGAAAAATCCATCATCAACTACGGCTTGATCGACTTCGCCGGCACGTGCCTGAGCAGCAGCGAAGACCGGGCCCGCATCTGCGCCTGCCTGAAGGCCGCCATCGAGCGCCACGAGCCGCGGCTGAGCAACGTGCGTGCGAGCCTCGAACGCGAGACAGGTTCGATCAACCGCGTCTGCATCGCCATCAGCGCGACGTTGGCCGGAATGTCCATGCGCGAAGCGGTCAGCTTCGACGCCGTCCTTCAACCCTCATCGCTGCACTATTCGATTAACCGCAGCACTCGCGGAGCCTGAGCATGAACCTGAATCTGAATCTGAAAACCCTGATCGGTAAGCTGAATGACACCACCCGCCTGGCCGCCACGCGGGCGGCCAGCATCTGCGTGGCGCTGGGCCAGTACGAGGTGGAAGTGGAGCACCTGTTTCTCGCCTTGCTGGAACAGGAACGATGCGATGTGGTGCTGATCGCCCGCCAGTGCGGCGTCAGCACCGAGGCGCTGGAGGCGGACCTGCACCATGAAGTCAGCCAGTTCAAGACCGGCAGCATCCGCACACCGGTGTTTTCGCGCGAACTGCCGCTGCTGCTGGAATACGCATGGCTGATCGCCTCGCTGGCGACGCCACAGCCGGACCGCATCCGCAGCGCACACCTGCTGGTCGCGCTGTTGACGGACGCGGACCTGTCGCAGCTGGCGCAGCGCGCTTCGCCGTTGTTCGTACAGATTCCCATCGATGAGGTCAAGTACAAGCTGGAGAAATATACCCATGGCTCGCAGGAAGAAACGACCGCAGCCGACGCGCCCCCCGTCGCCCCGCTTGCCGACATGGCGCCGCAAGGTGGCCCGCGCACCCCGGCGCTTGACCGGTACACCACCAGCCTGACCAAGCTGGCGCGCGACGGCAAGCTCGATCCGGTAATCGGCCGCGAAGCCGAGATACGCCAGGCGATCGACATCCTGATGCGCCGCCGGCAGAACAATCCCATCCTGACCGGCGAGGCGGGCGTCGGCAAGACCGCCGTGGTTGAAGGCCTGGCCTTGCGCATCGCGGCCGGCGACGTGCCGGATGCATTGAAGGGCGTTGAGATCCGTACGCTGGACATGGGCCTGTTGCAGGCCGGCGCCAGCGTCAAGGGCGAGTTCGAGAACCGCCTGAAGAACGTCATCGACGAAGTCAAACAAAGCCCGCACGCCATCATCCTGTTCATCGACGAGGCCCACACGATGATCGGCGCGGGCGGCCAGGCCGGCCAGAACGACGCCGCCAACCTGCTCAAGCCCGCGCTGGCGCGGGGTGAACTGCGCACCATCGCCGCCACCACCTGGAGCGAATACAAGAAGTACTTCGAGAAGGACGCTGCGCTGGCGCGCCGCTTCCAGGTCGTCAAGGTAGATGAGCCGAGTGAGGAAATCGCCAGCGCCATGCTGCGCGCCATGACGCCGCTGATGGAGCGGCACTTCGGCATCCGCATCCGCGACGAAGCGGTGACCGAGGCGGTGCGGCTGTCGCATCGCTACATCAGCGGCCGCCAGTTGCCGGACAAGGCGGTCAGCGTGCTCGATACCGCGTGCGCCAGGGTCGCGCTGGCGCAAAGCGGAACGCCGGCGCTGCTGGAGAACGTCGCCAGGGCCATGGGGCGCCTGAGTACCGAAATCGCGGCCCTGCAGCTCGAGGAGGACCGGCAGGTGCACGCGTCGCGGCTGCGGCAAAGACAGGAGGCGCACGCCATGCTGCAGGCCGAGCACGCGCGGCACAGCGAACATTGGCAGCGCGAGCAATCCCTGGTCGCCGCAATTGCCCGTGAGCGCGCGGCGCACGACGGCGCCGCGAGAGTCCAGGCGCTGCGCGAGGAACTGGCAGCACTGCAGGGAGAAACGCCGATGGTGCCGATGGACGTGGATGCCTCCACCGTCGCCGCCATCGTCTCCGGCTGGACCGGCATCCCGCTGGGGAAAATGGTCAAGGATGAAATCCGCACCGTGCTCAAACTGCAGGACGCGCTGCAGACCCGCATCCTTGGCCAAGCCCACGCCATCGCCGCCGTGGCCCAGCGCGTGCGCACCGCCCGCGCCAACCTCGATGACCCGAACAAGCCGAAAGGCGTATTCCTGTTCGTCGGCCCGTCCGGTGTCGGCAAGACCGAAACTGCGCTGGCGCTGGCCGACCTGCTGTACGGCGGCGAACGCAAGCTCCTGACCATCAACATGAGCGAATACCAGGAAGCGCACAGCGTCTCCGGCCTGAAAGGCTCGCCGCCGGGCTACGTCGGCTACGGGCAGGGCGGCGTGCTGACCGAAGCGGTGCGGCGCAATCCCTACAGCGTGGTGCTGCTTGACGAAATCGAAAAAGCCCACCCGGACGTGACCGAACTGTTTTTCCAGGTCTTCGACAAAGGCGTGATGGACGATGCCGAGGGGCGTGAAATCGACTTCCGCAACACCATCATCATCGCCACCTCCAACGCCGGCTCGGCCGCCATCATGCAGGCTTGCCTGAACAAGGAAACGCCGCCGGCCCAGGCGGAACTTGAAGAACTGCTGCGGCCCCACCTGGTCAAGCATTTCAAGCCCGCCTTCCTGGGCCGCCTGAAAGTGGTGCCGTACTACCCGATACCGGACGCGGTGCTGGCGCAGATCATCGCGCTAAAGCTCGACCGCATCGGCCAGCGCATACGCGACCACCACCACGCGGAATTCAGCTACGACCAGGCGCTGGTCGAAGCGGTGCTGGCGCGCTGCACCGAGGTCGACTCCGGCGCCCGCAACGTCGACCATATCCTCAACGGCAGCCTGCTGCCGGAGATCGCCGAGGCGGTATTGCAGCGGATGTCGGAAGGCGCCGCCATCGGCAAGATCAAGGTCGGCGCCAGCAAGCAGGGTCAGTTCAAATACACCATCAAATAGCACGGAGGCCGGCCATGTTCGACATCGCTCAGCTACTGCAGCCCATCAGCGCAGCCCAACCATGCGGCGAGGATCTCGCCTTCAGCGCGGAAATGGACCGCATCGCACAGGCGCGCGTGTACGACGATCCCACGCTGGACCAAGGCGAATGGATCGCCGCGCTGAAGGAGGCCGACTGGCCCTTCGTCGCCAGCCGCAGCGCCGGCATGATCGCGACCCGCAGCAAGGACATGCGGCTGGCCGTCTGGTTGGCGGAGGCCCAGGCCAAGACGCGCGGCCTGCGTGGCCTGGGCGAAGGCTACGCGCTGCTGGCCGGTTTGTGTGAGCACTTCTGGGAGGACATGTATCCGGTCGCCGAGGATGGCGACCACGAACAGCGCATCGGCAATCTGTTCTGGCTCCTGAGCCGCACACCAGCCTTGATCAAGGAGGCACCGTTGGCGGAGGGGGCCTCGCTGCTGGAGGATGCGGAGTACTGCCTCGCCGCCCTGACCGAACTGGAACGCATCGTCGACCAGCGGCTCGGCGCCGACGGCCCGGGCTTCAGCGCCGCCAAGGACAGCCTGTACACCGTCATCCGCAGCGTGGCGCGGGTAGGCTCGGTGCAGGCGGCGCCCCCCGGCCGCGATGCCGCGGGCGGCCCGGCCACGCCCGCCGCCACTGGTCCGCTGCAGGACCGCCGTCAGGCGCTGGCGCAACTGCGCACGGTGGCGGACTTCTTCCGCCGCACGGAACCGCACAGCCCCGTGGCCTACCTGGCCGACAAAGCCGCCAGCTGGGGCGATATGCCGCTGCATGTCTGGCTGCGCGCCGTCATCAAGGATCCCGCCGCCATCGCCAGCGTCGAAGAACTGCTGGGCGCTAAATCCGCAGGAGAGTAAATATTTCCTTTGTGTAATATTTTCTATAGGGCTATAGTTTGACCTCAAATGGTGCTAGCATGGGCTGATGGCCCCCATCCCGCTTTGAGGACAGCTATGAACAATCTGAAGATTGGCACACGCCTGGGTTTCGGCTTCTCTCTCATCCTGTTGATGCTGACTGCGATGACCATCATCGGTATCCTCCGTCTGAGCAGTGCCAGCTCGATGACCGATGAGATGATCAACGTGAAGATCCGCGACGAGCGGCTGATCGCGGAATGGGGCAAGATCATCGAAGTAAATGCGGCGCGCACCACCGGTGCGTGGATGGTGGCTGATCCGGCCGACCAGAAAAAACTCGAGGGTATGATGGCCGAATCCTCCGGCCGCGCGACCCAGATCCAGGACCAGATCGGCGGCGCCATCGACGACGAGGAGCTCAAGCCCCTGTTCAAGAAGGTACTGGAGACCCGCAAGGCCTATACGGAAGCTCGCAAGGCGGTCTTCGCCGCCAAGAGCGCCGGTGATCTCGAGAAGGGCAAGAGCCTCTACGAAGGCGATATGACGCGGAACCGCATCCTCTACCTGGACGCGCTAAAAAAATTCTCCGACATGCAGGCGGCCTTGCTGGATAAGGCGGCGCTCGAAATCCAGCGGCAGTACGCCAGCGGGCGCACGCTGTTGACAATACTCGGATTGGCCGCGATCGTGATGGGCGTAATCGCCGCATGGTGGATCACCCGCACCATCACGACGCCGATCAACGAGGCGGTGAAGGTGGCGGAGACGGTATCGTCGGGCGACCTGACCAGCGACATCCAGGTCAACAGCGCCGACGAAACCGGCCAGCTGATGAACGCCCTCAAGATCATGAACACGAACCTGGTCAACATCGTCGGACAGGTACGCAATGGGACCGATTTGATGGCCACCGCATCGACCGAGATCGCCGCCGGCAACCAGGACCTGTCCTCGCGCACGGAGCAGCAGGCCAGCTCCTTGCAGGAGACCGCGTCCTCAATGGAGGAGCTGACATCGACCGTGCGCTTCAACGCCGAAAACGCCCGCGAGGCCAACAAGCTGGCCGTCACCGCATCCGAGATCGCCAGCCGTGGCGGCGCCGTGGTGGGTGAAGTGGTCAGCACCATGGGCTCGATCAATGACTCGTCGCGCAAGATCGTCGACATCATTTCAGTCATCGACAGCATTGCCTTCCAGACCAATATCCTGGCGCTGAACGCGGCGGTGGAAGCGGCGCGCGCCGGCGAGCAGGGACGCGGCTTCGCCGTCGTGGCGTCAGAAGTGCGCACCCTGGCGCAGCGCTCGGCCGCGGCGGCCAAGGACATCAAGGGCCTGATCGACGATTCGGTGCGGAAGGTGGCGCTGGGTTCGGACCTGGTCGACAAGGCCGGCCAGACCATGAACGAAATCGTCACCAGCATCAGCCGCGTCACGCAGATCATGAGCCAGATCAGCCATGCCAGCGAGGAGCAGAGCCTCGGCATCGCGCAGGTGAACGACGCGATCACGCAGATGGACCAGGTGACGCAGCAGAACGCGGCGCTGGTGGAGGAGGCCGCGGCGGCTGCGGAATCGATGCAGGAGCAATCGGCCAAGCTGGCCGAGGTGGTCGGCGTATTCAAGCTCGATGCCTCGCAGATGGCGATGCAGTCGCGTACCTTGCCGCCTGCGCGGCCGCGCGTTGCGTCGCCTCCACGGCGTCCGGCGCCGGCGGTGGCCTCCGAGCCCAGGAAGGCCCTGGTAGCGGCGCCGAAGCGCAAGGCCGTGGCGTCCAGCGACTCCGGCTGGGAAGAGTTCTGAGCAGCGCGGCGCGCCTTCGGTACAATGGCGGCCCATGACGACCAGTACCGGCGGCACCGCCGCTCCAGCCACTCCACGACCCGCGCGCGCGCAATGCGCCACGTGCCTGCGCCCGCAGCAGACCTGCATCTGCCGCTGGGTAGCGCGCTTGCCGAACACGGTGGAGGTGCTGATCCTTCAACACCCGATGGAAGTGAACAACGCCAAGGGCAGCGCGCGGCTGCTGCATCTGAGCCTTGCCAATAGCCGTCTGGAAGTAGGGGAGACGTTCGCACCGGAGCACCTGCAGGCGTTGTTGTCGCCCGAGCGCCGCAGCGTACTGCTGTACCCCGACACTGCCGAGGGCAAGTCGCTGGGCCTCACGCCGGCGCAGCCGTTCGACGCCGCCTGGCTGCGCGAGCCGCAGCTCCTGCGCCTTGTGGTGCTGGACGGGACCTGGCGCAAAAGCCGCAAGATGCTGTATCTGAATCCGGCGCTGCAAGGTTTGCCGCGCCTGCCGCTGCGCGACACGCCGCCGTCGCACTACCTGATCCGCAAGGCGCACCTTCCGGACCAACTGTCCACGCTGGAGGCCACGGTCTACGCGCTGGCCCAGCTGGAAAACGATATAAACAAATTCAACCCGCTGATCGATGCCTTCGACGGTTTCGTCGCCCAGCAGGCCGGATACGTGGCGCGGCCGCCGTCAGGCGATCAGCTTTAGACCCGGCGGCAGGGCCTCGCCCAGCATGCGCTTTTCGTCCGCCTGATCGAGCTGCACCACCTCGCGCACCATCGCGCTCCAGCTGGCCGGCGCACCGACAGCGACAAGGCGCCGCAGGATTTCCGCCCGCAGCGCTTCGCCGATATCGCGCGAACGGTCGCCCGTCATGCGCGCCAGATGGGCTGCCGCGTAGCCGGCTGGTTCCACCTTCTTCCAATCCAGCGAAAGGATAGCGGCCAGCCATTGCTCGACGATCGCCGCCTCCACCACATCATGCGCGCTGCCGTGGAAAGGCTGGCGCGCGCCGACGCGGCTCAAGCCCCACAGGAAGCGCGCCTGCGACGCTTCGGCCTTGCCGGCATCGGTGGCGCCGCTGCGGGTCTTGTTGGCTGCGGCCTTGCTCGCGGCCTTGGTCGCCGCTTCCAGGCGGCCCAGCATCCAGGCGCCGATTTCGGCTTTGTAGTTGCCGGGAATGCGCTCCAGCGATGCGCCAAGGCGCAGCATGTCTTCCTCGCTGCCATTGACCAGTGTTTGCGGACGGCGGCCGCGTTCCTGGTCGTCCGCCTGCACGTTGAAGGCGAAATCGTCCAGCACGCGCAGCTGCGCTTCCACACTCAGACCGCCGGCCACACGGCGCCACAGCGTCCACCATTCCGCGCAGACCTGGCTATCCTTGTGATGCTGGACGCCGGTGTCGAACATGGCCCACAGCTGCTCGATGCGCCACTCGTCCAGCGTGTAGCCGAAACCAGGCCGCAAGCAGTAGCCGCTCAGGTTCAGCCACGCGCGTTCATGCTCGGACGAGCGGCGGCGGCCTTTGGCGCGCTGCATCAGCGCGTCGAACAGGCGTCGCAGCAGCGGCGAGGCCCAGCTTTCGCGGCTGCCCAGCAGGTGTTCGAGCTGCGTGCGCAGTTGTTTGACTTCCTTGATGTCGACCTGTTGCGCGCGGCTGCCGAAGATGCGGTCTATCTTGTCGATGGCCGCGTCGAAGCCGGCGGGCATGGCCGCTTCTTTCGGCGCTGCGGTATCGCTGTCCTCTTCGACGGCCGCGCCGCGCAGCTGGAACTCCAGCAGCCAGCGCTGGCCGCCTTCGATGGCGACGCAATGCACGTCCAGCGTTCCGACCTCGCTCAGCGTGGCGGCCAGCTGCACCGGGATCTCCTTGCGGGCGTCGGCGGCGCTGCTGTCGCGCAGCACGGTGGCAATTGGCGGCAGTTGGATGTATTCGTCGGCTTGCAGCTCGGCCAGCTCGCCCGCTTGCGGCGGCGCGGCTTCGGAAATCGAGGAGGCCAGATGGAAGCGTACCGGCCGGCCCAGACGCAGCGCGAAGGTGCGGTCGGCCAGCAGGATCTCGCGATTCTCCGCGCTGCCGCGTGGCAGGATGCAGATGGCGCGGCGCGGCTTGTCTTCGCGCGTCTCGTCGTCCAGCAGCAGGAAGTAGCTGCGCGGCGAGCCGCCGCCGATCACCGGCGCTTGCCCAGCCTGGCCCAGCGCGTAGGCGACGCCGCCGCGTGCCACCGCCACGTCGGGATTGTCGTTGTGCAGAACGGTCAACGGCTGGCCGCGCCAATTGGCCAGCGTGGCTTCAAGGCGGGCGGCCAGCGCGTGCGCGCGGAACACGCCGCCGTTGAGCAGCAGCGTATCGGGAACGGGGATGGTGGAGTCGTCCGCGGCGATGCCCAGCGCCTCTCGCGCGGCAGACGCGTGCTGGCGCAGGAAGCTGGCCAGATGGCGTGTGATGGCCGCATCGCTGGCATAGGGTAGGCCGAATTCGACGATGGCCCCACGGCCGCGCTGCGCCGGTTCCCGCGCCGCGTTGAGCGGGAAGAAGCCATCCACCACCAGCGCCGCGACTTCATCGCGCGTCAGCTCGGCGGAGCGCGAGCTGCCGATCAGGCGCGAGCCGGAACCGAGCAGGGTGACCGTGGTGCGTTCCGGCGCATCGGCCGCCAGCAGCAATTCCTTCGCGGCCCGGCAGCGCTCCGCCAGCTGCGAAAGGCGGCTGGCGGACAGGCGCGCCTGCGCGGCGTCGCCGCCAGCCATGCGCGCCTCCACCAGATGCGCCAGCGCCAAGTCCATATTGTCGCCGCCGAGTATCAGGTGGTTGCCCACGCCGATGCGGCTGATCTGCGGCTGGCCGTCGACCATTTCGACCTTGATCAGACTGAAGTCGGTCGTGCCGCCGCCGACGTCGCAGACCAGCACCAGGCGCGTATCCGCCAGGTCCGCGGCCAGTGTGGCGCGCTGGCGGAACAGCCAGTCGTAGAAGGCTGCCTGCGGTTCCTCCAGCAAGCGCAGGTCCGGCAGGCCGGCGCTGCGCGCCGCTTCCAGCGTCAACGCCCGCGCGCCTTCGTCGAACGAAGCAGGGATCGTCAGCACCAGCTGTTGATGTTCCAATGGATGTGCAGGGAAGCGCGCATTCCACGCCGCCCGCACATGCGCGAGGTAGGAAGCGCTGGCCGCAACCGGCGACACCTTGGCCACGTCGGCCTCGGCGCCCCAAGGCAGTATCGGCGCCATGCGGTCCACCTGGGGATGCGACAGCCAGCTCTTGGCACTGGAAACCAGCCGCCCCGGCACCTGCGCGCCCAAGGTGCGCGCCAGCCGGCCAATCACCGCCTGCGGCAGCCCTGCCACATCGGCCGAGGGCCAAGGCAATTGCAGGTCGCCGTCCGCCAGCTCGCCCTGCGCCGGGTGATAGCGCATCGACGGCAGCAGCGCTCCGGCGCCGACTTCACCCGGCGCCACCAACTGCTCGATCTCGAACAAGCGTATCTGCGCGCTGCCCGGTTCCGAATAAGCCAGCACCGTGTTGGTGGTGCCGAGATCGATGCTGACGACGTATTGACTCATGCTCAGGCTTGGGCACCCGCGCGCACGTCGAACTCCACCTTCCAGCGCTGGCCATCGTTGGCCACCGCCTGCAGTTCCAGCGTGCCCGATTCGGTAGCCATCGCATGCAGGCGCACCTGCACCACGTCGCTGACTGTGCGGCCTTCGGTCGACAGCGTCGCCTGGATCTCGTTCAACTCGATCAGCTCATCGGCGCTCCAGAAGTCCAGCAGGTCGCCGATCTGATCCTGCCGGCGCACCGACGAACCGAAGAAGCGGAACTGCACCGGCTCGCCGACCACCAGGCCGAACTCCTGGTTCGGCAGCTCGATCTCGCTGCCTTCCTCCATGCCGAACGGCGCCACGCACAGCGCCTGGATCGGCGGCTCCATGCCGGGGATGGCCGGCATCGACGATTCGATCGCCACGTAGTACGCACGCGCCGTGCCGCCGCGAATACGCACGCCGCTGCCGCGCCGCACGTAGCTGTAGTAAGCCGCGCCGCGCGCCACCGCCAGGTCCAGGTCCGCGCCGCCCAGCATGCGGGCAGGCTCTGAGCCTTCCATGTACAGCCAGTCGTTGATGGTGCCCATGATGCGCTGCGCCAGCAGCTCCGACTTGAACACGCCGCCGTTGAACAGCACCGCAGTCGGATGCAGGAAGGTCGCGTCGGCGTTTTGCTTGCCGGCGTAGCCTTCCAGTTCGCTGGTGGCGCCGAGTTGGCGCGCCAGGAACGCCGCCAGGTGGCGCGTGATGCCCGCGTCCTGCGCATACGGCAGGCCAAGCTGCGTCAGGCCCGCGCGCGTGCGCACCGCCGGACGCGCCGCCGCATCCACCTGCGGGAAGAAGCCGTCGAGGATGAACGTGGTCACTTCGTCGCGCGTCAGTTCGGTGCGGATCGAACCGCCGATCAGTTTCGAGCCACGGCTCGGTACCACGATAGGCCAGGTGTCGACGCTGGCATCGGCCAGCAGCTTTTCCTTGGCGCTGCGGCAGCCGTAGGTCAGCGCGCGCATCTGCCACGCGTCGAGCTGCGTGCCGTTGGCGGCCAGCTTGCGCGCCACGAGGTGCGCAAGCGCCAGGTCCATATTGTCGCCGCCCAGCAGGATATGGTCGCCCACCGCGATGCGGTGCGGTTCCAGCACGCCGTCGCGTTCCAGCACTGCGATCAGCGAAAAGTCGCTCGTGCCGCCGCCCACGTCCACCACCAGGATGATGTCGCCCGGCTTGACCTCTTTGCGCCAGCGGCCTTCGCTGCCCTGGATCCAGCTGTACAGGGCCGCTTGCGGCTCTTCCAGCAAAGTGAGGTTGGTGTAGCCGGCGGCGCGCGCCGCATCGGCCGTCAGCTCGCGCGCGCCGGGATCGAACGATGCGGGGATCGTCACCGTCACCGCCTGCTCGCCGAACGGCGCGTCAGGGTAGGCCTGCTCCCATGCCTTGCGCAGGTGCGTCAGGTAGCGCGTGGACGCCTCCAGCGGCGAGACGCGCGACACTTCTTCCGGCGCGTCGTTCGGCAGCAGCGCGGAGCGGCGGTCGACGCCAGGATGGCTCAACCAGCTCTTGGCGCTGGAGACCAGGCGGATCGGCGTGGTGGCGCCACGGCTGCGCGCCATCTCGCCGGCCACGCTGGTCTGTTCTTCCGGCGACTGCGGCCATGGCAGGCTCAATTCGCCCGGCGCCAGTTCGTCCGCGTGCGGCAGGTAGAGAAAGGACGGCAGCAGCGGCAGTTCTTCCACCGTGCCCGGTGCGGTCAGCTGCGGAATGGCCAGCACGCCGTGCTGGGTTTTCTCGCCGTCGCTGGCGCCCAGGTCCACATAGGACAGCGCGCTGTGCGTGGTGCCAAGGTCGATGCCGATGGCGTAGCGTGGATCGCTCATAATTCCACCTCCGCCGGCGCCAGGATGGATGCGTCGTGTGCTTCGGCCAGTTTCGGCAGGCGCACGTTGGAGGCGCGCCAGCCGCGATGGCTCAAGGCGCCGCGGAACGGCGCGCTGCCGACCACATTGCCGGTCAGGCGCACGGCGCTGGCGTCGAAGCCTTCTTCCAGCACGATGCGGCTGCCTTCGGCCTCGCTGCGCACCGCTTCGATGGTGAAGTGCTCGCGCAGCACCTTGCTGCAGCCTTCATGCACCACGCGCGCGGCGGCGCCGATGTCGGCGTCGGAATACGCGCTCAGGTTCTCCTGGGTGAAGTCGATCAGGCGCGCCTCGCGCTGGAACAGGCTCAGAAGCTGCAGGGCCGCATCCGGCGTGGCCACGCGCAGCGGCGCGGGTGCGGGCGCTGGCTTCGGTGCGGGCGTTGCGACCGGCGCGGCGGCCGGTTGCGGCGCGTCGTCGATGCGCGTCAGGCGCGCTGCGTAGTCGGCGTCGGACAGGGCGCGGAAGAAGGCGCCGATCGCGATCGATATCCGGCTAAAAAAAGACGGCAATGGTTGACTCGAATTGTTCATGTTTGTGTGCTCGTATCGGGTGAGCCGTGACGCCGCATCGGCGGCATCCTGGCGAGGTGTGGGTTGGGGGCGCGCAAGGCGCGGGGAATTCCATCCCCCGGAAGTCCTGCATGATACCAGCTTGACCACGTTGCCCCCAAGGCAGCAACCCCGCGCGATTGATATTTAGCTTGATATCGCGATTTCAAGCGCATAGAATACTGTCTATATATACAGTAGTTTGGTGCCGCGATGTCCCACGATGAAAACAATCAAGAGCATGTGATGCTGCCGCCGCCCTCGCTGAAGGCGCAGAAGGGCCGTGGTGCGGTGTCGAACCTGCAGGGGCGCTTCGAGGTCAATGTCCGCGAGGCGTATGACGATGGCTGGGAGCGCGAGGAGGAGGAAGCCGCGCCGTGGAAGACGGTGGTCACGGACGAACTCTGCAAGTCCATCCTCAGCCGCAACGCCTCGCCGGACTTGCCGTTCAGCGTCTCGCTCAATCCGTATCGTGGGTGCGAACACGGCTGCATATATTGCTTCGCGCGGCCCACGCACAGTTATTTGGGCCTGTCGCCGGGCATGGATTTCGAGAGCAAGATCTTCGCCAAGGTCAACGCGCCGGAAGTGCTGCGGCGCGAACTGGCCAAGCCCAGCTACGAGCCGTCCTCGATCGCGCTCGGCGTCAACACGGACGCCTACCAGCCCTGCGAGCGCGAGCGCAAGCTCACCCGCCGTGTGCTGGAAGTGCTGCAGGAGTGCCAGCATCCGGTGGGCCTGATCACCAAGTCCTCGCTGATCGAGCGCGACATTGACATCCTGTCGGCGATGGCGGCGAAGGAGCAGGCCGGCGTCGCTGTCACGCTGACCACGCTGGATCCGGCCATCGCGCGCACGCTGGAGCCGCGAGCGGCCGCACCGGCACGCCGCCTGCGCACGATACGCACGCTGACCGACGCCGGCATCCCGGTCGCGGTCAGCGTCGCACCGATCATCCCCTTCGTCACCGAGCCCGACCTGGAGCGCATCCTGGAAGCGGTGAAGGAGGCCGGCGCCGTCAGCGCGCATTACACGGTGCTGCGCCTGCCATGGGAAGTGGCGCCGCTGTTCCACCAGTGGCTGCAGGCGCACTTCCCCGAGCGGGCGCAGCGTGTGATGAACCGCGTGCGCGAAATGCGCGGCGGTAAAGACTATGACAGCACCTTCGGCGCCCGCATGAAAGGCGAGGGTGTGTGGGCCGAGCTGATACGGCAGCGCTTCAAGATCGCCACCGAGCGCCTCGGCCTGACCGGGCGCGGCAGCCGCTTCCACAACATGGACGCGTCACAGTTCACGCGTCCGCTGGTGGTGCCGCCGCTGGGTGCGCGCGCCAAGGCGGCCGCCGATGCGGGGCAGATGGATTTGTTCTGACCTCAGTTCAGCTTGACGGAGAGCTCGACATCCTCCCCGAACGGCAGCGACATATAGCCCGACGCGGGTGAGCGCACCATGGCCACATAGTCCGGATTCATGTCGGCGTTGTCCGCGATGATGAGCGCGCCCGGCCGCAAGCGGCTGCGCACCAGGCCAAGGATCTCGGGGTAGAGCGCCTTGGCGCCGTCGAGCAGCAGCAGGTCGATCTGTTCCGGCAGATTGGTGGCGAGCGTCTCCAGCGCATCGCCGGCGCGGATGTCCACCAGGTCGAGCAGGCCGCCTTCCTCCAGATGGGCGCGTGCCCGCTCCACCTTGGATGGCTCGAACTCGCTGGTGATCAGATGGCCGCCGCCGTTGTCGCGCAGCGCTGCGGCCAGGTACAAGGTCGAGATGCCGAACGATGTGCCGAACTCGATCACGTTGCGGGCGTTGCAGCTGCGCGCCAGCATGTACAACAGTTCGCCGGTCTGGCGCGACACCGGTAGCGGCACGTCCTTCAGTCGATGGTAGAGGTTGATGTATTCCGTCTTGCTGTGCATTAGCCGATCGCGCTCGTCCTTGGACAATTCGGCGACGGCCGGGATGGCGGAGATCTGCACCTTGGCGGCTTCGTCAAACAGGCGGTCGAGCAGCGGCGCAACGGGATTCGTGGTCAGGGTTGTCATGGGTGATTCCTCTCAAAAGAAGTACGGATATAATATGAAGAATCCTTCACATTTCATATTCGCATTCCGAAACCGCACCATGACAGACCCCGCAAAAGCCGCTATCTCCTCGCGCAGGAAGCCCAAACAGGCGCGCTCGGCCGACCTGGTTTCGGCCATTCTCGAAGCGGCTATTCAGGTTTTGGCAAAGGAGGGCGTGCGCCGCTTCACCACCACGCGGGTGGCGGAGCGGGCTGGCGTGAGCGTGGGATCGGTGTACCAGTACTTTCCGAACAAGGCATCCATCCTGTTCCGGCTGCAGGCGGACGAGTGGCGGCAGACGACCGAGATGCTGATCAACATCCTGCAAGACATGCGCAAGCCGCCGCTGGAACGGCTGCGCCTGCTGGTCCACGCCTTCCTGCGCTCGGAATGCGAGGAAGCCGAGATCCGCACCGCGCTCAACGACGCCGCCCCGTTCTACCGCGACACGCCCGAAGCGCATGAGACGCGTGCGGCGGGCGATCGCATCATCGAGCAATTCATGCGCGAAGCCTTGCCGACTGCGCCGGACAGCGTGCGCGCACTGGCCGGCGACCTCGTGATGACAACCTTCAGCTCAGTCGGCAAGCAGTTCTCGGAAACGCCGCGCACGGCAAAAGAGATCCACGCCTACTCGGAAGCGCTGGCCGACATGCTGTGCGCCTACCTCGCCAGCCTGAACTAGCTCAAGCGCCCTCCAGCACAAAGGCGGCAGCCTGGAAATCCCCCTCCAGCACGACATCGATGCCACGCCCCATCCAGTAAGCGCCGCTGGCAACTTGCGGCGTCTGCGCCGTCGCGCTGCCGGAAATCGCACGCAGCGAATAATTCCGCTTCGGATCGAGCCCACGCAGCTGGATGCCTGGCTGCGGATTGCGCCTGCCGCCAGAGTGCAGGAACGCGAACAGCACGGCCTGCTTGCCATCCTCCGCCACGGACAGCGTGGCCGAGCGCGACGCTCCGCGCTGCGGCGACACGAGACGGTACAGCTTCCCTCGCTGCACCGTCGACCGGATCGTCTTGTATTCCGCGACCAGGCGCTTTGCCGCGGCAAAATCCTCTTCCCGCCAGTGATTCAGGTTGGCGCCGATACCCAGCGAACCCTGCATCGACGACAGGAAACGGTATTCCAGCGACGTGACGCGCTTGTTGAGGTAGTTCGGCGCATCGGTCACCCAGGCCATCATGATCCCCGGTGCGTAGGCGTGGCTGAAGCCGTCCTGGATCAGCAGCCGGTCGAACGGATCGGTATTGTCGGATGTCCACACCTGATCGGTCAGCGCCATGATGCCGAGATCCACGCGGCCGCCACCACTGGCGCAGGATTCGATCTCCAGCTTCGGATGGCGCCGGCGCAGTTCCGCCAGCAGCTTGTACAGGTTTTCCACGTAGCTGACGTACAGCCTCTGCTGATCGCCGGGCGCCGCCTCCGGCCAGCCCGGCTCCGACCACGCGCGGTTGTGGTCCCACTTGAGGAAGGCGATGTCATGCTCCACGAGGAGCTTGTCGAGCACGCTCAGCAGGTGCTCGTACACATCCTTGCGCGCCAGATTCAGCACCAGCTGGTTGCGTGCCTCGCTGCGCGGCCGGCCCTGGAAGTTGATGACCCAGTCCGGGTGGGCGCGATACAAATCGCTGTCCGGATTGACCATCTCCGGTTCCACCCACAGCCCGAACTCCATGCCGAGCGCATTGACCCGCTTGATCAGCGGCGCCAGTCCATTCGGGAATTTTTGCCGGTTGACGACCCAGTCGCCCAGCCCGGCCTTGTCGCTGTTGCGCGCGCCGAACCAGCCGTCGTCGACAACGAAACGTTCGACGCCGATGCTTGCCGCCTTCTCGGCCAGCGCCACCTGTCCCGCCTCGTCGACGGCGAAAGTGGTCGCCTCCCACGAATTGTAGAGAATGGGACGCAAGCGCGGCTGCGGCGCGCCAGGCAGGATGCGCTCGCGCTGGTAGCGGTGGAACATGCGGGACGCGCCGCCAAAGCCGTCTGCCGAATACCCCGCGTGGAACACGGGAGACGCCAGGCTCTCTCCCGGCTTCAGGCGATAGGCGAAGTCGAAAGGATTGTAGCCGGCGGTCGCGCGGACGCCGCCCAGCGCATCCATATCGACATGGATGCGCCAGGAACCGCTCCAACCCAGCGCACCGAACCACACGGGACCTGATTCCTCTTCCGTGCCGGCCTGGCTGATCGCGATCCAGGGATTGGCCTGGTGGGAGGTGACGCCCTTGCGGCTTTCAATCACCGTGGAGCCCGGCTCTATCGGGCGCGTCTGCAAGGCGAACTCGCCTCCCCATCGTCCTGTGAGGTAGGAAAGGCGGTAATCGTCCCTGTACGGCAGGTTGATGCTCGCAGCCGCCAACTGATCAAGCTGGATCCAGCTGGCCGTGCGGTTTTCCACCACGGCCGAGCGCGCCAGGATGCCTGTGCTTGCATCCATCGCATACGTCAGGGTCACGTGCACGGCGCGGCTGGCGTCTTTCATCCGCACCACGATCCGGTCCTTGTCGAGCTGGTGGCTCACGTAGCGCAAGACGAGGTCGCGCACGCCGTCCGGGAAGGTCACCTTCAGCGCCGGTTCCACGGTCAGGCCGCCGCCAAAGCCAGGGAACTCGAACGGCGTGATCGTGACCGGCATTTCATTGGAGGAGTTTTCCGGCACCGGCACCGGCGCCGGCAGCCTGTCTTCGCCGGACAAGGCGCTGCCCCAATACATCGACTGCAACTGCCCCTCGCTGTTGACGCCGAACGCGTAGGTAACACCCTCGCCGTCGAGCCGGAAGACCTTGGTGGCCTCGTCCACGGAAGGCCGGGCCATGGCGGAACCGTCGATGACGATGCCGGCGAGGCCGCCGAGTAGTTGCATGCAGAGGGTGCGGCGGCGCTGGTCGACATGGGTCATATGGTGTTGCCCTCGTTATTGTTACGGTTGATGGTTTTTCAGCGCGGCCAGATGCCGCTCGATTTCGAACACATGCTGGTCATGCCGGCCCAGTTCGCGCAGCGCGTTGGCCAGGTGGTTGAGGTAGTCGCTGTTCGGCCCGCTGGGCCCGGCGGAACGGGCGATGTGGCGCGCGATCTCCTGCTCTGAAGCCTCGCCGAGGAAGGCCGTATTGTCCGGCGTGGCAATGTAGACCAGGCCCTCGACGCTGCCGCCATCCTCGAACGCGATGGAAATTGCCAGCCGCAGATAGCCGTTCTTCTCGCGATGGTCCAGGTGTGCGAACACTTCCGGCGTGACCAGGTAGGCCATGCCGTGGCAAACCGCACCAGGCTCTTCGATGATGGTCACGACGCGGCCCGGCGCCTCCGGTGTGCCGCGATGGTCGTGCGAACCCTGCCAAAAGCGCCGCGTCCAGTTGGCGATGCTGGCGGGTCGACGCTCAAGATAAGGAAAGTCGGCCTTGTAAATCAGCGAGCCGTAGCCGAACAGCCAAACGCTGTGGTGGCCGTCGAATTGGTCCATCTGTTGATTAATGGCGATGGTATCTGCTGTCATAGATCAATTATAACTGCGGCACATTCCAGTGATGCGAGGCGGCAAACTCCTGCAGGAAGGCGACAAAGCTCTCGGCGGCGGGGGACAGCGCCCGCGCGCTGCGCGTGTAGACGAAGAAGCGCCGCGTCAGCGCCGGCGATTCCAGCGTCCGCATCTGCAGGCCATACAGCTGCACCATCTTTTCCGCGTACGGCAGGCAGACCGTGATGCCCAGCCGCGCGTGCACCATGGCCAGCGCCGTCGTCATGAAGGTCACCTCGTTGTACGGATTTAGCGACTGCTCGCGGAACGAGGCGTGCATGTCGCGCAACAGCCGCTCGGTGAACTGGCCCTGCAGCGAGATCACCGGGAACTCGTTGACGTCGGCCCAGGTGATGCGCTTGCGCCGCTCCAGCGGATGGCCGGGCGGATACACCACCACGAACGGCATCTCGAACAGCGGCTGCGCCTCGATCTCGGCGGTGGTGTCGCGGTCCGGGCCGATGCCGAAGTCCGCCTCGCCGCTGAACACGCGCGCCGAGACCATCTCCACCGGACTGTCGGCCAGCCACACCTGCACGTCCGGATAGCGCGCCTTGTAGGCGGCGATCACCTCCGGAATGAGCGTGCAGGACAGCATCTGCGGCGCGGCCACCCGCACCGATCCCTGCTTGAGCGCCTTGCGGTTGGCAATGTCGGCCATGGCGCGGTCCAGGTCCTGCAGCATCTTCTCGAACAGCGGCGTGAGCTCGCGGCCGATTTCCGACAGCTGCGCCTTGCGGGTGGTACGCTCGACCACGCGCACCCCCAGCATCTGCTCCAGCTCCTTGATCTGCCCGCTGAGCGCGGATTGCGTCACATTGAGGTGCTCGGCGGCCAGCGTAAAGCTGCCGGTCTTGGCGAGCGCCACCAGGGCGCGCATCTGGCGCAAGCTAGGATTCATCGGGAAACCTGATAAGTGAGCTGAAAAATACAATTTATATGATATCTGAAATTCGCATTTAATGTGCCATGCCCTTGTTGGAGACAAACATGAAAATCAAGCAAATACACCACGTGGCCTACCGCTGCATCGACGCCAAGCAGACCGTCGAGTGGTACGTCAAACACCTGAACATGGACTTCGTGCTGGCCATCGCCGAAGACGAAGTGCCGTCCACCAAAGCGCCGGACCCGTACATGCACGTCTTCCTGGACGCCGGCCACGGCAACGTGCTGGCCTTCTTCGAGCTGCCGACCCAGGCGCCGATGGACCGCGACCACAACACCCCGGCCTGGGTGCAGCACCTGGCGATGGAAGTGGAGAGCATGGAAGAACTGCTGGCCGCCAAGGAGCGCCTGGAGGCCGCCGGCATCAGCGTGATAGGCCCGATCAACCACACCATCTTCAAGTCGATCTACTTCTTCGACCCGAACGGCCACCGCCTCGAACTGGCCGTCAACACCGGCACGCCGGAGATGATGCAGCGCCTCGACGCCGTCAAATGGGAAATGCTGGAAGAGTGGTCGCAGACCCGCAAGGCACCCAAGCACGCCGCCTGGATGCACGCGCCGGAGGTGAAGGCATGAAGCTCGCGACACTGAAAGACGGCAGCCGCGATGGCCGCCTGGTGGTCGTCAGCCGAGACCTGTCGCGCTACCAGCACGTACCGAAAATCTCCGCCACGCTGCAGCACGCGCTGGACAACTGGGAGCTGGTGTCGCCGGCGCTGGAACAAGTCTACGTATCGCTGAACGCCGGCGACGCGGTCGACACCCACCCGTTCGACCAGCAGTACTGCCACTCGCCGCTGCCGCGCGCCTACCAATGGGCCGACGGCTCGGCCTACATCAACCACGTTGAGCTGGTGCGCAAGGCGCGCAACGCCGAAGTGCCGGCCTCCTTCTACACCGACCCGCTGATGTACCAGGGCGGCTCCGACAGCTTCATCGGCCCGCGCGATCCGATCTTCGCGCTGTCCGAAGAGTGGGGCATCGACCTCGAGGCCGAAGTGGCCGTCATCACCGGCGACGTGCGCATGGGCGCCAGCGCCGCCGACTGCGCCAAGGCGATCCGCCTGGTCATGCTGGTCAACGATGTCTCGCTGCGCAACCTGATCCCGAACGAACTGGCCAAGGGCTTCGGCTTCTTCCAGTCGAAAGCCGCCAGCGCCTTCTCGCCGGTGGCCGTCACGCCGGACGAACTGGGCGCGCGCTGGGCCGACACCAAGCTGCACCTGCCGCTGCTGGTTGACTTGAATAAGCAGCCATTCGGCAAGCCGAACGCCGGCGAGGACATGACCTTCAACTTCGCGCAACTGGTGGCGCATGCCGCCGCCACGCGCGAACTGGCGGCCGGCACCATCATCGGTTCCGGCACCGTGTCGAACAAGCAGGGCAGCCTGCATGGATCGAGCATCGCCAACGGCGGTGTGGGCTACTGCTGCCTGGCCGAAGTGCGCATGTACGAGACCATCGAAAGCGGCAAGCCGCAGACCGGCTTCCTCAAGTTCGGCGACAGCGTGCGGATCGAGATGAAGGACGAGCAGGGCGCCAGCATCTTCGGCGCCATCGAGCAAACCGTCACGCATTACAAAGAGCGCAGCTAAAGCGCCGGCGAGGCAGGAGGAGACAAAGATGGAACAACAAGTAGATATCCCCGCACTCATCGACAAGAGCAAGATCGGCGCCTTCCAGATCGGCGTCTATGTGCTGTGCGGCCTGTGCATCCTGATGGACGGCTTCGACGTGCAGGCGATGGGCTATGTGGCGCCGGCCATCATCCAGGAATGGCATGTCAGCAAAGCCAGTCTCGGACCGGTGTTCGGCGCCGGCCTGTTTGGCATGCTGGTCGGCTCGCTGGTGTTCAGCGTGATGGCCGACAAAATCGGCCGCCGTCCGGTGCTGATCGGCGCCACCATGTTCTTCTCGGTCTGCATGCTGCTCACGCCATCGTGCACCACGCTCGAACAGCTGCAGTGGCTGCGCTTCGTCACCGGCATCGGCCTGGGCGCCATCATGCCCAACGTGATGGCGCTGGCCGGCGAGTACAGTCCGGTGCGTAGCCGCGTCACCTTGATGATGCTGGTCTCCTGCGGCTTCACCGTGGGCGCCGTGGTCGGCGGCCTGGCTTCCGCCGCGCTGATTCCGTCGTATGGCTGGCAATCGGTGTTCTACGTCGGCGGCGCCATGCCGCTGGCGATCGGCGTGCTGATGATCTTCATGCTGCCCGAGTCGATGCAGTACGTGGTCCTGAGCGGCAAGCGCGTCGAACGCGTGGCGCAATGGCTACGCCGCATCGATCCATCGGCGCCCGTGCATGCGGACAGCCGCTACCTGGTGCACGAGAAGTCCGGCAAGCGCGGCTCGGTGGCGGAGCTGTTCCGCGAAGGCCGCGCGCGCACCACAGTGCTGCTTTGGCTGGTCAACTTCCTCAACCTGCTCAACCTGTACTTCTTATCGAACTGGCTGCCGACCATCCTCAAGGGCGCGGGCCTGTCGACCAGCATGGCGGTATTGGCCGGCACCATCCTGCCGGTCGGCGGCACCATCGGCACGCTGATGATGGGCCGGATGATCGACCGCTCCAGCTTCCGCAGCGTGCTGATACCGGGCTTCCTGGTGGCTGGCGTGGCGATTGTGCTGATCGGCCGTCCGGAAGCGTCGCTGGCCTTCCTGTGCCTGGCGATCCTGGTGGCGGGCTTCTGCATCGTCGGCGGCCAGCCCGCCGTCAATGCGCTGGCGGCCAACTACTATCCGACCACGCTGCGGTCCACCGGCATCGGCTGGAGCCTCGGCGTGGGCCGGGTCGGCTCCATCATCGGGCCGGTGCTGGGCGGTGAGCTGATACGCATGAATTGGCCGAACAGCACGATCTTCGTGATCGCCGCCGTGCCGGCGCTGCTGTCGGCTGTCATGCTTTGGTTGATGGCGCCACCGCAGCCGGCCGCAATTTTAGAACGAGATTTCGCATGAAGCTTTACACCTACTTCCGCAGTTCCGCCGCCTACCGCGTGCGCATTGCGTTGAACCTCAAAGGCCTGGCTTACGATGCCGTGCCGGTTCATTTGCTGCGCGACGGCGGCGAGCAGCTTACCGACAGCTACCGCGCGCTCAATCCATCGGCGCTGCTGCCAACGCTGGACGACGACGGCAGCGTGATCGGCCAGTCGCTGGCCATCATCGAGTACCTGGAGGAGACGCGCCCGCAAGCGCCGCTGCTGCCTTCCGGCACGGCCGACCGCGCCCGCGTGCGCGCGCTGGCGCTGACGGTGGCCGCCGACACCCACCCGCTGGGCAACCTGCGTGTGCTGAAGTACCTGAAGGGACAGCTGAAGGTGAGTGAGGAGGTCAAGCTGGAATGGCAGCAGCACTGGCTGCAGCTTGGCCTGGCCACGCTGGAACGCATGCTGGCCGACGACCCGCGCACCGGCCGCTACTGCCACGGCGACACGCCGACGCTGGCCGATTGCTGCCTGGTGCCGCAAGTCTTCAGCGCCCAGCGCTTCGGCGTGGACATGACGCCGTATCCGACCGTCATGCGCATCCACGCCGCCTGCAACGAGCTGCCCGCCTTCCAGCAGGCGCACCCGTCGCGGCAGCCGGACGCCGAATAGGCGCCGGCGGGATCGCGGCAGGATCAGAAGCGGGTAGTCAGCGTCACACTCGCGTTGCGCGGCGCGCCCGGCTGGATCTGCACGTTGTTGATGGCCGACTCATAGAAGCGCGCATTGCCGACATTGTTCAACTTGACCCGCACCTCATACTGCCTGGCGCGATAGATGAGCGCCGCATCCACGCGGACGTAGCCGGGCAGCCGAACGGTATTGTCGGACAGCGCGAACTGGTCGCCGCTGAGAATCGCACCCACGCCCGCGCTCCATGCGCCGCCCAGTTCCTGGTCCACCCACAGCGACGCGCGCTGGCGCGGCGTCATCTCCGCCCGGTTGCCGCTCGGGATATCGTTGGACGCCACGATGCGCGCGTTGTTGTAGGTGTAGGACGCGTTCAGGCGACCACCTTGCCACAGCGCGCCTTGCAGCTCAAGCTCCACGCCCTCGTTGCGCTGCTTGCCGACCTGCAGCTGGCGCAGGCCGGCCGGATCGGTCGGGTCCAGCGTCAACTGGTTGCGCTGTTCGATGCGGAACAGCGCTGCGGTGGTGGAGATGCGACCACCCAGCCACTCCTGCTTGTAGCCCACTTCCTGCAAATCCGTCTGCAGCGGTTTGACTTGCGACAGCGGCGTGCTGCCGGTGTAAAGCAGGTCGCCGCCGCCGGGCTGCGACGAGCGGCTCAGGTTCAGATACCACGATTGTCCATCGACCGGCTGGTACACCACGCCCGCGCGCGGCGAGACCACGTTGTCGGTGCGCTCGCTGAACACTTTGGTCAGGCGGTTGGTCTGCTCCTGCTGGAAGCGGTCGAAGCGCACGCCCGCCAGCGCCTTCCACTGCGGCGCGATGGTGATCTGGTCCTGCAGGTACAGCGCCTGCGTCTTGGCCGTGAAGCCGTTGTTCAGCGCCACCGGCAGGGCGCCCAGATTCGGCGCCGGCAGCACATGCTGTGGCGCGTACAGGTTCACCGGCAAGCCGATGCCGGTCTGCGCGGTGACGACGTCGCGCTTCTGGTCCGACAGCTCCACACCGGCCAGCAGCGCGTGCTGGTCCAGGGTGTACGCCAACTCGGTCTGGTTGATCAGGTTGCGCTGCGTCTGCGGGAAGTAGGTGATCTGGCGCGACACGGTGTTGTCCGCGTTGACGCGGCGGTTGCGGGTGTTCACGCCTTCAAGTTCGGTGCGGCTGTACTGGAAGGTGTTCTCCAGTTTCAGGCGGTCGTTGAAACGGTGTTCCAGTTTGACCCTAGCCATGTCGCTGTCGGTGCTGGTGTAGTCGTAGCTCTCGCCGTAGAAGGTCGATGGCGGCACCGCCACCGGGCGGCCCGCCAGCGATGGCACGCCGCGATCCGGCGTGCGGTCCTCGCGCTGCACCTCGGCCTGCAGCAGCAGCGAAGTGGCCGGCGACAGTGCAAACTTCACCGAGGGCGCCAGCAGCTTGCGCGTATGTTCGACCACGTCGCGATAGCTGTCGCCGCTGTCGTACACGGCGATCAGGCGGCCGTTGATGGTATCGTTCAGCGCACCGCCGGCATCGACGCTCACACGCCGCTCGTTGTCTGACCCAAACGTGGCCGAGACTTCGGTTTCCTGCTTGGCGCGCGGCTGCTTGCTGACACGGTTGATCAGGCCACCGGCCGAGCCGCGTCCATACAGCGCCGCCGCCGCGCCCTTGATCACTTCGATCTTCTCGACCGTCGCCAGATCGCGCGAATACAGCGTGTCATCGCGCACGCCATCGAGGCTGGTGTCGCGCAGCGAGTAGAAGCCGCGGATATAGAACTCGTCGCGGCGGCCTTCGCCCTGGCCGGCCACCACGCTGCTGACGTAATCCAGCGCATCCTTGCTGGTCAGCGCGGCGCGGTTGCGCAGATTTTCCTGGGTCACCACGCTGACCGATTGCGGCGCGTCGAGCAGGCTGCCCTGGGCCTTGATGCCGCTGGCGCCGGCGGCCAGGCCGTCGCTGGCGCCGGTGACGGTCACCTGCTGCATGGTTTGGATATCCTCCGCCTGCGCGGAGAAGACGAGACCTGCCAGCAGCAGGGGTAATGGTTTCAGAACGGTTTTCATTGTTTTGGAGAGCTGTCGTTATAAAGATGCCGCCGCGCCGTTGACGACGCCGAGCGGGTGATACAGGGGGAGGTAGCTGGCCTGGCGGTCGGCCTGGCGCAGGAAGCGCGTCAGCAGATTGCCCTTGGCCGGCAGTGGCTCGCCCGCCAGCAGCCCCTGGATGCGGCGGCTGGCGAACGGATTGGGGTACTTCGCCAGGTAGTCCTGCAGCGTATTGCGCAGCACTCCCCACAGGCTGAGGTACAGCGTGTGGTTGCCGTTGGCGATGCTGGCGATGACCTCGCACAGGTTGTTGACGAACAGGCAGTAGCCGATGCGTATCCAGGCCCGTTCATCGGTGCAGCACAACGCCGACAGCGTGCCGGCCTCCAGCTGCATGGCGCGGGCCAGCGCCTGCGCCTGCGGCGCGAGCCGCGTCAGTTCCAGGTCGCGCAGGATGAAGTGGCTGGGCGCACCTTCCTCGTCAAGTCCGACGACCGTGTTCTGCATGTGCGGCTCGAACGCCACGCCGTATTCGAACAGCAGGTACAGGATAGGATGCACCGCGGTTTCCGCATAGCGTGCGAACCAGCCGCGCGCCGCCTGCTCCAGCGTATAACCACGATGCAGCGCATAGCGCTCGATCTGGGCGAAGACGCGCTTGCGTCCATGCTCGCCGTTGCCGAACAAGGCGGCGCAAACGATCGGCCGCACGCCCTGTTGCAGCAGGCCCGCCACGCCCTCGCGCAGCAGCACGCCGAAGCCGTTGGCCAGTTCCGGATCGGCGCCGGGCAGGTCGACCGTGGCGTAGGCCTGTTCCTCAAGCACGCGGAAGCCGGGGAAGCGGCTTTGCATATCGGCCTGCATGGTGCGGTACAGCCGCGTGCCGGTCAACGCGCTTTGCAGTTCGTGGCGGGCGTTGTTGCGGATGCAGTTGGTGATGCGCATATTCAGCGACAGCTTGACGAAGGACGCCGCGTCCTCGGCCAGCAGCGTGCGCACCGACGCCGTTGGATGGAAATGGCGGCCATGGGGGCCGAGGTCGATGATCTCGCCGCTGCGCAGGGCGCTGGCGATGCGCGGCTGGCGGCGCATCCAGCCGGCCTGCCATGGGTGCAGCGGCAGGATTGCACCGTTTTCACCGGATTGCAGGCCATGTGCGCCGAGCTTTTGCAGCGCGCCCGCGTCGATGCTGTCGCTCAGCAGCCACTCCCGCGGAAGCTGGAAGTAGTGCAGGCGCATGCTGGTCTTGTGCTCCGGCGAATAGTCGCGCTGCTCGGCGGGCGACCAGTCGGAGCGGCTTTTCGGCGCCGGATGGAAGGGATGGCCGGTCAGCAGCCCTTGTTCGCTTTCGATATAGGCCAGCAGCGGCGTGGCGTTCGCTGCGGCGGCCGGCGGTGCCGGCGCCGGGCGGCGGTCCATCACGTCCTGCATGGTGGCGATGCTGTCGCCGATCTGCTGCAGCAGTTCGTCGTTGAACGGTGTGGCTGCGCGGCGCGACAGGTCCTCGATGATCAGGCTCGCCAGTTCCCGCCAGCCGGCGTCACGCCAGGCCTCCTGTCCTTTGCGCAGGTAGACGCCGGTGGTGTAGTCGAAATTGGCGGTGGCCGATACGTGCAGCACGCCCACGCACAACTGGCTACCCACGCGCGGCAGGGCGATTTCAAGCACCTGGCCGCGATAAGCGTCAGGCATCGCCGGATGCCCGTTGCGGCCGGCCGGCAGCACGGCCAGCGTGTGCTCCTGCATGGCCACCTCCCGCGCATAGCAGTTGATCAGCAGGCGGCCATGCTGGCGTTCGGCGAAGCTCTCGGTATCGGGAGGCGCGGGCTGCAGATGCCTGGATAACATCGGTGAGTTCATAGCAGTCTCCATTTCAGTGAAATAAACAGCGCGGCGACGACGGCGGTTCCCAGCCAGAGCGGTGCGGCATAGCCGAGCGATGGCGCCAGCAGGCTAGCCAGCAGGCCGGCGCTGACGGCGCCCCATTTGTTGGCCCCTTCCAGGCTGCCGAAGTGGCGGCCGGCGCGGGCGAGGGTAGAGGTGGCGGCGGCCAGCGCGTTGATGGCGAGGTAGGCGCCGGTCATGCCGACGCCCATCAGGACGCGGCCCGCCAGCAGCGCCGGCAGCGCATCGGCCAGCGCCTGCAGCAGCAGGCCTGCGCTGGTCAGCGCGGCGTACCATCCCAGCGCGGCGCGGGCGTTAGCGTGACCGAGCTTGCGGCCCAACGGCCATGCCAGCAGCAGGAACAAAGCGTGCGGCAGGCCGAACATCATGCCGGCCGTGGCGGCGCCGATCTGCAGCCGGTGCGCGAGATCGCTGACGAAGTAGGGATAGGACAGGACGGTGCCGATGGCGAACAGCGCCTGCAGCCGGTACAGGTTGACGGCGCTGACGCCGCAGCTGCCGGCTTCCTCGTCGCCGGACGGTGCGTGGGCACTGGCGGATGCGGGGGCAGGCTTGCGCGGCGCGCCGGCGTCCGGCGAGAAGTACAGCACCACGCAGGCGACGCCGGGGAACAATGCCAGGTACAGGAACAGCTGCAGCATGTTGGCGTGTCCGCTCATCATGCCGATCAGCGCCGGGCCGGCGAACAAGGCGGTTCTCGCCGAAGCCTGCATCACGCCGAGCAGTGTCGCCAGCCGCGCAGGCGGCAGCTGTTCCGCCAGATACGCGTTGGATGCGGAGAAGGTCCCGCCCAGCAGCCCTTGCAGTATCAGGCCCAGTGCGAATTCCAGCGGCGTGCGCGCCAGGCCGGTGAGGATGAAGCTGAGGCACAAGCCGGCGTGCGCCCGCATCAGCGAGGCGCGGCGGCCGATGCGGTCGGCCAGCCGCCCCCATGCCGGATTGGCGATGGCCGCGGCCAGCGTCGGCAGCGTGAAGTACCAGCCGGCCAGCGCCGCCGATGGCGCGTTCGCAGGGAAGCTCGATTCCAGGATCTGCCCATAAAACGGCGGCATGCACAGGGCTGCGAGCGCCGCGCCGAAGTGGCCGGCGACGGTGATCGCCACCGCGCGCGTCGCCCCGGCTGGCCGCGATGCGGCTTGCGCAACGCTCATGCGTGGCCGCCTGCCAGCGGATTGCCGACCGTGCGAAAACGCTGCGTGCTCCATCCGAGCAGGCGGCGCGCGGCCAGGCATTCAATCTTCAGCTGCGCGCCCAGCAGGTCGAACTCGCGATGGCGGGCGGCGTGTTCCGGGAAGCGCGACTGATAGGCCAGCACGGTGCGCGCGGCCTGCGCCCAGAACAGCGCTTCGGCATGGCCCTGATAGCGCTCCAGGCGCCACGCAAGTTCGCCAAGGTTGATGAAGAAGAGCACTTCCAGCAGATAGTCGCGCGCCTCGGCCGGCGAGTCGAACATGAAACCCCCGCTGGCGTTGAGCGCATTGCGGTAAGCCGGCGCGCCGCGCAGGCCGGCCAGCTGCGCTTCATTGGTGGCGCCTTTCAGATAATGCAGGCCGCCGGGCAGGTCGCGGATGGCGATACGTTGCGGCAGGCCGTCGCGCAGGATCAGCAGGGTGTTTTGCGCATGGCATTCAAGCAGCACGCCATGCGCCATCATCAGATGCAGAAGTGGCGGGATGCTCGCCTCCAGCAGCGCGGCCACCCAGCGTTCCACGCCGTGCCGCGCCAGCCATGGGGCGATGGTCAATTCGCCGTCGCCGGCCAGCGTGGTCAGGGCGGTCATCGGGAACACCTGTTCGCCCTCCGCCAGCACGGACTCCGGCGCGTTGCGCCAGATCGCCCCCAGCATGCCGTAGGCGCCCATGCGCTGGCGCGCCGCCGCGACCGTGATGCCCGCCGGCTCGGCAAGTACCGCCAGCCGCCGGCCGCCGGCCAGAAACGCATCGTCATGGCAAATGGCCTGCAGCCAGCGCGAGATGACCGGCGCGTTGTGCACATGGTGGTCGGACAGGATGCGGTCGGCCGAGCTATTGGCGATGGCCAGCGGCAGCTTCAGGTTGCAGCGGACACCTGGCGCCAGGTTGCTGAGCGAGCGTATCGATTGTTGCGCCAGCCATTCGCCGCAGCCCGCGCCCAGGTGCAGCAAGGTGCCGTCGGCCAGCCAGTCCGCGAAGTGCGGCGCCACGCCATGCTCCCATTGCCACGGATGCACCGGCAGCAGGCGATAGCGCGCCGGCGTTCGGCCCTGCGCTTCGATCCGGCCCAGCAGGCGGTGGTATTCCTCCGTGCCCAATTGCGATAGCACGAAGCTGTCGTAGTCGAGTTCCGGCAGCTGGTGGGTTTCGCTGGCTTCGCGGTCGATCGCCAGCCAGGTCAGCGCGATGGCTTGCGCGAACTCCGGGCCGTAGCGCCGATGCTCGTCGATGCTGAAGCCCATGCGCGAACGGAAGCAGGGATGGTAGGGGTGGCCGTCGCCCAGTTCCGCTTCCTGCAAGGCGTAGGGGGACTGCAGCGAGGCTTGCGGCGCCACGGTCATCGACCAGGCCTGTTTGAGCGCGGTCTGCCGCAGCTCGGCGGCGAAGCGGCGCAACGCCTCCGCTTGCGGCTGCAGGTGCCGCACCAGCGCCGAAATCACGGCGGCGATCTCCGGCCGCGATTGACCGGGGCCGCGCACTTCGCCGCTTAGCCGCAGGCGGTCGAAGGCGCTGCGGCCGGCGATATCGATACGGTAGACCATCGGCGCGTCATGCTCGTCGCGGCCCTCCAGCCGCAACTGGTTCTGCTCCGGATCGACGGCGCCGGTCAGGTAGCCCTCGTTCCAGAAGGCTTCGATGAATTGACGCAGCGTGCGAGCTTGGGCGGCGGCGTAGTGGGGCAGGAATGCAAGGGTGTGGGGCATGGCGGCTTCTATGGATTGAAAGCTTGTCTTAAATGCTATGCCGCCAGCTTATCCGCCATAGAACGTAATGTCAATACAAATGATAATGATTCGTATTTGAAATTAGGAGCGTGTGCACCAGCACGCGCCGCAAGATCAGGCGCTGACCACGCGGTCGCGCCCTTCGTGCTTGGCCTGGTAGAGCGCCCGGTCGGCCCGCGAGATCAGCGACGAAGCGCTGTCCAGCGGCCCCTCCGGCGTCGACGAGGCCACGCCGATGCTGACGGTGAGCGCGATCCGCTCGCCGTTGTCGCCCTCGATGCGCAGCATGGCGACATCGGCCCGCAGCCGCTCGGCGGCGCCGCTGGCGACGTCGATTCCGGTCTCCGGCATCAGCAGCACGAACTCCTCGCCGCCGAAGCGCGACGCCATGTCGATATTGCGCATGCCGCCCGACAGCGCCCGCGCCACCGCCACGAGGGCGCGGTCGCCCGCCTCGTGGCCGTAGACGTCGTTGACGTCCTTGAAGTGGTCGATGTCGACCATCAGCAGCGACAGCGAATGCTTGAAGCGCCGGCTGCGTTCCAGCTCCTTGTTGATCTGCTCCGTCATGCGGCGGCGGTTGCCGATGCCGGTCAGCGGATCGGTGGTGGCCAGTTGTTCGAGCTTGGTGTTGGCCACCATCAGCTCCAGCGTGCGTTGCAGCACGCGGGCCTCCAGCTGGTTGCGCTCATCGTGCAGCGCGCGCAGCGTCTGGCGCCGGCCGCGCAGCGCGAAGATCAGCGCCGAGATCAACACGCCCTCCAGCACGATCAGCGTGAGGCTCGCCAGTATCTGCCAAAGGTATTCCTCGAACACGCTGCGCGGGCGGTTGACCCATTGCGCCGTCGGCGGAATATTCTGCAAGTGGAAGCGTTGCGCCGCGCCGTGGTCGAACAGGTAGCCGGGAATGCCGGCGATGTCGGGCTTCCGCTGCAACAGGATGGCGCCGATGGCGCGGCCTATGCGCTCGGCGCTGACCACGTAGCCGCCCACCACGCCGGGCACCACGATGGCCTCCCAGTTGGTGAAGATCGGCACCTGGGTGGTGGCCGCCAGTCGACGCGCGATGTCCACCGGCCGCCGGCGCTCGCCGGCGCTGTCGTGATAGCTGGGCAGCAGGAAGATGGCGCTGCCGGGCTGCAGCAGCGCGGCCTGGCGGAAGATCTCCGCGTAGGTCAGACGGTCCCAGTATTCGAAGCGTAATTGCCGTGCGTAGATGCCGGCCGCCGCGCGCACGCCGTTCACCGATTCCTGCATGCGGTCGGTGCTGTCGCCGATCACCACCACATGCCGCACGCCCGGCGCCACCTGCGGGATCACGCCGATGGCGCGCTCGAAGCTGGCCTGCACCTGATAGGCGATACCGTCATGCGGCGACCAGTTCAGGCGCCCATGGTTCACGTAGTGGCGCGGCACGCCGCGAAACAGGTCGGGGCGGTCGCTGAGGAAGCGCGCCGCCACATAGTTCTCGGTGATGATGGCGTCGAACTGGATGTGTGCGTACTTGGTGCGCAGGTACTGCTCCATGCCGGCCTGCGCCTGCTCGTCGCCGACGCGCACGGCGTCGAAGCGCTCCTCGAAGATGCCCAGCGCGGAGGTCTGGCGCTTGTCGGCCAGTTCGTCCGACAGGCCTTTGTGGATCAGGGACTGCCAGGCCGACGCGGAATCGGAGCCCAGCGAATACAGCACCAGCACCTTGCGCTCGCCGGTGGCCCACGTCGGCGCCGCCATCGCCGCCAGCGCCCATGCCAGCAGCGCGCAGCCGAGCAGCAGCCGGCGCCAGAGTTGGCGCGACCCGATTCCCTGCGCGGCAAATGGAGGATCCCTGTGCGGCATGGTCGGCGATGAGTCCTGGGGCAAAACTGGCGCGTATGGCGAGGTTTGCATTAAGGAAAGTCTAGCACGCTTTCCCGCACGATTGTGCGGGTCATGCGCTCATGTTCATGTGCTCATGCTGCGCGCAAGGCGTCGACGATTTTCATGCGGGCCGCGCGCAGCGCCGGCAGGAAGCCGCCGACCATGCCCATCGCCAGCGAAAACATGAGCGTTTTAACCACGATGGCGGGCGTCAGGCGGAAGCCGAAGGCCAGCTCGGAGAAGGATTGGAAATTGGTGGTCGAGAAGGACAGGAACTGCATCAGCGAGGCGCAGGCCAGGCCCAGCGCGCCGCCCAGCACCGCCAGCAGCATCGACTCGGCCAGGAAGGCGGCCAGGATGCTGCGGCGCTGGAAGCCCAGCGCCCGCAAGGTGCCGATCTCGCCGACGCGGTTGGCGACCGAGGCGTACATGGTGATGGTGGCGCCAATCATCGCGCCGATCGAGAAGATGATCGACAGGATCAGCCCCAGCACGCTGATGAAGGTCGACAGCGCCTTCGACTGGTCGGAGTAGAAGGTCTGTTCGCGCTTGGCGTCCAGCGTCAGGCGCTGGTCGGATTCGATATCCTTCTTGAAGCCGTCGAACAGCGAGGTGTCGGCCAGCCGCAGCACCATGGCCGAATAGGCGTTGCGGCGGAAGGCGGGCATCAACTGGTCGGCGTCGCCCCAGATCTCGGAATCGAAGCCGCTGTTGCCGGCGTCGAACAGACCGACCACGGTCCACTCGCGCTGGCCGAAGCGCAGCGTCTCGCCGATGCCGGCGCCCTCGAAACGGCGCGCGATGCTGGCGCCGGCGATGATCTCGGAGGCGCCGGGGCGGAACATGCGGCCCGCCGTCAGCTTTACCTGCGGCCGCAGCGTCAGGCCGCGCGGCGAGATGCCGCGGATGATCACGTTGGACGGCTTGGCCGAGCCGCGCTTGTTGAGCGAAATGAGCACCACCGTTTCCTTCGACAGCAAGGGCTGGCCATCGGCGCCGCGCGCGATGGACGGATGGCTGGAGGCGATGCTGGCCTGGGTGCGGTCCACGCCGCTCTGCACCTCGGTGTCGGCCGAGCGGCGTATCAGGATCACGTTGTCGTATTCGCCGGTGGTGACCATGGTGTTGCGCAGGCCCTCGTCGAGCATCAGCACCGTGGCGAACACGAACACCACCAACGCCAGGCCGGCGCCGGTCAGCGTGGTGGTCAGGCGGCGCGCCCACAGGTTGCGGGCAACGTAGGAGAGAGGGATCTTCATGATGGATGCGTCAACCTATGCTCCGCAAACCGTCGACGATGTTGATGCGCGCCGCGCGGACGGTCGGCGCGATGGCGGCCACCGCGCCGATGACCAGCGCCGCCAGCACCTGCTGCAGCACCGTCAGCCGCGACACCTCGAATACCGGGAACATGGTGCCCATCACCTTGCCGAGGAAGGCTGCGAACGGGAACAGGACGGCGATGCCGATGGCCGCGCCGAACGCCGCCAGCAGCAGCGATTCGCCGAAGATCATCAGCGCCAGGAAGCCGGGGCCGAAGCCGAGCGCCTTCAGGGTGGCGTATTCGCCCAGGCGCTCGCGCGCGCTCATGGCCATGGTGTTGGCCATCACCGCGCCGATGATGACGATCACCACGAAGGACACCACGCGGATCGCCACCACGATCGCCTCCGACATCGATACGAAGCCCAGCTGGAAGGCCTTCTCGGTTTCGGTCAGCGTTTCGGCCAGCGAGTTGGCGAACTCCTTGTCGACGGCGGCGGAGATGGCGGCGGCGTTCTCCGGCTGGTCGATCTGCACCACGTACACGCCGATCTGGTTGGCGCGGCGCGGCGCGACCTTCTTCATCGTCTCGTTGACGTAGTCCCAGTGGAAGAACAGCGTGGCGGTGTTGGTGGTGCTTTGCCTGCCGTCGTAGATGCCGCGTACCGTCAGCTCCCAGTTGCCGGGATAGATGGTGCCCTTGAGCGGGATGGTGTCGCCGACCTTGAAGCCATATTGGTCGGCCAGCTTGCGCCCGACGATGCAGCCCTTGCGGTCCTTGATGAAGTCCGCGCGCTGCTCGGGCGGCAGCAGGTAGTCGGGGTAGATGTTCAGGTAGCTCTCGCCGGAGATGGCGAACTGCGCGAAGAAGTTTTTCGGATCCTTGTAGGTGCCCTGGAACCAGTTGGCGAAGCCGACGCCGGACACGCCCGGCACCGCGCGGATGCGCGCCTGGTAGGACAGCGGCAGCGGGAACACCAGCGAGGTCTTGTTGCGCGTGACCAGCGTGGTGTTGGACGCGCCCTCGGCGCCGGCGTACCAGGCGTCGACCACGGTCTGCAGCAGGCCGAAGGAAAAGATCGCCACCACCAGGCCGAGTATCGTCAGCGAGGTGCGCAGCTTGTGGCGCATGGCGTTCTTGAAGATCAGCCGCAGCGTGTACATGGTCCTGGGCCTATACGGTCGGTACGGCCGGTTCGCCGGCGAGCAGTTCGCCCTTGTCGAGGTGGATCATGTTGCGCGCCTGCGCCGCCGCGTTGCCGTCGTGCGTCACCATGATGATGGTCTTGCCCAGCTGCTGGTTGAGCTGCTGCAGCAGCACCAGGATCTCGGCCGCCGAGTTGCGATCCAGGTCGCCGGTCGGCTCGTCGGCCACGATCAGCGTCGGGTCGGTGACGATGGCGCGGGCGATGGCCACGCGCTGCTGCTGGCCGCCGGACAGTTCGTTCGGCGTGTGGTCCATGCGGTCGGCCAGGTTGACCATGTCCAGCGTCAGCTCCACGCGCTCGCGCCGTTCGCGCCGCGACAGGGGCGTGAGCAGCAGCGGCAGTTCCACGTTCTCGAACGCCGACAGCACCGGCATTAGGTTGTAGAACTGGAAGATGAAGCCGACATTGGTGGAACGCCAGTGCGCCAGGTCGCTCTCGCTCATGCCGGCGATGTCCAGGCCCGCGATGCGCAGCACGCCGCTATCGGGCTTGTCGATGCCGGCGATGAGGTTGAGCAGTGTGCTCTTGCCCGAGCCGGAAGGGCCCATCAGTGCCGTGAAATCGCCGGCCGGTATCGCCAGGCTGATATCGCGCAGCACCTCCACCACCTGGTCGCCGCGCCGGTAGGATTTGACCAGGTGTTCGATCAGTACCAGTGGTTCGTTCATCTTATTTTTTCGCCAGGCTGACGGCGGCGCCGTCGTGCAGCTTGGCGTCCGGCGCCAGCACCACCTTGTCGCCGGGCTTGACGCCTTTGACCTCGGTCAGGTCGCCGATCTTGCGGCCCTGCGTGACCGGCACTTGCTTCACCTTCTCGCCATCGAGCACGAACACCACCGCCTTGCCGTCGCGCGTGGCGATGGCGGCCGGCTGCACGGCCGTCACGGCCCGCTTGTCCTCCGGCGGCACGGGCTTCGACAGGAAGGCCACCTTGGCGCTCATGTCCGGCAGCACGCGCGGATCGTGGTCGACGAAGCGCACCTTGACCAGCAAGGTCGCCTTGCTGCGGTCCATGGTCGGCACCATGCGCGAGACGTTGCCGGCCAGGTGCAGCTCGGGAAAGGCGTCGAGCAGGATCTCGGTCGGCTGGTCCACGCGGATCTTGCTGAGGTTGGATTCGGAGACGTCGGCCTCCACCTCCAGCGTGTCCATGTCGGCGATGGTGACCACCGCGCCCTTGCTGTCGGCGGCGGAGGAGAAGGGGGTGATGTTGTCGCCGACGTTGGCGCTCTTGGTCAGGATCACGCCGTCGAACGGCGCGCGTATCACCGTCTGGTCCAGCGCCACCTGCGCCACCTGCGCGTTGGCCTTGGCGGCGGCGATGGCGGCGTTGAAGCCGGCGATATTGGCCTTGGCCTTGGTCAGCCGCGCCTGCGCGGTGTCGTAGGCGGAGGCGGTGATGAACTTCTGGTTCAGCAGCTCGGCGGTGCGCTTGAAGTTGGCCTGCGCGTCGAACAACTCGGCCTGCCCCTGTTCCAGATTGGCCTGCGCCACCTTGACGTTGGCCTGCGCCTGGCCCAGCGTGGCGCTGACGTCGCGGTTCTCCAGCCGCGCGATCACCTCATCCTTCTTGACCTTGCTGCCTTCGAGCACGCCCAGCCATTCCAGCCGGCCGGTGGCCTTGGACGACAGCGCCGCCTTGCGCTGCGCCACCACATAACCGGTGGCGTTGAGCAGGGTGTAACTCTGCGACGGCCAGGTCTGCGCCACAGTGACGGTTTCCACGCTGGTCTTGCCGCTGAACTGGCCCATGGCGACCTTGCCGCCAATGCCGGCCACGATCACCACCAGTGCGATCTTGATCCAGCGGCGGCGCTTGGACCGCTGCCCTTGAACCTGGGCGGGAGCGCCGCGTTCTATTTTCAATCTTGAGATGTCGGGAGTCGCCACAAATGCCTCGCAAAGAAAGCAAAAAATTAGCAAGATGCTCACACGAATAGTGCGGGAAAATTCCGGCCGTGGCAAGTCGATCCGCAATAACAGGCCTGCCGCGCCGGGGAGGCGCGCCACCGCTCGGGCCTCATTCGTGCGTTGAACCACATACGCTGGCGGGAGGCTGTGACAACATGGAGCTTTGGTATTTGCCGGGCCCGCCATGACCACCATGCCTGATATGCACCGTCCTCCGCCCGCCATCGATGCCGGGAAGCTGAAGCTGCTGACGGAGATGCAAAGGAATTCCTTTGAGTACTTCATCCACGAAACCAACCCGGCCAACGGCTTGATCCGCGACAAGACCGAGCCGGGCTGGCCGGCCAGCATCGCGGCGGTCGGCATGGCGCTGACCGTCTACACCATCGGCGTCGAGCGCGGCTGCATGCCGCGCGGCGAGGCCGTGCTGCGCACGCTGACCACCTTGCGCTTCTTTGCCAATTGCGAGCAGAGCACCGCGCCGGACGCCACCGGCTACAAGGGCTTCTACTATCACTTCCTGGACATGGAAAGCGGCGTGCGCGCGTGGCGGTGCGAGCTGTCCAGCATCGACACCGCGCTGCTGATTGCCGGCATGCTGACGGCGGCCGCATATTTCAACGAGGACTCGCCGGGCGAGCGCGAGATCCGCGAACTGGCGCATATGTTGTATCGGCGCGTGGACTGGCAATGGATGCGCGGCCGCAACGGCTTGCTCTGCCACGGCTGGAAGCCGGAGCGCGGTTTCCTGCGCTGGCACTGGGAAGGCTACGACGAGGCGCTGATCCTGTACATCCTGGCGCTCGGCTCGCCGACCCATCCGATTGGCCGCGACAGCTATGACGCATGGGCCAGCACCTACGAATGGAAGACGGTGCACGGCATCGACTACCTGTATGCCGGCCCCTTGTTCATTCATCAGATGTCGCACCTCTGGCTGGACCTGCGCGGCATCCGCGACGATTTCATGCGCGCGCACGATCTGGACTATTTCGAGAACAGCCGCCGCGCCGCCTATGTGCAGCAGCGCTACGCGATCGAGAATCCGCTTGGCTTTCCGGAGTACGGCGAACTGTGCTGGGGTTTCACGGCCAGCGACGGCCCCGGTCCCGCCAGCCGGAAGATCGGCGGCGTGCAGCGCAGGTTTTATGACTACGTGGCACGGAGCGCGCCGTACGGCCCGGACGACGGCACGCTGGCGCCCTGGGCGGTGGCGGCCAGTTTGCCATTCGCGCCGGAGATCGTCCTGCCCAGCATCGCGCACTTCCAGGGGCTGAACCTGTGCGAGGCCAACCCCTACGGCTTCAAGGCCTCGTTCTCGACGGTCTTCCATCTGTGCGAGGCCGGCTGCCGGCGCTGGGTATCGCCTTACCACTTCGGCATCAACGAAGGACCGACGGTCATCATGGTGGAAAATTACCTGAACGATTTTCCCTGGAACCTGCTGCGGAAAAATATTTATCTGCGCAATGGCTTGCGCAGCGCCGGCTTCACCGGCGGCTGGCTGGACGCATAAGCCGCCGGGAGGCGATACAATCCTGCCTTTCCCCGGATGCTTTCTTCCCATGACGATCCCAATTTCGATCCTTGACGCGCTGGACCGCGCAGATGCTTCGTGGCGTCCGTTGCTGGTGCAGGGACTGGAGGCCATGATGGCCGCCACGCCCGATTACCTGCCGCAATTGGCCGACGACCAGTACCTGCCCACCGAACAACGCCTGTTCGCCGCCTTCGCGCTGCCGCTGCAGCAGGTGCGCTACGTGCTGATCGGCGAAGGTCCGTATCCGCGCCCGGAGAGCGCCACCGGCGTCTGTTTCATGGACGGCGCGGTTGGCAGCCTGTGGTCGGACGAGCAGGGCGGCGGACTGTCCAAGCCGGTCAACAAGGCCACCTCGCTGCGCAATTTCATGAAGATGTTGTTGGTGGCCGACGGTCAGCTGGCGCCGGACAACACCGCCGGCGAGGCGATGGCCGCCGTCGCCGCCCGTGCCCGCGATAAATCGGGCAGCCACATCCAGACGCTGGCCGAAATGCAGCAGAAATTGATCCAACAGGGTTTTTTGCTGCTGAACGCCTCGCTGGTATTCCGCGGCCACGTAGCGCCCGTCAAGGACGCCAAAGCTTGGCTACCGTTCTTCGAGACAGTGATGGCCGGCCTGGCCGCCCAAGCGTCGGTCACGCCGACGATGGTGTTGTGGGGGAAGATCGCTGAACTATTGAGCAAGCTGCCGGTCATGCAGGACTTCCCGCGCATCGTGGCGGAGCATCCCTACAACCTGAGCTTCATCGGCAACCAGGACATGCACCAGCTGTTCCAGCCCATGCAGTTGTTGAAACGGTAAGTAACCCTTCGGGTAAAAGGCTCTCCGGGCAAACTTTGTTAAAGTTTGGTATACTTGACTAAATCGATCAACTAATCAGCTCTTATGCAACACCGTGATTAGCGATGAGGTCGATATTTTAACCTAGTTGAACCGAGGTAGTGATGCGTCTGACCACCAAAGGCCGTTTTGCTGTGACTGCGATGATCGATCTGGCTTTGCGCCAAGGCAAAGGCCCGGTCACGCTCTCCGGCATCAGCCAGCGCCAGGCCATCTCGTTGTCCTACCTGGAGCAGTTGTTCGGCAAGCTGCGCCGCCACGAGATCGTCGAATCGATCCGTGGTCCGGGCGGCGGCTACAGTCTGGCGCGCCGCGCCGACAAAGTCACCGTGGCCGACATCATCATCGCCGTCGATGAGCCGCTCGATGCGACTCAATGCGGCGGCAAGGAAAATTGCCACGGCGCGGACGCCGCCAGCGGCGCACGCTGCATGACCCACGAACTGTGGGCCACGCTGAACGAAAAAATGGTCGATTACCTGGATTCCGTGTCGCTGCAGGATCTGGTCGATCAACAGAAGCAAAAGAATGCTGAACAAAACGTGGTCGTGATGCACCGTAACCACGCCGCGCTTGGTTAAGAGAACTAGTTAACGGAGTAACCCAGATGAACGCCCCTGAAAAAAACATCGCGCCAGTGAAGTTCCAGACCGCCCCGCATTTCCCGATCTACATGGACTACTCGGCCACCACGCCGATCGACCCACGCGTCGCCGACATGATGATTCCCTACCTGCGCGAGCAGTTCGGCAATCCGGCCTCGCGCAGCCACATGTACGGCTGGACCGCGGAAAAAGCGGTGGAAGAGGCGCGCGGCCACGTCGCGGCGCTGGTCAATGCCGACCCGCGCGAAATCATCTGGACCTCCGGCGCCACCGAATCGAACAACCTGGCGATCAAGGGCGCGGCGCAGTTCTACAAGACCAAGGGCAAGCACATCATCACCGTCAAGACCGAGCACAAGGCAGTGCTGGACACGGTGCGCGAACTGGAACGCCAGGGCTTCGAGGCGACCTACCTGGAACCCCAGGACAACGGCCTGATCACCATCGAGCAGCTGACCGCGGCCATCCGCCCGGACACCATCCTGGTCTCCGTCATGCTGGTCAACAACGAGATCGGCGTGATCCAGCCGATCGACGAGATCGGCGCGCTGTGCCGCTCGAAAGGCATCATCTTCCACTGCGACGCCGCGCAAGCGACCGGCAAGGTGGTGATCGACCTGCAAAAAACCAAGTGCGACCTGATGACCTTCACCGCCCACAAGACCTACGGTCCTAAAGGCATCGGCGCGCTGTACGTTTGCCGCAAGCCGCGTGTGCGCATCGAAGCGCAAATGCACGGCGGCGGCCACGAGCGCGGCCTGCGCTCCGGCACCCTGCCGACCCACCAGATCGTTGGCATGGGCGAAGCCTTCCGCTTGGCCAAGGTGGAGATGGACAGCGAGATCGTCCGCATCAAAGGCCTGCGCGACCGCCTGGCCAAGGGCCTGCAGGAAATCGAAGAGACCTACATCAACGGCGACATGGAACACCGCGTGCCGCACAACCTGAACGTCAGCTTCAACTACGTCGAAGGCGAGTCGCTGATCATGGCCGTGAAGGACCTGGCCGTGTCGTCCGGTTCGGCCTGCACCTCGGCCTCGCTGGAGCCATCGTACGTGCTGCGCGCCCTGGGCCGCAGCGACGAGCTGGCACATAGCTCGATCCGTTTCACCATCGGCCGCTTCACCACCGAAGAGGACATCGACTTCGCCGTCAACCTGATGAAGTCCAAGGTACACAAACTGCGTGAGCTGTCGCCACTGTGGGACATGTTCAAAGACGGCATCGACATCAGCTCGATCCAATGGGCAGCCCACTAATTATTCAGATACAGGAGCATCAAAATGGCTTACTCGGAAAAAGTGTTGGACCACTATGAAAATCCACGCAACGTGGGCGCGTTCGAAAAGGGCGACGAGACCGTCGGCACCGGCATGGTCGGCGCGCCGGCCTGCGGCGACGTGATGAAGCTGCAGATCAAGGTCGGCGCCGATGGCCTGATCGAAGACGCGAAGTTCAAGACCTACGGCTGCGGTTCGGCCATCGCATCGAGCTCGCTGGTGACCGAATGGGTCAAGGGCAAGACGCTGGACCAGGCGCTGGCCATCAAGAACACCCAGATCGCTGAAGAGCTGGCGCTGCCGCCGGTGAAAATCCACTGCTCGATCCTGGCGGAAGACGCCATCAAGGCAGCGGTACTGGACTACCAGACCAAGCACCCAGTCGCGGCCTAAGTCTGTTTTAACCGGCGGCGTTAAATCGCCGCCGGCACGGAGAATCAAATGGCAATCACCCTGACCGAAAAAGCAGCCAAGCATATCAACCGCTACATCGAACGCCGTGGTAAAGGCGTCGGCCTGCGTTTTGGCGTGCGTACCACCGGCTGCTCGGGCCTGGCCTACAAGCTGGAATACGTGGACGAAGTCGCGCCGGAAGACAGCGTGTTCGAATCGCACGGCGTCAAAGTATTCGTCGATCCGAAAAGCCTGCCGTACATCGACGGCACCGAGCTCGATTTCGCGCGCGAAGGCTTGAACGAAGGCTTCAAGTTCCATAACCCGAACGAGAAAGACGCTTGCGGTTGCGGCGAGAGCTTCCGCATCTGATAAGCCATGCAAAATCACTTTGAGTTGTTCAATCTGCCGCAGCAGTTTGCCGTGGACGCGGGGGCGCTGGACAGTGCCTACCGCGACGTGCAGGGCCGCGTCCATCCCGACAAATTCGTCAATGCCACCGACGCCGAGAAGCGCGTCGCCATGCAGTGGGCCACGCGCGCCAACGAAGCCTACCAGACCCTGAAGAATCCGCAGAAACGCGCGCAGTACATGTGCGAGTTGAACGGCGTCGATTTGCAGACCGAGTCCAACACGGCGATGCCGATGGCCTTCCTGATGCAGCAGATGGAATGGCGCGAAGAGCTGGGCGACGCCCGCGCCGCCAAGGACAGCGACGCGCTGGAAGCGCTGGACAAGCAGCTGCGCAACGAACGCAAGGCGCGCCTGGCGGAAATCGAAAAACAGATCGACGCTCGCGATTTCCACGCGGCCGCGCAAGGCGTGCGCGCGCTGATGTTCCTTGAAAAATTCGGCGAAGAAGTCCGCTTCGCCTTCGAAGCAATCGAAGCCTGAGCGCCGCGCCGCGCGCGCGCCTCGGCAGACAAGATAAGAATACAGGTCCATCCATGGCACTTCTGCAAATATCCGAACCAGGCATGTCCACCGCTCCGCACCAGCACCGGCTGGCGGTCGGTATCGACCTGGGCACCACCAATTCGCTGGTCGCCACGGTGCGCAACAGCATTCCAGAAGTGCTCAGCGATGAGGAAGGCCGCCCGCTGCTGCCTTCCGTGGTGCGCTATCTGCCCAACGGCCATGCCAATATCGGCTACAAGGCGCAGGCCGCGCAGACCGTCGATCCGAAGAACACCATCGTTTCCGTCAAGCGCTTCATGGGCCGCGGCCTGGCCGATATCGCTTACGCGGAAAACATGCCCTACGATTTCCAGGACACCCCTGGCATGGTGCAGCTGAAGACCATCGCCGGCGTCAAGAGCCCGGTCGAAGTGTCGGCGCAGATCCTGGCCACGCTGCGCCAGCGCGCCGAAGATTCGCTGGGCGACGATCTGGTGGGTGCGGTCATCACCGTGCCGGCTTACTTCGACGACGCGCAGCGCCAGGCCACCAAGGATGCGGCGCAGCTGGCTGGCATCAACGTGCTGCGCCTGCTGAGCGAGCCGACCGCCGCCGCTATCGCCTACGGCCTGGATAACGGTTCGGAAGGTTTGTACGCCGTCTACGATCTGGGCGGCGGCACCTTCGATATCTCCATCCTCAAGTTGAGCAAGGGCGTGTTCGAGGTGTTGTCCACCGGCGGCGACTCCGCGCTGGGCGGCGACGATTTCGATCACCGCCTGTTCTGCTACATTCACCAGCAGGAAAAACTGGCGCCGCTGTCGGACGAAGACACCGCCGTCTTGATGGTCAAGGCGCGTGAGGCGAAGGAACTGCTGTCGACCAAGTCCGAAGTGACCGTGGACGCGGTGCTCGGCTCGGGCGAGGAAGTGCATCTGAAGATCACCGCCGAGACCTTCCAGGAGATCACCAGGCACCTGATCGAGAAGACCATGAAGGCCATCAAGAAAGCGCTGCGCGACGCGAACGTCGATGCGGACGATATCGATGGCGTGGTCATGGTCGGCGGCGCGACCCGCATGCCGCACGTGCAGCGCGCGGTCAGCGAATACTTCCACACCATCCCGCACGCGAACATCGACCCGGACAAGGTCGTGGCGTTGGGCGCGGCGGTGCAGGCCAATCTGTTGGCCGGCAACCGCGCGCCGGGCGACGACTGGCTGCTGCTGGATGTGATCCCGCTGTCGCTGGGCATCGAGACCATGGGCGGCCTGGTCGAGAAGATCATCCCGCGCAATTCGACCATCCCATGCGCCCGCGCGCAGGAGTTCACCACGTTTAAGGATGGCCAGACCGCCTTGGCGGTGCACGTGCTGCAGGGCGAGCGTGAGCTGGTGTCCGACTGTCGTTCGCTGGCGCGCTTCGAGCTGCGCGGCATTCCGCCGATGGTGGCCGGCGCCGCGCGCATCCGCATCACATATCAGGTGGATGCGGACGGCCTGCTGTCGGTGTCCGCGCGCGAGCTGCGCTCCGGCGTGGAAGCATCGATCGTCGTCAAGCCGGCATATGGCCTGGGTGACGACGACGTCGCGCGCATGCTGCAGGATTCGTACAAGTCGGCCGATGTGGACATGGTCGCCCGCGCACTGCGCGAAGAGCAGGTCGAGGCCGAGCGCATCATGCTGGCGACCCAATCGGCGCTGGATGAAGACGCGGGCTTGCTGAGCGATGAAGAGCGCGCGGCGGTCGATACGTTGATGAACAAGGTACGCGACGTGGTTGCGCAATCGCAGACCGGCGCCGCCGATCACGCGGCGGTGAAGTCCGCCGTCGAAGCGCTGGCCAACGGCACCGAGGAATTCGCATCGCGCCGCATGGATCGCAGCGTGCGCAGCGCACTGGCCGGCAAGACGCTGGACCAGGTAGTTTAAACAAACCTAGAGGTATCAAGTGCCACAAATCGTATTCCTGCCCCACGCAAAACTGTGCCCGGACGGCGCCGTCATCGAAGCCGAAGCCGGCAAGACGCTGTGCGACGTCATGCTTGAAAATGACATCCACATCGAGCACGCCTGCGAAAAGTCCTGCGCCTGCACCACCTGCCACGTGCTGGTGCGCGAAGGATTCAACTCGCTGAACGAAGCCTCCGAGACCGAGGAAGACCTACTGGACAAAGCCTGGGGCCTGGAAGCCGTGTCGCGCCTGTCGTGCCAGGCCGTGGTGGCGGACGAGGACCTGGTCGTCGAGATCCCGAAATACACCATCAATCACGCAAGCGAAGGCGGGCACTGAGATGAAGTGGACCGACATCACCGCGATTGCGGAAGCGCTCTACGATAAGCACCCGGACATCGATCCGGCGACTATCCGCTTCACCGATCTGCACAACTGGATCGTCGACCTCGAAGAGTTCGACGACGACCACACGCGCGGTGGTGAAAAAGTCCTCGAGGCGATACAGCAGGCGTGGATCGATGAAGCCAATTAAGCAAGCGACCAGGATCGGCGCAACCGTCACCGGCGCGGACAATATGCCGGAAATCCGCGAAGGCCAGACCGTCGCGCTGCTGCAAGAGCTGCACATCCTCACCCGCGATGGCAAGATGAACCAGGACAGCCGCCGCAAGCTGAAACAGGTCTACCACCTGTACCAGTTCATCGAGCCGCTGCTGAAGGAAGTGCTGGCCGAGAAGGAGAGCGTGTCGCTGGTGGACCATGGCGCCGGCAAGTCCTACCTCGGCTTCATCATCTACGACCTGTTCTTCAAGGCGCTGAACGACAGCTCGCACATCTATGGCATCGAAACCCGCGAAGAGCTGGTGGCGCGTTCGCAGGAACTGGCCAAGCAGTTCAACTTCCCCGGCATGTCCTTCCTGCCGCTGTCGGTGGCCGAGTCCACCGAATCGAAGCTGCTGCCGGACCAGATCGACGTCGTCACCGCGCTCCACGCCTGCAACACGGCGACCGACGACGCCATCCACTTCGCATTGAAGAAAAAGGCCAAGTACATGGTGCTGGTGCCGTGCTGCCAGGCGGAGGTCGCGTCGGTGCTGAAGAAGAACAAGGGCAAGTCGCTGGCCAGGTCGGCGCTGACCGAGATCTGGCGCCACCCGATCCACACGCGCGAATTCGGCAGCCAGATCACCAACGTGCTGCGCTGCCTGCAACTGGAAGCGCACGGCTACCAGGTCAACGTGACAGAGCTGGTGGGCTGGGAGCATTCGATGAAGAATGAACTGATCATCGCCACCTACAAGAACCTGCCGCGCCAACGACCGTCGGAGCGTTTGCAGGAAGTGCTGGAGACCTTGGGGCTGGAGGAGATGGGCAACCGATTCTTCACACAGCAGGTAGCAAAACAGTAAATCAGAAGGGGCAGGGAACGATGAGTGAGCTGAACGAAAAATGGTTGGACCTCCGCAGCGACACCGTCACCCGCCCCAGCGCGGCGATGCGCGCCGCGATGAACGCGGCCGACGTCGGCGACGATGTCTACGGCGATGATCCCACCGTCAACCGCTTGCAGGAATATGCCGCCGATTTGTTCGGCTACGAGGCCGCGCTGTTCGCGCCCTCCGGCACGCAGAGCAACCTGCTGGCGTTGCTGGCTCACTGCGGCAGGGGCGACGAATACCTGGTCGGGCAGGAAGCCCATACCTACCGCTATGAAGGCGGCGGCGCGGCGGTGCTGGGCAGTATCCAGCCGCAGCCCATCATCAACCAGCCTGACGGCAGCATCGCGCTGGCCGACATCGAAGCCTACATCAAGCCGGACGATTTCCATTTCGCGCGCACCAAGCTGCTGGCGTTGGAGAACACCATCGGCGGCCGCGTGCTGGGCCTCGACTACCTGAAGCAGGCGACCACGCTGGCGCACGAGCGCGGCCTGGCCACGCACCTCGACGGCGCGCGCGTCTGCAACGCCGCCGTCAAGCTGGGCGTGAGCCCGCGCGCGGCGGTGGCGGGCTTCGATTCCGTTTCGGTGTGCCTGTCCAAAGGACTGGGCGCGCCGGTCGGCTCCGTCCTGTGCGGCAGCAAGCCGCTGATCGCCGAGGCCAAACGCTGGCGCAAGATGCTGGGCGGCGGCATGCGCCAGGCCGGCATGATCGCGGCGGGCGGCTTGTATGCGCTGCAGCACAACTTCGAACGGCTGGCGGAAGACCATGACAACGCCGCCTACTTCGCAAGCGAATTGGCCAAGCTGAAAAACATCAAGGTCAGCACGCCGCAAACCAATATCTTTTATGTCGATATCCCGGCCGATGCCTGCCGTGGCTTGAACGACGTGCTGCAACTGACCCGTATCCGCGTATCGATGTCGCCGCATCTGCGCATCGTCACGCACATGGATGCGTCGCGCGAGGACATCGACCGCGCCATTACCGTTTTTGGAGACTTTTTCGGATGACCGACACCAACGCTGACAACAGCACCGATAACACCGTCCGCCTGGCCAAGCGCCTGTCGGAAATGCGACCCTGCTCGCGCCGCGAAGCCGAACTCTATATCGAGGGCGGTTTCGTCAGCGTGGACGGCGTTGTGGTGGAGGAGGCGGGCGCCCGCGTGACGATGGATCAGCGGATCGACGTCGCGCCGGACGCCACGCTGCTGGAGATCCTGCCGGTGACGATTCTGCTGCACAAACCGGTCGGCGCCAACGGCGGCATCGGCAAGGACGGCTCGCCGGCGGTGCATCTGCTGAACCCCGCCTCGCTGACGCGCTCCGCGCCGGGCCAGCGCTTCCTCAAGCGCCACTTGGCCAACCTGACCTTGACCACGCCGCTGGAGACCAAGGCCAGCGGCCTGCTGGTGTTCACGCAGGATTTCCGCGTCAGCCGCAAGCTGGTCGACGAAGCGGCCAAGATCGAGCACGAGATCATCGCCGAGGTGACCGGCACCATTATGGAAAACGGCCTGGCGCTGCTGAACCACGGCCTGCCGTTCAACGGCAAGCCACTGCCGCCGATGAAGGTCAGCTGGCAGAACGAGAACCGCTTGCGCTTCGCGCCGAAGAATCCCAAGCCGGGCCAGATCGAACATATGTGCAAGCTGGTCGGCCTGACCGTGGTGTCGATGAAGCGCATCCGGATCGGCCGCATCGCGATGGCGAGCCTGCCGGTGGGCGAGTGGCGCTACCTGCAGGATCACGAGCGATTCTGATTGGAAGCCGGCGGCGAATTACGCCGCTGGCACGGCCTTCTTTTTCTTTTCCGGCGGCGGCAGCTGGACCAGGCGGGTACCGGTCAGTTTGTCGTGCAGGAACTGGCGGTCCTTGTCGAGGAAGGCCGTCAGCGACCACAGCAGGATGCCGGCGCCGACCGCGCCCAGCGCCTGCCATTTGTGCAGGTCCAGCACCAGCGCCGCCAGCAGCGCCGGCAGCACCCACATCCAGCTCAGCAGGTAACGCACGGCGGCGGCCTGCAACGACAGGTGGCTGTGGCCGGGGCGTACCAGCTTGAGGCGCCAGGTCTTCATCGCCAGCGTCTGGCCGTCGCGGCTCCACTGGTGGATGAAGTAGGCGCCCAGCACCAGGAAGGCCAGCGCCTGGCGCATGTGCTCCATGGTCTGCGTGTGGCTGCCGTGGGTGGCGATTTCGAAAATCAGGAAGGGCAGGAACAGCACCGCGAATCCCAGCAGGGCTTCATAAACCATCGAAATCAGACGGCGCTTGACGGTGGGGATGGCGACAGGCTGCTTACTTGACATTGCTGTTGGCGGGCTGTGCCGGCGGAACGGATGCCGGCGCGGCGGGCGCGATCACGGGTGCGACGTTCGAGGCATTGGGGATAGGCGCGCCGGTGGCCGGATCGATGCCGGGCGCTGGTGCAGGGGCCGGGGTGACCGGTGCGATCACCGGCGTCGCGGCGGGGCCGGCGCCGGTCGGTACGGACGGCTTGATCGGCGCCACGGTTTTCATCTTGCTCTGGGCCGGTGTCGGCAGATTGGCGACCTGCTTCTTGGTCGCGGCCTTGGCCGCCAGTTCCTTCTTCTGCTCTTCAGAAAGCTGCTGGTAGGATTCCCACTGCGTGGACTTTTGCGACGGATCGATCTTTTGCGCGCGGGCGAAGTTCTGGCGCACCTGGCGGCGTTCCTCCGGCGTCATCTTGACCCATTCGCGCATGCGTTCCTGCACGCGGGCCTGCTCGTCCGGTTTCATCGTGGCGTAGCGCTTGACGATGCCCAGCCATTTTTGCTTGCGGATCGGCTCCAACTGGTCCCACTCGGGCGCCAGCGGCTCCAGTGCCTTCTGTTGCGCGGGCGTCAAATCCTTCCACATGGTTTTGTCCGCCGACTTGGCAGGCGCGTGTTTTGCCGCCGTGGCGCCAGGTTGCGCGCCGGGCGCGGAGGCGCTCTGCGCCGCAGGCTGCGCCGGCGTTTCCGGCCGGCCGCAGCCGACCAGCGCCGCGCTTGCCACCGCCATTACCGCTACCGCTTTAGCGCCCCATGTTGCGTGACCGCTCAATGCCATGCTGCTTACTCGCTTTGAGCCAGGTAGGCGTTAAAACCGTGGTCCAGATAGGCGGACAGCGGCAATTCGTCGGACAGCACGGCGGCGTCGAGTTCGGCCAGGTCGGCCACACGCTGTTCCTGCTCGTACTGGTAGATGCCGGCCAGGCCGCCCACCAGCACCAGCAGCGGCAGGGCCACGCTCATGCGGGTCATCCAGCTGAACGAGAAGAAGCCGGTGCCGGCGCCAGCCAGCGCGTTCTTGCTCACGCGCACCTTCAACGGCGCCTCCACGTGGGCTTTCTTGCGGGCGAGCGCCAGCTTGCGCGCTTGCGCCAGGCGGTCGGTGGTCGATGCGGGCAGATCGTCCAGGTGCTCGTTGAGCGCGTGGCGCACCTTGTAAGCGAAATTCAGATCGTCGGTATTCATAGTTTGATTCCCTTGGCTTTGAGCGATTCGGCGAGCGTGTGTGTTGCACGTGAGCAATGTGTCTTCACGCTCCCCTCGGAACATCCCATCGCTTCGGCTGTTTCAGCTACATCCATGTCCTGCCAATAACGCATAAGGAAGGCTTCTCGTTGACGCGCCGGAAGTTTTTGTACTTCGGCATCGATCAGCGCCAGCATTTGCTGGCGCTCGACCTGGTCCGCGCTGGACTCGGCGGCGGCCGACCCTTCCTCGGCGGCATAGGATTCGAGGATGTCGAAGTCCTCGTGCTCGCCGCCCGAGGGGGCCATGCCGGAGAACAGGCTGACCCAGGTGTTGCGGACCTTTTCCCTGCGGAAATAGTCGAGGATGGTGGTTTGCAGGATGCGCTGGAACAGCATCGGCAGCTCGGCGGCCGGCTTGTCGCCGTATTTCTCGGCGAGCTTGATCATCGCGTCCTGCACGATGTCCAATGCGGATTCATCCTTGCGCACTGCGTAGACGGCTTGTTTAAAGGCACGCCGCTCGACGTTTTCGAGAAAGTCGGATAATTCTTTGTCTGTGGCCATGCGTCGGGTGTGGATACTGCCGGGAAAGCCGGCGCTGGGCCGCTAGGTGGCGGCTCGTGAACTGAGCGCATCCTAGCAAAAATTAGCCATTTCTGCATGGTTTTTGCGGCTTGGACGATGCAAAATGCTCCGTAAAGCGGAAAATTTCGATATTTCCCTTGCCCAAACCGGTGCGCCCGGTGTACCGTATGGGACGCTTTGAACACCCCGAAGCTCTATGGTCTGGTCGCAGCAGGCACACAACGCCGCAATCGACGAGACGCGCTTTCATATGTCAGCAGTTTGCTCTAACCCGTGCCACAAGCGCGAGAGGTACGCAGAACCGCTACAGACAGATCCAGCCAAACGAGAGTTTGCAGCTAGCACTGCTTTGCACGTCACTACGGTTGACGGAAGAGGCAGGTGTGACTGCAGAAAAAAAGGGAAGCAGGGCAATGCTGTAGAGGTGGGCCTACTTCGTTAGGAAAGAGCATCCGATCAATCTCCTATGGACCTTGAAAGGAATGTTTCATGAATACCGAAGCAACCGCATCATCCGGAGCGAACACGCTCACAGGCGCTGAAATACTGGTGCGCTGCCTGGCCGAGGAAGGCGTAGAACACGTCTTTGGCTATCCGGGCGGAGCCGTGCTGTATATCTACGACGCCATCTTCAAGCAAGACAAATTCCAACACGTCCTCGTGCGTCACGAACAGGCCGCAGTGCATGCCGCCGATGCGTACTCGCGCAGCTCGAACAAGGTTGGTGTCGCGCTGGTCACGTCCGGTCCGGGCGTCACCAATGCCGTGACAGGTCTTTCCACCGCTTACATGGATTCCATCCCCATGGTCGTGATCTCGGGCCAGGTGCCCAGCCACGCCATCGGCCAGGATGCCTTCCAGGAATGCGACACGGTCGGCATCACCCGCCCCGTGGTCAAGCACAATTTCCTCGTCAAAGACGTCAAGGATTTGGCGGAAACCGTCAAGAAAGCCTTCTTCATCGCCCGCACCGGCCGTCCAGGCCCCGTGCTGGTCGACATCCCGAAGGATATCTCGATGCACAAGACGACCTTCTCGTACCCGAAAGAGGTCGAGATGCGTTCGTACAAGCCGGTCGACAAGGGCCATTCGGGCCAGATCCGCAAGGCGGTCCAGCTGCTGTTGCAGGCTGAGCGTCCGATGATCTACACCGGCGGCGGCGTGATCCTGGCCAATGCCTCGCCCGAGCTCAACAAGCTGGTCGACAAGCTGGGCTTCCCGGTCACCAACACGCTGATGGGCCTGGGCGCCTACCGCGCCAGCGACGAGAAATTCGTCGGCATGCCCGGCATGCACGGCACCTACGAAGCGAACATGGCGATGCAGCACTGCGACGTCCTGATCGCCATCGGCGCCCGCTTCGACGACCGCGTGATCGGCAACCCGAAACACTTCGCCTCCAACCCGCGCAAGATCATCCACGTGGACATCGATCCGTCGTCGATCTCCAAGCGCGTGAAGGTGGACATCCCCATCGTCGGCAACGTCAAGGACGTGCTGATCGAATTCCTGGCCCAGCTCGACGCCGCGGACGCCAAGCCGAACGCGCCCGCGCTCAAGGACTGGTGGAAGCAGATCGCCGAATGGCGCGGCAAGGATTGTCTGAAGTTCCCGACCTCTGACCTGGTGATCAAGCCGCAATCCGTGGTGCAGAAGCTGTGGGAAGTGACCAAGGGCGACGCCTTCATCACCTCCGACGTCGGCCAGCACCAGATGTGGGCCGCGCAGTACTACCCGTTCGACAAGCCTAAGCGCTGGGTCAACTCGGGCGGCCTGGGCACGATGGGCGTGGGCCTGCCGTACGCCATGGGCGTGCAGATGGCCAACCCGGACGCCACCGTCGCCTGCATCACCGGCGAAGGCTCGATCCAGATGTGCATCCAGGAGCTCGCGACCTGCAAGCAATACCATCTGACGCCGAAGATCATCATGCTGAACAACCGCTTCCTGGGCATGGTCCGGCAGTGGCAGCAGATCGACTACGGTTCGCGCTATTCCGAGTCCTACATGGACTCGCTGCCGAACTTCGAGAAGCTGGCGGAAGCCTATGGCCACGTCGGCATGCGCATCGAGAAGCCGGGCGACGTCGACGGCGCGCTGCGCGACGCCTTCGCCATGAAGGACAAGCTGGTCTTCATGAACTTCATTACCGATCAATCGGAAAACGTCTGGCCGATGGTGAAAGCGGGCAAAGGGCTCTCTGAAATGCTGTTGGGTTCGGAGGACTTATAACATGCGACACATTATCTCTGTCTTGCTGGAAAACGAAGCCGGCGCGCTGTCGCGCGTGGTGGGCCTGTTCTCGGCCCGTGGCTACAACATTGAAACGCTGACCGTGGCGCCGACCGAAGACGCGACCTTGTCGCGGATGACCATCGTCACCTCCGGCTCGGACGACATCATCGAACAGATCACCAAGCACCTGAACCGCCTGATCGAGGTGGTGAAGGTGGTGGACCTGACCGAAGGCCAGCACATCGAGCGCGAACTCATGTTGATCAAGGTGCGCGCGGTGGGCAAGGAGCGTGAGGAGATGAAGCGCACGGCGGACATCTTCCGCGGCCGCATCATCGACGTCACCGAGAAGACTTACACGATTGAACTGACCGGCGCCAAGAGCAAGCTCGACGCGTTCATCGATTCGATCGACCGCGCTTCCATCCTGGAAACGGTACGTACCGGCGGTTCCGGCATCGGACGCGGCGAACGCATCCTCAAAGTTTAATCAAATTCAAAAATACTACTAAGGAAATACCATGAAAGTTTTCTACGATAAAGACGCTGACCTCTCCCTGATCAAGGGCAAAAACGTAGCCATCATCGGCTACGGCTCGCAGGGCCACGCCCACGCGCAAAACCTGAGCGACTCCGGCGTCAACGTGACCGTCGGCCTGCGCAAGGGCGGCTCCTCGTGGGGCAAGGTCGAGAAGGCCGGCCTGAAAGTGGCGGAAGTGAACGACGCGGTCAAGGCCGCCGACGTCATCATGATCCTGCTGCCGGACGAGAACATCGCCCAGGTCTACAACGAAAACGTCGCGCCATACGCCAAGCAAGGCGCGGTGCTGGCCTTCGCCCACGGCTTCAACGTGCACTACGGCCAAGTCGTGCCACGCGCCGACCTGGACGTGATCATGGTCGCTCCGAAGGCCCCGGGCCACACCGTGCGCGCCACCTACACCCAGGGTGGCGGCGTGCCGCACCTGATCGCCGTGTACCAGGACAAGTCCGGCATCGCCCGTGACATCGCCCTGTCGTACGCCTCGGCCAACGGCGGCGGCCGTGCCGGCATCATCGAAACCAACTTCCGCGAAGAAACCGAAACCGACCTGTTCGGCGAACAGGCTGTCCTGTGCGGCGGCGCGGTCGAGCTGATCAAGGCCGGCTTCGAAACCCTGACCGAAGCGGGCTACGCTCCGGAAATGGCTTACTTCGAGTGCCTGCACGAGCTCAAGCTGATCGTCGATCTGATCTACGAAGGCGGCATCGCCAACATGAACTACTCGATCTCGAACAACGCCGAATACGGCGAGTACGTGACCGGTCCCAAGGTTGTGACCTCGGCCACCAAGGACGCGATGCGTCAGTGCCTGAAAGACATCCAGACCGGCGAGTACGCCAAGTCCTTCATCCTGGAAAACAAGGCGGGCGCTCCGACCCTGATCTCGCGCCGTCGCCTGACCGCCGAGCACCAGATCGAAGAAGTCGGCGCCAAGCTGCGCGCCATGATGCCTTGGATCGCCAAGAACAAAATGGTCGACCAGTCGAAGAACTAAGCTTTATCTTCGCCACGAAAAAGCCGGCACTGGTTGCCGGCTTTTTTCGGCCTCAGCCTTTCGACATGGCGCGCGCCGATGGGCGCAGGCTTAGTATCACAGTGCCGATCGTGCCCAGCAGGATCAGCGCGACAGCGATCATCTCCGCCTGTGTGGCATGCAGGCCGGCCACGTTGAACACCGGATTCACGCGGATCTGCTCGATCAGCAAACGCTCCACGCCGGCCAGCATCAGATACACCGAGAACAGCCAGCCGATGCCGAACGCATGCTTGCGCAGCGCCCACAGCAGCGCGAAGCACAGCGCCGCCATCGCGGTTTCGTACATCGGCGTCGGATACACGCCGGGCAGGGCGATCAGCTCGCCGTAGATGTTGTTGTCGTAGGTCTGCGCCCAGAACCAGGCCGGCAGCCAGTCCGGTTTGAGTGCCATGTTGGCGGCGATGCCCCAGTCGCCGTCGCCCGAGACCTGGCAGCCGATGCGTCCGATGGCGTAGCCCAGCATCATGGCCGGCGCCGCCGCGTCCAGCAGCGGGCGCACCGGCAGCCGCCAGCGCCGCACGCACACCATGCCGGCCAGCGTACCCAGGATCAGCCCGCCGAAAATGCTCAGGCCCGAGCGCGTGAAAATCATACCCATCGGATCGGCGGCGAACTGGTCGGTGTGTTCCAGGATGTGGAACAGCCGCGCGCCGAACACGCCGGCCACCATCACCACCACCATGAAATCGCTGACCACGTCCTGCGGCGGCACGTCGGCGCCGCGCACGCGCGCCGGCCCGATCCGTCCCGCCTCATACAGGCGCTTGAGCTCGGCCCGGAACAGCGCGCCGGCCACCAGCGCAGCCAGCGCCACGAACATGCCGAAGGTCGCCAGCGGCAGCGGCAAGTCATAGCCGGTCCAGGCCTTGATTACATCACTCAAATAGGGATACGACATGTAGTGCTTTCAAAAGAGGAGTCTGCTTGCATACCTCGCGCACTGTAGCATAAGGGCGGATGTTACAAACACTCACCATGTCTTACATATCCTGCAGGTAATTTCAGGTAAAGTTCGCCTTGTTGTAATTTTAACTTTGGAGCCCGCAATGACCGTCATGAAATCTCTCGCCGCAGCCGCTGCAGCCTCCTTCGCGCTCGCCGCGCACGCCGCCCCGCTTGAATCGCTGCCGACCTCCGGCACGCTGGTCGTGGTGCCGGCCTTCGGTGAAGTCAAGCACGCCAATGATCAAGCGGTCGCCACGCTGGCGATCGAAGAGCAGGACAAGGACAAGGCCGCCGCCGCCTCGCGCGTCAACCTGAAGATGAAGCAGGGCCTGGACATCGTCAAGCGCGAAGACCCCGGCGCCAGTCTGAAAACCCAGGGCTACTACACCTATCCGGTCTATCCGGAAGAGCGTCCGTCGGTCAACGGCCAGCCGCCCAAGCCGCGCGTGCCGACCTCCTGGCGCGTGGGCCAGTACCTGCAGGTGACCACCACCAACCTGGAAAAGCTGCCGAAGACCGTGGCCGCCGCCCAGAAGATCCTGACCCTGAACGGCCTGCAATTCGGCCTGACGCCGGAAACCACCCGTCAACTGGACGACCAGCGCATCGCCGCGACCTACAAGAACCTGAACGAGCGCATCAACTCGATCGCCAGCGCCATGGGCCGCAAGGTCGGCGATGCCGTGCTCGACACGGTTGATTTCGAAGGCTCGGGCAACTACGCCCAGGACCGCATGGCCGGCGCCCCGGCGCCGATGATGATGCGCGCTGCCAAGATGGAATCCGCTGACGTGGCCGAACCCAGCTTCGAACCCGGCGAGACCACGCTGCAAATGACCTTGGTCGGCAAGGTCCGCTTCAAGTAAGGTCCGCTGCGCGGCGGCGCGCCTTGAGGTACAGTTACGATTGCCTTTCTATTAATTTTGGAGATCGTAATGACCGTACTGAAACACCTGGCCGCCGCCGTTGCCGCCACCGTCGCGCTGTCCGCGCAGGCCGCGCCGCTGGAATCCCTGCCGACCAGTGGCGCGCTGGTCGTCGTGCCCGCGTTCGGCGAAGTCCGCCATGTCAACGACCAGGCCACGATTACGCTGTCGGTCGAGGAAGTCGACAAGGACAAGTCCGCCGCCGCTTCCCGCGTCAACCAGAAGATGAAACAGGGCCTGGACATCGTCAAGCAGGAAGATCCCCACGCCAGCCTGAAAACCCAGGGCTACTACACCTATCCGGTTTATCCCGAGGAACCGGCGCCGGTCAACGGCCAGCCGCGCAAGCCGCGCGTGCCGACCGCCTGGCGCGTGGGCCAGTCCCTGCAGGTGATCACCACCAACCTGGCGGGGTTGCCGAAGACCGTCGCCGCAGCACAACGCGTGCTGGCGCTGAACAATCTGCACTTCAGCCTGACACCGGAAACCACCCGCAAGCTCGACGACCAGCGCATCGCCGCCACCTACGCCAACCTGAACGAGCGCGTCAGCTCGATCGCCCACGCGATGGGCCGCAAGGTCGGCGACGCGGTGATCGACACCATCGATTTCGAAGGCTCGGGCAATTACCTCGACCGCGTTTCGATCAACGGATCGCGCGTGGTCACCGCGATGGCTAGCAATGTCGCTGCGCCGGTGGAAGAGCCCAGCTTCGAGCCGGGCGAAACCACGCTGCAGATGCGTCTGGTGGGCAAGGTGCGCTTCAAATAGGCAATCCCGGGGGGCGGAACGGGGCGGACGGCGCGCCGCCTCCCTTTTTTGTGGTCGGCTCCTCTATAATGACGGAGCAACATCATCAGTTAAACAGAAACGGAACCCCATGGCCAAATTCCCCCGCCGCCGAGTCAAGAATGGCGCAGCCCAAGCCAAAACGCCCCAGATGTCGCGCTTTAGCCGCTTCGCGCGCCGCGCCAGGGGCGAGGACCTCGACCGGCCGCGCCATCGCGGAATCTACCTGCTGCCGAACGCCTTCACCACCGCCGCACTGTTCTGCGGCTTTTACGCCATCGTCATGGCGATGAACCAGAAATTCGAACACGCCGCCTGGGCCATCTTCATCGCCATGGTGCTCGACGGCCTCGATGGCCGCGTCGCCCGCCTGACCAACACCCAGAGCGAATTCGGCGCCCAGTACGATTCGCTGTCGGACATGGTGTCCTTCGGCGCCGCGCCGGCGCTGGTGATCTACGAATGGTCGCTGCGCGGCCTGGGCAAGCTGGGCTGGATCGCCGCCTTCGTCTACTGCGCCGGCGCCGCGCTGCGCCTGGCCCGCTTCAACACCAACATCGAAGTGGTCGACAAGCGCTTCTTCCAGGGCTTGCCATCGCCATCGGCCGCCGCGCTGGTGGCAGGCTTCGTGCTGCTGATGGTCGACCAGGAAGTGCCTGGCCTTCAATTGAGCTGGGTCTCATGGAGCATCGCCGTGTTCGCCGGCCTGACCATGGTGACCAACGTGCCGTTCTACAGTTTCAAGGACGTGAACTTCCGCAAGTCGGTGCCGTTCATCGCGGTATTCCTGATCGCGCTGGTGTTCGCGCTGGTGTCGATCGATCCGCCGAAGGTGCTGTTCCCGATCTTCATCGCGTACGGCCTGTCGGGCTATGTGGTGTCGGTATGGCGGCTGGCCAAGGGCAAGAAGGTCAGCCTGATCCAGATCGACGAGGACACCAACGACCCGAGCGAACGGCGCTAAGTAAATAAAATCTGTCGTTCCCGCGCAGGCGGGGACCCATGCTGAGCATGCAGGGTATGGATTCCCGCATTCGCGGGAATGACGTGTCGCGTAACGAAGCAACAGCCACGGAGCCATCATGAGTAACGCATCCAACCGCCTCATCATCTTTGACACCACCCTGCGCGACGGCGAGCAATCGCCCGGCGCCTCGATGACCAGGGACGAAAAAGTCCGCATCGCCAAGCAACTGGAGCGGCTGCGCGTGGACGTCATCGAAGCGGGCTTCGCCGCAGCCTCGCAGGGCGATTTCGAAGCCATCAAGGCGATCGCCTCGGTGGTGCGCGAATCGACCATCTGCTCGCTGTCGCGCGCCAACGACCGCGACATCTCGCGCGCGGCCGAAGCGCTGGCGCCGGCCGAGCGCAAACGCATCCACACCTTCATCGCCACCTCCAAGCTGCATATGGAGATGAAGCTGCGCATGCTGCCCGACCAGGTGCTGCTGCAGGCGCGTAACGCGGTGCGCTTCGCCCGCCAGTTCACCGACGACATTGAATTCAGTCCGGAAGACGGCAGCCGCTCGGACGAGGACTTCCTGTGCCGCGTATTGGAGGGCGTGATCGAGGAGGGCGCGACCACCATCAACTTCCCGGACACGGTGGGCTACGCGGTGCCGGAGATTTTCGGCGAAACCATCCGCCGCTTGCGCGAGCGCATCCCCAATTCCGACAAGGCCATCTGGTCGGTGCACTGCCATAACGACCTGGGCCTGGCCGTGGCCAACTCGCTGGCCGGCGTGATGATAGGCGGCGCGCGCCAGATCGAATGCACCATCAACGGCCTGGGCGAACGCGCCGGCAACACCGCGCTGGAGGAAGTCGTGATGGCGCTGCGCACGCGCAAGGGCTACTACAACCTCGACGTCGGCATCGATACCACGCAGATCGTCGCCGCCTCCAAGATGGTGTCGCAGATCACCGGCTTCGCCGTGCAGCCCAACAAGGCGGTGGTGGGCGCCAATGCGTTCGCGCACGCCTCCGGCATCCACCAGGACGGCATGCTGAAGTCGCGCGAGACCTACGAGATCATGCGCGCCGAAGACGTGGGCTGGACCGCCACCAAGATCGTGCTGGGCAAGCTGTCGGGCCGCAACGCCTTCAAGCAGCGCTTGCAGGAGCTGGGCATCGACCTGGAATCGGAGGTGGAGATCAACGCCGCCTTCGTCCGCTTCAAGGAGCTGGCCGACCGCAAGGCCGACATCTTCGACGAGGACATCCTGGCGCTGGTGTCGGACGAGGAGCAGGCGCAGGAGCGCGAGTATTACCGCTTTGTCTCGCTGTCCCAGCAATCGAGCTCGGGTCAGACGCCGAGCGCGAAAGTGGTGTTCATGATCGACGGTGAGGAACACGTCTCCGAAGGCAAGGGCGATGGCCCGGTCGACGCGACAGTCAATGCGATCGAATCGGAAGTGGGCAGCGGCGCCGAGCTGGTGCTGTTCTCGGTCAACGCGATCAGCACCGGCACCCAGTCGCAGGGCGAGGTGACGATGCGCTTGTCGAAGGAGGGCCGCATTGTCAACGGCGTCGGCGCCGACCCGGACATCATTGTCGCCTCGGCCAAGGCCTATCTGTCGGCGTTGAACAAGCTGCACTCGAAGATCGAGCGCGTCAACCCGCAGCCTTGAGCCGGCCGGTGCGCCGCGCGCTGCGCGTCCGTGGCAGAATGGACGCACAGTGATCGTGAAGGACGCGTATGCCGCCGGAGCTCGTCTGCACCATCGGCCATTCGAACCGGTCGATCGAGGACTTCATCGCCCTGCTGCGGCAGAACGGTATCGGCTGCGTGCTCGATATCCGGACGGTGCCGAAATCGCGCCACAACCCGCAATTCGGCCAGGACCAGCTCGCGGCCTCGCTGGACGAGGCGGGCATCGAATACCGCTACCTGCCCGGCCTGGGCGGCCTGCGCCGCCCGCATAAAGACTCTCCCAACAGCGGTTGGCGCAACCTGTCGTTTCGCGGGTACGCCGACTACATGCAGACCGATGAGTTTGCGGACAACGTCGATGCGGTCGTTGAGCTGGGCCGCAACAAGGCCTGCGCGCTGATGTGCGCGGAAGCCGTGCCTTGGCGCTGCCACCGCTCGCTGGTGGCCGACGCCTTGCTGGTGCGGGGCGTTCGTGTCGACGAGATCATCGACGCCCGCCAGCGGCGCCCCCACAAGCTGACGCCTTTTGCCTGCGTCGACGGATTGCGCATCACCTATCCACCGGAGCAGGGGCAGCCGCCGCAGTGATCGGTATCCACAGTCCGGTTAGTCGTCCAAAGCGGCGGCGCAACGCTTGAGCAAGTCGCAGAGCTGCCGCGCCTCGTCGGCCGACAGCCTGGAGAGCATCTGCCGCTCCACCGCGTCGGCGGCTTTCGCGCCGTCGGCCACGGCCTTCTGGCCGGCCTTCGTCAGCTCGGTCATGATAACCCTGCCATGTTCCGGATGCGGACTCCGCACAATCAGCCCTCCGCGTTCGAGATTGACGAGGATCCCCTGCATGGTCTGCGGCGTCACGAAGGCCGAGCGGGCCAGGTCGGCATTCGAGATGCGCGGATTGCCCGCGATGGCGAGCAGCACCGCATTCTGGGGCGCCGTGATGCCGAGCCGCGCAAGTTCGGCATCGAGGCGTTGCCGCAATCGATGCTGCGTGATCTTCAGGTTGTAGCCGATCCAGTCGGTTCCGCTGCGGGGCGCCGAATTCATCGTTGACATATCAGGGGCCTTACATTAGTATCAGGGCACTGATATTACTTGAAAGGACCCGGCATGACAACCATCACCACACCAATCGGCCCCGACTTCATTGCCTTGCAAGTGCGCGACCTCGACGCATCCCGCAAGTTCTACCTTGAGGTCTTCGGTTTCGAAGCCTCGTCGCATTGTCCTCCCGGCGCGGTGATCTTCAAGACCGAGCCGATCCCGCTGGCGCTGCGGGTGCCCCTGCGCGCGCTACCCGAAGCGGGGCCGCTCGGCGTGGGGATGGCGCTCTGGATCGCGTGCGCCGACGCCGATGCGCTGCACGACCTGATTGTCCAGCGGGGCGGCACGATACTCGGCCCGCTTGCCGACGGCCCCTTCGGCCGCTTCTTCGCCGCCGCCGATCCCGATGGTTACGCCATCACCTTCCATACGGCGCGCAGCTGACGCTTCGTTCCACACCGAAGCAAGCGCCATCTTCACCGGCTATCTTGTCGATTCGATGACAGGCGGTGCCGACGCCGCCTTGATGCATCCTTTACAATGTCGTCAACGATTTTTGCTCGGGAGCGCTACATGATCGCCGTGATATTCGAAGTCATTCCCAGCACCGCAGGCTACGCCGGATACCTCGACCGTGCGGCCCAGCTGGGGCCGTTGCTGGAAAAGATAGATGGTTTCATTTCCATCGAACGTTTCGAAAGCCTGAAGTCTCCGGGCAAGCTGCTGTCGCTGTCGTTCTGGCGCGATGAGCAGGCGGTGCGGGCCTGGCGCGAACAGGAGCAGCATCGCGAGGCGCAAAGCGCGGGCCGCGCCGGCGTGTTCGACAACTATCGCCTGCGCGTGGCCAGCGTGATCCGCGACTACGGTTTGATGGAGCGCGACGAGGCCCCGCCATTCCATCCGCCGGTGGCCGCGCGATGAGCACGCCGCAACCGCGCTTCGCGCGCGTGGCCGCCGCGATCGGCGATCCAACCCGCGCGCTGATGCTGTCACGTCTGCTCGACGGCCGCTTCTACACCGCCACCGATCTGGCGCAGCATGCCGGCGTGTCCGCGCCGACCGCATCCCAGCACTTGAAACTGTTGGTGGAGGAGCGGCTGGCAAGCGTGCGCGCACAAGGCCGCCACCGCTACTACATGCTCGCCGACGGCAACGTCGCCCATGCGCTGGAAGCGCTGCTGCGCGTGGCCGACGGCGCGCTGCCCGAGAGCACGCGCTGGCAGGCGCCGGCCATGCGCGGCCTGCGGCACGCGCGCAGCTGCTACGGCCATCTGGCCGGTGTGCTGGGCGTGGACCTGTGCCGCTGCTTCGTCGACAACGGCTGGGTGAAGCCGGGGGAGGGCGACGGCCACGAATATCCGCTCACCCCGGCCGGCGAAGCGCAGATGCGCAAGCTGGGCATTCGGTTGTCCGAGGGCGCGCCGGCGCAGCGCCAGTTGTATGGCTGCGTTGACTGGTCCGAACGCCGCGATCATTTCGCCGGGCCGCTGGCGGTCGCATTGCTCGACAACTTCATCGAACGCGGCTGGCTGCGGCGCGGCGACGATACGCGCGCGCTGGAAGTGCCGGCCAGCGGCAAGGCCGCGCTGGCCGCGTGGCTCAGAAGCGGAACTTGACGTAGGCAGCCGGGCCGTTCAGGCGGACGTTGACGTCGGTCGCATCCCGGTCGCGATTGAGGCTGATCTTGGTCGCGCTGTATTCGGCCACCACGCCGACGGCGGGCGTCGGATACCATTCCACGCCGATGGCGCCGCCATAGATATGGCCGTGGATGCTGCCGCCGTTCTTCTTGATGCCGCTGGCGTCGACGTACATGCGCACGTTCTGTGAGAACGCGTGGCGCCAGCCCAGCTCCAGCAAGGGGGCGAAGGCGCTTTCATTTTCCGAGTAGCTGGCATTGCCGGCAATCCCGTTCAGCACGCCGCTCGCGGTGCCGTCGAGCCGCGCGCGGTAGTAGGCGGCGCCGACGCCGATGCCGAACACGTCGTTGCCGCTGCCCAGCCACCATTTGTAGGCCAGGTTGGCCAGGTCCAGCTTCAGCTTGGCGTCCAGCTTGCCGTTGCCGGTCAGCGGAATGCCGTTGCGGTTGGTGGTGCCGCTCAGGCTGGGATTGTAGGTCTTGCTGTAGTTGTAGTAATCGAAGTCCAGGCCCTGCGTATCGCCCAGCAGCAGTTGCGCCCTCACGCGCGGCAGCGTGACATGGTCGGCCTTGTAGCTGCCGCTGTCGATGTGGCCGTAGTTGGTGTCGCCTTCGAAATTGATGCGCGGGTCGGCGTAGTATGCGCCGACCGATACGGTGGCGCGGTCCAGCGCGGGCGATGGCTCGGCCCGGGCTATCGCGGTGGCGGTGCTCAGGGCGAGCAGGATGGCGGTATGGATGGCATGGCGGGCCGGCTGCGTGCGTAAGATCATTGAGGACTCCGATCGTCAGGCGATTGAATCCCGGAATCTTAGCAACCGGCCGCTGTGTTCAGCGTCGGCGCACTCCCAAGTATGTCGTGGGACTGGTCCTACTCGCCCTCTTCAATGCGCATGGCCAACGCCGCCGCGATGAACATGGAGACGCCGCCGAGCACCAGCATCATCACGGCGCTGCCGTTAAAGACGTGCGTGAGGAAGTAACCCAGGCAGACGCCGGATACCACCTGCGGAATCACGATCGACATGTTGAACATGCCCATGTACATGCCCATTTTCTTCGCTGGAATCTTCCCCGCGAGGATGGCATACGGCATCGACAAGGTGCTGGCCCACGCTAGCCCGACGCCGGCGAACGACAGCAGCAACACCATCGGCGACGTGATGAAGTAGATCGACACGAAGCTGAGTCCGCCGACGACCAGTGCCAGCGCGTGCGCGGTCTTGCGGCTGGTACGCGTTGCGATCAGCGGCAGCACGAAGGCGAAGGCGATCGAGGCGGCGTTGTAGACGGCGCCGCACACGCCCCACCAGTTGGCGCCTTCGTTGTACAGCGCGGAGGTGGTGTCGGTGGCGTGGTAGATGTGCTGCGTCAGCGTGGCGGTGCCGTAAGTCCACATCGAGAACCAGGTGAACCACGTGAAGAACTGCACGAGCGACAATTGCACCATGATCTTCGGCATGTTGAGGTAGTCGTTCACGAAGCCGCGCAGGCCGGTCGGCGCGTGCGCCTCCGCTTCCTGTTCGGGATGGAACTGGCTTAGCTGCTCGGGCGAGTATTCGCGGGTGCGCAGCACGGTCCACAGCACCGCCGCCAGATAGATCGCACCGCCGATATAGAAGGCATAGACCACCGAGTCCGGTGTCTTGCCGGCAGCGGCGGTGTTGGCCACATCGAACCAGTGCGTCAGCACCCAGGGCAGGGCCGAGGCGCCCACCGCGCCCACGCCGATGAAGAAGGTTTGCACCGCATAGCCGGTGGTCAGCTGCTCCTTCGGCAGCAGGTCGCCGACGAAGGCGCGGAACGGCTCCATCGAAATATTGATCGCGACATCGAGCACCAGCAGCATGGCGGCGGCGGTCCACAGGAGCGTGGCGTTCGGCATGCCCAGCATCGCCAGCGTGGCCAGCACGGCGCCGAGGAAGAAGTAGGGCCGGCGACGGCCCCAGCGGCCCCAGGTGCGGTCGCTCAGGTAGCCGATGATGGGTTGCACCAGCAGGCCGGCCAGCGGCGCCGCGGTCATCAGGAAGCCGATCTTGTCGAGCTCGGCGCCCATGGTCTGGAAGATACGGGGGACGTTGCTTTGCTGGAGAGCGAAGCCGGCCTGGATGCCGAGAAAACCAAAGCTCATGTTCCAGATGGCCCAGAACGACAGCTTCGGTTTCGATGTGGGCGCGATGGCGCCGCCGGTTTCGGCCAATTTCACGTTTGCATGCATGAGGATCTCCGTTTTTGTGGCCATATTATCTACTTGAAAAAGTAGTTTGGCTACAAAATGCGGAGATCCTGTGTAAAACGACGTGATTCCTTTGTATCTTCGCTACATTCTAGCGGCGGCGCGATTCCCGCTCCGGATCCGGCCCGTTGACCATGGCCTGGACGATGCCGTTGCGGTCGAATTCCACATGCATCACGGAATCCCACACGTTTTGCTCCTTGTAGCGATAAACCCACACATCGCCGTCCACGCTGGCGTAATGCACCTGCTGCGCCGGACGGCCGAAGGTGATGAGTACGGTTTGCTTGTCATCCTTGCGCGGCTTGATGGTGGCGAACTTCTCGCTGCTGAGCACCTGTTCGAAGGAAATCAGCTTGCCGTCCGGGCCGATGCGGGCCATGTGGGTGTACTGGCCGAACGGGCCGCCGGCGTACTCCAGCATGATGTCCTGGCCGTTGGCATAGGTGGCGGTGGGCTGGCCCAGCTTGGCCTTGACGGCGTCGACCGGTTCACCGGCCGCCAGCGGAGGGGTATTGAGGCTGGCGCAGGCGCTTAGTACGGCTGGCAAGATTGCCACAAATATCAGTTTTTTCATCGCAAACCCCTCTATAGGACCGGAAAGATAGAACAATTGTAGCCAACACAGGATACATGTGGAAGATTTTCCGCTATACTTCCGGGTCTGGTCTTCGGATCAGTTTTTTTTTGAAGTTCACGGTGGGCAGGGTTCAGACTCCGCGCACCGCATGTTAAAGGTAAATATCATGACCGTAGAAAACATCAACAAAGCCGCCATTATCGCGGACAACGCCCGTGGTCAAAAAGACACCGGCTCCCCAGAAGTTCAAGTTGCGCTGCTGACCGCACGCATCAACGAATTGAACGGCCACTTCAAGGCACACAGCAAGGATCACCACTCGCGTCGTGGTCTGATCATGATGGTTAACCGTCGTAAGAGCCTGCTGTCCTACCTGAAGGGCAAAGATGCTACCCGTTACCGCGATCTGATCGCTAAACTGGGTCTGCGTAAGTAATTTTTGCGTCATCCGGCTTAATCGAAATGCCTGCGCCAGTTTGCTGACGCGGGCATTTTGTCATTTTCGCCGGGAAAAACTTGCCAAGCAGAATAGCGTCTTGGCAGTGCGACATGGAATTCCTGGGTTTTAGCAGTTGCAGTAAATTGTAGTAAAGATGGCGCATGCCGTCTGTGGTGAGGTGAACGACAGCCCCTGAAAATCTGTCGGCAAATAGAAAGGGATTACCCATGTTTAATAAAGTTACGAAAACCTTCCAGTACGGTCAACATACCGTGACGCTGGAAACCGGCGAAATCGCTCGCCAGGCCTCCGGCGCAGTCATGGTGTCGATTGAAGATACCGTGGTGCTGGCCACTGTCGTCGCGCGCAAAGACGCCAAGCCAGGCCAGGACTTCTTCCCGCTGACCGTCGACTACGTTGAGAAAACCTATGCTGCCGGTAAGATCCCGGGCGGTTTCTTCAAGCGTGAAGGTCGTCCTTCGGAAAAAGAAACACTGACATCCCGCCTGATCGACCGTCCGATCCGTCCTCTGTTCCCAGAAGGCTATCTGAACGAAGTGCAAGTGATCATTCACGTGCTGTCGGTCAACCCGGAAATCGATCCGGACATCGCCGCCATGATCGGCGCATCGGCCGCCCTGTGCGTGTCGGGCGTACCGTTCAACGGCCCGGTCGGCGCGGCGCGCGTCGGCTACGCCAACGGCCAGTACATCCTGAACCCTACCGTTGAACAACTGAAGACCTCGCAGATGGATTTGGTGGTCGCCGGTACCGAAACCGCCGTGCTGATGGTGGAATCGGAAGCGCAGCAACTGTCCGAAGAAGTCATGCTGGGCGCCGTGGTGTTCGGCCACACCCAGATGAAAGCAGTCATCGACGCGATCCACGAACTGGTGCGCGACGGCGGCAAGCCGGAAGTCGAGTGGGTGCCACCTGCGAAGAACGAAGCGCTGATCGGCCGCGTGGCGCATTTCGCCGCCGGCAAAATCAACGAAGCGTACCAGACCAAAGACAAGCAAGAGCGTACCGCCAAGCTGAAGGCCGCCACCAGCGAAGTGCTGGCCGACCTGGCCGCTGAAGCCGCCGCCGCTGGCGCCGCGCCAGTCGACGCAGCCGAAGTGAACAACATCCTGTTCGACATGGAAGCCAAGATCGTCCGTACCCAGATCCTGGACGGCGAGCCACGCATCGACGGCCGCGACACCCGCACCGTGCGTCCGATCTCGATCCGCACCTCGGTGCTGCCACGCACCCACGGTTCGGCCCTGTTCACCCGCGGCGAGACGCAGGCGCTGGTGGTTGCCACCCTGGGCACCGCACGCGACAGCCAGAAGATCGACGCGCTGATGGGCGAGTTCACCGACTCCTTCATGCTGCACTACAACATGCCACCGTTCGCCACCGGCGAAACCGGCCGCGTGGGCACGCCTAAGCGCCGCGAAATCGGCCACGGCCGCCTGGCCAAGCGCGCGCTGATTGCCGCGCTGCCAGCACCGGAAGAGTTCAGCTACTCCGTGCGCCTGGTGTCGGAAATCACCGAATCGAACGGTTCGTCGTCGATGGCTTCGGTCTGCGGCGGCTGCCTGGCGCTGATGGACGCTGGCGTTCCAATGAAAGAGCACGTCGCCGGTATCGCGATGGGCCTGATCAAGGAAGGCGGCAAGTTCGCCGTGCTGTCGGACATCCTGGGCGATGAAGATCACCTGGGCGACATGGACTTCAAGGTCGCTGGTACCCGCAACGGTATCACCGCGCTGCAGATGGACATCAAGATCATGGGCATCACCAAGGAAATCATGCAAGTGGCACTGGCGCAAGCCAAGGAAGGCCGCGAGCACATCCTGGGCGAAATGCAAAAAGCCATGCCGCATGTGAAGACCGAACTGTCGGACTTCGCACCGCGCCTGATCACCATCAAGATCAATCCAGAGAAGATCCGTGACGTGATCGGCAAGGGCGGCGCAGTCATCCGCGCGCTGACCGAAGAGACCGGCACCCAGATCGACATCAGCGACGAAGGCGTGGTCACCATCGCTTCCGTCGACGCTGCCGCCGGCCAGGAAGCCAAGCGCCGCATCGAAGAGCTGACCGCATCGGTCGAAGTGGGCAAGACCTACGACGGCGTGGTGTTGAAGCTGCTGGACTTCGGCGCGATCGTTCAGGTCATGCCAGGCAAGGATGGTCTGCTGCACATCTCGCAAATCGCCAACGAGCGCGTCAACGCCGTTGCCGACTACCTGAAAGAAGGCCAGGCAGTGCGCGTCAAGGTTCTGGAAACCGACGACCGCGGCCGCCTGAAACTGTCGATGAAAGCCGCTGCTGAAGAAGCCGCTGCTAGCGCCGCACAGTAATCCCGGACTCGTCCGATCGAAAGCCGCCCTTCGGGGCGGTTTTTTTTCGCTCCGAACTTTCAGAGCCGCGCCCGGTCTAATCCGATCATGGGCACTTTATACGACGACGACATCATTGCCTGGTCCGAACAGCAGGCGGCCTTGCTGCGCGCCGGCCGCTGGGAATTGCTGGACCACGACAACATCGCCGGGGAGATCGAGGATGTGGGCCATCGGGAAAAGAAGGAGTTGCGCAGTCGGCTGATCGTATTGCTCGCGCATCTGTTGAAGTGGCAATTCCAGGCATCGCACCGTGGCCCCAGTTGGGTGCAGACCATACGCACCCAGCGTGTGGCGATTGACGACGCGTTGGAAGATTGTCCCAGTCTGCTGACGCTGCTGGACGATCCGCAATGGCTGGCAACGGCCTATCGCCGCGCCGTAAGGGATGCCCAGGCGCAGACGCAGCTGAAGGTTTTTCCCACCGAACTACCGTGGCGCATGGAGCAAGTCCTATCGCCCGATTTCTGGCCCGGTTAATCAATCATGAGCAACTTATACGAAGACGACATCATTGCCTGGTCTGAACAGCAGGCGGCCTTGCTGCGCCGGGGCCAGTGGTCGGAGCTGGACATCGACAACATCGCCGAAGAAATCGAGGACATGAATATCAGCCACGGCCATCAACTGGCGCACCGGCTGGCGATATTGATGGCTCATCTGTTGAAATGGAAGTACCAGTCGGACCGGCGCGGCGCCAGCTGGAAGAACACCATCCGCAACCAGCGCGACAAGATCGACAAGCTGCTGACACCAATGCCCAGCTTGCGCCGTTTGCTGGAAGATCCCGAATGGGATCAGGAAGTCTGGGACGATGCGGTCGACCTTGCCGGCCGCGAAGCCAATTTGACCGGCCTGCCCAAAGTCCGGGAATGGGACTTCGGGCAGATATTGTCGACCGATTACTTCCCGTCGTAGGTGACGCGGTACACCCGGCCGCCGTAGTCGTCCGACACGATCATCGAGCCATCCGGCAGCGTGGCCACATCCACCGGCCGGCCGACCACTTCCTCGCCGCGCAGGAAGCCGTCGATGAAGGCGGTGTCGGTGACGACCTTGCTGTTGTACAGCGTGATCAAGCGCACGCTGTAGCCGCTCTTGGTCGAGCGGTTCCACGAGCCGTGCTCGGCGATGTAGACGTTGTTGCGATACGCCTCGGGGAATTGCTTGCCGGTGTAGAAGGTCAAACCCAGCGGCGCCACGTGCGGTCCCAGCTTGGCGACCGGCGGCTCGAATTCCTCGCAGCTGCGGCCCTTGGCGAAGACCGGGTCCGGCACCACGCCGCCGTGGCAGTAGGGGAAGCCGAAATGCATGCCAGACTTGGGCGCCACGTTCAGCTCGCACGACGGCGTGTTGTCGCCCATCTCGTCGCGGCCGTTATCAGTGAACCACAGCACCTTGGTGACCGGGTGGAAGGCGAAGCCCACCGTGTTGCGCACGCCGCGCGCGTATTCCTCCAGCTGGCTGCCGTCGGCGTTCATGCGGTAGATCTTCGCGCTCTTGGTGTCCTCGACGTCGCACACATTGCACGGCGCGCCGACCGGGATGTACAGCTTTCCGTCCGGCCCGGCCTTGATCACTTTCTCGCCATGCCACTTGTCGTTGGGCAGGCTGACCTTGACTACCTCATAAGACGGCTTCTGCGCGTAGCGCTTGTCGATATTGTCGAAGCGGATCACGCGGCTGATCTCGCCCACGTACAGCGCGCCGTTGAGCAGCGTCACGCCGATCGGGTTTTCCAGCCCCTCGGCCACGGTAATAACGTCGGCCGTCTGCTTGTCGGCGCGTGGCACCAGCGCGTACACCTTGCCGGCCTTGCGCGAGCCGACGTAGACGATGCCGCTGTCCGACACCACCATGCTGCGCGCGGCGGCGACCTGATTGGCATAGACGCTGATGTGGAAGCCCTTGGGCAGCTTGAAGCCGCTCAGGTCGGGCACATCGCGCTGCGCCTTGGCCTCGGGCGTCAGCGCAACTGCCGGCTTGGGCGCGCCGGCGCCGGTAGCGGCGGCATTGGCGGCGATCAGGTCGGCGAGCATGGCGATCTGGCTCGCGCTCAGTGCGGGGGACCAGGCCGGCATATCCTTTTCCGGTACGCCCTTGCTGATGATTTTGATGAGGTTGGCCTTGGTGGGCGCGCCGTGCAGCCAGGCGTGATCGCCCAGCGACGGCCCGACAGCGCCCTCCATCTTGACGCCATGGCAGGCGGCGCAATTGGCCTGGTAAAGCTTTTCGGCCGCGCCGGATTTCGGCTCGGCCGCTTGGGCGGCGAGGGTGGCAACGGCCAGGCAGGCCACGGTGGCGGCGCGGAATGCGGGATATTTCATGGACGGTTCCTTTGAGTGGCGACACGGTATTGTGCCAGTGTCTGCCGGCCATAACCATGGCGGCGTGGGCGGATGTACAATATTCCCTCTTTATCAACCCTGGCTTCCTCTATCCCATGATCAAACCCTTGCTGGCTGCAGTGTTCTGTGGCCTTGCCGTCTTTGCTGACGCCCATGCCGCGGACGACGATTGGAACAAACCGGTCGAACCGTTTCAGATTTACGGCAACAGCTATTACGTTGGCGTGAGCAGCCTCAGCTCGGTGCTGGTGACATCGCCGCAAGGACACATCCTGCTCGACGGTGGCTATCCCGATTCGCCGCAGCGCATCGCCGCCAGCATCCGCAAGCTGGGCTTCCGCGTGCGGGATATCAAGCTGATACTGAGCTCGCACGATCACTTCGACCACGCGGGCGGCATCGCCGAGCTGCAGCGCATGACCGGGGCGGCGGTGGTGGCCAGTCCGCCGACGGCAGCAGGCCTGAAGCGCGGCAGCATGGCGAAGAATGATCCCCAGTTCGTCGGCAGCACGCCGTTCGCCAAGGTGAGCAAGGTACGCACGGTGCGCGATGGAGAAACCGTCAAGGTCGGGCCGCTGGCGGTGACCGCCATGTACACGCCGGGCCACACCGAGGGCGGCACCAGCTGGACGTGGCGCTCGTGCGAACAAGACCGCTGCGCCAGCATCGTCTACGCGGACAGCATCAATGCGATTTCCAGCGATGGCTACAAGTTCACCGAGCACCCGGAGGTGGTGAAGCAGTTCGAACGAAGCTACGCTGCGTTGGAGCGGGCTCCGTGCGACATCATCGTCGCCGTTCATCCGGAATTCTCCGGCATGTGGGAGAAGCGCAAAAGCGGCAAGCCAGATGCCTTCCTGGACGGCGGCGAAGGCTGCAAAGCCTACGTCAAGGTGGCGCGCGACAAGCTCAATCTGCGTCTGGCGGCGGAGGCGGGCAAATGATCGTGGATTTCGATGTGGCCTATGACGATTACGTGCTGAAGGGCGACCAATACGTCGGCACCGATAGCAATCGCGTACTGTACCTGCACGGCGCCGGCGCCAGCACGCGTCGCGGCCACCATCTGCTGCGCGGTGCGCTGCAGCAGCGCGGCATAGGCAGCACCTGTTTCGACTGCATCGGCCATGGCGACACCGGCGGCGCGTTGGCGCAATCGTCGGTGGCCAGCCGCACGCGCCAGGCGCAGACGGTGGTTGCGGCGCGCGGCGTGCCGGAGCCGCTGGCGATCGTCGGCGCCAGCATGGGCGCCTACAACGCCATTCGCATGACGCAGAGCCATAGCGTCGATGCGCTGGTGCTGATTGTGCCTGGTGTGTACACGCCGTCCGCGTATGAAGTGCCGTTCGGCCCCGAGTTCTCGGCCGTGATACGGCGCGAGCGCAGTTGGTCCGACAGCGACGCCTGGAATATCCTGTCGCGCTTCGAAGGCCGCCTGCTGGTGATCGCCGCCGAACACGATGCCACGATCCCGCTGGAGATCCCGGAACGCCTGGTGTCCGCGGCGACGCGCGCGCAAACGAGCCGGCTGCACATCGTGCAGGGCGCCGAACACAATCGCCTCTGGTCGCTGCTGGAGGAAGAGCCGGCCAGCTTCGCGGCTGCCGTCGATATGGTGGCCGATGTGGTGAATGGCGGAAGGCAGTAGGAGTCGAACCTACAGGGGAGCGTCTGACGCCCCCCACCGGGTTTGAAGCCCGGCCCCATCACCGGATGAGTATGCCTTCCGTGGAACTACTCGCCACTGTACGACCACGCCGCGTTCGGCCGTATCATGTGGATGTTGCCTACGCGCCGAGTATAGCCGACGCGATCGAAGAACTCCAATATCTGTATGGCCCGCTTTCGACCCAGTCCGGTCGCGTCGCGGAACGCCGACGCCTGCACTTCGGGCAGTGCCGCCACCAGCGCCGCCAGTTCGGCCAGCCGCTTGGGATGGTAGAACAGGTCCGGCACCACCTGGCTGATCTCGCCCGTCTTCGATAGCTTGAGCAGCAGGCGGCGCACCTCGGCCTCTGGCATGCCATGATCGCGCGACAGGTCGCGTACCCACGGTGGATCGAACGCGCCCTCCAGCAGGGCGGCCAGCAGCGGCGCGGCCTGCGCCTGTTCTTTCTCGCCTAGTTCGACGCTGTGACCGGGCAGATGCAGGCTGCGGCCACGCTGCTTCACCTGGCCGGCGCCGACCAGCGATTCGACCAGGCGGCTCCACAACCGGTCCTCCATTTCCGGCGCGACGATGCGCTTGAGGCGCCACAGTTCGGGGCCCGCGTCGTCCGGAGCGCGCGCGTGGAATTCGGCCAGGCCGCCGAGGATGCGCGCCTCCAGCGCCTGCACCTCGCCGACGGCGAGCAGCAGCGCATCACCACCTTGCAGCGGCACTTCGATGGTATCCGCCGGCAGCGCGATCCGGTCGGACGGCAGCTGCGACAGCCGCATCAACGTCGACCTGCGCAAGCCGAGAGGGCTGCGCGCCAGCAGTGAGGCGACATCGCCGGTGGCGACGAAATCGGCCAGCGCCTGCAGCCACGCCATGCGCGCCGCACTGCGCCGTTTGCGCGCCGGGCCGAATGGATCGAGCACCATGCCGCCGCCGATGGTGACGGTGGCCTGAGCGTTGCGGATCACGAAGCGGTCGCCCGGCACGGCGTGCACCGGGGCGTCGAGCACCAGCTGCACGCGGCCGGTCTGCCCGGGCGCCAGCACGTCGCCGTCCAGCATGACGACGTTGGCCGTGTGGTGAGCAGCCCCCAGATGCACGTGCAGAGGCGACCATGATTTGAGCGTCTGACCGCAATCGGGCATTAGCGTAAGCTCGGCGTCGATGCGGCTGGAGCATTCGGCAAGCGCAGGGGCGACGACCCAAGTGCCGCGCTCCACCTCCTCCTTCGTCACGCCGTGCAGATTAAGCGCAAGCCGCTGGCCGGCATGGCCGGAATCCGCGCTGCGGTTCTGTGCGTGGATGCTGCGCACGCGCGCCTGCTGCCCGCCTGGCGCTAGCTGAAGCACTTCGCCGACGCGCACGCTGCCCGCCAGCGCGGTGCCTGTGACGATGGTGCCCTGGCCGGACAAGGTGAATACACGGTCCACGCCAAGCCGGAACAGGCGCCGTTCGTCGCTGGCCGGCAGCGACGTGGCCATCCGGGCCAGGTGCCGCTGCAAGGCTTGCACGCCGGCGTCGTCGGCCGCGCTGGCGTTGGTGCGGAAGACCTGCGCTTCGGCGAAGTCGGTTGGCGCCAGCAGGGCGCGGATGTCCCGCTCCACCTGCTCGATGCGTGGCGTATCGACACGGTCTATCTTGGTCAGCGCCACCGCGCCGCGCCGCACGCCCAGCAGGCGCAGGATGGCCAGGTGTTCCAGCGTCTGCGGCATGATGCCGTCGTCGGCGGCGATCACCAGCAGCGCGGCGTCGATGCCCGTCACGCCGGCCGCCATGGTGCGGATGAATTTTTCATGCCCCGGCACGTCGATGACGCCGAGGATGTCGCCATTCTCCAGGGGGGCGTATGCATAACCGAGTTCGATCGATATGCCGCGCGCCTTCTCCTCCTTCAGCCGGTCCGTGTCGACACCGGTGAGCGCGCGCGTGAGCGTAGTCTTGCCATGGTCGATATGACCTGCCGTGCCGACGATCATACGGCAAGCAGCGCCAGTTGGTCGGTGAAGCGCTGGCGCTGGTGATCGTCCAGGCAACGCAGGTCCAGCCACAGCGCATCCTGCGCCACGCGGCCGATCACCGGCAGCGGCAAGGCGCGCAGACGCTGTTCCAGCACGCCCAGCGCGTTGCTGATGCGCCCGGCGGCGGCCGCGCGAACCACCAAGCCGTGGCTGGGCAACTGGTCGACGGGCAGGGCGCCGCTGCCGATCTGGCTCATCATCGGTTCCGAGCTGACTTCGTAGCCGGCGCCCAGCACCGCCTGCAATGGCGGCAACAACGCCTCCGCCAACTCGCGCATGTGGGCGGCGGAACGGGTCAGCAGTTTGAGGGTGGTCAGGCGTTCGGGCAGCAGGTCCGGCGCGCGGTACAAGGCGAGCACCGGCTCCAGCGCGGCCAGCGTCAGTTTGCCGACGCGCAGCGCGCGCTTGAGCGGATTCTTCTTGATCTGCGCGATCAGATCGGCGCGGCCGACGATGATGCCGCACTGCGGGCCGCCCAGCAGCTTGTCGCCGCTGAAGGTGACCAGGTCCGCGCCGCCGGCGATGGTTTCGCGCACCGTGGTTTCGTGGGGCAGGCCATATTGTTCCAGGTCGACCAGCGTGCCGCTGCCCAGGTCCACCGCCAGCGGAATGCCGTGCCGCTTCGACAGCGGCGCCAGCTCCGGCAGTTCGACGCTCTTGGTGAAGCCGGTGATGGCGTAATTGCTGCAATGGACCTTCATCATCAGTGCCGTCTGCGGGCCGGCGGCTTCGGCATAGTCCTTCAGGTGCGTGCGGTTGGTGCTGCCCACTTCGCGCAGCACGGCGCCGGCACGGGTCATGATGTCCGGGATGCGGAAGGCGCCGCCGATTTCCACCAGCTCGCCGCGCGAGACGATGACCTCCTTGCCCTGCGCGATGGTGTTCAGCATCAGCAGCACGGCGGCGGCGTTGTTGTTGACGATGGTGGCCGCTTCGGCGCCGGTCAGTTCCAGCAGCAGGTCTTCGATCAGGTTGTCGCGGTCTCCGCGCTTGCCGGTGTCGATGTCCCATTCAAGGTTCATCGGCCAACGCAGCGCCTCGACGACGGCTTGCACCGCGCTGTCGGGCAGCAGGGCGCGGCCAAGGTTGGTGTGCAGGACGGTGCCGGTGAGGTTGAACACGGGCCGCAGCGGCGAGCGGTTGGTGTCGCGCAGGCGTGTGGCCAGCATCGCCAGCACGGCGGGGATGCCGGTATCGCCGGTGGCCGGCATGCCGTCGCGGCGGCTGGCCAGCATCATGCCGCGCAGTTCGGCCAGTAGCATGCGGGCCGCTTCCAGCGTCTGCACGCGGCCGTATTCGGCGATCAGCGGTTCGCATGCGCCGTCCGAAAGGATCAGGTGGACGGCTGGCAGGTGGATGGCGCCCGCCGCTGCCGGCGCGCCGGCGGGCGATGCGGCGTCCTGGCGTTCGCCGGCGTTCGCCACGGTATCCGGCTTGCCGCTCATTCGGCGTTGAACCACAACAGGGGATTGCCGCTGGCGCGGGCATAGCCAGCCTCGCCGACCAGCAGGTCCAGCGCCAGGCTGGCCAAGTCGTCGGCCAGCGGTTCGACGTTGTAGTCGTGCTCCTGGTTGAAGATCTTGCGGTAGGTGCGGCAGTCGTCGCAGGTTTCGGCGCGCGCCACCTTGCTCGGGTCATTGGCCTTGTTGGTGGGTTCCGGCGTGGCGCCGGTATCGTCGGCCGGCTCGATGCTCTGGTATGCGATGTGCGCCGTATGCTCGCAGCACGAGCATTTGACCCGCACCATATGCCACTCGCTGGCGCAGCAACTGCATTGCAGGTAGCGGTAGCCTTGCGATTGTCCACCGATGCGGATCACGCTGGCCACGGGATGTGCGCCGCACACAGGGCACAGCGTATTGGTCACCAGCGGCGCCACGCGCTGCGCATCCAGCTGGCCGGCACGCATCGTCCACGTGATCTGGAGCGCGGCGGCGATGAATGGCGCGTGCAGCGGATTGACGCTGTCGGTCAGTTCCGACAGCACTGCATCCGCGCAGCCTTCCAGTTCCGCGCTATCGAGCGCGCGCAGCTCGGCCAGCACGGAGGCGATCTGCGGCTGGCCTTCCGCCAGCGGATCGAGCTGGTCGAGCAGGGCGCTGAACACGGAACGCCACGACGGCGGCCGCGCGCCGCTGACCGGCAGCGGCGGCATATTGTGTTCGAGCGAGACGTCGATGTCGGCGGCAGCGGGCAGGGCGAAGGCATCCGACGGGAAGTTCTGCACGACGGCGGCTTGCGCATCGACCAGCGCGGCCATCAGCAGCAGGTAGCCGCGCAGCGTTTCGCCGACGGGGATGCCTTTGATTTCATTTTTGGCAAGCTGTCGCAGGCGTGCGGCGCGCGCGGAGAACAGGCTGCGCGGTTGCGGCAGCAGCAGGCGTGGAATGGCGTTGTGATCGAGTGCTTCGATCTCGCCGGGGGCAAGCAGGCGTTGTACCAAGATGTCTCCCAGAGTGCCGGCGGCGACGGAGCCGCTGGCTCTCCGGCTATTCTAATCCTAAACTGCTGAGTCAATCACGTGATTTGCGCGCCACTTCCTCAAACCAGCGTTGGTGATGCTTCCGCGCCCACCCATAGGTGACGGTGCCGCGCACCATGGCGCCTATCGAACCCTTCACCCACAGGCCGGCATAGACGTGTATCACGATCACGCAGATGATCACGAACGCGCAGAAAGCGTGCAGCAGCGCGGCGAAGCGCACGATATCGATGGGGAAGTAGAACGCGAAGTAGGCGCGCCAGATCACCACGCCCGACAGCAGCAGGCCGCACATGCAGAAGATCAGCACGAAGAACAGCAGCTTCTGCCCCGCGTTGTAGCGACCCACCTTGGGCACCTTGTCCTCGCGCTTGTGGATCACGTCGCCGATTTGATCCAGCCACTGTTTATCGCCCGGCTCGAACTGGTTGTGGTGCCAGAAACGCACCACCAGCAGCGCGAACGAGACGAACATCACCAGTCCGATAAACGGATGCAGGATGCGCGTCCACTGGCCGCCGCCCAGGAACACCGCCAGCCACGCGGTGGCAGGATGGAACATCGCCAGCCCGGACACCGCCAGCAGCACGAAGCAGATGGCGGTGATCCAGTGGTTGCTGCGTTCATTCGGCGTATAGCGCTCGATCAGCGGGTTGCCGTCCTTGTCGCGATCAGGTGTGCTCATTTTTCGCTCTCCCGGATACGATTGGCTTCATGCAGCGCCTCGGCTTCCTCGTCCTTGCTCACCTCATTCGGCCCGACGCGCGAGTAGTGGAACCAGCCCGCCAGCGCCGTGACGGCGATGCCGGCCAGCGCCAGGGGCTTGGTCAGGCCCTTCCACAGTCCGACCATGGGGCTGATGCTCGGATTGGCCTTCAAGCCGTGATAGAGGCCCGGCTGGTCCGCATGGTGCAGCACATACATCACGTGCGTGCCGCCCACGCCGGCCGGATCGTACAAGCCGGCGTTGGCGTAGCCGCGCGATTTCAAGTCCTCGATGCGCTCCGCCGCGTGGTCCTTCATGTCTTCCTTGGTGCCGAAGACGATGGCGCCGGTGGGGCAGGTCTTGACGCAGGCCGGCTCCTGGCCCACCGCCACGCGGTCCGAGCAAAGCGTGCACTTGTAGGCCCGGTCGTCCTTTTTGGAGATGCGCGGCACGTCGAACGGACAGCCGGCCACGCAGTAGCCGCAGCCGATGCAGTTCTCCTGATGGAAGTCGACGATGCCGTTGGTGTACTGGACGATGGCGCCCGGCGCCGGGCAGGCCTTCAGGCAGCCCGGATCCTCGCAGTGCATGCAGCCGTCTTTGCGTATCAGCCATTCGAGGTTGCCGTCGTTGGTCTCGTGTTCCGAGAAGCGCATCACGGTCCACGATTGCGGCGACAGGTCGATCGGGTTGTCGTACACGCCCGTGGTCTCGCCGACGTCGTCGCGCAGGTCGTTCCACTCCATGCAGGCGGTCTGGCAGGCCTTGCAGCCTATGCACTTCGACACGTCGATCAACTTGGCGACGGTGCCGGTGACGGGCGTGCGCGCCACCGGTTCCTGCACCGTGGTGGCCGACATGCGCTTGATATCAAGGGATTGTAGTGCCATGGTCATTCTCCTCGGGCCGTCATGCTTTTTCCACTTTCACCAGGAAGGACTTGAATTCCGGTGTCTGCGAATTGCCGTCACCAACCGTCGGCGTGAGGGTGTTGATCAGGTAGCCCGGTTTGGTGACTCCCTTGAACCCGAAGTGGATCGGCAGTCCGACCTGGTGGGTCTTCTTGCCGTCGATGATGAGTGCCTTGATACGCTTGGTCACCACGGCCTTGGCCACGATGTGTCCGCGCTTGGAGCTGACCTTGACGCGGTCCCCATGCGCCACGCCGATCTCCTTGCCCAGGTCCTCGCCGATTTCCACAAACTGCTCCGGCTGGATAATGGCGTTCAGGCGCGCGTGCTTGGTCCAGTAGTGGAAGTGCTCCGTCAGCCGGTAGCTGGTCGCCACGTGCGGGAACTCGGCCACCTTGCCCAACTTGGCCCGGTCGTTCGGGAACATGCGGCCGACCGGATTGCTGGTGGCGCGCGCATTCGCTGGATGCAGCGGATTGTGGCCGACCGGTGTTTCGAACGGCTCGTAGTGCTCGGGGAAGGGACCCTCGGCCATGGCGTCGCGCGAGAAGAAGCGCGCCACGCCCTCGGCCAGCATGATGAATGGCCCCATGCCGTTTTCCGGCGGCTCGTCCGCCTTGAAGTCGGGGACGTCGGCGCCGGCCCAGTTGGTGCCGTTCCATCCCACCAGCTTGCGCGTGGGGTCCCACGGCTTGCCCTTGGTGTCGCACGAGGCGCGGTTGTAAAGGATGCGGCGGTTGGCCGGCCAGGCCCAGGCCCAGTTCAGCGTCTGGCCGATGCCGGTCGGGTCGGAGTTGTCGCGCCGTCCCATCTGGTTGCCGGCCGAGGTCCAGCAGCCGGCGAAGATCCAGCAGCCGCAAGCCGTGCTGCCGTCGTCGCGCAATTGCGCGAAGCCGGCCACCTGCTCGTTCTTCTTCAGGATGACCTTCGTCGGGTCCTTGGGATCGGTGAGCTCCTTGAGCGCCTTGCCGTTGTACTCCATCGCCAGTTCTTCCGGCGTTGGGCTGAACGGCTTGGCGTACGGCCAGGTGAGGTTGACGATAGGGTCGGGGAATTTTCCGCCGTCGGTCTGGTACATCTTTTTGATGCGCAGGAAGATGCCGGACATGATCTCCAGATCGCTCCTGGTCTGGCCGGGACCATCGGCCCCTTGCCAGTGCCACTGCAGCACGCGCGAGGAGCTCACCAGCGAGCCGCGTTCCTCGGCGAAGCAGGTGGTCGGCAGGCGGAACACCTCGGTCTGGATCTTGGTTGGGTCGACCTGGTGGAACTCGCCGAAGGGACGCCAGAACTCCGCCGTCTCCACCGCGAGCGGGTCCATCACCACCAGGTACTTCAGCTTGGACAAGGCTTCCGTGATCTTCTGCTTGTCCGGCGCCGAGGCCAGGATGTTGAAGCCCTGGCAGATGTAGCCGTTCATTTTCCCTTGATGCATAAGCTCAAACGCCTGCATCATGTCGTAGGGCTTGTCCAGCTTGGGCAGGTAGTCGAAGGCGTAGTTGTTCTCCTCCGTGGCGGCGTCGCCCCACCAGCACTTCATGAAGCTGACCAGGAACTTCTTCGCGTTGCTGTAGTAGCTGAGCTGATTCGGACGCAAAGGCTTCAGCGCGCGCTTGGCGGCATAGGCCTCGAAGTCCTGTTCGGCCTCGCCGGGCAGCGACAGGTAGCCGGGCAGCATATTGGTCAGCAGCCCCAGGTCCGTCAGGCCCTGGATGTTGGAGTGGCCGCGCAGCGCGTTCATGCCGCCACCGGCGATGCCGATGTTCCCCAGCAGGAGCTGCACCATGGCGCCGGCGCGCAGCGTTTCCGCGCCGGTGGAGTGCTGCGTCCAGCCCAGCGCATACAGGATGGTGGCCGCGCGGCCCGGAACGGCGGTCGATGCCAGCATCTCGGCGACCTTGTGGAACTTCTCGGGCGGTACACCGCAAGCCTTTTCCACCATCTCCGGCGTGTAGCGCGCGTAGTGCTTCTTCATCAGCTGATACACGCAGCGCGGGTGTTCGAGCGTGGCGTCGATCTTGGCGAAGCCGTCGTCGCCCATCTCGTAGTTCCAGCTGCTCTTGTCCGTGTACTTGCCCGCCTTTTCGTCCCAGCCAGAATACAGGCCGTCGTTAAAGGCGAAGTCCTCGCGGACAATGAAGGGCATGTCCGTGTAATTGCGGACGTACTCGTGCTGGATCTTGTCGTTCGTGAGCAGGTAGTTGATGATCCCGCCCAGGAAGACGATGTCCGCGCCGGTACGGGTAGGGACGTAGTAGTCCGCCACCGAAGCGGTACGGGTAAAGCGTGGGTCGACCACGATCAGCTTCGCGCCGCGATGCGCCTTCGCTTCCGTGACCCATTTGAATCCGCAGGGGTGTGCTTCCGCCGCGTTACCGCCCATGACCAGGATGACATCAGCGTTCTTGATGTCCACCCAGTGATTCGTCATCGCACCACGTCCAAATGTCGAGGCAAGACCTGCCACCGTCGGACCGTGTCATACGCGCGCTTGATTATCGAATGCCAGCATGCCCAGACTGCGCATGGTTTTATGGGTCAGATAGCCTACCTCGTTGGTCGCCGCCGACGCGCACAGCATGCCGGTGGTGGTCCAGCGGTTGACGGTTTTGCCGTCGGCCGTCTTGTCGATGAAATTGGCGTCGCGATCGGCCTTCATCAACTTGGCGATGCGGGTCAGCGCGTCGTCCCAGGAGATTTTGCTCCACTCGGTCGCGCCGGGTGCGCGGTACTCGGGCACCAGCAGGCGATTTTCGGAGTGGATAAAATCGACGAGGCTCGCGCCCTTCGGACATAGCGTGCCGCGGTTGACCGGGTGGTCGGCGTCGCCCTCGATGTGGATGATGCTGGACTTGGCGTTCTTGGCGCCGTCGCCCAAGCCGTACATGAGGATCCCGCAACCTACGGAGCAGTAGGGGCAGGTGTTACGGGTTTCGGTGCTGCGCGCCAGCTTGTACTGCCGGACTTCGGCCAGGGCCGATGCCGGCGCAAAGCCGAGAAGCGCGATGCTCGAACCCGCGATGGTCGCGCCAGTCACCCGAAGGAACTGACGCCTGGTCATCTGGTTCATGGGGAAAGCCTCTCATGATATGAAAAGACCTACCAAGTCTATCACTATAAAAAAGGAAGTCCTGTAACGAAATGAAGCGGATGTTGTGTTTGTGGCAGTGGCGAGACTTCAGGGATAGCTTAATTGGCAAGCTTGCTGGCCTGATAGCAGGCGCGCAGACGGGCGTAGTCATAGTAATGGCTGGCCGGGGCAAGCTTCGCCTGATCGCATGCGCGCTTGAAATCCGCTTCCTTCTCGTTGTACAGCATGCGGACCAGCGTGCGCCCCTCGTCGTTGGTGTAGACATCCCACTGGATATTGGCAGCCATCGGCGCGACCGCTTCGCCGCGCCAGTTGCTGTTGTCGTAGCTGTAGGTCGCCGCGCGCGGCAGCGGTTCGGACATGCCGGGCAGGCCGAGAATGGCCGCCATCGGAATGACGATTTCCGCGTGGCTGAAGCGCAGCTTGGCGGCATGCGACAGGTCGCCTTTGGCGATGGCGTCCACCTCACCGAAAAAATCGTCGAGCAGCATTTGCGCCATGCGGTAATTGACGCCGTTATTTTCGCTGATGCCGGGCCCCTTGGTGTAGAAGGCGATGGCGTCCTCGGTGGCCGCGAACACCGCCGCCTGCGCCGCCGGCATGTAGCGGGTGTAGTCGGCTTTCAGCTCGGCCCTCATGTCGGCGGCCGCCGCGTACAGGTCATACAGCGCCTGCGCCGCGTCGATGGCGGATTTGATCTCGGTGTCGCCGTCGCCGGTCAGCTTGTTGGTGAACTGCTTGTCGGCGCTGGTGTAGCTGTAGGTGCCGGTGTTGGCCGCGCTGTAGCGGCCCTGATCCAGTCCGGCGACGAAGGCCGGCGTGAACAGGCGCTCCAGCACCGCCCTGGCGGCCGCCGCAACCTGCGGCTGCGCCAGGATAGCGGTTTCGCGCGCGCGCAGCTCGTCGCTCCGGATCCATGCCTGGTATTCCTGGCTGGCCTGCCAGGTGGCGTGCAGCGGATCGCCGCTGTCGGCCACCGCATCCTGCTTGGCGCTGAGTTTGTGGAAGTAGAGCAGGTAGCGGTCGGTGCCCGCAGGCCGGCTTTCGTGATTCGTTTCCGCGCGCGGCGCCAGCGATGGCGGACGCACGATCAGCGCTTGCAGCTTGGGTTGCTGCGCCACCAGCGAGCCGGCGAAGTACTCGCCGCTGTCGACCGCGCGGTCCTTGCCCGAGGTGACGAGCAGGATGAGGCGCTGCGCGGCTGCGGCGTTGTTGAACAGCTGCGGCAGGCGGCGGATCATGCGTTCGGCCAGCTGCTGATGCTCCGTGACGCCCTGCATGGTCTCGTTGCCGTAGCCTGGCTTGGTGATGCCGGCCACGCCGTAACCCAGCAGCGCATTGGCCTTCATCATTTGCAGAAGATCGTCGCCCAACTGCGTGCCCAGCGGCGTCAGCGCCTTTTCTTTTTCCGCCAGCTGCCAAAGCTTGTACAGCGCCAGGTCGGTCTTCATGCTGCTCAAGCCGCGCGACCCGTGCCGCGCCAGCAGCTGGGTGTAGACCGCGCGGTAGCCTTGCGGCGCAGCCTCGTAGCTGGCGCTGGCCTGCTGCGGTCGATACGGCGTCTTGGTCTGGTAATACTGCTCGCCGGACGCGTTCAACAGCAACAGGGACAGGGCGGCGCCGGCCGCGAGGCGTGGTGGTTTCATGGCTTAGAAGTCTACGCGAACATTCACGCTGGCGGTGCGCGGCGAACCGACGTTCAGGTAGTTCTCCTGGTAGTAGGTCCAGTATTTGCGGTTGGCGATGTTGGAGATGTTGGCGCGCACGCTGACCATCTTGCCGAAATAGCGGTGACGGTAGTTGAAGCCCGCGTCGAACAGGGTATAGGCCGGCAGCGTGTTGACGTTGGCCGCGTCCATCGGCAGTTCACCCAGGTACTGCGTGCCGGCGTGCAGCGCCAGGCCAGGCAACACGTCGCGCCAGGTCGCCTGCACCGACACCTGGCGGCGCGGCGCGCCTACCGCGCGCTTGCCGCTGAAGCCCGGTGCTGCGTTCTCCAGCGTCGCGTCGAGCAGCATCAGGCCACCTTCGATCGACAGACTCTTCGTCGCCTGCACCACGGTGTTGAATTCCACGCCCTGGTATTTGGTTTCTCCGTCTTCCACGAAGACGTTGGCGCCATTGGTGTACTGCGCGCCGCGCTTGATGTGGAACAGCGCCGCGCTGGCGTTCCAGAAGCTGCGCTCCGTCTTGATGCCGACTTCGGCCTGCTTGCTCTTGAGCGGAGCGAAGGTCTGGTTGGCGTTGACGGTGGACGTCGGCGCGCTGGAAGCCTGCTCCATCGCCTCGACGTAGCTGCCGTAGACGGTGGTGTCGGCGGCCGGCTTGTACATCAGGGCCACGGTCGGGGTGGTACGCTGCGCGGGATAGTTGGCGATGACCGCGCCTTTGGTGGAGTAGGCGTTGTCGTTGTAGCGCGTGTAGCGGGCGCCGGCCAGCACCGACCAGTTGTCGGTCAGCTTGACGGTGTCGCTGGCGAAGGCCGCTTCCTGGCGGGTGGCTTCGTCGCGGTAGGTGCCGCCGCTCCAATTGATGCCGTCGACGTTGATGATGTTGGGCGCGTACAGGTTGCCGGTGCCCAGGTAGGTCTTCGGCGTGACCGCCGAGGAGGTCGACGACAGGTTTTGCGAGCTCACGCCGGCGACGATTTCATGCGCCACGCCGAAGGCGTTGATTTTTCCTTCAAAGCTGGCCTGCGCCTGGTCGAAGTGGTAGCCGTGCAGTTCGGAGGTGACGCGGTCCTTGTAGTCTGCCTTGTTGCTGGTGATGTAGTACTGGTCCTTTTTGTAGACGCGGGTCGAACTCGAAGTACGGTACGACAGGTTCGCTACCCAATCAGGGCTCATGCGGTATTCCACGCCGACGGTGGAGAGTGAGTATTCGACATCGCTGCCCGCGCCAGTGCTATTGAGTTTGGTGTCGCCGGCGACCGGCTTCGGTACCACGTACTGCGGCGAGATCACCACGTCGGTGCCGCCCACGCTTTTGCGGCGCTGGTAGATCGCGTCGTAGGTCAGCGCCACGGCGTTGGATACGCGCCATTCCAGGTTCAAGCCCGCCGCGTTGCGCTTGATCGAGCCGCTTTCTTCCTGCACGCCGCCATCTTCGTGCAGCAGGTTCAGACGGTAGCCGAAGCCACCTTCGTCGCCCAGGCGTCCGCCGGTGTCGATGTGTTCCTTGATCGCGCCGCCTTCCTGGTAGCCCATGGCCGCGCTGAAGCTCTTGTCGGTGGTCGGGCGCTTGCTGACGTAGTTGACGATGCCGCCCGGCGAACCGAAGCCGTACATAAAGCCGGTCAGGCCCTTGAGCACTTCCACGCTCTCGAACATTTCCAGCGGCATTTCGGTGCCGCGGTTGATGTTGGCCAGGCCGTTGATCTTGTAGCCGTTCAGGTCATCGAGGCGCAGGCCGCGCATCTGGATGGTGGCCGGGTGGGTGCTGATCGGCGGGCTGATGGCGGTGACCGAGGCATCGTACTTCAGCACTTCGGAGATGCTGGTGGCCAGGCGGTCCTCGATCTCGTCGCTGCTGACGGCCTTGGTGGAGAAGGGCGTATCCAGTTCCGACTTGCGTCCCAGGGCGCCGCCGCTGACGCTGTCGCCGAGCTTTTTCTTTTCCACCGTCGCCTTGATGACGACCTTGGACAGCGCACCTTCGCCGCCGTCTTCAGCGGCGAAGGCCGCGCCGTGCAAGGCGCACAGGCCGGCGGCCGCGAGGGCCAGGTGCAAACGGGATTGAGCGAAGGGAGTAGTCGGGCGCATAAGGACCTAAAGAAGAGGGACAATATAAAGCCCGCAATCTTATCGATCGTGTATGACGCCCGTATGACGGCGCGGCCGTTTTTTACGTGAGCAGCGCCTCGATCTGCGCCAGCGATGGCGGCGATGCGCCCGGCGCCAGGCAAGCGGCGGCGCCCGCGGCCACCGCGAAACCCAGATGCTGCAAGGGCTGCTGCTGCGGGCGGTGCATCATGCTCCACGCCAGCGCGGCGATGCTGGCGTCGCCGGCGCCGACGGTGTCGACCACGGTGATCGGCGGCGCCGGCATATGCCACGCCTCGTCGCCGATGTGCAGCGATGCGCCGGCCGAGCCCTTGGTGTACAGGTAGGTTGCAGCGGGGTTCCAGCCGCGCAGCGTGGCAAAGGCGCCGTCGATATCGCTGGTGCGGAACAGGCCCTCCAGGTCTTCCTCCGACACCTTGACCACGTCGGCCAGTTCGGTCATGCGGCGCAGCGTGGCGTCGTAGCGCTGGTCCATCAGTAGCCGGTAGTTGGGATCGTAGCTGATGCGCACGCCGTCCTGCTTGAGCTGTTCGGCCAGCGCCACCAGCTTGTCCGCCAGTGGACGGCGCGCCAGGCTGATGCCGCCGAAGTGCACCCACTTGCAGTGCGCGCGCCAGTCCTGCGGCAGCGCCGCCGCGTCGAAGTGCAGGTCGGCGCTGTCGTCGCCGACGAAGAAGTAGGCCGGCGGATCGGTGCGATGCACGATGGCCAGCAGCGGCGACTTGTCGTAGCGCTGGATGAAGCGCAGGTCCAGCCCGGCGGCTTCGCTGGCCTGCCACAGCGCGTCGCCGAAGACGTCGCGGCTGATGGCGCCGGCGAAGGCGGTCGGCACATCCAGGCGTGCCATGGTGCGCGCCACGTTCCACGTCGAGCCGCCCACCTGGCTAAGCCAGTGTTGCTGCGCCGGGTCCTGCACGATCATGTCGGTCAGCGCTTCGCCCGCCGCCACGAATACTGGAAAGGCTGTCATATCAATCCTTCAGAACGTTGAGGACTTCGTAGCAGGCGCCCATGGTGTGATAGTCCACTTTGCCGGCGGGGCTCTTCTCGTCGGTCAGCTTGCCGTTGTCGGCGCCCAGGATGCGGTACCACGCGCCATGCCGGTGATCGACGAAATGCTCCCAGCTGTAGGCCCAGATCTTGTCGTACCAGGTCCAGTAGCGCGACTCGCCGGTACGCGCGGCCAGCAGCGCGGCGGTGGCCAGGCTCTCCGCCTGCACCCAGAAGTATTTGAGATCGTCGCAGATGCTGCCGTCCGGTGCGAAACCGTAGTAGATGCCGCCGTGTTCATGGTCCCAGGCCTTGGCCAGCGCCGCGTCGAACAATTCGACGGCGCGCGGCAGCAGCCAATTGCTTCCGCCTTCGAGCTGCGCGCCGTGGCGCTCCAGCAGCAGCAACAGCTTGGCCCATTCGGTCAGGTGTCCCGGCTGATAGCCCCATGGACGGAAGATATTGCTCTTGTCGTGGCGGTTGTATTCGGTATCGACCGACCAGTCGGCGTGGTAGTGTTCCCAAATCAGATTATCGGCCAGCGCGGCCTGGCGTTGCGTGATGTTGCGTGCCAGCGTTTCGGCGCGCAGCAGGTAAGCGCGGTCGCCGGTCGCTTCGAACGCGGCGATCAGCGCTTCGCAGGCATGCATGTTGGCGTTCTGGCCGCGATAGGGATCGAGGTAGCTCCAGTCGGAGCTGGCTTCGTCGGCATACAGGCCGTACGCGGATTGCCAGAAGCGGTGTTCCATCAGCGCGAAGGTTTCGGCTATCCATTCGCGCGCCTGGGTCTCGCCGGCCATCAGCGCATGGCTGTAAGCCAGCAGTACGAAGGCCAGGCCGTAGCAATGGTTGGTGCCGTCGGTGACGGTGCCGGCGCCGTTGTTCCAATCCAGCTGCCAGGCGTAGCCGCCGGTTTCGGTGTTGCGGTGCGCCTTGCGCAGGAAGTCCAGGCCGTGGCGCAGGCGCTGCTGGTCCGCCGCCTCGCCGAACTGGCGCCACGCCATCGCGTAGGTGAACACGAAGCGCGTGCTGCTCACCAGGTGGCGGGTGTGCGCGTCGTAGACCGTGCCGTCGTCCTTGTAGAAGTGATAGAAGCCGCCGCTGGCATCCACGCAACGGTCATCGTAGAAGTGCTTGGTGTGGCGTATGTGGTTCAGCAGCGTCGAGCGGGATTGAAAATCTGGCACCATCGTCAGGTCCGTGTTTGGGTTGGAAAGCGGGCTGTCTTTACAAGGCAGGTCCCGTGTGTGTTTTCAGGCGCGCAGCAGTCCTCCCGTTCGGTTCTTGCGAACCGAACGTCCTGCGGCACAACCCGGATTGCAAAGTCTATTTCTGTATGCGCCAGCCGTCGAATACTGTGCTGGCGCGGACAACCAGCTCCACCGGAGCGATCTTCTCAACCGGTACTTCCTGCTGCCCGCTGAGCAGCAGTTCCACACCCAGCGCGCCCAATGCCTTTTTGTCGATGCGCAGCGTCGTCAGCGGACGGTGTCCTAATACGGCGGTTGCGATGTCGTCGAAGCCGACGATCGCGATGTCGTGCGGGACCTTCAAACCCTTGGCCAGGCAGCAGCGCATGGCCACCAGCGCGGCGCTGTCGTTGTAGCAGAACACCGCGTCCGGCGGATGGGGCAGGGACAGCAACTGCTCCATCGCTTCCCAGGCGCCGGTTTCGAGGTCCACGCCGTCCGGCAGTCCCGCCTCCAGGCGGGGATCGGCCAGAATCCCTTCCTCGAACAGCGCCTGCCGGTAGCCGCGCGCGCGTTCGCGGATGCTGTAGTGCGACAGCGGACCGGAAATGAAGCCCACGCGCGTGCGGCCGGTGTCGATCAGGTGTTTCGTGGCCAAATAGCCGCCCATCATATTGTCCGGGTTGACCGAGCTGTAGCCCCGCAGCTTCATATCGATCAGCACCAACTGCTTGCCGGTGGATCGCAAGGCGCTCAACGTCTCCGGTTCGAAGAAGCCGGCGCAGACAATGCCGTCCGGCGCATGCATGCGTATCTGGTCGATCAAGCCGTCCGCCGGACCGACCGCCATGAAGGACAGCACAATGCCTTGCTTGCGGCAAGCCTCTTCCGCGCCGTGCAGCACCGGCGAGTAGAACGGGCTGCTCGATGCGGTGTTGTGCTGGCGGTGCAGCAGAAACGTCAGGCGGCGCAGGCGCTTGGGCCGCAGCTTGCAAAAATCGTAGCCCAGCTCCCGCGCCGCTTCCAGCACCATCTGGCGGGTCGCCTCGGTCAAGCCAGGTTCATTTTTCAGCGCACGCGAGATGGTCCCGGTGGACACCCCGGCGACACGGGCGATATCCCGTATCGTCACTCCGGCGACATTCGTGGCATTGCCCATCTAACCTCCAAGTATCTCTATGATGCTGCTCGCGGCTGGGACCATCGGCAGGATTCTGTGTGAACGCAGTCTTGCATAAGCATCTACGCGCGGTCAAACGCCATGCGGACTTTGACTAAAAGTTTAGCTCAATTTACTAAACATGCCAGTTTTAGCCCTCCGGCGGGCGGCAGCGGCGGCGTGCCGCCTATATCGCCATGTTTAGTGAGGATGGCTAAACTGGGCCCGAATTTCGCAGGATGTTTGACCACCGGACTGCGCGCATGCAGAATCTTTTTCATTAATATAAAAACCATCCATACAGGAGACAGACTTATGGAACACGTTGCATCGGCGGCAGTGCGTACTCGCGGCCAAACGGATCAGGCGGGGGAGGGCAATACCGCCCCGCTGATCATCATCACGCTGCTGTTCTTTATGTGGGGCCTGTTAACGTCGCTGAACGACGTGCTGATCCCCCACCTGAAATCGATTTATACCCTTAATTATGTGCAGGCGATGCTGGTGCAGTTCTGCTTCTTCGGCGCCTACTTCATCGTTTCGCTGCCGGCCGGTATGCTGATCAAGCGTATCGGCTACCAGCGCGGCGCGGTCAGCGGCCTGGTACTGGCGGCCGGTGGTTGTGCGCTGTTCTACCCTGCGTCGATGAGCGGCTATGCGCTGTTCCTGCTGGCCTTCTTCGTGCTCGCCAGCGGCATCACCATCCTGCAGGTGGCGGCCAATCCGTACGTGACCGTGCTGGGCGCACCGGCCACCGCGTCGAGCCGTTTGACGCTGACGCAGGCTTTCAACTCGCTGGGCACCACCATCGCGCCTACACTGGGCGGTATCCTGATCCTGTCCGAGGGCGCGCCCGCCGTGGCCAACCTGGTCAAGACCAAGGCGGAGGAGGCCGCCGCCGTGCAGGTGCCCTACCTGGTGCTGGCTGCGGCGTTGCTGGCATTGGCCATCTTGTTTGCACTGGTGCGCCTGCCGAAGATGACGCACGCGGAAGAAGAGGGCGGCATCGTCTCCGCCGTCGAGAAGTCGGTGCTGGCGCACCGCCATCTGGTGCTCGGCGCGATCGGTATCTTCCTGTACGTGGGCGGAGAGGTCAGCATCGGCAGTTTCCTGATTAACTTCCTTGGCGAGTCCAACGTCGCCAATCTGCCTGCCGGCGCCGCCGCGCACTATGTCAGCTACTACTGGGGCGGCGCCATGGTCGGCCGCTTCATTGGCTTCGGCGTGATGCGCTATGTGAGTCCCGGGAAGGCGCTGGCGTTCAACTCGGCGGCCTCCATTGCGCTGATCCTGACCGCCATCTTCGGCAGCGGCGCGGTCGCCATGTGGGCCATCATCGCGGTTGGCCTGTTCAACTCCATCATGTTCCCGACCATCTTCAGCATGGCGCTGCACAAATTGGGCAAGCAGACCGGCCAGGGTTCCGGCATCCTGTGCATGGCCATCGTCGGCGGCGCCGTGGTGCCCTTCGTACAGGGGCTGCTGGCCGATTCCATCGGGCTGCAATGGTCGTTCTTCGTGCCGGCCGCCTGCTATACCTTTATTCTCTATTTCGGCGTGAAGTACGCCGGCATGTATTCCACCCGCTGAGAAAGAGAATCTATGCGTACCGATCTGAATTTACGTCCGCTGGCGATCGCGCTGGCGGTGGCGATGGCGCTCGCCGCCGCCACGGTCATAGCCGTCGCCACGGCCTTGCCTGCATATGCCGCCGAAGCCGCGGCGCCCGCCGTCGTTCCCGTGGCCGAGCGTACGTGGATGGACACGTCGCTGGGCGCCGACCGCCGCGCCGAACTCGCACTGAAGGCCATGACGCAGAAGGAGAAACTGAGCTGGGTGCTGGGCTGGTTCGGCTCCGACTTCGGCGATAAGAAGCGCAATCCGGCCGCGCTGCCTTTTTCGGCGGGCTATATCCCCGGCACGCCGCGCCTTGGTTTGCCGGCCCTGTTCGAGACCGACGCCGGATTGGGTGTGGCGACACAGGCCACTAAGACGCCGCGCGAACGTACCTCGCTGCCATCCGGCCTGGCCACCGCCGCCACCTGGGACCGCAAGCTGGCCTACAACGGCGGCGCGATGATAGGCGCCGAGGCGCGCGCCTCCGGCTTCAACGTGATGCTGGCCGGCGGCGCGAACCTGCTGCGCGAGCCGCGCAACGGCCGCAACTTCGAATATGCCGGCGAGGATCCGCTGTTGGCTGGCACCATGGTGGCGCAGCAGGTCAAGGGCATCCAGTCGAACCACGTGATCGCGACGATGAAGCACTTCGCCGTCAACGACCAGGAGACTGGCCGCTTCATCCTCGACAGCCGTATCGGCGACGCCGAAAACCGCCTGTCCGACCTGCTGGCGTTCCAGCTGGTGCTGGAGCAGTCCGAGCCCGGCTCGGTCATGTGCTCCTACAATCGCCTGAACGGCGCCTACGCCTGCGAGAACGACTACCTGCTCAACCAGGTGCTGAAAAAGGACTGGGGCTTCAAGGGTTACGTGATGTCCGACTGGGGCGCGGTGCACAGCACCGTGGCCGCCGCCAACAACGGCCTCGATCAGCAGTCCGGCTGGGAGTTCGACAAAAGCCAGTACTTTGGCGGCGCATTGGAAGAGGCGGCCGCCAACGGCCATGTACCTCAGGCGCGGTTGGACAACATGGTGTTCCGCATCCTGCGTTCCATGTTTGAAAAAGGCGTGGTCGATCATCCGGTGGCGGAAGGCGGGGCGATCGACTTCACGGCGCACGGGCTGGTCAGCCGCACCGATGCCGAAGAAGGCATGGTCCTGCTGAAGAACACTGGCGGCGTGCTGCCGTTGAAAGCCGGCGCGAAGAAAATCGTCGTCATCGGCGCGCATGCGGACGTGGGCGTGCTGGCCGGCGGTGGATCATCGCTGGTGTATCCGGTGGGCGGAAGCGCCGTCACCGGGATAGGGCCGGCTAGTTGGCCAGGTCCGATGGTCTACCATCCGTCATCGCCGTTGAAAGCGATCCAGGCGCGCGCGCCCGGCGCCAGTGTGGTCTACTACGACGGCGTGGACGCTGCCGCAGCGGCTCGCGCGGCGGCCGGTGCCGATGTGGTGCTGGTATTCGCGCAGCAGTGGGTGGGCGAGGCGCTTGACGCGGTTTCGCTGTCGCTGCCGGACAATCAGGATGCGCTGATCAACGCAGTGGCCAAGGCCAATCCGAAGACGGTGGTGGTGCTGGAGACCGCGGGCCCCGTGCTGATGCCGTGGCTGGGCCAGAGCGCCGCCGTTCTGCAGGCGTGGTACGCCGGGACCAGCGGAGGCGAAGCCATCGCCCGCGTGCTGTTCGGCGAAGTCAATCCTTCGGGACGGTTGCCTGCGACCTTCCCGGCGGCCGAAAGCCAGCTGCCGCGGCCTGTGCTCGATGGCGATCCGAAGGACGAGAGCAAGCGTTTCGCCGTCGACTATCACGAGGGCGCGGCGGTTGGCTACAAGTGGTTCGACCTGAAAGGACTGAAGCCGCTGTTCCCGTTCGGTCATGGCCTGTCGTACACGCAGTTCACCTACTCCGGCCTGTCCGCAAGCCAGAAGGACGGCAAGCTGCAACTGCGCTTCAAAGTAACCAACACCGGCGCGGTGAAAGGCAAGGACGTGCCGCAGTTGTACGTGGCACCGCAAGGAATCAAGTGGGAAGCACCGAAGCGCCTGGCCGGCTGGGACAAGGTCGAACTGGCGCCGGGTGAAACCAGGGAAGTCAGCGTGAGCGTCGATCCGCGCCTGCTGGCGATGTTCGACAGCCGCTCCAGGACCTGGCGCATCGCCAGGGGCGGCTACAAGGTGCTGCTGGCGCATGACGCGGCGGATACCGGGGCGGCCAGCATTACCGTGCAGCTGCCGCAGCGCGTACTGGACGTCGCCGGCAAAGCCGGTAAATAAACCAACCATAAAAAGAGCGAAATATGAGACAACTGTATAAATTCTGTGCCGCCGCCTTGATGTTAAGCGCTTGTGGAATTGTTAGCGCTACCGACACCCACAGCGGCGCCGGCAAGGCCGATTTTGTCAGCGTGAAGAAGACGCACTTCAGCCGCAAGGGCCAGGCGTACTACATCGTTGGCGCGAACTTCTGGTACGGCGGCTATCTCGGCGCGGCGAGCGGTGTCGGCGAACGCGCACGCCTGCTGAAGGAGTTGGACAACATGCACGCACTGGGCATCAATAACCTGCGCGTGCTGGCGGTATCCGAGAAGACCGAGATGAAGAGCGCGGTGCGTCCCGCCACCACAGCGGCGCCGGGCCAGTACGACGAGGAGCTGCTGGCCGGTCTGGACTTCCTGCTGGCCGAAGTGGCCAAGCGCGACATGACGGTGGTGCTCTACCTGAACAACTTCTGGCAATGGTCGGGCGGCATGACGCAGTACCTGAACTGGTTCGAAGGCACGCCGGCGCTGGACCCGAACGTCACCCATGAATACGACGATTTCATGAAGAAGACCGCCGGCTTCTATCGCAACGCCGCCGCGCAGGCCGAGTACCGCAACGTGATCGCGAAGATAGTCAAGCGCGTGAATACCATCACCGGCAAGCCGTATTCCGAGGATGCCAGCATCATGTCGTGGCAGTTGGCGAACGAGCCGCGTCCCGGCGACGGCGCTGCCACGCCCGAGGAAAAGGCGATCTACGTGAAGTGGGTGGACGAGGTGGCGGGCTACATCCATAGCCTGGACAAGAACCATATGGTCAGCAGCGGAAGCGAGGGCCTGGCCGGCTCCGCGCAAGACGCACAGCTCTACCAGGATGCACATCGCACCCACAACATCGACTATCTGACTTATCACCTGTGGCCGAAGAACTGGGGCTGGTTCGATTCGAAGGACCCAACCGGCAGCTGGGACGGCGCCGTCGCCAAGAGCCGCGATTATCTGAACTCGCACATCGAGCTGGCGAAGAAGTTGAACAAGCCTATCGTGCTGGAGGAGTTTGGTCTCGACCGCGATGGTCCATCGTTCAGCGTCAAGGCCACCACCAAGATCCGTGACCGCTTCTACCGCGAAGTGTTCGACATCATCTACCGGCGCGCCAGCAAGGGCGATCCGATCGCCGGCTTCAATTTCTGGGCATGGGGCGGCGCCGGCCGCGCAGCCAATGCGGACTACTGGTGGAAGCCGGGGAATGACTTCGTCGGCGACCCGCCGCAGGAAGAGCAGGGCCTGTACTCGGTGTTCGACTCCGACGTCAGCTCGCTATTGCTGATCAAGGAATACGCCGATCGTCTGCACGCCATCAAACACTGAGGAGTGGCCCCATGAAGCGCTTGTTGCTTTTGTTGGCGATGGTTGTCTGCGCAAACGCCGGCGCACAGAAGTTCGAAGGGTTGGGCGCCACGCCGCAAATGGGCTGGAATAGCTGGAACACCTTCGCCTGCAATATCAACGAGCAGCTGATACGCGATACCGCCGACGCGATGGTCAAGCTGGGCCTGAAGGATGCGGGTTACGAGTACGTCAACATCGACGATTGCTGGCACGGCACGCGCGACAAGGACGGTGTGATCCGTCCCAACGCGGAGCGTTTCCCTTCGGGGATCAAGGCGCTGGCGGACTATGTGCACAGCAAGGGGCTCAAGCTGGGCATCTACTCGGACGTGGGTGCGACCACCTGCGGCGGCCATCCCGGCAGCCGTGGGCACGAGTACCAGGATGCGGCCACCTACGCATCGTGGGGCATCGACTACGTCAAGTACGACTGGTGCGACAGCAAGGGCCTGAGCGCCATCGGCGCCTACACCACCATGCGCGACGCGATCCGCAGCGCGGGCCGGCCGATGATGTTCAGCATGTGCGAATGGGGCGAAAGCAAACCTTGGGAGTGGGCGGCGGACGTCGGCCACTCCTGGCGCACCACCGGCGATATCTATCCCTGCTGGGACTGCGAGTTCAATCACGGCTCGTGGTCGCAGTTCGGCGTGCTGCGGATACTCGACAAGCAGGCCGGCCTGCGCAAGTTCGCCGGACCGGGACACTGGAACGATATGGACATGCTCGAAGTGGGCAATGGCATGAGCGAGGACGAGGACCGCGCGCACTTCGCCATCTGGGCGATGATGGCGTCGCCGCTGATCATGGGGAACGATTTGCGCAGCATGCCCGAGGCCACGCGCCGCATCCTGGTCAACAAGGACGTGATTGCGATCAGCCAGGACAAGTTGGGCGTGCAAGCCTTGAAGTATATGGATGGAGCCCAGATGGAATACTGGGCCAAGCCGCTGGCCGGCGGCGACTGGGCGGTGATGATGCTTAATCGCGGCGAGCAGACGGCGACGATCAGTTACGACTGGAAGAAGCACATCATCGGCGATGACCTGAGCAAGCGCGATGCGGACTTCAAGAAGAGCGTCTACAACTGGACCGAAATCTGGAGCGGAAAATCCGGCGACACCAGCAAGAAGCTCGAAAGCAAAGTCGCGCCGCATAGCGTGCTGCTGTTACGCCTGAAGGTGCGCGGATGAACCGCAAGTTGATGCTGCTGGCGGTGCTGGCATGTTCCGGGGCGTGGGCGGGCGACCATTGGGGGCCGTACAACGCGGAGTTCCCGGCCGCCAGCGATGGCTTGTTGAAGAAGGTGACGCAGGGCGAAATCTTCACTTCGGCCCAATCGCAGCCGTTTAGTGTGAGTGGCTGGTTCAAACCATCGGAAGCGGTTTCCGGACGCACGTTGATGGCTGGCGTGACCGGCGCGCAGGCAGGCATCGGATGGTTCCTGTGCAGCGTGGACGGCAAGTTCGGCTTCTGCGGCTATGGCGTGGAAGTGGTTTCGCCGCTGACGCTTGTGCCGGGAGAGTGGGTGCACCTGGCTGCTGGCTATGATGGCGGGACGATGACGCTTTACGCGAACGGCAGCGTGGTCGCGCAACGCGACGTGGCGCTGCCGGCATCCCGGCCGGGCGACGGTAGTTCGGTTGCGCAGATATCGCTGGCGCCGCGCAGCCGAGCGGGCACCGGGTACGCGGGTCGCATCGCTGGCTTCGTTGTTGGCAGCGCGGCGTTGGATGCGGAAGCGGTCCGCACCGCGGCTGCGGCCCAGCCCAGCGAAGCGCTGATCAATTTCGAGACCGGCAGTCCGTCGTGGCCTATCCAGGTCCGCCAGATGTACGGCCAGACCGCGCCGCAGGATCCCTGGACGCTGCCGAAATCCGGATCGCCGTTGCAGGAGCCGAAGGCCAAGCCGGCCTACAACGGCCCGGTGCTGGCGCAGGGCGGCCCCAATCTCTGGACCCTCAAGTCGTGGAAGCTGCAGGCGGCCCCGCAGGTGCGCGCAACACCGGCGCAGATATCGTCGTCCGGCTTCGATGCCGCCGGTTGGTATCAAACCACGACGCCCGGCACCGTGCTGACCACGTTGGTCGACCGGGGCGTCTATCCCGATCCCGATTATGGCCTGAACAACCTGGCGATTCCCGAATCGCTGAATAAGCAGGATTACTGGTATCGCACGCCGTTCGAACTGCCGGCCGCATTCAAGGCTGGCCAGCACCTGTTCGTTACCTTCAAGGGCGTGAACTACGAGGCGGAGGTGTGGATCAACGGCCGAAGGCTGGGCGGCATGAAGGGCGCCTTCGTGCGTGGCACCTTCGACATCAGCCCTTACCTGAAGATCAAGGGCCAGAACGTCATCGCCGTCAAGGTCTCGCCGCCACCGCACCCTGGTTTGCCGCAAGAGGAATCGATGACCGCCGGCGCAGGGGAGAACGGCGGCACGCTGGCACAGGATGGCCCGACCTTCATCGCATCGGAAGGGTGGGACTGGATACCGTCCGTCCGCGACCGCAACACAGGCTTGTGGCAGGACGTGGAACTGCGCGCCACGCGCGAGCTTAAACTCGGCGATGCGCAAGTCATCACCGCGCTGCCCAAGGCCGACAACAGCGTGGCCGACGTCAGCATCGACGCCGCCGTCACCAATCTGTCCAAGGCGCCGCTGCGGGCGACGGTGCGCGCCACCATCAGCCGGCGCGACGGCGGCATGAAGCCTATCCTGGTCAGCAAGAACGTGACGCTGGCTCCGGGCGAGCAAAGCGTGCGTTTCACGCGCGCCGATTTCGCCGCGCTCAGGCTCCAGCATCCGAAGCTGTGGTGGCCGAACGGCTACGGCGCGCCGGACCTGCACGATCTGAAGCTCGAAGTGCTGCAAGGCGCGCAGCTGTCGGACCAGGCCACCAGCCGCTTCGGCGTGCGCGCCGTGACATACGAACTGTCGCTGGTCGATCAAAGCGGCCATTTGCGCCGCGTGGAGGCGGACTTCACCAAAGGCCGCGAACTGGGCGTGCGCATCACCGACGCGCGCCACCAGGCGATCAAGAAGCTGTCCGACAATAACTGGGCCACCGGCTTGCGGCCCGAGGCCGAAGGCACGGCGGCGATCCGTCCACTGGAGGAGAGCACGCTCAGCCCCTTCCTTGTCATCAAGGTCAATGGTGTGCGCATCGCGGCACGCGGCGGCAACTGGGGCACGGAAGACTGGCGTAAACGCATCGAGCGTGAACGGCTGGAGCCTTACTTCCGCCTGCACCGTGACGCCAACGTCAACATCATCCGCAACTGGGTGGGGCAGAACACCGAGGACGCCTTCTTCGACCTGGCCGACGAATACGGCCTGATGGTGTTGAACGATTTCTGGGCCTCGACCCAGGACTACAACCTGGAGCCGCAGGACGTCAATCTGTTCGTCGACAACGCGCGCGACGTGGTCAAGCGCTATCGCAACCATCCGTCGGTGGTGTTGTGGTTCGGCCGTAACGAGGGCGTGCCGCAGCCGGTGCTGAACGAGGCGCTGGAGGCGATGATCTACCAGCTGGACGGCACCCGCTGGTACACCGGCAGCTCCAACCGCATCAACCTGCAGAACAGCGGCCCATACAACTACCAGGCCCCGGCCAGTTATTTCACCGAGCATGCCAAGGGCTTCTCGGTGGAGGTGGGTACGCCATCCTTCCCGACGGTGGAGGCGCTGCAGGCAGCGGTGCCGGCCACCGACCAGTGGCCGCTGGGCGACACCGTCAGCTATCACGACTGGCATCCGGACGGCAACGGCAGCATCAAGTCCTTCACGACGGCGATGGCGAACGAGTACGGCGCGCCGGCCTCGCTGACGGACTTCGAGCGCAAGGCGCAGCTGCTCAACTACGAGAGCCACCGCGCCATCTTCGAAGGCATGAACGCCGGTTTGTGGCGCCAGAACAGCGGCCGCATGCTGTGGATGACGCAGCCGGCCTGGCCCAGCACCATGTGGCAGATCCTGAGCCACGACTACGACACGCATGGCGCCTACTACGGCGTGAAGAGTGCGGCCGAGCCGGTGCACGTGCAAATGAACCTGCCGGATTATCAGCTAATGGTGGTTAACAATCCCGCCACCGCGCTGGATGGCGCAACCTTGTCCTGGTTCGCGTGGACGGTGGATGGCAAGATGGTTGGCCATGGAGACCGGCCGGTGCGGGTTGCCGCCGTGTCGACGTCGGAGAATATCGATGTCGGCATCGGCGCTCTGCTTGCGCAGCACAAGCTGATCGTGCTGAAACTGAGCCTGAAGGACGCCGGCGGCAATCAGCTGTCGCAGAACGTGTACTGGCCGAGCGCCACGCCAGCCGACCAGCAGGAGCTGAACAAGCTGGCCGCCGTGCAGTTGGGTGTGTCCGCGCGCTGGGCCAAGTCCGCACCGGACGGCGAGCGCAGGCTGGAGGTCACGCTCAGCAACCGCAACGCCGCGCCCGCGCTGGGCGGCAAGCTGACGTTATTCAACGCGGCTGGCGAGCGCATTTTGCCGGTCTATTACTCGGATAACTATCTGGGCCTCATGCCGGGCGAGGCGCGCACCGTCACCATCGCCTTCAAAGGGCAGGGCGATGTGCGGCTGGACCTGCGCGGCTGGAACGTGGCGCCGCAATCGCTGGCCATCGACAGCGAAGCCGGCCTGACTGGCGATGGCAGTGCGTGCGGCACGACCCCGGTTCCGCGCAAGGTGGAGTACTCGTGGATGTCCGTGCAGCGCTGGCAGCAGATGTTCCGCGACCAGACCAAGATCGCCGACGCGGGCGGCGTGGACCTGCTGTTCGTCGGCGATTCGATCACCGAAGGCTGGAACAAGGCGGTATGGGACCAGTCCTTCGGCGCCTGGCATCCCGCCAACTTCGGCATCGGCGGCGACCATACCGGCAACGTGCTGTGGCGCCTGGAGAACGGCCACGCGGACAAGCTGCACCCCAAGGTCGTGGTGCTGACGATAGGTGTGAACAACTTCTTCCACTGCAGCGCCACGCCGGCCGAGGTGTTCGACGGCGTACAGGCGGTCTTGGGAAAACTGCGCACGCTGTACCCCGATGCCCGCGTGCTGCTGAACGCTGTGCTGCCCTACGACCAATCGGCCCGGAGCCCCAAGCGCGCGCAGGTCGCGGAGCTGAATCGCATGATCGCCAAGCTGGATGATGGCCGCCATGTCTTCTTCCACGACTATGGCAAGCACTTCCTGCAACCGGATGGCGACATGTCGCCCGAGGTGATGGCGGACTTCCTGCACCCAACCGCCAAGGGCTACCAGATCTGGTCCGACGCGATGCTGCCGGACCTGCGCAAGTTGATGGGCGCCGAGCCGATAGCCGCAGCCGATCCGCACGTGGCGCGCATGGGCCGAAGCGAGATACGCCAGGATGGTGCTGTGCGCTTCGGCTATCCCGGCGTGAGCTTCTTCCTGAACTTCCAGGGCACGCGCCTGGAAGCGGAGGCGGAAGCCAGCGGCGGTAACAGCTATCTGGACGTGATCGTCGACCATGGCGAGGCGCGCAAAGTCAGGTTATCGCCGGGCCGGCAGACGTTGACGCTGGTGGAGGGCGCCAGCGCCGGCGCGCATGAGGTGGAAATCGTCAACCGTTCCGAAACCTGGCATGGCACCGCCGCGCTGCTGCGCTTTGAGACGGACGGCCAATGGCAACCGGCTCCCGTTCTCCCGGATCGCAAGCTGCTGATGCTGGGCGATTCCGTCACTTGCGGCGAGGCGATCGACCGTGTGCCGGGAGCGAAGAAGGAGCCGTCATGGTGGAATGCCCGCGCATCCTATGGGATGCTGATGGCACGGCAGCTGCACGCGCAAGTGCAGTTGGTCTGCTATGGCGGACGCGGTCTGGTACGAACCTGGGACAACAAGACCGATGAGCTGAACCTGGCCGACTACTATCAGCTGACGATTGCGGACAAGGCGCATCCGGTGCCGTGGGACCAGCGCGGTTATCGGCCGGACCTGATCCTCAGCGCCATCGGCAACAACGACGTCAATCCCGGCATACCGGAGCGCGAGCCTTATGTGCAGGCATACGTGCGGCTGGTGCGGATGCTGCTGGACGATCACCCGCAAGCGCAGATCGTGCTGACCGAAGGCGGCCTGCAGACCGGGGAAAAGAAGACCGCGCTGGTGGACTACCTGAACGAGACGGTACGCCGCACCGGCGACCAGCGCGTGCACTACGTCGCATCGAAACCCTATCCCGGCGACGCCACCGACGGCCACCCGACCAGGGAACAAACCGCCAGCATGGCCAACGACCTGCTACCGCAGGTGCGTGCCATCATGCACTGGTAAGTACGGTCCCCAGCCACGGCGCCAGCAACACCATCAGGATGCCGCTGAAGATCATGGTCAGGCTGGCGACGGCACCTTCCTGTGGGCCTATCTGACGTGCGGTACTTAGCCCGAAGCCATGCGCCGCCGCGCCGAACGGCGCACCGCGCGCGATGCGCATCCGCAGCGGCATCAGGCCAAGCAGCGCCTGTCCGAGCAGGATGCCGAACAATCCGGTGATGATGACGAATATCCCCGTCAGCTGGGCGGAGCCACCCAGATGCCGCGTCGCCTCCAGCGCGAACGGCGTGGACACCGACCGCGCCAGCAGGCTTTGCGCCATGCTGCCGTGCAGGCCAAGCAGGCGGTCCAGCAGCAGCGTGCTACCCACCGAAGCGGCGATACCAGCGCAACTGCCCAGGCTAAGCGCCAGCCAATGCTGTTTCACCAGATCGCGGTATTGATAGATCGGCAGCGCAAAGGCCACCGTCGCGGGGCCGAGCAGCCAAGGCAGCCAGCGCGTATCGCCGAAGTATTGCGAGAACGGCGTGGACGACAGCTCCACCACGGCGATCAGGATGGCGGACGTGGTGATGGCCGGTGTGAGCCAGAAGTAGCGGTAGCGCCGGTACAAGGCCTGGTTCGCGTAGAACAGGCCTAGCGTCAGCAGCAGGAACAGCAGGGGCTTCATGCGGCTGCTCCCTTGCGCTGCATGCGCAGGCGCCGCAGGCGGCGGCCGCGATCCAGCCGGCATACCCATTCAACCGTGAACGCGGTGGCCAGCAGCACGGCGATGAAACCCAGGCCGATGGCGGCAAACAGCCGCAAGCCTTCGCTCCTCAACAAGCCGGTGAACTGCACCACCGACACCACCAGCGGAATAAAAAACAGCAGCATATTCGACAGCAGCCAGTCCGCGCCATGTTCGACGGCGGCCGGGCGCACAGCGCCGCTCAGCAGCAGCGCGACCATCGCCAGCAGGCCGACGATGCCGCCGGAGAAGGGCAGCCCTAGCCAGGATGCCGCGCGGTCCGCGCCATACCAGGCGGCGATCAGCAACAGCACTTGCGCGACAGTGGAAAAGAGACGTTTCATGAGTCCATTCTAGGCCCGGCCGGTTAAAAGATAAAATGAATTAAAATTATGAAAATCATTCGAATATGGAATAGATGATGGACATCCGTTCGCTGCGTTATTTTGTCGCCGTGGTCGAGCAGCAGAGCTTCAGCCGCGCCGCCGAGCTGCTGCACGTGACCCAGCCCACCGTCAGCAAGATGGTGCAGCAGCTGGAGCAGTCGCTGAACCTGGTGCTGCTGGAGCGCGTCGGCAAGCGCTTCACGCTGACCGACGCCGGCGGCGTGGTGCTGCAGCGCGGCCGCGCACTGCTGGCGATGCACGAGGAGATGGGTGTCGAGCTGGCGGACCTGCAGCAGCTGCGGCGTGGCGAGCTGCGGCTGGGCGTTACGCAGCATGCGCACGCGCTGCTGGCGCCACTGCTGGCGGCTTACCACCGCCGTCATCCAGACATAGAACTTAAGCTATTCGAGGGCGGCTCGCAGTCGATCGAACGGGACCTGCGCAACGGCACGCTGGAGATGGGCACGATGCTCGATTACCCGGCCAACGCTGGCATCTGGCAGGAGTTCGAAGGCTCGCAGCTGGTCCGTTCTCCCTTATGCCTGCTGGCGCCCGCCGATTCGGCATGGCACGGCCGGCGCCGCGTGGCGCTGCGCGAACTGGCCGACAGCGCATTTATCTTCTACGGCGAATCGTTCGCGCTGAACGACATCGTGGAAGACGCCTGCCGGGGAGCGGGATTCAAGCCGCGCATCAGCGGCCGTAGCGGACAGTGGGAGTTCGTGGCGTCGCTGGTGCGGCTGGGCGTGGGGATTACGCTGCTGCCCAAGGTATTCTGCGACACGCTGCCGCGCGCGCAGTTCACGGTGGTGAGGCTGGAGGAACCAGCGCTCGACTGGAAGTTGATGCTGGCCTGGCGGCGCGGCGGACATCTTTCGTTCGCCGCGCGCGCCTGGCTGGACCTGGTCCGAAGTAAAACTTAGAAGTTACCGCCGACGCGGACACCGAACATGCGCGGCTCGACGAAGGTGGCTCTCATGAAGCCGCCGTAGGTCGAATCGCCGCTGGTCTTCGCGTGGCTGTCCGAGATATTGCGGACATAGAGCTCGGCGTGCCATTTGTCGTCCGGCGCCTCCAGCCGCACCGACGCATCGCCCATCGCATACGCCTTCTGGTTGCGGCCGATGTGCGCGTAGTCCGAATTGAGCAGATCGAAGTAGGCCTTGTCGCGCCAGTTCACCTTCACGTACGGGATCACCTTGTAGCCGTTCTCCAGGCCGAACTCCTGCGAGAAGCTGAGGTTGAACTGGTACTTCGGCGTATTCGGCAGGTGGTTGCCCTCGATGTTGGCGAGGCGGCGGCCCAGCAGCGCCTTGTCGGAACCGTTGTAGACGGCCGGGCAGGCCGGCAGGCCGAGCTCCGTCCGCACGTCGCACTGATAGTCGTCGCTGTAGGAGTTGAAGTTGTGGACGGAGGTGTTGATGTAGGCGAAGCCGCCGCCGACACGGCCACCGCGCCATGGCTTGTAATCCCATTCCAGTTCCAGGCCGGGGATGTTCACCTTGCCGACGTTGATGGTGCGCCAGGTTTCATACACATCGCACTTCGGCTGGTCGGCCGGGCAGGGCAGGCCGTTGTCCGGGATGATCTGGTTGACGAAGTAGGTGCCCGTCAGCTGCATGCCCTTGTACTTCATGAAGAAGGCGGTGGCCGAAAGGCTCAGCGTATTGTCCAGGAACTTGCCCTTGAAGCCCAGCTCATAGTTGGTCACGGTCTCCGGATCGTAAGGCAGGAAGGTGACCACGCCAGGTTTGCCGTCCGCGCACTTGTGGTAGTTGCAGCTGTCGGTCTTGTCGGCGAAGCCGCCTGCCTTGTAGCCGGTCGATACCGACGCGTAGACCATCTTGTTGTTGTCCAACTGCTTCTGCAGGCCGAGACGCCAGGTGACTTTTCTCCAGTCCTGCTTATGGTCGTTGGAGGTCGGCGCGCCGTACAGGCGATAGGCCGCCACGCTGCCGCCCATGCCCGGCGTGAGATCGGTGCCGTCGTGGACGTGGAAGCCCGGCGTGCCTGGCGTGCCTTGCGAATACAGGCCGTTGTAGTAGGCGGGATCGCCGATCCAGTTGGCGCCATAGACTTCGCCGCCCTTGTCCTCCTTGCTGTCAAGGCTGTAGCGGGCGCCGACGGTGGCGGTCCAGGTGGGGATGAACTTCCAGTCCGCCTGCGCAAACGCGGCCTTCGCATCGACCTGGCGGTTAGGCTGGTGATACAGCACGCTGCCGACATCGCCGTATGGCTTCTGGATGGTGTTGGTGATCTCGTAGTCGATGTTGTTCCGCTCATGCATCCAGAACAAGCCGCCCACGTATTGCAGGTTCCCCAGCTGCTGCTTCAGCTGCGCCTCGTGCACGGTCGACAGGTAGCGCGAATCGAGCGTGCGGTGGAACGAGTCGGTCAGCGGCCAGGTGCCCCAGTTACCGCCGGCCATATTCGGATACTGGCCGTTGACCTGGAACGGCGCGGCGTTCTGCAGTCCCTTGTCGTCGTCGGTGATCTCGCTGCGGCGCTGGTCGGCCACCTGGAAGGTGTAGTCGAAGTTGGTGTGGTCGTTGATGTTCCAGTTGACGCCTGTACGCAGCGTGCGGATCTTCATGTCGATGTGGCCCGGCACGTTGACGTTGATGTCCCATTTACCCTGGTCCGTGCAGGCGTAGCGCGTGCCGGCGCCGGCGTCGCAGTCGCGGAAGGCGGCGCCGCCGGCGCTGGAGTCCTGGAACTCCTCATACGAGGCCTTGGCGGTGACGTCCTTGTTCACTTTGAGCTGGGCGGAGAGGCGGCCGGCCCATTCGTTCTGGTTGGTGTAGTACTCGCTCGGACCGACCGGGCGGTTGAAGCGCTGGTCCACGTCCGGCTTGCCGTTCGGGACCCAGCCCAGTGCCGGCGCATTGGCCTCGGTCACGTCCCGGGACTGGTTGGCGTAGCCGTCGCGCTTGACCTTCATGAACGTGGCGCGCAGCGCCAGCGCGTCATTGACGACGACGTTCTGAACCAGCGACAGCTGCTTCTTGTTGTAGTTGCCGAGGTCCAGATCGGCCTTGCCGTAGTTGCCGGTCCAATCGGGTTTGGCGGGGATGACGTTGATGCTGCCGCCGGTGGAGTTACGGCCGAACAGCGTGCCTTGCGGCCCGCGCAGCACTTCGGCCTGATCGAGGTCGAACATCAGCGCCTGCGCGCCCTGCGGCCGTGGCGAGTACATGCCGTCGACGTGGAAGCCGACCGCCGGATCGCCGGTTTCGGTGAAGTTGGTCGAGGTGATGCCGCGGATGGTGATCTGCACGGCCGAATCGAGGCCGGTGTTTTCGATGACGACGTTGGGCATTTCGCCGCTCAAGTCGCGCAGGCTGGTGGCGCCTTTGCGGGTCAGCTGGTCCTGGCTCAGCGCGGTGACGGCGAGCGGGGTGCGCAGCAGCGAAGTCGAATACCGGGTCGCGGTCACTTTGACTTCGGGAATCTGGTCGGGATTGCTGATCACCGGTGCCGCGGCCGCAGCGGTGGATGGCGTGTCGCCGGCGGTGTTGTTAGCGCTATCATTTTGCGCATTTGCTGCGATGGTCATGAAGCCGCATGCACTGGCTACGGCCAGGCTCATGAGAGTCCTTCTCGTTGGTTCAAGCATTTCATCTCCTTGTTGTAATTTGGTCAGTGAATCGCCAAGGCCCGAGGCGGCCGCACCCGGAATGTAGCAATCTGACAATTCAGTATTGCACCCCCAAAAGTTGACGGTCAAACGAAACAAAAATAGGCGCGGCAGTTTATTTACCTTTACTAAACATGCGCTTCACCGCCTGATCTGCCGTCTCGCAACAACAACAGCCCGGCCTTTTTGTTAAGTTTTGTAAGTTTTCCTTGCGAATCCTTGCGGAACGCTGCCGCTGCTTCTCCGCATTTCCCCTGTCGCGGCCTTCTTGGCGGTAAGGAAACGTAACGCCGCAGTCATCTGCCCGAAATTAATGCCAATGAATTCAACGGGTTAAGTGGTTGCTTCTCTCAGGCAACTCACTCGTCTGTCACAGAAAAGCCGATGCTAGAATAAATTCATCGTTGTAAATAAAGCCACGCAAAGGACCCAACCATGCATGTACGCCGTATCGTTCGCCACGCTCTGTTGATCGCCATGTTTTCCGCCCAGGCCGCGCAGGCCGGCACGTTGGTGATCGAAAGTTGGCGCGTCGACGACAAGACGTTGTGGGAAAAAGTGCTGCTGCCGGCCTTCGAAAAAAACAATCCCGGCATCGAGGTCAAGTTCGCGCCGACCGCGCCGACCGAGTACGACTCCAGCCTGGCCGCGCGCCTGGCCGGCGGCACGGCGGGTGACCTGATCGCCTGCCGCCCGTTCGATGTGTCGCTGTCGCTGTACAAGAAGGGGCACCTGGATAAGCTGGACGGCAAGCCGGGTATGCAGAACTTCCCTGCGATGTCCACGGTGGCCTGGCAGACCGACGACGGCAAGGACACCTTCTGCATGCCGGTGGCCTCGGTGATCCACGGTTTTTTATACAACAAGAAGATCTTCAAGAAGCTGAACCTGCAACCGCCCAAGACGGTCGATGAATTCTTCGCCGTGCTGGATGCGCTGAAGAAGGGCGGCGTGGCGCCGCTGGCGCTGGGCACGGCCGACCAGTGGGAATCGAGCCAAATGGTTTATACCAATATCGGCCCCAATTTCTGGCGCGGCGAGGAAGGGCGCAAGGCGCTGATCGCCGGCAAAGCCAAACTGACCGACGCGCCGTTCGTGGAGGCGCTGCAGTTCGAGCAGCGGATGGGCACTTACCTGGGCAAGGGCGCCAGCGCGCAAACCTACGGCGACAGCCAGAACCAGTTCGCGCTGGGCCGCGCGGCGATCTACCCGACCGGCTCGTGGGACATCTCGTACTTCGCCCAGACGCCGGGCCTGGAGCTGGGCGCGTTCCCTCCGCCGGTGCGCAAGGCCGGCGATCCGTGCTTCATCTCCGACCACATGGACATCGGCATCGGCATCAACAAGAAGTCCCGCAACAAGGAGGAGGCCTACAAATTCCTGGCCTGGGTGGGGTCGCAGGAATTCGCGGACATCTACACCAACCGCGTGACCGGCTTCTTCTCGCTGTCGAACCATCTGATCTCGGTGCGCGATCCGGTGGCCAAGCAAATGGCGGAGTGGCGCGGCAGCTGCGCCTCTACCATCCGCTTCAACGCGCAGGTGCTGAACCGCGGGCAGCCCAGCATGGAGAGCGAACTTTGGAACGTCAACGCCCAGGTATTGAACGGCAGGCTGGCGCCCAAGGACGCGGCGGTAAAGCTTCAAAACGGTTTTGCGAAGTGGTACAAGCCACAGCAAAAGTAGTATCACACCAATCCCTCCCCTGATTGTGTGATTCCTTTGGCCGGCGCCGGGCGCGGCGCCGGCTCTTTTTTGCCCGAATTCTGGAGGCTTACTTGAAACATGCGGTTAATACGGTGCGGCCCTGGCAGTTGCTGTTGTTCCTGGCGCCGGCGGTGGTCGTCTACTCCCTGTTTAGCGCGCTGCCGCTGGTGCAGACGCTGGCGCAGGGCTTCTTCAGCGCGGACGACAGCGGCAAGGCGGCCTTCGTCGGCCTGGAGAACTTCCGCACCATCCTGCTCGATCCCGACTGGTCGGCGGGCTTCTGGAATGCGATGGTCAACAACGCCAAATTCTTCTGCATTCATATGCTGCTGCAGAATCCCATCGGCCTGCTGCTGGCGACCTTGTTTAGTTTGAAAGGCCTGCGCGGCGCCCGTACCTACCGCACGCTGATCTTTTTGCCGACGCTGCTGTCGGTGGTGATCATCGGCTTTATCTGGCAGCTGATCCTGTCGCCGCTGTGGGGCGTGGGCGAAAAGCTGATGGGCTTTGCCGGCCTGGCCGACTGGTTCGCGCCGTGGATGGGGCAGGAGGAAACCGCATTGGCCACGCTGTCGATGATCTCGGTGTGGCAGTACATCGGCATGCCGATGATGCTGATCTACGCCGCGCTGCTGGCGGTGCCGGAGGAGATCGTGGAAGCGGCCCATGTGGAGGGCGCCAGCGCGCTGCGCATCTTCTGGCAAATCAAGCTGCCCTTGATCTATCCGACGCTGGGCCTCGTGACGATACTGACCTTCGTCGCCAACTTCAACGCCTTTGACCTGATCTACTCGATCAAGGGCGCGCTGGCCGGGCCGAATTATTCGACCGATATCCTGGGCACGCTGTTCTACCGCACCTTCTTCGGCTATCAGGCGCAGGTGGGCAACGCCTATCTCGGTTCCGCCGTCGCCACGCTGATGTTCCTGGTGATCCTGGCCGGCGTGGGTATTTATTTTGTCGGTGTCCAGCGCAGGCTGACCCGCTTTGCACTGTGAGGGCCGCGCCATGACCGCTATCGCCATGAATTCGACCGCGCCCCTGGCCAGCCGCTTCGACCTGGGCCGCCTGATGGTGCACGCCACGCTGATCGCCTACACCGTGCTGGCGCTGTTCCCGATCGCGCTGATCCTGATTAATTCGGTCAAGACCCGCGCCGCCATCTTCGACGATCCGCTGGCGCTGCCGACGATGGAATCGCTGACCTTCATCGGCTTCCAGAAGGTCATCGCCAGCACCAACTTCCTGCTCTACTTCGGCAACAGCCTTTACGTGACGCTGGCGGCGCTGTTGTGCATCGTGCTGTTCGGCGCCATGGCCGCGTGGGCGCTGTCGGAGTACAGCTTCATGGGCAACCGCGTGATGACGCTGTTCCTCGCCCTCGGCATCATGATCCCGATCCGCCTCGGCACGGTGTCGATCCTGGAGCTGATGGTCAAGCTGGACCTGGTCAATACGCTGTCGGCGCTGATCCTGGTGTACACGGCGCAGGGCCTGCCGCTGGCGATCATGATCCTGTCCGAATTCATGCGCCAGGTGCCGTCGGAGCTGAAGGACGCGGCGCGCTGCGACGGCGTCGGCGAGGTACGCATCTTCTTCCAGGTGATCCTGCCGCTGATACGGCCGGCGATTGCGACGGTGGCGGTGTTCACCATGATCCCGGCCTGGAACGACCTGTGGTTCCCGCTGATCCTGGCGCCGTCCGACCGCACCAAGACCGTCACGCTGGGCGTGCAGCAGTTTATCGGTCAGTACGTCACCGACTGGAATTCCGTGCTGGCGGCGCTGTCGCTGGCGGTGATCCCGATGCTGATTTTGTACGCGGTCTTTTCGCGTCAATTGATCCGTGGCCTGACGGCCGGCGCGGTGAAATAGCGCCAGCGTCATTCCCGCGAACGCGGGAATCCAGGCGTTGCCTGATTCCCTCCATGCTGGGTATAGATTCCCGCTTGCGCGGGAATGACGATGAATCGATTTAAATGAGGAATGCAATGGCAAGTGTCAGCTTAAAAGAACTGCGTAAATCCTACGATGGCAAGACCGATGTCCTGGCCGGCATCGACCTCGATATCGCGCACGGCGAGTTCATGGTGCTGGTCGGCCCCTCGGGCTGCGGCAAATCGACGCTGCTGCGGATGCTGTGCGGCCTGGAGAGCATCACCGGCGGCAGCATGTCCATCGGCGACGAGGTGGTCAACCACCTGCCGCCGGCGGAACGCGGCATCGCCATGGTGTTCCAGAGCTACGCGCTGTATCCGCACATGACGGTGTACCAGAACATGGCCTTCGGCCTGAAGGTGGCGGGGCAGGGAAAGGCCGCGATCAAGGAGCGCATCACGCGCGCCGCCGCAACGCTGAAGATCGAGCACCTGCTGGAGCGCCTGCCGCGCGAACTGTCCGGCGGCCAGCGGCAGCGGGTGGCCATCGGCCGCGCGATTGTGCGCGAGCCGCGCTTGTTCCTGTTCGATGAGCCCTTGTCCAACCTGGACGCCGCGCTGCGCGTGCAGACCCGCCTGGAGATCGCCAAGCTGCACCGCCAGCTGGACGCCACCATCGTCTACGTCACGCACGACCAGGTCGAGGCGATGACCCTGGGCGACAAGATCGTCGTCATGCACGAGGGGCATATCCAGCAGGCCGGCACGCCGCTGGACCTGTACCAGCAGCCGCGCAACCTGTTCGTCGCCAGCTTTATCGGCTCGCCGAAGATGAACCTGATGGCCGGCACCGTCGCCGAGGCGAGCGCCGGCGGCGTGCTGGTGTTGCTGCCCAGCGGCGAATCCGTGCGCGCCTATGTCGACGGCAGCGGCCTGCGCACCGGCATGAAGGTCACGCTCGGCCTGCGCGCCGAACATATCAACGAATCGCGCGCCGGTTCGGAAGTTTTCAAAGGCGAGGTCAGTGTGGTCGAACACCTGGGTGAAGCCAATTACATCTACGTCAGTCGAGAAGGTGCGGAAGACGTGGTGATACGCGGAGACGGCGAACGTCACGTCGAGATCGGACAGTCCATCGTCTTCTCGGCCGACAGCACCGCCTTCCACGTGTTTGACGAAGCGGGACGGGCGTTGCGGCGGCTGCGTCCGGGGAATATGGTATCGGCCGCGCGCAGCATGATGCGCAGCGTTTGATATCGATGCGGTTCATCTTTTTCACACAAGGAGAATTGAATGACTAAGCCGGTATTTAAGAAAAAACTACTACCTAACCTGATCGCGCTGGCGTTGAGCGGCGGCCTGGCGCCGCATCTGTACGCGGCCGATCCGGCTACGGCCGAAGCGGCACAGTCCAGCGACGTTGTACCGGCTGGCGAAACCGCGACCGTCGAAGTGCGCGGCATCCGCGAACGCCTCAAGCGCAACCTGGCCGAGAAGCGCGACTCCGGCAATGTGATCGACACCGTCACCGCCGAGGAAGTGGGCAAGTTCCCGGACAAGAACGTGGCCGATTCGCTGCAGCGCGTGCCTGGCATCTCCGTGGACCGCACCTGGGGCGAGGGCCGCGACATCTTCGTGCGCGGCACCGACAAGAACCTGAACCTGACGCAGTTGAACGGCCAGGCCGTGGCATCCGGCTATTGGTGGAAGAACGATTCGCAGAGCCGTGGCTTCAACTACGACATCCTCGCGTCGGAACTGGTGGGCAGCATCGACGTGTACAAAAGCCCGTCGGCGGACCTGGACGAGGGCAGCATCGGCGGCCTGGTGATCGTCAAGACCCGTAAGCCGTTCCAACTGAAGCCGCTGGTGGCGCAGGTGTCTGTCGAGGAGACCTACAGCAAGCTGCCGAAGAAAACCGATCCGCAGGTCTCCGGCCTGCTTAGCTGGACCAACGAGCAGAAGACCTTCGGCGCGCTGGTCGCCATCAGCCGCCAGCAGCGCACCATGCGCCGCGACGGTCTGGAGAACTTCACCGACTCGACCAAGTACAACATCGTCGACCAGAACGGCGTCGTCACGCCCGGCGCCTATGCGTCGTGGGGCGGCGGCTCGGCCATCTTCCGCCAGGACCGCAAGCGCACCACCGGCGACATCACCCTGCAGGCCCGCCCGAACGCCAATACGGATCTCTCGCTGAACTACATGAACTCGGATATGAGCATGGACAACAGCAACCAGAACTACCTGTGGGAAGCGGGTGGTCTGGCGGATGCGAAGGGCAATATCGCCGTCACCAATCCGAAGTTCATCACCACCTCCGACGGCACCAAGGCGCTGGTAGGCGGCACGGTCGGCCCGACGGGCGGCGTGTCGTTCGAGCCCATCTTCCGCCAGTCCTACGTCAAATCGGAAGTGCTGGACCTGGAAGGCACCTACGACGCCGACAACTGGAAATTCCACGGCCAGGCCGGCACCACCAAGGGCTCGGGCGGCAGCGACCATGACCGCAACTTCTGGTTCGTCGGGAATACCCGCACCACCTTCAATATCGCGCCGGACACCTATGAGGTCAAGTACCAGGATATCAACCCGCTCGACCCGAGCAAGCTGACGCTGCAAAGCTCGCGCGACTGGATCCGCCGCATGGAGACCAAGGAGAACTACGCACAGGGCGACCTGACGCTGGACCTGAACAACGGTTTCTTCAAGTCGGTCAAGGTCGGCGCCAAGTTCCGCGACACCACGGTGCAGAACCATCGCATCATCGGCACGGACGGCCCTGGCAATCCTGGCTGGCAGTCGTTCTCGCTGGCCGACCTGTCGACCGGCGCCTCGCCGCTGTTGAGCCAAAAGGCCGCCAACCCCGGCTCGCTGACCCAGTATGCGTGGGTGGACGATGGCCTGGCCTACTCCAAGGGCTTCCCGATGTACGACAAGGGCATGGTCTATGCGGAAGCGAAGGGCGAGTACTACAAGATCAAAGAAAAGATCTACGCGACCTATGCGCGTGCGGACTTCGCCACCGGCGGATGGCGTGGCGACTTTGGCGCGCGTATCGTCAAGACCGACCAGACCTCGGAGGCTTACCAGGACCTGACCGGCTCGGGCAACTACACGCTGGCCAACGTCAGCCGCAGCTACACCGACGTCCTGCCCAACCTGAACGCGGTCTACACCGTCCACAAGGACCTGCTGGTGCGCGGCGCCATTGCGCGTGTGATGGCGCGTAATACCTACAGCGATTTGAGCGCCAGCACGGAAGTCAGCGGCACCACCAATGCCGCCACCTCCGGCAATCCGCTGCTCAAGCCTTACCACGCCAACCAGGCGGAGATCGGCGCGGAGTGGTACTACGCCGATGCGTCGCTGCTGTCGGCAACGCTGTTCGCGAAGAAGCTGGATACCTTCATCTACACGCAAACGACGCAGGAAAACGTGGCGGGTGTGATGCGTCCGGTAAGCCGCCCGTACAACGCCAACAACGGCGAAACGGTCAACGGCCTGGAACTGCAATGGCAGCAGGCCTTCAGCAGCGGCTTTGGCGCCATCGTCAACTACACCTATACCGACGCCAAGACCGGCGCCAATGCGGGCGGCGTGAAGCTGAACGTGGTGGGTAACTCGCGCAACCAGGCCAACATCACCGGCTTCTTCGAGAAGAATGGCTACAGCGCGCGGCTGTCGTACAACTATCGCTCCAAGGCCTACGGTGCGCTGGATGAAGGCGGCCAGGATGTGACCAGCGCCTACGGCCAGTGGGATGCGTCGGCCAGCTGGGATATTACGCCGAAGATCAGCCTTTACCTCACGGCGGTGAACATCACCAATGAAGTCATCCGCACCAATACCACCGATGGTTTGCCGGTGGGCGTGTATGAAAATGGCGCGCGTTACAGCGTTGGCTTGAAAGCCAAGTTCTGAAGCACAGACGTCATTCCCGCGAAGGCGGGAATCCATAGACCGTGACGGGACACGCTCGGCATGGGTTCCCGCTTTCGCGGGAACGACGGGGATGGTGAATATGACCGGGAGAGCAATGATGTCGCATCAAAGTACGAAGAAGTTAATGAGTCTCGCCATCGGCAGCGCCTGCGCTGTCATGGCCGGCGTGGCGGGCGCACAGCAACAGGAGGCCGATGCTTCGGCCATCGCCACCAAGGACCAGGTGGCGGAGGTCAAGGTGACAGCGACGCGCCATTCCACGTCGCTGCTCAAGACGCCGGTGGCGGTGACGGCGGTGACGCAGGAGGCGCTGAGCCGCGACGGCATCACCGACGTGCGCGGTCTGAGCGGCCAGATCCCCAACCTGCAATTGGGAACGTCGAACGACGGCAGTGGTGGTGTGCAGATCGCCATCCGTGGCGTGAGCAGTTCCGACTTCACGGAGATCGGCAACCCGGCCGTCGGCTTGCACGTGGCGGGCCTGTATCAGCCGCGCCCACAGGCGGCGCTGGCGCTGATGTTCGACCTGGACCAGGTCGAGGTGCTGCGCGGTCCGCAGGGCACGCTGTTCGGCCGCAACTCGACCGGCGGCAGCATCAACATCATCCCGGCCAAGCCGGAATTCGGCAGCAGCTATGGCACCGTCGAGGCGGACGTCGGCAACTATCGCGGACGCCAGGTATCGGCGGTGCAGAACATCCCGGTCAGCGACAATTTCGCGCTGCGCGTCACGGCGATGAAGATCAAGCGTGACGGCTACATCAACCAGCAGCAGGACTTCTATGCGGCGGACTTCCCGGCGCTGGGCATCGTGCCTTCGCGCGACGCGGCAGGTAACATCATTCCCGACGTCGACCAGCGCTTCAACAAGAAGGTAGGCGCCGACAAGTACTACACCAACAAGGACGAATACGCGGCACGCCTGCAGGCCCGCTGGAAGATCAGGCCGGACCTGGACTGGCGCCTGACCTACGAGAAGTACCAGAACAACGGCGCCGGCGACTTGCCGATCAAGGACTGCGAACAGGCGGCCGGCACGCCGTATGCCTGCACCGGCGGCCAATGGGACGTGAAGGTCAACGTGCCAGGCGTGATGGACATGACCATCGACACCGTGCGCAGCGGCCTGGTATGGGATTTGAATCCGTCCACCACCATCGAATACAACGCCTCGTGGTCGAGCCAGAAGCGGCGCGAGCTCCAGGACAGCGACAGCGGCTACCAGCCCATCGAAAGCGAGCTGGCCACGCGCCCCGGCACGTCGCCGTTCAACGACTATGCCACCTACACCACGGCGTCGAAATATGTCTCCACGGTTCACGAGCTGCAATTGCGCGGCAAGTACGACCGCCTGCGTTACGTGGCCGGCCTGTTCTGGATGCACGAGAAGAACAGCATCGACTACGCGCAGGACTACCTGGGCGCGTCGTGGGGCACGTATGGCTTCCCGGCCGAGTCCTACTTTTATCACCAGGCCGACCGCCAGTCCGATTCCAAGGCCATCTTCGCGCAGGCCGATTGGGAGTTCGCGCCGACCTGGAACCTGACCGTGGGCGGCCGCATGACGCGCGACACCCGCAAGGACGTCGGCGGCCAGTATTGGGACACCGCGTTCTCGGATGATCCGGCGATCTACTTCAAGGGGCTGTTCAACCCCGGCACGCCGGGTACGCCGGGCTTCACGCCGTTCAACAGCTCTAACCTCAAGCCGGGCATGGGCGGTTATTACGGTGCCGGCGGTTTCGATTCGTCGATTCATCCGGTGATCAGCGACGATTCGGACGCCTGGAAGAAGTTCACCTGGCGCCTGGGCCTGAGCCGCCAACTGACGCCGCGCGACCTGGTCTACACTTCGCTGTCGACCGGCTACAAGGCCGGTGGCTTCAGCGACAAGGAGGACATCTGCCGCACCGGCCTGAATGGCAATTGCGCCGGCTTGACGCCGGGACCGCACTACACCAACATGCCGTGGAACCCCGAGACGCTGACCAATTTCGAGCTGGGTTACAAGGGCCGCCTGCTGAACAACAAACTGACCTTCTCGGCCACCGCGTTTTATAGCCGTTACAAGGATATGCAGCTGACCGGCGGCGTCACGGTCGGCAAGATCATTCCGAAGATACCGTGCACCGCCACCAATCCGTATTGCGACAGCGTGGTCATTTACGGCACGCAGAATGCGGCGCAGGCGAACATCTCCGGCCTGGAGATCGAGGGCGAATACAAGCCGTGGCCAGGCTCGCACATCGGCTATTCGTACTCGCACCTGAAGGCTGTCATCAAGTCCTATCCGACCTACAGCGAGGACAGCTCGATCAGCTGCAATATCCGCGATAAATACGGTGCGCCGCCCTGCGTGGCGTATGAAGGCACGGATCCTCTGTTCGCCGGCAAATTCCCGCTGAATATCGCTGGCAACCGCCTGCCATACGCGCCTGCCAACACGCTGAACCTGAGCGCCTCGCAGGACTTCGCGATCGGCGAGTACACGCTCACGCCATGGATCTCGGCGCGCTGGCAGGACAAGATGTACTTCTCGCTGCGGAATCTGGATAATCCACACATCTCCGACGCGCAGAAGGCTTACACGACGGTCGACGCGGCGCTCAAGCTGGTTTCGCCGAGCGGCAAATGGCATCTGGAGGCATACGTGAAAAACTGGGGCCAGACGCTGGCGAAGAACTACGCAAGCGTGGTCGATCCCGGCTACGTCACGGCGTCCTACAATGATCCGCGCGTCTACGGCATCCGCTTTGGCGCCACCTGGTAAAGAAAAGGAATCGAATGCGTAAGCAGATCAAGTGCGGTGGTTTCGTTTTGGCCTCGTGGCTGATGGTGTCGATGGCGGGGGGCGCGGTCGCCGGGGCGGCGCCGGAAGCCAAGGCGGTGGCAGGGCAGGGCGCGTTGGCCGGCGTCGTCAACGGCGCGCAGATCCGCTTGCGCTGGGAGCTGGTGCGCAATGTGTTCACACCCGACGCGCCGGGCGGCGGCACGCATGCGCGCCTGATCCTCACCAATCTTGGCCAGCAGCCCTTGCCACCCAAGGGCTGGACGCTGTACTTCAACGTCATGGACGGCGTCGCGACCGGACCGCTGGAAGGGAACCTGGTGCTGGAGCAGGTCGCCGGCAATCTGTTCCGCATTCGACCTGTGCCCGGCTTTGCCGGCGTGCCGGCAGGGCAGACGTTGAACATCGCCTACTACCATCCGGACCTGGTGATCAAACTGGCCAAGGCGCCGATCGGGCCTTACCTTGTCTACGACGCCGCGCCGGATGTCGGCCAGGCCATTGCGGACTACGAGCTGCTGCCGGTCACGCGCCCGGAACAGCTGGACAAGGGAACGAGCGGCGCCAAGCCGGTCGTCACCGTGCAGGACACGTATCGCCGCAACGCCAACGCCGACTGGATGCCTGCAGCCGCGCTGCCGCCGGTGTTCCCGACGCCGCGGCATCTGCGGACGGGCGGCGGCAGGCTGCGACTGGCCGCGCTGCCGGCCATCGTCGCACCCTCCACGCTGAAAACGGAAGCCGCGTTTGCGCGTTCGCTGTTCCCTGTCAGTCTGCCCGCTGGCGGCGCCGGCGCGGCTATGCTGCGTTTAAGTGTGGGCGCGGTGTCCGGCTACACCTCGCCGGAAGCCTACACGCTGACCATCAAGGCCGGCAGCGGCATCGACGTCGTCGGCAACAGCGCCGCTGGCGTGGCCTACGGCCTGCAATCGCTGCGCGACCTGCTGCCGCTGCCGGGCGCCGCCAGCATCGACCTGCCGGAACTGACCATCACCGACGCACCGCGCTTCGAGTATCGCGGTTTTCAGCTGGACGTGGGCCGCAACTTCCACACCAAGCAGACCGTGTTCAAGCTGCTGGACCTGATGGCGCGCTACAAGCTCAATAAATTCCACTTCCACTTGACCGAAGACGAGGGCTGGCGCCTGGAAATCGCCGGCCTGCCGGAGTTGACCAGCATCGGCGCGGTGCGCGGCCACAGCGCCAAGCCTGGCGTGCGCCTGCAACCGGCCTACGGCTCCGGCCCCGATCCATCCGATGCCAGCGGCAGCGGCTACTACACCCGCGCCGACTACATCGAGATCCTGCGCTACGCCGCCGCACGCCACATCGAAGTGATCCCCGAGATCGAGATGCCGGGCCACGCCCGCGCCGCCGTCAAGGCGATGGAAGCACGTTACCACCGCCTGAAAGCCGCCGGAAAAGCCGATGCCGACAAATACCTGCTCAACGATCTGGCCGACAAATCGGTCTACAAATCGGCGCAGCTGTACACCGACCACGTGATCAATCCGGGCCTGGAGTCCAGCTTCACCTTCATCGACCACGTCATCGGGCAGGTCGCGGACATGTACAAGGAGGCCGGCGTGCCGCTGCACACCATCCACGTCGGCGGCGACGAGCTGCCCGCAGGCGCATGGGAGCAATCGCCCGCCAGCCGCGCGGTCATGCAGAAGAAAAAGCTGGAGACCACCGCAGAACTGTGGGACTACTTCTACGACCGCGTCGACGCCATCCTGCGCAAGCGCGGGCTGTACGCTTCCGGCTGGGAAGAGCTGGCGGCGCGCGGCACCAAGCTGAATGGAGAGCACAAGCTGATACCGAATCCGCACTTCACGCAGCGCGGCTTCAGCGCCTACGTCTGGAACAACACCGAAGGCGCCGAGGACTTCGCCTACCGCCTGGCCAACGCCGGCTACGACATCGTGCTGGCCCCCGTGACCAAGATGTACATGGACATGGCATACAACGCCAATCCCGACGAACCGGGCGTGAACTGGGGCGATTACGTGGAACTCGACACGGTCTACGACTTCATCCCGCTGGACTACCTGAAGAACGCCAATCCGCCGCTGGTCGGCAAGGACCGGCTGACCGACTACGGCAAGCGCCGCATACGCGGGCTGGAAGCGACGCTGTTCACCGAAACCGTGCGCACGCCCGAGCGCATCGACTACCTCGTCATGCCACGCCTGCTGGCGATGGCCGAACGCTCCTGGGCGCCCGATCCCGCCTGGGCGACAGAGACCGACGCCGCCAAAGCCGCCGCGCTGCACCGCGCCGCGTGGTCCGGCTTCGTCAACACGCTGAGCCAGCGCGTGCTGCCGCGTCTCGACCTGGAGCACGCCGGCGTCGATTACCGCATCGCGCCACCGGGATTGATGCTGGACGGCGGCAAGGTGCTGGTCAATCACGTCCTGCCGGGCATCGCCATGCGCTACACCAGCGACGGCAGCGAGCCAAATACCAATAGCAAACCAGTTAGCGGGCCGATATTGGACAAGGGATCGATCAAAGTGGCGGCTTTCGACCGCAACGGCAGGATGGGCAAGGTGTCGCGCATCGACAACCCTTGAACGGGCTGCGCGCACGCCGGGCATACCAATTAGTCCCGGCGGCTATCTTCTCCGTTATAATCGTGGCACTGTTTAGTTCGGGATAACGAGTGATAGCGTCGATAGAAAAAGTGGCCTTGCCGAGGTTCGACTGGTTACGCTTTCGTTCGACCGCCCGCCGCGTGCCACCGGCGCGGGCGTGGTCCTTTGGCCTGCTGGCCGCGGCCTGCGCCTTCAACTGCAGCGCGCTGAGTGTCGCGCATGCCGCACAACAGCCGCAGCCCGGTCCTCCCGGCGCCAGCGCGCCGGCCGCTTCCCTTAACACGTTGCAGGTGCTGCACTGGTGGACGTCCAGCAGCGAGCGCAAGGCCGCCAACGCGCTGGCCGCGCGCATGGCCGACGAGGGCCTCGAATGGAAGGATGCCGCGATCCCCGGCGGCGCGGGCCTCGGCGCCGGCAAGGTGCTCAAGAGCCGCGTGCTGGCCGGCGACGCGCCGGAAGTCACGCAGATCATCGGCGTCTCCGTCGCGGAGTGGGCGGAACTGGGCCTGCTGCTGGAGATCGACAACGTCGCCGCCGCCGGCAACTGGAACGGCTTCCTGTTCCCCACCATCCAGGCGCTGATCCAGCACCGCAAGCACGTCGTCGCCGCGCCGCTCGGCATCCACCGCGTCAATACGCTGTACTACAACCGCGCGCTGTTCGCGCAGCTCAAACTGTCGCCGCCGCAGACCTGGGACGAGTTCCAGAGCGCCGCGCTCAAGTTCAAGGCCGCCGGCATCATGCCGCTCGCGCAGAGCAGCGAATCATGGCAGGTGGCCGCGCTGTTCGAAAATCTGGTGCTGGCCGAGAGCGGGCCTGAGTTCTACCGCGAGCTGTTCGTGCGCCGCAATCCGGCCGCCGCCGCCGACCGCCGCACCGCCGAGGCGCTGGAGCGGCTGCGCGTCGTCAAGGGCTGGATCAGCGGCCAGCTGGACGAGCGTCCGTGGCCGGAAGTGGTGCGCCAGTTTGCGCGGCGCGAGGCGGCGATGATGATCATGGGCGACTGGGCCAAGCCGGAGCTGGCCGAACGCGGCATGGCGCTGGACGAGGACTACGGCTGCGGCACCGCGCCCGGCACCGGCAAGTACCACCTGTACAGCGTCGACACGCTGACCATGTTCGCCGGCGACTACCGCCACATGCAATCGCAGGAGAAGATGGCGCGGCTGCTGGTGTCGCCGCAGGTGCAGGCGGAGTTCAATACGCTGAAGGGCGCGGTGCCGGTGCGGCGCGACGCCGACCTGTCGAAAATGGACAGCTGCGCGCGCGCCTCGTGGACCACCTTCGCGCAGGGCGCGGCGGTGCAGGCTCCGAGCCTGGTGCACCGCATGGCCACCGATGAAGCCAGCCGCGACGCCATCATCGCCGAAATCCACCGTTATTTTCTAGACGACAGGGCCACGCCCGCCGAGGCGCAGCGCCGCCTTGGCGCGTTGTTCCGACTGTTTAACCTCAGAAGCCAAGGAGCACCCGGTGCGCAAGATACTGATCGTAGACGATGACCAAAAGACCCGCGTCCTGCTCAAGACCTACCTGGAGAAAAACCAGTACGAGGTGATCCTGTCGCACAACGGCGAGAGCTTCCTGGCCGAGCTGCACGCGCATTCCGAGCAGCTGTCGCTGGTGATCCTGGACGTGATGCTGCCCGATACCGACGGCTTCGCGCTGTGCAAGCAGGTGCGCCAGCGCTCCAATGTCCCCATTATCATGCTGACGGCGAGCTCCGACGAGACCGACCGCATCGTCGGCCTGGAGCTGGGCGCGGACGACTACATCGCCAAGCCATACAGTCCGCGCGAGCTGCTGGCCCGCATCAAGGCCATCCTGCGCCGCACCGCGCTGGAAACGCCGTCCGCGCGCTACTACCGCTTCGTCGGATTCACGCTGGACCTGATGGAGCGCAAGGTGCTCGACAACGCCGGCGCCGTGGTCGCGTTGACGGGGCTGGACTTCCAGCTGCTGAAGTATTTCGTCGAACATCCGGGCGTGATCCTGGACCGCAGCGTGCTGTGCGAAGAAACACGCGGCCGCGATGCCGGCCCGCTGGACCGCTCGCTGGACGTGCAGATCAGCCGCCTGCGCCTACGGCTCAATGACGACGGCAAGCAGCCCGCATTGATCAAGACCGTGCGCGGCGCCGGCTACGTGTTCTCGGCGGACGTCAGCGTCTCGCATGCTTAAGCGTGTATCCAGTCCGCTGCTGGAGCGGCTGCGCCGCATCTGGCCGCAGTCCCTGCTGGGCCGCCTGATGCTGGTGATGGCCGCTGGCCTGCTGGTGACGCAACTGGCGGCCAGCGTGATCTGGGCCAGCCAGCTGCGCGCCAAGGCGCAGGTGGAAGCGCAGTCGGCGTCGCAGTACATGGCGCATGGCGCGTCCGGCGCGATCCGCTTCTTCCGCAGCCTGCCGCCGAACTACCGCCTGCTGCTGATCCAGCAGCTGCGCGAGATGGGCGGCACGCGCTTCTTCGTCAACCTCAATCATGCCTACGTACCGGTCCAGCAGATCGCCGAACATCCGCTGGCCAGCAGCGTGCTGGCGACGGTGGGCGCCACGCTGAAAAGCGACCTGCCGCATTCGCCCAGCTTCCACCTGGCCTTCGCCTGGCCGGACCAGCTGGTGGTGTCGGAAGACGGTGTCCACCTGGGCGACCTGCCGGACGCCTGGGTTCAGCACATCCTGCTGCTGCAGCCGGACCCCGCGCCCATCCTGGTGATCCAGACCGAGATCGAGCCGGGCAACTGGCTGTACATGGCGGCGTTGATGCCCAATCCGTACTTCTTGAGCAGTAACGACCCGCTGGCGTGGGATCGGCTGTCGCTGCAAGGCCTGTCACTGGCCGTGGTGCTGCTGCTTTGCCTGTTGGTGGTGCGCTGGATCACGCGCCCGCTGGCCGCCTTGTCCGACGCCGCCGCAGCTTTCGGCCAAGGGCAGGACGACCGCGCGCCGCCGCTGCCGGAAACGGGCAGCCGTGAATTCATCAACACCGCGCGCGCCTTCAGCGCCATGCGCGAACGCATCCAGCGCTACATTGAGGACCGCGAGCGCCTGTTCATCTCCATCTCGCACGACCTGCGCACGCCGATCACGCGCCTCAAGCTGCGTTCCGAACTGCTGGACGACGAGGCGCTGCGCAACGAGTTCGAAGAGGACCTCGATGAACTGGACATGATGGTAAAAGGCGCGCTGCAATGCGTGAAGGACAGCGACATCCACGAGAACCCGGCCGAAGTCAAACTCGATGCGCTGCTTGGGCGGCTGGTGCGCAGCGCACGGCTGGGCGGGCACGAGGTGGGTTATCGCGACAGCGGCATCACGGTGCGCGCCAAGCCGCTGGCCTTGAAGCGCGCCATCGGCAACCTGCTGGACAACGCCTTGTACTACGGCGACCGCGCCGAGATCAGCGTCGCCAGCGAACCTGGCGCGGTGGCGATCGCGGTGCGCGACCACGGCCCCGGCGTGCCGGACGACGCCTTCGCCAGCCTGTTCGATCCCTACGTGCGGCTGGCCCACGGCCGCGAGCAGAACGACGCCGGCATGGGCCTCGGCCTGGGCATCGCCCGCAGCGTGATCGAGGCGCACGGCGGCCAGCTGGTGCTGGAGAACCATCCCGAGGGCGGCCTCAATGCCACCATCCGTTTGCCCGCGTGAGCGGAAATGCGACAGCCGCCCAATACATTTTGTAAGCCTCTGTGAAGTTTTGTTGCAGCGGCCGAGCCGGCGCGGGGCAGGGCGCATCCGCGAGCGTAAGGAACTGTAAGCGGTGGCCGCGTTTAATCAATGAAATCAATCGCTTATCCCCATTCGCCTGCGGCTGGCGAAGATGATAACGTTTGCAGCAACTAAACAATCACCGAAAGTCCACGATCAATGAAAACACAGCATCAACGTTCGCAAGCCATCGACGTGCTGCGCGGCCTGACGGTCGCGCTGATGATCATGGTGAACATGCCGGGCACGCCGGCCACCACCTATGCGCCTTTCCTGCACGCCGAATGGCACGGCCTGACGCTGACCGACCTCGTGTTCCCGACCTTTATGTTCGTGGTCGGTACGGCGCTCAGCTTCACGCTGGAGAAGTACGAGGGCATGGGCGAGGCGGCGGTGCTGAAGAAGATCTTCACCCGCACAGCGCTGATCTTCCTGTGCGGCTTCCTGATGTACTGGTATCCGTTCTTCAGTACCGAGGGTGGATCGCTGACTGTATTGCCGCTGTCCGATACCCGTATCTTCGGTGTACTGCAACGCATCGCGCTGGGTTACTGCGCCGGCTCGCTGATCCTGCATTACTGGAAGGAGAAGGGCGCCATCGTGTTCGCGGTGGTGGCCTTGCTCGGCTACTGGGCCCTGATGTACTGGTTCGGCGACTACACGCTGGCCGGCAACGCGCAGCGCAAGCTGGACCTGCTGGTGCTGGGCGAAGCGCATATGTACCACGGCGAGGGCATCGCCTTCGACCCGGAAGGGATATTGAGCACGCTGCCGTCCATCGTCAACGTGTTGGCCGGGTACTTCGCCGGCCGGCTGGTGCGCCGGCTGGGCGCCAGCTACGAGACCATCGCCAAGCTGACCATGTCGGCCGCCGTGCTGGCTGTACTGGCACTGTGCTGGAGCAGTGTGTTCCCGCTGAATAAAAAGCTGTGGACCAGTTCCTACACGCTGATCACCATCGCCATCGACCTGTTCACGCTGTCGCTGCTGCTGTACGCGATCGACATGCTGGGCAAGCGTGGCTGGACCTACTTCTTTGAAGTCTTCGGCCGCAACACGCTGTTCATCTACCTGTTCAGCGAAGTGGTGGCGACCACCTTCTTCCTGTTGAAGATCGGCGACCTCAATGTATTCGACTGGGTCTATCTCAACCTGTTCCGGCCATGGGCCGGCGCCTACAACGGCACGCTGTTGTGGGCGGTGGTGTATATGCTGGGCTGCTGGTCGGTCGGCTATGCGCTGGACCGGAAAAAGATTTATATCAAACTCTGACTGGAGAGAAAATGAAAAAACTGTTGATGGCCGCCTGTGTCGCGGCCACGCTGGCGGGTTGCGGCGGTTCCGGTCCCGCCGACCAGGAGTCGCCACGCGCCATGGCGCGCATGGCCAACCTGACGGCGGCGCGCACCGGTACCTCGTCGGGCGTCCCGGTCGATGCCGGTAGCGAGCGCGCGGTGGCGGGCGGCGCTCCCGCCAGCAAGGCGCTGGCCAACGGCAAAATGGTGCTGGCCTACTACTCCGGCTACAGCAACAACTACAACTCGCTGACCAAGTACTACGCCAACGTCAACGCGGTGTCCATCGACTTTTGGAACATGAGCGGCGACGGCGCGGTGGTCGGCAACGGCGATCCCACGCCGGCCAACGCCATCACCTTCCTCAAGTCCAAGGGCATCGCGATCTACGGCTGCATCTCCAACGTCTCGGCCACCGCGCCCGATGGTTGGGACCCAGACCTGGCGCACGCCGTCACCGGCGCCAGGCGCGCGGCCTCGGTGGCCAACCTGGTCAGCTTCGCCAAGGCCAACGGCTTCGCCGGCATCAATATCGATTTCGAAGAGGTGGACCAGGCCGACCGCAAGAACATGAGCGACTTCGCCGCCGCGCTGGCGACGGCCCTGCACGCGCAGGGCATGAAGCTGATCATGACGGTGCCGGCCTTCTCCTCCACCGATGAAAACGACAGCCACAACCTGGCCTTCGACCTGCACGCGCTGGGGCAGGCCGCCGACTATGTGCAGGTGATGACCTACGACGAAACCATCCCATCCTGGGCGGCCGGGCCTGTGGCGGGCTCCGACTGGATGGAGAACGCCCTCGACTACGCCACCAGCAAGGTGCCGGCGTCCAAGGTGTTGAACGGCATCCCTGCCTACGGCTACGACTGGATCGGCGAGGGCGACGGCAGCCAGCTGTTCTGGCGTAACGTGCCCGCGCTGCTGAGCAAGTACCACATCACGCCCAAGTACGACAACAACGCCAACGCCATCAGCTTCAACTACACGGCCGGCGGCAGGAAGCACACGGTCTGGAACGAGAACGCCCAAAGCGTGACGCTGAAAACCAGCCTGGTGGGCGCCTACGGCCTGGCAGGGACCTCGATCTACGCTTTCGGCATGGAAGACGCCAGCTTCTGGAGCGCCGTCAACGCCGGCCTGAACCAGTAATCCCCCCGTGCGCAGCGGCGCCCGCCGCTGCGCTTTCCGGGCCTGTTCCCGGTTTTTTGTCGCCCAGTCCCCCATTTGTGCAGTTCGTCGCAATCCGCATGATCGTTTAATACGTGATGGCTATAGTGATCACATACCGAAACGCATTCAAGGAGAGCAAAAATGAACATCGCCAAAAACATGGAAGCCATCTTCGTCACCGCCGCTGTTCTGCTGGGCGCATCCGCCTACGCCAGCGCCGCCGCTGAAGCGAGCGTGGCTCTGCAGCCGGCCCTCCAGGTGGCCGCCGCCCAGGCTCCGATGCAAGTTGTAGTAATCAAGGCCAAGCGCCTGACCGCAGTGGAAAAAGCCAGCCTGTCGTAATTTGACAATTGGTCGTACTGCAAAGATTGCTAGAAAGCTTAGTGCGCTGCTACATTAGCCATTCGCGCATTCAGGCACAACATCAGAGGAACCTCATATATGAACAAGCTTTTCCAATTCGGCCTGCTGTTTGCCGCCTTCTGTGCGCTGTTTGGCCGCGCCATGGCTGCCGACGACAGCACCGAGAAGCGCGTCGTGACGCTGGACGCCCGCGTGGTGCGCGTCAAGCTCGACGGCGTGATCGATCTGAAGCTGCGACAAGGCCCGACGCCTTCGCTGACGATCTACGCGGAAAAGCGCACCATGGAGAAGCTGATGACATCGGTCGCCGGCGACACGCTGCACCTGGAGACGGAAGGGCGCGCCGTCAAGCTGAGCCGCGCAACCGCGCGCGCCGAGCTGGTGCTGCCGATGTTGCGCGAGGTGGTGTCCGAGGGCGTGGGTACTACCGAGATCAGCGGTTTCAGCGGCGACGAGCTGGAGTTGACGATGGATGGCGCCGGCAGCATGAAAGTGGTCTGTGACTACAAGAGCCTGAAGGCCAACCTGGGCGGCGTCGGCAGCATGCACCTGTGGGTCAGCGAGAACGAGAGCGTGGAACTGGATCTGCGCGGCGCCGGCTACATCACGCTGGGCGGCCACAGCAAGTTGTTGAAGGCGAACCTGGGCGGACTGGGCGGATTGAATGCGCAGCAGTTCCAGGCCGATTCCGTCAACGTCGACTTGAGCGGCCTGGGCAACGCGACCGTCAATGCCAAGACCAACGCGACACTGAACCTGAGCGGCTTGGGATCGGTCACTGTCTACGGCAAGCCCCTGAACCGCAACGTCAGCGTTGACGGCCTGGGCAAGGTAAGTTGGAAATAAAAATATACACACCCTAGAGACATGAAAAAATTCATACTAGCGATCGGACTCGCACTGGGCCTGCAACAGGCCGCGTATGCCGGATTCGCCGAAGGCGCCACCGCCTACAACAACAAGAACTACGCGGCGGCCTTGAAGGAGATCGCCCCGCTGGCCAAGGCCGGCAACGCGGACGCCCAGCACCTGCTGGGCTTGATGTATTACATGGGCCGTGGCGTCACGCAGGATTACAAGCAGGCGCTGGAGTGGCACCGCAAGGCCGCGCTGCAGGGTAAGGCCGACGCGCAGTACGTGGTCGGCGCCATGTACTACACCGGCAACGCGGTGATCCAGGACCACAAGCAGGCGGTCGCCTGGTTCCGCAAGGCGGCCGAGCAGGGCCATCCGGACGCGCAGCAGGCCCTGGGGCTGATGTACCGTTATCACATGGCCGGCATGCCGCAGGATAATGTGATCGCCTACATGCTGTGGAACCTGGCGGCGGCCAACGGTTCGATGAACGCGGCCGAGCAGCGCTCCGCCGTGGTCAAGAGCATGACGCCGGAGCAGATCGAGGAAGGGCAGGCCTTGTCGGCCGCCTGGAAGCCGAACACGCCGCTGCCCCGGCAATCGCGCACCGGCGGCGGCTAATTCGCCGCTGTCGTACAATCGCCCTTTCTTCACGAGAGGGCGAGCCATGCGCGCGATTGAAATCACCCACCCCGGCCCCGCCGATGTCCTGAAACTGTGCGAACGGCCGATGCCGGTCGTCAAGGGCGGCGAGGTGCTGATCAAAGTCCATGCGGCCGGCGTCAACCGTCCGGACGTGTTCCAGCGCATGGGCAACTATGCGCCGCCGCCGGGCGCCTCCGACCTGCCGGGCCTGGAAGTGGCCGGCGAGATCGTCGACGGCGACCTCGACTACACCACCTTTGATATCGGCGACAAGGTCTGCGCGCTGGTGCAGGGCGGTGGCTATGCCGAGTACGTGGTCGCGCCGCTGGAGCAGGTGCTGCCCATCCCCAAGGGCTGGAGCATGCTGGAGGCGGCCACCATTCCCGAGAATTACTTCACCGTGTGGAGCAATGTGTTCGACCGCGCCCACCTGGCCGCCGGCGAGACCCTGCTGGTGCAGGGCGGCAGCTCGGGCATCGGCGTGACCGCGATCCAGCTGGCCAGCGCGCTGGGCCATCGCGTGTTCGCCACCGCCGGCAGCGACGACAAGGTGGCCGCCTGCACCGAGCTGGGCGCCGAGCGCGGCATCAATTACAAGACAGAGGACTTCGCCGTGGTCGTCAAATCGCTGACCAACGACCGTGGCGCCGACGTCATCCTCGACATGGTGGGCGGCGACTACCTGCCGCGTGAAATCGCCTGCCTGGCCGACGACGGCCGCATCGCGCTGATCGCCACGCTGGGCGGCGGCAAGGCCACGGTCGACCTGGGGCAGGTGCTGCGCCGCCGGCTGACCATCACCGGCTCGACCCTGCGGCCCCGTTCGGCCGCCTTCAAGGGCGCGATCGCCAAGCAGCTGCTCGACAAGGTGTGGCCGTTGATGGCGGCGAAAAAGCTCAAGCCGGTGATCTACGAGGTGTTCCCGCTGGAGCAGGCCGCCGCCGCGCATGCGCTGATGGAAAGCAGCAATCATGTCGGGAAGATCATGCTGCAAGTTATCTAGGTCAAAAAAAGGGATGCATGGCGTTGCGCGCGCGTAGTATTTTCGCCATTTTCGTCACAACGTGGCCAAGCGCTGGTTTGACCGGGCTTCCAGCCTCGCGTTAAAATAGCGGGTTATTGAATTTTAGGCTACTATGCGTCGCAAACTCGTCATCGGCAACTGGAAAATGAACGGCAATCGCGCCGGCAACACGGCTCTGTTGTCGGGCATCGTGTCCGGCTTGAACGACTTCGGCGCCGATTGCGCCGTGTGCGTGCCGGCTCCCTATCTGGCCCAGTGCCAGGCTGAACTGCAAGGCAGCCCGGTCGCGTGGGGCGGACAGGATGTGTCGGTCCACGCCAGCGGCGCCTACACGGGCGAAGTCTCGGCCGGCATGCTGGTCGATTTCGGCTCCCGCTACGTGCTGTGCGGCCACTCCGAGCGCCGCGCCTATCACAAGGAAAGCAGCGAACTGGTGGCGCAGAAGACCATCGCGGCGCTGGCCGCCGGCCTGACGCCGGTGGTGTGCGTGGGCGAAACGCTGGAGCAGCGCGAAGCAGGGGAGACCGAGGCGGTCATCTGCGGTCAGCTGCAGGCGGTGCTGGGCGTGATCGGCGCCGACGACCTGGCCAGGATCGTTGTGGCCTATGAGCCTGTCTGGGCCATCGGCACCGGCAAGACGGCCACGCCGCAGATCGCCCAGGAGGCGCATGCCTTGCTGCGCGCCCGCATGGCGCAGAAGAACGCGCAGCTCGCGGCCGGCGTGCAGATTTTGTACGGCGGCAGCATGAAGCCGGACAATGCGAAAGAATTGATGGCCCAGCCGGACATCGACGGCGGCCTGATTGGCGGCGCCGCATTAAAGGCGGCGGATTTCCTCGGGATTATCCAGGCCGTTTAAGTTGTAGAAACAAAACGATACAAATCTCTTATTTTTGAATGGAATAACATGAACTCCTTGTTCAATCTGGTTATCGTAGTGCAAGTCATTTCCGCAATCGCCATTATCGGCCTGGTGTTGCTGCAGCATGGCAAGGGTGCCGACATGGGCGCGGCCTTCGGTTCGGGCGCTTCGGGCAGCCTGTTCGGCGCCACCGGCTCGTCGAACTTCATGTCCAAGTCGACCGGCGTTGCCGCCGCGATCTTCTTCAGCGCCACGCTGGCCCTGTCCTACATCTCGACCCAGCATGGCAGCACTGTCAGCGGCGGCGTGATGGAGAAGGCGATTCCCGCGGCTCCGGCTCCTGCTCCAGCCACCGGCGCGGCGGCGATCCCGACCGCACCAGCGGCAGCGCCTGCGGCGGCTCCGGCCGCTCCGGCCGCAACGGGTCCTGCAGCATCGATCCCAAAGTAATATAATAATGAACTAGTTGTGAAGTTCAGCAGTTCCCTTGGAGTTGTTTGCTCATTGTTTTGGCAGTAAATTAGCCTCGCAAGCTGGAAAAACAATTCAGAGTGAAAAGAAGTAAAGATTTATCGTTTTTCTTCTTGTTTTGGCGCAATACGGATTAACAACGGCGTGAAAACACAGTAGAATAGCGGCCTTACGCCGACGTGGTGAAATTGGTAGACACGCTATCTTGAGGGGGTAGTGGCGCAAGCTGTACGAGTTCGAGTCTCGTCGTCGGCACCAGAAATATAAGGCCAGCAAGGGAGCACCGAAGTGTACCTGAGCTGGCTTTTTTACGAGGATGTGTCGTTCGATCCTGGTCTAAGCAGTTATACGATTGGGACGAACGTTAAGAGCACCGCAGAGCATCGCAGTGTGTCCTTTTAACCGACCGTTCAATATAAGCTCATCAATCGTGAACCTCGAAAATTATCTCCCCGTCCTGTTGTTCATCCTCGTCGGTCTCGGCGTAGGTATCGCTCCCCAAGTCCTGGGCCACCTTCTCGGGCCCAACAAGCCCGACGCGGCCAAGCTCTCCCCGTATGAATGCGGCTTCGAAGCCTTCGAAGACGCGCGCATGAAATTCGACGTGCGTTACTACCTCGTCGCGATCCTCTTTATTTTGTTCGATCTGGAAACGGCATTCTTCTTCCCATGGGGCGTATCCATGCGCGAACTGGGCTGGAACGGGTTCCTGGTGATGATGAGCTTCATCGCTGAATTCGTCGTCGGTTTTTGGTATATCTGGAAGAAAGGTGCCCTTGATTGGGAATAAGCCATGGCTATTGAAGGCGTATTAAACGAAGGTTTCATCACCACCTCGGCCGACAAGCTGATCAACTGGGCGCGCACGGGTTCGATGTTCCCGATGACGTTCGGTCTGGCATGCTGCGCGGTTGAAATGATGCACGTGGGCGCAGCCCGTTACGACATGGACCGCTTCGGCGTAGTGTTCCGTCCATCGCCGCGTCAGTCCGACGTGATGATCGTGGCCGGCACGCTGTGCAACAAGATGGCGCCCGCGCTGCGCAAGGTCTACGACCAGATGCCGGAACCGCGCTGGGTCATCTCGATGGGCTCGTGCGCCAACGGCGGCGGCTACTATCACTACTCCTACTCCGTGGTGCGCGGTTGCGACCGCATCGTGCCGGTGGACGTCTACGTGCCGGGCTGCCCGCCCACGGCTGAGGCTCTGCTGTACGGCATCATGCAGCTGCAAAACAAGATCAAGCGCACCAACACGATCGCACGCTAACGGGGTCGCTTCAAGAATATGACTACACATCTGGAACAACTGCAAACCGCCCTCGGCACTGCCCTGGGCGATCGCGTTACTACGACCGTTGCGTTGGGCGAAATCACGTTGACCGTGAAAGCCGCCGACTACTACGGCGTGATGCAAACGCTGCGCGACGACAAGTCGCTGGGCTTCGATCAGCTGATCGACCTGGCCGGTGTCGACTACCTGAACTATGGCGATGGCGCCTGGGACGGCCTGCGATTCGCAGTGGTCGTCCATTTGCTGTCGGTGAAGAACAACTGGCGCGTGCGCGTGCGCGCGTTCTGCGCCGACGACGACATGCCGCTGCTGCCGTCGCTGGTGCCGCTGTGGCGCGCCGTCAACTGGTACGAGCGCGAAGCGTTCGACATGTTCGGCATCCTGTTCGAAGGCCACAACGACCTGCGCCGCATCCTGACCGACTACGGTTTCATCGGCCATCCGTTCCGCAAGGACTTCCCGGTATCGGGCTATGTCGAAATGCGCTACGACCCCGAGCAGAAGCGCGTGATCTACCAGCCGGTCACCATCGAGCCGCGTGAAAACGTGCCTCGCGTGATCCGCGAAGAAAACTACGGGAAGTAAAACATGGCTGAAATTAAGAACTACACCCTGAACTTCGGTCCGCAACACCCGGCCGCGCACGGCGTGCTGCGCCTGGTGCTGGAGCTGGACGGCGAAGTGATCCAGCGTGCCGACCCGCACATCGGCCTGCTGCACCGCGGCACCGAGAAGCTGGCCGAGCAGAAGACCTATCTGCAGTCCGTGCCTTATATGGACCGCCTCGACTACGTCTCGATGATGTGCAACGAGCACGCCTACGTGATGGCCATCGAGAAGCTGCTGGGCCTGGAAGTGCCGCTGCGCGCGCAATACATCCGCGTGATGTTCGACGAGATCACCCGCATCCTGAACCACCTGATGTGGCTGGGCGCGCACGCGCTGGACGTCGGCGCCATGGGCCCGTTCCTGTACTGCTTCCGCGACCGCGAAGACCTGTTCGACTGCTACGAAGCGGTGTCGGGCGCGCGCATGCACGCGGCCTACTACCGTCCGGGCGGCGTCTACCGCGACCTGCCGGATGCGATGCCGCAGCACCGTCCGTCGATCATCCGTTCGGCCAAGGCCATCGACAACCTGAACAAGGATCGCCAGGGCTCGCTGCTGGACTTCATCGAAGCGTTCACCGCCCGTTTCCCGACCTACGTCGACGAATACGAAACCCTGCTGACCGACAACCGTATCTGGAAACAGCGTACCGTCGGCATCGGCGTGGTGGCGCCTGAGGACGCGCTGGCGATGGGCTTCACCGGCGCCATGCTGCGCGGTTCGGGCATCCAGTGGGACTTGCGCAAGCACCAGCCGTACGAAGTGTATGACCTGATGGACTTCGACGTGCCGATCGGCACCAACGGCGACTGCTACGACCGCTACCTGGTGCGCGTGGAGGAACTGCGCCAGTCGAACAAGATCATCAAGCAATGCGTGGAATGGCTGCGCAACAATCCGGGGCCTGTGATCACCAGCAACCACAAGGTCGCGCCTCCGGGCCGTGTCGACATGAAGACCAACATGGAATCGCTGATCCACCACTTCAAGCTGTTCACCGAAGGCATGCACGTGCCGCCGGGCGAAGCGTACGCAGCGGTGGAGCATCCGAAGGGCGAGTTCGGCATCTACCTGTTGTCGGACGGCGCCAACAAGCCATACCGCATGAAGCTGCGCGCTCCCGACTACGCGCACTTGCAAGCGCTCGATGAAATGGCGCGCGGCCACATGATCGCCGACGCCGTCACCATCATCGGTACGCAAGATATCGTGTTCGGCAGTATCGACCGCTAAGGAAAAAGTATGTTGTTATCAGAGCAGTGCTACAAAAAAATCGACCGTGAGTTGGCCAAGTATCCGGCCGACCAGCGCCAGTCGGCCGTGATGGCCGCGCTGGCCCACGCCCAGGTTGAACTGGGCTGGATCTCGCCGGAAGTGATGGCCGAGCTGGCCGACTACATCCGCATGCCGGCCATCGCCGTGCAGGAAGTCGCCACTTTCTACAATATGTACAACCTCAAGCCGGTCGGCAAGCACAAGATTTCCGTGTGCACCAACCTGCCATGCGCCTTGTCGGGCGGCGTGCGCGCGGCCAACCACCTGAAGGAAAAGCTGGGCATCGACTTCCGTGACACCACGGGCGACGGCGCTTTCACGCTGGTGGAAGGCGAGTGCATGGGCGCTTGCGGCGACGCGCCGGTGATGCTGGTGAACGACCAGCGCATGTGCAGCTTCATGTCCAACGATAAGATCGACGCACTGGTGGAGGAACTCAAGAAATGACGTCACTCCACAATCGTCACATCGACCCTGTCATTCTCGCCGGCCTGGACGGCAAGAACTGGCACCTGGAAGACTACGTCAAACGCGGCGGCTACAGCGCACTGCGCCGCATCCTGGAAGAGAAGATCACCCCGGAACAAATCATCGCCGACCTGAAAGCGTCGTCGTTGCGCGGCCGTGGCGGCGCCGGTTTCCCAACCGGCCTGAAGTGGAGCTTCATGCCACGTCAATTCCCTGGCCAGAAGTACCTGGTATGCAACTCAGATGAGGGCGAGCCGGGCACTTTCAAGGACCGCGACATCATGCGCTTCAACCCGCATGCGCTGATCGAAGGCATGGCCATCGGCGCTTACGCCATGGGCATCACGGTCGGCTACAACTACATCCACGGCGAAATCTTCGAGGTGTACTCGCAGTTTGAGGATGCGCTGGAGGAGGCGCGCGCCGCCGGCTTCCTGGGCGACAAGATCATGGGCAGCGAGTTCAGCTTCCAGCTGCACGCGCACCACGGCTATGGCGCCTACATCTGCGGCGAGGAAACCGCGCTGCTGGAATCGCTGGAAGGCAAGAAGGGCCAGCCGCGCTTCAAGCCGCCTTTCCCCGCGTCGTTCGGCCTGTACGGCAAGCCGACCACCATCAACAACACCGAGACCTTCGCGGCTGTTCCGTTCATCCTGAACATGGGTCCTGAAAAGTACCTGGCCATGGGACGTCCGAACAACGGCGGTTCGAAGATCTTCTCGATCTCGGGCGACGTTGAAATGCCGGGCAACTACGAGGTGCCGCTGGGCACCCCGTTCGCCAAGCTGCTGGAACTGGCAGGCGGCATGCGCGGCGGCAAAAAGATCAAGGCTGTGATCCCTGGCGGCTCGTCCGCTCCGGTGATCCGCGGCGAACTGATGATGAACACCGACCTGGACTACGACTCGATCGCCAAGGCTGGCTCGATGCTCGGTTCGGGCGCCGTCATCGTCATGGACGAAACGCGCTGCATGGTCAAGGCCATGGAACGCCTGGCCTACTTCTACTTTGAAGAGTCGTGCGGCCAGTGCACCCCATGCCGCGAAGGCACGGGCTGGATGTACCGCATGATCCACCGCATCGAAAACGGCCAGGGACGTCCTTCGGACCTGGACGTGCTGAACTCGATCTGCGACAACATCCAGGGCCGCACCATTTGCGCGCTGGGCGACGCGGCGGCCATGCCGATGCGCGCGTTCATCAAGCAATTCCGCGAAGAATTTGAATATCACGTCGAGCACAAGCATTGCTTAGTGCCCGCTTACATCTAAGCTGCGTCAGGTAACGATCACCATGGTTGAAATCGAAATAGACGGCAAAAAAGTCGAAGTCCCTGCTGGTAGCATGGTGATGGACGCCGCCAACAAATTGGGAACCTACATTCCGCACTTCTGCTATCACAAGAAATTGTCGATCGCTGCGAACTGCCGTATGTGCCTCGTCGAAGTGGAAAAGGCCCCCAAGCCTTTGCCAGCATGCGCAACGCCGGTCTCGGCGGGCATGATTGTGCGCTCCGCTTCGGACAAGGCCGTACAGGCACAGAAGTCCGTGATGGAATTCCTGCTGATTAACCACCCGCTGGACTGCCCGATCTGCGATCAGGGCGGCGAGTGCCAACTGCAAGACTTGGCGGTCGGCTACGGCAAGAGCGAGTCGCGCTACGAGGAAGACAAGCGCGTCGTCGTGCCGAAGGACGCCGGCCCGCTGGTCTCCATGCAGGAGATGGCGCGCTGCATCCAGTGCACCCGTTGCGTACGTTTCGGCCAGGAAGTGGCCGGCGTGATGGAGCTGGGCATGATCGGCCGCGGCGAACACTCGGAAATCACCGCGTTCGTCGGCCAGACCGTGAACTCGGAAATGTCCGGCAACATGATCGACCTGTGCCCGGTGGGCGCGCTGACGTCGAAGCCGTTCCGCTACAGCGCCCGTACGTGGGAACTGTCGCGCCGCAAATCGGTCTCGCCGCACGACGGCCTGGGCGCCAACCTGATCGTTCAGGTCAAGGGCGGCAAGGTCAAGCGCGTGCTGCCGCTGGAAAACGACGCCGTCAACGAGTGCTGGATTTCCGACAAGGACCGCTTCTCGTACGAAGGCCTGGAAGCCGCCGACCGCCTGACCCAGCCGATGCTGAAGCAGGGCGGCGAGTGGAAGGAAGTCGACTGGCAGACCGCGCTGGAATACGTGGCGCACGGCCTGAAGAACATCAAGCACGAACACGGCGCCAACGCGCTGGCCGCGCTGGCCACGCCGCACTCGACGCTGGAAGAACTGCACCTGCTGCAAAAGCTGACCCGCGCCATGGGCTCGGACAGCGTGGATACCCGCCTGCGCCATAGCGACTTCTCGCTGGCCGGCGTGACTCCATGGCTGGGCATGTCGATCACCGAGTTCGGCCAGCTGAACCGCGCCTTCGTCATCGGCTCGTTCCTGCGCAAGGACCACCCGCTGCTGGCGACCCGTCTGCGTACGGCAGTGAAGGGCGGCGCCAAGCTGTCCATCCTGCACGCCACCGACGACGACCTGCTGATGAACGTCGCGAACAAGATGATCGTTGCTCCATCGGAGTGGCTGTCGGCGCTGTCGCAAGTGGTGGTTGCTGTTGCCAAGGCCAAGGAAGTTGCCGCACCGGCCGGCTTCGAAGGTGTACAAGCCTCCGACGCCGCCAACGCGATCGCCGCTTCGCTGATCTCCGGAGAAAACAAGGGCGTGTTCCTGGGTAACGCGGCAACGCAGCACCCGCAAGCCGCCGCGCTGCACGCCGCCGCGCAATGGATCGCCGAACAAACCGGCGCCAAGCTGGGCTACCTGACCGAAGCCGCCAACACCGTTGGCGCCTACCTGGTCAACGCCAACAGCGGCACCGCTCCAGTGTTCACCGAACAGAAGCAGGCTTACCTGCTGCTGAACGCCGAACCTGAGCTGGATGCACACAACCCACAACAGGCCGCCGCCGCGCTGAAGCACGCCGAGATGGTCGTTGTGATGTCGGCCTACAAGCACGGCATGGAATACGCCGACGTGCTGCTGCCGGTCTCGCCATTCAGCGAAACCTCGGGCACCTTCGTCAACTGCGAAGGCCGCGCACAAAGCTTCAATGGCACCGTCAAGCCGCTGCTGGAAACCCGTCCTGCGTGGAAAGTCCTGCGCGTGCTGGGCAACATCCTCGGCCTGTCCGGTTTCGAATACGAAACCTCGGAAGCGATCCGCGACGAAGTGCTGGGCGCCGGCGTGACCGACCTGTCGGCCAAGCTGAACAACGTCTCCAGGCAAGCTGTCGTCGCAGCCTCCGTAGCTTCGACCGGTACCGAACGTATCGCCGACGTGCCTATCTACTTCGCCGACGCCGTGGTGCGCCGCGCCGAGTCGCTGCAAAAGATGGCCGACGCGGCTGCGCCTCAAGCGCACCTGTCGACCGCTCTGGCGCAGCAACTGGGCGTCGCCGCCGGCGACAAGGTCAAGGTTACGCAAGGTTCCGGCAGCGCGATCCTGGTCGCCGCTGTCGATGCCAAACTGCCAGCCAACGCGGTCCGTGTCGCCGCCGCTCACGCGTCGACCGCTGCACTGGGCGGCATGTTCGGCTCCATCACCGTTGAAAAAGCAGGGGAGGGTAAATAATGGCTCTGCCTGAATTCGTCACAACTATTAACGCCATGGGCGCCAACAGCGTGCTGGCTCCGGCCTGGCCGCTGATCTGGGCGCTGATCCGCATCATCGTGGTGCTGCTGCCGCTGATGGGCCTGGTTGCCTACCTGACGCTGTGGGAACGTAAGTTCATCGGCTGGATTCAGATCCGCGTCGGCCCGAACCGCGTTGGCCCGATGGGCCTGCTGCAGCCGATCGCCGATGCGCTCAAGCTGTTGTTCAAGGAAATCATCACCCCGGCCAAGGCCAATGCCGGCCTGTTCGTGATCGGTCCGATCATGACCATCATGCCGGCGCTGGCCGCCTGGGCGGTGGTGCCGTTCGGCGCCGAAGCCGTGCTGGCCAACGTCAACGCCGGCCTGCTGCTGCTGATGGCGATCACCTCGATGGAAGTCTACGGCATCATCATCGCCGGCTGGGCTTCGAACTCGAAGTACTCCTTCATGGGCGCGATGCGCGCCTCGGCCCAGATGATCTCCTACGAAATCCCGATGGGCTTCGTGCTGGTGGTCGTGCTGATGGTGTCCGGTTCGCTGAACTTCGGCGACATCGTCGCCGGCCAGCAAAAGGGCATGATGGTCGAACACGGCCTGAACTTCCTGTCGTGGAACTGGCTGCCGCTGCTGCCGCTGTTCGTGGTCTACCTGACCTCGGGCCTGGCCGAGTGCAACCGCCATCCGTTCGACGTGGTCGAGGGCGAGTCCGAGATCGTTGCCGGCCACATGGTCGAGTACTCGGGCATGGCCTACGCCATGTTCATGCTGGCCGAATACGCCAACATGATCCTGATCGCGACCCTGGGTTCGATCATGTTCCTGGGCGGCTGGGCCGCACCATTCAAGTTCCTGGAATTCTGGGGCGGTTTCGGCGGCTTCTTCTGGTTGTTCGCCAAGGCGTTCTTCCTGGTGTCCGTCTTCATCTGGGTGCGCGGTACTTTCCCACGCTACCGTTATGACCAGATCATGCGTCTGGGCTGGAAAGTGTTTATCCCTCTGACGCTGGTGTACCTGGTGTTCGTGGCCGGCTGGATGCAGACATCCTGGAATATCTGGAAGTAAGGACTGAAAAAATGGAACGTTTAAAAGACTTTATCGGCAGCTTCATGCTGACCGAACTGATCAAAGGGATGGCGCTGACGGGCAAGTATATGTTCTCGCGCAAGATCACCGTGCAGTACCCGGAAGAGAAGACGCCAATGTCGCCTCGCTTCCGCGGCCTGCACGCGCTGCGCCGCTATCCGAACGGTGAAGAGCGCTGCATCGCCTGCAAACTGTGCGAAGCGGTGTGCCCGGCGATGGCGATCACCATCGAATCCGAGCAGCGCGACGATGGTTCGCGCCGCACCACGCGTTACGACATCGACCTGACCAAGTGCATCTTCTGCGGTTTCTGCGAAGAGTCGTGCCCGGTTGATTCGATCGTCGAGACGCATGTGCTGGAATACCACGGCGAGAAACGCGGCGATCTGTACTACACGAAAGAGATGCTGCTGGCCGTTGGCGATCGCTACGAAGACGACATCGCCGCAGCCCGCGCAGCGGACGCTCCTTACCGCTGATCGATGCCGGCTTCGGCCGGTGTCACCAGTGTGTCGATCAATAATGTACGTCTCTTGGGTTAGTTATGGAAAAAACTATTTTGTTCTACGCATTCGCAGCCATCATGATATTGGCTTCGACACGCGTAATTACGGCACGCAATCCGGTGCATGCGGCACTGTTCCTGGTGCTGGCATTCTTCTCGGCTGCCGGCATCTGGATGCTGCTGGAGGCTGAGTTCCTCGCCATCGTGCTGGTGCTGGTCTATGTCGGCGCCGTCATGGTGCTGTTCCTGTTCGTGGTCATGATGCTCGACATCAACACCGACAAGATGCGCGAAGGCTTCTGGGGTTACCTGCCGCTGGCGTCCTTCGTCGGTGTCATCATCGTACTGGAAATGGCCGCCGTGCTGTGGCGCTCCTTCCTGTCGTTCGATCAGCAGCCGGTCAACGCCGGCAACATCGGCGGCACCAAGGAACTGGGCATCCAGATCTACACCAAATATATCTACGGCTTTGAAATCGCCGGCGTCATCCTGCTGGTCGCGATTATCGCCGCCGTGGCGCTGACCCTGCGCAAGCGCAAGGACACCAAACATTTCGACCCTGCGGACGCAGTACGCGTCAAGCGCAATGACCGCCTGAAGATCGTCAAGATCGCACCGGTCACCACGCGCGGCCAGGACGCTGCCGGGTCGGCAGAAGTTAAGGAGGCACCATGACTTTATCGCTCGCTCACTACCTCGTTCTTGGCGCGATATTGTTCGCGATCTCGATCGTTGGTATTTTCCTGAACCGCAAGAACATCATCGTTCTGCTGATGGCCATTGAATTGATGCTGCTGGCCGTGAACATGAACTTCATCGCGTTCTCGCACTACCTGGGCGATGCGGCCGGGCAGATCTTTGTGTTCTTCATCCTGACCGTGGCGGCCGCCGAATCGGCAATCGGCCTCGCGATCCTGGTGGTGATGTTCCGTAACCTGGACACCATCAACGTTGAAGACCTGGATAGCCTGAAGGGTTGATCCCGTGGCTAAAGTTCAAACCTCGAAAAATAACGATTAAGGTTCATCATGGCGGTTACTCTTAACCCTAATCTCCTGCTAGCCATCCCCTTGGCGCCGCTGGCCGGCGCCGCGATTGCGGGCTTGTTAGGAACTAAATTCTTCGGCAACGTCGTAGGTCGCAAGACCTCGCACACCGCGACCATTCTGGGCGTGCTGGTTGCCTTTATCCTGTCGGCGATGACGCTCAACGACGTCGTCAACGGCGCCAGCTACAACGGCACCGTCTACAACTGGATGACCGTGGCCGGCATGAAGCTGGTGGTGGGCTTCCAGATCGACGCGCTGTCGGCGATGATGATGTGCGTGGTGACCTTCGTGTCGCTGATGGTGCACATCTACACCATCGGCTACATGGCGGAAGACGAAGGCTACAACCGCTTCTTCGCCTACATCTCGCTGTTCACGTTCTCGATGCTGATGCTGGTCATGGCGAACAACTTCCTGCAGCTGTTCTTCGGCTGGGAAGCGGTGGGTCTGGTTTCCTACCTGCTGATCGGCTTCTGGTACACCCGCCCAACGGCGATCGTGGCCAATATGAAGGCGTTCCTGGTCAACCGCGTCGGCGACTTCGGTTTCATCCTGGGTATCGGCCTGCTGCTGGCCTACGCCGGTTCGATGGACTACCAGGAAGTCTTCGCCAAGAAGGAACAGCTGATGTCGCTGACCCTGCCGGGCACCGACTGGGCGCTGCTGACCGTTGCCTGCATCTGCCTGTTCATCGGCGCGATGGGCAAGTCGGCGCAGTTCCCGCTGCACGTCTGGCTGCCTGACTCGATGGAAGGCCCAACCCCGATCTCGGCACTGATCCACGCCGCGACCATGGTTACCGCCGGTATCTTCATGGTGACCCGCATGTCGCCGCTGTTCGAACTGTCGGACACCGCGTTGTCCTTCATCCTGGTCATCGGCTCGATCACCGCGCTGTTCATGGGCTTCCTGGGCATCATCCAGAACGACATCAAGCGCGTGGTCGCTTACTCGACCTTGTCGCAGCTGGGCTACATGACCGTGGCGCTGGGTTCCTCCGCTTACTCCGTGGCCGTGTTCCACCTGATGACCCACGCGTTCTTCAAAGCGCTGCTGTTCCTTGGCGCCGGTTCGGTCATCATCGGCATGCACCACGACCAGGACATCCGCAACATGGGCGGCCTGCGCAAGTACATGCCTATCACCTGGATCACTTCCTTGCTGGGTTCCCTGGCGCTGATCGGCACCCCGTTCTTCTCGGGCTTCTACTCGAAGGATTCGATCATCGAAGCCGTCGCCGCGACCCACATCTGGGGCGCAGGCTTCGCTAACTTCGCCGTGCTGGCTGGCGTGTTCGTGACCGCGTTCTACTCGTTCCGTATGTACTTCCTGGTGTTCCATGGCGAAGAGCGTTTCGGCAAGGCCCACGCTCACGATCACCATCATGCTCCGGCTGCCGCCGCCCATGACGACGGCCATGGCCACGACGACCACGGTCACGACGAGGAAGACGACCACGCACACCATGGCCTGGAGCCAGGTCAGAAGCCGCATGAATCGCCATTCGTGGTCTGGTTCCCGCTGGCGATGCTGGCCATCCCTTCGGTCATCATCGGCTACCTGACCATCGGTCCTATGCTGTTCGGCGACTTCTTCAAAGGCGTGATCACCTTCGGTGAAAACCACCCTGCGATGGAAGAACTGGCGCACGAGTTCCATTCGCCATTGCAAATGGCAGTCCACTCGCTGACGTCGCTGCCACTGTGGCTGGCGATCTCCGGCGTCGCTGCCGCGTACTACTGCTACATGATCAATCCACGCGTACCGGCCTGGTTCTATGCCAAGTTCAAGTTCCTGCACACGCTGCTGGAGAACAAGTACTACATGGACAAGTTCAACGAGGTCGTATTTGCCGGCGGCGCACGCCTGCTGGGCAATGGCCTGTGGAACGTGGGCGACAAGACCCTGATCGACGGCCTGCTGGTCAACGGCAGCGCCAAAGTGGTGGGTTGGTTCTCCTCGCTGACCCGCCTGGCGCAGACTGGTTACATCTACCACTATGCGTTCGTCATGATCCTCGGCATTCTGGGGTTCCTGGTCTACTTCCTGCCGTTTTGGCACGCTTAATTAGCTGATACGCAAAGAGATAACGATAACCATGATGCAGTCAACCATATCTACACTACCTCCGTACCTGAGCCTCGCGATCTGGCTCCCGATTATCTTCGGCCTGATCGTGCTGGCCGTAGGCCGTGACACCAACGCCGCGCTGGTGCGCGCCGGGTCGCTGATCGGCGCGATCGTCAGCTTCATCGCGACCATCCCGCTGATCACCAACTTCAGCAACGCCGCCCACGGCATGCAGTTCGTCGAGAAGTCGCCGTGGATCGAGCGCTTCAACATCTACTACTCGCTGGGCATCGACGGCCTGTCGCTGTGGTTCGTGCCGCTGACCGCCTTCATCACCGTGATCGTCGTGATCTCGGCCTGGCAGGTGATCCAGAAGCGCGTCGCTCAATACATGGGCGCCTTCCTGATCCTGTCCGGCCTGATGATCGGCGTGTTCTGCGCCATGGACGGCCTGCTGTTCTACTTCTTCTTCGAAGCCACGCTGATCCCGATGTACATCATCATCGGTATCTGGGGCGGCGAGAACCGCGTGTACGCGTCGTTCAAGTTCTTCCTGTACACCTTCTTCGGCTCGCTGCTGACGCTGGTCGCCATCATCTACCTGTACAAGGCATCGGGCGGCAGCTTCGACATCCTGATGTGGCACAAGATCGCCCTGACGATGAAAGAGCAGATCTTCATCTTCATCGCCTTCTTCATGGCCTTCGCCGTTAAAGTGCCGATGTTCCCGGTCCACACCTGGCTGCCGGACGTCCACGTGGAAGCGCCAACCGGCGGTTCCGCCGTGCTGGCCGCGATCATGCTGAAGCTGGGCGCTTACGGTTTCCTGCGTTTCTCGCTGCCTATCGTGCCGGACGCCTCGCACTACATGGCGCCGTTCGTCATCACCCTGTCGCTGATCGCCGTGATCTACATCGGCCTGGTCGCGCTGGTGCAGAAGGACATGAAAAAGCTGGTCGCCTACTCGTCGATCGCGCACATGGGCTTTGTCACCCTGGGCTTCTTCATCTTCAATAACATCGGTATCCAGGGCGCGATCGCGCAAATGATCTCGCACGGCTTCATCTCCGGCGCGATGTTCCTGTGCATCGGCGTGCTGTACGACCAGGCGCACTCGCGCCAGATCGCCGACTACGGTGGTGTCGTCAACAAGATGCCGAAGTTCGCCGCGCTGTTCATCTTCTTCTCGATGGCCAACTGCGGTCTGCCTGCGACTTCCGGCTTCGTCGGCGAGTTCATGGTGATCCTGGGCGCCACCCAGTTCAACTTCTGGATTGGCCTGCTGGCCGCGACCGCGCTGATCTTCGGCGCAGCGTACTCGCTGTGGATGGCCAAGCGCGTCATCTTCGGCAAGGTCGCCAACCACCATGTGGCCGAACTGGTCGACATCAACGGCCGCGAATTCCTGATGCTGGGCATTCTGGCTGTCGCCGTGCTGTACATGGGCCTGTACCCAGCGCCATTCACCGACACGATGCAAACCTCGGTTGCAGACCTGCTGGCTCACGTTGCGCACAGCAAGCTGCCTTACTGAAAACGGAAACACATAAATGACTACTCCAATTCCACAAGCAGTTATCGACATGGTACCGCTGTCCGCAGAAGTCGCTCTGCTGGTCGGCGCCTGCGCGATCCTGTTGATCGATATGTTCCTGTCGCAGGGTAAGCGTTCGGTAACCTACGTGTTGTCGCTGCTGACGCTGCTGGTTTGCGGCGCGCTGAGCTACCACGACTACGCGGCCGGCACCACGGTCTACACCTTCAACGGCATGTTCGTCTCGGATCCGATGTCGAACCTGCTCAAGCTGTTCACCTATCTGGCGGTCGGCCTGACGCTGGTCTACTCGCGCCAATACGCGGACGACCGCGGCATGCTGAGCGGTAACCTGGGCGGCGAGTTCTACGTGCTGGCGCTGTTCGCCACGCTGGGCCAGATGGTGATGATCTCCGGTTCCAACTTCCTGTCCGTGTACCTGGGCGTGGAACTGATGTCGCTGTCGCTGTACGCGCTGGTGGCGATCCGCCGCGACAACCACAAGGCCACCGAAGCCGCGATGAAGTACTTCATCCTGGGCGCGCTGGCATCCGGTTTCCTGCTGTACGGTATCTCGATGCTGTACGGCGCCACCGGCTCGCTGGACATCGCCCACGTGGCGACCGCCGTCGCCGCCGGCACCATCAAGCCGACCATCCTGGTATTCGGCCTGGTGTTCCTGGTCGCCGGCCTGGCGTTCAAGCTGGGCGCGGTACCGTTCCACATGTGGGTGCCGGACGTCTACGAAGGCTCGCCAACCGCGGTGACCCTGCTGCTGGGCGGCGCGCCAAAGATCGCCACCTTCGCGATCTGCATCCGCCTGCTGGTGGAAGGCCTGCTGCCTATGGCATTCGACTGGCAGCAAATGCTGATGGTGCTGGCGGTTCTGTCGCTGGCCATCGGTAACCTGACCGCGATCGCCCAGACCAACCTGAAACGCATGCTGGCTTACTCCACCATCGCGCAGATGGGCTTCGTGCTGCTTGGCCTGCTGGCCGGCGTCGCAGGCATCACCGACCGCACCGGCGCCGCCGCTGCCTACAGCGCCGCGATGTACTACACCATCACCTACGTGCTGACCACCATCGGCAGCTTCGGCGTGCTGATGCTGCTGTCGCGCGCCGGCTTCGAAGCCGAGACCCTGAACGACTTCAAGGGCCTGAGCAAGCGTAGCGGCTGGTTCGCTGTCGTCATGTCGATCCTGCTGTTCTCGCTGGCCGGCGTGCCACCGATGATGGGCTTTGCCGCCAAGTTCTCGGTTCTGACCTCGGTGCTGGGCACCGGCCAGATCTGGCTGACCGTGCTGGCGGTGATGTTCTCGTTGATCGGCGCGTTTTACTACCTGCGCGTTGTGAAGATGATGTGGTTCGACGAACCGGCCGATAATTCGCCGATCGTGGTCAAGGGCGACATGAGCTTCGCGCTGAGCCTGAACGGCATCGCCATCATCGCGCTGGGCGTTCTGCCAGGCCCGCTGCTGGCGGCCTGCCTGAAAGCCATGACGCTGACGCTGAACACCTGATGGATGTTTCCGTCGCTAGCTGGTTGGTGATCGCCGCTGCACTGGTGGCCGCCAACCTGCCATTTTTCAACGACAAAGTATTCGCGCTGGTGGCCGCCAAGTGGCCCCGCAAGCCGCTGCTGGTGCGGCTGGCGGAAATGACGGTGCTGTACTTTGTCGTCGGCGCCATCGGCTTCGCCCTCGAAGCGCAGATCGGCAACCGCTTCCCGCAAACGTGGGAGTTCTACGCCATCGCCGCCTGCATCTTCATCGTGCTGGGCTTCCCCGGATTCATCGTCTGCTACCTGCGCAAGCGCCACGGCTGATACACTATCGTTCTTCAACGACGTGGAGCAGGCATGGACAAGCATCTGACAGAAACCCGTATCGACGGTGAATTGGTCTACAACGGCCACTTCCTCAAAGTCCAACGCGACACTATCGAACTCCCCGACGGCAAGCACACGGCACGCGAATACGTGCTGCATCCGGGCGCCGTCGTCATCCTGCCGTTGCTGGACGACGGCACGGTGCTGATGGAGCGCCAATACCGCTATCCGCTGCACCAGGTGTTCATTGAATTCCCGGCCGGGAAAATCGATCACAACGAAGACCCGCTGGCCAGCGCCAAGCGCGAACTGGAAGAGGAAACCGGCTACACCGCCAGCGACTGGCAGTTCGTCAGCACCATCCACAACGCCATCGCGTATTCGGACGAGCATCTGGACCTGTATCTGGCGCGCGGCCTCAAGGCCGGCCCGCAGAAGCTGGACGAGGGCGAATTCCTCGAAACCTTCACCGCCACCATCGACGAGCTGCTGCAGTGGGTGCGCGAAGGGAAAATCACCGACGTCAAAACTGTCATTGGCATCTTCTGGCTGGACAAGCTGCGATCGGGCGACTGGAAACTATGAAGTGTGTTGTCCTCGTTGGACTGGGTCTGCTGGCCTGCGGTACGGCAAGCGCCGCTGCGCAGCGCACGCCGTTCCAGATCCGCTGCGAGGATACGATCGCGAAGACCGTCTCGGTGCTGTCGGCAAAGCAGAACGGCTACACGGTCAACAACCAGCTGCCATACCGCGCGCTGACCGCGAAGTACGGCAGCATCGACGGCAAGATGGTGACGCTGGGCCTGACCGTGACCAACGGCCAGTACTCGGCGGAGCTGGGCGGCACCATACTGCAGGACGCGGCCAGCGGCTACGAGTGCATCGCGCCGAAGGTGGAGTTGAAGCTGAATTATTCGCCGGTGCTGATCTATGTTGGCAACGAGTTCGCGCCGGGCACCTGCGCGTACAAGACGATCCTGGAACACGAGCAGCGGCACCTGCAGGCGTATATGGAAAACCTGGCGCGCGTGGAGCAGGTGGTGCGCGCGGCGCTGAACAAACGCTTCGAGGCCAAGCCGCTGTATGCGCCGTCGGGCACCGCGATGTCGGCGCTGGAGCACGAGATCAACGGCACCTGGTTCCCGTTCATCCGGGATGAATTCGAGAAGGGCAAGGCGAAGCAGGCGGCGATCGATACGCCGCAAGAATATGCCCGCTTAAGCAAGGCTTGCGATGGCGAGATCGAAGCGATCCTGCTGCGCCGGCGGAAAAATAACTGAGAACTATGACTGCATCGAATCACACTCCGCGCTACTTTGCATTGCTGCCCGCCGCCGGCGTCGGCGCGCGCATGGCGGCGGACGGACCCAAACAATACCTGACGGTCGGCGGCAAGCCGATGCTGCGCCATGCGGTGGACGCGTTCCGCGCCAGTGACTTGGTGTCGCATACCTACGTGGTGGTCAGCGCGGCCGACGGCCAGATCGACGGCGTGCTGCCGGCGGACCTGGACGGCGTGACGGTGCTGCGCTGCGGCGGCGCGACGCGCATGGACACGGTGCTCAACGCGCTGCGCGAGCTGCAAGGCGTGGTCGCCGCTGGCGACATGATCATGGTGCACGACGCAGCGCGTCCCGGCCTGACGCCGGCCTTGATCGCCAGGTTGATCGATGGCGTAGGCGACGACGCGGCGGGCGGCCTGCTGGCGCTGCCGGTGGTTGACACGGTCAAGCGCGCGACGGGCGCGGTGCCGGTGGCCGCGACGACGGTGTCGCGCAACGGCCTGTGGCTGGCGCAGACGCCGCAGATGTTCAGCTACGAGCTGCTGCTGCGCGCCCTGGGCAGCGCGCCGGACGCCAACGCCATCACCGACGACGCCAGCGCGGTCGAGATGCTCGGCCTGTCGCCGCGCCTGATCGAAGGCCATCCACGAAATTTGAAAGTCACGCTGCCGGCCGATATCCGCATCGCGGAAATGTACCTGGCCGCAGGCGAATAACACAGGACAGAAAAATGACCAAACTCCCATTCCGCATCGGCCAGGGCTACGATTGCCACGCACTGGTGGAAGGCCGCAAACTGATTATCGGCGGCGTCGACATCCCGCATCACGTAGGCCTGCTGGGACACTCGGACGCCGACGTGCTGCTGCACGCGATCACCGATTCGATCCTGGGCGCCGCGGCGCTGGGCGACATCGGCAAGCACTTTCCGGATACCGATCCGCAGTTCAAGGGAGCGGATTCGCGCACCTTGTTGAAGGAGGCGGCGCGGCGCGTGGTCGCCACTGGCTACAGCATCGGCAACATCGACGCCACCATCATCGCGCAGCGGCCGAAGATGGCGCCACACATCGCCAGCATGTGCGCCAACATCGCGGAGGATTTGGGCGTGGCCGTCGGCCAGGTCAACATCAAGGCCAAGACCAACGAGAAGCTGGGTTACCTGGGCAGGGAAGAGGGCATCGCGGCGGAATCGATCGCCTTGCTGATCTCCTCGTAAAACAAGGTCGTCGCGCTATCCCGCACTCCGGTGGCCATGTCGCGGGTAATTGAAGGATAGTCTGCCAAAAAGTCGTCCAACGGTTTCCCCGCCAGCAGATAGTCGAACATGCGCTTGATGGGAACCTGAGTTCCTTTGAATACCGGCATTCCACCCAAGATCTCTGGCGCCATCTCCACCAGTGGCGTAATGGACTTCATAAACGCCAGCACTTCCGGGTCGATCGGATCCGTTGCCGATTTTCGTGGCGGAATAATTCTTCCATTGAATTTATGGACGGGCTCAGTAAAGTATCGCGGGTCGTATTCTGGGCAATCGTCGTCGAACTCGATCTCGTCGTCATGATTGGGCATGACGTTGATCCAGCTATCGGGACTCTCTAAGTAGGGCAACTTTTTCTCCTCTACTGGCCTTGAAGCGCCGCTCGGCGTACTGGAATCGAATGTCTTCGGTTGTGAACGAGTCGCGCTCAATCACATCCATTGCGTCCGCGAAATCGAGGCCGTGCTTGCGCAGGTTGCTTTGCCGCTTGGCTTCGTTCCAGATGTACCTGGTCATCTCAGTGTAGTGGCTTGAAGACATCCTTCAAGCGGCACTGAAAAATGCCAGGCTGCCAGGACATCGTTTCGACATCCTGTGCCTGGTATTCTCAACCGTCCTTCGATTGGATCAATAGTGCATCGCCGTTGAGGCGGCAAAAAGCCAATCTGCTACCATGGCGCTTTTTGACGGTGAAGGATGGACGATGGCGCGCGATATTTACGCTTATCGGCAGGTGGCAGTGCATTCGGTGGAACGGGCGGGCAGGGTGGTGATCCATCCGGTGCCGGGACAGGCTTTCTCACCGGAGCTGCACGTGCAATGCTCGCGCCGCATGTGCGACGATTACCCGCTCGGCACCTGCTTCCTGTTGGACGCCAAACTGACCGACCGTCTCGGCGGCACGCCCTACCTGTACGCCTGGCACGGCGACGAAATCAAAGTGCTGTCAGCCAGCGAGACCAAGGCCTTCCTGGCTGAGTTCAAACGCGGCCGGATCTGATCAGTGCACGGCGTGCAGCTTGCCCAAAGGCTTGCCATCATCCCGCGCCCACGCCGCGATCACGGCGGCCATCGCCAGCCCGAACAAGCCGCCCACCACCATCGCGCTCGACACGCCCAGATAGTCGACCGACACGCCACCCACCAGCGCACCGCTGGCCAATGAAATCTGCGCCGTGGAGACGAACACCGCGCCGCCGCTCTCCATCGCATGCGGCGCGGCCTTGAACATCCAAGTCTGCACCGAGATCGGCATCATGCCGAAGGCCAAGCCCCAGATCACGATCAACACCGTCGCGCCAACCGCGCCGGTGCCGAACAGCGGCATCGCCGCCGCCGACAGGCCCATGATCACACCGGTGGCGATCAGCGAATTCTTGACGCTCTTCGCCACCGCCCAGCCGCCAATCAGATTACCGGCAAAACCAGCCGCGCCATAAATGAGCAGCAGGGCGCTGATGGCCTTCGCGCTCAGGCCGGCTGTTTGGCTCAGGAACGGGGTGACATAGGTGTAGGCCGCGAACTGGCCGATGAAGACCAGCAGCGTCGCCAGCATGCCGAGCCGCGCCTTCTGCACGCGCAGCAGCGCCGGCAGCTGGGCGAAGGTCAGGGCTTGCGTGGTCGGCAGGCTCGGCATCAGCCACACCTGCGCCGCCAGCACCAGCACCGACAATGAACCCGCCGCGAGGAAGGCCATGCGCCAGCCCACCAGCTCACCGATCATGGCACCGGCCGGCACGCCGGCCACCGTGCCCAGCGAGATACCGGCAAAGATGATCGACGTGGCGCGCGCGGCCGAAGCCGGCACCAGCCGGTTGCCCAGCGCGCCGCCGATGGCCCAGAAGCCGCCCACGCCGATGCCCAGCAGTGCGCGTCCGGCCAGCACCAGCGGGAAGGTCGTCGACATGAAGACGATCAGGTTGGAGAGGATCAGCGTGGCGGTCAGACCCCAGATGACGTAGCGGCGGTCGGTCTTGCCGACCCCGATGGTGACCAGGATGGCGGCGAACGCGGCGACCAGCCCGGGAATCGTCACCAGCATGCCGGCGATGCCCTCGGTCACGCCCAGCTCGGCGGCGATGGAGGGCAGCAGGCCGACCGGCAGGAATTCCGTGGTGACCAGCGCGAATGAACCAACGGCAACCGACAGCACGGCCAGCCATGCGGAGCGGGTGGGTTTAGCTATGGGCAAGGGCGCGTCGTCGTGCGTGACGGCTTGGGTATTGTGGTTTTTCATGTTTGATTATTCCTATGGGCGGTAAAAAGGCTTGAGTTTTTTACTGATCGGTTCATAATGAGCACCGCAAAGAACTTTGTCAATGAATTTTTAACCGAACGGTATGAAAGATACTTCCGCATCCGCACGCAAGAGCGGCCGCCCGCGCACGTTTGACGCGGAGACGGCGCTCGACAAGGCCATGAAAGTGTTCTGGGAAAAGGGCTACGAAGGCAGCTCGCTGCCGGAGCTGACCGAGGCGATGGGTATGAACCGGCCGAGCCTGTACGCCGTGTTCGGCAACAAGGAAAACCTGTTCCGCATGGCGCTGGAGCGCTACGGCGCCACCCACGATCCACTATTCAACGCGGCGCTGGCGCAGCCCACCGCGCGCGCCGTGGTCGAGCATTTTTTGCGCGGCAATGCCGACGCCCAGACCGAAGCCGAAAACCCGCACGGCTGCCTGGTGATCAACGGCGCGCTGGCCTGCAGCGACGATGCGTTGCCAATTCGCGACTCGCTGATCGAGCGTCGCGCCGCCAGCGAGGCTAGGCTGCGCGCGCGGCTGGAGCGCGCCAAGGCGGACGGCGACCTTCCTGCCGACAGCTGCTCAGGCCAACTTGCACGCTATGTGATGACGGTCTCGAATGGAATGGCTGTGCAGGCGGCGGCCGGCGCCACCCGCAAGCAGCTGCAGGAAGTGGTGGACCAGGTGCTGCGCGGCTGGCCTTCTTGATCGCGCAGAAATATTGCTTTAAAAATATATTCAGTAACAAAATGAAATTTTAGTTGTGCTTTTGAAATTAATCGGTAGAATGGCTTCATCACGTCGCCGTCCCACCTTTTTTGAAAGTCACATGATGAAATTTTCCAAACTGATCCTGGCCGCTGCCATTGCTGCAGCAAGCGTTTCGGGCGCCGCATCGGCTGCCAACTTGATCCAGAACGGCGACTTTGAGACCGTCACCGGCGTCAATCTGAACGACTACGTCAAGGTGAGCGCGGGTTCGAGCGCGATTGCCAACTGGACCGTCGGCGGCGTGTCGGTCGACGTCATCAACAACAGCTACAACTCGATCTCGGGCAACAGCATCGACATGCTGGGCACGCCAGGCCCTGGCGTGCTGTCGCAATCGTTCAACGCCGTCGCAGGCGCTACCTACACGCTCTCGTTCGATCTGACCCACAATCCTTACTCGCACGGTGCTGGCCTGGACGTGTTCGTTGGTGGCAACCACTACTCGTTCGATGGCAGCACCCCCGTCACCAACTACAGCTTCAACTTCACCACCACCGGTGGTTCGCAGGCGTTGGTGTTCAGCAGCGTAGGTGGCGATGGCTACTCGGGCGCCGTGCTGGACAACGTGTCCGTGACCGCCGCCGTACCTGAACCGGAAACCTACGCCATGATGCTGGCAGGCCTGGGCCTGGTTGGCGTCGTCGCCCGCCGCCGCAAAGCAGCCAAGTAAAAAGACAGCACGAAAAAAGCCCGCCGGCACTGAGCGCGATGTTGAAAGCGTTCAGGTTGGCGGGTTTTTTACGTTGGGAGATTTATTTGTGATAGTTCAGATTTGATCTTTGTAGATGGCTTCAAATGGCCGGCTGTTTCCGCCCCAAAGCAGAAGTGGCCGGCAAAGTTAGTTAATCTACTGCTTCAAAGCCAGAAGGCTAGAAAAAGCCTGCTCAGTTTGTGACCAGCTTTTCATCCAACCAGGGCGAACTCCTAAATGTACTAGAGCTTCATTTCGTACAGCTCTCAGCGCTGGCGTGCCAGAATCTGTTGTAATCCAAACGTGTCGAGGCGTCATCGTCGCTAAATTTGTCATAGCCTCCAAATCTTGTAGCGCACTTTGATTGGAAAGTGCCAACCACCTTCGCATATTAGGATCTGACATCGAAAAACCAAAAAACACCATTCTTGTCGTCTGAGCATGAAACATGAAGAGAGTCTCCGCCCAGGTGGATGCAACAGTAGCCACTCGTATGTATTCGCTTTCGAGAAATACCAACCTATCCCGCGAGTCTTTCGGCTCAGCAGCCGCTGCTTTCGGTTTAGGTTTAATTGCCCCGTGACAATGATAAATTGGCAGTCGTTCCTTAGCAGAATCTAAAGGTCTAAGGACAGTCTTGAAGGCATATTCGGGATGAGAATATGGCGGGTCTCCTTTGTAATGTTCATTGCGTTGATATAGCTCAAGCAATGTGTGTAACAGTGTATCTGCGTTAAAGCTAATGATTGCCTCAGGTAATTTCTTTTCCCGGACGCAGTCAAGTAGCACTTTAACAACCGCCAACAAAGAACTGTCAGCGTACTCTTGTTCAAAAAAATTACACACCCGAATTACATTTTCACGCGATGCATTTCTAGGGCGATCAAGAACATTTACCAAAACGTCTTCAAGTCCCGCACTTTTCCCCTTGTTCCTAAGGTCAGAATACAGATGTTTTTCAATGAGATCAAAAAAATCAGAATTTGATTTTCCTTGTAGTTGATAATGATTGGCACATGCTTGAATCCAGCTATCTAAGCTCCATGCACTATCTGCCGCAATTTTCTGAAATTCGTCTTCAGTAAAACTCGTCGAGAAGGCTTCGTTTACCAGCCTGCGAGTTAGCTCCTGCCACGTGGGAACAATGCCACGAGACAGCCCGGCCCCTACGCAAAGCGTCCATTTTCCAGAGCAAAGATACCCACGAAAGCTATCACTAGTTGCATCAAGTTCTTTCACATTCATTTAGGAGGCTCCATTTTCATCCCACTACTGAGTTCTTCTTTGTAATTGGCATCATATAACCTGAGAAGTCTACTATCATTTCTGAAACCTATTGTTTAATTCGTAGATAATTTGGATTTGCAGTTTTTTTACTTCTTCGCTCTCAATAATAAAATGAATAGTGGCGAGAAACTCAAGAAATATAATATCAAGAAATTCTGGCTCATATCGGAAATTAGTGGATTCATCTATTAGCCCATCCAATCTAAATCCAAAAACCGGAATTCCATTCTTCAATCCAAGACGTAAGCTATGCCGAAGCTGGCCAATGGCCATTATTTTCTCTTGCGGTAAGGCGCTTGAAGGCTTGGGATCATAGTGAACTCCACCGGCTTTGTTTGCGACATAGTTTATTACTTCTAGTCGAGTGACGAAAATTTCGTTGATAAATGCAACTGGCTGTCTAAGAAAACTATCAAGTTTCAAAGAAATAAATTTTGATGTGTCAAATTCAATATCACCTGGGCGCTCATTTCTCGAAATCATGCTGCCAGTTACTCCAACACCGAATACTTCGATGCCACCTAAATTAAAACAGGCAATATAGCCATTTCTAGCCGCTCGAACAATTGGCTGTACGTCAGGGACATTGAAAAAAAGAGGTATTCGACGACTTCCTGCTGCAGAAGGAAGTAAACCATCAAGCAATAGCCTACGAACTGTCGAAGCGTGCAATCGAACTTCGTCCTGAGTTGGATTTATGGAATCTTTAAACTTCGTGAGATTATTCAAATCTCCAAGTAAAATTTGGTCACGATCCGGATCTCTCTTAATTTCTTTCATAAATTTATCGATTTTAAAATTCTTCTGAGCAGCGACAATGAGTTGACCGAGCGAATCAACGGCTGCTCCTGGCCATGAGCAGCGCTGTATTAAGAGCGTCAGTAAGGTTCACCCTCGTCTCCCAAGACATGGGCACCCAACCTTGAGGCTAGTTCCTTCATTTTCTTGATCGCACTCTCGCTCGGATTCTTGACCGAAATTTCACCCCGCCAGTAATAGAAGTAGTGTTTTTCGTTCGTTTTTGGATCAACCCATGACGCCATCAATGGATTACTGACTTGGATGATTTCGTGTGTTTGGGGATTGGTAGCCCTAGCAATTGTATCCATTTGCAGTCGTCCATCAGCGGCAACCACAGCCTTCCATTCAATCTCCGAAATAGGGTTTGCAGAACTCTGTGGCCACTCAGCCGCTTTTGTAATGTGTAGATCGTAGCCCATAGCCATAATCGGAAAGGTGAAGAGCAACGAACCCGCGAGTTGAACAAAAAATCTCTTCATAGTTTTAGTAAAGCGTTTCCCGCATTCCGGCCGCTAATGGCCGGTTGCGGCTCTGCTGCTGGCTAAAGATGGCGCACTTCTTCGGGCGTTGTTTCCCAGTTGTCGTTCTTACCGTCCAAATAGGTGATAGGCGCGTTCACGAGTTCTTCCGGAGTGACGTCGTCCAGGCAACTTAGATTTACTGCATAGAACTCGCCCCAGCGAGGCGAGCGTCCAATTCCAAAGGAGCGTACGCCGCAATGTTTGCAAAAGAGGTGCTGGTCGGTCTTCGTCAAAAATTGATATTTAGTGAGTTCTGTTTCGCCAGACAGCAATCGAAAAGAAGCAGGCTTCACTATCGCGGGCCAAAACCGTACCTTCGAGCAGATAGAGCAATTGCACCGGATGGTTCCTTGGCTCAGGTCGATGTCAGCTTCAAATCGAACCACACCGCAATGACAGCTGCCATGATAAGTCTTCACTTGCGCTCCATTAATTTGAGTCACATCGACTGTATCAGAGGGTTGCATATACAGCAACCAACCTCGGCGGCCGCTTATGGCCGATGGCGGACTAAGGAACCAAGCGTCCATCACACACCCGGCTTTCACGACGAAGCTGCGTAATACCATGAGAAAAAAAATATCTATTCTTTTCAGTCTTGGCTACATCGCGATTGTTTACTGCTCGATTCCATTGGAGAACGGCCAAGTCTGAGTCTATTTCTAAAAACGAATATGATTGAATTTCTACCCAATCAGGCTGTTTTGGTTCCGCATCCAAAAAATAAATTAAGTGACTATCAGGATAGGAATTGACAACGTAATTATTTCCAAGTTTCCGATATCCCCCATCTCCGTCACTAGCCCAAAATCTGACGATACCCTTGCAGCTCGCAATTAGCAAATCAGACTTCCCTTCTTGCACGCTTTCATCTGCGGAAATCAATACTGATTTTAGTTGCCCCGACCACACCCCATCCGGGAGATGTGATGAAACAACAGAATTAGTGGTTGCACATCCAAACAGCGTCATCGCTAGCACTAACATACATAAAAATTTCACGGTTGCTCTGTACATTGGTTCCTCAGAAAATCAATAATGAGATGCTTTGTTTTTAAGTCCGTAACTAGCCGTTAGCGAGTAATACGAACCTGTTTTGTGACTGACTGCTATTGGCCGTATCCAGCACTACTTTCAATCATAGCGCTTTCAGCTCTTCGACGACGAAAAAGGTGAGCTTCAGGCCCAAGAATACTAGAAAGCCAAAACGAACAGCTTGCCACTTTGAGTTAAACAAGCCACCGCTAACCTTGTGCGTGCGATGAACCTCCGCAAAGAGATGACGTGCAACGATCCACCAAAGAATGGTTTGCGGCAGGTAAAGCGTCCACTGCGAAATTAGATCTGGAGGGAAGCTAAATAGACAATACAGCCAGAAAACAATGAATGGAACAAACCACATTGCTACCTTCGAAAAAAGGTCGGCTCGGCCAAGCAAAGTCAGATCGCGATAAATTAAATATGCCATAGCTAGCGGGCCACCGAAAAAGCCACCACAGCCCAGTCCTCCCACGGAATATACGGAAACGCGAGCATCCTCATTATGAGAATCGGTGCCCGCTACCGCAGGAGTCGTTGCAGAAATTTCCATCGTGAACATTACCCTAGAAGTATCGGATCTAATCAGAATCAATGTCGCTACTGGCCGTCTGCCGCTAACAGCGCATTACGCCTATTCGTATATTTTTCCGCAGTACAAGAAGACGGCAAATTTCTTCCAAGGTGATGCGTTTGAAAGTCCCTGCCTTGAACCAAATTCCGAGTCATCTGCCCAGCTGCTTGCCGCTTCTAAAAAATCTTCAATCGTTCCGTTTTCCCATTCCTGAGAATTTTCCAGGCGGTCAGCTGTGAGCGCACGTACAAAGTCGAGAAATGTCGCTTCGTCTATTACCGCTTCAAGCCTATCGTGTAACTGCATCAGTTCGTGCCCAAGGTAAATTTTGAGGATGTCCGGTTTTGGCCGGAGACGGTCAAACTAGATCTCACTTTTTCGAACTCTCACGATTAACAATCATGATGTAATAATCCGGATGCACCCATCCTCCTGAATCTGGTTCATGAAACCAAATGCGTTGCCCTGAATCTGCCAATGCTAATGCGCCTCCCCATCCACTAGCCACAGGCTTAATGCCAGAGAACTGTACTTCGAGGCACTGCGGTGAATCCCCTACATGCATGCCTTTGCAAAGCTCTCGGACGATCTTGCGGTTGACTTCGATGCCTTGTGTGCGTAAAGCTTGCACCTTCGACCAAAAATCAAATGCCAGCAATGGAGAGCGGCAGACAAAAACGGTCTGCAAGTCAGTATTCTCAGCGTGAGCTAAACTCAATAACGAAAATACCGTTGAGAGAAACAAAACTACCCGTGCAATCTTCATAAAGAACTTTCGTGTCCCGAAATGCCCCGGACCGTCGGCTTTTGGCGATGGCGGGAGCTACGCAGGCCGCCAAATAGCCTCAAATTCTTGCGACGAAATTGCGATGTAACCTGCCTCCGATAAATCGATGGGCTTATCGCTCAATCCGCCGAATTCATCCTGCACATGCTGACCACCGTAGCACAGCAGCATACCAGAATCGTACCGCTCGATTTGACGAAGTACACCACCGTTTTCATCAACCTCGAAATACCACCGTGAGGCGCCCCAAGCATCATGCTCATCGCCGCGCGGTTCGTTCCAGTATCGTTTCACGCAGGTCGGCATATTCAATTTTGCGTCATGGGCCAGCGACCGCTCGTGGCAGTTAGAAGAACCAGCCATACGGAAATCCGTAACGCCACACATTGAATAGCTCAGAGGAGCTCTCAACTCCACAAATGTGCATCACTTTCGCCAGGTACGCCAGAATCTGATCACGTTCCTCAGATTCTGAGGTGTCGAAATTAGCCAGCGTAGTCTTCATTGCTTTAAGCACGGTCGAACGTTGTGGCCGCATGGGCAGCTCAGCAATCAGTGATTGAATTGCCGAATCCACTGCTGCCTGTGCAGCCGACCTTTGCGACTCATTAGCTGCCCCAGGGCAGAACGTACTGGCATCTGGTCCGAACTTATGCTCCAACTGCAAACTATGCAAGCGCTGAATAACCTCAGGTGTTACAGCCAATTTCTCATCATTAAAGCCAGTGGGCCAAACATAAAAAGTTAGTCCATACATTCCGGCAAGTATGATCGTCACGAGTAATAAAAGCGTGCCTGCAAATATCTTCAAAAACAACTCGACTCCTATTTATTAGCTCGCAAAAGGTCAATGTATGGCAGCTATTGGCTGCGGATTCAATCGGTCGACGCAACACTCTAACCTAGACCCATTAGGTTTCAGGAGTGTTGAAGATGAAACAGCGACCTCGAATCCATTACACCGAAAGCCAGAAGGCGCTGATGTGGGAGCGCTGGAAGCAAGGCGACTCGTTACAGATGATAGCCCAGTTGTTCGACCGGAACCATTCCTCGATTCAACCTATTCTGGCGGAGACGGGTGGCATACCTCCGGCCCCCCGATGCCGCTCCAGGTTGGCCTTGACGTTGATAGAACGCGAGGAAATATCGCGTGCAGTGGTTGCCGGCGCCTCAATTCGGGCAATCGCCGCACGCATCGGGCGCGCACCATCGACCATCAGCCGAGAAATCCAACGCAACGGCGGCCGCACACATTATCGCGCGGTTCAAGCCGATCAGCATGCTTGGGATCAGGCACGTCGCCCCAAACCCTGTAAGCTGGCGGAGAACCGGATGCTGGCCAACATGGTCACCAGCAAGTTCCAATTGCAGTGGTCGCCGGAACAGGTTGCTGGATGGCTCAGGCAACTGTTCCCGGTCTACGAGGAGTATCACGTGTCGCACGAGACGATCTATCGCAGCCTTTACATTCAGGCGCGCGGCGCCCTGAAGAAGGAGCTGCTGGAGCATTTAAGGCGCTCACGGGCCATGCGTCGCTCACGCCATCACACTCAGAAGACCGACAACCACGGCCGAATCAAGGATGCGGTGTCGATCAGTGAACGGCCTGCGACGGCGGAGGACCGCGCCGTGCCTGGGCATTGGGAAGGCGACCTACTGTTCGGCAGCCACAACAGCCAGATTGCCACCCTCGTTGAGCGCCAGACACGTTACGTCATGCTGGTGAAAGTGACAGGTAAGGATACCGAGACAGTCGTCAACGCACTGATCGAGAACGCTCGCAGATTGCCGCACGAGCTCTATAAATCGCTGACGTGGGATCGCGGCAAAGAAATGGCTGCGCACAAACGGTTCACGCTGGCTACCGACATTCAGGTGTATTTTTGTGATCCGCAAAATCCCTGGCAGCGCGGGTCGAATGAAAATACCAATGGGTTGCTGCGGCAATATTTTCCGAAGGGACTGGACCTGTCGAGCTATTCACAGGATAAACTAGACGAAGTAGCCAGAAGGTTGAACGAGCGCCCGAGGAAGACGCTCGACTACCAGACACCGGCTCAACGATTTGACCGATGTGTTGCGTCGACCGATTGAATCCGCAGCCGAAGTCAGCCATTTGGTGTCAGCCAACGAAGGAATGTCGTACCCATGATAGCTAACACCACGCCAAGGCCGAAATTGAACATTGGCGCAGCGATTAAAATTTCACCGTGCCCTACGGTCACATGGTGATCCAAAAAATCAAATAAAGACAGCACGCCATAGAACAGCGCGGCGCCAGAAATGAGCCCTGACAAGATGGACGATATTCCGAAGTAAACAATGCAACGAAACCGGTCTTTTCCTTTTTGAATGGCCGAAAGCGACTTGGTGAAAGCGAGAGCCACTAATCCCATAGTAACGAAAAATGTTGAGTAGTAGATATATTCTGCCATGTTCAAATGTGGATTTCTCTACCTATTTCAACGACCGGTAATGGCCGGTAGCGTCAGATTACCTCTGGCGCTCAGCGGCAATTCGTTCGATGGTCCGAATTCCAGCGACCATCTTTTCTCGCGCCGACGAATTTGCTGAATGAACAGTTATCTTTGGCGACCGGAAGCCACGCAGTGCAACTGCTTCTTCAATCCATAGCACGACGTCATATCCGGTGCCACGCTCATCATCACCAAGATCGTGGTCCAAGCTCAATTCATCTACCGCTCCCGTTTCCAAGAGCGTTATGGCTTCACTTGGCCAATAAACACGCACCCATCCGTCAGGAGTGGCGCGCTCATCATCTAAAAATACTCGCATGGTCAGTCAATCGATTGGGGTCGTCTGCTCCTGGCCGAAAACCGCTTACAGCTAACTCTCTTGTGTAGGTGAACCCCACATGTCCGTATAGAACTGCCGAATTTCCGTTGCTATAAACTTCCACGCCCAGACTTTGTCTTCCATACTAGCATCCCACATGATGTTCTCTGCATAGGAAACATCGATAATGACACGAAGTTTTTCCGGATCAGCACGATATGCGTTGGCTAAGAAGTCGGTATGCGCTTGGACCGCTTCGCTATCTCTACGCAGGATTGCCTCGGTAGTGCGATCCGCAAATGCCTCGACCCAGTTTAGCGCCACTTGATCTTCATTCGGATTCCAGCCACGCTCCCGAAGCCATTGATCAGTCAGTATCGCCTCTGCCGGGAGATGTACGCGGAGCTTATCGACGAGTTGCTTGTTGGAATCGAATTCGGTCATTATCGAGAAGAAACTGACAGCGGCGGCTTCTGGCTGAACACGCTCAGCATATCAGCTTGCCCAACTGCAAAGCTCACGCATTCCCACGCAGGCGAAAGCTGGGCTTCGTGTGATCAATAACAAGAGCTCTCGCAAATGCCATCGATAGGAGGGCATCGCGAAGAGCTTGCACTTTGGCGTGTAGACAGTCCGAACTCTCTCAAAGGCAGGCCATTTTCCAAAATTATAAAAAGGTTGCTTAAGGGAAAAACTCGGACTATGATGAAGTTATACACAGACCTAAATAATGTCTAACGTTGTCATAATCATAGGTGAGCGCCATGTCACTCAGTGAACCTACTGCCCACTCGATCCGTCGAGGACCGCCGCGCCCGCAAGATGCGATGAGTCCTATCCCGGCCTCCGCCAATTCATTTGAAATGACGAGCGAGGATGAGATCGGCGATACGTTGACCCTCCTGGCTGAAAGCGGCGATGCGATTTCGATGTATGTCGCGGGCAATCGCGAGCCGGTGCTTGGCCGCATTCTGTCGGTCGATCCCGAACAGCCGCATTTCGTGATGGAGTTGAACGAAGGCTCGGTCCTGCCGCCTGGTAAAGTCACCTTTGTCACCTGGCTGACCTCCGCGAAGCTGCAATTCCGCCTGTCCAGCGAGGAGTGGACCTCGGTTCCCGGCAGCCCGAATCTGATTCCCATGGTATTCCCCGAGACCTGCGCCGTGCTGAACCGGCGCGCCTCGGAGCGGGTGGAAACGCCGTTGGCGGTCACCTTCAGTGCCTCGTTCGAGTTGAACGGTAAGTTTTATGAGTTGCCCATCTACGATTTCTCCCTGGGCGGAATCGGCCTGCGCTGCACGAAGAACGCTGTGAAAGGTTTGCTCAAGGGCCGAAAGCTGCTGAATGTGCAGCTGGAACTGGAATCGGAATCCGTCATCGTCCCGGAAATGGAGGTGCGCGTCACGCGCTCTTATAAATCCTTCCTATTGGGCGAGCAACTCCATATCGGCTGCATGTTCGTAAATCCCACACCGGAGGCGGAGGCCGATATCAAAACACTGCTGGCCCACATCCACAACATCCCGCAGGACTAGCGTCCTGCGGGATGCCGGCGTTTATTCGGCGCCGTCGTCGTCGTCCTCGGTTTCCGGCGTGCCGTCCTTGACCGCGCGGGCGCGGGCGGCGTCGGCGGCGATTTTCAGCTTGGATGCGTCGGCCATGAACTGATCGACGCTATGATCCGGGCTGTGCCGCACCTCCGGTGGCAGCAGCACCGACATGTACAGCTCGTCGGCGGCGCGGCCCGTTCCCTGCAGATTGGTCATCAACATCAGCGCGGCGCCGCCCACCAGCATCACCCAGCTGCTGATCGCGAAGCGCCGTGGATGGTGGGGCTTGATGGTGACCAGGTGGAAGAACAGCATGCCGCAGGCGATCGCCAGCGTGACCAGGTTGCCGTAGCGGGTGAACACCTCGGCCGACCACGCATAGGCCAGCACCGAACTGACGACCTTCCACACGCCGACCACGGCCAGCGCGCTGCCAAGGATGAACAAGTGTCGCCCCAGCCGCGCATGGACACCGAACAGGCGGTTGGCCAGCGCCCACACGCCGCTCCACACCAGGCCGGCGGCCAGGCTGGTGGCCAGCACCTGCAGGTAGCGGATCAGCGCGAATGGTTCGACGTCGGACAGCCAGGTTTCCAGGCAGGTGAAGATGGCGATCAGCGCCAGGCCGATGGTGGCCGGCGCCGCGCCTTCCCAGCCGTGCATGGTGGTGTCGGCGCGTTCGTCGGCGACCGGGAAGTCGGCCGCGCGCACGCGCAGGCGCGTGTGGCCGAGGCGCACCATGGTGTCGCCGTCCAGCACCATGATGGTCTGGCGCTTGCCGTTCAGGTAGCTGCCGTTCTTGCTGCCGAGGTCGCGCAGCACCAGCCGCCCTTGTTCGTCGGCGTCGACCACCGCGTGGGCGGCGGCGCTGTGCGCGTCGTCGAGGATGACGTCGTTATCGTAGCTGCGGCCCAGGCGGATCGGCAGCGCGTCCACCTTGTGACGGTGCAGCACGTCGCCGTTGCGGGCCAGGATCTCGATGAAGTAGGGGGCTTTCATTGCGCGCCTCCCTTGGCCGCCACGGCGGGCTTCTTGACCACCACCGGCGCCAGGCCGATCGAGTCGATGAACACGCGCGACAGGCGCAGGCCGTTTTCATACGAGACGCCGTGCGCGTCGAGCCGGCTTTGCAAACTCATCAGGCCCTGGTCGGTGGTCGCGGTCAGCAGCGCGAAGTCGTACAGGCCCGCGAATTTGCGGTAGGCGCGCACGCACAGCACGGCGCGCAGCGGCACGTCCTTGTTCTTGACGAAGTCCTCGGTGCATTGCGGGCCGGTCAGGCGGGTGTCCTTGTTGGTGCCGAAGTGCTCGTTCTTGAACGAGGCGCTGGCCAGTTGCGCGAAGCGCAGCTGGCCCAGGCCGGTGCTGCGCAGGTACTGATGGCGTATGCTCAGTTGCCCCGTCTGCAGCGAGCCGCTGACGAAGATGGCCGACTCCATCGCGCAACTGGCGTCGTCCACCGTGAACGGCTTGTCGGCCTTGACGTTGGAGCGGCCCCAGCAGCGCATCTGCTCGGACTCGCGCACCGGCACTTGATACGGGCCCATCGGCTTCAGGCTCAGCGGGCTGGCCAGCAGCTGGTCGACCATGGCGCGCTGGTGGGTCAGCAGCTGGGCCGCGACGATGGCGGTGAAATCGGATGGCGCCTTCTTCTGCTGCTCCACGCGCTTGAGCAGGTCCTGCGCGTAGCGGGCCGGCACCAGGAAGCTGACCAGCTCGCCATCGAGGCGCTTGGAGACGTTGACGCCGGCCACCGCGCCGTCCACCGTCACGCTGGGGCCGCCGCTCATGCCGGAGTTGATCGGGCCGGTGAACATCAGCTGGTCGTAGAAGCTGCGCGCGATCACGCCGTTGTAGGCGCCTTCGGAAATGGCGAAGCCCAGGTCGAGCGGATTGCCCAGCGAGTACAGGTACTGGCCCTGCGTCAGCTTGGCCAGCTGATCGGGGATCTTGAAGAAGCCGGTGCCGTTGCGGCTCACGCGCAGCACGGCCAGGTCGTGCAGCACGTCCACCGCCAGCAGTTCGACGTTGCCGCGCTGGCCGCTGGTGTCCACCCATTCGCCGACGTAGGTGTCGGGATCGAGCGCGAACTGCGACACCACGTGGTAGTTGGTGACCACCAGGTTGCTGGTGCCGATCAAAAAGCCGGAGCCGACCGACGATTGCGTGCGGCCGCTTTTGAGCAGCGAGCGCACTTGCAGGATGTCGTTTTTGGCGGAAGCGTACAGATGCTGGGCCGAGCTGGAGGGCTGCGGCAGCGGGGTGGCGTCGGCGTTGTCGGTGGCGGGCGCCGAGGCCTTGGCCGAGGACTGCGCGGCGGCCAGTGGCGGCGTGGCCGGGGTGGTGGCGGCCGGAGCGGCCAGCGCCGTGGCGCTGGCCCAGCTCAGGGCGATGGAGACAACAAGCTTGTTAAATTTCATGCAATCCTTAAAAATCAACCTTACAGCGCGCCATCCTCCACCGGGGCCGGGGTCAGCGGCGTCATCATGTGGCCCAGCTTGGCGGCCTTGGTATTCAGGTAGTGCTGGTTGAAGGCGTTGCGGTTGACCAGCAGCGGTACGCGCTCGGCCACCTCGATGCCCAGTTTGGTCATGGCATCGATCTTACGCGGATTATTGGTCATCAGGCGTAAGCTTTTAACGCCGAACTGCGCCAGCATCGGCTGCACCAGGCCGTAGGTGCGCTGGTCGGGCTTGAAGCCCAGCTGTTCGTTGGCCTGCACCGTGTCGGCGCCGGCCTCCTGCAGGCGGTAGGCGCGGATCTTGTTGACCAGGCCGATGCCCCGGCCTTCCTGGCGCAGGTACAGCAGCACGCCACGGCCCTCGGCGGCGATGCGCTTGAGCGCGCCTTCGAGCTGGGCGCCGCAATCGCAGCGCTGCGAGAACAGCACGTCGCCGGTCAGGCACTCGGAATGCACGCGCGCCAGCACCGGCTCGCCGTTGCCGATATCGCCCAGCACCATCGCCAGGTGTTCCTTGCCGGTGGCCTTTTCGACAAAGGCGTGCAGCGTGAACTGGGCCCAGGGGGTCGGCAGGGCGCAGGAAGTCATGTAATCCAGTTCGTCGGTTGCCGGGGTTGCTGCGCTCTGCGACATAGCTATGCTCTTCAATTGATTGATATTCAGGTAAAAAAGGCGCGCCGGGCTGTTCGAACAGACCCGGCGCGCCCTTCATGATACCAAAACTGGCGGAAAGTTTTTTTAGGCCGGCCTCTAGCCTGAGTGGGAACCTAAGCCGGGAGGTCGAACACCAGCACTTCCGCCTCGTAGGCGTCCTGCAGCGTGACCAGCGTTTCGGCCGTGATCTTCAGCGCGTCGCCGTCCTTCAGCGGCGTGCCGTTGACCGTCACATCGCCCCGGATCACGTGGACGTAGGCGATGCGTCCCTCGGCCAGCTCATGCTTCAGGTGGTCGCCGGGCGCCATGATGGTGGCGTACAGCGCCGCATTCTGGTGGATCAGCACCGAGCCGTCGCGGCCGTCGTTGGAGGCGATCAGGCGCAGCCGGCCCTGTTTGCTTTCCGGCGTGAAGTGCTTTTCCTCATAGCTGGGCGGGATGCCGGTCTGGTTGGGCTGGATCCAGATCTGCAGGAAATGCACCTGTTCGCTTGGCGAATGGTTAAACTCGCTGTGCCGTACGCCATTGCCGGCGCTCATGCGCTGGACGTCGCCGTAGTGCAGCACCGAGCCGGTGCCCATGCTGTCCTTGTGCTCCAGCGCGCCGCTCAGCACGTAGGAGATGATCTCCATGTCGCGGTGGCCGTGGGTGCCGAAACCCTGGCCGCCGAGCACCTGGTCTTCATTGATGACCAGCAGGGGGCCGAAACCGGTGTGTTTCGGATCGTGATAGCTGCCGAACGAGAAAGTATGGCGGGACTGCAGCCAGCCGTGGTTGGCGACGCCGCGTTCTTCACTTCTGCGAATTTGTAACATGATAGGCTCCGTTTCTTTTTAGTTAATGTGCGATAATTTTGAAAGGTGTTTCGCTATCGCTGCATCCATGAGTCACAGTATATTCCGCTGGCCCTGAATAAAAAAACGGAAAATTTACCTCTCTACTATCGAAAAAATCGAATGCTCAGACTCAGCCTGGAAGCCCTGCTAATCGTCGACGCCATTGACCGTCGTGGATCGTTCTCGGCCGCAGGCAAGGAATTGCACCGCGTACCGTCGACCATCTCCTACACCGTGAGCAAGCTGGAGGACGACCTCGGCGTGCAGGTGTTCGAACGCATCGGCCCGCGCGTGGAGCTGACGGCGGCCGGCGCCGAGCTGCTCAAGGAAGGGCGCTACCTGCTCAAGGCCGCGCAGGACCTGGAGCACCGCGTGCGCCGCGTGGCGTCCGGTTGGGAGACCGAGCTGGCCGTCGGCATGGATTCGATGTTCTCGGCCGGCGTGTTGCGCGACGATATCCACGCCTTCTACCAGGTCGCCCAGCAGACCCGGCTGCGCCTGGTGCGGGAAGCGCTGTCCGGCGCCTGGGAGGCGCTGCTGGACCGCCGCGCCGACCTGCTGGTGGGCGTGGCGGGCGACGGTCCGGCCGGCGGCGGCTACGTGTCCCAGCCGATCGGCAAGATCGGCTTCGTGTTCGCGGTGGCGCCATCGCATCCGCTGGCCTCGGTCGAAGGCAGGCTGGACCGCGTTCAACTGCAGCGGCACCGCGCCGTCAGCGTGGCCGACTCCGCCCGCCAGATGGCGCCGCGCACCGTCGGCCTGGTGCTGGGCCAGGACACGCTGACCGTGCCCGACATGCACACCAAGTTCCAGTATCAGCTCGACGGCATGGGCTTCGGCTTCCTGCCCGAGCCGTGCGCGCGCGCCGCCATCGCCGCCGGCCTGCTGGTGGAAAAGCAGGTCGAGGAACCCAAGCCGGCCGAGACCTTCCACCTGGCGTGGCGCAGCGGCGAGCGCGGCGCGGCGCTGCAATGGTGGCTGGACCGCATGAAGCAGCCGGGACTGTTCGAGCGGCTGCTGGGGCATTTGCCCCATCGTTTGATATTGCCCGGTTCGCTTCCATAATGTTGGCCGACGCCAATAATTTCGGAGTACCATAGCGGGATCATCGATTGCTTCGCTGGACACCCCATGACCGCTTCGACCGCCATGCCGCCCGTGTTTTTGCACCCCCTGGCCGACCGCAACGGCGTGCCCTCGGCGTTGCTGCTCGACGCCGGCAGCTTGCAGGCCGACGCGGTGCCGGCCGGCGCGCTGCAGGAACTCGCCTCCGGCAGCATGAGTTGCTATTACCGCGCCGGCCAGGCCGAGGCCGTCAATCAGTTGCTGGACGAGGCCGGCTGGCAGCCGCTGCCCGCCGACAAGGTCCACCACAGCGACAGCGCGCTGGCCGCCGAACTGCCCGCCGGCGCGGCCTGGATCGAAGGCGACTGGTTCCTGGCGCCGCCGCCCAAGCCGGTGGGCAGCCAGGCCGCCTCGCGCGCGCTGGCGCTCAAGCTGGTGCAGCTGGTCTCCGCCGACGCCGACACCCATGAAATCGAAGCGCTGCTGCGCCAGGACCCGACCTTGTCCTACCACCTGCTGCGGCTGGTGAACTCGCTGGGCATGGGCACCGGCCGCCGCGTCACCAGTTTTTCGCAGGCCATCCTGATCCTGGGCCGCTCACAGCTGCGGCGCTGGCTCAACCTGATGCTGTTCTCGTCGCGCGAGGCCGACCAGCGCTCGGCCATGCTGCTGGCGCGGGTGTCGGTGCGGGCGCGGGCGATGGAGCTGCTGGCCAAGGCCGCCGGCCACGACAAGCCGCACCAGGAGCAAGCCTTCATGGCCGGCATGTTCTCGCTGCTGGGTGTTTTGTTCGGCATGCCGCTGGCCGAGGTGCTGAAGCCGCTGACCATCAGCGAGGCCGTGCAGCAGGCGCTGCTGATGCGCGAGGGCGAGCTGGGCCAGCTGCTCGGCGTGGTCGAGGCCGCCGAGCACGACGACATGGCGGCGCTGACCCGGGGCCTGCAGGCGCTGCAGATCGACGGGGCCAGCTTCAACCAGATCCAGGCCGAGGCGTATTTGTGGATGCAGGGCGTGGCGGCGGGCAAGGCGGGCAATCCCCATGCATGACGCGATCGAGCTCTGCCTTGCGCTGAGCCGTCAGGCCCGCGGCGAGTCGGGCGAGGCGCTGGCGGCCACGCTGTCGCGGCTGGACGCGGCGCTGGCCGAGGCGCGTGCCGGCCTGCCCGAGCCGGCCGCGGCCAAGGCCGACGCCGTGCTCGAACTGGACCTGGCCGGCTATGTGACCGCCTGGAGCGAGGGTGCCCGCCAGATGTTCGGCTACACCACCGAGGAGGCCCTGGGCCGCCACGTGCTGTTCCTGTACGCCGAGGGCGACGACGACGGCAACATCGCCGAGCTGTTCTTCGAGCACGACGGCAATCCCGCCGGCGGCGCCCACACCGAGGTGCGGCGGCGCAGGAAAAATGGCGAGCTGATCTGGGTGAACCTGCACCTGCTGCTGCGCCACGACGAGGCCGGCGATCCGGTCGGCATGCTGGTCAAGCTGTCCAATGTGGACCAGGCGCTGTCTGCGGCGGACAAGGTCAACCTGCACGCGCGCATCATCGAGGACAGCGACCAGGGCGTGCTGATCACCGACGCCCACGAGCGCATCGTGTCGATCAATTCCTCGTTCACCCGCATCACCGGCTACACGCCGGAGGAATCGATCGGCAAGACGCCCGACCTGCTGCGCTCCGGCGTGCACGACGCCGAGTTCCGCGCCAAGGTGCGCTCGGCCATGCAGGGGCAGGGGCCGTGGCGCGGCGAGATCATCGGCAAGCGCAAGAACGGCGAGCTGTTTCCGCAATCGGTGACCATCAGCGTGGTGCGCGACGCGCACGGCAAGATCAGCCACACGTTCTCGCTGTTCTCCGACATCAGCGTGCACAAGGACGCCGAGGCGCGCATGCAGCGCATGGCCAACTACGACCCGCTGACCGGCCTGCCCAACCTGTGCCTGCTCAACCAGCTGGTCAGCCAGGCGCTGACCGAGACCAAGCGCTCGCAGGAACACGGCGCCTTGCTGGTGATCGAGATCACCCGCATCGGCGCCATCAGCGACACGCTGGGCCATGAGATCGGCAATGGCCTGCTGTGCGAGATCGGCCGGCTGTTCCGGCTGGCGCTGCGCGAGGCCGACGTGCTGGCGCGGCTGGACGGCCACAAGTTCGCGGTGGCGCTGCTGCACGTGGAAAAGCGCGAACATGCCGCCATCGTCGCGCAAAAGCTGCTGGCCGCGCTGGCCGCGCCCATCGTGATCGCCGGCCATCGCCTGCAGGTGGGCGGCCACATCGGCATCACCGTCTACACCGAGGACGGCGCCGACGTCCCGACCCTGATCCGCTACGCCGACGTGGCGATGAACAAGGCGGCGCAGAGCATCGAATCGGCCTTCCTGTTCTACAGCGAGGAAATGAACCAGCGCGCCAAGGAACACCTGCGCATCGAGAGCGAACTGCGCCAGGCGCTCGGCAACCACGAGCTGCTGCTGTACTACCAGCCCAAGGTCAGCCTGCGCAGCGGCCGCATCGTCGGCGCCGAGGCGCTGCTGCGCTGGCGCCATCCGGTGCGCGGGCTGGTGTCGCCGGGCGTGTTCATCCCGGTGGCGGAGGAGACCGGCCTGATCCTCGAACTCGGCAGCTGGGTGCTGGAGGAAGCCTGCCGCCAGGTGCGCGAGTGGAAGGACGCCAACCTGATCATGCCGCCGATCGCGGTCAACCTGTCGGCGCGGCAGTTCGACAACCAACTGCCCAAGCGCGTGGCGGCGGTGCTGGAGCGGCACGGCGTGCAGCCCGACCAGATCAACCTGGAGATCACCGAGAGCCTGCTGGTGCGCGGCACCGACAACGTGATCGCCATCATGAACGAGCTGGTGGCGATGGGCATGGCGCTGGCGCTGGACGACTTCGGCACCGGCTACTCCAGCCTGGCCTACCTGAAGAAATTCCCGATCAGCACCCTGAAGATCGACCGCTCCTTCGTCGTCGGCCTGCCATATGAAGAAAACGATTGCGCCATCGCGCGCGCCATCGTCACCATGGCGCAGCAGCTGCGCCAGGAGATCGTGGCCGAAGGCGTGGAGACCGCCGAGCAGATGAGCTTTCTGCGCGAGCTGGGCTGCGACCAGCTGCAGGGCTATCTGTTCAGCCAGCCGATCCCCGCGGCCGAGTTCGCCAGCATGCTGCGCGAAGGCAAGCGCCTGGCCTTCGGCGGACGTTGATGCGGCCCGATTGGCCTCCTGAAAAATCCCGCGATTGGCATCCCGCCAACGCGCCGTCCGCAGGCACAATAGAGCCATGATAGATCTCTACTACGCCGCCACCCCCAACGGCTTGAAAATGACCATGTACCTGGAAGAGGCCGGTATCGACTACCGCCTGATCCGCGTGAACATCGGCAAGGGTGAACAGTTTGCGCCGGAATACCTGCGCATTTCTCCGAACAACAAGATCCCGGCGCTGGTCGACCACGCGCCGGCCGATGGCGGGCCGCCGTTGAGCATGTTCGAGTCCGCCGCCATGCTGCAATACCTGGCCGACAAGAGCGGCTTCGGCTTGCCGCGCGATCCGCGCGCCCGGCTGGTGGCCCTGCAATGGCTGACCTGGCAGGTGGCCGGGCTGGGACCGATGGCGGGGCAGATCGGCCACTTCAACATCTACGCGCCGGAGACGGTGCCGTACGCGATCGACCGCTACACCCGCGAGACGCACCGCCTGTACGGCGTGCTGGACAAGCAGCTGCAGGGCCGCGAGTTCATCGCCGGCGAGTTCTCGATCGCCGACATCGCCTGCTATCCGTGGATCGTGCCGCATGAGGGACATGGGCAGACGCTGTCCGATTTCCCCGACCTGCAACGCTGGTTCGAAGCGATCCGTGCGCGGCCGGCCACCGTCAAGGCCTATGTCGGCGTGGAGAACGTCTACGCCCGCAAGGACCGCGCCATGTCGGACGAAGAGCGCGCCATCCTGTTCGGGCAGGGCCGCCGCGTTTGATACGGCTGGGACAGAGCACGAATCGCCGGAAGATGACAGAATAGGGGACGCCATAGCACATGGCAAACCGCCTTGCGTTTATTACTTACGGAGACTTCCATGCAAAAACGTACTTTTCTGCTTCGTAGCACCGCAGCGTTGATGTTGGCCGGACTGGCGCTGGGCGGTTGCACCACCACCACCACGGCCGGCAAGGCCGACTCGGCCGCCGTCCGCACCGAGATCGAACAAGGTTCCTACTCGACGCTGGAGCGCCTGTATTCGGAAGTGAAGGGTTCGCGCGAGCTGGTGCGCAAATCGGCCGGCGTGCTGGTGTTCCCGCGCGTGCTGGCGGCCGGGCTGGTGGTGGGGGGCGAGTACGGCAAGGGCGTGCTGCGCACCGGCGGCCAGTCGGTTGATTATTACAGCGTGGCCTCGGTGTCGGTGGGCTTCCAGGCCGGCGCGCAATCGAAGGCCGTGGTGCTGCTGTTCATGACCCGCGAGGCGCTGGATAAATTCCGCAACAGCAAAGGTTGGACCGCCGGCGTCGACGGCTCGGTGGCGTTGCTGAAGGTGGGCGCCAACGGCGAGATCGACACCACCACCGCCAACAATCCGGTGCAGGCGCTGGTGCTGACCAACGCCGGCCTGATGGCCAACCTGAACCTCGAAGGCACCAAGATCACCAAGCTCAACTTGTGATCGGCCGGCGGCCGGCGCGGAAAAGGCTTTGCCGCCGCGTCGGTTGCGGCTACTCTTACGCTCATCTGTCAACAACGAGGAATATCGATGAGCCGTAACATCCTGGACGAAGCCCACATCCACCCGGCCGTGCGCGAGCAGGTCAGCAATTACCACCGCGACCTGGTGGCCGAGGTGCAGGCCGCCGTGGCCGCCAACACGGTGGTGGTGGTCGGCATGGGCCTCAATCCCTTCCCGCGCAAGGCCCGCAAGATCCTCGACGGCCTGGGCACGCCTTATCGCTACCTCAGTTATGGCAGCTACCTGGGAGGCTGGCGTCCGCGCACGGCGCTGAAGATGTGGACCGGCTGGCCGACCTTCCCGATGATTTTTGTAAAAGGCACGCTGATCGGCGGCGCCAACGATCTGCAAAAGCTGGTCGAGCAAGGCGAATTCGCGCGCATGGTGGCCTGATGCAAACGCTGGCGCTGCGCCTCGATCCCGGCGACGACCTGCGCGCGGCGGTGGTGGCTGCCCTGCAGGCCAGCGGCCATGAGGCCGGCTTCGTGTTGCAGGGCATCGGCAGCCTGAGCGTGGCGCAACTGCGCTATGCCGGGGTGCCACAGCCGGACACGCTGCGCGGCGACCTGGAAATCCTGACGCTGGCCGGATCGCTGTCGGCGGACGGTGCGCATCTGCACATGTCGGTGTCGGACGCGCAGGGGCGGGTGCTGGGCGGCCATGTGTGCGCGGGCTGCGTGGTGCGCACCACGGCCGAGCTGCTGCTGGCGCTGCTGCCCGGCCAGCGCTTCACGCGCGAGCTGGACCCGCGCACCGGCTATCCCGAGCTGAAGATCAGCTAGTCGGGATCGACTTCGTGGAGCTTGTCGGTGAGCTCCTTGAGCGGCGCGGGCGCCGCGTCCAGGTGGTAGTGGACCTGGTGCTCTTGCTGGCCCTGGTCCACCTTGAGGTCGTACTGAAAATCCGACGAGCGCGGCGCGTCCTTGACCAGCTTGTCCGGCAGCGCGAAAAAGTCGCAGGCCGACAGCAGCTGCTCCAGCTCGTTCGCCCGCTCCGGCGGCAGCTGCGCCAGGTCGACCGTGCGCGTTTGCGCGCCGGCCGGTCCGGTGAAGCCGCCGGTGCATCGCAGCGTTAAACGTGTCATACCATTTCTCCTAAACGACGCCGACCACTTTCCATGCCGCCTGCACCGCGTGCTGCTCGGGCGAATCGGCGCCGTACAGCAACACCGCCGCCTGCGAGGTGGCCTTGGCCATGTCGGCAAAGCTGGCGTTCGGCGTCAGCAGACCCAGCGCCTTGTACCAGACCGGTCCGGCCTTGTCCCACGAATTGCCCTTGAGCGCGATGGCCGCCGCATAAAAGGCATGGTTGGGGATGCCCGAATTGGTGTGGACATCGCCGCCCTCCACGTATCCTGCCATGGTTTTCGGTTGATCGTCGCCCGACCACGTAATTTCTTTGTTGCCCGGATCGGCCATCGAGCGCAGCGCCTTGCCGACGCCGGGCGCCAGGATGCCCGCGCCGATCAGCCAGTCCGCCTGCTCGACATTCTGCTTGAGCTTCCATTGCTTGATGATGCTGCCGAACACATCGGAGATCGACTCGTTGAGCGCGCCGCTCTGGTTTTCGTAGATCAGGCCGCCAGGCACGGCGTGCTGGGTGACGCCGTGGGTCAGCTCGTGGGCGATGACGTCGAGCGCGCTGGTAAAACCGAGGAACAGTTTGCCGTCGCCGTCGCCGTAGACCATCTGCTGGCCGTTCCAGAAGGCGTTGTTGAACTTATTCTGGTAGTGGACGGTCGAGTCGATGCGCAAGCCTTTGTTGTCGATGGAGTTGCGCTTGAGGACTTCGCGGTAGAAGTCGTAGGTGATGCCGGCGCCGTCATAGGCCTCGTTGACGGCGGCATCGGCCACCGCCGCGCCGCCTTCGGTACGCATCAGCTTGCCGGGCAGGGTGGTCTTGTGGTTGGCGTCGTAGACCGTGCGGCGTTTCTCGCCGACGGCCGCCACGCCCGTCGCGACCGGCGAGATCGAGCGCTGGCCGCGCAGGTAGGCGGAGGTTTCGCACTGGTCCAGCAGCAGGCAGCGGTCCGCCTGCGAGGTGGCGGTGTCGGCCAGCTTGCGCAGCATGTTGGTCGGGATAATGAAGCAAGTGCAGCTGTGGGCCTGGGTTGCCATGACGTTCTCCTTCACTGATGCAATAGTGTCTTCTTTATACACGGATTCGCAATTTCGGTACGTCACGATTGCTCTGGCGTGGAGTGCGCAGCGGGTTCATGCCGAGACTCAAAGACCGTCTGCAGGAAAAAGATATGTTGAGGAAGTCGCAGTCTCGATTAATCTGTCTAATGATGAAGCCATGAAACAGAGCGAATTCGTCAGATGGTTGGCATTGAATGGCGCAACTTTTAGGGACGGTGCCAAGCATCTGAAGGTGTATTGCAATGGACGGCAAAGCCATCTTCCGCGCCACCCGTCCAAGGAGCTGGCGACTGGGCTCGTCGAAAGCGTCAAGAAGCAGTTAGGTTTAAAGTAGCGATTGAAGAATGGAGGTCATATGAAATTCCCTGCCACCTTTACGCCCGAAGACGGAAAGATCGTCGTGCGGTTTCGAGATATACCGGAAGCGATCACTCAAGGGGATAACGAGGCCGACGCCATGGAGATGGCGGAAGACGTGTTGATCTCTTCGATGGACTTCTACTTTGAAGATCTGCGTCAGGTGCCACTTCCTTCGCCCCCCGTTTTGGGTGAGCGCCTGGTGTCATTGCCGCAAGGTCTGCAGCAGCAAGTCCTTGAGCACAACAAAATGTTGGCGACGAAGATCGATACTGCGATCTGAGCAATTGTGTCCGTGCACCATAAAGTTATGGAAATGATATGCTTCGGTCTCTACTGGCGCTAGGGAGACTATTTTGGCATCCATTACCTTTTCAGCTTGCGCAGGCGTGTTCGACTTCAAGCAGGTGGACCCGGAGACCGGCGAGGAGGGCGTGTTCGTTGAGGACGCGGCCATCCTCAAAACGTTGGACGGCCTTTGTTACGACGAGGAGGTTTTTTCAGACTACCTGTTGGACGGAGATGCCGCGCGCGGGCTGGAGGACGCCGGCATCAGCGGCGGCAGCCTGGAATTCAACTTCGACAGGGCCTCAGGCAGGCTGATCGGTCGCACCGAATACCAGCTTGAGCGGGCGCTGAACCCGGACGAGGTCGCGCTGCTGAAGGACTACACCATCGGCCAGTGGAGCGATGGCATCGGCTCCAACTTCTTCCAGGAGCGCATGCGACATGGCCTCGCGCCGCAGTTGCTTGTGATGGATGAAAGCGCCGTGCAGGTCGAGCAGCAGGCCCACTAACAGCAATATCAACCATATTATTTATACGGATTCAGGAGTTCTTGCGTGCCAAAATTCAGCATCTTCTCGTTTGCGCTGGCCCTGTTGATCGGCAATATTCCGGCGCATGCCGAGACCTGGCAACCATCGCCGGATCAGACCCAGGTTCCGATCTGGCCCGGCGCGGTGCCCGATGCGATATCCGCTCCGAAGCCGGAGTCCCTTGCGCAGCGCGAGGGCCACGGAGGCTGGCTCCAGGCCAGCGACGTCAGCCAGCCGACCATGACGGTGTATGCGCCCAAGGGCCAGAACACCGGTGTTGCGGTCGTGGTGTTTCCCGGCGGCGGCTTCAAGGTGCTGGCGATGGACCTCGAAGGCACTGAAATCTGCGATTGGCTGACTTCGCGCGGTATCACCTGCGTGCTGCTCAAGTACCGGGTGCCAGGAGGTAACCACTACTACGACGAGAAGTGCAACTGCCACATCACGCCCAAGGTGCCGCGCGCGCTGCAGGATGCGCAACGGACGATCAAGCTGGTGCGCTCCCGGGCCAAGGAGCTGAACATCCATCCCGACCGGATCGGCGTGATCGGCTTCTCGGCGGGCGGCTATCTGGTGGCGCAGACCAGCAATATCTTCGCGCCGGCGTACAAGCCGGTCGATGCGGTCGACAAGCTCAGCAGCCGGCCGGACTTTGCGATCGCGTTGTATCCCGGCCACCTGTGCCGGGCCGGCGGCACACTGGAACCCAGCATCCGCGTCACCGCGAAAACGTCGCCGACCTTCCTGCTGCAAGCCTGGGACGACCCGGTCGACCCCATCTGCAACAGCACGCTGTATGCGCGGGCGCTGAACCAGGCGGGCGTGCCGGCGGAGGTCCATCTCTTCGCCAGGGGCGGCCATGCCTTCGGCCTCCGGGACAAGGATCATCCGATTTCGTCGTGGCCGACGCTGGTTGAAAACTGGCTCAAGGATATCGGGATGCTCTAGCCGTCCCGGCCGGCTGGCGCGGACGCAGCATGTTCGCGACGATCCGCAATATCGTTTGCCGCGGCAGCAACCGGGGCAGCCATCCCAGCATGCGGTTGGCGCCGCCGGGGACGACGTGGCTGCGGCCGCGATCCAGCGCCCGCAGGCTGACTTCGACGACCGTCTCCGCCGCCATCCGCGTGCCGACCCCGGCCTCTGCGGCGCCGACCACATCGAAAAAAGCGGTATCGGTCGCACCCGGGCACACGGCCAGCACGCGCACGCCGCGCGCGCGATACTCCTGCCACAGGGCTTCTGAAAACGACAGCACGAAAGCCTTGGTGGCGCCGTAGGTGGCCATGTAGGGCAGGGGCTGCAAGGCGGCGGTCGACGCCACGTTGATGATGGCTCCTTCTCCTTTCGCCAGCATGGCCGGCAATGCCGCGTGGCTGAGCTCGACCACGGCCCGGCAATTCAGCGCGATCTCGTCGAGTTGCCTTTCCAGCGGCAGCTTCTCGAAATGACCGTGTGTCGCGAAGCCGGCGTTGTTGATCAGGATGTCCGGCGTCAGACCCAGCGCGCTGGCCTTCGCCAGGACGTCGTTGGCCGCGCCGGTCTCGGTCAGGTCGGCCGCCAGTGCGACAGCGCGGATGGCGTGACGATGCTCCAGCTCCCGCGCCAGGTTGTTGAGCTTGTCCTCGGACCGCGCGACGAGGATCAGATTCGCGCCGCGTGCAGCCAGCGCGTGGGCGTAGGCCAGGCCGATGCCGGACGAGGCGCCTGTTACCATAATGGTGGTGTTGCGATAGTTGAGTGGTCGCATGGTGAATTGATTTGTTGAGGGAGCGCTGACTGTAAAGCGTGGACCATGGTCCACGGTCAAGCGCTGTCTGCGTTTCGATGGGAAGGGAAGCGGGAATGCGTATTGGAGAAATTGCGTCGCGGGCCGGCGTGTCGCGCGACACGGTCAGGTTCTATGAACGCATGGGCTTGCTCAACGAGGCGGCCCAGCCGCATCTGAGCAACAACTACAAGGAGTATTCGGCGCTGGCCTTGCGGCGCATTGAGCTCATCACGCACGCCAAGGCGCTGGGCTTCACGCTGAAGGAGATCGCCGATGTGATCGGCGCCTGGGAGCGGGAGGCGCTGGCGCCGAGCGAAAAGCGTGTGCTGATCCGAGAAAAAATTCGCGAGGTGGAGAACAAGGCACACTCATTGGCGGTGCTGCGCGTGGCGCTGTCCGAGGCCCTGGACAAGGTGGAAAGAGGCTGCACTGACGAACTGCCGGCCTAGCGTGACCTGGCCTGGCGCAGCGGATCGAGCAGGCTGCGCAGGTCGTTGTGGTCGAGCTCATACATCAGCGCGATCAGGCCGCCCAGTTCGCCGGACGGAAAACCCTCGCGCGCGAACCAGCCCAGGTAGTGGCCGGGCAGGTCGGCGATGACGCGGCCCTTGTATTTACCATAGGGCATTTCACGCGTCAGCAACAGGGCAAGTTTTTCGGAATTCATCGTGGAGGGGCGGTACAATCGGGTTGCTATTTTAACTACCTTAACTCTGGCCGAAAAGGACTGTCATGTCATTCAAATCCGTTTTGCTTCTTTGCGCGCTGGCCGCGCCCATGATAGCGCAAGCCGATCCGCAGCCCATCCCCGCTGCCAAGCGCGCCTATGTCGGCGACTGGAAGGGCAAGGACATGGAGCTCAACATCGAGGCAAGCGGCAAGCTGCACTACAAGCGCAACCAGCCGGGCAAGAACCTCGACCTCAACGTCGATATTCTTGATTTCAATGGCGACAACTTCGACGTGGGTGTCGGCATCCTGCGCAGCACCTTTGTCGTCACCCAGCCGCCTCACCTGCAGGACAAAAAGATGAAGATGACCGTCGACGGCGTCGAACTGACCAAGGTGGAATAAGAGCGTCACGTCGGCAGCGGACGTCCGGCGGACACCGCTGGGCGCGCAGCGGACGGCGCTGCACCCATATTTGCCGCTGTTTCGACTGGCATGCATTTTGCAAAGTTGGCAGGTTTCGATTCCCGGTGCACTCTCAACATGAAAAATCTGTCGCTCGCTCTATTGGCCGCCATTGGGATCGCGGCCCCCGTCCACGCCAGCGTCGGCCCGCAGCCCGTGCCCGCCGCCGCCGGGATTGAAGCCCCGCGCGACCGGCCCTTTCGCGGCGCCATCCAGCTGAAGGTTGACGCGACCGACACCGTCCACAAGATATTCCGCGTCCACGAAACCATCCCGGTGCAACAGCCGGGCGCGATGGTGCTGCTGTACCCGCAATGGGAAACCGGCAGCCACTCGCCCACCCAGGAGGCGGCACCGCTGGCCGGCCTGGTGATCAAGGCCGGCGCGCGCCGGCTGGACTGGCGGCGCGATCCGGTGAATCCGTTTGCCTTCCGGCTCAGTGTGCCGCCGGGCGTCCGCGAGCTGGACGTCGAATTCCAGTTTCTCCCCGGCCTGCGCGGCCCCAAGCTGACGTCTCCTCACATGTTGACGCTGCCTTGGCACAAGGTCGCGCTGTATCCGGCCGGCTGGTTCATCCGCAATATCGCGGTGCAGGCCGAGCTGGCGCTTCCCAGGGATTTTCAATACGCCACCTCGCTGGAAACCGCGCATGCCGCCGCCAACCACGTCACGTTCAAGCAGGCCAACTTCGAAGACCTGGTCGACGCCCCGGTCTATGCCGGCCTGCACTACAAACGCGTCGACCTGACCTCGGCGCCCGCGGTGCCGGTGCGCCTGAATTTGTTCGGCGATTCCGATGCGGCGCTGGAACTGCCGCAGGAATGGCTGGCCCGGTTCAAGACCATGGTCGCCACGGTGCCGCAGCTGTTCCGCTCGCAGCACTATCGTCATTTCGATTTCCTGATGTCGCTGTCCGACGTGATGCAGTCCGGAGGCGGCTATGAGCACCAGGAATCCACCGAGATCAATGTGTCGGCCGGCTATGCGCGCGATCCCGGCGAGCAGATGTTCCTGGCCAACCTGATCGTGCACGAGTTCGCGCACTCCTGGAACGGCCGCACGCGGCAGCCGGCCGATCTGTGGGCGCCCAACCTGAACCTGCCGATGCGCGGCAGCCTGCTGTGGGTCTACGAAGGACAAACCGAGTTCTGGGCCGACGTCATGGCGTCACGCCTGGGCATGCGCACGGTGCGGCAGGGCCTGGATGCGCTGGCGGAGACTGCCTCGCTGATGAGCGAGCGCAAGGGACGTCAATGGAAATCGCTGCAGGACAGTACCATCGACGCGCTCTACGTACCGGGCAAGCAGGTGAACTGGCGCGACTGGCAGCGGAGGGAGGACTACTATCCCGACGGCGTGCTGCTATGGTTGGACGTGGACATGCTGCTGCGCGAACTGAGCGGCGACAGGAAAAGCCTGGCGGATTTCGCCGCCGTGTTCTTTGGCGCGGGGCAGAACAGCCGCACGATCTCGACCTACACCTTCGATGATGTCTGTCGAACCCTGAACCGCATCGTGGCCTACAACTGGGCGGACTACTTCACCAGCCGCCTGAACGCGCACGACGATACCCATCTGCTGGACGGTCTGCGACGCGGCGGCTACCGCCTGGTCTACACCGACCAGCCCAGTGAGTTCTTTGTGCAGCATGAGGCGGACCTGGGCGGCGCCGATCTTTCCACGTCGCTCGGTGTCGTGGTGGGGCGCGGCGGCGCGGTCAAAAGCGTGGCCTGGGAGGGGCCGGCATTCCGGGCCGGGATCAGCATCGGCGCCAAGCTGCTGTCCGTCGCCAAGCAGCCGTACAGCGATGAAGCCTTGAAACAGGCGATCCGCTCGGCCGCCGCCAGCAGGCAGGCCATCGAGCTGACCTTCGCTGCGGACGGCGCCGAACATGCGGTCAGCATCGACTATTTCGGATCGCTGCGCTACCCGTCGCTGGAGCGGATACCGGGCACGGCCGACCGTCTTACCCCGCTGCTGGGCAAGATGGACTGATGATTATTGAATTAAAATCAAATATGTTTGCTATTTTCACGTCTTTTTCTCATTAAAGAAAATACCGATACTGCATGACATTAACTTTTCAGGAGTACATGTCATGCCTATTGCCTTGCTGGCGCTGACCATCAGCGCGTTTGCCATCGGGACCACCGAATTTGTCATTGTCGGCCTGCTGCCGACCATCGCCGCCGATCTGGGCGTGAACCTGCCGTCGGCCGGCCTGCTGGTCAGCCTGTATGCGCTGGGCGTGGCCGTCGGCGCGCCGGTGCTGACCGCGCTTACCGGCAAGGTGCCGCGCAAGATACTCCTGCTGTCGCTGATGGTGCTGTTCACCCTCGGCAATCTGCTGGCGTGGAAGGCGCCCGGCTACGAATCGCTGGTGGCCGCGCGCATCCTCACCGGCCTGGCGCATGGCGTGTTCTTCTCGATCGGCTCGACCATCGCGACGTCGCTGGTGCCGAAGGAGAAGGCCGCCAGCGCGATCGCCATCATGTTCACCGGCCTGACCGTGGCGCTGGTGACCGGCGTGCCGCTGGGTACCTTCATCGGCCAGCACTTCGGCTGGCGCGAGACCTTCCTGGCCGTGTCCGCGCTGGGCGTGCTGGCCTTTATCGGCAGCCTGCTGTTCGTGCCGTCGACCATCAAGCACAGCAAGCCCGCCTCGCTGCTGCAACAGATGAAGGTGTTGGGCGAGCCGCGCCTGTTGCTGGTGTATGCGATCACCGCGCTCGGCTATGGCGGCTCGTTCACGGCCTTCACCTACCTGGCGCCGATTTTGCAGGACATCACCGGCTTCAGCGCCAGCACGGTGGGCCTGGTGATGCTGGTGTACGGCGTGTCCGTCGCGGTGGGTAATATCTGGGGCGGCAGGCTGGCCGACCGGCGCGGCCCGGTCGGCGCGTTGAAGATCATCTTCCTCGGCCTGGCCGCCGTGCTGTTCGTGCTGAGCTTTGCGGCGCCGTACAAATGGCTGGTGCTGGCGACCGTGCTGCTGTGGGGCGCGGTGGCCTTCGGTAACGTCGCCGGCCTGCAAGTGTATGTGGTGCGGCAGGCCGAGCACTTCACGCCGCGCGCCGTCGATGTGGCCTCGGGCCTGAACATCGCCGCCTTCAACGTCGGCATCGCCGGCGGCGCCTGGGGCGGCGGCCTGATCGTCGATCATCTCGGCCTGGTGCATACGGGCTGGGCCGGCGGCCTGGTGGTGCTGGGCGCGCTGGGCCTGACCGCGCTCAGCGGCCGCCTCGACCGCCTGAACCCTCGTTCCGCCAGCGTGGGCGGTGAAAAGTCCATCCACGCCGTCGCCCACTAAAACAGGGACCGGCCGCGCACCAGGCGCGGCCGGTGTATATTGGCGGCGAATTGAACCACTCGCCGCCGGATTTTCCCTCATGTCTGCTGTTTCCCTGTTCTGCCTTGTCTTCGCCTATTTCGCCTTGCTGCTGCTGGTGGCCTGGCGCACCTCCCGCCACGCCACCAACGACAGCTTCTTCATCGGTAACAAGCGCAGCAACTGGATGCTGGTCGCGTTCGGCATGGTGGGGACCACGCTGAGCGGCGTCACCTTCGTCAGCGTGCCCGGCGCCATCGGCCGCGACGGCTTCGGTTACGTGCAAGTGATACTGGGCTACGTGCTGGGCTACATCGCCGTCGCCTGCATCCTGCTGCCGCTGTACTACCGCCTGAAGCTGACCTCGATCTACACCTATCTCGAGCAGCGGCTGGGCCCGCGCTCCTGGCAGAGCGGCGCCGCCTTCTTCATCCTGTCGCGCACCCTGAGCGCGTCGGCGCGCTTGTACCTGGTGGTGAACATCCTGCAGGCGGCCATCCTCGACAGCCTGGGCGTGCCGTTCTGGCTGACCACGCTGGCCATCCTGGCCATGATCCTGATGTACACCTACAAGGGCGGCGTCAAGACCATCGTCTGGACCGACATGCTGCAAACCGCCGGCATGCTGCTGGGCCTGGTGGTCTGCGCCGGCTGGCTGCTGGGCCAGATGCACCTGAGCCTGCCCGACAGCCTGGCCGCGATGGACGCGCGCGGCCTGACGCACGTGGTCACGACCTCGGTCGACAGTCCCGCCTATTTCTGGAAGCAGGTGCTGGCCGGCTTCTTCATCGTGCTGGCGATGACCGGCATGGACCAGGAGATCATGCAGAAGAATATCTCGGTCCAGACGCTGCGCGATTCGCAGAAGAACATGCTGCTGCTGACCGTGGTGCTGACCTGCGTGCTGCTGCTGTTCATGTTCCTCGGCGGCCTGCTGCACCTGTACGCGCCCACCGTGGGCCTGGCGGCGGCCGGCGACAAGCTGTTCCCCGCCGTGGTGATGCAGCACATGCCGGCCGCCGTGCAGCTGGTCTTCTTCATCGGCCTGGTGTCGGCGCTGTTCCCCAGCGCGGACGGCGCCATGACCGCGCTGACCTCGTCCTTCTGCATCGACATCCTCGGCATGCAGCGCCGCGCCGACCTGCCGGAAGCGGCCAAGGTACGCCTGCGCCACCACGTCCACCTGGCGTTCTGCGCGCTGTTCCTGCTGCTGGTGCTGGTGTTCAAATGGGTGGACAACGCCAGCATGATCGGCCTTGTGCTGAAGCTGACCGGCTATACCTACGGTCCATTGCTAGGCCTGTTCGCCTTCGGCATCCTGACCCGCCGCAGCGTGCGCGACCGTTGGGTACCGCTGGTCGCGCTGGCCGGTCCTGTGTTGTGCTACGTCATTGATTCCAATCAGAAATTGCTATTCGGCAGCTACCGTTTGGGCCTGGAGCTGCTTATCATGAACGGATTGCTGGTGTTTGCCGGGCTGCTGCTGATTTCTAAACCGAGACAGTAACGTTGGCATGCAGTATCATTCTTGTAACACCTAATCAACTGGAGTATTAATGAGCAGATCCCCGTTTTCCTACCTCCGCAGCGGATTCGCCTTTTTCTGGCGGGCGCTGGATACCGGCCGCCGCACGGTGCTGAACCTGCTGTTCCTGTTTGTGCTGGTCGTGCTGGGGTACGCGATCTTCTTCGGCGGCGCCAAGCCGCTGGCGCCCAAGACCACGCTGGTGCTGAACCTGAAGGGCCAGCTGGTCGAACAGTCCAGCGCCAACGCGCGCGACGCGCTGCTGACCAGCGTGCGCGGCGGCGAGAACCACAAGATGATGCAGCTGCGCGACGTGCTGTCCGTGCTGGAGACAGCGGCCAAGGATCCTGAGATCACCGGCGCCGTGCTGCTGACCGACGAGATGGAAGGCGGCGGCCAGGCCATGCTGCGCGAAGTGGCGGCCGGCATCGACCGCTTCAAGGCATCCGGCAAGCCGGTGGTGGCCTGGGGGGCGAGCTACGACCAGCGCCAGTACCTGCTGGCCGCGCATGCCAGCGAGGTGTATCTGCACCCGATGGGCATGGTGCTGCTGGAGGGCTTCGGCCGTTATCGCAACTACTACCGCGACGCGCTCGACAAGCTGGGCGTGACGGTCAACCTGCTGCGCGTGGGTACCTACAAGAGCTTCGGCGAACCCTATATCGCCAACGGCCCTTCGCCGGCCGCGGTCGAAGCGGAGTCCTACCTGAACAACGCGCTGTGGGCTTCCTACACCGGCGACGTCGAGAAGGCGCGCAAGCTGCCGGAAGGCCAAATCATGAAGACCATCAACGACCTGCCAGCGCAAGTGGCTGCCGTCAACGGCGACCTGGCCAAGCTGACCTTGTCGGCCAAGCTGGTCGACGGCCTGAAAACCAAGGACGAAGTGCGCGAGATGATGGTCAAGCGCGGCGCCCTCGACGCCGAAGGCAAGAGCTTCCGCCAGATCAGCTTTGACGACTACCTGGCCCGCGTGCACACCAAGCTGACCGGCGACGCCATCGGCGTGGTGGTGGCGCAGGGCGAGATCAGCGACGGCAGCACCGGTCCCGGCGCCATCGGCGGCGATTCGACTTCCAAGCTGATACGCGCCGCGCGCGAGGACGACCATATCAAGGCAGTGGTGCTGCGCGTCGATTCGCCTGGCGGCAGTGCCTTCGCCTCGGAGCTGATCCGCCGCGAGCTGGAACTGACCCGCGCCGCCGGCAAGCCGGTGGTGGTCTCGATGGGTAACGTCGCCGCATCCGGCGGCTACTGGATCTCGATGGCGTCCGACGAAGTGATCGCCGAGCCGACCACCATCACCGGCTCGATCGGCGTGTTCGCCATCCTGCCGACCGCCGACAAGGTGATCGACAAGCTGGGCATCCACACCGCCGGCCAGCCGACCACCTGGCTGGGCGACGCCGGCAATCCACTGCGTCCGCTGGACCCGCGCTTCGGCCAGGTAATCCAGGGCAGCATCAACCACGTCTACGCCGAGTTCACCGGCCGCGCGGCCAAGGCCCGCAAGACCACGCCGGAGAAGATCGACGCCGTGGCGCAGGGCCGTGTGTGGACCGGCGCGCAAGCCAAGGAGCGCGGCCTGGTCGACACGCTGGGCAGCTACAACGATGCGCTGAAATCGGCCGCCAAGCGCGCCAAGCTGACCGACTACCGTGTGGTCTACATCGAACGTGAAACCAGCAAGTTCGATCGCCTGATCGAAATGGTGGGCGGCTCTGCGGCGCATGCGGTGGCACAATCGGTGGCGCAGGCCGTCGGCGCGGAGCTCAAGCTGGGCGTGACCGCCAGCACCGGCCTGCCGCCCAACGCGGCCACCGGCATCGTCAACGACCTGGGTTGGCTGTCGGAGATCACGACGGCGCACAAGCCGTTCACCGCGATCACGCACTGCCTGTGCGAGTCGCCCTGATATGAGCGGCGAAATCGCCATCCGCGCCGCGGTGCGCGGCGACGACGAGGCCTTGTCCGCGGTGGGCAAGGCCAGCTTCCTCGAGGCGTTTGCCGGCATCCTCGATGGCGGCGACATCATCGCCCATTGCGAACGCCAGCACGCGGCGTCCATCTATCGCGATTGGCTGGCGGACGGCGACATGCGCATCTGGCTGGCCGAGGCCATGCCGGGCAGGGCGCCGATAGGCTACCTGGTGCTGGCGCCGGCCAAACTGCCGGTGGCCGATCCGCATGCGGACGACCTGGAAATCAAGCGTATCTACCTGCTGCACCGTTTTCACGGCCAGCGTGTCGGCAAGCGTTTGATGGATGCGGCGGTGGCCGAGGCGCGCATGCGCGGCGCGGGCCGCGTGCTGCTGGGCGTCTACGCGGGCAACGACGATGCGCTGGCGTTCTACCAGCGTTGCGGTTTCCATCGCATCGGCCAGCGCACCTTCCGCGTTGGCGACACCGACTACGACGACATCATTTTGGCGTTGCCGCTAACGGCAGCGTAACCTCGAAACTGCCGCGGCCATCGGGCATGCGCACGCAGCGGGCCTCGCCGCCGTGACGGCGGGCGATCTGGCGCACCAGCGCCAGGCCGAGGCCCGCGCCGCTGTTGTCGCGCGTGCCGCGGCGGCGGTAGAACGGTTCAAATACCCGTTCGAATTCCTCTTCCGGTATCCCTGGACCACTATCCCAGACCGCCAACGTGGCCTTGTGCTCGTCGCAGGCGATGGTGACGTGCGCCGGCGGCACGCCGTGGCGGCGCGCGTTCTCCAGCAGGTTGCGCAGCAGCCGGCGCAGCAGGCGCGGATCGCCTTGCATCACGGCGGAGGCGCCGTTGAGCATCGCGTCGTCGTAGCGCGCGCATTCCTCCGCGGCCAGCGCCAGCAGATCCAGTTCCTCCAGCTCCGCGTTGTCGTGCGTGGCGCCCAGGCGGCTGGCCAGCAGGATCTCGTCCAGCAGGTCGTTCAATTCGGCGATGTCCTGTTCCAGGCCGGCGCGGCGCTTCGGATCGACGCCGTCCTTGATCAGCTCCAGCGCCAGGCGGATGCGCGCCAGCGGCGTGCGCAGTTCGTGCGAGGCGTTGGCCAGCAGCGTCTTGTGCGCGCCCACCAGCTGTTCGATCTGGTCGGCGGCGCGGTTGAAGCTCTGCGCCAGCCGCGCGATTTCGTCCTTGCCCTCGACCGGCACGCGCGCCGTCAGGTCGCCGGCGCCCAGCGACTCCACGCCTTGCTGCAGGCGCTCCAGGCGCTTGGTCAGGCGCCGCACCAGCGGGAAGGCGGCGATGCCGATGGCCAGCGCGAGCAGCAGCAGGGCGTTGTGCAGCATGGCCTTGGGCCGCGTGAAGCCCAGCGGCTCGCTGGACAGCAGGCGGCGGCCGTCCGGGAGGCGCACATAGGATTCCGGCGGCGGGCCTCCCATCTCGTGCTGCCGCCAGCGGTGGCCGGGAATGGGGGCGCCGATCACGGCCAAAGGTTCCCAGTTGCGGCTGTAGAGCGTCATGCGCGCATCGAGGCCGGTGGCCATGTGCTCCAGCGCGGCCTGCTGCGCGTCCGGCGGCGCGTCGGCCGGCGCCAGCGCGTTCTGGATCACCATCGCCAGCGTGGCGTTGGAGCGCTCCAGCGGGCCGCCGCTGCGGTTCCACACCATCAGCACGGCCACCGCGAACAGCAGAAGGCTGACCAGCAGGGCCACGTAGAAGCGGAAGTAAAGGCGCGGCAGGCCCCAGCTGAAGCGCGGCCCGGCCATCAGTCCTGCACCTTGGCGAACAGGTAGCCGGCGCCGCGCACGGTGATGATGCGGCGCGGCTTCTTGGGATCATCCTCGACGGCGGCGCGGATGCGCGACATGTGGACGTCGATCGAGCGGTCGAATGCTTCCATCGCTTCGCCCTTGAGCAGCTCCATCAGGCTGTCGCGCGACAGCACGCGGCCGGCGTGGCGGGCCAGTACCAGCAGCAGGTCGAACTGGTAGGAGGTCAGTTCGCAGGGGACGCCGTCCAGCCGCGCGGCGTGGGCGGCCGGGTCGATCTCCAGGCGGCCGAAGCGCAGGAACTCGGCGGCGTGTTGCGGGGTATTGTCCGGCTGGTGGCGGTGCTCGACGCGGCGGCGCAGGATGGCGCGCACGCGGGCCAGCAGCTCGCGCGGCTCGAATGGCTTGGGCAGGTAATCGTCGGCGCCGATTTCCAGGCCGATGATGCGGTCGATGGCGTCGCCGCGCGCGGTCAGCATCAGCACGGGAATGTCGGACACGGCGCGCAGCTGGCGGCAGACATCGAGGCCGTCCATATCGGGCAGCATCAGGTCAAGAATCACGGCGTCGACGTCGCCGGCCGCGATGTGGTCCAGCGCCGCGCGGCCATTGGGCGCGTGCGTGACGCGGAAAGCCGCCTGGCTCAGATACTCGGTGAGCATCTCGGCCAGGCGGGGGTCGTCTTCGACCAGCAGGATATGGTCAGGCATGGGGTTCATGGTTGAGGTTCACGCGGACCATTCTACGGACAGGCGACCGGCTTCACAAGGCGGCTTGGGGCGGCTTAGCCGTGATGCCCGTGGCGTTCGTGCATCTGGCCCAGGTGGTCCGCCAGCTTCTGGCGCTGCGCCGGCGTAAGGGTATCACCTACGTCGGCCAGCAGCTGCACCAGGCGCTTGGAGGCCTGGTCGGCCAGCGCCACGCCTTGTGCGCGGGTGGCTTCGAGCGCAGCGCGGTCGATGGTGGCGGCGGACATCTGCTGCATCACCTGCTGGTGGATCTGGCGCAGCTGCTCGTGCATCGGCTTGATGTCGGCCATGGCGGCCTTCACCAGCGGCTCGATCCTGGCCTTCTGCGCATCGGTGGCGTCGACTTCGACGTACAGGTGCTTGAGCATGCGGTCCATATGGGCGCTGGCGTCGATGGCGGCGTGCGGCCCGCCCATGTGGCGCTCGACGGCGAAGGCGCCGACGCCGACGACCAGTGTGGAACCCAGCAGGAATGCGGCGATGGTTTGGCGGTTAAAGATACTCATGTTCTATCCTCGTTTGGTTAATGTGGGAGACAACGAGGCCAGTGTGCACGGCCTGCGTGAAGCGGCGATGTCGCGTTGGTAAAGATATGTAAAGCGGGATTAACGCAAAGCGTGCAAAGTCCTTGATTTGTAGCGAGTTTGTAACCGTGGGGGCGAGTGACTTACAGCGGCGGGGTGCCTGTGCTAGAGTCCACGCATTGATCGCCATGGTGGGTTTGCCATGGACACGCACGCCTAAAAAGGACAAAGATGGATACACCGACCAAGCCGAATCAGACCGCCGTTCCACCGCAGCGCAGCCGCCGTTCCAAGGTGCTCGGCAGCGTGATCGCAGTCGCCGCCATGGCGGGGCTGGGCGGACTGGCGTGGTACCTGACGCATCAGCCGCCCAGCACCGGTGTGCCTGGTGCGCCGGGCGCGGGCGGACCAGGTCCCGGCGGTCCCGGTGGGCCAGGCGGCCGTCGCGGCGGCCCGGCCACCACGGTGGGCGTTGCGACCGCCGAGAAGGCGGATATCCCGGTCACGCTGGAGGCGCTGGGCACGGTCACCGCGGCGGCCACCACGACGGTGCGTCCGCAAGTGTCGGGCATATTGCAGCAGGTGCTGTTCAAGGAAGGCCAGATGGTCAAGGCCGGGCAGGTGCTGGCCCAGATCGATCCGCGCCAGTTCGAGATGGCGCTGCTGCAGGCTTCCGGCCAACGCCAGCGCGACGAGGCGCAGCTGGAAAACGCCAAGCTCACCTTGAATCGCTATCGCACGCTGCTGGGCCAGGACTCGATCGCGCGCCAGGATGTGGATACGCAGGCCGCGTTGGTCAAGCAGCTCGAAGGCACGGTGATGACCGACCGCGCGCAGGAGGGCACGGCCAAGCTGAATCTGGGCTACACCAAGGTGATAGCACCGATCACCGGCCGCGTGGGTCTGCGCGTGGTCGATATCGGCAATCTGGTGGGCTCCGGCGATGCCAACGGCATCGCGGTGATTACCCAGCTGTCGCCTATCGATGTCGAGTTCTCGATCCCGCAGGACAGCGTGCCGATGGTGATGCAGCAGGTGAGCGGCGGTACGCAGATGCCGGCCATCGCGCTGGATCGCACCCGCACCAATGCGCTGGACAACGGTAAATTCTCGGCCATGGACAACCAGGTCGATGTGCAGACCGGCACAGTGAAGGCCAAGGCGCGCTTCGCCAACGCCAAGTCGACGCTGTTCCCGAGCCAGTTCGTCAACGTGCGGCTGGAGCTGCGCACGATCAAGGATGCGGTGATGGTGCCGGTGACGGCGGTGCGCCATGGCGCCAACGGCGATTTCGTTTATGTGCTCAAGGCCGACAAGACGGTCACCATTCGCCCGGTCACGCGCGGGCAGGCGACGGTCGACAAGGTGCAGATCGCAAGCGGCCTGCAATTGGGCGAGCAGGTGATCACCGAGGGCGGCGACCGCCTGAAGGAAGGCGCCAAGGTCACGCTGCCAGGCGAGGGCAGGGGCCACCGTGACGGCGCGGCCGGCGGCGCGGGCGGCGAGCATGCGGGCGGCTGGAAGGGCAAGCGCGATGGCGCGGGCGGTGCGGGCGGCGAGCAGGCGGGCGGCTGGAAGGGTAGGCGCGATGGCGCGTCCGGCGAAGCCGCGGCGCCTGCGGCACCGGCAGCGGCTTCACCGGCGGCTTCGGCACCGGCATCGGCGGCCGGTGCGGCCTCCGCTCCGGCGGAAGGCGAGCGCCGTCATCATCGTAAAGAACAGGGCGCGGCACAACAATGAGTCCATCAGCACCATTCATCCAGCGGCCGGTAGCGACATCGCTGCTGATGCTGGCGATCGTCCTGGCCGGCATCGTCGGCTTCAAGTTCCTGCCGCTGTCCGCGCTGCCGCAGGTGGACTTCCCCACCATCCAGGTGCAGACGCTGTACCCCGGCGGCAGCCCCGAAGTGATGGGCCAGACCGTGACCGCGCCGCTGGAGCGCCAGTTCGGCCAGATGGCCGGCTTGCAGCGCATGAGCTCCACCAGCGCCGCCGGCGTCTCCATCATCACCCTGCAGTTCGGCCTGGGCCAGACGCTGGACGTGGCCGAGCAGGAAGTGCAGGCCGCGATCAACGCCGGCGCATCGCTGCTGCCGACCGACCTGCCGGCGCCGCCGGTCTACGCCAAGGTCAACCCGGCCGACGCGCCGGTGCTGACGCTGGCCATCACCTCGGACACGATGCCGCTGACCGAAGTGCAGAACGTGGTCAACACCCGGCTGGCGCTGAAGATCAGCCAGGTGTCCGGCGTCGGCCTGGTCACGCTGAGCGGCGGCCAGCGGCCCGCCGTGCGCATCCAGGCGGACACCAACGCGCTGGCGTCCTACGGCCTGGGACTGGACACACTGCGCACCGCGATCACCGCCGCCAACGCCAACGGCGCCAAGGGCAGCTTCGACGGCCCGACCCGTGCCTACAGCATCAATGCCAACGACCAGCTGGTGACGGCCAAGGATTACAAGGACCTGATCCTGGCCTATAAGAACGGCGCTCCGGTGCGCCTGGCCGACGTGGCCACCGTCAAGGACAGCGCCGAAAACGTCGAACTGGGCGCCTGGTCCGGCAACAAGAAAGCCATCATCCTCAACGTGCAGCGCCAGCCTGGCGCCAACGTCATCGCCACCGTCGACGCCATCAAGGCGCGCCTGCCGGAGCTGCAAGCCGGCCTGCCGGGCGCGATGAAGGTCGAAGTGCTGAGCGACCGCACCACCGGCATCCGCGCCTCGGTCGAACACGTGGAGACCGAGTTGCTGCTGGCCGTGGTGCTGGTGGTGCTGGTGATCTTCGCCTTCCTGCATAGCCTGCGCGCCACCGTGATCGCCAGCCTGTCGGTGCCGATTTCGCTGATCGGCACCTGCGGCGTGATGTACCTGCTCGGCTATAGCCTGAACAACCTGTCGCTGATGGCGCTGACCATCGCCACCGGCTTCGTGGTCGACGACGCGATCGTCATGATCGAGAACATCGCCCGCTACATCGAGGAAGGCGAAACGCCGATGGCCGCCGCGCTCAAGGGCGCCAAGCAAATCGGCTTCACCATCATCTCGCTGACGGTGTCGCTGATCGCCGTGCTGATTCCGCTGCTGTTCATGGGCGACGTGGTGGGCCGCCTGTTCCGCGAATTCGCGATCTCGCTGGCGATCACCATTTTGATTTCCGCCGTGGTGTCGCTGACGCTGGTGCCGATGATGTCGGCGCGCTGGCTCAAGAGCCACGCCGAAGAGAAGCCGGGCCGCTTCGCCCGCCGCTTCCAGCAGTTCTTCGATTGGGTGATCAGCCACTACGACCGCTCGCTGACCTGGGTGCTGAACCACGCCGGCCTGACGCTGCTGGTGGCCTTGGGCACGATGGCGCTGACGGTGCTGCTGTACGTGGTGATTCCGAAAGGCCTATTCCCGACCCAGGACACCGGCCAGCTGCAAGCGCGCCTGGAGACCGGCAAGGCGGTTTCCTACGCCAAGATGGCGGACCTGCAGCAGCAGGCCGCGCGCGCGATCCTGGAAGATCCGGATGTCGGTACGCTCAGTTCCGTGGTCGGCGTGGATGCCGCCAACAACACCATGCTCCATACCGGCAGCATGCTGATCAACCTGAAGCACCAGCGTACCGGCAGCCAGCAGGCGACCATGGACCGCCTGCGCCAGCGCGTGTCGCAGATCCCCGGCCTGACGCTGTACCTGCAACCGACCCAGGACCTGACCATCGACGCCGAATCCGGCCCGACCCAGTTCCGCGTGTCGATCGAAGGCGCGGATAATGCCACCGTCAACGAATGGGCCACCAAGCTGGCGGAGCAGATGCGCACCAAGCACGAGCTGCGCAACGTGGTGTCGGACGTCGGCGCCAGCGCCAACGCGGCCTATGTCAGCGTGGACCGCGACAGCGCCTCGCGCTTGTCGATCACCGCCGCCTCCATCGACGATGCCTTGTACAGCGCCTTCGGCCAGCGCATTGTCTCGACCATCTTCACCGAGACCAACCAGTACCGCGTGATCCTGGAAGCGCGCCGCGACGACATCACCACGCCGGCCGACCTGGGCAACCTGCAAATCCGCACCGGCTCGGGCAAGGCCACGCCGCTGTCGGCGGTGGCGTCGATCAGCGAGCGCGCCGCACCGCTGCAGGTGACGCACGTGGCGCAGTACCCGGCCACCACGCTGGGCTTCGACACGGCGCCGGGCGTTTCGCTCGGCACGGCGGTGGACAGCATCAAGCAGGCCGCCGCCGAGATCAAGTTCCCGGCCTCGGTCACGCTGACCTTCCTCGGCGCGTCCGGCGCCTATCAGAACTCGCTGTCGAACCAACTGTGGCTGATCCTGGCCGCCGTGATCTGCGTCTACATCGTGCTGGGCGTGCTGTATGAAAGCTATATCCATCCGCTGACGATTTTGTCGACGCTGCCGTCGGCTGGCGTGGGCGCCTTGCTGGCGCTGCTGGTCAGCGGCCAGGACCTGGGCGTGATCGGCATCATCGGCATCATCCTCCTGATCGGCATCGTCAAGAAGAACGCCATCATGATGATCGACTTCGCCATCGAGGCGGAGCGGGAGGAGGGCAAGCCGCCGCGTGAGGCGATCCACCAGGCCGCGCTGCTGCGCTTCCGTCCCATCCTGATGACGACCCTGGCCGCGCTGTTCGCCGCCGTGCCGCTGATGCTGGGCTGGGGCGAGGGCGCCGAGTTGCGCCGCCCCCTGGGCCTGGCCATCTTCGGTGGCTTGATCGTCAGCCAGATGCTGACGCTGTTCACCACGCCGGTGATCTACCTCGGCTTCGACAGCCTGGCGCGCCGCTTCGGCGGCGGCAAGCCCGCGCAGCCGCCGGCTTCCGTTGAAGGTGGTGCGCTGTGAACCTGTCGTCGCCCTTCGTCAAGCGTCCGATCGCCACCGTCCTGTTGACGTGCGGCCTGGCGCTGGCCGGCATCGGCGCGTTCTTCGTGCTGCCGGTGGCGCCGCTGCCGCAGGTGGACTTCCCCGTCATCTCGGTCAACGCCAACCTGCCGGGCGCCAGCCCCGCCACCATGGCCACCAGCGTCTCCACGCCACTGGAGCGCCATCTGGGCGTGATCGCCGGCGTCAACGAGATGACGTCGCAGTCGAACACCGGCTCCTCCAGCGTCACCTTGCAGTTCGACTTGAACCGCAACGTCGACTCGGTCGCGCGCGAGGTGCAGGCGGCCATCAACGCCAGCCGTGTCGACCTGCCGGCTTCCCTGCGCAGCAATCCGACCTACCGCAAGGCCAATACCTCCGGCATTCCGGTGATGATCCTGGCGCTGACGTCGGAAACCCGCACGCCGGGCCAGATTTTCGACGCGGTCTCCAACACAGTGCTGCAACGCCTGTCGCAGGTGACCGGCGTGGGCGACGTGGAACTGGGCGGCAGCTCGCTGCCGGCGGTGCGCGTCGAACTCAATCCGTATGCGCTGAACCGCTACGGCGTGTCGGCGGAGGACGTGCGCGCCGCCATCCAGGCCACCAACGCCAACCGTCCGCGCGGCGCCTTGCAGGGCAACGGCCGCCGCCTGCAGATTTATACCGAGTCGGCCCACGCCAGCGGCGGGCGATCCGCCGCGGACTACCGCAACCTGGTGGTCGGCTGGCGTAACGACAGCGCGATCCGCCTGCAGGACGTGGCTCAGGTGATCGACGGCGTCGAGGACAACAACAACCTTGGCCTGTTCAACGGCAAGCCGGCGATCATCGTCATCCTGCGTTCGCAGGCCGGCGCCAACGTCATCGAAACCGTCAACAGCGTGCGCGCGCAGCTGCCGCAGTTGCAGGCGCAGTTGCCCTCGGACGTCAAGATCGACGTCGCCAGCGACAGCACCAATTCGATCCGCTCGTCGCTGCACGAGATCGAGATCACGCTGATCATTTCGATCCTGCTGGTGGTGCTGGTGGTGAGCGCCTTCCTGCGCAGCGTGCGCGCCACCATCGTGCCGGCGGTGGCGACCATCGTCTCGTTGCTGGGCACCTTCGGCGCGATGTACCTGCTGGGCTTCAGCCTGAACAACCTGTCCTTAATGGCGTTGACGGTGGCCACCGGCTTCGTGGTCGATGACGCCATCGTGGTGCTGGAAAATACCACCCGCCATATCGAGGCCGGCATGGATCGCTTCGAGGCGGCGCTGCTGGGCGCGCGCGAGGTGGGCTTCACCGTTCTGTCGATCAGCCTTTCGCTGATCGCCGTCTTCATTCCGCTGCTGTTCATGGGCGGGCAGTTCGGCGCGCTGTTCAAGGAGTTCGCCGTCACGCTGTCGGCGGCGGTGATGATTTCGCTGGTGGTCTCGCTGACCACCACGCCGATGATGTGCGCCTGGCTGCTCAAACCCGGCCACACGCACGCCAAGGCGCCGGGCCCTATCGCCCGGTTCTTCGAGCGCGGTTTCGATTTCGTCCTGAAAGGCTATGAGCATAGCCTGGATTGGGCGCTGTCCAGCGTATGGCTGGTGATGCTGAGCCTTGTGTTCGTGATCGGCCTGAATTTCTATCTGTTCGCGGCGATTCCAAAGGGTGGTTTCCCGCAGCAGGACACGGGCCAGATCAACGGCGGCATCCGCGCCGACCAGAGCATCTCGTTCCAGGCCATGCAGGGCAAGCTGCGCCAGCTGGTCAACATCATCAAGGACGATCCCGATGTCGCCACGGTGGTGGGCTTTACCGGCGGCCGGCGCGCCGGCGGCGGCTTCATGTTCATCAACCTGAAGCCGGCCAACCAGCGCACGGTGGCGGGGCAGGCGGTGATCGCGCGGCTGCGGCCCAAGCTGGCCAGGGTGACGGGTGTGAGCCTGTTCCTGAGTCCTGTGCAGGATCTGCGGGCCGGCGGGCGGCAGGCCAATTCCAACTACCAGTACACGCTCAAGAGCGACAACCAGGCCGATTTGAAGAAGTGGGCCAGCCGTCTCGCCGATGCGATGAAGGGCCAGAAGGCGCTGACCGACGTCGATACCGACCAGGCGGACAACGGCGTCGAGACCTTCGTCACCATCGACAAGAACAGCGCCTCGCGCCTCGGCCTGTCGGCGCGCGATGTGGATAATGCCTTGTACGACAGCTTCGGCCAGCGCCAGGTGGCGACCATTTATGGTGAGTTGAACCAGTACCATGTGATCATGGAAGTGCCGCGCGAGTTTGCCAAGAGCCCGGCGGCGCTGAGCGATGTGCACGTGCCGTCGAAAGGCCTGCCCGCGCCGAGCGCCAGCAATCCCAATGGCGCGCCGGTGGCGCTGACGGTGGCCGCGACCGGTGCCAGCTCGGGCAGCGGTACCGGCACGAGCGGCACCAGCGGCACCAGCACGGCCAGCGCCACGCCCGCCAACGTCGCCGCGCCGGCGGTGAAGGATGCGTCGTCCGGTTCCGCGTTGAGCACCAAGGCCACCACCATGGTGCCGTTGTCGGCGCTGGCCAGCTTCGCCGAGAGCTCGGCGCCGACGTCGATCAACCACCAGGACGGCGAACTGGCGACCACCATCGCCTTCAACCTGCAGCCTGGCACCAGCCTCTCCGACGCGGCGGAGCAGATCAAGGCGGCCGAAGCGGAAATCGGCATGCCGAACAATGTGCGCGGCAGCTTCCAGGGTTCGGCCAAGGCCGCGCAGGACAGCAACAAGTCGCTGCCGCTGCTGATCCTGGCCGCCATCGTGGTGATCTACATCGTGCTGGGCATCCTTTATGAAAGCCTGGTGCATCCGGTCACCGTGCTGACCACCTTGCCGTCGGCCGGCGTGGGCGCGGTGCTGGCGCTGTTGATCTTCAAGATGGAGTTCTCGACCATCTCGCTGATCGGCATCTTCCTGCTGATCGGTATCGTCAAGAAGAACGCCATCCTGATCATCGACTTCGCGCTGGAGGCGGAACGCTCGCGCGGCCTGACGCCGGTGCAGGCGGTGCGCGAAGCGTGCCTGCTGCGCTTCCGCCCGATCCTGATGACCACACTGGCCGCCGCATTGGGCGCGCTGCCCCTGGCGATCGGCTTCGGCGAAGGCTCCGAGTTGCGCCAGCCGCTGGGCGTGGCCATCATCGGCGGCTTGATCGCCAGCCAGGTATTGACGCTGCTGACCACACCGGTGGTCTACATCCTGATGGACAAGCTGCGCCGCCGCAGCCCGTCCGAACAACATTTAAGCCGCATCCACAGCGAAGCGCCGGGTACACCATGAACAAAACCGCACCAACCCTCCGTTATCCCTTGATCGCGCTGGCCGCCCTGCTGGCCAGCGGCTGCGCGGTCGGCCCGGCCTACCAGCTGCCGTCCACGCCACAGCCGTCTGCCTACAAGGAAACCGCCAGCGAGGCCGAGAAGGTGGCCGCCGGCTGGACCGCCGCCGCGCCGGCCGACATGCTGGAACGCGGCCCGTGGTGGCAGCTGTTCGGCGATCCGCTGCTGAACCAGATGGCCGACAGCATCGAGGTCTCGAACCAGAACGTCGCCGCCGCCGTCGCCAATTACGCGCAGGCGCGGGCGCTGGTGGAGCAGCAGCGCGCCTCGCTGTTCCCGTCCGCGACGCTGAACGGCAGTGCCAACCGGTCGGGCGGAGGCGGCAACACGCCGACCGCCAACCAGTACCGCGCCAACATCGGCGCCAGCTGGGAGCCGGACGTGTGGGGTAAGCTGCGCGCCGGCGCCAACAACGCCAACGCCAGCATGCAGGCCAGCGCCGCCGAACTGGCCGCCGCGCGCCTGTCGGCGCAGGGCGAGCTGGCCACCAACTACTTCTCGCTGCGCCAGACCGACGCGCAGAAGGCGCTGCTGGACGCCACCACCGAAGGTTATGAGCGCGTGCTGCAGATCACGCAGAACCGCTTCGACGCGGGCATCGCCGCCAAGTCGGACCTGTTGCAGGCGCAAACCCAGCTGGCCAACGCGCGCATCGACCAGGTCACGCTGGTGCGCCAGCGCGCGACGCTGGAGCATGCGATCGCGGTCCTGCTGGGCAAGGCCGCCAGCGATTTCAGCCTGCCGCCGGCGCCGTGGAAGGTGGTGGTGCCCGACGTGCCTACCGGCGTGCCGTCGACGCTGTTGCAGCGCCGTCCCGACATCGCCGCCGCCGAGCGCCGCGTGGCCGCCGCCAATGAGCAGATCGGCGTGGCCCGCAGCGCCTACTTCCCCAGCCTGAACCTGACCGGCTCCTTCGGCTACGGCTCCAGCTCCACCGGCGGCTTGTTCAACGCCTCCAACAACCTGTGGTCGCTGGGCCTGTCGGCGGCGCAGACCTTGTTCGACGCCGGCGCCACCAAGGCACGCGTCAGCGGCGCGGTGGCGCAGCGCGACGCGGCCATCGCCCAGTACCGCCAGACGGTGCTGGCCGCGTTCGCGGACGTGGAGAACCAATTGGCCGCGACCCGCGCGCTGGCCCAGCAGCAGGACCTGCGCAAGGTGGCTTCCGAGGCGGCCGACCAGGTCGAGGCGCAGATGCTCAACCGTTACCGCGCCGGCCAGGTCGGTTACAGCGACGTGGTGACGGCACAGAACACCGCGCTGGCCGCGCGCCGCGCGCTGGTGCAGTCGCAGGCCGACCGCCAGACCACGGCGGTGGCGCTGATCCAGTCGCTCGGCGGCGGCTGGCATGCTGCTAGCGATTAGACTGTTGTAAGGCGGGGTGCGGGCGCTTGGTTTTTGCGTGGGGTGTTTGTATAATCATCTGACAAGATGTCCACAAATACCACGCTCCCGAGACGCCTGACCGCAGGCGCGGGGTTCTTCCGGTGGTGCCCATTCCACGATGAACAAACGATCCGCCCTTGCCATACAAGCCCCCGCCATCGAAGCGACTTCGGTGAAATCCGCCAATGGCATCGTGCCGGTGGTCGGCATCGGCGCGTCGGCCGGGGGGCTCGATCCGATCTGCCAGTTCCTGGTCAGCGTGCCGCCGGCCAGTGGCTTCGCCTACGTCATCGTCCAGCATCTGGACCCGCTGCACAAGGCCATGCTGCCCGAGCTGCTGCAGCGCGTGACGCGCATGCCCGTGCGCGAAATCGAGGATGGCATGGTGGTCGAGGCGGACCATGTGTACGTGATTCCGCCCAACCGCGACCTGAGTTTCGACGGCCAGAACTTCGCGGTGCTGCCGGCGTCCGGCGTGCGCGGCCATCGCTTTCCGATCGATAGCTTCTTCAAGGCGCTGGCCATGCGCAGCCAGGAGGAGGCGGTGGCCATCGTGTTCTCCGGCATGGGGGCGGATGGCACGGCGGGCCTGGCCGCGGTGCGTGAAGCCGGCGGCCTGACGATGGCGCAGGTGCCCTCGTCGGCGCAGTTCGATCCGATGCCGGTCAGCGCCATCGCCGCCGACGTGGTCGACATCGTGGCGCTGCCGGATGAGATAGCGGCCCACCTGGGCGAATGGTGGCGCACCCGCGACGTCGGCCTGCCGGTGCAGGCCAGCACCCAGCGCGACGCGCTGCAGCAGCTGTTCCAGCTGCTGCTCAAGAAGACCGGCGCCAATTTTTCGGACTATAAGCTCAGCACCGTATTGCGCCGCATCGACCGCCGCATGAAGCTGCGCCAGTGCGGGACGCTGTCCGATTATGTGGCCTTCCTGCGCGAGAATCCACCCGAGATCGACCTGCTGTTCAAGGAGCTGCTGATCGGCGTGACCAACTTCTTCCGCGACCCCAAGGTGTGGGACTACCTGATGGCCACCGCGTTGCCGCAGTTGCTGGAGGCGCACCCGGAGGGCGCCGCCTTCAAGGCCTGGGTGCCGGCCTGCTCGACCGGCGAGGAAGCGTACTCGCTGGCGATCGCCTTCTACGAGGTGCTGGAAAAACTGCGGCCGGCCGCGCAATACACGCTGCAGATCTTCGCCACCGATCTCGATGAGGATGCCATCGACCGCGCGCGCCAGGGGATGTTCGGCGCCGGCATCGCGGACGATGTCTCGGCCGAGCGGCTGCAGCGCTACTTCATGCCGGCCGAGAAGGGCGGCTACCGCATCCGCAAGGACGTGCGCAACACCATCATCTTCGCACGACAGAACGTCATTTCCGATCCACCGTTCACCAAGCTTGATATACTGTGCTGCCGCAACCTGCTGATCTACTTCACGGCCAAGTTGCAGGAGCAGCTGATCCCGCTGTTCCACTATGCGCTGAAGACCGGCGGCTTGCTGATGCTGGGTAGTGCGGACACGCCGGGCCATTTCAACGAATTGTTCGTGCCGATGGCCGGCGCCGGCCGCATCTACCGCCGCCTGGACGCTTCCATTCATCGCGTGGCCAATTATTTTCCGACTCGCGTCAGCACCGTGTCGGTCCCTCAAGCCAGCGAGCCCCATCACCCATCCATGAACGGTAATCTACAAACCCAGGTCGAGCAGCTGCTGCTCAAGAAGCACGCGCCGGCCGCCGTGCTGCTCAACGCCCACGGCGACATCCTGTACATCCACGGCCGCACCGGCGCCTACCTGGAGCCGGCGGCCGGCAAGGCCAACTGGAACATCCACGCCATGGCGCGCGAGGGCCTGCGGCACGAGCTGGCCGACCTGCTCAAGCGCGCCGCGCAGAGCGAGGGCATGATCGCCTTGCGTGGCCTGATCCAGCGCGACAGCGCCGGCAAGCCGTCCGAAGCGCTCGACCTGACCGCCGAGGCTCTGCCCGAATCCGGGCCGTTGGCGGGCACCTTGATGGTGACCTTCGCCACCGTGCCGCTGCCGCCGGAGAAGCGCCGCAGCCGTTCCAATAATCCGCATGTGCTGGAGCTGGAGCAGCAACTGGCGCAGGCGCGCCTGGAGATCCAGGCGGTGCGCGACGAGATGCAGGCTTCGCGCGAGGAGCTCAAGTCGGCCAACGAGGAGCTGCAGTCCACCAACGAGGAACTGCAGTCGACCAACGAGGAGCTGACCACCTCGAAGGAGGAGATGCAGTCGCTTAACGAGGAACTGTACACGGTCAACGCCGAGCTGCAATCGAAGGTCGACGACCTGTCGCTGGTGAACGGCGACATGAAGAATCTGCTCAACAGCACCGACGTCGCCACCATCTTCCTCGACAGTTCGCTGCGCATCCGCCGCTTCACCGACCGCACCACGCAGATCTTCAAGCTGATACCTGGCGACGTGCACCGCCCGCTGAGCGATATCGTCAACGACCTGGAATATCCGGGCTTGCAGGAGGATGCGCAGGAGGTGTTGCGCACGCTGGTGTTCTGCGAACGCCAGATCCCCACCCGCGGCGGCGGCTGGTACACGGTCCGCATCATGCCCTACCGGACGGTGGAGAACGTGATCGACGGGGTGGTGGTCACCTTCATCAACATCACCGAGTCCAAGCACCTTGAACAGCAGTTGAGGTCCATGCAGAAAGGCTCGGAATAACATGAAAAAGCGCCAGCGTCCCGAACTCGATCCAGTGCAGTTGCGCCAGATCGCCGAGTTGACGGTGCAGGCGCTGCCTAACGTGCGGCCACCGGCGGCCGGCGCGGGAGTCGATGAGCTCAGGCACTGGCACGAGCTGCAGGTGAGCCAGATCGAGCTCGATATGCAGAACATGGCGCTGGCCGAGCTGCAGGTGGAGCGCGACCAGGCCGAGGCGGGACGCGACAGCTACGCCGCGTTGTATGACCAGGCGCCGGCCGGCTACCTGTCGCTGGACGCGGACGGCCGCATCACCCGCGCCAACCAGGCCGCCGCCGTGCTGCTGGCGCGCGCGCTGGATGATTTGCCGGGGCGCGGCTTCGAGCAGTTCGTGGCGCCGCATGCTCAGGCCACGCTGCGCGCCTTCCTGCACGACCTGCTCGCCAGCGGCGGACGCGCGGTGCTGGAGGTGCCGCTGTTCGACCGGCGCGCGCGGCCGGCGTCGGAGGGGCTGCGCCAGGTGCGCATCGAAGCCAATATGGACCCGGCGGCCCGCATCTGCCGCATGATCCTGAGCGATATCGGCACCGAGAACGTGCGCGAGGATGCGCGCCGGCGCGCCTTCCAGGTCCTCGACAGCATCGACGAGGCGGTGCTGGTGTGCGACGCCGCGCAGAACATCGTCTTCGTCAATCCCGCCTTCACCAAGCTCACCGGCTATGCGGTGGAGGAGGCGCTGGGCCGCAATCCGCGCTTCCTCGGGCGTCCCGGCGCCCATCCGCCCGGCTACCACGCCGAGGCGATGCGCTGCCTGCGCACCTATGGCCGCTGGCAGGGCGAGGTGTACAACCGGCGCCGCGAAGGCACGCCTTATGTGGCCTCGATGTCGCTGACGGTGGTGCGCGACGACGACGGCATCATCAGCCATTACATCGGCGTGTTCTCCGACGTCACGGCGCGCCAGCAGGCCGAGGCCGCGTTGCTCAAGCTGTCGCGCGAGCTCGATGCGCGGGTGGCCGAACGCACCGCCGAACTGACCGAGGCCAATCGCTTGCTGATGCTGGAGGTGGTGGAGCGCAAGCGCACCGAGGCCGCGCTGCACGAATCGCGCGAGCAGCTGCGCAAGCTGGCGGAGCACCTGGAGACGGTCAAGGAGAGCGAACGCACCCGCATCGCGCGCGACATCCACGACGAGCTGGGACAGAACCTGATGGCGCTGCGCATCGATATCTCCATGCTCAGCGCCCGCACCAGCGAGCGCCATGCGCGCCTGCACCAGCGCGTGGACGCGGTGCTGGAGAATGTGGACACCACCATCAGCAGCGTGCGCGGCATCATGAACGAGCTGCGGCCGGCGGTGCTGGACCTGGGCCTGCAGGCGGCGCTGGAGTGGCAGGTGGGCGAGTTCCGCAAGCGCAGCGGGCTCGATTGCAGGCTGGCGCTGCCGGACGACGCGGTGTGCGCCGCCATCGCGCCGGCCATGCAGATCGTGTTGTTCCGCAGCCTGCAGGAGGCGCTGAGCAATGTGCGGCGCCACGCCAGCGCCACCCGCGTCGACGTGCGGCTGGAGCGGCGCGACGGGCGGCTGCGCTTCAGCGTCAGCGACAACGGCGTCGGCATCCCGCCGCAGCACCGGACCAAGAGCGAGTCCTTCGGCTTGATCGGCATGGCGCAGCGCGTGGAATCGCTGGGAGGGCGGTTCAATATCGGCCAGTATGCGCCGGGGCGCGGCTGCATGCTGACGATGGACTTCGCGTTCCCCGCCTGAGTGTCGACCCGGGAGCGGCGCGCGCCCAATGCGCCGGCTATTTGGCCTGGTCCAGCAGGACCGGCGGCAATCCGTGCGCGGCGCAGTGGCGCAGATAATCGGCTTTGCGGTCCTGCGTGGTAATCCGGCGCAGCACGGAGCCGTCCGGCGCCAGGTACTCCACCGCGCCGGTGACCACCACAAAGACCACCAGCGGCGTTTCGCCCGTGGCCTGCCACCAGTCGACGTTCCCCACCGGCTCGTACACATAGGCGTGGGGGCCGAGCTGTTCGCCCGTTCCCAGTTGCCGGTGTCCTTGCAGGTTGAAGGCGTGCACATGGCCGGTGTGCCGGTGCAGCCCCAGTTTGACGCCGGGCGAGAGGCGCATCAGCTCCACCCAGCCGGTGTCGCCGGGCAGGAATTGCAGGGGGTGCGACCATTTGCCTTCGCCCTCGACGATCCACTCTGGGCCTGGCGTCGTGTCTTGTTCGGTTTTCATGGTTGAGCCTTTCAAAAAGTGGTTGGGATTCAGAAGGTGTAGATCAGGCCACCGTTGACGGTATGTTGCGTCGCGCCCGGCGCGGGCAAGTCCTGCCAGTAGGCCGCCACCGGGAACGCGGCCTCGCGGCTGTTGCGCACCACGGCGGCCGTGGCCCACAGCGTGAGGGCCGGGGCGAAGCTGTGTTCCCAGCCGCCGGTCAGCAGCAGGGCGCGGGAGTCGGTGATGTTGGTGCGCGCGCCGTAGATGCCGAGGCGGAGCAAGTCGCGATTGCCGACTTTGCGGTTGACGCCTGCCCACACGTGCTGCATCGAGGTGTCGGCGCCGGCGGCGGCGTCGGGGGCGCGTACGATGTTGTAGGCGGCGAACCAGGCGTTGGCGCCGCGTTCGTAGCGGGCGCCCACGATCAACTCGCGCGACGCGTCGAACAGGTCGGACAGGTGGCCCTGGTTGTCGCGTGTTTCGTCGTAGATCGCGCGGACGTCCAGGGCGCCGCGTTGGTAGCTCAGCACGCCGGCGGTGCTGCGGCATGCGCGATCGCCCACGGTGGTTTGCAGGCCGATGGCCAGGCCGCCGTGGTCCGGGCTGCGATAGCCGACGGTGTGGCTCCACGCGTTCCAGCTGTGGCCTTTGGTCAGCGTGGCGGAGCCGGACCAGTTCAGGCCCATTGGATCGATGTACCAGACATCGTTGGTGTAGGCCATGGAGCGGCCGGTTTCCAGCTTGCCCCAGGTTTTGCTCTCCACGCCCAGCGTGGCGTAGCGGCTGAACAGCATGCCGTCGCTGCCGACGGTGCCGGTGGCGGTGTTGAAGCCGCTTTCCAGGCGGGTTTGCAGCTGCAGGCCGGGCGCGATGGGTTCGGCCACCTGCATGCCGATCAGGCTTGTGCCCCATTCGCTGTTCGAGGCGCGCGTCACGTGTTCGTTGTTCGCACCGATATGGTCGATGTAGGACAGGCCGGCGGTGATTGTGCCGTACAGGGTGGGGCCGTCGGCGGCTTGGGCTTGTACCGTCGCTGTCAGCAGCGCGGCGCTGGCTAAAAGTCGGTGCAGGCTTGTTGGCATGGTGTTGGTGGATGCATTGAAGAGGTGTACAGTGTCGCAAGCTTGGGCGATGGCCAACAGAGCCAGTCCGGGCAAACTTCAGGGTGCCGGTTGGGGCTTTTTCGTACCGGTTTTTTTCAGCCATTACAGGTCCAGATGGAGCCAGTTCTTCCGATTACCCTTGCGCTGCCGGAGCGTGGCTCCCGGCAGATCCTGCGTTCCATGCACCAGCAGATGCGGGCCGCCATCGTCGATGGCCGGTTGTCGGCCGGCTTGCGCTTGCCCGGTTCGCGCACATTGGCCGAGCAATGCGGCGTGTCGCGCAATTGTGCGATGGCGGTGTATGACTTGCTGCTGAGTGAGGGATTGGTCGCGGCGCGGGCAGGTGGCGGCACGTTCGTATCCGACATCTATCTGGCCGATCCGCCTCGGGCGGCGCAGGTGGCGGCCGACCGCACGCCGTTGCTGCTGCCGCGCTGGCGCAATGAACCGAGCGTGCTGCGGCCGTCGGCGGCGGCGCGGTTCGAATACGATTTTGTGGTGGGGCTGCCGGATACCAGCCAATTTCCGTTCGATACCTGGCGGCGCCTGGACGCGCGCTCGCTGCGGCAGCTCGAGCGAGAGCCGGCTGAATATGCGGCGCCGGAAGGTCGGGAGCCGCTGCGGAACGCCATCGCCAAGCATGTGTCGTTTGCACGTGCCGTGGCTTGCGGTGGCGCCGATGTGCTGGTGACTTCCGGCGCGCAGCAGGTCTTCGATCTTCTGGCGCGGATTTTCATCGAGCCGGGCGTGACGAAGGTGGCGATCGAGGATCCTGGCTATCCGCCGTTGCGCTGGGCGCTGGAGAGTGCCGGCGCGGTGCTGGTGCCGGTGCCGGTCGACGCGGAGGGGATGGTGGTCGATCGCATTCCGGCCGATGCGCGGCTGATTTGCGTGACGCCGTCGCACCAGTTTCCGATGGGGCAGGTGATGTCGCTGCGGCGCCGCATGGCTTTGCTGGCGTTCGCGCGCGAGCATGGCAGCCTGATTGTCGAAGACGATTACGATGGTGAGTTCAGTCATTCGTCGCAGCCGCTGGATGCGTTGAAAAGCCTGGACCGGGATGACTCGGTGTTTTATGTCGGGACGTTTTCCAAGAGCCTGTTTCCGGGACTGCGGCTGGGTTATGTGATCGCGCCGGCGTGGGCGCGTCCCGCGCTGGTCGGCGCGAAGCAGCGCTGCGACTGGCACGGTGCGGTGGCGGCGCAGGATACGCTTGCGGCGTTCATCGACGATGGCGACTTTGCGCGCCACATTCGCAAGATGCGGCAGGTGTACAGTCAGCGCAAGCAGATCCTGATGGGGGCTTTGCAGCGGCATCTGGCGGGGAAGTTGTCGGTAATTCCTGCCGAAGGAGGGCTGCATATCGCCGCGCTGTTGCGCGACGGGGACCGGGCCGAGCAGGTTGTCGCGGCGGCAGCCGGGGAGGGTATTCGCATCGAGCCGGTAAGCCAATATGCGCTGGCCTCCGCGCCGCCGAATGGGCTGGTGTTTGGACTGGGCTTGATACCCACGCACCTGATCGATCAGGCCGTGCTGCGGCTGGCCAGGCACTTGGCATAGCTTCGTTTTGCCTTGTACTGTCAGCTCCGCATGGCGGCCTTGCATGCCGAGAGCAGGGTATCGGCGGGGAGTTGCACGCTCGTTGTAGCATTCATTCGATTTTCCCTTCTATTTTCTTCGGCTTTTCCATATTTAGAGCGGGAGGCCCGGGAGTAGTTCAATGCTTGAAAAAATAGAAGAAAATCGACGCGAAAATCGAAGCTTTGCTAGAAGGAGCGCGGAGGAGCGCCCCGTGCACATACTCCCAAACAGGGTGAACGCTAAGAATGCCTGGCCGCTCACAAAAGCATTTTCAGCTATCCGCAGAAAGAATATACTGCCGCCAGAACTCAAACTGGGGTGTATATCTTGTTAAAATATCTAGTACTTCCGGTGGCCCTGATCGGCGCCGCAGCGGCGCAGGCCGACGAAGGTCAATGGCAGCCGTATCAGCTGCCGCAGCTGAAATCCGAATTGAAGCGCATCGGCATCACCATCCCCGCCGAAAAACTGTCCGACCTGTCCAAGCATCCGATGAGCGCCATCGTGTCGCTGGGCGGCTGCTCGGCGTCGTTCGTGTCGGACGCCGGCCTGGTGGTGACCAATCACCACTGCGCCTACAGCGCGATCCAGCGCAACTCCACGCCGGAACATAACTACATCGTTGACGGCTACCTGGCCAAGACCCGCGCCGAAGAGCTGCCGGGTGGCCCGAACACGCTGGTCTACGTGACAGACAAGGTGGAAAACGTCACCGACCGCGTGCTCAAAGGCGTGAGCGACACCATGAGCGGCAAGCAGCGCCACGACGCCGTGGAAAAATCCATCAAGGCGCTGATCGCAGAATGCGAGAGCGACAAGATCTACCGCTGCTCGGTGCCGGCCTTCCACCGCGGCCTGGAGTACTACCGCATCCGCCAGATGATGATACGCGACGTGCGCCTGGTGTACGCGCCGGCCGACATGATCGGTAACTTCGGCGGCGACGTCGACAACTATGAGTGGCCACGCCAGGGCGGCGACTACTCCTTCCTGCGCGCCTACGTGGGCAAGGACGGCCGCCCGGCCGATCCGTCGCCGGACAACGTGCCTTACCACTCGAAGGACTTCCTGGTGGTCTCCGCCGCCGGCCTGAAAAGCGGCGACCCGGTGCTGTTGGCCGGCTACCCCGGCCGCACCAGCCGCTACAAGCTGCCGTCTGAAATCCGCGCCGCGCGCGACTCGGCCTATCCGGCCAAGGTCGCCGAGATCCAGGCCGACCTGGACGTGATCGCCGCAGCCACCAAGGGCAATCCCGCCGCCGCCGTGCGTTACGCCAGCGTCGACAAGAGCATGAACAACGTGATGAAGAAAACCCAGGGCCTGCTGGACGGTTTTGCGCGCAAGGACATCGCGGCCATCAAGGACGTGCAGGATGCGGAGTTCCGCGCCTGGTACGCCAGGCAGCCTGGCATGTCGAAAACCCTGCTGGGCGAACTGGACGCGGTGATCGCCGCCGACCTGGCGCTGAGCGACGAGGAATTCGGCTATAGCGTCGCCACCACCAGCGACCTGCTGAAAAGCGCGAGCACCCTTTACCGCCTGGCGCGCGAAGGCGCCAAGCCGGACGCGGAACGCGAATCCGGCTACCAGCAGCGCGACCTGACCTTCATCAAGGCCCGCCTGAACCGCCTGGAGCAATCGTATGTGGGCAGCGTGGACCAGGCGCGCTTTGCCGCAGCGCTGCAGCGCTACGCCAAGCTGCCGAAGTCCATGCACGTCAACGGCATGGACGCGCTGTTGCCGGCCGTCGGCGCCGTGCCGGCCCTGTACGCGAAGTCGGAGCTGGGCGACACCGCCAAGCGCCTGGCGTGGCTGGACAAGGACGCCGCCGCCATCGCCGCGTCGAACGACGCCTTCCTGCAACTGGCGGTCAAGCTGGATGGCGTGACGCAGTCGCTGAAGGAACGCCGCAAGGAACTGGACGGCAACCTGGAACGCGTGATCCCGCACTACATGCAGACCGTGATCGCGTGGAAGAAGTCGCAGGGCAAGCCGGTCTACCCGGACGCCAATTCGACGCTGCGCGTGACCTACGGCACCGTGTCGCCTTACTCGCCGAAGGACGGCATCACCAAGGGCCCGTTCACCACGATCGAGGGCATCGTCGAGAAGAACACCGGCAAGGATCCGTTCAACGCGCCGCAAAAGCTGCTTGATGCGATCAAGGCCAAGCGCTATGGCCAGTTCAAGGATCCGGTCCTGGGCACGGTGCCGGTCGATTTCCTGACCAGCGCCGACACCACGGGCGGCAATTCCGGCTCGGCGGTGATGAACAAGAACGGCGAGTTGATCGGCCTGAACTTCGATTCGACCTATGAATCGATCACCAAGGACTGGTACTTCGATACCGCCATCACCCGCGCCATCCACATGGATATCCGCTACATGCTGTGGGTGATGACTGAGGTGGACCACGCCGATAACGTGCTCAAGGAAATGACCATCAAGTATCCGGCCAAGGCCAGGTAATCCCGGACGATCCTGGAGCAAAAAGCCCCGTGGGGCGTGCGACGATTTTGAACGTCGCATGCACCCACGGGGCTTTTTTCATGTCCGTGCTTAGCGCGGATCCTGGCACTGGCGCGATGGATTGGCGATGCTGCATTGCCACTGCCAGTACACGTTGACCTGCTCGCGCAGATTGGCCGTGAAGCTCACGCCCGGCGATGTCAGCGTCAGCGTGATGGCGTCGCCGCTCGGATCAAAAGTCGGCTCGTTGGTGCCCAGCACCGGATTCAGGTTGGCGCCGCCGCCCAGCTTCAGCGTGATCTGGCTGTTGGCGATCAGGTAGGGCAGGTTGTTGGCAATGTATTGACCCAGCGGGAAGCTGCCGCCGGGGTAGTAGACCACCTTGTCGGCCGGGATCAGGCGGTTCAGGCCCACCAGCCAGTTCTGGTCGCGCTGGAAGAAGAATTTCTGCGTGACGCTGGCCAAGCCATTTTGCACGGCGTTGGCGATGCCGGCGTCGACCTTGCCTTCGGCCTTGTTGATCAGGAGGTCGCCCAGCACGGGCAGTATCCAGCTGAGGTTGGAATCGCAATCGGTGGAGGTGCTCAGATTGCCGTTGATGCCGACCTTGGTGGGCGGGATCACGCCATCCGCCGTGCCGTATTGCGCGGTGACGGTGATGTTGCTGTAGTTGGTGGTGTTGGTGCAGCTGTAGTTGATGACGCCCCACTTGGTGCCGCTGAAGGTCGAGGTGACACGATAGCTGAGGCCCGACATGGTCGCGAACACGACGCCGCTCGCATCGGGACGCAAGGTGATGGTGGGAGTGCCGGTCACCACCCCTTTGACGAAGGTCGCGCCGTGGCCGTTGATGGCGTTGGCGGCGGCGGTGTTCAAGCCGGTTTCGATCCGGCGCGGTGTGTACTGCGCGTCGACAATCAGGGCGCCCAGCGCGCCGCTGCCCCAGTTTTCCGAGTACGACAGGCTGCCGCCGTTCAAGCTGACGGTGGCGACGTTTTGTCCGGAGATGACGCGGGGGATGAAGTCGGCGTGTGCCGCACCGGCAGCCAGAACGGCGGCGAGAAACAGGATTTTTCGCATGCTTATGCTCCATATGGATTAAAAGGGTGTTGCCAATTAATAATGACATATGAGCAATTTCAAATCAATAATAATGTTTACTTTGCAATGTTAAGGATCCGGTCATCCGCGGGCGGCGCGCCGCCAAATCTTGCTTATTCAGCTGAAAACTCGCATACTGCCGCGGCGATATTCCCACCCCGGCGGCCTTGGCCGCGCTACCCCCTGAACCGATGAACGATCCGCTTGTCCTGTTTGGCTTTGGCACTACGCCGCTTGAACTGCTCGGCTTTGTGCTGGCGGTGATCACGGTGCTGTTCAACATCACCCAGCTGCACTGGGCCTGGCTGCTGTCCATCCTGTCCTCGGCGATCTATGGCGTGGTGTTCTACGACGCCCGGCTGTACGGCGACATGGCGCTGCAACTGGTGTTTATCTCGGTGTCGGTATGGGGCTGGAAGCAGTGGCTCAGCGGCGTGCCGGACACGGCGGAATCGCTGCCCGTGACGCGGCTGGACCGCCACGCCGGATGGCTGGCCGCCGGCGGCTGGCTGCTGGGCTTCGTGCTGCTGTGGTACTTCCTGTCGCGCTACACCGACACCGATGTGCCGATGGCGGATGGCTTCCTGACCGCTGGCAGCCTGCTGGGGCAGCTGCTGTTGTCGCGCAAAAAGCTGGAGAACTGGCATGTGTGGATCATTGTCGACGTGCTGTATGTGGCGCTGTACCTGCACAAGCATCTGGTGCTGACGGCCGTGCTGTACGCGGTGTTCGTCGGCATGGCGGTGATCGGCCTGCGCGCCTGGAGCAGCAGCGGCGCCAGCGGCCGCATGGCGCTGGAATGAACGCGGCCGCGCCGCTGCGGGTGGCGATACTGGGCGCCGCTTCGTCCGGCAAGTCGACGCTGGCGGCGGCGCTGGCCGAGCGTTATCAAACGCTGTGGGTGCCCGAATACCTGCGCGAATTCGTCGACACCGAGGCCAGGATACCGGTGGCGGCCGACCAGTTCCACATCGCCGAAACGCAGCGCGGCCGCGAGGATGCGACCGCGCCGCGCGCCGGCAAGTATCTTTTCTGCGACACGGCGCCGCTGATGACGGCGGTCTACGGCCGCCATTATTTCGGCGGCATCGACAAGCAGCTGGCCGCGCTGGCGGCCAGCCACCAGCAGGATTACGCCATCACGCTGGTGACGGCGCTGGATATCCCGTGGGTCGCCGACGGCTTGCAGCGCGAGTCCGAGGAGGTCAGCGTCATCGTCAATCGCTTGCTGCTGGACGAGCTGGCGGCGCGTGGGATACCCTATCTGCTGGTGTCGGGCGATCCCGGCGAACGATTATCCCAAGTGGAGCGGCATCTACCATGAAGCAGCGGCTGGCGGCGATCCTGATGTGCGTGTCCCCGCTGGCGCTGGCCGACACCGGCTACTACCTGGTCTCCACCTACGATGTGGAGGGCCAGGCATCCCTCGATTACCAATACTGGAACGCCCATTACAACGGCCGCACCGTGGCGGCGCCGGAAATCGGTGTCGGCTACGGTGTCACGTCGCGCTGGTACACCGAGGTGTACGCCAAGTGGGTCAAGCTGAACGGCGGCGCCGGCCACTGGCAGGAGACGGCGTGGCAGAACGACTACCTGCTGACGCAAGGCCAGTACGACTTCGACCTGGCGCTGCACACCAAGGTGGAGAAGGCGCGCGACAACGCCGGCGGCTACGCGCTGGAATGGGGGCCGGTGCTGCAGACGGAAATCGGCCGCACGCAGTTCAACGCCAACCTGTTCTTTCAGCGCGAGTATGGCGTGGCGCCGGGCGGCGGCGAACATCCGATGGAGCTGACCTACCAGTTGCAGGTGCGCCATCACTGGAAGCCGTGGCTGCAGCCGGGCGTGCAGGCTTTCGGCGAGGTGGGGAAGTGGAACGACTGGCTGCCGTACAGGCAGCAGTCGCACCGCGCCGGGCCGGCGGTGTTCGGGCACCGCGATATCGGCCGGCAGGAGATCAAGTATGAATTCGCCTACCTGATCGGCAGGAATTCGGCACGCGCGGCGAAGAGTTTTTCGATGCGCGTGCAGCTGGTCTTTTAAAGGCGTTTAAAAATCCATCTGGGCCGACACTCGGAAGGTGCGGGTGGCGCCCGGCATCAGGTAGCCGCCCAGGTCCGGCGTGACGTCGCGCCAGTAGAACTTGTCGAAGGCGTTGTCGATGCCCGCGCGCAGCGTGGTGTGAACGCCGCCGACGCGGGTGTCGAAGGCGCCGCCCAGGTTGAGCACATGATAGCTTGGCACGAATACCTGGTTCTCCTTGTCGAACGCCTTCTTGCCCGAATAGATCCAGTTGGCGTTGACCGACAGGCCGGCCACTTGCGGCACGGCGTAGTCGGCGTAGACGGTCGACTTGAAGGCGGCGACGTCGGTGACGCGCTTGCCGTCCATGTCCGCCAGGCCGGTGTCGCGCTGGCGCGTGTTGAGCGCGGTGGCCGAGACGCCCACCGTCAGGTCGCGCGAGGCGCGGCCGTTCAGGGACATTTCCAGGCCGCGGTTCTGCGCGCGGCCATTGCGCACGTAGGTGTTGTGCGCGTCGGTGTATTCCAGGCCCTTGCGGATCTCGAACAGCGCGACGCTGGCGCTCAGGTCGGGATGGATGTCGGCCTTGACGCCCACTTCGACCTGCTTCGATTTGCCCGGCGCCAGCGCCAGTCCCTGGTTGCTGGTCTGGATCGGCGCGATGCCGCCGTGCTCCAGGCCCTGCGCGTAGGAGCCGTACACCGAGACGTTGGAACGCAGGCTGTACACCAGCGCCACGTTCGGCAGCCAGAAGCCGACGTCGGTGTGGGCGGGCGGCAGCGTGGCGTCGCTGATTTCGTCGCGCTTGACCTGCACGTAGCGCGCGCCGGCGTGCAGCTTGAGCTGCTCGGTGAGGCTGAGGATGTCCTGCGCGAACAGCGCGCGTTCGTTGTCGCGGCGGCGTTCGGAGACCGGGCCGCTGGTGCCGGCCGCCGGCGCCACCATGATCGGGTGGTAGATGTTGCTGAACGCGGTGCCGTCGGCGCCGGCCTGCACGTACAGGTAGTCGCCCCATTTCTCGCTGTTGCGGAACAGCGAGGCGCCGCCGGTGAAGTCGTGCTTGATGGAGCCTGTGCTGAACTTGCCCTGCACCAGCGCCTGCACCGTCAGCGGCGATTTCTTCTCGCCCAGGCTGATGTAGTCGTAGATGTCGTAGTCGCCGTTGCCGCAGAAGCCGGGGTACAGCAGCTGCGCCGTGCAGCCGTACGGGAAGGCGGTGTAGTCGTCGCGCTTGAACTGGTGCTGGTTGGCGCTGATGGTGGCGCTCCAGTCTGGCGTGAACAGGTACTCGAAGCGCGCGCCGATATTGCTGCTGGTGGTTTCCACCGGACGGCTCCACGGCTGGTTATTGAGCATGGTGTCGGCCGGGATGTTCGGCAGCGTCGTGTTGTTGAGCAGCTGGAAGCCGGGCGCGGTCACTTGCGATTTCTTCTGGTAGTCGGCGTCCACCTGCAGCAGCGCCTGCGGCGAGATCTTCCAGTCGAAGGCGGCCGAGACGAACTTGCGGTTGCCGTCGGCGCCCTTGATGTAGGAGCGCAGGCGCTCGGCCGCGACGTTGACGCGGTAGCCGAAGCGCGGATCGTCGAAGCGTCCGCCCAGGTCGACCGCGCCGTACAGCGTGCCGCGTTCGCGCTCTTCCAGCACCACGGTGCGCAGCGCGGTTTCGGTCGGGCGCTTGGTGACGTAGTTGACCACGCCGCCCGGCGCCGACACGCCCGCCTGCAGGCCGGACAAGCCTTTGAGTACTTCCAGGCGTTCCTTGTTCTCCAGCGGGATCTGGGTGTCGGCCGAGACGGACATGCCGTCCTTGCGGTAGCTGGAGGCGTTGTCCAGCTTGAAGCCGCGGATGGAGAACTGCTCCGAGTAGCCGACCGCGTTGTAGGAGTCGCTCAGGCTGGCGTCGAACTTGGCGGCGTCGGTGGTGGAGCGCACCTGGCGGTCCAGCATCTGCAGCGACGTCATCACGCTGACCGAGGCCGGGGTTTCCAGCAGCGGCGTGTCGGCGAAGCCGGCCACGGAGGCGCGGCTGGCCTGCGCTCTGGCGCCGGTGATCACCACTTCGGGCAGGGCTTGCGCGTCGGCGGAGGCCTCGGTAACGGCTGCCGCCGCGGCGGCGGCCGGGAAGGCCTGGAGCAGCGCCAGCGCGATGGCCGACACTGCGAAACTTGGTTTGTACATGGTGTGCTCTCTCTTGTTCTCGGCTGGGAGCCGCGAGGAGAGCCATCAAAGGAGGGGAAACTGCTTTGCGCTTTCCTTCGCTGGCATTATCCAGATCAGGTACGAAGGGTATCTCTCACCCGGCAGCAAAGCTCCAGGACCCCTAGCGAGGCGGTAGTGTAGCACAGGCGCGGGCTGCGGTGCCGTGCGCCGTGTTCCGCGCCGCGCCTTTACACTGGCGGTTTGCGCCGCAGGGCGCCAACGAAGCAGTCACAGCTTTTGCGGAGGCGCCATGATGTCCGTGCATTTTGGCGACACCGTGCTGCATCGTGCAAGCGAAAGGGTAGGGATGAGGCAGTCGTATCAAGAGGGGAGCTGGTTTGCCATTCCGTTGCTGGACGGCGGCTATGGCTGGGGGCTGGTGGCACGCCTGTCGCCGGGCAGCAAGATCATGCTGGCGTATCTGTTCGGCCCCAAGCTCGCGCGCCTGCCGTCGCAGGAGGAGCTCAACACCTTGCAGCCGCAGGACGCGGTCAAGGTGCTGCGGGTGGGCGACATGGCGCTGGCCAGCGGCCACTGGCGCGTGCTGGGCGAAGTCCCCGAGTGGAATCCGGCGCTGTGGCCGATGCCGCAGTTTTTGCGCCGCGCCGATTCGCTCAAGCGCGCCTGGCGCGTCACGTATTCGGACGCCGACCCGAGCCGTTCGGAGCGCGAGGAATCCGTGCCCTACGATACCGAGGGGCTGGAGGCCGATTCGCTGTACGGCTACGGTTCCACCGAACTGTTGCTGACCCGCCTGCTGGAGCCGGCCGACCACCCGATCAACCGCGGCGGCGGTGGCGGTAGCAGTAGCGCTAGTCGCAGCTGACGTTCCAGGCCGCGTACTCGCCGCGGTGCTTGCGCACGGCGACGCGGGCGGTGGTGTCGCGGTCGCTTTCAAACACCAGGTTGAACATCACGGGCGCGCCGGCCGCCGGCGGCGCCGGTTCGATCGCGCGCAGCGTGAAGGGCAGGGCGCGCTGGCGGATGCAGCGCGAGTTGCCGGCCAGGAGCAGGCGCGCGCGGCTCAGCAGTTCGGGATGGTGGCGCAGCAGCGCCACCACGTCTTCCGGCGGCAGCGCCTGGTCCATCAGCACCGTGTGCGGGGCGGCGCTGCAGATGGTCTTGGGCTGCGCCAGCCACACATGCCAGCTGGGCGGTTGCGCCGATTCGCTCCAGCGCGCATCCCTGGGCGCCCTGGCGTCGTAGATGAAACTGGAGCGTATCTGCCGGCACAGGTCGACCGCCGAATGGCGCGGCGCGGAATCGACGCGGGCGATCACCTGCCACGGCTTGCCGCGCTGGCGCTCGATGTCGAACTCGGGCGCGAACAACGGCTGCACCACGCGCGCGCCCCTGGATTCGGCCAGCATCTTCTGGCGGTAGTAGTCGTCGAAGCTGGCGCGCTCCTCGTCGGTGGGCTGGCGCTGTTCGATGCGCGGCGGCGCGGGCGGCGGCGCCGGACGGACCGGCGGCTTGGCGGGGGTGGCGGCCAAAGCCTGGCCTGCCGCGATCAGCAGCGCCGCAAACGATAGCGCCCGCATCAAGCCGCCTTCATCACGATCTGGATCTGCAGGCCGCCGCCTTCGCGGTTGCGCACCTGCAGCTCGGCGCCGTGGCGCTGCATCACGCGGTCGACGATGGCCAGGCCCAGGCCGGCGCCATTGGCCTGGCCGCGCGCGGTGTCGAGCCGGGTGAAGGGCTTGAGCAGCTGCTCGATCTGTTCGGGCGGCACGCCGCTGCCGTGGTCCTGCACCTCGATCAACACCCGGCGCGAGGTGTGCATGCCCTTGATGCTGCACTTGATGTCGATCTCGGTCAGCTCGCTGCCGGGCGTCCTGCCGTAGCGGCGGGCATTCTCGATCAGGTTGTTGATGACGCGCTTGATGTCGGTGGCGTTGCCCATCACGTGGGCGTTGGGCGCGATGTCGGTGTGGATGCGCACGTCCTGCAGGCGGCTGGCCTCATGCGCGGTGTCGCTCAGCAGTTCGCTGACGTCGACGTTGATGAAGCTCGACACCTCGGTCGGCTTGGCGTAGTCGAGGAACTGGCCGATGATGTCGTCCATCTGCGCGATGTCGGACTGGATGCCCTCGCGCGCCTCGTTCGACAGGTTGGCCATCTCCACCTCCAGCTGCATGCGCGCCAGCGGCGTGCGCAGGTCGTGCGAGATGCCGGCCAGGATCACGGCGCGGTCGGACTCCACCTGCTGCAGCTGGTCGACCATCTGGTTGAAGCTGCGGTTGGCCACCATGATTTCCATCGGCCCCTTTTCCGGCAGCGGGTCGGGGCGCTTGCCCTGCGCGAAGGCGCGGGTGGCCTGCGTCAGGCGGCGCAGCGGCAGGTTGATCAGGCTGGAGATGAAGGCCGCGCCCAGCAGCGACACCACCGACACCACGCTGGCCCAGCCCAGCCACTGGATGCCGGTCAGGCCGCGGATGCGCTCGCGCTCGAGCATCAGCCAGTAGGCGTCGTCGTCGATCTTGAAGCTGACCCAGAAGCCGGCCACGCCGTTCACGCGCGCCGAGAAGCGGGTGTCCTCGCCCAGCTTGGCCTTGACCAGCTTCTGGATGTCGGGCATCAGCGCGTTGTCGGGCGGCGGATCGACCTTGTCGTCGTCCTCCAGCGTGAACACGCGGATGCCCTCGTTGGACACCAGGTCGAACAGCAGCTCGCGCCGCAGCTCGGGCGCGGAGTGGGTCAGGGCGGCGTGGGTGATGGTGACCACCGAGATCACCTGCGACGAGATCTGCTGCACCTGCGGCTCGTGCTGCACCACGCTGATCATGCCGACCCAGGCCGTCATGCTGGTCGTGGTGAGCGCGCCCAGCAGGAAGAAGGTGCGCCAGAACAGGCCGCTCTTGAGGCTGGCGATGCGGAATGCGAACGGAAACTTCAACTTCATGCGCGCGTCCGCGCCTTAGCGCGGCTGCCCCTCCGGAATGAACACATAGCCCAGGCCCCAGACGGTCTGGATGTACAGCGGGCTCGACGGGTCGGGCTCGATCAGCTTGCGCAGGCGCGAGATCTGCACGTCCAGGCTGCGGTCGAACACCTCGTACTCGCGGCCGCGCGCCAGCTCCATCAGCTTCTCGCGCGACAGCGGCTGGCGCGCGTGGCGGGCGAATACTTTCAGCACCGAGAATTCGCCCGTGGTCAGCGGCACGGTCTCGCCGTTTTTCTTCAGCGTGCGGGTGCCCAGGTCCAGGATGAACTGGCCGAACTCGAACGATTGCGGGGTTTCCGACGGCGCGCCGGGGATCTCGTCCGGGCCGCGGCGGCGCAGCACGGCGCCGATGCGGGCCACCAGCTCGCGCGGGTTGAAGGGCTTGGGCAGGTAGTCGTCGGCGCCCATTTCCAGGCCGACGATGCGGTCGACGTCCTCGCCTTTCGCGGTCAGCATGATGATCGGCGTCTGGTCGCCGGCGCCGCGCAGGCGGCGGCAGATCGACAGGCCGTCCTCGCCCGGCAGCATCAGGTCCAGCACCAGCAGGTCGTAGCGCTCGCGCAGCCACAGCTTGTTCATGGCGGTCGCGCTCTCGGCGGTGAAGACGTTGAAGCCCTGCTCGGTCAGGTAGCGCCGCAGCAGGTCGCGCAGACGCACGTCGTCGTCCACTACCATAATCTTGGCCTGGTGGCCATGCTGGTTGGCGGAGGTGTTGCCGGATTCAGTCGTTGTGCTAGTCATTGGGCCTGCCAAATTTGTCATATTCATGTTGCTATGGTAACGTCATAATCGCATTGCGAAAACGTCTGTGACAACCCATTACAAAGTGTTACAAACTTTACCCAATTCGTCTTACCCCCTCAGGTAAAGCATCATACACTCTGGGCATGGATTCAGCTTTTTAGGAACGCCAATGGGCATCGATCACAAAAAAAACTACGCGGCAGCAAGCGCAAATTTTTGCGTTCGATCCCTCCTGGGTGTTCTGCTGCTGAGCGGCGCCGCCGCCATGGCGCACGACGGTTCCGGCGAGCGCGAAGCGCCGCGCCGCGAGGATCCGCGCGCCTTGCCGGTCCGCGAATCGCAGCCGGTGCGCCAGGAAGTGCACCAGGCCGAATCGCGCCAGATCGATCCGCGCCGCTACGAGGCGCACGCCGAGGAGCAGCGCCGGGCCATGCAGGATGCCGGCCGCAACGCGGAAATGAGCCGCCGCGCCGGCCGCTTGACGCCGGACGAGCGCCGCGACCTGCGCCGCCAGATCAACGAGGCCGGACAGGATATTTACGCCAATCCGCCGCGCCGTTGAATCGGATGTTAATGAACTAACATTGATCTGTAGCAATAAGTTCACAGTTATAGTCCGCTTGCCACGGAAATCACTTTCTTTTCCTTGATCTGAGTGTAAGATTCGTTAATTACACGCAATGCCTTCCGGCCGCGTGCCGTTGGGAGGAAGATGGTGGTTCAAGAGGTTGCCCCTGTCGCGCCAGGCGAGGAGCTGCACGCTCCGGGGGGCGGCTTGCCCGTCGGTTTGGCGAAGCGGCCGGACGGCATTTATATCGACCTGTCGCTGTCGCCGCTGACGCTGACCGCGGCCATCAACGAGGTTTTTCACTCCCACTGCTATTTCGCCGGCCTGAACTACCCTGTGCTGAACAAGGCGCTGTACAGTATCGGCCCCGAGGTGGGCACGCCGGGCAAGCCGGGCTGGGCGCGGCTGGCCGACGAGGTGCGCGTGCTGGCGCCCGAGCGCATCGCGCTGTACAAGAATCCCAAGCTGGGGCGCGGCTACGCCGAATACTATTTCGAGACCCTGTACCTGGACGAGATGACGCTGCCCGATGGCACCGTGATCCCTGAGCGGCCGACCCGGCTGGACGTCGACGAGTTTGTGGCCGAGATGTGGAACAAGGGCATCCTGTTCGGCATCGAGGTGGCGGCCGTGGCGGCGGCCATCGCCTCCACCAAGGCCGACCGCATCACCGTGGCCACCGAGCTGGAACCGGAGCCGGGCCAGGACGCGACGGTGGTCGAGGTGTCGTCCGACCTGCACCGCAGCGACGCGCCCAAGACCAAAGCGGACGGCCGCGTCGACCTGGGCAGCTTCCAGAACCGCTTCCCGCAGATCAAGGCCAACGTGCGCCTGCTCAAGAAGCTGCCGCCGGTGCCGGGCCATCCCGGCTACGACCTGGCCGGCCGCATGACGCCGGCCGCCGCCCCCAAGGACCTGACGCTGCGCTTCTTCGCCGGCGACGGCACCGAGGCCAGGGAGCTGGAGGACGGCGAGTACCTGGTGTCGACGCGCGAAGGCTTCCTCAACGTGGACGCCAAGTCCAACCGCATCTCCATCACCGATAAAATCGTCAGCACGGACGGCGTCAGCGGGCGCACCACCGGCAACCTGCAACTGGCCGGCGCCTACGAGGAATTCGGCGACGTGCAGGAGCAGCGCGACGTCACCGGTGGCGACATCACGGTGCACGGCAACGTCTACGGCAACATCCATTCGCGCGGCGGCACCGTGGTGCTGGACCAGAACCTGGTCAGCGGCAGCATCGCCAACGCGGCCGGCGACATCACCGTGACCGGCGTCGCCTCCGGCTCGGTGATCCATACCGCCAAAGGCGCGGTGCATATCGGCCGGGCCGAGAACTGCGTCATCTCCGGCACCATCGTGACCCTGGTCGAGGCGTCCAACTGCGAGATCATCGCCGAGGAGATCCGCATCGAAGTGGCCGAGGGTTGCGCGGTGGCGGGCCGCAATGTGGAAATCGACAGCGCCGGGCCGCGCCGCCGCACCGAGATGGTGGTGTATGTGCTGGTCAAGGACGTGAGCCAGTTCGACCAGGAGATCGCCGACCTGGAACAGCGGGTGGCCGGCTTCGAGGCGGCCAACGTGGCGGCGCAGCAGGAGGCCGAGCGCATCGCGGCGGTGCCGGACGTGCGGCGCTACCTGGCGCTGGCCGCCAAGCTGCGCTCCCAGGAGCTGCAGCTCAACGCCGAGCAGGGCCTGCTGCTGCGCAAGATCGCCGGCGCGGTGGCGACCGAATTGCAAGCCATCGCCAAACTGCGCACCGAACTGCAGGCCGGGCAGACCCAGCAGAAGCTGTTGCAGGACAAGCTGGCCCGCGTGATCGAGCAGAAGGCGGAGGCGGCCGGCATCGCGCGCTGCGGCCTGCGCATGGTCAGCGGCGAGACCATGGTGCGCACCATGCCGTTCCAGGCCGACGTCGCCGCGTTGACCCAGCTGCCGGCCAAGGACATCAAGCAGCGCCTGCGCGGTTCGCCCAGCGGCGAGGTGCTGTTCTGCGACAGCGCCGGTTCGCTGGACTGGCACCTCAACGCGCGGCAGCGCCCGGTGGACGCCTAGCCATGGCGTGTGCACAATGCGCGTGGTTCATGCTAAGCTGGATTCAACATTAAAAAGTGAAGAAGCGTTGTCCGGACAGGCGGCGTTTCGACGTACATCTTCCTGGGGATTACTGTGTCCGATGACGCAACGGCGCTGGATTTAAACGCGGAGAGCGAGCTGCCGGCAGCGATTGTCAAGCGCGCTGACGGCGTCTATCTGGCCGGCGACGCCACGACCGTGTCCTGCCTGGCGGCGGTCAGCCAGGTGTTCCTCGGCAGCGCCTACTTCTCCAACCTCGATTACGCGCTGTTCATCAAACTGCTCTACAACTGCGGCCCCGAGCTGCCGCCCAGCGTGACCAACAAGCCGCTGATACGCATCGCCGACAGCATCGAGCCTTTCCATCCGCCGCGCCGGGCGCTGTACAAGTCCGTCAAGATCATCAACGGCGAGGCGGAGTACTATTTCGAGCCGGTGTTCTTCGAGGTGCCGGGCATGCCGCTGCAGCCGGCGCGGCTCAGTTTCGACGAATTCGTCTCCGACATGTGGGTCAAGGGCATCCGCTTCGGCATCGATGCGCCGGCCGTGCGCGACGTCATCGCCAGCGGGCGGGTGGCGCGCATCATCGTCGCGCGCCGGCTCAACCCAACGCCGGGCCGCGACGCCAGCATCGAGGAAGTCTCGCGCGACATCCACCGCAGCAACGCGCCGCGCGAGAAGTCGGACGGCAAGCTCGATCTGCAGGCCTTCCAGAACCGCTTCCCGCAGGTCCAGCCCAACGTCAAGCTGCTGCGCAAGGTGCCGCGCACGCCGGGCGTGCGCGGCTTCGAGCTGTCGGGCATCGTGCTGGAGCCGCCGGTGCCGCGCGATATCGAATTGAGCAGCGTGGCCGGCGAGGGCACGGTGATCGAGAACCTGCGCGGCGGCGAGTTCCTGGTGTCGGCGGTGCAGGGCTTCCTCAGCGTGGACCCGGCCAGCAAGCGGCTGTCGATCGGGCCGAAGATCATCAGCCGCGAGGGCGTCAGCGCGCGCACCACCGGCAACCTGCAGCTGACCGGCGAGTACGAGGAATTCGGCGACGTGCAGGAGCAGCGCTCGGTCGAAGGCGGCAACATCACCATTCACGGCGACGTGTTCGGCATCATCGCCTCGCGCGGCGGCGACATTGTCCTGAGCCGCAACCTGATGGGCGGCACCGTCACCAACGCCGACGGCGGCATACGGGTGCAGGGCGTCGCCTCCGGCTCGGTGCTGCAAACGAAGCGCGGCGAGGTGACGCTGGCGCGCGCCGAGAGCTGCATCATCTCCGGTACGCGGGTGGTGATCGGCGAGGCGAGCAACTGCGAGATCATGGCGGACGAGGTGGTGATCAAGGTGGCCGAGGGCTGCGCCATCGCGGCGCGCAGGATCGAGATCGCCAGCGCCGGGCCGCGCAAGCAGAACGAGATGCTGCTGTACACGCTGGTGCCGGACATCTCCAGGTTCGACAAGAAGATCGCCGAGCTGCAGCCGCGGGTGCAGCACGCGGCGCACGAGGCCAGCCTGCGCAAGGCGGAGATCGACGCCATCACCGGCCAGGCCGAGGTGCGCAACTACCTGACGCTGGCCACCCGCCTGCGCAAGCGCGAGCTGGTGCTGACGGCCGAGCAGGAGCCGCTGTTCCACAAGATGGCGGAGTCGGTGGGGCCGTCGCTGCGGGCGGTGGCCAAGATTTCGCTGGCGATGAAGGCGGCCCAGGTGCAGCAGGAGCAGGCGCAGGAAGAGGTGAACCAGGTGCAGCGGCAGAAGCGCGCCGTGATGAGCGGCTCGCGCTGCATGGTCGAGAAGCTGACCGGCGACGTGCTGCTGCGGACCATGACCTTCGTGCCGGACGGCCCGCCGGCGTACGACCGGCCGGCCAAGGAGGTCAAGGCCAAGGTGCGCACCACGGCCGCCGGCATGAGCACCATCTACGCCGGCAGCGCCGGGCCGGTCGCCTGGGCGCCGGAGACCGACTAGTCCCGCCGCAGCGCCGCCACCAGTTCGCGCGCGTAGCGGGGCAGCGCGGCGAGCTCGCGCACGCAGATCAGCAGTTTGCGTTCGGCCCATTCATCGGATAGTTTCAGCACCAGCAGGCGGTCGCCGGCGGCATGGCGGCGCGCCGCCGTCTCCGGCATCAAGGCCAGGCCGGCGCCGCTGGCGGCCATGCGGCACACGGCCTCGAAGCTGCGCAGCCTGATCTTGCACTGCATGCGCAACCCCAGTCGCGAGGCCTGGTCGGCGGCGTACTGCTGGAAGGCGCTGTCGCCCGCCAGGCCGATGAAGTCGTGGGCCAGCGCGTCGGCGTAGCGGATGGCGCGCCGGTTGCGGTACTGGCGCGCCAGCGGATGGCCGCGTCCCATCGCCAGCACGACGCGGTCGTCGCGGAAGGCGAAGGTTTGCAGTGCGGAGACGTCGGCCGCATCGCTGACGATGCCGATGTCCGCCGCGCCCTCGGCCACGGCGCGCACGATGTCGTGGCTGAGGCGCTCCTCCAGGTCGATGCCCAGCTTCGGATGCGCGGCGAGGAAGGCGGACAGCGCGTCCGGCAGGAATTCGGTCATGGCGGAGGTGTTGCACAGCAGCCGGATGCGTCCCTTCAGGCCGGACGCGAATTCGGCCAGGTCGGCCTGCATGTCGTCCACCTGGCGTGCGATGGCGCGGGCGTGGTGCAACAAGGCGCGGCCGGCTTCCGTCGGCTCGGCGCCGCGCCGGCCCCGCCGCAGCAGCGCCACGTCCAGCGCCTGCTCCATGCCGCGGATGCGGGCGCTGGCCGACGGCAGCGCCAGATGCGACAGCTGCGCGCCAGCCGTGATGCTGCCGCTTTCCGCGATATGGACGAACAATTTCAGGTCGGTCAGGTCGAAGCGCATGATGCCAGCCTATGGATTTAACGAAGTCTGGATGAGTATATTCCACATTTTCAGGCGGCGCGGGGCGCGGCACAATGGGGGCCATGGATACCTCGCATATTTTCGTCGCCCTGGTGTTTGCCCTGGCCGGCATGGTCAAAGGCGTTACCGGCATGGGCTTGCCGACCGTCGCCGTGGCGTTGCTGACGCTGAAGATGCCACCGCTGGAGGCAGCCGCGCTGTTGATCGTGCCTTCGTCCGTGACGAATGTCTGGCAGTTGGCGGCGGGACCGGCGCTGTATCCCCTGTGGCTGCGCCTGCGGCCCATGCTGCTGGCGGTGTGCCTTGGCACTGCGGCGGCGGCCCCGCTGGCCGGCGCGCAGGACGCCGCCCGCTGGAGCGGTGCGGTGCTGGGGATCGCGCTGCTGGCGTACGGCCTGCTCGGCTTGACCGGCTGGCGCTGGCACGTGCCGCCGCGCGCCGAACGCTGGGCGGGGCCGCTGGCCGGCGCCTTCACCGGCTTGATGGCGGGCGTCACCGGCGTCTTCGTCATGCCGGCGGCGCCGTACCTGCAGGCGCTGTCGCTGGAAAAGGACGATCTGGTGCAGGCGATGGGGTTGGCCTTCACCGTCTCCACGCTGGCGCTGGCGGTCATGCTGGCCGGCCGGGGAGCGTGGCAGGCATCGGCCGCGGGAGTGTCGTTCCTGGCGCTGCTGCCGGCGGGCGCCGGCATGCTGCTGGGGCAGCGGCTGCGGGGACGCATGCAACCGGTGCTGTTCCGGCGCTGCTTCTTTGCCGGGCTGCTGGCGCTGGGCGCGCACCAGTGCCTGCGGATGTTTATAAATTGAGTTACAAACTGACCTTGCCGCGCAGCTGTTTGCGC
>JAJLPB010000070.1 GCA_025548565.1 Rugamonas sp. A1-17
CACGGCGGCGGTCTTCAGCGCGCCGATGTCATTGGTCTCGATGGCGGCGATCTGGCCGCTGCTCATCGCGGCGACCTGGGCGCTGGTGAGCGCGCCGATCTGGGCCGAACCCAGCGCGACGACCTGGTCGGTGGTCAGCGCCTTGGCCTGGTTGGTCGACAGCGCGCCGATGGCGGCGGTCTTCAGCGAACCGATGTCGGCGGTCTCGATCGAGGCGATGTCGAGCGTGCTCATGGCCGCCACTTGT
>JAJLPB010000071.1 GCA_025548565.1 Rugamonas sp. A1-17
ATCGCGCTGATGATGCCGTCGCCGAACTGCTCGTGTACCAGGGCTTTCAGCGTGGTGCCGTAGATTTGCACCATTTCGTAGAAGCGATACACGGTTGGGTCGGTTGGCACACCACCAGGAATGCTGCCGCGCAGGGGAATCGCTTGCAGCTGCTTGGCATCGCCTGCGTCCAGGCCAAGGCGGCCGGCAACCAGTTCAGCAGCTTCTTTTGGCAGCGCGTGTTGGCCCA
>JAJLPB010000072.1 GCA_025548565.1 Rugamonas sp. A1-17
GCGCTGAGCTCGTCGCAAATCGCTTCGCTGAGCACCAACCAGATCGTCGCCCTGACCACCGGCCAGGCCAGCGCGCTGACCGCCGCCCAAGCCGCCGGCCTGTCCACCAACGGCGTGGCCGCGCTGGAGACTTCGGACTTCGCCGCCTTGTCGACCAACGCCATCGCCGCGCTGAGCGCCAACCAGGTCAAGGCCCTGACCACCAACCAGGTCGTG
>JAJLPB010000073.1 GCA_025548565.1 Rugamonas sp. A1-17
GCGCTGACCACCAATGAAGCCGCCGCGCTGGGCACCGCGCAAGTGGCCGCGCTGTCGACCAACGCCATCGCCGCGCTGGAAACGGCCGACCTGTCGGCCATCAAGGTGGCCGCCATCGCCATCCTGAGCACCGCGCAGGTGAGCGCGCTGACCACCGGCCAGATCGCCTCGCTGGCGACCGCTTCGGTGGCCGCGCTGAGCAC
>JAJLPB010000008.1 GCA_025548565.1 Rugamonas sp. A1-17
AGCTTACCCGATAATCCGGCGTGGCTTCATTCTTGGCGGGGACCGCCTGCGGTTCGACGCCGGTCAGCGTGAAGGTCAGGCCGTTTTGCGTGACGCTGGGGCGGGCGTTGGGCATGCTGTCGGACAGCACGAAGTTGGTGGTGGTGCCGTCGGCGGCGGTCAGCGCGAAGCTGTAGCTGATGTAGCCGGCCCAGACGCACACCGCGCCGACGCGGCAGCGGCTGTCGTTGACGCGCTCGAGCTTGAGGCTGGGCGCGCCCGTGGTGGCGCCGGTGGCGCCGCTGATGCCGGGCGCGGCGGCCGGCGCGATGGCCACGCTGGCGCCCTGCGTCAGCACATAGGTCTGGGCGAACGGCTGCGGCGCGGCTGCGGCTGCGGCGCGGCCGACCGCGGACGCGGAACCGCAGGCGTGCAGCATGGCCAGCACGGCCGCCAGCAGCGGCAGGATGATCAACTGCCTCGATAGTGTGGATTTCATTGGCATCCTCTTGCTTCGGTGGAGAGGACAAGCTTAGCAAAAAGATCACGCCGGCGGCGCACGAACCGCAGTTTTACAGCGCTGGGTCAAACCCGGCGCGGCGCGATGGGCGCGCGGCCGGCGTGAAAAAAAAGCCGCGCGGCAGGGGCCGGGCGGCTTGTTGCGGTCCCGCGCTGGGCGGGAATCAGACGTAGGCGGCCAGCGCGCCCTTCATTTTTTTCAGCGCGGCCACTTCGATCTGGCGGATGCGCTCGGCCGAGACGCCGAATTCCTCGGCCAGCGTGTGCAGGGTGGCGCCGGAGCCGTCGTCGTTGGCCAGCCAGCGGCTTTCCACGATGCGGCGCGAGCGGGCGTCCAGCTTGCCCAGCGCTTCCTCCAGCCCCTCCGATTGCAGGCGGGTCACCTGTTCGGCTTCCAGCACGCGGGTCGGCTCGCTGGCCTCGGACGACAGGTAGGCGATCGGCGCGAACTTGTCGTCCTCGTCGTCGTTGGGCGATTCCAGCGCGATGTCGCGCCCGCTCAGGCGGGTTTCCATCTCGATCACTTCCTCGCGCTTGACGTCCAGCATCTTGGCCAGGCTGTCGATCTGGGTCGGCGTCATCGCGTCCAGGCCGGTCTTGTGGCTGCGCAGGTTGAAGAACAGCTTGCGCTGGGCCTTGGTGGTGGCCACCTTGACCAGGCGCCAGTTCTTCAGGATGTATTCGTGCATCTCGGCCTTGATCCAGTGCATGGCGTACGACACCAGGCGCACGCCCTGGTCCGGGTCGAAGCGCTTGACCGCCTTCATCAGGCCGATATTGCCTTCCTGGATCAGGTCGGCGTGCGGCAGGCCGTAGCCCAGATAGCCGCGCGCGATCGATACCACCAGGCGCAGGTGCGACAGCACCAGCTCCTGGGCGGCGCCCAGGTCGTTCTTTTCCTTGAGCCGCCTGGCCAGCGAGATTTCATCGTCGTGCGTCAGCATCGGCAGGCGGTTGACGGCCGAAATATAGGCGTCCAGGTTGCCCAGGTTGCCAGTGAACCCGAGTCCCAGGGCGCGATTGGTGGCGGGGACCAATGCAGTCGGTGCGGACATAGTCATGTTCATTCCTTCGCTCGATGATGTTGCTTGTTCTTAACGATTCTTGGTTCTGTAGAGAATTGTTTGCTCTTCAGTCCACGTATATTAGCACTCTCCTTCGTTGAGTGCCAATCATCGGATATTAATCGCTTTGATAGTAAAAATACTATGACGTTTTTAAGCATCATGGCATCTGATTAATGAAGCATGCGCGGTGGAGCTTAGGCCGGGCTTAATGCTAACGGGGCGGGGCTGGCCTTTCCGTGCGGGGGCGCACGGAAAGGCTGCGGGAGGATCAGTTGAGGCGGGACAGGTGGCGCTGCACGGACAGCAGGGCGCCGATGAGGCCGAGGCCGGCCGACAGGGCCAGCAGGCCGGCCATGGCCAGCGGCGGCAGCGGCGCCAGCTGGAATTCGGAGGCGTACAGGCGGGCGAATTCGGCGATCGCCACGTTCAGCGGGCGCAGCGCCAGCGACACGGCGCCCAGCGCCACGCCGCCCGCGCACAGGCCCAGCAGTGCGCCGGTGTAGTAGAAGGGGCGGTGGATGAAGCTGTCGGTGGCGCCGATCAGCTTGGACACCAGGATTTCCTCGCGCTGGGTCATCACCTGCAGGCGGATGGTGTTGAAGATCACCGCCACCACCACCGTGCCCAGGGTGGCGGCCAGCAGCAGCAGCGCCAGCCGCAACACGTTGAGCAGCGCGGCCAGGCGTTTGACCCAGGCCGAGTCGACCTGCACCGTGTCGACGCCGGGCAGGGCGCGGATCTGCGCGGCCAGCTGGTCGACGTCGCCGCCGGCCTGGGCGTTGCGGAAGGCGTCCAGCTTGAGCACGTAGCTGTCGGGCAGCGGGTTCTCGCCCAGCGTGGTCAGCACGTCGGCCAGGCCGCTCTTGTCCTTCAACTGCTCCAGCGCCTTCTCGCGCGGGGTGAAGACGATCTTGGCTTGTTTATCGCGCACCGTCTGGCGCAGCGACACGGCCAGCCCTTCGGCCTGCTCGCGCGGGGTGTCCTGCTTGAGGAAGATGCTGATCTCGGGATCGACCGACAGCTGCTCGGACATCGGGCGCACGTTGTCGAGCAGGGTGACGCCGGTGAACGGCAGCGCCAGCGCGATCGCCACCACCAATATATTGAACAAAAAGCCGCCGGGGGAGCGGCGCAGGTGCACCAGGGCCGCGGCCAGCGCGTAGCGGTGTTGCCGGAACCAGAGCGTCATGCCGCCACCTCCAGCTGGCCGTGCTTGAGATGGATGACGCGCGCGGCGGCGTCCAGCATCTGTTCGTCATGGCTGGAAATCAGGCAGGTCACGCCGACCGAGTGGAAGGCCTTGAGCGCGTCCAGCACCTTGTTGGCGCTGGCGCGGTCCAGGTTGGCGGTGGGTTCGTCGGCCAGGATCACCTGCGGGCGGTTGACGATGGCGCGCGCGATCGACACGCGTTGCTGTTCGCCGCCGGACAGGGCCAGCGGCTGGGCGTCGGCGCGCTCGAGCAGGCCCACCTTGTCGAGGGCGGCGCGGGCGCGCTGCTCGGCCTGGGCGCGCGAGGCGCCGGTCACCAGCAGCGGCAGCATGACGTTGGCCAGGATGGAGCGGTCGGTCAGCAGCCGCTGCTGCTGGAAGATCAGGCCCAGGTTGCGCCGCAAGAACGGCACGGCGGCCGGCTTGATGCGGGCGATGTCCTGGCCGTTGACGATCACCTGGCCGGCGCTGGGGCGCTCGACCGCGGCGATCATCTTGAGCAGGGTGGACTTGCCGGCGCCCGAGGGGCCGGCCAGGAACACCAGTTCGCCCTTGGCCACGGTGAACGAGACGTCGCGCAGCGCCGTCGCGTCGGGGGGGTATTGTTTCGAGACGTTGCGGAATTCGATCATGGCGGGCGCTTATCCCAGCAGGGCTTCAACAAACTCGGCGGCCACGAAGGGCTGCAAGTCCTCGATCTTCTCGCCGATGCCGATGAAGTAGACCGGCACCGGGCGCACGCGGGCGATGGCGGCCAGCACGCCGCCCTTGGCCGTGCCGTCGAGCTTGGTGATCACCAGGCCGGTCAGCTTGAGGGCGTCGTCGAAGGCCTTGACCTGGGCCAGCGCGTTCTGGCCGGTGTTGCCGTCGATGACCAGCAGCGTCTCGTGCGGCGCGCCCTCCATGCCCTTGCCGATGACGCGCTGGACCTTTTTGAGTTCCTCCATCAGGTGCAGCTGGGTCGGCAGGCGGCCGGCGGTGTCGATCATCACCACGTCCAGGCCCTTGGCCTTGCCGGACTGCACGGCGTCGAACGAGACGGCGGCCGGGTCGCCCGAGGCTTGCGAGATCACGGTGATGTTGTTGCGCTGGCCCCAGACCATCAGCTGCTCGCGGGCGGCGGCGCGGAAGGTGTCGCCGGCGGCCAGCAGCACCGACTGGCCGTGGGTCTGCATGTGCTTGGCCAGCTTGCCGATGGTGGTGGTCTTGCCGGCGCCGTTGACGCCGGAGATCATCATCACGGTCGGCTGGTGGCGGCCCAGCTCGAACGGGCGCTGCAACGGGGTCAGCAGCTCGATCAGCAGTTGCTTGAGCGCGGCCTTGACGGCGGCCGCGTCCAGCAGCTTGTCGTCCTTGACCTTTTGCTTGAGGGCGTCCAGCAGGTACTGGGTGGCGTCGACGCCGGCGTCCGACATCAGCAGCGCCGCCTCCAGCTCGTCGTACAGGTCGTCGTCGATCCTGGCGCCGACGAACAGGATCGACAGGTTGCTCGAGGTCTTGGACAGGCCGGCCTTCAGGCGCGACATCCACGACAGCTTGGGCGCGGGCTCCTCGATCGGCAGCAGATCGGGCAGCGCGGACGGTTCGATGGCGGCGGGGGCCGGGACTGGGGACGCGGCCGGGACGGCGGCGGCCGGCGGCGTTTCGGGGGTGACGGGTTTTTTCTTGAAGAAACTAAACATGGACATGTGGTTGGGGGCGCTTCAAGCGGATGGCCGGCTGCGCCGGACACGGGGAAAAATGCCGCTATTTTACCAGAGCGCGGCGCGGCCGCCCGGCCATGCTACCGGAATGACAAGATTTTCAGCCGGGCGCGGCGGCGTGGCGCTGGCGCCAGTCGGCGATCGCGGCGCTGATGTCGGACAGCGCGTAGACCCGTACGTACGGCGGGCGGCGCCGCTTGAACGCGGCGTTGCCGCCGCCGGCCCACAGCGCGATGCTGCCGCCCAGGCGGGTGTGCAGCTCGGCCAGCGCGTCCAGCGCCTGGCGCGCGTTCATGCCCACCGAGAACGACAGCGCGATGATGTCGATGCGCTGCACGCGCGCCGCCTCGACGATGTCGAGCAGCGGCGTCTGCACGCCCAGCGAGATGCAGTGCGCGCCCTCGGCCACGCACATGGCTTCGGCCATCAGCAGGCCCAGGCCGTCGCGTTCCTGCGGCAGGGTGGTCAGCATGATGCGCGGCGCGCCCAGGTTGCTGGCGTTGGCCTGCGGCATGGCGAAGATGGCGCTGCGCATGACCACCGTCAGCGATTCGGTATACAGATGTTCCTCGAAGGTGGCCAGCGCGCCGCTGGCCCAGGCCTCGCCGATCAGTGCGGTCAGCGGCGCCACCAGGTCGATCACGAAGCTTTTCAGGCCCATCATCAAGAGCGCCTGCGACAGCTTGCGGCGCAGCGCCTCCATCTGGTGGCTCTTGCACAGGTCGAGGTAGCTTTGCAGGGCGGGCGGCGTGACGCTGGCGCCGTGCAGGCTGCCGGTGGCCTGGCCGGTCAGCGCCTGCAGCTCGGCGGTGCTGTACTGGATCACCTTGCCCGGACGGTAGCCCAGGTCGATCAGGCGCTTCACCAGCCGCAGCTTGTGCACCTGCTCGATCGGATACACCCGTTCGCCGTTGGGGTCGCGCATCGGTTGCGGGAAGTCGTAGCGCCGCTCCCACACGCGCAGGGTTTCCTTGGCGACGCCGGTGTCGCGTTCGACGTCGCTGATCGTGCTAGGAACTGTTTGTGTAGAAACTTTAATAGTCATCAGGCTTAAGCGCCGGCCATTTATTGGGCAGTCGCGAGGGTTGGCACGGGGTCCGGGTGCACAGTGCGTTCGCGGCCGGGGCCGGGGGAACGCGACCTGCATTTTACATTCGATTTGCGCCCGAAAGGTTGGCGCCGCCTATCGGGTTTTGCCCGGTTTGCCCTATGGGAAAGACCTTGTCCACGACACACAGTTGACATACAGAACTAATGAACTGTTTAGCGGGTTTCCCCCTGCTTTGTCGTGGACAATATAATTTGCGGCGCCATAAAAAAACTGTGGCTGCCAGCAACATTCCGGCGCCGGCGCCGGCCTGGCGCGGCGGTTTGTGCGCTGGATCAAGCGCGACGCTGTATGCACGGGATTCATGCGGCCGGCCGGCGTTTCGCACGGCATGTCGGCGGATTTTGCAAGGTTTCTTGATGAATTTGTCTCCAATTTGCAACAGGTAGCAATTTCTTACAAATTGCTGATGCAGCGCAACACCCTGCGCGCGCGACAAAATTTCCTACACTTCTAAAGCGTTTACACTATGAGCAAAGTTGGCCGGAGGGCTATTTTGCCTACAGAAAACTCCGAACAAAGTCTGGAGTTGTAAGCTTATTACCATTGTGTCGGGGCGGGCGGCGGGGCACTTCAGTATAAAATGGCGTCAGAAATAGCAAAGAGGCTATTTTTACTTGGTCCGACAACGATGTAGTCGCGCTTGTTTTGGCTACTCGGGCGGCCCGCACAACGGGGCGCCGCGAGGAATGCATCGGGCGGAAATACCGGGCTAGTTGCCTGACTCGGCAGGAAATATTGCGATGCAGTAAAATACTGTTGTTTTGAAAACGGACGGGGGTGAGGGCGGTCAATATGAGCGCTTTTACACTTGATCGACAAGCAAAGCATCAGTATAGTGCCGCCTCTGGCGCATTTTGCGCTGCGATAAAGCCGGCGTCGATAGAATCGGCCGCAATTTAAGTGAACGCATCCCACAGTCGGGATCGCACAGTGGCAGCTGGGGAGTTTGCCCTCACGCACAGAACCGAACACGCCGTCATACTAGCTTTACCTTTTTACAGCAACACAACTGAAGGAAACATAATGAAAAAATCCCTTATCGCCATGGCCGTTCTGGGCGCAATGAGCTCCGCAGCGTTCGCACAATCGAACGTAACGATCTACGGTATCGTCGATGCCGGTATCGTGAGCGAGCGCGGCGGCGTTGCCAACACCACCAAAGTCACCAGCGGCGTGGGCTCGGCCTCCCGTCTGGGTTTCAAAGGTACGGAAGATCTGGGCGGCGGTCTGAGCGCTGTCTTCGTGCTGGAATCGGGCGTTAAAGTCGACACCGGTGAGTCCGATGTTGCTGGTTCGATCGCCAACCGTCAGTCCTACGTTGGTCTGAAGTCGACCACCGCCGGCCAGCTGACCCTGGGCCGTCAGTACACCCCGTACTACGAAACCCTGCGCGACGTGGCTGACCCGTTCGCACTGGGCTACGCTGGTACCGCCAAGAACCTGTTCGGCGTGGCTGGCAACAACACCCGCAACAGCAACGCTATCGTATACCAGTCGCCATCGATCGAAGGCTTCCAGGGCGAAGTGTCGTACTCGGTGGGCGAGCAAGCTGGCGACGCTTCGGCACAACGTCAACTGGGCACCTGGATTGGCTACTCGAACGGTCCTCTGAACGTTCGCGTTGCTTACAATGCACGTAACAACGACACCGTTGCTCCTAAACTGAGCACCGACATCGGCCGCAACACCCTGATCGCCGCTAACTACGACTTCGGCGTGGTTAAAGCTTTCGCTGCTTACAGCAAAGACAAGGGCACCAACAGCTCGCCACTGGCTAACACCAGCAACCCGTTCGGCTACGCAGTTGCTCCTACCGCTACCCGCGACAGCAACGTTGCTCTGATCGGCGCTACCGCTCCTATGGGTCCTAACGGCACCCTGATGGCGTCGTACACCCGCAAGAACGACAAAGAAATCGCTAACCACGATGCGGACCAGTGGGCAGTTGGCTACTCGTACGCTCTGTCGAAGCGCACCAGCACCTACGTTGCTTTCGCTAAGATCAAGAACAAGAACGGCGCCAGCTACACCGTTGGTAACAACACCGAAGCCGGTTCGGGCGACAAAGCCTTCAACCTGGGCATGCGTCACTCGTTCTAATCTGATCTGATCAGTTAGAATCCACAACGGCTGCCTGGTGCAGCCGTTGTTCATTTCTGAAAGCCGTTACCATGATGACTACCCCACGCGCGGCGCTGGCCGGCGCCATCCTGCTGGCCTCGTGCGCCGTGATCGCCGCGCCCAGGCTGGCGCGCAAGCCGGCCACGCCGGCCGTGTCGGCCGGTGGGCTGCCGCGCTACGGCATGGTGGTGTACTCGGACCTGTGCATCCATCCGGACAGCGGCGAGTTCGGCGGGCAGCGCATCACGTTGCAACGGTTTTCAGAAGTCGACACGGTGCTGTATGAATACACGGCCGGCGGCTTGAGCTGGCCGGTGGTGGCCAGCGACGTCAACATCGATCCGCGCGGCAAGCAGCTGTACTTCACGGTGCAGCCGCCGGACGAGGACGAGCGCACCATCAGCGGCAAGCTGGCCGACGGCGGCAAGACGCTGGTGCTGGACGGCGGCTATTGCGGCGACGCGGCGGTGCCGATGCGGCTGACGCGGGTGACGGACTTCGGCCGCAAGGCCGGCGCCTGCCGCGCCTGTCCGGCGCCCAAGCCGCACAAGGACCAGGACAAAGAGAAGGAAGAGGAAACGCCGGCGCCGTCGATCGACGCCGGCCAGACCACCACCGCCGGCCTGTGAGCCGGCGGTTTTTTTATGGCGCTCAGGCCCTGGCGGCCAGCGCGTTCTTGCGGATGGTGTCGAGCGTGGCGCCCGGCGTGATCAGGTTGCCGTCGTAGCGCAGCTCGATCACGGCCGGCAGCTGCTCGCCGTTGGCGTAGGCCAGCGCGCGTTCCAGCGCCGGCGCGAATTCCGCCGTGGTGCTGACCACCTCGCCATGGCCGCCGTAGGCCACCGCCAGCGCGGCGAAGTCCGGGTTGTGCAGCTGGGTGCCGGACACGCGGCCAGGGTAGTGCAGCTCCTGGTGCATGCGGATGGTGCCGAACATGCCGTTGTTGAACACGATGATGACCACGCCCGCGCGGTACTGCACGGCGGTGGCCAGCTCCTGGCCGTTCATCATGTACTCGCCGTCGCCGGCGAAGGTGATCACGGTGCGCGCCGGGTCGATGATCTTGGCGGCCACGCCGGACGGCACGCTGTAGCCCATGGCGCCGCTGGTCGGCGCCAGCTGCGTGCGCATGCCGCCGTAGCTGTGGAAGCGGTGCGCCCAGGTGGCGTAGTTGCCGGCGCCGTTGGTGATGATGGTGTCGTGCGGCGCGATCTTGTCGATCTGCTGCACCACCTGCCACAGGTCCAGCGGCGCGCTGCCGTCCTGGAAGATCGGCGGCTGGCGCTGCCACGCGGCCAGGTCGGCCCTGGCCTCGGCCACCGTGGCTTGCCAGGCGCTGGCATCGACCGGCGCCATCGCGGCCAGCATCGCCGTCATCTGCGGCATGCCGCTGTTGATCATCAACTCGGCCTGGTAGACGCTGCCCAGTTCCCCGGCGTCGGCGTGCACGTGGATCAGGCGCTGGGCCGGCAGCGGCGCGGCGATCAGCGCGTAGCCGCCGGTGGTCATCTCGCCCAGGCGCGGGCCGATCGCCAGGATGACGTCGGCCTCGCGCACGCGCGCGGCCAGCTTGGGATTGATGCCGATGCCGACGTCGCCGATGTAGTTGGGATGGGCGTTGTCGAGCAGGTCCTGGAAGCGGAATGCGCACGCCACCGGCAGGTGGTTGGCCTCGGCGAAGGCTTGCAGGTCGGCGCAGGCTTGCGCGTTCCAGCCGCCGCCGCCCAGCAGCACCAGTGGCTTTTTGGCGCCGGCCAGCAGCGCGCGCACTTGCCCGATCTGCGCGGCCGACGGCGACGCCTGCACCGGCTGGTAGCGGCGGGTGTCGGCCACGGTGGCGACGGCGGTCAGCATGTCTTCCGGCAGCGCCAGCACCACCGGGCCGGGACGGCCGCTGGTGGCGATCTGGAAGGCGCGCGCGATGTACTCGGGCACGCGGTCGGCGCGGTCGATCTGCGCCACCCACTTGGCCATCTGGCCGTACATGCGGCGGTAGTCGATCTCCTGGAACGCCTCGCGGTCGACGAAGTCGTTGCCGACCTGGCCGATGAACAGGATCATCGGGGTCGAGTCCTGGAACGCGGTGTGCACGCCGATCGAGGCGTTGGTGGCGCCCGGGCCGCGCGTGACGAAGCAGATGCCCGGCTTGCCGGTCATCTTGCCGTAGGCGTCGGCCATGAAGGCGGCGCCGCCCTCCTGGCGGTTGATGATGAAGCGGATGTCGGAGTCGTGCAGCGCGTCGAGCACGTCGAGGTAGCTTTCGCCGGGCACGCCGAATGCGGTGTCCACGCCGTGAATCTTCAGGGCGTCGACCAGGATCTGGCCGCCGGTGCGGGATGGTTGCGTCATGTCTGGCCTTATGGGTATAGGTATCCCGCATTCTACGGCCGGGCCCAAGGGGCGGCTTTTCTAATGGCGACACCAAATTTCAGATTTGACGGGGTGGACTGGTACAATAGCGGCTGAAGCAAGCCAGACAGCCGCTGGCCAGCGCGTAATGCCTGGCGGGAGGAAGGTCCGGACTCCATAGAGCGGGGTGACGGTTAACGGCCGTCCGCTGAAAGCCGCAAGCGCAAGCCCAAGGTATAAGGCGAGGAATAGGGCCACAGAGACGAGCGTATTAAGTTACGGTGAAACGCGGTAACCTCCACCTGGTGCAATTCCAAATAGGCACGCGATGATGCTGCTCGCGGAGCGTGCGGGTAGGAAGCTTGAGCGCTGGAGTAATCCAGCGCCTAGAGGAATGGCTGTCATAGCGCGGGTTCGCCTGCGCCGTAACAAAATCCGGCCTATCGGCTTGCTTCAACTAATAACAATGTTCGCGGCTGCCGCGGGACCGACGCGCACGCCGCGGCCTTCCTGGGGACTCTGCCGATGAAAAAATACATACTGGCCTTGGATCAAGGCACCACCAGTTCGCGCGCCATCCTGTTCGACCATCAGGGCCAGATCTGCGGCAGCGCGGCGCAGGAATTCCCGCAGCATTTCCCGCAGCCCGGCTGGGTCGAGCACGATCCCAATGAAATCTGGAACAGCCAGCTCACCGTGGCGCGCAAGGTCCTGCACGACAACCACGTCGACGGCAGCCAGATCCTGGCGATCGGCATCGCCAACCAGCGCGAGACCACCGTGGTGTGGGACCGCAAGAGCGGCGAGCCGATCGCGCCGGCCATCGTCTGGCAGGACCGCCGCACGGCCGACACTTGCGAGGCGCTGCGCGCCGACGGCAAGGCCAGGAAAATCACCGACATCACCGGCCTGGAGCTGGACGCGTATTTTTCCGCGACCAAGCTCAAATGGCTGCTCGACCACGTGCCGGGCGCGCGCGAGCGGGCCCGCCACGGCGCGCTGGCCTTCGGCACCATCGACAGCTGGCTGACCTACAAGCTGACCGGGCGCCACGTGACGGACGTCAGCAATGCCTCGCGCACCATGCTGTTCAACATCCACCTGATGCGCTGGGACCACGATCTGCTGCAGCTGTTCGATATTCCCGAGGAGATGCTGCCGCAGGTGGTGTCGTCCAGCGAGGAGGTGGGCCACACCAAGGCCGCGCTGTTCGGCGCGGAGATCCCGGTGGCCGGCATCGCCGGCGACCAGCAGGCCGCCACGTTCGGCCAGGCCTGCCTCAAGCCGGGCATGGTCAAGAATACTTACGGCACCGGCTGCTTCATGCTGATGCATCTGGGACGCCATCCGGTGGCGTCGCACAACCGGCTGCTGACCACGGTCGGCTGGCGGGTCGACGGCGCCACCGATTACCTGCTGGAGGGCAGCGTCTTCATGGGCGGCGCCACGGTGCAGTGGCTGCGCGATGGACTGGGCATCATCCAGCAGTCCAGCGACGTCGAGGCGCTGGCCGCCAGCGTGCCCGATAGCGGCGGCGTGTTCATGGTGCCGGCCTTTGTCGGTTTGGGCGCGCCGCACTGGGACCCGTATGCGCGCGGCGCGCTGGTCGGCCTGAGCCGGGGCAGCAACCGTGGGCACATCGCGCGCGCTGCGCTGGAGGCGATCGCTTATCAGAGCGCGGAGCTGATGGCGGCCATGCAGAAGGATGTGGCGGCGTCGCACCACGCGATTCCGCTGACCGAGGTGCGCGCGGACGGCGGCGCGGCCCGCAACGATTTGCTGATGCAGTTCCAGGCCGACCTGCTGGGCGTGCCGGTGCTGCGGCCCACGGTGACCGAGACCACGGCGCTGGGCGCGGCCTATCTGGCCGGGCTGGCGGTGGGTTTCTGGGAGACGCAGGAGGAAATCGCCGCGCAGTGGTCGTGCGAGCGCCGCTTCGAGCCGGCCATGCCGGTCGACCGCCGCGCCGAGTTGCTGGCGCAGTGGGGGCGTGCGGTCGAGCGCTCGCGCGGCTGGGTCGACGGCAGGTAGGATGCATATGGGGGGGAGGTCGCCACGATCCTTCGCCGGACCTTGCTGAAACGGGCTTCTAAAACCTTCTGAAATTGGTGGATTTCTTCTGTCCTGGGCGCGAGGCCGGGGCCAGAGAAATTCCGCGGATTTCAGAAGGTTTCAGAAGCCCGTTTCAGCAGTTTTGCTAGAAGGAGACGGCGGATACACCCGGTGTGTGTATTCTCACGGCAAGGTTCCAGTGCGCGCAAGGATAAGGTAATATTGGTTGTCTTGCCACCTAAGCAACTGGAGCAGCGATGCAAAATGTCGAGTTGAATGCGATCGAAATCCTGTTCGATGAACTGAGCGATGTCGCGTTTTTCGTCAAGGACCGCGACGGCCGCTATCTGGCCGCCAACCGCACGCTGGTGCGCCGCTGCGGCCTGCGCAACAAGCAGGAAATCGTCGGCAAGACGGTGCTGGAGGTGCACCCGCGCCACCTGGCGCAGAACTACATGGCGCAGGACCGCGAGGTGATCGAGGCCGGCCACACCATCAGCAAGCACCTCGAGCTGCACCTGTATCCCAACCGCCGCCACGGCTGGTGCCTGACCCACAAGACCCCGCTGCGCGACGACGCCGGCGCCATCGTCGGCCTGGTCGGCACCTCGCACGACCTCGGGCTGGCCGACGACCACCACCCGGTGTACCGGCAGATCGCCAGCATCGCCCAGCACATCCGCGACAACTACAAGGAACCCCTGTGCCTGAACCAGCTGGCGCAGGAGGCCGGCTTGCCGCTGGCGCGCGTGGAGCGGCTGTTCCAGCGCGTGTTCCACTACAGCCCGCGCCAGCTGCTGCTGCAATCGCGGCTGAACGGCGCGCTGGCGCTGATCGAGGCCGACCAGACGCGCAGCATCGCCGACATCGCCAACGATTGCGGCTATTCCGACCACAGCGCCTTCAGCCGCCAGTTCAAGGCGCTGACCGGGATGACGCCGGTGCAGTACCGCGCCCAGCACCACGGCGCGCGTCCGCCCTCGGCGCCGGCGCCGGCGGTATCGTTGTGGCAGGAATTGGGCGCCTGAGCGCCGTCCGCGCGCGCAAAGTGTGGTATTTCGGCGCAAACGCTGTGCCGATCCCGCACCCCCGGCTGTTTAAATAGAGCGAACCGCCGGCCACGGTCCGGTGTGCGCAATGCCTTGCAAACTCATCAAGATAGTATTTCCAAGCCGCCCAAACATGGCGGCAAAAGACCAATAACTATTCTTGAAGAAAAGAGGCAGACATGTCGTTATCGAGGAACATCCTGTATCTGGGCGGCCTATGCGTGGCCAGCCTGACCATTGCCGCCCATGCGGACCAGGGCGGCGATCCCGCCGCGGACCGGCACGGCCGCCTGAAGCAGGCGCCGATGCCGCACCAGCGCCAAAACCTGCCGCCGTCGATCGAGCAGCAGAAGTACCAGGTGGCGCCAACCACCAAGCCGCGCTACGACCTGTTGCCGCGCTCGCAGCGCAACAGCCTGACGCCGATGAGCGCGACGCCGGAATGCAAGGACATGGGCAAGCTGGCCAGCTACAGCGGCGCCGCGCTGGCCGACTACCTGGCCAACCTGCCGGACTACGAATGCACCTACGGCCTGTTCTCGCTGACGCCGGAGCAGGGCGCGACGGTCTACTCGGCCGCCAACATGAGCGCCATCGCCAGCCGCTTCACGCAGGAAGCGGCCAGCTACAACGCCAGCGACATGAAGCTGGTCAACCTGACGCTGTACCTGCGCGCCGGCTACTACCTGGCCGAGGGCGGCACCATCGCCCAGCCGGCCCAGTCGCTCAAGACCGCGCTGCGCACGCCGATCAAGCAGCTGGCCGACGGCACGGCGCTGTATGCGCCCAACACGGTGGCCAGCAGCACCGCCGGCGAGGCGATTCGCCTGATCACCAATATGCATGACGAACCGTACTACCTGTCCAGCATGAAGGCGCTGGTGCAGCGCTACACCAACAGCGCCAACAATCCGCACGCGGTCGACGCGCTGCGCAACCCCAGCACGGCCGGCGCCTTCACGTCGGCGTTGACGGTGTTCTTCTATTCCCACTACCGCGCCGAAGGCGTGCCGCTGCTGCAGAACGACCTGTCGTACGCGACCGCGCTGAACGCCTTCGTCACCTCCAACAAGGCGACGCTGCTGGGCGACTACTACGGCTACCAGCTCAACGACGCCACCAACGAGGCGTTCCGCTTCATGCAGTACCCGGCGCTGAAGGACGGCGTCAAGCCGATGGTGAAAGCCATGCTGGCCAGCTCCAGCATGACCGGCGCCGACAGCGACCTGTGGCTGGCGGCCGCCTCGGCCGTCAAGTACTACGACAACGGCAATTGCGGCGAGTACGGCACCTGCGACTATGTCACCCAGCTGGCCAACACCGTGCTCAAGTACAGCAAGGACTGCAGCCCGACGCTGCACATCCGCGCCCAGGACATGACGCCGGAGCAGCTGCAGGACAGCTGCGACAAGCTGGCGGTGGAAGAGGGCTATGTGCACGAGATGTTGAAGACCAACCGCACGCCGGTGGCCAACGACTACAACACCTCGCTGGAACTGGTGGTGTTCGACGACTACGCCAACTACAGCAAGTACGCCTCGGTCATCTACGGCATCGACACCAACAACGGCGGCATGTACCTGGAGGGCGAGCCCGACCAGCCGGGCAACCAGGCGCGCTTCATCGCGCACGAAGCCTCGTGGCTGCGGCCGACGTTCCAGGTGTGGAACCTGGAGCACGAGTTCGTCCACTACCTGGACGGCCGCTTCGACATGCTGGGCGACTTCGCGCTGGCCACCTCGGTGCCGACCGTGTGGTGGATCGAGGGCATCGCGGAATACATGTCGCTCAAGAATAACAACCAGGTCGCGATCGACATGGCCAAGACCGGCACCTACCGCCTGAGCCAGATCTTCGGCAACACCTACAGCATGGCCGACTATGTGCCGCGCGCCTATCGCTGGGGCTACATGGCGACCCGCTTCATGATCGAGCGCCACCGTGCCGACGTCGACGCCGTGCTGGGCCAGTTCCGCGTCGGCGACTACGGCGGCTACCAGAGCTTCATGGACCGCATCGGCACCAGCTACGACGCCGAGTTCGCCGACTGGGTCAACCAGGCCACCACCGCCGGCCAGCCGCCGCTGCCGGAGCCGCAACTGCCGCGCTGCTCGTCGACCAGCTACCTGGGCAAGAACTGCGGCATCACCGGCCTGTCCTCGAGCGGCCAGGCGTATGTCTACCTGATGGTGCCGGCCGGCGCCCGGAACGTCAAAGTCTACAGCCGCGGCGGCAATGGCGATGTCGACCTGTACCTGGCGCTGGACCGCTACCCGAGCGTGGCCTCGTTCGACATGGTGTCGGCCACCGCCGGCAACGCGGAAAACCTGTACCTGCCCAATCCGGTCGCGGGCCACTGGTACTACATCATGCTGAACGCCAAAACCCCGTTCAGCGGTGTCACGGTGTACGCCACCTACGACTGATTTTTGTTAATTCTTGATTGATTCTTGATTAAGAAGCACTTAAAACGGCAGCCGCACGGCTGCCGTTTCTGTTTTCAACCGGCGGATTTCGTATAATACGGCTGTCGGTGGTGGCCTGATTTGTCTATACAAGTTGGGGCGCGCCGCGGTGATGTCCCTCGACGAACCCAGGTTTTGTTTTCCGCTTCAGCGCGCCGCCGGCGCGACTTGCCGCAAAAAATCCCCTCCGCCCGCACATTCCCGCCCGTTCACCACCGATAACTATTTACCATTGCAATGTTGGCGCTTTGCAACTTTATGCATTTAATTCAATTATTTTATGCGGGCTTTTACAGCGCCGGCGCGGTGGCAAACACATGTGCGCAGATGAGGTAGCACATTCACACTTTGACATAAGTACTTAATTTACCTGACTATTTTATTTCTACCCGGCTTCAAGGAATCGCGCTAAGTCCTTAATTTCATTACTAAAATCGCTGTTTCGTTTGCCTGAAAGCGCTTGACCGTCATTCTTGCTTCCTCTAAAGTGGGCATCTGTGTGAAAAAGTGTCTTTTTGTGGGAAATTTCACCCGACTTAGCGGCGGGGGAGATGCAAAGCAGAAAACGCCGATCATGCTCCGCTAACCCTACTGAGGTCAAAAGGTAATCCCGTGTTTCAAGGCGCGTCCGCAATCAATCTCGATGCCAAAGGCAGGATGTCCATCCCTGCCAAGCATCGTGACGCGCTCTCGATCCAGTGCGAAGGCCGCCTCACGCTGACCCGCCATCCCGACGGCTGCGTCATGTTGTTCCCCCGCCCCGTGTGGGAGCAACACCGCCAGCAGATCGCCCAGTGGCCGCTGCAGGCCCGCGCCTGGCAGCGCATCTTCCTTGGCTACGCCACCGATGTCGAAATGGACACGGCCGGCCGCATCCTGATCGCCCCCGAGCTGCGCAGCGCCGTCGGCCTGGAGCGGGAAGTCATGATGATGGGCATGGGTTCGCACTTTGAAATCTGGGATGCCGCCAAGATGGCGGAAAAAGAGCAGCAGGCGATCGAAGCCGGCACCCCCGATGTCCTCGCCAATTTCTCCTTCTAAGGCTCCGTGATGACTACTACATCGGTGCCGGAATTTCAGCATCGGACGGTGCTGCTGGACGAAGCGGTCGACGCGCTGGCGCTGGACGGCGCGCGCGCCGGCGGCGTCTACGTCGACGGCACCTTCGGCCGCGGCGGGCACTCGCGCCTGATCCTGTCCAAACTGGGCGCCAACGCGCGCCTGATCGCCTTCGACAAAGACCCGCAGGCGATCGCCACCGCGGAACAGATCGACGACCCGCGCTTCACCATCGTCCACGACAGCTTCGCCACCATGCACGCGGCGCTGGCCGAGCGCGGCGTGGCGCAGGCCGACGGCATCCTGCTCGACCTGGGCATCTCGTCGCCGCAGGTGGACGACGCGGCGCGCGGCTTCAGCTTCCGCAACGACGGCCCGCTCGACATGCGCATGGACACCACGCGCGGCATGTCGGCGGCGGAGTGGCTCGCCACAGAAACCGAACAGACACTGGAAAAGGTGATCAAAGAATATGGGGAAGAACGGTTTGCTTTTCAGATTGCAAAGGCGATTGTTGCTCGCCGGGCAGTCGAACCAATTTCAAGCACACGACAGCTTGCCGGCATCGTGGCAGGCGCGGTCAAGACTCGGGAAAAGGGCAAGGACCCGGCCACCCGCACCTTTCAGGCTATCCGGATTTTCATCAATAAGGAGCTTGAAGACCTCGAGATCGGCCTGACGCAAGCCTGGAACAGCCTGGCGCCGGGCGGCATCATCGCCATCATCAGTTTCCACTCGCTGGAAGACCGCATGGTCAAGCGCTTCTTCGCGTCCAAGGCCAACGTCGAGCAGCCGGACCGCCGGCTGCCGATCCGCGCGGTCGACCTGCCGCAGCCGGAGCTCAAGCTGCTGGCCAAGATCAAGCCGTCCGACGCCGAGGTGGACGCCAACCCGCGCGCCCGTTCGGCCGTGATGCGGGTGGCGCGCCGCCTGCCGCTGCCTGTGAAGGGTGCGGCATGAGCGGCAAGATCAACCTGGTGCTGGCCACCTTGCTGGTGGCCTGCGGGCTGTCGCTGGTGAACGCCCAGTACCAGGCGCGCCATCTGTTCATCGAACTGGAACGCACGCAGTCGCAGGCGCGCCAGCTCGACATCGAATGGGCGCAGCTGCAGCTGGACCAGTCGACGCTGGGCAAGCACGCCCGCATCGAGGAAATCGCCCGCCGCGACCTGAACATGACGCCGCTGACCGCCGCGCGCACGCAGTACCTGACGCCGGAGGACGCGAAATGAGCCGCGGCAGCAACGTGAACACCTCGCGCGTGGCCGCCTCCAAGGGCGTGCCGTTCTCGAAGAACCCCGTACTGGCGGTGCGCCTGCCGGTATGGCGTTCGCGCGTGGTGCTGTTCGTGTTGTTCGCCGCCTTCGCCGGCCTGGCCGCGCGCGCCCTGTGGCTGCAAGGCCTGTCGACCCAGTTCCTGCAGAAGCAGGGCGAGATCCGCTACGCCCGAACGCTCGACCTGCCGGCCACGCGCGGCAAGATCACCGACCGCGATGGCCAGGTGCTGGCGTCGTCGGTGCCGGTCAAGGCCATCTGGGCGATCCCGGACGACGTCCAGGACGCGCCGCCGGCAAAATTAAAAGAGCTGGCGCGCCTGCTCGATATGAGCAACGCCGATCTGCAGAAGAAGCTCGACTCCGACCGCGGCTTCGTCTACCTGAAGCGCCAGGTCGAACAGGACGTGGCCGACCAGATCACCAAGCTGGGGATCGACGGCATCCAGACCCGCAAGGAATACAAGCGCTTCTACCCGCAGGGCGAAGTGACGACCCACGTGGTGGGCTTCACCAACGTCGAAGACGTGGGCCAGGAATCGATGGAGCTGGCGCAGCAAAAGACGCTGGTGGGCCAGCCGGGCAGCCGCCGCGTGATCAAGGACCGCCTGGGCCGTATCGTCGAGGACATCGAATCGGTGCGCGAGCCGCACGACGGCAAGGACCTGACGCTGTCGATCGACAGCAAGATCCAGTACATCGCCTTCACCCAGGTCAAGGAGTCGGTGGAGAAGTTCCACGCCAAGGCCGGCGCCGCCGTGGTGCTGGACGTGCACACCGGCGAGGTGCTGGCGCTGGCCAACTGGCCGACCTACAACCCCAACGACCGCTCCAAGCTGACCGGCGAGCAGCTGCGCAACCGCGTGATGACCGACACCTTCGAGCCGGGTTCCTCGCTCAAGCCGTTCACCGTCGGCCTGGCGCTGGACGAGAAGCGCATCACGCCGCACACGATGTTCGACACCGGCGCCGGTTCGATGGTGATCGCCGACCACGTGATCCACGACACCCACCCGCACTACATGATCGACGTGCAGGGCATCATCCAGAAGTCGTCCAACATCGGCACCTCGAAGATCGCATTGAGCATGCCGCCGCAGGAGATGTGGGAGATGTTCACCAAGGTCGGCTTCGGCCAGCAGCCCAAGTGGGGCTTCCCCGGCGCCGTGGCCGGCCGCGTGCGTCCGTATAAATCGTGGCGCCCGATCGAGCAGGCCAACATGAGCTTCGGCCAGGGCATCTCGGTGTCGCTGATCCAGCTGGCGCGCGCCTACATGATCTACGCCCGCGACGGCGACATCATCCCGCTGTCGTTCCAGAAGGTGACCGAGGCGCCGCACGGCACCCAGGTGGTCAGCGCCAAGACCGCCGCCGACATGCGCGAGATGCTGGAGATGGTCACGCAGCCGGGGGGCTCGGCCGTCAAGGCGCAGGTGCCTGGCTACCGCGTGGGCGGCAAGACCGGCACCGCGCAGAAGTTCATCAACGGCCACTACTCGCAGACCAAATACATCGGCAACTTCGTCGGCATGGCGCCGATGTCGAACCCGCGCTTCATTATCGCCGTCATGATCGACGAACCGGGCGGCCCGGTGCACGTCGGCGGCGACGTGGCCGGCCCCGTGTTCTCCGCGCTGGCCGCCAACGCGCTGCGCGCCAAGAACATCACGCCCGATTCTACCCTTACCCATATCATCATTCCTGATAATGCATCACAGGAGAACATGTGACGACTTCTGACTTCGACCCGCTGGCAATCGCCGCCGCCATCCGCAAGCTCGCGCCGACCGCGCAACTGGCTTCGGATTCGCGACGCATCAAGCTGGGCGATGTGTTTTTCGCTTACCCCGGCGACGCCGGCGACGGCCGCGGCTTCATCGGCAGCGCCGTCGAGCAGGGCGCCGCGCTGGTGGTGTTCGACCCGGCCGGTTTCACCTGGGACGACAGCTGGGCCGTCCCCTACATTACCGTCGAAAAGCTCAAGCAGCACGCCGGCGTGATTGCTCACGCGTTTTATGAACAGCCGGATGCGGCCATGTTCACCGTCGGCGTGACCGGCACCAACGGCAAGACCTCCAGCGCCGTGTGGCTGGGCCACGCGCTCTCGCGCGGCGCCGAGCCGGCCGCCGTCGTCGGCACGTTGGGCGTGGGCCTGTTCCGCGCGCGCGGTGACGTCGAATACGACGTCACCGGCTACACCACGCCGGACGCGGTGCTGCTGGCGCGCACGCTGGCCGACCTGCGCACGCAGGGCGCCGCCTCGCTGGCGATCGAAGTATCGTCGATCGGCCTGGAACAGGGCCGCGTGGCCGGCATGCACTTCGACGTCGCGCTTTTCACCAACCTGACCCGCGACCATCTGGACTACCACGGCACCATGGAGGCCTACGAGGCCGCCAAGACCAAGCTGTTCGACTGGCCCGGCCTGAAGACGGCGGTGGTCAACCTGGACGACCCGATGGGCCTGCGCCTGATCGCGCACCTGAAGGCCAAAGCGACGCAGACCGGCGCACCGCTGGCCGGCCACATCCCGCTGATCGGCTACACGCTGCAAGACGCCGCTGCGCAGCCGGACATTGAGGGTGTGCTGATGCTGCGCGCCAGCCAGATGCGCGCCAGCCGCAGCCTGGGCACCGAATTCCACCTGGAGTGCCCGCTCGGCGTGGCGCTGGTCAAGACCCATTTGGTCGGCAACTTCAACATCAGCAACGCGCTGGGCGTGATGGGCTCGATGCTGGCCAAGGGCCTGGGCCTGCGCGCCGCCATCGAGGCGGTCGAATCGCTGCAACCCGCGCCGGGCCGCATGCAGCAAGTCGGCGGCCAGGACGCGCCGATGATCGTCATCGACTACGCCCACACTCCTGACGCGCTGGAAAAGACCTTGGCCGCGCTGCGGCCGGTGGCCACCGACCGTGGCGGCCAGCTGTGGTGCGTGTTCGGCTGCGGCGGCGACCGCGATCCGGGCAAGCGCCCGCAGATGGGCAGGATCGCGCAGATGGCCGACCATGTGCTGGTCACCAGCGACAACCCGCGCAGCGAAGACCCGCACGCCATCATCGAGCAGATCGTCGCCGGCATGGACCGCAACAATCCCGCATCGACCGTGCAGACGCTGGACGACCGCGCCGCCGCTATCCTGTCGGCCATCAAGCACGCCGGCAAGCCGGACGTGATCCTGTTGGCCGGTAAAGGCCACGAGCCGTACCAGGAAATCAAGGGCAAGAAACTGCCATTCTCCGACGCCGACCACGCGCAGCTGGCGCTGTCGGCCCGCTTAACCATGATGAGGACGAATTGATGCGTGCAGCACTCGCACAGATTCTGCCTTCTGTGACCGGCGCCAAGCTGATTGGCTCCGGTGAAGTTGTATTTGGCGGCGTCTCCACCGACAGCCGTAATGTATTTGCAGGTTCGCTGTTCGTCGCCCTGCGCGGCGAGGTTTTCGACGCCCACGACTTCCTCGCGCAGGTCGCGGAGAAGGGCGCCGCCGCTGTCGTTGTTGAAGAACTGCCGGAAGGCTGGACCCTGCCAGCCATCGTTGTCCCGAACACGCTGGTGGCGCTGGGCCAGATCGCCAACCACTGGCGCCGCCAGTTCGCCATGCCCGTCATCGGCGTCACCGGCAGCAACGGCAAGACCACGGTCAAGGAAATGATCGCCGCCATCCTGGCCGCCGCCCACGGCGAGGACGGCCGCCTGGCCACGCGCGGCAACCTGAATAACGAAATCGGCGTGCCATTGACGCTGTTCCGCATGGAGGCGAAGCAGCAGTCGGCCGTGGTGGAACTGGGCATGAACCATCCCGGCGAGATCGGCCGCCTGAGCGCCATCGCCGCGCCCACCATCGCCATGGTCAACAACGCCCAGCGCGAGCACCAGGAATTCATGCATACCGTGGAAGCGGTCGCGCGCGAGAACGGCGCCGTGTTGGCCAGCCTGCCCGTCGACGGCGTCGCTGTGTTCCCGCATGGCGACGAGTTCACGCCGATCTGGGAAGAACTGTCGGCCGGCCGCCGCGTGCTGCGCTTCGGCCTGACCAAGGACGCGGAAGTGAGCTGCACCTTCCGCGCCAACGATTTCGGCAACGAGATGTTCGTCACCATCCGCGAAGGCGAGGGCGAACCGGAACAGTTCTTCGTCAACCTGCAGGCGGCTGGCGACCACAACGTGCGCAACGCGCTGGCCGCCGTGGCCTGCACCTGGGCCGCCGGCATCGCGCTGGACAAGATCAAACTGGGCCTCGACACCTTCGCACCGGTCAGCGGCCGCCTGCAGAAGAAGGCCGCGGCCAACGGAGCCGTCGTCATCGACGACAGCTACAACGCCAACCCTGACTCGGTGCGCGCCGCCATCGACGTGCTGTGCAAGGCCGCCGCCCCGCGCGTGCTGGTGCTGGGCGACATGGGCGAAGTCGGCACGCAGGGCCGCGAGTTTCACGAAGAAATCGGCGCTTACGCGCAGAGCAAAGGCATCGAACAGGTGCTGGTAACCGGCGAACTGGCCGCGCACATGATTGGCACTGCCAATCAGGGCGCGTCCATTCGTCATTTTGAAAACTTCGGTGATTTGCTGGCTGCTGTCGAAGCAGCCGTCACGCCGGATGCAACCGTATTAATCAAGGGCTCCCGCTTCATGAAAATGGAACGGGTCGTGCAGCATTTGATTGGATCGCAACAAGCTAACAAGGAAAGTCACTAATCATGCTGCTTTGGCTCGCTCAGTATTTTCAGCAGGACCTCGGACCACTCCGGGTCTTCAACTTCATCACCTTCCGCGCGGTGTTCGCCACCGCGACCGCGCTGCTCATCGGCCTGTCGGCCGGTCCGGCCGTGATCCGCAAGCTGACCGCCATGAAGTACGGCCAGGCCGTGCGCACCGACGGTCCGCAGACCCACCTGAAAAAACACGGCACCCCGACCATGGGCGGCGTGCTGCTGCTGATCGCCATCGGCGTCTCCACGCTGCTGTGGTGCGACCTGTCCAACCGTTTGATCTGGCCGGTGCTGGTCGTCACGCTGGGCTTCGGCGCCGTCGGCTGGGTCGACGACTACCGCAAGGTGGTGCGCCAGGATCCTGAAGGCATGCGCTCGGCGGAAAAATACTTCTGGCAGTCGCTGGTCGGCGTCGCCGCCGCGCTGTACCTGGCGTTCTCGGTGTCCGCGCCGAACGCCGGCAAGGTGTTCGAACTGTTTTTCGCCTGGGTGCAGTCGGGCTTCTCGATGGACCTGCCGCCGAAGGCCGACCTGATCGTCCCGTTCTTCAAGACCATCAGCTACCCGCTGGGCGTGTGGGGTTTCATCGCCTTGACCTACTGTGTCATCGTCGGCACCAGCAACGCCGTTAACTTCACCGACGGCCTGGATGGCCTGGCGATCATGCCGACGATTATGGTCGGCTCCGCGCTCGGCCTGTTCGCCTACCTGACCGGTAGCGCCACGTATTCGAAGTACTTGTTCATCCCGCACATTCCCGGCGCGGGCGAACTGATTATCTTCTGCGGCGCGCTGGCCGGTGCCGGCCTGGCCTTCCTGTGGTTTAACACCCACCCGGCCCAGGTGTTCATGGGCGACGTCGGCGCTTTGGCGCTGGGCGGAGCGCTGGGCACCATCGCCGTCATCGTGCGCCAGGAAATCGTCCTGTTCATCATGGGCGGCATCTTCGTCGCCGAGACCGTGTCGGTGATTATTCAGGTGGGCTGGTTCAAGATCACCAAGAAGCGCTTCGGCGTCGGCCGCCGCGTGTTCCTGATGGCGCCCTTGCACCACCACTTCGAACAAAAAGGCTGGAAAGAGACCCAGGTCGTCGTGCGCTTCTGGATTATCACGATGATGCTGGTGCTGGTCGGACTCTCTACTTTGAAACTGCGCTGATGATCTACGAAGGCAAAAACGCACTGGTATTGGGACTGGGTGAATCCGGTCTGGCGATGGCGCTGTGGCTAGCCCGCGGCGGCGCGCGCGTGCGCGTGGCCGATACCCGCGAAGCGCCCGAGCGCCTGCCGGCGCTGCGCGCGGCCGTGCCGGACGTGGAGTTCGTCGCCGGCCCGTTCGCTTCGGGTTCATTCGATCCTGCGCTGCTGGAAGGCGTGGACTTCGTCGCCGTCAGCCCCGGCCTGGCGCCGTACCGCGAATTGAAAGAGATCGCACCCGCCGCCACCGCCGCCGGCGTGCCGGTATGGGGCGAGATCGAACTGTTCGCGCAGGCGCTGGAAGCACTGGAGCAGGAGCGCGGCTACACGCCCAAGGTCATCGCCATCACCGGCACCAACGGCAAGACCACCGTCACCACCCTGGTCGGCCAGCTGTGCGAACGCGCCGGCAAGACCGTGCGCGTGGCCGGCAACATCAGCCCCGCCGCGCTGGACGTGCTGCGCGAAGTGCTGGACGCGCCGGCCGACGCCGATGCACAGCCTGCCCAACTGCCCGACATCTGGGTACTGGAACTCTCGTCCTTCCAGTTGCAGACCACCTTCACGCTGGAAGCCGACGCCGCGACCGTATTGAACGTGACTCAGGACCACCTGGACTGGCACGGCGACATGCCATCCTACGCCGCCGCCAAGCACCGCATCTTCGCCGCCGACACCGTGCGCGTGTTGAACCGCGACGACGCCACCGTGATGCGGATGGCCAGCGCCACCGGCCACAACGTCACCTTCGGCATCGACGCGCCCATGCTGCGCGACGACTTTGGCCTGAACAGCGAACGCGGCGTGCTGTGGCTCGCCACCGCCGTGCCGGCAGAGGAAGAGGGCGAACCGAAGAAACGCAAGAAGAACGACCCGCCGCCGCCACCGGTCGAATGCATGGTCAAGAACCTGATGCCGGCCGACGCGCTGCAAATCCGTGGCGTGCACAACGCCGCCAACGCGCTGGCCGCGCTGGCCCTGTGCCGCGCCATCGACCTGCCACTGGCGCCGCTGCTGCACGGCCTGCGCGAATATCGCGGCCAACCGCACCGCGTGGAACTGGTCAGCGCCATCAACGGCGTCGAATACTACGACGACAGCAAGGGCACCAACGTCGGCGCCACCGTGGCCGCATTGAACGGCTTGGGCAAGGCCTTCACCGGCGCCAGCCAGCGCCTGGTGGTCATCATGGGCGGCGATGGCAAGGGCCAGGACTTCGCGCCGCTGGCCGAACCGGTATCGCGCTACGTGCGCGCCGTGCTGCTGATCGGCCGCGACGCGCCGCAGATCCGCGCCGCGCTGGAAGCCTCGGCGGACCTGGGCTATGAAATCGAAGACTGCGGCACCGACCTGCCGCAAGCCGTCAAGCGCGCCGGCGAACTGGCGCAAGCCGGCGACGCCGTGCTGCTGTCGCCGGCCTGCGCCAGCATGGACATGTTCAAGAACTACGCGCATCGCGCCCAGGTGTTCATCGACACCGTGCGCGAAATCGCCCTCGACGCAGGACAGGAGCTCTGATGGCCTTCCAGATGCCGTTCCGCTTTGCTGACAAGTCGACGCCACCGTCGATGGACAGCCGCGCGCGGCAATCGAAGATGATGGAGTACGACCAGCCGCTGGTCTGGGTTACGCTGCTATTGATGCTGCTCGGGATGGTGATGGTGTATTCGGCCTCGATCTCGCTGCCGGATTCGCCCAAGTTCGCCAACTACGTACGCTGGCAGAACACCTACTTCCTGCAGCGGCAGGCGATGTTCATCGCCGTCTCGCTGCTGGCCGGCCTGTTCGTGTTCCGCATCCGCATCTGCGACCTGCAGAAGGCCGCGCCGTATCTGTTCATCGGCACCCTGGTGCTGCTGGTGCTGGTGCTGATTCCCGGCCTGGGCGTGGTGGTCAACGGCGGCCGCCGCTGGCTGTCGCTCAAGGTGATCAACGTGCAGCCGTCGGAACTGATGAAAATCGTGGCCGTGCTGTACGCCGCCGACTACACCGTGCGCAAGCAGGAATACATGCACAAGCTGACCAAGGGCTTCATGCCGATGGCGGCGGCGGTCGGCTTCGTCGGCCTGTTGCTGCTGCTGGAGCCCGACCTGGGCGCCTTCGGCGTGATCGTCTGCATCGCCATGGGCATCCTGTTCCTGGGCGGGATCAACGCCATCTGGTTCGGCGGCATCGGCGCGGTGCTGGTGGTGATCTTCGGCTCCATCATCGCGCTGTCGAAATTCCGCCGCGAGCGCTACTTCGCGTATCTGAATCCGTGGGAAGAGGACAACGCCTTGAACAAGGCCTACCAGCTGACCCACTCGCTGATCGCCTTCGGGCGCGGCGAGATTTTTGGCGTTGGCCTCGGCGGCAGCGTCGAGAAGCTGCACTACCTGCCGGAAGCGCACACCGACTTCCTGCTGGCCGTGATCGGCGAGGAACTCGGCCTGGCCGGCGTGCTGGTGGTGATCGCCATGTTCTACTGGTTGATCAAGCGCGCCTTCGACATCGGCCGCCAGGCCATCGCCATCGACCAGACCTTCGCCGGCCTCACGGCCAAGGGCATCGGCATCTGGATCGGCGTGCAGACGTTTATCAATATGGGCGTCAACCTTGGCCTGCTGCCGACCAAGGGCTTGACCCTGCCGCTGATGAGCTATGGCGGCACGGGCGTGGTTATTAACTGCATCGGACTCGCGATCCTGCTCCGGATCGACTACGAGAACCGGGTCCTGATGCGTGGTGGCAGATTATGAAACGACTGATGATCATGGCGGCCGGCACCGGCGGCCACATTTTCCCCGGCCTGGCGATCGCGCAGACCTTGCGCGCGCGCGGCTGGGAAGTGAGCTGGCTGGGCACCGCCGCCGGCATGGAACAGGACCTGGTGCCCAAGCACGGCATCGCGATGGACAGCATCGACTTCACCGGCATGCGTGGCAAGGGTCTGGCGCACACGCTGGGCGGCGCGCTGAAGATGGTCAAGGCCTTCGCCGCCTGCTTCGGCTACATCGGCAGCCGCAAGCCGGACGTAGTGCTGGGCATGGGCGGCTATGTCACCGTGCCGGGCGGCCTGATGGCGCGCCTGCGCGGCGTGCCGCTGGTGCTGGTCAACGCCGACGCCGCGCTGCTGCTGTCGAATAAAACGCTGGTGCCGTTCGCCGATCGCGTGTGCTTCGGCTTCCCGGCCAACTTCGGCAAGGCCGCCAGCAAGGCCGTCGTCACCGGCAACCCGGTGCGCAAGGAGATTTTGGACCTGCCGGCGCCGGACCTGCGTTTCTTCGGCCGCGAAGGTCCGCTGCGCATCCTGGTGGTGGGCGGCAGCCTTGGCGCGAAAGCGCTGAACGACAACCTGCCGGCCGCGCTGGCGCTGATCCCGGCCGCGCAGCGTCCGCAGGTGACGCACCAATCGGGCAAGAAGAACATCGACGCGCTGCGCGCCGCGTACGCCGAGGCGGGCGTCGCAGCGAACGTGGTCGACTTCATCGACGACATGGCGGCGGCCTACAGCCAGGCCGACGTGGTGATCTGCCGCGCCGGCGCGATCACCGTCTCGGAGCTGACCGCCGCCGGCGTGGCCAGCGTGCTGGTGCCGTTGGTGGCATCGACCACCAGCCATCAGCGCGACAACGCGCAATGGATGGCGAAACAGAACGCGGCGATCCACATGCCGCAATCGGAAATGAGCGCGCAGAGTGTGGCGACGCTGTTGGAAACGCTGACACGCGGCGCCTGCCAGACCATGGCGATGGCGGCGCGCGATGTCGGCAAACGCGATGCGAACGACGCTATCGCACAGGTATTGGAACAATTAGCATGAGAACTGAATCGTGAAGCATAAAGTACAGAATATTCACTTCGTCGGCATCGGCGGCAGCGGCATGAGCGGCATCGCCGAAGTACTGCTCACGCTTGGCTACACCGTGTCCGGCTCGGACCTGGGCAGCAACGCCGTCACCCAGCGCCTGGCCGACATGGGCGCCACCGTTTATCAGGGCCACGCCGCCGGCAACATCGGCAACGCCGACGCCGTCGTCACCTCGACCGCCGTCCAGCAGGACAATCCGGAAGTGGTGGCCGCGCGCGCCCGCAAGATCCCCATCGTGCCACGCGCCGTGATGCTGGGCGAGTTGATGCGCCTGAAGCGCGGCATCGCCATCGCCGGCACGCACGGCAAGACCACCACCACCAGCCTGGTCGCATCGGTGCTGGCGCAGGGCGGCCTCGATCCGACCTTCGTCATCGGCGGCCGCCTGACCGCCGCCGGCGCCAACGCCAAACTGGGCACCGGCGATTACCTGGTGGCCGAAGCCGACGAATCGGATGCATCGTTCCTGAACCTGACGCCGATGATCGAAGTGATCACCAACATCGACGCCGACCACATGGAAACCTACGAGCACGATTTCGAAAAGCTCAAACAGGCCTTCGTCCACTTCACGCACCGCCTGCCGTTCTACGGCCGCGCCATGCTGTGCATCGACGACCAGCACGTGCGCTCGATCCTGCCGCAGGTGACCAAGCCGGTGACCACCTACGGCTTCCACGAGGACGCCGAAGTGCGCGCCATGAATGCCCGCGCGGTCGGCGTGGAGATGCACTTCACCGTCATCCAGGAAGGCTACCCGGACCTGGACGTGGTGCTGAACCAGCCCGGCCTGCACAACGTGCAGAACGCCTGCTCGGCCATCGCCATCGCGCGCGAGATCGGCATCGACGACAAGGACACCCAGGCCGGCCTGGCCGCCTTCGCGGGCGTCGGCCGCCGCTTCACCAAGTATGGCGATGTCGCCATTCCAGGCGGTGGCACGTTCACGCTGGTGGACGACTTCGGCCACCACCCGCTGGAAATGGAAGTGACCACCGCCGCCGCGCGCGCCGCCTATCCTGGCCGCCGCCTGGTGCTGGCCTTCCAGCCGCACCGCTACAGCCGCACGCGCGACCTGTTCGAGGATTTCGTCAAGGTGTTGGGCACCGTGGACGTGCTGGTGCTGGCGGAAGTCTACGCCGCCGGCGAGGCGCCCATCGTGGCCGCCGACGGCCGCTCGCTGGCGCACGCATTGCGCGCGCGCGGCAAGACCGAACCGATTTTTGTAGAGGCGATCGGCGATATGCCGGAAACCATCATGGGCGTGGTGCGCGACGGCGACGTCGTCATGACCATGGGCGCAGGCTCGATCAGCGGCGTCCCTGCCAAACTGACTAACTATCCAAAGGTCTGAAAGTGAATCACCTTACTCCTGTTGACGCAAAAGCTTTCGGCAAGGTCGGCGTGCTATACGGCGGCCGTTCCGCCGAGCGCGAAGTGTCCATCATGTCCGGCAACGGCGTGCTTGCGGCCTTGCAGAGCAAGGGCATCGACGCCCACCTTTTCGACACCGGCCTGCGCACGCTGGCCGAACTGGCCGCCGAAAAATTCGACCGCGTGTTCATCGCGCTGCACGGCCGCTTCGGCGAAGACGGCAGCCTGCAGGGTGCGCTGGAACTGCTGGGCATTCCATACACCGGCAGCGGCGTGATGGCCAGCTCGGTGGGCATGGACAAGATCACCACCAAGATCGTGTGGCTGGCCGCCGGGCTGCCGACGCCGCGCTACGCGGTGCTCAACGCCGGCTCGGACCTGGACGCCGTGTGCGCCGACCTGGGCCTGCCGTTGATCGTCAAGCCGCCGCATGAAGGTTCGACCATCGGTATCACCAAGGTCAGCGCCGCCGGCGAATTCAAGGCCGCTTTCGATATCGCCGCCGCGCTGGACGACTCGGTGCTGGCCGAGGAATTCGTCACCGGCCGCGAGTTCACGGTCGCCATGCTGGGCTCCGGCGCCAACGCGCGTCCGCTGCCGGTGGTGGAGATCGTGGCCCCGCAGGGCAACTACGATTACCAGAACAAGTACTTCACCGACGACACCAAGTATTTCTGCCCGGCCGCGCTGCCGGAAGCGCTGACGCGGGAGATGCAGCGCCTGGCGGTGCTGGCCTACCGCGCCATCGGCTGCGAGGGCTGGGGACGGGTCGACTTCCTGCTGCGCGAGAGCGACCAGAAGCCATTCCTGCTGGAGGTGAACACCTCGCCCGGCATGACGGGCCACTCGCTGGTGCCGATGGCGGCGCGCGCGGAAGGCATCAGCTATGAAGACCTGTGCGTGGAAATCCTGCGCACGGCGCGCCTGAAGATGAAGGGCTGAGTAACAGATGTGGCAAGACGCTAAAGCTTTGAATGCAACCGCCAGCGGCATTTTCGTCCTGACGCTGTTGGCATGCATCGCGGCAGGCGTGTGGTGGGTGGCGCAGCGGCCGATGTTCACGCTGCGCACGATCCGGATCGAGACGATCGGACAGGACGAGTTAAAGCATGTGAATCACCTGACGCTGCGCAGCAACGCGTTGGGCCGCATCAAGGGCAACTTCTTCACGACGAATCTGGATGCGGTGCGCCAGGCGTTTGAATCGGTGCCCTGGGTGCGCCGCGCAACGGTGCGCCGCGAGTGGCCGGACCAGCTGATCGTGGCGCTGGAGGAGCATGAGGCGCTCGGCACGTGGGGCGAGGACGGCAAGCTGCTGTCGACCAAGGGCGATGTGTTCACCGCCAACCTGGCCGAGGCGGAAGAGGATCACACGCTGCCGGAGTTCGATGGACCGGACGGCAGCGAGAAGGAAGTGCTGTCGCGTTACGACGAGCTGCGCGCCTGGTTCGCGCCGCTCAAGCTGGTGCCGGAATCGCTGTCGCTGTCGGGGCGCTATGCATGGACGGTGAAGCTGAATAACGGCATGAGCGTGGCGCTGGGTCGCGAGCAGACCAGCACCACGTTGAAGGAAAGGGTGGACCGCCTGTTGGGAATTTATCCGCAACTGGTGGAGCACTTGCAGAACATCGAGACCATCGATATGCGGTACCAGAACGGGCTGGCCCTGAGCGCGGCGGGATTGAAGATTCCGGTCGAGGGAGCCAAGCCGAAAGCGGCAATTAAAAAGAACAACGTTAAACCACAACACTAAGCAGTAACAGCAGGCGAGAGAGTAGGCTAAAAGACATGACTAAAGACGCGAAAAACCTGATCGTCGGCCTCGATATCGGCACCTCGAAAGTGGTGGCCGTGGTGGCCGAGGTGATGGGCGATGGACGCCACGAAGTGATCGGGTTGGGCCAGCACGAATCGAAAGGCCTGAAGAAGGGCGTGGTGGTGAACATCGAAGCGACCGTCGAATCGATCCAGCGCGCGCTGGAAGAGGCGGAGCTGATGGCCGACTGCAAAATCCGCAATGTCTACGCCGGCATCGCGGGCAGCCATATCCGCAGCTTCAATTCCAGCGGCATGGTCGCCATCAAGGACAAGGAAGTGACGGCCACCGACGTGGCGCGCGTGATCGAGACGGCCAAGGCGGTCAACATCCCGACCGACCAGCAGCTGCTGCACACGGTGCCGCAGGAGTTCATCGTCGACAGCCAGGAAGACGTGCGCGAGCCGATCGGCATGAGCGGCATCCGGCTGGAAGTGAAGGTCCACATCGTCACCGGCGCCGTGTCGGCGGTGCAGAACATCGTCAAGTGCGTGCGCCGCTGCGGCCTGGAAGTGTCGGACCTGATCTTGCAGCCGATGGCCTCCGCCGACGCCGTGCTCACGCCGGACGAGAAGGAACTGGGCGTGGTGTTGATCGACATCGGCGGCGGCACCACCGACGTCGCCGTGTTCTCGGACGGCGCGATCCGCCACACCGCCGTGATTCCGATCGCCGGCGACCAGATCACCAACGACATCGCGATGGCCCTGCGCACGCCGACGTCGGAAGCGGAAGAGATCAAGATCCGCTACGGCGTGGCCAAACAGGTGCTGGCCGATCCGGGCGAGACGCTGGAAGTGCCGGGCTTGGGCGACCGTGGCCCGCGCAACCTGTCGCGCCAGGCGTTGGCCGCCGTGATCGAGCCGCGAGTCGAAGAGCTGTTCGCCATGGTGCACCAGGTGGTGCGCGAGTCGGGCTACGAAGGCGTGCTGTCGTCGGGCATCGTGCTTACCGGCGGTACCGCGATCATGCCGGGCATGGTCGAGATGGCGGAAGACATATTCCTCAAGCCGGCGCGCCTTGGCACGCCGGACTATCGTGGCCAGTTGGCCGACGTGGTGCGCAGCCCGCGCTACGCGACCGTACTTGGCCTGTTGTTGGAAGCGAAAAAGCAGTACCTGCGTGGCCATATCGTTACGCGGCAGGATGGTTCGGTGAAGGCAGTTTGGCAGCGCATGAAGGAATGGTTCCTCGGGAATTTTTAAACGCTTTGAAGCACGAAACACACTAAATTTTTTATATTAAAACCGCAGTTTTCAATCCCCAGTTCTTCTAACGATATGAGGACTGGCGCTTGAAAACCGCATTCTGATAGGGAGTCACATCATGGAGTTTGATATGGTCGATAACGCAGCTTTGGGCACCGTCATCAAGGTCGTCGGAGTCGGCGGAGCAGGTGGCAATGCAGTTCAACACATGATCAACAAGGGTATGGTCGGCGTCGAGTTCATCGCCGCGAATACCGATGCGCAAGCGCTGTCCACCTCCAAGGCCCACAACGTCATCCAGATCGGCGAGACCGGCCTGGGCGCGGGCATGAAGCCGGACGTCGGCCGCAAGCTGGCCGAGGAATCGCGCCAGCGTATCGAAGACTCGCTGCGCGGCGCGCACATGGTCTTCATCGCCGCCGGCATGGGCGGCGGCACCGGCACCGGCGCCGCACCGATCGTGGCCGAAGTGGCCAAGTCGCTGGGCGCACTGACCGTGGCCGTGGTGTCCAAGCCGTTCTCGCACGAAGGCCAGAAGTGCATGGACATCGCCGACGAAGGCCTGGAACAGCTGTCGGCCAACGTCGACTCGCTGATCGTGATCCTCAACGAGAAGCTCGAAGAGATCTACGAAGACGAATCGCTGATCGAATGGCTGCAGCACGCCGACGATGTGCTCAACAACGCCGTCGCCGGTATCGCCGAGATCATCAACGTGCCGGGCCACATCAACGTCGACTTCAACGACGTCAAGACCATCATGGGCGAGCAGGGCAAGGCCATGATGGGCACCGCGACCGCGAACGGCATCGACCGCGCGCGTATCGCCGCCGAGCAGGCGGTGGCTTCGCCGCTGCTGGACGGCGTCGACCTGTCGGGCGCCCGTGGCGTGCTGGTGAACGTGACCGCGTCGCGTGGCCTGAAGGGTAAAGAGATCAAGGAAGTCATGGCCGCCGTGCGCGCCTTCGCCGCGCCGGACGCGTCGATCGCCCAGGGTATCGCCTACGACGACAACATGGGCGACGACATCCGCGTCACCGTGGTCGCCACCGGCCTGGGCAAGACCAAGAAGCACGTGCAGCTGGTTCCTCAGCAGATGCTGCGCACCGGCACCCACAACAGCCCGATGATGCCATCGGCTGCCCTGGGTGGCGCGGCTTCGTCGTCGGTGTCGATGGGCGCCACCAGCGGCATGGGCGGCGGCGCGTCGCCGGCCTTCGACGGCATGAAGGCGCCGGCCGTATGGCGTCGCGAATCGGCTTCCGAGCAGGTGCGCGCGATGGAAAAGAATGGCATGGAAACGTACGACATTCCTGCCTTCCTGCGCAAGCAGGCGGATTAAGGCATACTGCTGGCTCTAAGCCGGTGAAAGCCGCGCCTTGGCGCGGCTTTTTTACGTTTCTACATTTTATAAAAGGAGTCATCCATGACCATCAAGATTGGCGACACCCTGCCAGAAGGCACCCTGTCCGAATTCATCGAAACCGAAACCGAAGGCTGCTCGCTGGGCCCGAACACGTTCAACGTACAAGACCTGGTCAAAGGCAAGAAGATCGCGATCTTCGGCCTGCCAGGCGCCTACACCCCGACCTGCTCGGCACAGCACGTGCCAGGCTACGTCAAGCACGCCGCTGACCTGAAAGCCAAGGGCGTCGACGAAATCTGGTGCATCTCGGTCAATGACGCCTTCGTCATGGGCGCATGGGGCCGCGACCAGAAAGCCACCGGCACCGTCCGCATGATGGCCGACGGCAACGCCGCTTACTCCAAGGCCCTGGGCCTGGACGCCGACTTCAGCAAGTTCGGCATGGGCACCCGCTCGCAGCGCTACTCGATGCTGGTCGAGAACGGCGTCGTGACGCAACTGAACATCGAACAGGGCGGCAAATTCGAAGTGTCGAACGCCGAAACCCTGCTGGCCCAGGCGTAAGCGCCGGACTGGTTGGATGCAGTAAAAAACGGCGCCGCGGCGCCGTTTGTCTTTACCACCAGCCGTTATCGCGCAAGACCATTTTCTTGTAGTAGTCGACATTGGCGCGCAGCGCGCACAGCGCGGCCGTGGCGAACCCGACTCCACGGTCCAGCGGCCCCAAGTCGATGTCCGGCATGGCGACCTCGATCAGAACCAGCAGCAAGGAGGGTAGCCAAAACAGCAGCGCCTTGCGCCACATGCCTTTGACCAGATAGTAGAGCGGGCCGAACAATAATCCCCACACATTGAACAGCGTCCGCGTGCGCGCGCCCCTGGTCAGCTTATTCTTCCTCGGCAGGCCGGGGCCGCCCGCCTGCTCGATCAAATCGAAGCGTATGCGCCAGATTTGCGGCAGGTCTGACGGCAGCGAAGTCCCGGCTGTTTTGCAATCGTCCACGGTAGTCTCCTTCAGGCAGTGATCGTGCTTTATATTGTCATTCCGGATTAGTCTGAATATTGACGCGTGGCAATGTCTGGTAAGCGGGATTTGATTGGCGTCACGTGTGGCTTCATCGCGGGCCAATGGAGGTATGATTTCCAAGGCGCGTTAGATGGAGGCAGTGATGAGTTTTCTGAGTTGGGAAGGGCTGGCTACCAGCGGTGAGCACGTAGCCTCTAGCGAAGCGGATCATGCGGATTCGGCAAAAGCCAAGATAAGCGCGGCGATGGCTGGACTGCGGGATGGTTCCAATCGCGTCTTTTCAGCAGCCGAGTGGGCTGCTATTCGAGCTGCGAAAAAAGCGAGTCGCGGAGCGCCATGTCCATGAAAGTAATTGCCATATCCGGCAGCCTGCGGGCCGCCTCGATCAACTCGATGCTGCTGCGCGTGATGGCCGATGTGGCGCCGTCCGGCATCGAGGTGCGGCTGTACCAGGGACTGGGACAGCTGCCATTGTTTAACCCCGATATCGCCGAGCCGCCGCCGGTGGTGGCCGCGTTGCGCGACGCCTTGCTGGCCGCCGACGCGGTGGTGATCGCCAGCCCGGAATACGCGCATGGCGTCACCGGTGCGATCAAGAACGGACTCGATTGGATGGTCGGCAACGAATCCTTCATCGACAAGCCGGTGGCGCTGTTGAACGCCTCGCCGCGCGCCACGCATGCCTATGCATCGCTGCGCGAAACCATCACCGTGATGTCGGCCCGCGTGGTGGAAGCCGCGTCGATTACCTTGCCGCTGCTGGGCGCCAATCTGAGCGAGGAGGCGATGCGCGCCGATCCGCAGATCTGCGGCATGCTGCGCGCGGCCTTGCTGGCCTTGAAGGCGGATCAGTAACCCAGGCAGCGCGCCAGCTCAACGGCCAGCTTGCGCCGCTGGGCCGCGCCGAGGAAGCGGCCGACTTCGATCTGCTCGCCGTGGTCTTCCAGTTGGATCGGATCGCTGTCGCGCCGTGGCGGCAGCAGGCGGGTGGTGCGCCGGTGCAGGCGCCGCGCGCTGCATTGGCGGCCCCGGCGCTGCTCCACCACGATGGCGCCGTGTGAAATATCGATGCGGTCATAGTCGCCGCGATGGCGCGCGCAGTGGCGCAGGCAGGCTGCCAGCGCCGCCTGCTCCAGCGTGGCGTAGACCAGCACATACCAATATCCCTGCCACAGGAACGCCAGCGCCACCAGCGCCGACGGCACGCACAGCGACGCGAACACCAGCGCCAGTTGGCGCTGGGTCAGTGTGCAGCGGCGCTCCAACAGCCAGCTGCGCGGTTCCGATGGCACATCGCGCGGCATCGCATTCTCCCTGGACGTGCTCCAAGTATAGCCCGGTTCGCGCGCGCGCCGCCGCGCTGGAGGTCAGTAGATATCGCCGAAATCGTGCTTGGCCTTGAACAGGGTCGAATCGATCGAGAACGAACAATCGGCCTGCACCGCGAAGTACTGCAGCGTCTCTTCCGGCGCCGTGGCGAACAGGCTGCGGATCGCCGTCACCCGCTCGGCCGGCGTGCGCATGCGGGCGGTCCATTCGTCGAACTTCATCTCCAGCTTCCAGTCGCTGACGCGCTCGCAGCTGAAGCCGGCGCCTTCCAGCATCGTCCGCCATTCGGACGGCCGGTAGTCGCGCACATGCGAGCCGTCGCGCAGCAGTTCGACCGCCTGCAGGGTGGTGTCGTGCAGCGGGATTTCCGGCGCGGTGATATCGATGACGATCAGCACGCCGCCCTTCTTCAACACCCGCTTCACTTCGCGCAGCGCGGCCGGCACGTCCAGCCAGTGGTGCGCCGAGAAGCGCGTGACCACCATGCAGAACGAGGCGTCGGCGAACGGCAGGCTGGCCACGTTGCCCTGTTGTGTGAGCACGTTGTCCAGGCCCCGCTCGCGGGCGGCGCCGGCCACCACGGCCAGCATTTCCGCCGACAGGTCGAACGCCGTCACCGACTTGGCGACCGGCGCCACGGCGAAGCTGGCGTGGCCGGCGCCGCAGCCCAGGTCCAGTATTGTCGGATGCGGCCCCAGCACGCTGGCGATCTCGCGCAGCGCGGCCAGGTCGGCGCCTTGCGCGTGGACGGTGCTGGTCAGGTAGGCACTGGCGGTATTGCCGAACTGCTGGGCGACGACGGCTTGCTGTTTCATGTTTTTCTCCAGGAAGGGACGAGTCAGGGCAGAATAGGCGTGTTTTTATCCTGTAACAAGACAAGTACTTATCCTGGTATAAGAACTACCATGCACAACAAACTCGGCGAATTCATCCGCGCCCATCGCGAACGCATCAAGCCCGACAGCGTCGGCCTGCCCGGTGGCGGGCGCCGCCGCACGCCCGGCCTGCGGCGCGAAGAGCTGGCGCAATTGTGCGACGTCAGCCCGACCTGGCTGACCTGGCTGGAGCAGGGCAGGGAGGTGCAGGCTTCCAGCAAGATGCTGGCGCGGCTGGCGGAGGTGCTGCGGCTGTCGGCCGCCGAGCGCGCCTATCTTTTCGGCCTGGCCGACCGGCTCGATCCGCACCATGACGACGACGGCGGCGATACCGCCGAAGCGCTGGACGCGGTGGTCGCGGCCATCGGCGCGCCAGCCTACATCCTCGACCGCCAGTGGGACGCGGTGGCGTGGAACCGGCAGGCGGCGCAGCTGTTTGCAGGCTGGCTGACGCCGCAGCCGCAGTCCCGGCCCAACCTGTTGCGCTACATGTTCGCCGACGCGGCGGCGCGCGAGCTAATTGTCGACTGGCCGGAGCGCGCCCGGCGGCTGGTGGCCGAGTTCCGCGCCGACATCGGCCGGCACGCCAGCGAGCAGCCACTGGCCGGCCTGATCGCCGAACTGTCCGAGGCCAGCGCCACCTTCGCCGAGCTGTGGACCTTGCAGGATGTGGTCGGCCGCGAAGGCGGATTGCGCCGCTTCCGCCATCCGCTGCAGGGCGACCTGGACTTCAACCAGGTGACGCTGCACCCGGCCAAGCGGCACGACTTGAAGCTGGTGATGCTGCTGTAGCGGGACAAGCGCCGCCAGATCGGATAAAGTCACCGGAACCAACAACCAAGGAGCAGTGATGCGAACGATAGCGATGCTGTGCGTGGGAGCGTTGATGCTGGCCGGGGCTGGCATCTCCGCTGCGGCCGAGCCGGCCGGACATATCACCGGTGTCGGCGGTGTGTTCTTCAAGGCCAAGGACCCGAAGGCGCTGGCGGCCTGGTATCGCGACGTGCTGGGCATGCCGCTGGAAGTGTGGGGCGGCGCCAAGCTGCGTTACGACGCGCCCCAGCATCCGCCAGCGCTGATCTGGAGCGCCTTCCCAGCCGCGACCAAATACTTCGCGCCATCGACCAGCGAGTTCATGATCAACTACGCGGTCGACGACATGGACGCCTTCCTCGCGCGGCTGAAGGCGAAAGACGTCGCCATCCTGAAGCGCACCGACGATGACCCGAACGGCCGCTTCGCCTGGATACTCGATCCGGAAGGGAACAAGATCGAACTCTGGGAGCCGAAACGTGCGGCGCCTGTGGCACCTTAGCATTACGTGATGATGAAACCGCTTATCGCTTTACTACTGACGGCTTGGTCGACCTCGGCGTTGGCTTGCCAGGCGCCTGCACCCGACAGCCTGCGCGCGGCCTGGATCGCCGTGCGCGCGGCCGCGCTTCAGGACGAGCCGGGCGCGTCGGCGCGGCTGTATAAATTCCCGTTGCTGCTGCTGTCCGCCTATGACGGCGACCGGCCGTTGCGCGTGACCAGGGCCGCCTTCAACGACCATTACGCCGAGCTGTTCGGCGCGGAGATGCAGTTCCGCCAGGACTTGAAGAAAACCAAGGACAGCGAGTACATCGGAAAGATCGACTTCGACGATAAGGCTTGCCGGCTCAAGTGGCCGGTGCGCATCCACGACTATAACTTCACCTACGAGCAGAAGGCCGGCTGGCTGGTGCAGTCGGTCTACGCGCCGGAAGCCTACGGACTCTTCCAAGACGGTGGCACCGACGGCATACGCTGAGCCGCTTTGCTATAATCCGCATGACCGGGCTCAGCCTTGGTCCTGGCTCCGGACGTCGCCATGATGACGTTCCCAGTGGTCCGCACGGACCTGACGCAAGGAGCTTCTTCTGTCCACCGCCACCCGCTCTGAAAACCTGCGCAGCATCTACGCGATGCTGGCCGCGGTCGCCATGTTCTCGTTCATGGACACCACCATGAAGGTGCTGTCCTCCCACTATCCCGCCACGCAAGTGACCGCCATGCGCGCGCTCAGCTCGCTGCCTCTGCTGTGCGGCTACATGCTGTATCGCGGCGCCTTCCGTGGCATCTTCCGCGTGCGCTGGGGCATGCACATCTTCCGCAGCCTGCTCGGCATCGCCATGCTGACCTCGTTCGCCTACGGCCTCAAGGCGCTGTCGCTGGCCGAGGCGTATTCGATCTTCTTTATCGCGCCGTCGCTGATCACGGCGTTGTCGGTGTTCGTGTTGAAGGAGAAGGTCGGCACCGGCCAGTGGGTCGCCATCGTGGTGGGCCTGCTCGGCGTGCTGGTGGTGCTGCGCCCTGAAGGCACGGGCTTCCTGACCCTGGGCGGGCTCGCGCTGCTGGGCTCGGCCGCGTGCTACGCGATGGCCGCCATCGCCAGCCGCGTGCTGGCCCGCACCGACAGCAACGAGTCCATGATGTTCTGGTACCTGCTGATGATGGCCGGCGGCGGCCTGGCGATGTCGTTCAGCCACTGGGTGCCGGTGCGCGCCGAGGACGGCTGGGTGCTGCTGGCGCTGGCGCTGAGCGGCTTCCTTGGCCAGCTGGCGATCACGCGCGCGTTCAGCTCCGGCAAGGCCTCGGTGGTGGCGCCGTTCGAATACTCGGCGCTGGCCTGGGGCGTGGCGATCGACTGGCTGCTGTGGCACACGCTGCCCGACGGCTACACGCTGCTGGGCGCGGCCATCATCATCGCCAGCGGCATCTACCTGGTGCGGCGCGAATCGGTCCACGCCGAGGCCGAGCATCCTTGACCGGAGGAAAGTCCGCCGACAGCGCGGCGCACCCAACTTCGCTATAATCGTCGGATGTTAAAACAACGCACCATCAAAGAACTGGTCCGCACCACAGGTGTCGGGCTGCACTCCGGCACCAAGGTCGAGCTGACCCTGCGCCCGGCCGCGCCAGACACCGGCATCGTGTTCCGCCGCGTCGACCTGAACCCGGTGGTGGAGTTCCCCGCCAGCGCGATGGCGGTGGGCGACACCCGCATGGCCTCGGTGCTGGTCAAGGACGGCGCCCGCGTGTCGACCGTCGAGCACCTGATGTCGGCCTGCGCCGGCCTGGGGCTGGACAACCTGTACATCGAGGTCAGCGCCGAGGAAATCCCCATCATGGACGGTTCGGCCTCGTCCTTCGTATATTTATTGCAACAAGCAGGCGTGCAGGAGCAGCCGGCCGCGAAGAAATTCATTCGCGTGCTCAAGCCGGTGGAAATCCGCGAAGGCACGGGCGACAAGGAAAAATGGGCCCGCCTGAGTCCGCACAACGGCTTCAAGCTGGACTTCTTCATCGAGTTCAACCATCCGGCCGTGGACGGCACCCAGCAGCGCGCCCGCGTGGATTTCGGCGACGTCTCCTACGTGCACGACGTGGCGCGCGCCCGCACCTTCGGCTTCATGCAGGACGTGGAAATGTTGCGCGGCATAGGCCTGGCGCGCGGCGGTTCGCTGGAGAACGCCATCGTGATGGACGAGTACCGCATCCTCAATTCGGACGGCCTGCGCTACGACGACGAGTTCGTGCGCCACAAGATCCTGGACGCGATCGGCGACCTGTACCTGGTCGGCCACCCGCTGCTGGCCAGCTACGAGGCGCACAAGTCCGGCCACGCGCTGAACAACCAGCTGCTGCTGGAGCTGCTCAAGCATCCGGATGCCTATGAAATCGTCTCGTTCGAGACCAATGACGTCGCGCCGCCGTCCTATTTGCGCCAGATGGCGCGTGAGTGGGCGCTAACTTAAGCTAGGTGGTGCGCCGCTTGGCCACCATCGCCTTCAGCGCCGCGATCAGCGTGGCGTTCTGCGGCGTGTCCTCCAGCGTGTGACCGAGCTCGTCGAAGGCCGTCACGGCCGCCTCGGTCAGCGACAGCGAGCGCATCTGCTCCTTGATCTCGGCCGGCTTGGTCATCTGCACCTTCAGTTTCACGCCATCCACCTTCCAGCCGCGGCGCGCCAGCGTGTCCTGCAACTTGGGCAGCTGCTGCTTCAATTTGGCCGCCAGCGAGGCGTTCGGCAGCGACAAGGTCAATTGTCCGGCCTCGAAAGCCAGGATCTCGCAGTACTTGAACATGGCCGGCAGGGCCGCCGCGCAGTCTTTTTGCAGCGCGGCCATGCGCTCGATGGCCGGCAGCAAGGCCGCCATTTTATCGTCGCGGCGCAGGAAATCGGTGGCCCCGACCGGGGCGCGGCGCTTGATGGAGATGTTGGAGGAGTTGAATCGCATGCGCAGCAACATATCACAGCGGCAAAAAAACGTCACCACCGGTTAAAATAGCTTAATTTTGTGACATTGTTCACGCTTGGGCTATTGTTAAACAGGTCAATAACCCAATGTAGGCGCGGACGCATGATAAAATCACCGTCTTTTGCCATAGTCGAACTCCGTGCGGTAAGGCGTTTTTCACCTACAGAGCTTTTTTTAACGGCGTTTTTTCAAGAATTCAAGCATGTCATTACTGACCCAGATTTTCGGTAGCCGCAACCAGCGGCTGCTCAAGCAATACCAAAAAACGGTACGCGAGATCAATGCGCTCGAGCCGGCGATGGAAAAACTGTCCGACGCCGAGCTGCAAGCGAAGACGCCTGCATTCAAGGAACGCATCGCCAATGGCGAATCGCTGGACGCGATCCTGCCCGAGGCGTTTGCCGTCTGCCGCGAAGCGAGCAAGCGCGTCTTCAAGATGCGTCACTTCGACGTGCAGCTGATCGGCGGCATGGTTCTGCACTACGGCAAGATCGCCGAAATGGGCACCGGCGAGGGCAAGACCCTGACCGCGACCCTGCCGGCCTATCTGAACGCGCTGTCGGGCAAGGGCGTGCACATCGTCACCGTCAACGATTACCTGGCCCAGCGCGACGCCGACACCATGGGCAAGCTGTACGGCTGGCTTGGCCTGTCGACCGGCATCAACCTGTCGCAGATGGAGCACGCCACCAAGCAGGCGGCGTACGCGTCCGACATCACTTACGGCACCAACAACGAGTTCGGTTTCGACTACCTGCGCGACAACATGGTGTTCGAAGCCCGCGACCGCGTGCAGCGCGCGCTGAACTTCGGCATCGTCGATGAAGTCGACTCGATCCTGATCGACGAAGCCCGCACCCCGCTGATCATCTCCGGCCAGGCCGAGAACCACACCGACCTGTACTACAAGATCAACGAAGTGCCGCGCCTGCTGACCCAGCAGATCGGCGAGGAAACCCCGGACGGCAAGGGCAAGGTTGAAGTTCCCGGCGATTACACCAAGGATGAAAAAGCCCACCAGGTGCTGCTGACCGAAGCCGGCCACGAAAAGGCCGAGGCGATCCTGACCAAGATGGGCCTGCTGCCGGAAGGCGCCTCGTTGTACGACTCGGCCAACATCACGCTGGTGCACCACCTGTACGCGGCGCTGCGCGCGCACGCGCTGTACTTCAAGGATCAGCACTACGTGGTGCAGAACAATGAAGTGGTGATCGTCGACGAATTCACCGGCCGCCTGATGACGGGCCGCCGCTGGTCCGACGGCCTGCACCAGGCGGTCGAAGCGAAAGAGGGCGTGAAGATCCAGAACGAGAACCAGACCCTGGCCTCGATCACCTTCCAGAACTACTTCCGCATGTATTCGAAGCTGGCCGGCATGACCGGTACCGCCGATACCGAAGCCTACGAATTCCAGGAAATCTACGGCCTCGAAACCGTGGTGATCCCGCCTAACCGTCCTTCGCAGCGCAAGGACCGCCAGGACCAGGTCTACAAATCGTCGGCCGAGAAGTACAACGCCATGATGCTGGAAATCCGCGAATGCTACGATCGCGGCCAACCGGTGCTGGTGGGTACCACCTCGATTGAAAACTCGGAACTGCTGTCGGGCATCCTGACCAAGGGCGGCCTGCCGCACAACGTCCTGAACGCGAAACAGCACGCCCGTGAAGCGGAAATCATCGCCCAGGCGGGCAGCCCGAAAGCGATCACTATCGCCACCAACATGGCCGGCCGCGGTACCGACATCGTCCTGGGCGGTAACGTCGAGAAGCAAATCCAGTTCATCGAAGCCAACCCTGACTTGAGCGACGCCGACAAGGCCGCGCAGTCGAAGGCGCTGCGCGACGGCTGGCAGGCATTGCACGAGCAGGTGGTTGCCGCCGGCGGCCTGCATATCGTCGGCACCGAGCGTCATGAATCGCGCCGCGTGGACAACCAGCTGCGCGGCCGCGCCGCACGCCAGGGCGACCCCGGCATGTCGCGCTTCTTCCTGTCGCTGGACGACCAGCTGCTGCGCATCTTCGCGGGCGACCGCGTGCGCGCCATCATGGACCGCCTGAAGATGCCGGAAGGCGAACCGATTGAGGCGGGCATCGTTTCGCGCTCGATCGAGTCGGCACAGCGCAAGGTCGAGGCACGCAACTTCGACATCCGCAAGCAGCTGCTGGAATACGACGACGTCGCCAACGACCAGCGTAAAGTGATCTACCAGCAGCGTAACGAGCTGCTGGAAGCGACCGACATCTCGGAGCTGATCGAGTCCCTGCGCCACGGCGCCTTCACGGACCTGGTGCGCGAATACGTGCCGGCGGAATCGGTGGAAGAGCAGTGGAACATCAAGGGCCTGGAAGCGGCGCTGGCATCGGAATGGCAGATCGACCTGCCGCTGCGCGCCATGCTGGAAAAAGAACAGAACCTCAACGACGACGACATCCTCGAGCGCGTGCTGGCCGCGGCCGATGCGCTGTACCAGTCGAAGATCGACATCGTCGGCAAGGAATCGTTCGGCGGCTTCGAACGCAACGTGATGCTGCAAAGCGTGGACAGCCACTGGCGCGAACACCTGGCGGCGCTGGATCACCTGCGCCAGGGTATCCACCTGCGCGGCTATGCGCAGAAGAATCCGAAGCAGGAATACAAGCGCGAAGCGTTCGAGCTGTTCGGCCAGATGCTGGACATGATCAAGAACGAAGTGGTCAAGCTGATCATGACGGTCCGCATCCAGTCGCGCGAAGAGATCGACGCGGCCGAAGCGGCGATGCAGCAGTCGCACGTCGAGAACGTGAGCTACCAGCACGCCGACTTCAACCCGAACGCGGCACCGGAAGAACTGCTGGCGCCAACGGCGTTCGGCGGCCTGCCGCCGGAGCTGAAGGGCCTGAGCGGCGAGCAGCTGATGGAGATGGGCCTGAAAGTCGGACGCAACGACCCATGCCCATGCGGCAGCGGCAAGAAGTACAAGGCTTGCCACGGCAAGCTGGCCTAAGCAAAAAAAACCGGAGCCAGTCTCCGGTTTTTTTATGTCATATGGTCGCCGTCGGCGAGCGCCTCATCGTAGCCTAGCGCGCAGCCTCGCGCTGCGGCGCGGAGTACGGCAACAGCATGCGCACCGCCGTGCCGACGCCGATCGCAGAATCGATGGTGATGCGTCCGCCCAGCACGCCGGTGACGATGTTGTAGACGATGTTCATGCCCAGCCCCGTTCCTCCCTGGCCCATCTTGGTGGTGAAGAAGGGATCGAACACCCGCCGCAGCACTTCCTCCGGCATGCCGGCGCCGTCGTCGCTGAACATCAGCTCCACGATGTCCTCGTCCACGGCCTCCGCGCGCACGGTGATGGTGCCGCCCTTGCGCTGATCGAACGCGTGAATGAGCGCGTTGTTGATCAGGTTATTCAGCACCTGGTACAAGGCGCCGGGGTAGGAGTCGAAGGTCAGCCCCTCCGGTATCTGCAGCACCACCTCGCACTCCGCGCGGCGCAGGCGCGGCATGTAGGTGGCCATGGTGTCGTGCACCGCCGAGAGCAGGTCGAAGCGGCGCCGCTGGTCGTTGGTCTGGTCGACGGCGATCTGCTTGAATGACGAAATCAGCTCCGCCGCCTTGTGCAGCGAGCCGGAAATGAGCTCGCTGGCCAGCCGCACTTCCTCCAGATGCGAGGTCAGCTCCGAACGCCGCAGCGCGCCGGCCGCCACGTGACGGTCGAACTCCGTCACGCGGTCGCGCAGCGCGGTCGATGCCAGCAGGCTGTTGCCGATCGGCGTATTGAGTTCGTGCGCGATGCCCGCCACCAGCGATCCGAGCGAGGCCATCTTCTCGGCCGCCAGCAGGTCGTGCTGCGTATGCTGCAGCGTCTCCAGCGCCGCGCTCAGGTCCGCGTTGGCGCGCTCCAGCGCCGCCGAGCGGTCGCGCACGCGCGTCTCCAGCGAGACGTTGAGGTCTTTCAGTTCGCGCTTGGCGTTGAGCTCCTCGGTCAGGTCCAACAGCGCCCAGATGATGGAGTCGTTGCCGTCCAGCGTCAGCGAGGACGACCAGATCGCCACGCTGCCCACGCTGCCGTCGGGCAGCAGCACGCCGGCGATGGCGCCGTGCACCGCGCCGTCGGTCTTGTAGATATTCCAGATGCGGTCGCGCTCCAGCGTGCTGGCCCAGAACGGCACCTCGTCGCTGCGCTTGCCGATCAACTTGGCCGCGCCGGCGCCGAAGGTGTGCGTGACCGCGCGGTTGGCGGCGACGATGCGGCCGTCGCGGTCCGACACGGTGAGCGGCAACGGCGCCATGTCGAACAGCGTCTTGAAGCGCGCTTCGGATTCCGACAGCCGTTGCTGCGATTGCTCCAGCTGCGCGATGCGCTCGCGCAGCGCCGCGCTCATCGCGTTCAGGGCGCGCGTGAAGACGGCGATTTCGTCGCCGCCTTCGACCGGCAGCGCCTTGCTGTAGTCGCCCAACGCCATCTGCTTCGACTGGCCGGTGAGCGCGTTCAGGCGGCGCCCGATGCCGTGCGTGAAGGCGTAGAACAGCAGCAGGCCGGTGGCGAATCCGGCCAGCGAGATCACGCCGCCCTGCAGCAGCACCTCGTCGCGCGCCTGCTTCAGGTCCTTGGTGGTGAGCCCGAAATTGATGGAGCCCACGCGGCCGTCGCGCAGCAGCAGCGGCGAGCGCGCGTGCAGCATGGCGCCGTCGAGGAGGGTGTGCACGCCTTTGAAGCTGGCGCCTTCGCCTTGCCGCAGCACCGCCGGCAGCGGCATCTTGCGCTTGCCCACTTCAAGGATGGTCCGTTCCTGTTCGTCGAGGATGACGAGGTAGCGCAGAAAACTGTCGTCGGGATCGGCCAGCATCTCGGCCAGGTAGTTGGTCAGTTCGGGCAGGCGGCCGCGCGTGGCGTAGGGACTGAGCGAGAGGTTGAGCGTGACCGCATATTCCTGGGCGACGCGTTCGGCGTTGGTGCTGACGGCGTGGTTCATCAGGCGCAGGCTGTTCCAGATCAGCAGGCCAACCACCAGCGCCTGGATGATGGCGCTCAGCAGCAGAAATTTCGCGCGCAGCGATAGACTCAAAACGTACACTCCTTGTGGCGGTGCCAGGAGCGCACGCGCCTGCCGTCCGCGCGGGACGGCAGGATGTCGGGGCTACCCGGTGGTTAAGGCAGGGTCAGGATCACTTTGACGGTGTCGTCCACTGCCGACTTGTCAATATAACCGATCGCCTTGGGATCGGCAGCAACTGCTTTTTTGACCTCGGCGTTGTTCGGATACTCTTTCGGCGGCGTGGCTTTGCCGGTGAAGACCAGCTTGGACCACAGGGCCTTGACCTGGGCGGGGTCCTTGTCCGCGACCTTCTGGTAGAAGTCGGCGCGGATGTGCGAGCCTTCGGCCTGGTCGACCGGCGTGAACAGGTTGGATTTACCGAGGAAGAACTGCGATGCCTGTTCCGAGAACATGCGGGTCGCCGGATTCTTCTGGCTGACGATGACGACGGTTTCGGCCGAGGCGCCGGCCGCGGCGAGCGACGACAACAGCGCGGCGATGATCATTTTTTTCATGTGTTGGACTCCTGATTAGAAGACGAAATCGAGCGCCGCGGCGACAACGGTGACGTTGCCGCTGAAGCCAGGCTTGACGAAGATCAGAGAACCGGACTTGGTCTTGGGCTTGACGCGGTCGGCCTGCACCTTCAGCGCCACCGATTTGGCGAAGTCCCAGCGCACGCCGATCAGGTCGGACGTTTGTTCCGGCGACGGCAGCAGGCCATACACGGCCGCGCCCAGCGGATTGTTTTTCGGCAGCGAGGCAGGCGGGGTCACCGAGGCGCCAGCATCGCGCTCGGCAGCGTGCGCGTAGTAAGGCAGCACCTTGCCGACGCGGTAGCCGACCATGGTGTACCAGGCATTGGTGTCCGGGATGTAGACCGCTTCCTTGGCGCGGCGCTGCGCGTATTCGGTCTGGACGACGATGTTGTTCCAGTCCATGGTGGCGCCGATCGAGGTGAAGGCGATTTTTTTGCCGTCGGTCAGGCCGATGTCATTGGCCAGTTGTTTGAAACCGAACTGCGACAACTGGGCGGTCAGGCCGTTGATCGGCGCCAGGTCGTTGATCTTCAGGTCGGCGCGGGCGTGGCCGACGCGCACCAGGAACGGACCGTATTCGCCGGTGAAGCTGATGCCGGCGGCTGGCGCGCGGTAAGTGGCCACCGAGCCGGCGCCGGTCGGCACGAACAGCTTGCCGCGGCTGACGCCGACGAAGGCCTGGGTGGTGAAGTTGAAGTCGCCGAAGGCGCGCTGGAAGTTGACGTCCGCGCCGTCCACGTTCTCGATCGGGGCCTGGCCGTACATTTCAATCGGCGGACGCATCATGGTGTTGGCGTAGCCGACGTTCTGGTAGTCCGAGATCAGGAAGGTCGGCAGCACGACGCGGCCGACGCGCACGCTCACCTCGTCGTTGACGCGGGCTTTCAGGAAGGCCCAGGTCAGGTCGGTGGTGAAGGTCGGGCTGGTGTTCTTGCGGGTGAGGATCTGCGCGGTGCCGGACAGCCAGTCGTTGATCTTGTAGGTCGCTTGCAGGCCCAGGTTGGTGTCGAGGCCGATCCTGGCCTTGTCGCCCACGCCTTCGGCCTGGTTGTAGCGGGCAAATTGCGCCTGGTCGGTATTGCTCTTGGCGACGCCGAGCGTGCCGAAGCCGCTGATGCTCAGGTTCTCGTCGCCCAAGGTGGCTGCCTGCGCTTGCATGGCGGCGGTGGCGGCAAAAATGGCTGCTACTAAAAGTTTCTTTTTCATGTGGTCGGTATCCTTTGATTTGTTGTCAGCTGTTTACTGCGTTCGGCGATCATGTCGCCTTGTTTGTCTCGAGATATGCGGGGATGGGGCATTCGGGCTAGACCTTAAACTAATTTCCGTATGGCATGAAATGGTTTTTTTGAAATTAGAACGTACGTACTAAAATGTTGTCGTTTTTCGGATCAGGATAACGTTTTCATCAATAAATTCATGGGGTTGTACGATATCTCTCTAGTGCTTTTTGAGCAAATTTGCGCTTGTGTCATGCTGCGCGGAAATATGCTGGAATAGTGACCGTTAGTCACATTGATGCGATGCGCCATTTTGGCCGTCAGGTATTACAATAGCGGCTCCCACTTTCCACTCACGAGAACACTCATATGGCCGTCAATTCCCCTCTGCCCGTCGCCTCCGCACTGAAGCCTGTAGCCGGCATCGAAATCGGCTTTGCCGAAGCCGGCATCAAGAAGCCGAACCGCAAGGACGTGCTGGTGATGAAGGTCGCGCCGACCGCCACCGTGTCCGGCGTGTTCACGCTGAACCGCTTCTGTGCCGCGCCGGTGCAGATCGCCAAGGCCCACCTGGCGGCCGCCAAGGAAAGCGGCAAGCCAATCGCCGCGCTGTTGATCAACACCGGCAACGCCAACGCCGGCACCGGCGAGCTGGGCCTGTCGCTGGCCAATGAGACCTGCGCCGCGCTGGCCGCGCAGCTGGGCTGCGACGCGTCGCAGATCCTGCCGTTCTCCACCGGCGTGATCCTGGAGCCGCTGCCGGCCGCCAAGGTGATCGCCGGCCTGCCGCAGGCGGTGGCCGGCCTGAAGGCCGACAACTGGTACAACGCCGCCGAAGCCATCATGACCACCGACACGCAGCCGAAGGCCGGCTCGCGCACCGTCACCATCGGCGGCCACACCGTCACCATGAGCGGCATCAGCAAGGGCGCCGGCATGATCAAGCCGAACATGGCCACCATGCTGGGCTACCTGGCGTTCGACGCCAAGGTCGCGCAGCCGGTGCTGGACGTGCTGGTCAAGCAGGTGGCGGACAAGTCGTTCAACTGCATCACCATCGACGGCGACACCTCGACCAACGATTCCTTCATGCTGATCGCCACCGGCGCCGGCACGCTGGAAATCGACTCGGTGGACTCGCCGGAATACGCCGAGCTGGCGGCCGCGGTGACCGAGCTGTCGCTGTTACTGGCGCAGGCCATCGTGCGCGACGGCGAGGGCGCGACCAAGTTCATCACCATCACCGTGGAAGACGGCGCCAGCGTGGAGGAGTGCCGCAAGATCGCCTACTCGATCGGCCACTCGCCGCTGGTCAAGACCGCGTTCTTCGCTTCCGACCCTAACCTGGGCCGCATCCTGGCCGCCATCGGCTACGCCGGCGTCGACGACCTCGATGTCAGCCAGCTCAATCTGTACCTGGACGACGTGTGGGTGGCCAAGAACGGCGGCCGCAATCCGGACTACAAGGAAGAAGACGGCCAGCGCGTGATGAAGCAGAGCGAGATCCTGGTGCGCGTCAAGCTGGCGCGCGGCGCGGCTGCGGCCACGGTCTACACCTGCGATTTGTCGCACGACTATGTGAGCATCAACGCCGACTACCGTTCGTAAGATGGCGACCCCTCTCGAACAATTCCTGGTGCGCGCCGAGGCCTTGCTGGCGCGCGTGGAGGCGGTGCTGCCGCAAGCGCCGCGCGAGCCGGACTGGAAGCTGGGCTTCGCTTTCCGCTGGAGGAAACGCAGCGGTGGCGGCGCCAGTTATCTGCAGGCGGTGGCCCACGTGTCGCCGATCGCGCTGGACGACTTGCAGCACATCGGCCCGCAGAAAGAGCAGATCGAGCAGAACACCCGCCAGTTCGTGCAGGGCAGGCCGGCCAACAACGTGCTGCTGACCGGCGCGCGCGGCACCGGCAAGTCCTCGCTGATCAAGGCCTGCCTGAACCAGTTCGGCAAGGACGGCCTGCGCCTGATCGAAGTCGACAAGGCCGACCTGGCCGAGCTGCCGGACATCGTCGACATCGTGGCCGGACGGCCGGAGCGCTTCATCATCTTCTGCGACGACCTGTCGTTCGAAGAGGGCGAGAGCGGCTACAAGGCGCTGAAGGTGGCGCTGGACGGCAGCATCTCGGCGCAGTCGGACAACGTGCTGATCTACGCGACCTCCAACCGCCGCCACCTGATGCCGGAGCGTATGTCCGACAACATGAGCTACAAGCACGATGAGGATGGCGACCTGCATCCCGGCGAGACGGTGGAAGAGAAGATCTCGCTGTCCGAACGCTTCGGCCTGTGGCTGACGTTTTATCCGTTCAAGCAGGACGACTACCTGGCCATCGTCGGCCACTGGCTGTCGTCGCTGGGCTGCACCGAGGCGCAGATCGAGGCATCGCGCGCCGACGCCCTGCGCTGGGCCTTGCAGCGCGGTTCGCGCTCGGGCCGCGTGGCCTGGCAGTTCGCCAAGGACTTCGCCGGGAAGCAGGCATGAGCGGCGCGCAGGCGAAGGTCAAGCCGGTGGACGTCGCGGTCGGCATCCTGATGAAGCCCAACGGCGATGTGCTGCTGGGCCAGCGTCCGGCCGGCAAGCCGTACGAGGGCTATTGGGAATTCCCGGGCGGTAAAGTCGATCCGGGCGAGACCGTGCTGCAAGCGTTGAAGCGCGAGTTCGTCGAGGAACTGGGCCTTCATATCAACAGCGCCGAGGAGTGGTGCGGCGTCGAGCATGTGTACGAACACGCGCATGTGCGGCTGCACTTCTTCATCAGCCGCGACTGGAGCGGCGAGCCGCAAAGCCTGGAAGGCCAGGCCTTCGCATGGCAAGGCGCGGTCGGTGTCGAGCCGCTGCTGCCGGCCACCATTCCGCTGCTGGAGTGGCTGGACATGGTTCGCTACGGCGACCGATGATGCGCTGGTGGCATCAGGTGGGCGTCTGGCGCGGGCTGGCGGGCGCCGCGCTGGCGGCCTGCGTGGTGCTGGGCGCGCTGCTGGTGCTGCGCCCCGAACCGCCGGGGCCGGCGTGGATAGCGTTGCTGTCGGCGCCGCAGGACAATAGCCCCGCCTGGCTGGCGCTGGTGAGCGCGGACCGCCAGCTGACGCTGACGCCGTTGCACGACACCGTCGTCGCCAACCGCAAGGCGCTGCAATTATGGATCTCCGCACCGGGCTGGGCCGCGCCGGTGTCGCTGGGTTTGCTGGAGCAGGACCGCCAGGTCAAGCTGGCGCTGGACAAGCTGCCGCCGTTGGAGGCGGGCTTGTCGTTGGAGATTACGCTGGAACCGCAAAGCGGCTCGGCCGCGCCGAGCGGACCGGTGCTGTACACCGGACAGGCCGTCAAGCCGCGATAGGATTTATTCTTCGTCGTTCGGATCGACCGGCGGAGCGGCCGGGATGGCGTACTTTTCCTCGGCCCAGGCGCCGAGATCGATTTGTTTGCAGCGTTCCGAGCAGAACGGGCGATACTTATTCTCTTCCTTCCACTCCACTTTGGCGGAGCAGGTAGGGCAGTCAACTACGGTGGCCATGATCAATCTTTAAAAGTTACAGAGGGTGAGCTCGAATGGTACATCATCTTCCAGCGGCTTGGGTTTCAAGTCGCCGCCCTGCGAGGTGAAGCGCACCCACAGCATGTACTTGTTGGCTGAGATCTCCGGGATCGCGCCCAGCGATTCGTCCAAGGTCAGCCGCAGCATCTGGTAGACCTTCCCCTGCAACATCTGCTGGTAGCTGCCGGCCACGGCGATCATCTTGACCGGGCCGCCGGAATCGCGCAGCAGGCGCAGCACCAGGCCCAGCGCGTCGAACAGCGGCGCCAGCGGCGCGAACCAGGCGGCGATGTCGTTGAAGCGCTGCTCGGCCGGACGCTTTTGCCACGCGTAGTAGGACGGCAGATCGAATTCGCAGGCGCCGCCGGGGATGATGGTGCGGCCGCGTATGCTCATCAGCCATTCGTTGTCGCGCACGTTCTGGCCGGTCTTGCCCTGGGCCGCGACCAGCGCGCTGCTCACGCCGTCGAGCTCGGCCAGGATGGCGTCCAGCGTTTCCGCCTGGACGTTGGGATTCATGCGGTAGCCCAGCAGCGATTGGCGCTGGCGCTCCAGTTCTTGCAGCAGGTCGGATTTCAGGTCGGCGCGGCCGGCCACCTCCAGCATGTCGAAGATGGTCGCCAACGCGACGTGGTGCTGCATAGGATGTTCTTGATGCACAAAGAACTTGAATTTCTCGTACAGATCCTCTAATCGCAACAACGTGCGGATGCGCTCGTTGAAAGGATATTCGTAGACAATCAAAATAACATCCCTCTGTAGGTGGACTTGCGATTAATTCCCGTGATTTTGAAGCAAGCCAAGCAAAATTACAAACGTTGCGAGGATATTGTTACCGTTCTTTTTGAAATTGCCAGCGCATTTTCAAATATAAATCGTGCAGACGCTCGATTTGGGGCGCCAAAGCCTCGATTCCGTTGCCGTTTTCGATAACATCGTCCGCCGCGTCCAGCCTTTGCTGGCGGCTGGCCTGCGCCGCCATGATGGCGCGCACCTGGCTTTCCGGCAGATTGTTACGCGCCATCACGCGGGCGATTTGCACTTCTTCCGGGCAGTCTACCGCGAGTACGCGTGTGACCCGCGCACGCCAAGTGCCCGATTCCACCAGCAGCGGCACGGCGAAGATGACGTAGCTGCCTGTGGCCGCGGCCGCGGCGGCCAGCGCGGTGTCGCGGATGCGCGGATGCAGGATGGCTTCGAGGCGGGCCTTGGCGCCGGCGTCGGCGAACACCAGGGCGCGCATGCGGGCGCGGTCGAGCGCGCCATTGGCATCGGCGAACTCGGGGCCGAATTCGGCGACGATGGCCGACATCGCGGCGCCGCCGGGCGCGGTCAGGCTGTGGGCGATCTGGTCGGTGTCGACGATGCTGGCGCCGCGCGCGGCGAACAGGTCGGCCACCGTGCTCTTGCCGCTGCCGATGCCGCCGGTCAGGCCGATGGAGAAGGGCAGTGTGGTCATGGGTGGCTTACAGGTAGGGATAGAAGTTGCGGGTGAACGCCATGATCGGGTCGCGGTACAGGAAGACGATCAGGCCGGCGGCCGCCAGGTAGGGGCCGAACGGGATCTGGTAGTCGAAGCCGCGGCGGTTGGCGATCATCAGCGCGATGCCGATCACCGAGCCCACCAGCGAGGACATCAGCACGATGGCCGGCAGCATCGCCCAGCCCATCCACGCGCCCAGCGCGGCCAGCAGCTTGAAGTCGCCGTAACCCATGCCGTCGCGGTGGCGCACCAGTTTATACAGCAAATTGACCGACCACAGCGCCATGTAGCCGGCCGCCGCGCCGATGACGGCGTCGCGCAGCGGCGTGAAGGTGGCGTCGATGTTCATGATCAGGCCGGCCCAGATCAGCGGGTAGGTCAAGTCGTCCGGCAGCATCTGGGTGTCGAAGTCGATGAAGGTCATGGCGATCAGCAGGTACAGGAACAGCAGGCCGGACAGGCCGGCCCAGCCGCTGCCGAAGTGCCACACCACCACCGCCGACAGCGCGCCGGTCAGCACTTCGATGGCCGGGTAGCGGGCCGAGATCGGCGCCTTGCAGTTGCTGCACTTGCCGCGCAGGACCAGGTAGCTGAGCACCGGGATGTTCTCCAGCGCGGTGATCTGGTGCTGGCAGTGCGGGCAGGCCGAGCGCGGCACCATCAGGTTGTAGCGGTCGGTGTGCGGCTCTTCCTTGCCGGCCTCGACGGCGCAATAGTTGTCCGACTCGCGCTGCATCATCTTCGGCAGGCGGTGGATCACCACGTTCAGGAAGCTGCCGAACAGCAGGCCGAACAGGCCGGCGATCAGGCTGACGGCGAGTTGGCCGGCGGGCGCAAACAACAGGGTCGGTTCAGGCATAGAAGGTCGGGCCGCGTAGAGAGTGATAGAGGCCCATATTAAAGCATTACAGCAACATTGCGGACGGTTTTTCAGGCGGCGCTGTCGGCATCAAGTCCCTCCTTGGGGATATGGAAACCAAGTTGGATTTCTGGCAAGGTGGAGAACCTGCCACCCGTGTCGCGGAGCCCGTTCTTGTCTTGCCTTTCCCAGACCTTATTGCTGCTCCTGCTGGGCTGCCTGGTGCTGGCCTGCGTGTTAAGCGTCAGGCGCCGCCATCGCCGGCAGCTGGCGCGGATGGCGGAGCGCGAGCGCGCCGCGTTGATCCTGCAGGACACGCTGCTGCAGAACCTGCAGGGCCTGATCCTGCGCTTTCAGGGTGTGAGCCACCGCCTGCCGGAGGACAGCGCCGAACGCGCCACCATCGAAGCCATCCTCGACCAAGCGGACGAGGTGCTTGCCGACGCGCGCGACCGCATGCTGACGCTGCGCTCCTAGCCCCCTTCCGGACTAATTGCTGGCGGAAAAGTTAACTATTGGAAACAATCGGCTATAATAGTGATCCGATGCAATACAGCGGCGGCGCCCCAATGGTGGCCGCGCCGTTGGCAGAACCTACGATTATCTCCCGATGCAGATTCCCCGTCTTGCGCGCAGCGCGCTGTACTATGCCGCCGCGCTGGTATTGTCCTACCTGTTCATCCGTGCGTTCGGCTACCACGCCAAAGCCAACAATGTCCTGAATATCTTCGGACTGCTGCTTGTTCTGCTGGGCAGCGGCATCGGGGCGTTATGGGTGGTGGTCTATGCCATCTTGCTGGCGGCTGCCCTGTATATGCCGTTCGGCATGGTGTACGGCAAGCCGGATTTCCTGATCATCGCCTCGCTGCTGCAATCGAACCGCAGCGAGTCGATCGAGTTCGTCGGACAAATGCCGGTCGCGAACTTCCTGCTGGCGCTGCTCTTCGCCGGCGCGGCCTGGGTCTTCGTGTTCCGGCTGAACCGGGCAGGCTGGCAAAAGAAGCGCTTGCTGACGGGAGTGGCGATCGTTGTGCTGTCGCTGGCCGCGTGCGCCAAGTCGCTGGGATCGGCGGAGGGCCAGAAAGAAATCCTGGCGCTGGATTTGCCGCGCTGCGTGGCCCAGGCCATGCAGCAATACCACAAGGAAGAACTGGGCTTCCGCGCCGTCCAGGCGGCCAATCAGTGGCAGGTCCGGCACGTTGACAGCAAATATCGCAACTATGTGATCGTGGTCGGCGAGAGCGCGCGGCGCGACCATATGTCGCTGTATGGCTATCCGCAAAAGACGACGCCGTTTGCCGACCAGGCCAACGGCGTGTTCATCGACGGCTATGTGTCGCCCGCGTCCATCACCTTCGTCTCGGTGCCGCGCACGCTGGCCGAGGCTTCCGACGCCGAGGTCGCGTATGGCCGCAACGTGGTGGCGCTGGCCCGGCAGGCCGGCTTCCGCACCTACTGGCTGTCGAACCAGGGCTATGTCGGCGAATACGACAGCCCGTCGTCGCGCCTGGCCGCCAGTGCCGACGTGGTCCATTTCACCAAGCTCGGTTCCAGCCTGTCCACCAATATCGACGACCGTGTGCTGCTGGCCCCATTGACCGCCGGGCTGCGGGATGGCCACACCGGCCCCCGCCTGTTCGTGCTGCACCTGATGGGTTCGCATCCGGCCTTCTGCGACCGGGTCCAGGGCGAGGACAAGGATTACACGGCATCCAGCGCGGCCATGCGCTGCTACCTGGGCTCGATCCGCCACACGGACGGCCTGCTGGCCGACATCCACCAGGCGCTGCGCGCGGCCGGCCAGCCGTTTTCGATGATCTACCTGAGCGACCACGGCCTGCGCCACAAGGACAAGGGCACGGCCGACGCCTCGCTGGTGCACGACGACCGCTACAAGCAGAACTATGCGGTGCCGTTCTTCATCCTGTCCAGCGACGCCACGGCGCACACCATGCTGCACAAGGACATGAGCGGGGTCAATTTCGTGCGCGGCGCGGCGCAGTGGATGGGCATCCAGGCCGAGGGACTGCCGCGCTACGAGTTCCTGTCGCCCACGCCGGACGAGCAGATCCAGGTCTTCAATGGCAGCAGCCACCGGCCCCAGGCGGGGTTGCAGGACGACCCGGCCTGAGCGGCCGGGCTTTTCAGACCACCGAACCGAGCTTGAAGATCGGCAGGTACATGGCCACCACCAGGCCGCCGATCAGCACGCCCAGGATGACCATGATGGCAGGCTCCATCAGGCTCGACAGCGAAGCCACGGCCTCGTCCACCTCCTCCTCGTAGAAGTCGGCCACCTTGCCCAGCATGGCGTCCAGCGAGCCGGACTCCTCGCCGATGGCCACCATCTGCGTCACCATGTTGGGGAACACGTCGGCGCTCTGCATCGCCACCGTCAGGCTGGTGCCGGTGCTGACCTCGTTCTGGATCTTGCGGGTGGCGTCCAGGTAGACCGCGTTGCCGGCCGCGCCGCCCACCGAATCGAGCGACTCCACCAGCGGCACGCCGGCCGCGAACATGGTGGCCAGGGTGCGGGTCCAGCGGGCGATGGTGGCCTTGCGGATCACGTCGCCGAACACGGGCAGGCGCAGCAGCAGGCGGTCCATGAAGCGCTGCATCTGCAGCGAGCGTTGCCACGCGCGGAAGAAGAAGTAGATCGCCGCGAACAGGCCGCCGAAGATCAGGTACCACCAGGTCACGAAGAATTCCGACAGCGCCATCACGAACAGCGTGGGCGCGGGCAGGTTGGCGCCGAAGCTCTTGAACACTTCCTTGAACGCCGGCACCACCCAGATCATGATCACCGCCGTGACGATGAAGGCCACCGCCAGGATCGACACCGGATACATCAGCGCCGACTTGATCTTGGCCTTCATGGCCAGCGTCTTTTCCTTGTAGATCGCCAGCCGGGTCAGCAGGTCCTCCAGGATACCGGCCTGCTCGCCGGCGCCCACCAGGTTGCAGAACAGCGGATCGAAGTACAGCGGGAACTTGCGGAACGCCTGGTTGAGGCTGGTACCGGTCTCGATATCGGCGCGCAGGTCCATCACCAGCTTGGATACCGACGGATTGGCGTGGCCCTTGCCGACGATGTCGAACGATTGCAGCAGCGGCACGCCGGCCTTCATCATGGTGGCCAGCTGGCGCGTGAACAGCGAGATATCCTTGTCGGTGATTTTCTTGCCGCTGCGGTAGGCCTTCTTCTTGACCTTGGTGACCATGATGCCCTGGCGGCGCAGCGTGACGTTGACCACGGCCTCGCCGCCGGCGCGCAGCTCGCCGCGCACCGTCTTGCCGCTCTTGTCCTTGCCCTCCCAGGCGAAGATCGATTCCTTGACCTGGTTGCCCGCGTTGCCGGTAGTCGCCATGGCGTTGCTTCCTATTCGTTGGTACAGCCGAGTACTTCTTCAAGGCTGGTCAGGCCGTTCCTGACCTTCACCAGCCCGGACTGGCGCAGCGACTTCACGCCTTCCTCTTCCGACTTGGCGGCGATTTCCATGGAGTTACCGTGCGCCAGGATGATGCTTTCGATGGCGGGCGAGATCGGCATGATCTGGTAGATGCCGACCCGGCCCTTGTAGCCGCCGCCGTTGCAGCGCTCGCAGCCGACCGGGCCGTAGGGTTTCCAGCTGCCGTCCAGCTCATGCTCCTTGAAGCCGGCCCTGAGCAGCAGGTCGTGCGAGATCTCCACCGGCTGCTTGCAGGTGCACAGCCGGCGCGCCAGCCGCTGGGCGGTGATCAGGATCACCGACGAGGCGATGTTGAACGGCGCCACGCCCATGTTCATCAGCCGCGTCAGCGTGGACGGCGCGTCGTTGGTGTGCAGCGTGGAGAACACCATGTGGCCGGTCTGCGCGGCCTTGATGGCGATGTCGGCCGTCTCCAGGTCGCGGATCTCGCCGACCATGATGATGTCCGGATCCTGGCGCAGGAAGGACTTGAGCGCCACCGGGAAGGTCAGGCCGGCCTTGTCGTTGACGTTGACCTGGTTCACCCCCGGCAGGTTGATCTCGGCCGGGTCCTCGGCGGTGGAGATGTTGATGCCGGGCTTGTTGATCACGTTCAGGCAGGTGTACAGCGACACCGTCTTGCCCGAGCCGGTCGGGCCGGTCACCAGCACCATGCCGTAGGGACGCTGGATGGCGTCGAGCAGCAGCTCCTTCTGGTCCGGGTCGTAGCCGAGCGCGTCGATGCCCATCTGCGCCTGGGTGGCGTCGAGGATACGCATCACAGTCTTCTCGCCGAACAGCGTCGGCAGCGTCGAGATGCGCAGGTCGATGGTCTTGGTGGGCGAGACGATCAGGCGCATGCGGCCGTCCTGCGGGATGCGCTTTTCCGAGATGTCCAGCTTGGCCAGCACCTTGATGCGCGAGACCAGCTTTTCCTTGATCGAGATCGGCGGCTGGGCGTGCTCCATCAGCACGCCGTCGACGCGGAAGCGCACGCGGTAGAATTTTTCGAACGGTTCGAAGTGCAAGTCCGAGGCGCCCATGTTGACCGCGTCCATCAGCATCTTGTTGAGGAAGCGCACCACCGGGGCGTCCTCGACCTCGTTGGCGCCGGCCTCGGCGGCAGCGGCGTTGGCGGCGGCCGAGGCGTCCTCCTCCTCGGCGAACTGGATGTCGGACTCGTCGCCGCCCAGGTCGCTGATGGCCTGCTCGCTGCTCTTGTTCAGGCGCGCCAGCAACTGCAGCAGCGCGTCGTGCGCCACGATGACGGGCTCGACGGTGGACTCGGTCTGGAACTTGATCTGGTCCAGCGCCTGGGTGTTGGTCGGATCGGAAATGGCCACCGACATCTTGTTGCCGCGCTTGGCCAGCGCGATCACGCGCTGCGCCTGCATCAGCTTGTTATCGATGATCTTGGCCGGCAGCGCCTCGATGTTCAGCGCCTGCATATCCATCAGCGGGTAGGCGAAGGTCTCGGAGCAGAACATGGCCAGCGCGCGGGCGTCGATGGCGCCGCTGGCCAGCAGCACGTCGATGAAGGCCTGCTTGTCGGCCACGGATTTTTTTTGCAGCATCTCGGCCTGGGCCGCGGAAAGGCGCCCGGCTTGCATCAATGCCCGTGCCAGCCCCGGCATCGGGGCGCCTGGCGCGGCGTTCGGTAGGACTGCTGCCATAGATGCGTCTGCTGGATGGGGGGCGTCACAAAATGATGCCCGTAGGCATCATATTTGTAAAGGCGTTTGTCGTTCCTCGGAAACGATTGTACTCCCCAATGTTGTATATCCAGCCGGATTAGTGCGTGCGGCGACTACCCGGGCGTATCAATTTGACGACTTTGATGGCCTGGTCGTGGACTTGCACCACTTCGATGATGCAGTTGGCGACCTTGATGCTGATGGGCGCGTCTGGAATTTCTTGCAACAGTTCCAGCAGCAGGCCGTTCAGGGTCTTGGGGCCGTCCAGCGGGAAGCCCAGTCCGAGGCGCTTGTTGATGTCGCGCAGCGCGGTCGAGCCCTCCAGCAGGCACTCGCCCTGCTCGGTCCAGCCGAAGCTGTCGGCCCGGGCCGCGCCCGGCATCGATGTCGTAAATTCACCGATCATTTCCTCGATGATATCGTCCAGGGTGACCAGGCCCTGCACCTCGCCGTACTCGTCGACGATGATGCCCAGCCGTTCCTTGTTCTCCTGGAAGTACTGCAGCTGGGTGAAGACGCCGGTGTCCTGCGGGATGAAGTAGGGCGTGCTGAGCAGGGCGCGGAAATGCTCGACGGTCAGCTCGTCCTCCTGGTTCAGCAGCGCCACCGCCTTGCGCACGTGCAGGATGCCGATGATGCGGTTGATCTCGCCCTCATAGACGGGCAGCTTGTTGTGGTAGCAGGTGGTCAGCTCGCGCTTGATCTCGTCGACCGTCAGCTCCAGGTTCAGCGCCTCGATCTGCGAGCGCGGCGTCATGATGTCCTCGACCGAGATGGTCTCCAGGTCGAACAGGTTGAGCAGGATGCTCTTGTGCTTTTGCGGGATGAAGTTGCCGCCCTCCAGCACGATCGAGCGCAGCTCCTCCGGCGACAGGCGGGCCTCGTGGGCATGGGCGCCGGCCTTGATGCGGAACAGCTTGAGCACCAGCGAGACGAACAGGTTGACGAACCAGATCACCGGCTTGGCCAGCGCCATCAGCGGCTTGAGCACCATGCTGGTGGGCAGGGCGATCCGTTCCGGGAAGGTGGCGCCGATCACCTTGGGCGAGATTTCCGCGAACACGATTAGCAGGAAGGCCACCACGCCGGTGGAGATGGTGATGACGTTGTCGTCGTGGCCGAAGGTCTGGATGGCGATGGCGGTGACCAGCGCGGTGGCCATGGCGTTGATCAGCGTGTTCGCGATCAGCACCAGCGACAGCAGCTTATCGGTCCGGTCGAGCAGCCACAGCGTGGTGATGGCGCGGCGGCTGCCGCGTTTAGCCATATGGCGCAGGCGATAGCGGTTGGCCGCCATCAGGGCGGTTTCGGCCATGGCGAAGAAGGCCGAGCACAGTATCAGGAGGGCGAGCGCCAGAAATTGCGCCCAAAACGGCACGGTATCCAAGGGTCACCGTAAAGAATCTTGCGTGGGAAACTGGTCGGCCTGATCGCTGCACCGGCCCAGACGGCATGGCCCCGAACCGCGGCCACAGAGTGTCGAATTCTAAGGCAAGCTTGGCTTCCATGCAAGTTGGGGTCAAGTCTGACATTCGAACACGAGCTCTTCCCTAAGCGTGCGCTTACGGAAGAGCTCGTGTCCGAATGTCAGACTTGACCCCAATTTTTTTGCAGCATTAAAGCCAGGGCGGCGATGGGGGCGCCGTTTTCCTGGCGGGCGGTCAGCGCTTCGGCGGCTTTGAGCTGGAAGCCGGTCTCTGCAGCCAGGCGTTCCAGGTAGGCCTGCGTGTGGGCGTAGCGGTTCGAGGGGCGCAGCGCGTAGTCGGCGCCTTCGCCCGCTTCCACCGTGAAGCAGAAGTGGCCGCCGTCGCGCAGCGCGCGGTGCACGCCGGCGAACACCGGCGCCAGATCGCCGATGTAGACGAAGACGTCGGCCGCCACCGCCAGGTCCCAGGCGTCGCGCTGGGTGTCCAGGTAGGCGGTCAGGTCGTCGCAGGCGAGGCTGTCGTACAGCTTGCGCTCGGCGGCCTTGTCCAGCATCTGCCGCGACAGGTCCACCCCCGCCAGCTTGCCGGCGTAGGCTTTCAGGTAGGGGCCGCACAGGCCTGTGCCGCAGCCCAGGTCCAGCGTGTCGGGTTGATCGGCGCCGATGGTGCGGCGGATCAGACTGTCCAGGTAGGACGGCGTTCGATAATCCAGCACCTCCACCAGATGCTGGTCGAAGTGATTGGCGTACTGGTCGAACAGCGAGCGGACATATTCGGCCGGCAGCGCGGCCGGCGTCTCGCCCGCGCCCACCGAGGCCAGCGCGAAGGCGATGGTTTCGGGATTGTCGCCATGCGCCAGCGCTGCGCGGTAGGCGGCGATGGCTTCGTCGTTGCGTCCCATCGAGCGCAGCGTGTTGCCGCGCGCGTAGTGGGCCAGCGCGTAGTCCGGCTTGAGCGCCAGCGCCTGGTCGTAGCTGTCCAGCGCCGCGTCGAAGATGCCCAACCGGTGCATGGCCGCTCCCTGGCTGTTGTAGGCTTCGGCCCATTGCGGACGCAGGTGGATGGCGCGGTCGTAGCTTTCCACCGCTTCCGGCAGCATGCGCAGGCAGTGCAGCGCGTTGCCGCGCGCGAACCAGGCGTCGGCGTTGCGGCTCTGCAGATTGAGCGCATCCTCCGCCGCGCCCAGTGCCTCGAGGTAGCGTGCCTGGTCCTGCAGCACGATGGCGCGGTTGCAGTGTGCCTCGGCGTAGGACGGCTGGATCGCCAGCGCGCGCTGATAACTGAGCAGCGCTTCGTCGAGCCGCCCCAGCCGGCGCAGCGCGTTGCCGCGATTGCTCCAGGCCATGGCGTAGTCGGGCAGCAGGGCGAGGGCGCGGTCGTGGCTGGCCAGCGCTTCATCGGCGCGGCCGGCGTCGAGCAGCGCCACGCCGAGATTGCAGTGCGCCTTGGCCTGCGCGCCATCGACCGCGATCGCTTGCGAGATCAGCGCGATGGCCGCCTGCGCATCGCCTTGCTGGCGCGCGATCACGCCCAGCAGGTGCAGCGCGTCGAACCGGCGCGGGTCGAGTTCCAGCACCTGGCGGTACAGCGCCTGCGCCGGTTCCAGCCGTCCTTGCTGGTGCAGTTCGACGGCTTGTTGCAGAAAGGACGCGATCAGCGCCGAGTGAGATTCATTCATGGTGCGCGCATCTTAGCCGATGCGCGACTGGCGCGGCTGAATTCTCTCCAATTGTTGTCTTTTGACAATCTTGCTAGTCGTGATAGTATTTTTAGAAATCAAAAAACTGGGGCGATAAATGAAAAGAATGCTGGCCAGCGCGATCTGCGCGCTATTGCCATTGATGGCCAAGGGCGCCGCGCCCGCGCTGATACCGATCCAGGCCTTCGTGGAGGAAGAGCAGTACAGCAATCCGCAGATCTCGCCGGATGGCAAGCATCTGGCCGTGACCGTGCGCGTGCCGCAAGGCGCGCGCACGGTGCCGATGCTGTCTTTTTTCAGCTTGCCTGGCATGAAGCTGGAAAGTACGGTGCGCATGCCTCCGTTTATCGTACCCGCTATGTACTACTGGACTAACAACACCCGCGTGGTGGTAGAGCAGGCGAAGGAGTACGGATCGCGCGAAGCGCCGCGGCTCAACGGCGAAATCGTGGCGACGGACTACGACGGTACGCATCAAATCTATATGCACGGTTACCAGATGCTTATGTTGTCCAAACAAAATGCACGCTATGGTAATGATTGGGCCTATGCCACGGTGGTCGGCTTGCCGGAACCGCGTAATGGCCATGTATATATCGCCAGCTATCCATGGGATCGCGAATACAGCGCTTTGTACGATTTCGATAGCCGCAACGCGATCCGCAAACTAGTCACCGACCTCCCTTCGCCCAACGCGGACTTTGTTTTGCACGCCGATGACACGCCGGCTTACGCCACCGCTACCGATCAGCAAGGACGGTTCCAGTTGTGGCGCTTCGATGCTGCGACGGCGAAATGGAGTATCGATGAGCAGTCCAAGGGAACCCGGCTGGTGCCGGCTGCGTTCGGCGCCGACGGGAAGGAATTTATTGGCTACTATTCGGAAAATGGCGGTCCGAGCAAGCTGATACGGCAGAATGTCGCCACCGGCCAGCGCAAGACTGTCGCTGAAGATGCCAGTGCCAGTATGGGCGGCCTGATGTACGACAGCGGAGGAAACTTGCCGATCGGCGCATTCACTCGTTCGGGGCGGCCGCGGGCGATATATATCGAGCCATCCCATCCGGATGCAATTTTGCACCGCGACTTGAGCGCGCAATTCCCGGATGCTAACGTCGTACTGCATAGTGCCACGGCCGACGGCAACACCGTGTTGGCATTGGTGCATAGCGACCGCGATCCTGGCGTGGTCTATCTTTACGACCGCAAGACCAACAAGGCCGACCTGCTGTTGACTTACCAGGCGGCGATCGATCCGGATGCCATGGCGCCGCGCCTGCCGGTCAGCTACACGGCGCGTGATGGCCTGCGTATCGATGGTTACCTGACGATGCCGCAGGCAAAGGGCGAGGGCAAGCCGCCGCTGATCCTGATTCCGCACGGCGGTCCGCATGGCGTCTCCGACGGCTGGTACTTCGATAACGATGCACAGTTCCTGGCCAGCCGTGGCTACGCGGTGCTGCAAGTGAACTATCGCGGGTCGGGTGGACGTGGCGACCGCTTCCAACATGCCGGTTACCGCCAGTGGGGCGACAAGATCATGGATGACCTGGTCGATGGCGTGCAGTGGGCGGTCGGGCAGGGCAAGGTGGATGGCACGCGGATGTGCGTCTATGGCGCCAGCTTCGGCGGTTACGCGGCGATGATGTTGGCTGCGCGCGAGCCGGACCTGTTCAAGTGTGCGGTCGGCTATGCGGGCGTCTACGACCTGCCGTTGTTGTACAAGCGTGATGAATCGATCCTGGAGGAGCGCATCAGCAATACCTACAAGCGCTGGATCGGTGAAGACTCCGCCGAACTGGCGCGCAACTCGCCGGCGCGGCGGGCGGCGAGCATCAAGGCCGGAGTGTTGCTGATCCACGGCGGCAAGGACGAGCGCGCACTGAAGGAGAACGCTTTCCGCATGAAGGAAGCGCTGGAAAAAGCCGGACATCCTCCCGAGTGGTACTACGTCGACTACGAAGGCCACGGCTTCTACGACACCGCCAACAAAGCCGAGGTCTATCAGCGCATGGAGACCTTCTTCGCCAAGTACCTCGGCAAACCGGAGTAATCAGCTGCCGCGATAAGTCGAATACGCCCACGGCGAGACGACCAGCGGCACGTGGTAATTCTGGTCCGCGCTGGCGATGCCGAAAGCCAGCGTCACCTCGTCGATGAAGCGCGGCTCGGGCAGGTCCACGCCCTGCGCCGCGAAGTAGGCGCCGGCGCCGAACACCAGCTCATACTTCCCCGGCTTCATGGTCTCACCCTCCAGCAGCGGCACGGCGCAGCGGCCGTCGGCGTTGGTGACGTCGGTCTTGAGCAACTCGCGGCCCTGCGCCGTGACGGCGTACAGGGCCACCTTGACGCCGGCGCCCGGCTTGCCGACGGTAATATCGAGAACGTGTGTACTAAGCTTGCCCATGGTAAGTCCTATATCGGTAGGTGATGAGTATCTATTGGACAAATCATATACCGATGCCGTTCTACGCATATATGATTGCAGATATATTCCTCATAGACTAGCCAGCGCCATGACCAACTACGACAACTATCCGCGCGACTTGATCGGCTACGGCCCGAAGCCGCCGCACGCCCAGTGGCCCAACCAGGCCCGCGTGGCCCTGCAATTCGTCCTCAATTACGAAGAGGGCGGCGAGAACAACGTGCTGCACGGCGACGCCGGCTCCGAGACCTTCCTGTCCGAGATCATCGGCGCGGCCTCGTTCAGCAACCGCCACATGAGCATGGAATCGATCTACGAGTACGGCTCGCGCGCCGGCTTGTGGCGTTTGCTGCGCATGTTCGAGGAGCGCAAGCTGCCGCTGACGGTGTTCGGCGTTTCGATGGCGCTCAAGCGCAACCCGGAAGCGGTGGCCGCGTTCCAGGAACTGGGCCACGAAATCGCCTGCCACGGCCTGCGCTGGATCACCTACCAGAACATGGACGAAGCCACCGAGCGCGCCCACATGCAGGAAGCGGTGCAGATCATCCGCGAACTGACCGGCAGCGCGCCGCAGGGCTGGTACACCGGCCGCGATTCGCCGCAGACCAAGCGCCTGGTGGTGGAACACGGCGGCTTCCGCTACGACGCCGACAACTACAGCGACGACCTGCCATTCTGGCAAAAGGTGGACTACACTGATGCGGAGGGCAAAGCCGCCGTGGCGCCGCAGCTGATCGTGCCGTACACGCTCGACACCAACGACATGCGCTTCGCCGCCGCGCAGGGCTTCAACTCCGGCACGCAGTTCTTCGATTACCTGAAGGATGCCTTCGATGTGCTGTACGCCGAGGGCGACCCGGCTGGCCTGAACCAGCCGAAGATGCTGTCGATCGGCCTGCACTGCCGCATCGTCGGCCGGCCGGCGCGCGCGGCGGCGCTGGCGCGCTTCCTCGACTACGTGCAAAAGCACGATAACGTGTGGGTCACCCGCCGTATCGATATCGCCGAGCACTGGCGCAAAACCCATCCATTCGCAGGTTGAGGCCAAGATGTCCGAACCGATTCGTTTTTACTACCGTGGCGCGGTACAGGAAATCTCCGGCGCCGCGCCCACGCGCACCGTGCTGCAGCACCTGCGCGAGGATCTGCACTGCACCGGCACCAAGGAAGGCTGCGCCGAAGGCGATTGCGGCGCTTGCACCGTGGTGGTGGGCAGCCTGAACGCCGCCGGCCAGCTGGAGATGAAGGCCGTGAACTCCTGCATCCAGTTCGCGCCCACGCTGGACGGCAAGGCCTTGTTCACCGTCGAGGACCTGCAGCAGCCGGACGGCGCGCTGCATCCGGTGCAGCAGGCGATGGTGGAATGCCACGGCTCCCAATGCGGCTTCTGCACGCCGGGTTTCGTCATGTCGCTGTGGGGCATGTACCTCGACAAGGACGGCCAGCCTGCGCAGCGCAAAGAGATCGACGACTGCCTGTCCGGTAACCTGTGCCGCTGCACCGGCTACCGCCCCATCATCGACGCAGCGCACCGCATGACCGAATTGCCGAAGGTCGGCTTCGACCGCGCCGCGCTGGCCGAACAGCTGCGCGCCCTGCAGCGCGACGCCGGCGTCAGCTACAGCGCGCATGGCCAGACCTTCCACGCGCCGCGCACTTTGGATGAACTGGTGGCGCTGCGCGCGGCGCATCCGAAAGCCACGCTGCTGTCGGGTTCCACCGACGTCGGCCTGTGGGTCACCAAACAGATGCGCGACCTTGGCGACATCATTTATCTCGGCCATGTCGGCGCGCTGCAAACCGTCAGCGAGGCGGATGGCATGCTGCACATCGGCGCCGGCGTATCGCTCAATGACGCGTACGAAGCCTTGTGCCGACTGTATCCGTCGCAGTTGGGCGAGATGTGGCAGCGCTTCGCATCGCTGCCGATCCGTAATGCCGGTACACTGGGCGGCAACGTCGCCAATGGCTCGCCGATCGGCGACTCGATGCCGTGGATGATAGCCGTCGGCAGCGAGGTGGTGCTGCGCGGCCCGGCCGGCGAGCGCGTGATGCCGCTGGAAGCGTTCTATCTCGACTATCAGAAGAAGGATATGCGGCCCGACGAATTCGTGGCCGCCGTGCGCGTGCCGCTGCCGCGCGAGGGCGTGCAGTTCCGCACCTACAAGCTGGCCAAGCGCTTCGACCAGGATATCTCGGCCGTCTGCGCGGCGTTCGCGTTCAAGCTCGATGGCGATCATATCGTCGACGCCCGCATCGCTTTCGGCGGCATGGCCGCCACGCCGCGCCGCGCGGCCCGCGCCGAAGCCTCGCTGAACGGCTTGCGCTGGAACGAGGCCAATCTGCGCGTGGCGATGGACATGCTGGCGCAGGACTTCGCGCCGCTGTCGGACATGCGCGCTTCCAGCGCCTACCGCATGCAGACGGCGCAGAACCTGCTGCGCCGCTTCTGGTTCGAAACCCGCGCCGACGCGCCGCTGGCGGCCGATGCCGTCAACGCCTTCGCTTGCCGCGCTTGAAAGGAGCCATCATGAATCAACCAGTCGCTCCCTCGCTGCTCGCCGCGCAGGCGTGGAAGGCGGTCGGCGTCGCCCGTCCGCATGAATCGGCCGAGTTGCACGTGCTTGGCCAGGCCACCTACACCGACGACATCCCTGAGCTGCAAGGCACACTGCATGCGGCGTTGGGCCTGTCGTCCAAGGCGCATGCGCGCATCAATGCGATGGACCTGTCGCCGGTGCGTAGCGCGCCCGGTGTGGTGGCGGTCTACACCGCCGAGGACATCGTCGGCACCAACGATTGCGGCCCGATCATCCACGACGATCCTATCCTGAGCGCGGGTGAGGTGATGTATGTCGGCCAGCCGATCTTCATCGTCATCGCCGACACGCACGACAACGCCCGCCGCGCCGCGCGCCGCGCCGTGATCGGCTACGACGAGCTGCCCGCCATCTTCACGCCGCAGGAGGCCAAGGCCGCGCAGTCGTACGTGCTGCCGCCGATGCATCTCAAGCGCGGCGACTACCAGGCCGCGTTCGAGCAAGCGCCCAATGTGGTCAAGGGCCAGTTGTTCGTCGGCGGGCAGGAACAGTTTTATCTGGAAGGCCAGATCGCCTACGCCATCCCGAAGGAAGACAACGGCATGCTGGTGCAGTGCTCGACGCAGCACCCGAGCGAGATGCAGCACGTGGTCGCGCATGCGCTGGGCGTGCATTCGCACAAGGTGCAGGTCGAGTGCCGCCGCATGGGCGGAGGCTTCGGCGGCAAGGAATCGCAGTCGGCGTTGTGGGCGGCTTCGGCTAGCATCGCGGCGGCCAAGCTGCGCCGCCCGGTCAAGCTGCGCGCCGACCGCGACGACGACATGCTCGTCACCGGCAAGCGCCACTGCTTCTTCTACGAGTATGAAGTCGGCTACGACGACAGCGGCAAGATCCTCGCCGCCAAGGTCGATATGACTTTGCGCGCGGGCTTTTCGGCGGATTTGTCCGGTCCCGTGGCGACGCGCGCGGTCTGCCACTTCGATAACGCCTACTATTTGTCGGATGTGGACATCCGCGCCGGCTGCGGCAAGACCAACACCCAGTCGAATACCGCCTTCCGCGGCTTCGGCGGCCCGCAGGGCGCGATCGCCATCGAGTACATCGTCGACGAAATCGCCCGTAACCTGGGACGCGACGCGCTCGATATCCGCCGCCTGAACTTCTACGGCAAGACCGAGCGCAACGTCACGCCGTATGGCCAGGAGATCGTCGACAACGTGATCGAAGCGTTGACGGCGGAGCTGGAGCAGACCAGCGAGTACCGCGCCCGCCGCGCCGCCATCGAAGCCTACAACGCAACCAGTCCGGTGCTGAAAAAGGGATTGGCGTTGACGCCGCTGAAGTTCGGCATCGCCTTCAACGTCACGCACCTGAATCAGGCGGGCGCGCTGGTGCACGTGTACGTGGACGGTTCGGTGCTGGTCAATCATGGCGGCACGGAGATGGGGCAGGGCATTAACACCAAGGTGATGCAGGTGGTGGCGCATGAACTGGGCCTCGACCTGGATCACGTGCGCGCCACCGCCACCGACACCAGCAAGGTCGCCAACACCTCGGCGACGGCCGCCTCCACCGGCGCGGACTTGAACGGCAAGGCCGCGCAGGATGCCGCGCGCCAGATCCGCGAACGCCTGGCCGCCTTCGCCGTCAAGCTGTATGGCGACGAGGACGGCGTGCCGGTGCAGTTCTTCAACAACGCCGTGCACGTGAACGGGCATGTGGTGCCGTTCGCGGAACTGGTGCAGCGTGCCTATCTGGCCCGCGTGCAGCTGTGGTCCGACGGCTTCTACGCCACGCCCGGCTTGCACTGGGATCCTAAGACGATGAACGGCCATCCGTTCTCGTACTACGCCTACGGCGCGGCCGTCTCTGAAGTGGTGGTCGATACGCTGACCGGCGAATGGAAGCTGCTGCGCGTGGACGCGCTGTACGATGCGGGCCGGTCGCTCAACCCGGCCATCGACCTGGGGCAGGTGGAGGGCGCGTTCATACAGGGCATGGGCTGGCTGACCACCGAGCAGCTGTGGTGGAACCCGGCCGGCAAGCTGATGACGCATGCGCCGTCGACGTACAAGATCCCCGGTGTGTCCGACTGCCCGGAGGACTTCCGTGTGCGGCTGTTCGACAACGGCAACGTCGAGGACAGCATCCACCGCTCCAAAGCCGTGGGCGAGCCGCCGTTGCTGCTGCCGTTCTCGGTGTTCTTCGCGATTCGCGATGCGATTTCCGCCGTCGGTGGGCACCGCGTGAATCCGCCGCTGAACGCTCCGGCCACCAGCGAGGAGATCCTGCGCGCCGTGGCCATCGTGGAAATGTCGGCTTGAGGATATCGGCATGAACGAGTGGCTGACAACTGTGGTGGCGGAACCGGCGGTGCTGGTGACCGTGGCGATCGTGGAGGGCTCCGGCCCGCGCGAACCCGGCGCCCGCATGCTGGTCACGGCCGGCGGCCAGGTCGACACCATCGGCGGCGGGCATCTGGAGATGTGCGCGGTCGATGTGGGCCGCAGCATGTTGAAGAGCGCCGCCAGGTCGCCCGACGGCGTGCCCGCGCGGCTGGAGCGTTATGCGCTTGGTCCCACGCTGGGACAGTGCTGCGGCGGCGTGGTCCATCTGGCGTTCGAATTGATCGACGCGCCGCTGGCCGACGTATTGGCCAGCCTGCGCAAGCGCTGGCGCGAGGACAGCTGGCGCCTCAGCGCCATCGACGGTGCGCCAGTGTCCATGCTGCTGGACGCCGATGGCACGATCCTCGCCGGCGCGGGCGCGGCATCCGCCACCATTGACGGCCCGGCATTCCCTGCCATCGACCACCAGCGTGGCACCCACATCCTGCGCGACACCGCCGGCCGCCGCTGGCTGGCCGATCCCTGCCTCGCGCCGCGCGCGCATCTGCTGCTGTTCGGCGCCGGCCACGTCGGCGCGGCCATCGTCCGCATGCTGGGCGAGCTGCCGTGCACCGTCACCTGGATCGATGAGCGCGAAGACATGTTCCCGCCAACGATACCGCCCAACGTCACCGTGGAAGCCACCGACGCGCCGGAAGCCCTGGTGTCCAGCGCCCCCGTTGGCGCAAGCTATCTGGTGATGACCCACAGCCACTCGCTGGACCAGCGCCTCAGCGAAGCGATCCTCGCTCGCGCCGATGTCGGCTGGTTCGGCCTGATCGGCTCCAGGACCAAGCGCGTGCAATTCGAACGCCGCATGGCCGCGCGCGGCCTGCCCGAAGACCGGATCGCCGCCATGGTCTGCCCGATCGGCATCGCCGGCATCACCAACAAACTGCCCGCGGCGATCGCCGCCTCCGTCTGCGCGCAATTGCTGACGGTGTGGGAAGCGCAGCAAATCGCCGCACTCGAAACGAAGGCCGCGCCGGTGCGCCTGGCCGCATCGCGTTAGAATCAGCAATCCTCTTCAGGACATCGCCATGCCTAACAACTTGCAAGCCTACCGCGGCAGCTTGCTGCACTTTCTCGCCGATCCGGCGTTCAGCGCACAGTCGCACGCATGGCATGAAGACGGCTTGCTGATCGTCGCCGACGGCAAAGTGCAGGCGGCCGGCGACTACGCCACCTTGCGCGTCACGCTGCCGCCCGGCGCCGAACTGCACGACTACAGCGGCAAGCTGCTGATGCCCGGCTTTATCGACACCCACGTCCACTATCCGCAGACGGACATGATCGCCTCCCCGTCGGAAGGACTGCTGCCCTGGCTGGAGACCTACACCTTCCCGACCGAGCGCCAGTTCGAAGACCTGGCCCACGCGGCCGGCGTGGCCGACTTCTTCCTCGACGAGCTGCTACGCTGCGGCACCACCACCGCCATGGTCTACTGCACCGTGCATCCGCAATCGGTGGACGCCTTCTTCGCCGCCAGCGAACAGCGCGGCCTGCGTATGGTGGCGGGGAAGGTGATGATGGACCGGAACTGCCCCGAGTTCCTGCGCGATACCGCCGAATCCAGCGCCCGCGACACCGAGGCGCTGATCCGGCGCTGGCACAAGCGCGGCCGCGCGCTGTACGCGATCACGCCGCGCTTCGCGCCCACCTCCACCGAAGCGCAGCTGCAGCTGGCGGGCGAACTGGCACGCTCCTATCCCGATACCTTTATTCAGACCCACGTCTCCGAAAACGAAGCAGAATGCGCGTGGGTGCGCGAGCTGTTCCCCAACTCGCGCAGCTACATCGACGTCTACGACAGCTACGGCATGCTGCGGCCGCGCGCCATGTACGGCCACTGCATCTGGCTCAATGAACAGGACCGCGTGCGCATGGCGCAGACACAGTCGGCCGCCGCCATCTGCCCGACCTCCAACCTGTTCCTCGGCAGCGGCCTGTTCGACTTCGAGCGCGCCGACCAGGCGGGCGTGCCGCTGTCGCTGGCGACCGATGTGGGCGGCGGCACTTCCTTCTCGATGTTGCAAACGATGAATGAAGCCTATAAAGTAGCGCGACTGAAGGGCAGTTACCTGCCGGCCCTGAGGATGTTCTACCTGGCCACGCTGGGCGCGGCGCGCAGCATGCAGCTCGAAGGCACGATCGGCAATTTCGCCGCCGGCGCCGAGGCGGATTTCATTGTGCTCGATCCGCAAGCCACGCCGCTGCTGCAGCGCCGGACCGCGCGCGGCGAGAGCCTGGAAGAACTGCTGTTCGCGCTGGCCCTGCTGGGCGACGACCGTGCCGTGGCGGCCACCTATTCGGCCGGCCGCCAGGTGCACGCCCGCGTAATGACTTAAACCACATTGGAAGACTCATGCAAAAAAATATCGCCAGCCTGAAGGCCGCCGCCATCGCCGCCGCCCTGTTCTGCGCCTTGCCGCACGGCGCGCAAGCGGCCAGCAACGAGGAGATCACCAAGCGCCAGTTCGCGGCGCTGGTCGCGGGCCCGGAGCCCAAGACGGCCGAGCTGACGATGTTCCTGACCATGATGCCCAAGGGCGGCGACCTGCACCACCACTACTCGGGCGCGATCTACGCCGAGCAGTATCTGGAGTGGGTGGACAAGGAAGGCTACTGCGTCAACAAGAACACCTACCTGATCGACACCAGCAAGGCCGACGCCACCGCCGAACAGGCCAAGCCGCTGGCCGACCGCGTCTGCCTGTCCGGCCAGGACGTGATGAACAATAACACCGTGCTGGCCAACCTGCTGCAGCGCTGGGCCGACAAGGACTTCTACAACCACGGTGCGCTGCAATCGCCGCCGGACCGCCAGTTCTTCGACACCTTCGGCTTCTTCGGGCCGGTCTCCTCGACCAACGCGGCCGACGGCCTGCAGCGCCTGAAGCAGCGCGCCATCCAGGAAAACCTGAGCTACATCGAGACCATCTACGAGATCGCGCCGATGGCGCTGGACGCCGACTTCGACCGCAAGGCCGCCGCCGGCGCCATCACCGACGCCGATCTGGCCGCCTACGCCGCCAAGCTGGAAACCAACGGCGACTTCCAGGGCGCGATCGCCGCCTACCTGAAAAACGTGGACACCGCCGGCGCCGGCATCGACGACGCCAACTTCACGCTGCGCTACCAGCCGTTCGCGCTGCGCTTCCTGACGCCGTCGCAGGTGTTTTCGCAGATGGTGTCGAGCTTCAAACTGGCCACCTCCAACCCGAAAATCGTCGGCGTGAACATCGTCGGCCAGGAGAGCGTCAACGTCTCGATGCGCGACTACGCGCTGCAGATGCGGATGTTCAAATTCCTGAAAACGAAGCAGCCGGGCGTGAAACTGGCGCTGCACGCGGGCGAACTGGCGCTGGGCGTGGTGCCGCCGGAGGGCCTGACCTTCCACATCAAGGACGCCATCGACGTCGCCGGCGCCAGCCGCATCGGCCACGGCATCGACATCGCGCACGAGACGGATGCGCTGGCGATCATGAAAAAAATGCGCGACCAGCGGATCCCGGTGGAGGTCAACCTGACCAGCAACCAGTTCATTCTGGGTGTGAAGGGCGAGGCCCATCCCGTCACCCTGTACCGCAAATACGGCGTGCCGTTCGTGCTGTCGACCGACGATGCCGGCGTCTCGCGCAACAACCTGTCCGGCGAATACGTGCTGTACGCCGCCCGCTACAAGCCGAACTATGCCGAGATCAAGAAACTGTCCTACGACAGCATCCGCTATTCCTTCCTGGCTGATGTCGATAAACAACGTTTATTGAAGGCATTGGACGGGAAATTCGCCAAATTCGAGGCCGCGATCGCCGCAGCGCCGGTCGTCAAGAGCCGCTGAGTTCGCTTCGGGGACGGCCCCGCCGTTCCCGAAATGTTGCGCTGCCGCGACGGACAGTCTAGTGTTACAGATCTAATTTCCCCCTGGCCGCTTTCCCGGCGGCTTGTCATACTTGTCATATTTCCTCAGGGGTGTGGCAACATTGCGACATTGGCAGGGGAGTCTGCACCGGAATAGTGCGTTTTATGAATGAAATTTATTCAAGCGCCGTTTGGTCTACTATAATGCTCCCCTTAAAGATGCGCCTCGCTTACAGAGCGAAACCTGCGCGGTTCAGCGCCCCATTTATATCGCTTTCGTATAAATCCCTAAAGTAAATCGTATTTGTCACGCATTTTTTGCTGATGCATAGTTGTTTGAGATGCTTCCAAACTGCCAACTTTTATTGGCGTTTCGAGGGTGTTGCATGCAAATGTCAGTCAGGCAAGTCAGTGACAGTCTGATCAACTGACTTCTTGTCATGTTGATGAAATATTTACTGGTTACAATTTTGTGATGTCATGGGCACTTTGTGTCAAGAATGTGACCACGGGCCATAAGCCCGGCTGGTCCAAGGCATCTTAGAACACAATAAATTTTTTTACATAAACTGGGAGTTCCCTTAATGCAATCCGCCGTTAAACACAATCCGACGCTGCGTCTGAGCCTGGTCGCCCTGGCCTGCCAGATGGTCTGCATGGGCGCCGCGTTCGCGCAGTCCGACGCCGCCCCTGCCGCCAAGCCTACCGAAACCGTGACCATCACCGGCCGCAAAGTCGGTATGGGCCTGATGGTACAGGAAGACGTGCCAAAAGCACGTTCGACCGTGACCGCCGAGGAACTGGCGAAGCAGCGTCCTACCGGTAACGCCTACGACGCCCTGGCGCTGATGCCAGCGGTGAACACCTACAGCTACGACGGCACCGGCCTGTTCGGTGGCGGCCTGACCCTGCGCGGCTTCAACAGCGACCAGATCGGCGCGACCATTAACGGCGTTCCAGTGAACGACTCGGGTAACTTCGCTGTGTTCCCACAAGAATTCGTCGACCAGGAAAACACCTGCACCACCTTCGTGACCCAGGGTTCGACCGACGTCGACTCCCCGCAAGTTGGCGCCACCGGCGGTAACTTCGGCATCACCACCTGCGATCCGGAAGACAAGCAGCGCTTCCGCATCATGCAAACCGGCGGCCAGCTGAGCATGTGGAAAACCTACCTGCGCCTGGATACCGGCAAATTCGCCAACGACAAGGCCAAGGTCTTTGTCTCCGTGTCGCACGCCGAGGCCAAGAAATGGAAGGGTCTGGGCAAGGCGATGCGCGACCACATGGACGTCGGCTTCAACTACGACTGGGATCGCTTCAACTACATCCACGGCACGGTCCTGTACAACCGCGCCGTCAACAACAACATCAGCACCTTCAACCTGGCTGATCTGAAAAAGAACGGCTACTACTACGACTACGCCACGACCTTCACCGGCCGCGCGGCGCCAAGCCCAGGCAAGGCAGGCAACGACACGCTGCCAGCCAATGCTGACTCGTACTACAAACTGGCGCTGAACCCGTTCGAGAACGTGATCGCCTCGGCGACCGGCAAGTTCCGCCTGAACGACAGCACCGACATCAAGGTCGTGCCTTACTACTGGTACGGTTACGGCACCGGCGGCGTGCAGGAAAAACTGATCAGCGAATCGGGCTTCCTGAATCCTGCGACCGGCAAGCTGAATGCCGGCGTCGACCTGAACGGCGACGGCGACACGCTGGATAAAGTACTAATGTACAGCGGCAGCATCACCCGCACCCAGCGCCCAGGTATCACCACGACCGTGATTGAAAACCTTGGCGACCACCAGCTGCTGGCTGGCTTCTGGTACGAGCGCGCCAACCACCGTCAAACCGGTCCGATGACCAAGATCGACGCCAACGGCAATCCAGGCGACGCATGGTTGCGTGATGACCTGATCACCCGCCCGGACGGTACGCCGTACGAGTCGCGCGATTGGAAGACCATCAGCACCGCGTACCAGGCCTTCGCACAGGATACGATTTCGCTGGGCGACAAGGTATTGGTCAACGTCGGCGTACGTACCCCGCACGTCAAGCGTGACTTCACCAACTACCCTAACGAAGGCTTCAACTCGTCGACGGCCTATTCGCTGAACCCGACCTATAAGGCGTACCTGCCGCAGTTCGGCGTGCGCTACCGCATCACCAACGACGACCAGATCTTCGCCAGCTACGCGAAGAACTTCCGCGCGCCGCCTAACTTCGTGTTCGCGACGACCGGCAACAACGTGGTGATCAGCCCAGCCGGCCAGGCGTTCCTGGCCAGCGCGGTGAAGCCTGAAACGTCGTGGAACCTGGACGTGGGCTACCGCCATCAGACCGCCGCGATTACGACGTCGGCCACCGTGTTCTACATCGATTACAAAAACCGTCAGGCCAATGCAACCGATCCGAACACCCAGACCAGCACCTACACCAACGTCGGCAACGTCAAGAACAAGGGCTTCGAGCTTGAACTGGGCAATACCCCGATCAACGGTTTCTCCGTTTATGGCTCGCTGGGTTATCTGAAAACCGAGATCCAGAACAACCTGGCCGGCGGCTTCGATGCGGCGACCAAGTCGATCATTTACCTGCCTACCGGCGGCAAGGAGTTCCCGCTGGCGCCGAAATGGAAAGCTGGCCTGAGCGCTTCGTATGAGACGGATGCATGGTACGTTCGTATGACCGGTAAATACACCGCTCATCAACAAGCCACGCTGATGAATGACGAAGAAGTTCCAGGCTACACCCTGGTGGGCCTGGATGCCGCTTACCAGTTCCCAAGCTGGGGCGCGTTCAAGACTCCTAAGCTGAGCCTGAACGTTTCGAACCTGACCAACCGTCAGTATCGCAATCCTACCGGCCTGGCAAATAACGCGGTCGCTTATGGCGCCATCAAGCCGGCCAACGTGTTCTACTACCTGGGCGCGCCACGCATGATGTCGGCAACGCTGCGTGTAGACTTCTAATTGTTTCGTATCCGGTGGCGGCTCGCAAGGCCGCCGCCGGACGCGTAGCGACCGGAATCGTACAGGCCTTCGGGCCTGTCGTCGTTTTCGGGCCGGGTTGTTGTTGATCCGGCCATATGCGAGCGCCGCGCGCGACGTTCGCATATGGCCGCCGCCATCAGGGCGGCCGCCGAATTCGGAGTGACCTTTTGATGATCAAGTTTTCCCTGCCGGCGCGCGCGCTGCGGCCTGCGCTGGCCTTGTCCGCCTGTGCGGCGCTGCTCCTGTCTTCCTGCGCCTTGCACAAGCCGGCGCTCCCACCCGGCATGGCGCAAGTCGAACTGGTCACGCTGAACGATTTTCACGGTAATCTCGAAGCGAGCAAATATGTGCTCGACAGCGCCTACGGTTCCGGCGAACGCACCGTTGTCGCCGGCGGCATCGACACGCTGGGCGCGGCGCTGCAGGCGTGGCGCAAGGCCGATCCCGAACTGCTGCTGGTGGGGGCGGGCGACTTGATCGGCGCCAGCCCCGCGATCTCGTCGATGTGGGCCGACGAGCCGACCCTTGGCGCGATGGACTTGCTGGGCCTGCGTGCCAGCTCGCTCGGCAACCATGAATTCGACGCCGGCCGCCTGGAGCTGCTGCGCCAGCAAAAGGGCGGCTGCAATTCGCCGCGCGCCGACAAGGCCTGCAAATTCGAGAATCCCTACGGCGGCGCCAAGTTCCAGTACCTGGCCGCCAACGTCATCGACATGGTGACGAAAAAGCCGCTGCTGCCTGCCTACAGGATCGAGCAGGCGCACGGCGTCAAGATCGGTTTCATCGGCGCCGTGCTGCGCGAGGCCACCGAGAAGGCGCCGGCGTCCGGCATCGCCGGGCTGGATTTCGTCGACGAGGCGGACGCCATCAACCGCCAGTTGCCGGAACTGCGCAAGCAGGGCGTGGGCGTGTTCGTGGTGCTGATCCACCAGGGCGGCCGCACCACCGATAAATTCGACCAGCAGGAATGCAGCCATTTGAGCGGTCCTATCGTCGATGTGGTCAAGCGCCTCGATCCGGCGATCCGGCTGGTGGTCAGCGGCCACTCGCACCGCGGCTACCTGTGCCGCGTGGACGGGCGCCTGGTGACGCAGTCGGACATGGGTGGCCACGTGATGTCGCGCATCACACTCACCGTCGACACGGCCAGCAATACGCTGCGCGACGTCAGCGCGAAACAGGAGGTGATGATACCCGGAGCGTGGCCCGCCGATCCGGCGCTGGACGCCTACATGAAAAAAGTCCGCGACCGCAGCGCCGCCGCGCTGGCGCGTCCGGTGGCGGCGCTGGCCGTGCCGAGCGTGCCGCGCGAAAAACAGGACGACGGCGAATCCGCGCTGGGCGACCTGGTCACCGACGCCACGCTGGCGGCCGGCCGCCCGTACGGCGCGCAGATCGCCTTCGTCAACAACGGCTCGTTGCGGCATGATCTCGACACCAGCGCCGGCAACCGCGTCAACGTCGGCCAGCTGCTGGCGGCGCTGCCGTACACGAATTCGCTGGTGGTGATGAACCTGCGCGGTTCGCAGATCCGCGAGCTGCTGGAGCAGCAGTGGAGCGGCGGCCGCGATATCACGCGCGGCCTGCTGCAGGTGTCGGACGGCTTCAAATACACCTGGGACCCGAGGCGCGGCGAGGGCGGCAAAGTGCTGGCCGATACCTTGACGCTGAACGGCGTGCCGATCGAGAACGGCACCGTCTACCGCGTGGTGGTCAACAACTTCCTGGCGGAGGGTGGCGACGCATTCCCCGCCTTCACGCAGGGCAGCAACCGCGCCATGACCAACATCCGCGACATCGACGCGCTGACCGATTACCTGACCCGGCGCGAGCAGTACGGCAAGCCGGCCGGGCGTAGCGAAACACAGGGCCGCATCAAGCGCCTGCAACAACCTTAGGAGTCACCATGCGTCGCGTTTTACTTTCCGTTTTGCTGCCAGCCCTGCTGGCGTCGGCCCTGCCTGCGCGCGCCGAGTTTTCGATACCCGGTTTTGAACTGGTGCAGACCGCGCCGGTGGAAACCCCGCTGCACAGCAGCGACCTGCGCGACCCGGCCACCGTGTGGTCCGAATTGTTCGACGGCGCCAAGAGCGAGATCGCGCTGGGCCAGTTCTATGTGGTCGGCCATGAGGGCAGCGTCTTCAACAAAGTGGTGGAGCACCTGGAGGCGGCCGGCAAGCGCGGCGTCAAGATCCGCTTCCTGCTGGACCAGAAGGGCGTCGGCCTGTCGGACAAGGCCACCATCGAGCGCCTGAAGGCGATACCGAATCTGGAACTGCGCATCATCGATTTCAACAAGCTGACCGGCAACGGCATCCTGCACGCCAAGTACATGGTGGTCGATGGCGCCATCGCCTATATCGGCAGCCAGAACTTCGACTGGCGCTCGTTCGAGCATATCCACGAGACCGGCCTGCGCATCACCGATGCGAAGATCGTCGGCCAGGTGCAGGCGGTGTTCAACCAGGACTGGCGCGCGCAAGCCATCACCGCGCAGGGCCTGGTGGCGCCGGCGTTGAACATCAAGACGGCCACGCCGGACATCCACCAGGGCACCTTCCTGCTGGCCAGCCCTAATCAGTTCAATCCGGCCGGCGTCGGCGATTCCGAAACGGGCCTGCCGGCGCTGCTGGCGGAAGCCAAGACCGAAGTTCGGGTACAGCTGCTGGACTACGCGCCCCTGAGCTACGGCCCGAAAGGCACGCGGCCCTACTACGCGGTGATCGACAACGCGGTGCGCGCCGCCGCCAACCGTGGCGTGAAGATCAAGCTGATGGTGTCGAACTGGAACCTGGAAGAGCCGGCGCTGGTCTACCTGAAAAGCCTGGCCGTGCTGCCCAACGTGGAGATCCGCGTGGTCACGCTGCCGGTGGCCAGCAGCGGCTTCATTCCGTTCGCGCGCGTCATCCACAGCAAGACCATGGTGATCGACAACCAGATCGCATGGGTCGGCACCAGCAACTGGAGCGGAGGCTACATGGATCTGTCGCGCAACCTGGAGGTGGTGATGCGCAACGAGAAAATGGCGCAGCGCCTGGCCGCGCTGCAGGAGCAGACGTGGAACTCGCCGTATGCGCAGCCGCTGGATATCAACAAGAAGTATGCTAAACCCGCCAAAGGCAGCCCCGAATGAATAAGCTCGTTATCACCCTGGCGCTGAGCGGCGCCTTCGTCTCGTTCAACGCCCACGCATGGGGCAATGACGGCCACCGCGCCGTCGGCGCCATCGCCGATCAGCTGATCCAGGGCAGCAATGCCGAGCAGCGCGTGAAGGCCTTGCTGCTGCCGGGCGAGAGCCTGGAAAAAATCTCCACCTGGGCCGACTGCGTCAAGGGCACGTATTGCGGGCCGCTGAGCGAAGAGATGACGGCCTACGTCGCCGCCAACCCGCAGCACAGCACCTACCACTACACCGACGTGCCGTTCCAGAACGCGCACTACCACGACCACGACGCCGGCACCGCCGACGACGATATCGTGCAGACGCTCAAGCAGTGCATCGCCACCTTGCAGGGCAAGGGCGACAAGATCAGCAATCCGCACAACTTCACGCAGCGCCAGGCGCTGCTGATCCTCACCCATCTGGCGGGCGACGTGGTGCAGCCGCTGCACGTGGGCGCGGCTTATGTCGACAAGAGCGGCGCCTTCGTGGTGCCGCAGAAGCAGGCGCAGATCGACGCGGTCCACATGTACGACGCGCGCGGCGGCAACGACCTGCTGCTGGACGATGTCAAGTTAAGCGCCATCAGCGCGCAACTGATTCCGGCCGCGCCGGCGGAGGTCAAGCCGGCCGCCGCGCCAGGCACGCCGCCGCGCGCGCCGCAGACCACGCGTCCATTCCACTCGTACTGGGACACCACGGTGGTGAACTACGTCTTCCGCCGCGTGGGCGCTCGCTCGCCGCAGGAGTTTGCGCAACTGGTTATCGCGTCCAAGCCGACGGTGGAGGCCTATACCGGCGATCCAATCAGCTGGCCGTACGCGTGGGCCGACCAGTCGCTGGCGGTTGCCAAGCTGGCGCATAGCGGCGTGACGGCCGGCGCCATCGGCCAGCAGACCAGCAAGTCCGGCGAAGTCTTTAATGTCTGGGCGCTGACGGTGCCGGACGATTATCCAGTCCCCAGTTCGGCCGCCGCCAGGACGCAGTTGATCCAGGGCGGCTACAACCTGGCCGCCGTGCTCAAGGCGATCTGGCAGTAAGGCGCTTTATTTACCGGTGAGGGGATTGAACCACAATTCGCCGCGTGCCAGCGGCGTCTGTGGTGTCAGCTTTGGATTGGCGAGTTGGATCACTCGGCGCTTTTGCATCGCGGTGTCCTTGATCAAATCGCCCTTGTAACGCTCGAACAGCGCGTTCAGCGTGCCGTCCTTGATCATCATTTCCATGCCGGTCTCGATGCGCTTGGCCAGCAGCTTGCCCTCGGCGTCGCGCCGCACGAAAAAGTAGCGCGGCAGCGGATAGTGCAGCAGCAGCGTTTGTTCCACCGCCATCTGTGGATGGGCGTCATGGCGTTCCTGGAACTCGCGCAGCGCCTCGTCGGCGGAGCGCGAATAGAAATCGAAGCGGTCCGCCTCCAGCATGGCGAACAGGCCGTCGTAGCTGCTGCCTTCCACCACCTTCACGCCGGCCTTTTCGAAGACGGGAATATCGGCCCAACCCTGGCCCAGGCCTGCGCGCAGGTGGCGCAAGTCGGCGATGGTCTTGACCCTGGAGAAGCGCTGCTGATCGGCCGCGCGTATCAGCAGCAGCCGGTATCCCAGCAGGCCGCGATCGACCGGCAGTCGCACCGGCAGGAACTGGCGCTCCAGTTCCGGCGAAGTGGCGCGCACGAAGATGTTGATGCGTCCCGACGGCGACGTCATCTCCTGCACCACGCGCGGCGGCGACATCGCCACGTCGGACTGATGCTGTTCAAAGACGCCGTAGCGTGGCGTGGTCTTTTCCAGCGCGGCGCGCAGCACCGCCCAATCGTAGTCGTAGCGGCTGTCGATGCCATCGCTGGTGAGCGGGTAGGTGAGATGGGTCGCCGCCAGGCACGGGGCCTCAATCATGCAGGACGCCAGCAGCAATACGCGCCAAATCCCCTGCAATTTATAGGCCATGTTCATGCTGCTTGTGTTCTTTGAAAAGGCTAGTGTGCCACGCCCAGCGGCATGGCAGCAAATTTTTCCGTACGCCGATCAAGGGCGTCAAGGCGCCAGCACGACCTCGATGCCCAGTTCGCGGTAGGGTGCCAGCAGCGCCGCGGACGCTCCGGTATTGACGACGATCGCACCGATGCGCTCCAGCGGCGCGATCTGGAACGGCGAGGCGGTGTCGAGTTTTTCGGGGGAGGCCAGCACCACCGTTTTGACCGATGCCGCCGCGATGGCGCGCTTGATGCCCGCCTCGTCGTAGTCGCCGGTGCTAATGCCCTGCAGCGGATGCAGGCTGCACACGCCCATGAAGAAGATGTCGGCGCGGATCTGTGCGATGGCTTCCAGCGCGGACGGTCCCATCGCCACGATGGAGTGCTTGAACAGGCGGCCGCCGATCAGGATTACTTCGATCAGCGGATGCCCCGCCAGCTCGACCGCGATGCTCGGGCTGTGCGTGACGACGGTGCAGCGCAGCGCCGGCGGCAGCGCGCGCGCCAGCTGGACGGCGGTGGTGCCGCCGTCGATGAACACCACTTGTCCCGGCGCGATCATGGCCGCCGCGGCGCGCGCGATGGCGGACTTGGCGTCGCTGGAGAGCCGCTGGCGCTGGGTGAAATTGCCCATCGCCGGCGAGGCGGGCAGGTCGAGCGGCAGCGCGCCGCCGTGCACCCGCTGCAGCAGGCCTTCGGCCGCCAGCTCGCGCAGGTCGCGGCGGATGGTGTCCTCCGATAGTCCCAGCTCTTCGCTGAGGGATTTGGCGATGATCCGGCCATCCTGTTTCAGACGGGCGATCAGCAGTTCCTTGCGTTGACGTGTCAGCATTTGCGTGAATTTTCTTGATGTTGCACGATATTGCATGATATCGTAAAAAAACGCAACCTTGATCAAGGAGATCGACATGCCCGAAGACCGCATCCGCATCCACAAAGTGGAGACCCTGTCCGACGACTGGTTCCTGCTGCAGAAGACCACCTTCGACTACCGCCGCAACGACGGCAGCTGGCAGCGCCAGACGCGCGAGACTTATGACCGTGGACATGGCGCCACCATCCTGCTGTACAACCGCGAGCGGCGCACGGTGGTGCTGGTGCGGCAGTTCCGATTTCCGACTTACGGCAACGGCCATGACGGCTTCCTGATCGAAGCCGCCGCCGGACTGCTGGACCGCGCCAGTCCGGAGGAGCGCATCAAGGCCGAGGTGGAGGAGGAAACCGGCTACCGCGTGGGCGAGGTGCGCAAGGTGTTCGAAGCCTTCATGAGTCCCGGCTCGGTGACGGAGCGGCTGTACTTCTTCGTGGCCGAATACGAGCCGGCGTCGCGCATCGGCAGCGGCGGCGGCATCGAGGAGGAGGGCGAGGACATCGAAGTGCTGGAGCTGACGATGGAACAGGCGATGCAGATGATGGCCGACGGCCGCATCGCCGACGGCAAGACCATCATGCTGCTGCAATACGCCGCGCTGCACCTGCTGTAAAGTGGCGGGTATGAAGACATACTTTTTACTTGTGCTGCTGGCCGCCGGCCAGGCTGCGGCGTCGGGTGATGCCAGGGTGGGCGAGGCGCTGTTCAAGCGCTGCGCGTCCTGCCATCAGGTCGGGACCTACGCACAGGGCGGCTTCGGGCCGCAGTTGAACGCCATCGTCGGCCGCCGCGCCGCGTCCACCAAGGACTACAAGTATTCGGACGCGATGAAGAAATCGGGACTGGTGTGGGACGAGAAAACGCTGGGCGCATTCCTGCGCGCTCCGCACGACGTGGTGCCGGGGACCAGCATGCGTTTTTGGGGAATCAAGGATGAACAGCAGGTCGCCGACCTGCTGTCCTATTTGCGTTCACTGCATTAGCGCGATTTGACGAACGGCGTACCCAGCGCCTTCGGCGCCACCGACTTGGCCATCAGGCCGGCCAGCACGATCACGGTGACGACGTACGGCACCATCTGGATCAGCGAACCTGGCAGGCGGCCGACCACCGGCAAGTCCACGCCTTCGATCTGGATTTGCACCGCGCCGAAGAAGCCGAACATCAGGCAGCCGAGGAAGGTGTACACCGGACGCCAGTTACCGAACACCATCGCGGTCAGCGCCAGGTAACCAGCGCCGGCCGACATATCGCGCAGGAAGAAGCCGCTCTGCACGATCGCCAGATACGCGCCCGAGAACGAGCACAGTACACCGGCGATCAGCATGGCCACATAGCGCTGGCGCTCGACGCTGACGCCGGCCGCATCGGCCGCGTGCGGGTTCTCGCCGCAGGCGCGCAGGCGCAGGCCGAAGCGCGTGTGGTACAGCACCCAGTGCACCAGCGGCACCAGCCCGAACGCCAGGTACACCAGCACCGAATGGCCGCCGATCAGGTGCGCGTACAGCCAGCCGATGAACGGTATGCCTTCCACCGCCGCGCTGCCGGGCAGCACCACGTCGAACAACCGCGCCTGGCCCAGGTCCGGCGTGCGTCCGCCCTGCTGGAAAAAGAACTGCGCGACCACGAAGGTCAGGCCGCTCATGGCGATATTGATCGCGATGCCGGCCACCAGCTGGTTGCCCATTTGCGTGATGGCGACATAGGCCTGCAGCGTCGCCAGCAACACCGACACCAGCATGCCGGCGGCCACGCCGTACCAGGGATTCTGCGTGGCGAAGGCCACGGCCGCCGAGACGAAGGCCGACGCCAGGATCTTGCCTTCGAGGCCGATGTCGATCACGCCCGAACGTTCGGCGAACAGGCCGGCCATGCCGGCGAAAATCAGCACCGGCGCGTTGCGCACGGTCGATACCAGGATGCTGCCGATTTGGAGGTCTTCAAAAGTCATGTCGGTCTCACTTCTTCCGTTTGATCAGGGCGGCGATGGCGGGTGCGTAGAAGTTCTCCATCGCGCCGCAGAACAGGATGATCAGGCCCTGGATGAAGATGAAGGTCTCGGGCGGGATGTTCTGCTTTTCCAGCGACAGGTCGAAGCCGCCCTGGATCAGCGCGCCGAACAGCACGGCCGACAGGAAAATCCCCACCGGATGCTGGCGCCCCATCAGCGCGATCGCGATGCCGACGAAGCCCGCGCCGCCGACGAAGTTCAGCGACAGGTAGTGGGTCGAACCCATGATGGAGTTGACCGAACCCAGGCCGGCCAGCGCGCCGGAGATCAGCATGACGGTGATGATCATCTTGCTGATGCGGACGCCCGCGTAGTGCGCGGCGTGCTTGTTCAGGCCGGTAGCGCGCAGCTTGAAGCCCCACGAGGAACGCGACACCATCACGCCGTAGATCACCAGCGCGATGATCGCCAGGAAGAAGCTGATGTTGAGCGGCGTCTCGCCCAGCACCGGGAACCACTGGTTCAGGCGCGGCATTTCGGCGGCGGCGCTGAAGGCGCGGCTGGCCGGATTCTGCTCGCCCGCCGGCACCAGGTATTTGACGATCACGGTGTTCATCAACGCGCCGGCGATGTAGTTGAACATGATGGTGGTGACCACCACATGGCTACCGCGTTTCGCTTGCAGGTAGCCGGGCAGGAAGGCCCACAGCGCCCCGAACAACGCCGCGCCGATCATGCCGACCGGGATCAGTATCCATATCGGCAGCGTGCTGTCGAAGGCCAGCATGGCCAGCGTCAGGCCCAGGCCCGCGAAGTACATCTGGCCTTCGGCGCCGATGTTGAACAAGCCGGCCTGCATGGCGATCGAAACCGCCAGGCCGGTGAAGATGAAGGTGGAGGCGTAGAACAGCGTGTAGCTCAAGCCCTCGGGATTGACGACGGCGCTGTTGATCAGGATGCCCATCGATTCGATCGGGCTTTCGCCCAGCAGGTAGATCACCAGCGCGGCCACCAACAGGGCCGACAGCAGGTTCAGGATGGGCATTACAAACGCGGTTGCCCAGCGTGGCAGGTCGTGGTTATTCATGATTTGTGCATCCCGCCCATCAGCAAGCCGATACGGGTCGTGTCGAATTCTTCAATTTTCAGTTCGCCGGTGATGCGGCCGCCGCACATGACCAGGATACGGTCCGCCAGCGCGCGCACTTCCTCCAGCTCCACGGACACCAGCAAGATCGCCACGCCGGAATCGCGCAGGGCGAGCAGCTGCTTGTGGATGCTTTCGATGGTGCCGATGTCGACGCCGCGCGTCGGCTGGCCGACCAGCATCAGCTTGGGCTGCGCCAGCACCTCGCGGGCGATCACCACCTTTTGCTGGTTGCCGCCGGAGAGCAGGCCGATACGCAGGTCATGGTTGTTGGGGCGGACGTCGAAGTTCTTCATCAGCTCCGCGCAGCGCGCGGCGATGGCCTTGAAGTCGAACAGGCCCCAGCGGTTTTTCAGCTTGTCCTGATAACCGAGGATGGTGTTGTGCATGACCGAGAAGGCCTTCACCACGCCGTCGCGCAGGCGGTCTTCCGGAATGTGGGCGATGCCCAGGTCGCGGAAGGTGCGCGGCAAGCCGTCGGCGTCGGTGCGGCCGGCGAAGGGCAGCGCCTTGCCGAGGAATTCCAGCTTGCCGGAGGTCGGCAGGCGCATGCCCGACAGGATCTCCATCAACTCGCTCTGGCCGTTGCCGGACACGCCGGCGATGGCGACAATCTCGCCGGCGCGCAGCGTGAAGCCGATATCGGCCAGCAGCTTGACCTGCTGTTCGTCCTGCAGCTGCAGGCTTTCCACCTGCAGCACCGGCGCGCCCGGATTGTAGGGCGCGCGCGGCAGGTTGTTTTCAATCGGACGGCCGACCATCATGTTGGCCAGGTCTTCCTTGGTGGTGCCGGCGGTCGGCACGGCGCCGATCACGCGGCCGCCGCGCATCACGGTGACGGTGTCGGTGATGTCGAGGATCTCCTGCAGCTTGTGCGTGATCAGGATGATGGTCTTGCCCTGTTCCTTGAACAGGCGCAGGATCTCGAACAGCGACTCGGTCTCCTGCGCGGTCAGCACGGCGGTCGGCTCGTCGAGGATCAGGATGTTGGCGCTGCGGTAGATCTGCTTGAGGATCTCCACGCGCTGCTGCGCGCCCACCGACAGGTCATGGATGGTGGCCAGCGGATCGACGTCCAGGCGGTAGCGGGTGCAGATCTCACGCAGCTGCGCTTCGACGGCGGCGCGCTTGGCCTTGAGCTTGAAACCGCCCTCGCTGCCCAGCATCACGTTATCGAGCACGGTCATGTTCTCGACCAGCATGAAGTGCTGGTGCACCATGCCGATGCCCAGCTCAATCGCTTCCTGGCTGTTGTGGATGCGGCGCGCCTGGCCATCGAGCAGGATCTCCCCGCCGTCGGCGCGGTAGTATCCGTACAGGATGCTCATCAGGGTCGATTTGCCGGCGCCGTTCTCGCCCACCAGGCCGTGGATGGAACCCTTGGCGATGGTGAAGCTGACGTCCGTGTTCGCTTTGACGGCTCCGAAATGCTTGGAGATGCCGCGAAATTCTACTGCTGGCTGCATAGGATCGTTTTCGTTGCGGGGTTAAAAATACGCAAAATGTTAAACGCGCCGCACGGGGAGTGTCCCCGGCGGCGCGCTCAATGTTCAAACATGGGTCAGGCCGGGCAGGCTGCGCCCGAACGGATGTCGATGACTTTGACCTTGCCGTCGATGATGTCCTTGCGGGCGCCCATGACGCGCTTCTCGATCTCCGGCGTGATCAGCTTGCGGTTGTTCTCGTCCAGCGCCCAATCGACGCCGCCTTCCTTCAGGCCCTTGGCGGTGACGCCGGCCTTCCAGGTACCGTTCTTCATCTGCATGAAGGCGTCGTACACGGCCACGTCGACGTGCTTGACCATCGAGGTCAGGATGGTGCCGGGATAGAGGCCGTTCTGGTTCGAGTCGACGCCGATCGCCAGCTTGCCTTTTTCCTTCGCGGTCTGCAGCGTGCCCAGGCCCGAACCGCCGGCCACGGCGAACACCACGTCGACGCCACGGTCGAACTGCGAACGTGCCAGCTCACCGCCCTTGGCGGGGTTGTTCCACGAATCGGAGGAGGTGCCGACCATGTTGGAGTTTACTTCGATTTTCGGGTTGACCGCTTTGGCGCCCTGGGCGTAGCCGCAGGCGAAGGTGCGGATCAGCGGGATGTCGACGCCGCCGATGAAGCCCAGCTTTTTCGATTTCGAGGCCATGGCCGCGGCCACGCCGGCCAGGTACGAGCCTTCTTCTTCCTTGAAGGTGATCGAGTTGATATTGGCGCCTTGCGCCACGCCGTCGATCAGCACGAAGCGCACTTTAGGGAATTCCTTGGCGACCTTCTGGACGGCGGCCTGCTGGGCGAAGCCGATCGAGGCGATCATGTCCAGGTTCTTGCGGGCCAGGCCGCGCAGCACCTGCTCCGCCTGGGTGTCGCTGGAGGCTTGCACCTCGATGAAATTGATGTTGGTTTCCTTCTTGAAGCGCGAGGCGCCTTCAAACGCGGACTGGTTGAACGACTTGTCGAACTTGCCGCCTGCGTCATACACGATGCCCAGCTTTGGGTCAGCCGCGGACGCGCTGGCAGCGATGAACAGTGCTGCAACCGTCAAACTAAGTTGTGAAAGTTTCATGAATAGGCTCCTGGAAGATCGATATTGTATATTTTTATTGGACGAAACATGTAATTTGGCGCCGGTTTATCGCACTTGTCGTTCCCGCGAAGGCGGGAACCCATGCTTTGCCTCTCAGTCTGCGAAGTATGGATTCCCGCTTTCGTGGGAATGACGTGAGCCGATTTACTCTACCAGCGCCAGCAGTTGGTCAAAAGCTTGTTCAAATTGCAGCAGGCCGGCGGACAGCAGTTGCTGGCCGACCGTTTCCAGATCGATGCCGTGGCGCGCCAGTTGCGCCATCACGGCCCGGTCGGCGTCGATGTCGGTGTCGAGCAGCGTGGCCGCCGCCTCGCCGTGGTCGCGGAAGGCGGCCAGCGTGGCGTCGGGCACGGTGTTGATGGTGTGCGGGCCGATCAGGCCCTCGACGTAGCGCACGTCGCGCTGGTCCGGGTGCTTGGTGCCGGTGCTGGCCCACAGCAACCATTGCGGCGTGGCGCCGAAGGCCGCGAACACGGCGAAGCCGCCGTCGTTCTTCCAGTCGTGGTAGGCGATGCGGGCGGCGGCCATGGCGGCGCGGCCGCGCAGCGCGACCGCGCTCTCGTCGGCCGAGTTTTCCAGCAGGGCGTCGACCGCGACGTCGATGCGGCTGATGAAGACGCTGGCCACGCTGGCGATGCGCTGCACCGAGGCGGTGTCCTGCAGGCGGCGCGCCAGGCCGCGGCGATGGGCGGCGCGCACCGCCTGGATCTGGCTGGCGGTGAAGATCAGCGTCATGTTGACGTTGATGCCGGCGTAGATCACTTCCTCCAGCGCGGCGATGCCGGCCGGCGTGGCCGGGATCTTGATCATGGCGTTGGGCCGGTCGATGGCGGCCCACAGGCGCCTGGCGGCGGCGATGGTGCCATCGATGTCGTGGCTCAGGCGCGGCGAGACTTCGAAGCTGACGAAGCCGGCCTTGCCGTCCGACTCGCGGTACAGCGGCGCGAACAGGTCGCAGGCGCGCTGCACGTCCGGCAGCACCAGCGCCTCGAAGCGCGCCTCCGGCGTCGCCAGCGAGGTGCGCAGCTGCGGCAGGGCGGCCTGGTAGGCGGCGTCGTGGCGGATGGCGTGATGGAAGATGGCGGGGTTGGAGGTCAGGCCCTGGATGCCGTCGGCGGCGATCAGCTGCGCCAGCTGGCCGGAGGCGAGCAGGTTGCGGCTCAGGTTGTCGAGCCAGATTTGTTGTCCCAGCGCGCCGACCGCGCGCAGCCGGCTTTGTTCGAGCATGTTGTTCATCTACATCCACCGTCCAAGATTGTGTCCCGGCGACCATTGCCGGGAATCATGTCGCACTGCCGCAACAGTTGAGGCCGAATTTAATATTGTTGTGCTGTTGCTTTTTTGTCCGTTTGGAAAAATTTCCTGCTCGTTGGATAACTGGATTTCCGCATGTTCAGGGGCTGCCGGGGCATCCCGAGGGGGGCGCGAAATCGCATATTTACCTGCGGGCAGGGTGGTTTTCCTGTACTAAACAGCCCGTTTTCTGGGCCGTCCACTACTATGCATCAGCGTCGATATGTACGACAAATTCGATTTTATTTAGCTATTTATATAAAATTGATATGAATCGAATCGTTGAAAAAGTGAGTTTCTGCCATTTTTTTCCATGCTAGCATGGTTGGTAGTTTGCATATTCTTGTGCCAAACCGCGTAGTTTCGATACATTTTTATCAATAAAAACAAAGACATCGCCCGCTGCGAGCACCAGCGAAGGCGAGATTCCGGATTGAAATTTCAACCTTGCCTACACAATAGGGAGCAGGACTCATGAGCAAAAAAAGTAGTGGTTACGCAGCGCGGACACTGATCGCGCTGGCAGTTGCAAGCGCATTCCCGCTGCACGCAGCAATGGCTGCCGAAGCGGCGGCCGACGCTGCAGCAGGCCAGCCGGCGGCCGACGCCCCGGAGACCGCCACCAAAGGCCAGCTGGAAACCGTGATCGTGACCGCGCAGCGCCGCGCGGAAAACATCAAGGACGTACCGATGTCGATCGCCACGCTCAAGGGCGACAAGCTCGACGTGCTGACCTCGGGCGCCGCCGACATCCGTTTCCTGGCCGGCCGCTCGCCGTCCGTCAACGTGGAATCGGACTACGGCCGCACCTTCCCGCGCTTCTACATTCGCGGCCTGGGCAACACCGACTTCGACCTGAACGCTTCCCAGCCGGTTGGCCTGGTGATGGATGACATCGTCCAAGAAAACGCCATGCTGAAAGGCTTCCCGGTATTCGACGTGGACCAGGTCGAAGTGCTGCGCGGCCCGCAGGGCACGCTGTTCGGCCGTAACTCGCCGGCCGGCGTGATCAAGTTCGACTCGGCCAAGCCGGTCTTCAAGCAAGAGGGTTACCTGACCCTGGGCGTGGGCAACTACTCGTCCAAGACCGCCGAAGGCATGTTCAACATCCCGGTCAACGATGTGGTCGCGCTGCGCTTCTCCGGCACCAGCCAGCACCGTGGCGACCGCGTGCACAACACCAATCCGAACAAGAACACCGGCACCCAGGACTTCGAAGGCTACGGCGACAACGCCTTCCGCCTGCAGGCGCTGGTCAAGCCCAACAAGGACTTCAGCGCGCTGTTCAACTACCACGAGCGCGACTACCACGGCAGCGCCACGCTGTTCCGCGCAAACATCATCAAGAAGGGCACCAACGACCTGGTCGACGGCTTCGACTACAGCTCCTATCCGACCGATGGCGTCAACTACCAGAAGCTGACCACCAAGGGCGGCAACATCCGCCTGAAGTACAACCTGGACGACATCACGCTGCACTCGATCACCGGCTACGAAACGCTGAAGTTCAACAGCCGCGCCGACGTGGACGGCGGCTTCGGCGCGTCGTACGCGCCACCGTACGGTCCTGGCTATATCCCGTTCGCGGTTGAAACGGCCGACTTGCTGCCTAACCACAAGCAGTTCTCGCAAGAGCTCCGCGCCGAGTCGAACTACAAGGGTCCGCTGCAGTGGATCGGTGGCCTGTTCTTCTTCAACGAAGACATCCAGATCGACTCGATCAGCTTTGACTCGTTCACCCCGGGCAATCCGCAGAACGCCGCGTACGCGCAGCAGTTCCAGCACGCCAAGTCGTGGGCGGCCTTCGGCTCGCTGAACTACACCGTCAGCGACAAGCTGAAGGTACGCGGCGGCCTGCGCTACACCACCGACAAGAAGGAATTCTCGGCCCTGCGCTACGAACCGCCGAAGATGTCCGGTCCGTTCGAGATCGACAACACCTCGCACAACCTGAGCTGGGATGTGAGCGGCACCTATGAACTGGACAAGACCACCAACCTGTTCGCCCGCGTGGCCACCGGCTACCGCGCGCCGTCGATGCAAGGTCGCCTGAACGGCCTGGGCGACAAGCCATCGTTCGCCGGCGCCGAAAAAGCGTTGTCGTATGAAGCCGGTATCAAGCAGGACCTGTTCGACAAGCGCGCCCGTCTGAGCGCTTCGGTGTTCCAGTACCGCGTCAAGGACAAGCAGCTGACCGCAGGCAGCGGCGGGATCAACATGAACCAGCTGATCAACGCTGAAAAAGTGACAGGCCAAGGCGTTGAAGTGGACTTCCAGGCCAATCTGAGCGATGAGTTCAGCATGACCCTGGGCGGCAGCTACAACGATACCGAGATCAAGGACAAGAACCTGTTCGTGCAGTACTGCGGCAACCTGGGGAACACCGCGCCTCATCCTTACGGCTGCACGCCGACCAACGCGGCTGGTCCGTTTGCCGGCACGTCCAAGATCGACGGCAACCCGCTGCCACGCGCACCGAAGACCCAGCTGAACTTCACCCTGAAGTACAGCAAGGACATCGGCGATGGCGAGTTCTATGCCTACACCGACTGGACCTATCGCAGCAGCTACAACTTCTTCCTGTACGAAGCGCCTGAATACAAGGCCAAGTCGCTGGTCGAAGGTGGCGTGCGCGCTGGCTACAAGTGGGGCAACGGTAAATACGAAGCAGCGCTGTTCGGCCGCAACATCACCGACAAGCGCGTGATCATCGGCGCCATCGACTTCGACAACCTGACCGGCATGTTGAACGAGCCACGCACCTGGGGCGGCACCTTCAAGGTCAACTTCTAAAATTCCTGGAATATGCTCAAACACCCCTCTTGTAGGGGTGTTTTTTAATGCGCCATGGTATTCTATATATACAAAACCAGCCACTGAAATGTCCCGTGAATAAACGTAGAAATCTCCTCACCCATCTGGCCGCCTCGATCCCAGCCTTGGCCATGTTCCCCTATGGCTTCGCCGCCGGGAAAAACAGTATCCGGGATCCCGGCAAAGCGGGTAATCCGAATGCGGTAAATGGATGGAAAAATACGGGGTCGGGAATCGAATGCACGCTTGAAGAAACGCTGTTGCGCATCGATTTCGTGACAGACCAGATCGTACGCGTGACTGCCACCCGCAACCCCGGCTGGTCGAAGGGAGCGAGCCTGATGCGCGTCGACATCGCCGCCAAACCGGGTCCGGTCAAGACGCACCACGCCGCCGGAACGCTCACCCTGCAATCGTCCCGAATGTCGGTCAAGCTCGATCAAGCCACCGGCTCCATTTCTTTCTGGGGGCCGAATGGCGCGCTGCTGCTGGAAGAATCCAACGCAAGCCCGCGGGCGTTCGAACCTGTGGAGGTCCTCAAGTCCGTGCCTGATCCCGCCACGGTCAAGACCGTCAAAACAGTCGATGGCGAGCGCCAACTGGTCGGCTCCTACGTGCGCAAGAAGGACCGGGATGCCTGGAAGGCGACCGCGCGTTTCAGATTCGGCGACCAGGAAGCGCTCTACGGGCTGGGTTTCGATGAAACCGGTGACCTGAACCTGCGCGGCAAGAGCAAGCGCCTGTACCAGCACAATTTGCGTATCGTCGTCCCATTCCTCGTTTCCACCCGGGGCTACGGCCTGCTGTTCGATACCTACAGCCTGCTCACCTTCAGCGACGGCAAGGATGGTGCATCGGTGAGCAGCGACGTCGTCGACGAGCTGGACTACTACTTCGTACTTGGCACCTCCATGGACGGTGCGATCGCAGGCTACCGTCAGCTGACGGGCGGCGCCACCATGCTGCCCAAATGGGCCTTCGGCTACATTCAATCGAAGGAGCGCTATGTCACGCAGCAGGAATTGATCGATACGGCGAAGCAGTTCCGCGACCGGAAGATCCCGATGGACGTCATGGTCCAGGACTGGAACTACTGGGCCGATGGCCGCTGGGGTAGCTTTGTGCCGGATGCGGCACGCTATCCGGATATCGGGGCGATGACGAAGGCCGTCCACGACATGAACGCGAAAGTGATGATCTCGATCTGGCCGAATCCGAGTCCGCTCGATGCGCCCGGCCAGGCCTTGAAGGACCAGGGGTACACCCTGGCGGGCACCGAATACGTCGATTTCTTTCAGCGCAAAGCAGGCGATCTGTATTTCGACAATGTCTGGCAGTACCTGGGGCGCCACGGCATCGATGCCTGGTGGTGCGATTCGACCGAGCCGGCCATCGCCGACTGGGGCGGCGCCAAGCGCGCCCGGGATGCCGATGACGTGAATATCCGCGTCCTGGCCGACACCGTCGGCGCGCAGTTCATGAACGCCTACGCACTGGCCGATTCGCAAAGTCTTTATCGCAACTGGCGTAAGACCGTGCCGGACAAGCGGCTGGTCAACCTGACGCGATCAGGGTATGCGGGAAGCCAGGCGGCCGGTGCCGTGGTGTGGACCGGCGACATTTCGGCGAAGTGGCCGGTACTCGTCCAGCAGATGGCAGCCCTGCAGCGTGGCAGCGCATCGGGCACGCCGTATGTGACCGTCGACATCGGCGGCTTCTTCGTCAAACGCAAGAAACAATGGTTCTGGGACGGTGACTATGAAGGCGGGGTGGACGACCTGGGCTACCGCGAGCTGTACACGCGCTGGCTGCAGCTGGGGGTGTTTCTTCCGATGTTCCGCAGCCACGGGACCGACACCCCGCGCGAGCCCTGGCATTTCGGTGAGCCGGGCACGCCGTTTTACGATGCCATCCTGCAGTTTATTCAGCTGCGATACCGGCTCCTGCCACATATCTATTCGCTGGCCGGACTGGTGCATCTGCATGGCGCATCCTTCATCCGCCCGGTGGCGTTCGCCTACCCGGACGATCCGCGCACCCACGACCTGAAGTCGCAAATGCTGTTCGGAGAGGGCATGATGGTCAGCCCCGTGCTCGAGCCGATGTATTACGGCGTGCAGTCGGCGCCGCTGGCAGGGAAGGACAAGACGCGCGAGGTCTATCTGCCGAAGGGGACATGGATCGACTTCTGGACAGGGCGCCGGCTCGCGGGGGGCAAGACCATCCTGGTGGACGCACCGATCGAGCGCATGCCGCTGCATGTTCGCGCCGGCAGCGTGATCCCCATGGGACCGGTGATGCAGTTTTCATCGGAAGACATGGACCCGGTGATCGAGCTGCGGGTCTATCCCGGTGCGGACGGCGGGTACACCTACTACGAGGATGCCGGCGATGGCTGGGGTTATGAGCGTGGCGAGTATGCTCTCACGCGCATGCGCTGGGATGACGCGGCGCGCAAGCTGACGATTTTCCGGCGCCAGGGCCACTATCCGGGAATGAAGGAAACGCGCAGGTTCAAGGTCGTCGTCGTCGGCCGCGCGGATGGCCTGGGTGTCGAACCGGCAGGCGGGACGACGAAGCCTGTCCGTTATGATGGACAGATGGTCGTCGTCGATGCCCTGATGCGCTAGATCTGGCCGCTGGTGCGCGCGGGCGAAATCGCGCCCGCGCCAGGTCAGCGACGGCGACGACGCGCCGCCACGACGACGGACAAGCCGCTCAACAGCAGCGCCAGCGAGCCCGGCTCGGGAACGGCGGTTGTCACATTGATGTTGTCGAGTTCGTTGAAGGCGCCGGAGCCCAGACGCAGTTCGCTGATACCGTTCAACCGCGTGTCCCAAGTGTCCCAGTCCCGCAGCACGCCGGCCGGTTTGCCATCGACCGACATCGCGCTCGCGTCCGTGTAGTAATCGAAGCTGATCAGGTCGAACTTGCCGCCGCCCACGCGGGTCAGCGTCACGAAGGAGTTGGCCGCGTTTTCGAGACCGTCATGCCAATTGAAAGTCTGCGGCTCATACGTGCCGTCTCCAATGTGGGCCGCGCCGGACGGCGCGTTGGGCGTGGTCAGCGTCAGCACGAAGCCCGCCTCCTGGTAACTCAGGCTCTGGCCGTTGGCGCTCATGCTGTCGAGCAGCGCTTCGCCGTTGCCATAGAATCCGAACCGGACCAGGCTGTCGAAGGTCAGCACTTCGGCGTTGGCGTGGCCAGCCGCCGCGCCCAAACCAAGCACCAGCGCGGCGAGGATGTTTGATAATTTCAGGGACTTCATTTAGTTCTCCAATTGGATTTGATTCATACACGTTTGCCTGCGCGCGGCCCTGCGGGGCTGCGCGCAGCGATAGTCCGGCGGCTCAGTAGCTGAAGAAAACGCCACGGCCCGAGCCGCTGAGGTACACGCGCCCAGGCACGTTCTGGTCGGCCGCCAGGGTGCCGATGCCGCCGAACTGGTGCTTGTCATCGTTGATGCGATTCCAGGTGGCGCCGGCGTCGTCGGAGCGGTACACGCCCCACACGCCGTTGAACACGCCGACCACGTACACCGAAGCGGAATAGCTGGCGCCGACCGGCGCCTTGCCCAGGGCGATGGAGGTGGCACCGTACACATCGGGGAACCAGGTCGACTCGCCAAAGATCGGCGCGGTCACGTTCAGCCTGGTCCAGGTCGCGCCCGAATCGAGCGAGTGCAGGATGCTCCTTCCGTCAACGATCCAGATGTCGCCTTCCGCGTTCGGATTGACCGCGATCGATGTGTACTTGGTCTCGGTGTTCCAGGTGCTGGCCGCGAAGGTGGCGCTATCGGTGAAGGTGCGGCCGCCGTCGGTGGACGTGTAGAAGTGCGGCGCCTCCGACCATTGCGCATACCATACGCCGCCCGCGTTGTACGCATACACCTTGTTCGGGTTCTTGCGGTCGGCCACCACCCGGTAGGAACGGTCGCCCAGGCGATTCAGGGCCGGCAGGTTGGTGTAGGTCCAGGTCGCGCCGTTGTCGGTCGTGTAGGCCGGCACCGACTGCGCCGGCGCCCAAACGATGTGGCCGGGTTTGAGGACCGCGATGTTCGATGCGTTGGTCATGTTGGCCAGCGCATCCGGATGGTTGGTCGGGAACGCCGTCCAGGTCACGCCCGCATCGGTGGAGTAGGCGCCGCCGGTGGTGTTGTTCCAGGCAGGGTTGCCGATCGTTGCGATGTAGTTCGGATCGGACCAGGCCATGTCGGAGCTGTACGTGTTTCCGCCGAACATATTGCGCGGGGTCATGCGCGTGGGCGCCTTGGTGAGTTCCGTCTGGACATGCGTACCGGTGTCCCCCATGGTGCGCAGCAGGGTGTAGGAGGCGCCGGGAGGCGGCGCCGTCAGGGCCATCGTCGCGGTTTCCTCCATGCCCTCGGAGACGAAGGTCCAGCTTGGCTTGGCCGCGGAGGCATTCCAGGTTTCCCACACGCCGCCGGCCACGTGCATGATGTGCTCACGGTTGTTCGGATCGATCTCGACGTCGTCGACCCAGCCCGACCAGCCGTCGAAGGTGCCGCTGTGCGGCGCCATCGCGGAGATCTCGCGCCAGGTGGCGCCGGCGTCGTCCGACAGCTGCACCACGGGCTGGCCGTCCCAGTTGCCCCAGGAATTGGTGACGCCGAGCGCGATGCGGGTGGTGGCGCCGGTGCCGGACACCGACAGGCCGCCCATGCCGAAGTTGACGCCCCATGTTTGCGGGTCGTACTGTTTCAGCAGGGTCCAGTTGCTGCCGTCGAATTTGTACAGCCTCGACGGGCCACCGGCGCCGGGGCCGGTGTCCTTCGTGAAGGCCACGTACATCAAGCCGTCCTGGTTGCGCACCATGTGGGGAATGTAGAAGCCGGCCACGTCGGCGGGCGTGGCGATGCCGTTCCAGGTCGCGCCGCCGTCGGTGGTCTTGTACAGGCTGTAGTTCAGCCCCGCCACGGCGCCATAGTCCTTGCCGACGGCCGTGTAGATGGTCTGCGTGGCGTTGCCGGTGCCCTTGGTATCGGTGTCGAAGATCACCTGCTCCATGCCGACCACGCCTTTCCAGAGGACGGCTTCGATCTCCTGGTCGCTCATCGTGTGCGTCGCCAGCGACTGCACCTGGTTCCAGGTCCGGCCGTAATCGGCGCTCTTCCACAGACCGCTGGCGCGCGTGGCGTAGAACAGGATCGAAGGCTGGTTCGGGTCGACCATCAGGCGCTCGCCGACGGCGCGGCCCTGGCTGTTGCCGCCCGCCTGGAACGGCAGCTCGACGTACTCCCAGTTATCGCCGCGGTCGGTGGAAATGTACAGGCGCGCTTTGCGCGTGCCGCCCAGATACAGGCCCGCGCTCATGTAGACACGCTTGTCGTCGTTCGGATCGAGGGCCATGGTTTCGCTGCCGTGGTAGAACTCCTCGGTGACGCCCATCATGTCCGTGATCGCGACCCAGGCTTTGGTCGCGGCGTTCCAACGGTAGACGCCACCGATGTCGGTGCGGGCGTACCGCACGTCCGGGCTGGTCGGATGGAGCACCAGGCCGGGGACGTAGCCGCCGCCGCCGAACTTCACGCTTGCCCACCGGGTGGGCGCCGCCGGCCTGGCCGCGCCCCCTACGCTCATCAACGAAGCAAACTGCGGACCCTCCGCGGATGCGGTGCCCTCAGTCCCGCCACCGCAGCCGGCCAGCAGCGCGGCCAGCACGCAGGTGAGGGCGATGATTTCTTTTTTGTTCATATTAAGTCTCCAAGAATAATAGTGAAAATGCGCTCTTCAAGAAATTTTCAAAGCGCTGGCGTACGCCAGGGCGGGCATATCGGCCGGCAGCGTGACCTGCAAGCCCTGGACGGTTTGTTCGAACGCCAGCGCACGCTTGGCGCCGAGCAGCTCGACCTGCCGGATGCGGCCCGGCAGGTGCGGACTGGCGCTGCCCATGGCCTCGATCGTCACCTTGCCCGTTGCCGGCCAGCCCATGAAGAAGGCGAACACGGTCTTGTCCTTGGCGGTGAAGCGCACATCGGCCGCCGAGAACGGCTTGCCCTGGCCCTCGTTGAAACCTTTGCCTGGCATCGGCGTGGCGGCCGCCTCCAGCGCCACCGGCCCTTCGCCGTACACGGCCCAAGGCCGGGTGTCGTAGATGGCCTCGCCATTGACCGCCATCCATCGCCCGATTTCCTCGACGATGGCGCGCTCCTGCTCGTCGATGGTGCCGTTGCCGCGCACCGGTACGCTCAGCAGCAGGTTGCCGTTTTTGCTGACCACGTCGATCAGCGTATGCACCACCGTCCGCGCGCTCTTGTAGCCCTTGCGCTCGTACAATGGCCGGTCGTAGTGCCAGCTGCCGATGCAGGTGCAGGTCTGCCATGGCAAGGGCTCGATCCGGTGGCTCTGGCCGCGCTCGATGTCCCATACCATGCTGCGGCGCTGCTGTGCATTGAGGATCTTGCCGTTGACGACGGCCTCGTTCCGGCCCTTGCTGGCGATGCTGCGGTTGTACATGTGCGCCGTCAGGCGCAAGCCAACATCGCTAAACGGGAACAATGGCAGTACCGCATCGTCGTAATACACCATGTCCGGATCGTAGTTGTCGATCAGTTCGCGCGTGCGGTTGAAGAACTTGTCGCAGTAAGCCTGGTCCGGGATGGCTGCGCCCGGCGCATGGTTTTGCGCGTACAGCGCCTGCGGATCCATCCCTTCCCACCAGGTGCCCTTGCCGTCGGCGCGGGTCAGATTGCCATCGTAGGGAATGCCGGCGTAGGGACCGTTCTTGTCGGCGCGCTGCGCATCCTCGAACCAGGTCCAGGTACGCGCCGCATGCACGCTCACGCCGAAACGCATGCCGTTGGCGCGCGCGGCGCGGCGCCAGCCGCCGATCACGTCCTTGCCCGGGCCGACCTTGGTGGAATTCCATTCCGGCTGGTAGCTGCTGTTGTACAGGTCGAGGTTGTCATGATGGTTCGCCAGCGCCATGAAGTACCTGGCCCCTGCCTTCTTATACAAGGCCAGCAGCGCCTCCGGATCCCAACGCCCGGCCTTCCATTGATGGATCACATCCTTGAAGCCGAACTTGGACGGGTGGCCGTACTTCGCCACATGGTAGCGGTAGTGAGCACTGCCTTCCTCATACATGCCGCGCGCATACCAGTCGCCATGTTCCGGTTCGCACTGCGGCCCCCAGTGCGCCCAGATGCCGAACTTGGCGTTGCGGAACCAGTCCGGCGTCTCGTAGGCCGACAGCGAATCCCAGGTGGGCGCGAACGGGCCGGCCGCGATCGTCCCGGTGCCGGTTTGCGTCCGCGCGTCGGCCGCGCGCGCATAAGGCGACAGGGCGACGGCTGGAATTACCGCGCCCAAATGCTTCAGTAATTGTCGTCGTTTCAAAATCACTCCTGTGTGTGCCAAGCGAGAGGCGCGGAGCTCATTGTGCGAGCACATCCGCAGCGCCGCAATTGCCTTATTTCTGAATCCGCATTGTTAAATTGAATGTGCACCGCGACCACTCGGTGACCTCGATGGCCGGGCCGGAGTGACGTAAATTTGTATATCGGGCGGAGCGAAAAAGGCACTGGCCGGATTGTTGGCACGGACCTACACTATGCGATCCGATGGCATTCACGAAAGCTACCTTGCTACCTGTACGCAGACAATTCCTGGCACGGGCGATTGCGCTTGCTGCCGCGCTGCCGGCGTGCGCGCTGGCGGCGCCGCCCATACCAACGAGCTCGCTGTTCGACGTCAAGCGCTTCGGCGCCAAGGGCGACGGCCGCACGCTCGACTCGCCGGCGGTCAATGCTGCCATTGTCGCGGCGGCGGCCGCGGGCGGGGGCACCGTGTATTTTCCGCCGGGGCGCTACCTGTCGGCGTCGATCAGGCTCAAGAGCAACATCACGCTCTACCTGGAAGCGGGCGCGGTGATCGAAGCGGTTGACGCGAGCGTGGCGCGCTACGATCTGCCCGAGCCGAATGAGGCGGGCGGCAACTATCAGGACTACGGCCACAGCCACTGGCAAAACAGCCTGATCTGGGGTATCGGCCTGGACCACGTGGCCATCGTGGGCGGCGGCTTAATCCATGGCAAAGGCTTGAATAGCGGCCACGACAAGTACACCGGCAACTACACCGACAAGCCGGACCAGCCCGGCGAGGGCGACAAGGCGATCGCGCTGTGCGAGTGCCGCAACGTGACCTTGCGCGATTTTTCGATCTTGCATGGCGGCCATTTCGGCATACTGGCGACCGGCTGCTCCAATATGCTGATCGACCACTTGACCATCGACACCAACCGCGACGGCATGGATATCGACGCGTGCAGCAATGTGCGCGTCACGCATTGCAGCCTGAATACGCCCTGGGACGATGCGATTTGCCTCAAGGCCAGCTACGGCCTGGGCCGCATCCAGCACTGCGAAAACATCACGATCTCCGATTGCATGGTGGCGGGGAATTTCGACGAGGGCAGCCTGATCGACGGCACGTTCAAGCGCAGTGCGCCGGAATACCGGTCGGGTCTATACGGCCGCATCAAGCTGGGCACCGAATCGAATGGCGACTTCAAGAACATCACCATCACGAACTGCATTTTCGACACGTGCCGCGGCCTGGCGATCGAGAGCGTGGACGGTTCGCACATCGAGGACGTGACGATTTCCAACATCACCATGCGCAACGTGGTGAACGATCCGATCTTCATACGTTTGGGCGCGCGCCTGCGCGGGCCGAATAAGCCGCCGGTGGGCACCATCAAGCGCATCAATATCAGCAATATTGTGGTCTCCGGTGCGTACCGCAATCACGCCAGCACCATCGCCGGGCTGGCGGGGCATCCGATCGAGGACATTCGCATCAGCAATGTGCAGATAGAAACGCAGGGTGGCGGCGATGCGGCCTGGAGCGCGTTGGTGCCGCCCGAACTTCCCGATGGGTATCCGGAACCCGGCATGTTCGGCAAGGCGCCGGCGTACGCGTTTTACCTGCGTCACGCGAAGGCGATCGAGGTTCATCACGTCAAGGTCGGCTACGTCCTGCCCGAGGGGCGAACCGCGGTCGTGCTGGACGATGTCAGCGATGCCAGCTTCCATGCAGTCAATCTGCAGCGCGGGCAAGGCGGGGCGGCGCTGTTCGCGCTGCGCGGGGTCAGCCAGTTCTCCGCCAAGGACGTGCGCGGCATGCCGGACCGCGAGGTCACGGGGAGTGTGGATGCGCTGACATTGTAGCCGGGCGCTGTTCCCCGGTTCTCGCGCCCATACCGCGCCCGCGACGCTGGTAACCAATCCCATTGTGGTGCCATGGATTAATGGTAATCTTAAAAAAAACTATGTGCCTTTAGGGTATAAGACGCAAATATCTGCGGGGATTTTTTTATGGATGGAGCCTGATTCTTGGATCATAACGTCGTTAATCTGTGGCCGCTGCTCGGCGTGGCCGTCATCGTTCTGGGCTTCGCGCTGCGCGCCCATCCTGTACTGGTGGTGATCGTGGCCTGCGCCGTCACCGGCTTTGCCGCCGCCATGCCGGTCGAGCATTTGCTCGCCACGCTGGGAGCGGCCTTCATCAAGACCCGCAACCTGCCATTGATCCTGCTGCTGCCGCTGGCCGCCATCGGCCTCTTGGAGCGCTTCGGATTGAAGGAGCACGCGCAGGCGTCGATCGCGCGCATCAAGTCCGCCACCACCGGCCGCCTGCTGATCGTCTACCTGGCGATCCGCGAGATCAGCGCCGCTTTCGGCCTGACCAGCATCGGCGGCCATCCGAACATGGTGCGTCCGCTGATCGCGCCGATGGCGGAGGGCGCGGCCGAGGTGCGCTACCCGGCGCTGACCGCGGAGCTGCGCCACCGCATCCGCGCCATGTCCGCCGCCACCGACAACGTCGGCCTGTTCTTCGGCGAAGACGTGTTCGTGGCCTTCGGCGCCATCCTGCTGATGCAGACCATCCTGCGCGGCGAAGGGCTGGAGGTCGATCCGCTGCACATGGCGCTGTGGGGCATACCGACCGCGGTGACGGCCTTCCTCATCCACTCCTGGCGCCTGCACCGGCTGGATGCGCAGATCGCCCGCGCCATGCTGGCGGTGAAGGAGCCGGCATGATACTCAAGCTCGAATATTTCTACTATGTGCTGGGCGCCATGCTGCTGCTGGTCGCCTGGATGTCGCTGACGGACAAGCACAATCCCAAGCGCTGGTCCAGCGCCTTGTTCTGGGCTTTGTACGCGGTGGTCTACCTGGCCGGCGACTTCCTGCCGCCGGTGGCGGCGGGCGTGCTGATGGTGGTGATGGCGCTGATCGCCGGCTTCGGCGGCGTGGCGCTGGGCCGCTACGGCGAGCGCACGCAGGAAGAGCGCAAGAGCAGCGCGCAGCGTCTCGGCCATCGGCTGCTGATCCCTGCGTTGATCATCCCCGCCACCACGGTGATCGGCTCCACGCTGCTCAAGGATGTGCACCTGGGGAGCATGCTGCTGCTCGACCCGAAGAACGCCACCTTGGCCAGCCTGGGTTGCGGCTCCTTGTTCGCGGTGGTCACGGCCTGCTGGCTGACCCGCGCCACGCCGATGCAGGCGATGCGCGAATCGCGCCGCCTGATCGACCATCTGGGCTGGGCGGTGGTGCTGCCGCACATGCTGGCGGTGCTAGGCCTGCTGTTCACCGAAGCCGGCATGGGCAAGGCGGTGGCGCATGTGGTCACGTCCTACATCAACCTCGACGTGCGGCTGGTGGCGGTGGCGGTGTACTGCATCGGCATGGCGCTGTTCACCGTCATCATGGGGAATGGCTTCGCGGCGTTTCCGGTGATCGCGGGCGGCGTCGGCATCCCGGTGCTGGTCGGCGTGTACCACGCCAATCCGGCGGTGATGGCGGCGATCGGCATGTTCAGCGCCTACTGCGGCACCCTGATGACGCCCATGGCCGCCAACTTCAACATCGTGCCCGCCGCGCTGTTGGAACTGCCCGACAAGAACGCCGTCGTGAAGATTCAACTGGGCACCGCATTGCCGCTATTGCTTGCTAATATAGCACTTCTTTATTTTTTGATGAACATGTGACGGACATGTGACTTGGAGTAGAGTAGCGCACAAACAAGCGCGGCAATCGGAGTATGTAGATGAAAAAGATAATATTGTTGACCGGGTTCGAGCCGTTTAACAAGGAGACCATCAATCCCTCGTGGGAAGCGGTACGCGCTCTCGCGGAATGGCATGAAGGCGACTTCGTGGTCCATGCGCGCCAGCTGCCGTGCGTGTTCGGGCAGGCCAGCAAGGTGCTGCACCAGGCGGTGGAAGAGCTCCAGCCCAGCATCGTGATCGCGGTCGGGCAGGCCGGCGGCCGGGTCGATCTGTCGGTGGAGCGCATCGCCATCAACATCGACGACGCGCCCATCGCCGACAACCAGAAACGGCAGCTGGTCGACCAGCCCATCGTCACCAACGGCCCGGCGGCCTACTTTTCCACACTGCCGATCAAGGCGATCGTGCATGCGCTGCGCGAGGCGGGGCTGCCGTCGTCGGTGTCGCAGTCGGCGGGCACGTATGTGTGCAACCACGTGTTCTATAGCCTGATGCACCAGGCGCACGAATGGGGCACGACGATGCGCGCCGGCTTTATCCACATCCCATATCTGCCGCAACAGGCGGCCGCGCATCCGGGCGCGGCCAGCATGAAGCTGGAGGACATGATCGAAGGCCTGCGCATCGCCATCCGCACCACACTGGCCCACGACGTGGACACGCGCGAGGCGGGCGGCGTGACGCACTAAGCCCCGGGCTTGACGGGGTTGAGGATGTTGAGGAAAGCCCGCACCACCGGCGCGTCGTCCAGCGTGGTGTAGGTGATGTACAAATTCGCCGACGGCGGATTGGTGCGGATCGGCAGGAACACCACGCCCGGCCAGCCGATGCGGCTGGTGGTCTCCGGCAGCAGCGCCACACCCAGGCCCGCGCCCACCATCGCCAGCAGCGTCTGCGGCTCGGACGCTTCCTGGAATATGGTCGGCTGGAAGCCGGCCTTCACACAGCACTGGATCAGGTAGCGCGGGAAGGACGACTTGTCCAGCGCCAGCGTCAGCATCGGCTCCTCGGCGATGTCGGTCAGCTCGATCGCTTCCTGCTTGGCCAGCGGGTGATGCTCGTTGATGGCCACGCACACGTCCTCGCGGAAGCACAGCTCCTGGCGCAGGTTGTCGTTCCGCAGATCGTCCTCGTCCAGCTTCGGCTCGCGCCAGAAGCCGACGTCGATCTGCTTGGCGCGCAGCGCTTCGTATTGCAGCGTCGGTCCCAGTTCGTGCAGGGTCCAGCTCACGCGCGGGAACTTGGTCTGGAACTCTTCCAGCAAACTCGGTATCGGCCCCCACATCGCCGAGCCGACGATGCCCACCCGCAGCCGTCCCACTTCGCCGCGGTCGATCTGGCGGATGGTGTCGATGGTCATGCGCATCTTGCCCAGCAGGTCGGACGCTTCGCTCATCAACGCCTTGCCCGCCACCGTCAGCTCGAAGGTGCGGGTGGTGCGGGCGAACAGCTTCACGCCCAGTTCACTTTCCAGCTTCATGATCTGCTGGCTCAAAGGCGGCTGCGAAATGTGCAGCCGCTCGGCGGCGCGGCTGAAACTCTTTTCTTCTGCGACGGCGAGGAAGTATCGTAGTTGTTTCAGATCGATGGACATGGCGTTCTTTGGGCGATGTGGTTCGATGTCAGTGCGCCAGCATGGCCACCGCGAGGGCGGCGCCGCAGCGGGCGTTGTTCTTCACCAGCGCGATGTTGGTGGCCAGACTGCGGCCCTCGGTCAGCTGCTTGATGCGGCTGAGCAGGAAGGGCGTGACGTTCTTGCCGGTGACGCCTTGCGCATCGGCTTCCTGCAAGGCTTGCGTGGTGATGGCGTCGATCTCCGCCTTCGGCATCGCCTCGTCGGCAGGCACCGGATTGCTGACCACCACGCCGCCCTTGAGGCCCAGCTGCCACTTGGTGTGGATGAAGGCCGCCTGCTCGGCCGCCGTGTCGAGCTGGAAGTCGGCGTTGAAGCCGCTCTCGCGCGTGAAGAAGGCGGGGAAGCCGCGCTGGCCCACGCTGACCACCGGCACGCCGTGCGTCTCCAGGTATTCCAGCGTCAGGCCGATGTCGAGGATGGACTTGACGCCGGCGCACACCACCGCCACCGAGGTCCGCGCCAGTTCCTGCAGGTCGGCCGAGATGTCGAAGCTGGTCTCGGCGCCGCGGTGCACGCCGCCGATGCCGCCGGTGACGAACACGGAGATGCCCGCCAGCTCGGCGCAGATCATGGTCGCGGCCACGGTGGTGGCGCCCAGCTTCGATTGCGCCAGCACGTAGGGCAGGTCGCGGCGGCTGACCTTCATGGCGTCGGGCGAGGTGCCCAGCAGTTCCAGCTGCTCTTCCGACAGGCCGATGCAGATCTTGCCGCCGATGATGGCGATGGTGGCCGGCACGGCGCCGCCGTCGCGGATGATCTGTTCCACTTCACGCGCCATCCGCACGTTCTGAGGATACGGCATGCCGTGCGAGATGATGGTCGATTCCAGCGCGACGATCGGCTTGCCGGCGGCGCGGGCGGCCGCCACTTCGGGCGAAAACAGCAGGTATTGGTGCATGGTGTGATTCCTTAAGCCTTGTTGGGGAAGAGCGGCGGGTTGTATTCCGCCGACAGGTCGAAGTCGTGGATCTCGTCGAGGACATCGGCGGCCAGCATCGGCGACACCGTCTCCTGCGATTCGAGCGTCATCGCTGCGACCTTCAGGCCGCGGCGGCAGGCCAGCGTCAGGTCCTGGCTGCCCTGGTACAGCGACCAGCAGACGGCGGCCGAGAAGGCGTCGCCGGCGCCGGTCACGTCGACCACCTCCACCTGGTGCGCGGCCAGCCAAACCAGTTCGCCGTCGCGGGTGTGGAACACGCCCTGGCTGCCGCAGGTGACGATGACGTCCTGCGCGCCCTGGGCCTGCATTTCGCGGCAGGCGGCGCGCACGTCGGCCTCGGTCGGCAGCGCGCGGCCGGCGCGGGTTTCCAGCTCGCCGCGATTGAGGATCAGCAGGCGCAGGCCGCGCAGGTCGGCCGGCAGGCGCGCCATCTTCGGCTGCGACACCGCCACGATCACCAGCGGCACGTTGTCGGCGCGGGCGCTGGCCAGCAGCAGGGCGATGCTGTCGGCCGGCAGGTTCAGGTCGACCACCGTCATCGCGGCGGCGGAGCGCTGCGGCTGGCGGCTGGCCAGGTAGTCCGGCGAGATGCGGTCGTACAGCGCCATGTCGGCCAGTGCCACCACCAGTTCACCGTCGTCGTCGAGGATGGCGGTGTAGGTGCCGGTCTGCGTGTCCGGCAGCTTGAGCGTGCCGCGCGTGTCGATGCCGGCGGCTTCGGCGTGGTCCTGCAGGCCGCGGCCGGCGACGTCGTCGCCCAGGGCGGTCAGCAGCGCGGTCGGTAAGTTGAGGCGCGACAGGTTCTCGGCGATGTTGCGCGCCACGCCGCCGAACACTTCCTCGGCGGTGGCGGGATTGGAGGTGCCCAGCTGCATGGTGGCGATGGTGCGCAGCTTGCGGTCCAGGTTGGCGGCGCCGATGCACATCACCGGGCGCTTGTCGGGCAGCACGTAGGCGCGGCCCAGCAGGCGCCGTTCGCGGATCAGGCCGGCGATGTGGCCGGCCACGGCGGAGCGCGACAGGCGCAGTTCCACCGCCAGATCCTGCTGGGAGATGAAGGGATTGGCGCGGATCAGCGCATAGAGCTGGTCCTTTTTGGAGGAATCGGTCACGGGGTGCTCGCTAAAACATTTGTTCATCATGATAAACATTTGTCCAAATCAAGTCAATCGCGCACTGCGGCTAAGTTTGCCTTGTTTTATAATACCCTTGATTTATATCGCTTTAGTATAAATGCTGAAGAAAAATGGTATTTGCCATACATATGGACGATGATGCATAGTGTCAGCTTCCCCAGCCACAACAGAAAAACAGAGGATAACCATGTCTAATAATTCCCCATTCCAGGCAGCCGACATCATTCGCGCCCGTGTCCCTGCGGGCTTCAAGCCGCGCATCGCCATGATTCTGGGTTCCGGCCTGGGCGTGCTGGCGGAAAAAATGACCGACGCGGTCACCATCAGCTTCAACGAACTGCCAGGCTTCCCGATCAGCACCGTGCACGGCCACGCCGGCGAACTGGTGATCGGTACCCTGTCGGGCGTGTCGGTGGTGTGCATGAAGGGCCGCGGCCACGTCTACGAAGGCTATGGCCTGGGCGTGATGACCAGCGCCGTGCGCACCATGAAACTGCTGGGCTGCGAGATGCTGTTCGTGACCAACGCCGCGGGTTCGCTGCGCACCGAAGTCGACGCCGGCTCGCTGGTGGCGCTGACCGACCATATCAACTACCTGCCGGGCACCCCGATGATGGGTCCTAACGACGAGCGTTTCGGCCCGCGCTTCTTCAGCATGGCCAACGCCTACGACGCCGACCTGCGCGCGCTGCTGCACGCTTCGGCCAAGGAGAAGAACGTCACCCTGCACGAAGGCGTGTACATCGCCTACGCCGGTCCCAACTTCGAGACCCCTGCGGAAATCCGCGCCTTCAAGACGCTGGGCGCGGACGTGGTTGGCATGTCGGTGGTGCCGGAAGTGGTGTCGGCCCGTCACTGCGGCCTGAAAGTGGTCGGCGTGTCGGCCATCACCAACCTGGCCGAAGGCTTGTCGCCGTTCCCGCTGTCGCACGAGCAGACGCTGAAATACGCGGCCGTCGCGGCGACCTCGCTGATTGAAGTGATCCTGGGCTTCCTGGCCAACGTGGCCAAAACGCCGCAGGCGTAAGATTCCCGAGGGGCGGCCGAATGTCCGCCCCTTCTGCTTTATAGGAGTTCGAAATTATGAAACGCGCATTTATCCTCTTGCTCGATTCGTTTGGTTTGGGCGCCACGCCCGATGCCGCGAAGTACAACGACGTCGGCGCCAATACCTTCGGCCACATCGCCGAGTGGGCCGCCAAAAGCGGCAAGCCGATGTCGCTGCCGACCATGGAAAAACTGGGCCTGGCCGCTGCCGCCCATACCGCCAGCGGCCAGTGGGCCGCCGGCTTCGAACAGCGCGAAGGCTTCACCGCCGCCTACGGCGCCGCGCGCGAACGCTCGACCGGCAAGGACACGCAGTCCGGCCACTGGGAAATCGCCGGCGTGCCGGTGGAATTCGACTGGGGCTACTTCCCGAAGACCGTGCCGTCGTTCCCGGCCGAGCTGACCGCCAAGCTGCAGGAACTGGCCGGCGTGCCAGGCTTCCTGGGCGATTGCCACGCGTCGGGCACGGAGATCATCAACAAGCACGGCGACGAGCATGTCGCCAGCGGCAAGCCTATCATCTACACCTCCGCCGACTCGGTGCTGCAGATCGCCGCGCACGAGGAATCGTTCGGCCTGGAGCGCCTGTATGAAATCTGCGAGATCGCCTTCAAGCTGGTCGAGCCATACAACATCGGCCGCGTGATCGCGCGTCCGTTCGTGGGCGCCAACGGCACCTACACCCGCACCACCAACCGCCACGACTACGCGGTCGCGCCGCCGGCGCCCACTCTGCTGGACCACGTGAAGAACGACGGCGGCGAAGTCATCGCCCTCGGCAAAATCAGCGACATCTTCGCGACCCAGGGCGTTTCGCGCGTGGTCAAGGGCAAGGACAACATGGCGCTGTTCGACGCGCTGCTGAAGGTGGAAGAGGAGGCCGGCGACAAGTCGCTGACGTTCGTGAACTTCGTCGACTTCGACCAGGCCTTCGGCCACCGCCGCGACGTGACCGGTTATTCGAACGCGCTGCACGAGATGGATGCGCGCCTGCCGGAGTTCATCGCCAAGCTGAAAGAGGGCGACCTGGTGGTGATCACCGCCGACCATGGCTGCGATCCGACCTGGCCGGGCTCCGACCACACCCGCGAACATATTCCGATGATCTTCTTCGGCCCGGGCGTGAAGGCGCAGCAGCTGCCGATCTCCGAAACCTTCTCCGACATCGGCCAGACGCTGGCCCATCACCTCGGCGTCAAACCACTTTCCCACGGAAGCAACCTGTTATGAGCATCGTCACGGATTTCAAGCGCAACGAAGCGGTCCCGCTGGACCTGGGCTGGATTAACCACATCCACATCAACAAGAGCGCGGCCGACCGCCGCGCCGCCAGCCTGGCGAACCGCCGCACGGTGAAGAAGGAATATCAGGCCGCATGGCTGGTCAAGGCCATCGGCCTGATCGACCTGACCACGCTGTCCGGCGACGACACGCCGGGCCGCGTCGAGCGCCTGTGCATGAAGGCCATGCGTCCGCTGCGTTCGGACCTGGTCGAGGCCATGGGCCTGCAGGACTACAAGCTGACCACCGGCGCCGTCTGCGTGTACCACGAGATGATCAAGCCGGCGGTGCAGGTGCTGCAAGGCCGCCTGCCTATCGCCGCCGTGTCGACCGGTTTCCCCGCTGGCCTGACCAGCATGGAAACCAAGGTGCGCGAGATCGAATTGTCGGTGGCCGCCGGTGCGACCGAGATCGACATCGTCATCACCCGCCAGCACGTTTTGACGGGCAACTGGCAAGCGCTGTACGACGAGATGCTGGCCTACCGCAAGGCTTGCGGCGAAGCGCACGTCAAGGCGATCCTGGCGACCGGTGAACTGGTCACGCTGGAAAACGTGGCCAAGGCCTCGTGGGTCTGCATGATGGCCGGCGCGGACTTCATCAAGACCTCCACCGGCAAGGAGCCGGTCAACGCGACGATCCCGGTATCGCTGACGATGGTGCGCGCGATCCGCGACTACCACGAGCAGACCGGCTTCAAGATCGGCTACAAGCCTGCGGGCGGCGTGGGCACGGCCAAGGCCGCGCTGCAGTACTTGTCGCTGATGAAGGAAGAACTGGGCAACGAGTGGCTGGAGCCGCACCTGTTCCGTATCGGCGCATCGAGCCTGCTGACCGACATCGAACGCCAGCTTGAGCACTATGTGACCGGCAACTACTCCGCCGCACACCGCCACGCGCAACCATAAGAACGGAATACGTCATGCCTTCAATTAAAGAGATCCTGAATACCATGGAATACGGCCCAGCACCGGAAAGCACGAAAGAAGCGCAAGCGTGGCTGGAGCAGCATGGCCGCACCTTCGGCCTGTTCATCGACAACCAGTGGAGCGAGCCGGGCGAGTTGTTCGCCTCGACCAACCCTGCCGATGCCGCCAAGCTGGCCGACCTGACGCAAGCCACCGGCAGCGACGTCGATCGCGCCGTGGCGGCCGCTCGCGCGGCGCAACCGGGCTGGCAGGCGCTGGGCGGCCATGGTCGCGCAAAGGTCATGTACTCGCTGGCGCGCCTCATGCAGAAGCACGCGCGCCTGTTCGCCGTGCTGGAGACGCTGGACAACGGCAAGACCATCCGCGAAACCCGCGACGTCGACCTGCCGCTGGTGGCGCGTCATTTCTACTACCACGCCGGCTGGGCGCAACTGCAGGCTGAGGAATTCGCGGACTACCGCGCCGTCGGCGTGGTCGGCCAGATCGTGCCGTGGAATTTCCCGCTGCTGATGCTGTCCTGGAAAATCGCACCGGCCATGGCCGCCGGTAACACCATCGTCTTCAAGCCTGCCGAGTTCACGTCGCTGACCGCGATGCTGTTCGCCGAGATCTGCGTGCAGGCCGGCGTGCCTGCCGGCGTGGTCAACATCGTCACCGGCGACGGCCGCGTGGGCGAAGCCATCGTCAACCATCCAGGCATCGACAAGCTGGCCTTCACCGGCTCGACCGAAGTGGGCCGCTTGATTCGCATCGCCACCGCCGGCAGCGGCAAGAAGCTGTCGCTGGAACTGGGCGGCAAATCGCCGTTCATCGTCTTCGACGACGCCGACCTGGATGCCGCCGTTGAAGGCCTGGTCGATTCGATCTGGTTCAATCAAGGGCAGGTATGCTGCGCGGGTTCGCGCCTGCTGGTGCAGGAATCGGTGCAGGACAAGTTCCTGGCCAAGCTGCGCGCCCGCATGGACAAGCTGACCCTCGGTTCGCCGCTGGACAAGTCGATGGACATCGGCGCCCTGGTCGATCCGGTGCAGCGGCAGCGCATCGCCGGCCTGGTGGAATCTGCCCGCGCCGAAGGCTGCGACGTCTATCAGCCTGCGTGCGACATCCCGGCCAACGGCTCGTGGTTCCCGCCAACGCTGATCACCGGCGCCTCGACTTCCGCCGCCGTGGCCCAGGCCGAGATCTTCGGACCTGTGCTGGTGGCGATGAGCTTCCGCACTCCGCCGGAAGCCGTGCAACTGGCGAACAACACCGTCTACGGCCTGGCCGCCTGCGTCTGGACCGAGAACATCTCGCTGGCGCTGGACGTCGCGCCACAGATCAAGGCCGGCGTGGTGTGGATTAACACCGCCAACCAGTTCGACGCCGCTTGCGGCTTCGGCGGCTACCGCGAATCCGGCTTTGGCCGTGAAGGCGGCCGCGAAGGCATGTACGAATATCTGACCGCGAAATCGGAAGACGCGCGTCCGGCGGCGCCTGTCGTTGAAGCCAAGGCCAAGGCGAAAGCCGCGGCGCCGGCAGCAGGGGGCGCGTTCGCCATCGACCGCACCGCCAAGTTGTACATCGGCGGCAAGCAGGCCCGCCCCGACGGCGCCTACAGCCGCGCCATCCACGGCGCCGACGGTTCCTTCATCGCCGAAGTCGGCGAAGGCAACCGCAAGGACATCCGCAACGCGGTGGAAGCGGCGCACAAGGCCGGCGGCTGGGCGAAAGCCACCTCGCACAACCGCGCGCAGGTGCTGTACTACATCGCCGAGAACCTGGCCGCGCGCGGCGAGGAATTCGCCGCTCGCATCGCCGCGATGACCGGTTCCAAGAACGCGGAAAAGGAAGTGCAGGCTTCGATCGAGCGCCTGTTCTACTACGCGGCATGGGCCGACAAGTACGACGGCCTGGCGCACCAGCCGCCGATGCACGGCATCACCGTGGCGCTGAACGAACCGGTCGGCGTGATCGGCATCGTCTGCCCGAACGAGGCACCGCTGCTGGGCTTCATCTCGCTGGTGGCGCCGGCTATCGCGCTGGGCAACCGCGTGGTGGTGGTGCCGTCGGAAGCGCATCCGCTGTCGGCCACCGATCTGTATCAGGTGCTCGATACGTCGGACCTGCCGGACGGCGTGGTCAACATCGTCACCGGTTCGGCGGACGAACTGGCGCGCACGCTGGCGACGCACTCGGACATCGACGCGGTATGGCGTCATGACGGTTCGGCCGAAGGTTGCGCGGAAGTGGAGCGCCTGTCGGCTGCTTCGCTCAAGCGCACCTGGGTCGGCGGCGCGAAAGGGCGCGACTGGTATAGTACCGCTCAAAGCGGCGGCCGCGCGGTACTGGCGCACGCCTCGCAAGTCAAGAACGTCTGGATTCCATACGGCGTTTAACTAAACATCCGGTATGACGGGCGGGTCTGCGGACCCGCCCTTGTGCTTTCAACACCAATAAATTCAAAGCGGAGAATTCCATGTTTTTACCTCAAGAGATCATTCGCAAAAAGCGTGACGGCGGCGTCCTGTCCGCTGAAGAGATCCAGTTCTTCGTCGGCGGCATCACCTCCAACCGCGTCACCGAAGGCCAGATCGCGGCCCTGGCGATGGCGGTCTTCTTCAACGACATGACCATGGACGAACGCGTCGCCTTCACGCTGGCGATGCGCGATTCCGGCGAAGTGCTGGACTGGCGCTCGCTGGACCTGCCTGGCCCGGTGGTCGACAAGCACTCGACCGGCGGCGTGGGCGACGTGGTCTCGCTGCTGCTCGGCCCCATGGTCGCGGCCTGCGGCGGCTTCGTGCCGATGATCTCCGGCCGTGGCCTGGGCCACACCGGCGGCACGTTGGACAAGTTCGACTCCATCCCCGGCTACACCACCGTGCCGACCAATGAGCTGTTCCGCAAAGTGGTCAAGGAAGTCGGCGTCGCCATCATCGGCCAGACCTCGTCGCTGGCGCCTTCGGACAAGATCTTCTACGGCGTGCGCGACGTGACCGCCACCGTGGAATCGGTCGCCATGATCACCGGCTCCATCCTGTCGAAGAAGCTGTCGGCGGGCCTGGACGCGCTGGCGATGGACGTTAAAGTGGGCAGCGGCGCCTTCATGCCGACCTACGACAAATCGGTCGAACTGGCGGACAGCATCGTCAAGGTCGGCAACGGCGCCGGCATGATGACCTCGGCCATCCTGACGGACATGAACGAATCGCTGGCGCCATACGCCGGCAACGCGCTGGAAGTACGCGGCGCGATGGACTACCTGACCGGCAAATCGCGTCCGGCGCGCCTGCACGAAGTGACGATGGCGCTGTGCGCCGAGATGCTGGTGCTGGGCAAACTGGCCGCCACCGAAGAAGAAGCGCGCACCAAGCTGCAGGCATCGCTGGACAGCGGCGAAGCGGCCGAGCGCTTCTCGCGCATGGTGGTGGCGCTGGGCGGTCCGGCCGACCTGATGGCAAATCCGGACAAGTACCTGGAGCGTTCCCCTATCGTCGTTCCGGCGCCCGCGCTGGTCTCCGGCTACGCCTCGACCGCCAATTGCCGCGACATTGGCTTGGCCGTGGTGAGCCTGGGTGGTGGCCGCCGCCGCGCTGCCGATCCGATCGACTTCGCTGTTGGCTTGACCGAGCTGGTTGGCCTGGGCGACAAGATCGAAGCCGGCCAGCCGCTGGCGATGGTGCACGCGCGCACGCAGGAAGCCGCCGAGCAGGCGATCCGCGAAATCCAGGCGGCCTACCAGATCGCCGACGCCGCACCGGTTGCGAATCCGGTCATCTACCGCACGATTCGTCCTTGATCGGGGAGCCCGCAATGAACAAACAGGAATTGATCGCCGAAGCCGCCGCCGCGCGCCTGAAGGCTTACACGCCGTACTCCAACTTCAAGGTCGGCGCTGCGCTGCTGACCAACGACGGCAAGGTCTTCCACGGCTGTAACGTGGAAAACGCTTCCTATGGCCTGTGCAACTGCGCGGAGCGCACCGCTTTCTTCAGCGCTTTCGCGCACGGCTACAAGCCGGGCGATTTTTCGCAACTGGTCGTCATCGGCGAAACCGACGGTCCTATCGCGCCGTGCGGCGCTTGCCGCCAGGTGGTGCTGGAGTTGGGCGGCAACGAACTGCCGGTGCTGCTGACCAACCTCAAAGGCGACATCTACGAAACCACGGCGGCCGAACAACTGCCGAACGCCTTCGGCGGTGCCGATTTGAAGAAGAAGTAAGCTTGGCCTTCAAGAAGACAATCGATGTGCAGGCCGCCGTTTCGATCGCGGCGTCGGAGGCCATAGCCGCCAAGACGCAGGGCACCTTCGGCGTCGGCGGCTTGATGCTCGACCAGCACGGCAACGTGCTGCAGTCGCTGCACAACAACGTCATCAAGCAAGGACTGATCTTCGACCCGACCGCGCACGGCGAGCGCCAGTTGATCGACTGGTACTACGCCGAACGCGCCAAGGGCCGCGATCTGCCGGAGCCGCCGGACGTCACCATCGTCACGTCGCTCGATCCGTGCTGCATGTGCGGTGGCGCGATCCTGGCGGGCGGCTTCAATGTGGTGGTGGCCGCGCCGGATAAAAGCGCGGGCGTCAACTACGACGCCAGCGCCACCTTCGACGCGCTGCCGGAAGCCCTGCGGCCGCAAGCCGAAGCGACGTTCAGCTACCCGGCCATCCTCGGCTCGTCGCTGTACGCGCGCGCCGCGTCGGGCGCGGCGCCGAAGTCCTTCTTCATCGGCAAAACCATCTCCGAGCCGACGCAGGCCTTATGCTCATTGGTGTTCGAGGCCACGTCGGGCGAGGTGATGGAGTTGTTCGATACCGACCTGCCGCAACAACAATTGAAATGTCCGCTGACGCTGGCGCCCGATCACGCCATCGTGCGCGCGCTGCGGCAGCTGTACCCGGATGCCCTGGCCTACCGTTGCACGCCGCAGCAGCCGGATGCCGGCCTCGCGCCCTTCCTGCTGCAGGCGATGGCGCGCGACCGTGAACACGGCGGGACAGGGGACGCGGTGGCCTTGCTGGATTCGTTCGGCAACCTGCTGCTTTGCATGCCGGGCCGGATGTCGCAGTCGGGCATCCGTAGCGCCTTCATGGAGACCACGCGCGCCTACGCGCAGCTGCGCTACAGGCTGATGGCCGGCGCCACTGCGCAGCAGCAGGAGGAGGTGCGCCAATATCTCGGCCATCCGAAGGACGGCACCTTCGTCTTCGCCAAGGGGCCGGACAGCAGTGCGATCAGCTTCATGAACCTGGGCGCTTACGGTTCGACGATGGAAGGCCCGCTGCCGTTGAAGAATCCGACGCAGTTCCAGTACGTCCTGCCGGGCATGCCGGAAGCCGAACTGGCCGCGCTGTGCGCCGCCATGCCGCCGCTGTACCGCGACATCATCCGCATCCGCCCCACGCAAGTCGCCGACCAGGACCTGATCGCCGCGTTGGTGTAGTGCGCCAGATCAGATCAGGCGCAGCGTTACCGCCTTGAGGGTGGCGGCGGCGCGAGTGGTGCATTCCAGTTTGCGAAACACATTTTCCACATGCGTGCGCACCGTGCTTGGGCTGATCGCCAGCGAGCGCGCCACTTCCTTGTTGGTCAGGCCCAGGCTGATGCCTCGGAAAACTTCAGTCTCCCGCTCCGTCAACATGACTTTGTCCTGCGTGGTGTCTTCGGCGGGCGCCGAGCCGCTGCAGATCGCCTGTACGGCGGCTCGGTCGAAGCGGCCGGCTTTTGCTTCCGCTTCCAGCAGCGCGCGCGCCGCATCCGGCGTCATCGCCGCGCGCCAGGGCCGCAGCGACTGCAGCGCGATCCATGCCGATGCGGCGGCCACGATCTTTCCCTCGATTGGAATCGACGCTTCCGCGCAGGCGCGGAAGGCGCCGCTGCCGTCCAGCCGTTCTGCGGCATAGGAGCCAGCGTCCGCCGCGCTGGCCAGCGCGCCGATGCGCGTGGTGGCGCGGCTGGTCCAGTAGGGGGCCAGCCGCAGTTGTTCGCGTGCCGCCGCGGACAGCCGGCCGCTGATGTTCCATACCGAATTGGGTACCGCCGCGCGGCCGATGCCATGCACCAGCGCCGCCCGGTGGCAGCGCTCCGCTGCCTCCGTGCCGAGTCCCATCGCGACCGCGCCGCGACGCGCCGCCTCCGCCACGCGGCGCGAGTAGCCAGTCATCCACGGCAGCTTCAGGTCGATCACGTCGGCCAGCAGTTCCAGCGACACCGTGCCCTGATCGGCCAGCGCGCCGAATGACAGCGATGCCTGCCAGCTCTCGTCGTAGTCCAGCACCTCCAACCAGGATACGGCCTGCCGCAGCGCGACCGCCGCCAGCCGCGCCGGATAGGCCTTGCCGCTTTTGTGCCCGATGATGTCCAGCATGCGCTCCAGGCCTTGCGCGCGGTTGAGGACTTCGATGTCGCTGGCCAGTGCCACGATGTAGACGCTCGCCGGTACGTTGGATCCGCCACCGTCTGCGGTCGCGAAGATCGAACGCAGCGCCAGTTCGACATCGGGCGGGACGCTGAGCATGCGGGCGATGTCGCCAGACACCTCGCAGTGGATCTCCGACAGTTGCTGGCGGGCGTCCATGACTTGCCTGCCGATCGCCGCATAGGCCGGGTCGCTGGTTTTCTGCGACATCAACAGCGCGCGGCCGCCGACATCGTCGCCAATCAGCGCGCTGAAATCCGGCGCGTTGGCGGTGCAGCCCGACCAGCGCAGCAGCGCGACCTGCTGCGCGGCTTCGCAATCGCGCGCGTCGCAGCCGGAGGCATGGGCCAGGCGAGCGGCCAGCCACGCGGTGCGCAGCGAATGGTCGGTGGGCTGGCCCATGCTCAAGTCGCCGATGTAGGCCAGCGCGCGCATGGTGTCCGTAATGGAGACGGGGGTTTCGGGATGCATCGGCCGATTATAGCCATCTTTGCCTCGCGACCGGCATCGGACATTCGACCGATTACGGCGCGGCGCCAGGCGCGGCATAGTGCCGCTTCCACTCATCCATCCGAGGATTCAGCATGAAATTTATCTCCACCCTGATCGCCGTCGCCACGCTGGCCACCGCCGGCGCCAGTTTCGCCGCCGACCGCCAACTGCATCTGCGCGGCGAAGTGACCGCGGCCAGCGCCGGTGAGTTGGCCATCGTAGACCGCAAGGGCGTCAAGACCACGGTGCAGTTGCCGGAGCAGGTGCAGGTACTGGACGTATCGCGCAGCAGCCAGGCGGCGATCCAGGAAAACAGCTTCCTCGGCATAGCCGCTGCCCCCGCCGCAGATGGCAAGATCCGGGCGACGGGTGTGATGATCTTCCCGGAAGCGGCGCGCGGCATGAACGAGGGCCACTACCCTTGGGACAACATCGAGCAGGGCACCATGACCAACGCCACCGTCGCCAAGGTGGTCAAGAAGTCCAGCAGCACCGAGTTGGAAATGCGCTTTGGCGGCAGGTCCCAGCAAGTGTTGCTGGATAAAGCCACCATCTACGGCCAGTTCGTGCCGGGCGAGCGCAAACTGCTGATGGCCGGCGCCAAGGTCATGGTGATCGGCGCGGAAGGCGCGGACGGCAAGGTCCACGCCAACGCCGTGCTGGTGGGCCGCGACGGCTTCATGCCGCCGCTTTAATCCTCTGGGTCGTAAGTGCCGATGCTCCAGATGTGGCCCTCCGGGTCGCGGCAGGTGAAGCCGCGGCCGCCGTAGTCTTCGTCTTTGATGTCGAGCAGGATCTCGCCGCCGGCCTGCTTCACGCGGTCGTAGACCTGGTCGGCATCGTTGACGACCAGGTAGGAGCTTTGCGTGTTGAACTGGCCGATCTCGGAGGGCTGTTTCATCAGGCGCCCGAACTCGGTGTCGAACACCGATCCGAGCATGATCATGCTGTTGCCGAAACCGAGTTGCGCGTGCGCGATGGTGCCGTCTTCGTTCGGCACCACCAGCGTCGCTTCGAAGCCGAAAGTGGTGCACAGCCAGTCGATGGCGGCCGGCGCATCGCGGTAGCGCATGCATGGAATGACGTTGCAGCGGGTCTGCTTGGGTATGCTGGACATTGTTCTCTCCCTGTCGTGGTCTGGAACAGATTCGATCATCAATTACTCCATTCGTTCGCCGGGCCCGCGCGGCCGGGCGGCGCGATAAAGTATATATTGATAACGGTCAGAGGGCGATTACATTTGCTGGAACAAATGGGTGTTGCCCCGGCTGACTTCCAGCTGCTCGCTGAAGTTGCGGATCTTGACCATCTGCCGTCCGCGCAAGTCGCGCGTGACTTCTTCGATGGCGTCGACCCGCACCAGCGTCGAGCGGTGGATGCGCCAGAATTCGTCCGGGTCCAGCTCGTCCACCAGCTCCTTCAGCGTTTTGCGTATCAACACTTCCGCCTGCGCGGTCTGCACCCGCGTGTACTTTTCGTCGGCGCGGAAGAACAGCACTTCGCGCGTGCTGATCATGCGCAGGTTGCTGCCCACCACCGCCTGGATCCAGCGCAGGTAGTCCGGCCTGGTGGCCGGTTTGCTCTGGCTCGACAGCAGCTGGCTCAGTTGCCGCTCGATGTTGGACGGCTGCTGGCCGATCAGCGTCTGCAGCCGCGCGCAGGTGGTCTTCAGGCGTTCGCCGCCGGCCGGCTTGAGCAGGTAGTCGAGCGCGCCCTGTTCGAAGGCCTCGATCGCGTACTGGTCGTAGGCCGTCACGAACACCAGGTGGCAGCGGTTGAACAGCATGCGCGCCGCCTCGATGCCGGACAGGCCGGGCATGCGGATGTCGAGGAACACGATGTCCGGCTGGTACTGCCCCGCCAACGCCACGGCCTCGATGCCGTTGGCCGCTTCGGCGACGATCTCCAGTCCCGGCCACGCCTCCAGCAGGCGCGCGCGCAGCTGGCGGCGCATCGGTTCCTCGTCGTCGGCGATCAGCGCGGTGGCGCGGCGCTGGCTTCCCGGTGTGAGGTTCATCATGTCGAGCTCCCCGCAAAAATATCCGGCGCATACGGGATGCGGATGCTGGCGCGCGTGCCGCCGGTCAGCGGCGCTTCGATCACCAGCTGCGCGCGGTTGCCGTACAGGATGCGCAAGCGCTCCCGCACATTGGCCAGCCCGATGCCGTCGCCGGCGTGGAGGTTGAAGCCGATGCCGTCGTCCAGCACATCCACCTGCAGCATGGCGCCATCGACGCTGGCGCGGATGTCGATGCGGCCGCCCTCGATCTTCGGCTCCAGCCCGTGCTTGATGGCGTTCTCGATCAGGATCTGCAGCATCATCACGGGGAAGGTGGCGCTCAGCATTTCCGCCGGCACGTCGATCGACACCGCCAGCCGCGCGCCCATGCGCGCCTGCATGATGGCCAGGTAGGCGCGCGACATCTCGATCTGCCGGCCCAGCGTGCCGCTGCCCTTGGCGCGCATCTGCGGCAGCGTGGCGCGCAGGTAGTCGATCAGGTTCTGGTGGATGCGCGCGGCCTGCGGCGGATCGGTCTCGATCAGCTGGCCGATCAGCGCGAGCGTGTTGAACAGGAAGTGCGGCTCGACCTGCGCCTGCAGTGCCGCCATGCGCGCCTCGACCACGCGCCGCTCCATGCCTTCCTCGTCGGCGTGGCTGGTGGCGTGGCGCGCCTCGATCTCGGCCTTGCGCTTGCCGCCGGCCAGCACCTTCAGGCCCAGCGACAGCGCGATGAAGGCGGCGGTCTGCTTGGGCAGGCCGAACGGCGTCAGGCCGAACAGCAGCAACAGCAGCCACACCATCATCAGCTTGCGCCACTCGACCTGCGCCAGCCAGTCGAAGAAGCGCCACCACATGCTGGTGGCGGTCTCGCCGATCTCGCGGATGATGTCGAGCAGGCTCTTGGCGTTGTCGTAGCCGGCCTTGGCCAGCCCGCGCTTTTTCATTGCTGGTGCTCCCGGCGACGCTGGCGGCGGCCGCCGATCACGCACACGCCGACCGCGATCTTCACCAGCATGAAGAAGGCGAACAGCACCAGCGCCAGTGGCAGGATGCTCACGATGAAGGCCAGGACCAGCGCGGCGCCCAGCAGTGCCGGCGGCGACATGCGCTGCACCAGCCGCAGGCCGTAGCGCACGGTCTGCGCGAAGGCGCGGAAGATTTCCTCCATCAGATCCGTCACGGCCTGGCTGTTGAATTTGCTCATTTGAGGCTCCATCAAAATCGTTGCGATGGAATCACTGTAGCAAAGCGCGCCGGCGTGCTGTTGCGGATTCCGATCAACTGCGGTTTGAGCGGGATGGCCGGCTATTCCGGAGGATGAGCGGCGGGTGATTCAGTGCTGCTGCGTAACGTTTGTTGCGGCGTTCCAGTCGCTGCGCAACAGGCCGTAGATGACGCTGTCCGAGATTTCGCCGCTGACGAACCAGCGCTCGCGCAGCAAGCCTTCGCGCTGGAAGTGCAGGCCCTCCAGGATGCGGCCGGAGGCAATGTTGTCGGGATGGATATCGGCCTCGATGCGGTGCAGTTCCAGCGGGCCGAAGCCGTAGGCGATCAGCGCCGCCAGCGCCTCCTGCATGTAGCGCCGGCCCCAGTGCGGCCGCGCCAGCATGTAGCCGATGTCGCAGCGGTGGTTGCGGCGGTCGAAGGCGTACAGCGTGACGGTGCCGATCAATTCGCCGTCCGGCAGCACCATCGCCAGGCGCAGCGCGCTGCCGTCCTGGTAGCCCTTGAGGGTCTGCTCGATGTTGTCGTCGGCCTGGGCGGCGTGCAGCCATGGGCCGCTGCTCCAGTAGCGCAGCGCGACCGGGTCGGAGAACAGGCGGAACAAGGCCTCGGCGTCGCCGGCGTCGACGAAGCGCAGCGTGAGGCGGGAGGTTTGCAATTGGAAGGGCTCGAAGCAGGGCATCTCGGGTTCCGGTGAAGGGGGCGATGTTGCAGCTTAGCGGATTTTTTTGCGCCAGGGTGGTAATTGGTATGCTAACTATTGGAAACAATGATATACTTTGAGCAATTCAGTTGCATTTATAACATTCCAAATCAAATAGGGACCCATCCATGATCGCTCGTACTTGCATCGCCCTCGCCGCCGCAACCCTGCTGTCGGGAACGGCCTACGCCGCCCCGCTGACCGCCAACCAGATGCTGCAACAATTTAACGTGGTCGTCAGCGGCAACCTGACCTCCACCTCGCACGTCGACGGCCGCAGCTATGTGGGCCAGAACGCCAACGGCGGCGACTACGTGCAACACGTGAACGATACGCCAGCCTCGGCCTACGCCGGCCTGACCGTGGGCGGCACCCTGAGCGGCAACGTGCACGTGAACGGCCTGGGTCTGGTGACCGGTGGCGACGCCAACGGCATCAACGTCAACAGCGGCGCCTCGTACGTGGGCGGCTCGGCAAGCGGTTCCAGCTTCAACGGCGACGCCTGGGTGGTCGGCACCGCGACCAGCGTCAACTTCAACGGCGGCACCCATGCGGGCAGCTACGTCAACACCAACCACAACAATGTGATCGCCGCGCCGACCGCGGTGATGAACAGCACGTTGGCGGCGTCGACCTCGACCAACTTCGGCTCGGTGATGACTGGCCTGTCGAGCCAGCTGTCGGCGATGCACGCGACGGCCGGCACACAGGTCATCTACAGCAACAACGACAGCAACGTGACGCTGAGCGGCACCGGCGTCAACGGCGTGCTGGTGTTCGACCTGACCAAGGAAGACAGCAAAATCTTCTCGAACAAGGTGACCGATATTTCGTTCAACCTGAGCGGCGCCAGCACGGTGATCTTCAACACCGACGACAGCGACCTGAGCCTGTACGCCAATTTCAACCAGGCGCAGACGCTGGGTAGCAAGCTGATCTGGAACTTCGCCGGCCACAACAACACCGTCACCGTCGGCCGCACCTTCGGCGGCCAGGTGCTGGTGGCGGATGGTACGTTCAGCAACGTCGGCGGTGCCAACGTCGAGGGCGGCGTGTTCGCCAAGACGCTGAACCAGTACGGCGAGATCCACCTGCAGAGCTTTACCGGCACGGTGCCTGCCGCGCCGGTGCCGGAACCTGAAGCCTACGCCATGTTGCTGGCCGGCCTGGGCATGATGGGAACCATGCTGCGTCGCCGCAAAAAACAGGGGTAAAATATTTACTGACGGCAAATTTATGGTATCCTTGAAGTAATTTAAATTGCTATCAAGGAATCATTCATGGTCGCTGTCACGAAAACCGCTGTTTCCGCTGTTGTTCTTGCAATCGCTTCCCTGGGAAGCGCGCAGGCTGCCGTGCTGGATCTGGGGCTGCACGGCGCCAATGTGTTCGCGTTCACCGACTTCAAGGCGCCCAGCGCCGACGTCGAAGGCGCCATCATGGCCGGCCGCGATGTGCAGCTGGCCAATTACTCCGTCAATGCCAACAACGTCGATGCTTTCGGCAGCTATTCGCTGATCGCCGGCCGCGACCTGCAATTCACCAGCGGCTCGATCAAGAACGGCGACACTTACGTCGGCGGCAAGGCCAGCCTGACCCAGAGCGTCGATATTTATTCGAAGATCAAGACCGGCACCGCGCCCGTCAACATGGGCGCGCTGGCCGGCCAGCTGAAGACCACCTCGGCCTCGCTGTCCAAGCTGTCGACCACCGGCACCGCCACCGAGCAGTGGGGCGGCCTGAATATCGCCGGCAGCAAGAAGGGCGTGGAGGTGATCGACATCGACGCCAAGACGCTGTCGAAAGTCAGCTACTTCAACTTCAGCAACCTGAACGCCGGTTCCACGCTGATCCTCAACGTCAGCGGCGACAAGGGCAGCTTCAGCGGCGGCTACCAGGGCTTCGAGAACTACAATGTGCTGTTCAACTTCTACCAGGCGACCGACCTGGGCATTCACACCGGCCTGACCGCCAACATCCTGGCGCCGCTGGCCACCGTCAATGGCGGCAGCGGTGTGATCAACGGCAACGTGATCGTCGATTCGTGGCTCTCGTCGGTGCAGATCAACGCCAACCACTTCTTCAAGGCCACCAGCGTGCCGGGCTACATGATCGCTGCCGTGCCGGAACCGGAAACCTATGCGATGATGCTGGCCGGCCTGGGCCTGGTGGGTGTCATGGCGCGCCGTCGCAAGCAGGCGGCGGCACGCTGATCGCCGACAGCACCATATCGACGATGACCTTCTCGGCATCGTCGAAGTCTTTCCTGGTCAGCTGCTTGCGGTTCAACACCAGCGCCATCTGCGCCGAAAAGTCCGCATAGGACTGCGTCATCGCCCAGATGGCGAACAGCAGGTGGGTCGCGTTGACCGGCGCGATCTTGCCCTCGCTGATCCACTTCTCGAACACCTCGATATCCTTGCGCACCAGCGGCACCACGCGGTTCTGGATCTGCGCGCCGTACAGCTGCGCGCCGCTGATCACCTCCATCGCGTACACGCGCGAGGCCCACGGCTGCTCGCGCGAGAACCGCAGCTTGGCCTGCACGTAGGTGCGCAGCACGTCGCGCGGGTCCTGGTCGCCGGCGGCCAGGTTCTCCATCCGTTCCAGCCAGTCGTCCAGCACCTCGTCCAGCACGCGCTGGTACAGCGCCTGCTTGGTGGGGAAGTAGTACATCAGGTTCTGCTTCGACAGGCCGGCGTTCTCCGCCACGGTGGCGATCGACGTGCCTTCGTAGCCGCATTCGGCGAACACCCGCACCGCCTCGGCGGCGATGTCGGCCTCCAGTTTGTCGCGGTTGAGAACGCGCCGTTTGATCTTCGGCGCTGGCTCGGCATTCAGTTTTGCTGTCGGCATGTGAGTCTCAGGAAGGTCAGGAGTTGTGGGTGGTCGGTGTAGGCCACGTTGAAGCGGAACCAGATCGATTCCGGCGCGCGCAGCATGAAGAAATCGCACGGCGACAGCAGGATGCCGGACTTGAGCGCCAGGTCGGCGATGATCTTGCCGTTCCATTCGGCGGTCGGCGCCTGGTTCCAGCCGGCGCTGACGAACATACCGCCGCGCGGGCGGGCCAGCGGCTCCAGGCCCACGCTGCGCAGGCTGTCGATGGCGCGTTCGCGGCCGGCCGCCAGCTGCGCGGCCAGCTTGTCCACCATGCGCTTGTAGGGCCGCGCGGTGATGGCGTGGTAGACGGCGCGCTCGTTGATCTCGGAGGTGGTCAGCCCGGCCAGCATCTTCACCCGCAGCAGCTCGGGGATCAGCGAGGCCGAGGCGCAGATCGAACCCACCCGCAGCACCGGCGACAGCGTCTTGGAGAAGCTGCCGACGCGGATCACGCGCCGCAGGCCGTCCATCGCCGCCAGCGATGCTTCGCCGCGCGGCGCCAGCTCGCGGTAGATGTCGTCCTCCACCAGCCAGAAATCGAACTGTTCGGCGAGACCCAGCAGGCGGTGCGCCTGCGCCGCGCTGAGCGAGGTGCCCAGCGGGTTTTGCAGCACCGTGTTGACGAACATGAGCTTGGGCTGGGTCTGCGCGGCCTGCCTGGCCAGCGTGTCGAAATCCAGCCCATGCTCGCCGCGCGGTATGCCGACCGGCACGCAGCCATGGTGGCGTATCAGCGACAGCAGGTTGCTGTAGCCGGGATCCTCGACAAACACGGTGTCGCCCGGCTTGGTCAGCGTGCGCAGGATCAGGTCGAAGGCGTGGGTGGCGCCGTGGGTCAGCAGCACCTGTTCCGGCTCGACCGGGAACAGCTCGTCGCTCAGCGTGGACGACAGCTGCTGCCGCAGCGACGGAAAGCCCAGCGGATGGCCGTAGCCGCGCAGCCGCGTGGCCGGAATGCGCATCGCCTGGCGCACGGCGTCGAGGATGGTGTCCTCGCCATACCACTCCGGCGGCAGCCAGCCGGCGCCCACGGCCAGCGCCTCGGACGTGCCGGAATACAGGTCGGGGGTGAGGGCGTCGATGGCGGTCGGCGTGGCCTGCAGCATGGACGGCAGCAGCGTGGCCGGCACATCCTGGCGGGCCACAAAATAGCCGGAACCGCGGCGCGACGACAACAGTCCCAGCGTCACCAGCCGGTCGTAGGACTCGACAACTGTAAAGGTGCTGATGCCATTACACTTCGCAAATTGCCGCACCGACGGCATTTTCGTTCCTATGCGCAACTCCCTGCGGCCCACCATCGCGCTGATGGCCGCGACGATCTGCTCGACCAGGCTGCCTTTCTTGCTGCGCTCTATGGCGAGCACCGGCCAGCCCGCGCCTTCGGGCGTGCAGTCGGTTTGATCGATCACAGAAATCGCTGGTTCCATCCTTGACTCCATTTGCTGCGGAAAGCCAAACTGTAGTGTTTTTGTTGCCAGTACGGTTGGACAGTTTTGATATTTGTGTATCTGTGCCATAGTTGTTGCGCTGTCTATTATTGCATCATCATTTTGCCAACTGGTAAATTTTTTTACGGTTCGTCAAAAAAAATCCGCAAGTCAGTTCCTAGGAGATGTGCATGAACGAGTCCCGACCTGAATCGATGGCGTCCTTCTGGATGCCCTTTACGAACAACCGCGATTTCAAAGCCCATCCGCGCCTGCTGGTGTCGGCGGAAGGCATGTACTACAAGGACGTGGACGGCAACACCATCCTCGACGGCACCGCCGGCCTGTGGTGCGTGCCGTGCGGCCACGCGCAGCCGAAGATCGTCGCCGCCGTGCGCGAGATGGTGGGCCAGCTCGATTTCGCCCCGACCTTCCAGATGGGCCACCCGGCCGCCTTCGACCTGGCCGAAAAGCTGATGGACTACACCAACCACAAGTTCGGCCAGGTGTTCTACACCAACTCCGGTTCCGAGGCGGTGGACACCGCGCTGAAGATCGCGCTGGCGTACCACAAGGCGCGCGGCGAGGCGAGCCGCACGCGTTTGATCGGCCGCGAGCGCGGCTACCACGGCGTGGGCTTCGGCGGCATCTCGGTGGGCGGGATCGCCGGCAACCGCAAGCCGTACGGTGTGATGCTGCCGGGCGTGGACCACCTGCCGCATACCCACAACCTGGAGAAGAACGCCTACACGCGCGGCGAGCCGGAATACGGCACCGAGCTGGCCGACGAGCTGGAACGCATCGTCGCGCTGCACGACGCGTCGACCATCGCCGCCGTCATCGTCGAGCCGGTGGCCGGTTCCACCGGCGTGCTGATCCCGCCGAAGGGTTATTTGAAGCGTTTGCGCGACCTGTGCACCAAGCACGGCATCCTGCTGATCTTCGACGAAGTGATCACGGGCTTCGGCCGTCTGACCACGCCGTTCGCGGCCGACTACTTCGACGTCGAGCCGGACCTGATGACCACCGCCAAAGGCCTGACCAACGGCGTGATCCCGATGGGCGCCGTGTTCAGCAAGCAGTTCATCTACGACGCCTTCATGGAAGCGCCGGCCGGCATTGAGCTGTTCCACGGCTACACCTACTCGGGCCACCCGGTCGCCTGCGCGGCCTCGCTGGCGACGCTGGAAGTGTTCAAGGAACAGAAGATCCTCGAACACGCCGCCGGCATGGCCGAATACTGGGCCGACGCGGTGCACTCGCTCAAGGGCTTGCCGCACGTGATCGACATCCGCACCATCGGCCTGATCGCCGGCATCGAGCTGGCGCCCATCGCCGGCAAGCCGGGCGCGCGCGCGTTCGCCGCGTTCAAGCAGGCCTTTGCGGACGGCATCCTGATACGTACCACCGGCGACATCATCGCTCTGTCGCCACCGTTAGTGCTGGAGAAGAAGCATATCGATGAACTGTTTGGAAAACTCACGGCTGTACTTAAAAACCTGGCCTGACCGCCGTCGTCCTCGCGAAAGCGGGGACCCATGCTGAGCATATTCAGCATGGACTCCCGCTTTCGCGGGAGCGACGGTGGTGGCGGAGACAATGAGGAGAGCACCATGCTGGTAGGCGTCCCAAAAGAGATCAAAAACCAGGAGTCCCGTGTTGGCCTTACCCCGGCCAGCGTGAAGGAACTCGTATTACGTGGCCATCAAGTTCTGGTACAAAAAAATGCCGGCGCAGCCATCGGCTTGAGCGATGCGATGTATGAAGGTGCCGGCGCAAACATCGTCGAGGCGGCATCCGAAATCTTCGCCCGCGCCGAGATGATCGTCAAGGTGAAGGAGCCGCAGCCGGAGGAGTGCGCGATGCTGCGCAAGGGCCAGATCCTGTACACCTACCTGCACCTGGCGCCGGACCCGGAACAGACCAAGGCGCTGGTGGAATCGGGTGCGGTGTGCATCGCCTACGAAACCATCACCGGCGCCAACGGCGGCTTGCCGTTGCTGGCGCCGATGAGCGAGGTGGCTGGGCGCATGTCGATCCAGGCGGGCGCCGCGCATCTTGAAAAATCCAAGGGCGGCATGGGCCTGCTGCTGGGCGGCGTGCCTGGCGTGGCGCCCGGCCACATCGCCATCATCGGCGCCGGCGTGGTCGGCACCAATGCCTTGCAGATGGCGGTCGGCATCGGCGCGCGCGTGACGATCCTGGACAAGAACATCGACCGCCTGCGCCAGCTGGATCTCATTTACGGCAACCGCATCTCGACCATGTATTCGAACGCGCATTCGATCGAGGAAGCGGTACTGGATGCTGACCTGGTGATCGGCGGCGTGCTGGTGCCCGGCGCCGCGGCGCCCAAGCTGGTGACCAAGGAAATGATCGTGCGCATGAAGCCCGGCGCGGTGGTGGTGGACGTGGCCATCGACCAGGGCGGATGCTTCGAAACCTCGCACGCCACCACGCACGAAAAGCCGACCTACGTGGTCGACGGCGTGATCCACTACTGCGTGGCCAACATGCCGGGCGCGGTCGCCCGCACGTCGACCTTCGCACTGAATAACGCGACCATCGGCCACGCGCTGGCGCTGGCCGACAAGGGCTGGCAGAAAGCGCTGAAAGCCAATCCGCATTTGAAGAACGGTTTGAATGTCTGTCTCGGCCACGTCACCTACGAAGCGGTGGCGCACGGCCTTGGCTATACCTATGTTGACGCGGACACCCTGTTGGGCTGATCCCATTTAGAGAGAACGTTATGAGTAACCTGGACACCATCACCCACTACATCAACGGCAGTAAAGTCGATACGCAAAGCGGCCGCTATGCGGACGTGTTCAATCCCGCGCTGGGCGAGCCGGTGGCCAGGGTCGCCCTGGGTACGACGGAGGAAGTCGATGCCGCCGTGCGCGCTGCGGAAAAAGCATTCCCGTCGTGGTCCGCCACGCCGCCGCTGACGCGCGCCCGCGTTCTCTTCAAATACCTGCAGCTGTGCCAGCAGCACACCGACGAATTCGCGGCGATGCTGACGCGTGAACACGGCAAGACCTTTGCCGATGCGCAGGGCGAGGTGGCGCGCGGCATCGAGATGGTGGAATTCGCGGTCGGCATTCCGCAGCTGCTGAAGGGCGAATTCACCGACCAGATCTCGCGCGGCATCGATGCCTGGTCGATGCGCCAGGCGCTGGGCGTGGTGGCCGGCATCACGCCGTTCAACTTCCCGGTGATGGTGCCGATGTGGATGTTCCCCGTTGCGCTGGCATGCGGTAACACCTTTATCCTCAAGCCTTCCGAGCGCGATCCGTCGCCGTCGCTGCTGCATGCGCGGCTGCTGAAGGAAGCCGGTTTGCCGGACGGCGTGTTCAACGTCATCCAAGGCGACAAGGTGACCGTCGATGCGCTGCTGGACCATCCGGTGGTGCAGGCGGTGAGCTTCGTCGGTTCGACGCCGATCGCCGAATACATCTATGCGCGCGGCTGCGCCGCGGGCAAGCGCGTGCAGGCTTTGGGCGGCGCCAAGAACCATATGGTCGTCATGCCGGATGCGGACATGGAGATGACCGTCGATGCGCTGATGGGTGCGGCCTATGGCTCGGCCGGTGAGCGCTGCATGGCGATCTCCGTGGTGGTGGCGGTCGGCGACGCGGGCGACAAGATCGTCGATGCACTGGCAAAGCGCACCGCCGCACTGAAAGTGCGCGACGGCATGGCGTCGGATGCGGAAATGGGACCTGTCGTTTCAAGCGCGGCCAAGCAGCGCATAGAGCGCTTGATTGGCGAGGGTGTTGAACAGGGAGCCAAACTGGTGGTCGATGGCCGCAACCATGTCGTGGCGGGACGCGAGAATGGCTTCTTCATCGGCGGCACTTTGTTCGACCACGTGACGCCGGATATGACGATCTACAAGGAAGAGATTTTCGGTCCTGTGCTGTGCATGATGCGCTCGCCGGACGTGGGCAGCGCGGTGGAGCTGATCAACCGTAACGAGTACGGCAACGGTGTGGCGATCTACACGCGTGACGGCGGCGTGGCGCGCGAGTTTGTGCGCCAGATCCAGGTCGGTATGGTCGGTGTGAACGTGCCGCTGCCGGTGCCGATGGCCTTCAACAGTTTCGGCGGATGGAAGCGCAGCCTGTTCGGCGACCATCACGCCTACGGCCCTGAAGGCGTGCGCTTCTACACGCGCCACAAGGCGGTGATGCAGCGCTGGCCGAACACCGCAAGCGCTGGCGCAGAATTTGCATTCCCTCAGATGAAGTAAGCTCCGTCATTCCCGCGCAGGCGGGAATCCATACGCCGCGTGACAGCACGCGAAGTATGGGTCCCCGCTTTCGCGAGGACGACGCTCACCATATAAGCCAGGAAATCGTATGATGATCGAATCTCTCAAATACATGCCCCAGCCGAAGGAAGCCAATGCCACACTGGCGGAACACTTCACTGACCTGGCTCCCGCGCTAAATGCGCGCCAGGCCGCGATCGAAAGTTCGCGCTGCCTGTATTGCTACGATGCGCCGTGCACGCGCATCTGCCCGTCCGATATCGACGTCGCCAGTTTTATCCGCAATATCCACGAGGGTAATGTCAACGGCGCCGCCGTTGGCATCCTGAAGCAGAACATCCTGGGCGGCAGCTGCTCCCGCGTTTGCCCGACCGAGATCCTGTGCGAAGACGCCTGCGTACGCAACCACGATGCCGAAGGCCAGCCGGTGAAAATCGGCCTGCTGCAGCGCTACGCCATCGACAACATGACGATCACCGAGCATCCGTTCAAGCGCGCTGCCTCCACCGGCAAGAAGATCGCCGTGGTCGGCGCGGGCCCCGCAGGCCTGTCGTGCGCGCACCGCCTGGCGATGCTGGGCAACGACGTGGTGATCTACGAAGCGAAGGAAAAATCCGGCGGCCTGAATGAATACGGCATCGCCAAGTACAAGCTGACCGATAACTTCGCGCAGAAGGAAGTCGACTTCCTGCTGCGAATCGGCGGTATCGAAATCAAGCATGGCCAGACGCTGGGCGGCAACGTGCAGTTGAAGGACCTGCACGCGCAGTACGACGCCGTGTTCCTCGGCCTGGGCTTGGGTGCCAGCAAGCAGCTTGGCCTGACCGGCGAAGACGCCCCCGGCCTGCTGGCCGCCGTCGACTACATCGCCGCGCTGCGCCAGGCCGATGACCTGAGCAAGCTGCCGCTGCCCGCGCGCGCCATCGTCATCGGTGCAGGGAATACCGCCATCGACATGGCGGTGCAGATCCAGCGCCTCGGGGCGGAAGAGGTCACGCTGGTGTACCGGCGCGGCTTCGAAGCGATGAGCGCCACCGAACACGAACAACATATTGCGAAGGAAAACCAGGTCCGCATGCGCACCTGGGCCCAGCCGCAGCAAGTGCTGCTGGATGAAGCGGGCCGCGTGCGCGGCATGCGCTTCGAGAAAACCGCAATCGTCAACGGCCGTCTAGCCGGCACCGGTGAGACTTTCGAGATCGCGGCCGACGCGATCTTCAAAGCCATCGGCCAGGGCATGGACGAAAAGAGCATCAGTGATCCACTGGCGAAAACGCTGAAACGCGACGGCGACAAAATCCACGTCGATGATCAGTTCCGCACAGTCCTGCCGCGTATCTACGCCGGCGGCGACTGTGTGGCGCCCGGACAGGACCTGACCGTGCAAGCGGTACAGCATGGAAAACTGGCGGCACACGCCATTCACCAAGACATTAACGGTATGAAGGAGGCTGCATAATGGCTGACCTGAGCATAGAATTCTGCGGCATCAAGTCCATCAACCCGTTCTGGCTGGCCTCCGCGCCGCCGACCGACAAGGCCTACAACGTGGTGCGCGCTTTTGAGGCGGGTTGGGGTGGCGTGGTGTGGAAAACGCTGGGCGAGGATCCGGCCGCGGTCAACGTGTCGTCGCGCTACTCCGCGCACTACGGCAAGAACCGCGAAGTCATCGGCTTCAATAACATCGAGCTGATTACCGACCGTTCGCTGGAAATCAACCTGCAAGAGATCACGCAGGTGAAGAAGGACTGGCCGGACCGCGTCATCATCGTTTCGCTGATGCTGCCGTGCGAAGAGAAGCTGTGGGCCGATATCCTGCCGCTGGTGGAAGCCACCGGCGCCGACGGCATCGAGCTCAATTTCGGCTGCCCGCACGGCATGCCGGAACGCGGCATGGGCGCGGCCGTGGGCCAGGTTCCCGAATACGTGGAGATGGTCACGCGCTGGTGCAAGACGCACTCCAAGCTGCCGGTCATCGTCAAGCTGACGCCCAACATCACCGACGTGCGCGCACCGGCGCGCGCGGCCAAGGCGGGCGGCGCGGATGCTGTCTCGCTGATCAACACCATCAACTCGATCACGCACCTGGACCTGGACCAGATGGTGGCCTTCCCGATCGTGGGCGGCGCCAGCACCCACGGCGGCTACTGCGGTTCGGCGGTCAAGCCGATCGCGCTGAACATGGTGGCCGAGATCGCGCGCGATCCGCAGACCAAGGGCTTGCCGATTTCCGGCATCGGCGGCATCGGCAACTGGCGCGACGCGGCGGAATTCATGGCGCTGGGTTCGGGCTGCGTGCAGGTCTGCACCGCCGCCATGCTGCATGGCTTCCGCATCGTCGAAGAGATGAAGGACGGCCTGTCGCGCTGGATGGACGAAAAGGGCTACAAGAGCATCAGCGAATTTGTCGGCAAGGCGGTGCCCAACACGACGGACTGGAAGTACCTGAACATGAACTATCAGGTGATCGCGCAGATCAACCAGGACGACTGCATCAAGTGCGGCCGCTGCTACGTGGCGTGCGAGGATACGTCGCACCAGTCGATCGCGCAGCTGATCGACGAGGCCACCGGCACGCGCACGTATGAGGTGATCAAGGAGGAATGCGTGGGCTGCAACCTGTGCGAAATCACCTGCCCGGTGCAGGGCTGCATCACGATGGTGCCGCAGGAGACGGGCAAGCCATACATGAACTGGACCCAGGACCCGCGCAACCCGCGCGCGGAGAACATCAAGGCGGCGGAAACAGTATAAATGGTATAAATGCGCGGTATAGGTACGGAACTTGCAGCGATAGAAGGATACATAACCCTTTGGAGAAAGCCCCGTGAGCAAAGAACTCCCTGGCAGCACGCAACTCTGGAACGAAGACCTTGCCCCGACAACGGCGGCGCAACGTACCTGGCGCTGGTATCACTTCGCCGCGCTGTGGGTCGGCATGGTGATGTGCATACCGGCCTACACGCTGTCCGCCAGTTTGATCGAAGGGGGCATGTCCGGCTACCAGGCCGTGCTCACGGTCTTCCTTGCGAACGCTATCGTTTTGCTGCCGATGCTGTTGATCGGCCATGCCGGCACCAAGTACGGCATTCCGTATGCGGTGCTGGCCCGTTCGTCGTTCGGCACCGCCGGCGCGCGCCTGCCGGCGCTGATGCGCGCCATCGTCGCCTGCGGCTGGTATGGCATCCAGACCTGGTTCGGCGGGCAGATGATCTACACGCTGCTCGGCGTGATGATGGGCGGAGAAATCGGCGGCGCCAAGATCGCGGGCCTCGGCATCAACGGTGCGCAGTTGCTGTGCTTCCTGGCCTTCTGGGGCGTGCAGTTCTGGTACATCGTGCATGGCATGGACGCGATCCGCAAGCTGGAAACCTACACCGCACCGCTGAAGATCCTGATCTGCTTCGTGCTGCTGGGATGGGTCTACAACAAGGCCGGCGGCTTCGGCGACCTGCTGTCGGCGCCTTCGCAGTTTGTCGAAGGCGGCAAGAAGGCCGGCCAGTTCTGGTCCACCTTCTGGCCTTCGCTGACGGCGATGGTCGGCTTCTGGGCCACGCTGGCGCTGAACATTCCTGACTTTACCCGCTTCGCCAAATCGCAGCGCGACCAGGTGCTGGGCCAGTCGGTTGGCCTGCCGGTGCCTATGGGCCTGCTGGCGATGATGGCGGTGATCGTCACCTCGGCCACCGTGGTCTTGTACGGCAAGGCGATCTGGGACCCGGTCGACCTGTCCAGCCGCATGACCGGCGCCGCCGTGCTGGTCGCGTTGCTGATTCTTTTGATCGACACCGTCTCCGTCAACCTGGCCGCGAACCTGGTCGGCCCGGCCTACGATTTCTCGTCGCTGGCGCCGAAGCAGATTTCGTACAAGGTGGGCGGCTACATCACCGCCGCCATCGCGATCCTGATGATGCCGTGGAAGATACTGGAATCGACGCAGGGTTATATCTTCACCTGGTTGATCGGCTATTCGGCGCTGCTTGGCCCCATCGCCGGCATCCTGATCGTCGACTACTACCTGGTGCGCAAGACCGAGCTGAATGTCGGCGAACTGTATCGCGAAGACGGCCAGTACTCCTATGGCAACGGCTGGAACATGGCCGCGCTGGTGGCCTTCGTGGCCGGTGTGCTGCCGAATATCCCAGGCTTCCTCAACGCCGCATTCCCCGCGTCCTTCCAGGATGTGGCTTCCGGTTTTAAAACCATCTACACCTACGCATGGTTTGTGGGAATCGCTGTTTCCGCGCTGGTGTATGGAGTTATGATGAAGGGCAAAGCGGTGCCCGCGGTGCGGGCCGCCCATCCCTAAGAGAGATTCAGGAGACGTCTATGACAACTATCATCCGTGGCGGTACTGTCGTCAACGCCGACCGCGCTTTTCGTGCCGATGTACTGTGCTACGGCGACAAGATCGTCGCCGTCGGCGAAAACCTCGACGCGCCGCATTCGGCCAAAGTGATCGACGCCAGCGGCCAGTACGTGATGCCGGGCGGGATAGACACGCACACCCACATGAACCTGCCCTTCATGGGCACCGTAACGCAGGACGACTTCTACACCGGCACCGCCGCCGGCCTGGCTGGCGGCACCACCACCATCATGGACTTCGTGATACCGGCGCCTAAGCAGAACCTGATCGAGGCCTATCACCAGTGGCGCGGCTGGGCGCAGAAGGCGGCCGGCGACTACACCTTCCACGTGGCGATCACCTGGTGGGACGAGACGGTGCACCGCGACATGGGCATCCTGGTGCGCGACCATGGTGTCAACAGCTTCAAGCACTTCATGGCGTACAAGAACGCCATCATGGCCGACGACGAGACGCTGGTGAAGAGCTTCCGCCGCTCGCTGGAACTGGGTGCGATTCCCACCGTGCACGCGGAGAACGGCGAGCTGGTTTATCAGCTGCAGCAGGACCTGCTGAAGAAGGGCATGACCGGACCGAGTTCGCATCCGCTGTCGCGCCCACCGGCGGTGGAGGCGGAAGCGGCCAACCGTGCCATCGCGATCGCCAATGTGCTCAACACGCCGGTGTACATCGTCCACGTCTCCTGTGCCGAATCGCTGGATGCCATCACCCGCGCGCGCGCCAACGGGCAGCGCGTGTATGGCGAGGCGCTGGCCGGCCACCTGGTCATCGACGACAGCGTGTACCAGAGCGAGGACCTGGATTACGCGGCGGGCCACGTGATGAGCCCTCCGTTCCGCAGCAAGCATCATCAGGCTGCGTTGTGGCATGGCCTGCAGGGCGGTAACCTGCACACCACCGCGACCGATCACTGCACCTTCTGCGCCGAGCAGAAGGCGGCGGGCAGGGATGACTTCACCAAGATCCCCAACGGCTGCGGTGGCGTCGAGGACCGCATGTCGGTGGTGTGGGACGCCGGCGTCAACACCGGTTTGCTGACGCCATCGGAATTCGTCAAGGTGACATCCACCAACGCGGCGCAGATTTTCAATATGTATCCACGCAAGGGCGTGATCGCCGTCGGCGCCGATGCCGACATCGTCGTCTGGGACCCGGAAGGCAGCCGCACCATATCGTCGCTGACGCAGTTTGCCAAGGGTGGTTTTAACGTATTCGAAGGCCGCACCGTGCGCGGCATCCCGAGCACCACGCTGGCCGCCGGCAATGTGGTGTTCCATCGCGGCGTGCTGATGGCGGTGGAAGGCGCGGGCCGTCATATCGACCGCCCGGCGTTCAAGCCGGCGTCGGCGCGCTAAACCCGCGCCGTCGTTCCCGCGAAAGCGGGAATCCATAAGTCGACGGCGTACTCGCTCGGCATGGATTCCCGCCTGCGCGGGAATGACGGGGCTACTGGAGATTGATCATGAGCGAAATGCGTATTAACGGCGACCGCCTGTGGGCGGCGCTGATGGAACTGGCACAGATAGGCGCCACCGCCAAGGGCGGCGTTAAACGCCTGGCCCTGACGGATCTGGACAAGCAGGGCCGCGACCTGGTGGTCGGCTGGGGCAAGGCCGCCGGCATGTCGGTCACGGTCGACCAGATCGGCAATGTGTTCATGCGCCGCGACGGCACCAACAACGCGCTGCCGCCGGTGATGACCGGCAGCCATATCGACACCCAGCCGACCGGCGGCAAATTCGACGGCAACTACGGCGTGCTGGCCGGCCTGGAAGTCGTGCGTACGCTGAACGACTTGAAGATCAAGACCGAGGCGCCGATCGAAGTCGCCTTCTGGACCAACGAGGAAGGCTCGCGCTTCGTGCCGGTGATGATGGGTTCCGGCGTGTTCTGCGGCGCCTTCAGCCTGGAGACGGCCTACGCCGCCAAGGACACCGAGGGCAAGAGCGTCGGCGAAGAGCTGGAGCGCATCGGCTACAAGGGCACCCAGGTGCCGGGCGACCATCCGATCGGCGCCTACTTCGAAACCCATATCGAACAAGGCCCGGTGCTGGAAGACGCCGACAAGGTGATCGGCGTGGTGCCTGCGGTGATGGGCCTCTCCTGGTACGACTGCGTGGTGAACGGCATGGAAGCCCACGCCGGCCCAACGCCCATGGGCCTGCGCAAGGATGCCCTGCAGGTGTCCACCAAAATCATGCAGGAGGTTGTGGCCATCGCCAACCGCTATCCGCCGTATGGACGCGGCACGGTGGGCATGGTGCAGGTGTTCCCGAACAGCCGCAATGTGATACCGGGCGAAGTCAAATTCAGCATCGACCTGCGCAACGTGAACGATGAGCTGCTCAACACCATGCACGAGGAAATGCTGGCCTTTATCGACAAGACCCGCAGCGAGACCGGCTTGAAGATTTCGATCGAGCGCGTGTCGTACTATCCTCCGTGCCCATTCCATCCCGAGTGCGTGGACGCGGTGCGCAACGCCACCGCCAAGCTGGGATATTCGACCATGGACGTGGTCTCCGGCGCGGGCCACGATGCGATCTACGCGGCGCGGCTGGCGCCTGCGGGCATGATCTTCGTGCCTTGCAAGGACGGCATCAGCCACAATGAAATCGAGGACGCCAAGTCCGAGCACCTGGAGGCGGGCTGCAACGTTCTGTTGCATGCGATGCTGGAGCGTGCCCGTATAGTTTGACCGTCGCCCGGCCGGAGAGCATACTGACTAGTGTCATGCTCTCCCGGCTTCCAACATGCAAGAACCACTCCAATCCCAGGCGGCGCTGGAGACAGGCTGCCCTGCGGTCACGCTGGAAAGCATCTCCGATGCGGTCCTGGTGCTGGACTGTAGCTGGAATATCCGCTACATGAACGGCAACGCGGAGCGCCTGCTGCAGGTGCGGCGCGAGGAGGTGATGGGCCGGAACGTGTGGCAGGTTTTCCCGGAAGCGGTGGACGGCCCGTACCACCGCGCCTACCAGCAGGCGGTGGAGACCAATAGTCCCGTGGCGTTCGAGGAGCATTATGTGCCGCTCGACCTGTGGACCGAGATCCGTGCCTATCCGTCGAACGAAGGCCTGACCATCTACTTCCGCGACATCAGCGAGCGCAAGGCCGCCGAGGCCCAGATCCACAGCATGGCCTTCTACGACCAGCTTACCGGCCTGCCGAACCGTCAATTGTTGCTGGACCGCGCCAGCCACGCGCTCTCGCTGGGCCATCTGGGCGCGATGTTGTTCATCGACCTGGATAACTTCAAGACCATCAACGACACGCGCGGCCACGACAAGGGCGACATGCTGTTGCAGATGGTCGCGGCCCGCCTGCGCGCCGAGGTGCGCGGCTGCGATACGGTGGCGCGCTTCGGCGGCGATGAGTTCATCGTGCTGCTGGAGGACCTGGGCGCCACGGAGAACGATGCCGCCACGGCGGCGCTGGAGATCGCGCACAAGATCGTTCATGCGTTCGGCGAGCCGTTCGCGATCGACGGCATGGACCACCACAGCACGCCCAGCATCGGCATCACGGTGTTCAGCGGCGGCAGCGTGGACGAGGTGTTGAAGCGCGCCGACCTGGCCATGTACCAGGCTAAGGCCGCAGGACGCAACACTGTCTCCTTCTTCGATCCTGCGATGCAGGCAAGAGTCAGCGCGCGGGCGGCACTGGAGGCGGACCTGCGGCGCGCGCTGGGCAACGGCGAATTCGTGCTGCACTACCAGCCCTTGATGTGTGTGGATGGCGCCATGGCCGGCGCGGAGGCGCTGGTGCGCTGGAGCCACCCGCAGCGCGGGATGGTGCCGCCCGCCGATTTCATACCGGTGGCGGAGGAGTCGAACCTGATCCTGCCGTTGGGGCGCTGGGTGATGCGCGAGGCCTGCCAGCGGCTGGCGGCATGGGCCGGCGATGCGCGCACGGCTGGGCTGGAGATGGCGGTCAATGTCAGCGCCTCGCAATTCCATCGGCCGGACTTTGTCGAGCACGTGCTGGAGACGCTGGCGCAAACCGGCGCGCGCGCCGACAGGCTGCGGCTTGAATTGACGGAAAGCCTGCTGCTAAAGGATGTCGGGGGTACGGTCGAGAAGATGCAGCGCCTGCGCGCCGCCGGCGTCAGCTTCGCGCTGGACGATTTCGGCACCGGATATTCGTCGCTGTCGTATTTGCACCGGCTGCCGCTCGATCAGCTGAAGATAGACCGCTCATTCATCTGGGGCGCCGCAAAGGATGACAGCGGCGCCGCCATCGTCCGCATCATCGTCTCGCTGGGCAAGGCGCTGAACATGTCGGTGCTGGCCGAGGGCGTGGAGACGCAGGCGCAGCTCGACTTTGTGATTGCGGAGGGATGCCAGTATTATCAGGGCTATTTGTTCAGTAAGTCGCTGCCCGAACCCGAGCTGTTGGCGCTGATCGCAAACTTGTAAATCGATGCATTCAGATCCGCAGCAAGCCTACCTCGATGGAAACCACCACATGGCCGCCGGCGATTTCGCCGTTGCGGAGAACTGCTACCTGCAGGCGCTGGTGCTGGAGCCGATGCACGGCGCGGCGCGCGCCAACCTCGGATACCTGAAGGAGCGGCAAGGCGCGCTCGCGGAGGCCGAATTCCATTATCGGCTGGCGCTGGCGTTGATGCCCGATCATGCGCAGCTCCACCAGAATCTCGGCGTGCTGCTGCTGAAGACGAAGCGCTTCGATGAAGCTGAAGCGGCGGCACGCGCGGCGGTGGAGTTGGCGCCGGACTCGCCGGCGGCATGGAGCCAGCTGGGCGTACTACTCGCCTGCGTCAAGCGCGAGAAGGAGGGCGAGGAATGCTACCGCCGCGCGCTGGAGCTGGACCCGGATCACGCGCGGACGCGCTTCAACCTGGCCTACGTGCTGCTGCGCCAAGGGCGGTTTGAAGAAGGCTGGCCGCTGTTGGAGGCGCGCTGGCAGTTCGACTCCTTCGCGCGTGCCTTCGCCTGTCCGCGCTGGGAGGGCGAGGCGTTGCTGGGCAAGGCCATCGTGATCGTGCTGGAGGCGGGGCAGGGCGACATGATCCACTTCTGCCGCTACGCCTCGACGCTGAAGGAGCGTGGCGCGTCGCGCGTCGCCGTGGTATGCCATGCAGGATTGAAGCGCTTGTTCGCCACGCTGGCCGGCGTTGATGAGGTGTATGCGCTGGATGATGCGGTGCCGGTCGATGGCTGGGACTATTGGACGCATCCGATGCGCCTGCCCGCCGTGTGCGGTGCGGTGGCGGTTCCCTATCTCGCGGCGGAGCCGGAGCTGGTGCGGCACTGGGCCGCGCAGCTGCCGGGGCAAGGCTTGCGCGTTGGCCTGGCGTGGAAGGGCAACCCGGATTTCGAGAATGACGCGGATCGTTCGCTGCCGTCGTTGCAGGTGCTGGCGCCGCTGGCTGCGGCGTCGGGAGCACGTTTCATCAGCCTGCAAAAAGGGCTGGGCGAGGACGAGGCGCTGGCGCCACCCGACGGCATGGCGCTGCAGGCAATCGGCTCGCAGCTGCGGGATTTCGCCGACACGGCGGCCGTCATCGCCAATCTTGACCTGGTCATCAGCGTGGACACGGCGGTGGCGCATCTGGCCGGCGCCTTGGGCAAGCCATGCTGGCTGCTGCTGCCCGACTATCGCTGCGACTGGCGCTGGATGACGGAGCGCAGCGATACACCTTGGTATCCGACCGTGCGCCTGTTCCGCCAGCCCGAGGGCGGCGGCTGGGCGCCGGTGATCGCCGAAGTGGCCGCCGCGCTGGCCGAACTTTGCCGGCGCGCGCCGGCGGCCAGCGATCAGGCGTAGCTGCGCAGGAAATCCAGCAGCACCTGGGCGGCAATGTCGGCGTCGTCCGCCGTCATTGTCTCCAGCGGATTGTGGCTGATGCCGCCGTTGCCGCAGCGTGTGAACAGCATCGCCACGTCGGTGATCGTGGCCATCGCCATCGCATCGTGGCCGGCGCCGGACAGCAGGTCGAAGCGCGGCAAGCCAGCGCGCTCGATGGCGGCGCCGAACTGCCGCATCAAACGCGGCGCGCATGGCGCGGCGGAGGCGTCGACGATCTGCTGCCAGCTCACCTCCACCTGGCGCCGCGCGCAGATCGCCGCGATGCCGTCCAATACATCCTTCACCGCCGCCAGCCGCACCGCATCGTCGGCGGCGCGGATATCGAGCGACAGCTTGCACGCGCCGGGGATAACGTTGACCGAACCGCCGGGCACTTGCAACTGGCCGACCGTGCCGACCAGCGATGCGCCCTGGGCACAGCGCCGCTCGACCAGCAGCACGATCTCCGCCGCTGCCGCAGCCGCATCCCTGCGCATCGTCATAGGCGTGGTGCCTGCATGGCTGGCCAAGCCGGTCAGCTCGACCAGGTAGCGAGAGCTGCCGGCAATCGCCGTCACCACGCCGAGCGGCAGGTCGCGCTCCAGCAGCACCGGGCCTTGTTCGATATGGACTTCCACGAAGCCCAGCAACTCCTCCGGATCGCGCGCGATGGCGGGAATGCGCGCCACGTCATGGCCGGCTGCCAGCAGCGCGTCGCGCATGGTGATGCCGTCGGCGTCGGTCTGGTCCAGCAGCGACAAATCGAAGCGGCCTGTGACCGCGTTACTGCCCAGGAAAGTGCTCTTGAACCGCACGCCTTCCTCTTCGGCGAAACCGACGATCTCGAAATGGAAGGGCAGCTTTTCGCCGCGCTGGTGCAGATGGCGCACGATGGCGATCGGCAGCAGAATGCCGAGGCGGCCGTCGTACTTGCCGCCGTTGCGCACCGTGTCGTAGTGCGAGCCGGTCATCAGCGTTTTCGCGCCCGGCACGTCCGAGCGATAGACGCCGGCGACGTTGCCGACAGCGTCGATGTGCGCGTCCATGCCGGCTTCACGCATCCAGTCCAGCAGCTGCGCGGCGGTCCTGCGGTGCGCAGGCGTCATGTAGGCGCAGGTCAGGTCGAAGTCCGCGTTGGCGCTGTTGTCGGTATCGCTCCACGCGCCTATGGTTTCGCACCACTGCATGATGGTGTGGCCGAAGTCCAGCGTCACGCCCAGCAGGTCGTTCAGGCGCAGCTCCGCGATGCGCTTAATCTGGCGCAGGCACTCGGCGATTTCATCGGCGCGCTGGTTCTTCAGCCGGCGTGTGAAGGTGGCGATGATGTCGCTCCGCGTCAGCCCCTGTCCGTCCGGGCCTTTGACGGCGAGGATGAAGGGAAAGCCGAACTTGGCGTTGTAGTCCGCGTTCAGCTGGTGCAGCACGGCGAATTCCCCGGCGCTGCACAGGTGCAGGCCGGACTTGGCTTGCTCGTTGCTGGATTCGGCCGTCAGCTGTCCGGCGACGGCGGCTTTGCCAGCCAGCTCGGGGTGGGCGCGGATCAGGCCCAGTTGCTCGTCCAGCGTAGCGGCGCTGACGACCGCCTGCAAGGCCAGCTTGAGCGCGGTGGCATTGGCGAAGGGCCGCTGCGCCGCCGCCCGTTCCGGTATCCACGGCGAGTGCTCGTAGATGCCGCGCAGGCGGTCGGTGAAGGTGGCGGCGTCGCAGCTGTTTAATTCGGAAAGTGTAGTCATATCCTAGTGTAACCGCGACTGCGCCCTGCAGTTATATGCGGTATCCATTAAGGTTTATTACTTGCCGAGCGACTTGGCCGCCGTCGAGACCTGCTCGCGCAGCCATTTGTGCTCCGGCGCCTGGTGCACGCGCTCGTGCCACAGCTGGTAGAAACGCATCGCCGGGAACTTGACCGGCACCGTGTACGTCTTCAGCGGCATATTGCGTTCGTAGTAGCGCACGAACTGGCGGCCGGTGGTCAGCACCAGGTCCGTCTGCGTCAGCATGTAGGGGATCAGGCCGAAGTAGGCCGATTCCACGGCGACGTTGCGCTGCAGGCCCTGGCGTTCCAGGAAGTCGTCGATGACGCCGTGGTAGCCGGGCAGGATCTGCGTCGGCGCCACGTGGGGCAGGGACAGGTAATCGTTGAGCGTCATGTCCTCGCTGCCGGTGCGCAGCGCGTACGGACAGTCGGAGCGCATCACGCAGATGATCGGGTCTTCGAACAGCTTGGACATGTGCAGGTGCTCGGGCGGCTCGTCCCAGTTGGCGATGACCAGGTCCATGTCGCCGTCCGACAGCAGGCGCACGTAGTCCACGCCCGGCCCCAGGCTGTGGATCTTCACGCGGCTGTTGGGCGATCCGCGCCGCAGCATTGCCACAAGGTTCGGCAGGAACTGGCTGTCCAGGTAATCCGGCGCGGCGATGTGGAAGGTGCGCGCTTCGTTCTGCGGCACGAAGGGCGTCTTCTTCAGGAACAGGTTCTCGGTTTCGTCGAGGATGCGCTTGGCCGGCACCAGCAGGCTTTCGCCGTGCTGGGTCGGCACCATGCCGCGCGCGCCGCGTACCAGCAGGGGATCGCCGGTCAGCTCGCGCAGCTTGCGTAGCGAGGCGGAGATCGAGGGCTGCGGCTGATTCAGTTTGAGGGCGACGCGTGAGACGTTCTTCTCAACCAGCAGCAGGTAGAGGATGCGGATCAAATGCAGATCCAGGTGTTGCGGCAGGGCGGCCATGTGAGTATTTCTGTTATACGGAATCGGATATGTTTAATATACTCTAATGTTCATGTGGTCGGCGTCAAATCCGTTTATCTTCTGTAAATTAGCCACACTCTTTACCCTGAAAGCACCTATGGAATTATTCGCCTATCTGATCCCGTATGGCCTTGAGTGGCTGAACCTGATCGTGCGCTGGCTGCACGTCATCACGGGCATCGCCTGGATTGGCGCCTCGTTCTACTTCGTCTGGCTGGACAACTCGATCCGCCCGCCCGCTCCCGGTTCGGAGCTGGCGAAGAAGGGCGTGTCCGGCGAACTGTGGGCGGTGCACGGCGGCGGTTTCTACAACCCGCAAAAATACCTGGTGGCGCCGGCCGAGCTGCCGAAGGAGCTGCATTGGTTTAAATGGGAGGCTTATACCACCTGGCTGTCCGGCATCGCGCTGCTGACCATCGCCTACTACTTCAACGCGCAGGCGATGATGATCGATAAGTCGGTGGCCGATATCGGCAGCTGGCAGGCGGTCGGCATCGGCGTCGGCACGCTGGTCGTCGGCTGGACCGTGTACGACCTGCTGTGCCGCTCCCCGCTGGGCAAGCGCGATATGTGGTTCGGCGTGGTGGTGTTCGCGCTGATCGTCGGCGCCGCGTATGGCCTCACGCATGTGCTGAGCGGCCGCGCCGCCTACATCCATGTGGGTGCGCTGATTGGCACCATCATGGTCGGTAATGTGCTGATGCTGATTATTCCCGGCCAGCGCAAGATGGTCGAGGCCATGTCGGCCGGCCGCCTGCCCGATCCTGTGCACGGCCAGAAGGCCAAGCAGCGCAGCGTCCACAATAACTACTTCACGCTGCCGGTGCTGTTCATCATGATCAGCAACCACTACGCGATGACCTACCGGAACGACCATGCCTGGCTGGTGCTGGCCTTCATCATGGCGGCCGGTGTATTCATTCGCCACTTCTTCAACCTGCGCCACAAAGGCCGCGTGGAATGGCGTTATCCGGTCATCGGCGTGGCGTTGCTGATCGGCGTGGCGGTGGCGATCGCGCCGCCGCGTCCTGTGGCGACGGCTGCGGCGGCCGATCCGGCGGCGCAATTCGCCAAGGTAAAGACCGTGATCGACCAACGCTGCGTGGCCTGCCATTCGGCCCATCCTTCGCAGCCCGGCTTTGCGACGGCGCCCGCCGGCGTGATGCTGGACAGCGCGGAGCAGGTGCATCAGAACGCGGAAAAAATCTACAAGCAATCGGTGCAGCTCAAGGCCATGCCGCTTGCGAACCTGACCAATATGACGGATGCCGAACGGGCGCAGATCGCGGCCTGGTTCGAGTCCGGCGCAAAGTGAGAGAACAGCCATGACGACGAACAAGGAACAACTGGCGCAATGGATCGACGCGCACTTCGATGAGGAAGTCGGCGTGCTGCAGCAGCTGCTGCGCGTGCCGACCGATACGCCGCCCGGCAACAACGCGCCGCATGCGGACATGGTGGCCGACCTGGTGAAGGCCTACGGCTGGACCGCCGAGAAGCACGCCGTGCCGGCACAGGTGGTGCAGGACTACGGCATGGAGACCATCACCAACCTGATCGTGCGCCGCCCTTATCAAGCCGGTGGCCCGACGGTGGCGCTCAACGCCCACGGCGACGTGGTGCCTCCGGGCGACAACTGGACCTATCCGCCATATGGCGGCGTGGTGGAAGACGGCTACATCTACGGCCGCGCGGCGGCGGTATCCAAGTGCGACTTCGCCACCTACATCTTCGCCACGCGCGCATTGGAGGCGCTGGGCGTGCCGCTCAAGGGCGGCTTGGAACTGCACTTCACCTACGACGAGGAATTCGGCGGCTTGCTGGGTCCCGGCTGGCTGCTGGAACAGAAGCTGACCAAGCCGGACTTCGTCATCGCGGCGGGCTTCAGCTACAACATCGTCACCGCGCACAACGCCTGCCTGCAGCTGGAGATCACTGTGCACGGCAAGTCCGGCCACGGCGCGATGCCGGAGACCGGCCACGATGCGCTGCAAGCGGCCACCCGCATCCTGAACGCGATCTACGACCAGTTGCCGGAGCTGAAGAAGGTCAAATCGAAAATCCCGGGCATCGATTCGCCGACCATGCTGGTGGGCCGCATCGACGGCGGCACCAACACCAACGTGGTTCCGGGCAAAGTGGTGCTGAAGATGGACCGTCGCATGATCCCGGAAGAGGATCCTGCGGTGGTGGAAGCACAGGTGCGCGCGCTGATCGAAAAGGCGGTGGAAGGCCAGCCGGGCATCCGCATCGAGATCAAACGCCTGCTGCTGTCGCACGCGCTGCGCGAGCAGCCGGGCACGGAGAAGCTGGTGGCTAGCCTGCAGCGGAACGCGCAAACCTTCATCGGCGAGAAGATCCCGGCGCAAGGCACGCCGCTGTACGCGGACGCGCGCCTGTACGGCGAACATGGCATTCCGGCGGTGCTGTATGGCGCAGGTCCGCGCACCGTCCCCGAGTCCAACGCCAAGAAGGCCGACGAGCGCCTGCTGCTGGAAGACCTGCGCAAGGCGACCAAGGTGGTAGCATGCACTCTTTTGGATTTCCTTGGAGAGTGAGATGTTTGAGAAGAAGATGATGGCCGGTTGGGGCGATATGGACTTCAACAGCCATATGCGCAACACGGCCTTTCTGGACAAGGCGGGTGACGTGCGCATGCTGTTCCTGTCGGAGAACGGCTTCCCGATGAGTGAGTTCATGCGCCTGAATATAGGCCCGGTGGTGATGAAGGACGAAATCGCCTACTTCAAGGAAGTGATGCTGCTCGAAGAGATTACCGTCACGCTGGGCGTGGCCGGCCTGTCCGCGGACGGCAGCCGCTGGTCGCTCAGCACCGACATCATCCGCGCCGACGGCAAGCTGGCCGCGCGCGTGACCAGCACCGGCGGCTGGCTCGATCTGGTGGCCCGCAAGCTGATCGCGCCGCCGGCCAATCTGCTGGCTACCTGGCAGTCGCTGGGCAAGACGGCGGACTTCCAGGAACTTAACACCAGCATCAAGTAGGCTACCGGGCCTCGTAGAATTTGCGGTGCAATCGGCCCGGCACGCCGCGCGCCGCCAACCGCCTGGCGGCGCCGGACAATGCCGGCGCCAGTGCCGCGCTGTCCTTCCCCAAATAGATATACAGCGGCAGGTCCTCCACTGAGGCGCTGCTGTGGCCCTGTGCCAGCAGCGGCCTGGCCTCGGTGCCGATGCCGCCGTCGTCGAATACGCAGGCGTCGTCGCGCTCCGACAGCACCATTTGCAGGCAGGCCGACTCGCTCTGCACATCATGCGGCTGGATCGCCGGCTGCAGCGCCTCCAGCCGTTGCTGGTACAGATACACGCCGCGCTTGTAGCTGACCGTCCTGGCGCGTTTCGCCAGCGTCGCCCAACTGGTGATGCCCTTGTCGGCGCGGGTGAAGATGCGTGTGCGCGAGACGACGAAAGGTTCGTCGAGGCGCACGTAGTCTGGATGCTTCAAAACGTAGTCCTTGACACGCCCCACCTCGCCGACGATGCTGCCGGCGGCGAGCATCGCTTCCGCGCGGCGCCCCGGCAGGCGTTGCAGCGTGCAGCGTTGTCCGCCTTCGGTGCACAATTGCTGGAGGTATGCGCTGGCGTACAGGAACAACGGCGAATTCTCGTCGTGGGAAGTGCCGAATACCAGTTCCGCGCCAGCCTGCGCGTGCGCGTTCCCCGCAACGGCCAGCGTTGCGGCGATCAGGATGGTGGGCTGGAGACGGAACATAGCCCCATGATAGCTTATGCGCACGACCGCTCTGCACTAGCGGATTGTCGTATGATATGGCCATTATTGACCAAACGGCCATCCTGTGCACCGATACGATTTGATCAGCTGTCATGACTGCGGCGTGCTGCATCGCCGCCGTCCGGTGCTGCCGCGCGAGAAGGCGCGCTGCGTGCGCTGCCGGTCCATCCTCTATCGCGGCATCCATTCGGACGTCAACCGCATGGCGGCCATCACTCTGGGCGCCATCTTCACCTTCCTGATCGCCCAGTTCTGTCCCATCGTCGAACTGGCCGTGGGCGGCTACACCTCCAGCGCCACCTTGTCCGGTGCGATACGTGTGCTATGGACGGAGCAGATGCAGGTGGTGGCGGTGATCGTGTTCCTGTTCACGGTGCTGTTGCCGGCGGTGGAGCTGGGCGCGCTGCTGTACGTAACGCTGGCGTTGCGCAGCGGCGTGCGTCCCCATGGCTTCGACCATCTGCTGCGCGCGGTCGCCGCCGCGCGGCGCTGGGGCATGACGGAGGTGCTGATGATCGGCATCCTGATCACCATCGTCAAGATGACCAGCCTGGCGCAGGTGGTGGTGCAACCGGGCCTGTTCGCCTTCGGTGCGTTGACGCTGATGCTTGCCATCGTCACCTCGTTCGATCCGCAGATGCTGTGGAATATAGGCGAGCACCTGCCGGGGCCACGGCGTCCCGCGCAGGCGGAGTTCCGCTACACGCCGCACGCCCGCCTGGCCGCCTGCCACAGTTGCGGCCTCGTGGCGCGGCACCAGGCGGCCACGCACCAGCATTGCGCCCGCTGCGGCGCCGCGCTGCACCGCCGCCGTCCCGACAGTGTGGGCCGCACTTGGGCCTTCCTGCTGGCGGCCACCATCCTCTATATTCCCGCCAACCTGCTGCCGGTGATGTACACGCACTCGCTGTTCGGCAAGGAGGACGACACCATCATCAGCGGCGTGGTCTACTTCTGGACCAGCGGTTCGCCGGCGCTGGCGGCGATCATCTTCATCGCCAGCATCGTGGTGCCGGTGCTGAAGCTGGCGGCGTTGTCGCTGCTGGCGATCACCGCCCAGCGGCGATCGCGCTGGCGCCCCTTGCAGCGCACGATGCTGTACCGGATCGTGGAGTTTGTCGGCCGCTGGTCGATGCTCGATATTTTTGTGATTACCCTGACGGTGGCGCTGGTGCGCTTCCAGACGCTGGCCACGATCACCGCCGGCCCGGGCGCGCTGGCGTTTTGCGCGGTGGTGGTGCTGACGATGCTGGCGTCGATGCAGTTCGACCCGCGCCTGATCTGGGATCCGATCGATTCAAATGGAGAGAACCATGCCTGAAAACGAAAGCGGCGCGCCGCCGCTGCCCGAGCCGAGAGTGGAGAAGGCCAATCGCTGGCTGCCTTCGCTGGTGTGGCTGATCCCTTTGCTGGCGGCCCTGATCGGCCTGGCGCTGGTCGCCAAGTCGGTGATGGACCAGGGGCCGGCGGTGACGGTGAGCTTCCGCAGCGCGGACGGGCTGGAGCCGGGCAAGACCAAGGTCAAATACAAGGACGTGGATATTGGCCTGGTGCGTACGATCACGCTGTCGCGCGATCTGTCCAAGGTGCTGGTCCTGATCGACATGAGCAAGGAGGCCAAGCGCTTCACCGCCGCCGATACGCGCTTCTGGGTGGTGCGGCCGCGCGTGGGCGCGAGCGGCGTCTCCGGCCTGAGCACCTTGCTGTCGGGCGCCTACATCGGTGTCGATGCCGGCAAGTCGGAGGAGACGAAGGAAGAGTTCACCGGACTGGAAAAGCCGCCGCAGGTGGCCGGCGATGAAAAGGGCACCAAGTTCACGCTGCATGGCGAGAGCCTCGGCTCCATCGACGTTGGCTCGCCGATCTTCTACCGCCGCATCCAGGTCGGCCAGGTGGTCGGCTTCGATCTGGACGAGAAGGGACGCGGCGTGAAAATGACGGTGTTCGTCAGCGCGCCGTACGACCAGTACGTCGGCAAGAACACACGCTGGTGGCATGCCAGCGGCGTCGATGTGCGGCTCGATTCCAACGGCTTCAAAGTCAACACGCAATCGCTGGCGGCCATGCTGGTGGGCGGCATCGCCTTCGAGACCATGAGCGGCCAGAAACCGGACCAGCAGGCCGCTCCCGGCACCGACTTCCCGCTGGCCTCCGACCAGGCCAACGCGCTGCGCGAGCCCGACGGCGTGCCGATCACCACGGTGCTGTATTTCGACCAGTCGCTGCGCGGCCTGTCGCCCGGCGCGCCGGTGGACTTCCGCGGCATCGTGCTGGGCGAGGTGCGCTCGGTCGGCGTGGAGTTCGATGCGGTGAAGAAGAGCTTCCGCATGCCGGTGACGGTGGACATGTACCCGGCACGCCTGGGCCGCAGCTTCCAGCAATCCGTCGCCAGCGACCAGGATCGCAACGCCGGCCCGGTTGTGCTGGAGCGTCTGGTGGCGCGCGGCCTGCGCGGCCAGCTGCGCACCGGGAACCTGTTGACCGGCCAGCTGTATGTGGCGCTGGACTTCTTCCCGAATGCGCCGCAGGTCAAGCTGGATGTGGCGCAGTATCCGCTGGAGGTGCCGACGGTGCCGAATAGCCTGGACGAGCTGCAGACGCAGATCGCCAGCATCGCGCGCAAACTGGACCAGGTGCCGTTCGGGGAGATCGGCAACAACCTGCGCGATACGCTGAAGAGCGCCAACGTGCTGCTCAAGCAGCTCGATGCGCAGGTGGTGCCGGAGATGAAGGACACGCTGGGCGCGGCCCGCAAGACTTTCGGCGAAGCGAACCAGCTGCTGCAAAAGGATTCGCCGGTGCAGTCCGACCTGCGCGAAGCCTTGCAGCAGCTGACGCAAACACTGCAATCGCTGAATGCGCTGTCGGATTATCTGGAGCGTCATCCCGAATCGCTGTTGCGCGGGAAGACGAGCAAGCAGGATACCAAGGGAGAACCGAAATGATGCGCTATCAAACCGCGCTGGCCGTGGCGGCCGGGCTGCTGCTGGCCGGCTGCGCCGCCGCGCCGCCCGAGCATTTCTACAGCCTCAGTAACGGCATGGGCGTGCCCGCCTCGGCGGCCACGCCGCCCGGCTACTACATCGAGCTGCCGGCGGTGACGGTGCCGCAGCAGGTGGCGCGCTACCAGATGGTGGTCAGCAGCGAAGCGGGGCGCGTGGATCTGCTGGAGCACGAGCGCTGGTCGGCGATGCCGGCGTCGGAGATCGGCCAGGCGCTGTCGCTGGCGATCACCGGCGAGCTGGGGACGGTGGACGTGTTCCGCACGCCGACGGCGGACGGCGCGCCGGTCTACCGCATCAGCACCAACGTGCAGCGCTTCGAGTCCGCGCCTGGGCAGTACGCGCTGATCGACGCGGTGTGGAGCGTGCGACTGGTCGGCAGCACCAAGGTGCTGACCTGCCGCAGCGTCGCCAACGAGCCGGTCGGCGGCGGCTACGACGCGCTGGTGGCCGGCCACCGCCGCGCCGTCACCCGCATCGCCGCCGACATCTCCAAAGCCGTCCGTACATTGGCCTCCGGCGCCGGCGCCGGTTGTTAGTCCGCCGCCAACATGGCTTGCTTGATTTGCTCGCGCAGCCATACGCCGGCCGGGTCGTGGTCGATGTTGGCGTGCCAGTACAGGTAGATGTCCAGTGACGGCATCTGCAAAGGGAAGGGCAGGATCTGGTTGCCGAACTGCTGGTTGACCACGCGCGCCAGGCGCTCCGGCATCGTCAGTGCCAGGTCGGTCTGGCTCACCGCGCGGCAGGCGGCGAAGTAGTGCTGGCAGCGCAGGCGCACGCGCCGCTGTAATCCCATCCGGCTCAGTTCAAAATCCTCCAGTCCCGGCCCGCGCCGGCGCGAGCTGGTTTGAATGTGTTCCAGTTTCAAATACTCGTCGAGATCCATTACGCCGCGCACCTGCGGATGGTCGCGCCGCACCAGCACCACCGTGCTGTCGGTGGCCAGCAGCGTGCGGCGGATGTCGTTCGACAGCGGCAGCAAGATGTCGATCGCCGCGTCCAGCGTGCCGGCCGCCAGTTCGCTTTCCAATTCGCGACGCCCCACCTGCAGAGTGTTCAGGCTCACCGTCGGCGCGTCCTGAGCCACGCGCGCCATCAGCGGTGGCAGCACGCTCGCCTCCAACACATCGCGCAGCGCCAGCGAGAAGGTGCGCTCGCTGGTGGCGGCGTCGAAGTGGCCGGCGCCGTTCAGCGTCACTTCAAACCCGCGCAGCGATTGCCGCACGCTGTCGATGATGGAGCGGGCCAGCGGCGTCGGCACCATCACGTGGCCCTGGCGTTCGAACAGCGGATCCTCAAACAGCACGCGCAAGCGATTCAGCGCATGGCTGATGGCGGGCTGCGTCAGGTTCATCTTCAGGCTGGCGCGCGTGATGCTGCCTTCCGCGTAGATCGCCTCGAAGACGATGAACAGGTTGAGATCGACCTTGGATATATGCATGAGGTTTATTCGGCTGAATTAAAACTATTCATTTGATGAATTATAGGCTGGACGTTAAGCTGGTGCCTGTTTTGATCTGGAGCCGCAAGCAAATGGGACAAATTTATCTGGTGCGCCACGGGCAGGCCTCGTTCGGCAGCACCAATTACGATCAGCTGTCGACGCTGGGATACGAGCAGGCGCGCTTGCTGGGGCAGTGGTATGCCAACAGCCGCCAGTCCTTCCAGCGCGTGGTGGTGGGCGGCATGGCGCGCCATCGCCAGACCGCCGACAGCTGCCTGGCCGAGCTGCCCAAGGTGCAGTTGGCCGATACCGAATGGATCACCGATCCCGGCTTCGCCGAATTCGATCATCACGAGGTGCTGCGCCGCCACTGCCCGGAGGCCAGCGACGCCGCCGCCTTCCAGCAACTGCTGGCGCAGCACGAGGAACCGCAGCGCGCATTGGAGCATCTGTTCCGCGCCGCCATGCAGCGCTGGATGAGCGGCTGGCACGATGATGAGTACACCGAGACCTGGCCCGAATTCCGCCGCCGCTGCGTGGCCGCGCTGGAGCGGCTCGACACCGACAGCAGCAAGCAGGCCGCCATCGTGTTCACCTCCGGCGGCGTGATCGCCACGCTGATGCAGCACCTGCTTGGCCTGCAGGACTACCAGGTGATGGAATTGAGCTGGACGCTGGCCAATTGCGGCGTCACCAAGCTGCTGCAGCGCCCCGGCCAGTTCACGCTCAGTTACCTCAACAACTACTCGCACCTTGAATGGCTGGGACAACCCGGCGCCGTCACCTATCGATAAGGACAGCATCATGGATTTCGACTACAGCCCGAAAGTACAGCAACTCCAGGCCCGCCTGACGGCCTTCATGGATGAGCATATCTATCCGAACGAAGCGCGCTTCCATGCCGAGATCGACGCCAACCGCGCCGCCGGCGATGCCTGGATACCGACCAAAGTGATGGAGGAGCTCAAGCTGAAGGCGCGCGAGGCGGGACTATGGAACCTGTTCCTGCCCGATTCGAAGCACGGCGCCGGCCTGACCAACCTGGAATACGCGCCGCTGTGCGAGATCATGGGCCGCGCCGTGTGGGCGCCGGAAGTGTTCAACTGCTCGGCGCCGGACACCGGTAACATGGAAGTGCTGACCCGCTACGGCACCGAAGCCCAGCAGCGCGAGTGGCTCGAACCGCTGCTCGATGGCCGCATCCGCTCCTGTTTCGCGATGACCGAGCCGGCGGTGGCCTCGTCGGACGCCACCAACATCGCCAGCTCCATCGTGCGCGACGGCGGCGAGTACGTGATCAACGGCCGCAAGTGGTGGTCCTCTGGCGGTAACGACCCGCGCTGCAAGGTCTTCATCTTCATGGGCAAGAGCGATCCCGATAATCCCAACCGCCACATCCAGCAGTCGATGATACTGGTGCCGCGCGATACGCCCGGCGTGACGGTGCTGCGCCACCTGCCGGTGTTCGGCTTCGACGACGCGCCGCACGGCCACGCCGAGATCCTGTTCGAGAACGTGCGCGTGCCGGCCTCCAACCTGCTGCTGGGCGAGGGCCGCGGCTTCGAGATCGCCCAGGGCCGCCTCGGGCCGGGCCGCATCCACCACTGCATGCGTTTGATCGGCCTGGCCGAGCGCGCGCTGGAGCAGATGTGCAAGCGCAGCTTGAGCCGCGTCGCTTTTGGCAAGCCGGTGGCCGAGCAGGGCGTAACGCTGGAGCGCATCGCCGAGTCGCGCATCATGATCGACCAGGCGCGCCTGCTGGTGCTTAACGCGGCCTACATGATGGACACGGTCGGCAACAAGGTGGCGGCCAAGGAGATCGCCATGATCAAGGTGGCCGCGCCGGCGATGGCCTGCCAGGTGATCGACTGGGCGATCCAGGTGCAGGGCGGCGGCGGCATGGCCGATCCTTTCCTGGCCTCGGCCTATGCCGGCGCGCGCTCGCTGCGGCTGGCCGACGGTCCGGACGAGGTCCATCGCAGCCAGATCGGCAAGATGGAACTGGCACGCTACAAGGCGCCGCGCGCGGCCAAATAGGGCAATCCGTGCCCGGCTAGCGGGCTGTATGCACGTACAGTATAATTCTGGCATGACGCATACCGCCCAACATGGCTTTATCCTGACCCGCCACTGGCGGGACGCGGCCAATGGGACGGAGATCGAGTTCTGGCTGGCGACCGACGACGGCCCGAAAAAGATCCGCCTGACCGCGCAGACTTCGGTGGCCTTCGCCGAGGCGAAGCAGCGCCCGGCCATCGAGGCGCTGCTGGACGCCCATGCCGGCATCGAACTGCGCGAGCTGGAACTGAAGACCTTCCAGCAGGAGCCGGTCGTTGGCGTCTACGCTTCGCGCTACAAGCAGTTGACGGCGCTGGAGCGCACCTTGCGCGAACACGGCATCAAGATGTTCGAGGCCGACATCCGCCCGCCCGAGCGCTACCTGATGGAGCGCTTCATCACCGCCGCCGTGCAGTTCGAAGGCGGGAGCGCGGAAGGCGCCGCCGTCATCCACAACTGCAAGCTCAAACCCGCGCCCGAGTACCGCCCCAAGCTGAAGATGGTGTCGCTCGATATCGAGACCAGCGCCTTCGAGGACTTGTATTCGATCGCGCTGGAAGGCTGCGGCCAGCGCCAGGTCTACATGCTGGGCGAGCCGCAGGCATCGTCGCAGCAGATCGACTTCGACCTCGAATACTGCGCCACGCCGCGCCAGCTGATCGAAAAACTCAACGCCTGGTTCGCGCGCCACGATCCCGATGTGCTGGTCGGCTGGAACGTGGTGCAGTTCGACCTGCGCGTGCTGCAGAAGAACGCGGACAAGCACAAGATCCCGCTGGCGCTGGGCCGCGAGGGCAAGACGATCGAATGGCGCGAGCATCCGGGCAAGCAGGGCTACATGTTCGCGCCGGTGGTTGGCCGCATCGTCCTCGATGGCATCGATGCGCTCAAGGCGGCGTCGTGGACCTTCCCGTCCTTCAGCCTGGAGAACGTGTCGCAGTCCATGCTGGGCGAGGGCAAGGACATCGGCGACGTCTACGACAAGATGGCCGAAATCGAACGCCGCTTCCGCGAAGACAAGCCGGCGCTGGCGCACTACAACCTGAAGGACTGCGAGCTGGTCACGCGCATCTTCGACAAGGCCAACCTGCTGGCCTTCATGATCGAGCGCGCAACGGTGACGGGCTTGCAGGCCGACCATCTGGGCGGATCGATCGCCGCCTTCGGCCACCACTACCTGCCGCGCATGCACCGCGAAGGCTACGTCGCGCCCAGCGTCGGCGACATTTCCGGCGGCGCCTCGCCGGGCGGCTTTGTCATGGAGTCCAAGCCCGGCCTGTACGACTCGGTCGTGGTGCTCGATTATAAAAGCCTGTACCCGTCGATCATCCGCACCTTCCTGGTCGATCCGGTCGGACTGATCGAAGGCGAAATCGCCGATGACCAGGCGACGGTGGTGGAGGGCGTCAACGGCACCGTGTTCTCGCGCACCCGCCACTGCCTGCCGGAGATCACCACGCAAATCTGGAAGCAGCGCGACGCCGCCAAGCGCGCGAAGAACGAGCCGCTGTCGCAGGCGCTGAAGCTGTTGATGAATTCCTTCTGCGGCGTGCTCGGTGCGACCGAATGCCGTTTCTTCAATCCGCGCCTGGTCTCGTCGGTCACGCTGCGTGGCCACCAGATGATGAAGCAGACCCGCGAACTGGTGGAGGCGGAAGGCTACGACGTGATCTACGGCGACACCGATTCCATCTTCATCTGGCTGAAAAGGGAATACGAGAACGGCGAGGCGCTGGCCATCGGCGAAGGCCTGGCCGCGAGGATCAACCAGTGGTGGCGCACCATGCTGATGGAAAAACACGGCCTGGAATGCCATCTCGAAATCGAATTCGACACGCACTACCAGAAGTTCTTCATGCCCACCATACGCGGCACGGACATGGGCAGCAAGAAGCGCTACGCCGGTCTGACCATCAACGCCAGGGGCGAGGAGGAGGTCATCTATCGCGGCCTGGAGGTGGCGCGCAGCGACTGGACGCCGTTGGCGCAGCAGTTCCAGCAGGGCCTTTTCAAGCGTATCTTCAAGGACGAACCATATCAGGAGTTCGTGCGCGACTATGCGCGCAAGACCCTGTCCGGCGACTACGACGAGCTGCTGGTGTACCGCAAGCGCCTGCGCCACCGGCTGGACGAATACAAGGTCAACGTGCCGCCGCAAGTGCGCGCCGCGCGTCTGGCGGACGAGTACAATCAGGCGCACCGCCGCCCGCTGCGCTACCAGAACGGCGGCTGGATCAGCTACGTGATGACCACCAGCGGCCCCGAGCCGACCGAGGCGACGCGCTCGAATATCGACTACGAACACTACCTGACCAAGCAGCTGCAGCCGATCGCCGATTCGATCCTGCTGCCGATGCACGACAGTTTCACCAGCCTGACCACGGCGCAAGCCAGCCTTTTCTAAACGGAGACAGCATGAGCGAGTTCAAAAAACTGCACGACGGAAGCAAACTGCTACACCTGCCCAACGCCTGGGACGCCGGCAGCGCCAGGCTGTTCGAAAGCCTGGGCGCGCCGGCCATCGCCACCACCAGCGCCGGCGTGGCCTGGGCCGCCGGCTATGCCGACAGTAACAACATGCCGGTCGACGTGGCGGTCAATGTCGCCGCCAGCATCGCGCGCGTGCTGACGGTGCCGCTGTCGGTGGACTTTGAAAACGGTTATTCGGACGATGCCGACACGGTCGCGCAGAACGTGCTGCGCCTGATCGACGTCGGCGTGGCCGGCATCAACCTGGAGGACGGCGGCGGCACGCCGCAGCTGCTGGCCGGGAAGATCGCCGCCATCAAGAAGCTGGCGGCGCGGTCGGGCAAGGACATCTTCATCAACACCCGCACCGACGTGTACCTGAGGGGGCAGGCGCCGGAGGGCGAACGCGTGGCCGAAGTGTTGAAGCGCGCGGCGCTCTACAAGGAAGCAGGCGCGGACAGCCTGTTCGTGCCGGGCATCTGCAAGGTCGATGAGATCAAGGCGGTGGTGGCCGGCGCCGGCTTGCCTGTCAACGTGATGGACTGGCCGGGTGTGCCGTCGGCCGATGAGTTGCACAAGCTGGGCGTGCGCCGCCTGAGCGCGGGTTCCGGCATTCCACAGGCCTTGTGGGCGGTCGCCGCCGACATGGGCAGGGACTTCCTGGCCACCGGCAGCGCCGGTCCGCTGATCGAAAAGGCCATGCCGTACGGCGAGCTGCAAAAGCTGTTTATCGGCGCGCGCTAGCGCCGCCGGCTGTAGCAAAAAACAAACATTTTTCCGCCGCCAGCGATGCGCGCAAACGGCGGTGTTTGTTCTTGTCCGCCCGGCCAAATTTGTTTGACGTTTAAATTATTTCCTCATAGGAGAGCGCTGACTTTTCGCGCGCTGTTTAACTCTCGGTTACAACTTTCCAATAGGAATTCGGCCTGATCGTTGAGAAACTTGGTTACATTTTCCTTACAATTTTGTAATGAGTTGTCTTTGACATACAGGTTCGCCGCTCACAGAATCGGCCTCACACCGGCTTGGCAGCGTGCTACAGCGCGCGGCCTGAACGGCGGTGTGGTGTTAGCGGTATCCCTCTAACCTGTGTGAAAAGGAAAACCTATGACTTTGAATAAAGCAATGATGGCGGTCGTGTTGTCCCTGGCCGGCGGTGCGGCGATGGCCGCGCCGCATTCCGCGACGGTCGATTTCTCCAAGGGGGAGGAAGGCTGGTGGGGCATGCAGCCCATCGATGGTAACGGCGGCTCCGGCATCGATACCAGCATGGGCCACAGCGCGCCGGCCCTGCGCACCGTGATCGAGAACTTCGGCGTGACCTGGGGGACCAGCAACAACCAGGCTTTTCTCGGCGACTACACCCAGTCGCAAAGCGTGACGCTCGGCCTGGACATATCGGCGCAGCAGATCTACTTCTTCAACCGCGAGGTGTCGCGCAATGTGATCGTCGAGCTGCGCGACTACGACAACAAGCCTGCCGACTTGCCGTACACCAGCGTGTTCTACAATCTCGGCAGCATTGACTCGACCAAGGGCTGGCAGCATTTGTCGGTGACTATCGGCGATACGAAATCGACGCTGTTGCCTGCCGGCTGGGGCGGCTACGGCGGCCCCGATGCGCAAGGGCCGACGCTGCCAGCTGGCCGTACCTTCGCCAGCGTGTTGGCCAGTGTCGATGAGGTCGTGTTCACGACCTTGCAGCCCGGTTTTGTCTACGGCTACACCAACTTCGACGTCGCGATCGATAACGTCTCGATCACCGCCGTGCCCGAACCATCGACCTACGGCATGCTGATCGGCGGCATGGGACTGGTAGGCTGGATGGCGCGCCGCAAAGCGCGGCCGATGGCATAAGCCTGCCGGATGACATCGGAGAGTGGGGCCCCGCCCTCCGATCGATTTGCGCCTCGTCCAGGGCAGGTTGGCCTGCGGGGACAGCTCCGAGTACTCCTTCAGCAGCGCGGCGTATTCCCGCACGCCGGTCGTGGCCGGCCAGTGCCACGAAGTCCAGTTCGCCCGCCGCGTCCGGCTTGGCGCGCGCGTCCGCGCCGCCAGCCTCGACTGCCAAATTGGCAGTCTGGCAGTGTCACATACCTGACTGGCAGGCAGCCGCCTCCGCATAAGTCCTTGTTTTGAATCAATTCCCATTGTCACTTTCATTTGGCACAGAACGTGCGTGAGAAGAAGGAACAAATTCATCGAACAAGGAGCGACAACATGAGTGCCAACGTAGGGAAAATAGACCGCGCCATCCGCATCGTCTGCGGGCTGGGCTTGGTGGGAGGAGCGCTGTCGGGCGTCATCGGCGCCTGGGGCTGGCTGGGCTTGGTCCCGCTGGCGACCGGCCTGTTCGGGTTCTGTCCCGCGTACCTGCCATTCGGCATCAACACCTGTTCGCTGAAGAAATAAAGGGGAAATTCGCATGACCATCGATACCAACGGATACCGCGCGCTGACCAGTTCCATCTCGCAGCAGTTGGCGACCTTGCGCGCGGACATACCGGACGTAATGAAAGGCTTTGGCGACCTGGCCCGCGCGGCGACCCGCGACGGCGCGCTGGACAAGAAAACCAAGGAGCTGATCGCGCTGGCCCTGGGCGTGGCCGCCCGCTGCGATGCCTGCATCGGCTTCCATGTGCAGGCATTGATCAAGCTGGGCGTCACCAAGGCCGAGCTGGAAGAGACGCTGGGCATGGCGATCTACATGGGCGGCGGCCCGTCCGCCATGTACGCGGCCAATGCGCTGGCCGCCTACGAGGAGTTTTCCGCCGCGTCCTGACTGGCGGCGCGCGGCGCGTGGTGGAGTCTGGTCAGTCCAGCGTCCACACATAGGTCAGGTTGGTCCAGGCAGCCTCGGTCAGGACATCGCCGTTGGCCGTCTTGAACTTGCACTGAGACAGCGCCTTGCGCGCAGTCTTGTCCAGCTCGTGCGAGCCGCTCGACTTCTGCAGCTTCGATTCGATGACACGGCCATCGGTTCCCACCAACAGCGCCAGCTGTACGGAGCCGCTCTCGCCGCGCCGATAGGCACCGGGCGGATACTCCGGCGGCGCGCAGTTGCGCGAGTCCATCACCACGGCGGGACGCGCCGCCTGGCCGGCGCTGGCCGTGCTGGCGGCGACCGGCGCGCTCGCCCGGCTCGCTTCGGCCACGGTCCTGGTCTCGCTGCGCGCGGGCTCGGGCGCGGCTGCGCGCTCCGGCTCATCTTTCGGACGGATGTTTTCAGCCGCAGGGACGGGTTTGGCGGCCTGCGCGACGGGCGCGGGCGCGGGACTCGCCTTTGCCACCTCGGCTGGCTTGGCGGCCGGCGGAGCTTGCCTGGCGCTGGATGGCGCCGGCGGCAGGTCCAGCTTGTGCAGGCCCAGACCCATGTTTTTCAACATGGCCGTCAGGCGCTCGAACTCCGAGGCCTTGACGGTGGCGCTGGGCGCTGCCGGCGCTTTCTGGACAGCGGCGGGCTTGGACACCTCTGCGGCGACCGCGTCCTTGCCCGACGGTTTCTGGACCTGGTTGGCCTCGGATGGCTTGGCGCCGGCGGCCTCGTCCGTCGAGGTGACGGCCGTTCCAGGGGCGTACATGGCCGCCTGTTCAAGGCGCATCATTGCCTGGTTGTCTTTCCACAGGAACCACAGGATCGGCAACGCCACGACCGTCACCAGGGCTAACAACAGGCCGGCCACGCGTGCCTCCCGTCCCGTGGCGAAGTTGCCCAGCTGTTGGCGCAGGGTCTCCGTTTTGTCGCTGGCTTTACCCGCCGGCATTTCCGATCCCGGACGCCAGCCCCGTCCCGATTGTTCCGGAGTAAAGGACTCGTAGCGGGTGGGGGCGCTGTCGTCGTCGACGGAGGTCTGAAATGCGTAGTCCGGCATCCGGATGCGCTGCTCGTGCTGGATCTTCAGGTCGTACAGTTCCCGCTGTTCCGCGTCGGACAACACGCTGTAGGCGGCGTTCAGCCGCGCCATCATCCGCGCGGCTTCATGGTTTCCGCTGTTCTTATCCGGATGGTGCTTCTGCGATAGCGAACGATAGGCTGCGCGGATCACCTCGGGGGGAGCGTCGCGCGTGACATTCAGACTTTCGTAATGGCTATGGAATTTTGTCATGGTTTCTGGCACCCCGAACGGCTAAGAACTTGCAATTTTGTTCAGCAACGCAAGATACTATATTGAAATCAAGGTTTGGGCTGCGGTTCTGTGCTGCAGTTTCAGGGAAATGACTTAAATACAACAGTTGCGGAAAATACACACCCGCCAGCAGGCCGCCGGCCGGCCTCACCTCCGTTTCGTAAACAACGCTAAACATCATGCCAACTTTGAAAGTTTGTAGAGCCGCAGTGGCTTCTTCTGTATAAACCTTTCTCGTTGGAATGCGATATCCATCGACATACAACCGGTAATCCCGCCGTTTAGGAAATTCCAGTTCCACCGGCGATGGCGCTCTGCGACCAACACATAATAAAGCCCAACATCGGGCACTACCTGGAGATAGCACATGACACTACAAACCCCCCACGCATCACGACAGCGCCGCTGGCGCAAGACGCCCATCGCCACCGCGCTGAGCCTGGGACTGCTGGCGCTGGCCAGCGCCCACGCGCAAACCGCGCCCCCCGACAAACCGGCCGAGAAGGCGGCCGACCAGAACGCCGACGCCAAGCCGGTCGAATCCGTCGTGGTGACCGGCTACCGCTATGCGATCGAGAAAAGTCTCGACCAGAAGCGCAACGCCAACGCCATCGTCGACGTGGTCACGGCCGAAGACATCGGCAAGTTCCCCGACAAGAACGTGGCCGACGCGCTGCAGCGCGTGCCGGGCGTGATCATCGACCGCAGCGGCGGCGAGGGCAAGAACGTCAGCGTCCGCGGCCTGTCGTCGGAACTGACCCTGACCCAGTTGAACGGCAACTACATCGCCACGGCCGAGTCCAACGGCGACCCGACCCGCTCGTTCAACTACATGCTGATGCCGGCGAACATGCTGTCCAGCGCCGAGCTGTTCAAAACGCCCGAGGCGCGCATCGACGAGGGCGGCATCGGCGGCACGGTGATCCTGCACACGCGCCGTCCGCTCGAGGTCAAGTCCGGCTCCGGCTTCGTTTCCGCCGAGGGTACCTGGGCCGACACGACCAAGAAGACCGACGGCCAGTTCTCCGGCCAATACGCCTGGCATGACGAGGCCAACCGCTTCGGCGTGCTGGTCGGCTACACCCAGCAGAAGCGCACCACGCGCACCATGGGCGCCAGCACCGAGAACTGGCAGTGGTACGGCGACAACTACAAGACCCATCCAGCGACCGACGTCAACGGCAAGCCGTCGGACATGAACAGCTACTGGTGGGGCCAGTCCGGCTTCAACGACCAGAACGGCAAGCACTACACCAACTTCATGATGCCGACCTCGGTCAACTTCGACGTCAAGAGCGAGGACCGCGAGCGCAAGGGCGGCCAGCTGACCTTGCAGGCGAAGCCGATGCGCAACCTGACCCTGACCGGCAACTACTTCCGCTTCGACCTGTCGCAGAACTCGCAGACCAACACGCTGAAGATCCCGGAGTGGAACCTGGCGCGCTACGACGGCGACGGCAACTGGCCAGGCGGGCGCATGCTCGACGGCCTGACCTTCGACCGCAGCGGCACCATCGTCACCGGCGCGCAATACAGCGCGCACGCCGGCAAGACCTACTATTGCAGCGGCGACCAGGCCAAGGCCGGCGGCCTGACCAACACCGGCGGCTTCGGCCCGGACGATTGCACCATCCCGACGCCGCAGATCACCGGCAGCTACAACCGCGAGAAGGCGCTGTCGCAGACCGCCGACCTCGAAGCCGAATGGCACGGCGAGTCGCTGGACGCCATCTTCAAGGGCGGCCGCACTTGGGCCGGCGGCGGTCCCGACCTGCAGTTCGCCATGCCGATCAAGCCGCGCGTGCAGAACGCCGACGGCAGCTGGACCCTGGGCAACTACGCCAGCGCCTGGAGCACCACCGGCACGCCGAGCATGACGTTCTCGCCGCAGCTGATGGACAATCTGCAGAAGGGCATCGGCGAGATCGACCTCGGTTCGACCTCGTCCTCGTGGACCCGCAACAGCACCTGGCAGAAGTACGCCCAGGCCGACTTCACCTGGCACAGCGACAGCAAATGGCTGGACTCGCTGCAGTTCGGCGGCAAGTACCGCGATGGCGGCACCCACCGCAGCACCGGCAACAACTACTGGGTGTGCAAGGGCGCCGACCCGGCCAACTACGACAAGCGCTACCAGGCCGGCTGCGACCCCACCGCCAACAAGTTCCAGCCGCAGTTCCTGTATGGCTCGTCGCTGGGCAACCTGGCGGGCGGCATCAACGCCAGCGCCTTCCCGGCGATTAACTTCCCGGCCTACATCAGCTACCTGAACCAGACCTACGGCAGCATGCAGACCCGCAACGAGGACAACTTCGTCTACAACGTCGACGAGAAAATTTCCTCGACCTACCTGCAGGCCAACATCAAGACCGACCGCCTGCGCGGCAACGTCGGCCTGCGTGTGGTACGCACCAGGCAGCATGCCGACTCGACCGACCGCGTCGACAACTACAACGACTACTTCTACAACGGCGCCAATGGCAGCCCGGCGCCTTGCCAGGCGGGCGGCGCACCGGCGGTCGGCGCGCCGGCCGGCTCGGGTTGCGTCAGCGGCTTCACCACGCTGCCGGACAGCACCGCGAAGATCTCGTCGTTCGTGGTCAGCTCGCTCGACCGCAGCTACACCGACGTGCTGCCGAGCTTTAACCTGGCCTACGACCTGAGCCAGAACCTGCTGCTGCGCGTGGCCGCCTCCAAGGTGGTGTCGCGGCCGAGCTACGGCGACATCGCCTCGCCGGGTGGCCTGCAGTACTACAGCCAGGAATACGTCAACGACCGCCGCCTGATCGGTGGCGGCGACAAGCAGGGCTGGTTCGGCGAGGGCAGCAACAAGCAGCTCGATCCGTACAAGGCCACCCAGCTGGACCTGGGACTGGAGTGGTACTTCCATCGCGGCTCGGTGCTGGGTGCCGACCTGTTCCGCAAGAACGTCAGCAACTTCTCGGTGCCTGTGGTGCGGGACGTGACCATGAACGTGGGCGGCAAGTCGGTGACGGTGCAGAACTACTCGACCACCGCCGGCGGCCGCAACGGCGTATCCCAGGGCATCGAGATGTACGCCCAGCACACGCTCGCTTCCGGCCTCGGCTTCCAGGTCAACTACACGTACAACAAGACCAACCAGGCCGCCATCACCCTGGGCGACGGCACGGAGATCGGCAAGTCGCCGCTGGTGGGCAGCGCCAAGAACCAGGCCAACGTCACCGTGTTTTACGAGACCGACCAGTACCTGCTGCGCGCCTCGTACAACCGCCGTGGCGAAGTGGTGGACGGCCTGATCAACGGCTTGAACGTGTATGAGGAGCCGTACAGCCAGGTCGACCTGAACGTGGCGTACAACATCACCAAGCAGCTGAGCCTGACCGCTTCGGTGCTGAACCTGACCAAGGAAGAAACGCGTTCGCATCTGGGCAGCGACACCAAGGACCGCTTCTACGCCAACGGTTACGCCGGCCGCATCGCGTACTTCGGCGCGAACTACAAGTTCTGATGTTCTCCCCGCTCCTCCGCGCCCGCCGGCGTGGGGGAGAGCCTGATGTCGGCTGTTGCCTGTTCTGGCGACTGCCGACTTTTTTGCTTGAATGAGCGAATATCACACATGAAAAATACTCCCATGAGTTCCATCGGCGGCGCGGACCAGCGTATCAAGCGCGTGGTGGTGGTCGGCGGCGGCAGCGCCGGCTGGATGGCGGCTGCGGCCCTGGTCACCTATCTCGGCAAGCAGGCCTCGGTGCGCCTGATCGAGTCGGAAGAAATCGGCATCGTCGGCGTGGGCGAGGCCAGCGTGCCGCACATCCGCATGTTCAACGCGCAGATGCTGGGCATCGACGAGGCCGAGTTCGTCAAGCGCACGCAGGGCACGGTCAAGCTCGGCATTCAGTTCCAGGATTGGTCGCGCATCGGCGACAGCTATATCCACGGCTTCGGCGTCATCGGCCGCTCGCTGGGTCCGTTGCCGTTCCACCAGTTCTGGCTCAAGCTGTTCCAGTCTGGACGGGCCGTGCCGATCGGCGAGTATTCGCCGCAGACCGTGATGGCGCCGCAAGGCAAATTCGCGCGCGGCGACGGCAACGCGGCGGCCGGCTCGCCGCTGGCCGACATCGCCTACGCCTATCACTTCGACGCCAGCCTGTACGCACGCTTCCTGCGCGAGCTGTCGGAACAGCGCGGTGTGCGGCGCACCGAGGGCAAGATCGCCGGCGTCAACCTGCGCGCCACGGATGGCCATGTCGAATCGGTGACGATGGAAAGCGGCGAAGTGATTGAAGGCGAGCTGTTCATCGATTGCTCGGGCTTCCGGGGACTGCTGATCGAGCAGGCGCTCAAGACCGGCTACGAGGACTGGACCCGTTGGCTTCCATGCGACCGCGCGCTGGCCGTGCCGTGCGAGCGTATCGATCCGCTCACGCCGTACACGCGCGCCACCGCGCGCGCGGCGGGCTGGCAATGGCGCATCCCGCTGCAGCACCGCACCGGCAACGGCTACGTGTATTCAAGCCGTTACATCAGCGACGACGATGCCGCCTCCACGCTGCTGGCCAACCTGGACGGCAAGCCGCTGGCCGATCCGCGCCCGCTGCGCTTCACGCCCGGCATGCGCAAGAAATTCTGGAACAGGAACGTGGTGGCGCTGGGCCTGGCCAGCGGCTTCCTGGAGCCGCTGGAATCGACCAGCATCTACCTGGTCCAGTCGGGCATCAGCCGCTTGCTGGCGCTGTTCCCCGGCGCGGATTTCAATCCCCTGCTGGCGGAGCGGTTCAACCGCGAGTCCACGTTCGAATACGAGCGGATCCGGGACTTCCTGATCCTGCATTACCACGCGACCGAGCGCAACGACACGCCGTTCTGGGATTACTGCCGCACCATGTCCATTCCGGACAGTTTGAGGGAGGCGATGGAATTGTTCCGCAGCGACGGGCGCTACTTCCGCAACGGCGAGGACTTCTTCGCGCTGCCGAGCTGGGTGCAGGTGATGCTGGGCCAGCGCATCATACCGCGAGGCTATCATCCGATCGTCGACGACATGCCGGAAGATAAGTTGGCCGGCTACGTCGAGGACATGCGCGCGACGCTGGCGCACGCTGTCGCGTCGATGCCGACGCACGAGGAGTGGATCAACCGATACTGGAAGGCGCCCGCGCCATGACGGGGAGGGCGCCCCATTTCATTTTGAATTCTCAAATACCGGCCGGAAGAAACTGCGTTCATAACTGACGATGCAGCGCGTTTCCTCGGCGTAGCGGAAGGCCGCCTGGCAGTCCGCATCGGTCTGGCTGGCGATGCGGTACTGTTCATACGCGGCCAGCGTGGGGAAGGTGAACAGGGCCAGCGCGACATTGCTCACACCTTCGGACGGCATGAAGTAGCCGTGGTGCTGGCCGCCCATTCGGTTGACCAGTGGAATCCACAGCTTGCCGTAGTGTTCGAACTCGGCCGGCTTGTAGGGATCGATGATGTAGCGCAGGTAGATCGTGACCATGTGATTCCTTGTAGCGTGTCGGGAAGCTGATGTTAAAGGCACACGCATCGAATGGCAATCGATCATGGACACCGCGCATGTGAATCGACCGGCCCTCTCCTTTCCTGGGTGAGCTAGTGGGAATGACGAACAAGAGCGCGCGCAAACAAGTTAGTTTACTTAGAGTAGTTTTTGTGGAATAGTACGGTCCAACTAAACAAAACGGAGAGCTTTGTGGCGCGTCGAAGAGCGGGAAATCTGATGTGGCTGGCCATCCTGGCTTTGCTCGATGAGCGGCCCATGCATCCTTATGAAATGTCAGTTCTGATGAAGCAGCGCCGGATTACAGCGAGCGTCAAGCTGAACGCTGGAAGCCTCTATGCCAATGTCAATGCCTTGCTTGCCGAGGGGTTCATTGCCGTCAAGGCGACAGAACAGGACGGCAAGATGCCGGAGCGTACGATTTACCAGATTACCCCAGAGGGCTCGGAATATTGCTTCGTGCTCTTGCGTGAGATTTTGAAGGACGTGGAAAAGGAATTTCCGCGTTTCGGCGCCGGACTGTCTTTTATTGCGCACATCGCACCCGATGAAGCCGCCAGTCTTTTGAAGGCACGCATGGACCAACTGAAGCGTCGCGTGGAGGAAGAGCGTGCCGTGATCTCGTCCGCGCGCGCCGCCGGGATCAGCGAACTCTTTGTCCTGGAAACCGGCTTTAGCGCGCATATGGCGGAGGCCGAGCTTGCCTGGGTGACGTCGATTCATGCACGGATCGAGGGCGGCGAGTTTTCTGTTCTTCGGAAGGGAAAAGGACATTGGGCGGCGTTAGCCAGCGCGTCAAAGCCGAAAGGAACGGACAATGCAAGATAAAAGGATCATTGTGACCGGCGCTACGGGGCTTGTTGGCAAAGCTCTCTGCGAGCAATTGAACTCGCGGGGCTACAACGTCGTTGTCTTCAGCCGGAATTCGCAGATGGCCAGGAAGAAGGTTCCCGGCGCGTTTGAATATTACGACTGGACGCCCGGTGTTCGAGGGCCATGGGAGCATGCGTTGGACGGAGCGGCCGCTGTCATAACTTTGCATGGGGAGCCTCTTTTTAATCGGCGTCTCAGCCAGGCTCGCTATGAGAGAGCTATGCAAACGCGAATTGTGGGCGTCCGCGAGTTAGTCTCGGCGATGCTGAAAGCGAAGACGCCTCCCAAAAGTTTCCTGGTAGGCTCGTCGGTCGGCATCTACGGCTTTGAAGGCCCCGCTGACGAAACCGTATCGGAACGCACCCCGGATGGCTCTGATTATCATGCTACAAGCAACGCTGTGTGGGAGCATGCCGCTCACCGCGCCACATGGGCTGGTATCCGCACCGTCTATTTGCGCACGGGCATCGTCTGGGGGAAAGTGGGCGGGATGGCGGCCAACCAGTTCCTCCAGTTCAAGCGAGGCTGGGGGAATGTTATTGGCGAGGGATTAAATTGGCTGCCGTGGATTCACAGTGCCGACGAAGTGGGCGCCATCCTTTATTTGCTTGAGAACGAGCACCTGAGTGGCGCGTTCAACCTGTCGGCACCCAATCCCGTCCAGTATCGCGACTACGCAGGCATATTGGGTGAGCTAGTCGGAAAGCCGGTCAAAGGAAAAATGGCGGAATGGATCGTCAAGCTGCGCATGGGACGGGCGGCTGACATGATTCTACGAAATCGTAAAATGGTACCCGCAAGACTTATCGAGGCGGGCTACGAGTTCAAGCATCCTGACGCAAGGCCGGCACTACGTGATCTGTTCCCGGCGAAATAAGTTGGTCGGGGTGAGAGGATTCGAACCTCCGGCCTCTGCGTCCCGAACGCAGCGCTCTACCAGGCTGAGCCACACCCCGACTTCGTCTTAATTACATCAGAATTTTGCGCTTTTTTCAACTGCTCCGCCCCTGCCGTCAACCCCAATGTGTGACTAAATGCCAACGCCAAGCCCAGGAATGGCAGGTTTCTTGCTTTGCAAAAAGATCAAGATGATTAATATGGTTAAATATCTCAATACGCATTATTTTGGGGCGGCGCCCTCACTGACAAGGGAAGGTCTGGCATGAAAACACGGCAAAAACTGATGTGCGGCGCGGTGGCGGCGGCGATGGCGAGTTCCGCCTGGGCGCAAACCAAGCCCTCCGACGAGATCGAAGTGGTCAAGGTGACGGCGCAGAAGCGCAAGGAAGATCCGGCCAAGGTGGCGATGAGCATCACCGCTGTCACCGGCAACCAGCTCCAGGCCGAGCACGTGAACGACTTCACCGACCTGACCCGCGTGGTGCCGAACATCTCCTTCACCGCCGCCAGCGGCAACGGCGGCGCCGGTCCGGGCACCGAGAACATCGAGATCCGCGGCATCAGCTCGACGGCCGGCGCGGCCACCGTCGGTATTTATCTGGGCGATGTCTCCATCACCGTCGGCAACGTCTACACCATGGGTACGGTGGAGCCCAAGTTCTTCGACATCGACCGCGTCGAGGTGCTGCGCGGCCCGCAGGCCACGCTGTACGGCGCCAGCTCGATGGGCGGCACCATCAAGTTCGTGCCGAACGAGCCGGACTTGAAGGAGCGCGAATTCACCACTTACGGCGAGCTGTCCAACACCAAGGGCGGCAGCGGCAACTACGCGGCCAACATGGTGGCCAACTTCCCGCTGATCAAGGACGAGCTGGCGCTGCGCATCGGCGTGCAAGCCCAGCACACGGGCGGCTACATCAACCAGGTCGATGGCGACGGCAATGTGCTGGCCCACGACATCAACAAGCTCAGCGACCAGGAACTGCGCGTGGCGTTGAAGTGGAAGCCGATCCGCTCGGTGACCATCACGCCGTCGGTGTACTACCAGAAGGTGGACGCCAAGGACATCGCGGCCTTCAACCTGGACCGCCCTTACTACCAGGCGCAGAAGCAGGTGCGCGAGCCGTCCAAGGATACGCTGCTCACGCCCAGCGTGACCGTCAACTGGGACATGGGCACGATGGACCTGACCTCGGCCACCAGCTACTTCGAGCGCAAGTTCGACCGCACGCAGAACGGCTCGGCCTACAACAGCTATTCGCTGTCGACCTTCCTGACCTCGACCGATGACGGCGGCAAGGCGCCGCCTGAACTGATCGCCGCCATCGCCGGCCTGCCGTCGGCGGTCTACCTGAACAACCAGGTGCGCCAGGTGTCGCAGGAGTTCCGTCTGGCCTCGCGTCCGTACGACGCGGCGGTGTCGCCGTGGACCTGGCTGGCCGGCACCTACTTCTCGAACCAGCACACCAACATCATCGAGAACGATCCGATCTTCGGCGTGACCGATACCTTCAAGAGCTTCGGCTTCGACATCGCCGATCCTGACCTGCTGCCGGACGCACGCCCCGGCCAGTTCCCGAACGATAACTCGTTTGCCGGCGCCTTCCACTTCCGCGAGAAGCAGAGCTCGGTCTTCGGCGAGGTCAACTACTACTTCACGCCGGCGGTGCACGCGACCGTGGGCGCGCGCTACCTGAAGGCCGATTCGACGCTGGACCAGCGCAACGGCAACTACCTGGCCGGCGCCGGCAACAACAGCAGCGCGTCCTCGTCGTCGAAGGCGTTCACGCCGAAGTACGCGCTGACGTGGGAAGTCAATCCGACCAACACCGTCTACACCAGCGTGGCCAAGGGCTTCCGCCTGGGCGGCAACAACATCTACGTGCCGCCGACCACCTGCGCCCAGGACCTGGAGGCGAACGGCTTGAGCAAGGGCCCGGATTCGTACTCGGCCGACAGCCTGTGGAGTTACGAGGTCGGCAGCAAGTCGCGCTTCCTCAACAACCGCGTATCGGTCAACGCCGACGTGTTCTATGTGAAGTGGAAGAACATCCAGCAGGGCGTGTACCTGCCGACCTGCGCCTACACCTACAACGCCAACGCCGGCGACGCCACCAGCAAGGGCTTCGAGTTCGACATCAAGGCCAAGCCGGTTTCCGGCCTGACGCTGACCGCCTCGGCCGGCTACGTGAAGGCCGAGCTGTCGAACGACGAGGGTTCGCGCAACGGCGTGGTGGGCGCGGTGGCCGGCGCGCAGGTGCAGGGCGTGCCGAAATATAACGCGGCCATCAACGCGACCTACAACTTCGCGGCCTTCGGCGACAAGAGCGCCTACGTGATGGGCGGTATGCAGTGGGTGGGCGCCAGCAAGGGCTCGCTCAATCCCGACCAGACCGACTACAACCGGCCGTCCTACCACAGCACCGACTTCAGCGCCGGCGTGTCCATCGACCGCTACAACGTGAGCGTGTTCATCAAGAACGCCTTCGACACCGACACGGTGATCCAGCATCCGCAGGTGGCGTCCATCGTGCAGGGTTACCGGCTGGCGCCGCGCAGCATAGGCGTGAGCGTGGCGGCGAAGTTTTAAGCGATAATGCTGCCTTTGATTTCCACGCAAAGGCAGCATCATGACCATCACGATTTATCACAACAACGCCTGCGGCACCTCGCGCAAGACGCTGGAGGCGATACGCGCCAGCGGCGTCGAGCCGGAGATCGTCGACTACGTCAAGAACCCGCCGTCGCGCGAGGCGCTGAAGGCGATGATCGCCAAGGCCGGCCTGACCGCGCGCGCCGCGATGCGCGACAAGGGCGACTTGTATGAAGAGCTCTGCCTGGCCGACACCTCGCTGGCGGACGAGGCGCTGCTCGACGCCATGATGGCCCATCCCATCCTGATCAACCGCCCGTTCGTGGTGAGCGACAAGGGCGTGCGCCTGTGCCGTCCTTCCGAGCTGGTGCTGGAGCTGCTGTAACGATGCGGCCGCTGCGCTGGCTGGCCTGGCTGATGCTGGCCGCCACGTTGGCCGCGGCGCCGTTCGCGCACGCGTGGCCGGTGCCGGCCGGCTGGGACCTGACCTTCCAGGCGCAGCGGGCGGAAGAGCCGGCGATACACGAGGGCTGGAAGCTTTACCGGAAGATCGACCGGCGCGCCTGGCAGATGCGCTTGATGCTGCAGCAGGTGCCGCTGGATAACCCGGATACGGTCGTGTTCGTGGCGTCCGACATGAAGCGGTACGGCTTGTTCGTCCAGGGAGAGCGCGCCTATCTGATGCTGGAGCGTAATTGGACGTCGTTCGACGTGCGCCCGGTCAACGCCGACGAGGCGCGCCGTCTGATCCGCCGCTACGCCGCCCATAACGGCCCGACGCTGGGCGAGCCGTCCGAAGCCGTCGCATGCAGCTCCGACGTCGCCAGGGCGGTGGTGAACCTGCTTGTCGACGGCAAGGCCCGGCAATACTGGCTGTCCGGCGCTGACTACTGCTATTTCAAGACCGACCTGCTCGCTCCGCTCAAAGAGATGCTGTGCGCCAGCCACTGCTACACCAGCAAGATGGTCGACCGTTGGGTGACGCCGCTGGAACGCGATATCAAGAATTTGCCGGCCACCGGCCCGGTGAGCGGTGTGTCGCCGGGCGACCCGTTGACCGGCCTGACGTCGCGGGCGCCGGTGCTGCGGGACGCGGCCGCCGTGCTGCGCGACGGCGGCACGCCGGAAGCCATGTGCTATCAGTTCAACCAGTTGCTGGACCTGCCTTCGCCGACCAGAAGTGGGATTGGGCGCGACTACAGGGATGGCGACGATGCCGAGATTACCGCAGCCATGCTGGCGCTGCTGGGACGGCTCGACCCTGGCTGCACCTACGGCACCGGCCATCCGCTGCTGCACATATTGGTCCGGCGCAGCGCGCCGGCCGTGATCGAGCTGGCGCTGCAGCGTGGTTTCCCGGTGAACGAGGAGCAGGAGATCGATTTCCGTACGGCGCTCGACGAGGCGATCTCCGAGAAGCGCGAGGACGTCCAGCAAATCCTCCGGCAGGCCGGCGGCGTGCGCCACACCGCGGCCGGTAAGTAGGCGCGGCCACAAATAAAAACGGCGCCCGAGGCGCCGTTGTCGTTTAGTGCGTGCGGTTGACCGAGAAGTGGGCCAGCTGCAGCAGCGATTCCTTGTAGATGCTGTCGGGCAGGTCGGCGATCGCGGCGGCGGCGCGTTCGGCCGCCGTCACGGCCTGCCGGCGCGTGTAGTCCAGCGCGCCGCTGGTGGTGATCGCGGCCAGGATGGTGTCGAAGTGCTGCTCGTCGCCCTGCTCGATGCAGCTGCGCACCAGCTCGCGCTGTTCCGGCGTGCCGTTTTCCATCAGGTAGATCAGCGGCAGGGTCGGCTTGCCTTCGCGCAGGTCGTCGCCGACGTTCTTGCCGATTTCATTGGCGTCGCCGGCATAGTCCAGCACGTCGTCGATCAGCTGGAAGGCCGTGCCCAGCGAGCGGCCGTATTCGCCGGCCGCCTCGATCTGCGTGTCGTTGCAGCCGGAGATCAGCGCGCCCAGCTCGGCCGCCGCCTCGAACAGCTTGGCGGTCTTGGAGCGGATCACTTGCAGATAGCGTTCCTGGTTGACGTCCGGGTCGTGCATGTTCAGCAGCTGCAGCACTTCGCCCTCGGCGATGACGTTGGTGGCGTCCGACAGGATCTGCATCACGCGCATATTGTTCAGGCCGACCATCATCTGGAAGGCGCGCGAGTACAGGAAATCGCCCACCAGCACCGAGGCGGCGTTGCCGAACAGGGCGTTGGCGGTGGCGCGGCCGCGGCGCAGCGACGATTCGTCGACCACGTCGTCGTGCAGCAGGGTGGCGGTGTGGATGAATTCCACCACAGCGGCCAGCTCGTGGTGCGCCGTGCCCTTGTATGCGTAGGCGTTGGCCACCAGCAGGACCAGCACCGGCCGGATGCGTTTGCCGCCGGCGCTGATGATGTATTCAGCAATCTGATTGACGAGACTGACCTCGGAATGCAGTTTCTGGCGGATCACCGTGTTGACCGCGTCCATGTCGGCGGCGATCGTGTGGGCGATATTGTTTTGGGTGGCGTTTTGGGTAGCGGCAGACAAGGCGAACCTGTGCGGTAGACTATTGGTGCCGAGATTATACGTCATGCCCCCGCCAAGAGGGGCATACACCCCCTTACGAGGCAACATGTTTGCCAATTGTGTAACGCATCGGCGGCGGCAAAATTGTCGACATACCACGCCCGCCGGCATTTGTGAATAGTTTTTGACGCGAAATCCCATCCCATGTATAATCAGCGGTTCCCCGGTTTCCATGCATGCAGTTGTGCCGGCGCCGGACGGAATTTTCTTAACATTTGATGAGGTTTCAAATCATGTACGCGGTCATAAAAACCGGTGGCAAACAATATAAAGTTGTCGCTGGCGAAAAACTTAAAGTAGAACAGATACCGGCAGACATTGGTTCCGAACTCACCATCGATCAGGTCCTCGCCGTTGGCGAAGGCGAGAGCATCAAATTTGGTGCTCCTCTGGTTGAGGGTGCAAAGGTACTGGTTACTGTTGTGGCACACGGTCGTCACGATAAAGTGAAGATTTTCAAGATGCGTCGTCGTAAGCACTACCAGAAGCATCAAGGCCATCGCCAAAATTACACCGAAATCCAAATCGTATCGATCAACGGCTAATCGCCGTTTGCCCGAGAATTAGTATCCAAGGAGTCTTAAATGGCACACAAAAAAGGCGGCGGCACAACGCGAAATGGTCGTGACTCAGAATCAAAACGCCTGGGCGTTAAGGTTTATGGCGGTCAATCGATCAATGCTGGTGGCATCATCATTCGTCAACGCGGCACGCCAGTGCGCGCCGGCGAAGGTGTTGGCATGGGCAAAGACCACACCCTGTTCGCTCTGGTGGACGGCAAGGTCAAGTTCGTAGTCAAGGGCGAAGGTTCGAAGCAATTCGTGACCGTCGTTCCAGCGTAAATAACGCTACCGGCCCGGTGCGCTAGCCGCACGGGTCGTTTTGTAAGGCGCAAGCCTTCAATCGAAAGGCTCTGCCCACGGTAGAGCCTTTTTAGTTTTATGGCGGTACATCATGAAGTTTATCGACGAAGCAAAAATTGAAGTGATCGGTGGTGACGGCGGCAATGGTTGCGCCTCGTTTTGCCGTGAAAAATTCCGCCCGTTCGGCGGCCCTGACGGCGGCGACGGCGGCAAGGGTGGCTCGATCTGGGCCGTAGCGGACCGTAACATCAACACCTTGGTCGATTTCCGCTTCTCCAAGATGCACCGCGGTAAAGACGGCGAACCTGGCCGTGGCGCCGATTGCTACGGCAAGGGCGCGGACGATATCCACCTGCGCATGCCGGTCGGCACGCTGATCATCGACGACGCCTCCGGCGAAATCCTGGCCGATCTGACCGAGCACGGCCAGATGGAACTGCTGGCCAAGGGCGGCGAGGGTGGCTGGGGCAACATCCACTTCAAGACCTCGACCAACCGCGCCCCGCGTCAAAAGACCGAAGGCAAGGAAGGCGAACGCCGCGAAATCCGCCTGGAACTGAAGGTGCTGGCCGACGTCGGCCTGCTGGGCATGCCGAACGCCGGCAAGTCGACCTTTATTTCGGCCGTGTCGAACGCGCGTCCAAAAATTGCCGACTACCCGTTCACCACGCTGCACCCGAACCTGGGCGTGGTCCGCGTGTCGCACGAGAAGAGCTTTGTGATCGCCGACATTCCCGGCTTGATCGAGGGCGCTTCCGAAGGCGCCGGCCTGGGCCACCAGTTCCTGCGCCACCTGCAGCGCACTGGCCTGCTGCTGCACATCGTCGACCTGGCGCCGTTTGAAACCAACGTCGATCCGGTCAAGGAAGCCAAGGCCCTGGTCAACGAGCTCAAGAAATACGACGAGGCGCTGGTCGACAAGCCGCGCTGGCTGGTGCTCAACAAGCTGGACATGGTGCCGGAAGAAGAGCGCGCCAAGCGCGTCAAGGACTTCATCAAGAAGTTCGGCTTCAAGGGCCCGGTGTTCGAGATCTCCGCGCTGAGCCACGACGGCACGCAAGAGCTGGTCAACGCCATCCAGAAGCACCTGGAAGAGAAGCGCCACAGCGAGCAGCGCTCGGAAGAAACCCAGATGACGGAAGAGGCGCGCGGCATCTCGTCCATCGATCCGGACGATCCACGCTTCAAGATCCTCGACTAATCCTCGACGTTTCCCCTGTATTAACGGCATAATCACTGATCAGCTGATTATGCCTTTCCATCTCGGCGCCCGTCCCGCCATCGCGGGGCGCGACCGTTATCGGCAGAGCCGGGCGATCCGCCCGCCAAATCACAGCATCGACCCCTCTTTCATCCGCTTGTTTTGAGAATGCTTTTGAAAAGCCTGTGCCCATGAATTCTGTCATCCAAAAAGCTACCCGCATCATCATCAAGGTCGGCTCGTCGCTGGTCACCAACGACGGACGCGGGCTGGACCACGCCGCCATCGCCCGCTGGGCCGCCCAGATCGCCGCCTTGCGCACCCTGGGCAAGGAAGTGGTCCTGGTGTCGTCCGGCGCCATCGCCGAGGGCATGCTGCGGCTGGGCTTTGAGCAGCGCCCCACCGACATCCACGAATTGCAGGCCTGCGCCGCCGTCGGCCAGATGGGCCTGGCGCAGATCTACGAGACCAGCTTCCGCGCGCACCAGCTGGGCACGGCGCAAGTGCTGCTGACCCATGCCGACCTTGCCGACCGCGAGCGCTATCTCAACGCGCGCTCGACGCTGACCACCTTGCTGCGGCTGGGCGTGGTACCGATCATCAACGAGAACGACACCGTCGTCACCGATGAAATCAAGTTCGGCGACAACGACACGCTGGGCGCGCTGGTGGCCAACCTGATCGAGGCCGACGCATTGATCATCCTGACCGACCAGCAGGGCCTGTACAGCGCCGATCCGCGCAAGGACCCGTCGGCCGTGCTGATCCAGCGGGGCCGCGCCGGCGACCTGGCGCTGGAGGCGATGGCCGGCGGCGCCGGCAGCAGTTTGGGGCGCGGCGGCATGCTGACCAAGATCCTGGCCGCCAAGCGCGCCGCCAAATCGGGCGCGCACACGGTGATCGCGTATGGACGCGAGCACGACGTGCTGGCGCGCCTGGCGGGCGGCGAGGCCATCGGCACCGAACTGGCGGCGCAGACCGGCCACCTGACGGCGCGCAAGCAGTGGATGGCCGACCACCTGCACACGGCGGGCCAGGTGGTGCTGGACGCGGGCGCGGTGCAGAAGCTGAGCAAGGAAGGCAAGTCGCTGCTGCCGATCGGCGTGGTCGAGGTGAAGGGCGAGTTCGGTCGTGGCGCGGTGATCACCTGCGTCGACGCGGACGGCGCGCCGGTGGCGCGTGGCTTGTCGAACTACACCAGCGCCGAAACGCGCCGCATCATGCGCAAACCATCGAGCGAGATCGAGGCCGTGCTCGGCTTTGTCGAAGGCCAGGAGCTGATCCACCGCGACAACCTGGTGCTGGTCTGACTTCCAAATAAAATTGGGGTCAAGTCTGACATTCGGACACGAGCTCTGCCGTAGCGCGCGCATTACGGCAGAGCTCGTGTCCGAATGTCAGACTTGACCCCAAATTTCCAAATTTCAAAGATTGTCCGGGGCGGGGGTTTTGCTGCGGTAGTCGCACAGGTCCCGCTGCATGCAGTTCCAGCATTCGGGCTTGCGCGCCTTGCAGGTGTAGCGGCCGTGCAGGATCAGCCAGTGGTGAGCGTCCTGTAGAAACTCCTTCGGCACGAACTTCAGCAGCTTTTGTTCGACAATGTCGACGTTCTTGCCCGGCGCCAGGCCGGTGCGGTTGGAGACGCGGAAGATGTGCGTGTCCACCGCCATGGTCGGCTCGCCAAAGGCGGTGTTCAGCACCACGTTGGCGGTCTTGCGGCCCACGCCCGGCAGGGCTTCCAATGATTCACGGTCGCGCGGCACTTCGCCGCCGTGCAGCTCCACCAGCATCCTGCAGGTCGCGATGACGTTCTTGGCCTTGGTCTTGTACAGGCCGATGGTCTGGATGTAGGTCTTCAGTTCCTCTTCGCCCAGGTCCAGTATGGCCTGCGGCGTGTTGGCCACCGGGTACAGCTTGCGCGTGGCCTTGTTGACGCCGACGTCGGTGGCCTGCGCCGATAACAGCACGGCGATCAGCAGTTCGAACGGCGTCGTGTATTCCAGTTCGGTTTCAGGCTTGGGATTGGCTGCGCGGAAGCGCACGAACATTTCGTAGCGTTTGGCTTGATTCATTGTTGTTTGTCTTGTTCCTTTTTCAGGCGCGCCCGTTCCATCGCGGCGGCGATGATGGCGCGCTTGCGTTCCTTTTCCGCCTCGCCGGCGGCGTCGGCCGGATTGAGCGCGTGCACCGCCGCCATCTTGGCGACGGCCTTGGCGGCCAGCCGGGCGTCGTTCTCGTCGCGCTCGCGCCGCAGGCGCATGGTGCGGAAGTCGTGCCGTTCGCGCGCGGCGTCGGCGTCGGCCTGGCCCCAGGCGTCCCAGCCGGTGGTTTCGGTGACCGGGTACATGACGATGCAGTCGACCGGGCAGGGATTGACGCACAGGTCGCAGCCGGTGCACAGGTCCGGCACCACCGTGTGCATCAGCTTGGCCGCGCCGGCGATGGCGTCCACCGGACAGGCCTGGATGCACAGCGTGCAGCCGATGCACAGCGATTCGTCGATGTAGGCCACCGCGCGCGGCCGCTCCAGGCCATTGACCGGGTTGAGCGGGATGACCGGGTAGCCGGTGACCGCCGACAGCCTGGCGATGCCTTCCGCGCCGCCGGGCGGGCACTGGTTGATGGCGGCCGCGCCGGCGGCGATCGCCTCGGCGTAGGGGCGGCAGCCGTCGTAGCCGCACTTGGTGCACTGCGTCTGCGGCAGGACGTTTTCGATGCGGTCGGCGAGGGTGAGGGGGGCGGTGGGCTGCACGGCGAGACTCGTTGCGTTAAAACGCCATTATCCGATATCTGCGCCGCCCGGCGCCAAAAAACCTTTTATTCTGCGCGTGTTTTCGCTGGCCACACGCGGCGCACGGTCATCCGTTCCAGTTCCTCCGCGTGCAGGCTGAGCGCCGGCTTGATCAAGTCGCTGCGGCTGACGATGCCGATCAGCCGGCGCGTGTGGGCGTCGCTGACCACCGGCAGCCGTTCCAGCTGGTGTACCGCCAGCCGCGTGGCCAGCGCACGGCAGGTTTCGTCGGCCAGCGCGAAGATCGGCACGTTGACGCCGAACAGCTCGCCCACGGTGACGGCGCCGGCGGCACGCTCGCCGTCCAGCGCGGCCCGGTCCAGCATGCCCAGCAGCGCGCCGTCGCGCGTGACCGGGAAGGCGCGGTGGCGCTGCGCCGCGCCGAAGTGGCTGGCCAGCACCTCTGCAATCGGCCGCTGCGCGTCGATGCTGTCGGGCGTGGCGGTCATCACCTCGGCCACGCTGTGGCGCTCCATCGGGTCGATGCCGTATTCGCGGTAGATGTGGTGGCCGCGGCGGGCGATCTTCTCGGTCAGGATGGAGCGGTGCATGGTGATCACGGTGAAGGCGTAGGCCACGGTGGACGCGGCCAGCACCGGCAGCACGGCGTTGATGTCGTGCGTGAGCTCGAACGCGAACACCACCGCCATCACCGGCGCGCGCATCATGCCGCCCAGCGTGGCGGCCATGAACACCAGCGGCCACACGGCCGGCGTGTGGCCGGGCAGCCAGGGGCCGAGCAGCGCGCCCAAGCCGGCGCCCAGCATCAGCAGCGGCGCCAGCACGCCGCCGGAGGTGCCAGAGCCCAGCGCCAGCAGCCAGATCACGGCCTTGACCAGCAGCAGCGCGGCGATGGCGCTGGCGGCCAGGTGGTTGTTGAGCAGGTCGCCGATGACGTCGTAACCGACGCCCAGCGCGCGCGGCTGCAGATAGCCGCCGATGCCGACCGCCAGCCCGCCCAGCGCGGGCCACCACATCCAGTGCAGCGGCAGCTTGTGGAAGCCGTCCTCGACGCGGTACAGCGCGGTCGACAGCAGCCAGGCCAGCGCGCCGCACAGCACGCCGGCGATCAGGCAGGACAGCAGGGCCGACGGCGGCAGCGCCTCGGTCCGCAGCGGGAACAGCGGTCCGCTGTCGAGCAGCAGCGGGCGCAGGAAGCCGGCCACGGCGCAGGCCACGGCCACCGGGGCCAGGCTGCGCGGGCGCAGTTCGAACAGCAGCAGTTCCAGCGCCAGCAGCAGCGCGGCGATGGGCGTGCCGAAGATGGCGGTCATGCCGGCCACGGCGCCGGCCACCAGCAGCGCCTTGCGCTCGGCGCCGCTGAGGTGGAAGTGCTGCGCGATCAGCGAGCCGACCGCGCCGCCGGTCATGATGATCGGGCCCTCGGCGCCGAACGGGCCGCCGCTGCCGATGGCGATGCCGGAGGCCAGCGGCTTGAGCACGGCCACCTTGGGCGACATGCTGCTTTTCTTGAACAGGATCGCCTCGATCGCTTCCGGAATGCCGTGGCCGCGGATCTGCTCGGAGCCGTAGCGCGCGATCAGGCCGATCACCAGGCCGCCGATCACCGGCACCGCGATGACCCAGGCGCCCAGCGTGTGCGCGGCCGGCGAGGCCGCCTCGGTCGAGAGCCGCTGGAAGAAGAACAGGTTGGTGAAGAAGCTGATGGCGTGCAGCAGCAGGCCGGCGGTCAGCGTGCTGAGCGCGCCGACCACGGCGGCGATGGCGGCGATCAGCACCAGCCGGGCGTTGCCGTCGAAGTCGCGGCGGTTGTCGTAGTTATTCTGCATGGTCGTCCCGGTCGAGTTTGGGGATGGTGAAGACGCCGTCGAGCGACAGCAGCTCGGCGCGGTGCAGCTCGGCCAGCTGGCTGAGCATGGCCTCGCCGTCCTTGAGCAGGTGGACTTCGACCCGGCGGCGGTCGGTGTCGCTGACGCGCCGCTCGACCAGCCCGCCGGCTTCGCAGCGCGACACCAGCGCCACCACGCCGTGCGGCTTGGCCTGCAGCCGCTCGGCCAGCTCGCCGACGGTGGCCCAGTCGCGGCCGGGATAGCCCTTCAGGTGCAGCAGCAGCAGGTACTGCAGCGGCGTGATGCCCTTGGCCTGCACCACGTCTTCGGAAAAGCGCTCGAAGCGCCGCATCTGGTAGCGGAATTCGGACAGGGCGGCGAAGTCGGCCTTGTCGAGCGGGGGCGGGCGTGAGGGCATGGCGATTGCGCTGAGTTCGAAAGCGCCAAATATATCACGCCATGATATAAATTGTCCGGACAAAAAAAATCCCCGCGCGGGCGGGGATCTGGTCGGAAGCCGGCTTAGCCGTGCTTTTTGATGAACTCGGTGATCTTCGGGCACACCACTTCGCGCCAGCGGCGGCCGGAGAAGATGCCATAGTGGCCGGCCTGCGGCGCCACGAAGTCCTGTTGCATCTCGGCCGGAATGCCGCTGCACAGGTCGTGCGCGGCCTGGGTCTGGCCGGCGCCGGAGATGTCGTCCAGCTCGCCCTCGACGGTGAACAGCGCCACGGTGGTGATGTCCTGCGGACGCACCGGCTTGCCGCCGACCGTCCACGTGCCCTTGGGCAGCGCGAAGTCCTGGAACACGGTCTTGATGGTGTCCAGGTAGTATTCGGCTGGCATGTCCAGCACGGCGTTGTACTCGTCGTAGAACTTGCGGTGGCTGTCGGCCGGCTCGTCGTCGCCCTCGACCAGGTGCATGTAGAACTCGCGGTGGCTCTGCGCGTGGCGGCCCGGATTCATGGCGATGAAGCCGGCGTGCTGCAGGAAGCCCGGGTACACCTTGCGGCCGAAGCCCGGATAGTTGGGCGGCACCGAGTAGATCACGGTGTTTTCAAACCACGAGAATTTCTTTTCGGTGGCCAGGTTGTTGACCTGCGTCGGCGAGCGGCGCGGGTCGATCGGGCCGCCCATCATGGTCATGGTCTTCGGCAGCTTCGGATCCTTGGCGGTGGCCATCAGCGAAATCGCCGCCAGCACCGGCACGGTCGGCTGGCAGACCGAGATCACGTGCACGTCCGGGCCCAGCATGCGGATGAAGTCCTGCACGTAGTAGATGTAGTCGTCCAGGTGGAACGCGCCTTCAGATAGCGGTACCATCCGGGCGTCAGTCCAATCGGTGATGTAGACGTCGTGATCGTGCAACAGGCCGCGCACGGTGTCGCGCAGCAGCGTTGAATGGTGGCCGGACAGCGGCGCCACCAGCAGCACGGTCGGCTGTTTCAGGGCCTTGGTTTTCTTGTCGTCCAGGTCCTTCTTGAAGTGGATCAGGCGGCAGAAAGCCTTGTGCAGCACCACCTGCTCGATGATGCCGATGGTTTCGCCCTTGACTTCGGTGCTGTCGATTTCAAACGCCGGCTTCTCGTAATCCTTGCCCAGCCGGTACATCAACTCGTAACCGGCGGCGATGCGTTGCGAAAACGGCGTGTGCGCCAGCGGCGAGACGGGATTGGTGAACATCTTGGAGGACGCGTCGGCCCATTGCATCAGAGGCGTCAGGAACGAGCGTTGCATTTCGTGCAGGTGGTAGAGCATATGTATTCCTGGGGTCAAGAGCTTGGTGCGATGCACCAATACCATACATCATAAGCCAAATTATAGAATTTTTGTTCGTGACGTAAAGCATTCCAAAATACTGTCGGGCAAGCCTACGTAGTATCCACAATGATAGCGTGGTCAAATAATAATAGAGCAGGATCAAAAAAAAAAGCAGCGTTTCCGCTGCTTTCGTGTAGGACAACTGCTGGTAGTGCTTAGTCGAAGACCGGCGTTTCCACGCCCAGCACCTTGTGCAGCTTCGGCGAAGTGGTGGTGTATTGCATGTGGATCTTCTTGTCCGGGAAGATGTACGGCGCGGCGCCGAAGGCGGCCAGCGCGGCTTCGTGGAAGCCCGACAGGATCAGCTTTTTCTTGCCCGGATAGGTGTTGATGTCGCCCACGGCGAAGATGCCCGGCACGTTGGTCTCGAACTTCTCGGTGTTTTGTACCTTCAACTGGCGGCGCTCGATGTCCAGGCCCCATTCGGCGATCGGGCCCAGCTTCGGCGACAGGCCGAAGAACACCAGCAGCATGTCCAGCGGCACGCGGCGGGTGACGCCGTCGGCGCCGGTCACTTTCAGCTGGCTCAGCTTGCCATCGTCGCCGGCTTCGTAGCCGGTGGCCTGGCCGATGATCAGCTGCATCTCGTATTCATCGCACAGGGCTTTCATCTTGGCCACCGAGGCTGGCGCGGCGCGGAAGTCCTCGCGGCGGTGCAGCAACACGACCGACTCGGCCTTGCCGACGAAGTTCAGCGCCCAGTCCAGCGCGGAGTCGCCGCCGCCGCAGATGACCAGGTTCTTGCCTTCGAAGATGGCAGGGTCCTTGACCTTGTAGTGCAGCTGGGAGCCTTCGAATGCCTCGATGCCATCCACCTTCAGCGTGCGCGCCTGGAACGAGCCGACGCCGGCCGCGATGAAGATGGTCTTGGTGATGAACTGGGTGCCGGTGCTGGTTTCAACGTCGAAACGGCCGTCGTCGCGGCGCGCGACCTTGGTCACTTCCTGGCCCAGGTGGAAGGTCGGCTCGAACGGCTCGATCTGCTTGAGCAGGTTGTCGGTCAGTTCCTGGCCGGTGCACGACGGCACGGCGGGGATGTCGTAGATCGGCTTGTCGGGATACAGTTCCACGCACTGTCCGCCCACCGCGCCCAGCGAATCGATCACGTGGGCTTTGATTTCCAGCAGGCCGAGTTCGAAGACCTGGAACAGGCCGACCGGGCCGGCGCCGATGATGACGGCGTCGGCTTCGATGACGCCAGGAGGAGTGACAGTGCTATTCATACGTGGTTTCCTGTTATTTCAATAATGGTTAGGCAACACTGGGCTGCGCCGCGGCTGTCGCCAGCGGACGCGGAAGGCGCTGCCCTGGGCTGCCTGGCCAGACGCGGGGTCTTAGCGTACCAGCAGGTGCAGCTTTTCTTTGACGTCCTTGAACTGCTCCGCTTCCGGCAGGGGCGGGATGGTCTTGGTGATCGACGGCCAGTTGCGGGCCAGGTCGACGTTAATCTTGATGAATTGCTGCTGGTCGCCCGGCACGTCTTCCTCGGCGAAAATCGCGTTGACCGGGCATTCGGCCACGCACACGGCGCAGTCGATGCACTCGTCGGGGTCGATGGCGAGGAAGTTCGGGCCTTGGCGGAAACAATCTACCGGGCAAACATCGACGCAGTCCGTGTAACGGCAGCTGATGCAAGATTCGGTGACAACGTGGGTCATAACAGTCCTATCAATGTTGGTGTGCAGCGGCGTCGGTGGCGGTGGGATGGCCCGGCTAACCTCGGCAAAGCACTGTATTTTAAGGTAATTCGCTATTTCTCACAAACTGCGCTTATATACAATACCTATAAGCAAATGCGTTCGGGGAGCATGGGCGGGCGGAGATGGATAGCAATTTGATGTCGAACAAGTTTCGGCCGGTGCTGGCGCGGCTGCGGCGCAACTGGCATCATGTCGCCTTCTGAAATTAACCGAGGATGCCGGATGGCTGACATCAACATCGTCCAGGCGCACCACCTGGCGCCTGAGCAGGCCCGCGCGGCCGCCCAACAAGTGGCCGACAAGCTGGCCGAACAATTCGAACTGGAATGCGCCTGGGACGGCGATGTGTTGCGCTTCGAGCGCAGCGGCGTCAGCGGTTCGCTGAGCCTGCTGCCGGACCAGGCCAGGCTGCATATCGCGCTGGGCTTCCTGTTCAGCGCGTTCTCGTCGCAGATCGAGGCCAAGGTGGCCGACAAGATGCGACGGGTGTTTTCCGCCGCATGAAAAAACCCGGCTCAGGCCGGGTTTTGTTTATTTCAGACCTTCGATCAGGTCGATGTACTGCTGCTTGGCGTCGTCCAGCGAGGTGCCTTTCAGGGCGGCCCAGGCGTCGAACTTGGCGCGGCCGACGAAGTCGGTCATGCCGGGACGCTCGCCGGTGGCGTCGCCCGCCGAACCCTGCTTGAACAGCGCGTAGATCTTCAGCAGCGTCATGTTGTCCGGGCGCTCGGACAGGCTCTTGGAATCCAGCTGGGCTTGCGCGAATTGCTCTTCTAAACTCATCACTTCTCCTCGGTAGGTGGGGTACGCGCCATCATACCCGCAGCCGCCGCCAAAACCGCTAGAGGGTCTCCTCAAAAACAGAACGGCGGACAGGCCGGTCCGAAGACCTGGCTTGTCCGCCGTTTCCGGTGCCCTCGCGGGCACTGGCACCGCGGCGCGAACGCCGCGTGCCGGCCTGCGCTTACTTCTTCTTCGTCGGGTTGACTGCCGACTTCAGGGTCGCGCCAGCCGAGAATTTTGGAGTTTTCGACGCGGCGATCTTGATCGCTTCGCCGGTTGCAGGATTGCGGCCTTTACGGGCTGCGCGTTTCGCTACGGAGAAGGTGCCGAAGCCGGTGATGCCTACCGTGTCGCCTTTTTTCAGACGCTCGGTGATGATGGCGATCAGAGTATTCACTGCACCGTTGGCGGCAGCAGCGGACACTTCAGTGCGTTTCGCAAATTCTGCAATCAATTCGCCTTTTTTCATTACTACCTCCTTGGTTATTAGAGCGCGCAGATTAGCATAAATATTGTCAAATGTAATGGTTTCTGTACGAAGTAGCCCTTGCAGTAGCTGCCGCGCCACGCTGCAGTGCAATAAAGCCCCCGTGTTTACTGGCTCTACGCGATGCGCGCGCCGCCGCATCGCGCTGCAAAAAGGTTTATGATGGGACGATCCAGGACAGGAACCATGACCTTTTCAGACGAGACACTGATAGCTTATGCCGACGGCGATCTGGACGACGCCACCCGCCGCGCCGTCGAATCCGCCATGCGCCGCGACAGCAGCATCGGCCGCCGCGTGGCGCGCCTGCGCGCCGCGCGCGAGGAACGCTACGCGGACCAGGCGCCGCATCCGCGCCACGCCAATGTGGTGCAGCTGGCCGCCGTGCGCGCGCAACGCGCGGCGCAGCAGGTGGCCGCGCGCAAGGCCGCCAAGCGCCAGTGGGGCTGGCTGGAATGGGGCGCGCTCGGGCTGGTCATGGTGCTGGGCCTGGCTGCCGGCAGGTTCGGGCTGGCGCGCTGGCAGCCGGGCTGGTTCGGCGAGCCTGCCGCCGCGCCCACCACTGTCTTCAGCCGCAACGGCATGCTGATCGCGCAGGGGCGGCTGGACCACGCCCTGACCCAGCAGATGGGCGGCGCCGCGCCATCCGAGGGCGATGTGCGGGTCGGGCTGAGTTTTCTGTCGAACGAGGGCGGCTACTGCCGCAGCTTCACGCTGGTCGGCCTGAACCAGGATCTGGTGGGGATCGCCTGCCGTGGCGGCGATGAGTGGCGGATACCGGTGCTGGTGCAGAACGCGCGGCCGCTGCCGGCGCCGGCCAGCTACCGGATGGCCGGGAGCGAGATGCCGACGGCGCTGCTGGAAGCGATCGACCAGCGCATCGTCGGCGGCATGCTCGACACGCGAGCGGAAGTGGAAGCGCTGCGCAGGAACTGGCAGCGCTGACTGCGTCATTCCCGCGTGCGCGGGAATGACGGTGGTGGTGCTTAAACGCCCAGCAGTTCCACATCAAAAATCAAGGTGGCGTTCGGCGGGATCACGCCACCGGCGCCGCGCGAGCCGTAACCCAGGTCGGCCGGGATGATCAGCTGGCGCACGCCGCCGATCTTCATGCCTTGCACGCCTTCGTCCCAGCCGCGGATGACCATGCCCGCGCCCAGCGCGAATTCGAATGGATCGTTGCGGTCTTTGCTGGAGTCGAACTTCGGACCCTTGGTGCCGTCGTCGTTGCGCAGCCAGCCGGTGTAGTGCACGGTGACGTTCTGGCCGGCTTTGGCGACTTCGCCTTCGCCCACGGTCAGTTCGATGTATTGCAGGCCGGAGTCGGTGGTGATGGTGGACATGATTTTCCTTCTATGTAGACGTTAATGACAATCGCGAATTGTAGCAGGGCGTCCGCACCGAGGAATAATTGCGGCATTTGTCTCGTCCCGGCGCAGTTTGCACGTAAAATAAACGTTTTGGTCTTTCAAGCGATTTTTACATGTTCCGTAGTTTCCGCCGTATCGTGCTTTCCTGTGTCTGCGCCGCCTCTGCCCTCGGCAGCGCGCAGGCGAACGTGGTGGTTGTGCTCAACTCGCGCGACGCCACCGTGCAGCTGCTGGACCAGGAAACCTACAAAGACCTGTCCACCTTCCCGGTCGGCAAGGAACCCCACCACCTGATGGCGACCCCGGACAACAAGTCCCTGATCGTCGCCAGCTCGGTGGGCAATGAACTGATCTTCCTCGATCCGAAAAGCGGGCAGATCCAGCGCACCATCAAGGACATCCTCGACCCGTACCAGATCGGCTTTTCGCCGGACCAGAAATGGTTCGTGTCGAACTCGCTGCGCCTGGACCGCGTCGACCTGTACAAGTACGACGGCGCCAACCTGACGCTGGCCAAGCGCATCCCGCTGGCCAAGCTGCCCAGCCACATGGCCTTCAACGCCGCCAGCAACATGGTGTTCATCACCCAGCAGGGCAGCGACCAGGTCAGCGCCATCGACCTCTCCACGCAGACGCTGAAGTGGACCATGTCGGTCGGTAAGCTGCCGGCCGGTATCGCCATGACGCCGGACGACAAGTATCTGCTGGTCGGCATCATGGGCAGCGACTACGTCGAGGTGATCGACTGGAAAACCCAGAAGACCGTCAAGCGCATCAAGACCGGGCAGGGCGCGCACAACTTCCGCTCGGCCGGCGACGGCCGCAATGTGTACGTGTCGAACCGGGTGTCGAACTCGATCAACATCATCGACCAGAAGACGCTGGAAAACGTCGGCCAGATCAATGTGCCCGGCGGCCCGGATTGCATGGAAGTCACCGCCGACGGCAAGACCATGTGGGTTACGCTGCGCTGGATCAAGAAAGTGGCCGTGATCGACCTGGCTACCCGCAAGGTCACCAAGCTGATACCGGTGGGTCGCTCGCCGCACGGCGTGTTCTTCTTCAACTCCGCCCAGCGCATGTAATGAAGGCCGCCGCCGCCCTGACCATGCTGGCGCTGGTGGCCGTGCCGGCGTCGCAGGCCGCCGACAACGCCAGGACGGCCAGCGCGGCCAACAGCGACGCGCGCGACCTCAACGACGCCGCCCGCGCCGCCAACGCCCATGCGCGCAACCTCAACGGCCCGGCGCGGCGCGCGGCCGAGGCCAAGGCCGCCGGCATCGCCGCCGCGATGGGCGCGGCACCAACAGCGTCCGCAGCCGTGACGGCCGCGTCGAGCACAACCGCCGGCGCCAAGCCGCAGGCGGCGCTGCTGCGGCACAGCGCCTGCAAAGGCACCATCTACCTGACCTTCGACACCGGCAGCCAGTCGCAGGCCGAACTGATCGCCGACACGCTCAAGCGCCACCAGATCAAGGCCACCTTCTTCCTGGCCAACGAGAAAACCATCAACGGCGATTACTCGCTGGACCCGGCCTGGTCGGCCTACTGGAAGGCCCGCGTGGCCGAGGGCCATGCGATCGGTTCCCACACCTTCGACCACGACGTGCTGGTCAAGGATGGCGCCGACGGCACCCTGCAGGTCAAGCCCGGCTTCGGCGCGCACGCCGGCAAGGTGCAGACGTTGACGCCGTCGCAGTATTGCGAGGAAATCCAACGCGTCGACCAGCGCTTCGTCGAACTGACCGGCAAACACCTGGACCCGATCTGGCGCGCGCCGGCCGGCCGCACCACGCCGCGCTCGCTGGCGGCGGCAAAGGCCTGCGGCTACGCCCACGTGGGCTGGGCGCCGGCCGGCTTCTCCGGCGACGAGCTCTCCAGCACGGCCTATCCGAATGCGGTATTGTTGCAGAAGTCCCTGCGCGACTTGCGGGATGGCGACATTTTCGTCGCCCACATGGGCATCTGGTCGCGCAAGGATGCGTGGGCGCCGGCCAACCTGGAGCCGCTGATCAGCGGCCTGGAGCAAAAAGGTTATTGCTTCGCCACGCTGCGCGAGCATCCCGACTATCTTTCACAGTTCAAGCCGAGTTCGAAACACCCATGATGCAATTATTTTCCGACTGGCTGGGCGTCGCCCAAGGCTGGTTGTTCGAGACGGTGATCCAGCCGCTGGTGTTTCAGCTCGGCTTTGGCGAGTTCGTCGAGGAAGCGTTCGAAGGCACCGAATGGCTGCTGATCGGCGTGTTGGAGCTGATCCTGCTGTTCCTGGTGCTGCGCCCGCTGGAGGCGATGATCCCGGTGCACAAGATCACCGACCCGCGCGCGCGCTGGAACGACTTCATCTACACCGTGCTGCACCGCGTCGGCCTGTTCTCGGTGCTGATCTTCTTCACGCTCGATCCGCTGATGGACAGCCTGGCCGCCATGCTGCGCTTCGAAAGCTTCCATCCGTTCAACCTGGAATCGCTGTGGCCCGGCATCAGCCCGCTGGGCGCCTTCCTGGTGTACTTCGTCGTGCTGGATTTCTTCGACTACTGGTACCACCGCGCCTCGCACCAGTTCAACTGGTGGTGGGGCTTGCACGGCCTGCACCACAGCCAGCAGAACATGAACCTGTGGAGCGACAACCGCAACCACCTGCTTGACGACCTGCTGCGCGACGTCTACATGGGCGTGATCGCGCTGTGCATCGGCGTCGAGCCGTCGCAGTACGTGATGCTGGTGTCGGTCTCGCGCATCCTGCAGAGCCTGCAACACGCCAATGTGCGCATCCACTTCGGCCGCGTCGGCGAATGGCTGCTGGTGTCGCCGCGCTACCACCGCATGCACCACGCGATCGGCGTCGGCCATGAATCGGCCGGCAAGGGCACGCTGGGCGGCTGCAATTTCGCCGTGCTGCTTCCGGTCTGGGACATCATCTTCCGCACCGCCAATTTCACGCCGGCCTTTGTCGCCACCGGCATCCGCGACCAGTTGCCGCAGACCGACGCCCAGGGCATGGTCACGCCGGGACGCGAGTACGGCAAGGGCTTCTGGTCGCAGCAGTGGCTGGGCCTGAAGCGCATGGTGGAATACGCACGCAAGGATGTCGTCTGATGAGCTATGTAATCCGTTCCTGGGGCCGCGCCTTCCTGTCGCAATGGCATGGCAAGATGCTGGCGATGAGCCTGGCGCCGTTCCTGCTGGCGGTCGGCGTGTGGGCCGTGGCCTTGTACTTCTGGCTGCAGCCGCTGATCGACTACGTGTACGCGCAGTTCGCCGAGCACAACCTGTTCACGCCGGCCGGCAACCTGCTCACCTCGCTGGGCCTGGCCTTCCTGAAGACCGTGATGCCGCCGCTGATCGCCATGCTGCTGTTCCTGCCGCTGATGATCCTGACCGCGCTGATCTTCATCGGCGTGATCGCCATGCCGCTGATCGGCCGCCACGTCGGCCTGCGCCACTATCCGCAGCTGGAGCAGCGCAAGGGCGGCAGCCTGGTCGGCAGCGCCCTCACCGCGCTGGGCGGCATGGCGATCTTCATCGGCCTGTGGATACTGACGCTGCCGCTGTACTTCTTCCCGCCGCTGGCGATGGTGGTGCAGGCGCTGCTGTGGGGCTGGCTGACCTGCCGCGTGATGGTCTATGATGCGCTGGCCGACTACGCCTCGGCCGAGGAGCGCCGCCAGATCCTGGCCGAGCACCGCTGGCGCCTGCTGGCGATCGGCGTGATCTCCGGCCTGGCCGGCGCCTTGCCGGGCGCGATCTGGCTGGGCGGCACGGTGCTGGCGGTGGCGTTCTTCCCCTTCCTGGCGGCGGCGTCGATCTGGCTGTATGTGCTGGTGTTTATTTTCACCGGCTTGTGGTTTGCGTATTATTGTCTCGATGCGCTGGCGCGCTTGCGCGCCGAGGCTGCAATCGTCATCCCCGCGTAAGCGGGGAACCATGCGGAGTCTCTTATGCCCGCTCAGCATGGATTCCCGCGTGCGCGGGAATGACGCGGAAGTGGTTATTCATTGAATTTGAAGGGTAATCATGGCGATCGGTCTCATCATCATCGGCGACGAAATCCTGTCCGGCAGGCGCGTCGACCAGCACTTTCCCAAAGTCGTGCAGATGCTGGCGGCGCGCGGCCTGCAGCTGAACTGGGCCGAGATCCTGGCCGACGATCCCGAGCGCATCACGGCCACGCTCAAGCGCACCTTCGCCAGCGACGACATCGTGTTCTGCTGCGGCGGCATCGGCGCCACGCCGGACGACCACACGCGCCTGGCCGCGGCCAACGCGCTGGGCCTGCCGTTGGTGATGCACGAGCAGGGCAAGATCAACATCCAGCAGCGCATCCTGCAAATGGGCAAGGACGCCGGCCAGCAGGTCGACCTGAACTCGGAAGAAAACCTGCACCGCCTGAAAATGGCCGAGTTCGCGCAGGGCGCGACGCTGATTCCTAATCCATACAACAACGTTGCCGGCTTCGCGCTGCACAAGCACTACTTTGTGCCGGGCTTCCCGGTGATGGCCTGGCCGATGATCGAGTGGGTGCTGGACAATCACTACGCCGACCTGTTCAACCGCGAGCCGCGCCTGGAGCAGTCGGTGCTGGTGTACGAGGCGGCCGAATCGGCGCTGACACCGCTGATGGTGGCGATCGAGGCGCAGTTCCCGCGCGTGAAGGTATTCAGCCTGCCAAGCGTGGGCGACGCCAACACGCGCCGGCATATCGAGCTGGGCGTCAAAGGCGAAGCGGCCCAGACGGCTACAGCGTTTCTGCATTTGTGCGCGGAGCTCAAGAAGCTCAATGTAGAGTTCAGCAACACTTAGTGTCACACTGTTATCGGATGGGTCCGGACGGCGTTCTTTCCTCGGAGAGAGCGCCGTTGTTTTTTTGCGAAAAACAAACGGCGCAGTGAAATTATTCTGCCTCCGCGCCGGTGGATGCGCCGCCGATGTGGTGCAATGGAAGCTAGCAAGTCCGAGTAAGTTTTACTGAAACAGCTGACCGGTTTGAATCATATGTTAAGCAATCGTCGTTTCCGCCGGCCCCGTCTTGTTGTCCGCGCAGTGCGCAAATTGCGCGCAGGCGCCGCAGCGTTTGGCTATCGCCGTCCACGGCACTTGCGTGTCGTGCCAGCCCCAACTCCCGAGCAGACCGAAGCGCATCTGGCCCAGGCCCAGATGGACGCGCCGCCGCCGACCACACCGCCGAAAAGCAAGCGCTCGCGCAACGCCTTCCTGCTGGTGTTGCTGGTTGGCTTGTCGTTCGCGGTGTACTGGGGCATCCAGGAAACCCGCACCTCCAGCATGCAGGCGCGCATCTTCACCGACCTGGTCGGCAAGATGACGTACAAGATGGAGCCGGGCGCCAGCAAGTCGATCCGCTTCCCGAAAGACAGCCCGTACGACGAGCGGCTCGGCTACGCCGGCCTGCCGGACTACCTGGGCAAGCTGAGCGCGCGCGACTACCAGGTCAGCGCGCAGGCGCGCATCTCGCCCAAGATGGCCGAGCTGGCCGACATGGGCGTGTTCGCCACCTACCGCGAGAAGACCAAGACCGGCCTGACGATCTACGACTGCCGCGCGCAGCAGCTGTTCGCCGCCAGTTATCCCGAGCGCGTCTACAACAAGTTCGAGCAGGCGCCGACGGCGCTGGTCAACAGCCTGCTGTTCATCGAGAACCGCGAGCTGCTCGACACCAAATATCCGACCCGCAATCCGGCCGTCGAATGGGACCGGCTGGGCAAGGCCGTGATTGAAAAGAGCGTCAGCACGGTCGCCGGCGGCCATCGCGCGCCGGGCGGCAGCACGCTGGCCACGCAGATCGAAAAGTACCGCCACTCGCCGGAGGGACGCACCGGCTCGATGAAGGACAAGCTGCAGCAGATGGTCTCGGCCAGCCTGCGCTCCTACCAGGACGGACCGGACACCACCAAGGCGCGGCGCCGCATCGTCATCGACTACCTGAACACGGTGCCGCTGTCGGCCAAGCCCGGCTACGGCGAGGTGAACGGTATCGGCGACGGCATGTGGGTGTGGTACGGCCGCGGCTTCGCCGACTTTAACCGTCTGCTCGGTGGCAAGCTCGACAATCCCGACGCGGAAACCGCGCTGACCTACAAGGAGGCGTTGAGCCTGATGATCGCGCAGCGCCGCCCCAGCTACTACCTGGGCAACGGCGCGGCCGACCTGGAAGTGCTGGCCAACAGCCACCTGCGCATCCTGGCGCAGGACGGCATCATCACACCGGCCATGCGCGACATGGCCTTGCAGCAGAAGCTGCATCCGGCCACCGGCAGCGGTGTGGAGTCGGCGCCGGCCATGACCTTCGTGTCGCGCAAGGCGTCGAACGCGATCCGCAACCACCTGGCCAACCTGCTGGGCGACAACCGCATGTACAACCTGGACCGCCTTGACCTGAGCGTGGTCAGCACGCTGGACGCGCAGGCGCAGACCGCCGTCACGCAGGTGCTGCGCGACCTGCGCGATCCCGAGAAGGCCAAGGCCGCCGGCCTGACCGGCAAGGGCATGCTGGGCAACGGCGATCCGGCCAACGTGGTGTACAGCTTCACCTTGCTGGAGAAGGGCGAGCAGAACAACCTGCTGCGCCTGCAGACGGATAACTTCGACCAGCCGCTCGACATCAACGAAGGCGCCAAGCTGGACCTGGGCTCGACCGCGAAGCTGCGCACGCTGGTGACCTATCTGGACATCGTCGACCAGCTGCACAAGAAGTTCGGCGGCATGGACGCGGCCGCGCTGGGCAAGGTGACGGTTGATCCGCAGGATAAATTGTCGCAATGGGCGCTGGAGTATTTCAAGGCGCTGCCATTGGATAAAGGCGGACGCGAGCTGACGCCGATGCTGAACGCGGCCATGGAGCGCAAGTATTCCGGCAATCCGGGCGAGGGCTTCTTCACCGGCGGCGGCCTGCACCACTTCGGCAACTTCTCCAAGGAAGACAACGGCAAGATCCTGACCGTGACCGAGGCGCTGCGCCACTCCACCAACCTGGTGTTCGTGCGCCTGATGCGCGACGTCGCCAAGTACTACATGTTCCAGACGCCTGGTTCGTCGGCGTCGCTGCTGGCCGATGCGGACGATCCGCGCCGCGCGCAATACCTGGCGCGCTTCGCCGACAAGGAAGGCAAGGAATTCCTGGCGCGCTTCTATTTGAAGTACAAGGGCAAGCCGGAGTCCGAACTGGACAAGATCCTGCTGGCCAACATCCGCAGCACGCCGGTGCGGCTGGCGGTGATCCACCGCACCGTGTATCCGTTGGCCAGCCAGCAGCAGTTCGCCGCCTTCCTGAAGGACAACCTGCCGTCGCAGAACGAAGTGCCGGAAGACCGCGTGGCCAAGCTGTACGACCAGTACGCGATCGACAAATGGTCGCTGGCCGACCGCGGCTACCTGGCCAGCGTGCACCCGCTGGAGCTGTGGATGGCGGCGTACATGCGTTTGCATCCGGGCGCGACGCTGTCGCAGATGACGGCCGCCAGCGAGAAGGAGCGGCAGGAAGTCTACCAGTGGCTGTTCAAGACCCACCACAAGCACGCGCAGGACAAGCGCATCGCCGGGCTGATCGAGGTGGAAGGCTTCATGGAAATCCACAAGCAGTGGAAGAAGATGGGTTATCCGTTCGAATCGCTGGTGCCGTCGTATGCGACCACGCTGGGCGCCTCGGCCGACCGTCCGGCCGCGCTGGCGGAGCTGATGGGGATTATCGTCAACGGCGGCGTGCGCAAGACCAGTCAACGCATCAGCTCGCTGCACTTCGCCGCGGGCACGCCATACGAGACCGTGGTGACCAAGGCCCCTGCCACCACCAACGAACAGGTCATATCGCCGGAAGTGGCGCGCGTGGTGGCCGACGCGATCCGTGGCGTGGTGTCGGACGGCACGGCCAAGCGGGCGCGCATGGCCTTCGTGGGCTCGGACGGCAAGGTGATCCCGGTCGGCGGCAAGACCGGCACCGGCGACCAGCGCTTCGACGTGTACGGGGGCGGCGGACGGCTGATCGAATCGCGCTACGTGAACCGCTCGGCGACCTTTGTGTTCAACATCGGCGAGCGCTTCTTCGGCTCGATGACGGCCTACGTGCACGGGCCGGACTCGAAGCACTACGACTTCACCAGCGCGCTGCCGGTGCAGCTGCTGGTGGTGCTGGCGCCGAGCCTGATGCCGCTGATCGAACCGCATCCGATCGCCAAGCCCGGCGTTACGCCGCCGGTGATCGTCAAAACCGGCGGCAACGCCACCGCCTCCACAACGCCGCCCCTGCAAGCCTGCGGCGGCTAAACATTGGGGTCAAGTCTGACATTCGGACACGAGCTCTACCGTAGGCGCGCCCTACGGCTGAGCGCGTGTCCGAATGTCAGACTTGACCCCACGTTGATTTGTGGGCAATGTATCAGCCCATGAAACCGATACGCCACCACATGTCCAAAATTCTCAAGTTCACGCAGTTCTCGTTGCGGGACTTGTTCGTCGCCGCCGCTCCTTCCATCGCCCTGATCGCCGGCGTCTGCGCGCTGGCCTACTGGCTGGTCGATCCGCAACCGCCGCGCACGGTACGCCTGGCCACCGGCCAGGAAAACAGCGCCTATTCGGAATTCGGCAAGAAGTACGCGGCCGCGCTGGCCAAGCACGGTGTGAAGGTGACGCTGGTGCCGTCCGCCGGCTCGGGCGAAAACCTCAGGCGCCTGAAGGCCGGCGAGGTCGATATCGCCTTCGTCCAGAGCGGCTCCACCAACGAGGAGGCGGCCGAGCGCGAGGGCCTGACCTCGCTGGGCAGCCTGTTTGTCGAGCCGCTGTGGCTGTTCCTGCGCGAGACCAAGGGCAAGCCGCCCATCACCCAGCTGACCCAGCTGCGGGGCATGAAGATCAACTACGGCCCCAAGGGCGCCGGCGCGCCGCGCCTGTTCCGCCAGGTGCTGGAGCTGAACGGCGTCGAGAAGGGCGAGGTGGAGCGCTTCTCGCTGGCCAACACGCCGGCCACGGTGGAGCTGCTGGAGGGCCGCATCGATGGCCTGGTGTTCACCTCGGCGCCGGAAGCGCCGCTGATCCAGATGCTGCTGCAAACCCCGGGCATCAAGCTGTTCAATTTCAACCAGGCGGAAGCCTACGCGCGCAAGCTGCCGTTCCTCACGCATGTGGTGCTGCCGCAGGGGATCGTCGACCTGGGCCGCGATATCCCGGCCGAGGACTACAACCTGATCGCGCCGACCGCCACGCTGGTGGCGCGCGACGACCTGCATCCGGCGTTGGTGGACCTGTTCGTGCAGGCGGCCAGCAGCATCCACGGCGGTGCGGGATGGTTCTCGCAGCAGGGCCAGTTCCCGTCGGCCAAATACACCGAGATCCCGGTCGACGCCGAGGCGGCCAAGTACTACAAGAGCGGCCCGCCGCTGCTGCAGCGCTACATGACGTTCTGGCTGGCCAATTTCCTCGACCGCATGTGGGTGGTGGTGGTGGCGCTGGGCGCGCTGATCCTGCCGCTGTCCAAGGTGGTGCCGCCGCTGTACGTGTGGCGCATCCGTTCGCGCGTGTACCGCTGGTATGGCCAGCTGCGCGCGGTGGAGCAGGCGGTGGAGGAGGCGCCGGAGGATATCCGCATGCAGGTCTACGAACGCCAGCTGGTGCGCCTGAACGAGATCGAGGACCTGGTCAATCAGGTGTCGATCCCGCTATCGTTCGCGGATGGTTTGTACGGCTTGCGCAGCCACATCCAGTTCGTGCGCAAGCGCATTCAGTTCCTGATGGGCGAGTCGGCGCCCGCAACGGATGACGCGGTGCCGGTGTGACCGTCATTCCCGCCTGCGCGGGAATGACGTGGCTTCAGGCGCCGATCCAGGGCAGGTCGGCCTTGCACCAGCCGTTGATGTGCTTGCGGTGGCCGCGCTCGTCCTTCTCGCCCTCGAAGCCTTCGAGAATGTCGTAGCAGTGCTGGTAGCCGTGTTCGGTGGCCAGCTTGGCGGCGTTACGCGAGCGCACGCCCGAGCGGCACAGGAACAGGATCACCTGGTCCTTGCGCGCCACCGAGTTCAGCTGTTCGATGAATTCATGATTGGCGATCCCGCCCGGGTACAAGCTCCACTGGACCGCACCATGTTGGGCTTCCGGTATGGCCACCCGGCCGACCCAGTCGCGCTCCGCATGGGTGCGCACGTCGACCAGCTTGACCGCGTTGTCCGCGCTGACCAGTTCGTACGCTTCCTGCGGCGTGACGGCGCCGGCATAGGGCCAGTCTTTGCTGCGGCTGCGTGCCAGCGCAAGAATATCGTCTATTTTGCTCATGTCATGTTCCAGAAATAAGTTTGAGTTTATTATAGGCTTCCTGCGTGCGCACCACACGCAGGCGCACCAAAGTCGTGCAATTTTGGGGAAATTCCCTGAAATGCACAGATACGGTGCAAAATCTTGAATATGCACTGAGTTGGTGCGGTATTGAGCCGCCTCAAATAGCGTCACTTGCGCTCCCTCGTGGATTTTAGATTCATTTGGCGGCGAGTTCAAAGACGCTACCGACATAAGCCTTGGAGCTTTAGGCTGGCACGGATACTGCTTACCAATAGCGCACGAGCCCCACATTCCTTTAGGAGATACGCATGGCAATGACAGCCGCAGAAGTTCTGAAAATGGTCCAGGAAAACGAAGTCAAATTCGTTGATTTCCGTTTCGCCGACACCCGTGGTAAAGAACAGCACGTCACCGTGCCTGTGTCGCACTTCGACATCGACAAGTTCGAATCGGGCCACGCCTTCGACGGTTCCTCGATCGCCGGCTGGAAAGGCATCGAAGCTTCGGACATGATTCTGCTGCCAGATCCAAACACCGCGAACATCGACCCGTTCATGGAAGAGACCACCCTGTTCATGCAGTGCGACGTGATCGAACCGTCGGACGGCAAGGGTTACGACCGCGATCCACGCTCCATCGCCAAGCGCGCTGAAGCCTACCTGAAATCGTCCGGCATGGGCGACACCGCCTACTTCGGCCCGGAGCCAGAGTTCTTCATCTTCGACAGCGTGCGCTGGAAGATCGACATGTCCGGCTGCTTCGTCAAGATCGATTCCGACGAAGCGTCGTGGTCGACCGACAAGGAAATCGAAGGCGGCAACAGCGGCCACCGTCCTACCGTCAAGGGCGGCTACTTCCCAGTGCCACCAGTGGACAGCTTCCAGGACATGCGTTCGGAAATGTGCCTGATCCTCGAATCGCTGGGCATCCCGGTCGAAGTGCACCACCACGAAGTGGCCGGCGCCGGCCAGAACGAAATCGGCACCAAGTTCTCGACCCTGGTCGAGCGCGCCGACTGGACCCAGAACCTGAAATACGTGGTCTGGAACGTGGCCCACAGCTATGGCAAGACCGCCACCTTCATGCCTAAGCCTATCGTTGGCGACAACGGTTCCGGCATGCACGTGCACCAGTCGATCTGGAAAGACGGCGTCAACCTGTTCGCCGGCGACGGCTATGCCGGCCTGTCGGAAACCGCGCTGTTCTACATCGGCGGCATCATCAAGCACGCCAAGGCGCTGAACGCGATCACCAATCCAGGCACCAACTCGTACAAGCGTCTGGTTCCAGGCTTCGAGGCACCGGTCAAGCTGGCCTACTCGGCCCGTAACCGTTCGGCTTCGATCCGTATTCCACACGTGGCCAATCCAAAAGGCCGCCGTATCGAAACCCGCTTCCCGGATCCACTGGCCAACGTGTACCTGTGCTTCGCCGCGCTGCTGATGGCCGGCCTGGACGGTATCGCCAACAAGATCCATCCGGGCGAGGCAGCATCGAAAGATCTGTACCACCTGCCGCCGGAAGAAGACGCGCTGATCCCGACCGTGTGCTCGTCGCTGGAAGAGGCACTGGACGCACTGAACAAAGACCGCGAGTTCCTGACCCGTGGCGGCGTGTTCAGCGATTCCATGATCGACGCTTACATCGAACTGAAAATGCAGGACGTCCAGCGCATGCGCATGACGACTCACCCTGCCGAGTTCGACATGTACTACTCGCTGTAATAGCAACGCATCGGCCACGCCGGTGCCTGTAGCGCAGCAAAAAACGCGGGGAGAGCATGGCTTTCCCCGCGTTTTTCTTTGGATGTTGTATATTCGGGATGGATAGTTTCACCCACGGATTTCGAATGACAACCAGCTTTAAACGATGTGTGTCGATGGTGTCGCTGGCGCTGCTGGGCTGCATTGCGATGCAGGCCCACGCGCAGATCTACAAATGCGTATCGCCCGGCGGCAGCATCGAGTACACCGACGTCAACCGCGGCAGCCATTGCAAGTCCATGGATTTGCCCGGCGCGGTGATCCCGGCGCCGCCGCGCCGCCAGGGCACGCCGGCGCGCAACAACGTGCCGGCGCCGATCAGCACGCCGGGCGATTTTCCCCGCGTCGACAGCGCCGAGCAGCGCGCGCGCGACGCCGACCGCCGCGGCATCCTGGAGGACGAGCTGAAGAGCGAGACGCAAAAGCTGGCCGAGCTGCGCAAGGAGTTCAACAACGGCGAGCCGGAACGGCGCGGCGACGAACGCAACTACGCCAAATACCTGGACCGGGTGGCCGGCATGCGCGACAGCATCAGCCGCTCGGAAAAAAATATCGAAGCCTTAAAACGTGAGATCGCAAACATCCGATGACGAGTCTACATAACGCCGGCAAGCACCGGCCGGCCGCCCTGGCGGGCCTGGAGCTGCTGGCTTCGGCCGTGGTGCTGCTGGACCCCGAGGGCCGCTTCGTCTACGCCAACGCGGCCGCCGAGAATCTGCTGGAGAGCTCACTCAAAGCCCTGTCGCGCCAGACGCTGAGCGCGCAGTTCCTCAATCCTAACGAGCTCGACAACATCTGCACGCAGGCGCGCGAGCACAAGTTCTCCGACCTGCGCCAGGACCTGACCTTGGAGCGCGCCGGCCGCGATCCGCTGCACGTGCACAGCATCGTCTCGGCGCTGGACGACCCGGCCGGCCACGTGCTGATCGAACTGCGCGAGCACCTGCAGCACCTCAAGCTGGACCGCGAGGAGCGCATCCTCGACCAGAGCCAGGTCAACAAGGAACTGATCCGCAACCTGGCGCACGAGATCAAGAACCCGCTGGGCGGCATCCGCGGCGCCGCGCAACTGCTGGAGATGGAACTGCCGGCGCTGCACGCCGGCCAGCTGCGCGAGTACACCCAGGTCATCATCAAGGAGGCGGACCGGCTGCAGACCTTGGTCGACCGCTTGCTGGCGCCGCACCGCCGGCCGCACATCGTCGGCGACGTCAACATCCACGAAGTGCTGGAGCGCGTGCGCAGCCTGATGCTGGCCGAGTTCCCGTCCGGCCTGACCATCCTGCGCGACTACGACGCCTCGATCCCCGAGTTCCGGGGCGACAAGGAGCAGTTGATCCAGACCGTGCTCAACATCGCGCACAACGCCGCCCAGGCGCTGGCCGCGCGCATCGAGGCGGGCGATGCGGAGATCGTTTTCAAGACGCGCGTGGCCCGTCAGGTCACCTTGGCCAAGGTCCGCTACGGGCTGGCATTAGACTTGCATATCATCGACAATGGACCGGGTATCGCACCCCAGATCCGCGACCGGATTTTCTACCCGTTGGTATCGGGCAGGGAAGGGGGCAGCGGCTTGGGCTTGACCCTCGCGCAAACCTTCGTGCAGCAGCACATGGGCGTGATCGAGTGCGAGAGCCGGCCTGGATACACGGATTTCCGTATCCTGCTGCCGTTGCCATAAGCCGAGGCAAGCAGGGGCGGGTGCCGAGTCCCTTGATTGACGATCCATATTGCGGGATACATACAACACATGAAGCCAATCTGGATAGTAGACGACGACGAATCGATCCGCTGGGTACTGGAAAAAGCGCTGGCGCGGGAAAACCTCGCCACCAAGAGTTTTGCCAACGCGCGCGACGCCATCGCCGCGCTGGAGTTCGAGACGCCGCAGGTGCTGGTGTCCGACATCCGCATGCCGGGCGACTCCGGCCTCGACCTGCTGCAACTGGTGAAGTCACGCTTCCCCGGCCTGCCGGTCATCATCATCACCGCCTTCTCCGACCTGGACTCGGCCGTCGCGGCCTTCCAGGGCGGCGCCTTCGAATACCTGGCCAAGCCGTTCGACATCGACAAGGCCGTCGAGCTGATCCGCCGCGCGCTGGACGAGAGCCTGCGCGAGACCAGCGTCGAATCCGGGCCGTCGGAGACGCCCGAGATCCTCGGCCAAGCGCCGGCGATGCAGGAGGTGTTCCGCGCCATCGGCCGCCTGTCGCAGTCGAACGTGACGGTGCTGATCACCGGCGAATCGGGCTCGGGCAAGGAGCTGGTGGCGCGCGCGCTGCACAAGCACAGCCCGCGCGCGTCGCAGCCCTTCATCGCATTGAACACCGCGGCGATCCCGAAGGACTTGCTGGAATCCGAACTGTTCGGCCATGAACGCGGCGCCTTCACCGGCGCGCAGACCACGCGGCGCGGCCGCTTCGAACAGGCCGAGAACGGCACGCTGTTCCTTGACGAGATCGGCGACATGCCGTTCGATTTGCAGACGCGCTTGCTGCGCGTGCTGTCGGACGGGCACTTCTACCGCGTCGGCGGGCACCAGCCCCTGAAAGCCAATGTGCGCGTGATCACCGCCACCCACCAGAACCTGGAACAGCGCGTGCGCGAAGGCTTGTTCCGCGAGGACTTGTACCACCGCCTGAACGTGATCCGTTTGCGCCTGCCCAGTTTGAGGGAGCGGCGCGAGGACATCCCTATTTTGGTGCGCCACTTCCTGGTGCAGAGCGCCAAGCAGCTGGGCGTGGAAGCCAAGCGCATGAGCGACGCCACGCTGCAGTTCCTCAGCGGCCTGGACCTGCCGGGCAATGTGCGCCAGCTGGAAAACCTGTGCAACTGGATCACGGTGATGGCGCCCGGCCAGACGGTGGAGGTGAAGGACCTGCCGCTGGAGCTGACCCAGGAGCAGGGCCACGCGCCGGCGCCGTCCGAAAGCTATGCGCCGATCCAGCACCACGGCACGGTGATGTCGGTTCCTGTGGCCGAGGCCGCCAGCGCGCAGCCGGCGTCCGGTGCGCCGGACGCCTGGCTGGGATTGCTGGAGGCGCAGGCCGCTTCCATGCTCAGCGGCGGTCAGCAGGAGGTGATGGCGGTATTGGGCCGGCAGTTCGAGTCGGCGCTGATACGCACCGCGCTCAAGCACACGCACGGCCGCAAGAACGATGCGGCGGTGCGGCTGGGCATAGGCCGCAACACCATCACCCGCAAGATCGCCGAACTCGGCATCGACGGCGCCAAGGACGATTGATCCCGGCGCCGCCTTCAAGCGGCGCCCGCGCGCCGGTTTGAGGTAAGCTCTTGGCTGACGAAGCCAGGAGCTTTTTTTTTAATGGAAACAGTATGCTGATTAATTGTGTGGCCTATCAGGACGGCCAGAAGCTGGCGGACATTCCCGTCGAGGAAATCAGCGAGTACATCGAGAAACCGGAGACCTTTGTCTGGGTGGCGCTGCGCGACGCCCAGCCGGACGAGCTGGCGGTCATGCAGCAGGAGTTCGGCCTGCACGAGCTGGCGGTGGAGGATGCGCGGCGCGGCCATCAGCGTCCCAAGATCGAGGAGTACGGCGATTCGCTGTTCGTGGTGGTCAAGACCATCGAGTGCCGCGACGGCGACGTGGCCATCGGCGAGGTGGACATGTTTGTCGGCGACAGCTACGTGCTGTCTTCGCGCGACGGCCACAGCCAGCAGGGCTTCCTCGGCGTGCGTGCGCGCGCGGAAAAGGAGCCGCACATGCTGCGCCTCGGCCCGGCCTTCGTGCTGTACGCGCTGATGGACGCGGTGGTGGACCGCTACTTCCCGGTGCTGGACATGCTGGAGACGGAGCTGGAGAAAATCGAGGAGCTGATCTTCAGCCAGGGCAAGCAGCGCGACAATATCCAGCGCCTGTATGAGCTCAAGCGCAAGGTGACCATCGTGCGCCACGTGGTGTCGCCGCTGATGGAGGCGGTGGGACGGCTGCACGGCGGCCGCGTGCCGGCCATGTGCCAGGACACGCAGGAATACTTCCGCGATGTGCACGACCACCTGCACCGCATCAGCGCCTCGCTCGACACGATACGCGACACCATCGCCACGGCGATCCAGGTCAACCTGTCAATGGTGGCGATCGAGGAGAGCGAAGTGAACAAGCGGCTGGCGGCGTGGGCGGCGATCTTCGCGATCTGCACCGCGTTTGCCGGCGTGTGGGGGATGAACTTCAAGGTCATGCCGGAGCTGGAGTGGAAGTACGGCTATCCGTTCGCGCTGTCGGTGATGGTGGGCGTGTGCCTGTACCTGCACCGGCGCTTCAAGAAGGCCGGTTGGCTGTAGATGAAAAAAAGCCCCGTGTGGCCGTGCGACGATCTTGAGCGTCGCAAGCGCACACGGGGCTTTTTGTTTTACGTCTTGCCGATTACTTGAACTTGTAGCCAGCGGTCACGTAGACGAAGCGGCCACGTGGATCGTACTGGTTGATGTCGTAGCCGGACTGGAACTGATTGGTCACCGCGGTGCCGATCGGGTCAGGCTGCTTGTCGAACAGGTTCTTCACGCCCAGCGCCAGCGTCAGGTTCTTGATGCCGCGGTAGGTCACGTTGGCGTCGTAGGTGGCTTCCGACGAGATGAACACTTTGTTGTCGTTCAGGTCGTGGCCAACCTGGTAGCCGCTGCGATAGTTCTGCACCAGGGTGGTGGCCCATGGACCCTTGCTCCAGGTGCCTGCCAGCTGATGCTTCCAGCGCAGGATCACGCCGCCGTTCTGCGCGCCGATCACCGGATTGCCGGCGCCGTCAACGATGGTGCCGACCTTGTGCGAAATGTCGCCGCCAGGGCTGGTCTGGTCGAAGGTATCCATGTAGGTACCGTTCAGGTTGGCTTCCAGCTTACCGAAGCTGAAGTTGTCCTTCCAGTTGGCGAACAGGTCCAGGCCTTGCACGTTGGCGTTGCCGGTGTTGGCCAGCGTCTGCTTGATGCTGACGATGTCGTTGCCGTTCAGGGTCACCAGGCCCGCGTAGGCTGCGTCGCCGGCGCGGAAGCGCGACACCACTTCCTGTGCCGATGGGATGGCCAGGATGTCGCGGATGTTGATGTTGAAGAAGTCGACACCGATGCTGGTGGACGATACCGGCTGCCATACGGCGCCGAACGAGTACTGCTTCGACTTCTCAGGCTTCAGGTTCGGATTGCCGCCCGACAGAGCATTGACCTGCAGACCGGTTTGCTTGGTTGCCGGATCGTTGAACTGCTCGGAAGTGCCCAGCGTCTGCGGCGTCCACAGGTCGACCAGCGACGGTGCGCGGAAGCCGGTGCCGTAGGATGCGCGCAGCACCAGCGACTTCACCGGCTGCCAACGGACATTGCCCTTCCAGTTGGCCGAGTTGCCGACGTCGTCGTAATGGTCGTCGCGCACGGACAGGTTGGCTTCCAGGGCCTTGGTCAGCGGAACGCTCAGTTCGCCGAACGCCGAGTTGACAGTGCGGTCGCGGTCGATAGGCACGACCGAACCGCCCAGGCCGGAGATGTCGCCCGACTGGTAGGCTGCGCTAGGATTGGTGGTGTAGTTTTCCTTGCGCGACTGGGCGCCCAGCGCGTACTGCGGGGTGATGCCGGCGATGGTCCAGAAGTCGCCGGTGATCTTGGCGTCGAACGAGTCGCTGGTCGATTTGGCCGACAGGAAGTCGCCGCTGAACGCCGCGCCTTTCAGCTGGTCGGCCAGGGCGCCGGTCTGCACGCCGCCCGCTGCCCATGGGTTCCAGTTGCTGCTGTTGATGATCTTGGCGTATGCCACTTGCGAGAAGTAGCCGGTGGTCACAGCGCTGTTGAGCTTGGACTCGTTGTGGGTCAGCGCCACTTCGTAGTCCACCGCGCCGATGGTGCCCTTGGCGCCGACCACGACGCGCGCTTGCTTGGCGGTGTCGACGTTCTGGCGCGGGCCGAAGTCGAACACGCGCGAGGTGATCGACAGCGGTTTGCCGATCAGCGAGGTGTAGCCCTGGCTTTGCAGGTAAGGCACGGCGATCGACTGGTAGGCCGGGTTGCTTGGGTAGAGCAGCAGCGCCGCGTCCACGCCCTGCTTGGCGAACTCGCCGTCGGTCTCGAAGAAGCTGGCGCGCGCCGGCGAAGCCTGGTAGGTCTGGGTGACCTTGCTTTGCGAGTACAGCACGTCGCCGAACAGCTGGTGCTTGTCGTTGAGCTGGTAGGTCAGATTGCCGGTGAAGTTGAACAATTCGCGATCAGGCGTCAGGCCGACGTCCGGGCCGCTGTCGTAGTAGCAGTACGGCGAACCCATGGCGCCGTTTTGCAGCGTGCCCATCTTGATGGTGCCGCACTTGTCGCCGATGGCCAGCGGATTGCCGTAGCCGGAGCCACCCGAGCTGAAGCCGGCGTCGGGACCGGCGCCTGGCGTGAACGAACCCTGGATGTTGCCCAGGCCGGTCGCGGTGCCGTTGTAGTAAGGCAGCTTGGTCGACGTGGCCGCGTAGTCGCGGTCGCGGCCGAACAGGGCCTTCTCTTTTTCGTAGGAGCCCGAAACAACCAGGTTCAGCTTGTCGGTGTTGTAGCCGCCGGTGATCGAGGCCTTGCTGTTCTGGCCGCCGCCGCTTTGCGATGGGGAGCCGTAGCCGCCGGTGATTTCCACGCCGTCGGTCTGCTTGGACAGGATGAAGTTGACCACGCCGGCCACCGCGTCGCTGCCGTACGTGCCCGAGGCGCCATCCTTCAGCACTTCGATGCGCTCGATGGCGGCCAGCGGAATGACGTTGACGTTGACGGAGGCGCCGTCGCTGCCGGCGAACGCGGCCAGGCGGCGGCCGTTGACCAGCACCAGGGTGCGGGTCGAGCCCAGGCCGCGCAGCGAGATCGACGACAGGCCGCCGGTCGAGGTGCCGGCGCCGGTGGCGTTGCTGGTGCCGCCGGCCGACGAGAACGCCGAGATCGACTGCAGCAGCTCTTCGGTGCTGGTGGCGCCGGTGCGGGCGATGTCGGCCTTGGTGACCACTTGCACCGGCAGCGACGTTTCAGCGTCTACACGCTTAATCGACGAGCCGGTGATTTCCACGCGTTGCATGCCAGGGGTGTCCTGGGCAAATACTGGCTGGGCCAGCAGGCCTGCACCGATCAGTGCAGCGCTGCCCGAAAACATCAGGCGCAGTGAACGCGAAATTACAGTTTCCATCATCATTGCTTTGAACTCCTAGCGAGGTTGCGCTTGTTACTTTGTCATTAAAAATTCCATAATGGATAATCCATTTGTAAATTATCCACGGCGGTCATCAGACCACTTGAGTCCGCCACGGTCAATTCTTGTTCTGTAACAACAGTGAAATAAACAACAGATTTCACGGTAATTTCAAAAAATAACGACTTTTTTACACAAAAATACAAAGTATTTGGTTATTTATGGCTGATTGGTGCTATGCGAACGTTAAACATGCAACCATGTTCATGTGGTCGGGGGTGTGATATCTGACAACTGATTATTAGCCTGGTAATAGGCACGGGGAGGGGGCGCCGGCCGCCGCGATACCTTGCGGCGGCCGGTCCGGGGGGAGGGGATTAGGGTTGTTGGTCCGCGGCCATGGACAGCGCCACGGCCTCGGCCACCTTGATGCCGTCGACGCCGGCCGACAGGATGCCGCCTGCGTAGCCGGCGCCTTCGCCGGCCGGGAACAGGCCGCGCGTGTTCAGGCTTTGCAGCGTGTCGTCGCGGCGCTTGATGCGGATCGGCGACGAGGTGCGCGTCTCCAGGCCGGTCAGCACGGCGTCGTGCTTGAAGTAGCCCTTGACCTGCTTGTCGAACGCCGGGAAGGCTTCGCGCAGCGCCGTCACGGCGAACTCCGGCAGGATGGTGGCCAGGTCGGTCAGGTGCACGCCCGGCTTGTACGACGGCACCACGCTGCCGAACCCGGTCGAGGCGCGGCCGGCGACGAAATCGCCCATCAATTGGCCCGGCGCGTTGTAGGTGCCGCCGCCCAACTCGAAGGCCTTTTCTTCCAGGCGGCGCTGGAACTCGATGCCGGCCAGCGGATGGCCGGGGTAGTCGACTTCCGGCGAGATGCTGACCACGATGGCGCTGTTGGCGTTGCGCTCGTTGCGCGAGTACTGGCTCATGCCGTTGGTCACCACGCGGCCCGGTTCGGACGCGGCCGCCACCACCGTGCCGCCGGGGCACATGCAGAAGCTGTACACGGCGCGGCCGTTGGAGGCGTGATGCACCAGCTTGTAGTCGGCCGCGCCGAGGATGGGGTGGCCGGCGTTGGGGCCGAAGCGGCAGGCGTCGATCAGCGACTGCGGATGCTCGACGCGGAAGCCGATCGAGAACGGCTTGGCCTCGATGTAGACGCCGCGCCGGTGCAGCATCTCGAAGGTGTCGCGCGCGCTGTGGCCGATCGCCAGCACCACGTGGTTGGTGACGATCTGCTCGCCGCTCTCCAAGGTCAGGCCGCGCACCTGGCCGCCGTCCGGGCCCCGCTCGATGTCGATGTCGACCACCTTGCTCTCGAAGCGGTACTCGCCGCCCATCTGCTCGATGTTGGCGCGCATCTGCTCGACCATCTTCACCAGGCGGAAGGTGCCGATGTGCGGCTTGCTGACGTAAATGATTTCCTCCGGCGCGCCGGCCTTGACGAACTCGGTGAGCACCTTGCGGCCGTAGTGTTTTGGGTCCTTGATTTGGCTGTACAGCTTGCCGTCCGAGAAGGTGCCGGCGCCGCCTTCGCCGAACTGCACGTTCGACTCGGGATTGAGCTCGCGCTTGCGCCAGAAACCGAAAGTGTCGACGGTGCGTTCGCGCACCTGCTTGCCGCGCTCGAGGATGATGGGACGCAGGCCCATCTGCGCCAGGATCAGCGCGGCGAACAGGCCGCAGGGGCCGGTGCCGATCACCACCGGGCGCGGATTCTGGTCGTGGCCGGCGAGCTGCTCGCCGTGGGCGACGAATTTGTACGAGGTGTCCGGCGACGGCATCAGGTGGGTGTCGTGGTGCAGGCGCTTGAGCACCTCGGCCTCGTCCTTGACATCGACGTCGAGCGAGTAGATCAGCACGATCGCGGTTTTCTTGCGGGCGTCGTAGCTGCGCTTGAAGACGGTAAAGCCGAGCAGGGCGTCGGCGGCGATGCCCAGGCGGGCCAGGATGGCGGCCGGCAGGTCGGCTTCGGCGTGGTTCAGGGGGAGTTTTACTTCATTGAGTCGCAACATGGCAGATCGTTCCGAAAAATTGCATGGCCCCGTAGTTAGCGGGGAGGGACGCGGGCGTGGCCCGCGATCCGCTATTTTACCGCAAGCGTCCGGGCAAAAAAAAACCCGTCAGCCTGAACGCGCTCAAGAGCGCGCCCAGTGCGGACGGGGCTTTTTGACCATCCAGGCTTTGCAGCCTGGAATGAGTCAGCTTAGAACTTGGCTGCGGCGGTCACGTAGAACGTGCGGCCCAGTGGGCTGTTGTAACGGCCGTCGTAGCCAACCTGGTTACCGCCACCGGCGATACGGTTGGAGAACGAAGGATCCTTGTCGAACAGGTTCTTGATGCCGGCGGTGACCGTGTAGGTCTTGTTGATGTCCGCACGGGTCTGCCAGTCGTAGATGGCCGCCGACGAGACGTCACGTTCCATGCCAACGAAGCCAGCTGCCAGGGTGCCATCCGGATTGACGGCCTTGACTGCGCCGTCGTCCGCGGTCAGCACTTGGTCGTGGTAGCCCGAACGGTAGTTCAGCGTCAGGGTATGCGTGAACATGCCAGGGGTCTTCAGGCTGACGGCGAAACGGCTGATGACGCGCGCGGTAACGTTGTTGTAGCTGTCGAAGCGACCCAGGCTGCTTTCCGTGGTGCTGGTAGCGTTGCCCTTGTCATCGGTACCCGGCAGGGTTTTTTCCGACTTCAGCATGTACGTACCGGTCCAGTTGAAGGACAGGTTGCCGTAGCCGGTCTTCAGACGATAGGAGTGATCCCAGTCGATACCTTTGTAACGCGAGCTACCCAGGTTGAAGTTAGGCAGCAAGGTCACCAGCTTGTTGGCGCCGATGCCGGCGTCATACACGGTCGAGAACAGGCTGTTGTAAGCGCCAGGATTGCCGAATACCAGGCCTTCCGACAGTGCCACGATCTGGTTGTTCATCTTGACGTTCCACAGATCGAAGCCCAGCGACAGCGCGTTCAGCGGTTCGAAGCGGATGCCCAGGGTGTACTGCTTCGATTCTTCCGGTTTCAGGCCGTTGGCGCCTTTGACGCTGTTGCCGCCCGAAGTCAGCGCATACTGGGTGGTGCCGGCGCAGTCCGCCGCGCGTGGGTCCGGTGCCTTCACTGGGCAGGCATACTTGCCGGAGGTGACGCCAGCGTCGGTGACCGGAGAGATGATGTCGTCCAGATTGGCAACCTTGAAGCCGGTGCCGTACGAGCCGCGCAGCAGCACGGTGCTGATCGGGTTGTAGCGGAACGACAGTTTGTAGGTCGACTTCGAGGCGTCATTGCCCTGGGTCGCCGAACCGATCAGTTTGCTGTCCAGGTCGTACACCATGTTGCTCTTGACGGCATCGTAGCTGTCATAGCGCACGGCGGCCGTCACGTCCAGGTTCTTGATGACCGGCACCAGGAACTCGGCGAAGGTACCCCAGCTCTTGCGCGAACCATCGATCGGCAGGGCGCCTGGCGCGCTGCCCAGCGGGGTATCAGTCCAGTTAGGCTGTTGCGGGTTAGGGCCCTGGGAGATCGAGCTTGGCGATTGGGAATATTGCTGCTTGGTGGTGTCGGCACCGACACCGACTTGCACCGCACCGGCTGGCAATTGGTAAATTTCGCCGGAAGCGCGCACGCTCAGGATGTCCAGCTTGGTCTTGGTTTCCGTGTCGAGTTCATGCAGAACGGCTGGCGCCAGCAGGGCTGCCGAGGTGCCGGCCGGGCCGAACGGGTCGAAGGCCAGCGTCTTGTATTTGTCGCGGCTCAGGAAGCCACCGTTGTAGTTCGCAGTGCGGGTGTTTTCCGAGTGAACATACGACGCGGTGTAGTCGAAGTCCTTGAAGCGGCCTTCGATGCCCCCGGCGAAGTGCAGCGCCTTGGAAATGTACTCTTCCGAACGGCCGCCAGCGTCGACCAGACGCAGGTTCATCGTGGCTTTCTTCACGTTCGCTGGATCGATGCCCAGTTGCGCCAGGTACGGCGCCACATTGGCGGCGTACTTCGGATCGGTCAGCGGCAGCGCCAGGCCCTGGGCTGCTGGTGCGAAGCGGCTGGTCTGGGTGAACTTGGAGTCGACCAGTTCGGCGAACGCGGTGGTGTCGGCGTTGATCTTGGCGCGGCCCGATACGAAGAAGCTGTCGCGCTTCGATTTAGGAATCAGCTGCACGGTGCCCGAGTAGTCGAACCAGCACGACTTGTCGGTGGCGCTGCCGATGTAGGCGGTGTTGGGTGCGCACTTGCCGTCCTTCAGGTAGTTTGGCGAGAACGTCATCGGATCTTTGCCGTCCTTGAAGTTCAGCGTCACCGAAGCTGGCGTGGTGTTGATGGCCAGCTGGTACAGCGAATATGGCTTGCCGTCGTGGTCGAAACGCACCAGGCCGGTCTTGGCGAAGTCGCGCTGCGAGGCGTTCAGTTCTTTTTGCTCGTCGTGGCTGTAGGAGGCCAGGATGTTGAAGCCATCCTTCTCCAGATCGCCAAAGCCTTTGGACAGGGCGACGTTGCTGCTGCGCGCGCCTTCTTTTTCCGGCGAGGTGTAGGTGCCTTCAATGTTGAAGTCCTGCTGGTTTTTCTTCAGCACGAAGTTGACCACGCCGGCGATGGCGTCGGCGCCGTACAGGGCCGAGGCGCCGTCGGTCAGCACTTCGACGCGCTCGACCGCTGCCAGCGGGATGCTGGCCAGGTTGACCGCGCTGCCGGCGGTGTAAGGCGCCATGCGGCGGCCGTTCAACAGCACCAGGGTGTAGCCTGCGCCGATACTGTGGATGGAGGCGTTCTGCACACCGCCGCCGCCACCGTTAACCGAATCCGCAGAGGTCAGGAAGCCTTGCATTGCTGGCAATGCCTGAACCAGGTCTTCTACGTTCTTTGCGCCGCTCTTTGCGATGTCGGCGCTGGTGATGACCTGGACCGGTACCGAACCTTCCTTGGCGATGCGTTTAATCGACGAACCGGTGATCTCTACCCGTTGAATGGTGTCGCTGCCGGCTTCCTGTGCCAGTGCCGATTGTGCGGCCAGGCCCATGCCGATCATCACACCACTGGAAAAGATCAGACGTACCGAACGCGATAAAACTGTTTCTCTCATCATTGCTCAAACTCCTCTGCGGGAAAATTATGTGTGCTTTTTACGCTTTATGGGCGGGTTACTGAGACGTTCATTGCGGATAGCAATGAATTTCAGCCAGCTTATGAGACCATCGCCCTTATTTCCTGTCAATAAGGCAAATTGTTGCTAGCCAAACATCTGTATTGAAAAAACAACGGATGGGAATGGTGCGAGTGGCGTTTCAACCACAAATGCCCGGTGCCGGTGGGCAGCGGAGGACCCTGAAACGGGCCGTGGCAGAGGGATGGCAGGGAATGTAGCGTACCAATTGAGAATGCAAGTATTTTATTTAAAATATTAACTCTAGGAATGTGAAAATATTATCAAAAGGTGATGCAAAAAAACCACAGCGGTTTTCCGGGGGGGCGGCGCGTGCATGGCATTTAAATAGTGAATTCAAACATGGCCGATATTCTTTGCCGGGCCCGCATGAATGTCATTTTATAAATAACTGTATATTGGCCCGCGCCGCGCTTAATCCATGCCGCCCCAACTGGCGTTCAGCGCGGCGACGGCGGCCAGGCCGGCGGTCTCGGTGCGCAGGATGCGCGGCCCCATCGCCAGCGGCAGCGCGCCGCGGGCGATCGCCAGCTGCTCTTCCGCTTCGCTCAGGCCGCCTTCGGGGCCGATCACCAGCGTCACCGGCTGCGGCGGCTGATGGCGCGCCCACTGGGCCAGCGACTGCTCGGCGCGCGGCGTCAGGATAATGCGCTTGTGCATGTCCTGCTGGGCGATCCACTGCTGGTAGTCCTGCACCCCGGCCAGCTGGGGCAGGCGGTTGCGTCCGCTCTGTTCCGAGGCCGACTCGATGATGCCCTGCCAGTGCGAGCGTTTCTTTTCCGCCCGCTCGGCCGACAGCCGCACCACGCAGCGCTGCGCGGCCAGCGGCACGATGCCGCTGACGCCCAGTTCGACCGCTTTTTCGATGATCCAGTCCAGCTTGCTCGCCTCCGGCAGGCATTGCGCCAGCGTGATGGCGTACGGCAACTCGACGTCGCGCGGGTTGTGCGCCTTGATCTCGGCCGTCACGCTGCGCTTGCCGATGTCGCTGAGCGTGGCGCTGAATTCGCCGCCGTCGCCGTTGAACAGCGTGATCAGCGTGCCCTGGGCCAGGCGCAGCACCAGGATGTGGTGGGCCACCGCCTCGGGCAGGCTGACGAGCTGGCCGACGGCCAGGGGCTGGGAGAGGTAAAAGCGGGGCATGCGCGGATCCGGTCGGTTTGAGATCCGCAATTTTAAATGGTGGACGCCTCGGTCTGGTAAAATAATGGGTTCAGCAAGTGAGCAGCACAGACAGTAGCAACGACAGCAGCATCCCATTGCCCCCAGTTTCCATACTTTCGTGATAGACCTACGATGACTTCTACGCTCCCAACCACCCCAATGGCTAACGCGATCCGCGCGCTGGCAATGGACGCCGTCCAGAAGGCCAATTCCGGCCACCCAGGCATGCCGATGGGCATGGCCGAAATCGCCGTGGCGCTGTGGAGTGGCCATTACAGCCACAACCCGGCCAACCCGAAATGGGTGAACCGCGACCGCTTCCTGCTGTCCAACGGCCACGGCTCGATGCTGCACTACGCGCTGCTGCACCTGTCGGGTTACGCGGTGACCATGGACGACATCAAGTCCTTCCGCCAGATGCATTCGAAAACCCCGGGCCACCCGGAAGTCGATGTCACGCCGGGCGTGGAAACGACCACCGGCCCGCTGGGCCAGGGCATCGCCAACGCGGTCGGCATGGCGCTGTCCGAGTACCTGCTGGCGGCCGAGTTCAACAAGCCGGGCCTGGACATCGTCAACCACTACACCTACGCCTTTGTCGGCGACGGCTGCCTGATGGAAGGCATCTCGCACGAAGTGTGCGCGCTGGCCGGCACCCTGGGCCTGAACAAGCTGATCGCGCTGTATGACGACAACGGCATCTCGATCGATGGCAAGGTCGAGGGCTGGTTCACCGACGACACCCCGGCCCGTTTCGAAGCGTACGGCTGGAACGTGATCCGCGCGGTCGACGGCCACGACGTGGCCGCCGTCTCGGCCGCCATCGCCGCCGCCAAGACCTCCAGCAAGCCGACCCTGATCTGCTGCAAGACCATCATCGGCAAGGGCTCGCCCAATCTGCAAGGTGGCGACAAGGTGCACGGCGCCGCGCTGGGCGACAAGGAAGTGGCCGCCGTGCGTGAATACATCGGCTGGAGCGCCGCGCCGTTCGAGATCCCCGCCGACGTCTACGCCGCCTGGGACGCCAAGGCCGCCGGCGCCGAACGCGAGACCGCGTGGAGCGCCAAGTTCGCGCAATACAGCGCCCAGTTCCCGGCCGAAGCCGCCGAACTGAGCCGCCGCATGGCCGGCGAACTGCCTGCCGCCTTCGAGGCCACGCTGGCCGCCGGCATCGCCGCCTGCGTCGAGAAGAAGGAAAACATCGCCACCCGCAAGGCCAGCCAGAACGCCATCCAGGCGCTGGCCCCTGTGCTGCCGGAATTCCTGGGCGGCTCGGCCGACCTGACCGGCTCCAACCTGACCAACTGGAAAGAGTGCGTGGCGCTGCGTTCCGGCAAACCAGGCAACCACATCAATTATGGCGTGCGCGAATTCGGCATGTCGGCCATCATGAACGGCATTACGTTGCATGGCGGCTACATCCCGTTCGGCGCCACCTTCCTTACCTTCTCGGACTACAGCCGCAACGCGCTGCGCATGGCCGCGCTGATGAAGCTGCGTTCGATCTTCGTGTTCACCCACGATTCGATCGGCCTGGGCGAAGACGGCCCGACCCACCAGTCGGTCGAGCACATCTCGTCGATGCGCCTGATCCCCAACCTGGACAACTGGCGTCCGTGCGACACCGTCGAATCGATGGTGGCGTGGGGCGAGGCGGTCAAGCGCAAGGCCGGCCCTTCGACGCTGATCTTCTCGCGCCAGAACCTGCCGTACCAGGAGCGTTCGGCCCAGCAGATCGCCGACGTCGCCCGTGGCGGCTACGTGCTGAGCGAAGTGGCGGACGCCAAGGTCACGCTGATCGCCACCGGTTCCGAGGTCGAGCTGGCCGTGGCGGCCGCTTCCGCGCTGGCCGCGGAAGGCATCGCCGCGCGCGTGGTGTCGATGCCGTCGACCGATGTATTTGACCGTCAGGACGCCGCCTACAAGGCCAGCGTGTTGACCAAAGGCTTGCCACGCGTGGCAATCGAAGCCGGCGTGACCGATTTCTGGTACAAATACGTCGGTCTGGAAGGCGCGGTGGTCGGCATCGATACCTTCGGTGAATCGGCCCCGGCAGGCGTGCTGTTCAAGCACTTCGGCTTCACGGTGGAAAACGTCGTGGCGAAAGTCAAATCTGTCATTGCATAATCTATAATTGCTTGTTGCATTACCTATTTTTCTAATCAGGAGCATAGTATGACGATCAAAGTTGCAATCAATGGCTACGGCCGCATCGGCCGCAATGTGCTGCGCGCTTTCTACGAAGGCGGCAAGAAACAAGACATCCAGATCGTTGCGATCAACGACCTGGGCGATGCCAAGTCGAACGCTCACCTGACCCGCTACGACACCGCCCACGGCAAGTTCCCAGGCACCGTGACGGTGGACGGCGACAACATGATCGTGAACGGCGACGTGATCCGCGTGTTCGCGCAGCGCAACCCTGCGGAAATCCCATGGGGCGAGCTGGGCGTGGACGTGGTGCTGGAGTGCACCGGCTTCTTCACCACCAAAGAGAAGGCTTCGGCCCACCTGAAGGGCGGCGCCAAGAAAGTCATCATCTCGGCGCCGGGCGGCAAGGATGTCGACGCCACCATCGTGTACGGCGTCAACCAGCATGTGCTGAAAGCCACCGACACCGTGATCTCGAACGCGTCGTGCACCACCAACTGCCTGGCCCCGCTGGTCAAGCCGCTGAACGACGCCATCGGCGTGGAGACCGGCCTGATGACCACCGTGCACGCCTACACCAACGACCAGGTGCTGAGCGACGTGATGCACGAAGACCTGCGCCGCGCCCGTTCGGCCACCATGAGCATGATCCCGACCAAGACCGGCGCCGCCGCCGCGGTCGGCCTGGTGCTGCCCGAGCTGAACGGCAAGTTGGACGGTTTCGCGATCCGCGTGCCGACCATCAACGTGTCGCTGGTCGACCTGTCGTTCATCGCCAAGCGCGACACGACCGTGGACGAAGTCAACGCGCTGATGAAGGCCGCCGCCGAAGGCGCGCTGAAGGAAGTGCTGACCTACCAGACCGAACCGCTGGTGTCGATCGACTTCAACCACAATCCTGCCTCGTCGAACTTCGACTCGACCCTGACCAAAGTGTCGGGCCGCCTGGTCAAGGTATCGTCGTGGTACGACAATGAGTGGGGCTTCTCGAACCGCATGCTGGACACCACCGTGGCGCTGATGACCGCCAAGTAGTCCGGCCTGCATCAAGAAAACCCATCGGCATGGAACGCGGCTTGAGCGCGTTGCGGCCGGTGGGTTTTTTATGCCCCGTCGCTACAGCGACACGCGTAAGCCCAGGTAGTAGCGCCGGCCGATCGCGTCGTAGGTCGAGGTATCGGTCTCGGTGCCGGTGACGGAACCGGGCAAGCCGCTGATGATGGGCGGCGCCTTGGCGTTGAAGGCGTTGTCCATGCCCAGGTAAAGTTGCACAGACTTTTTCACGTCGTAGGTGAACTGGAAATCGTTGTAGGTGCGCGAGCCCACGCCCACCGTGCCGGGCGCGATGCTCAGGCTTTTCAGGAACTGGTCGTCCAGCGAGACCGGCCCGGTGTAGGTGGCGGTCCAGTTGATGCCGTACGGCCCCCATTTATATGCCAGGTTGAGGCCGGCGCGGTTGCGCGGTGCGTTGGTGTTGGCCGCCGTGACCTCGCCGACGTCGCTGTTTTTCTCCGCCTCCGGCGTGGCCTTTTGCCATAGCTGGCGCAGCCAGGTCCATGCCAGGCGGGCGCTCAGGTTGCCTGGGCCGACCTTGTCCGCCCAGGAGGTCGTGACGTCGACGCCCTCGGTGCCGAAGCCGCCGCTGTTGGTGGCGGCGACATTGCTGTATTGGATGGAGCCTGAACTCAGGTTGCCCACCGGCGCCGGGCGGCGCGTGATGAAGCTGCAGAAGATCTGGTTGTTCTGGTTGTAACATTGATCCAGCGCATATTGGCGGTCGGTGCTGACGATGGCGTCGGCGATCTTGATGCTGAAATAGTCGACCGTGAAGGTGAAGCGGCGCAGCATCGGCACCGAACGCGGCGTGACCACCAGGCCGATGGTCGTGGAGCGGCCTTTTTCCGCCTTGAGATTGGGGTTGCCGGTGTCGTAGCCGCTGATGCCCTGCTGGTCGGCCTGATTTAGCGTGAAAATGCCGCCATGTGCCGCCATGTTGGCGGCAACGCCCGGCGCGTTGCGGCAATTGACGGCCAGCGCGCTGGTCCCGGACGACGATACGCCTTCGCAAGGATCGACCAGGCCGGTAGGGAAATCCTGGCTGGGCGCCTGGAACAGCTCGTTGATATTGGGTGCCCGCGTCGATTGCGCGCGCGTGCCGCGCAGCTTGACGTCGGCGGTCACGCCCCATTCCAGGCCGGCGTTCCAGCTGTTGGTGCTGCCGACGGTGGAATAGTCGCCGTGGCGCACCGTGCCGAGGAAGCTCAGGTCGCGGACGAACGGCCGGTCCTTCAACAGCGGCACTCTGCCTTCGATAAACACCTCGCGCACCAGGAAATTGCCGAAGGTCGGCGGCAGGGCGTTGCCGGCGTTCAGGCCGGATTGGGTCAGCGGGTCGGGAATCGCGCTGGAATCCTCGCTGCGCCATTCGAAACCGGCGGCGATGCCAATGCGGCCGGCGGGCAGGCCGGGCACTTCGCCGGTGACCGAGCCGCCCACCAGCTTCTGGGTGATCGCCGTCTCCAGCGAGCCGGGCGCGGTCACGTATTTGAGCGCGGCCGGCGTGATGGTGTTATAGCCGAAAATATCGATCGGCACACAACCCTCGGCCACCGCATGCGGATCGTGGCACGCCGGGGTGCCGTCGGGGCCGGGAATCGCCTCCAGCGCGTTGCGCAAGCTCATGACATTGACCTGGCCGGTGGAGTTCTGCGCCTCCTTGGTCTTGCCGTAGGCGAGGTAGGCTTCATAGCTCCAGTCGCGCACCGTGCCTTTCAGCCCGGTTGCCAGGCGGAAGGTGTCGCGGTCCACGGTCGAGTGGCGCGGGCCGAACTCGGACAGGCGGCGGGTGAAGAAGTAGTCGGGCAGGCCGTCGCCGTCGGTGTCGCTGATGCGGTCGTATAAATACCGCGGCACCAGCGGATTCTTGACCAGCACGCCGTTGACGAGCGACGCGGCCGGCACCTGGCCGCTGGGCTTGTACACCTGATCGGAGCCGAGCGGGAAGGGCTCGATATTGGTATCGACCTTGGACGAGGCGTACGTGCCCTCGAAAAACGCGCTGTGGTTCTCGTTGAGGGCCCAGTTGCCGTTGGTGGCGAACAGGTAGCGTTCGGTCGGCACGGCGATCAGGCGGTAGGCCGAGCGGTTGAAACCGGTGGCGCCGGCGCCGCTGCCGGGCGCGCCATTTTGCGCCCAGGGGATAATGTTGTTATTTGCATCATAGGTGAAATCCTCGGTGTCGCCGAAGAAATGGCCTTGCGGCGCGTAGCCGGAAAAGTTGGGCCGCTTGGCCACGAAGGCCAGTTCCGGATGCTTCTGGGTGATGGCCGAGGTCTGGTCGATGGCCGAGGCGGGGCGGTCGCGCGAGTACACCGCGCCCTGTTTCGAGTAGCCGAAATGACCCATGACGTTGCTGGCGCCGTCGGCGCTGGTGGTGCCGAACGTGAGCGCCAGTTTCTTTTTATAGTCGTCGCCTTCGTTGCTGCGGCCGGTCTGGGCGTCGAATAACAGGCCGTTAAAGTTTTTCTTCAGAATAATATTGACCACGCCGGCCACGGCGTCCGATCCATAAGTGGCCGAGGCACCGCCGGTTAATAATTCCACCCTTTCAATAAAATCCGTTGGAATAGTGTTGAGGTCGACGGCAGTATCTCCAGGCACGCCGGAAACAAATCGCCGGCCATTAATTAATACCAGGGTACGTGAATCACCGAGGTTTCTTAAATTAACCGTCGATACGCCGGCGCTCGATGTCTGGAAATTGGAATTGGCGCGGCTGATGGTCGGCGTGCCCATGGTCGGGTTTTTCTGCAGCAAATCTTGCAGATTAGTCGCACCGGACGCGGCAATATCCACCGAGTTTAATACCTGCAATGGCGAGGGCGATTCCGCCGCCGCCGAGGCGATGCGGGAGCCGGTTATCAGCACCTTCTGCATGGGTTCGGCGGCTTGCTGGCCGAAGGCGGCTTGCGTGCCCAAAGCCAGGCCGCCAAGACAGAGCAGGCGTATCGCGCGGGCGATCGAAGTTTCATTATTCATTATCCGACTCCTAGGGTGTGTCGCGGTTATTTTGAAATGCCACCGCGTATAGACTGACTAGGCTGTCGAAGAGTTCCCGACGATCGTAAGCTCGATTCTGGCATTTACATGCCAATTTTTAGCGTGTTTCCAGAGCGAAGGCGAAAAAAAACCGGGACAGCGTCCCGGTTGTTCGTTTGCGCGGCTGTCTTTTATTTGTAGATGCCGGAGCCGACCAGCATATCGTCGACTTTTTCAATGTAGCCGGATTTGGCTTCCACCGCCTTGGTGACCGGATTCGGCCATTTGAAATCCACCCAGCCTTTACCCTTGGATTTGGCGAGGTCGACCATTTCCTTAATCATCGGCTTGCCTTCATTATCCTTCAGTCCAATCAATGGCTTGCCGACCATTTTAGGATTATTACCGTGGGCTAATGCGACGCCATTCAAATCATAAACATAAATATACAGATCGCGGTCATGGAAAGTCGCATTGGCCGGATCGGAAATAGCGGCGAAGGCTTTTTCCTTGCCATCGGATTTAATCAGGGCAACCGCCTTTTTAACCATGGCAACGGCTTCGTCGGGCGTACCCTTGTCGGCGGCCAGAGCGGTCGATGACATTGCAAACATGCTCAAGCCAAGTGCTGCGGCACCGAATAAAGCTTTCATATCACTTCTCCTTTGAGTAAAACTACGACGGCGTTGGGCGCTCTGATGATTGTGGATTTCAATATTACTGCAGTTAATGAATTTAAATCGCTCCGCAAGCAAGGTGCGCAAAGATATCGTTGTTATGTGGCAACGTTGTCACCGAAGATAGTGCGCCATAAAGCCGTCACATCGGCGGCGTGCGCGGCCACCAGTTGCGGATCGACGCGGGCCAGGTCCTGGCCTTGCAGCCGCAGCTGGTGTTGTAACTTGCGCAACTGGCGATAGGCGTCGGCCACCCGCGCCGCCAGCCCCGCGTCGATCAATCCCAGCTCGCCGCACATTTTCAAAAGTGCAATATTGCCGAAATTGGCGGTCAGCTGCGGGTAGGCCGCGGCGTGCTGCAGCACCAGGAACTGGACGATGAACTCGATGTCGATCATGCCGCCCGGATCCTGTTTCAGGTCGAACAGCTCGCTGTGATTCGGCTTGGCGTCGACCATCCGTTTCCGCATTGCAATAACTTCCTGCTTCAGCGGACCGTGGGCCGGACGTTCCTTGCGCAGCACCGCTTCGCGGATTTGCTCGAAGCGCGCGCCGATCGCCGCGTCGCCGGCGCAGAAGCGGGCGCGGGTCAGCGCCTGGTGCTCCCACACCCAGGCCGAATTGCTCTGGTACTTTTCAAACGCCGACACGCTCGACACCAGCATGCCGCTGGCGCCGTCCGGGCGCAGCGCGGTATCGATGTCGAACAGGATGCCGGCCGAGGTGTGCGATGTCATCCAGGTAATAAAGCGCTGCGCCAGCTTGGCGTACTGGGCCGGCGCTTCCTGGTCGCTGTCGTCGTACAGGAAGATCACGTCCAGGTCGGACACATAGCCCAGCTCCTTGCCGCCCAGCTTGCCGTAGGCGATCACCGCGAACTGCGGCACCTCGCGATGGCGCGTGGCCACCGTCTGCCAGATCGCCTTGATGGCGGCGGCCACGATGGTGTCGGCCAGCGCCGACAGGTGGTCGGCCAGCTTTTCCACCGTCAGGTCGCCGGCCAGGTCCTGCGCCAGCAGGTGGAACAGCTGGGCGTGGTGGATTTCCCGCAGGATATCCATCAGCCGCTCGGTGTCGCCCGGCGCCGAGGCCAGTTGCGTTTCCAGGTCGGCCGCCAGCGCCACCGGGTCGAACACGGCGTTGCGCACCCGGTCGTCCAGCAGCTCGTCCAGCAGGATGGGGTGCTGGCTGAGGAATTGCGCGGCCCAGCCGCTGGCATGCACCATGCGGATCACCCGCGCCAGCGTGTGCGGATACTCGGTCAGCAGCGACAGGTAGGCCGACCGGCGCGCGATCGCCTCGAGGAAATCGAGCAGGCGGCCCAGCGTGGCCTGCTGGCTGCCGCCGCTGGACTCGCGCGAGCACTGCACGATCAGCGGCAGCGCCGCGTTGACCAGTCCCAGCAGCCGGTTGCGGCTGGCTTCCGGCAGCGATTGCAGCCGAGGCGCCTGCCAGGTCGAGATCAGGCGCTTGGCCGCGCCCTCGGGATCGCCGAAGCCCAGCGCGGCAAAGCGCGCCACCATGGCCTCGCGGTTGTCGGGATCGGCGCACTCGTTGCTGGACTGCGGATTGATGTCGTTGTCGCTGCCGCTGGTCTTGTCCGAGAACATCTCGTCGAACTGGCCGGCGACGAACTGCCGGTGGGCTTCCAGCTGGGTTAGCAGGGTGGCGGTGTCGGGCAGGCCCATCATCTGCGCCACCAGCAGGCGGTCGGCGTCGTTGGCTGGCAGCGTGTGGGTCTGGGCGTCGTCCAGGTATTGCAGGCGGTGCTCCAGATTGCGCAGGAAGGTGTAGGAAGCCAGCAGTTGATAGACGATGGCGTGGCTTAGCAAGCCTTTTTCGGCGATGATGCGCAGCGTGGTGCGGGTCGAGCGGTCGCGCAGCGCGGCGTCGCGCCCGCCCCGTATCAGCTGGAACACCTGCGCCAGGAATTCGATCTCGCGGATGCCGCCGCGGCCCAGCTTGACGTTGTTGCTGCGGTCCGGATGCAGCCGCTCCTGCCGGTTCACCTCGGCGCGGATTTGCGCGTGCATGTTGCGGATGGCGTCGATGACGCCGAAATCCAGGTAGCGGCGGAACACGAACGGCCGCACAATGGCGTCCAGCGCGGCGATATCCTCGCTGCGGCCGGTGACGGCGCGCGCCTTGACCCAGGCATAGCGCTCCCATTCGCGCCCTTGGACGATCAGGTATTGCTCCACCATGTTCAGGCTGGCGGCCAGCGGGCCGGAGCCGCCATTCGGCCGCAAGGCCATATCGACACGGAACGTGTAGCCATCTTCCGTGATCTCCGACAAAGCCGCGATCAGCTTCTTGCCCAGGCGCACAAAGAACTCGTGGTTGGACAGGCTGCGCTGGCCCGGCCCGGCCACCGTGTCGCCGTCCTCCGGGTAGACGAAGATCAGGTCGATATCGGATGACACGTTCAGCTCGCCGCCGCCTTGCTTGCCCATGCCTAGCACGATCAATTCCTGCTGCTGGCCGGAATCGCGGCCGACCGGCGTGCCGTGCGCGGCCACCATCTCCGCGTAAATCTCCTCCATATGCCGCTGGATGGCGAAATCGGCGAAGCGGGTCATGGTTTCCACCACCTCGGCCAGGTTGGCCTTGCCTTCCAGGTCGCGGCGGATCAGCACGCATACCAGCAGGTTGCGCAGCCGGCGCATGGCGCGCATCAGCGGCAGCGGCGGGGCGCCTTCGGGCACGGCGGCGGCTTCTTTTGCTAAATAATCAGCAAGATTGATCTGGGCAAGCGATAATTGCGATAAATCATCAGCCTTGGCGGCGCGGTCGGGAGCTGCGGCCAGCCAGCGCTGGTAAAAACGTGAGACGGTTGGTGCAATCATTGGCAACGTGTTTCCTGATGCAAAGTTGATCGGTAACGAAAGTAACGCTCTGTAAAGCATGTAAAACCGGCGCGGGTCTGCCCTAAGTGGCGCTGTCCCCCCCGGGCGATACGGTAGAATTGCTGCGCAGGCATAAAAGCTTGAAACCGAGTTTAGCGATTTATTTGACGCATGGCCTGATTTATTAGCTTATTGATGCAAAAACCAGAAGAGGAGACTGTGACAGGCGAGGGCCCTTTGGCTGCGCGCTGGCATCGGATTCGTGCCGCCTATCGTTTCTGCAACCTGGCCACCCATCACGTGCTTGGCTTCACGCTGAAGCTGTTCCTGCTGCTGTATTTCGCCTTCGCCATCTTGTTCCTGACGCTGCGCTACGCGGTGCTGCCGAATATCGACCACTACAAGGGCGACATCGAGCGCGCCGCCAGCGGCGCGGTGGGCAATCCCGTCACCATTTCCCGCATTTACGCCTCCTGGCGCGGCCTGCGCCCCAGCCTGTTCCTGGGCGACGTGGTGCTGCACGACCAGCTGGGCAACCAGGCGCTGGCCTTGCCGAGCGTGTCGGCCACGATCTCGTGGTGGAGCGTGCTGGCCGGCGCGGTGCGCTTCGAATCGCTGGAGCTGGTGCGTCCCGAGCTCGACGTGCGGCGCGAGGCCGATGGCCGCCTGTACGTGGCCGGCATCTACCTCGACCTGCACAAGCCGAGCGACGGCAAGGGCGCCGACTGGCTGTTGTCGCAGCGCGAGATCGTCATCCGCGAAGGCCGCCTGCGCTGGACCGACCTGCAGCGCAGCGCACCGCCGCTGGCGCTGGAAGGCGTCAACATCGCGCTGCGCAACCAGTGGCTGCACCACCAGCTGGCGCTGAAGGCGACGCCGCCGGCCGCGCTGGCCGCGCCGCTCGACCTGCGCGCCGACTTCACCCATCCGGCCTTCGGCGCGCGCGTGTCCAACGTGTCGATGTGGAAGGGCGAGGTCTACGCCGACTTGCGCGACACCGACCTGCAGGCCTGGAAGCCATGGCTGGACTTTCCGTTCGAACTCAACAGCGGCGGCGGCTCGCTGCGCGCGTGGATCGGCATTGACCAGTCGCGCCTGACCAGCTTTACCGCCGATGTCGGCCTGCGCGACGTGTCCGCCGTGCTGGGCAAGGACTTGCCGGTGCTGGATCTGCGCCAGCTGACCGGCCGACTGGCCGCCCGTGAAGACATCCCGGCCACCGCGCCGCTGGTCAGGAAGGGCGGCGAGCGTCCGCGCTTCGGCGCGCTGGGCCACAGCATCGAGCTGAGCAACCTGACGCTGACCACCAGCGACGGCCTGGTGATGGCGCCGACCTCGCTGTCCGAGCACTACACCCCGGCCGCCGGCGCCAAGCCGGAGCGCTATGAAGTGCGCGCCCGCCAGCTGGACCTGCAAACCATGGCCGGCCTGGCCGAGCGCCTGCCGCTGACCGAGCACCAGCGCAAGCTGCTGGCCGACATGGCGCCGCGCGGCCTGCTGCAGAATTTTTCCGCCGAATGGCAGGGCACCTACCCAGCGTTGCAGACCTACCGCCTCAAGGGCGACCTGGTCGGCCTGGGCCTGAAGCCGCAGCCGCCGCGCCTGGCCCAGCCCAAGACCGCGAAGACGCCGGCCATCGCCGGCATGCCCGCCATCCCCGGCTTCGACAATCTGACCGGCGCCATCGACGCCACCGAGAAGGGCGGCAGCTTCAGCCTGGCCTCGCAGCAGCTGGTGCTACAGATGCCGGATTACTTCAGCGAACCGTCGATGCCGTTCGACCACCTGAACCTGAAGGCGCGCTGGTCGTTCGAGCCGGACAACCAGCTGCTGTTCGAGATCGACAGCATGGACTTCCTGCAGCAGGGCCTGAGCGGCACGCTGCAAGGCTCGCACCGCATGCCGCTGGCCGGCAAGGGCGTCGGCACGGTCGACCTGACCGGCACCTTGAACGGTTTCCAGATCAACCGTATCGACAACTACCTGCCGATGCAGACCCCGCACGACCTGCGCGCCTGGCTGACCGGCGCGCTGGAGGGCGGCGTCGCCAGCGAGGTCACGGTGCGCCTGCGCGGCGACCTGGCGCACTTCCCCTTCCACGGCGAGGCCGACAAGGCGCGCGGCGAGTTCCGCGTGGCCGGCAAGCTGACCGAGGGCAAGCTCAATTACTCGCCTAGCCACTTCCTGCGCGACGGCAAGGAGCTGGGCAAGGATGGCAAGCAGCTGCCGCTGTGGCCGCAGGCCGAGCACATCAAGGGCAGCTTCGTGTTCGACCGCGCCCGCATGGAAATCCGCGGCGATACCGCCACCACCGGCGGCGTCGCGCTGTCGGGCGTGAAGGCCGTGATCCCCGACCTGACGATCCACGATTCGATGCTGGAAATCGACGGCAACGCGGCCGGGCCGATGCAGGAATTCCTCAAGTACGTGGCCAACAGCCCGGTGCTGGAGTGGATCTCGCACTTCACCGACGAAACCCAGGCCAGCGGCAACGCCAAGCTGGCGCTGAGCCTGCGCCTGCCGCTGTCGCACCTGATCGACGCCAAGGTGCAGGGCGCGCTGCAACTGATGAACAACGACATCACGCTGATGAACGACCTGCCGCCGGTGCTGGCCTCGCAGGGCAAGATCGAATTCAACGAGCACGGCGTCAACCTGAACCAGTTGTCGGGCGCCTTCCTGGGCGGCCCGGTCAGCATCACCGGCGGCAGCCAGAAGGACAACTCCATCGTCGTCAAGCTGGGCGGCCTGATGACGGCCGACGGTTTCCGCAAGACCTATCCGATGCCGGCCATGCAGCGCCTGGCCAGCCACTTCTCGGGCGCCACGCGCTACAGCGGCACGGTCACGGCGCGCGACCACCAGGTGGTGGTGGCGGTCGACTCCACGCTGAACGGTCTCGGCATCGAACTCCCGGCCCCGGTCAGGAAGGCGGCGCCGGACGCGATGCCGGTGCGCTTCGTGCTGACCAGCGCGCTCACGCCGGATGCCGCCGGCGCCCTCCACGACGACATGCGCATCAGCCTTGGCAACAACATCGCCGCGCGCTACCAGCGCCAGAAATTCGGCAAGGCGCCGTGGAAGCTGGTGCGCGGCGGCATCGGCGTCAACACCCCGGCGCCCGAGCCCGACAGCGGCATGTCCTTCAACATCAGCCTGCGCGCGCTGAACGTCGACTCGTGGCTGGACTTCGGCAACGAGGTCGCCGGCACGGCCGACACCGCGCCGTCCTCCGCCGACAGCGCCGACATCGCCCAGTACGTGATGCCGGACGCCATCGCCGCGCGCGCCAGCGAGCTGGTGATCGGCGACCGCAAACTGGAGAACGTGGTGGTCGGCGTCAGCCGCCAGAAAACGGTGTGGCAGGCCAGCATCGATTCCAGCCAGGCCAATGGTTACGTGACGTGGAGCGAACCGTCCATCGGCCAGGGCCTGGGCAAGGTGACGGCGCGCCTGTCGTCGCTGGTGATTCAGGAGTCGGCCTCGAAGGACGTGCAGGATCTGCTGGACGGCAAGAGCGCGGCCACCACCATCCCGGCGCTGGACGTGGTGGTCGAGCGCTTTGAATTGTTCAACAAGCCGCTGGGCCGGCTGGAGCTGCAGGCCAGCAACGCGCAGATGCAGAACGCCCGCGAATGGCGCATCGGCAAGCTGTCGCTGGCCAATCCGGACGGCGAGTTGAAGGGCACCGGCAAATGGGTCACCAGGGATGGCGCCCACACCACCAGCCTGAACTTCAACCTCGACATCGCCGACGCCGGCAAATTGCTGGACCGTTTCGGCTTCGCCGGGACGGTCAAGAACGGCAAGGGCACGCTCAACGGCGACATCGCCTGGAAGGGCCTGCCGTATTCGCTGGACCTGCCCAGCCTGTCCGGCGACATCAAGCTGAACGTGGAGAAGGGCCAGTTCCTCAAGCAGGACCCGGGCGCCGCCAAGCTGCTCGGCGTGCTCAGCCTGCAAGCGCTGCCGCGCCTGCTCAAGCTGGACTTCCATGATGTGTTCTCGGAAGGGCTGGCGTTCGACGGCATCACCGCCAACGCCGCCATCAACCGCGGCATCGCCAAGACCGACAACTTGAAAATGCACGGCGTCGCCGCCACCGTGCTGATGGACGGCAGCGCCGACATCGCCAACGAAACCACCAACCTGCATGTGGTGGTGATCCCCGAAGTGAACCTGGGCACGGCGCCGCTGGTGTACGCGCTGGCGGTCAATCCGGTGATCGGCCTGGGCAGTTTCCTGGCGCAGCTGTTCCTGAGTGCGCCGGTGATGAAGGCATTGACCTATCATATGCAGGTCACCGGGCCATGGAAGGCGCCGGTGGTGACCAAGCTCGACGCATCCAAAGTGGAAGCGCCCGCCAAGGGCGCCAATTGAACGGGACAGCCATGAACACAGTCGCCGCAGTACAAATGATTTCCTCGCCATCCGTGACGGACAATATCGCCACCGCGCGCCGCCTGGTCACCCAGGCCGCCGAGGCCGGCGCCACGCTGGTGCTGCTGCCGGAATACTGGGCCATCATGGGCCTGAGCGACAGCGACAAGGTGGCCGTGGCCGAGCCGCTGGGCCAGGGGCCGATCCAGGACTTCATGTCCGCGCTGGCCAGGGAACTGGAAATCTGGCTGATCGGGGGCACGCTGCCGCTGGCCTCCGACGATCCGGAAAAAGTCATCAACACCACGCTGGTCTACAACCCGCAGGGCGAGCACGTGGGCCGCTACGACAAGATCCACCTGTTCGGCTTCACCAAGGGCACGGAGTCGTACAACGAATCGAAGACCATCGTGCCGGGCAAGCATGTCGGCGTGTTCGAGGCGCCGTTCGGCAAGGTCGGCATGTCGGTCTGCTACGACCTGCGCTTCCCCGAGCTGTACCGCGCGATGGGGCCGGTGGCGCTGATCGTCGTGCCGGCCGCGTTCACCTATACGACCGGCCACGCGCACTGGGAGATCCTGCTGCGCGCGCGCGCCATCGAGAACCAGTGCTATGTGCTGGCCGCGGCGCAGGGCGGCAACCATCCGAACGGCCGCCGCACCTGGGGTCACAGCATGTTGATCGACCCGTGGGGCACGGTCAAGGCCGTGCTGGCCGAGGGCGAGGGCGTGGTCCGCGGCGACATCGATTTGATGTTCATGGATAGCGTGCGCCAGAGCCTGCCGGCACTGAAACACAGGACCATGTAAACGGCGCATGTGAACTCCGCTACAATTGCACCACATTCTTAGAAGACACTATCATGAAGCCATTTGAACCGAACCTGTCCACCCTGGCCGTGGCGCGCGACATCCTGCTGACGCCGTTCGGACTGGACGAAGCCAAGCTGCTCAAGACGCTGGGCTCGATGTTCACGCACAAGGTCGATTACGCCGACCTGTATTTCCAGTTCACCAAAAACGAGGGCTGGAGCCTGGAAGAGGGCATCGTCAAGACCGGCAGTTTCTCGATCGACCAGGGCGTCGGCGTGCGCGCCGTGTCGGGCGACAAGACCGCCTTCGCCTACTCGGACGACATCTCCGAAGCGGCCCTGATGGACGCGGCCTCGGCCACGCGCACCATCGCCCGCGCCGGCGCCGGCAAGATCAAGGTGGCCGGCGCGATGACGCCGACCGGCGGCCGCTCGCTGTACCTGCCCAACGACCCGCTGGCCTCGCTGGACGCGACCGCCAAGGTCAAGCTGCTCGAGCGCGTTGAAAAAATGGCGCGCGCCAAGGATCCGCGCGTGGTGCAGGTGATGGCCAGCCTGGCCGGCGAATACGACGTGGTGCTGGTGGTGCGCAGCGACGGCGTGCTGGCGGCCGACATCCGCCCGCTGGTGCGCGTGTCGCTGACGGTGATCGTCGAGCAGAACGGCCGGCGCGAGATGGGCTCGTCCGGCGGCGGCGGCCGCTACGACTACGGCTACTTCAGCGACAGCCTGCTGGAACAATACGCGGCCGACGCCGTCAACTCGGCGGTGGTCAACCTGGACGCGCGTCCGGCGCCGGCCGGCCCGATGACCGTCGTGCTGGGACCGGGCTGGCCCGGCATCCTGCTGCACGAGGCGATCGGCCACGGCCTGGAGGGCGACTTCAACCGCAAGGGTTCGTCGACCTTCTCCGGCCGCATCGGCGAACGCGTCGCCGCCAAGGGCGTGACGGTGGTGGACGACGGCACGCTGGCCGACCGCCGCGGCTCGCTCAATATCGACGACGAAGGCAACCCGACCCAGTGCACCACGCTGATCGAGGACGGCATCCTGAAAGGCTACATCCAGGACACCATGAACGCGCGCCTGATGAAGATGCCGGTGACCGGCAACGCCCGCCGCGAATCGTTCGCCCACCTGCCGATGCCGCGCATGACCAACACCTACATGCTGGGCGGCGACAAGGACCCGGCGGAAATTCTGGCCTCGGTCAAGAACGGCCTGTACGCGGTCAACTTCGGCGGCGGCCAGGTCGACATCACCAACGGCAAGTTCGTGTTCTCGGCCAGCGAGGCCTACATGATCGAGGACGGCAAGGTGACCTACCCGGTCAAGGGCGCCACCCTGATCGGCAACGGCCCCGAGGTGCTGAACCGCGTCTCCATGATCGGCAACGACATGCGCCTGGATCCGGGCGTGGGCGTGTGCGGCAAAGAAGGCCAGAGCGTGCCGGTGGGCGTCGGCCAGCCGACCCTGCGCATCGACGGCGTGACGGTCGGCGGCACGGCCTGAACCACGGATAGGCATTAGCTTATAGCCATAAACTGCTTGCCAATCCGCGAACAATAGCGTTATAGTGGTTTAAACACCACACGGAAACCCGTTCATGACCCGCTTCTTCTTTACCGGCCATTTTTACTTTAGCAATTCCAACCCAAAGGCGGTGGAGTAGCGGCCGGTACACGTAGAAGCAAAAACGAGTTCCTGCAAATTCCTGAAAAACCGCCTCCCGAGGCGGTTTTTTTTTAATGTTTTTTTGAACTTTCACCCTTTGATCAATTGGAGAACAGCATGCCCCGTACCGATGATTTGCGCATCCGCGAAATGAAGGAATTGACGCCGCCGTCCCACCTGATACGCGAATTCGCATGCACCGAGCAAGCCGAGCAGACCGCGGCCGACGCCCGCGTCGCGCTGCACCGCATCCTGCACGGCCAGGACGACCGCCTGATGGTGGTGATCGGCCCGTGCTCGATCCACGATCCCAAGGCCGCGATGGAATACGCGCGCCGCCTGGTGGTGCTGCGCCGCGAACTGTCGGCCGACCTGGAGATCGTCATGCGCGTGTACTTCGAGAAGCCGCGCACCACGGTCGGCTGGAAGGGCATGATCAACGACCCGTACATGGACAGCAGCTTCCGCATCAACGACGGCCTGCGCATGGCGCGCCAGCTGCTGCGCGACATCAACGAGCTGGGCCTGCCGGCCGGTACCGAATACCTGGACGTGATCAGCCCGCAATACATCGCCGACCTGATCAGCTGGGGTGCGATCGGCGCCCGCACCACCGAATCGCAGGTGCACCGCGAGCTGGCCTCCGGCCTTTCGTGCCCGGTCGGCTTCAAGAACGGCACCGACGGCAACGTCAAGATCGCGGTCGAGGCGATCAAGGCCGCCTCGCAGCCGCACCACTTCCTGTCGGTGACCAAGGGCGGCCACTCGGCCATCGTTTCCACCAACGGCAACGAGGACTGCCACATCATCCTGCGCGGCGGCAAGGCGCCCAACTACGACGCGGCCAGCGTCGATGAAGCCTGCAAGGCGATCGCGGCCCAGGGCCTGGCGGCGCGCCTGATGATCGACGCCTCGCACGCCAACAGCTCGAAGAAGCCGGAGAACCAAGTGCCGGTGTGCGCCGACATCGGCCGCCAGGTGGCGGGCGGCGACAACCGCATCGTTGGCGTGATGGTGGAATCGCACTTGGTGGCGGGCCGCCAGGACCTGGTGCCGGGCAAGGAACTGACCTATGGCCAGTCGGTCACCGACGGCTGCATCGATTGGGATAGCAGCGTGCAAGTGCTGCAGGACCTGGCCGCCGCCGTGCGCCAGCGCCGTCTTGCCACCCAGGCGGCGGAGGCCGCGTCCAAGTAACAAAACGTAGCGCCGTTACACTCAAGATACAAAGGGACCCAATTGCCAATTGGGTCCCTTTGTTTTTGCGGATCGCTATCAATACTGTTGTAAGAACCACGAATGTGACACGAGTTCGATACGAGTTCGATTGACGTTGACTTCCTCGCATGTTTTTATGTAAAGCACGGACGGTGTCCCGGAACACCTTCCTGCGTTAGCTCACCAGTCCCATCCAAAACTTGCGACCTGTTGCCATCCCGGCGGCGGGCGTTGGACCGGTGCATTCAAAAATAATAGCGGAGGTTAGTCATGATTCAAGAAACAGTGTTGGCGCGTTCTTTGCGCTTGATGTTCTCGGGCGGCGCCCTGGCCGGACTGGGCCTGCTGGCCTTGCCGGCGATGGCGCAGGACGCGCCGGCCAGCGGCACGTCCGCGCAGCCGATCCAGCGGGTCGAGATCACCGGTTCGGCCATCAAGCGCATCGCCAAGGAGGGCGCGCTGCCGGTGCAGGTGCTGACCAGCGCCGACATCAAGCAGAGCGGCGCCACCTCGGCGACCGACCTGATCCAGATGCTGCCGTCGATGCAGGGCTTTGTGCCTGCGTCCAGCTCGGTCAACGGCGGCGGCGCCGGCGTCACCACGGCCTCGCTGCACTCGCTGCCGTCGAAGTACACGCTGGTGCTGCTGGACGGCCAGCGGCTCGCGCCCAGTCTGCTGGGCACCGGACAGGGCGGCGGCTACGCCGTCAACATCGAGAGCATTCCGCTGGAGGCGGTGGAACGGGTCGAGATCCTCGGCGACGGCGCCTCCGCACTGTACGGCTCGGACGCGATCGCCGGCGTGGTCAACTTCATCCTGAAAAAGAACCTGACCAAGGGCGAGGCCTACGCCACCTATGGCCAGCCGAGCAAGTCGGGCGGGCGCTGGTCCAGCGCCGGCCTGACCAAGGGCTGGGGCGACCTCGACACCGACAAATTCAATATCCTGTTTTCGTACAGCCACGACGAGCAGCAGCGCCTGACCGCGCTGCAACGCAGCTTCTCGGCGCCGGGCGCCTTCTTCAAGTTCGGCAGCGGCGGCAAGCAGTACTGGTTCGACCAGCGCACCGGCAACACCGAGCCGGCCAACATCACTTTCAACGTGCGTCCGCGCGGCTCGGCCGATTCGGTCGAGACCACCGGCGTGGCGATCAATCCCTACCTGGCCGCCCGCGGCAATTGCGGCAGCCCGCTGGCCGGTCCGCTGGGTACGCAGTGCCGCTTCAACTACGGCGCCACCGTCGAGGACGTGCCCGGCTCGCGGCGCGACAGCGGACTGTTGAAAGGCACCTGGCAGCTCAACGAGGACACCAGGCTGTGGGGCGAGCTGGTGCTGTCGAGCTATTCGATGACCGCGCAGTACGCGCCGTCCGCGCAGCCGATGGGCGTCAATTCCACCGACCGCTTCCCGCAGCTGTACCAGCGCTACATCCAGCCCTACCTGGACGCCAACAATCTGGAGAACCCGACCGGCGACGGCACGCTGGGCTACCGCTCGGTGCTGATCGGCGGCCGCGCCGACGAGTACATCACCGACGCCCGCCACTTCGCGGTCGGTGTCGACGGCAACGCGTACGGCTGGACCTACAACGCCAGCCTGATCCTGTCGCAAAACAAGATCAAGGACAACGCCGCCGGCGGCTACTCGGACTTCGACAAGCTCAACGCGCTGGTGGCGTCGGGCGTCTACGATCCGGTGATGGGCACCGGCGCCGACCAGCTGCGCGGCGCGCTGGTCAACGGCACCACCTTCTCGACCAACACCTCCAAGCTGAACACGCTGCACGCGGGCGCGCAGCACGACCTGTTCGACCTGCCGGGCGGCACCTCCATCGTCTCGCTGGGCGGCGACTATTCCAAGACGCACTACCAGATCGCCTACCATCCGACCATCCTGTCCAACTCCGGCTACGTCAGCCAGCCGGCCTCGGCCGACTACCCGGTGGGCGGCAACTACGGCCAGGTGCCGTTCGACGCCCGCCGCGACAACTGGGGCGTCTACGGCGAGGTGCTGCTGCCGCTGGCCAAGACCTTCGAGGCCACCGTCTCCGGCCGCTACGACAGCTACGACAAGACCCACAGCGAGTACATCTTCGCCAAGCTGGCCGACGCCAGCGGCCTGCGACCGCTGCTGCCCCCCGGCGAGGTCGGCAACTCCTTCAGCGCGGGCACCTACAAGGTCAGCGCGCGCTGGACTCCGGTCGAGACGCTGCTGCTGCGCGCCGCCTACGGCACCGGCTTCAAGACGCCCAACATCAGCGACATCGCCGGCGCGCCAACCTTCTACGGCAGCACCGCCGGCAGCTACGCCTGCCCATTCCCCGGCTCGCCCGGTTGCCAGGTGGGCCAGGCCCAGTACGACCTGCTGACCGGCCCGAACGGCGCCAGCGGCAGCGACGGCTTGCAACCGGAAAAATCCAAACAGTGGACGCTGGGTGGGCGCATCGAGGCGCTGCGCGGCCTGTCGCTGGGACTGGACTTGTGGAATGTGCAGATCCGCAACCAGGTGCTGTCGGCCGGCGTGCCTGAGCAGGTCGGCTTCGCCAATCCGCAGCAGTACCAGCGCCTGTTCGTCAATCCCTACCCGGATCCGGCCGGCTACACGACGATCGGCTACCTGCAGGCGCCGATCAACGGCGGCGTCGCCAACTACCGCGGCGTGGACTGGGACTTCAGCTACCGCAACAAGTCGCCGATCGGCGACTGGAAGGCGGCCTGGACCGGCACGTATATGATCAAGCAGAACTACACCACCGAGGCCGGCGGCCCGGTCCAGTCCAACCTGGGCCGCTTCGGTCCGGACAACGGCGTGGTGTTCCGCGTGCAGAGCAACCTGTCGCTGAGCCTGACCAACGGCAAGCTGACCAACACGCTGACGGCGCACTACAAGTCGGGCTACCACGACCAGGCCTATCCGGTGGATACCGCCATCTACGCCGTCAATCCGGACGGCAGCGTGGGCGACTCGGTGGCCTTCGACGGCCTGTGGACGCCGTCGTACACCACCTTCGACTGGCAGGGCAAGTATGACTTCGGCCGCTTCTCGCTGACCGCCGGCATCAAGAACCTGTTCGACCGCAACCCGCCGCTGACCCTGCAGAACGCCGGCGGCGGCAACCAGCTCGGCTACGACGGACGCTACACCGATCCGGCTGGGCGCGCGTTCTACCTGACCGGCAACTACAAGTTCTGACGCTGTAAAAAAAATGGCGATGCACCGGCCGGAGCCGGGCATCGCCATCAGACGTGGTACTGAACTAGCTTAGAACGAGTAGCTGGCGCGGCCGTACAGCGCGCGGCCGACCGGATCCGTGTAGCGTGGATCGTAACCCTTCTGGAACAGCGTACCCTGGTTCGAGAACGGCGGTTCCTTGTCCAGCAGGTTCTTCACGCCGGCGGTCAGGCTCACGCCCTTGAAGCCGGTGTAGGTGCCCGACAAATTCCACAGCTGGTACGACGGAACCTTGTTCAGGAACTTGGGCGCCAGGTCCAGGTTCTGGTCGGTGTAGCCGGACTTGTACGATTGCGCCAGCGTCGCGGCCCAGTCGCCCATGCGCCAGTTCAGCGCGGCGTTGTGCTTCCAGCGGAACACCGGGTTGTTGGCGGCGTAGCGGCCGACGTTCTGGATGAATGGACCGTCGCGTTCGTCCTGGTACTCATACTTGTGGACATAGGTGCCGTCCACGGTCAGCGTGAAGTTGCCATAGCCGGTGGTGCCCGAGCGCAGCGTCAGGCTCATGTCGACGCCGTCGGTGTTGACCTTGCCCAGGTTTTCCTTCAAGTCCAGGATCGCGTACGGCGAGCCGTCCGGATTGCGCAGGAAGCGCGCCTGGTACTTGGCGTAGTCGCCGTAGATGGCTTCTTCAGGCAGCGCGTTGATCTTGTCCTTGAGCTTGATGTTCCAGTAGTCCAGGGCCAGCGTCGCTTGCGGGATCGGCTCGAGCACGATGCCCATCGAGAAGGTCTTCGATTTTTCCGGGCTCAGGTTGGCATTGCCGCCTTGCAGCTTGAACTGTTGCAGGTCGCAATCGCGCAGCGGATTGGCGATCGGGTTGGTCGACAGCACGCCGCCCGGGCACAGGATCGGATCGTTGTACGAGTTGTTGGTGTCGTTCTTCGAACGCGGCGCGTTTTTCTCGAACAGGGTCGGCGCGCGGAAGCCGGTCGAGGCCGAACCGCGCAGCAGCACTTGCTTGGTCGGTTGATAGCGCACGCCCAGTTTCGGGTTGGTGGTGCTGCCGACGTCGCTGTAGTTGTCGTAGCGGGCCGCGAACTGCACTTCCAGGTCCTTGATCAGCGGCATGTTGAGCTCGCCGAAGATGGCCTTGATGGTGCGGTCGCCCGACGTCGATTGCGAACCCGACAGGCCGGAGCTGGCGGCCTGGCCGGCGATGTCGCGGTTGACGAAGAAGTCCGCCTCCTCGCGGCGCAGCTCGGCGCCCACGGCGACCGCCATCTTGCCGCCGGCCATGTCCATCAGCTCGCGGCTGGCCTTGGCGTCGATGCCGGTGTTGCGGGTCTTGCCGTTCTGGACCTGGCCGCGCAGCGCGGTGCTCGCCAGATAGGTCTTGCCGGCCGCGTCCTGCGGACCGAACGGGTTCAGGATGCCGTCGCGCACGCCGGCGGCGAAACTGTCGTCACGCACATAGCCGCCGGTGAAGTACTCGGCCGAGCGGCTCTCGGACAGCGTGAAGCCGGCCTTGTAGTCCCAGTCCTTGTACAGGCCTTCGGCGGCGATGCTGAGGCGGTCGGCCGCGCCCTTGGAATTGATGGTGCGCTGGCCGGCCTCGGTCGGACGCCAGTTGACCGACAGCGGATCGCCCGACAGGCCCGGCATGGCCGGCACGCCGCCCGAGTTGCCCGGATAGTATTTGCTCGATTTCGGCAGGATCAGGCCGGTTTGCGGCGGCGGCGCGGTGTGCGAGATCACGTCGTTTTCCGCGTGCAGGTACTCGATCGACGCCTGGTGGTCGTTGTTGATCTTGAAGGTGGCCTTGCCGAAGAAGGCGGTCTGCTTCTGCTCCGGCAGATCGTCGATCAGGCGGGTGTAGTCCTCGCGGCAGGTGCCGTTGCTGGCGCGCGGCACCGACAGCGGCGCGTCGCAGCCCTTGGCGAAGCCGGGGTTGCCGGTCGCGCCCGAGGTCGGATCGAAGTAGTTGCCGGGGTAGGTGGTGCCGGAGGTCAGGTTCAGCCCGCGGTCGGGAATGATGCCGGTCTTGGAAAAGTCGCGCTGCTGCGAGGTCAGGATGTCGAGCTTGTGGTAGTCGAACACGCCGAACACGTTGAAGCCGTCGGCGTCCAGGTCGCCGTAGCCGGTCGACAGGTTCACGCGGCGCTCGTCGGCGCCGGGCTTGCGTGGCGCCACGCCTTCGGCCGTGATGGTGGTGGTCTTGACCGAACGCTTGGTGATGAAGTTGATCACGCCGCCGATGGCGTCGGTGCCGTAGATCGCCGAGGCGCCGTCGCGCAGCACTTCGACGCGTTCCAGGGCCGACACCGGAATGATGTTGAGGTCGACGCTGGCGCCGTCATACGGGTGGTTGGCGATGCGGCGGCCGTTCAGCAGCACCAGGGTTTTGTCGCCGCCCAGACCACGCAAGTCGGCGCTGGCCTGGCCGCCGGTCGGCAGGCCGCTGCTGTTGCCGCCGACCACGTTGCCGGAGCTGAAGCTCGAGCTGTTCGAGGGAATCCGGTCCAGCACTTCCTGGGCCGTGGTCAAGCCTTGCTTGACGAAATCGTCCGACTTGAACACGGTCAGCGGGTTGGCCGTTTCCGAGACCAGGCGTTTGATCGACGAACCCGTCACTTCGACCCGCTGCATGGGCTGGTCGGCGGTTTGGGCTTGCGCCAGTGGCGCGATCAGGCCCAGGCCCAGCAATCCGCCGGCGCATACCAGACGCACGGAGCGCGCCAATACTGTTTCAACCATCATTATTTCTCTCTCCCATTTGAAAACAATGAACACCAAATAAGTACCGTCTTTAGGTCTTGTGCAGGGAACCGGAGGTTCCTTGCTTCTTCATAAGAGCATCTGCCCGTCTTTACTGTCAACGAGCAAACGTTTATCAATGAACAAAATTGCCCTGGCCGGAGGAAAGTCGGTGTTGCGCCAAAATGGGGCGTAAAAACGCTCTAATTCGGTGCGAAACGCTTCTCAGTACATAAAACATTGTTTAAAAACTAAAAAGAAGGGAAAGTATCGTGCGGGCGTCGCGGACGTGCAACACACTGGTGCGTGGAAGGAGACGAGAAGTACCGGGCGGCTGACTACACGACGTTACATTAATGCGACAGTCGCGGCCCTCAACAACGCAAAAAGCCCCGTCTTCCGAAAAAGACGGGGCGAGCAGTTCATCAGCGTTCAGCCGATAAGCTGGGGCTTAGAACTTATAGGAACCCACCAGGTAGAACTGGCGGCCCAGCGGGTCGGCGTAACGGCCATCGTAACCGGCCTGGTTGCCGCCACCGGCGTTGCGGATGGTGAACGGCGGCGCGATATCAAACAGGTTCTTGATACCGGCGGTCAGCGTGAACTTCTTGCTGAAGCCGATCTTGCTCTGCCAGTCGAAGGTGGTGTACGACGATACCTGGCGCTTGAACGGCACGGTGTCGCCCTGGGTGCCGTCGGCGTTCAGCACGTTGACCACGCTGTCGTCCGCGGTGTACACCTGGTCGGTGTAGCCCGAGTGGTAGTTGGCGGTCAGCGCGTGGGTGTAGCGGTCGTTCACGCGCAGCGACGCGGTCAGCTTCGAGATCCAGCGGAAGGTCACGTCCGAGTAGGAGTTGAAGCGGCCGATGTTCTTCTCGACGCCGCTTTCAGGGGTTTCCTGTTCAGCCTTGGTCATGAAGGTACCGGTCCACTGCACGTTCAGCTTGCCGAACGGGGTGGCGGTCTTGTAGGTGTGATCCCAGTCGATACCCTGGAAGTGCGAGCTGGCCAGGTTGAACGGGGTCAGCGCCGCGACCAGCACGTTTTGCTTCTGAATCGGGTCGAAGTAGGTGCGCAGCAGGCTGTCGTAGACCTTAGGGCTGCCGAACACAGTATCTTCCGACAGGGTCTGGATCTGGTTGGTCAGCTTGACGTCCCACAGGTCGAAACCGATCGACAGGCTAGGCATCGGCTCCAGGCGGAAGCCGGCGGTGAACTGCTTGGATTCCTCAGGCTTCAGCGAGCCGGCGCCGGTCGCACCGTTACCGCCGGTCAGCAGGCCGTATTCCGACGAACCTGGGTTGCACAGTGGGAAGCGTGGATCGCTAGGCGAGGTGATCGGGCAGGCGTGGAACTGCGACGAACCGCCGTTCACCAGAGGCTTGACGATGTTGGTCAGCGTCGGCGCCTTGAAGCCGGTGCCGTAGGAACCGCGGATCAGCAGCGACTCGACCGGATTCCAGCGCAGCGCCAGCTTGTAGGTGGCCTTGCTGGCGCTTTCGCCCTGCTTGCCCGGAGCGATCAGGTTGCCTGCCGGGTCGAAGTTCTTGTCGTTGGTCACGGCGCTGAAATCGTCGTAACGGGTCGACGCGGTCAGGTCCATGTTTTTCAGCACTGGCAGCAGCAGCTCGGCATACGCACCCCAGTTCTTGCGGGTGGCGTCGATCGGCAGCGCGCCGGCGCCGCCGCCGACGATGGCGTCGGTGAAGTCAGGCTGCTGCTTGTTCTGGCCTTGCGAGTAGGCGTCCGGGGCTTCGGTGTAGTGCTGCTTGGTGTAGTCGCCGCCAACGGCCAGCTGGGCCACGCCGGCTGGCATTTTGAACAGCTCGGTCGAACCGCTGACTTGCAGCACGTCGATCTTCGACTTGGTTTCGCTCAGCACGTTGTGCAGCACGGCCGGGGCCAGCACGCCTTGCGAGGTGCCCGACGGCGCGAACGGATCGAACTTGCCGGAGTTGACCAGCGCGTCGAAGGCGTTCAGGCTCATGTAGCCGCCCGCCGCCGTGTCCTTCTGGGTGTTTTCCGAGTGGGTGAAGGCGGCGCGGTAGTCGAAGCCCTTGAACGAGCCGTCGACGCCGAACGCCAGGTGACGCGCGTCGGTCTTGTACTCGTCGGCGCGGCCGCCGGCGTCGACCAGGCGCAGGTTCATCGCCACGCTGGTGACCGATGCCGGATCGATGCCCAGTCGGGACAGGTATGGCAGGATGGATTTCTTGTACAGCGCGCTGCCGACCGGGATGCCCAGCGGCTGTGCCGGCGGCGCGTATTGCGCGGTGTTGCTGAACGACGAACCCAACGCTTCAGCGAAGAAGGTGGTGTCGTTGTTGATCTTGTAGTTCAGCGAGCCGAACACGGAATCGCGTTTCAGGCCAGGCGTGTCCTGCACGGTGGCGGCGTAGTCGAACAGGCAGCGATTGCCGACGTTGAACAGGTTGGGGCCGTTGCACTTGCCGGTTTCCAGGAAGTTCGGACCGAATGATTTGCTGGTGGCGGTGCCGGCGGCGTTCTTGTACTTGACGGTGGCGTTGCCCGGAATCGAGTTCGAGCTCAGCTGGTACAGATTGTATTGCTTGCCGTTGTCCATGAACGGGATCACGCCGCTCTTGGAGAAGTCGCGGTCCTTGGCGTACAGTGCGCGGCTTTCGTCATGCGCGGCCGACACCAGGATGTTGTAGCCGTCCTTTTCCAGCTCGCCCCAGCCTTTGGAGATCGAGACGTTGGAGCTCTGGCCGCCGCTGCTCTTCGGCGTGTTGAACGTGCCTTCGATGATCGTGTCGGTTTGGTTCTTCTTCAGGATGAAGTTGACCACGCCGGCGATCGCGTCCGAGCCATACAGGGTGTTGGCGCCGTCGGTCAGGATCTCGACGCGCTCGACGGCCGCCAGCGGGATGCTGGCCAGGTTGACGGTGGAACCGGAGGTGGCTGGCGCCAGGCGACGGCCGTTCAGCAGCACCAGGGTGTAGCCTTCGCCGATGGCGTGGATCGACGCGGTCTGGATACCGCCGCCGCCGCCGTTGACCGACATCGAGGAGGTGGTGAAACCTTGCATCGAAGGCAGGGTCGCGATCAGGTCGGCCACGCTGCTGGCGCCGCTTTGCTCGATCTGCAGCTTGGACAGGGTCTGGACCGGCAGGGCACCCTCGGCGCTGATGCGCTTGATGCTGGAGCCGGTGATTTCCACGCGCTGGATCGGCGCGTCCGGCGCGGTTTGGGCGACAGCCGCTTGCATGCCGAGCGCCAGACCACTGGCGCAAATCAGGCGTACAGAGCGGGACAATACAGTTTCAACCATCATTATTTATTGCTCCCATTTGAAAACGGTAAACACAGGGGTGTGATTTATTTTTTTGATCGGCGGTGCCTTGCCGTTTGAAAAAAACACCAACGTTCTTCTCATCCGGTCATCAGATCACTTGGCGACATTTACTGTCAACGGACAAACTTTCAAACGGATATCTAATCATTACTCTTTACGTTGTCGCAACAATGCGCCAAAAGAGTGGGTAAAAACGCTCTAATTTGGTGCGTCTGGCAAAAAGTTGATGGGTAACATTGATTTATCATCAAAAAAGAAGCGAATATCTTGTGATATCGTCAGTTGGCCGCAACAAGTTGGTGCGATGCAATTTTATGAACCTGTCTTCATGCGGACACGTAGCGTTACATTTATGCGACAAGTGACGCCGGCACGTTTCGGTTGGGCTTTCCGCTATGCAAGTCCCTATTAGGTAATGGCTATCAGGTGACGATTCCGGCGACGGAAAATTTGCTGTATTGTTCCTGCACCTACCAGCGGCTTGAGGAAGTCTATGCAGTGCATCAAATTCGCCGCCGTCGTGGCCGCCGCGTGCTGGTCGCTGGCGGCGCTGGCGGCGGCGCCGGTCAAGACCCTGCGCTACATCCTGCCGGCCGCCGAGGCCAGCTTCGATCCTGCGCTGGGGCGCGACTTATATACCGGCCACATCACCGAAGCCATCTTCGAGACCCTGTACACCTACGATTACCTGGCGCGCCCGGTCAAGCTGGCGCCCGAGACGGCCGCCGCCCTGCCGGAAGTGTCGGCCGACGGCCGCACCTATCTGATTCGCCTGAAGCCCGGCATCCGTTTCACGCCCGATCCCGCGTTCGGCGGCAAGCCGCGCGAGCTGACTGTGGCCGATTACGTCTACTCGTGGAAGCGGCTGTTCGACCCCCGGCTGGCCTCGCCCAATAGCTGGCTATTGGAAGGCAAGGTCGTCGGCCTGGACGCGCTGGCCGAGCGGGCCAAACAGACCGGCCGCTTCGATTATGACGCCGACGTGCCCGGCCTGGAGCAGGTCGACCGCTACACGCTGCGCATCCACCTGACCCATACCGACTTCAGCCTGGGCATGATCCTGGCCTACGAACCGCTGGCGGCGGTGGCGCGTGAGGTGGTGGAGAAGTACGGCGACAGCAAGGGCGAAGTGGCCGGCCATCCGGTCGGCACCGGTGTCTACCGGCTGGGCCAGTGGATACGCGGCAGCCGCATCGTCCTCGAAGAAAACACCGGCCACCGCGCCGAAACCTGGGATTTCGAGCCCAGCGCCGAGGACCGCGCCGACGACGAGCGCATCGTGCGCCAGATGAAGGGCAAGAAGATCCCGCAGATCGGCCGCATCGAGATCAGCGTCCAGCTGGAGGACCAGTCGCGCTGGCTGTCCTTCACCAGCGGCGAGGCCGACCTGTTCTGGCTGGACGGTCCGCTGTCGCCCAAGGCGCTGGTCGACGGCAAGCTGCGGCCGGAGCTGGCCGCGCGCGGCATCCAGCTGTCGCGCATCGTCGATCCGGTGCTGACCTATTACTACTGGAATATGCGCGACCCGGTGGTGGGCGGCTTCGGCAAGGAGAGGATCGCCCTGCGCCGCGCCATCGCCATGGCGCATGACGTCGACGAGGAAATCCGCCTGGTGCTCAACAGCGAGGGGCGGCGGCTGGTGTTTCCCATCCCGCCCGGCGTGGACGGCCACGACCCGGACTACCAGGGCTTGCTGCGCTACGATCCGGCGCTGGCCAACCAGCTGCTGGACCGCTACGGTTATAAAAAGGGCGCGGACGGCTGGCGCATCCAGCCGAACGGCAAGCCGCTGGTGATCCGCTACACCTCGCGCAACGAGGCGGCCGGCGTGCTGATGGCCGAGCTGTGGCGCAAGACCTACAACCGGCTCGGCATCCGCATGGAAAACCAGCGCATGATCTTCAGCGACATCCAGCAGGCCGAGATGCTGTGCAAGCTGCAGACCCGCACCTACCAGTGGATGGCGGACTATCCGGACGGCGATAGCTTCATGCAGCTGTTCTACGGGAAGAACATCAACCAGAACAACAACGGCTGCTACCAGGACGCGCAGTTCGACCAGTGGTACGAGGCCAGCCACAGCATGCCGCCGGGGCCGGCGCGCGACGCGCTGTACCGCAAGATGGCACGGCTGCTGGAAGTGCAGGCGGCGGCCATGCCGGCCTACTCGCGCTATCGCAGCATGCTGGCGCAACCGGGCGTGCTGGGGTATAAGAAGCATCCCATCCTGCATCAGGAATGGAAGTACATCGATATCGAGCGCAAGGACCACGAATGATTGCTTATGTAGTGCGCCGCCTGTGGCAGATGCTGCCGACCATGCTGGGCGTGGTGCTGCTGGTGTTCGTGCTGTTTAACTGGGTGGGCGGCGACCCGGCCTTCATCCTGGCCGGCAAGATGGCCAACGCCGAGAGCATCGCCAACATCCGCCGCCAGCTGGGCGTCGACCAGCCGTACTACGTGCAGCTGTGGATCTTCGTCAAGCAGATCGCCGGCTTCGACTTCGGCCTGAGCTGGGCGACCGGCGAGCCGGTGTCGCACATCATCGCCACGCGGCTGGGACCATCGCTGACGGTGCTGCTGCCGCTGACGCTGCTGGAGACGCTGCTGGGCATCGCGCTGGCGCTGGGCGTCGCCTTCGTGCGCGGCTCGCTGACCGACCGCGCGGTGATGATCGCCTGCACCGTCGGCATGTCGGTCAGCATCCTGGTGTACATCATCGTGTTCCAGTACGGGCTGGCGTACAAGCTGGGCCTGTTCCCGGTGCAGGGCTGGGGCGAGGGCTTCTGGGAAAACCTGCTGCGCTACGCCACCTTGCCCATCCTGATCGGCCTGGCCGTTTCGATCGCGCCGACCCTGCGGCTGTACCGCAGCTTCGTGCTGGACGAGGTCGGCCAGGACTACGTGCGCACCGCGCGTGCAAAGGGCCTGGGCGAGCGGCGTGTGATGTGGGTGCACGTGCTGCGCAACGCCGCCATCCCCATCATCACGCACGTCATGGCCAACCTGCCGGCGTTGCTGATCGGCGCCTTTCTGCTGGAGCGCTTCTTCGGCATCCCGGGCATCGGCCGCGAGGTGATCCTGGCCGTGGAGCGCAGCGACTTCCCGGTGATCAAGGCCATCACCGTCTACGTGGCGGCGGCCACCATGGTGTTCAACCTGCTCACGGACCTGATGTACCAGGCGGTCGATCCGCGGGTGCAGCTGACATGAAGGCCATCGTGCGGAACGCCTCCCCCGGCTTGTGGCGCCTGGCCTGGCGGCGCTTGCGCGCCGACCGCGTGGCGATGATATCGCTGGCCGTGGTGGCGGCCTTCCTGCTGATGCTGCTGCTCTCGGCCAGCGGCTTGATCGTGGCCGACTGGGAGCGGGAGGTCGGTGTCAATTACGCGCCGCCCGGTTTCGTCGGCGCCGCGCCAGCGGTGCAGGCCGCGCCCGCGCAGGCGGCGCAGGCCTTGCCGGACAACCCCTTCGATCCGCTGGCCGACGACATCCGCGCCTTGCGCGCGCAGCTCGGCGCCGGCGGCGAGGGCGCCATCGACATGTATGGCGTGACCGATCCGCTGGCCGCCGATCTTGCCCAGCTGCGCGGCGCGCGGGGCGATACCGCAGGGGGCCATGCTGGCGCTGGCCGTCTGGCGACGCTGCCGTTCGGCGCCGACAAATGGGGACACGACATCATCAAGAAAACCATCAAGGGCGGCGAGACCTCGATCGTGGTTGGCCTGGTCGCGGCCTTGCTGGCGGTCAGCCTGGGCACTTTGTTCGGCGCGCTGTCCGGCTACTTCGGCGGCGTGGTGGACGACTTGTTCAACTGGTTCTACAGCATCTTCACCGCCATCCCTTCGGTGCTGATGATACTGGCCGTGGCCGCCGTGCTGCAGCAGAAGGGCGTGGCGACCATCGTGCTGATCCTCGGCCTGACCGGCTGGACCGGCCCCTACCGCCTGATCCGCGCCGAGTACATCAAGCACAAGGCGCGCGAATACGTGTTGGCCGCCGACGCCATCGGCGCCTCGCACTGGCGCCGGATGTTCGTCCACATCTTCCCCAACGTCAGCCACGTCGCGCTGGTGCAGATGTCGATCCTGGTGGTCGGCTTCATCAAGGCCGAGGTCATCCTCAGCTTCCTCGGCTTCGGCGTGCCGGTCGGCGTGGTCTCGTGGGGCAGCATGCTCAACGAGGCGCAGAACGAATTGATACTCGGCCGCTGGTGGCAGCTGACCGCCGCCGCCGTCGCCATGGCCCTGCTGGTGACGGCCTTCTCGCTGTTCACCGACGCCCTGCGCGACGCCCTCGACCCCAAGGTGAAATGATGCGCGACACTCCTCTGCTGGACATCGCCGATCTGCGCATCGCCTTCCGCGTCGACCGCCACACGACCGTGGAGGCGGTCAAGGGCGTATCGTTCCAGGTGCCGCGCAACGCCACCGTCGCGCTGGTGGGCGAATCGGGCAGCGGCAAGTCGGTCAGCTCGTTGGCCGTGATGGGCCTGCTGCCGGCGGACGCCACGGTCATCGACCCGGCCAGCCGCATCCGTTTCGACGGCCGCGACCTGCTGGCGCTGAACGCCGCCGAGCGCCGCGCCCTGTGCGGCAAGGACATCGCGATGATCTTCCAGGAACCGATGTCGTCGCTGAACCCGGTCTTCACGGTGGGCGCGCAGATCGTCGAAGTGCTGCGCCTGCACATGGGCATGAGCGCGGCCCAGGCCCGCCGCCGCGCGCTGGAGCTGCTGGACGAGGTCGGCATTCCCGATCCCGCCGCCAGGATCGATGCCTATCCGAGCCAGATGTCCGGCGGCCAGCAGCAGCGGGTGATGATCGCCATGGCCATCGCCTGCGAGCCCAAGCTGCTGATCGCCGACGAGCCGACCACCGCGCTGGACGTCACGATCCAGAAGCAGATCATGGAGCTGATTGCGCGTCTGCAAAAGCGGCACGCGATGGCGGTGCTGTTCATCACCCACGACCTTGGGCTGGTGGCCGAGATCGCCGACCACGTGATCGTCATGCGCCACGGCGAAGTGCGCGAGGCCGGTCCGGCGCAGCAGGTGCTCGGCCAGCCGCGCGACGGCTACACCAAGGCGTTGCTGCACTGCCGGCCGTCGCTGGACGCGCGGCCCTGGCACCTGCCGGTGATCGCCGATTACCTGGCCGACGTGGAGCATCAACGTTTTGCCGGCGGCGACATCGCCGAGGGGCAGGGCGTGACGCCGCTGCATCCGCTGGAACGCCAGCGCGGCTATGGGCCGGACGACCAGCCGGTGCTGGTGGTGAACAAGCTGAGCAAGAGCTTCCACGTGCGCGAGGGCTGGTTCGGCAAGCGCGAATTCCAGGCCGTGAAAGACGTGTCGTTCACGCTGGCGCGCGGCAAGACACTGGGCGTGGTGGGAGAATCCGGCTCGGGCAAGACCACCGTCGGCCTGACCTTGCTGCGGCTGCACCGGGCCAGCGGCGGCAGCGCCATGTTCGACGGCCGCGACCTGCTGGCGATGACGCCGCGCGAATTCCAGGCCTACAAGCGCCGCATCCAGATCATCTTCCAGAACCCGTACGCCTCGCTCAACCCGCGCTTCACCGTGGGCCAGATCCTGCTGGAGCCGATGCGCATCCACCGCATCGGCGCCGACGACCGCGAGCGCGCCGTCATCGCGCATGAGCTGTTGGAAAAGGTCGGCCTGCCGGCCACGGCCTTCCAGCGCTATCCGCACGAGTTCTCCGGCGGCCAGCGTCAGCGCATCGCCATCGCCCGCTGCCTGACGATGAAGCCGGAGATCCTGGTGTGCGACGAGTCGGTGTCGGCGCTGGACGTCTCGGTGCAGGCCCAAGTGCTGAACCTGCTGCAGGACTTGCAGGACGAGTTCGGGCTGTCCTACATCTTCATTTCGCACGACCTGTCGGTGGTGAAATACATCGCCGACCAGGTGATGGTGATGCACCGTGGCGAGGTGGTCGAGCTGGCCGATTCGGACCAGCTGTACCGCCATCCCGCGCACCCCTACACGCGCGCGCTGCTGGCGGCCATACCGCGGCACGGTTAAGCGGTTTTTAAGATAAGATATCTATATGGCGAACTTAATCCTTTTATTGCAAGAATATGGCGTACTGATCGTGTTCGCCGTGGTGCTGGTCGAGCAGATCGGCTTGCCGATTCCCGCGTTCCCGCTGCTGATCGTGGCCGGCGCGCTCACGGTCAACGGCGACAGCAACTGGCTGGCCGTGTTGTCGGTCAGTGTGGTCGCCTGCCTGATCAGCGACTATTTCTGGTTCCGCGCCGGCCGCTACTACGGCAAGCGCATCCTTCGCCTGCTGTGCAAGATTTCGCTGTCGCCCGATTACTGCGTCAGCCAGACCGAGGACAACTTCAACCGCTGGGGGCCGAAGGCGCTGGTGGTGGCCAAGTTCATCCCCGGTTTCAACACCATCGCGCCGCCGCTGGCGGGCGCGCTGGGCACCACCAACGCCACTTTCCTGGGCTTCAGCGTCGCCGGCGGCATCGTCTGGAGCGGCACCGGCATCGCCTTGGGCGCCGGCTTCCACACCCAGATCGACCAGGTGCTGGACGTGCTGAGCACCATGGGCACCACCGCGTTGATCGTGCTGGGGGTGTTGCTGCTGTTGTTCGTCATCTTTAAATATGTCGAGCGCAAGCGCTTCCGCCAATCGGTGGAAATCGAGCGCATCACCATCGACGACCTGAAAAAACTGCAGGAGCAGGGCAAACACCCGATACTGATCGACGCCCGCAGCGCAACGGCGCAAATGCTGGAACCGGCCGTGCCGGGCGCGCTGCTGTTCAACGGCGGCGAGCCCAGCCCTGAACTGATCGCGCTGGACAAAAATCATCACATCATCGTCTACTGCAGCTGCCCGAACGACGTCACCGCCGCCCACGTGGCGAAGGAGCTGATCAGCCACGGCTACACCCGTGCCCAGCCGCTGCATGGCGGCCTGGACGCCTGGAACGCCGCCTTCGGCAGACCCCGCGAAGTGGACGAGGGTAATACGGCCTCCGTCTGACCCAGCTACACCGCCCGTCCGGGCGGTTTTTTTTTGCCCCTGAATGGGAGCGCTCCCATGGAACGCTGACGCCCCTGGAATCGTAGTCATACTACGCAGAAAATATTCCGCATTGTAATTTCATGTGGCAAAGCTGCAGCATGTGTACTAAAACTACAAACTTCACTTGCTTCGGATAGTGAAAATACCTTAAGCTTAGGCCTCAACTATTTTCGATCTATCATGACAGCTCAGTCCCTCCAAACGCCTCCCTCCCTGACCACTGCTTTCGCAAGTGGCCCGCGTCTGCTGGCGGACATCGGCGGCACCAACGCGCGCTTTGCGCTGGAAACCGCCCCGGGCAAGATTGAGGCGATCGAAGTACTGGCTTGTGCCGCGTATCCGACCTTGGCCGCCGCCCTGGTCGCCTACCTGGCCTCGCCGACCGTCACCCAGGCCGGCGTCACCGGCATCCGGAATGGCGCGATCGCTATCGCCAATCCGGTCACCGGCGACATGGTGCGCATGACCAACCACCACTGGGAATTCTCGATCGAGGCGCTGCGCCGCGAAGTCAATTTCGACACGCTGGTCGTGGTCAACGACTTCACCGCGCTGGCCAGCTCGCTGCCGCAGCTGTCGGCCACCCAGAAGCACCAGGTGGGCGGCGGCACGGCCATCGCCGGCACGCCGCTGGGCCTGATCGGCGCCGGCACCGGCCTTGGCGTTTCCGGCCTGATCCCGGGCAAGGACGGCTGGACCGCGCTGCTGAGCGAGGGCGGCCATGTCACCTTCTCGCCGGCCACCCCGACCGAAGTCGCCATCCTGCAATATGCATGGAAGGAATTCGAACACGTGTCCGCCGAGCGCCTGATGTCCGGCGCCGGCATCGAGCTGATCTACCGCGCGCTGGCCGACCACACCGACATGCCGGCCGAAAAGCTGAGCGCCGCGGAGATCTCGCGCCGCGCGCTGGCCGGCGAGTGCACGCTGTGCGACGAAGTCATCGAAGCGTTCTGCTGCATGCTGGGCACCATCGCCGGCAACATCGCCGTCACGCTCGGCGCGCAGGGCGGCATTTATATTGGCGGCGGCATCGTTCCGCGCCTGGGCGAGCGTTTCGACCGTTCCGGCTTCCGCGCCCGCTTCGAATCCAAGGGCCGCTTCAACAAATATCTGTCGGCCGTGCCGACCTGGGTGATCACGGCGGAATACCCGGCGTTCGTGGGTGTTTCGGCAATCTTGTCGGAAAGACTTGCTGCCGCGTAAGGCAAGTTACATTTCGATGACGTCGAAATGCGCTTTTTGTCGTTTTATCAGGTACAATTCGGCTTGTTGGATGAAACGTCTCTGCTCGGTCATGCCCGAAAGCCACGCTCCCCGAGGTCGTTTCACGTAAAAGGTGAGGGCCTCGGCCATCGCCGGCATGTCCCTCTCTCCCGCCTGGCGCACATCGGCCCGGGCGTCGGAAAAACAGCTTCAGCGAGTATTCCAGCTGTCAGCGCCATGGGTGCTGGCCATTGCCTCACTGAATGTGATTGAATTCTTTCTTGCATAAAAATGCAACCACAAGATTGCTATGGATACAGCTGAGGCTAAAAGAGTCCTCGAAACCGCTTTGCTATGCGCTCGTGAGCCATTGTCGATCCACAGTCTGAAGAAGCTGTTTGTCGAAGTGGACGATCAAGACCGGCCGCGCGGTCCCGGAGTCGGTTCCGATACGATCAAGGAATTGCTCGAAGAATTAAGGCTGGACTGGGCCGGCAAGGGTGTTGAAGTGATCAGCCTGTCGACCGGCTGGCGCTTCCAGAGCCGCCCCGAGATGAAGTTGTATCTCGACCGCCTGAACCCGGAAAAGCCGCCCAGGTATTCCCGGGCGACGCTGGAAACGCTGGCGATCATCGCCTACCGGCAGCCGGTCACCCGGGGCGACATTGAAGAAATACGCGGCGTAGCCGTCAATTCGCAGACGATCAAGATGCTGGAGGACCGTGGCTGGGTGGACGCCATCGGTTACCGCGACGTCGTCGGCCGCCCGGCTTTGCTGGGCACTACCAAGCAGTTTTTGGATGATTTGGGTTTGAATTCGCTGTCCCAGCTGCCTCCTTTGCAGCAAATCAGCGACTCGCAGGGCGGCGGACCGGACATGGAAGCGCTGGAAGCGGCCCTGCAGGAGAACTTTGACAAAGCGGCGCAGCAAGCCGCGCAACAACCAGATGGTACGGAGAGCGAGTTGCCAGCGGCCCCAGCAGAAGCCGCGACTAGCCCGGAAGCCGGCCAGGAAGCACAAACACAATCCGCGCCCGATGTAACGGTTGACGCTGAGCACAACCAAGAAACGAACAATGAACAATCCTAATTCCCCAGAGACAGTCAACGACGTAGCGCCGGCCGAAGCGGCCGCCAAGCCTAAACGCCGTACCAAGGCCCAGATCGAGGCCGATACCGCGGCAGCGGCAGCCGGCGACGCGACGGTCGCCGCCAAGCCCAAGCGCAAGACGAAGGCCGACGCCGAAGTCGCAGTCGCCGCCGATGCGCCGGCCCCGGTGAAGAAGCCGCGCGCCAAGCCGGCCGTCAAGTCCGCCGATGCCGCCGAAGCCGCGCCGCAAGCCGCCGCGCAAGCTGCCGCACCGGCGCCGGCCGAAGCACCGGTCAAGGCGCCACGCGCCAGGAAGCCAGCCGTCGTTGAAGCCGCGCCGGCAGAGCAGGCGGCACCTGCCGCAGCCCCTGCAGTCGAAGCGCAAGCCGCTCCTGCCGAAGGCGAGCGCGCAGCGCGCGGCCCGCGCGGTCCGCGTGGTCCACGCCAGATGCGCGAACAGCGTGCCGTGCGCGAAGCGATGATGCCGCGTCCTGAACCTGTCGCAGCGGTCGAGGGCGAAGCCGCCCCTGCGGTGGAAGGCGCGGCGCCAGCCGAAGGCGGCAAGCCACGCCACGAGCGCGGCCCACGTCCTGACGGCCAGCGCAGCGGCAAGAACGGCAAAGGCAAGAATGGCAAGCCGCAGCGCGGCGGCCAGAACGCCGGCGGCGCCAAGCTCAACGATGCTGATGCCGCGTTCTCCTACGTCACCTCGGACGCCTTCGACAGCGACGAGCCGGCCAAGGGTCGCCACGCCGCGCCGAAAGTGGTGCGCCGCGACCTGACCTCGGACGACGACGCGCCCAAGCTGCACAAGGTCCTGGCCGAAGCCGGCCTGGGTTCGCGCCGCGACATGGAAGAACTGATTGTTGCCGGCCGCGTGTCGGTCAACGGCGAGCCGGCCCACATCGGCCAGCGCATCCTGCCGACCGACGCCGTGCGCCTGAACGGCAAGTTGATCCAGCGCCGCGTCAGCAAGAAGCCGCCACGCGTGCTGGTGTACCACAAGCCTGCCGGCGAAATCGTCTCGATGGACGATCCGGAAGGCCGTCCATCGGTGTTCGACCGCCTGCCGACCATGAAGGCCGGCAAATGGCTGGCCGTCGGCCGCCTGGACTTCAACACCGAAGGCCTGCTGCTGTTCACCACCTCCGGTGACCTGGCCAATCGCCTGATGCACCCGCGCTACCACATCGACCGCGAGTACGCCGTGCGTACGCTGGGCGTGCTGGAAGAAGGCATGCGCCAGAAGCTGCTGGCCGGCGTCGAGCTGGAAGACGGCTTGGCGCAGTTCTCCAAGATCGCCGATGGCGGCGGCGAGGGCATCAACAAGTGGTATCGCGTGATCATCGGCGAAGGCCGCAACCGCGAAGTGCGCCGCATGTTCGAAGCGATCGGCCTGACCGTGTCGCGCCTGATCCGTACCCGCTACGGCGCGATGACCTTGCCAAGCAGCCTGAAGCGCGGCCGCTGGGAAGAGCTGGAAGAAAATGCCGTGCGCGACATGTTGAGCGCCTACGGTGTCGAGAAGAAGGGCGGCGACGCGCCTGCGCCGCGCGGCAAGGGCCCGCAGCAGCAAGCCAAACCGGCCCAGAACAAGGGTCCGGAAAAGCGTCCGCAGCGCGGCCGTGGCGCCGAGCGCGATGACCGCGACTTCGACGATGACGACGAGGACGATCACGACGAACCGAACTTCAACCGCGCCGACGTCAGCAATGACAACGTGATGCCGTTTGCCAAGGCGCCGCGCGGCAACGGCCGTGGCCAGGGTGGTTTCGGTGGCGGCCAGGGCCGTCCAGGCGGCAATGGCCAGGGTCGTCCAGGTGGCGCCCAGGGCAGCGGCCGTCCAAGTGGCAACGGCCAGGGCCGTCCGGCTGGTGGTGCGCAGACTTCGGGCCGTCCAGGTGGCCGTCCGCAAGGCATCGGCGGTTACGCCGGCGGCCGTCCGCTGGGCGAAGGCCCGGCGCGTCCGCAAGGCCAGGGTCCGCGTCCGCAAGGGCAGGGCCGCGGCCAGGGTGGGCAAGGCCAGGGCGGGCAGGGCGGCGGCCAATCGGCCAAGGGCCCGAGCCGTGGTCCGCGCCAGCCGGATCCGCTGCAGACCACTTTTGGTTTTGGCAATGCCAGCGCGCCGCGCCGCAACCAGCCGCCGCGCGGTGGCGCCATCGACCATGGCATGCCGCGCCGCCGCAAGGGATAACCCCGCGTCCGGCGGCTGTCATTCCCGCGAAAGCGGGAATCCATCGCGCATCGTGGCTTGCGCAGCATGGGCTCCCGCGTTCGCGGGAGCGACGGTGGCCCGTATTTCCGGGGCTTGTGGCCTTTTATGAACTGTTGTAAGCCTGCTTTTCCGCGCCGTGCGGCATTGCAGCGCAGTTCATATAAGGTTATAATAACCAGCCTAGTAAAAGTTCTTCACGGGGTAGTCCCCTGAGAATGCTTTCATCTGGCTAGGTATTACAAGAAGATGGGCAGATGCCCATTTTTTTTTTGGTGAACCGTTTTGAACGGTCTGTTTTTGCCAAGTTGAAAACAGGCCTTGATCTGGAGAATTTCTTGCAGCTGCCGGAATTAATTGAAAAGACCGTTACCGGTCTGGGCTATGAGCTGGTTGATGTCGAACGGGCCGAGCGCGGACTGCTGCGCGTCTTTATCGATTTCAGCGCAGCCGACGCCGAAGAAAAGGGCCCGATTACCGTAGAGGATTGCGCTACGGTCAGCCACCAGTTATCGCACGTGCTGACGGTCGAGAACGTGAATTACGAGCGTCTTGAAATCTCGTCGCCAGGGCTGGACCGCCCGGTGCGCAAGCTGGAAGATTTCGTGCGTTTTGCCGGTTGCGAAGCAATCGTGAAACTGCGCACCGCAATGCCGGGTACGAACAACCGGAAGTCGTTCCAGGGCGTTCTGCAAGAACCCCAGGGCGATAATTTGTCGTTGGAATTTGAAAGCAATGATGGTCCGGCGCTGTTGGAGTTTACGCTCGCCGATGTGGATAAGGCACGCTTGGTGCCACAGGTGGATTTTAAGGGACGCAAAGCATGAGTCGCGAAGTTTTGTTATTGGTAGACGCGCTGGCGCGTGAAAAGAACGTCGATAAAGATGTGGTTTTCGGCGCGCTGGAATTCGCGTTGGCGCAAGCCACGAAGAAACGCTATGAAGGTGAAGTGGATATTCGCGTTTCGATCGACCGCGAGTCGGGTGAGTTCGAATCCTTCCGCCGCTGGCACGTCGTGCCCGACGAGGCTGGCCTGCAACTGCCGGACCAGGAAATCCTGCACTTCGAAGCCAAGGAACAGATTCCGGACATCGAAGTGGACGACCATATCGAAGAGCCTATCGAATCCGTCGAATTCGGCCGCCGCTTTGCGCAAGACACCAAACAGGTCGTCCTGCAGCGCGTGCGTGACGCCGAGCGCGAACAGATCCTGGTGGACTTCCTGGAACGCGGCGACTCGCTGGTCACCGGCACCATCAAGCGCATGGAACGCGGCGACGCGATCGTCGAGTCGGGCAAGATCGAAGCCCGCCTGCCACGCGACCAGATGATCCCGAAAGAAAACCTGCGTATCGGCGACCGCGTCCGCGCCTTCATCCTGCGTATCGACCGCAACATGCGCGGCCCGCAAGTGATCCTGTCGCGCACCGCGCCAGAGTTCATCATGAAGCTGTTCGAACTGGAAGTGCCGGAAATCGAGCAAGGCATGCTGGAAATTAAATCGGCGGCGCGCGACGCCGGCGTCCGCGCCAAGATCGCCGTCTACACGGCCGACAAGCGCATCGACCCGATCGGCACCTGCGTCGGCATGCGCGGTTCGCGCGTGCAGGCCGTGACCGGCGAGCTGGGCGGCGAACGCGTCGACATCGTGCTGTGGTCCGAAGATCCGGCGCAGTTCGTCATCGGCGCGCTGGCTCCGGCCAACGTCTCGTCGATCATGGTCGACGAAGAGAAGCACGCGATGGACGTCGTGGTCGACGAGGAAAACCTGGCGATCGCCATCGGCCGCTCCGGCCAGAACGTGCGCCTCGCTTCCGACCTGACCGGCTGGAAGATCAACATCATGACGGCCGAGGAATCGGCCGACAAGGCAGCCCAGGAAACTGCGGCGGTGCGCGCACTGTTCATGGAAAAACTGGACGTCGACCAGGAAGTCGCCGACATCCTGGTGGAAGAGGGCTTTGCCAGCCTGGAAGAAATCGCTTACGTGCCGATCTCCGAAATGCTGGAAATCGAATCGTTCGACGAAGATACCGTCAACGAACTGCGCACCCGCGCCCGTGACGCCCTGGTCACCGAAGCGATCGCTTCGGAAGAAGGCCTGGAAGGCATGGACGAGGCGCTGGTCGGTCTGGAAGGCATGGACCGCATCACCGCCGGCAAGCTGGGCCTGGCTGGTATCAAGACTGTAGAAGCATTTGCTGCACTGGCCTACGACGAATTTGGTGCCATCCTGGCCCTGTCCGCCGACCGTGCACGAGAACTGATTAAGAGTGAATTTGAAGATGTGACCGACGATGAGATGAAGTTGGTTGACTCAAAGTACGACGATCGTGCCAAAGGCTTGCAAGCCAAGGCATGGAGTCTTGCCGAATCCGCAAAGGCTTAATTTGAGTATCTTTATCATCTCCGCGACACATAGAAAAGAGGACTGAATGGCGAGTAACAACGTAGCCCAATTTGCCACCGAACTGAAGATGCCTGCAGATTTGCTGCTGACGCAGCTGCGTTCTGCCGGCGTCGAAAAAAGTTCGACGTCAGATCCATTGTCGAAAGATGATAAGGATAAGCTGCTTGATCACTTGCGCCGTACCCACGGCGCATCGGCTGATACCGAAAAGAAGAAGATCACGCTGACGCGCAAAGAAACCACTGAAATCAAGCAGGCCGACGCCAATGGCAAGGCCCGCACGATTCAGGTCGCTGTGAAGAAGGTGCGCACCTTCGTCCAGCGCGACGAGCCGGTCGCCGCCGCGCCGGTGGCGCCTGCCGCCCCGGTGGTCGACGCCGCCGAGGTCGCACGCCGTGAAGAAGAAGCACGCAAGCAAGCGGAACTGATCGCACGTCAGGAAGCGGAACTGCGCGAGAAGCAGGAACGCCTGGCCAAGCTGGAATCGGAGAAGGAAGCGCAGGCCAAAGCCACCGCCGCCGCCGAAGCCGCCGCCGCCAAGGAAGCCGACGCCGAAGCGAAGAAAGCCGCCGCCAAGGCCGCTGCCGCCGCGACCGCCAGCGCTGCCGGCGCCGCGCCAGCCGCGACCGACGCCGCTGCCGAGGAAAAGAAAAAAGCCGCTGCCGAAGAAGCCAAGAAGAAGGCTGCCGCCGCCGCCAAGGAAGCCGCCGACAAAGCGGCCGCCACCGAGCTGGCACGCAAGGCCGTGGCTGATGAAGTCGCCCAGATCAAGGCCATGATGAACGCGCCACGCCGCGCCATCAAAGCCCCTGAACCGGCGCCTGCGCCGGTCAAGGCCAAGGTTGCCGAAGGCACGCTGCACAAGCCAGCCACCGGCGCCGTCGCCAAACCGGGCGACAAGCCTGGCGACAAGAAGCCGGTCAGCGCGGACAAGAAGTCGATCAAGTCGGCCAATGTCTCGTCGACCTGGCAGGACGACGCCAAGAAACGCGGCGCTCCTGGCGGCACAGCCGGCAAGGGCCGTGGCGGCAACACCGGTTCGACCGGTGGCCGCGATGGCTGGCGCAGTGGTGGCAAGGGCGGCCGTCGTGGCGGCCATTCCGATGACCGCGAAACCAATTTCCAGGCGCCGACCGAAGCCGTCGTCAAAGACGTCTACGTGCCGGAGACCATCACCGTGGCCGAGCTGGCGCACAAGATGTCCGTCAAGGCATCCGAGGTCATCAAGCAGCTGATGAAGCTGGGCCAGATGTGCACCATCAACCAGGTGCTGGACCAGGAAACGGCCATGATTCTGGTCGAGGAAATGGGCCACAAAGCCTTCGCCGCCGAGATGGACGATCCGGAAGCGCTGCTGGCCGACCAGGGTGAGCACGCTCACTTTGAATCGGTGCCGCGCGCACCGGTGGTCACCGTCATGGGTCACGTCGACCACGGTAAGACCTCGCTGCTGGATTACATCCGCCGCGCCAAAGTGGCGTCGGGCGAAGCCGGCGGCATTACCCAGCACATCGGCGCGTACCACGTGGACACCCCACGCGGCACGATCACCTTCCTGGATACGCCGGGTCACGAGGCCTTCACCGCCATGCGTGCCCGCGGTGCGAAAGCAACCGACATCGTCATCCTGGTGGTGGCAGCCGACGACGGGGTGATGCCGCAAACGAAGGAAGCGATCGCCCACGCGAAAGCGGCCGGCGTGCCTCTGGTTGTCGCGATCAACAAGATCGACAAACCGGGCGGCAACGTGGATCGCGTCACGCAGGAACTGGTGGCGGAACAAGTGGTGCCGGAAGAATACGGTGGCGAATCGCCATTCGTGCCGGTATCGGCCAAGACCGGCGAGGGCATCGACGCCCTGCTGGAACAGGTGCTGCTGCAAGCCGAAGTGCTGGAACTGAAAGCCCCGATCGACGCGCCTGCGCGTGGTCTGGTGGTCGAAGGCCGTCTGGACAAGGGCAAGGGCCCGGTCGCGACCGTGCTGGTTCAGTCCGGTACGCTGAAGCGCGGCGACGTGATCCTGGCGGGTTCGTCCTTCGGCCGCGTTCGCGCGATGCTGGACGAAAACGGCAAGCCGATCAACGAAGCCGGCCCATCGATCCCGGTCGAAATCCAGGGCCTGACCGAAGTGCCGCAAGCCGGCGAGGAAGTCATGGTCATGGCGGATGAGCGTAAAGCCCGCGAAATCGGCCTGTTCCGTCAAGGTAAGTTCCGCGACGTGAAGCTGGCCAAGCAGCAAGCCGCGAAGCTGGAAAACATGTTCGACCAGATGGCAGAAGGCGAAGTGAAGAACCTGCCGCTGATCATCAAGACCGACGTGCAGGGTTCGCAGGAAGCGCTGGTTGGCTCGCTGCAGAAACTGTCGACCTCCGAAGTGCGCGTACAGGTTGTGCACGCAGCGGTGGGCGGCATCACCGAGTCGGACGTCAACCTGGCGGTGGCCTCGAAAGCGGTCATCATCGGCTTCAACGCCCGTGCCGACGCACAGGCGCGCAAGCTGGCCGAGTCGAACGGCGTGGACATCCGCTACTACAACATCATTTACGATGCGATCGACGAGATCAAATCGGCGTTGTCGGGCATGCTGGCACCGGAGAAGCGCGAAACCGTTATCGGTCAGGTCGAGATTCGCCAGGTCATCCTGGTCTCGAAAGTCGGCGCGGTCGCCGGTTGCCTGGTCACCGATGGCGTGGTCAAGCGTTCGTCCTCGGTACGCCTGCTGCGCAACAACATCGTGGTGTGGACCGGCGAGATCGACTCGCTCAAACGCTTCAAGGACGACGCCAAGGAAGTACGCGCCGGCCTGGAGTGCGGCCTGTCGCTGAAGAACTACAACGACATCCAGGTGGGCGACTCCCTGGAAGTGTTCGAAGTTCAGGAAATCGCTCGTACGCTGTAATCAGTTGCGATTAGAGTAGTTTTAACCGGGTGGACGGGAGCATACTTGCTACCGTCCACTTGGCGTTTATGGAAAGCAGTACCGTATATCATGGCTAAACACAGTAAAAACATACCCCAGCGCGGTCAGCGCGTGGCGGACCAGATCCAGCGCGACCTGTCCGAAATCATCGCCTTCGAACTGAAGGATCCGCGCGTCGGCATGATCACCATCACCGAAGTGCAGGTGACCCCGGATTACGCGCACGCCAAGATCTTCTTCACCATGCTGAAAGACAGCAAGGAGCAGGTCAAGCAGACCGTCGACGGCCTCTCCGCCGCGGCCGGCTACATGCGCGGCCAGCTGGGCAAGCGCCTGCACATCCACACGCTGCCGATGCTGCACTTCGTGCACGACACCTCGACCGCGCGCGGCATGGAACTGTCGGCGCTGATCGACCAGGCCAACAGCACCCGCTCGCTGGACGATGAAGAAGGCAAGGACGCGGAGTAAGCCAGCGTTCTATGGATTCCCGCGTTCGCGGGAATGACGCCGCCCGTCGTTCCCGCGCAGGCGGGAACCCATACTGAGCATCCCATACCTATGAAGCAAAACCATCCTAAAAAAGTCCGCGACCTGGTCGACGGCGTGCTGCTGCTCGACAAGCCGGTCGGCTACTCCAGCAACGATGCACTGATCAAGGCCAAGCGCGTGCTCAACGCCAAGAAGGCCGGCCATACCGGCACGCTCGATCCGTTCGCCACCGGCCTGCTGCCGCTGTGCTTTGGCGAGGCCACCAAGTTCTCGCAGGACTTGCTGGAAGCCGACAAGACCTACGAGACCACGGTCCACCTGGGCCAGACCACCGACACCGGCGACACCGAGGGCGAAGTCATCGAGACCCGCGAGGTCAACGTCACGCTGGAGCAGATCCACGCCGTGCTGGAAAAATTCCGCGGCCCGATCGCGCAAGTGCCGCCGATGTATTCGGCGCTGAAGCGCGACGGCAAGCCGCTGTACGAATACGCGCGCGCCGGCATCACGCTGGAGCGCGAGGCGCGCAACGTCGTCATCCACAAGCTGGAGCTGGTGTCCTACGAGGCGCCGATGCTCAAGCTGGTGGTCACGTGCAGCAAGGGCACCTACATCCGCGTGCTGGGCCAGGACATCGGCGAAGCGCTCGGCTGCGGCGCCCACCTGAACGCGCTGCGCCGCACGCAAGTCGGCCCGCTGACCATGGAAGGCATGCTGACGCTGGAACAGCTGAGCGCGCATCCAGCGCCGCTCAGCCTGCTCGCGCCGGTCGACGCCTTGCTGTCCAGCTTTCCGGCCGTGCACCTGAACGCCGAGCTGGCCAAGCGCTTCCTCAACGGCCAGCGTCTGGCGCTGGGCAAGGAGCCCGCGAATGTGGCAAACCCGGTGCCGGCCGAAGAGGGCAGGGTCCGTGTCTACCTGGACGACAAGCTGCTCGGCACCGCCCAATTGGGCGAGTACAGCATCCTCGCGCCGGAGCGCCTGATCGCCTTTGTCCAACCTTAAGCCCCAATAAAGCAACTCTTTGAAAATATTCAGGATTTCAGAGAGAGTTGCACCGCAACATGCTATACTACGCGGTTCCAGAAATTGGCCACTCCCGTACGTCACGTACGCACCCGCAGTTTTTCAGCAAATATAACGACCATGTCTACTACAAAACGCGCAATTCGTAATATCGCCATCATCGCCCACGTTGACCACGGTAAAACTACCCTGGTGGATCAACTGCTGCGTCAGTCCGGCACCTTCCGTGAAAACCAAGCGGTCGACACCCGTGTCATGGACTCGAACGACCTCGAAAAGGAGCGCGGCATTACGATTCTGTCGAAGAACTGCGCTGTTGAGTACGAAGGCACCCACATCAACATCGTCGACACCCCAGGCCACGCCGACTTCGGCGGCGAAGTCGAGCGCGTGCTGTCGATGGTGGATTCGGTTCTGCTGCTGGTCGATGCCCAGGAAGGCCCGATGCCACAGACCCGCTTCGTGACCCGCAAGGCACTGGCGCTGGGCCTGAAGCCTATCGTCGTCGTGAACAAGGTCGACCGTCCTGGCGCGCGCGCCGACTGGGCGATCAACCAGACCTTCGAACTGTTCGACAAGCTGGGCGCGACCGACGAGCAGCTGGACTTCCCTATCGTCTACGCCTCGGGCCTGAACGGCTACGCCGGCCTGACCGAAGACGTGCGCTCGGGCGACATGAAGCCGCTGTTCGACGCCATCCTGGAACACGTGCCTGTCCGTGACGACAATCCGGACGGTCCGCTGCAGATGCAAATCACCTCGCTGGACTACTCGTCCTACGTCGGCAAGATCGGCATTGGCCGTATCAACCGCGGCCGTGTGAAAACCGGCCAGGACGTCATCGTCCTGAACGGTCCCGGCTCGACCCCGATCAAGGGCCGCATCAACCAGGTGCTGAACTTCAAGGGCCTGGAGCGCGTGCTGGTGGACGACGCCGTCGCCGGCGACATCGTGCTGATCAACGGTATCGAAGAAATCGGCATCGGCTCGACCGTGTGCGCACCGGACACCCCGGAAGCGCTGCCGATGCTGACCGTCGACGAGCCTACCCTGACCATGAACTTCATGGTCAACAACTCGCCGCTGGCCGGCCGCGAAGGCAAGTTCGTGACCTCGCGCCAGCTGCGCGACCGTCTGGACAAGGAACTGAAAGCCAACGTGGCACTGCGCGTCGCCCCAACCGACGACGACACCACGTTCGAAGTGTCGGGCCGCGGCGAGCTGCACCTGACCATCCTGATCGAAAACATGCGTCGCGAAGGCTTCGAGCTGGCCGTGTCGCGTCCACGCGTGGTGTTCAAGATGGTCGATGGCGTGCGCCACGAGCCGTTCGAGCAACTGTCGGTTGACGTTGAAGAAGCCAACCAGGGCGGCGTGATGGAAGAACTGGGCCGCCGTCGTGGCGACCTGCAGAACATGGAATCGGACGGCAAAGGCCGTGTGCGCCTGGAATATCGCATTCCTGCGCGTGGCCTGATCGGTTTCCAGGGCGAATTCATGACCCTGACCCGCGGCACCGGCCTGATGAGCCACGTGTTCGACGCCTACGGTCCTGTCGACAACTCCAAGGGTGAACTGGGCGGCCGCCGCAACGGCGTGCTGATCTCGCAGGACGACGGCGCCGCCGTGGCCTACGCCATCTGGAAACTGCAGGATCGCGGCCGCATGTTCGTGGTCCACAACGACCCCGTGTACGAAGGCATGATCATCGGCATCCACTCGCGCGACAACGACCTGGTCGTCAACCCGATCAAGGGCAAACAGCTGACCAACGTGCGCTCGTCGGGTACCGACGAAGCCGTGCGCCTGGTGCCGCCTATCCAGATGTCGCTGGAATACGCCGTGGAATTCATCGACGACGACGAACTGGTGGAAATCACCCCGAAATCGATCCGTCTGCGCAAGCGTTTCCTGAAGGAACACGAGCGTAAGAAGGCATCGCGCGAAGCGTAATTCCGCTTCAAAGCAGCTTCCGGCAAAAAAGCCGTCCAGTGCAAACTGGGCGGCTTTTTTGTCTTTCCGGCGCCGCGTTGGCAGCTTGCCCGTAAACGCGAAATTCGGCGTTATACGACTTTTGCATTTCTTTATTCTGCAACTAAATTTAAAAACTTAATATAGTTTCGCAAAATGCGGGATTTACTTGCACCGCCATATTCAATTTTGCACCAAAATGGTGCGATACATTCTGATGTAAAAATAAACGTTGTTTTGTTGATGAAATTTAGAATGCGCAATTGACACTTTTTTATGCCGCGTGGTTTTATCGATGCTTGAGTTTGCCTTGCGTGCCGCAAGCAAGCTTCAACGGGATCGCCGGACAGGCGGTTCCGTGACTGGAAAAAGTTGGGGCAAATATAAAACAAGCTGGTGGCGGTCGGACGTGTTTACCCACGTACCGGCCGCCAACCAAGCTTTTTCTACAATCGGAAATCGGGAAAATCACATGTTAAGAAAAACAGTCATTGCTCGTGCGTTAACCATCGCATTTGGCACGGCGGCCGTTATGGCCGGTGTTGTTCAGCCGGCCATGGCGCAGTCGAATGCCTCCGGTATTATCTTCGGTACGGTCGAGTCGCCTGCTGGCACCTCCATCACGATGGTCAACACCGAGACCGGCCTGAAGCGCAGCATCAGCGCCGACGCCAGCGGCCGCTATTCGGCCACCAACATTCCGGCCGGCCACTATCGGGTCGAGCTGGTGCGCGAAGGCAAAGTGGCACAGACCACTGAAGTCGACGTGCTGGCAGGCCAGGGGACCAACGCCTCGTTCAGCGCCGCCGTGCAGTCGGTGCAGGTGACCGGGCGCCGCAACCGCATCGACGTCTCCAACACCAACAACGGCGCCGTGTTCACCGCCAAGGATCTGGCCAAGCTGCCGGTCCAGCAGACCCTGAACTCGATCGTGCTGCTGGCGCCTAACACCACCAAGGGCGACTCGGCCTACGGCAACACCGCTTCGTTCGGCGGCAGCGGCCAGTCGGAGAATGCGTTCTACCTGAACGGCTTCCCGATCACCAACTCGCTGTCGCAGCTGGGCGCGATGGAACTGCCATTCGGCGCCATCCAGCAAGCCTCGGTGATGACCGGCGGCTTCGGCGCGGAATACGGCCGTTCCATCGGCGGCGTGCTGAGCGTGACGTCGAAGAGCGGCACCAACACCTGGGAAGCCGGCGCCACCTACAGCGTCCAGCCCAACAGCCTGCGCGCCCATCGCCAGAACGTGTACTACCCGGTCACCGGCGACAAGAACAACGTCTCCACCGATGGCAAGCTGGACAATCGTTACGATACCCGCAGCATTACCTCGCACCAGTACGGCGCCTACGTCGGCGGCCCGATCATCAAGGACAAGCTGTTCATGTTCCTGGCGGGCGACCAGACCATCACCAAGGATTCGTACATCGGCGTCACCTCGGTCGAGAACCTGACCACCATCGGCCAGCGAGGCTTCAACTCCAACCGCACGTGGGACAACCGCTGGTTGGGCAAGCTGGACTGGAACATCACCGATGACCATCGCCTGGAGTTCACCAGCGCCGGCAACAACAACAACACCCGCTACCAGAAATACGGCTTCGCGCTGAACCCGAACAATCCGAACGCCGCAGCGATGCTGGATGGTACCCCGACCAGCAATTTGTACAGCTCGGTCACCGGCAAAAACCTGGGCCCCACCGACCCGGCTTATTCGACTCAAACGCCGGGCGCCGTGCTGAACATGCTGAAGTACACCGGCCAGATCACCGACGACCTGACCATCAACGGCCTGTACGGCAAGATGAAAACCGATCGTGGCACCAGCTACGAAATCGGCGGCGCGTACGTCGGCGGCACGGCCGGCCTGCCTCCGAGCATCGGTACCACGTCGGCTGCCAACCAATGGTCGCATGATGGAAAACCGGTCATCGACTCCAGCCTGTATCGCAACTACAACGTGTTCAACGGCAGCCGCGCTGGTCCTGGCTCGGATGAAGTGAAGTCCGGCCGTCTGGATCTCGAGTACAAAATCGGCACCCACCTGCTGCGCGCCGGTATCGACTCGAGCAAGATGGAAACCAAGGGCGCGGGTTATTCGACCAGCGGCGGCTCCTCGTGGACCTACCGCTTCGTCGGTATCGGCAAAGCCAACACGCCGGTGCCGCTGTCGGGTTCCCGTCCCGGCGTGGTCGCCAACTTCGGTGGTTCCGGCGTGGATGGCTACTATGCCCGCCAGAGCATCTTCAGCTCGATCACCGATGCCTCGGCCACCCAGTCCGCCCAGTACCTCGAGGACAAATGGCAAGTCACGCCGAAGCTGCTGGTCACCGCCGGTATTCGTAGCGACGCCTACAGCAACTCGAACGGCGACGGCGAGAAGTTCATCGACATGAAGAACGAAATCGCGCCGCGTCTGGCCGCCTCGTGGGACGTGAACGGCGACGCCTCGCTGAAGATCTACGGTAGCGCCGGCCGTTACTTCCTGCAATTGCCGACCGGCGTTGCCGCCCGTGCCGCCAGCCGCTCGACCCTGACCACCCAGGACTTCACCTACACCGGCATCAGCTCAACCACCGGCGCACCGCTGGGCCTGAATCCTATCAACGTGCCGGTTTCGGTGGACGGCGAATACGGTACGCTGAAGAACCCGCGTGCAGTGGTTGCCGCCGATCTGAAGCCGAACTATCAGGATGAAATTACCCTGGGCTTCGAGAAGGCCTACAGCCCTGACCTGAACTTCGGCGTCAAGGCAACCTATCGCAAACTGGGCGCCGGTATCGACGACAGCTGCGACACCCGTCCGTTGTATGCCTTTGCGCTGGCCCACGGCATTGAAGTCCACGGCACCCAGTTCATGAACTGCTTCATCTACAATCCGGGCAAGGACGTGACGGTGTGGGTTGATGGCCACGATGTGAACGGCAACCCGCTCGTGACCGGCAAGGGCCAGTTGGCGCACTTCACGGCGGCCGAGATTGGCGAGCCGGAAGCGGAGCGCACCTACGCCGCGCTGGACTTCTTCCTGGAGCATCCGCTGCGCAATGGCTGGTACGGCAAGGTGTTCTACACGCTGTCGCGTAGCCGCGGCAACATGGAAGGCCAGACCCGTTCCGACACCGGCCAGAAGGACGTCGGCACCTCGGCAGCGTGGGACTTCCCAGAGTTCGCTCCGGGTAACAACGGCCTGCTGCCTAACGACCGCAAGCACCAGCTGAAGGCCTATGGCTTCTACCAGGTCACGCCTGAGTGGTCGGTCGGCGGCAACCTGCTGATCCAGTCCGGTCGTCCGGTCGTCTGCCTGGGTACCAACGATGCCGCGGACCAGGGCACCGATCCCGCCTACCCGAACGGCATCGCCTACGGTGGTCCTGGCTACGGCGCCGAGTACTTCAACTGCGGCGGCATTCCACGGCCACGTGGTTCGATGGGCCGTCTGCCTTGGGAAAAGCGTCTGGACCTGAACCTGGTCTATGCGCCAGCCTATGTCAAGGGCCTGGCGGTGAAGGTGGAAGTGTTCAATGCACTGAACGCCAACAAACCGCTGTCGCAGCTGTCAGGCTACGACGGTGGCGACAGCACGGTGATCGATCCGCGTTACCACCAGTACGACACCTTCCAGACCCCGCGTTCGGCCAAGTTCACTGTGGAATACAACCACAAGTTCTAAGCCCCGCGTGACCGTCTGACCTGAACCGCAGCCTCGGCTGCGGTTTTTTTATGGGCCTCTGTTTCGTTTGCGTTTTCGTTACCGCTAGGGTACTTTGATGCATGGCAGCACACACTGCATGGAGGAAGTCCCGTGAGCGACGACAAGCCTACCCCGTGGCCGCAATGGCCCGGCAATCCCTTTGCGCTGGCCCAGCAGGCGACCGATTATTGGGTCGACGCCTGCCAGCGCAGCGTGCTGTTCATGGATGTGCTGCGCCAGCGCGGCGACGAGCGCAACCATCGCGACGAGCAGCCTGCGCCCCATGTGCTGAGTTTCGAGTTCGAGACCATCCTCGACGGCCGCCACCTCGAGCGCCCGGTCAACTACGGCCTGCTGTACATCCTGCCGCCGGACGGCATCGCGCCCGATCCGCACAAGCGGCCGTTCATCGTGTTCGACCCGCGCGCCGGCCACGGGCCGGGCATCGGCGGCATGAAGCAGGACAGCGAAATCGGCGTCGTGCTCAAGGCCGGCCATCCCTGTTATTTTGTCGGCTTCCTGCCGCAGCCGGTGCCGGGCCAGACCATCGAGGACGTGTGCCGCGCCGAGGCGCAGTTCATCGCCAGGGTGGCCGCGCTGCATCCGCACGCCGACGGCAAGCCCGCGCTGATCGGCAACTGCCAGGCCGGCTGGCAGATCATGATGACCAGCGCGCTCAATCCCGACCTGGTCGGCCCGCTGGTGCTGGCCGGCGCGCCGCTGTCCTACTGGGCCGGGGTGCGCGGCAAGAACCCCTTGCGCTACCTGGGCGGCGTGCTTGGCGGCACCTGGATGACGGCGCTGGCGGGCGACCTCGGCAATGGCATCTTCGATGGCGCGCAACTGGTCGCCAACTTCGAGAAGATGAATCCGTCCAACACGCTGTGGTCCAAGAATTACAACGTGTATTCCAAGGTCGACACCGAGGCCGAGCGCTTCCTGGAGTTTGAAAAGTGGTGGGGCAATCCGGTGCTGCTGAACGCGGTCGAAATGCAGTACATCGCCGACTCGCTGTTCGTCGGCAACCGCCTGAGCGACGCCGCTCTGCTCGACAGCAACGGCCACCGCATCGATCTGCGCAACATCAAGTCGCCGATCGTGGTGTTCTGCTCGTGGGGCGACGATATCACGCCGCCGCAACAGGCGCTGGGCTGGGTGCTGGACCTGTACGAGGATGACGCGGCGCTGGTGGCAGGCGGCCAGACCATCATCTACTCGATGCATCAGAGCATAGGCCACCTGGGCATCTTCGTCTCGGCCTCGGTGGCGAACAAGGAGCACGAGGAATTCACGGCGGCGATGGACATGATCGACATCATGCCGCCCGGCCTGTACGAGGCGGTGTTCCTCGACAAGGACGAGGAGATGCTGCAGGCGGAAATCGCCGCCGGCGACATGGCGGGCGGCGACTACGTGATGCGCTTCGAGCGGCGCGGCCTGGACGCGCTGCGCGCGCTGGGCGGCAATGACGCCGAGGACGAGCGCCGCTTCGCCGCCGTGGCGCGCGTATCGGAAATCAACACCGGGCTGTACCGCACCTACGCCAGCCCGCTGGTCAAGGCCATGGTCACCGAGGCCAGCGCCGAGCAGCAGCGCGAGTCGCATCCGCTGCGGCTGCGCTACCGCATGTTCTCCAGCAAAAATCCGCTGCTCGACGGCATCCCGGCGATGGCCGCCAAGGTGCGCGCCGAGCGCCGCCCGGTGGCGACCGACAACGTCTTCCTGCAGATGCAGGAAGCGATGTCGCGGCAGATCGTCGACGCGCTGGACCGCTACCGCGACCTGCGCGACCAGGCCACCGAGAATCTCTTCCTCGGCGTGTACGGCTCGCCGCTGCTGCAGGCGCTGGTGGGCTTGCGCACCGACGGCGGGCGTCCGCGCCGCATCGGCCGCGACATCGCGCGCGAAGCCGCGCTCAACGCGCACCGCGCGGCGGCGGCCATGAAGACGGCGGAGGGCGGCGTGACCGAGGCCATCATCCGCGGCCTGCTGTACATCTACCGCAGCCCGGAGATGAGCGCGGCCGACGAGCGCGCCTTCGCCACCATCCGCCAGCTGCGCCTGCGCACCTCGGACGACAAGGAGTTGAGCGTGACGCATTTCAAGGCCATCCTGCGCGAGCAATACCTGATGCTGCAGGTGGACGAGGAGGCGGCGATGCACGACCTGCCGCTGCTGCTGCCGGCCTCGGCGGAAGCGCGCGCGGCGGCGCTGGCCATTGTGCGCCAGGTGGCCGGCGCCACCGGCACCCTGACCGGCGACGGCGCCGTCCGGCTGGAGCGGGTGGTGGCGGCCTTCGAGGCGCGCGCGCCCAAGCTGGCGGTGGCGGGCAAGCGCGGCAAGGCGTGAGCGGCGCTGATCAGCCGCGCAGCGGCTTGCGCATGAACACGCTCAGCGGATCGTCCGGATAGTCGCCGTAGGGCGCGCAGCGCTGGAAGCCGTGACGCTCATACAGGCCCAGCGCTTCCGGCTGCGACGGGCCGGTCTCCAGCACCATCTCCGGACAGCCCTGGTCCAGCGCAGCCTGTTCCAGCAGGGCCAGCACGCCGCGCGCCAGCCCCCGGCCGCGCGCCGCCGGCTGCACATACATGCGCTTGATCTCGCCATATTCCGGCGTCAGCACGATGGCGCCGCAGCCGACGATGGCGCCGGCCGCGTCGCGCGCGACCGCGAAGCGCACGTTCGGCTGCATCAGCGAGGGCAGGTCCAGCGCGTACACGCTTTCCGGCGGATACAAGGTCAGCTGATAGGCGTCGAGGTCGGCGATCAGGGCGATGACTTCGGGCTGGTCGGGAGATTCAAAGGCGATGGGCATGGCGGTCATTTTAATGGATGAAAAAATCCAGTATAATGGATTTTATGGATATCAACAAACTGATTGCCAGCCGCGTGCTGGCCTTGCGCGACCGCCGTGGGCTGTCGCTGACCGCGCTGGCCGAGCGCAGCGGCGTGAGCCGTTCCAATATCTCGCTGATCGAGCGCGGCGAAAGCAGCGCCACCGCCACCGTGCTGGACAAGCTGGCCGGCGCGCTCGGCGTCACGCTGGCCGCGCTGTTCGAGGCGGGCGAGGGCGAGCCCGTCCCGTCGCCGCTGCGGCGCGCCGCCGACCAGCCGGTATGGACCGATCCGGCATCCGGCTATGTGCGGCGGCAACTGTCGCCGTCGGTGCGCTCGCCGCTGCAGCTGGTGGAGGTGGTGTTCCCGCCCGGCCAGCGCGTCAGCTACGAGCAGGTCGTGCGCGAGGCCGACGTGCACCAGCAGGTATGGCTGCTGGAAGGCGTGATGGACATCGCCGCCGGCGGCCAGCAATGGCGGCTGGAAGCGGGCGACTGCCTGGCCATCCGCGAGGACCAGCACATCAGCTACTTCAATCCCGGCACGCAGGCGGCGCGCTACCTGGTCGGGCTGGTGACGCTGCCGTTTGTGCGTTCCTGACGTAAAAATAGGGATTTCCTTATGGGATGCTAGTCACGGCCTCAGTATAATTTCCAGATGGAATTTATCGTAAGCCCGCCATGAGCCTTGACGATGCCACCAAAGCAGATCATTTCTCACTTGATCGGCATATCAGGTCGATTTCCCATTATTACGTCGGTACCTTGGTTGCGGTCATCCTCATCGTGTTGGTGATTTATGCCTCGATGCAGGCCGTTCTTGAGCGCCACTCCGTACAGCAAAACATTAGTTTTCTCACCAGCAATCAATTCATTGAATTCCACCAGCTGAAAAGCACCGCGCGCGCGTTGACGCGCGGGGCCACCGACGATGTCGTTCCGGGAAATGTGCTGGAGCGCATGGTCGACGACCTGCACCAGCAAATCGTCAAGATCAGGGACACCAGCGCGCAATTGCACAGTCTGCGTCTCCGGCTCGACAAGAACGCCGCGCCGAGCGATCTCGACCTTCGTCTGCGCGCCTTCATCGACCGCACGGAAAAACTGGGCAAGTTCGTCAGCGCGGACCGCGCCAAGTATTCCTCCTTCTGGGGCGGCATCGAGTTCGCCACCGCGTCGGACGGCGCCATCATGCGCGGCTTCCAGCTGGAGATCGCGCAATCGTTCACCAAGAGTCAGGCGAGCATCGTCGCGGCCAAGCGGATCAGCGCTTTATTGATCCTGTCGCTGCTGGTCGCCTTGTGCGTGGTCGGCGCGGCGGTCATTTTTCCGCTGCTTAAAAAACTGCGCGTCGAGTATGAAAAGAAGCAGGTCTTCGAGCGTGAATTGTCGATCCTCGTCAACAAGGACAGCCTGACCGGGCTCTCCAATCGAAGGTCGTTCAATCAAGCGCTCGGCGGGCTGGTCGCGCCCGCGCTTGCGGCGGGCGGCGATGCGGGCAATGCTGCGTTTGCGCTGCTGCTGATCGATCTCGATGATTTCAAGGCGGTCAACGACACCTTCGGTCATCAGACCGGCGACGGCTTGCTGATCGAAGTCGCGCGGCGCATCGCGGCTACGGTGACGGCGGGCGCCATCCCGGCGCGGTTGGGCGGCGATGAATTCGCGATTCTGGTGCCAGGCCTGGCGCATCACGCGCAGGCAGGGGAGCTGGCCATGCGGATCCGCGAAAGCCTGGTCCCGCCCTTCGCCTTCGATGGCCACACCCACCGCATCTCGGCCAGCATCGGCGGCGCCGTGTTTCCCGATCACGGCACCAGCGCCCATGACCTCATCCGCTGCGCCGACCTGGCGCTGTATGCCGCCAAAACGGAGCGCAACAGCCTGGTGATCTTCAACACGGCGATGATGGCCGACCGCCTTGCGGAAAGCCACCTTCGCGCCGGCCTGTTCAAGGCGGTCGAAGAGGACGAGTTCCTGGTGTATTACCAACCCAAGATCGACATCGGCACCGGCCGGCATCTGGCGTTTGAAGCACTGGTGCGCTGGCGCCATCCGCAACTGGGCATCCTGCCGCCGGGACGCTTCCTGCACCTGCTCGACACGCCTTCCTTGATGACCTCGATGACCGAGATGGTCGTGAACAAGGTGGCGCGCGACATCCGGGCCTGGCGCGACGCCGGCATGGCCTTCGGAAGCGTGGCCGTCAATATGCCGGAAACAACCCTGATCTGCGAGACCGGCTACCGGATGTTGGCGAACGCGGTGCAGCGTCACGCACTGGACTGGAGCGATTTCGCGATCGAAATCACCGAGGACGTTTTCATGAACAAATATACGGAACAGATTCTGGCGACCGTCCTCAAATTGCGCGAGCGGGGCGTATCGATCGCCCTCGACGATTTCGGCACCGGCTTCGCGTCCTTGACCAACCTGAGGAACTTCCATTTCGACGACATCAAGATCGACCGCAGTTTTGTTTCCGAAATAGGGGCGGATGTTAAATCGGAGCAGATCATCAAAGCCATGATCAATCTGGCCGCCAATCTTGGCAAGAGCTGCATTGCCGAAGGCGTGGAAACGGAAGAGCACGTCCTGTTCCTGCGGCAGGCCGGTTGCGTCATCGGGCAGGGCTATTTCTTCGCGCAACCGCAGCCTTTCGAGACCGCCACGCGCGGCCTGCGGTCCATCCTGGCGGCGGCGTGAGGGGGCGGCGATGGCAATGACGACCCGCGCCTTGAACCAGGCGGCCTGGATGCTCGCGCTCTTCTGCATGCCGCTTGCCCGCGCGGCGCCGCCACGGGCGCCAGCGCCCGGCGCCGGCCCGTTCCAGCCAACGGTGGAGGTGGCGCACTACTGGATTTCGCCAAGCGAGCGCAAGGCCCTCGACGTCTATCGCCGTGCCTGGAAGGGGCTGGGGGGCAAGTGGATCGACATGCCGTCCAAGGATAAGCTGGCCGAAACCACCATGGCCACCGACATGGTCGCCAATGGCTATCCTCCCGCGGTGGTTCAATGGAATGGGAATGGCGAAAGCATGGAGCTGGCGTCGATGGGGGTCATCCAGGATATCGACGACATCGCGGTTGCCGACCATTGGCGCGACTTCCTGCCACCCAATTTGATCAAGCACATCAGCTACAAGGGACACATCTACTATGTGCCGGTCAATATCCATGCCGAAAACTGGCTCTGGACCAACAAGAAAATATTCGACCGGTTAAAGCTGCCGCTGCCGACCAGCTGGGACGACGTTCTGGCCAGCGCCGCCAAGATCAAGTCCGCCGGCTATGTCCCCATCGCGCTGGGGGCGGGCGGCTGGGAAATTTCTCTTCTGTTCAACAACATCGTCTACAGTGTTTACGGCCCCGAGGGGTATGCGCGCTTGTCGGGCGGCGGCGATGCCAAGGTCGTCATGGCAGCCCCGATGCTGAAGGCGCTGGAGATATTGCGGCGTTTAAGCGCGTTTGTCGATTCCGTCCGGGACGGCAAAACCTGGGTCGACGCGACAATGGCGGTCGGGCGCGGCCGGGCGGGCATGCAGTTCATGGGCGACTATGCGAAGGGCGAGCTGCTGGGGGCCGGACTGGCGGTCGACAAGGATTTCCGGTGCTCGCTGGCGCCGGGGACAAAATCCATCTACTTCGTCGTCATCGATGCGTTTGTTTTTCCGGTTACAAATAATGAGCAGGTGCGCCGTTCCCAGCGCCTGTTCGCGCGCCAGATCATGAATGTCAACAACCAGCTGGCCTTCAACCGCTTCAAGGGATCGATTCCGCCGCGTATCGACATCCAGCGCGACAATCTCGATACGTGCGGGAAAATTGGGCTCGATTTGATTTCGCGCGAGCACGGGGAGGTGTTCGCGCAATCGATGCTCATGCCGCCGCAAAACTCGCAGGCCTGGATCGATGTCGTTGCCAACTATTTTAACCATCCCGAAATCTCGCCCGCCAGCGCCCAGCGCCAGCTGGCGGAGGTGCTGTCGCGAAGATGAGGCCCAGGCGGCCGGCGGCACGCCCGCACACTCCGCTGTATAATGGCGACCCCCAAGCGATTCCCATAGTTGCCGCCATGACCATCATCACCCTGCCGACCACCGACACCGCGCCCGTGAAAGCGAGCCGCCGCCTGTCCGTCGCGCCGATGATGGACTGGACCGACCGCCACTGCCGCGTGTTCCACCGCCACATCAGCCAGCACACCTGGCTGTACACGGAGATGGTCACCACCGGCGCGCTGGTCTACGGCGACGTCGAACGCCACCTGCGCTTCAACGAAGAAGAGCATCCGGTGGCGCTGCAGCTGGGCGGCAGCGATCCGGCCGATCTCGCCACCAGCGCCAGGCTGGGCGAGAAGTGGGGCTACGACGAAATCAACCTCAACTGCGGCTGCCCGTCCGAGCGCGTGCAGAAGGGCGCGTTCGGCGCCTGCCTGATGGCCGAGCCGCAACTGGTGGCCGACTGCGTCAAGGCCATGCGCGACGCCGTCAGCATCGACGTCACCGTCAAGCACCGCATCGGCATCGATCAGACCGAAAGCTACGACTTCGTGCGCGACTTCGTCGGTACTGTGGCCGAGGCCGGCTGCAGGACCTTTATCGTGCACGCGCGCAACGCCATCCTCAAAGGCCTGTCGCCCAAGGAAAACCGGGAAGTGCCGCCGCTGAAGTACGAATTCGCCTACCAGCTCAAGCGCGATTTCCCTGACTTCGAAATCATTATCAACGGCGGCATCAAGACCGAAGCTGAAATCGACCAGCATTTGCAGCACCTGGACGGCGTCATGCTGGGCCGCGAGGCCTATCACAACCCCTTCGTGATGGCAGGTTTCGACCAGCGCTACTACGGCGACACGCGCGCTCCCAAGAGCCGCGAAGACGTGCTCGAAGCCATGATTCCCTACATTCAAGCCCAACTGGCCCGGCACGGCGCCCAGGGCTTGAAAATCAACTCCATCACCCGCCACATGCTGGGCCTGATGACGGGCCTTCCCGGCGCCCGCGCGTTCCGCCAGGTGCTGTCCGATTCCAAAAAACTCGCCCTCGGCGACCCCGCCTTGCTGCGCGAAGCGGCAGCCCGTCTACGTATTGCTGCGTAGTACACAGCACAAACTAGCGTTTCTGGCAAACAATATACTGGACTGTTGGAATTTCCACGCAGAAAGTTCGTTTGCGTATTTTTCGGGCAGTTTTTGCTTGCTTTGAAGCAAAATTTGCATCTATAATTCCTGAATATACACACATATCCACCGTTATTCTCCGTTTGTATATGGCGGTAAAACTACATGCAAGCTGCTGGTGGAGCCGCTAATTTTGCATTCGCAGTCATTGTTTGCTACTGTCTAAATATATTACTTAGCAGCAAGGGCCGGGTGGGTTGTGTCGTGCACGAGACGAGACTATCCAGGGCACTCTTATCAACTGTGTCACTTACGAAGAAGACGAGATGAATTTAGCAAAAATGAAAGTCGGAACGCGCCTGGGTCTTGGATTCGCGCTGGTTCTTTTATTCCTGGTGGCTGTGACCGCCGTGGGTATCTTCCGCATGGCACAGATTCAGGACCGTCTGGATCACGTGATTTCTGTGAACAACGTGGTGTCGCGCCTGGTGGTGGACATGCGTTCCAACGTGGGCGACCGCGTGACCTCGCTGCGCATCCTGACCCTGATGACCGATGCCGGCGACATGGAACCGGAAATGAATCGCATCAAGGAGCTGGCCGGCAAGTACGCCGATGCGCAGAGCAAACTGAGCTCGCAGTTCGCCATCGAAGCCACCGCTGAGGAAAAAGCGTTGCTGGCGACGGTCAAGGAGCAGGAAGCGATCGCCATGCCGGCCATCGCCAAGGCGTCCGAACTGTGGCTGGCCAACAAGGCCGAGGAAGCCACCAAGGTCCTGATCAAGGAAATCCGCCCGGCCCAGAAAAAATGGATGGCCGCGCTCGATCAACTGGGCACGCTGGAAGACAAGCTGAACGCGCAGGTGCAGACCGACGCCGCCGCCGGCTTCTCGGCCGCCCGCAGCTTCATGATCATCATGGGTGTGCTGGCCGTCGCGATCTCGGTGGCCGCCGCCTACATCATCACCCGCGGCCTGCTGAAGCAGCTGGGCGGCGAGCCGGACTACACCGCCTCGATCGCCGGCAGCATCGCCAACGGCGACCTGTCGATCGCCATCGACACCGACGGCAATGACAAGGACAGCCTGCTGTCCGAGATGAAGGAAATGCGCAACAGCCTGGTCGACATCGTGGGCCAGGTCCGCTCGGGCACCGAGACCATCGGCACCGCCTCGCGTGAAATCGCCGCCGGCAATATCGACCTGTCGTCGCGCACCGAAATGCAGGCCAGCTCGCTGGAGAAGACCGCGTCGGCGATGGAAGAGCTGACCTCGACCGTGAAACAGAACGCCGACAATGCCCGCGAAGCGAACCAGCTGGCCTCGGCCGCGTCGGACGTCGCCATCAAGGGCGGCAAGGTGGTGTCGGAAGTGGTCAACACCATGAGCTCGATCGACGCCTCGGCCAAGAAGATTGTCGACATCATCGGCGTGATCGATGGCATCGCCTTCCAGACCAACATCCTGGCGCTGAACGCCGCGGTGGAAGCGGCCCGTGCCGGTGAACAGGGCCGCGGCTTCGCGGTGGTGGCGTCGGAAGTGCGCAACCTGGCCCAGCGTTCCGCTGGCGCCGCCAAGGAAATCAAGATGCTGATCGACGACTCGGTGGAAAAAGTCGGCGCCGGCACCAAGCTGGTCGGCCAGGCCGGCGTGACGATGGACGAAGTGGTGGCCTCGGTGCGCCGCGTGACCGACATCATGAGCGAGATCGCCAACGCCAGCCAGGAGCAGAGCGCCGGCATCGAGCAGGTGAACCACTCCATCATCGAGATGGACAGCATGACCCAACAAAATGCCGCGCTGGTGGAAGAAGCCGCCGCCGCCGCGCAAAGCTTGCAGGACCAGGCCGCCGAACTGTCGCGCGTGGTCAGCATCTTCAAACTGGTGGAAGGCGAGGAGCGCGTGTCGGCTCCGGTGTACCAGCCTGCCGCCGCCAAGGCAGTGGTCAAACCGATCGTTGCCCGTGCTCCTGTCAAGAAACTGGCCTCCGCGCCGGCGCCTGCCGCAGCAGCCAAACCGAAGAAAGTCGCCGCGGCCGCCAGCGCAGCCGGCAGCGATGAGTGGGAAGAGTTTTAAAACTTTGCCGCAGTCTGCCGCCGCGCTGTTGCGCGGCACATGGGCCCGCTGTGGGTTTTGATAAACCAGTTATTAAAAATAATTTAGTTGGGAAATAAATGAATAAGTTTTCGACCAGTGTATTCGCCGCCGTCATCCTGTCCGCCGCTTCGACCGCCTTTGCCGGTGAAGTGCCAGCATCGCTGGATGCCAAGAACTGCAAGGCTGAATACCCTAAAGCATCGCTGATCAACGAAGAGCAGGGCGACGTCACTATGTCCTTCCTGGTGGCAGCCGACGGCAGCGTCGTCGAATCCAAGGTCGACAAGTCGAGTGGCTACAAGAATCTGGACCGCGCCGCGGTCAAAGCCCTGAGCGCCTGCAAATTCAAGCCGGGCACCAAGGATGGCGCCGTAGCCCAGACCTGGACCAAAGTGGACTACAGCTGGAAATTGTAATCAGAGTCAACGGGGCTGCGCGGCGACGCGCGGTCTGAGTGCCGGATACCTACACTTGGGGAAATCATGTCTACAAATAAGCGTTGGTTAAGTGTGATCGCAGCAGTGCTCGTTTCGAGCGCACCGGCAGTGTTCGCTGCCGAAGTCCCGGCCAGTTTTGATGCCAAAAACTGCAAGGCCGAATACCCGAAAGCGTCGTTGATGAACGAAGAGCAGGGTACGGTATCGATGTCCTTCCTGATCAAAGCCGACGGCAGCGTGGCCGATTCCAAGATCGACAAGAGCAGCGGCTTCAAGAACCTGGACAAGGCGGCGATCAAGTCCCTGAGCGCCTGCAAGTTCAAGCCGGGCACCAAGGACGGCGCGCCGGCCGAGACCTGGACCAAGGTCGACTACGCCTGGAAGCTGGACTGATTCCCTTGAGGTATCAAAAAAGGAACCGCCTGCGGTTCCTTTTTTTTCGCCTGTGCCAACCGTTGTAACAAGCTGTAATCGGACTCCGGCGGCGGCGCGCTTCCTTATATAGTAATATCAGAAACTAGGAGGAGTGCCATGAAAACCATCATCGCCGTTGCCGCCGCAGTGGCGGCCCTGTCCGGCTGCGCCGTCCAGCAGCCCGGCTATTACGCCACCACCACCCGCGTGGTCCAGGATCCTTACCAGTGGCATACCGTCGCGGTGTCGCCGTCGGACCGCGGCTACAGCAGCGGGTCGTCGACCGTCACCTACGAGGAAGTGCCAAGCTCGCGCACCGTGTACGTCACCGAGCCGGCCTACACCACCACCTACGTCCAGCCGGCGCCGGTTTACTACGCGCCCGCGCCCGCCTACTACTATCCGCCGGTCAGCATCGGCCTGGACTTCTCGTTCGGCCACTGGTGCTGCGGCGGCCACTACCGCGGCTGGGGCGGACGCGGCTACCACCGCCGCTGATCGCCTGACGGCCTGAACGCGGCGGCGCTCAGCCGCCGCCCGACTGCGCGTGCGACAGCGTCAGTCTGCGCTGGACGCCGGCCATGAACGCCGACGTCTTGAAGCGGCCGACCAGCGCCGTGAACACCAGCGCGGTGACAACGAAATAAAAGCTGCAATAGATGTACACCGGCACCATGACGCTGGTGCCGGTCGCGGCGATCACCGTGTTGCATCGGCTGACCAGCTCGCTCACGCCCACCAGCGACGAGGCGCTGGAAGCGATGAACGAAATCAGGAACACATTGATCCAAGTCGGAATGAACAGCAGCGCCGCGCCGATGTCCCCGCGCCGCCAGGCGCGGTGCGCCACCACCAGGCTCTCCGACGTGAACGACAGCGGCGCCGCCGACAAGCCGATCACCGCCTTGACCCACTGCGGCACATGCAGCGTGACGCCGCTGCCCGGCAGCGCGAATTCGCTGGGCAGCACGAACACCGCGTAAAAGATCAGCGCCAGCGTCGGCACGCCGCGCAGGAAGGTCGAGATGCGCTCGGCGATGGTGGCGATGCGGCCATGCCGCGTCACGCGCAGCCAGGCCAGCCCCGCGCCCATCAGCGAACCAAGCGCGACGGCGCACACCGCGATGAAGATATTCCACAGGAAGCCCTGCAGCAGAAAGGGCGTCCACGTCAACAGGAAGCTCAGGGTTTCGTTGTTCATGGTCGCTCCGCCGCCGGCAGCCAGGTTTTTTCCACGTAGTTGAACAGGCGCGTCCACAGGCTGGTGATCAGGTAGAAGGTGATCAGCAGCACCGTCATGGTCAGGAAGATGTTGCCCTTCTCGGCGATCAGCAGGCTGCTCGCGCTCAGCAGTTCCGGGATGGCGATGGCCGAGGCGATCATGGTCTGCTTGGTCAGGTTGATCAGCGCCTGCTTGACCGGCCAGCTGGCGTACTGCGCGGTGCGCGCCAGCCGCTTCAGCTGCAGCCGGTAGTCGGGCTCGGTGGTGCGCACATGGTTGGCCGCCTCGACCAGCGCGCGCATCACCATGCCGGCCGTGTAGTAGCCGGAGCAGAATGCCGCCACCGCGAACGCCGGCAGCTTCACGCCGAACTCGTGCATGGTCCAGCCGCCGAAGCCGAAGAAGATCAGGTACATCATCAACAGCGGCGGCGTCAGCCGGCCGTACGCCATGACCGCGTGCAGCATGCGCGTGCCCCAGCCGTCGCGGCCATCGACCGCGACCGCCACCGCGATGCCCAGCGCCAGGCTGATGACCACGCCGGCCGCGATCAGCAGCATCGTATAGCCGATGCCCTGCACGAACTGGGTGCGGTCGTACGGGTCGTAGAGGAAGTTCAGGTCCACCCCCAGTTGCTCCTTGATCCACAGGCCGACCGCCTGCAGGCCGGCCACCTCGGTGCTGGAGACGTTCTCCGCGCTGCGGCAGGCGGCGATCCAGTTGCCGCTGTTGTTGCGCACGCACTTGTAGAGTCCGTCCTGGCCCCGGTCCGACCAGAGCGCCTGCTGCGCCGTCAGCCACGCGGTCGACGCGATGCCCCATTTGCGGTTGGCCTCCAGCAGCCAGCCGGTGCGGTGCAGCTCGGCCACGATATTGCCCAGCGCCAGATCCAGCTCGCCGCCGCGCTCGTTGCGCGAGATGAAGATCGCCATCGGCGTGACCAGCGCGTTCGGCAGCGGCATCGTGTAGCCGCTCCAGTCGGGCAACTGGCCGGTGTTGGACAACGCCGCCGTCGCGTACAGGAAGCCGGAACACTGGCCGTCGCGCAGCGCCAGATGGGCGTCGCGCACCGTCTTGTAGGTTTGCAGTTCCAGCAGGTAGCGCTCGCTCATCGGCTTGTTGAAGTAGCTGCCCTGCACCGCGCAGATGGTCTCGTGGCGGATCTTTTGCCAGGCGTCGACCGCCTGTCCCGGCCGGAACAGCACGTTGACGCTGGTCTCGTTGTAGCCCGGCTCGATGGCGGTGGCGATCTTGCGCCGCGCCGGCGTGTCGCCGACGGTGGCGATCAGGATGTCGACATCGCCCAGCTCCAGTTTCTGGAACCGGTTCTCCGTGGTGATGCTGACTTTTTTCAGCGCCACGCCGAGCCGGGCGGCGACCAGCGCGGCGATGTCGCTTTCGAAGCCGACCACCTCGCCCTGCGCGTTGAGCGAATTGTAGGGGCTGAAGTCGGTCTTGACGCCGACCCGCAGCACGCCGTTCTTGCGGATGGCGTCCAGCGTCGCGCTGCCGCCCGCCTGCGCCGGCAGCGACAGGAACAGCAGTCCGATCAGACCCAGTACTTTTAAAAAAGCGCTATTCCACATTGTCGTTTTCACGGGCCGAGGACTGGAGTTCATGCTACCGCAAGGCGGGCTGATCGCGCAACGATGGCGCTGCCCAGTGTGGTGTGGCGGACGGTGGGCGGCCGATTGCGTTATCAAGCTGCTCATGTTATTGTCAATCGACCTTGTCCTTCCGAGACATCCATGCTGCATCCACTGGCCAGCTTATGGCGCCATTCCAGCCGCGTCACCTTCTATGAATCTGGCGGCCAGGTCGGGCAGGCTTTGCTGAACGGAGGCGGCCGGCTGCAGGGCGCGCGGCGGCGCTTCTCGTCGTCCGACGACGCCCACACCTATTTGCGCTACTGGCTGGGCGAACCGGCCGCGCGCGCCGAACTCAAATGGATCTTGCAACGCTCCGGCCCCTCGCTGGCGACCGCCCACGCGGGCGTGGACGGCTGGCTGCACGCGCTGGCGGGGCGCCTGATGAGCGGCGCCGTCATCGTGCTGGAAGAGCTGAGCAGGCAAGCCCAGCCGGGCCGGCTGGTGGCGCCGGCCAGCGCCGCCGCATCGGCCGCCGCGCTGTCGTCGCTGCCGGCCCTGAGCGAGGCGCCGGCGATCCCGGTCGTGGCCAACCTGTTGCCGGCGCTGGAGGACATCCGCATCGAAGGCGCTGAAGTGCTGCCGGAACTGAACCAGGCGCTGGCGCAGGTCGACGCGACCATCGCGACCGTGGGCTCGGCCTCGTTGTCGCTGGAGCCGGCGCCGTCCAAGGTGGCGGCGATCAAGACCGCGCTCACCGACGCCACTTCGCGCACCACCTCCACGCTGGGCGCGCTGTAGATGAAAGTCATCGACCACTCCATCGAGGTGCTGCCGCAGTGCCCGGTCAACATCGGCAAGGCGGTGCAGAAGGCGGCCGACACCACCGTCGAGCAGGGCAAGACTTTCGCCACGGAAGTCACCGCCACCGCCGCCTCGCTGAACCAGGACATGCAGAAGGTGGCAGAGCAGATGAAGGCCATTCCGGACCTGCTCAATCCGCAGCCCATCATCGACTGCTGCACCGGCGTGCTGGAGCAGGCGGCCAGCGACCTGCGCCAGCTGGCCAACGACGCCGCCGCGATTCCGCAGCGCCTGCTGGAACAGGCGGCCGGCGTGCGGACGGTGGTCGACTCGGCCAACCAGGCCGTCGAAGCGATGAGCACGCTGCTGCCCGAGCTGTCCGGGCTGGTGCCGGACTTCGGCGCGCAGATGACCTTCTTCAACAGCCTGCCGGGCCGGGGCCAGGCGCTGGCCGACCTGGCCAAGCGCACCGGCGCGATGGTCGAGCAGTACGGGCGCGATCTGCTGCCGCTGTCCAAGCAACTGCAGCAGTTGGGCACGATGCAGAGCGGTGCCGGCAACGACGCGGTGCAAGCCGTGCTGGCGCGCGCCGAGGCCTTGCAAGCCGACAGCCTGGCGCAAGTGCAAGCGCTGCGCGCTACGCTGGACGGCAACGTCACCGACCTCGACGCGGCGATGCGGGACGCCACCGCGCAAGCCACGCAAACGATAGACGGCGTGTCCAGTCTGCTCAACGAGAAAGGCAATGCGCTGCTGGCGCCGTTGCAGGCGCAGATCGATCTGGTGGACAAGCTCAACAGCGCGCTGGGCGACGAGGCGGGCAACTGCGATGCGCTGTTCGACCAGGCGTCGTCGCAGTTGAGCCACCTGAGCGACATCCTGATCAAGCCGCTGGCGGCGGCGCGCGCGCAAGCGGACATCGTCATCGACCAACTGGCTGCGGCGGCCGCCACCATCGACGGCATGGTGAAGAAGGCGATGGAGCCGCTGGACGCGCTGGAGCAGCGCGTGGAGGCCATCAAGCAAGCCCTGCAGGAAGTGCTGGATGCGATCAGCGCCGAGGTGGCGAAGGTGCTGCAGCTGATGGCCGAGCTGGACGAGGAAGCGGAAAACGCCAAGACCGTGTTGCGCCAGTTGCCGGAGAACTTCGTGCCGGTGCGTACCATGATCGCCGACGCCATCGCCATGCTGGAGCAGGTGAAGAGCAATATTCCGGTGTTCGTCTCCGAAGCCAACAGCACGCTCGACGCCGCCTCCAGCGAGCTCGATCAGGCGGACGGCTTGTGCACCGGCGCGATAGAAATCTGCACCCGCTACATGATGAAGGCGCCGCCGTTGATGATGGCGCGTACGCTGTTCGTCGGCATCAAGGCCATGATCCCCGGCGTGAAGACGACGATCGCCAGCGCGCGCACGGCCGTGAAGGCGGCCGGAGACCAGGCCACCGGTTTGATGGACCAGGCCATCGCGCTGGTCGATTCCCTCAATCCCTTGCTGGACCAGGCCATCGCCAAAGTGCAGCAGGCGATCGATGCGCTGATCGGTTTGCTGGAGCAAATGCAGGCGGCGTTGAAGCAGGTGTCCGACGCCGCCGAAAAAATCCCGCCGCGGATGCAGGAGCAGTTGGACAAGGCCGGCCTAGCGGTGCAGCAAGTGCTGGACAAGGTGCGCGCCGCCGCCGAGCAGTGTCTGGACAAGCTGCAATGCGAGCCGCTGGTGCGGCGTTTGCAGCAGGAGCTGTCGGATCTGCTGGACCGCACCTTCAAGCCGCTGGAGGCGCAGATACAGGCCGCCGGCGCGCCCTTGCAGAACGTGCTGGAGCAGGGGAAGGCGGAAGTCGGCAAGGCCGCGGCGATGGCGCAGGATGGGCTGGGCAAGCTCAGCGCCGCGTTGGCGTCGGTGAAGCAGCAGGCCATGCAGCCGCTGCAGAAGCTGACCGGCACGCTGGCCACCGCGCGCGGGAAGGTGGATTCGGTGAGCGGCGCGGCGCGGCAGCAGGTGCGGCAGGCGGCGGACCAGGCTTTGTCGTATGTGGACCAGGCATCGCAGGCGATTTCCGGCTTGAACGTGCGCGCGGTGGGCGACCAGATCGCGCCGTATGCGCAGTTCTACGATGACGTGGCGGGGACGTTCAGCCAGGTTCAATCGCAGGTGCACAGCGCCGCCGATGTGGCCGATGCGGTCAATGGCTGGAAGGGCGATGCGCAGCAGGCCGCCAATGATTTGCTGGACCGCGTGCGGCAGGCTGCGGACGAGGCGCGGCAAGGCGCCAGCGAAGTGCAGACTGCGGCCGACAACACTGCATCCGGCGCGCAGAGCGCGGGCGAGTCGATGGTCGACAGCCCGGTGGCGGATCAGGTGCAGGCGTCGTTCGATGGCATGAAGCAGGATGCGCAGAGCGTGGCGGCGGAGTCGGATGCGGCCCTGGCCGAGATGTCGGGTTCGCTGGAGGATGCGAAGAAGGATTCGGAGACGGCGATGGAGCCGTACGCGCCGGATCCCGATGCGGTACTGGCCGATGTGAAATCGGAGGCGGACAAGGCGGAGCAGGCGGCCAACGCGGCCAAGGAATCGGAGCAGGCGTTGGCGGCGCAGGTGGCCGCCAGCGAGCAGGACGTGGGCGCGGCGGCGGACGACGCGGCGTCGCGCACGACGGCGATGAAGGACGAGGCGCAGGCGGGGATCAACAAGTCGGCGGCGCAGGTGGAGGCGGTGCAGGCGCAGGTCAACGCGGCGCGCAGCGAGGCGATCAAGGCGGAGGCGATCGTCGACGCGGAAGTGGTCAAGCATGGCGGCACGTCAGCCAACGCCGACGCTGCGGTTGCCGATGCCGATGCAACCGCTGCAACCGCAGCAGCCGCGCCAGCCAGCGCAGCGGACGCCACCGCTGCCGGCGGACCGGCCGCTGATGCCAAAGCGGCTAACGCCACTGCCGAAGACGCGACTGCTGGCGCAACCGCAGCGCCAGCTGCGACAGGGGACGCTGCGACCAGCGCTGACGCCCCTGTTGCAGCGTCTGCCGAGGCCGCGTCCGGAAGCACCACAGCAGCCGATGCCGCAGCCGGCGCCCCCGAAGGCGCGGCCCCGTCGACTGCCGCAGCCGAACAGGCCCCGGCATCAGGAACCGCCACCGCCGGAGCGGCGGACAAAGAAGCAGCAAGCCGGGAAAGCGCGGCTAGAGGCGCTGCGGCAGAAGCGCCAGCCGTCGAGAAGGATGCCACCGCCATGCCAAGCGCCAGCGCGTCCGCAATGGATGCGCAGCAAGCTCCAGGCGACAAGCCCGCAATCAAGCCATCTGTCGACGCCAGCACAGACGCGCCGATGGCCGCGACGCCTGCTCCCACCGGAACGACACCAGCCGCGCCCAAAGCCGAGACATCGGCAATTGGCGCCGCGGGAACGGACATGCCAAAAGTCCCCGCGCCGACAGGCGAAGCGCCCGTTGTGGACGCTGCGAAAGCCGCCGCGTCGATTGGCGAAGCACCCGTTGGGAATGTCGCGAAAGCCATTGCGCCCGCAGGTAAAGCGCCCATTGCCGACGCTGCGAAAGCTGCCGCGTCGGCAGGCGAATCGTCGGTTGCGGATTCCGCGAAGGTCATTGCGCCCGCAGGCAAAGCGCCCATTGCCGATGCCGCGAAAGCCGCCGCACCAAAAGGCGAGGCGCCTCTTGAGGACGTCGCCAAAAGCGCCGCGCCGGCCACTGCTGCACCGGCACCATCGATCGATCCTGCCAAACCGACTTTGCCAGGAGCGCCAGCGCCGGGTCCAAAATCCCCAGCCCCCAGCGACCCCACCGCAGCAGCCCAAACCCTCGCCGACAAACTCAACGCCGCCAAACAAGCCGTCGGAAAACCACCCGTGCACGATCCGCTCTCCGCACTACAAAACTTCAAAGATGCAAGCCCACCGCCCGCAACCACGCCTCCCGCCAGCTAAAAACGCTGTCACGAATTTGTCATCTTGATCTTCCTCAATGTCGTCGTAAAAATATAACAGGATAAATTTTTAAAAAGCTTGTTCGGCAAAGAATTTACATTTAATATCAATTGAGTATCGGAAATCTTTGTACCTATCAATTACGTTGCGGCGCAGCGAGTGGTGGTGTCATGAGAAAGTAGCTTCGTGCTCAGTCCGCCTGTTTTTGATTTACGTATCGTCGGCCGCTAGTCACCATATAAGTGAGGAAGTGAATGTCAGATAGCTTACAAAAATGGGTAGGACGCAATCGTCCCCCTCGTGTGCAAATCACGTACGACGTCGAGATCGGTGACGCCACTGAAAAAAAAGAGCTGCCCCTGGTGGTCGGCTTGCTGGCCGACCTGTCCGGCCAGCCGCTGGTGGCGCCGCCCAAGCTCAAGGCCCGGCGCCTGATTGAAATCGACCGCGACAACTTCAACGAAGTCATGGCCAAGATCGCCCCCCGTCTGGACATCTCCGTGCCGGACACGCTCAAGGGCGAAGGCAATCTCAAGGTGGAACTGAACTTCACCGAGTTCGACCACTTCCATCCCGAATCCCTCGTCGCGCAAGTGCCGCGCCTGGCCAAGCTGCTGGAAGTGCGCCAGCAACTGCGCGACCTGCTGGGCAAACTCGATGGCAACGATGAGCTCGACGCGCTGCTGGAAAACATCATCCAGAACTCGGAAGAGCTGAAGACACTCAAGGACCAGGGACCGGCCGCCGACGCGGCGCCGGCGGCGGACGCGGAAGCGACCCCATCCTGATAGCACGCCGCGCGCGTGCTTCCCCTCATCGACCACAGAGAGAGCTAAATCATGGCTACTAGTCAATCCGCCAAAGGCGGCGCCAAGTCGACCGAGTCGACCGGCGAACTGAGTTTGCTGGACCGCATCGTCCAGGAAGGCAAGATGGCGGTTGAACCGTCGCAAAGCGCCTACGCCAAAAAACTGCTGGGCCAGTTCGCCACGCAGGTGCTGGACGAAGGCATGAAGACCGCACCCGACAAGGGCGTGGTCGCAATGATCAACGAGCGCGTGGCCGAGATCGACAAAATTCTCAGCGACCAGCTCAACGCCATCATGCACCACGAGGAGTTCCAGAAACTGGAAGGCTCCTGGCGCGGCCTGCACGACATGGTGTACGGCACCGAGACCGGCCCGACCCTCAAGCTGCGCCTGCTGAACGTGTCGAAGAAGGAGCTGCTCAAGGACCTGGAGAGCGCCGTCGACCACGACATGAGCGTGCTGTTCAAGAAAGTCTACGAGGAAGAGTACGGCACCTTCGGCGGCGCCCCGTATTCCGTGCTGATCGGCGACTACTACTTCGGCCGCCACCCGCAGGACATCGCGCTGCTGCAGCGCCTGTCCAAAGTGGCCGCCGCCGCGCACGCACCCTTCATCACGGCCGCCGCGCCGTCGCTGTTCGACATGACCGAGTTCACCGACCTGGGCGTGCCGCGCGACATGTCGAAGATCTTCGAAAGCGCCGAGCTGGCCTCGTGGCGCGGCTTCCGCGAATCGGAAGACTCGCGCTACATCGCCATGGTGCTGCCGCGCTACTCCGCGCGCCTGCCGTACGGCGCCAAGACCAAGCCGGTGGAGAGCTTCAACTTCGAGGAAGACGTCGACGGCCGCGACCACAGCAAATACCTGTGGGCCAACTCGGCCTACCAGCTGGGCCTGCGCATCACCGACGCCTACGCCAAGCACAGCTGGACCACCGCCATCCGCGGCGTCGAAGGCGGCGGCAAGATCGAGGGCATGACCGCCCACACCTACAGGACCGACGAGGGTGACGTCGTGCTCAAGTGCCCGACCGAGGTCACCATCACCGACCGCCGCGAGAAAGAGCTCAACGACCTCGGCTTCATCGCCGTGGTCAACTCCAAGGGCTCGGACTTCGCCGCCTTCTTCGGCGGCCAGACCCTCAACAAGCCCAAGGTCTACAACATGGACGCGGCCAACGCCAACGCGGCGCTGTCGTCGCGCCTGCCGTACGTGCTGGCGGCCTCGCGCTTCGCGCACTACATCAAGGTCATCATGCGCGACAAGGTCGGCAGCTTCCAGACCCGCCAGAGCGTGGAGAACTACCTGAACAACTGGCTGAGCGGCTATGTGCTGCTGAGCCCGAACGCGACGCAGGGCGAAAAGGCCCGCTTCCCGCTGGCCGAGGGCCGGGTCGACGTGACCGAGAAGCCCGGCAAGCCCGGCGCCTATTCGGCCACCGTCTTCCTCAAGCCGCACTTCCAGATGGAGGAGCTGACCACGTCGATCCGCTTGGTGGCCGAACTGCCGGCCGCCGTCGGTTGATCCCGCTGTACTCACTGATGTCCCCGCTCATCCGGCGCAGCCGCCGGATGGGCCCCTAAAATTTGGAGCCAGCAATGTCAGACGTACTAATTCTGGATTTGGGCGATTCCATCAAAGGCAACTGCATGGTCACCGGCTATGCCAACAAGATCATCGTGTTGTCGTACTCGCACAGCGCCTCGATGCCGCTGCAAATGGATGCATCGAACACCGAGCGCACTTCCGGCCGGCCGGTGTTTTCCGAAATCTCGTTCTCGAAGATGTCCGACCTGTCGACCACGGAGATGTACAAGGCCTGTACCCAGGGCACCAAGATCGGCTCCGCCAAGCTGCACGTCGGGCGCGTGGAAAACGGCAAGTACATGAACTTCTTCACGTACGAGATGACCAACGCCATGATCTCGAACATCAGCACCTCGGGCGGTGGCGGCGTGCCATCGGATTCGTTCTCGATCAACTTCACCAAGATCAAGTGCGACTACACCCAGCAGCAGGCCGACTCGACCTCGAAGGGCACGGGCACCTGGAACTGGAACCTGGAGACGATGAAAGCGGATTGATGTCCGGGCACCCAGCCCCGTCGTCATTCCCGCGCAGGCGGGAATCCATGCACCATAGGCTCAGTTGGCGTTCTATGGATTCCCGCCTGCGCGGGAATGACACGGGGTGGGGCCGCATCTCTTTCCGTATCGTTGCGAAATTATGTCTAAAGCCCTCACGGCGTCGCTTGTTCCGATGTTCGACCGCTTAAGCGGCGTGGCGCACGCCTCGCCGGACGGCAGGTTGCTCGATGGCGGCGGCTTGCAGCACTCGCTGCAACTGGACCTGATGCGGCTCTTCAACGTGCGCAACGCGCTGACCATCCGCGAGTATCTGGACGGCGACCCCACCGTGCTCGATTACGGCCTGCCCGACATGCTGGGCCTGTCGCCGCAGTCGGACCAGGACTTGCTCACCTGGTCGCAGGTGCTCGAGCGCGGCCTGGCGCTGTACGAGCCGCGGCTGTCGCACGTCAAGGTGGAGGTAAGCGCCGACCCGGCCAAGCCGGTCGCCGCGCGCGCCGCCATCGCCGCCGTGGTGCTGCTGGGGCAGCAGATGTGCCGGGTTAACTTCAACGTCGCGCTGGACGCCCGCTCCGCCGCGATGCAGGCGGCCGCGACGTGAGCGACGATATCCTGGAATACTACCGGCGTGAGCTGTCCTACCTGCGCACGCAGTCGGCCGACTTCGCGGCGCGCTATCCCAAGGTGGCGCAGCGGCTGGTGCTGAGCGGCGGCGAATCGGCCGATCCGCACACCGAACGGCTGATCGAATCGGTGGCCTTCCTGACGGCGCGCGTGCACCGCGACCTCGACCGCGATTTCCCCACCATCGCCGGCGCCATGCTGGACAACCTGTGCCCGAGCCTGACGCAGCCGGTGCCGGCCATGACGGTGGTGCGGATGACGCTGGACTCCTCGCAGGGCAAGGTGATGGCCGGCATGCCGGTGGCGCGCGGCGCCATGCTGTCGACCACCGCCGCCAGCGGCGAGAACTGCCGCTTCCAGGTGGCGTGGAGCACCACGCTGTGGCCGCTGCAAGTGGCGGCCATCAAGATGGAGGACACGCGCACGTTGCGCCTGGACCTGCGCTGCGACGTCGGCCTCGACGTCTCCGAGCTGGAGCTGGACCGCCTGCGCCTGCACCTGTCCGGCGACCTGATGACGACGATGCCGCTGCACGAGCTGCTGATCAGCGGCCTGGAGCGCATCGAACTGCTGGCCGGCGGCGGCCAGCTGCACCGCCTCGGCCCCAACAGCCTGACCGAGGTGGGCTTCGACGAGAACGAGGCCATCCTCGCGCAGCCGGCGCACGCCCATCCGGCCTACGCGCTGCTGCAGGAATACTTCGCCTTCCCGCGCAAGTTCCAGTTCTTCGACCTGAGCGGCCTGCGCGGCCTGCTGGGCACGGGCGAAGGCTTCTCGGTGCGCTTCGTGTTCAACCGCAGCGCGCGCGTGCTGTCGCAGCTCAGCGCGGACAACTTCCTGCTCGGCTGCGTGCCGGCCGTGAACCTGTTCCCCGTCACCAGCGAGCCGATCCGCCTGCACCGCCGCCACTACGAATACATGCTGGTGCCGGACTACCAGCGCGAGGCGGTGATGGAAGTGCACTCGGTGGTCCGGGTCACGGCCTCCGACCCGCGTGCCGACCGGCCCAGCATCATCCCCAGCGTGTTCGCCGAATCGGCGGCCGACGCCGAGGACGCGAAGGTGTTTTGGTCGCTGCGGCGCGAAATGAGCCTGCGCAAGGGCATCACCGGCACCGATGTCTACCTGAGCTTTGTCGACCGCAGCGACGTGCACAGCGTGCCGGACGAGCCGGTCGTGTACGCGCAGCTGCTGTGCACCAACCGCGGCCTGGCCGAGCAGATCGCGCCCGGCACGCGCTTCTACGGCGAAGGCATCTCCACCTCGACCGACATCCGCGCGCTGTACCCGCCCAGCGCGCAACGCCCGCCGGTGATGGAGGCCAAGGCCTTGTGGTCGCTGGTGGCGCTGCTGCGCCTGAACCACCGCTCGCTGGTGGATGGCACCACCGGCGTCCAGACCCTGCAGCAGATGCTGATGCTGTTCGCCGGCGACAGCGCGCGCGACCAGGCGCAGGTGCGCGGCGTGAAAAGCATGGCGGCCTCGGTGGCGACCGCGCGGCTGGGCGCCGACACCTGGCGCGGCCATTGCCGCGGCACCGACATCGTGCTGGAGTTCGACGCCGACGCCTTCGTCGGCACCTCGCCGCTGGTGCTGGCCGGCGTGCTGTCGCGCTTCTTCGCTTTGTACACCTCCGCCAATTCCTTCGTCCGCCTGGCCGTCACGCGCGGCGGCGAACCGTGGATGCAGTGGCCTGCCATGAGTGGACGCCAATGTCTGATCTGATGTCGCTATTGCGGGACGACCCGCATGCCTTCGATCTGTTCCAGGCAATCAGCATCCTGGAGCGCGGCGCTCCCGCGCGCGCGCGGGTCGGCACCTCGGTCGGCATGGACGAGGCCTTGCGGCTGGCGGCGCAGGTGGACCTGGCGTTCGCGCCCAGCGACGTCAGCGGCCTGCACGAGAGCAAGCAGCCCGGCCCGCCGTTGACGCTGAAGTCGCCGGTGCTGACCTTGGCCGGCGCCCAGGGTCCGCTGCCGATGCCGTTCACCGAGCTGCTGATGGAACGCCGCCGCGCGCGCGACATGGCCGGGCTGGAGTTCCTGGACATCTTCAACCAGCGCCTGCTGGGCTTCCTGTACCGCAGCCGCCGCAAGCACCACCTGGCCCTGAGCACGGAGAGCATCAACCGCGCGCCCATCGTGCGCAGCCTGGACGCCATGTCCAGCCTGGGCCGCGCCGAAGGCGTGCGCGGGCCGGACGGCCAGCAAGCCTGGCTGCGCCACGCCGGCCTGCAAGGCGCCGCGCCGCGTTCGATGGCGTCGCTGCTGGCCGTGGTGCGCGAGCGCATGGGCGTGCATTTCAGCGGCAAGCAGTTTGTCGGCGGCTGGCACGCGCTGGCGCCGTGCGACCGCGCCCGGCTGCACGATCCCGGCAAGCCGGCGCCGATGACGTCGCGGCTGGGCATGGGCGCCTGCCTCGGCGCGCGCGCGTGGGACCAGGGCGCGGGCCTGGCGCTCGATGCGCCGCCGCTCAAGCCGGCGCAGTACGCCGCCTTGCTGCCGGGTGCGAAGAACAACTCGCTGCTGGGCTGGCTGGTGGCGCGCCATCTGCAGAGCGATATCCAGGTGCGGCTGCGGCTGGACCTGGCGGTGCAACCGGAAACGCGCCTGAGCGCGGCCGCCGAGCTGCCGCCACGCCTCGGGCTGAGCACCTGGCTGTGCAGTGCCGGCGCATCGGCCACGCGCTACCAGCCGGTGAATTTCCTGCTGTCGACGGAAGAGGACTGACCGTCATGGAAATCGACATCCGCACCTTGCTGTCCAAGCTCAATCCCGAATGCAAGCGGGCGATGGGCCATGCGGCCGAGTTGTGCGTGAAGCAGACGCAGTACAACGTGGAGCTGGAGCACTTGCTGTTCACCCTGCTGGAGGAGCGGGCGCCGGACTTTGTGCTGGCGCTGCAACGCTACGGCCTCGTCGAGAGCGCGGTGATGGCGCAGCTGCAGCGCACGATGGACGGCTTCAAGCGCGGCAACGGCCGCACGCCGGCGCTGTCGCCGCACTTCATCGCGTTGTTCCAGGAGGCGTGGATGCTGAGTTCCATGCTGCTGGGCAGCCAGCAGGTGCGTTCCGGCACCGTGCTGCTGGCGATGCTGGAGGTGGACAGCCTGCGCGGCATGCTGATCGAAAGCGCGCCGGAGTTGCTGAAGATCCCGCGCGAGCAGTTGAAGCAGGAGCTGCCTTCGCTGCTGGCCGGTTCGTCGGAGGATGGCGGCGGGCCATGGGCGGGCAGCGGCGTGCCCGGCACCGGCATGGCCGGCGGAACCACGGGTGCAGGCGGTGGGCAGGCCGGCGGAACTGGCGCTGCGGGCGCGCACGCCGGCGCCACGCCCGGCATGATGCCCACGCAGCAGGGCACGGGCGGCGCCACGCCGGCGCTGGACCAGTACACGGTGGATATGACGGCCCTGGCGCGCGCCGGCCGCATCGATCCGATCCGTGGCCGCGACGCCGAGATCCGCCAGATCATCGACATCCTGCTGCGCCGCCGCCAGAACAACCCCATCCTCACCGGCGAGGCGGGCGTCGGCAAGACCGCCGTGGTGGAAGGCTTCGCGCAGCGCATCGCGGCGGGCGCGGTGCCGCCGTCGCTGGCCAACGTGGTGGTGCGCACGCTGGACCTGGCGCTGCTGCAAGCGGGCGCCGGCATCAAGGGCGAATTCGAGAACCGCCTCAAATCCGTGATCGCCGAAGTGCGCGCCTCGGCCACGCCCATCGTGCTGTTCATCGACGAAGCCCACCAGCTGATCGGCGCCGGCGGCAGCGAAGGGCAGGGCGATGCCGCCAACCTGCTCAAGCCCGCCCTGGCGCGCGGCGAACTGCGCACCATCGCCGCCACCACCTGGGCCGAGTACAAGAAATACGTCGAACGCGATCCCGCGCTGGCCCGCCGCTTCCAGGTCGTCAAAGTGGAGGAGCCGACCACCGACGCCGCCATCGGCATGTTGCGCGGCATGGTCACCACGCTGGAAAAACATCACGGCGTCGAGATCCTGGACGAAGCCGTGACCGACGCCGTACGCCTGTCGCACCGTTACATCTCGGGCCGCCAGCTGCCGGACAAGGCCATCAGCGTGCTGGACACGGCCTGCGCCCGCGTCGCCATCGGCCAGGCCGGCGCGCCGCCGCAGTTGGAGGCGCTGGAACACGATATCGTCCTCAACAGCGAAGAGCTGCGCATCGCCCGCCAGCGCCACGCGCGCGGCGAGGACCAAGCCGCCGCCATCGCCAAGATGGAAACGCAACAGGCGCTGCTGCAAGCCCGCCAGACGCGCTTGACGGAAAAGCTGGCCGAGGAGCGCCGCGCCGTCGAGGAAATCCTGGTGCTGCGGCGCGAGATCGCCGCCTCGGCCGACGACCACGCCGCGCTGGACGACGAGGAACGCATCTCGCGCGGCGACCAGTTGCAGCGCCTGCAAAAAGGTCTGGAAGCGATCCAGGACGACGAACCGCTGGTGCCGGTATGCGTGGATTCGAAGATCGTCGCCGGCGTCATCTCCGGCTGGACCGGCATCCCGGTGGGCAAGATGCTGGCCGACGAGATCCACACCGTGCTGCAACTGAAGGAGCGGCTGGAGGACCGTGTGGTGGGCCAGGAGCAGGCGCTGGACGCCATTGCCCGCCGCGTGCGCACCTTCCGCGCCGAGCTGGACGATCCCAGCAAGCCGGTCGGCGTGTTCATGCTGGTCGGCCCGAGCGGCGTCGGCAAGACGGAGACCGCGTTCGCGCTGGCCGACATGCTGTATGGCGGCGAGCGCAACATGGTCACGATCAATATGTCGGAGTTCCAGGAGGCGCATTCGATCTCCAGCCTGAAGGGCGCGCCGCCAGGCTACGTCGGCTACGGCAAGGGCGGCGTGCTGACCGAGGCCGTGCGCCGCCGTCCCTACTGCGTGGTGCTGCTGGACGAAATGGAAAAGGCCCACCCGGACGTGCTGGAATTGTTCTTCCAGGTGTTCGACAAGGGCACGATGGAGGATGGCGAGGGCATCACCATCGACTTCAAGAACACCCTGATCCTGCTGACCTCGAACGCGGCGCAGGACGTGATCACGCAAGCCTGCGCCAACCGCAAGCGCCCCGATCCCGCCGAGCTGACCGAGCAACTGCGGCCCGCGCTGCTGCGCCAGTTCAGCCCGGCCTTCCTGGGGCGGCTGGTGCTGGTGCCGTACTACCCGCTGGGCGACGAGCAGATCAGCAACATCGTCGACCTCAAGCTGGCCAAGCTGGCCGCGCGCTTCGCCAGCAACCACAACGCCCGCTTCACCTGGGACGACCGCGTGACCGAGGTGATCACCGCCCGCTGCACCGAGGTCGACAGCGGCGCCCGCAACATCGATTTCATCCTGACGCAGACGGTGCTGCCGCTGCTGTCGTCGCTGGTGCTGGAACGCATGTCCATGCTCAAGCCGTTCACCGCCATCCACATGAGCGTGGGCGACGACGAGCAGTTCGCCTACGCCTTCCGCGACCATCCGCTGCGGGGCCATCCATGAGAACCGGCTTCGAGCAACCCGGCGGCCTGCTGAGCGTATCGTCGCCGTTCGGCGACAACGACCTGCTGCTCGACGCGGTCGAAGGCAGCGAGGGCATTTCGGAACTGTTCAAGTTCAACCTGCACATGCGCTCCGGCAGCACCAGCCTGAGCGCGGCCACCGTGGTCGGCAAGACCATGACCGTGACCCTGGACGTGACCGGCGGCACCAAGCGCTACATCAGCGGCATGGTGTCGCGCTTCATCCAGAGCGGCTTCGACCAGGACTTCGCCACCTACGAGGCCGAGGTGGTGCCCATGCTGTGGCTGCTGACCCTGTCGCGCGACCGCAAGATCTACCAGGCCAAGTCGGTGGCCGACATCATCAAGGCGGTGCTGGGCGCGTTCAGCATCACCTTCGACGACAAGCTGACCCAGACCTACGATCCGGTCGACTACATCGTGCAGTACGACGAGACCGCGTTCGACTTCATCAGCCGGCTGATGGAGCAGGCCGGCATTTTCTACTTCTTCAGCTTCAGCAGCAGCGGGCACACGATGGTGCTGGGCGACGCCTCGTCCAACTTCGCCGATTGCGCCGGCGCGGCGGCGGTGCGCTTCTTCCCGCGCACCGGCATGCACAACGCCATCGACACGGTGTCGCGCTTCGCGCACGAGAACACCATCGCGGTGAAGAAGGCCACCGTCAACGATTACGACTTCATCAATCCCAGCACCTCGCTGGAGGGCACGCACTCGGCCAGCGGCGGCAGCGGCGCGGTGTACGAGTTCGCCACCGGTCACCTGGCGGCAGCGGCGGCCACCGCCATCGCCCAGCTGCGCGTGGAGGCCAGCCAGGTCAACGCCGAGGTGCTGCGCGGCGACAGCTTCTGCTATCCGTTCAGCGCCGGCACCAAGTTCACCTTGTCGGAGCATTTCGTCAGCGCGCTCAACGCGGCCTTCGTGCTGCGCCGCGTGCACCACACGGCGCGCGACGACATGTACACCAATTCCTTCGAGGCGTTCCCGGTCACGGTGCCGTTCCGTCCGCCGGTGCAGACGGCGCGTCCGCGCGCGGTCGGCTGCGAGACGGCGCTGGTGGTCGGCCCCAGCGGCGAGGAAATCTGGACCGACAAGTACGGCCGCATCAAGGTGCAGTTCCCGTGGGACCGCGACGGCGCCAAGGACGACAAGAGCTCGACCTGGATGCGGGTGGCGCAGTCGGTGGCGGGGAAGGGCTTCGGTTCGCTGTTCCTGCCGCGCGTGGGGCAGGAGGTGGTGGTGACCTACCTGAACGGCGACCCCGAGCGGCCGCTGGTGACGGGCTGCGTCTACAACGGCGAGAACGCCACGCCGGCCGAGCTGCCGGCCAACCAGACCCAGACCATCATGCGCACCTGGTCGTCCAAGCAGGGCGCGGCCGGCAACGAGCTGCGCTTCGAGGACAAGAAGGATTCCGAGCAGCTGTACATGCACGCGCAGAAGGACATGCTGACCGAGATCGAGAACGCGCTGACCACGACCGTGAAAAAGGGCGCGGAAATCCACACGCTGCAGGAGGGCGACCGCACCGTCGACGTCCAGAAGGGCAAGGAAGTCCACAACGTCAAGGGCACGCGCGAGGTGACGGTGACGGGCGACGAAACCCACACCAACAGCGCCAAGTTCACCCACAAGGTGACGGGCGACTATGCGCTGACCATCGACGGCAAGCTGACCATCACGGTGACGGGCGACATCAGCATCAAGTCCAGCGCGGCGGTGACGGAGGAATCCGGCACCACCTACGGCATCACGGCCGGCACGGCGCTGACGGCCAAGGCGGGCACGGCGCTGACCAACGAATCCGGCACCGACTTCACCAACAAGGCCGGCACCAAGATGGCCAACCAGGCAGCCGTGCAGATGGATAACAAGGCCCCCGTCATCAACAGCAAGGCCGACGCAACCCAGACCGTGGAGGCCGGCGCGATGCTGACCCTCAAGGGCGCCATGACCAAGGTGAACTGACATGACGACCGAGACCCAGCTGCCGCAAGATCCGCCCGCCGCCGCGCCGCTGCTGGTCGAGGAGCACAGCGACAGCGGACAGCTGCTGCAGCGCGCCTGGATGCGCGACGGCGTGCTGCACGGCCCGTTCGAGCAGTTCAGCGAGCAGGGCCGTACCCTGATGAAGACCCACTTCGAGGCCGGCAAGATGCACGGCGCCATGTCCGTGTTCGCGCCGGACGGCAAGCTGGTGCAGCAATCCGAGTTCCAGCACGGCGTGGCGCACGGCATGATGGAAACCTACGTCAACGGCCGCTGCGTAGCGCGGCAGACGATGGTGGGCGGCGTGGCGGCAGGCCAGTCGCTGTCCTACGACGAGGCCGGCCACCTGACGGCCCGGCTGAACCTGGTGGACGGCCAGATCCACGGCCCGGCCGAGTTTTTCCACGAAGGCCTGCGGGTGCGCAAGTCGCACTACAAGGCCGGGCTGATGGATGGCGAGTCCACCGACTTCGACGCCCAGGGCAACGTGGTGCAGACCTGCGCCTACCGCGCCAACCTGCTGCACGGCCCGCTGCGCCGCTACTGGCCGGATGGCGAGCTGATGGAAGAAGTGATGTACCGCGACGGCAAGCCGGTCGGCTCGCCGGCGCGCTTCGACAGCAAGGGCAAGCGCACCGACAACGCCGCCGCCACGCCCGCCATACTGGACCGGCTGCAAAAGCTGGTGAGGGGGAGTTGATGCGAACTTCAGATACGTCATTCCCGCGAAAGCGGGAATCCATACGGCGCCTCCGGTCACGCGGTCTATGGATTCCCGCGTGCGCGGGAATGACGGGGGAGGGTGGCTGATGGGACAACAGACCTGCATGGGCGCGATGCTCAAATGTAGCTTCGGCGTGGCGCCGGGCACGCTGATGGTGTTGCCGGCCAACGCGGTGCTGACCGCCGTCCCCGACGCCAACATCATGGACAACAAGCCGATGGTCAACATCCTGCCGTTCGGCATGTGCCAGTCGATGGCCAACCCGATGGTGGCGGCCGCCACGGCGGCGGCGCTGGGCGTGCTGACGCCGATGCCGTGCATCCCGGCCACCGTCGCGCCATGGGTGCCGGGCTCGCCCACCGTGCTGCTCGGGAATATGCCGGCGCTGAACAATTCGTCAAAGCTGATGTGCATGTGGGGCGGCGTGATCGAAATCAACGCGCCCGGCCAGACCACCGTTTCCATCCCCTGAACCCTTACCGCGACCGCCATCATGGAATATCGATTCAGCCTCACTCCCCGCCTGATCGCGCTGGCCATCTTCTCCGGCGTGGCGATGCTGGTGTTGTTGTTCGCGCTGGGTTACCAGGTCGGCACCAGCATGGCCGAGCGCCCCGTGCCGGGCGCGCTCGACAACGCGGCCAAGCGCGCCCGCCAGCAGGCCGCGGGCAAGATCAATGCCGAGGCGGCGGCCGCCGCCGCACCCGTGACCGAGCGCGTGCAGGCCGCGCAAAAGGCCGCCCAATGAACGCCCTCGGGAACGCCCCGGCGAGCCGCGCCATGCGCCGCCTGCGCGCGCTGGCGCTGGGGTTGGCCGCGCTGGGCCTGTGCGGCGCCGCGTGGGCGCAGGACGGACCGAAGGCACGCCCCGCCGCGGCATCGGCGCCGGCATCGGACGCGGCCCGTTCGCCGCTGGTGAAGATGGCCGACGGCCGCCTGCTGGCGCCGGACATCGCCCGCATCGTCAATCGCGGCGAGGTGGTGGTGGCCATGCTGGCGGAGGACAATCCGCCTTTCTTCTCGCGCAAGAACGGCGAGCTGGTCGGCACCGACATCGACCTCGCCAACCAGATCGGCCGCGAGCTCGGCGTGACGGTGCGCTACGACCGCAGCGCCAAGACCTTCGACGCGGTTGCCGAGATGGTGGCCGCCGGCCAGGCCGACCTGGGCATCAGCCGGCTGGCGCGCACGCTCAAGCGCGCGCAGTCGCTGCACTTCTCGAACACCTATCTGCGCCTGCCGCATGCGCTGCTGATCAACCGCGTGCGCTTCGCCGAGCTGGCCGGCGACCGTCCGCTGCCGCAGGTGGTGCGCGACTACGCCGGCACCCTGGGCGTGCTGGGGGCGTCGTCGTGGGAGGAGTTCGGCCGCCGCAACTTCCCCAAGGCCAAGCTGGTCAGCTACGCCAACTGGACGGACGCGGTGGAGGCGGTCAAGAAGGGCGAGGTGATCGCCGTCTACCGGGGCGAGCTGGAGGTCATGCAGCTGTTCAAGGACGACCCCAGCCTGGCCCTGACGCTGCGCACCGTGACCTTCAGCGACCTGGAATCGCTGCTGAGCATCCTGGTCGGTGTGCGCGACCCGACCCTGCTGTCCTTCGTCAACGAGCTGATCGTGCAGCGGCCGGTGCGCCCGCCCCCTGGCAGCGGCCTCAAGCCCGCCCAATAAGGAGACACCATGGACACCCCGAGCAGCATGCAGCGTTTCCAGCATTGGGCCCTGAACCCGTGGACCGTGGTCGGCTGCGTGCTGGCCGGCGGACTGCTGGGCTGGGCCTCGCCGCGACTGGCGCGCCACCTGGGCGTGGTGGGCGTGGTGTATGTCGACCTGCTGAAGATGATCGTGCTGCCGTTCATGATCTCGGCCGTCATCTTCAGCCTGCAGAACCTGTACCGCGACGGCGGCGCGGCGCGCATCTTCAAGCGGGTGGTGGTGGTGTTCGTCAGCTTCTCGCTGATCGTGGCGGTGCTGGCGACGGTGTCCTCGCTGCTGGTGCGGCCGGGCGGCAACCTGCCGGCCGAGACGCGCGCGGCGCTGGGCAAGATCGTCAGCGCCGATGGCGAGAGCAGCAACACCGAGATGGCGATGCGGGCGGAGGAGGTGCCGCCCCACCATACCGAGCTCAAGGACGTGCTGCAATCGCTGATCCCGCAGAACATCTTCGCCTCGCTGGCCAACGGCGAGACCCTCAAGGCGCTGGTGTTCGCGCTGCTGTTCGGCTTTGCGGCCGGCCAGGTGCCGAGCCGCATCTCGGGCGGGCTGCACCAGGCGCTGGAGACCATCTACCACGCCTGCCAGACGCTGACGCGCTGGGTCAACCTGCCGGTGCCGTTCGTGCTGGTGTGCATGGCGGCCAGCCAGGTGGCGCAGACCGGCCTGCAGCCGATCGCGGCGATGGCCGGCTTCGTGATCCTGTTCCTGCTGGTGTGCGGCGTGCTGATGGCGATGGCGATGGCGCTGATCAGCCGGCGCGCCGGCGTCTCCTACGGCGCCGTCATGGAAGCCATGCGCGAACCGTTCGCGCTGGGCGTGGCCACCAACAACAGCGCCACCTGCATGCCGGCCATGGTCAGCGGCCTGGTCGACCAGCTGCAGTTCGCGCGGGCGCGGGTCGAGCTGCTGGTGCCGCTCAGTATCTCGCTGCTGCGGGTGGGCGCGGTCGCGTATTTCGTCTGCAGCACGCTGTTCATCGCCGCGCTGTACGGCCGCTCGATGTCGGCGCTGGACCTGGGCGTGCTGGTGCTGGTGTCGGTGCTGTCGGGCTTTGCCTCGGCCGGCATGGCGGGCGTGGTGACGGTGTCGCTGGTCGGCACCATCTGCAGCTACCTGACGCTGCCGTTCGAGGCCGCCTTCATCCTGCTGGTCACGGTCGATCCGATCTGCGCCATGGCGCGCACCGCCGTCACCGTGATCGGCAGTTGCGCCGCCGTGGCCAGCATCTGCGCCCAACCCGTCAAGCTCTAGCGCCCGCCATGCCGACCCTCGTCAAGCCCGCCATGCTCCAGCTCAAGGATATCTTCCAGCATCCTGCTTCGCTGCTGGGCGCCATGCTGCTGGGCGGCTGGATCGGCACGCTGTTCCCCGGCAGCGCGCCGCTGCTGGCGGCGGTGTCGATGCTGTACCTGTCGCTGATCCAGATGGCGGCGCTGCCGTTCGTGATCCTGGCGGTGTACTTCGGCCTGCAGCGCCTGCCGTCCGAACCCGATTCCGGCGCGCGGCTGGCGCGGCTGGCGGCCATGTCGCTGCTGGCCATGCTGCTGTGCGCGATGGTGGGCGTGCTGGTGGCCAGCGCCAGTTCGGCCGGTGCCGGCCTGTCGGCGGCGCAGGCCACGTCGCTGGGCCGGCTGGCGCTGCGTTCGGAGGCGCAGTTCGTCATGTCCATGCACGACAGCAGCGAGTCCGCCGCCGGGCAGTGGAACATCGGCGCGCTGGTGCCGGATAACTTCTTCGGCGTGCTGGCCTACGGTTCGCTGCCGTCGGTGCTGATCGGCGTGCTGTGCTTCGGCGCCGCCGTGTCGGTGCAGGACCCGCAGCGCTCGGCCCAGTTGAACGGCATCTTCGAAGGCATGTACCGCGCGCTGGAATCGCTGGTGCACCGCTTCAACACGCTGCTGCCGGCGGCCGCCTTCGTGCTGGCGGCCGCCGCCACCGCCACCGCCGGCGTCGAGGCCATCGTGCTGCTCAGCAGCTTCCTCGGCGCCTTCTTCTTCGCCGCCGCCGCGGTGTGCGTGGCGGCCATCGCCATCATCTGCTGGAAGCTGAACAAGTCGCCGTGGCTGGTGCTGCTGGCGCTGCGCGAGCCGATCACCGTCTGCCTGTTCTCGCCGGTGGCGGTGGCGGCGGTGCCGGGCTTCATCCAGGGCATGAGTGTGCGGCTGGGCTTCAGCCGCGGCCTGGTGGAGCTGGTCTCGCCGATCGCGCCGGTGTTCCTCAAGGCCGGCGAGGCGATGTTCTTCTCGGTGCTGGCGATCTTTGTCGCCAACCTGTACCACCATTATTTGAGCGCGGCCGACATCGCCTGGATCTGCGCGCTGTCGTGGACCGCCGCGCTGTGGTCGGTGGGCATTGCAGGCGTGAAGTCGGTGATACTCGGCGGCTTCGTGATGGCCTCGATGAGCCTGCCGCTGGAGGCGGTGCTGCCGGTGTTCATGCTGGTCGAAGTGTTGTGCGAGGGACCACGGAATTTACTTTCCTTTCTTATATCGTCAGCGTTGATTGCCTTGGTTGCCGATGGTCTGTATATTAATAATGAGCAAGTTTCCGAAGCGTGGCAGCCGTCCACGCTCAAGCTCGTCTTCACCCGCAAGCAAGCGCTGTTCGTGTTGTTCCTGTTGTTGATTGCTCTGTTCACAGTGTTTTGCGCCGGCGTGGGCTATGGCCTGCGCAAGACATACGTCATTCCCGCGCAGGCGGGAATCCATGCTGAGCGGCTTATCCCACGGTCTATGGATTCCCGCCTGCGCGGGAATGACGGATCGGTATTGGCCGCTTTGAAGACTGACTTAGGCAACTGATGATGACCTCGATTACTCGCCGCTGTGTGCTGCTGCTTGTGCCGCTGATCGCGCTGGCCGGCTGCGGCGCCACGCGCGCGCTGTTCGGTCCCAGCATGGCCTCGCCGAGCTGGAAGTCGCTGACCTTGCGCGCCGCCGACGACGCCAACAGCAACAGCGCGGTGGCGGTGGACGTGGTGCTGGTCAAGGACCCGGCCGTGCTCGACGCGCTGCTGGCCATGCCGGCCTCGAAATGGTTCGCCACCCGCGCCGAGCTGCAGCGTACCTTCCCCGAGGCGCTCACCGTCTATCCGTACGAGCTGGTGCCGGCCCAGACGATCAAGCTGAACGATAAAAAATGGAGCGACCAGAAGGCCTGGGCCGCGCTGGTGTTCGCCGGCTACAGCAACGCCGGCGAGCACCGCGAGCGCCTGCTGCTGAACGCGTCGGCATATGTTGTGCAACTGAACGCGCAGGGCTTTAGTGCGAAAGAGCCCAAAGCCGGCGCGGCGCAGTAGATTATGAAAGCGACTCAATGACCGTACCTCAACTTTCACATCGCATCCAGTGGCACGAAGGCATGATGCTGACGCCGCAGCACTTCCAGCAGGAAGGCGCGCGCATCGACGCGCTGCTGGCCTGGCAATCGATGGCGGCCAATCCCTACGGCTGGGGCGTGCGCGAGCTCGTCATCGACGAGGCGCTGCTGACCACCGGCCTGCTGCGCGTCCAGCAGCTGGAGGCGATCCTGCCCAACGGCATGGCCGTGACCTACGACAGCGCGCTGGCGCAGGGCCAGCCGCTGGAGCTGGACCTGGCGCCGTGGGCCGAGGCGATGGCGCAGCAGGACCTGGCGGTGTATCTGGTGGTGGGCAACACGCGCTCGCTGCGCCAGCCGGGCCAGCCCGCCATGTTCCGCGGCGTCGAGAGCCCGGCCGTGGAGGACGAGGTGTCGCAGGCGCTGCCGGCCGACGTGCCGCGCATGGCGGTCAACCTGGGGCTGGCGGCCGGACCGGTGCCGTCGGCGGCCTACACCGCGCTGCGGCTGATGACGGTCAACAAGGGCAACGAGATCGTGCACCGCGGCGCCTACCTGCCGGCCATGCTGGACGTGCCGGCCGCGTCCACCGTGCGCCAGCGCGCGCAGCACCTGGTCACGCAGATGCGCAACAAGGCGGTGTTCCTGGCGCGCCAGACCGCGCAGCCGTCGTCGCGCACCGAGGACCGCATCAACCTGCTGGAGCAGAAGGCCCGGCTGTCGAGCCTGATCCTCAACCTGCCGGTGCTGGAAGCCTTGCTGCGCAGCCCGTCCGTGCATCCGATGCCGCTGTACCTGGCGTTGTGCGCGCAGCTGGGGCCGCTGGCGACGCTGCGTCCCGGCGCCGTGCCCATCATGCCGCCGGCCTACGACCACGCCGACACCGCGCCGGCCTTCGACGCCGTGCTGACCGCGCTGGCCGACTTGGTGGGCGAGGTCAGCCAGGAGTGGAAGACCTGCGTGTTCGGCTACGACAGCCAGGCGTTCTCGCTGGCGATGCAGGCGGACTGGCTGGGCGCGCGGCTGGTGGTGGGCCTGCGCGGCCAGCCCGAGCGCGAGGCCACGCAATGGATGGCGGGCGCGGTGATCGGCTCGCAGACGGTGTGGACCTCGCTGACCGACCGCCGCGTGCTGGGCGCGCCGCGCAGCCGCATCGACGCCGCGCCCGAGCTGGGCCTGCGCGCCAGCGCCGGCTACACCTTGTTCAGCGTGGAAGTGTCGGATGAATTTATCGTGGCCGGCCAGGCTTTATTGATCAGCAACGCCAATGAAAGCCTGCAGACGCAGCGTCCGCAGGAAGTGGTGTTGTTCATAAAGGGATGATGCCGTGAACTTTGGAACCAACAACGCAGCGCCGGCGCAGACGCCGGCGGCCTGGAGCGGCAGCATCAGCGAGGGCGTGGACCTGGCCTCGGTGCAGTTCCGCGACTTCTACGACGTGCTGTCGCGCTCGGCGCAGGCGGCCACGCGGGTGGGCGAGGGCGAGGCCAGGGCGGCCGCCGAGGCGCTCAGCCGCCAGCTGTGCCAGCTGATCGAGCTGCAGTCGCTGGAGGCGCGCCGCATCGTCGGCAAGGCCGGCATCGAGGCCGAGGTGCAGGGCCGCTTCCTGAAGGCGGCGCTGGCCGACGAGGTGCTGCTGAACACCGAGTGGGCCGGGCGCGGCTACTGGCGCCATGTGCTGATCGAGACCACGCTGTTCAAGTCCAGCTTTGCCGGCGAGCGCGTGTTCGACGACCTGGACCAGCTGCTGCGCGAGCGCGAGGCGGCGCGCCGCAACGTCGGCCGGCTGTACCTGTACCTGCTGTCGCTGGGCTTCCAGGGCCGGTATCGCGGCCAGAAGCAGGACAAGATCGCCGAGTACCGGCGCGAGCTGTTCCAGTTCGTCTACCTGCGGCCGGCCGACCTGCAGGGGCGCGACCGCACGCTGTCCGAGCAGGCCTACGCCAGCACGCTGTCGCACCTGGCGGCGCGGCGCCTGCCCAAGTTTAACCGCAGCGGCATGATGTTCGTGCTGGCGCTGCTGATATTGCTGGGACTGTCTGAACTGTTGTGGCTGTGGCAATCGTGGCCGGTACGCGCCGCGCTCGCCACGACCGTGTGAATAGCTCGTCATTCCCGCCTGCGCGGGAACGACTCACTCCGGGACGACTGAATAGTGTTCAACTTCTTGTCAGATAACACGGCCATTGCCACCTTGCTGGTGCTGACGCTGCTCGTCATGCTGCTGTTCGCGGTGGTCATCTGGGCGGCGATGAAGGGCGCGGAAAAAGCCGACAAGCCGGCCGACCAGAAACCGCGCCTGATCAGCGTGGACTCGCTCAAGCAATCGTTCCGCGTGGCGGTGGAGCTGATCGAAAATAATATCGCGGCCCGCTCGGAGCGCTACAGCCTGGCCTGGACCCTGGTGCTCAACGAGGACAGCGCCGGGCGCGAGCTGCCGCTGCTGCAATCGGGCCTGCAAAGCGCGCTCAGCGCGGACAGCACGCTGACCGCCGGCGCCCAGGGCATCAACTGGAACTTCTTCGACCAGGGCATCGCGGTGCAACTGCAGTCGGACTACCTGGGCTCGCCCGATCCCGAGGCGTCCGGCGGCAACGCCAACACCACCTGGGACGACTTCCTCGGCCTGTGCCGCAACTACCGGCCCGACCGGCCCTTCGATTCCATCGTCGTGGCGATCCCGGCGCGCGCCTTCCTCGACGCCGACGGCACCGGCCAGCTCGACCTGGCCGCGCGCGCCAAGGCCATCCACCGCCGCCTGTGGCTGGCGCAGAACCGGCTGGCGTTGCGCTTCCCGATCTACCTGGCCATCACCGATTGCGAGACCATCCCCGGCTTCGCCCGCTTCGCGGCCGCGCTGCCGGAGCCGCTGCGCCGCTCGATGCTGGGCTGGTCGTCGCCGCACGAGCTGGCCGCGCCGTTCCAGGCGCAATGGATAGAGACGGCGATGAACGAGATCGTCCGCACGCTGTCCGACAGTTGCGCCGAGCTGTGCGCGCTGGAGCCGTCGGATTCGGACAGCAGCGAATACTTCCTGCTGCCCAACCAGGTCGAGCGCCTGCGCGCCGGCCTCAAGCTGTTCGCCGAGGAGTTGATGCGGCCCAGCGCCTACCACGAGCCCTTCCTGCTGCGCGGCATTTACCTGACCGGCGATTGCAGCGACGAGGCGGCCCTGCTGGGCGATGGCGCCGCGCCGGCCGACGACGGCTTCATGCCGGTCGACCAGGCCGCCGCGACCCCGCCCGCCGCGCTGCCGGACCGGGCCGAGCCGACGCTGGCCGGCGGCGCCGCGCCGGCCTATGTGCCGGGGCAGGGCAGCGCCGTGCCAGCCTTCCTGCGCGATATCTTCGAGCGCAAGATCTTCGCCGAGGCCGGGCTGGTGCGCTCGTCGTCGGTGCACCGCATGCGCCGTCCGGCGATGAACCGCATGGCGCGCTGGAGCGCCATCGGCATCCCCGTGGTGTGGGTGGTGGGGCTGCTGTTCGCCACGCTCAACCTGCACCGGCTCAGCTCCGACGTGGTGGTCTACCTGCACAAGCTGGACCGCGATTCGCGCGCCAGTCTGCTGGCCAGCAGCCACAACGTGATCGACCCGGCGCAGAGCCGCCAGCGCGCGATGGAGGCGCTGCAGAATATCGAGCAGATGGGCAACGCCCGCCTGGGCTCGTTGTTCATGCCCGGCTCGTGGCCGTGGTTCGACAACCTGCACCAGCGCGTGCAGAACCGCATGGAAAAAGGCTTCGCCGACAACGCCTTCGATCCGCTGCGGCGCTCGATGTACAGCCGCGTGAGCGAGCTGACCGGCGTGCCCATCGATCCGATCTCGGGCAGCCTGGTGATCGGCGGCCGCTGCACGCTGCCGGCGCGCTGGAACGAGATGACGGTGGCGCCGAACACCGCGCTGAACATGGAGAACCTGCCGGAATTCTCGGCGCTGCTGCAATACGTGGCGCGCATGGAGCAGCTCGACCAGGTGCAGCAGGCGATGATGCGGCTGAAGTCGGCCAGCTCCGGCCCGCCGTCCGGCGAGGACCTGGCGCTGGTGGTGCGGGTGCTGCTGGGCACCGAGCTCAACGGCGACCCCACGCGCACCGCCAAGTTGTTCCGCCAGGTGGCCAGGGAGGTGCAGTCGCTCACCGTCGAACCATTGCAGGAAGCGGCCAGCTGTTCGTTCAAGCTGGCCGTCAAGGCCACCGCCAAGCGCATGTTCGTCAACAACGGCTTGCTGAAGGCCGAACAGACCATCGGCGAATCCTCGGCCGCGCTGTACGAGTCCGATCCCAAGGCCGACGCCGCCACCAACATCGCCATCTGGCAGGCGCTGCGCACCGCGCTGCGGGCGCAGGAAGCCTACCTGACCACCGGCAAGGGCGCGTGGATGCACCGCAGCACGCCGGACCTGGGCCCGGCCTGGGACAACCTGCTGCAAAAGGTCGAGAGCGTCTCGCTGCTGGGCAAGGCCGCCGCCGACGACGCCCGCAAGCAGACCGACGACGGCTTCAACCAGTTCATCTCGCTGTGGGACGCGACCTTGTCGGCCGACAGCCATTCGCAGGGACTGAGCTCGGGCCTGGAATGGTCGGAGGCCAATTCCGCCTGGGCCTTCGCGGCCGACCGCAAGGCGCTGCTGGACGCGCTCAACGGCCTGCTGTCGCAGCCGTTCATGAAGGTCAACCACCTGAGCCGCCTGCCGGACGTGCCGGCCGGTTCCACCGTCAGCTGGGACGGTCCGCGGCTGGACCAGGTGCTGGCGCTGGGCGACGCCCGCAAGCGGGTGCAGACCGACTTCCTGCCCAAGTTCCCCAACATGCTGCAGGCGCCGGCCGCGCGCCTGGCCGACGGCGCGCTGGCCGAGACCGCGCGCGACATGCTGTCGCAGGCCTACATCGTGTCGGCGCGCGAGGTGCAGGCGCCGGCCGCCGAGGCCGACCGCGCCAAGGCGCTGCGCATCCGCTCGTGGCTGCAGGATATCGCGGCGGCCGGCGTGGCCGACAACCTCACGGCCGTGCTCACGCGCGACGCGCTGACCCGCCTGCAACTGCTGGATGAAACGCTGACGCGGGCCGAGGTGTTCGTGCCGCGCGACCGCGCCTTCCGTTCGTGGAACGGCGAGAAGGCGCCGCTGCTGGACGCCTTCGGCGCGGCCGACGCCGGCGCGCTGGCGGCCTACGTGCAGCAGCAGCAAGCCTTCATCGAGGCCACCGGCAAGGACGCCGAGACGCTGCTGATGCAATTGGGCGGCGCCGGCGCCGGCAATCCGCTGGTGACGCGCTGGCAAGCCACGGTGGCCGACCTGAACCGCTACAAGCTCAAGAGCCCGACCAGCAGCCTGGGCGCGCTGGAGCAGTTCGTGCTGTCCGGCGCGGCCGACCTCGACATCAACAACTGCCTGGACAAGCTGTCGGCGCGCGCCGCGCAGCGCCGCGCCACCGACGTGTTCTCCGAGCGCATGCAGGGTCTGCAGGCCGGCCTGTACTCGCGCTGCCGCGAGCTGCTGCAGACCGGCTACCAGGACGCCTGGACCCGTTTCGCCGACGCCTTCAACGCCGGCCTGGCCAACCGCGCGCCGTTCCGTTCGCTGGCGCCGGACGCCAACGCCGGTGCCAAAAACGGCGCGGCCGACAAGGTGCCGGCCGACGTGGACGAGGTCGGTTCCGTGCTCAAGCTGTTCGACCGCGTGCACGTGCTGGCGCTGGCCTCGGACCGCGACCCGACGCGGCCGTCGCCGGCCAGCACCGTGCGCAAGGTCGACGAGCAGATGCAGAAGGTGCGCGAGTTCCTGGCGCCGCTGTATCCGAGCGAGGAAGGGCAGGCCGCCGGCCTGGACGTGATGGCCGAGTTCCGCGCCAACAGCGCCGCCGAAAGCGAGGGCAACCAGATCATCGACTGGTCGCTGACCATTGGCGGCCAGACCCAGCACCAGCGCGACGCCCCGCGCGCGCTGCGCTGGGAGCCGGGCCTGCCGCTGGTGCTGACCTTGCGCGTGGCGCAGGACGGTCCGGCCATTCCGAAAGCCGAGGCCGGCCATCCCGGCATGGCGGTGGACGGCCGCACCGTCAGCTACCGCTTCGACGATCCGTGGGCGCTGTTCAGCTTTGTGTCGGCCTACCGCGAGAGCGACGCGGCGCCGGCGTCGGGCGCGCGCTCGCAGCTGCTCAAGTTCGAGTTCCCGATGAGCGCGGTCGGCGACGGCCGCATCCAGACCCGCGACAGCCGCGCCAGGGTGTACGTGCGGCTGACCGTGAGCGCTGCCGGCAAGCGCACGCCGCTGGTGTGGCCGCCGGTGTTTCCTGTCAAGGCACCGGCCTGGTAGGCCGGTTTGAACGAGGTGTTGCCATGTCATCCCTGCCCCCACTCGTGCGAGTTGCCGTGTTCGGCAGCTTCCATCGCGGCTTCCACGTGCTGAGCGAACTGCTCAAGGGGCCGCTGGCGCAGCGCGTGCGCGTGGTGGGCGTGGCCACCGACGATGTGGACTCCGACCATGTCAGCCGCGGCCGCCGGGTCTGGGCCTATCCGCACAGCCTGGCGGAGGAAACGATGGTGGAACGGCTGGCGCTGTCGCACGGCATCGTGCCGTACAAGGGCCGCGTCAAGACGGACGAGTTCTTCAGCCTGTACGACCAGCAGTGGAAGCCCGACCTGTGCATCACCGCCACCTTCGGCCAGCGCATCGACGCGCGCCTGTTCAATTGGCCGCGGCTGGGCTTCTACAACCTGCATCCCTGCATCGACGACGGCTGGCCCTCGCACTACGCCGGGCCCAATCCCTTCCAGGCCTTGCTGGACAACGGCTCCGACCATGTGGTGATCGCCATGCACCAGATCGACGAAGGTTTCGACACCGGCCCGCTGCTGGCCTTGTCCGAGAAGATCTACATGCCGTACGGCGCCACGGTGGTGGACCTGCACAAGCTGACGTCGCCGCTCGCCGCGAAATTTTTTGCGCGCGAGCTCGCCAAGATGCTACCGTAGGCGGAACGGCGCATGGCGACCATAAAAAGCAATCTGCGCAACCTGGTCGACAAGGCGCGCCTGCTGATTTCCGATGAGCGAACACCCAGTATCCCGAACCCGACCGCCCCTATGAACGCACCCAGCCTGCCGATACCGCTTTCCCTGATGAGCATGGAGCATCAGGAGGAGCTGGAGCTCTTGCTCAAGCCCATCTCCGAGGACCAGCCCTGCGGCCCGGCGTTGCGCTACGATCCGATCTTCACCGAGATCCGGCTGGCGCGCGAGGAGGACGATCCCAGCCTGCCGATGCGGCAGTGGGAGCGGCCGCTGCAGAAGGCCGACTGGCCGCTGATCGAGGCGCGCTGCAAGACCATGCTGACCACCCGCTCCAAGGACTTGCAGATCGCCGCGTGGTTGCTGGAGGCGTGGACGCGGCAGCACGGCATCGACGGCATGTACCGCGGCCTGAGCCTGGTCGACCGGCTGCTGCGGCAATACTGGGAGCCGCTGCATCCGGTGATCCAGGACGGCGACGCCGATGCCCGCGTGGCGCCGCTGGAGTGGATCAACGAATCGTTCTCGGTGACGGTGCGGGTGCACGTGCCGCTGCTGAAGATCAACGGCCGCAAGCCGCCCGCGCAGACCCTGGTCGACTGGGAGCACATGACGGCGCGCGAACTGGCGGGCCATCCGGCCGAGCCGCGCCAGCCCGCCGACAACGAGGCGCCGCTGACCCGCATCGAAGTGATCGCTTACGCCCACCAGCGGCTGGGGCGCGAGCTGGCCCAGCGCCTGCAGGTGGTGCAGCGCTGCCTGAACTGCCTGGAGACCATGCTGGCCTTCGTCGACCTGCAACTGGGCGCGCAGGCGCCGAACCTGTCCAAACTGAAGGGAACGCTGGTGGCGCTGGAGCGCGTGCTGCAACAGCTGGTTCCCGAGCAAAAGGAAGAAGAAATGACGACGCCCGAAGCGCCGCAAGGCAAGGAGGAAACGACCAGCGCGGCCGCGCCGCCGGCGGTGGTCAAGGCCGGCTGGAAGAGCCGCGACGAAGCGTATGCCACGCTGGAGGCGCTGGCCGATTACCTGAGCCTGGTGGAACCGCACAGCCCGACGCCGTATCTGCTGCGCCGCGCCGTCAACTGGGGCCGCATGCCGCTGCCCGAACTGATGGCCGAAATTATCCGCGAAGAGGGCGACTTGAACCGTCTGGTGAATATGCTGGGCTTGCGTGAGTGAAGTCTCAGCGCAGCTGGTAGAGCGAGGTCGAATGGTCCTGCAAGGCGTTTTCCGTGCACAGCACGTAGGTCGATGCGCAAGCCAGGCCAAGCAACAACGCGCCAAAGGCGATGTGGAGATAGCGTGCCATGACAGACTCCGGTGAGGATGGGACTACCAATGAGTCCAGAATATCCCAGGGGAGGTCAGACGGGCATCAGCCGAATGTCCGATACTTTGTAGGACAACAGCCCGTCTTCTATCTTTGTACCAACTTTATTTGGTTTTCCAGACGATGATGGCGTCGGCCGGCGCGGTCTCCGTGGCGTTCGACACTTCCAGCCAGTGCTGCAGCAGTTCCGGGTGTTTCAGCTGGATGCCGGAGCCGTCGATGTAGCCGATCTGCTCGACCATCTTCGGATCCATCTTGGCCTTGGACACGGTCGGCGCGCTGGCCACCATGCGGTCGTAGGCCTTGCGGGCCTTGTTTTCCCACTTGTGCAGGCTGGTCTCGTCGAAGCGGTTGGCTTCGAAGAAGACGGTCAGCGAACCATCCGGATTGCCGTAGCCGACGATGCCGGCGCCTTTGCGGATGGTGGTGGAGCTGCTCACATCGAACAGCGCGGTTGGCACAAACACGGCGGCGCGTCCGTTGACATCGGGACAGCCGACCGGCGTGTCCTTGCTATAGGTACTGACTTCGTGCAGGGGTGTTCTCTCGTGGGACATGGCTGGGCTTAATCTTGAAAGGGGAGGCGTTGCATGCGAATGCACAGACATTCATTGTAGCGCCAAACAAGTTCCATTGGGCAACAGCTGCAATAAAATTTTGTAACGCCGGCGTGGCGGATCAGCTTGCTAGCTGCCATCCTCGACCGGCTCGAACACCACCCTGGCTTCGTTGCTCCAGCTTTTGTCATGGACGGGCGCGATGTAGCCACGGCGGTCGGCCTGGAGCGGCAGCTTCAACGTGCGGTCGGCCTCGACCAGCGTGGCCGACCGCAGCTTGAGCGGCTCGGGAAAATCCACCGCGATCTTGCCGGAATGGCAGAGGCCTCCGGCGAGCTGGAACGTCGACCTGATCAGGAACGGCATGTCGTCCTTGTCCATTACCCAGAGCATCTCGCACTCCATCCGCAGGTCGCCCAGGCGCCGGGTGGACGGCGGCAGGCCGGGCGTGCGCACCGACGGTTTGAACGCCGCCGCGCCAGCCTTGGCCGAGACCACCATGTCCGCCCGCTCATCATCGATGGCGGGCTTTTTCTCCAGGCGGAAATAGCCTTGCGGATCGAGCGCGATCGGCTGTTCGGCGGCATTGCCGACCAGGCGCAGCGTAAGGTCCGTGCCGGGCGGCTTGGACAGCAGCCGGAAGCCGGGATCGGCCTGCGGCGCCAGCTCCTTGTGGCGCTCGGCGGCGGACAGCGCGCGCACGAAAGACTGGTAGGACTTGTGCTCGGGATTCTTGAAGCCGACGATGTTGACTTCCTGCTCGGGCGCCGTCTGGGCCGTTGCGGTAGTGCAGAGGACTAGGGTGCCAAACAGTACGGTGGTCCAGTTCATTTTATTTCCGGTGGATTCCCCCAAAGCTTAGGGATTTGCCTATGGTACACCATTAACTTTTAAACAACGATAAAAATGGTCGCCTTGTTGCGAAGTAAAAGGGTTTAAATAGTTTAGCTCGTTATCGCATTGCGCCTGGGTGTCGATCAGTTCACAATACATTCAAGCTAGCAACGGATGAGGAGCCCGCATGCTGACCATCGATGGCCCATGGATCAATCCCTGGCATGCCGGTCTGGTTGCCGCCGTCCTCTTCTGCAGCGTGACGCAGTTGCTGCTGACCCGCTCCGATCCCGACAGTCAGCACATGTTCCGCAACAACCTGCTGTTCGGCGGCCTGTGCCTGATACTCAGCCTCTCCAGCAAGCTCATGATCGACATGGACCAGCGCCAGGCCGCCGGCCTGTTCGAAAGCGCCTCCATGCTCGGCTTCGGGTTGCTGCTGATACGCATCCTGGGCCTGACCGCCTTCCGCGTGCTGCTGCCGGCCCTGCGCATGCACCCGCCGCGTATCATGGAAGACATCCTGCTGGTGATCACCTACATCGTCTGGGGCCTGGTGTGGCTGCGCGTGGCCGGCCTGGACTTGAGCGGACTGGTCACCACATCGGCGGTCATCACCGGCGTGGTCGCCTTCTCGATGCAGGAAACGCTGGGCAATATCCTGGGCGGCCTCGCGCTACAGCTCGACAACTCGGTGCGCATCGGCGACTGGATCAAGATCGACGACGTGCGCGGCAAGGTGGTGGAAGTCCACTGGCGGCACACGGCCGTGTGCACCAACAATGGCAACCTGGTCGTCATCCCCAACAGCGTGCTGATGAAATCGAAGGTCGACGTGTACAGCCGCGAGAGCAAGCCGGAGTTCCGGCGCTGGGTGCATTTCTGGATCGAGGACGCGGTGCCGCCGCAGCAGGTCATCGCCACCGTCCAGACGGCGCTGCGGCAGACCCATATCGAGCATATCTCGACGGCCCGCCCGCCCGAGTGTATCGTCACCGATTACCGCGAAGGACTGATCCAGTACGCGGTGCGCTACTGGCTCACCAACCCGGCCCACGACGACGGCACCGATTCGGCCGTGCGCATCCATTTCTATAGCGCCCTGCAGCGGCAAAGCCTGTCGCTCGCCCATCCGTGCATGGACATCCGCCTGAACGCGGATTCGGAGCGGCGCTCGAACGCCCGGCAATCGGTGGAGATTGATGCGCGCAAAAAAGCGCTGGGCAAGGTCGCGCTGTTTTCCAGCCTCACCGACGAGGAACTGGCCAAGCTCGCCAAGGCGCTGCGCAACACGCCGTTCGTCAAGGACGACATCATCACCCGGCAGGGCGCGGTGGCGCATTGGCTGTATCTGCTGGCCGGCGGCGAGGCCGACGTGTGGTTCGAAGTGGAAGGGCGGGAGCGTGTCCATTGCGCCACCCTCAAGGCGGGCGATGTGTTCGGCGAGATCGGCCTGCTGACCGGCGCGCCTCGCCGCGCGACCGTCACCGCCCGGACGGATGTGCTGTGCTACCGGCTGGACAAGGAGAATTTTGAAACCATCCTGCACGAGCGTCCCGAGCTGGCGGACGAATTCGCCCATGTGCTCAGCGACCGCAGCGAAGGCCTGAGCGCAGTGCGCAGCCATCATGCGGAACCCGAGCAGGCACAGCAAGCCAATTACCTGGAGGGCATACGGCGGTTCTTCAGGCTGCACTGAAGCATGCCTGATCAACGCCCAGTCGATCAAGATTACATTATGACTGGCAGATCCCTAACCGTAGCGTTGTCTGCGTCTACGGTAACGACCCGCCCGCGTGCGGCCTCTTCACGACCAGAGACAAGCAGGTGCTGTTTGACCTTTTCTTTGGCTTGGCCGGTATCTCGTGCCACAACCAGGAATTCGTCCGTTTTACGCTGCTCTTTCGCGCCGGCTTGCACCTTGGCGTGGAATCGGCTGAGCTGACGGGTATCAATGAGGTATTGCAGCAGAACCTCGTTGATACGGGTCTGCCAACCGGGACCCAAAGCCTTGAATGCGTCCAGCACCACACTGTCAAACCGGATGCTTGTAGGTACCTTGGTCACATCCAGTGCTGGCCGTCCCCGTGGGCGTCGAGCCGGCTGGAGTTTTGCCAATTCGGCGTCGGTCGCTGGCGGGTTGTCAGGATCGGATAACGCAGCCTTGGTAATAGCGGCGTCCTCTTCCTCTGTCGGCATGATGAGCGTAAGGGCTTTGGCCTTGCGAGCGACTGCACGGCGGGTGTCTTCGTCCGACTGCGGCGCCCTTGTTGAGCGCTTCATCGTTGCCGACGCGGCGGCCTTCGCCGCCTGGTTATTTATTGGCTTCGACATAATTTCTCACCTCTTTGGCGTTTGCTTTTCGCAGACTGATAATCCTTCGTCCCTCGTCGCGGTCTACAAATATCACACAGTACAGTTTATTTTCGATGGCTCCGAAGGCTCTATACCTGTCCTCGCCGTAATCTTCTCTATCGTCCAGTTCTTCCATCGCGGTATCCCAATCGAGAAGGGCAGCATCCGCCAGCGAAACGCCATGTTTCTGCCGGTTGATGCGGTCTTTGTCGGGATCCCATGTAAGCTGCATTGAATTATTGTATGTACATAAAAAATACAGGTCAATCTTTTTATGTATATACAATAATTTCGGTTGGGGCAGTGCGAAGCCGATAGCGGCTGGCGCATATGGTCGAGAGGCTAATGAGAAAGGCGGAGCAGCGTATCTGCCAAAGTTTGGAAGACTATGTTCCGACAAAAGGAAAAGGGCTACAAGCCGAAACTTGTAACCCTTTGATTTTCCTACGTATTCTGTGGGGTGGCTGATGGGGCTCGAACCCACGACAACAGGAATCACAATCCTGGACTCTACCAACTGAGCTACAGCCACCACTGATTTACTTCGCTTTGTCTACTGTTTCGTAGACAGGTGCCGAATTATACAAGCCAGTTTTGAATCCTGCAAATCTAAATGCAAAGTTTTTTCAAAATATTCCGGCTTGCTTAAACATCAACCTTTTCCACCGGCGGATGCAAGCCCAGCAGATTGGCGAAGGCGGGCGCCAGTGCGCTCACGTCCGCCGTCGTGTAGCCGCGCAGCGAGGCCGGCGCCTCGCCGTCGGCGCGCGCCGGATGCAGCAGGCCGCCGGCGTCCAGCAGGCGCACCAGCTGGCGCGCCACCGCGTCGCCCGTATCGATCAGGGCCACGTCCGAGTGGCCGTGGCCGCGCAGCACGCGTTCGATGCCGGCCTGGACGAAGGGATAGTGGGTGCAGCCCAGCACCAGCGTGTCGGCGCCCTGGTCCAGCAACGGCGCCACGTACTGCTCCAGCAGCGCGGCGATGGCAGGCGTCTCCAGGTCGCCCAGCTCGATCTGGTCGACCAAGCCCACGCATGGCTGCAGCAGGAATTCGGCCCGCGTGGCGGCGCTGATCTGCTCGCGCAGTTGCAGGAACTTGTCGCCCTTGAGCGTGCGCGCCGTCGCCATCACGCCCACCTTGCCGCTGCGCGTGATCGCCGCGGCCGGCTTCAGGCCGGGCTCGACGCCGACCACCGGCAGCTTGGGATAACGCGCCCGCACCGCCTTGATGGCGGCCACGGTCGCGGTATTGCAGGCCACCACCAGCGCCTTGGCGCCGCGCTCCAGCAGGAAGGCGGCCACCAGCAGCGCGCGGTCGACCACGTATTGCTCGGTCTTTTCGCCGTACGGCGCGTGGCCGGAATCGGCGAAGTAGATCAAGTCCTCGGCCGGCAACTGCGCCCGGATGTGGCGCAGCACCGACAGCCCGCCCACGCCGGAATCGTAGACGCCGATGGGGGCGCCGGGAGAGCGGGCGGCCTGCATCAGGCCGTCACGACCGGAACGTTCAGCGCTTCGATCTTGGCTTTCCATTCCTTCGGACCGGTCTCATGCACCGAGGTGCCGGCGGCGTCGACCGCCACGGTCACCGGCATGTCGACCACGTCGAACTCGTAGATCGCTTCCATGCCCATGTCGGCGAAGCCCAGCACCTTGGCGCCCTTGATCGCCTTCGACACCAGGTAGGCCGAGCCGCCGACCGCCATCAGGTAGGCCGACTGGTGCTTCTTGATCGACTCGATGGCGACCGGGCCGCGCTCGGCCTTGCCGATCATCGCGATCAGGCCGGTTTTCTCCAGCATCATGTCGGTGAACTTGTCCATGCGGGTGGCGGTGGTCGGGCCGGCTGGGCCCACCACTTCATCGCGCACCGGATCGACCGGGCCGACGTAGTAGATCACGCGGTTCTTGAAGTCCACCGGCAGTTCCTCGCCCTTGGCCAGCATGTCCTGGATGCGCTTGTGCGCGGCGTCGCGGCCGGTCAGCATCTTGCCGTTCAACAGCAGGGTCTGGCCCGGCTTCCACGAGGCGACTTCTTCCTTGGTCAGCGTGTTCAGGTCGACGCGCTTGGACTTCTCGGTGTCCGGCGCCCAGCTGACGTCAGGCCAGGTCGACAGCGGAGGCGGCGTCATGTAGGCGGGGCCGGAGCCGTCCAGCACGAAGTGGCCGTGGCGGGTGGCGGCGCAGTTCGGGATCATCGCGACCGGCTTCGACGCGGCGTGGGTCGGGTAGGTCATGATCTTCACGTCCAGCACGGTCGTCAGGCCGCCCAGGCCCTGCGCGCCAATGCCCAGCGCGTTGATGCGGTCGCACAGTTCGATACGCAGTTCTTCCAGCTTGTTCTGCGGGCCGCGCTGCTTGAGCTCGTACATGTCGATGTCTTCCATCAGCACTTCCTTCGCCATCAGCATCGCCTTCTCGGCGGTGCCGCCGATGCCGATGCCCAGCATGCCAGGCGGGCACCAGCCTGCGCCCATGGTCGGCACGGTCTTCAGCACCCAGTCGATCAGCGAATCGGATGGATTCATCATGACCATCTTGGATTTGTTCTCCGAACCACCGCCCTTGGCAGCGACCTTGACGTCGACGGTGTTGCCCTCGACCAGTTCCATGTGGACCACGGCCGGCGTATTGTCCTTGGTGTTCTTGCGGTCGAAGTGCGGATCGGCCACGATGGAGGCGCGCAGCTTGTTGTCATCGTAGTTGTAGGCGCGGCGCACGCCCTCGTTGACGGCGTCGGTCACGGTGCCGGTGAAGCCCTCGAAGCGCACGCCCATGCCGATCTTCAGGAAGACGTTGACGATGCCGGTGTCCTGGCAGATCGGACGCTTGCCCTCGGCGCACATGCGCGAGTTGGTCAGGATCTGCGCGATCGCGTCCTTCGCGGCCGGGCTTTGCTCGGCATCATAGGCGCGCGCCAGATGCTGGATATAGTCGGCGGGATGGTAGTAGCTGATGTACTGCAGTGCGGCGGCAACGGATTCAATCAGGTCTTCTTGCTTTATGATGGTCATGATGTTCTCGCGAGGGTTGGAGGGATGCTTAGTGGGATTCTTTGTGGGTCAGCGTGGTGATGCGGTCGGTGTACGAGATCGCCAGCGCCGACAGCAGGAAGACCACGTGGATCACGGTTTGCGCGATCAGGGTCTTCGGGTCGTAGACTGCGGCATTGATAAAGGTCTTGAGCAGATGGATGGACGAGATGCCGATGATGGCCATCGCCAGCTTGGTCTTGAGCACGGAGGCGTTCACGTGCGACAGCCACTCCGGCTGGTCCGGGTGGCCATCCAGGTTCATGCGCGAGACAAAGGTCTCGTAGCCGCCGATGATGACCATCACCAGCAGGTTGGAGATCATGACGACGTCGATCAGGCCGAGCACCACCAGCATGATGGTGGTCTCGGTCAGCTTGGCGGGCGCATGGGCGGTGGTGGCGGCCGCGACCACGGCCTCGGGCGATGGCGCATGCACAGCCACCGCTTCGAGGATGTGCTGCAGGGAAGCGTCATTGCCCAGCACCGCGCCGATCAAGTCTTTCAGCTCGACCCAGAAATGGAATACGTAGACGCACTGCGCCAGGATCAAGCCCAGATACAGCGGCAACTGCAGCCAGCGCGTCATGAAGATAAAAGCGGGCAGCGGACGCAGCTTCGGTGGGGGCGTGGTCATTACGGCGGAACTCCTTGAATTGGTGCAGACTAACGAGATGGCGACATTTTACACGTGCTGCTCAGCAATCGCAGCGTGGAGATACGGCGTATGGCTTTAGAAATATTGGTAAAATTACATAGAGCACCACATCCTCCGCCGGGGACGTCCAATCTGTAAGGGCTCAGTAAGCGATGAAGTTTATGTTTATGACAAACGACTACAAACTCTGGAGACAAGTATGAGCAGCACTACCCAACAAGGTCCGCAGGAATCCCGCATCTTCACGCCACCGGCGGCGTTTGCAGCACAAGCCACCGTGGCCGGCATGGATGCCTACAACGCATTGTGCGCGGAGGCGGCGGCCGACTACGAAGGCTTCTGGTCGCGCCTGGCGAAGGAAAACCTGGTGTGGCAGAAGCCGTTCACCAAGGTCCTGAACGAAGACGACGCGCCGTTCTACAAATGGTTCGAAGACGGCCACCTCAACGTCTCCTACAATTGCCTGGACCGCAATCTGCAGAACGGCAACGCCGACAAGACCGCCATCATCTTCGAAGCGGACGACGGCAAGTCGGTGCACGTCAGCTACAAGGAACTGCACGAGAAAGTCTGCAAATTCGCCAACGGCCTGAAATCGCGCGGCATCAAGAAAGGCGACCGCGTCATCATCTACATGTCGATGTCGGTTGAAGGCGTGGCCGCGATGCAGGCCTGCGCACGCATCGGCGCCACGCACTCGGTGGTGTTCGGCGGCTTCTCCGCCAAATCGCTGCAGGAGCGCATCATCGACGCCGGTGCGGTGGCCGTCATCACCGCCGACGAGCAACTGCGCGGCGGCAAAAACCTGCCGCTGAAAGCCATCGTCGACGAAGCGCTGGCGCTGGGCGGCTGCGACACCATCAAGGACGTGATCGTCTACAAACGCACCGGCGGCAACATCAACTTCCAGGCGGGGCGCGACCTGTGGCTGCACGACCTGGTCGCCAACCAGTCGTCGGTATGCGAGCCGGAGTGGGTGGATGCCGAGCATCCGCTGTTCATCCTGTACACGTCCGGCTCGACCGGCACGCCGAAGGGTGTGCAGCATTCGAGCGGCGGCTATCTGTTGTGGGCCGCGCTGACGATGAAGTGGTCGTTCGACATCAAGCCGGACGACGTGTACTGGTGCACGGCCGACATCGGCTGGGTGACGGGCCACAGCTACATCGCCTACGGTCCGACGGCGGTGGGCGCCACGCAAGTGGTGTTCGAAGGCGTGCCGACCTATCCGAACGCCGGCCGCTTCTGGGACACCATCGCCAAGCACAAGGTCAGCATCTTCTACACCGCGCCGACCGCGATCCGTTCGCTGATCAAGGCGTCGGACGTCGATGCGAAAGTGCATCCGAAAAATTACGACCTGTCGTCGCTGCGTTTGCTGGGCACGGTGGGCGAGCCGATCAATCCGGAAGCGTGGATGTGGTACTACACGCAGGTGGGCGGCGAGAAGTGCCCGATTGTCGATACCTTCTGGCAGACCGAGACCGGTGGCCACATGATCACGCCGCTGCCGGGCGCGACGCCGATGGTGCCCGGTTCGTGCACCCTGCCGCTGCCGGGCATCATGGCCGCGATCGTGGACGAGGCTGGTGTGGATGTGCCGAACGGGCAGGGCGGTATCCTGGTCGTCAAGCGTCCTTGGCCTTCGATGATCCGTACCATCTGGAATAATCCTGAGCGGTTCAAGTCGAGCTACTTCCCGGAGGAGTTGGGCGGCAAGATGTACCTGGCCGGCGATGGGGCGATTCGTAACAAGGAGACCGGCTACTTCACGATCACCGGGCGGATTGACGATGTGCTGAATGTGTCGGGCCACCGCATGGGCACGATGGAGATCGAGTCGGCGCTGGTGGCGAATCCGCTGGTGGCTGAGGCTGCTGTGGTGGGTAAGCCGGACGATACGACGGGTGAGTCGATCTGTGCGTTTGTGGTGTTGAAGCAGGCGCGTCCGACCGGGGAAGAGGCCAAGAAGCTGGCGTTGGAGCTGCGGAATTGGGTCGCCAAGGAGATTGGTCCGATCGCCAAGCCGAAGGAGATCCGGTTTGGGGATAACTTGCCGAAGACGCGTTCGGGCAAGATCATGCGGCGTTTGCTGCGGGTTCTGGCCAAGGGCGAGGTGATTACGCAGGATGTGTCCACGCTGGAGAATCCGGCGATTCTGGAGCAGTTGAAGGAAGCTTCCTGATCAGTGCTCGGTCTTCGCCGCGAAAGCGGTGATCCATGCTGAGCTTGCTGTAGCCGGGTGCTCAAGACCGAGGCCGAAGATGGCAAAGATGATGGAGGGGTAAATAATGTTGGTACTCTCTGGAATCTTTGCTATAATTCGCGGCTTCTCCGAAAGGGGAAAGTGATGCAGGAGAGGTGGATGAGTGGTTGAAGTCGCACGCCTGGAAAGCGTGTATAGGTTCATAGCCTATCGGGGGTTCGAATCCCCCTCTCTCCGCCAAGAATCACGTAAAAAAGCGCCTTTCGGGGCGCTTTTTTATTGTGTCCCACATCTCGCCCCACATAGCGAAATCGCTTAATGTGGGGCGGAGACTGCAATGCTACCGGCTAGGATTTTGACTTGGGCAAGAGTAACCGGTAGCGCAAGATGCAATTTAATCATCGAGGGCGGCGCGAACTCTTGCAGTTTCAGCCTCTCGAATTGCTGTAGCGGCGGCGAGCTGCTCAGGGGACAAGTCGCTTAGATCAACTGGCTGGGTTAAGAATCCCTTCCAGCGATTCCAGATTCCGTTCAGCGAAATTTCATCAGTAACCCCAAGATTGCTGTTTGCTTCTACGATTTTCATCAGCTCTGGGGATACAGGCTTCTCCTCAATAACACGGCGGTGTATCCACAGCATTACATCGACCAATTCCAGTCCCGCACTATCATCGCCAGCAAGGAACTCAATTGGGGTTGATGGCATCCCTTCAAAATCAATTTTAGGCATTTCAGGGGCGTTTGGGAATTCTATTCCTGAGAGTTCTTTATAGAAATCGGCTAAGGTCTTTTGGGCTGTATTGAATTCCCCTTGTTGATCTACGACGATCCGAGAGGCTTCCCTCTTTGTCTCTAATAGTCGGGTGGCGATCCCCTGCATAACGAACTGAAAGCCGATGATGTTGGGGCTAATTTGTTGAGCAGGGGCTTTTTTTTCCCTCTTTCTTAGTCCCTTTGTTGAGGCGTTGTAGCTTAGTGCATCAGGATGTTTTATAGCCCATTTCAATGCATCGTGAAGACGAGATCGAGCCCCCTTATCAGGAAGGTCGGGCAAACGAACTATCAACGTTTGGCACACCTCTACCAGCAGCGCTTGAGCTACTTCATCATTGCCTTCGATTCTTGACTTCCACGCTTTCTCTGCCAGTTCTAAGTCAAACAGCATTCCGAGGTTTAGCAGGAGACCAAAGCGCAGGGGTGTCCAGTAGTTCGCCCAGCGCACTGCTTCATTCATCCCCGAGTCGAACACTTGGTCAAAAAAAGCCATCACCGCGTGATCGGCCTTGACTACTTTATAGAAGTCAAAAGTAAATCCTAGTTTCTTTTGGAGCTCTACGAATTCGGCAGCCACTAGCGATAGCCTGTCGTTGCCCAATTCCTTTGCGTGAATTCGAGGGACGCCCAGTTTGGCCCTCATTTTTTGGAGCGCCGCTTCTGAAGCGGTATCAAGATCGACTGCACTGGAAATAACTCCGTAGTACAAGATAGGCTGAGAAGCATCGAATAAATTCAATCCGGTGTTTCCGCCCTCATCTACATAAAAGAACATGAACTCTCCTAGTTTTTGATATCAGAAGCTTTTGAATAGTCTGTTGACGCCCCGTTTTTTGTAGCGCTAAGCGGCACGTAATCGGATGCTAAGACGACTCTAGCCCATCTGGCAGAAAGCGTCAGCAGCCATTTAGGCTAAGTTTGAGAGCCGCTGTCGCTGATCGATAAGGCTGCGGCAATGACCACCTCCTTGTTGCTTGAGGAGGCTCTGTGAAAGGTCACTGCGAGCCAAGCGGCGGTGTCGTCCGTGGTGTAGAAGTAGCCTTCAGGTACGTTTAGAACCTGAGCAATTCTAGACACAGTCAGATAGTCTGGATCGTGTTTTCCGCGTTCGTATTGATTCATGCGAGCGCTAGCTGACATTTCATCGATGCCAGCAGCTACGCCAAGCTTCTCTTGCGATATGCCAGCGTACTTTCTGGCTTCCTTCAACCTCTTTGCAAAGACAGACATTCTTAGCCCCTAAAGGCTAAGATATTCTTAGGAATGGCTTGCGCTCACACTAAGATATCCTTAGTATTTGGATGTTGCCAAAAGGCATCTTGGTGGGCTGGCTTTTGTCTGAGTTGGCCTATGTTTTTTTTCTACCAACGAGCACTCACTCAACCATGAACAAACTAATAGCCCTTATTACTGCGGCGCTTCTGAGCGCATGCGCTTCTCAACCCGCGAAGATTAGTCAAACCGCATCTGGTTGGCCGGAGATCGAGATCTCCGTGTCAGATAAAAAGGTGGTCAAGGACTATATTGTCCTAAAGAACTCTGAGGCCGGATGGAACATGGAGCAAGAGTCTGACAGCATGGTCACTTTTTCCAAAGTAGACTCCAGCGGATCGTTTAACGCGGCGTTTACTCAGGTCGCTTTGGGTAACGCCTACAGCACGCCGCCAAAGTATGAAGTGAAGTACTTTATCAATCAGCTCGCTGGTCGTGTGAAGGTCGTGTCTAACATCGCTGTCTCAACTCAAATGCCCGGAGGGCAGGTCAATCGTGTATTCCTCAACGAGAACAACGCCGTATATAACGCTTATCAAGACCAGCTTTTGAGATTCAAGCAGGGTATAGAGAAGTCCAGATAGCCAAACGAGGGGCACCGGACCCCTGGAGAGGAGCCCGGCATGCGCCGGGCTGGCTTTAATTCACCGCTCTTTCTCGCTTAGATGCGATTCATCATATCGGCTTTGCCACTCAGCCATGCAGGCCGGACCATGCGGCCCCGGTGATCGAACTCCTTCAGCCCCTCGTGCGTTAGCGATTCAATCAAAGCGCGGCCGATGGTGCGGTCCGCTTCCAACAGGTTTCGAATTGCGACTCGCACTTGAGGCATGAGCCCGGCCCACTCGTTCATCGCATTCAATTTTCGCAGTCTCTTCTGCTCGTCCTTCAGGCGAGCTTCCAAATGTTTAATATCCTCATCCAGCGATCCTAAATCGCTTTCGGTGCTTTCGATGAGAGCAACTACGGATGATTTAGCCGCTGCGGCATTCAGTGCTTTTTCACGGCAGCGACGCATATTCCTTTCTGCGTCAGCCACCTCACGATCCAGCTTGGGACTGTCACTAGGCTTGGCGAGGAACGCCTTTGAACGGAAATTGGTCAAGAGGTCTATCGCATGGATATGGGATTTTTCCGCATCGTCAATTTCCTTCAAGTGCTGTTCGCTCATGCTCAGAGCACTCGCCAAAGACTTGCGATCAAGCTTGAGAGCATCAATCTCAGCGCGGATTTCATCAATTTCTACCTGCACCGCTTCTGGGGTGATTGCTGAATTTTGATGGTAAGTCAGCTCGCATTTCAGCTCTGCGAGTTCTCGGTTCAACGGGTTCAAGGCATTTTGCAGTTCGCTCACTTGTGCCGCGACGACGTTGCGCTCTGCTTGCAGCCGCTTTCTCATTTCTGTAGCCGCGCTGAATGTCTCGGAGCATCCCTTTGGCCGATTGTCGGTCAGTATCCAGTCACGAGCAACGATCTCTCGTTCCAATTCGCTGCGGCGAGTTGTCAGTGGCTCCACCTGAGCCAGCAACTTTGATTTTTTCTGCTCCAGTTGAACAATACGAGTTTGGTAGGTCGTAGTGATTGCATGGGTATTCTGAGAAGTATTTTTGTCGTTCATAAAATGCCTTTGAAAATGAAGTGATGTGCAGCGATGGGCACGCATAAGAACCTGCCATCGCATTTCAATAACTGCTCGATCTTCTTAACGGTTCTTCGGCTTCTCGGTTTGTCGACTTAGGGGCTTACGGTTTTCGGTTCTTCGTTTTCTCGGTTTAGATTTCATGACTTCGCTCCACGTTCGGACACATCCTCAATACCCGTTGTCGTGTTCGCGTTCTTGTGCAACCCGCTGACAGCAAAAAGGTACTTCCTGACGAAATTGGCAGAACGGGGGCGCGGAGAGCCGCGTTGTCCACGAATTTTCTGGCTTCTTCATGGCACCAACATTCCGATAGACTGAGGGCTGCGGTGACAGAGATGACGCATAGATGCATAGATTTATAAACTTCTCTTTGTGTGAACGTAGAAAAAAGTTTTCCTAAAGACGCCTATCTGCGTCATCACTGTCATCGAACTACAGCTCGTCGTCTTCCGTCGAAAATGAATGGGTGATTAGGGTAATCCCGTGTATGTGCCTTGCCGCTTTGGTCCGGCCGGATTCAAACCCGCGCTGCGAAAGTTGGCGACTAAAGACGGGCTTTGATGGCGTCCGTAATCCGCTGCATCGCAAGTACTCGCAGTAGTCGTCATACAGCAAGCCTACAGGCGTCTGTGCTGTCGTATCGCGCCGACAACTGGTGTCAAGCCATTCGCCCAGTTGATCACTGTCCCGCCGATACTCTTCGCCATCGTTTCGAATGGACTTCGGCATGCCTAGTTTGTTCCTCTGCCAGTCCAAGCACCCCTCTATCGCCCATCCGAGGATTCCGTCTCGCTCGCTCTCCAAAATACGCCGATCCAAGTCAGCTATACGTTCACCTTCAGCAAATTGACGTTTGAATTTTATTAGTGCGATTCGTCGCCAAAATCCATCACCAGCATCCAAGGCAACCGGTTGATGATTTCCACGAATGAAAATAGTGTGCGAAGGGGTGAAGTCATACGACTCGCCATATAAAGCTCGGGCACTAATTCGCTCCCGACTAACGAGCTCCTTGAGCCGTTGATCGTCAAATACGTCATTGATGCCTACTTCGTTAATAAGTACCAAGCGTGCGCCCGGTAGTCGCGCCTTTTCGCGTTCTGCTTCACTACCGCTGCCCTTAGCATCCCTCGCCAGCATGGTAGATCGAACTGTTACAGCGTACTCTCCAAAAATCTCATGAAGGACATTCGCGAACACGGACTTGCCGTTAGCACCTGCACCGAGAAGGAAGAACAACATCTCTTCATCCATTAGGCCGGTGAGAGCATAGCCGACTGCTCGTTGAACAAATTCGATGGTGTCGAACTCTTCATTGAATATGGCGTTGAGGAATGCGATCCACTGGGGACATTTCGCTTCTCTATTAAAGGCCGCTCCTGCTTGTCTGCTAATTCGCATTTCGGGACACGGCGTTAACAGCGCACCGGTCTTCAAATTTACTATGCCATTTCTGACGCCCAAGAGCATTGGATCGTTATCGAGCCATGATGGATCAGGAATGCTCATTCCATTCTCAGTCGATGCTATATGCAGCAACGCGTCAAGGCGACGTGCATTCCGATGAACTGCAAGCGCCTGACTATAGTTGTTCTTTGCTTTGTCGGTTGGATCCGCACGCAATGCTGTATGTGCCGTGTCGAGTGCGTCAACGACAACGCTACGAGCTGCTTTCAGTTCCTCACCGCTATCGCACGAGACCCAGCGAACTGAATCCCATCTGAGCCATTTTCCGACGGCATGGACGAAGAGAAATTGCGAACGATATTTCGTAGCAAAGCGCTGTCCGTTACTGATATCTCCAAATGTGTCTTGCAAAGCCGTCCTTGGATCGATCCAGCCATTTTCAGTTGCACGCTTATGAAGTGTGCCTAGCGTCAGCAGGTTGGGTCTATCGATACCCAAACTCTTCCAAGTCCTCTCAAAAATTTTTGCATCATATTTTTCTCCACGCTTGCTCCAAGCGCGGGCAATCTGTTTTGCATCAGGATGCCCGCTTGAATGAACCATCGCCAGATGGTCGAACCATACCTTATAGCCCCCAATATCGGGATCGGCACAGGAAGCATGCAGCATGGCAGCAATACGATTAGCTGCTTCCAAAGTTGGAAGTTCTGGAGAGGGAGGAATCCACGAAAGCGAATCCTCTTTGTCCGCTATGACCCGCTTTCTCTCCTTGGTGTCGTTACTAGAAGAAGGCGAAGACGGGCCGCAAACCTGCTCAATTGGATCGAAGTCAATTTCCTCTACATAATCGATTGGACCACCAAGCGTCAGAAAATAGGCATAGTCACCGCCTTGTACCTTTCCATAGAACCATGCTTGATGCGCCAGCTCGGACTCTCGCGCAAGCGAACCGTGAAGTAAATTATTCAACACCCTTACATAATAGAGGTGCTTACTCGTTTCCACTGGGCGTCCTAGTTGAGCAATTACCCTGAAGCGCGGCTTATCCGGTCGGTGTCGCCGTGTGGTGTAGATGACGGCAGCGATCCCGTTTCTTTTTAAAATCTTCGCCGCCTCTTGTGGTTGCATCGTGCCTGCATCGTGGTCCCCAACGATAGCGTAAGTCATGCCTGCATTCTGCGCGTTGCGATAGTTGTTGATGAACTGCGTGCAGCTAAACAAAGGAAGTTCATCAATACTTTCGTATTCTGAAGGGGCTTCGAAAAGGCGAGCGAAATCGAGCCATGAAATCGTGGAACTCTTCCCAGTTGGTTTATTTGGTGCGGTGAAACGCGTCAGTTTGATCTGTGTAGTGTTCATTGAACTCCTCAACTTTTAGCGTGATGCAATATGCACCAGTACCAAACCGTGACCAGCTGGGATCATTGATATCCGCTTGCCCCATCTGACTGCGATTCCTTTGGAAGCTCGGCACATGGATTCAAAAACTCGCGTGGTCATGTCCTCGTCGAACGAATATCGCTCACGAAACAGTGCAAGTAACCCTGATGGTGTGCCGGGGCCGATCCAATCGTTATGAAAGGGCTTTCGCACTGGTATGCGTTGGTTATTCAAATGCCTAGCGTGAAGATGGGAGCGCGCACGTGGGTAGCGTTTTGGCTTTGTCATTTGCTCACCTCGATGCCACGTCGAGCGCAGTACTGCAAGATAGAAGCCGTAGTAATGGCGGACGATTTCTCGCCAATCTTCACCAACTCCAACTCTCCTCGTTGCACATCAAGATAGATAGAGGCGCGAGATCGAGCGAGAATTACAGCGGCTTGTTGAACCTTTTGAACAGGTCGAGCCCACCATTTATCTGGAATGGTATTCATTGAAACCTCCATTGCGGAGGTGCGCTCGTTTATTTGATCGGTGCGATAGACGAGCGAACCCCCAAGTTAATAAGGATTCGCTGTTTAACCGCTCCACGCGGCTCGTCACTCGGTTTCACCGGGTAGAAAACATCCCATCAACAGCGTGCAATGGGTGCGGCTTTCTACCGTGGTCATGAGCTGCGAGCCTGCTGCGGATCATGACGTAAGACTCCTTTGGCATAACGCCTATCAGCACTGATGTGTTCTCAGGGAGTTCGCTGCTGACGGCCGAAGTCTAACCTCATCTAATATTTTGTGCAAAGGTATTTTCTTACCTGTATTGGGTTTGACAGGGCTCCGGCCTGTCAACAACGCTCCACCCCTTTGACCAAATTTGATCGTAACTATTTGTTCCGAAAACTATTTCCCGTTTGCTTCGAGGCGTCTGTAAAATAGTTCGGAGCTTATCGCACACTGTCACTCTAATCTCTGTCTTCTGACGCCGAAAAATGATGATGCAGCCAATTTCCCTAACACGTGAATTCCGCCCCTATCCTCAGATCGCAGATATCGAGGACTTGGTCAGGCAGCACTATCACCAATCCGAAGACCTGACATGGGATCAGCTTTGTGGTCCCGTTGTGGTTATTCTGGGGGCTCCGGGTATCGGTAAGACTACTGAGTTCAGATTGCGAGCATCAGTGCTAAACAAGCAGACTTTTGCACTGTTCGTTCCCTTGTGCCAGATTGACGCAGACGGCTGGAATTTGGATTCATATGAAGAGGAGCGACTTTCGAGCTGGGAAGCTGACGGAAATGCAAAGGGAGTATTCCTCTTTGATTCGATAGACGAAGCGAGGCTGAGCGATCCTCAAGATTTTCGAAAGGCGCTTATAAAATTAAGTAAGCGGCTTAAGCCCCATTTTCATAGAGTCCAGATTTTTCTTTCGAGCCGATTTTATGATTGGGCAGTTCAAGATGTGAGGGATGCTGTACACGCCAATGTGACCTCACCACTTTTCTTGGCTCAGCAACGAGTCAAGAAAACCAGTGACTCAGCTACAGGCAACGCTCCAGCACCTATTGCGGCGAAGGAAGTTGAACCCTTGGTGCTTATGCCACTTTCGCAAACAGAGCGTCAGAAATTGGCTCTTCACTACGAAGTGAAAAATGAGCAGGAATTTTGGAAAGCAGTTCATGAGGGAGACTACCTAGATATGGCAGTCCAACCTCTTGATTTGGAAGGGCTGGTGGTTTACTGGAACACAAATCAAAAGCTGTCCAATTACGCGGCACTCATGCAAGCACATGTACAACGCCGTTTGTTGGAACGAAATCCTACTTATGAGGACAGGGGAGTTGCTCTCGCCCCTGAAAAACTCTACACCGGAGCTGAAGCGATTGCAATGGCGATGGAGGTTTCGTCGGTAAAGCAAATAGATACAAGGGAAGTGGCAGATTCGGAGAGCCTAAGCGTTCTGCACGTCCTGACGAATTGGCAACCAAAGGAAACAAGGAGACTATTAGGAAGTGCTGCATTTGGGTTTTCATCTTTTCAAAGGTTTAGCTTCACCAATCGCTCAGCGCGTGAGTATTTGTTTGGTCGATGGGTTGTTAAACGGCGGGAGGGAGGGGTGCCACTGGAACGGTTGACCAGACTGTTCACGAGAAAGCAGTATGGAAAATCAGTACTCATCCCTGCTCGCCGCTACGGCCTTAGTTGGGCGTGTTCATTGGACCATGAGTTTAGGAGATGGGCTGCCACAAACCACCCAGAAATCTTTGTCTTTGATGGAGATTCCTCTCGATGGGATACGTCAACAGCAGAATTTGCTTTCAAAGCATACCTAACGAAGCTATCGCTCGGATGGCAAAGTGACTGGTTAAATAGTCCGGCAGAGAAACGCCGAGTGTGCGCAGTTATGCGCCCCGGCTTCTTGCCGAGTATGCTCGCACATTTCTCAAGTGATGACGCAGCGTGTAGCACGGTGCTGAGTTATGTGTACCATGCCGAAGTGAAGGAGTGTGCGGTCGAAGTTCAAAATATACTTGATCGGTCTCCACCAACCACCTTTCGATACCGTCAGGCGGTAGCAGCCCTTGGACGGGTAGGTTCGTCTGCGCAATTGAATGCTCTTAAGGCTAAGCTAATGGGGGGTGAGTTTTTTCAGAAGAACGAGGTAATCGCCGAAATCTTAGAAGCACTTGGTCTCGGTAATTTTTCATTAGCTGAATTGGTGTACGTATTCACCCACACTGGCACTGAAGAACGATTTGGCGGAGGTGCGATGGCGCGAACGCTCAAGCACATGCTACGCGAGGAGTGCGAATTTGAGCTCGTGCAGATGGTGATGCAAGCGTTGCTGGAGTGCTTGCCAGCGCGAGCATGTCTGCCGGTTCAGGTTGGAAATCTATCAGAACAACCTGTAGACGGGAGAGAGTGGATTTGTGGTGTGCTTGCTGAGATTTTCGAAAGAACGATTGAATTGCTTCCTTCGGATACGACCGAGTTGACCGTTTGTGTTGCAGCCGCTCATAGGGTGTGGGCGTTGCGTCATAGTGATTACAGGGGCGTGGACGACGTAAAAAAAATGAAGGCTTTAGTATCAGAAAGAGCTACTTTGCGCTGGCGTCTGCTGGAGGAAATTGCTCAATCTGATAGTGAGCGTAATAGATCGAGCCTGTTCCACGACTTCAGCATCGTTGGACTTGAGCAGACCGACTTCGATGAAGTTGTATCGCGTGCTAATGATAGGAATTTAGGCGAAGTATTTAACGACGTTTGGTTCAAATTGGGTGTTCGGTTGGTCATTGGGTATTTTGATGACGAGCTTCAACCTACTGCTTTAAGACGCCTTATAGTCTCCCCGTACAAGAAATCTCGCTCTTATTACATAAAACAAGTCCAGCAGGACGAGCAAAAAAGGGCCGCCGAACGGAAGAGCGAGCATCAACTCTATCTGCAAGACGAGGTGAGCGAGAAGGTAGAGGAGAGCAAAAAGATGGCTCATGAGGTCGAGCTCATTTCGCACGATCTTCCCTCCATTGCGAACGCTGAATTCAACCTATTGCTCAAAGCTACCCGTTACATTCAGTACCACGTTCGCGGCAGTTATTTTGCAAAAATTGACTTAAGTGAAGTGGCTCAGAAGTTTAGTAAAGAAATTGCTGCTGCACTCTCAACGGGACTGGTCAAACATTTTAAGCAATGTAGTGTGGAAGACCCGTTGGGGTATCCAGATGGGTCGGTCCCTTGGTCGGTGCTGCTTGCTACCGCAGGGGCGCAAATACTTGTAGACCAAGGAGGCGAGTTAGATAAGCATGAAATTGGAAAAGTCGCGCAATTGGATGTTTGGAACCCCAACAAACCATCCTCAACTTTTGAAGCGATTTATGTAGGCAATGAGTTAGTGATAGCTGACGCGCTAGAGCAATGGCTACTTGCAGAGGCTTCGATCGGTGCTTCAAGCAAAGGGCCTCACAGTACTATTCGATTTCTTCTCTCTGCCCCTTTAACAGTTCAATATCCGTTACTGGTTAAGCTAAAAAACGCGAACGTTCCGAAAGGTGTGTTACATCCGACTCAGAGGAAGGGTATTTGGGATGCAATGGCAATGCACGGTATTTTGTCTATGCGTGAACTAGCTGAGATAGCAAGACGCTGTGTTATCAATGCAGACAAAAAGAATCATGAAGCAGAGATGAAATTTGGCTGGCTTCGTCGGTGGATATACAGTTCACCGGCAACCGCTTGGTCATGGTTCAAGGCGGGGGTGACTACGTCCTCAGACGCCGGAGAAACTCTCATTGCACAGTTTGCAGAGAACATCGGTAGCTTGGATTCTAACTTGGCTTTTGCGGGTGACGAACGCGTGAGAGTACTCGTCGAGATTTATGCACTTCTTCGTCCTCACGCAAAGCAATCGGAGGAGACGTCGTATTTTGATCGATCAACTGTTGAGTCACTGGTCGCACGAATACCATCAATGGTAAGAAAAGAGACGGGCGCGATAGCAAACGGAGCCTTGGCTAACTTAGCGGCGTTGGAGCCCAACGAAATCACTCAAAGATGGCTTCTCTCTGAGCAACTGCATCACGCATCTCAAAACGCTGAGGTCGAAGCTATCACTAGCTATGATCAGGTAGTGAAGCTCATAGATGGGTTTGAGACAGAAGCAGCTTCGGCCGATCAGTTGCTGGAGCAGGTCTGGGCACGTCTCGAAGAAATTAAGCGTGGAGTTGAAGAGGGGCCTTTCAGCGATCGAAGTATGTTCAAGGCGAATATGGATGAAAAGGATATCCAGCTGTGGCTTGCTGCCAGACTTTCGGAGCGTGTTCCTGTAGCTCGCTTCAATGTCCAAAGAGAGGAAGAGGTAGATGACTACAAAAAAACTGACATTCAACTTTCGACTGGTAATAAATACGTTGTGTGCATAGAAATCAAACCTTTGGATTCTGGCAAGCGATATAGTGCTGCAAAATTAGTTGCAACGTTACGTGATCAACTTTTAGGGCAATATCTAAAAGGAAATAACAGCGCTCACGGGATATTGGTTCTGTTCCTACTTACCAAGCGAAAGCTAGGATGGCAGATAGCGGGTGAACGCAATAAAAGCTTCGAAGAGTTGCTGGTGTATCTGACCGATCAGGCAAGTGCCATCATGGCTCAACACAATCAAAAAGCGGGGGTGACGCCAGTTCGAGCCCTTCGAATTTTTGATATCAAATGTTATAGGTAGTTAGAAAATTCTGTATTCTCGTCACTGAGATGACCTGACCCGATTAGGCATCAGGTCAGGAAGCCTTTGCACGATTGATCGATATTACTTCGCTGGAATGAGCGGTCGTATTGCAGAAATCTGCCCAGTCAGCCATCATTCGCGATCGCTTTTCGAATAGATCGCCACGACGGTAGGCTGCCTCTACCTTGCTTTGGATCGTGTGCGCTAAGGCCATCTCTGCGACTTCGCGTGGATAGTTGGTCCGCTCGGCGGCCCAGTCGCGGAACGAAGAGCGGAATCCATGAGGTACAGCTGCAACTTCCATTCTGCGCATTACTGCGGTCAACGACATATCGGATAGCGTCCCACCTCTAGGTGCAACGAATACAATGTCATTCTCATCGAAGCGGGGTAAGTCTTTAAGCAGTGACACTGCGGACTGGGAGAGCGGAATGCGATGTTCGCGTCCAGCCTTCATTCGAGTCGCGGGAATAGTCCAAACTCCATTCTGGAGGTCAATTTCAGACCACAATGCGCCGCGTACTTCCCCGGAGCGTGCAGCAGTTAGCGCTGCGAATTCAAGTGCGCGTGCGGCGATGCCCTTCTGCTGGCGTAGCGTTGCCATGAAGGTTCCGATTTTTTCAACAGCAACGGCCGAATGATGTTCTACTTTGGATACTTTACTTGGCTTGGGAAGAATTTTATCCAAGTGTCCCTTCCACCTCGCGGGGTTATCTCCTTGGCGGTAGCCGCGAACAGTCGCCCAATCCAGAACGTTTTCGATTCGGCCTCTCAAGCGCGTAGCCGTTTCGGTTTTGCTAGTCCAGATGGGCTCCAGAATCTTGACGATATGGGCCAGAGTTACATCTCGGACCTGCAATTTTCCAATTACTGGGAATGCGTAGGTTGATAGCGTTGAAAGCCACTGTGCGGTGTGTTTTGCATTGACCCACTCGTGCGCTTTGGCTTCGATAAATTTTTCTGCTGCCTGCTCAAAATTTATCTCGGCTCCTCGCGCTGCCATCATTGCGCTATATGCGGCAGCACGTTGAGCAATTGGGTCGACTCCTCGTTCTACTTCATTGCGGGCGGAACGCGCTTTTTCACGAGCTAATGCCAGAGGTACATCTGGGAACCCCCCAAGACCCGCATCTCGCCGCTTGCCGCCAATTACAATGCGAAGAACCCAAGAGCGTGCACCACTTGGCGCTACTTTAAGGCACAGGCCCGCTACGCCACCGACCGGATAGCGTCCAGCCTCCTTGAGTCTTGATACCTCCAGCGCGGTAAGTTCGCGTGCCTTCTTGGGCATGGGAATGTGCCTTTCTATAGCTTTATTTTTGGACGGTTAGATGCAGATAATTAATCCCACATCCTGTCCCACAAAAAATATTGGATTTGATCATACTGTGTTAGATGATGTAAGACAACATTTTTCGTGTGTACTAGAGAAATTGCGCATCTTTAGACAATCTTGGATGATGCTGAGTTCGATGTGGCAGACCCTCTCTCCGCCAAGGACATAAAAGCAAAAGGCCACCCTCGGGTGGCCTTTTTGTTTTTGTGCCTTGGTGGAGAGAAGCAGAGCCCCTGCGGGCTCTGCGCGGGGGATTCGAAGGGCTGGGCGTACTTCGCCCAGCCCTCTCCGAATCGTCCAATTGCCACCGCTACGCGGTGGCGCGCCGGAGGCGCCGCGCGCAGCGCAAAATTCCTGCAAGCACTAATTCCTAAAGCCATAGGCGCATTGCCAAAATTACCTCTATCGCTCTTTACGCGAGCGCGGCCACCCGGTTGATGAAGCAGGTCAGATCAACGCAGGCGTTGTATGCCTGCGATGCGGCATCTCGCGGCCGGTGGTGCCTGCTGCTTAAGCTGCGCCGCTCCGACCGCCCAGAACGGGCTTGATCACCAGGAGAAAACCATGACCACTACCATGCGCGCCAAGTTGAAGGTCCGAAACGTTGAGAACTTGGTCACCGGCGAGCGCCTGACCTTCGGCGCCGTCCGCAAGTCAGGCGGCTACCCCGCTGATGGCAGCGACGGGGACAATAGTTTGCCATTGGACGCCGTCGGCCGACTTGACCGTGACCGTGAACAACCTCGACCTGCTGGGCAAGTTCGTGATCGGCGACAAGTTCTACGTAGACTTCACGCCGGCTGATTAGCCGGAAGGAAGCGGGGCGCGAGGCTGTGCGAGTAGTTGTTCCATTAGCTGAACAGATCGCGCATTTGCTTTCTCTAGTTCTTCGTGCGAAAGGTGAAACTCAAAATTATTCTGTTGGTAGAACTCGCCTTTCGTCTCGGAGGCAAGGCGGTTCGCTAAGAGCTTCCAGGCATAGCCGTCGATCGGGTCGGTGTTAGCCAATTTAGTTGAGAGTACAGCCATAGCTGCCGTACTACCCATTTGCGCAGCTTTCGAAAATGCTTTAAACGCTTCGACGTTGGGGTTCACCGTAAAATCGAAGTCGGGATCGTATTCCAAGGCTGTCCTAGTGAATAGATATCGCGTACCTAGCTGTAGGTTCGCGTAGATGTCGCCGCTGTCGGCAAGCTTTTTCAACGCCTGATACCCCATGTCGTAATATCGATCCGGAGTCCTAAGGCCCATCTGTTTGAGTGCCGCCTTGATGATTGCAACGGTTTCGGCATGCGCAGGTGCTTGCGGGGTACCTCTGGCGAAGGGGGATGATCCATGGCCTGATCGGGATACGGTCTCCAAATTTAAAGTCGGACGTTCGGCAGTCGCGAGCGGACGCAATGTAGCAGGGGGGGGGCTTTGTTTTCCTGGTTCTTTGTGAGCCGGCCACATGCCCCAGGCTGCTGCGCATGCTGCGGCAAATATGAGAATCGGTTTAACGAAATCGTTCATAGACTTAAACCTGCCCTTATCGGGCAGGTTGAGAGCTCACTGTTTAATGGCACGCGCCGTAATTTCCGCCTTGCTGATGCGCATAATTTGCCGCATCTTGGACGCTACATGCTGGAATTGTTAAGTTCATCCCGCCAACGCAGATTGGGTATAGCTGTGATCCGCTTGGGCAAGTGGATTGCTGAGGTTTATAGCCTGGATCATTGGGGGTCACCCAAAGAACCTTGCCATACACGTCAAACGCTACAAGTGCGCCTGTATCGCCAATCATAAGTTTACCCCGTGTGTTCGGGAAAATCCCTTTGTTGATAGTCCAAATAGCAGGATGACGACCGGTGTCATACAGCACAAGATTCCCATCATACTGAAATAGCAATTCCTGACCGAAGACGCCTGGGTTCCAAGTTTCTACCGTGCCCCGCGAGTCAGTTCTGATTATTGCAATAGAACCATCTACTTTCATCTGCAGCCTGTACACGCTACTGGTGGGACTGTACAGATAGTCGCCAGGGAGTAGGCTTTCATCCCCGTACAAAGCAGTTACCGCTTTATTAGCTGAGGCCATGGTGGCCGTGCAAGCCATTAGTAGCGCCATGATTAATCGTGCGAATTTCATAAGTTCTCCAGTTAGTAAAGATTTAATTGTATCTAAATTAATCTTGCAATTTCTAACACATTGTCACTTACGTAAATCATTTGCTCAATTGGCTCGCGGTCCTCGCGGTTGCAGCTAATGGCTAGAGCATCAGCCCCGCCGCGCAGCACTTGGCCTTACCCATCTTCTCGCACGACCGCTGAAGCCTGCCCATGCGCGCAATGCGTGAGCGCGACGACCGCCTAGGGTTGGGGGGAGGGCTCGAGGCATCGTCCCTGCAGGGGCGAACCTCTCCGAATTGTCCAATTGCCACCGCTGCGCGGTGGCACGCCGGAGGCGGCGCGTGCAGCGCAAAATTCCTCTATGCACTATTTCCCCAAGCTATAGGCACGTTGCCAAATTACCTCTATCGCTCTTTACGCGAACGCCACCACCTGATCGGTGAAATGGGGCAGATTTCGCTGTTGAGAGCTAAATGCCTAACAGACGTCGATAAATGGAGAACAAGTTTCTACTCAATGCGGGTGATGATCGGGCAGGGCCGGAATGCGGTGAGGGCAGGGCGGACGTTCGTGACGTGGTCGGTGATGAAGTCATAATCGTAAGGAACGTGAACGTCGATACCGTCTTATTGGGAGTCCTACGGGTTACGTGTGACGATCGGATTTCGGGACACGAAAGTGCCATTCAGCCCTTAGT
>JAJLPB010000009.1 GCA_025548565.1 Rugamonas sp. A1-17
GCAAATCTTCAACAACAAGCCGTTCAACATCACCGGCGTGGCCGGCTTCAACGACGAGCTGCGGCGCCCTTTGCAGCGCGGCACCTGCGCCAGCTGCCACGACACGCCCGCCTCCGGCACGCATTCGATCGTCCGCATGTTCAACACTGGGGTCTCCGACGGATCCCGGCGCACGGCCGACATGCCGCTCTACACGCTGCGCAACAACGTCACCGGCGAGACGGTGGCCACCACCGATCCAGGCGCCGCCATGCAGACGGGGAAATGGAAGGACATCGGCCGCGTCAAGGTTCCGGGCCTGCGCGGCATCGAATCGCGCTCGCCCTACTTCCACAACGGCTCGGTGCACACGATCGAGGACATCGTGACCTTCTACGACAAGCGCTTCGCCATCGGCTTCACCGCGCAGGAGGCGGCCGACCTGGCGGCCTTCATGAAGGCGCTGTAAGCCTTACGGCGCCAGGCGCGCCAGCCGGATGCCCGTGAACTGCCAGCGGGCGCCGGCAGGGAAGAAATTGCGATAGCTGGCGCGCGCGTGGCCGTCCGGCGTGGCGCAGGACGAGCCGCGCAGCACATACTGGTTCAGCATGAATTTGCCGTTGTACTCGCCCAGCGCGCCGGGCGCGCACTGGTAACCGGGATAGGGAGCGTAGCTGCTGCTGGTCCACTGCCAGCAGTGGCCGAACATCTGCAACAACCCGTCGGCATCGGAGGCGCCGGCCGGATGCAGCGAACCGGCTTCCACCACCGCCTGCGCGGCGGCGAATTCCCATTCCGCCTCGGTAGGCAAACGGGCGCCGGCCCAATGGGCATAAGCATCCGCTTCATACAGCGACAAATGCGTTGCGGGCCGCGACAGGTCCAGCGCCTGCGCGCCGTGCAGCGTGAACTCCTGCCATTGCCCCTTGTCGTCCTGATGCCAGTACATCGGACAATTCAGGTTCTGACTGCGCACCCAGTCCCAGCCCTCGGCCAGCCACAAGGCGGCGTTGAAGTAGCCGCCGGCGGCGATGAACGCCAGGTACTCGCCGTTCGTCACCAGCCGCGAGGCCAGCTCGAACGGCGCCACGTACTGTTTGTGGCGCGGCAGCTCGTTGTCGAAGCAGAAGCCGTCGCCGTGGTGGCCGATGTCGGTCAGGCCGCCCTCGAACGGCAGCCACGCCATCGCCGGTGCCGCCTTGGCGCGCGCCAGCGGCACGTCCATGTACTCGGGCAGCAGCACGCTCTGCGCCAGCAGGTGCTTGACGTCGGTGAGCATCAGCTCCTGGTGCTGTTGTTCGTGCTCCAGTCCCAGTGTGACCAGCATCGTCAGCTGCGCGCGCCGCTCGGCATCGAGGTCGGCGGCCAGCAAGCGGGCGATGCGGGCATCGACGTCGGCGCGGTAGGCGCGCACCCGCGCTATCGAGGGCCGCGTCAGCAGGCCGCGCTGCGCGCGCGGATGCTTCTCGCCGATGCCGTTGTAGTAGGAGTTGAACAGCACCCGGAACGCCGGATGGAACGGCGCGAAATCCGCCTCCATGCGTTCAAGGATGAAGGTCTCGAAGAACCAGGTGGTATGTGCCAGGTGCCACTTGATGGGACTCGCATCCGGCATCGACTGCGCGCCGCAATCCTCGTCGGTCAGCGGCTCGGCCAGCGCCAGCGAACGGCGGCGCACCTTGTCGTAGCGGGCGGTAAGGTCCAGTTTCGGTGGGCGCATGTCCATGGGCGTGATCGGCTTTCAGGAAGGAGTGACTTGGGCGTGGATGACGGCGAACCAGTTCGATGGATCGGTCCAGACCTGGGCCGAGGAAAAGCCGGCCCGCTCCAGCAGGTCGATGAAGGACTGCCGCGTGTACTTGTAGCTGTCCTCGGTGTGGATACGGTCGCCGCGCGCGAATTGGCGTTCGCCGCCGTTCCAGCGCACGGTCAGCGCGGAGCGCGCCTCCAGGTGCATCTCGATGCGGCTGCTCTCTTCGTTGAAGAAGGCACGGTGCTGCCACTGGCTTACGTCGAAGTCGGCGCCGGCCAGGTGATTCAGATGGCGCAGCATATTCAGGTTGAAGGCCGCCGTGACGCCTAGCGCGTCGTCATAGGCCGCGTCCAGCACGGCGCTGTTCTTGATCAAGTCCACGCCGATCAGCAGGCCACCATCGGCGCCGGCGTTGTCGCGCAGGCCGCGCAAGAAAGCTACCGCCTGCTCCGGCGAGAAATTTCCGATCGACGAACCGGGATAGAAGAACAGCCGGCGCCCGTGCCGCACGCTGTCCGGCAGCTCAAAGCCATTGGAAAAGTCCAGCCCCAGCGCGGTCATCTCGATCTCCGGGAAGCGCTGTTGCAAACGGCCGACCGCCTCGGTGAGGAAGTCGCGCGAGATATCGACCGGCACATACTGCGCCGGCTGCAGCAGCGGGAACAGGCTGGCGGCCTTGGCGCAATTGCCCGCGCCAAGGTCGATCAGCACGGCGCCGGCGCCGATGGCGCGCGCCATGTCCCCGCCGTGCCGGGCGAAGATGGTGGCCTCGGTGCGGGTCGGATAATATTCGGAAAGCTCGCAGATGGCCTCGAACAGCTTGGAGCCCAGGCCGTCGTACAGGTACTTGGGCGAGATGTGCGGGCGCGCGGCCAGCAGGCCGGCGCTGATTTCCGCGACCACCTCCGCGCTGCCATGCGCATGCTGCCGCCGCTGCGGCGCAGGCGTGTTGCTGTCGTCGGGCGAAACAACACGGATCGCCGAGGAGCGGGACATCTGCATATATGCTCTGCCTTTAAAAGATGGTCATCCCTGCTGCGGATAACATTTTTGTTATGATAGCCGAATATCCATTTTGCAGTGCCGGACCGATAAAACCGTGCGGTCTTTCACATTCGTCGAAATCGACATATAAATCTTACAAAAAAGGGCTCCCGATCATGAAATTTTCCGCCATGCGCACCATCAAATCCCTGTTTGCCGCCGGCCTGATGCTGGCAGCAGCGCACTCCCAGGCGCAGTCGGCCGACCACGTGTTCCGCGTGTCCGCCATCCCGGACGAGGCGCCGACCGAATTGCAGCGCAAATTCAAGCCGCTGGGCGAGTACCTGGAAAAGAAAATCGGCATGAAAGTCGAGTTCACCCCCGTCACCGACTACGCCGCTTCGGTCGAAGCGCTGATCAACAAGAAGGTCGACATGGTCTGGTTTGGCGGCTTCACCTTCGTCCAGGCCAAGGACCGCAGCAAGAATCAGATCACGCCACTGGTGCAGCGCGCGGAAGATGAAAAATTCCGGTCCGTCTTCATCACCACCAACAAGGATATCCACAAGCTGGAAGACCTGAAGGGCCACACGCTGAGCTTTGGTTCGGAGTCCTCGACCTCTGGCCACCTGATGCCACGCTCCTACCTGCTGGCCGCGAAGATCAACCCGGACACCGACCTGAAACGCATCGCCTTCTCCGGCGCGCATGACGCCACCGTGGCCGCTGTCGCGGGCGGCAAGGTCGATGCCGGCGCACTGAATATCTCGGTGTGGGAAAAAATGGTCGCCGAGAAGAAGGTCGATCCGGCCGTGGTCCGCGTGTTCTACACCACGCCCGGCTACTACGACTACAACTGGAGCGTGCGCACCGACATGAACGCGGACCTGAAGAAAAAGCTGACCGACGCCTTCCTGGCGCTGGACGCCAAGAACCCGCAGGACAAGGCCATCATGGACCTGCAACGCGCCTCCAAGTTCATCCCGACCAAGGCTGAGAACTACACCGCGATCGAAGCCGCGGCACAAAACGCGGGCCTGCTGAAGAAATAATCGATGTCCACTTACCACCTGCAGAACCTGACGGTGCGCCACCTCGGCGCATCGCAGGCGTCCGCACTGCATGCGATCTCCTTGACGATAGAACAGGGCGAGCAGCTGGCCCTGATCGGCCCTTCCGGCGCCGGCAAGACCACCTTGCTGGCGACGCTGGCCTGCGCCCACCAGCCGGCTGAGGGCAGCTTCCAGGCCTTCGGCGTCGATCCGTGGGCGCTGGGCCACGCGGAGCGCCATCGCCTGCGCGCGCAGCTGTTCCTGGCGCCGCAAACGCCGCCGTTGCCGCCGCGCCAGCGCGTGGTGACGGCGGTGCTGGCAGCGCGCCTGCCGCAATGGAGTTTGTGGCGCGCCCTGGTCTCGCTGTTCAAGCCTGCCGACCCGGAAGCGGCGTGGCAAGCGCTGTCGCGCTTTAACCTTGGCGACAAACTGTATTCCCGCGTCGACCGCCTGTCCGGCGGCGAACGCCAGCGCTGCGGCCTGGCGCGCCTGCTGCTGTCGCCGGCCAAGGCGCTGCTGGTGGACGAGCCGCTGTCCGCGCTCGACCCGGTGCTGTCCGAGCTGACGCTGTCCACCCTGCGCGACGAGGCCAGGGCCCGCAACGCCACCCTGATTTGCAGCCTGCACCAGGTCGACCTGGCGCTGAGCCACTTCGCGCGCATCGTCGGCCTGCGCGACGGCCGCATCGAATTCGACCTGCCGCGCGCCCAGGTCACGCCCGACATGATCGCCGCGCTGTACCAGGGCGAGCCGCCCGCGGCCAGCGCCAAACCGCTGGACCACGAGGCGATGGCGGTCAAACTCGGCGTCGGCGCCTGCCTGTGATGGCGACGTTGTCCTCCCATCCGGATCCGGCCTGGCGCGGCCGCGTGGCCGCCACCGCGGTCTGCCTGCTGATCCTGTGGCCGGCGCTGGTGGTCACCGAATTCAAACCGTGGATACTGTTCGACTGGCAGAGCCTCACCGCCACCGGCCGCTTCCTGGCCGACTTCCTGGTGCCCGCGCACAGTTCCGAATTCCTCGCCATGCTGCTGGAGCAGACCTGGCTGACCGTCGCCATCGCCACTTCCGGCCTGGCCCTGGCGCTGCTGGGCGCAATCCCCGCCACGTTGATCGTCAACGAACAGCTGTCGATCTCGCGCCTGGGCACGGGCCGCATGCGGCCCTTGGCCATGCTGCTGCGCCAGTCGGTGCGCTGGACTCTCGTGCTGCTGCGCAGCGTGCCGGAGCTGGTGTGGGCGCTGCTGTTCGTGCGCATCATCGGCCTGGGGCCGACCGCCGGCGTGCTGGCCATCGCCCTCACCTACTGCGGCATGCTGGGCAAGGTGTACGCCGAAATCCTCGAATCGTCCGACTCCCACGCCAGCGACACGCTGCTGGCCAACGGCAGCGGGCGACTGGCAGCGCTGCTGTATGGCGCGTTGCCGGAGGCCGCGTCGGAACTGATGTCCTACACCTTCTACCGCTGGGAATGCGCGGTGCGCGGCTCGGTGGTGATGGGCTTTGTCGGCGCCGGCGGCCTCGGTCAGCGCATGGACGAATCGATGAAGATGCTGGCCGGCGCCGAAGTGTCGTCCATGCTGCTGGTGTTCGTGCTGCTGGTGGCGCTGGCCGACCAGTTCTCCAAAGTGCTGCGGAGGCGCCTCGGATGAACCACCTGATGCCCAAACCGCCGCGCCGCGACTGGACCGTGCTGGCCATGCTGGCCATGCTGGCGGTGCTGGTCGTGGCCAGCTTCGCCTCGCTGCCGCTGAAGTGGCGCGAGTTCTTCACGCTGGAAGCGGTCAATAGCTCGCTGGAGCTGCTGGCCGGCTTCGCGCCGCCCGACCTGTCCGCGCCCTTCCTGACCAAAACCGGCTGGGCCGCGTTGGAGACCATGGCCATGTCCGCGCTCGGCACGCTGCTGGCGGTGATGGCCGGCCTGGCGTTCTCGCTGTCCGCGTCCGGCCGTTTCGGCGGCGTGGCACGCTCGCTGATGCGCGGCCTGCTCAACGTGCTGCGCTCCGTCCCGGAACTGGTGTGGGCCTCCATCCTGCTGATCGCCTGCGGCCTTGGGCCGTTCGGCGGCACGCTGGCGCTGGGCGCGCACACCGCCGGCGTGCTGGGACGCCTGTTCGCCGACTCGCTGGAGAACGCCGCGCCGCTGCCGGAACAAAGCCTGCGCACCAACGGCGCCTCCGCCGCCACGGCCTTCTTCTACGCCACGCTGCCGCAAACGCTGCCGCAGATGCTGTCCTACACGCTGTACCGCTGGGAGAACAACATCCGCGCCGCCGCCATCCTGGGCGTGGTCGGCGCCGGCGGGCTTGGTCAGATGCTCAAGTACCACCTGTCGCTGTTCCAGATGCAGAAGGCGGCCACCGTCATCATCGCCATGCTGCTGCTGGTCGCGCTGGTGGACGGCATCAGCTTCGCGCTGCGCCGCGTCCTCACCCGCTAATCTTCGCCAAGGTCTCCATGCTCGAACTGCGCAACCTGTCCAAATCCTATGCCAGCGGCCGTCCCGTGCTGTCCAACCTGTCGTGGAACTTCAAGGCCGGCGAATTCGTCTCCATCATGGGCGATTCCGGCGTCGGCAAATCGACGCTGCTGAACCTCATCGCCGGCCTCGATACGCCCGACGCCGCGCCGGGCGATTCGCCCATCGTCGTCGACGGCGTGCCGATGTCGGGCCTGGACGACGATGCCGCCACCAGGCTGCGGCGCGCGCGCATGGGCTTCATCTTCCAGGCCTTCCACGTGCTGCCGCATTTGACGCTGCTGCAGAACGTGGCCCTGCCGCTGCTGCTGAATGGCCTGCCGACGGAACGCGCGGCGGAAATGCTGGAGGCCGTGGGCCTGGGCGGCCGCGGCGGCGACTTCCCGCATCAACTGTCCGGCGGCGAGATGCAGCGGGTGGCCATCGCCCGCGCGCTGGTGCACCGGCCCGCCCTGGTGCTGGCCGACGAACCGACCGGCAACCTCGATCCCGATACCGCCCACAGCATCCTGACCTTGCTGCGGCGGGAGATAAAAGCCACCGGCGCGTGCGCGATCATGGTCACGCATTCGCAGGCTGCGGCCGAAATGACAGACAAAATCCTACAACTTTCAAAAACAGGGATACAAGAAACAACAAACGTCAACACGTTTAAGCAATAAACAAGATAATTTTTTTATCAAACCTTCGAATTCATGCTCCCGCGTAGTATTATTGAAATCAACTTGCATGGTTATCAAGAATGTTGAGTTGCGTACCACATTCAGACCAAAAAAGTGTGGACGCTAGCCTTGCCGGGAAACGTAATTTCTTTTCACGTTTTGAGCAAAGGAGGAGCAATCATGAACGTACGGCAAAAAAAGCTGGAACTGATCGAAGCCATGAATCGCGCTCGGGCACTGGAACCTTCCAGTTTTGTTCCGAACAAGCTTCTTGATACTTTGATCGAAAAGATGAACCTGAAAAACGATGCGGAACTTTGCAGAGTTTTAGAGGTCCAACCGCCCATCATCAGCAAGATCCGGCACCGGAAGTTGGCAGTTGGCGCCACCATTTTGCTGCGTATGCATGAGAAGTCAGATATCAGCATACGGGAATTGAAGGATCTGTCGACCGCGTCCATGCACTGAACAGCCTAGCTGCTCGTGCCATGCCAGGCGCCGGCATGCGGTATCCGGCGCCCTAAATGCGCCCTGCGTACAGCCCAAACCCCGCTGAACGCCGCATTACCCCATCTGTCTCACCCCTTCCACACCTTGCAATTCGATACCCATCGACAACAAATCCGGCCTATACTGATTTGCGGCATCGCTATTCCCGCGCCTCTGGTTCCTGCGTCACGTTGTTCCCGAAAGGAAAACATCATGAAATGGTTCTACGATTTGAATATCGCCACCAAGCTGGTCGCCTCCTTCCTGGTCGTACTGTGCCTGATGCTGGCCAACGGCATCATCTCGATAGTCAACATGGGGACCATCAACGGTTCCACCCTGAACCTCTATAACAACTGGCTGCCCAGCGTGCGCGCGGTGATGACGGTCAAGTCCGACCTGCTCCAGGTGCGCCGCTGGGAACTATCGTCCTTCCTCTACAGCGAAGGGTCGGGCAGCACCAGGGTCACGACCAATCTGTCCGCCGCCCTCTCCGCGCTCAACAAGGACACCGCCGTCTACGCGGCGCAGGTGTCGGAGCCGGAGGAAAAGCGCGTGTATGCGGAGATGACCAAATCCATGGCCGGCTACCTGGCCTCGCACGAAAAAATCATGGCCCTGCTGGCGGCGGGTCCGGACAAGGTCGACGACGCCAAGGCGCTGCTGGCCGGCGACTCGGCGCGGCAGCTGGGAGAACTGAGCACGCAGATCGACCAGCTGGTCAAGATCAATCTCGACGGCGCCGACCAGTCGGGAGCGGCGGCGGCCAGCATCTTCGCCAGCTCGCGCATGTGGACCGTCGCGCTGCTGGTGGCCGCCATCCTGCTTGGACTGGTGCTGGCCGTGTGGGTGGCGCGCATCATCGCGCGGCCGCTGCGCACCGCGTTGGATGTGGCGCAGCAGGTGGCCAAGGGGGACCTGACATCGTCGATTGAAGTCGAATCGGCCGACGAAACGGGGCAGCTGATGCAGGCGCTGCGCGACATGAACGACAACCTGCTGCGCATCGTCGGCCAGGTGCGCCATAGCACCGACGAAATCGCGACCGCTTGCGGCGAGATCGCCACCGGTAACCTGGACCTGTCCGCGCGCACCGAGCAGCAAGCCAGTTCGCTTGAGGAGACGGCCAGTTCGATGGAGGAACTGACCTCCACCGTCAAGCACAACGCCGACAACGCGCGCCAGGCCAACCAGCTGGCGGCCAGCGCCACCAGCGTGGCGGCCAAGGGCGGCGACGTGGTGTCGCAGGTGGTCGACACCATGAACTCGATCAACGACTCGTCGCGCAAGATCGTCGACATCATCGCCGTCATCGACGGCATCGCGTTCCAGACCAATATCCTCGCGTTGAACGCGGCGGTGGAGGCGGCGCGCGCCGGTGAACAAGGACGCGGCTTTGCGGTGGTGGCGTCGGAGGTTCGCAACCTCGCGCAGCGTTCGGCCAGCGCGGCCAAGGAGATTAAGGCACTGATCGATAATTCGGTGGGCCAGGTCACCATCGGCAACCGGCTGGTGGGTGAAGCCGGCACCACGATGACGGAGATCGTCGAAAGCGTGCGGCGGGTCAGCGACATCATGGGCGAGATCAGCTCCGCCACGCGGGAACAGACCGAGGGGATAGAGCAGATCAACCAGGCGGTGTCGCAGATGGACGCGGTGACGCAGCAGAACGCCGCGCTGGTGGAGCAAGCGGCAGCGGCGGCGGGCAGCCTGCAGCAACAGGCCGAACACCTGACCGCTGCGGTGCAGGTATTCAAGCTGCATGCGGAACCGGCTGCGCGGACTAGCCTCCCGCGCGCAGGCCGCAAGCCGGCGCTGCTGGCCGGCTAGGCCGGGCGGGCTAGCACTTCTCGTACTTCCAGTTGCGCGCCTTGCCTTCGGCGATCCACTCAACTGCCTGCTCGCGCCTGCGGGTGCGGGTCGCCTCGGTCTTGGCCTCGGCGATCCATTCCGCGTAATCGCGCTTCTTGCTCGGGCTGAAGGCTTCGAAGTGCCGGTATGCCGCCGGCACTTCCTTCAGCGCGGCGGTCAGGTCGTCGGGAATGACCAGCGGACGCGGTTCCGCGGGCTTGGCGCGTGCCGGCGCGGCGATGCCATCGTCATTCAGCTTCATCGCCTTCTTGATGTAGCCGGTAAGGACTTTCTTGGACGGCAGGTCCTTCAGCGACTCGATGCGGCCGAATTGGCCCATCGCCTCGCGGTTGGCCTCATCGGCCATCAGCAGCTCGCCCTTCCAGAAGCCCAGCGCGCAGTGGGCCTTGAAGGCCGACATCCCGCACATCATGCCCTTGTACATAAAGTGCGGGAAGCTCCACTTCATCGTCTCTTCCACATCCGGGCAAGCCTCGTGGACGATGGCACGCAGGTGCTTGAGGATCGGCTGCGCAAATTCGGCGGACTTGGCGATGTAGGCGTCAACGCGCGGGTCGATGGTGGGCATGACGATGCTCGGCTGGTTGTTGTTTTCCTCAATATACCAAATACTCGGGATGGCGCTTGGCCATTTCGCTTTCCAGCTGGTTGACGTAGGCGAAATTCGGCAGCGTCGGCGCGATACGGCGGCCAATGTCCCAACTGCGCCACGCCGCCGGCATGTCGAAGCGCATGATCATCAAGTCGCCCATGTCCTTCCAGGCGCCGCCCAGCACCGGATTGGCCTCCAGTACATCCGCGAACAGCTGGCCGGATTCATTGAACTGGCGTAGCCTGGCGCGGTTGTTCGCTTCGAAGAGCTTCAGAATGTACGCCTTGCGCGGCGCCTGGCTGCGCAGGCCGGACAAGGTCTTCACCGCCGCCACAACCTCCTCCTGCTTGGTGACTTTGGTGGCGCTGAAGGCCAGGCTGACCGGAACGCTGGCGCGTATCTGCTCCAGCTGCGCCGGCGTGAAGGACAACATCGGCGCGCCGGTGGACAGCGTGCACTCGATCCGGCCGAGCATCGTATCGAGCAGCTGGTCTTCGCGGTAGGCGGCCTCGGTGTCGCAGGGATGCGCGGCACGCAAGGCGTCCAGCTGCTGCGGCGTCTGTGCCGCCATGCGGTCGACCAGCGCCTCCAGCGTGTCTTGCGCCGGCGCGACCTGGCGCGGCGCGTAGCCTTGCAGCGTAAAGGCCGGCGGGGACGCGCCCTGCACCTTTTCCACATCCATGCGGACCGTCGCGGCGGCCAGCGAGGTATTGGTGGTGAAGGTCAGGCTGTCGGGAATCACGCCGCCCTCGGCCAGCTTGGCCAGCACTTGCGGGTGGATGGATTGCACGTAGCGCAGCAGCTGCGCGAAGTGGGCCACATCGCGCGCGCCGGTTTTGGCGCCATGCTTGGTCCATGTCGCCAACGGAATGCCTTCGCTGGTGAAGCGCAGCGTGTCGCCGCTGGTGGAGGCGTCGATGACGGTGGTGCTGTCCTCGGCCAGCGTCAGTTCCTGCTCAAGGTCCACCTTGCGGGGCGGCTTGAAATCGGGGATTGCCGCCTTGGCCATCGCGGCGTTCAGGCCGATACGGCTGCGCATCTCGAAGACACGGAAGCCGAGGGTGTCGTACAGCGAGTAGTCGACATAGGTTTTGTTCGCGTCGTCCAGCACCACGCGGCGGCGGTTTTTGAAATCGTAGACCGTCGTCACGTTGCCGGATTTGGCCGCGATGTAATCGTCGGCCAGCGTGACGAAGGCCGTGGTCTTGCTATCCGCCGGCACATTGCTTGCGGACTTCGACGGCTCGAAATGCACGGACGTGGTGACTTGCAGCGTGACGGCCGCCTGACAGCTTGCACTGGCGGCGAAGGCCAACGCGGCCAACAACTGATTGCGATTCATGGAGGTCCGTTCAGGGCTGCAAAAAGATCATGCTAACGTCTTTGCATTATATAGTTTGTAACATTTTGTTATGCGCGCCGCCCGGCGGAATTCGCGAACTATACTCAGCTTCATGAGACCTCTATCATTTTCCCTGGCCGCCTGCGGCGCCCTGCTCGCCGGTTGCGCCACGACCGGCGGTGGCGCCGGGCCGTCCGCCGTCAAGCCCGAGCAGCTCAGCGGAGCGCTGAACCGCGTCAGCTGGGGCGTCAACCTGGGCACCTACCAGCAGGCCGAAAAAGTCGGCTACGACGCCTGGCTGGAACAGCAGCTGCATCCCGGCGCCGCGCGCCTGCCCGCCGCCGCGCAGGCGCAGATCGACGCCATGACCATCACCCGCAAGCCGCTGCCGCAGCTGAACCAGGACCTGGACCAGCAACGCAAGGATGCCGACAAGATCGCCGACGACGACCAGAAGAAAGCCGCGCAGCAGGCCTACCAGCAGGAGTTGAACCGCATCGCCAAGGAAGCGGCCACGCGCTCGCTGCTGCGCGACCTGTACTCGCCGAACCAGCTGCAGGAGCAGATGACGTGGTTCTGGATGAACCACTTCAACGTCCATCAAGGCAAGAGCAACCTGCGCGTACTGGTCGGCGACTACGAGGACACGGCGGTGCGCGCCCACGCGCTGGGCAAGTTCCGCGACCTGCTGTCCGCCACGCTGCGCCATCCGGCCATGATCCGCTACCTGGACAACGAGCAGAACGCCGCCGGCCATATCAACGAAAACTACGCGCGCGAACTGATGGAGCTGCACACCTTGGGCGTGGACGGCGGCTACACCCAGCGCGACGTGCAGGAGCTGGCGCGCATCCTCACCGGCGTCGGCGTCAACATGGGCACCAACACGCCCGGCGTGAAGAAGGAACTGCAAGCGCAGTATGTGCGCCAAGGGCTGTTTGAATTCAACCCGAACCGCCACGACTACGGCAACAAGGAATTCCTCGGCCAGACCGTCAAGGGACGCGGCCTGGCCGAAGTGGACGAAGCGCTGGACCGCCTGTGCCGCCACCCGGCCACGGCGCATTTCGTCAGCCGCAAGCTGGCGCTCTACTTCGTCGCCGACGAAGCGCCGCCGGCGCTGGTGGAACGCATGGCGGCCACCTTCCAGTCCACCGACGGCGACATCGCCGCCGTGCTGCGCACCATGTTCACGTCGGCCGAATTCTCGCAGTCGCTGGGCCGCAAGTTCAAGGACCCGGCGCATTACGTGGTGTCCGCCGTGCGCCTGGCCTACGACGACAAGGTGGTGCTCAACACCGGCCCGATGCTGTACTGGCTCAATCGCATGGCCGAACCGCTGTACGGCCGCCAGACGCCGGACGGCTACCAGCTCACGCAATCCGGCTGGGCGAGTCCGGGCCAGATGACGACGCGCTTCGAGATCGCCAAGGCCATCGGCTCCGGCAACGCGGGCCTGTTCAAGACCGACGGCCCGCAGGCGCAGGAACGCGCCGCCTTCCCGCAACTGGCCAACGCCCTGTACTACCAGTCGCTGCAAAAAACCATCAGCCCCGCCACCCGCCAGGTGCTGGACCAGGCCACGTCGCCGCAGGAATGGAACACCTTCTTATTGTCGTCGCCGGAACTGATGCACCGCTAAGGAATCGCACCATGAAACGCCGCACCTTGCTCAAGTCCCTGTCCGCGCTGGCGCTGCCCGCGATGGCGGGCAACCTGTGGGCCGCACCGGCCGGCAAATCCCGGCTGCTGTTCGTCTTCATGCGCGGCGGCTACGACGCCGCCAGCCTGCTGGTGCCGATATCCAGCCAGTTCTACTACCAGTCGCGCCCCAACATCGCCGTGCCCAAGCCCAGCGCCGAACTCAATTCCGCCCTGCCCATCGACAGCGACTGGGGCCTGCACCCCGCCCTGCGCGACAGCATCTACCCGCTGTTCACGGCCGGCCAGGCGGCGTTCGTGCCGTTCGCCGGCACCGAGGACATCTCGCGCAGCCACTTCGAAACCCAGGACAGCATCGAGCTCGGACAGGCGCTGGACCGCACGCGCGACTACCGCTCCGGCTTCCTCAACCGGCTGGCGCAGACACTCACCGCCGACCGCGCCAGCGCCATCTCCTTCACCGACCAGCTACCGCTGATCATGCAGGGCGGCGTGCAGTTGCCGAACATGGCGCTGCGTTCCATCGCCAAGCCCTCGGTCGATGCGCGCCAGGCCAAGCTGATCGCCGCCATGTACGACGGCACGCCGCTGTCGCAGCCGGTGCGCGACGGCTTCGCGGTGCGCGAGGACGTGATGAAGGAAATGATCGGCGAGATGGACGCGGCCAACCGCAACGCCATCACGGCCAAGGGCTTCGAGCTGGAGGCGCGCCGCATCGCCAAACTGATGAAGGACAAATACAACATCGGCTTCGTCGACGTCGGCGGCTGGGACACGCACGTCGGACAGGGCGGCGCCACCGGCTACCTGGCCGGCCGGCTGGACGAACTGGGGCGCGGCCTGGCCGGCTTCGCGCAGGAGATGGGGCCCGACTGGAAGGACACGGTGGTGATCGTGGTCAGCGAATTCGGGCGCACGTTCCGCGAGAACGGCAACCGCGGCACCGACCATGGACACGGCTCGGTGTACTGGGTTCTGGGCGGCGGCGTCCAGGGCGGCAAGGTGCGCGGCGAGCAGATACGCGTGGAGCAGGCCACGCTGTTCCAGAACCGCGACTACCCGGTACTCAACGAATACCGCGCCATGTTCGGCGGCCTGCTGTCGCGCATGTACGGCCTCAATGCCGGACAGGTGGAACACATCTTCGGCACCAAGGGCCGCGACCTCGGACTGATCTGAGCGCGGCACGCCCGCCCGCTAGTGGGTCCGCAGCCACGCGGTGGCGCCGTCGGCCGGCAGCGCGACGGAATACAGATGCCCCTGGAGCGCGCCGCATCCCAACGCTTCAAGAAAGTGCGCCTGCTCCTGGCTCTCCACACCTTCGGCGATCACGTCCAGGCGCAGGTTGTGCGCCAGCTGGATGACGGTGCGGGCCACCGCATTGGCGTCCTCGTTGTCCGGCACGCCGTGCAGAAAACTCTTATCCAGCTTGATGGTCGTCACCGGCAGCTTGCGCAGGTAGCTGAGCGAGGAGTAGCCGGTGCCGAAATCGTCGAGCGACAGCAGGAAGCCACGCTGCCGCAAGCGCTTGATGACGTTGCTGCCGTTGCGTTCCAGCTCGATCGCATCGCGCTCGGTCAGTTCGACCTCCACCTCGCGGGGCTCCAGGCGGCAGTCCCGCAACGTGCGCTCGGTCCGGTCCAGATAGGCGGGATCGAGCAGCTCCTTGGCGCAGGTATTGATACAGATGCGCAGCTCGGACAGGCCGGCCTCCCGCCAGCGCCGCAACTGCCTGCAGGCTTGCCGGAACACCCACGCGCCCAGGTCGGGCAGCAGGCCGCTTTCCTGCGCCAGCTCGATGATGTACTCGACCGGATGCGCCGCCAGCCTGCCGGGCACGCGCAGCAGCGCCTCCATGGCGATGGTGCGGCCGCTGGCGCAATCGATGATCGGCTGGTAGGCCAGCCAGAACGATTTGGCCTGCATTAAAGAGCGCAGTTCGCCGTGGTCGGAATTCTTGCGGTGCGCGACTTCGTCCAGCTCGGCCGTGTAGTAGTGGTAGCAGTTGCGGCCGGAGTTCTTCGCGTGGTACAGCGCGAGGTCGGCCCGTTTCAGCAGCTCGTCCGGCTCGGCCGCGTCGTCCGGACAGACGGCGATGCCGACGCTGGCGCTGATGCGGGCTTCGCGCTCGCCGATCAGGAAGGGCCGGGCCAGTTCGGACAGCAGCTTTTCCGCCAGCATGCCGCCGACGGCCGGCGTCGGCGCATGCAGCTGCAGCAGGCCGAACTCATCGCCGCCCAGCCGCGCGATGAAATCGCTTTCCCGGCTGGCCGCGCGCAAGCGCTGGGCGGTCTGCCGCAGCAGCAGGTCGCCCGCGTGATGGCCCAGCACATCGTTGACCTGCTTGAACTGGTCCAGGTCTATCATCAGCAGCAGCAACAGCTGGCCGGTGCGGCCGGCCAGCGCCACCATCTCCGCCCGGTGCGCGTCGAAGGCGGCGCGGTTGGCCAGGCCCGTCAACACATCGATGGTGGCGAGGCGGCTGATCTCATCCTGCGCCAGCTTGCGGTCGGTGATGTCGCGCAGGATTTTCAGGTAGCCGATCAACTGTCCCTGCTCGTCCGGGATGGGCGTCAGTACGCCGTCGGCCCAGAACAGCGAGCGATCCTTGCGCAGGTGCCAGCGATAGTCGGCCGCGCGGCCGCAAACAGCGGCGGTCTCCATCTCGCGCAGGTGCTCGTTTTGCGCCCGGTCCGCCTCGGTGAAGATGCGCTCGATGCCCCGGCCGGTGATTTCAGCAGCGGTATAGCCGAAGATCAGCTCCGCCCCGACATTCCAGCTGTTGACGGCGCCGCGCCTGTCGACGGTGAAGATCGCGAAGTCGCGAACGTTCTGGTAAATCTGCCTGAGCAGGATATCTGATGTCAGCGACGTGTTCATGGCGGGCCGCCCAAAACAAGTTTGACCGGCCGGGCGCCAGACAGTTCACCGTCAGGACAATGGCGATGGCGAGGCCAGGCACCGCCGCAGGCGCTCCAGCGCGCGCATGAAGAGTTCCGGCTCCCCGGCCGCGCGCGCCAGCACCAGCGCGCCCTGGATGGCGCCGACCGTATCCTCGGCCAGCGCCTGCGCGGTGTCGGCATCGTGGCCGGCGCGCTCCAGCGCATCGGCCAGCGCGGCCACCCACTCGGCGAAGTAGCCCGATACAGGCTACGTGTAGCCCTGGCTTGGGGCGATTGCAAGAGGATTTTTTTGTCGCCGGGCTGTCACAAAGGACTGTTATCATAACTGCATTCCAATTTAACAATGGAGCAGTCATGCGCATCCCTACCCTGCTGGCCCTGGCGCTGGGCGCCGCCGCGTTCATCCCGGCCCACGCCGCCGACAGCTGGAGACTCGCCGGCGTCGACAACTTCTACATGCACACGCCGACGCCCGACTCCTTCACCGGCCTGTATCGCAGCCAGGGCATGGCCACCGACGGCAAGCAATGGTTCTTCTCGTGGCAGTACGGGCTGGAACGCGCCAACGACAATTTCGATTCCCTGCAGCGCAATTCCTCGCTGACGCTGGCGGGCGGCCTCAAACCCGGCATCCCGGCCGCGCTGCTGGCGCAGGGCCTGAACCACATCGGCGACATCGATTACCACAACGGCATCATCTACGCCTCGCTCGACTCCACGTCCGGCTACACCAAGCCGCACGTGGCGCTGTTCAACGCATCGGACCTGAGCTACACCGGCCAGACCTACGCGCTGGGCGGCACGCCGGCCAATCCGGACAAGGACCTGGCCAGCTGGGTCGCGGTGGATGCCAGGCGTGGCGTCGGCTACGGCAAGGAATGGCAGAACGGGAACACCATCAACGTCTACAACCTGAACGACTGGAGCTTCAGCCACACGATCACGCTGGCCGCGCCGCTGGCGCGCATCCAGGGCGCGAAGGTGATCGGCGACTGGCTGTACATGGCCTCGGACAACGACACGCAATCGATCTACCGCGGCAACCTGCTGACCGGGGCGGTGGAGGAAGTGCTGCGGCTGCCGCGGCCTTTGGGGGACTTTGAAATGGAAGGGCTGGCGCTGCGCGAAGGCGCCAACGGCGCGCTGGACATGTACGTCGAACAGGTGGTGGACCCGGACCGCAGCAATCAGTCGCTGACCAACCCCAACCTGCACCTGGCGCTGTACCACTACCAACTGGCGCCGGTGCCGGAACCGGGCACGTACGCGATGCTGCTGGCCGGCGCCGGCCTGTTGGCCATGCGCCGCAGGCGCGCGGGCAAGGCTTAAGCGAACAGCTCCCGGCCCAGCTGCCGGCCGCTATTGGTCAGCAGCACGGTGCCGGCGACGCCGCCCTCCTCGAGCCGCACCTCGACCCAGCCGGCATCGGCCAGCAGCGTCAATTGGCGCCGCAGCACCGACATCGGACGCTCCGATTGCTTGCTCAACTTGGCGAGCGTGCATGGCTTGTCCGGCCACTCCGCATCGATGCGCCACAGCGCTTCCAGCACGCCGACCAGCGCGGCCACCACCTCGTTATCCATACGTTCCGCCATCAAACTCAAAGGCGTATTCTGCACTATACTGCGCTCAACACGATTTACTGGACTACGTTATGCAGAAGACGAAACACGAAGGACGCATCGAACCCTATCACCACGCGGCCGCCGGCTGGGGCGCGGTGAAGCAGGTGGCGATCAACCTGGTGCGCGAGAAGGTCGCCGGCGGCAATTACAAGACGCTGCTCAAGCAAAACCAGCCGGACGGTTTCGATTGTCCCGGCTGCGCATGGCCGGACCGCGAGCACGCCTCCACCTTCGAATTCTGCGAGAACGGAGTCAAGGCCGTGGCGGCCGAAGCCACCAGCAAGCGCGTACGGCCCGACTTCTTCGCCGCCCACACCGTGACCGACCTGCTGGCGCAATCCGACTACCAGCTCGAACAGCACGGCCGCCTGACCGACCCGATGGTCTACGACAGCGCCAGCGACAAATACCTGCCCATCGCCTGGGACGACGCCTTCGCGCTGATCGCCCGCCACCTGAAGGCGCTGCCCGATCCGAACCAGGCCACGTTCTACGTCTCCGGCCGCACCGGCAACGAGGCGGCCTTCCTGTTCCAGCTGTTCGTGCGCATGTACGGCACCAACAACTTCCCCGACTGCTCCAACATGTGCCACGAACCGACCAGCCGCGGCCTGCCGGGCACCGTCGGCGTCGGCAAGGGCACGGTGACGCTGGAGGACTTCGAGCACGCCGACACGCTGCTGATCTTCGGCCAGAACCCGGCCACCAACCACCCGCGCATGCTGGGCGAGCTGCGCGACTGCGCCAAACGCGGCGCCACCATCGTCTCCATCAACCCGCTGCGCGAGCGCGGGCTTGAGCGCTTCACCAGCCCTTCGCACCCGCTGGAGATGCTGACCAACGCCAGCACGGAAATCAGCAGCATGTTCGTGCAGCCCAAGCTGGGCGGCGACTTCGCGCTGATCAAGGCCATCGCCAAGCGCCTGGTGGAACGCGACGACGCGGCGCTGGCCGCCGGTCAGGCCAGCCTGCTGGACCGCGACTTCATCGCGGCCCACACCAGCGGCTACGAAGCCTTCGAACAGGACCTGCGCGCCCAGGACTGGGACCAGCTGCTGGCCGAATCGGGCGTGCCGCGCGCGCAGGTCGAGGCGCTGGCGGAGGTCTACATCAAGGGCAAAAAGGTCATCAGCACCTGGGGCATGGGCCTGACCCAGCACAAGGGCGCGGTGGCGACCATCCAGATGCTGTCCAACCTGATGATGATGCGCGGGAATATCGGCCGCCTCGGTGCCGGCCTGTGCCCGGTGCGCGGCCACTCCAACGTGCAGGGCGACCGCACCATGGGCATCGAGGAGAAGCCGACCAAGGCCTTCCTCGACCGCATGCAGAAGGTGTTCGCGTTCGAGCCGCCGCGCGCGCACGGCTACGACACGGTGGAAAGCATCCAGGCCATGTTGGATGGGAAGGTGAAAGTCTTCTTCGGCATGGGCGGCAACTTCGCCATGGCCACGCCGGACACGCCACTGACCTTCGACGCCCTGCGCGCCTGCGACCTGACGGTGCACGTGGCCACAAAACTGAATCGCAGCCATCTGGTGCACGGCAAGGACGCGCTGATCCTGCCGACGCTGGGCCGCACCGAGATCGACATGCAGGCCGGCGTGCCGCAGGGCGTGACGGTGGAGGATTCCATGAGCATGGTCCACCTGTCCTACGGCATGAACACGCCGGCCTCGGATAACCTGCTGTCCGAAACCATGATCGCCGCCCGCATGGCGCACGCCACCCTGGGCAGCGGCAAGGTGGACTGGCTCGCGTTGGGCAGCGACTACGCCCGCATCCGCGACGCCATCGAGCAGGTCTTCGACGACTTCCACGACTTCAACGCGCGCGTGGCCGCGCCGGGCGGCTTCCACCTGCGGGTGGCCTCGCGCGAGCGCGAATGGCGCACCGCCAGCGGCAAGGCGCAGTTCCTGCCGCACGCGGTCGACACCGACACGCCCATCCATCGCGCCCGCGCGCTGCACGGCGAGCGTTTGATGACGCTGATGACGGCCCGCTCTCACGACCAGTACAACACCACCATCTACGGCATGGACGACCGCTATCGCGGCGTGTTCGGCCTGCGCCGCGTGGTGTTCATCAACCGCGCCGACCTGGAGCTGCTGGGCATGCGCAACGGCCAGTGGGTGGACATGGTCAGCGTGTGGGACGACGGCGTCGAGCGCCGCGCCGAGCGCTTCCTGCTGGTGGAATACGACATCCCGCGCGGCTGCCTGGGCTCCTACTTCCCGGAGACGAACGGCTTGATCCCGCTGCACAGCACCGCCGACGGCGCCGGCACGCCGACCTCGAAATCGATCCCGGTGCTGCTGCACCTGTCGGCCGAGCAGTCGTCGGCGGAATAACAACAGCGGGCCCGCAGTGGCCCGCAGTGCCCTCAACGCGGTAGAATTGACCCTTGCTTCGAGGGAAATAACGACACCGCGGCCCCGCCGCCATCCTGAGCCACGTTTCGGGAAAGGGGAATTGTTTGAAGTTGCCTACGCCATGGGGACTGGTTTTCAGTCTGCTGCTGAATGCGTCCGCGCTGGCGGCCGCGCCGGCGACGCTGCGCTTCGCCACCGAGGAGTGGCCGCCGTTCTTCAGCGCCGCGCTGCCCGGCAACGGCCTCACCGGCACCCTGCTGGAGGCGGTCCTGCAGCGCATGGACGCCACCGCCAAAATCGACTACTACCCCTGGAAGCGCGCCATGCAACTGGGCTTGAACGACCGCCGCTACGCCGGCGCGCTGGCGATGTTCCGCACTCCTGAACGCGAGAAGCTGTGCTATTTTTCCAGCGCCGTCGGCAGCCGCCAGACGGTGCTCGCCTACCTGAAGGACGAACCGGTGACGGCCGCCCGGCTGGAGGATCTGCGCGGCGTGCGCATCGGCACCGTGGCCGGCTATTCGAACGGCGAAGCCTTCGACGCGCTGGTCCGCGCCGGCCTGCTGACCGTGGAGGAAGGCCTCAACAACGAAATGAACCTGCGCAAGCTGCTGCACCGGCGCTTCAGCGCGGTCGTGGTGGAAAAACGCATGCTGCGCTACACGCTGGCCGGCGGCGGCTACACGCAGGCGGAACGCGAGCGCATCGTCATCGCCGAGAATCTGTTCCCGGAACGTTCGGTGCACGTCTGCTTCCAGCGCACCGAGGAAGGCCTGAAGCGCCAGCGCGCCTTCGACGAGGCGGCGCGCGAGGTCGACCTGGCCCGCATCGAGCGAGACTACTGGCGCACCATCGGCCAGACGGCCCGGCTGCCGCCGCCGCGCCAGTAGCCGCCGGCCTAGAACGTCATGTTGAGCGACACATAGGCCGCCCGGCCATCGCCCGGCGAATGGCGCGTCTGGTCGTTGATCCACACGTATTCGTAGTAGCGGTTGGCCAGGTTTTTCAACTGCAGCTCCAGCGCCAGGCTGGCGGTGAGCCGGTAGCTGGCGCTGGCGTTGAACAGCACATAGCCGCCGAACTGGCCGCCGGTGTTGGCCGAGGTGAGATAGTAGCCGGACTGGCCGTTGCCCCAGGCCGACAGCTTGAGCGCCGGCGTGGCCTGCCAATCGGCGCCGGCCGTGTAGACATGGCGCGGCACATGGTCGATGGTCTTGCCGATGGTGGACGGCGCGGCCGGATCCGGCTTGACGATGGTCGCGTCCTGCAGGGACCAGGCCAGCCAGGCATTCGCGCCCCGCGCCAGCCGCAGATTGAGCTGGACGTCGACGCCCTGCCGGCGCGTTTCGCCGACGTTGTCGACGTCGCCGCTGGGATCGTTCAGGCGGCGCTTGACTTCGCCCGAAGCGCGCTGGCGCCACAGTGCGACGCGGCCGTCCAGCCACGCCACCGGCGTGAGTTTGACACCAGACTCCCAGCCATCGTTGATCGAAGGACGCAACACCGTCGGCGTGGACTGGAAGGCGGCGGCGCCGCTGCCGACCTGGAAACTGCGGCCCCAGTTCGCGTACACGCTGGCGCCCGGCGCCGCCGCGTATGCGACACTGAATTTCGGCTGCCTGATCACGCCATAATCGCGGATGGGGTAAGCCACGCCTTTGGACGGATCGCTGAAATCGCCGTCGATCTTGTCGACCCGGTAGCCGGGCACGATCTTCAGCGCCTCGACCGGCTTGATCACCGCCTGCACGTAGCCGCCCATGGTGTCGAAGGTGAAGTGGTGGTCGCGCGTGGTCTTCACGCGGACCTCGTCGACGGTGCTGTAACGGGGGCTGCGGTCGCGCTGATGCTCGGCGCCGACGCCGCCCTCGATGGCGACACTCTGGAAGCCGTCCAATAGCGCGAGACGCGGACGATAGGTCAAGGTGCCGAGGAAGCCGGCATGCGTCTCGACGTAGACACGCTCCTGCTGCGGATCCGTGGTGGTGAAGCGCAGCCAGCGCTGGTCCTGTATCCGGTTCAGATAAACCCGGGTGGACAGCGACAGTTGGGCATGGAGTTCGGCGTCCAGATGCAGGCCGAGTTGGGTGAGCTGCCGGTTGCCGCCGTCCGACCGCGCGTACGGGTAGGATGCGGTCGGGTCGCTGTGCGCATCGGCGGCCGTCAGGTAGCCGGGTTCCTGCGAGGTGGCCTCCGCGCGGCGCGCGCTCAGGCCGACGCGCAGGCGGCCGTCGTCCGTGGTGTAGAACCATTTCCCGGCCACGGCCAGGTTGTTGCCGCGCGCGTGGTCGCGATAGCCGCCGCTGCTCTGGTAGCCGAGCACATAATTCTGCGACCAGTTGCCCTCCTCCACACCCTTGACCAGCTGGAGCTGGCTGGTATCGAAGCTGCCGTAGCTCAGCCTCGCCTCGCCGTCGTTGCCGCCGGCGCGGGTGATCAGGTTGACGTTTCCGGCGATGTTATGCAGGCCGTAGCGCGGATCGTTGGTGCCGCGTACGACTTCAATGCGCTGCAGTTCCAGCGGCAGGATCGCGCCGATCATCGGCATGCCGCCCGCGTTGTCATTGGCCGGAATGCCGTCGATGAGCAGCTTGACGGCGTTCACCTCGCCCTCGCCGTTGAAGCCGCGGAACGACAGCTTGCCGGACTCGTTCCCCTGCCGGAAAGGCGTGACCATGACGCCGGGCGCCCGTGCGAACAGCTCCCACGCGCTTTTGACCTGCTGGTCGCGCAGCAGGCCCTCGCCCAGGATGTCGACGGAACTGAGCACGCTGCGTGTCGGCAGCGCGCCGGCCTTGCTGGCGCTGATTTCAACCCGGCCCAATATCAGCGATGAATCGCCGTCGGGAGCATCCTGTGCGCAGGCCGGCGGACAGCAGGCCAGTCCCGCCAATGTGAGCGCGACGGCGCCCGGTGTGCTTGCGACGATCATTTTCATGGCGTGGCTCCGGGCGGGTTCCTGTTCAGCGCTTAACTGTATTCGACGCAGCCGTCCTGGCGGCAGAAGCTCACCAGCTTGATGCCCGCTTCGACGGCGACATCGATCGCCAGCGTGCTGGGAGCGGAGATGGTCGCCAGCATCGGGATGTGCATGCGCGCCGCCTTGCGCACCAGCTCATAACTGGCGCGGCTGGACATGAAGACGAAACCGCGCCGCATGTCCACGCCTTCGCGCGCAAGATGGCCGACCAGCTTATCGAGCGCGTTGTGGCGGCCGACGTCCTCGCACACCCGCAGCACGGCGCCGGCGGCGTCGCACCACGCGGCGGCGTGCACCCCACCGGTGGCCCGCATCAGCTCCTGGTGCTTGCCCAGCTCCGCCGCCGCGCGGGCGATGGCCGGCGGCAGCGTGTCCGCATCGTGCAGCGCCGCCGCGCCGATGCGCGCCGGTTGCAGATCGAGCAGCTCCAGGCTTTCGACGCCGCACACGCCGCAACCGCTGCGGCCCGCCATCGAGCGGCGCTGCTGCTTGAGCTGCATGAATTCTTCCTGGGCGATGGTGAGCGCGACCTCGAAGCTGCGCGCATGTTCGCGCAATTCGATATCGAATACGTCGGCGGCCTTGCCGACCAGGCCCTCGGTGAGCGCGAAGCCCAGCGCGAACGCCTCCAGCTCGCGCGGGGTGACCATCATGACGGCATGCGAGATGCCATTGAAGACCAGCGCCACCGGCATTTCCTCGGCGACGCGGTCGGTGCCGCGAGCGGCGTCCTGCGGCGCGGTGCCGCGCCGGCGCAGCACGGAGCGCTCCTGCAATCCAGATCGTTCCGTCTCTGTCTCAAACTTCATCCCCGCCCCGCTGAATAAGCACAACGGCTTATTCTACACGGGGCGGGAGCACATCACGCGGCGAGTGGTTCGCCGGCCACACCGTAGTGGCGGGCGTAGCGGCCGTCCAGGTTCGCCAGCGGCAGCAGCAGGAACAGGTCGGCGCTTTCGAAATCAGGATCCCAGGCCGGTTCGCCGCAGATCCATGCGCCCGAACGCATGTAGCCCTTCAACAGCGGCGGCACTTGCGGCTTCTGCGAGGCTTCCAGTTTCGAGAACGGGAACGGCAGGTGCGGGGTAACGCGATACTCGGACGGCGCCAGGTGGGCGCCGACCAGTGACTGGTAGACGGCGACCGCATTGTGCCCGCCATCGGCCAGGCTGATGCTGGCGCAGCCGGCCAGGTAGTCGCAGTTCTCGCGGCGCATGTATTCGGCCAGGCCGGACCACAGCAGCATGATGACGCTGCCGCCACGGTAGTCTGGATGGATGCAGGCGCGGCCCGCTTCAACCATGCGGCCACGCAGGTTGTTCAGGCGGCCCAGGTCGAACTCGCCCTCGGAGTAGACGCGGCCCAGCTTGCGGGCACGCGCGGCGCTCAGCAGGCGGTAGGTGCCCACCACCTTGAGCGTGCTGGAATCGCGCACGATCAGGTGGTCGCAATGTTCGTCGAATTCGTCGCTGTCCAGGCCATCCTCGCGGACCAGCGAACTCAATCCCATCGTTTCGATGAACACCTTGTAGCGCAAACGCTGAACTTCGCGCAGCTCTTCCGGTGTGCTTGCCATACTGAGTACCAGCTTACCGGACGCTGCTCGGACGTCGGCTTGTATGATCGAAGTTTGCATGCTTCATCCTTTCTGTGGGAGACGAAGCAAGCGTAACGGTCGAATACTTCAGGAAAATGACAAGGTGGTGTCAGTTCCGTGACATGGGCCGAAGTGTTGTTTTTTATTTAGTCCTTTTTTGGACGGCCGGTCTTCAGTTGTGGCAGGCCGGACAACACATTTTGCAAGGTGGCAAGGTCGATCTGGCTGATCAGGGCGACGCCGATGCGCAGCAATTCGCTCTTTTTGATCTCGAAACCGGCTTTCAGGCAGGCTTTCTTGACCTGGCCGAGCACCGCGTATTCGGCTTCCGGCATGGTGAAGCTGTCGCGCACCAGCTTTTCCTTGCGGACTTTGTCCTTGGCGGCGTCCACCGGGGCCGGCTTGGCGGCTGCGGCTTTCGGCGCGGCCTTGACGGCGGCTTTAGGCGCTGGCTTGGCGGCGGCCTTCGGGGCGGCTTTAGGGGCCGGCTTGGCTGCGGCCTTAGGTGCTGCCTTTGGTGCGGCTTTAGGCGCTACCTTAGGTGCAGCCTTCGGCGCGGCCTTGACGGCCGGCTTGGCGGCGGCCTTCGGTGCGGCCGGCTTGGCGGCTGGCTTAGGCGCCGCAGGCTTCACGGCGGCCTTGGCCACCGGCTTCGCGGCAGCCTTGGCGACTGGTTTCACGGCCGGTTTCTTCGGCAGCGCGGGGGCTTTTCCATTCAGGAGGCCATTGACGGTTTTGTTCATACCAACTCCATTATTATTCAACAATATAAACAATATATATCATTTATGATGTTTTTGCTTGTTTTAGCGCAAATGCAAGGCAACGCGGGCAAACAAAACATCCGGATTGACGGGCTTGCGCAGGAAATCCACCGCCCCCAGGCTGAGCCCCATGGCCTCGTCCTCGGCCAGGCTTTTAGCGGTGAGGAACAGCACCGGTATGCCGCTGCTGTGGGGATCGGCCTTCAGACGGCGGCAGGTCTCGAAGCCGTCCATCTCCGGCATCATGATGTCGAGCAGGATCAGGTCCACCGGCGAGGCGGCGACGATCTGCAGCGCTGTCGCGCCGCTGGTGGCGACCTTGGTGTTGTACTTGTCCTTCAGCAGATTGGCCAGCAGCGTGATGTTGTCCGGCGTGTCGTCGACGATCAGTATCGTGGGGCGGTTGGCTTTGACGTTCATGGGTTCTCCTGTTCCTGTGCGACCGCCGCCAGCAGTTTGCCGGCAGCCTCGAATTCGTAATGCGCCATGTGATTGGCCAGGCGGGTCATCGCCACCGCCGGCAGCAGCGTCGCCAGCGAGGCGCGCGCGCTGCCGAAATAATCCACGCTGTCGCCGCTGAACTCTGCCAGCAGTCCGCGCAACTCGGCCAGCGCCTGGCGCGCGTCGACCATGCCGGATTCGCTGCGCGGCGGCACCGGCGGCAGCGCCTTCATCGACAATCCCAGCCAACGCGACAGCGCGCCGTACAGGCGCTGCGGATCGACCGGCTTGGTGATGTAGTCCTGCATGCCCTCGTCCATGCACTGCGCCTCCACGCCGGCCAGCGCGTGCGACGTCACCGCGATCACCGGCAGCTCGCTGAAGCGGCCGTCCTGGCGCAGCAGGCGCGTGGCTTCGTGGCCGTCCATCTGCGGCATGCCCAGGTCCATCAGCACCAGGTCGTAGACGCCGGGGCCGGCGGCCTGCAGGATGTCCAGCGCCTCGCGCCCGTTGCCCGCCACGTCGACCACGATGCCCTGCAACTCCAGCAGCTCCACCATCACGTCCTGGTTGTCGGCGCTGTCCTCCGCCAGCAGCACACGCGCCGCGCGGCGCGGCGACGCCAGCAAGGTCAGGTCGCCCACCGGGCCCTGATGCACGGCCGCCTGCACCGACACCGCCGCCGCGTCGGACAGCGCGAACTGCAGCTCGAAATGGAAGGTCGACCCAAAGTCCGGTTCACTCTCGACGTCAATGCGCCCGCCCATCAGCCGCACCAGCTGCTGCGAGATCGACAGACCCAGGCCGGTGCCGCCGTAGTGCCGCGTGGTCGAGCCATTGGCCTGGCTGAAGGCGCGGAACAGCTTGGCCTTCTGCTGCTGCGTCATGCCGATGCCGGTGTCGCGCACCGAGAAGCGCAGCATGGCCTGGCCGTCCGGCGCGCCGTCCCTGGCCAGCTCGCAGCGCAATTCCAGCTCGCCCTCTGCGGTGAACTTGACGGCGTTGTTGACCAGGTTGACCAGCACCTGCCCCAGCCGCAGCGGATCGCCCACCAGGTGGCGCGGCACGCCGGGCGCGGTCGAGACCAGGTAGCGCAGGTGCTTGTCCTCGGCGCGCTGCGCGGTCACGCTGGCGACGTGGGCCAGCACCTCCTCCAGCGCGAACGGGATGGACTCCACCTCCAGCCGCCCCGCTTCGATCTTGGAGAAATCCAGGATGTCGTTGATGATACCCAGCAGCGACAAGGCGGCGCGGTGGATCTTGCTGATGTAGTCGAACTGCTTGGGCGTCATCTCGGTGCGCAACGCCAGGTAGGCCATGCCGATCACGGCGCTCATCGGCGTGCGGATCTCGTGGCTCATATTGGCCAGGAACTCGGACTTGGCGACGTTGGCCGCCTCCGCCGCGATGTTGGCGTTGACCAGCTTCTGTTCGCGCTCGCGGCGGTCGCTGATGTCGCGGATGAAGGCGCAGAACTCGACGTTGTCCGGCCCTTCCGACCTGACGTGGGTGATCGCCAGCTCGATCGGGAACTCGCTGCCGTCGCGGCGCAACGCCGCCACTTCGATGCGCGTATCGAGCACCTTTGCCGGGCCGTTGCCGGCCATGTAGCGCTGGATGCCGCGCCGGTGGTCGTAGCGGTAGCGCGGCGGGATGATGGTCTGGTCCAGCGCCAGTCCCAGCGCCTCCTCGCGGCTCCAGCCGAAGATGCGCTCGGCCTGCGCGTTCCAGCCGACGATGCGGCCGCCCAGGTCCATGCGCACCACCGCGTCGAGCGCCGTGTCCAGGATGGTCTGGAGCTTGGCCTGGCTGTCGCCCAGCTGCTGCATGGAGGTGGTCAATTCCCTGGTGCGGGCGGCGATGCGCAGTTCCAGGTCGCTGTTCAATTCGCGCAGCTCGGATTCGGCGTCGCGCAGGCGGGTCAATGTGTCGCGGAAGCGCAGCACGGCGCCGGACAGCCGGCCCACCTGGTCTTCGCGGTCGATGCCGGACAGTTTGATGTCGGTTTCGCCGCGCGTCAGTTTCTCAAGGCCGGCCTGGATGTCGGCGAACGGCCGCGCCGCGCGCCGGCCCACCACAAAGATCGACAGCACGATGCCCAGCGCCAGCAGCAGGTTGGCCGCCACCGTGTTATAAAGCTGGCGCCGCAGGTCCTGGTCGATCTGCTGGCGCGAGAAGGCCAGCTCGATCGAGCCGACCGCGTAGCTGCGCCGCACGTCGGTGAAGCTGATGTCGCGCCGCACCTTGATCGCGGCCACCGGCTCGCGCAGCGGCGAGACGTAGCTGGCCAGCTCCGCGCCGTTGGGCGCCAGCACCCGCAGCACCAGCACTTCCGGCGTGGCGCCGGAGGCGTCGACCACGCTGGAGACGGCCGCGCTGTTGATGTCGAACAGCGGCCGCGCCAGCGCCTGCGACAGCACCGCCGCCAGCCGCTCGGCGCGTTCGCGCAGGTTTTGTTCGGCCTCGCTCTTGAGCGTCTGCAGCACGTAGGTGGTGTAGATGGCGGTCGACAGCGTCACCGAAATGAAGATGCCGAACCCCAGCCGCAGCAGGATGTTGCGGCGCCACGCGCTGCGCAGGCGCGCCAGCGGGCCGCCGCTCAATGCAGGGCCCCGCGTATCAATGGCGCACTCCCTCGGCCGCTTCCAGCTTGCGGTAGGCCGCGCTGTTGCGGGCTTCCTCGATGGCGCGCCAGATGCGCTCCGCCAGTTGCGGGCGCGCCGCCACCATGCCATGCGACAGGATCAGGAAATACGGTTTCTCGATGATGGGGATCGGCAGTTCCTCCAGCTGCGGCGCCAGCGGGCCGTGCATCAAGCCGTTGGCGTCGCTGCCGCCGATGGCCGCTGCCGCCACGCGCCCGGCGATCAGCTTGCGCGCCAGTTCGTCGGCGCGCTGGCTGCCCTCGTCCACCTCGACGTTCTGCGCGCGCAGCACGTCGCCCACCGAGTATCCGAGCTGGAAGCCGATGGCGCCATCGAGGTTGTGGAAGCTCTTGCCGTCCCATTCCACCTTGCTGCCTTTTCGGCGCACCACGACGTAGCTATCGATATGCATGCGTTTGCTGGCGTCGATCTGCTGGCCGCCGGGATATTCACCCAGCTCGCGCCGGTCCGGCTTGTAGCTGACCGCGAAGGCGCCGTCGACGGTGTTGGATTTGAGCTCGGCCAGGCAGCGCTTCCACGGGACGGCCTGGTAATCGAAGCGGATGTCGAGCTGCTGCTCGACCATCTTCAGCAGCGCGAAATTGAGGCCGCCGCCCTGCCTGGTGCGCCACGGCAGCACGTCCTGCTGCTCGAAGCACACGGCGACCGTCTCCTTGCCGCCGGCCGCATGGGCCGTGGGCGACAGCAACGACAGCGCCAACAGCGCGCCGGCGCAGCTGCGATGTATGCCGTCCTTACTCATAGACCTCCCTGGCGATCAACCGATAGTGCGTATGCTGAAGTCTACCCCAACTTCATCCCACTGCTCCTGCTCCTTCTCCAGCCAGTAGGACAGGGTCGGATGGTCGCCTATCCATTCGCGGCGGATTTCCAGCTCGATGCGGTTCTTCATGCGCAGCTTGATCAGGCTGAAGTCGATGTCCAGCCGCGAGTGCATGAACAGCACCGCCAGCCGCAGCGCCACCACCGCCTTGCTGAAGTCCGGTTCCGCCAGCGTATCGACCACCTTGCGCAGGTTGCCCTTGTGCGCGGCGATCAGGCGGGCCATGGTCTTCTGCTCGCGCGCCGTGAAGCCCGGCAGGTCGGCGTTCTCGATCATGTAGGCGGCATGCTTGTGGTAGCCGGTGTGCGACACCACCATGCCCATCTCGTGCAGCAGCGCGCTCCAGTACAGGTGGCGCGTGTACTGGTCGCTGGACGGCTTGGTCTGCGCGTACAGGGCCAGCGCGTCGTCGGCCACGCGGTTGGCGCGCCGTTCGTCGCAATGGAACTTGAGCAGGCAGGCCTTCACCGATTGCTCGCGGCGGTCACGCTTGGTCGAGCGCAGGTGCAGGTCCCACATCACGCCCATGCGCAGGCCGGCCTCGATCGGCTGCACCACCGGGATATCGAGTTCGCGCACCAGGCCAATCAAAATCGCCAGGCCGCCGATGATGGTGGCGGCGCGGTCGGGACGCAGGCCGGCCATCTCGATCCGGCTGACGTGGCCGAATTCGATGAAGCGCTGTTTGAGGGCGCTCAGGGTCTCGGCGTTGACCTCGCGGCCAATGCCGTTCTTGACGATGATGTCGGCGATGGTGCGGGCGGTGCCGGACGAGCCGTAGCACTGCTTCCAGAACTGCGGATGGTAAGGCGGCGCGGCGTCCTCGAAATGACTGCGCGCCGACAGGATGGCCGCCTCGAACGACGGCGCGTCGACCCGGCCGCCGATGAAGAACGACAGGCTTTGCTTGACCGTGCCGACGCTGAACGATTCGACCTGCTCGATTTCCTGGCCGCGCCCCAGTATCAGTTCGGTGGAGCCGCCGCCGATGTCGATCACCAGCCGCCGTTCGCCCGGCAGCGCCAGCGCGTTGGCCACGCCCATGTAGATCAGGCGTCCCTCCTCCTCGCCGGAGATGATCTCGATCGGGTAGCCGATGGCCAGTTCGGCCTCGGGCAGGAAGGCGGCGGAATTGCGCGCCACGCGCATGGCCGACGTGGCCACCACGCGCACGCCATCGAGGCGGTAGGCGGCCAGCACGGCGCGGAAGTTCTTCAGGCAGGCCAGCGCGGTCTGCATGGCGGCGGGGGTCAGGTTGCCTTGTTCATCCAGCCCGGCGGCCAGGCGGATCGGCTCGCGCACGGACTTCAGGACGCGGATCGCCTCCCCGTCATGCTTGCCGATGTGGAGGCGAAAACTGTTAGAACCCAGATCTACTGCTGCGTACATATTTGGAAGCCTCTCTCGGCACACGGCAACGAAGGCTCGCGGGTGAATCAAACTAAACGATTTACATGATTATAATCACGATAAGCGCTGTTTGTTACCGGCTGATGACAGTGGTGTGGCAAATCAGGCAGGCAGCGTGCCCGCCTGCGCCTCGGCCACGCGGTTGCGGCCCGCCTGCTTGGCCGCCTGCAGCGCCTCGTCGGCGCGCTTGAACAGGCTGACGGTGGTGTCGTCGGCGCGGATGGTGGTCACGCCCAGGCTGGCGGTCATGTTGATGACGGCCTTCCCGGCCTTGACCGGCAGCGCGGCGACCGCGTTGCGGATACGCTCGGCCACCATCAGCGCGTCCTCCTGCGAGGTGCGCGGCAGCTGGATGGCGAATTCGGCGCCGCCCAGGCGGCCCATCAAATCGCTGTCGCGCAGCTGCTTCTTGCAGACGTCGACCATGGCCTTGAGCACCTGGTCGCCCACCGGATGGCCGTAGCTGTCGTTGACGCGCTTGAAGTGATCGAGGTTGAGGATGATCAGCGCGGTCGGCATGCCGGGCCGGCGCGCCAGCGCGATCCACGGCGTCAGCGTCTGGTAGAAGCCGCGCCGGTTCGGCACATCGGTCAGCGCGTCGACCACCTCCAGCCGGGCCAGCTCGGCCTGTTGCTGCTCGCGGCCCAGCAGCAGGTAGGCGAAGGCGCTGTTGATCATCATCAGGTACAGCGCGCCTATGCCCACGCCCTGGACGATGGCCGGGCTGACCCAGCCCCAACCCTCCGGCATCAACAGCGTCAGCAGGCCGCGCGCCATCACGGCCAGCGCCAGCAGCAGAGAGGACAGCACCAGGTAGCGCCGCAGCAGCGTGCCGGCGCTCCAGCCCCGGCCCAGCGCGGCGGCGCCGGCGACGATGAACAAACCGATCGCCAGCGAGCCGACGGCGATGCGGTCGGCGGGCGGCAGTTCCAGCAGCCAGGCGCCGGTGAACACGCCGGTGGCCGCGCCCAGCGCCGGCAGCAGGTAGCGCCGCCACACGCGGCGGCCGGCCTGCTCCCACAACGCGGAGGCATCCAGCGCGAAGCCGGCGAACAGCAGGCCGTTGGCGATCGGGATGGTCAGGAAGTCCGGCAGCGTGCCGCGCAGGTACAGCAGGGCCCAGGCCACGGCCTGGCACTGCTTGGCCATGCCCCAGGTGGAACTGGCCGGTCCCAGGCCGGCGCGGCGCCGCTCCTGCTCATAAAAGAACAGCGCCGCGCACAGGCTCAGATTGCCCAGCGCCAGCGCCAGTACCAGGGATTTTATATCCATGACCTGCGGCGGGTCAGACCTCGTGCTCGACGTTGGTGCTGCCGTCGCCCATCTTGCTGGCCCAGGCCTGGGCGAAGTACGCTTTTTCGTCTTCGGTCGGCGCATCGTGCCAGAACACGATCAGCGTGCCCTTGTGGTCGTGCAGCTGGCTGACTTTCTCGATAAAGGCCTGCTTGCCGGCCATGTCGGCCAGCGCCACCACGTAGCCGTAGACGCGGGTCAGGCGCTCCAGGCGGTCTGGCTCGGTGAAACTGTTGGTGGCGGTCAGCGTAGGGTGATCTAAAAACATCGTCTCGTTCTCCATGGGGGCCGCCGGAAGGGGCTGGCCTGTGCTATCGCCAATGTACCTACAATTGTTGCTTCTGTAAATGCAATGTGGCTTACTGGCGGGCATGCTACTATAAAACGCCCCCGTAAATCCACAATACACCCCTTGACCCAGTCTTCCCACCGGCCGCAAGTGCACACGCGCGGCGACAAACGTTCGCTGGAATTCCAGCCCGGCATGATCCAGAGCGAGATGCGGCTGTCGCGGCCGGACGACCTGGTGCTCAGCTATGCGCGCGCCATGATGTGCTTCGTGCTGTTCCACCCCAGGCCCGAGCACATCGTCATGGTCGGGCTGGGCGGCGGATCGCTGGCCAAGTTCTGTTACCGCTATCTGCCACACAGCCGCATCACCGTGCTGGAGCTGCGCGCCGACGTGATCGCGCTGCGTGAGCAGTTCGCCATCCCGCGCGACAACGCCCGCTTCCGCATCATCCAGGCCGACGCGGCCGCCTACATGGCCAACCTCGACGGCGCGGCCGACGTGCTGCTGGTGGACGGCTTCGACGCCGACGGCCTGCCGCCGGCGCTGGGCAGCGCCAGTTTCTACGCCGACTGCCGGCGCGCGCTGCGGCCCGGCGGCGTGATGGTGGCCAATATCTTCAGCTACGACCCGCAGTACGGCCCCATGCTGCGGCGCCTGCGCGAGACCTTCCAGGGCCGCATCTGCTGGTTCCGTGGCATCGCCGGCAACAACCGCATCTTGTTCGCGGTCAAGGGCGGCAAGCCGTCGCCGGCGCTGGCCATGCAGCAGAAGGTGGCGCGCAGCCACGGCCTGGGCTTCGCCTTGCTCAACCGCCTGCTGGCGCACTGGATCGTGCTGCGGCTGCGCTGGAACCAGGCCAAGACCGGCCCCGGCTAGACCGAAAGCGTGGCTTGCATAAGACAATCCGGGAGGCTGTGACTGTCCCAAGGGCATGAGTTATGCCACACTAGACTCGTCCGCCCGCCCGTCGCCCCCATACTGAAAGCGCCGCATGTCGCTGTTTTCCAAGTCGCCGTCGATCTCGCTGGCCGCCATGCTGACGCTGTCCACCGGGCTGGCCGTGACCGGCATGCTGTTCGTGGCCGTCAGCGCGCTGGAATACGGCAAGATGGAGCTCGGTTTCCAGCAGCGCGCCCAGGCGCGCGCGGCCGCCATCCGCAGCGGCCTGGACGACACGCTGGAACTGGTCACCGTCATCAACGACCTGTTCAAGTCGGTGGGTCCGGTCAGCCGCGAGCAGTTCGGCGACTTCACCCGGCCGCTGCTGGCGCGCCATCCTTTTGTGCAAGCTTTCAATTTCCACCGCGTGCTGACCGACGAGGAAGCGCGCCGCCACGCGGCCGCGCTGCGGGAACGCTATCCCGGCTACGCCATGTTCGACAGCGGCCGCGTGCCGCTGTCGCCGCGCCCGCTGCACGCCATCGTCGACTATCTGGAACCGATGCACGGCAACGAGGCGGCGTTCGGGCTGGACGTGATGTCGCTGGGGCCGATGTCCAACACCGTCAACCAGGCGGTGGCGGCCGGCACCACGCTGGCCACGCCGCTGCTGCGGCTGGTGCAGGAACGGGACAACCAGAAAGGCTTCGTGCTGCTGATGCCGGTCTACCGGCCGGGCGCGCAGACCGCCACCGCCGAACAGCGGCGCGCGGCGTGGATCGGCAACACCGGCGCCGTCATCCGCTCCACCGACTTGATCCACAAGATACTGCAGGCCGCCGGCCTGCTGGACGACAGCTCGCTGGTGGTGCGGGTGTATGTGGGCGACGATGTCCGCCCGGACAACCTGATCTACAGCCTGGGCCAGCCGCTCGGGCAGGCGGTGGCGGCCAAGCCGCTGCAGCGCTGGCTGGCGTTCGACTACCACGACGTCTACACCCGCACCTTCAGCGCGGCCGGCAAGGCCTGGCACGTGCAGGTGACGCCGCTGCCGCGGCCCTTCCTGTCCAATCACCTGGGTTCGCTGTCCACGCTGCTGGGCGGCCTGCTGTTCTCGCTGCTGACGGCGGCCTTCGTCAATTCGCTGGCGCGGCGCTCGGTGCGCGTGCAACGGCTGGTGGACGAGCGCACCCGCGCGCTCCAGCTCAGCAACGAGCGCCTGAACGACGACGTGGCCGCCCGCAAGCGCACCGAGCAAGCGCTGCAGGAAAGCGAGCTGCGCTTCCGCCGCCTGCTGGCGCTGTCGTCGGACTGGTACTGGGAGCAGGACGAGCAGTTCCGCTTCACCAGCATCACCGGCGGCTTCTTCGACAAGGGCAAGCAGGACCCGGACCATTTCATGGGCAAGACGCGCTGGGAACACCATCCCGAGATGCGGCAGGCGCGCTGGGGCCAGGACCACATCGCGCTGCTGCAAGCCCACCTGCCCTTCCTCAATTTCGAATACGCGCTGGCCGGCACCGATGGCCAGCAGCACTGGTTCAGCATCAGCGGCGAGCCGCTGTTCGACCAGGACGGCGTGTTCAAGGGCTATCGCGGCACCGGCACCGATATCACCGAGCGCAAGCTGTCCGAGCAGCGCATCCACCACATCGCCCACCACGACGTGCTGACCGGTCTGCCCAACCGCGTGCTGCTGCAGGACCGGCTGACGCAGGCGGCCGCCTTCGCCAACCGCAGCGGCAACCCGCTGTGGGTCATGCTGATCGACCTGGACCGCTTCAAGTTCGTCAACGACAGCCTGGGCCACAAGGCCGGCGACCTGCTGCTCAAGACCGTGGCCCAGCGCCTCCAGGACAGCGTGCGCGAGAGCGACACCGTGGCGCGGCTGTCGGGCGACGAGTTCGTCGCCATCCTGACCGAATACCCGGACGAGGCGCTGTCGCTGGACGTCACGCAGCGCATCATGCGCTCGGTGGCGCAGCCGGTGCTGCTGGAGGGGAAGGAATTCTTCGTCACCTGTTCGATCGGCGTGGCGGTGTACGATCCGGACGGCACGCCGGCGCAGCGCCTGATCGAGCATGCGGACATCGCCATGTACCGCGCCAAGAAGCTGGGCCGCAACAACACGCAGTTCTACCAGCCGGCCATGAACGAGGAGGCGCTGGAGCGGGTGCGCATCGAGACCGCGCTGCGCAGCGCGCTGGAGCGCGACGAGTTCGTGCTGCACTACCAGCCGCAGGTGGACCTGGACAGCGGCCGCATCGTCGGCATGGAGGCGCTGATACGCTGGCGGCATCCCGAGCTGGGCATGGTGGCGCCCGACCGCTTCATCGGGCTGGCCGAGGAGACCGGCCTGATCGTGCCGATCGGCGCCTGGGTGCTGCGGACGGCGTGCGCGCAGGCCAAGGCGTGGCAGGACGCGGGCTTCGGGCCGCTGCGGATCGCGGTCAACCTGTCGCCGCGCCAGTTCGGCGAGCCGAACCTGCTGGCCTCGATCGCCGAGGTGCTGGAGCGGACCGGCCTGCCGCCGTCCTGCCTGGACATCGAGCTGACCGAGGGGCTGTTCATGCACGACGTGGCGCTGGCGGTGGAGCTGCTGCACAAGCTGAAGGCGCTGGGGCTGGCGCTGTCGATCGACGATTTCGGCACCGGGTATTCGAGCTTTTCCTACCTGCGCAGGTTCCCGATCGACGTGCTGAAGATAGACCGTTCCTTCGTCAGCGACATCGGCGATGGCGACGAGGCTGCCATCGTGGTGTCCATCATCGCGCTGGCGCACAACCTCAAGCTGCGGGTGATCGCGGAGGGCGTGGAGACCGCCGCGCAGCTGGACTACCTGCGGCTGCACGGCTGCGACGAGATCCAGGGGTATTACTTCAGCCCGCCGGTGCCGGCAGCCGCCTTCGGGCAAATGCTGGCCGAAGGCGGGAATCTGCCGCCGGTGCGCAGTGAAATTTCCGGCTAAACGCGGGCCACCCGCGTCAGGCCGGCTTGCGGCGACGCTTCTTGGGCGCCAGCATGGTGCCGGTGCAGCCCGGCGCGCCGCAGCGGCAGGCGAAGGAGCGCTTGATCGCCGGCGTGTGGCGGCCCTCGTAGATCAGCGGATAGGAGTAGCTCAGCTCTTCGCCGCACTTAATATCGTGCAGCGCGTAGATGTAGATGCGGCCCTCGTCCTCGATGGCCTGGCAGTTGGGCTCGCACGAGTGGTTGATGAAGCGCGCTTCGTTGCCCTCATCGCCGCCGTCGACGACGTTGCCGTTGGCCAGGCTGAAGAAGAAGGTGTGGTTGTGCGGCATGTCCTGCGCGGCCGCGCGCTCCAGCGCCTCGGGCCAGGTGATCTCGCGGCCCGTGTATTCGATCACGCATTCGCTGACCGCGATGTCGCGGTTGGCGAACACGCCCCGCCCGTGCACCGGCGAGGTCTTGACGATGTACGCCGGCTGGTCGGACAGCACGGCCGGACTTTCCATTACATTTTCAGTCAACATAGGTCGGCTCAGTTGGCATCGCCGCCGGGCGGCTTGAACAGGTCTTCCAGCTCGGCGCGGCTGGTGGGCTTGCGCACCACGCCGCGCCGGCCGCTGAATTCGTCTTCGATATTGTCGCGATAGTAGCTCCACGCGGCGGCCGAGGTCGACAGCTTGCGCCACACCTCGTTGCCCACGCCCGAGTAGTCGATGGCGACGCCGTCGTCGAACTCCACGCGCAGCATGCGCTCGCGCGCATCGTATCCGATGGCGCGCAGCTTGCCGGCGTTGATGCGTTTCATCTCCATACAGCCTCCTCAGGCCTTGCGCGCTCCGTGCACCATCTGGCGGGCCTGCTTGCGCAGCAGAGCCTGGTCCCAGCGCTGTTTCTGCTCCTCGGTTTCCGGCACCAGCGTCGGCACCTCGACCGGCTTGCGGTGTTCATCCACCGCCACCATCGTAAAGTAGCAGCTATTCGCGTGGCGCACCAGACGTTGCTGAATGTTTTCCGTCACCACGCGGATGCCCACCTCCATCGAGGTGCGGCCGGTGTAGTTGATCGACGCCAGGAAGGTCACCAGCTCGCCCACGTGGATGGGCTGCAGGAACATCACCTGGTCCACCGACAGCGTCACCACGTAGCTGCCCGAGTAGCGGCTGGCGCAGGCATAGGCCACGCTGTCGAGATATTTGAGGATGGTGCCCCCGTGGACGTTTCCGGAAAAATTGGCCATGTCCGGCGTCATCAGGACGGTCATGCTCAGTTCGTGGGCGGTCCAGCTCATCGGTTTTTGCATTGCATACTCCATAGTTGTTTTCTCCATGCTATCCGCTAAGCTTGTCATTCGCAAATAGTTATCAAAAACAACTAGTGAACTGCAACGTTTAATCGTATGCTTTGCGCTTCACAAAAAAAGGAGCAACCATGAAATGGAAAGTCCTGGCCGCCAGTCTCATGCTCGGCATGGCCGCCACCGCCCACGCCGTCACGGCGGACGAGGTCCACACCTTCACGCTGGCCAACGGCATGAAGTTCATCGTGCTCGAATCGCACACCATCCCCAACGCCAATATGTACACGTTCTGGAAGGTCGGCTCGCGCAACGAGGCGCCCGGCATCACCGGCCTGTCGCACTTCTTCGAACACATGATGTTCAACGGCTCCAGGCACTACGGCCCGAAAATGTTCGACCGCACCATGGAAGCCAAGGGCGGCTCCAACAACGCCTACACCAGCAACGACCTGACCGTGTACCAGGACTGGTTCCCGGCGGCGTCGCTGGAAACCATTTTCACGCTCGAGAGCGACCGCATCGCCCACCTGACCATCGACCCGAAAATGGTCGCCAGCGAGCGCGGCGTGGTGTTGTCCGAGCGCAGCACCGGGCTGGAGAACTCCAACATCCGCGCGCTGCACGAGGAAGTCAACGGCGTCGCTTTCCAGGCCCATCCGTATTCGTGGCCGGTGATCGGCCATGAGTCCGACATCAAGGCCTGGACCCAGGAAGACCTGCAGCGCTACTTCAACACCTACTACGCGCCCAACAACGCGGTGTCGGTGATCGTCGGCGACGTCAAGGCCGACGAGGTGAAGAAGCTGGCCACCAAATACTTCGGCGGCATTCCGAAGCGCGCGCTGCCGCCGGCCGTGCGCACCGTGGAGCCTGAACAGAAAGGCGAACGCCGCGTGTTCGTCGCCAAGGAATCGGCCACCTCGGCCAACCTGGCCATCGCCTACAAGGTGCCGGCCGCCAACAGCCCGGACTTCTACGCGCTGGAGGTGCTGCAGAGCATACTGGGCGAAGGCAAGACCTCGCGCCTGTACAAGGCGCTGGTCGAGCAGCAGCTGGCCACGCAGGTCAGCGCCAGCAGCATGGACGGCTTCGATCCCGGCCTGCTGTACCTGTCGGCCGTGGCCACCGCCAAGACCCCGCCGGCCCAGCTGGAGCAGGCGCTGCTGGCCGAGGTCGACAACCTGGTCAAGAACGGCGTGACCGCCGACGAGCTGCAAAAGGTGAAGAACCAGAAGCTGCTGAACCTGTACCGCGAGCAGGAAACCATCAACGGCAAGGCCCAGCAACTGGGCAACTACGAGGTGTTCTTCGGCGACTACAAGAAAATGTTCGACGCCCCGGCCGCCTACGAAAAACTGACGCCGGCCGATATCCAGGCCGTCGCCGCCAAATACCTGAAGAAATCGCAGCGCACCGTCGGCGTGCTGGCTGCGAAGGAGGATTGATACGATGAGCATCAAAGCAACCGTAATGGCCGCCGCCGTGCTGGCCGCGCTGGGCGTGGCGCCCTTGGCCGGCGCCGCCGATTTCCGCCTGCCGGCGTTCGACACCGTCACCCTGCCCAACGGCCTGACCGTGTACCTGATGGAGCGCCACGAGGTGCCGCTGATCTCGGTGCGCGCCGTGGTCAAGGCCGGCGCCGTCAACGATGAGAAACAGCCGGGCCTGTCCAACCTGACCGGCGACGCCCTGCTGCTGGGCAGCAAAGCCCATAACAAGACCGCGATCGACCAGGCCTTCGACTTCCGCGGCGCCCGCCTGGCCGGTGGCGCCGGCACCGAGGCCAGCACGGTGCAAGCCAACTTCGCCCGCGCCGACAGCGCCGCGCTGCTGCCGCTGTTTGCCGAGATCGTCCAGCAGCCAAGCTTCGACGAGGCCGAGCTGGCCAAGCTGCGCGACCGCAAGGTCAACGGCTTGAAGCAAGCCAAGGAAGCGCCGCGCAACGTGGTGGGCAACTACTACCGCGCCATGCTGTTCGGCGAGGCGCCGTATGCGAATCCGCCCGGCGGCACGGTCAGCAGCGTCAGCGCGCTCAAGCAGAGCGACGTGCAGGGCTATTACCAGCACTACTATCGTCCGGACAACGCCGCCATCATCGTGGTGGGCGACTTCCAGACGGCCGAGATGCGCAAGCAGATCGAGTCGCTGTTCGGCGCGTGGAAGGCCAGCGGCCCGGCGCTGCCGCGGCAGGACAACGGCAAGGTGCAGGCCGACAAGGCGCGCGTGTGGCTGGTCAACAAGCCGGACGCGATCGAGACCACCTTCCTGATCGGCGGCGTCGGCATCGCCCGCAACGATCCGGACTATGTGCCTGTGCAAGTGCTCAACACCATCGTCGGCGGCCGCTTCACCTCGTGGCTGAACGATGAGCTGCGGGTGAATTCGGGCCTGACCTACGGCGCCCGCAGCGAGTTCGCCACGCTGTCGCAGACCGGCACCTTCGCCATCTCCAGCTTCACCGCGCTGCCCAAGACCGAGGCGGCGCTGGCGCTGGCGCACAAGACCTATCAGCGCTTGTGGGACAAGGGCATCGACCGGGCGACGCTGGAATCGGCCAAGGCCTATGTCAAGGGCCAGTTCCCGCCACGCTACGAGACCGGCGAGCAGCTGGCCGGCTTGTTGGGCGACATGTACGCGTCCAAGGTCGGCCGCGAGCAGATCGATAACTTCATGAAGGATGTCGACAGCCTGACGCCGGAGCGCGCCAAGGCGCTGGTGGACAAGCACTTCCCGCGCACCAAACTGCAAACGGTGCTGGTGGGGAAAGCCGACGCCATCCGCGACATCGCCAAGTCCTACGGCGAAGTGACCGAGCTGCAGATCAGCGCGGACGGTTTCCAGCCGCGCTAAGTCCAGGGACGCGCGCCACCGTCATTCCCGCGCAGGCGGGAATCCATACTCCGCCTGACGCGACGCGTTGTATGGGTTCCCGCCAGTGGGGGGAACGACGTGGGTTATAAAACTGCGGCGGCCGGGTCCAGCTGGCGCGCCAGGCGGGCGATCTCGTCCACCACGCCGGGGACGGCGTCGATCACCGGCGCCAGCTGCGCGCGGCCTGTCGCGCCGGGGTCCGCCTTCAGCGCCTGCTCGGCCCGGTGCGCCAGCCCGGCCAGGCGGTCGGCGCCCACCGTGCCGGCCAATCCCTTGAGCGTATGCAGTAGCGGCAAGGCCGCGCCGCCATCCTGTCCGTCGCCTGCAGCCTGCAATTGGGCCGACAGCTTGTTCGCCTCCACCGCAAAACTGCGCAGCGCCACCAGATACACCGAAAGCAGACCACCCATGCGCTTGAGCGCGGCCGCGCTGTTGATGCCGGCTTCCGCCAGCGGCGCCATGCCCGTCACATCGGCCGCAGCGGCCGCCACGGCCTCCACCACCTGCGCCGCCGCCATCCCCGGCGGCACGCCAGCGCGCCGCGCATGCCGCAGGATCACCGCGATCAACTGGGCCAGGTCGAAGGGCTTGCCGATGTGGTCGACCATGCCCGCGTCCAGCGCGGCGACGCGGTCGGCCGGCATGGCGTTGGCCGTCATCGCCACGATGGGCGGGGCGTGCGCGCCCAGCAGGCGCTGGATCGCATGCGTCGCTTCGTAGCCATCCATTTCCGGCATCTGGATGTCCATCAGGATCAGGTCCGGCGGCACACCGGGGCGCGACGCGGCGGCTATCGCCATTTGCCCGGAGCTGGCCACCTCGACCTGCGCGCCCTCGTTGCCCAGCAATTCGCTGGCCACCTGCTGGTTGGCCGGATTGTCGTCCACCAGCAGCAGGCGCAGGCCGTCCAGCCGCCGCAGCGACGGCAGCGCCACCGCCGCCAGCGGCGCGCGCTTTTCCATGCGGGCCTCGGCCACCGCGTCGAACAGCATCGACGCCGTCACCGGCTTGACCACGAAGCCGTCGAGCACCGGTTCCATTTCCATGTGGCGCTGCGCCAGCAGCTCGCGGTCGTGCGCGGTCACCATCACGATCAGCGGCAGCTTGCCGTGCGGCGCCAGCTTGCGGATCTCGCAGCTGGTTTCCCAGCCGTCGAAGACCGGCATGCGCCAGTCGATCAGCACCACGTCGTAGGCGCGCTGCGCGGCCATGTGCCCGGCCACGGCGGCCAACGCCTCGTGGCCGTCGCCGGCCACGTCCACCTGCCAGCCGAACGATTGCGCCATCTCGCTCAGCACCATGCGCGCCACCGGATTATCGTCCACCACCAGGCAGGTCAGGCCCTTGAGCAGCCCGCGCTCCGGCGCGTCCGCCGCGATGCCGGGCGCCTCGGCCGGCACCGGCGCCACGCCGCACGCGACCGCGAATTCGAACACGCTGCCCTGCCCCAGCGTGCTGGTCACGTTCAGCTCGCCGCCCATCAGGCGCACCAGGCGCTGGCTGATCGCCAGACCCAGGCCGGTGCCGCCGTAGCGGCGCGCGGTCGACGCCTCGGCCTGCGAGAAGCCGTCGAAGATGCGCAGGCGTTGCTCGTCCGAGATGCCGATGCCGCTGTCGCGGATCGAGAAGCCTATCGTCAGCGTGCCGGCGCCGCGCGCCAGCAGCCGGGCCGACAGCACCACCTCGCCCTGCTCGGTGAACTTGATGGCGTTGCCCGCCAGGTTGAGCAAGATCTGCTGCAGGCGCAAGGCGTCGCCCTCCACCAGCGCCGGCAGTTGCGGATCGATGCGGAACAGCACTTCGATATTCTTGCTGCCGACGTTGGCCGACAGGATCACGGCCAGGTCGCGCCACAGCTTGTCGAGCCGGAACGGATGGGGATCGAGCGCCAGCTTGCCGGCCTCCACCTTGGAGAAGTCCAGGATGTCGTTGAGCAGGCCCAGCAAGGCGCTGGCGGCGGCGTGGGCCTTGGCCGCGTAGTCCTGCTGGCGCTCGCTCATCTCGGTCTGCTGCAGCAGTTGCAGCATGCCCAGCACGGCGTTCATCGGCGAGCGGATCTCGTGGCTCATGTTGGCGACGAACTCGGACTTGGCGCGGCCGGCCTGGTCGGCCTCCTCCTTGGCCTGCCGCAGCGCCTCGTGCGCCGCGCGCGCCTCGGTGGAATCGGTGCTGCTGCCCACCCAGCCCAGGATGCGGCCGTTGCCATCCTTCTGCGGCAAGGCGTGGTTGTCGAAGATGCGCCAGGCGCCGTCCAGGCGGCGCAACCGGCAATCGCAGCGGAAGGCGTCGCCGGTGGCGGCGGCGCGCTGCCACTCGGCCTGCAGCGCCGCGCGATCGTCCGGGTGCAGCACCGGCGCCCAGTCGCCCGCCTCGATCAGCAGCGCCGACGGCACGCCGCTGAAGCGTTCCCAGTGGTGGCTGATGAAGTCGAGCCGCAGCGCCGGCGTGACGGTCCACACCATTTGCGGCAAGCCTTCGGTCAGCGAGCGCCAGCGCGATTCGGAGGCGGTCAGCCGCACCAGCGAGGCCTGCAGCGCGTGGTCGGCTTCGAGCATCTGGTGCACCGCCTGCGATTGCTTGCGCATGGCGTACCACACGCCCGCCAGCAACGCTGCCGCGAGCGCCACCAGCACGCCGATGAAGACCAGCGCGTTGCGCACTTCCCTGCGCCACGGCGCCAGGAAATCCTCGCTGGCCAGCGCGACCGCCACGTACAGCGGATAGCGGCCGACGCGCTGCAGGCTCATCGTGCGCTCAAGCTTGTCGCGGTCGCTGAGGATGTTGTAGGTGTCGCCTTTTTGCCGGCCTTCGAGGATGGCCTGGGTTTGCGGCGAGACCTTGATGGTGTCGCCGAAGGCCATGGCGTCGACGAAGGGATAGCGGTGCAGCACGCGGCGGCGCTCGTCCAGCAGCACGATGGAGCCGTGGGCGCCGATATTGAGCGACGAGAACAGCTCGGTCAGGCGCGAACTGTTCATCAGCGCGTAGGCGGTGCCACCGAAACGGCCGTCCGGCATGGCCAGCGGATAGACCAGCGGCAGCACCCACTCGCCGCTGATGCGCGACTTGACCGGCAGGCCGATGATCAGCTCGTGCTCGATTTTGGCGCGCGGGAAGAATTCGCGGACGCTCAGGTCCTGCGGATGGGCGAGGTCGATCTGCTCGCCGTAGATCACACGGCCGGCCGCGTCCGAGCCGCGCACGGCCTGGGCGTTCGGGATGCGTTCGCGCAGCGTGCTCAGGTAGGTGCTGAACTTTTCCTGGTCGAAGCGGCCAGCCGCCTGCATGTCGCGGAACTCGACGCCGGCGCGGCGCATGGCCAGGTCGACCTCTTCGAAATGCGACTGCAGGAAGTTTTCCAGCGAGATGGCCAGGTTGTGCGCGGTCTCGGCCGCGTTGGCGTAGTAGCGCGCCTGGCTGGCCTGCAGCACATGGGCCACGAACAGCGACACCAGCAGCAGCACCGCGGCCACCGCCGCGACAAGCATGCCGAACAGTTTACGGAACTTCTGCAAGGTATCCGGTTTCATGGCGGCCGGCGGTCTCTTCTTGTTTTGTTATGCCTCTACATTACCGCAAAAAAAACGCCCCGGAGGAGCGTTTTATGTCTTACAAGCCTTGATTGGCGATATCGGCCAACGATTCCCGGCCCTTGTCGCTGAGTTCGAAGCCGCCTTCGGCGCGCGGCACGATGTGGGACTTCTTGCCGAGGAACAGGGCGACGTCGGCGTCGAGCGGGCTGGCCGGGTCGGCCTCGATGGCGCGCATACCCAACACACAGCGGCGCAGGAACAACACTTCCTCGCCCTTGTCGGTGAGCGAGATGCGGCCGTTCCGGGCGATGCTGAACAGCTTGATGCCGGCCAGACGCTTGGTGTTGCGGCCAACGCAGGCGCTGACACGCTCACCCTGGGTGCCGCGCTTGACCTCATCGAGTGCGTTGTATTCGTCTTGCGTTAATTTGTCGTTCTTCATTGCCATTTTATCCATAAGAGACTGCTGCGGCCCTCATGGTACGCGCCCGGCGGGGCGGCGGCAAGGTATACGCCCTTCCGGCGCCTGCGGCGGCGGCACGGGCGTATCGAAACGAAAATAAAGTGTGGCTCAAAACGCTCGGATCGCCAGCCAGATCAGGCCGATGGTGGCAAAAGCCGCTACACAAATCAAGGCTTGAACACGCTTCGCACTAAAGGCGACGCTACGACGGCCGAGGTAGATTTTGTTGTGTAAGGAATTGCCCATGATGCTCTCCGTGAGAGGAAAATCGATGACATGACTAAATTATAGAAACACTTTGGTTACGCCGTTGTGACAGCGAACACAAAGTTTAAAATATGTATCCATTGAGCAACAGCCATCATACTTTCTCACGGGCGCGGGGGAATCAGGTTTTGACTGGTGGCTGCTTGGGTTGCGGCTCTTCGATGGGGGCATGGTCCGGCATCGGCATATTGTCCGGTGGCGGATCTTTTTCCGGCTGCGGCGGCGGCATGTCAGGCTCGGGGGTGGTGTGGGCGCGGATGTTCATGGGGCGGTCCTCCTTGAAATAGTCGATCCATTCAAGAAGCAGATTAGGGGCTGGCGGCGGATAAACAAGCGTCCGATTGCACACCAGCGTGCGTTGCCGCACGCTGGCGCCTTGCGCTACTTCGTCTTGACCATGGCGAGCACATCGTCCAGCGCCACCAGGTCTTCGCTGTTCTTTGGCGAGGTCGGGACGCCGGCTATGCTGCGCAGGCGCTTGGGGTCGATGAAGATCCGGCCATCCTTCACCGTCGCCAACGACCAGGAGACGCGACCCGCCTCGACGCTGACAATGATCTGTTTTTCAGTCACCGGGTAACTCGGTCCCCATTCGCCGATGCGGGACTCGAAGCGCCGCGTCCCGTCCCCGGCTTCGCCAAGGTAGACCTGATCCACCTTGACCTCCATGGTCTGGCAACCGCCGGCGTTGGAGACGCAAATGGTGCGCAGGCCATTGGGCTGGAGCGTCCCCTCGACAGGGCAAGGCGGCGGGCAAGTCTCGGTGCCGGATGGCTGCAGGATGACCCGCTGCACATGTCCGGCAAACAGGCCATCCTGCGCCGATGCGATGGAACAGCAGCCAAGCAGGGCGACGGCGATAAATTTGATGAGGTTCACGCGTACTCCTTATCTGGTTGAATCGAAGGGAAACATCTGCGCGGCGACCTGGTCCCAGGTGTCGCGCGGGCCGCTGGCCGGGACCTGCCGCATGCAGAACATGACGTCGGAATCCGGCCTGATCAGCATGCAGGCCGTCAGTTGGCGCTGCAAGACGGGGGCGCTGACGCCGCCGGTCCCGCCATAAGATTCGAGCAGCGTATCGAGCAGCAAAGGGCTGCCTTGCGCCATGAATATCATCGGCGTCAGCAACTCGAATCGGTCGCTGCAACCCACGATGGCGTCGCCGAAATCGAGCAGGCCGTCGAGCTTCCAACGGCCCTGCTCCTGTTTCGCCATCAGGTTCCACGGGTGGACGTCCATGTGGATGAAGCGCGGTTCCGCTTCCGCAAAGTCCCCCGCGGCTTCGAGGTACGGCAGGACTCGGCCGAGCAAGCCGGCGGGCATGTTCCTGCGCTGGTGGCGCGCCAGGCATCCGGCGGTCAGCTCTTGGAGATAGGACGGCCAATCCACTTCGAGCGCGATGTACTGGTCGAACGCCACCGCGCGCAGTTCGCGCAGGACTTGGCCGGTCTGGACCATGATCGAGCGTTTCTGCTCGATGTCCAGCGACGGCCATACGTCCGCCAGCAGGGCGCCGGCCAGGCGGCTCGTGATCACGAAGACCCAGTTGTCGATCTCGCCGCCGCCGATCAGGCGCGGCGTTTGCAGCGACAGCTTGCCCTCCAGTAGCGGCGCGACCAGGATTTCCTTGTCGCCCTGGCGGCGCCAATTGGGCGGCACCAGTTTGACGATCACCTCGTCGCCCAGTCCGAACAAGGCGTTGGCGCCTTGCGGGATTTTCTCCCATATGCCATCCGGCAGGCCGAACTCCCGTTGAAGATGGCTCAACACCGGCATCCAGGCGGTCAATGGGGCGCTTTGGATGAAGTCGTTGCATGCTGGGTTGTCGAGGCCCTGAGGCAGGCAGTCGATAAAGGTCCCGCTCACTTGATGCGGAAGATCACGTCCACCGTCTGCGACCATTGCAGCGACTGGATCGACAGGAAGTCTTTTTCCGCCGACGTGGCATTCGTGCCGCGCCGGTTATTGTAGAAGTCCACCGGCAGCAGGCCGACGGCGTTGGTCAGGTTGCGCAACTGGCCCGACGAGATGGCCGTGACGGCGCCCACCTTCTTGCCGAAGCCGGCCGCCATGCCCTCGGCGCGGCGCTGCGCGTCCTTGATCGCGACAGCGGTCAGTTCCTGCTCGGTCTGCAGGCGGTCGCTCTTGCCGAAGCCGGTGCTCATGTGGTCGATGTTCGGCTTGCTCAGCAGGCCCGTCATGATGGCGCGCCACTTGGTCAGGTCGCGCACGACGATGTGCACGGCGCTGCGGATCTCGTATTCCGGCGAGGCGTTGGGATCGGGATTGGCGGACTTGCGCATTTCCTTGCGCATGTCGCGGAAGGACGCCTCGGCTTCGGTATCCTTGCCGGGATCGCCGCCCTGCTCTGCCAACAAGGCCTGCACTTCCGCCACGCGCGCCTGCACCACGGCCACGGCGGCGTTGGTGTCGGCGTCGAAGGCGCTGATGTCGAAATCGATCTCGCCCATGTCGGGCATGACCCGCAGGAAGCCTTCGCCGCCGACGTGGATGAACGGGTAGTCCGGCAGATTGGAGGCCTGCACGGCCATCGGCAACAGGGCTACGGCAACAGCGAGTTTCTTCAACATCGAGCTTCCTTCAGGAGTGAAAGCTGAAGTATCCAATACTTTTTACTATTTGACAACTTGCAAAAAGTGCCGGCGTGCCCATTTGCGACTTCAACAACAATCACTCGGGGGAAGAAGATGTTGGTTCCAATACGTCCACGGTCGGTGCATGACAACCGGCCGGTCGCCGTTCAGGTGGTCAAGCAGGAAAAATCGGGCGCCGTCGACAAGCATGTGCTGATTGTCGAAACGCCCAAACTCAAGCCGGCGCCGCCGAAGGCGAAGTAGCTTACTTGCCGGCTTACTTGCCCTTGTTGATCTCGCCGATCAGCAGGAAGGCTTCATGGTGAATGGCCTGCTCGGCCGCCTTGAACTCCTGGTTGGCTTTGACGAAGGCGGGCTTTTTCAGCTCGGCCTTTTCCTTGGCGGTCGGGGTCGGATCGGCGGGATACAGGCGCGGCGGGCCGTTGTAGGTCTGGGTCAGCACCTTCTGGCCGTAGCTGGACTGGTAGTACTGCGTCATCTCGACCGCCGTCTCCGTGCTGATCAGGCGCGCCACCGGCAGCGCCAGGCGGCTGTAGACGGTTTCGTTGGGCAGCTTGTCGAGCTTGGCCATCATCAGCTCGCGCTGGGCCGGGCTGGGATACTTGCTCATGCCGGCGGTGGTGCGCACCATCTTCTCGGCCTGCATCGATACCAGCAGGTCGTGCGCTGCCTTGATCCGGGCGGCATCCGGCGCGGTGGCGGGGGCCGATGCCTGGGCCCACATCGCGCTCATCAGCAAACTGGCGGCGGCCAGGGTTTTAATCGGGTTCATGATTGCTCCTTGAATGTTGGTATTGTTTGGTGCTGGTACGCATCATATTGCCAAACTCGCAAACATGGCCACATGATTGGTGCGTAGAATGTCGGCTCAATCAGTCAACGAGGCCCACACCATGCAGCACACCCCACTGAACGACGACGAATACGATGCGCTGGACGCCCTGCAGGACGTGTCCTGGCTGGAAGGCTTCCTGACCGCCGTCGTCATCGGCCCGGGCGCGCCGGCGCCGGAAAGCTGGCTGCCCGCAGCCCTGAAGAATCCGGCCGCCGAGCCGCTGCTCCTGCGCCACTACCACTACATGCGCACTTGGATGAGCAAGGACCCGTCCAGCTTCGAGCCCATCTACGAATGCGGCGGCAACTGGGGACCGGAACAATGGTGCGAAGGATTTGTAGCCGGCATGCAGGCCGACGCGGCGGCGTGGGCGCCGCTGCGGACGGCCCATCCCGAATGGCTGGCGCCGTTCCAGCGCGAGGGCGCCGCCTGGGCCGACGCGGTGACGCCATCGGTCATCCAGATCAACGCCTATTGGCATCCGCCGAAAGGCCCGAAAGTCGGCCGCAACGATCCCTGCCCTTGCGGGAGCGGCAAGAAGTACAAGAAGTGCTGTGCTGACGCCTAACCGATCGTATCGGTCTGTTGCGAGGCGATGAGGACGGCGCCGCAGGACGTCTTCATCCCCTCCACCGCGGTGCTGACGCCCATGACGGTGTGCGTGACCGCGCCTTCGACAATCGTGTGCGTGCCCCGGCATTTGGGGCAGCTCACCTTGTGGCCCACGCCGGCCACCGGCTTGCCCATCACGATCACGTCCTGATGGCCCTCCAGCACCGTGCCGTGATGCGATGTTTTGTCGCCCAGCCTGATGATCGCTTTCCCGCCCATATCGCCTCGCATTAATTCAATGCGGCGATCATAGCATTGCTATTTTCGCCACGTCGCACGGCAGTAAAAATGACTCCGCACATTGGTGATTTTGAAAATTGCGGCATGCAGGAGGAGCGCGCAGAATGCCCGTGACCGATGAAATCCGCAAATCCCCCTTCTTACCGAACCTGGAATCACCTTGAAGAAAATAGTCAACCTCATTGTCGCCGCGCTGCTCTTGCAGGCATCGGCCGCTGCCTTGGCACAAGCTCAAAATCCCGTCATTTTTGCCGACGTGCCCGACATGGCCATGATCAGGGTCGGCGCAAATTACTACATGAGCAGTACGACCATGCACATGAATCCGGGCCTGCCCATCATGAAATCCACGGATCTCGTGAATTGGAAAATCATCAATTATGCCTACGAGACGCTGGCCGATACGCCGGAACTGAATCTAACAGCCGGTCACAACGCATACGGCAAGGGCACCTGGGCCAGCAGCCTGCGCTTTCATAAGGGCATGTACTACGTCACCACTTTTTCGCAGACCACGAATGAGACCTATATCTTTAAAACGAAAGATATAGAGAAAGGGAACTGGGAAAGGACTTCTTTCAAACCTGCGTATCATGACTCTTCCCTGTTTTTTGACGATGATGGCAAAACCTATTTAATTCACAACGCCCATACGCTCAAGATCATTGAGTTGAATGATGATCTGACAGGCGCCAGGCCAAGCGTTCCGGAAAAAGTCCTCATCGAAAACGCCGACGCCCCCGCAGGCGACACCATGGGCCTTATCGCCGAGGGCTCCCAATTATTTAAGGTAAACGGTAAATACTATTTATTTAATATTTGCGCGCCAAAGGGCAAGAACCGGACGGTAGTTATCCATAGGGCCGATAGCATCAACGGCCCCTGGGAAGGGAAAGTTGGCCTTCAGGATAGAGGCATCGCTCAAGGCGGATTGATTGATACGCCCGACGGGCGTTGGTTCTCGTATCTGTTCCGCGATTTTGGCGCTGTCGGGCGGATTCCCTACCTGGTTCCAGTCAAGTGGGAGAACGGCTGGCCGGTATTGGGTGAAGGAGGTAAAGCTCCGGATCAGCTGGACTTGCCCGCCAGTACAGGTTTGATTCCCAACCTGGTTGCTTCCGATGAATTCAATCGAGAAAAAGGGCAAGCAGCGTTGCCCTTGGTTTGGCAATGGAATCACAATCCGGACAACAAGCTCTGGTCGGTACATGAAAGAAAAGGATATCTGCGGCTGAAAACGAGCAGGCTCGATACCTCGTTTGTGCAGGCCAGGAATACGCTTACGCAACGTACCATCGGCCCGGCGAGCACTGGCGCGACCTTGCTGGATGTGTCGAAAATGAAGGAAGGCGATTTCGCTGGCTTGAGCGCCTTCCAGAAAAACTACGGACAGGTTGGCGTCAAAGTCGAAAACGGCAAAAAATGGATATTCATGATCAATGCCGGATCGGATAAGCCTGTGGAGGTACAGCAGGTTCCCCTGACAAGCAACCAGGTCTATCTGAAGATCGATTGCGATTTCACCGATAAAAAAGACCAAGCCACCTTCGCGTACAGCCTGGATGGAAAATCGTGGTCTCCGATTGGCGACACGTTGAAGATGACCTACGCCATCCCGCACTTCATGGGCTACCGTTTTGGCTTGTTCAATTACGCGACCAAAAACACCGGCGGCTATGTGGACTTCGATTGGTTCAGGATTAAATACCAGGATAAATAATGAAGAAAGGGGCCAGCAGGCCCCTTTTGTTTAGCGGCAGAGCGCGCTTACCGGGTTCTGACCCTTCGCCGTGATGATACCCAGGCGGTACGGGATTTTGATGTAGTCGTCCGTGCGCACCGCGGGGTCATTCCCCTGGAAGAGGTATTCGAGCGGCCTGCACGGATCGATGGTCATCGTTTGATCGGGATTGGTCCGCACCATTTCACCGTGGGAGATCCCTTCCGACCAGATCCGTTCGACATTGTCGCGCGTCGCGAAAGCGTTCATCGGCGCGGAGGAGAACGGCTCCCATTTTCCATCCAGGCCATTGCTCTTCCAGATCCGGAAGTAACGTCCCTTGGGCGAAATGGCCTCCACCAGCGTGATGTAGGTATTCGTGTTGCCGATCTTGTAGGTATTGCTCGCCTCGAAAACGTCTTCCTTTTTTTCGGTGATGACAGCGACCGTGTTATGGAAGCCCGCCGGGAACTGACTCAATTCGGTTTCGGAGCGAAGCAAGCGTCCATTGTCGTCGGTATTGAACAGATAGCATTTCTTATCGTCGCAGATCACCCAAAAATCCAGCCAGCCGGTGCCTTGCGGAGCCTTGATGATGTCGGGCGTGACTGAAAAGAACGGTTTCGGCGCGCTCCAGGACATCGGATCGTCGATGTCTTTCGAGGTCGAATACATCGGATCGCCACCTTGATAGACGAGATACCATGTTTTCTGCGGAGCGAAATAGAACACTTGCGGCGCCGCGCGATAACCTGGCCCCATCGGGGACTTATCAAGCGGGACTATTTTCGCGGCCGGCGCGGCCGGCCACTTGTCAAAGCTGGTGTATCCGAGCCCCCAGCCGGCAGTCCCGGCCGTCGTCATGAAGACGTGGTATTTACCGTTCACATAAACGATCGAGGGATCTTTCACACCGTAGATTGTCTGGCTTGGATCTGGCTGAGGCGCGATCAGCTGCGGGCTCGAAGTCCAGTTAAACGTGGTGCTGCCGGCAATCGCATTGCTCCCGCCACATATCGCCAAGGCGGCCCACAGAGCCGCCACCAAACTGGGTTTTTCTAGTCTCATTAATTTCTTCCATTTTTTGGCGTATCAAAATTTTTTTGCGGAGCGAGCATAGACCGGACCACGCGCATGCGGATAAGGCAGACTCCACCTACTTCTGCAACTTGCTGCTTTGTTGAAGAAAAAGTGACAGAAGTGTTAGGTCTGCCTCGCATCAAGAGATCTTCAAGGCGCTGGCGTAAGCCAAGGCGGGCATGTCGGCCGGCAGCGTGACCTGCAAGCCCTGTGCGGTTTGTTCGAACGCCAGTGCACGCTTGGTACCGAGCAGCTCGACCCGTTGGATGCGGCCCGCCAGATGGGGACCGGCGCTGCCCATGGCCTCGATCGACACCTTGCCCGATTCCGGCCAGCCCATGACGAAGGCGAACACGGTCTTGTCCTTGGCGGTGAAGCGCACATCGGCGGCCGAGAACGGCTTGCCCTGGCCCTCGTTGAAGCCTGCGCCCGACAGTGGCGTGGCCGCCTCCCGCGCCACCGGCCCTTCCCCGTACACGGCCCAGGGCCGGGTGTCGTAGATAGCCTCGCCATTGACCGCCATCCAGCGTCCGATCTCCTCGACAATGGCGCGCTCCTGCTCGTCGATGGTGCCATTGCCCCGCACCGGTACGCTGAGCAGCAGGTTGCCGTTCTTGCTGACCACGTCGATCAGCGTATGCGCCACCGTCTGCGCGCTCTTGTAGGCCTTGCGCTCGTACAGCGACCGGTCGTAGTGCCAGTTGCCGATGCAGGTGCAGGTCTGCCATGGCAAGGGTTCGATCCGGTGGCTCTGGCCGCGCTCGATGTCCCACACCATGCTGCGGCGCTGCTGTTCATTGAGGATCTTGCCGTTGACGACGGCCTCGTTCCTGCCCTTGCTGGCGATGCTGCGGTTGTACAGGTGCGCGGTCAGGCGCAGGCCGACGTCGCTGACCGGCCACAAGGGCAGCACGGTATCGTCGAAATACACCATGTCCGGGTCGTAGGCATCGATCAGGTCGCGCGTGCGGTTGAAGAACTTGTCGCAGTATGCCTGGTTCGGAATGGCGGCGCCGCCGCCCCAGGACCACTGCTCGCCCCACACGCCGCCCTCGCCACCGTTCTTGCTCAAGGGATGGTTTTGCGCATACAGCGCTTGTGGATCGAGGCCTTCCCACCAGGTGCCCTTGCCGTCGGCCCGGGTCAGCTTGCCATCGTAGGGAATGCCGGCGAACGGGCCCTTCTTGTCGGCGCCCTGCGCCGTCTCGTACCAGGTCCAGGCGTGCGCGGCGTGCACGCTGACGCCGAAGCGCATGCCGTTGGCGCGGGCCGCCTTGCTCCAGCCGGCCATCAAGTCCTTTTTCGGGCCGATCTTCGTGACATTCCAGTCCGGCTGGTGGCGGCTGTTGTACAGGTCGAGGTTGTCATGGTGGTTGGCCAGCGCCATGAAGTATTGGGCGCCGGCCTGCTTGTACAGGGCCAGCAGGGCATCCGGGTCCCAGCGCTCCGCCTTCCACTGCTGGATCACATCCTTGAAGCCGAACTTGGACGGGTGGCCGTACTTCGCCACATGGTAGAGGTAGTGGTCACTGCCCTCCTCGTACAGGCCGCGCGCATACCAGTCGCCGTGCTCGGCTTCGCACTGCGGTCCCCAGTGCGCCCAGATGCCGAACTTGGCGTTGCGGAACCAGTCCGGCGTCTGGTAGTTCGACAGCGAATCCCAGGTCGGCGCGAACGGGCCGGCCGCGATCGCACCCGTGGCGGCTTGCGTCAGCGCGTCGGCGGCGCGGGCATAGGGCGACAAGGCGACGGCCGGAATCGCCGCGCCCAGATGTTTCAGTAATTGGCGTCGTTTCAAAATCACTCCTGTTGTCGGTTAAAAAATTATTTAGTGGACGGCGCCCCACAGTGCTGGGAAAGATAGTGGGCGTGGTCGGGCATCGCCTTGACCATCCGCGCAATCATCTCGCGCCGGCTGGCGAAATGCGCCAGCAGCTGCTCGAACTGCATGGTGTCGATCAGCGGATCGTCCTGCCTGGGCACGACGCCCAGTCCCATCAGCAGCGAGACGTGGGACTGCACGCCGAAGCCCTGCGGGTCGTAGACGACGACGCGCCCGGTTTCGCGGAACAGTTCGATCTGGTGCCGCAGCGAATCCGGAATCGGCATGTTGGCGCAGTAGCGCCAGAACGCCGAGTCGGTCCGGTCCGTGACCTTGTAGTGCAGGACGATGAAGTCGCGCACGAACTCGTAGCGCTCCGCGATCAGGCGGTTGAACTCGTCGGCCAGCTCGGGACGGCAATCGCGCTGGGGAAAATACTGCAGCAGCCAGCCGACCGCGAGTTCGATGATGTTGATGCTGGTCGATTCGAGCGGCTCGAGAAAGCCGCTCGACAAACCGATGGCGACGCAGTTCTTGATCCAGCACTTGCGGCGGCGGCCGGTGGTGAAGCGCAGCTGGCGCGGCGCGTCCAGCGCTTCGCCGTCCAGGCCGTCCAGCAGCACCCGCCCCGCTTCCTCGTCGGTGGTGAAGGCGTCGCAGTACACGTGGCCGTTGCCGGTGCGGTGCTGCAGCGGGATGCGCCAGGTCCAGCCGGCGCTGCGGGCGGTCGATGTGGTGTAGGGCGTGAGCTGGCCGGCCCTGGCGGATGGCACGGCCTGCGCGCTGTTACACGGCAGCATGGCGCTCCAGTCGTCGTAGCCGGCCTTGAACACGCCCTCGATCAGCAAACCGCGAAAGCCGGAACAATCGACGAACAGGTCGCCCTCGACGCGGCGCCCGTCGCGCAGCTTGAGGGCGGTGATGAAGCCGCTCCCGGGGTGCTGTTCGACGCCGTCTATCATGCCTTCGATCCGTCCGACGCCGCGGCGCATGGCATAGTCGCGCAAATAGGCCGCATACAGGCCGGCGTCGAAATGGTAGGCGTAGCTATAGGCGTCGCTGATCGAGGGCAGTTCGCCGTGCGGCGGCGTGAAGCGGTTGTCGCGCGCCATCGCCGTCGCCACCGACCATTGCTCGTACGACGGCATATCCTTGAAGGCGCGCGACAGGCGCAGCCAGTACATATACGCCGGCCGATTGTCGATCGGCGGGCCGAAATCGCCGAAACCGTGGAAGAAGCGGTTGCCGGCATGCCCCCAATCCTTGAACTCGATGCCGAGCTTGAACGTCGCCTGGGTCTTCCTGACGAAATCGGCTTCGTCCAGGCCCAGGGCATGATTGAAGTAGCGGATGGTCGGCAGCGTCGCTTCGCCCACGCCGACGGTGCCGATCTCGGGCGACTCGACCAGCACGATCTCGCAGCGCCCGCCCAGCTTGAGCGCCAGCGGCGCCGCCGTCATCCAGCCGGCGGTGCCGCCGCCGACGATGACGACTTTTCGGATTCCGGTATCGGACATAAGTGTGGCTTTCTGATGGTGTACCTTGGCGGGCGGTCCCGCATGCGGAACCGCCCTGCCCTTTAGTACGTGTAGCGCAGCGACAGGCGATAGCTGCGGCCAGGCTCGAACCACGCACGGGTCATGGCGCCGATGTGCTGCTGCTGGGTCTGCCTAACGATGCCATCCAGAAGATTGCTCGCCGAGAAGCTGACCTGCATATGGTCGCTGAATCGATAGTCGATCCCGAAGTCCAGCTGTCCGGTCGCCTCCTGCCAGGTCGGCAAGCCCCAGGCCACGTCCGTCGGATGGACCGTCTTGCCGTCGACAACCGTTGCCCGGGATGGATCGGCGCTGGTGGCGCCGCCGTTGGGGTCCGACGTGCCGTTGACGTTCACGCCCTGCAGGAAACGGCTGCGCCAGCTGTAGGCCAGGCGCGCCGACAGCGGCCCCCTGTCGTACAGGAACATCAGGTTATAGGCGTTGGGCGACAGATACTGCAAGGGCATGTCGGTGAACGGCAGGCCGTCGGTGTCGCAGCCATACAAGCTCAGGGAACTGTTGTTGAACGAGCCGGCGGCCGGGCAGTAATTGAGGGCGAACGGATGGTGCAGCGTCTGCTTGCTCTTGATGTAGGTGTAGTTCGCCGAGATGCCGAAGCCCTTGGCCCACTCCGGCAGCTTGCCCTCCAGCCCGGGCACGTTGTTGAAGTAGGTCTGGCCGGCGAGCTCCAGTCCGGCCACCTTGCCGTCCGCCGCATTGGTCGGCGCGTTGATCAGGAAGGTTTGCGGACTGCCAGCCAGGTCATTGTATTCAGCGACGTAGGCCGAGCGCAGGATGACGTCGCGCACCTTCTTGTAGAAGAAGGCGCCCGTCAGCGACGAGCCGCTGCCCGGATACCATTCGAGCGTCGCGTCGAAGCTGTTGGCCCTGGTCGGGTCCAGCTTGACGTTGCCCTTGTTGGTGCCCCTGTAGATGATGCTCTGGATGGTGTTGGTCTTGCTGTCGAAGCCGATCGCCTGCTCGAGCTCGACGTATTCGGCCAGGTCGCCAAAGCTCGGCCGGTACATCGACTTCGCGAATGCGAAGCGCGCTTGCAACTTGTCGGTTAGGTCCATCTTCAGGTTAACACTCGGCAGCACGTCGAGATAATCGTGGCTGGAGTCGATCGGCTCGTCGATCTTGCCGAACTTCGGCACGGACGCCGGCGCGCTGCTGCTGTAAGTCGGTTTGAACACGGTGTAGCCGTGGGCCGTCGTGTTGGTGTGGACCACGCGCACGCCGACGCTCCCTTCGACCGGGAAGCGCAGGTCGTCAAACCCGAAACGCGTCATCAGGTAGGCGGCCTGCGTCTTCTCCGACTGCAGCCGGGTCTTTGCCGGATCGCCGTCGTAGACGAAGGGCTTCCAGTCGACCTTGTTCGAGCAGTCGTCGTTCTTGTGCCAGTACGCGTTGGCGTTCTCGCACGAGTACTGGCGGATCAGCGCCAGCTTTTGGTAGGCGGCGGGATAGTCCTTGACCGCGTCCATGGTCGGCTGCACCAGGGTCGGGAGCGCGGGGACCTTGCCGTTGAAGAAATCGGTGTAATTGAAGGCGGTGACCGGCAGCAGGGCCGCGTACCTCGGATCGCTCATATAGCCGAAGTTGGCGTACGGCTGCCAGCCCTTATCCTTGTCGGCCTGGCTGGGCAGCTGCCCCGGCGTGCTCGTCGGCACGATCGCCCACGGCTCGGCGTTGCTGTACCAGGTATCGCCGCTGGCCTCGGTGTGGTCGGACGAGCGCTTGGTCAGGCGCACGCCGAAACGCACGTCACGCAGCACCGGATGGTCGAACTTGTAGCGTACATCGGCCTTCCATGCATACAGGTCGGCTTTCGCCTTGTCATCGCCCGTCTGCACGTTGGAGATGTAGTAGTTCTTCGGATCGGCCAGGAATTTTCTCGCCGCGTCGTCGAAGGTGATCTGCCCGGGATTTTTGCTCAGATCGATATTCATGCTCGGCACGAAGGTGGCCAGGACGATGCCGCCACCAACAGACCTGTTGGTGGCATGGACCCATTGCAGGTCGTTCTGGACCGACCAGCGATCGTTGATGGTCCACTTGGCATTCCAGGCGATCTCCCGGGTCTGCGACTTCCGTTCGGCATAGGCCTGGTTGGAATTGAAGCCCAGGCCGCCGGCGGCGAACTGATTCGCGCCCGCGCCGCCGATCGGATAGGTGTACTTGGCCGACTGCAGGATGCCGTTGGCGTCGAACACGGGGTCGATGAGCTTGGACAGATAGGGATTTTCCACCCCCGTGAACGAGGCGTTCTCGACGCTGCTTTCCTTGTAACCCGAGTGGAAATACGTCAGCGCGGACTCCATGCCGGACTTCTTCCACTGCAGCGCGCCATAGATGCCGGCGCGGTCGTTCTTGCTGGTGTTGGTACGCCACGATCCGGACTTGGGCACCCATACGGTTTGTCCGGGCACGACGTCGGTGCGCGGGAAGTAGGCGTCCACCTGCAGCGAATCGTTATGGGTATTGCTCTCGTTGGCGGACAGGTCGAGCAGCGCGCCCCAATGGCCGAAGTCGTTTTCCCAGCGCTTGGAGACCAGGCCGGAGACCGCGGGCGAGGATTTCGAGCCGAGCGCGTTGTAGTTAAGGCTGGTCGAGGCGGTGAACTTGTCGCCCTTGTAGTCGAACGGCAGCGCGGTACGCAAGTCGACCTGGCCGCTGACGCCGCCCTCGACCAGCTCAGCCGGCGGATTCTTGTGCACGACCACCGCGGACATCAGCTCAGGCGGAATGTCGCCCCAGCTCAATTCGCGTCCCGGCCAGCCGGCCGAGAACGACTCGCGGCCGTTCAGGGTCGACGAACCCCAGGTCAGGCCGCGCACCGAAATACCGGAACCCTCGACCGAGAAGTGCTCCGGGTCGCCCCGCGATTTGTTGCGGTCCATCGTCACGCCGACCACGCGCTGCAGCACCTCGGTGATCGACTTGTCGGGCAGCTTGCCGGCCTCTTCGGCGACGACGCCGTCGATGACCTCTTCGGCATTCTGCTTGAGCTTGGCAGCCGATTTCATTGCCTCGCGCTGGCCGCTGACCACGACGGTGACCATCTCCTCGTCCTTGGCGGTCGGTGCCGCAGGCGCGGTTTGCGCTTGCGCGGCGGCGCTGTACATCGACGCCAGCTGCGCCGCAGCGAACGCCAGCGCGGTCATCCTCAAAGGCTTCCGATGAATTATTTTTGCGATTGTTTTCATTGTCTCCATCCTATTGAATTCGTATAGTTATCACTTGAAGCTGATTTTTCCCATCGTTACGCTGGTCGTGTAGGTGTCGGTCCCCGTGGTTGGCACTTTGTTGTTGATATCAGGGACATTGAACTCGAGCTTGGAGATCGCGTAGTTCTGCAGCTCGTTCCAGACGTCAATCTCGGGCAGGCCGCAACTGTTGGACACCGTGAAAGTCTTGAGATCGATGCTTTGCTCTTGCACGCCCTGCACGGGTGACGCGAACACGGGAGTCACGAACTTCTCCAGCACCACGTTGCAGTTGTTGGCGTAGTGGCCGAGGTACAGCCAGACCCTGAGCCGGGTCTTTTGCGCGGCGATCATTTCGGGGTTCATCATGAGATCGAACTTGATCGCCTTCTGCGAATCGATCCGCACACCGGTCTCCGTGTTGGCGCCGGAGACGAGACCGTCCAGCGTGGCCGCGTACAACCTGAGGCCGAAGTAGCCGCCAAAATCAGGGGTGCTGGACTGTTTGTCCATGGAGAACGTGAGGGTGCTGCCGTCGGCGGCCACAGTGGTTTTGTTGGGATCCGAGGCGTACGATTCGATCTTGCCATTCTCCGCGGTGCGTCCGGCAGCGTTTGCGTTGTAGCCGCCTGCGAAGACCAGCGTGGGCGCTTCCGCCGTGCCGACCGGAATGGTCTTGGTCACTGAAGCCGCATTGAAATAATCGCTGCCGGGCTGGGAGGCGGAGACGACGCACAGCCCATCGGCGAGCGCTTGCAACGTGGTTCCGGTCACCGAGCACACCGCAGGCGTGCTGGTGGCAAAGGTGACGGGAAGGTCGGCCAAAGCGGCCTTGCTGGACGCTGCCGCCACCTGCACCGATCCCCCCACGGGCAGGGCTCCGGGGTTGAGGAAGCCCAGAATAGTCTGGTCACTCTTGGGAACGACGAAAAGCTGGCGCTCCGTGGCCGGGGCATAGCCATTCCCGCCGGCCTGGTTGGCGCTCACCGAACACTCGCCCGCCTTCAGCAGCGACAGCGTGGCACCACTGACGCTGCACACGGTCGGCGTGTTCGACACGTAAGTCATCGGTCCGCCGGAGCTTGCCGTCGCTTTCAGCGTAACGGTCGCGACCTCGGGCGGGGCCGCCAGGACCGCACCGCCCGGGAACGGGAAGGAAATGGCCTGCGCCGTCCCGCCCTCGCTGCCACCGCCGCCGCCACCGCAGCCGGCCAGCAACGTGGCACAGGCCAGTCCGACGGCCGTCATCTGGAATTTCATGGTATGTCTCCTCATTGGGATGTTCCTTTCTTTTTGTGTTTGCTAAAATTTCCCGGCACGCCTCCGCCCGGGCCCTCCATGTCCCTCTCGTTGAAATTTGGTCAGATCTAAGCCGGCGACAGCAGTCCGCGCTCGCTCAGCACGCGGTCGCGGTAGGCGCGCGGCGTGCAGCCAAGCTCGCGCTTGAATACCCGATGCATGTACTGGCTGGATGTCAGGCCGCTGTCCTGCGCCACGTCGGCGATGCTGCAATCGCCGCTTTCCAGGCCGGCCTTGGCGGCGTTGAGCTTGAAGCTCATGATCACGTCATGCACGCTGCACCCCAGCTCCTGGCGGAAGTCGGCGTCGAGCGAGGAGCGCGACACGCCCACGTATTCGGCCACCTGTTCGGTCTTGATGCCCTGGCAGGCGTACTGGCGGATGAAATGGCGCGCCCGCATCACGCTCGGATGCCGGATCAGCTGGTACTGGCTGGACGCCTGCACGTTGACGCCGGCCGGCGGCACCACCACCGGCGTGTCCGGCGGGCGCCTGCCGTGCAGCATCTGCTCCATCAGATGGGCTGCCTCGCGCCCCATCTCCTGCGCGCCCTGAATTACGGAGCTGAGCGGGATGCGGCTGAGCCTGCGCACCAGCGGGTCGTTGTCGATGCCGATGATGGCCACCTGCTCCGGCACTTCGATGCCGGCGAGGATGCACGCCTGCAGGAGCTGGCGCGCGCGCGCGTCCGAGACGGCGATGACGCCTATCGGCTTGGGCAGGCTGCGCAACCAGTCGACCTGGACCTGGACCGCCGCGTTCCACGAGTGGGCGTTGGTTTCCCAGCCGCGGAAGATCTCCGCTTTCAGCTGGTCGCCCTGCATCAGGCTGCGGAAGGCAAGTTCGCGCTCCTGCGCCCAGCGGTTTTCCCCGGTGGCGGGCACGCTGAACATGGCGAAGCGCTGCAGGCCGACATCGATCAGATGCTGGCGTGCCACTTCGATCAGCTTGAAATTGTCGGTCGCCACATACGGCACCCCGGCCGGGTAGCTGGCCGGGTCGGTATAGGAACCGCCCACCGCCACCACCGGTATGCGGCAGCGCGACAAAGCTTGCGCCACGGCCGGATCGTCAAAATTGGCGATAATGCCGTCGCCCTGCCAGTGCTCGATGCCTGACAGGCGCAGCCGGAAATCCTCTTCCAGGAATACTTCCCACGCCGCGCGCGTGCTACCAAAATATGCCGCAATGCCGGCAATAACCTCGTGATCGAATATCTTGTTCGCGTTGAATAACAGCGCGATCCGGTGTACTTTCGTTGTCTTCATTTACTTGGATACCTAAAGAACATTTCCGAAAAAACGATAACTGCCACACTTGCCCGCTCTTTGCTTGCTCATCCCAAAAAAAGGGGCAGCCAAAGCTGCCCCATAAAATCACTGCGCAAGCACACAGTGAGGAGAGCAATAAACTGAGTCGATTTATTCGACTCGGTTTCTAATATATGGAGAACATTCATTCTCCCCATAAATCCTGTTCCATCTACCGCCGGGTGGCAGCGGAACCCGGCCGACGTCTGAAGCATAGGCCGGGCGATAGGGGCAACGGTATTGCAGTCAAGCGAATTTCTTGCACAGCGCAGAAAGTGCAAGCAATGTCAGCCATGGTGCAAAGCGGCTGTGGCGCGGGGAGGACGAGCAGGATCAGCCTGCGTGGCCGGAACAAGCCGGCTCAGGCTGAGTGTTTGGGATGGGGGTGGTTCAGGCCAGCGGTTCTGGCGTGGTGCTGTCGGCGGGCAGCTCCGGCTGTTGCCGCTGGGCGGCCATCATCCGGAATGACTTCGGCGCGCAGCCAAATTCTTCCTTGAACAGCCTATTAAAATAAGGAACATTTGAATAGCCAACCAAATACGCGATTTCCGAGACGGCTGCGCTGCTTTTTTCAGTCAGTAATCTGGATGCCTCGGTCAGCCGCAGTTTATTCAAATAACTGGTGAATGTCATGCCAAGTTCGGATTTCAGGACTTCATTGATTTTATAACGGTTCGCGCCGGTCCCCTCCACCACGGCTTCCAGGTCCAGTTTGGGATCGGTATAAGAACTGGCGATATACCGCAGGACCGCCGCCTTTTCCTTGTCCTTATATGGTTCCAGGGTTAGCTGGCGATAGGCCACGATCGGCAAATTGATTTTCATTTTCGAATTCACGCTGGCCAATAGCGCGCGGGAATAGGCGAAGAAAAACCAGACACCCAATGCCACCCAGCCACCCAGGACCAGGGCCGCCAGTGCAGCCAGGTAGCGGTAGTCGCGGCCATGCAAGGTCAGTTCGCTGATTTCAACGTAGGCATCCACATTGCGCGGCGTGACGGTGCTGGTGCCGAACATGATCTTCGCGACCTTGTCGAGCCGGTACGCCTGGAGCGCCAGGTCCTGCTTGCGCGCAGGGAACCACCATTCGGGGATCATCAGCCGGCCCAGGTCGAGCGTGACGGGCATGCCCTGCTCGCTGCATGAAAAATACGCCCTCGGCGGAACGTAGGTCGCGTACTGGCCTGGCTTGGATAATTTTTCGTCGAAGGTGGACAACTCCATCAGCAGGGAGGTGGCCGGCGCGCATTTGGCGACAAAGGTAATGGTACGGAACCTCGACCAATCCGCGTGGACCGGCTGTCCCTTGTCGCCTTCGAGCACCAGGTCGGTGGCGACATAGGGATATGCGCTCACGTCCTTCAGCTTGAAGTCGAAGCGCAGGCGGTCGCGCGAGGTGTCGTGCAAGCGCACCGACGACGCGCCGCCGGTGGATACATCGGAATAGGTTCCGTAGTGCCAGCGGGAGCCGTCCTTATGCGCCGGCAATAGCGTCTGGGTCGGAAAGGTCCGGTAGACAAAAAAGACCGCCAGCAGCGCGTCCACGACCAGCAGTGAAATCAGCGCCAGCAGCGCCTTCTTATAGAACTCTTGCATATTGGGTATTGACCTGTCTCGGCGCCGTACTCTTGATGGTACGGTCCCGGCATCATAACAGGTGAAAGGCGCGCCGCCAGCCGATTACGCCGCACAAATAAAAAAGCTCCCTTGCGGGAGCTTTCCTATTTAATTATGGCGGAGAGGGTGGGATTCGCCTACGTGGCGCAGGCCGCCCTCGCGCTAGTACGCGCGAGTCTTCGAATCCCACGCGCGAGCTGCGCTCGCTCCTTTCCGCTGCAGAAATAAAAAAGCTCCCTTGCGGGAGCTTTCCTATCTAATTATGGCGGAGAGGGTGGGATTCGAACCCACGGTAGGGTCGCCCCTACGCTTGATTTCGAGTCAAGTACATTCGACCACTCTGCCACCTCTCCTGGTGGTACATTTCTTACAGCAGCGTTGTGTGGCGGAGAGGGTGGGATTCGAACCCACGGTAGGGTCGCCCCTACGCTTGATTTCGAGTCAAGTACATTCGACCACTCTGCCACCTCTCCGTTTTCCCACCTGCTGCTGCGAGAAGGCAAGATTATAGCAGGCCGCAGGGAAAAGGGAAGGAGTATTTACGCCTTCAGGTGCGTTAATCCACCCATGTACGGACGCAGCACCGCCGGGATCTCCACCGAACCGTCCGCCTGCTGGTAATTTTCCAGCACGGCGACCAGCGTGCGGCCCACCGCCAGGCCCGATCCGTTGAGCGTGTGCAGCAGTTCCGGCTTGCCCTGGGCGTTGCGGAAGCGCGCCTGCATGCGGCGCGCCTGGAACGCTTCGCAGTTCGACAGCGACGAGATTTCACGGTAGGTGTTCTGCGCCGGCAGCCATACTTCCAGGTCGTAGGTCTTGGTGGCGCCAAAGCCCATGTCGCCGGTGCACAGCGACATCACGCGATACGGCAGGCCCAGGCGCTGCAGGATGGTTTCCGCATGGCCGACCATTTCGTCCAGCACGGCGTACGAGGTGTCCGGATGCACCACCTGCACCATCTCGACCTTATCGAACTGGTGCTGGCGGATCATGCCGCGCGTGTCGCGGCCGTAGCTGCCCGCTTCCGAGCGGAAGCATGGGGTGTGCGCGGTCATCTTCAGCGGCAGCGTGTCGGCCGCCACGATCTCGTCGCGCACGATGTTGGTCAGCGTGACTTCCGAGGTCGGGATCAGGTAGAAGTTCTCGCCCTCGCCTTCGACGCCGCCCTTCTTCACCGAGAACAGGTCGGCTTCGAACTTCGGCAGCTGGCCGGTGCCGCGCAGCGAGTCGGCGTTGACCATGTACGGGGTATAGCACTCGGTGTAGCCGTGCTCGTCGGTGTGGGTGTTCAGCATGAACTGCGCCAGCGCGCGGTGCAGACGGGCGATGCCGCCCTTCATGACCGAGAAGCGCGAGCCGGTCAGCTTGGTCGCCACGTCGAAATCCAGGCCCAGCGGCGAGCCGACATCGACGTGATCCTTGACTTCGAATTCAAAGCTGCGCGGGGTGCCGACCTTGCGCACTTCGACGTTGCCGCTTTCATCCGTGCCGACCGGGACCGATTCGTGCGGCAGGTTCGGGATCGCCTGCATGAAATCGCTCAGCTTGGCCTGCACCGCGGCCAGCGCCGTTTCGTTCGCCTTGAGCTCGTCGCCCAGGCCGGCCACTTCCGCCATCAGGGCGGTGGTGTCCTCGCCCTTGCCCTTCATCATGCCGATCAGCTTGGACTGCGAGTTGCGCTTGCCCTGCAGCTCTTCGGTGCGCGTCTGGATCGCTTTGCGTTCGGCTTCGAGGGCGTTGAACGCGTCCACGTCGAGCTGGAACTTGCGGGTCGCCAGGCGCGCGGCGACGTTGGCTATATCTTTACGGAGAAGTTGGATATCAATCATGGGAACAAGTGCCGTTGTATCGAAAACGTCAATTGTACCAAGAGGATGCCACTTCCCTGCGAGTTTTGAACAGCCCGCCGGCTGCGCCGATTACAGTGCGGCTTTTTCGGCGGCGGTCAGGCGCTTGGCGGTCACGGTGACCACTTGCATCCTGGCGTTCGAAACAGCCACTTTAGCGGCCGGGGCGGCTGGGGCCACGGCGCTGTCGGCGGCGGTGGCGAAGCTCGTGGCGGCGGCCAGTACGGTGGCGGCGACGAAGATGATTTCCATGTTTTTAGCGATGTTCATGATGTGCTCCTTCAGGTAGTTGGTTCGGTATGGTTGTACTGTACCTAAAGGCTCTATGGGCCACCATCGGGATGCGACGAAGCGCCGGAAACGGCGCCTGAAGTGCAAAAAACAGGTGGAAAACGAAAGATTCAGCCGGCGTGGCGATGCACCAGTTCGCCCAGCGTGGCGATGGCGGCCTCGGTGCGCGGGCCCCAGGGGTTGCCGCAGTTGAGGCGCAAATAGTTGCGGTACTTGCCTGACGCGGAGAACAGCTGCCCCGGCATGAAGGCCACGCCCCGGCCGATGGCGTCCGCGTGCAGGGCCAGCGCGTCGACCGGCTCCGGGAGGCTGACCCACACCACGAAGCCGCCCTGCGGCTCGGACACCGTGCATTGCTGCGGGAACGCCCCGCAGATCGCGTCCGACATGCGGGCGATGCGCTGCGACAGCGCGCGCCGCATCTTGCGCAGCTGCTGCTCGTAGGCGCTGCCGGTCAGGAAGTCGGCCAGCACGGCCTGGAAGAAATGGCTGGTGGCGCCGCTGGAGATCATTTTCAGCACCGCGACATCCTGCGCGTAGCGCCCGGCCGCCACGTAGCCGAGCCGCGAACCGGGACTGATGGCCTTGGAAAACGACGCGCACAGCATCACGTGGCCGCTGGTGTCGTAGGCCTTGACCGGCCACGGCCGCTGCGGCGCGAAGCACAGGTCGCCGTGGACATCGTCCTCGATCAGCGGAATGCCGTGGTGCGACAACAGCTGCGCCAGCCGTTGCTTGTTCGCCTCGGGCATGATGCAGCCCAGCGGATTGTTGGCGTTCGGGATCAGCAGCACCGCCTGCACCAGGCCGGCGTTCATCGCCAGCTCCAGCGCGTCGATCGACGCGCCGGTGGCCGGGTGGGTGGGAATCTCCAGCGCCTTCATGCCCAGCGACTCGATCAGTTGCAGCAGCACGAAATAGGTGGCCGATTCGATCGCGATGGTGTCGCCGGGCTTGGCCACGGCGCGCAGGCACAGGCTGATCGCCTCGGTGCAGGAACCGGTGACGACGATTTCGTTCAAGTCCAGCTGGCCCCACTCCAGCGCGCGGCGGGCGATCTGGCGCGCGAACTCCGGGTGGTTGGTCTCGTAGCAGCTCACCGTGCTGAGCAGGCTTGAATCGCGCCGTGCCACCGCGGCCACGGTCTTCTGCATGCGCTTGATCGGCAGCAGCTCGTGCTGCGGCCAGGCCGAGCCCATCTGCACCAGGCCGCCGGCCTCATTGGCCTTCAACACCCGCATCAGCAGGTTGTTGATGCCGACATAGGCAGGTTCCTGCAGATGTCCGGTGTCGGTCATCGCCGCCATTGTGCGCGCGCGGTGACGCACGTAGTAGCCCGCCTGCGGCCTGGCGTCGACCAGGCCGCGGTCCTCCATCAGCCGCAACGCCTGCATCACGGTGCTGACGGACAGGCGCTTCTGCTGCGCCAGGTGGCGGATCGACGGCAGCCGGTCGCCCGGCGCGAACACGCGGCTGGCGATCAGCCCGCCCAGCTCGTTGGCCAGGTGTTCGTACAGATTGAGTTGAGTGGACATCCGTGTATTGTGGCCCCGCCCCGCCCGCTCGCGACAGGTACAGCCGGTGCAATTTTCGACCAGCACAGTTTAGTGCAAGCGGCCGTGTGACGGTCACAATTTCGATTTGCTGCATCTGTTATGGCCGCGCGGCGCTGGCTATGCTGGTTGTACGACAGACCACGGCAGGAGCCGCCATGAAACCGGAATTACTCGCACTGACACAGGGGCAGGCCGAATACCGCCTGTCGGAAAACCATCCCTTGCGCATCGCCGGCGCGGCCGGCCGCCACATCGAATGCCTGGCCGGCACCGCCTGGATCACCGTCTACGGCGAACGGACCGACTTCATGCTGCGCCAGGGCCAGCGCTTCGAGGTGCCGAACAACGGCCTCATGTTGATCGACGCGGTGGGCCGCGGCACGGTGCGCGTGCGCCTGCCGGCCGACACCGAAGTGCCAGGCGGCTGGCTCGGCTTTCAGCGCAGGTTCGCCGGTGCGCTGCAGGATGTAGGATTTCTCCTACGCAACTAATCGTGCGCCACGTACTCGTCGGGCTATGTACGATACGTCAACAATATTGACACCGAGGAGTACGATTTTGAACACACCATTCTTGAAAACCATCGCCGCCGGCGCCGTCCTGATGCTGGCCGCGGGCTGCTCGACCATGGGCGGCCAGGGCCCGGCCGCGGACGAGGCGCCGCCACCGGCCAACCCGGCCTTCGCCACCGAAATGGCCAAGTTCAACGCGCAGTTCCCGAACCCCAAGGCCAGCAAGTACGAGGACGTGTCGATCAACTTCAACAACACGAACAAGCTGGACGAGCGCGGCAACTGCCACGACAAATCCAAGTATCCGGTGGTGATCGTGCTGACGCTGGACGCCAGCGGCCGCGTCACCCGCAGCACCACCGACGTGGAGAACAGCAAGGCCGCCTGCTTCCGCGAGGCCTACGCCTCGGTGCAGCTGCCGGCGCCGCCGTTCGCGCCCTACCTGAAGCCGATCAAGCTGCGTTAATGCGTCAGGCCGCCGCGTCCTGCGCGGGGGCCTCGTCGTTGTCGGCCGGTTTCTCCAGCCAGGCCATCACCACCTGGTTGAAGCGCTCCGGCTGGCGCAGCATGGGCCAGTGGTCGGTGTTGAAGCCCACCACCTTGCAGCCCTCCTTCGCTTCCAGCTTGTCGGCCCACTCGTCCGAATGGAACATGAAGGGCTTGCGGGCGCCGTAGATGAACAGCATCGGCACCTTGGGCACGAACGGCACCAGCGAGCGGTAGGAACCGGCCTCGCCGGCCGCCAGGATGTAGTACGGGAAGTTCATCTTGACGCTGATGTATTCCATCGGCGACGGCGCGTGCAGCTTGCGCGCCATGTAGCGCGTCATCATGTTGCCGATCGGCCCGCCGATCGCCCAGGCCAGCGCCAGCGTGCCCTGGTAGCCCTTGACCATCATCTTCTGCGCCAGCGTGCGCGAGCGCTCGACCGCCTTGGACTGGGCGTCGCCGATGTCGACGCCGATGATCGCGGACACCGCCTGCTTGTTGCGCATGTAGTACTCGTAGCCGAACACGCAGCCCCAGTCGTGCAGCATCAGGATCACCTTCTGCTTCTGGTTCACGCTGTTGACGACGTAGGAGATCAGGCGGATGGTGGCGTCAAGCGAATAGGCGCGGCGCGGCTTGGCGATGTCGAAGCCCGGCAGGGTGAAGCGCACGCAACGGTAACGCTGCTTGAGTTCGGCGACCTGGGCGTCCCACACGCGGTAGGTGTCCGGCCAGCCGTGGATCATCACGATGGTCTCGGTGCCTTCACCTTCGATATGGACTTCGATGCCATCGACCTTTGTTACCTGCATTTCGTTCCTCTGCGCCGCCTCGTCAATCCTGAATCTTACAACATTTTTTACAACATTTGAGACCGCACCCCGGCTAGGTCTTGATCCGCGCCCGCAGCACGCGCTCGGCGCCGACCATGTTCACCGCGAAGCCGTTGCGGCCGGCGGCCTTGACGCCATACAGCGCCTGGTCCGCCGCCCGCATGACCTCATCGACCGAAACGGCCGAGCTGGTCGTCAGCGCGATGCCGATGCTGGCCGTCACCTTCAGGCACGCGGTCCCGCTCAGGAAGGGCGGCTGCATGGCGTCGAGGATCTTGCGCCCCAGCAGATCGATTTCCGTGTTGGAGGCCAGCTGCTCGAACACGATCACGAACTCGTCGCCGGCCAGGCGGGCCACCGTGTCCGTGGTGCGCACCGCGGCCGTCAGCCGCCGCGCGAATTCCACCAGCACCTCGTCGCCGGCGGCGTGGCCCAGCGTGTCGTTGATGTCCTTGAAATTGTCGATGTCCAGGAAGGCCAGCCCCACCTGCTGGCCGGCGCGCGCCGCGCGGGCCAGCGCCTTGGGCAGGAAATCGTCGAACATCCGCCGGTTGTGGATGCCGGTCAGGACGTCGGTGGTGGCGATGCGGTGCAGCTCCGCCTCGGCCCGCTCGCGCCGCTGCGACAAGGCGTAGAACGCCCGGCTGAGGTGGCCGAACTCGTCGGCCCGGTCCACATCGAACACCGCGATGCCGGCCCGGCCGGCGCTGATATCCTCCACGTGGTCATGCAAGCGCTTCAGCGGCCGCAGCAGTTTCTTGGTGACGCCCCAGCCGAATATTCCCGCCAGGCCGGTCAGCAGGGCCGCGCCCAGGAACGCCCGCCAGCGCACGCTGCGCATCGGCGCGAACGCGCTTTCCATCGGATACGACAGCGCGATGTTCCAGGCGGCCTCGCGCAAGTGCTTGTGCACCAGCAGCACCGGCACGTCGTTGTCGAGGATGTCGTCCTGCCAGCCCTCGCCCCCTTGCAGCGCCGCCTCCAGCACGCTGCCGGGCTCGGGATCGGTCTTCTCCAGTATCCGGCTGCGGTCGGGGTGGTGGATGAGCACGCCCTCGTCGGTGACGATGAACAGGTAGCCGTCCGAACTGGAGCGCAGCGAGTCGATCTGCGCCGAGAACGACGGCCGCAGCAAATCGATGGCGCCCAGCAGGATGCAGACGATCTTGCCGTCGGCATCGCGCAGGGGCTGGGTCAGCACCACCACCGGGCGCCCGGACAACACGCTCTTGAACGGCGCGGACACCACGCCCTCCCTCAGCCGCATCGTCTCCTGGAAGTACTTGCGGTCGGCGATATTGATGCGCTTGGCGTTGCGGTCGCGCAGGCTGGCGATCAGCGCGCCCGAGGCGTCGAAGGCGGAGACGTTGAAGAATTCCTCGCGCAGGGTTTCATGCGTTTCCAGCTCTTCCTGGACTTGCGCCAGCGTCAGCTGATGGGCCTGGAACTGCTCGGCCAGCAAGCTCAGGAGTTGGCGCTTGTCCTGCAGATCGTTGTCGACCAGGGCGGCCGCGCTGGTCAGCAGCGACAGTTCCTGGCGCGCGATCACCTGGCGCAGTTCCGACTCGGCGATCAGCAGCGAAATGCCGCCGCTGCCTATGCCGGCGATCAGCACCAGCGCGACTATGAGCACGCTGATCTTGAACTTGAAACTTAAGAAAAATCCAAATGAAGGGCGCATGAGCACACCTGGGTAGCAAGTCCGCCAGCACACTGCGGGTCGAATGGGCTAGCCATTGGTGCACGCGGGGGTTCGGCGTCGCTGGAGGTTACAAGTATATTACGCCGGTTTACGATTGAGCCGGCACCGTTGCCATGAAACAACGTCGTCTTATTGCGCCATCGTCCAGAACATGGCCAGCACCGCCAGCGCCATGGCGCCCGTCGCGCCCCAGCCCAGCACGCGCAGGCGGCGACCGATCACGAAGCGGCCCATGATGGACGAGCGTCCGGCCATCAGCATCATCACGGCCATGATGGGCAGGGAGATCACACCGTTGAGCACGGCGCTCCAGTACAGCGCCTTGATCGGATCGACCGGCGTGAAGCCCAGCGCGATGCCGACGATGGTGGCGAACGCGATGATGCCGTAGAAGCCCTTGGCCTGCGAGGGCGGTTTCTCCAGTCCCTTGGCCCACTTGAAGGCGCCCGCCACCGCGTACGCCGCCGAGCCTGCCAGCACAGGCACGGCCAGCAGGCCGGTGCCGATGATGCCGGCGCTGAACAGGGCGAAGGCAAAATCGCCGGCCAGCGGACGCAGGGCGGTGGCCGCCTGCGCCGAGGTCTCGATCGACGTGATGCCGTGCTCATGCAGCGTCACCGCCGTGGTCAGCATGATGAAGAAGGCCACCAGGTTGGAGAAGCCCATGCCGATCACCGTGTCGATCTTGATGCGCAGGAAGCTGGCGTCCGCCTGGTCCGGTGCCGCGATCAACGGCTGCGCTTGCGGATTGGCTTGCATGTCCTCCACTTCCTGCGAGGCCTGCCAGAAGAACAGGTAGGGACTGATGGTGGTGCCGAATACCGCCACCATGGTGGTGATGTATTCCGGCGACCAGTCGAGATGCGGCAGCGCGGTGGCGGTCAGCACCTTCAGCCACGGCACGTGGACGGTGAACACCGTCGCCACGTAAGCCAGCAAGGCCAGCGTCAGCCATTTGAGGAGGCGCACGTAGCGGTGATATGGAATGAACACCTGCAGCAGCAGCGAGACCACGCCGAACAGCGCCGCATACACGCGCGACGATCCGCCGGCGATCAGCGTCATCGCTTCGCCCATGGCCGAGACGTCGGCCGCGATGTTGATGGTGTTGGCGACCAGCAGCAGAGCGACGATGGAACGCACCAGCCATGCGGGGAAATGCTCGCGGATGTTGGCGGCCAGTCCCTTGCCGCTGACACGCCCGATGCGCGCGCTCACCACCTGGATGCCGACCATCAGCGGGTAGGTCAGGAAGACCGTCCACAGCATCTGGAACCCGAACTGGGCGCCGGATTGCGAATAGGTGGCGATGCCGCTGGGATCGTCGTCGGCGGCGCCGGTGATCAGGCCCGGGCCGAGTTTTTTCAGCCAGCTGGTGGCGCCGTCGCGCTCACCAGCTGGCGTGGTTGCGATTAAAGGATATTCAGCATTGGGCATAATTTACTCGACAACAAAGGCAGCCCGGCATTGGGCACAGCTAACGCAGGCCGCATTGTAGCTTGCCCGACGCACATCAGCGCTTGCGGGCGTTCTCATCGAGCTTGCGCAGCAAAGCCATCTTATCGGAAATTTTGCCTTCGACGCCGCGCGGTACAGGCTAATATTAGCCTGGCTCGCGCACGTCGCCAAGGCAGCAGGTTTCGAGCTAGTCACTATCAGAAATAAAATGCGTTAGTCCGAACCCGAAACAATGAACCGAAAGGCAACCATGCATAGGCTATACGAAATCGGGTTCCAACCTGTCGGCCAATGGGCCTTAGACTGCAACAATCTGCGACTTCAACTCACCGCGCTAGTGGAGCACAAGAACGTGCTGTACGCCTTCATCACCGGCGATACATTGAAGTACGTGGGAAAGACTACTCAAACCCTCCAGCGAAGAATGATGGGCTACAAGCGGCCCAATGAAGGTCAGCGGACCAATTGGCGCAATCGACTTTCCATATTGGAGCTATTGAAAGCAGGTCAGCCGGTCGAGATTTTAGCTATGCCGGATTCTGGCCTATTAAAGTATGGGTCATTCCATTTGAACTTAGCCGCAGGCCTTGAGGACAGCATCATCAAGACTCTCAATCCTGAGTGGAATGGAGGCCGCACAAGCACGGTCATCGAGACGCCAGAGGAATCCAACCCATCTGACCAGAGCGAAGAAGCCAAGCTTGAATTCGAAGCCGTCGCTAGTGCTGATTACTTCCAATTGACCATTCATGAAACCTACTACCGTACCGGCTTCTTCAATGTTCCTATAGCTTGGTCAAATCTGCTCGCCGGCGACAAGGCCGATGTAATGATCTACTGCGGCAAGGAAAAACTGGCAGTAAATGCTAAGATTAACCGCACCGCGAATACAAATGACACACCCCGCATCATGGGAGGAGTACCTTTGAAAGAATGGTTTCAGCAAGGTGCGCCCATGCGGATTGTCACTGTCCGTATCTTGAACCCCAACACTATAGTCATCCAAGAATCGGTCGGAGAACGAGATTGAGAGTCTTCCATCTTCCCCAATTTCTTGAAGGCGTTCTTTCCAGAGAAAGCTACGTGCGCTGGCTGCAGCGCAAAGCACAGGCCCACATCAGGCGTGATCGAGAAAGAGGAAATACAACAGGTAGCGTTTCCGAATACAAGCGAGCTATCCACGAAGCGGTCTGCGATTCTCGCGGACGTGATCACTACACGAGTGAGGAGCTTGATTGGCATCTGATCAGCACATACAGCAACGACGAGTCCAAGCAAGGTAAGCGGATTTACAAAGCCAAGTTCGCCCTTCTCCCGACCGTTGATCATGTCGGTGATGGAAGCGGCCCGGCGAATTTCAAAATATGTGGCTGGGCCATCAATGATGCGAAGGGCGACCTACCCTTGCTGGACTTTGTACGGCTATGCCAGCGGGTTCTGAAGATAAATGCACACCTGCTTGCAGAACTCGCGTAAACGCAAACTCAGCACCGTTGCTTGCCAAAACTTGGCAGAGGCCAAAATGGCGCCGCCAGAGAAAGAAGAAATAGCTTACCTCTTACAGGCTATTTCAAATACATTCTCGCCTGCATGCTGCCCCTTCCTTCCTGTGACCGAGCATTCCTTGATGTCATCAGGAAGACGCGTGGCTACCGACACCTCACCCATTGCCCCGTAATCGCACCGCAGCCATTTCCCCTCGGGGTATGGTCCTTCGAGCGAGTATTTTTGAATCCATGAGGTCTTGGTTCTCGGGCCGTCCTCACCACGAAGGATGCCCAAGCGCTCGGGCGGGCCATCAACAGGCGCGGCACCACTGAGGTACATTGGAGAGCCAACAAAGGTCTGCCAGCCTGGCCGAGGACTATCAACCTTGACCAAAGCCGCTGGCAACTCTTGAGGGCATTCAAACCGCACCACCCCGGCTGTCGCCTGCCCCACCAAAGCGAGGCAACAGAGCCCCAGCGAAATCCGATATTCCTTCATGGCCTACTCGATGATGAAAAACGCGTCAGCGTTATCAGTGGGGTTGATGAAATTGCCGCGAGCGTCCTTACCCTTGCTGCGGATGAACCGTTTCCCGATCTTGTTCTTGCCAAGCCACTGGTCAAGGATGTAGATGCCATCCGATACTTGCCCCATATAGAAGGCCGAATGATTGCCATGGCTGCGGCCAGGCCACTTGCCATCGACGAAATTCGCAATCGCAGTTCCCCGCACAATATTTTTATTCCCGACGACCGCGGCACCTTGCTTCCATCGGCCAGTCCACCCGGCATTGGTATAGGTCTTGATGAGCGTAACACACTCAGCATCACCTACCTTGCCCTTGCCTTCCAAGGTCGCAACATCCTTGTACACAAATGGCATTTTGAACCTCGATGAAATGGATTTGGCAGACGCGGTTCGCAACCACCGCGAGAGTTCCCATCATCGACTTGGTCGCATCGGCGCGTTTTGACAAATCCCATGGCGGACAAGGAACCATCGCCTTTCAACTGGAAATAAAAAAGCACCCAGTTGGGTGCTTATTTTATTTTTTCCCGGCTTCTTCATCCCACTTCTTCAACTGGGCCAGCTTCTCACCTATCTTAATTTCCAAGCCGCGCGGTACGGGCTGATACCAGCCGGGCTCGCGCATGTCGTCGGGGAGGTAGGTTTCGCCGGCCGCGTAGGCGTTTGGCTCGTCGTGGGCGTAGCGGTATTCGTGGCCGTAGCCGAGTTCCTTCATCAGCTTGGTCGGCGCGTTGCGCAGGTGGACCGGCACCTCGCGCGACTTGTCCTTCTTGACGAAGGCCATGGCCTGGTTGAAGGCGTTGTAGCCGGCGTTGCTCTTGGCGGCGATGGCCAGGTAGATCACGGCCTGCCCCAGCGCCAGCTCGCCTTCCGGCGATCCGAGCCGCTCGTAGGTGGCGGCCGCGTCATTAGCCAACTGCATCGCGCGCGGATCGGCCAGGCCGATGTCTTCCCACGCCATGCGGACGATGCGGCGCGACAGATACTTGGCGTCGGCGCCGCCGTCCAGCATGCGGCACAGCCAGTACAGCGCGGCGTCGGGATTGGAGCCGCGCACGGATTTGTGCAGCGCCGAGATCTGGTCGTAGAAATTGTCGCCGCCCTTGTCGAAGCGGCGCGCGTTCAGGGTCAGCGCGTTCTGGATGAACTCGGGCGTGATCTTGTTGGTCTTGGCGGCGTTGGCGGCCGTGCTGGTCTGTTCAAGCAGGTTCAGCAGGCGGCGGCCATCGCCGTCGGCGTAGCCGATCAGCGTGTCGATGGCGGCTTCGTCGAACTCCAGATGCGTGAGCACCTTGGCGCGGGCCTTGTCGACCAGCTGGCGCAGCTCGGCCTCGTCGAAGGAATGCAACACGTAGACCTGCGAGCGCGACAGCAGCGCCGAGTTGACTTCGAACGAAGGGTTCTCGGTGGTGGCGCCGATCAGCGTGACCAGGCCGGATTCGGCATATGGCAGCAAGGCGTCCTGCTGCGATTTGTTGAAGCGGTGGATCTCGTCGACAAACAGGATCGTATGCTTGCCCATGTCCAGGTTGTGTTGGGCCTGCTCCATCGCGGCGCGGATGTCCTTCACGCCCGAGAACACCGCCGACAAGGCGATGAACTCGCACTCATAGGCATTGGCGGTCAGGCGCGCCAGCGTGGTCTTGCCCACGCCCGGCGGCCCCCACAAGATCATCGAATGCGGCTGGCCCGACTCGAACGCCAGGCGCAGCGGCTTGCCCGGCCCCAGCAGGTGGTGCTGGCCGATGACGTCGTCGAGCGTCTTGGGCCGCAGGGCTTCGGCCAGCGGCTGGCGCGGTTCGGTGGAAAATAAATCTGCCATGATCTTTAAAAGGAAAAACGCCGCAGCGTCGCGGCTGCGGCGTCGGCACCCGCTACAGCAGGTTCTTAGTTATTATTGAATACGTCGGCGCCCTTCGGCATGACGAATTTAAAACTCGTCGCAGTCAGCGCCGGATTTTTTTCAATCTTGCGGAACGACAGCACCGAGGTCTGGCCGAACGAGTCCTTCAGCTCCATCGCCTCCGGCAAGCCGTTGCGCAGGCCGATGGTGATTTGCTCGAAGCTGGTGTCCTTGGCTTTCGGCACGGCCTTCAGCCATTCCAGGCCATCCTTCGTGCCCGCTTCCGACAGCGTGAAGTTCTTCTCCAGGTCGTTGCTGCCGAACAGGATGGCGGCCGGCGACGAGCCCAGCGCGTCACCCAGCTTCTTCACCGTGACCTGGTTCAAGTCCTTGTCGAAGATGAACAGCTGGTCGCCGTCGGCTTGCAGCACCTGGTCGTAGGGCTTCACGTAGGTCCAGATGAACTTGCCTGGGCGGGCGAACACAAAGGTGCCGGTGGCGGTGTTGGAGGCCTTGGGCGTTTCGCCGTTGGTGTTCTTCACCTGCTTCTGCGTGAACTCGCCCTTGGCGGCCTTGGTCGAGGCGACGAAGGTCTTGAACTGCTCCAGCGCACTGGCCTGGGCGAGGGTGGCGGCCAGCAGGCCGGCGGTCAATACCGCGATATTCTTGAAACGCATCATACGGTTTATCCTATTTTATTCAGCACTGGCGGCCGGCACCAGGATGTCGCGGTTGCCGTTCGATTGCATGGCGGAGACGACTCCGCTGTTTTCCATTTGTTCCAACAGGCGCGCCGCGCGGTTGTAGCCGATGCGCAGATGGCGCTGCACCAGCGAGATCGACGCGCGGCGGTTCTTCAGCACCACCTGCACCGCCTGGTCGTACATCGGATCGGCCTCGCCGCCGCCCTCGCCCGCTTCGCCGCCTGCACCGCCGCCCTCGCCCTCCAGCGTGCCGCCTTCGAGGATGCCGTCGATGTAGTCCGGCTCGCCGGTGGTCTTCAAGTGCTTGACCACACGGTGCACCTCGTCATCCGAGACAAAGGCGCCGTGCACCCGCACCGGCAGGCCCGTGCCCGGCGGCATGTACAGCATGTCGCCCATGCCGAGCAGCGTTTCCGCGCCCATCTGGTCCAGAATCGTGCGCGAGTCGATCTTCGACGACACCTGGAACGCGATACGGGTCGGGATGTTGGCCTTGATCAGGCCCGTGATCACGTCCACAGATGGGCGCTGCGTCGCCAGAATCAAGTGCAGGCCGGCCGCGCGGGCCTTTTGCGCGATACGGGCGATCAGCTCTTCCACCTTTTTGCCGACCACCATCATCAGGTCGGCCAGCTCATCGATGATGATGACGATGGTCGGCAGTTTTTCCAGCGGCTCCGGCGAATCCGGCGTCAGGCTGAACGGATTCGGGATGTGCTCTTCCTTCTTCTTGGCCTCGGCGATCTTGGCGTTGTAGCCGGCCAGGTTACGCACGCCCAGCTTGGACATCAGCTTATAGCGGCGCTCCATCTCGTTGACCGCCCAGTTCAGCGCGTGGCCGGCCTGGCGCATGTCGGTCACCACCGGCGCCAGCAGGTGCGGAATGCCCTCGTACACCGACATCTCCAGCATCTTCGGATCGATCAGGATCATGCGCACGTCGGCCGGGTCGGACTTGTACAGCAGCGACAGAATAGTGGCGTTGATGCCCACCGATTTACCGGAGCCGGTCGTGCCCGCCACCAGCAAGTGCGGCATCTTGGCCAAGTCGGCCACCACGGCCTTGCCGGCGATGTCCTTGCCCAGCGCCACGGTCAGCGGCGACGGATTGTCGTTGTAGACCTTGGAGCCGACGATCTCGCTCAGGCGCACGATCTGGCGCTTCGGATTCGGCAGCTCCAGCGCCATGTAGTTCTTGCCCGGGATGGTCTCGACCACGCGGATCGAGGTCAACGACAGCGAACGCGCCAGGTCGCGCGCCAGGCCGACGATCTGGCTGCCCTTGACGCCGGTGGCCGGCTCGATCTCGTAGCGCGTGACCACCGGACCAGGATAGGCCGCCACCACCTTGGCTTCGACGCCGAAGTCGGACAGCTTCTTCTCGATCAGGCGGCTGGTAAATTCCAGCGTCTCGATCGGCACGGTTTCCTGCACCTCGGCCGCCTCGTCCAGCAGCGACAGGGCCGGCAAGGCGCTGTCGCCGCTCAGGTCCTGGAACAGATTGGCCTGGCGCTCCTTCTCCACGCGCTCGGACTTGACCACCGTGACCACCTGCGGCTCGATCTTGACCGGCGGCGCGGCCACCGGATGCTTCTCCACGTGCTTGGCGCGCTCGATGACCACCACCTCCTCGCGCTTGACCGCCGCGACCTCGCCCTGGCGGCGGTCCTCGCGGTACTGGTAGCGCTGGATGAACCAGTCGATCATCATCTCGATGCCGCCGCCGATGCGCTCGGCCAGGGTCAGCCAGGAGACGTGGAAGAACAGGCTCAGCCCCAGGCCGAACAGCAGCAGCAACAGCAGGGTCGCGCCGGTGAAGCCGAACGCCACGTGGGCCGAATGGCCGATCAGTTGGCCCAGCACGCCGCCCGGCGCGCGCGGCAGCTGCACGTGCAAGGTGTACATGCGCAGGTATTCCAGCCCGACGCTGCCGATAAACAGCAGCACGAAGCCGATCGCGCGGATCAGCGGTTCCTGGGCGTGTTCTGGATCAGGTTCGCGGGACAGCACATACTTCTGCGTCAGCCGGCGATAGCCCAGCCAGACGATGCGCAGCAGGCAGAACGCCCACCACCAGGCCGAGAAGCCGAAGATATACAACAACAGGTCGGACAGCCAGGCGCCCGCCCTCCCGCCGAGATTGTGCACTTTAGGCACCAGCGTTTCGTGGGACCAGCCGGGGTCCATCTTGTCGTAGCTGATGAGGATCAGCACGAAATACAGCCCCAGCACGGCCAACGCCAGCCAGCGCGCCTCCGACAGCAGCCGCACCAGCCGATTGGGCAGGGGCTGGCGTTCGGTCGGGGTGCGGGTATAGGCGGAAGAACCGGAGGAAGTGGCTTTTGGCATGCGTTCCTGAACTTTTTTACTGCTCATAGGTATAAAGGTGTTGCAATCTTGTCGGTCAGGAAATTCAGATATGGCTATTCTAAGGCATAAGGGCCCCAACCGGCCCGACGATTCATCCTGATCGGCTGCTTGCACTATAATCTTGTATTGCCTGCGTGAATGCAATAGCGGCGGCCCTGCCGCCGCCCTTGCCGTCACTAAAATTGCCCTCAAATTCGGATTAATCCAACATATTAAGAAGCCTCCCATGACCACACCTAAACACGCCCGTGTACTGATCCTTGGCTCCGGCCCCGCCGGCTACAGCGCCGCCATCTACGCCGCGCGCGCCAACCTGAAGCCGATGCTGGTGACCGGCGTCGAGCAAGGCGGCCAGCTGATGACCACCACCGACGTGGAAAACTGGCCGGCCGACCCGATGGGCGTGCAAGGCCCGGACCTGATGCAGCGTTTCCTGCAGCACGCCGAGCGTTTCAATACCGACATCGTGTTCGACCACATCCACACGGTCAAGCTGCAGGAAAAGCCGATCCGCCTGATCGGCGACAGCCATGAGTACACCTGCGACACGCTGATCATCGCGACCGGCGCCTCGGCACAGTACCTGGGCCTGCCGTCGGAACAGGCGTTCATGGGCAAGGGCGTCTCGGCTTGCGCCACCTGCGACGGCTTCTTCTACCGCGGCCAGGAAGTGGCCGTGGTCGGCGGCGGCAACACCGCCGTCGAGGAAGCGCTGTACCTGTCCAACATCGCCACCAAGGTCACGCTGATCCACCGCCGCGACAAGTTCCGCGCCGAAGCCATCCTGATCGACCGCCTGAACGCCAAGGTCGCCGAGGGCAAGATCGTCATCAAGTACAACCACACGCTGCAGGAAGTGGTGGGCAACGACAGCGGCGTCACCGGCGTCAGGATCGCCTCGACCGAGAACGGCGCCGTCACCGACGTGACCGTGCACGGCCTGTTCATCGCCATCGGCCACAAGCCGAACACCGGCATCTTCGAAGGCCAGCTGGACATGCACAACGGTTACATCAAGACCAAGACCGGCACCGAGGGCATGGCCACCGCGACCAGCGTGCCGGGCGTATTCGCCGCCGGCGACGTGCAGGACCACATCTACCGCCAGGCCATCACCAGCGCCGGCACCGGCTGCATGGCCGCGCTGGACGCCCAGCGCTACCTCGAAGGCCAGGAGTAAGTCGTGGGCTTGAAAGACTTCGCCGACCTGAAATCCCTGGCCAAGCAGCTCAAGGAACAGGCGGATGCGCGCGCCGCCGCCGAGGCGGAGCGCGTCAAGCAGGAGAAAACGCGGGCGGTGGAGGCGAATATCTTCCAGTCCAGCGTGGGCGGCGTCAAACGCATGCCGGTGTCGGACCGCTACGTGCCGTCGCTGCCGAAGACGGCCGCCACGGCCGCCGCGCCAGCCCGCAAGCTGACCCAGGCCGAGGACGATGCGGCGGTGCTGCGCGAGTCCTTGTCCGACCTGTTCGAAGTCGATCATTATCTGGAGGACGACCCGGCGCTGAACTACGCGGCGCCCGGCGTCGGTCCGGATGTGGTGAAGAAGATGCGCAAGGGCCATTGGCCGGTGCAGGATGAGCTGGACCTGCACGGCCTGCGCCGCGACGACGCGCGCGACGCCATCGGCGATTTCCTGCGCAAGTCGGCCATGCGCAATTACCGCTGCGTGTGCGTGATCCATGGCCGGGGCTTCGGCTCGCGCGGCCAGGAGCCGGTGCTCAAGTCGATGGTGCACAGCTGGCTGGTGCAGAAGGAGGAAGTCGTGGCCTTCTGCCAGGCGCGCTCGTCCGAAGGCGGCGAAGGGGCGTTGATCGTGCTGTTGCGCGCGGCGCTCAAGCCGGTGCGCTAACGTTTTACGGCGCGGCGGTGTTCCACTCGCTGCGCAGCCAATCGAAGAAAGCTTGTACCGGCGGGTGCCGTTCCCGGCCCGGCACGCACAACACTGTGTAGGTGCCGCCGGGGATTTGCAGGTCCGGCCGCGCCGCTTTCAACAATCCCCTCTGCTCCGTGTCGGCGACCAGGATGGAACTGGCCATCACCAGGCCCTGCCCCGCGATCGCCGCCTGCAGCGCGTACATTTCCTCCGCATATTCCCTCAGCACCAGCGTCGGCAGCCAGTCCTCGCGGGCCGCGTCGCACCACGCGCGCCAGCTGTCGCGGTACAGCGTGGATTTGTTCCAGTGGACCGAGATCAGCGATGGTGCCGCTTGTTCCATCCATTCTTCCACCCTGTCCGGCGCGCCGTACACGCCGAAGGTTTCGGCCATGCTGCCCGGGCTGTACAGGTCGGGATACGGGCCGCCGCCATAGCGGATGGCGACATCGACGCTGGCATCCTGCTGCAGGTCGATGGTTGTGGTCGACGTGTCCAGCCGGAGATTGACTTCCGGGTGCCGGGCGTAGAAGCGGTCCAGTCGCGGCACCAGCCACAGCGCGGCGAACGACGACGGGGTGGTCACGGTCAGGCGGCCGGCCACCGGCACTTGGCGCAGACTGCTGGTCACCTGTGCCAGGTCGGCCAGCGCCGAATGCAGCGAGTGAAACAGTTTCTCGCCCTTGGGCGTCAAGCGGACGCCGCGCGGCAGGCGGTCGAACAACGCCACACCCAGCCACTCCTCCAGCGTGCGCACCTGATGCGAGACCGCGCCCGGCGTCACGGCCAGCTCGTCGGCGGCGAGCTTGAAACTCAAGTGGCGCGCCGAGGATTCGAAGGTGCGCAACGCGATAACCGGTAAAGCTCGAAACATGGAATATCCTCGGGTGAATCCAATTCATCTGGCATCAATACAGCTGGTTTGTCGGGCCTGGCGGCGCGGCCTATAGTCAGTGCTCGACAACCCACGAGCATACCGCAAGCTAACCATGACCACACTCCTGCACCTCGATTCCAGCGCCCGCCCCGGTAGCTCCGCCAACCAGCCGTTCGGCTCGCACACCCGGCGCCTGACGTCGCACTTCGTCGCCCAATGGCGCGCCGCGCATCCGGACGGCACCGTGATCTATCGCGACGTGGGCGCCCATCCGCCGCGGCACGTCACCGGCGAATGGATACACGCCGCCTTCACCAAGCCCGAGCACCGCCTGCCGTGGATGGACGCGGCGCTGCGCGAAAGCGACCAACTGATCGACGAACTGTGTGCGGCCGACGTCATCGTGGCTGGCGTGCCGATGTATAACTTCAACGTACCGGCGCAGTTCAAGGCCTACATCGACAACATCGTGCGCGTGGGCCGGACCTTCGGCTTCGACCGCGGCCGCACCGGAGCACCCTACTGGCCGCTACTGGACCAGGACCGCAAATCGTTCGTCATCCTCAGCTCACGCGGCGATTACGGCTACGGCGAGGGCCAGCGCATCGCCCACATGAACCACGTCGAAGCATCCATCACCACCGCGCTGGGCTATATCGGCATCACCAACGTGCACGGCGTGGCCGTCGAATTCGACGAGTTCGGCGACGCCCGGCTGCAGGAGTCGATTGTGGCGGCGGAGTCACACGTCGAGCGGCTGGTGGCGCAGTTGGGCGCGCAACGGCGTGCGAGTTCAGATTCATGACACGTGGTCGGTTTGTCATGTTAACCTATGGCATCGTCAATTTGCCCGATCGCCTACATGAAGCACGTCCCTGTTCCGCACGTTTCCCTGATCACCGTGATCGAAGTTGTCGCGATATTGGTGGGTGCGTTTTCCGGCTTTGTCGAGGCGCGCCGCAAACGCATGGACGTGGTGGGCGTGTTCACGGTGGCCTTCATCACCGCGTTCGGCGGCGGCACGCTGCGCGACATCCTGCTCGACCGGCGGCCGCTGTTCTGGGTGCTGCACCAGGAATACGCGATCCTGATCTTCATCCTGGCGCTGGTGGCCGCGCCGCTGATGCGCACGCTGCGCCAGATCCTGTCCGAACGCCTGATCGTGATCGCCGACGCCATCGGCCTCGGCCTGTTTGCCGTGGCCGGCGTGTCGCAGGCGCAGACCGCGCACATGCCGCTGTTCATCGCCTCGATGATGGGCGTGATCACCGGCATCTTCGGCGGCGTGCTGCGCGACATCGTCTGCAACGAAGTGCCGATGGTCTTCCGCGACGGCAAACCCTACGCCATCTGCGCTTTCTTCGGCTGCTGGATGTACATCGGCCTGCAATACACCGACGTCTCCGACGACTTCGCGCTGTGGGCCAGCGCGGCCTGCATCACCGTGCTGCGGCTGGTCACCTGGAAGTTCGAACTGCATCTCCACTATCACAAGAACTGATGAAAATAATTCCGGCCGCCGTGGCGGCGTTGTTATCGGGCGCGATCATCGCGCAGGCAGGCGCGGCGCCAGTTGCGATCGAGGTGCGCGGCAGCCAGCTGCTGGGGCCCGACCAGCAGGACGTCGGCGAAGCGGACTGGCTTGCCCGCCTCAACAACTGGAAGCGCGATCCCAACGGCAAGCATGCGGAATGGCTGGCGGCGATGCGCGCCTGGCGCAGCGATCGACTGGCCGCCATCGGCTACGACGACGCGCAGTACCGCCGCCCGGAACTGCGCTGGACCCAGCGCAATTTCGTGCAGCCGCAGGCGATGGTCGAGGACCGCTACCTGTACGACCCGGTCGCCGGACGCTACACCGTCGACCGCTACCTGAACGATCTGGAGCGGCGCTACGGCGGCATCGACAGTGTGCTGCTGTGGCCGGTCTATCCCAACATCGGCGTCGACAACCGCAACCAGTGGGACATGGTGCGCGACCTGCCCGGCGGCGTCGCCGGCGTGCGGCAGCTGATCCGGGATTTCCATGCGCGCGGCGTGAAGGTCTTCTTCCCGACCATGCCGTGGGATACCGGCTCGCGCGATGTCGGCACGACCATGCACCAGGCCACGGCGGCGCTGATGGCGGAGATCGGCGCGGACGGCATCAACGGCGACACCATGGATGGCCTGCCGCTGGCCTACCGCACCGCCTCCGACGCCACCGGCCATCCGGTCGCGCTGGAGCCGGAGCTCGCCTTCAAGGACGACGGCATGCTGGCCTACAACCAGCAGAGCTGGGGCTACTGGCAGTCGTCGCTGGTGCCGCTGGTTAGCAAATGGAAGTGGATGGAGCCGCGCCACATGGTCCACGTGTGCGACCGCTGGGCCACCGACCGCACCAACATCCTGCAGGACGCCTTCTTCAACGGTGTCGGCGTTGAAAGCTGGGAGAACGTCTGGGGTTGGTGGAACCAGTTCACCGCGCGCGACGGCGAGGCCATGCGCCGCATCGCCACCATCTACCGCGCCTTCCCCGATCACCTGGTCAGCGCCGGCTGGGTGCCGCATGTGCCGACGCTGCATTACGGCGTCTACGCCAGCGAGTTTCCGCTGCAGGGAAGTACGCTGTGGACGATGATCAACCGTACCGACTGGAGCGTGGACGAGCGCATCATGCGCGTTGCGCACCAGCCGGGCCAGCGCTACTTCGATCTGTGGAACGGCAAGGAAATCAAGCCGCTGATCAGCGACGGCTACGCCGAACTGAGCATGCCGATGGAGGCGCACGGCTATGGTGCCGTGCTGCGCGTCGACCGCGATGCGCACGTCGCCAATCTGGACGCCACCTTGAAACGGCTGGCGTTGCAGGCGGCCCGGCCCTTGCGGTCGTACTCCAGCGAGTGGAAGCCGCTGCCGCAGACCATGACGCCGGTTGAAGCCACCTCGCCCGCCACCAGCCAGCCCGAAGGCATGGTCAGGATACCGGGAGCGGTTTTCGACTTCCAGGTTCACGGCATTGAAATCGAAGGCGAAAACAAGCCGGGGCTGGACGTGCAGTATCCGTGGGAGACCGTTGCGCGGCGTGGCCATGTGCATAGCCTGGCGATCAAGCCGTTCTACATCGACAAGCACCCGGTGACCAACGCCCAGTTCAAGGCCTTCGTCAGCGCGACGGCCTATCGCCCGAAGGACGCGCACAACTTCCTGAAGCACTGGATTGATGGCAGTCCGAAAGCGGGCGATGAAAACCGGCCGGTGACCTGGGTGTCGCTGGAGGACGCGCGCGCCTATCTGCGCTGGGCCGGCAAGCGCCTGCCGAACGAATGGGAATGGCAGTATGCCGCCCAAGGTGGCGATGGCCGCCTGTACCCTTGGGGGAACGCGTGGGATGCCGCCATGGTGCCCGCGCCCGCCAAGGGACGCGAGCCGCCGGCGCCCGAACCGGTCGGGCAGCACCCGCAAGGCGCCAGTCCGTTCGGCGTCGAAGACATGGTCGGCCACGTCTGGCAATGGACCAACGAGTTCGCCGACGAACATACCCGCGCGGCGATCCTGCGCGGCGGCAGCTACTACCAGCCGCAGGACTCGTACTGGTATTTCCCGCAAGCGTACAAGCTCAATGAACACGGAAAATACCTGCTCATGGCGCCATCGAAGGACCGCTCAGGCGGCATCGGGTTCCGAGGCGTCAAGGATGCGGCTACAAAATAGGCGGGCACACCGCCCTCAACAACTTTAACTATTCACGAAAGAGAAACGCATGAGCAACATCAGCATCCGCCAGGCCGTGTTGGCCGACATCGAAGCCCTGTCCGTTTTATTTGACGGCTACCGCCAGTTCTACGGCCGGCAGAGCGACGTGGCGGCGGCCAAACAATTCCTTCTGGACCGCTTCGAGCATGGAGAATCGGTGCTGTTCATCGCCCACGATGGCGCCAACCCGGTCGGCTTCACCCAGCTGTATCCGAGTTTCTCCAGCGTTTCGCTTGGACGGATTTTTGTCTTGAACGACTTGTTCGTCAACGAGGGCGGACGTCGCAAGGGCGTCGCCTCCGGCCTGCTATCGGCATCGATCGACTTCGCGCGCGCGGTCGGCGCCATCCGCCTGGGACTCTCCACATCGCTCACCAACACCACGGCGCAAGCGCTGTACGAACGCGAAGGCTGGGAACGCGACGACGACTTCTTCTACACCTACTCAATCCGCTAATACGCTCGCGGGAAAACTAGCGGGTCCAGTCTTCGATTCGCAGCTTGGGGACTTGGATAAAGCAAATAAAGCGGCGGCAGAGTCCTATCTTCTGCCGCCACGCTCTTCCAGGCCAAGAAAATCAGCTGGAACCTCGGCGTCCTTCAGCGCAGCAAAAAAACTATCCCAATTACTGGGCCGCCGAGACAAGATCACATCCCCAGTCTTAGGGTCCTGCCGGACAAAGACCTCTTTGGCATCGAATCGATAAGCGGCTGGCAAGCGCACCGCCTGACTTCCCCCATTGATAAAGAGCTTAGCTAGCTGACTCATGGCACCCTCCTGATCGCTGACTCGGACGGAAACAGTATAAAAAAATGCCGCATCAAGCGGCATTCTGGTTGGTGCGGCGGGACGCGCTTAGACTGCTTCGGCGCCTGTCTCGCCGGTGCGGATGCGGATGACCTGTTCGACATTCTGCACGAAGATCTTGCCGTCGCCGATCTTGCCGGTGCGGGCGGCCTTGATGATGGCGTCCACCACCTGCTCGGCCACGCCGTCGTCGACCACGACTTCAACCTTTACCTTCGGCAGGAAATCCACCACGTATTCGGCGCCACGATACAGCTCGGTGTGGCCCTTCTGGCGGCCGAAGCCCTTGACCTCGGTGACCGTCAGGCCGGTGACATTGACTTCAGCCAGCGCTTCACGCACTTCATCCAGTTTGAACGGCTTGATCACAGCGGTAATCTGTTTCATGACTTCTCCTTATTTTGTTGAACTCGAAAATCTGTAGCCGGGCGAGCCGCGAGCGATTACTTTGTATTGTAATCGACACGCGCCTACTGTCCATCAACGTATGCGAATACCTGTCAATTCCCTGCTTCCTGCACCGGAATGGAGCGCAATTCTTCCAGCCATACAACGCTTTGCGCGTCGCTCGGCGCGCGCCAGTCGCCGCGCGGCGACAATGAACCGCCGCTGCCCACTTTCGGTGCGTTCGGCACGCAGCTGCGCTTGAACTGGCTGGTGCGGAAGAACCGGTCCAGGAAGATGGCCAGGTTCTTCTTGATCGCGCCCAGTCCGTACTGGTTGCGCGTGACGTGGTCGCCGTCCGGCCAGCGGCCCTTTTCCTTGTCGTGCCAAGCGGTCAGCGCCAGGAAGGCGACCTTGGACGGACGGAAGCCGAAGCGCAGCACGTAGTACAGGTTGAAGTCCTGCAGCTCGTACGGGCCGATGGTGCTTTCGGTGCGCTGCTCCGGCTGGCCGTCGGCCGTGCCCGGCACCAGCTCGGGGCTGATCTCGGTGGCGAGGATGTCGAGCAGCACCTGCGCGTCGTTGCGGCCGATCACGCCCGATTCGGCCACCCAGCGCACCAGGTGCGAGATCAGCGTCTTCGGCACGCTGGCGTTGACGTTGTAATGCGACATGTGGTCGCCCACGCCGTAGGTGCACCAGCCCAGCGCCAGCTCGCTCAGGTCGCCGGTGCCGCAGACGATGGCGTTGTGGTGGTTGGCCAGCCGGAACAGGTGGTTGGTGCGCTCGCCGGCCTGCACGTTTTCAAACGTGATGTCGTACTGCGCCTGCCCTTCCGAATACGGATGGTTCAAGTCCTTGAGCATCTGGATGCAGCTCGGGCGGATGTCGATTTCCTGCGCCGAGCAGCCGACCAGCTTCATCAGCGCATGCGCCTGCTTGAGCGTGCGCTCGCTGGTGGCGAAGCCGGGCATGGTGTAGGCCAGGATGTTGGTGCGCGGCAGGTTCAGCTTATCCATCACGCGCGCGCAGACCAGCAGCGCGTGGGTCGAATCGAGGCCACCGGAAATGCCGATAACGATCTTCTTGATGTTGCTGGAGGTCAGGCGCTGCGCCAGCGCCTGCACCTGGATGTTGTAGACCTCGTTGCAGCGCTCGTCGCGGCGGCGCGCGTCGGCCGGCACGTAGGGGAAGCGTTCGACGCAGCGCTTGAGCGCCAGCGGCTCGTCGCGGCCTATCTCCAGTTCGAAGAACACGGTGCGGAACTTGTTGACCTCGGCCGCGTGGCGCTGCACCGATTGCGCGAAGGTGTTCATGCGCATGCGCTCGCGCGACAGGCGCTCCAGGTCGATGTCGGCGAAGGTCAGCGTGGCTTCGTCGCTGAAGCGTTTGGATTCGGCCAGCATTTCGCCGTTCTCGCAGATCACGCCCTGTCCGTCCCAGGCCAGGTCGGTGGTCGATTCGCCGGTGCCTGCCGAGGTGTACAGGTAGGCCGAGAGGCAGCGCGCCGATTGCTGCGACACCAGCTGGTTGCGGTAGCCGGCCTTGCCCACCAGCGCGTTCGACGCCGACAGGTTGACCAGCACCGTGGCGCCGGCCAGCGCGGCGAACGACGACGGCGGAATCGGCACCCACACGTCCTCGCAGATTTCAACGTGGAATTTGAACAGCGGCATGTCGGCCACCTCGAACAACAGGCCGGCGCCGAACTGCACGCGCTCGCCCAGCAGGTCGATCTCGGTGGCGACCGCGTAATCGCCGCTGCTGAACTGGCGGGCGTCGTAGAACTCGCCGTAGTTGGGCAGGTAGCTCTTCGGCACCACCCCCTGAATCTGGCCGTTGGCGATGACCACCGCGCAGTTGTACAGTTGGTGCTCGACCCGCAGCGGCACGCCGACCACCAGCGCCAGCTTCCATTGCTGCGAGGCGGCGACGATGCTGTCGAGCGCGTCGAGGCAGCCGTCCAGCAAGGCGCGCTGGTGGAACAGGTCGTCGCAGGTGTAGGCCGACAGGCCCAGCTCGGGGAAGGCCACCAGCGCCGCGCCCTGCGCTGCGGCCTGTTCGGCCAGCAGGATGGTCCGGGCGGCGTTGTAGGCGGGATCGGCGATGCGGCAGACCGGCGCGGCAATGGCGACGCGGGCGAAATCGTGCGTGTACAGATTCAGGAAATTCGAGGTCATGTGTAGTCTTTCGCGAGCACAAGGGACATGCAAAATCGAATTATCGCACGGGCACAGCCGGGCCGCCGCCAACAAAGCCGCGCCAGATAGGCTAGACTTGCGCCAACATCAAAGGCCGGAGGCAGGCGTGTCAGAAGCAGTCTTGACCATCATCGATACACTGGAAGGCGTGGACCCCGCGCAATGGCAGGCGCTGGCCGGCGACAATCCGACGCTGTCCCACAGCTTCCTGCACGCGCTGCACGAGACCGGCTGCGCGTCGCCCGACACCGGCTGGACGCCGCGCTACCTGGTGCTGCACCGCGACGGCGTACTGGCCGGCGCCATGCCGCTGTACCTGAAGGATCACAGCCGGGGCGAGTATGTGTTCGACCACGCCTGGGCCGACGCCTTCCACCGCAACGGCATCGACTACTACCCCAAGCTGCTGTCGGCGGTGCCGTTCACGCCGGTGACGGGCAGCCGCCTGCTGGCCCGCACGCAGGACGACCGCCAGCTGCTGGCGCGCGCCGCGCTGCAGGTGGCGCGCCAGCTGGGCACGTCGTCGCTGCACATCCTGTTCCCCGACGCGCAGGACAAGCAGGCGCTGGCCGAGTCCGGCTACATGCTGCGCGAGGGCGTGCAATTCCACTGGGATAATCCCGGCTATGCGGACTTCGAGGCCTTCCTGTCCAGCATGAAGATGGACAAGCGCAAGAAGATCCGCCAGGACCGGCGCCGCGTGCAGGACGCGGGCATCGTCTTCGAGCACCTGGCCGGCGCGCGGATCGGCGCCGAGGTGCTGAGCTTCTTCTACCGCTGCTACGTGTCGACCTATCACGCGCACTACTCCAAGCCCTACCTGTCGAAGGCCTTCTTCGAGCGCATCCTGCGCGAGACGCCGGACAGCATGATGATGGTGCTGGCCAGGCGCGGCGACGTCCCGGTGGCGGCCGCGCTGAACCTGGTGGGCGGTGGCGTCATGTACGGACGCTACTGGGGCACGCTGGAATTCGTCTCCGGCCTGCACTTCGAAACCTGCTACGTGCAATCGATCGACTATTGCATCCGCCACGGCATCGCCCGCTTCGAGGGCGGCGCGCAAGGCGTGCACAAGATGTCGCGCGGGCTGGTGCCGACGCCGACCTGGTCCGCCCACTGGGTGGCCGATCCGCGCTTCGCCGGCGCCATCGCCGACTTCCTGCGCGAAGAGACCGCGGCGATGGACGACTACATCGACGAGCTGGCCGAGCACGTGCCGTTCAAGGCCGGCTGACGTCAATGCTGGCCGGCCGGCGCCGTGCGCCGCTCGCCGACGCGCCGCTCGTCGTGGCCCGGCCTGGCCGCGCGGCCGGGCGTGGGCGCGTAGGCGCGGTAGGCCAGCATCAGGTACAGCACGCCCGCCACGATGGCATACGCGCCGACCAACCACACCAGCGCCAGCACGCCCATGCCCGGCAGCGTCACCAGCACCGTGCCGACCACCAGCGACACCAGGCCGCCGGCCAGCAGCAGCCAGGCGCCGCCACGCAGGTGGTTACGCAGGCGCACGGCCAGGATGATGTCCAGCACGCCGCTGATCATCGCGTTGACGCCGATGACGATCACCAGCACCAGGGCCGCCAGCAAGGGTTGCATGACGGCCACCACGCCGGCGCCCACGCTCACCAGCCCCAGCAACAGCAGCAGCCACCAGTCCACCGCGTGGGATCCGGTGGCATGGCGCCGGTGTCGCCAGGTGCCGGCCAGATAGATGACGCCGGCCAGCAGCGCGTAGACGGCGAAGATCGCCACCAGCCCCAGCACGGTCGGCCCCGGCATCGCCAGTGCCAGCCCGCCCAACAGCAGCAACAACACGCCCCGCAACGCCAGCATCCACCAGCTGCGCAATACCATCGGCCTCGCATCCATGCTCACCTCCCGTCAACGGTCGCCCACCAACGTCAGACCGGTGCGGCGGGCAAAGGGTTCCGTAAAACGGTAGAATGGAAGCGTTACCTAATATCTTCGCGGGGATGAAACCAGTTTGCTTCACAGCAATTTCAATCGAGCCTATACTCTGGGCCCGTTGTAGGGTTTTATCAGGAACGTGGCAAGCCAAGCATGAATGCAGATTTTATAAGACAACGTGAACGCTTCAAGACCGCCACGATGAAGCGGATCGACGTCAGCGAAGAATCCTACAGCAACGTAACCGAGCTTTTGGCGCCCATCGCCAAGCCTTTCCACGTGCGCAAAGGCGAGTACCTGCAGCGCGCCGGCGCGCCGGCGACCCAGGTGCACTGGATCAGCAGCGGCGTGGTGCGCAGCGGCTTCTTCAACCGCGACGGCATCGAGGTGACGCTGCGTTTCTACCGCGAGGGCGAATCGGCCACCACGCTGACCGACCTGATCAACGGCGAAAGCGGCCAGCCGGCGGTGCAGTTCCTGATCGCGGAAACGCCGATCCACGGCTTCACGCTGGACTGGAAACATTCCTGCGAACTGCGCGCCCAGCACGAGGTGATGCAGCACTACCACCTCAACATCGCCATGCACGGCCTGCAGACGCTGGCGCAACGCGCCTACACCAACGGCGAGACCTCGGCCCACGAGCGGCTGGAAGCGTTCCGCGAGGAATATCCGGGGCTGGAGGCGCGCATCTCGCAACGGGCCATCGCGTCCTACCTGGGCATCACGCCGCAGTACATGTCGCGGCTGCGGCGCGAGGCCGAGGCGGCCAGCGGCGCGCCGCGCGGATAAAAAAAAGCCCCTTGCGGGGCTCGGTTCCTACAGGCCGCGCTAATCAGGCGATGCCGTTTTCTTTCTTGTACGCTGCGACGCCGCTCAGGATCTCGGCCTTCGCTTCTTCCGGACCGTACCAGCCGTCGATCTTGACCCATTTGCCTTTTTCCAGGTCTTTGTAGTGCTCGAAGAAGTGCTGGATCTGGCGCAGGCGCAGTTCGTTCAGGTCTTCCGGCTTCTGCCAGTGGCTGTAGATCGACAGTACTTTGTCAACTGGCACGGCCAGGACTTTGGCGTCTTCACCGGCTTCGTCGGTCATTTTCAGCACGCCGACAGGACGGCAGCGCACGACCACACCTGGGATCAGCGGGAACGGGGTGATGACCAGCACATCGACCGGGTCGCCGTCGGCGGACAGGGTGTTCGGCACGTAGCCGTAGTTGCACGGGTAGTGCATGGCGGTGCCCATGAAGCGATCGACGAAGATCGCGCCCGATTCCTTGTCAACTTCATACTTGATCGGATCGGCGTTCATCGGGATTTCGATGATGACGTTGAAATCGTTCGGCAGATCGCGGCCGGAAGATACTTTGTTCAAGCTCATGGGGGTTTCCTCGTAAGTGCTGGCAAATGTTTAACCGCGTAATTATAGCGAAGTACAGCCCGCTTGTGCGGCGCAGCACCGCAAAACCGCCCCGGCCCGACGGTTTCGCGACAATCTTGTTACTCCCTGCCGCGCGGCCACTGGCCTAAAGTTGTCCTGCAGCGTCGATCCGAGGCGCATCCACAGGAGCCAACCATGACCAGTACCAAAGCCTTGAACCATGCCGTCGTCTCGCCAGACCAATGGCTGCGGCAACGCCAGAACTTGCTGGCGCGCGAGAAGGAATTGACCCACATGCGCGACCAGGTCGCCCGCGAACGCCGGGCCTTGCCCTGGGTGCGCATCGAGAAAAACTATGTGTTCGACACGCCGCAAGGCCGGCGCTCGCTGGCCGACCTGTTCGAAGGACGGCGCCAGCTGGTGGTGCAGCACTTCATGTTCACGCCCGGCGCCGAACAGGGGTGCAGCCATTGTTCCTACATGGCGGACCATACCGGCGGCGCCCTCGCCCACCTGGCGCAACGCGACGTGACCTTCGTCGCCGTCTCGCGCGCGGCGCTGGGGGACATCGAGCGCTTCCGCCATCGCATGGGCTGGCGCTTCAATTGGGTGTCGTCCGGCGAAGGCGATTTCAACTACGACTTCCACGTCAGCTTCCATCCCGAGGAGCTGGCCAGCGGCGAAATCTATTACAACTACCAGCGCCAGCCGATTAAGAACCCCGACATGCCCGGCGTGAGCGTGTTCTACAAGGATGACGACGGCATGGTCTACCACAGCTACTCGACCTACGGCCGTGGCGTGGAGGTGATGATGCACACCTATAACTTCCTCGACCTGACCCCACAGGGCCGCAACGAGGACGCCCTGTCCTACACCATGGCATGGGTGCGCCACCACGACCGTTACGAGGCCGCGCCGGCGGCCGCGTGCTGTCATGCGGCGGCATAACCAGGCGCTGCAGGCCGTGGCGCCCATCGCTGCCGGCCACGTCGCCTCGGCCGCCTTGATGACGGCTCTCCACGGCGCCGGCCTGATGTTGGCACCGATGCTGGTTCCGCTGTGCGGCAGCGACGGCACCGTGCGCGAGGTGGCGGTGGCCGGATCGCAGACGCTGGTGCTGGCGGCGGCCGGCATGCACACGGCGGCGATGCTTGGCATGACCGCCGCCGTCAACGCGCTGCTGAAAAGGTTCTACACGGCGTAAAAAAACCCGTCGCAAGGACGGGTTCTTTTTTAGAGGATGGTGGCCAGCGCGCACTGGCGGTAGTGGCTGGCCGCTTCTTCCGGCTGGGCCAGCGCTTCGTGCATCTGCGCCAGCTTCAGGTGCGACTCGCGCACCATGCGCGGATCGGCCGCATCGGACAAAGCCTGCTCCAGGTAGCGCTGCGCCTTGCCCCACAATTTCTGCTTCAGGCACAGGGAGCCCAGCGTCAGCGCCAGTTCGGCGTCGGTCGGACGCGCGTGGATCCAGTTCTCGCAATGCTCGATCTGCATCAGCAGCGCGGCCGAGCCGGTCGGTGCGGCCGCTTCGCGGTAGGCCCGCACCACGCGGTCGTCCCAGTCGGCGGCCAGCGACTCTTCCGCCACCAGGCGCGCCTCGTCATGCAGTCCGCGCGCGTTGAGCGCGGTGGCGGCGCGGCAGGCCACGTAGGGCTTGACGCGGTCGGCGTTCGGCACGGTGGCCCATACGCGTTGCAGCGATTCGGCGTCATGCGCGCTGTCGGACAGCATGTCGTCGTAGGCCAGCTCGCGCAGGCGCGACGACAGCGCCGGATGCAGCGCGCGGTGCTTGTCCAGCGAACGCACCAGGCGCAGCACTTCCGGCCAGTTCTTGGCCTGCTGGTGCGCCTTCAGCGACCATTGCAGCGCGTGGATGTGGCGGGTGCCACTGGCGTTGAGCTCCTGCACCGCCGCCAGCGCCTGCTCCGGCTGGTGGTCGTCGACCAGCAGTTCGGTCATCGTCATCAGGCGCGCGGTTTTCATCGCGTTGTCGTCGCTCAGCTTGGCCAGCCAGTTGTCGCGGCGGGCGCTCTGGCGCATGCGGTGCGCGGCGCGCGCGCCGATCAGCGAGGCCACGCCGGCGTTTTCCGGCAGCTCCGAGGCGCGCATCGCGGCCTTCTCGGCATGGCCGAAGCGCCCTTCGAACAAGGCCTTGAGCGCTTCGCGCAAGCCCTTGTTGCCATCACGCTCGCGCTTGCGCTGGCGGTAGGCGGCGACCTTGCCCGGCATCTTGACCGTGGCGCGGAAGGCGCGGATCACCACGTACAGGAAGGCGAACAGCGCGACCTCCAGCACCACGAAGAAGTTCAGCGACAAGTCGATCCGGTGCGGCGGGTAGAACAGCACCACGTTGCCCGGGTTGAAACGCGCCGTCACGGCGATACCGATGGCCGCGGCCATCAAAGCGACTATCCAGAGAAATAAACGCATGACTATGGCTTCGCTTTGTAGTTGCGCACAGCGTTCAGGCTGTCCGACAGGGTCGGCATCTCGATCGCCAGGTTGTTGCTCTGCACCTGGCGCAGCAGCATCTGCACGGTCTGCGTCGATTTGGCGCGCACGTCGAAGTACTTGACCAGCGCTTCCTGCGCCGCGATCAGGTCGGCGCGGAAGGCCGCCTCGTTGCGCGACAACAGGGCCATGCGCGCGTTCAGCAGGCGCAGCTTGAGATTCTCGCGCAGGAAGTAGGCCTGCGTCGGCGACAGCATCAGCGCGTCCGGCGTGGTCACGGTGCGCACGCGGATCAGCTGGCGCACGTCGGTCCACATCTCGGTGCTCCAGCCGCTCCAGGCGTCCTGCATCGCCTGCAGCCACGGGCTGGTCTGCTCGACCGGCTCAGGCTTGCCGCCCTTGCCCGCGGCCGGCTTGGCCCTGGACTTCTTTTCCGGCGGCGCCGGCAGCGTCGGCTGTTCGTCCGACAGCATCGGCAGCGTGTCGATCTGCGCGATCACGTTGTCCAGGCGCAGCGCCATGCCCACCGAATCCACGCTCGGCAGGGCCTTCAGCTTTTCGGTGTCCTTGGCGATGGCGCGGCGGATGGTGATGAATTGCGGCTTGTCCGAGCGCGACAGGCTGCGGTCGGCGTTCTGCAGCGCGATCAGCGCGCCCGGCACGTTGCCGGCCAGTTGCAGCTGCTGGCTGGCGGTCGACAGCACTTGCTCGATCTCGGTCAGCGCCCACTCGTCGCGGTTCTTGGACAGGTCCTGGTACAGCTGCTCCAGCGCCAGTTGCTGGCTCTGCGCTTCCTGCTGCTTGCTTTCCAACAGGGCGACCTTGCCCTGCAACTCCTTGCTGGTCTCCTGCACGGCGCGCGCCAGTGTGCCGGTCTCGGCGTTGCTGGCGTCGCCCTTCTGCAGGCGGCGCGCCATTTCCTCGCGCAGGCTGCGCACCTGGTTGTGCGAGGACCAGGTCTGGCCGGCCAGCAGGATGGCCAGCACGACGATACCGACCAGCAGCATTTGCGGCTGTTGCACGGTTTCGAGCAGGCTGGGCTCGGGCTGCGGCTTGGCCGCGGGCGGAGTCTCGGCGGCGGCGCCGGCGGAGACGACAGGATCGGGTAAGGTAGGCAAATCGTTCATAGGCGTGATTGTAACGCGGCCAGCAGGCGTTCGTCGCCTGATCCGGTGAGCGTCAGTCGGGAAAAGCCCAAATTGTTTGCCGTTTCGGCAATTCGGGCATGCGGAATGATCAAATGCTGCTGTTGCATCGCCACAACAGCATTCTGCTGCGGTGCATCAGGGTGTTCCGCGTCCAGCTGGGCCAGCAGCGCGCACAGGCCGCGCAGGGCTTCGGAGCTGGTGATGATCCAGTCGTTTTGCTGCGCCAGCAAAGCGCGCAAGGTGGCCGCCAGCGCCGCCGTCAGGCGCGGCACCGAGCGGCGGTAGGCCGGCACCACGTCGACCACGGCGCCGGCCGCGCGCAGGCCGTCGGCCATCAGCTCGCGGCCGCTTTCGCCGCGCACGATCAGCACCGGCTGGCCGCGCAGCGCCGCCAGGTCCAGCGTTTGCAGCAGGTGTTCGGAGTCGCTGTGGGCGCTGTCGGCCGGGCTGACGATGTCGGCCGTGTCGGGCGTGACGCCGTGCGCGGCCAGCGCGGCGCGGCTGCCCTCCCCCAGCACCGCCAGCTTGACGCCGGCCGGCCACTGTTGAATATGCGCGAAGGCGGCGTCGATGGCGTTGGGCGAGACGAAGGCCACCAGTTTATAGCCCGGCTGCGGCGCGCACAGCCGCGCCAGCGCGGCCAGCAGCGCGGCCGGCTCGGGCAAGGGTTCGATTTCCAGCAGCGGCAGCAGTTCCACCCGGCGGCCCAGCGCGGCGATGCGCGCCGCCAGCGGCCGGGCTTGCGCCAGCGGACGGGTGATGACGACGGCGCCGGTCATCCCCGGCTCAGGCGCCGGACGGGCCGCCGGCCAGCGTGGCCGAACGGGCGTCGGCCTCGGACTGGGCCGCTTCGCTCAGGCACGAGGCCAGGATGTCGACCGCGTCCTGCGCGCGCAGCAGCGCGGCGACCTGCTCGCCCAGCGCTTCCGGCTCGGCGGCGGCGCCGCGCACCTCGGCGCTGGCCATGCGCACGCCGTCCGGCGTGGCGACCATGGCGCGCAGGTGCATCTGGCCGTCTTCCACCGTGGCGTAGGCCGCCAGCGGCACCTGGCAGCTGCCGCCAAACACCTTGGACACCTTGCGCTCGGCCATGACGGCCTGCGCGGTCGCTTCGTGGTTCAGCGGCGCCAGCAGCGCCATCAGGTCGATGCCGCCCACGGCCTTGCGCTCGGGGATTTCGATCGCCATCGCGCCCTGGCCGGCGGCCGGCAGGCTGGCGGCCGGGTCCAGCAGCGCGCGGATGCGCTCGGGCAGGCCCAGGCGCTTGAGGCCGGCGGCGGCCAGGATGATGGCCGCATAGTCGCCGCGGTCCAGCTTGCCCAGGCGGGTATCGAGGTTGCCGCGCAGCGGCTTGATCACCAGGTGCGGATAGCGCGCCGCGATCAGCGACTGGCGGCGCAGGCTGCTGGTGCCGACCACGGCGCCGGCCGGCAGCTCGTCAAGCGAGGCGTAATCGTTGGAGACGAAGGCGTCGCGCGGGTCCTCGCGCTCCAGCACGGCGGCCAGGGCGAAGCCTTCCGGCAGCTCCATCGGCACGTCCTTGAGCGAGTGCACGGCCAGGTCGGCGCGGCCCTCGGCCATGGCGACCTCCAGTTCCTTGACGAACAGGCCCTTGCCGCCGACCTTGGACAGGGTGCGATCAAGAATTTGGTCGCCTTTTGTCGACATTCCTACAATTTTAATATCGCACTGCGGATATAATAAAGTCAAGCGAGCCCGAACATGCTCGGCCTGCCACATGGCGAGCCGGCTTTCACGCGAAGCGATCACCAAGGTGGACGGAGGATTTTGTAGTAATTCCGATATTTTCACAACCAGTTCTTTCGCTGTAGCTGACGCTGACCGGCGCAGGCCAGTACCACGTGCGTGTTTAAGATCACAAATTTTATCATGCTCACCTTCTTGCAGAACCGGGCCACAAGCCTTTGCACCGACTTTTCACATCTTTGCGGCTTATCTCATGGCAAACCAATCTAGTGCAACGAACGATCAAACGGCTGAACAACCTGGCGCGGACAAAGACGCGCCACTCAAAGAAGACATCCGACTGTTAGGTCGCCTGCTGGGCGACGTACTGCGCGACCAGGAAGGCGAGGAAGTCTACGCCGTGGTCGAAACCATCCGCCAGACGGCGGTGCGCTTCCGCCGCGAGGCCGACGCCGGCGCCGCCAAGGAACTGGACGGCATGCTGAAGATCCTCACGCGCGAGCAGACCATCTCGGTGGTGCGCGCGTTCTCCTACTTCTCGCACCTGGCCAATATCGCGGAAGACCAGCACCACATCCGCCGCCGCCGCGCCCACCTGCTGGGCGGCTCGAAGCCGCAGCAAGGCAGCGTCAACTTCGCGCTGTGCAAGCTCAAGGAAGCCGGCGTCAGCCAGGAAACCGTCAGCACCTTCTTCCAGGACGCGCTGATCGCGCCGGTGCTGACGGCCCACCCGACCGAAGTGCAGCGCAAGTCCATTCTTGATGCGGAACACGACATCGCCCGCCTGCTGGCCGAGCGCGACCTGCCGCTCACGCCCAAGGAACAGGCGGCCAACCTGCACCTGCTGCGCGCGCGCATCGCCACGCTGTGGCAGACCCGCATGCTGCGCTACTCCAAGCTGACCGTGGCCGACGAGATCGAAAACGCCCTGTCCTACTACCGCATCACCTTCCTGCGCGAGCTGCCGGGCCTGTACGACGACATCGAGTCGGACATCGCCGCGCACTATGGCGAAACCAAGGCCACCACCGCGCCCTACGTGCAGATGGGCAGCTGGATCGGCGGCGACCGCGACGGCAACCCCAACGTCAACGGCGGCACCATGGAGCACGCGCTGACGCGCCAGGCCACCACCATCCTCGACTTCTACCTGGAAGAGGCGCACCTGCTGGGCGCCGAACTGTCGGTGTCGACGCTGATGATCGCCTGCAGCCCGCAGTTGCAGGCGCTGGCCGACCAGTCGCCGGACACCTCCGACCACCGCGCCGACGAGCCCTACCGCCGCGCCCTGATCGGCATCTACGCCCGCCTGGCCAGCACCGCCCGCACGCTGGGCGCGACCAACATCCTGCGCAAGGAAGTGGGCCACGCCGAACCGTACGCCACGGCGGCCGAGTTCTCGGCCGACCTGCAGGTGCTGGTCGACTCGCTCAACGCCAACCACGGCGCCGTGCTGGTGCAGCCGCGCCTGTCGACCTTGAAGCGCGCGGCCGACATCTTCGGCTTCCACCTGGCCTCGCTGGACATGCGCCAGTCGTCCGACATCCACGAACGCGTGCTGGGCGAGCTGTTCGCCAAGGCCGGCGGCCAGCCGGACTACGCCTCGCTGGACGAGGACGCCAAGGTGGCGCTGCTGCTGAGCGAGCTGGCGCAGCCGCGCCTGCTGTACTCGCCGTACATCGCCTACTCGGCCGAGACCGACTCCGAGCTGGGCGTGCTGCGCGCGGCGCGCCAGATCCGCGCGCTGTACGGCGAGCGCGCCATCCGCAACTACATCATCTCGCACACCGAGACCGTGTCCGACCTGCTGGAAGTGCTGCTGCTGCAAAAGGAGATGGGCCTGCTGCGCCTCGCCGCGGGGGAAAACGAACCCGAGCTGGACCTGATGGTGATCCCGCTGTTCGAAACCATTCCCGACCTGCAGCGCGCGGCCGGCATCATGGAGGCGGTGATGGCGATCCCGCTGGTCAAGGCGCTGATCGCGCGCCAGGGCCAGATCCAGGAAGTCATGCTGGGCTATTCGGACTCCAACAAGGACGGCGGCTTCCTCACCTCCAACTGGGAGCTGTACAAGGCCGAGACCCACCTGGTGACCGTGTTCGAGAAGGCCGGCGTCAAGCTGCGCCTGTTCCACGGCCGGGGCGGCACGGTCGGCCGCGGCGGCGGTCCGTCGTACGAGGCCATCCTGGCGCAGCCGCACGGCACCGTCAACGGCCAGATCCGCCTGACCGAGCAGGGCGAGATCATCGCCTCCAAGTTCTCCAACAAGGACATCGGCCGCCGCAACCTGGAGCTGCTGGTGGCCGCCACGCTGGAGGCCAGCCTGATGCCGCAGTCGGCCGACGGCGCCCACCTGACCCAGCTGCGCCAGTTCGAGGCCGTGATGGCCGAGATCTCCGACCGCGCCTACAAGGCCTACCGCAACCTGGTCTACGAGACCCCGGGCTTCACCGACTACTTCTTCGCCGCCACGCCGATCGCCGAGATCGCCGAGCTGAACCTCGGTTCGCGCCCGGCCTCGCGCAAGTCGACCAAGCGCATCGAGGACCTGCGGGCGATTCCCTGGGGCTTCTCGTGGGGCCAGTGCCGCCTGCTGCTGCCGGGCTGGTACGGTTTCGGCAGCGCCATCGGCGCCTGGATCGCGGACGGCCCGCGCGACGAGCGCCTGGCCCAGCTGCAGGCCATGTTCCGCCAGTGGCCGTTCTTCGCCACGCTGCTGTCGAACATGGACATGGTGCTGGCCAAGACCGACCTGGCGATCGCCTCGCGCTACGCCGAGCTGGTGCAGGACAAGGAACTGCGCGAGCGCATCTTCAAGCGCATCACCGAGGAGCACGCGAACACGCTGGACATCCTGCAAAGCATCACCGGCGCCAGCGAGCGCCTGGCCGGCAACCCGCTGCTGGCGCGCTCGATCCAGAACCGCTTCGCCTACCTCGATCCGCTGAACCACTTGCAGGTCGAGCTGATCAAGCGCCACCGCGCGCTGTCGAGCGAGCCGGGCAAGGCTGACGAGCGGGTCCACCGCGGCATCCACCTGTCGATCAACGGCGTCGCGGCCGGCCTGCGCAACACCGGCTAAGCCGCCGCCCCCCAGGAAACGCCCCGCGCCGCAAGGTCCGGGGCGTTTTTTGTTAAGAAATGAAAAAAAACCTACCGCCAGTCGTCATCCCGCCAAATAGTGATGGTTTCCAGCGCTGCATTCTTTGCAATCCTTGCAGAAAAGTGTATGGATTTGCAGACACACCGCACGAAAATCTTCAAGTAACTTGCAACATTTCAGTAGAATTAAGTACACCCGATCGGTAAACGAAAACGGTATAAACAATATTCCCGCCGGCGCCACAAGCGCGGCAAGGAACGAAGCGGCAAAATCTGACCCGGAGAATTCACATGAAGTCGAGTACCCGTCATCCGCTGCATCCATTGAGTCCCGTTCCGGCCCACCAAGCGCTCTTGCTCTAGAGCCCCTCAGCTCCGAATTCACCTCCCGGCCCCGGCCGGAAACCCCGATTTCACGCGTGCCGTCAAGGCACGCGCTGGAAGCGTGCGCGCCGCGCCTGGCTGCAGACCTGCATGGCGACGCACAAAACAGATCGTCCTCCAGGACGACTTTACGCAGTTGAACCTTGTGGCACACCCTACGACACACCTTTTGGAGAGATCAACATGACATTCAGCCGTAAACTGACCATGCTGGCAGCCTGCCTGGCCTGTGTATCCGCCGCGCACGCCGGCGCCATCAAAGAAGACAAGGATTCCCTGTTCAAACCGACCGGCAAGGGCTGGGGCGAGCTCGACCTTGATTCGATGAGCCGTCCCGAGCGCGCCGCCACGCTGAAGGCGCAGCGCAGCGCCAACCTGACCTACCAGGGCGGCCCGGTCATGGTGGCGCCGACCAAGGTCTACTACATCTGGTACGGCTCGGCCTGGGACAGCGCGTCGCAGAACGTGCTCAACAATATCGCCTCGCACATCGGCGGCTCGCCCTACTTCAACATCAACACCACCTACTACAACGCCAGCAACACCCACGTGGTGAACCAGGTGACGCTGGCCGGCAGCACCACCAACTCCGGCACGCTGGGCAGCAAGCTGACCGACGCCAACATCCAGACCGTGGTGACCAACGCCATCAGTTCCGGCGCGCTGCCGCTGGACTCCAACGCCATCTACTTCGTGATGACGGACAAGAACACCACCGCCACCTCGGGCTTCTGCACCCAGTACTGCGGCTGGCACACCAACACCAACTTCAACGGCCAGAACATCAAGTACGCCTTCGTCGGCAATCCGGAAACCCAGTGCGCCTCGGCGTGCGGCGCCACCTCGCCGAGCCCGAACAACACGCCGGGCGCGGACGCCATGGCCAGCATCTTCTCGCATGAGCTGGAAGAAGCGGTCACCGACCCGGACGGCAATGCCTGGTACTCGACGCAAAGCGGCATGGAGAACGGCGACAAGTGCGCATGGAACTTCGGCACCACCGCCACCGCCTCGAACGGCGCCAAGTACAACCAGACCTTCGGCACCATGAAGTATCTGATCCAGCAGAACTGGGTGCTGCTGCCTAGCCAGGCGTGCGCGCAGCACTATCCGTAATACAATCACTCTGAACTGATCCGGCCGCCGCGGCGCATCGCGGCGGCATCCCTTTCACTGGAACGTTCATGCAAAAGACATCATTGATCGCGCTGGCCCTGCTGGCCCTGGCGCAGACCGCGGCGCAGGCCGCGCCGCCGCGCACGGTGCCGACCGTCACCCGCACGGTACAACTGTTCAGCACGCTGGAAAACGACTGGCTGGACGCGGTGCACAACCGCGACGCCGAGGCCCTGAAAAAGATCGTCGCCGACGAATTCGAACTGCGCAGCGCCGCCGTGCCCGGCCGCCCCACCGCGCGCGCCGAATGGCAGCAGCAGGCGTTTGCCGCGCCGGCGCTGGAATCGAACATCGAACAAATGGCGGTGCACGAATATGGCGAGCTGGCCGTGGTCAGCTTCATGTGGAAGATCGCCGCGCCGAAAAACAGCGCGCTGCCCAGCCAGGTGTTTGTGGTCGATACCTGGAAGCAGGTGGACGGGGCGTGGAAGGTGCTGACCCGCTACGCCGCCACCGTCGACGGCGCCGGCAAGGCGGTGCCGGGCTCCGACCTGGCCGCGCCGGCGACCAACAAGAAATACTGAATCCGGCCATGACAACATTTCCGCACCGGGAGCGTTACTGGCTGGGCGCAGCCGCCCTGGTTGGCGTGGCGCTGGTGTGGTACTGGCCATCCGGCGACAGCCCGGCCGTGCCGGCGGCGCCAACCGCCGCGCCGGCGCCGCACGACACCTTCGGGCTCGCCCGATGGAACAACGGCCCGCGCCAGCAGGACGAACTGCCGCTCGACGATCAGCTCGCGCCCTCCTCGCTGTCGACCGATGCCGCCGGCAATCTGGTGGTGGATGCGCCGTTGCGCGTGCTGTTCGAGTTCTTCCTGGTGCGCGGCGACGGCGCCGACCTCGACGCGCGCGCCGCGCAACTGCGCGCCCATCTGGAACGGCAAGTCAGCGGCGCCGCCGGCGACCAGGCCAGGACGCTGGCCACCCGCTACGCGGCCTATGTGCGCGCGCACGACGAGCTGCTGGCAAGCCAGCGCATCGCCCTGATCGCCGGCGCCGCCCCCACGCCGCAGCAGGTGGAGCAACTGGCGACATGGCAGCAGCAGCGCGCGCGCCTGCGCCAGAGCACGTTCGGGCCAGCCATCGCCAACCGCTGGTTCGGCGCCGATGACGCCGAACTGGCGCAAGCGGTGGCCGACCTGCGCGCGCGCGCCAGCGCCAGCACCAACGCGGCCGGCGACGAAGCCGAAGCCGATTCCAATACGCTGCGCGAGCGCCGCCTGCATGACGCCACGTGGGAGGCGGCACGCGACAACGACACCAGCGACCTGCTGGCCCGCGCCACGCAGAGCTACGAAGCCGCGGCCGGCGAAGAGCGCGCATGGCGCGCACACTACCTGCGCTACCGCGCCGACGCCGGCCTGCTGACCGCCGCCGCCGGCACCGATGCCCGCCGCCGCCAGCTGGAAGCACTGCAGGCGCGGATCTTCGCCAACGAACGCGAGCGCATCCGCGCGCGCGCCAGCGGCATCGAATAACCCCATCCAACAGGAACGCGAAGCATGAAGCAAACCACCGCGCTGCTGCTGGCGGCCAGCCTTCTGGCCCTGCCCGCAGCCAACGCCGAAACACCCGCGGAAGCCCGCATCAAGGCCCTGATCACGCCGCGCCTCGGCGTCAACATCAAAGTCGATTCGGTGACCAAGACGCCGTATGGCGGACTGTATGAGATCAGCACCAACGGCGACATCTTCTACACCGATGAAAGCGCGCGCTACCTGTTCGTCGGCAAGGTCGTCGACACCGCCAACAACTACCAGGACCTGACGCGGGCCCGTACCGACCAGCTGGCCGCGATCCATTTCTCCGAGCTGCCGCTGGAGACCGCCATCAAGACCGTCAAGGGCAACGGCAAACGCGTGATGGCGGTGTTCGAGGATCCGAACTGCCCCTACTGCCGCAAGCTGCACCAGACGCTGGAAGGCATCGACAACGTCACCATCTACACCTTCCTGCTGAACATCCTGTCGGACGACTCGTCGGTCAAGTCCAGGGACATCTGGTGCGCCGCCAACCGCGCGCAGGCGTGGCACGACTGGATCGTCAACGCCAAGGCGGCCCCGGCCGCGCCCGCGGCCTGCCCGACACCCAACGACCAGGTGCTCGCGCTGGGCAAAAAGCTGCACGTGGCCGGCACGCCGACCATCTACTTCAGCGACGGCACCCGCACCGGCACCGCGTTCGACAAACAAGCGCTGGAGGCCAAGCTGGACGCGACGGCCAGGTAGGGCCGGCGGCGCCACGGTCGGTTTTATTTTATTTCCTTAAAGATTGATCAATCTGACAAAAATAGCATTAGAATACAGCAACACCCACTACCTTGGACCGCCATGACCACCCTGATCGAGGAAGACCTGTGGCATGCCGGCCGCGGCGAAAACCGCCGGCTGGAAACCCACAAGCAGGCGACCTGCGACAAGCAGGGCCGGCCCAGGATGCTGATCGCCATGTGCGTCGACATCACCGACCGCCAGCGCGCGGAAGGCTAACGGCCTGAATAGCATTAGAATGCAAAGAAAACCACCGCCCACGCCGTCATGAAAAACCTGATCGAGTCGCTGAGAAAATCGGATATTGAAAGCATGCTCAGCCGGATTCAGGGCGACGGCGTGGCGACCGCACCCGACGGCGATCTGCATCAGCTGGTGAGCGCCATCCCGCTGGCCCTGTTCATCAAGGACGCGCAATCGAACGTCCTGCTGATGAACCCGGCATGCGAGGCGCTGTGGGGCATCCCCTTCGAAGCCATGAGCGGCAACGATGGCGCCGCCTTCTTCCCCACCGAGCAGACCGCCTACTTCCTCAAACACGACCGTATCGCTTTCGAGAGCGGCAAGCACACCGTCTACGAGGAGGAGTTGTGGCATGCCGGTCTCGGTGAAAACCGCTGGCTGCAAACCCACAAGCAGCCGATCTACGACAAGCTGGGCCAGCCCAAGATGCTGATCGCCATGTGCGTCGACATCACCGACCGCAAGCGCGCGGAGAGCAAGCTGAAGTCGTCGCTGCAAGAGTTGCGGACCCTGTCCCGGCATCAGCACACGGCCACGGAAAGCGAACGCCGCCGCATCGCCCAGGAGGTGCACGACGACCTGGCGCAAAACCTGCTGGCGCTCAAGCTGGACGTGACCGCCCTGCACAACCGCACCCGCGCGCACCAGCCGCTGTTGCACCAGCGCGCCGCGCTGGCGCTGAGCACGCTGGACGCCAGCATCCTCGCGGTGCGCGAACTGATCAACGAACTGCATCCCCGTACGCTGGAGCTGGGCCTGTCGGCCGCCATCGAATGGCAGATGCAGCAACTGGAGCGGCGCCACGGCCTGAGCTGCCGGCTGGAGCTGCTGGAAGACAGCGCGGCGCTGGACCAGCGCCAGATCACCGGCATCTACGGCATCGTGCTGGCGGCGCTGGGCTATCTGTGCGAACAGGCCGGCACCCGCAGCGTGCAGGCCACGCTCAACCTGCGGCCGCAGCAGCTGTCCATCATCGTCAGCGGCGACGGCCTGAGCGAACAGCAGTCCGCGCGCGACGCGCTCGACCTGGGCGCCATCCGCGCCCGCCTGGCGGACTTCGGCGGCGAGCTGGCGATGGCGCAATTGCCCGGCGCCGGCACCGTGCTGCGCATGAACCTGCCGGCCACGATTCCGGTCCCCTGACCCGCGCCCGCCTTGCCGATGAGCCTTAGCCCGCGCCGCCCCTGGCTGCTGGCCGCCGCGCTGCTGCTGGCGGCGTGGCGCCCGTCCGCCTTCGCAGCCGGCCACGCGCGCCTGCTGAGCGACTACAGCCATCACGCCTGGACCGCCGCCGAGGGCGCGCCGGCGCAGATCCAGGCCATCACCCAGACCCCGGACGGCTGGCTGTGGCTGTCGACGCCGAACGGCCTGTACCGTTTCGACGGCCTCAACTTCGAACGGCGCGAGCAGGTCGGCGGCCGGAAGCTGCAGTCGACCATCGTGCTGCCGCTGTACACGGCGCCGGACGGTGCGCTGTGGGTCGGCTACCGCTTCGGCGGCGCCAGCGTGTTCAAGGATGGCCGGGTGCGCCACTACGGCGCCGCCGACGGCTTCCCGCCCGGCGCCGCCTACAGCTTCGCGCGCGCGCCGGACGGCGTCATGTGGGCCACCAGCGCCGGCGGCCTGGCCTGGCTGGACGGCGGCCGCTGGCGCCGCGTGGGGCCCGACAGCGGCTTCGATCCCGGCGCCCGGTCGGTGTGGCAGGTGCTGTTCGACCGCGACGGCACGCAGTGGGTGTCGAGCGACCGCGCGATCTACTACCGCCGCCAGGGCGACAGCCGCTACCACGTGGCCAGCCCGGCCAACATCCCGCTGTCGTCGATGGCGGTGGGGCCGGACGGCACCGTCTGGGCCTCCAACGGCAACAACGCCAACTACAAGCTGTCGCAGCGCGCGCTCGACGGCAAGCCGCCGCCCCGCCCCGACCTGCCCGGCAGCGGCATGTGGTTCGACCGCGCCGGCACCATGTGGCTGCTGAGCGAGGACCGGGTCGAGCGCATGCTGCCGGACGTGTTCCCCGATCCGCGCCAGCGCATCACGCGCGAGCAGGGCCTGAGCGGCCTGAATCCGCAGACTTTTTTCGAGGACCGCGACGGCAACGTCTGGATCGGCACCGTCAACGGCCTGGACCAGTTCCGCCGCAACCGCGTGGTCCCGCTGCCGAGCGAGCTGGACATCGCCACGCCGGCGCTGCGGGCCGACGCCGGCGGCAAGGTGCGGATCGGCGGCTTCAGCGCCGGCTCCTGGCTGGCCGACGCCGCCGGCACGCAGTACGAGCACACGCCGCGCTCCTTTTTGTCGTCCACCACCGGCCGCGACGGCCGCCCGGCGCTGGGCACCGGGCACGGCATCTGGCTGCCCGGCCCGGACGGCGGCACGCTGATCGCGCCGCCGTCCGACACGCTGCGCGACGCGCCGATGATGCGCGCGCTGGCCCAGGACGGCGGCGGCGACTGGTGGGCCAGCTACCTGAACCTGGGCCTCTACCGCCACCACGACGGCGCCTGGCGCCACGTCGACGACAAGCGCCTGCCGGACGCGCGCGTGCTGTCGATGTGGCCGGACCAGCGCGGCCGCGTCTGGATCGGCTACCAGGGCAACCGCATCGCCGTGATCGACGGCGCCGCCGTCACGGTGCTGGGCGCGGCGCAGGGCCTGGCCATCGGCAACGTGCTGAGCGCGGCCGAGCGCAACGGCCACCTGTGGGTGGCGGGCGAACTGGGCGCGGCGCTGTGGGATGGCAAGCGTTTCGTGCCGCTGCAGGCGGCCGACGGCCACGCGCTGCGCGGCATCAGCGGCGTGGTGGAGACGGCCGGCGGCGAGCTGTGGCTGCACGGCCATGACGGCGCCTTCCGCATCCCCGCCGCGCAGCTGAGCCAGTTCCTGCGCGACGGCGCGGCGGTCGGCTACGAACTGCTGGGCGTGGACGACGGCCTGACCGGCGCGGTCCAGCCAACCGGGCCGTTCCCGTCGATGGTGGAGGCCAGCGACGGCAAGCTCTGGCTGTCGAGCCACAGCGGCGTCATGCTGATCACGCCCGGCCAGATCGGCCGCGACGCCACGCCGCCGCCGGTGGAATTGCGCGCGGTCGAGAGCGGCGGCCGGGCCTATGCGCCGGACGCGCCGCTGACGCTGCCGCAAGGCGCGAACAACCTGCACCTGACGTTCAGCGCGCTCGGCCTGTCGATGCCGGGCCGGATCGCCTTCCGCTACCGGCTCGACGGCGTGGACCGCGACTGGCAGCCGGCCGGCAACCGGCGCGAGGCGTTCTACACCAACCTGGGGCCGGGCCAGTACCGCTTCCAGGTCATCGCCGCCAACAAGGACGGCGTCTGGAACACCGAGGGCGCCGCGCTGCCGGTGACGATCCCGCCCACCTTCGTGCAAAGCCTGTGGTTCAAGCTGATCTGCGCGGCGGCGCTGGCGGCGGTGCTGGTGGCGGCCTGGCGCTGGCGGCTGGCGCAGATGGCGCGCCTGATCGAGGCGCGCCACGTCGAGCGCCTGAGCGAGCGCGAACGCATCGCCCGCGCGCTGCACGACACCTTCCTGCAGGAGGCGCAGGGCACCATCCTGATGATGCAGCTGGCGATGGAACAGGTGCCGCCCGCGCTGCCGGCGCGCGCCGCCATGGAGCGCGGCATCGGCTACATCGAGCAGGCGCTGGTCGAGGGCCGCGACGAGGTGCGCGGCCTGCGCTCGCCGCTGCGCGACAACGAGACGCTGGGCGAATCGCTGGAACGCTTCGGCCAGCGGCTGGCGGCTGGACTTTCGGCCAGTTTCCGGCTCGATCAAAAAGGCGCACCATACACCCTGCCCGTCATCACCGCCGACGAGGTGTTCGCCATCGGCCGCGAGGCCATCTGCAACGCCTTCCGCCACGCGCAGGCCAGCGCCATCGTGGTCGAACTGGACTACGGCGCCCGGCAGCTGACGCTGCAGGTGAGCGACAACGGCAAGGGCATCGCGGCGGAGACGCTGGCGCAAGGCGGCCGCAGCGGCCATTGGGGCCTGGTCGGCATGCGCGAGCGGGCGGAGCGCATCGGCGCGAAGTTGGAGTTGGGCAACCGGGATGAAGGCGGCGCATTTGTGCGCCTGTCCTTGCCCACTATGTACGCCAGCGCATAGACGGCGCGGCGCGGTATCGCTGTAATCACATTTTGTATTCCCACCTGCGAGGAGCAAGTCCATGAAACTGAAAGACAAAGTCTGCATCGTCACCGGCGCCGCCAGCGGTATCGGCAAGGAAATCGCGTTGGTGTACGCGCGCGAAGGCGGCAAGATCGTCATCGCCGACCTGAACCTGGAGGCGGCGCAGGCCACCGCCAATGAACTGAAGGCCAGCGGCCACCAGGCCATGGCCGTCGCCATGAACGTGGTCGACGAGGGCCAGGTCAACGCCGGCATCGCCAGCGTGGTCGAGGCCTGGGGGCAAATCGATGTGCTGGTCAGCAACGCCGGCATCCAGATCATCCATCCGGTCGAGGAATTCCCTTATGAGGAATGGAAGAAGCTGTTGTCCATCCACCTGGACGGCGCCTTCCTGACCACCAAGGCTTGCCTGCCGCATATGTACAAGGCCGGCAGCGGCAGCGTGATCTACATGGGCTCGGTGCACTCGAAGGAAGCGTCCAAGCTTAAGTCGGCTTATGTGACGGCCAAGCACGGCCTGATCGGCCTGGCCAAGGCGGTGTCGAAGGAAGGCGCCGAGCATGGCGTGCGCGCCAACGTGATCTGCCCCGGCTTCGTGCGCACGCCGCTGGTGGACAAGCAAATCCCCGAGCAGGCCAAGTCCCTGGGCATCTCGGAAGAGGACGTCATCAAGAAAGTGATGCTGGCCGATACCGTGGACGGCAAGTTCACCACCGTCGAGGACGTGGCCGAAGTGGCGCTGCTGTTCGCCAGCTTCCCGTCGAACGCGCTGACCGGGCAATCGCTGGTGGTCAGCCACGGCTGGTTCATGCAGTAGGAGGCGCCGTGGCCACGCTGACGCCGGCAGCTGAGCTGGCTGCCCGAAGCACACCCTATCCGAACGACAGCGCCAGCTACCGTGCCGCGCGCACGGCCTTGCTGGCCGAAGAGATAGAACTGCGGCGGCACATCGAACGCGTGGCCGCGCAGCGCCGCGCCCTGCCGCTGGGCGGCGAGGCGCCCGGCTACAGCTTCCTCGACGAGAACGGCAAAACGGTGAAGCTGGCCGACCTGTTCGGCCCGCACGACACGCTGGTCACCTACTTCTGGATGTACGGGCCGCAGCGCGAGCGGCCATGCCCGATGTGCACCGCCTTCCTCGGCGCCATCGACATTCCGTCGCGCGACCTGTCGCAGCGGGTGGCGGTGGCGGTACTGGGCCGTTCGCCGGTGTCGCGCCAGCTGGCCTTCGCGCGCGAGCGCGGCTGGCGCAACCTGGCCTTCTACCAATGCGTGGGCGACGATTTCCCGCGCGACTACCGCGGCCTGGCGCCGGACGGCAGCGAGTGGCCGGCGCTGGACGTCTGGGTCAGGCGCGACGGCAAGGTCCATCATTTCTGGGCCAGCGAGTTGGGTGGCACCGAAGATCCCGGCCAGGATCCGCGCGGCGCGCCGGACCCGACGCCGCTGTGGAATATCCTGGACCTGACGCCGGCCGGACGCGGCACGGACTGGTATCCGAAGCTATCGTACTGAGGCGGCGGCGCGGCGGCCCCGCGCAAGGTACTGGTGGAGCGCCATCACGAACACCACGCCGGCCACCGACAGCGGCAGCCAGGGCGGCAAGGTCGACGGGTAGAAATAGCCGACCAGTCGTACCGCCTGTCCGCACATCAGCGCCAGCGAGAGGCCGCACAGCACCAGGGCCGCGCCGCGCTTGATCGACAGGTCGGGCTGGCGGGCGGTCCAGCTGAAGATGCCGGCGAGGACAATGTCGAAATAGCCGATCTCGCGCTGCCAGTGCGCCGAACCGAGCCAGTTGGTGCCCGCCGCCGTCCACGCGGGCATCACGATATGCGCGGCGGCGGCGCACAGCGCCACCAGGGACCACAGCCACAGCAGTACATTGATATAAACAGTTTTCATTCAAATCCTGAAAACCCGGCACCACGCCGGTCAGCGCCCCAGCGTCATCCGCTTCAGCAGTTCATTGAAATCCATGTCGGGGCGGCTCCGCAGGCTGTTGGCGTACTCGCCCTCGCAGGATGCCCTGGCCTCGGCGGCCGGCACGGCGGCCACCTTGTTCTTCAGCCCCCCGTTGAACAAGCCCATCACGGCGGCCACATGGGCGTCGATCTCAGCCTCGGTGGCCGCCGGCTGGCGGACGCGCATCTGCTGGATCAGCTGCGCCTTGTACAGCTGGCGCAGGATCAGCAGCGCGTCCGCGTTCCGCTCCCGCCACTGCGCCATCGCCGCCGCCAGCGCGTCGACCGAATCCGGCGCGACGCTCTTGCAGCGCTCAAGCAGCAAGGCGTGATAGGTGTCGAAGTCGATCTGCGCCATCTGGATGCCGACGGCGACATCGACACCCGCCGCGCCCGCCGTCGTGGATGCGCAGGCCAGGGCCACGCCGAAGAATACCGATTTGATCATCGCCCTCACCTTCACTGCACGACATCGAGGAAGGGCAGGAAATCCGCCGCCACGTGCGCGGCGACCACCGGGAACAGCCGCCCACTGCGCGCATAATAGATTCCGAACACCAGCCCCATCACCAACACCTTGGCCGCGCCCACCGGGCCCTGATACCAGTGGCACAACAGCCGCACCAGGATCGCGGCGCCGATGGCGTTGGAGGCGCCGAAGCGCCGCAGCCCGCGCTGCAGGTAGGCCAACAAAAACACTTCCTCGAAAGTGGCGTTGATCAGCGCCATCGGCACCAGCGCGTACAGCGAGACATGCGACTGCGCCAGCATTGTGTCGATCGGCTGGATCGGTTCGCCACCGAGCAGCAGCCCGACGCCCAGCGCGGCCATGCAAGCGACGATGTACAGCACAGCGCCGGTGCCCAGCCCGCCCCATGACGGCTTGGGCAGCAGGGTCGCCAGCGGATAATGGCAGGCGTGCAGCACCGCCAGCGCCACGCAGGCGAGTATCAGTTCCTGCACGGCGATGGCGGCCAACAGCCCGTCATTAAAACTCAACGCATCGGCGCTGCCGGACGCGATGCCGAACGAGCTCAGTATGAAGCCGCCAAAGCAGATCGCCATGATCAACAAGGCCTGCGGTAGTGGCGTGTGTGGACAATCCCCCGCATGATCGGCGGATGCGGTGCGCTCCGGCGCCTCGGCCATGCCGCGCTCGCGCCAGCGATACAGCGCGCCGCCGCACAGCACACCAGACGGCACCGCGAAGAACCATAACGCGCAGCGCAGCCAGGATTTGGTATGCGGCAGGAAATCGAAGAAGGAATACACCAGCAACCCCGCCGCCGCCAGCCCGAGCGCGCGCCACGAGCCGCGCGGCGACCAGCGGGCCACCAGCGCGCCGGCCACGATGCCGCCGGCGAAGTCCAGCAATTGCAGCCACAACCACAGCGCGGTGTCGGAATGATCGTTGAGGCGTTCGATGGGCGTGGCACCCAGCGGGTAGCGCAACTGCAGCAGGTAGTGATGCATCACAGTCAGCAGCATCACCGCGACACTACCGGCCAGCAGGCCCAGCCACAGGCTGCGAGAGAACGGACGGGAGACTTGGTTTTCCATGCAGCGGCCGGAAGTAGGAAAAGCGCTAGTGTATTGCAATCCGGTTAAAAGAAATACGCGGTTTGTCACCGCAAAATAAAAAAAGGGAGGCACATGGCCTCCCCTCTTCTTCAATCCCGCCGACGCTTAGTTCTGCGTCAGGAAGGTCTTCAGCTTGTCCGAGCGCGACGGCTGGCGCAGCTTGCTCATGGCCTTCGCTTCGATCTGGCGGATACGCTCGCGGGTCACGTCGAACTGCTTGCCCACTTCTTCCAGCGTGTGGTCGTTGGACATTTCCACGCCGTAGCGCATGCGCAGCACCTTGGCTTCGCGCGGGGTCAGCGAGTCCAGCACTTCCTTGATGACGTTGCGCATCGATGCGTGCAGCGCGGCGTCCAGCGGCGCCAAGGTGGTGTTGTCCTCGATGAAGTCGCCCAGCTGCGAATCGCCGTCCTCGCCCATCGGCGTTTCCATCGAGATCGGCTCTTTGGCGATCTTCATGATTTCGCGGACTTTGTTTTCCGGCATTTCCATCTTGACCGCCAGCGTCGCCAGGTCCGGCTCGCTGCCGGTTTCCTGCATGATCTGGCGCGAGATGCGGTTCATCTTGTTGATGGTCTCGATCATGTGCACCGGCACGCGGATAGTGCGGGCCATGTCGGCGATCGAGCGGGTGATGGCCTGACGAATCCACCAGGTCGCGTAGGTCGAGAACTTGTAGCCGCGACGGTATTCGAACTTGTCCACCGCCTTCAGCAGGCCGATATTGCCTTCCTGGATCAAGTCGAGGAACTGCAGGCCGCGGTTGATGTACTTCTTGGCGATCGAAATCACCAGACGCAAGTTGGCGACCGTCATTTCACGCTTGGCCTGGCGCGCGCGTTTTTCGCCGGCGGCCATCTGCTTGTTAATCTTGCGCAGGTCGGCCAGCGGCAGCGCCACGCGGGCTTGCAGGTCGATCATTTTCTTTTGCAGCTCTTTCACCGCGGGCACGTTGCGGCCCAGGATGGCGCTGTACGGATAGGCGCTGTCCACTTCGCCGTCGACCCAGTCCAGGTCGCACTCGTTGCCGGGGAAGACCTTGATGAAGTGGGCGCGCGGCATGCCGCATTTGTTCACGCACAGCTCCAGCACGGCGCGCTCGATGTGGCGCACTTCTTCCATCTGGCCGCGCAGCGTGTCGCACAGCTTCTCGACCACCTTGGCGGTGAAGCGGATGCCCAGCAGCTCGGCGGAAATCGCTTCCTGCGCCGCCACATAACCCTTGGAGCCGTAGCCGCCGGTGGCCTTGCGCATCTTGTCGTACTGGGTCGAGATGACGTCGAACTTTTCCAGCGCGGCCTTTTTCAGTTGCGCCAGCTGCTCGGTCGAGAAGCCCGCCGCGCCGCCGTTGGCGTCGCCGTCCTCTTCCTCGACTTCGTCTTCCTCTTCTTCGTCATCGTCCGACGCGGCGGCAGGCGCGGCCGCGACAGCCGGCGCGTTGTTCGCCTCGTTCAGGTCGACGAAGCCGTCCACCACTTCATCGACTTTGAGTTCGTCGGCCTCGATCTTCTTGGCCAGCGCGACGATCTCGGCGATCGTGGTCGGGCAGGCGGAGATGGCCTGGATCATGTCCTTCAGGCCGCCTTCGATGCGCTTGGCGATCTCGATCTCGCCTTCGCGCGTCAGCAGCGCCACGGCGCCCATTTCGCGCATGTACATGCGGACCGGATCGGTGGTGCGGCCGAAGTCGGAGTCGACCGTCGACAGCGCGGTCGCGGCGGCCGCTTCCACTTCGTCGTCGGAGGTGACGGTGGCCACGCTGTCGGTCAGCAGCAGCGACTCGGCGTCCGGCGCGCGCTCGTAGATGGCGATGCCCATGTCGTTGAAGGTCGCGATGATGCCTTCGATCGCTTCAGGGTCGACAATGTTTTCCGGCAGTTGGTCGTTGATCTCGGCGTAGGTCAGGAAGCCGCGCTCCTTGCCCATGTTGATCAGGTTCTTGATCTGGGTGCGGCGGCGTTCCAGCTCCTCGGCGGTGCTCTTGGAATCCATGCCCAGCAGGTCGGCGGCGCCGCCCTTGGCCTTGCGCTCGCGGGCCTTGGAGACGGCCTTCAGCTCGGCGCGCTCGACCGCGTTCAGCGCGGCGACTTCGTCGTTCTCAGGCGTGAACTCGGACGGCTTGCGGCCGCGGCGGCCCGGCACCTTGACGCTCGGCAGCAGGTAGCCGGAGGTGTCGATCGAGGCCAGCGTGGCGGCGTCGGTCACCTGGCTGACGGCCGGGCCGGCGGTCACGATGACGACCGGTGCCGGCTCGGCCTTGGCGACCTTGACCAGCTTGGACTTCGGCGCGGGCTTGACCACCACGGCCGGCGCGGCGTCGTCGGCGCCCGGCAGGACGGCGGTCTTGCGCGCCACCTTGACGGTCTTGATGGGTGCGTCCGAGGCGCCGGCCTGCACCGCCACCTGGGCTTCCGCCTGGGCCGCTTCGGCCGCGGCGCTCAGGCGCGTTTTCTTTTTGACTACCGTTACTTTGCTCGCTGCCTCTTGCGCATTATCGATCACATAAGATAGAGTCGTCTTCGGCACCACCAGCGGAGCGGAGCTGGTACGGGCGGCCTTGACGGACAACGTTAAAGTTTTCGGCGTTTTTGTCATTAAATATCTCTCAATGCGTATTCGCCAGAAAATACAAAATGCCATAGCCAGCGCCGACCGTTACCAGTGCGCATGGATGGAAATGTTGTAATTTAGCTGACGATTATCTGCGGAATAAAAAAAGCCCGCGTCCAACAACGGGCTTGTTTCTCTTTTCAGTGAAGAATAGGGAGAGGGCAAAGTATGCCGTATCGCGAGACATCAGGATAATTGATAGTACCTATATCCGACATCTTAAAACCATATAACAAGGGCTACACACTCTTGTCAGACCGTCCAAATCGCATCCTGTACCAAACTGAAACGCACCGTCCTGCAAAAGTGCGTCTCGCATTATACATGTTTTAGCGTGCAAACGCACCTGCGGCGTCCAACTGGCGTATGATGGTGCTGTGGTTATTTTTACATCATGGCCTAAAAGGCACTGCAATCCCGTAGTGCCCATGATATGCTCACGCCTCTTGCTTAAACTATGAAGTCGATGAACACTAGCCTCACCCCTCAGGCGCCAGCCACCGAGCCAGCCGCCACCGCGGCACCCGCAGCGCTGTCCCCGCGCAGCTTGTTGAAACAATTGCAAACCCAATTCCCGGCCTTCCGCGATTTCCTGCCCCTGTCGATCGGTATCGACAAGCAGATTCTCGCCGTGATGCCCGAACTGGACCGCAAAACCATGCGCACCGCGCTCGGCATCCACACCGGCTCGCTGCGCTACCTGAAGGTCATGGAAAAAGCCAAGGTGCGCCACGATCTGGACGGCACCCCGGGCGCCGAAGTGACCGATACCCATCGCGCCCACGCCACGCAGGTCCTGCAGGAACGCTTCAAGAAGGAAGCCGAGCGCAAGAAGGCCGAACGCGAAGCGGCCGCGGCCGAGGAAGCTGCCCGCGTGCGCGCCGACAAGCTGAACCAGCTGACCGCGAAGTTCTCGCGCAAAGGCTGAGTTGGCTCAGTTGGCTCAGTTGAACACTCAGCAGCAGCCCGCCGTGCCGGCGGAGGCCGAGCTTCCGCCCTACATTGGGATACGCATCGCCGATGTGCAGCTGGTCACCACGGCCGGGCAGGCGGTCGCCGCGCGCGACGCCCTGCTGGCCACGGACGCCATCGGCTTCGACACCGAGTCCAAGCCGACCTTCACCAAGGGCGAAACCTCGACCGGTCCGCACCTGATCCAGTTTTCCACCGACAGCACCGCCTACCTGTTCCAGATCGGCGCCAGCACCTCGGCGACCATCCTCGAGGCGTTGCAGGCGGTGCTGGAAACGCCGGCGTTGCTCAAGGTGGGCTTCGGCCTGTCCGACGACGTCAAGCGGCTGCACGCCAAGCTGGCGATCCGCGCGGCCGGCGTGGTCGATTTGTCGGTGGCGCTGCGCACGCCGGGCCAGCGCAACGACCTCGGCGCCAAGACCGCCGTCGCCAAGTTCTTCGGCCAGAAGCTGCAAAAGTCCAAGAAGATCTCCACCACCAACTGGGCGCTGCCGCGCCTGAACGAAAAGCAGATCCTGTACGCGGCCGACGACGCCCAGGTCGCCCTGCGCGTCTACCGCCACTTCATCGCCGCCGGCAACAAGCTGCCGCCGATGAAAGCCGTGAAACTTCCCCGTCCGCCGAAGCCGCAGTAGGGTGATGATCTGGTATCCTTGCCAGATAGTTACGACCTCAAGGAATGGCATGTCTACCTCTTACGTCGTGCGCGCGGGCGCCGCGCTGGCCCTGGCAGGCTTCGGCCTGTCCTCGCTGGCCGCCACGCCCGCCACCCTGCCCGACACGCTGGAACAACGCGTGGCCGCCTGCACCGCCTGCCACGCCGCCAAGGAACGCGGCGACGCCTTCTTCCCGCGCATCGCCGGCAAGCCGGCAGGCTACCTGTACAACCAGTTGGTCAATTTCCGCGAAGGCCGGCGCCACTATCCGATGATGACCTATATGGTCGACCACCTGCCGGACGCCTATCTACGCGAGATCGCCGACTACTTCTCGCAACAGCATCCGCCCTACCCGCCGCCCCAGGCCGGCAGCGGCGCCAGTGCCGGCGGCGACGCCCTGGCGCGCGGCGAGGCGCTGGTGCGCAACGGCGACCCGGCCAAAAAGATTCCGGCCTGCGTGGCCTGCCACGGCAGCGCGCTGACCGGCGTGGCGCCGGCGATCCCCGGCCTGGTCGGCCTGCCCAGCGACTACATCAACGCCCAGTTCGGCGCATGGAAAAACAAGGTGCGCCGCGCCGCCGCGCCGGACTGCATGGCGGAGATCGCCAACCGCCTGACGCCGGCCGACGTGGCCGCCGTCTCGGGCTGGCTCAGCAAGCAAACACCGGACGCGGACGCGCGTCCCGGCGCCGCCGACAGCATCGCCCGGCCCCTGCCGCTGAACTGCGGCAGCGTGCCGGCGCCTTGAGGATCAGCCCATGAAGAAAATCATTTATACCGTTATCGTCCTGCTGGCGGCGGGCATCCTGTATGTGCTGTTCGGCGGCTCGGACGACGCCGGGCCGGCGCCCACCGTCACCGCGACGCTGGCGCCGGCCGAGAAGATCGCGCGCGGCGCCTACCTGGCCAAGGCCGGCGACTGCATGGCCTGCCACACCGTGCGCGGCGGCGCGCAGTACGCCGGCGGGCGCGCGCTGCAAACGCCGTTCGGCAACGTCATCTCGCCCAACATCACCTCCGACAAGGCCACCGGCATCGGCGGCTGGAGCGCGGACGACTTCTGGCACGCGCTGCACAACGGCAAATCGAAGGATGGCCGCCTGCTGTATCCGGCCTTCCCGTACACCAACTACACCCGCATCACGCGCGACGACGCGGACGCGCTGTACGCCTACTTCCAGTCGGTGCCGGCGGTGACGCAGGCCAACCAGCCGCACACCTTGCGCTTCCCCTACAACCAGCAATTCATGCTGGCCGCGTGGCGCGCGCTGTACTTCAAGCCGGCCGTGTTCCGCGAAGACAGCAAGCAATCGGTGGACTGGAACCGTGGCGCCTACCTGGTGCAGGGACTGGGCCATTGCAGCGCCTGCCACAGTCCGCGCAACACGCTGGGTGCCAGCGATGGCGAAGGCTTGTCCGGCGGCCTGATCCCGGTGCTGGGCTGGTACGCGCCCTCGCTCAACGCCGGCGCCGAGGCGGGGCTGGGCGAGTGGATGCAGCCGCACATCGTGCAATTGCTCAAGACCGGCGTCTCGCCGCGCGCGACCGTGTTCGGGCCGATGGCCGAGGTGGTGCAGCAAAGCCTGCAGCACCTGAGCGACGGCGACATCAACGCCATGGCGGTCTACCTGAAAGCCCTGCCGGGCGACGACAAGAAATCCGACTTCGAGCGCGACAAGGGCGCCGAAGCGATGGCCTACCTGGCGGCCGGCGCCAAGCTGTACGAGAAGCATTGCGTCGACTGCCACGGCGCCGGCGGCGCCGGCCTGCCACCGGGCTATCCGCCGCTGGCGGGCAACCGCGCGCTGACGATGGAGCAGGCGGTCAATCCGATCCGCATCGTGCTCAACGGCGGCTTCGCGCCCGGCACCGAAGGCAACCCGCGTCCATACGGCATGCCGCCGTTCGGCCACGTATTAAACGACACCGAAGTGGCGCAGGTCGTGTCCTACCTGCGCAGCGCCTGGGGCAACAACGCACCGCCGGTCAACGGCAACGACGTCAACCGCTACCGCGCAATTCCTTTGGATTAAAAAATGGGGTCAAGTCTGACATTCGGACACGAGCTCTGCAGTAGGCGCCTGCCTACTGCAGAGCTCGTGTCCGAATGTCAGACTTGACCCCAATGTTTGGGAGGCATGAATGGAGTACTACCACGGCACCAGGGCCGACCTCAAGGTCGGCGATTTGATCGAACCCGGCTACACCTCCAACTACGGCACACGGCGCAAGGCGAACCACGTCTACCTGAGCGCCACGCTGGAGGCGGCCACGTGGGGAGCGGAACTGGCGCAGGGCGAAGGACCTGGCAGGATCTACATCGTCGAGCCGGTTGGCGAGATCGTGGACGATCCCAATCTGACGGATAAAAGATTCCCCGGCAACCCGACCAAGTCCTACCGCTCGAAGCAAGCACTGCGCGTGGTAGGCGAGGTCAAGCAGTGGCAAGGCCACTCCCCCGAAGCGCTGCAGGCCATGAAGGACCATGTCGAGAAGCTCAGGCTGCAAGGCATCGAGGCGGTCGACGACTAAAAACAATTGGGGTCAAGTCTGACATTCGGACACGAGCTCTGCTGTAGGCCGTGCTTACAGCAGAGCTCGTGTCCGAATGTCAGACTTGACCCCAGGTTTAGTAGTGCGCGGCGAAGCCGATGCGGTCGGTGGTGGCGTTGCGGGCGTCGTCGACGCTGACCTTGCCCGCGGTGAGCAGCGCGCGCAGCGAGGCGTTCATCGTGTGGCAGCCCTCGCCCGGCTTGGTCTCCATCCAGTTGCGCAGCGCCGAGATCTGGCCGCTGGCGATCATGCCCACCACTTCCGGATTCGACGTCAAACATTCGGTGGCCAGGTGGTAGCGGTCGCCATCGACCGACGGCAGCAGCGCCTGGCACAGCACGCCGCGCAGCGCATGCGCCAAGGCCTGCGATTGCGGTTCGCCGTTGCCCAGCAGCCGCACCATCTTCTGCAGGCCCAGCTCGGTCGAGCGCGCGTGCAGCGAGGCCAGCACCAGCGGGCCCGACTCAGCCAACGCCAGCGCTTCCTGCGCGGTCTGGGCGTCGCGGATCTCGCCGATGACGATCACGTCCGGCCGCTCGCGCAGCGCGTCCAGCGCGCCCAGGTAGAAGCTCTCGACGTCGCCATCGAAACCCACTTCGCGCTGCGTGATCACGCACTGGCGCTGCGGGATCAGCGTTTCCACCGGATCCTCAATCGTGATGATGTGGCCGGAACGGTGCTTGTTGATCTCGTCGAGCATGGCGGCGATAGTGGTCGACTTGCCCTGGCAGGTGTCGCCGATGATCAGCACCAGCCCGCTGGTGAGCTTGGCGAAGTTCTGCTCGGCCTGGCGCAGGCCCAGCTGGCTGAGCACCATCGGCTCCTTCGGAAACCGGCGGATCACGCAGCCCAGCCGCTTCTTGCCCTGGAAGCTGAAGCAGTTGGCGCGGATGCGCGCCGTGTGCAGGTCGACCGCGCGGTCGAAGGCGCGGTCCTGGATGCGCTCGGCCCAGTTCGGCTCGACCACTTCGAAGAATTCCTGCAGCTCCTCGCGCGTGATCGGCGAATCCGTCACCGCCACCAGCCCCTTCGGCTGGCGCAGCAACAACGGGCTGTTCTGGTGGATCAGGATGTCGCTGAAGATCAGCTTGGAATTGAGCAGATGCAGGATCTGCTCGACGAGCGTGCCGAACACCGGGTGGTCTTCGTTCTCGATGTAGGTCAGGGTGCGTATCTGCGACGACTGGTAATGTTCCATCTCTGCTCTCGGTGGGGTCGGTGGTGCTCCGTCAACGATTATAAGAGAAAAAATTGCGCCATCGAAATATTTTAGCTGCGGACCTTGGGATATTTGAAGCCGGTGCGCAAGTCCATGCTGTAGCGCTGCTTGCCCTCGGTGACCAGCACGTGGTCGGGCGGTTCCTCGCCGGCCAGTGCGCGGTAGAAGATCGGCAAGCCCTCGCCCTTGCGGACCAGGTCGTCGCAGCGCTCGTAGACGTTGGGGCAGCCGGTCTCGGCCAACAGCGCCTGCACGATCGCCACTTTCCACGCATCGACGCCGGCCGACTGGAACTGGCAGATCAGGTAGCCCTGCACGCCGCCCCAGCTGTCGACCAGCAGGCCGGACAAGCCATCCTCGTCGCCGCGCACCACCGGCACCAGGTCGTTGGGGCCGGCCGCGCGCACGCTGGCGGCGCGCTTGGCCACGGCGGCCTTGACGCGGCGCTTGATCAGCGCGTGGTCGACCGGCTCGTCCTCCTTGTAAGTCCAGATGCGGGCGCAAATCTGCGACTTGGCGTTGTAGGCGGCGCGGCCGATGAACTGGCGCGACGAGGTCTGCACGGTGGCGGTGGCGCCCGGCTTGTTCTTTTCCTGCGGCTTGCCGTCGACCTTGTCGACCGCGGAGGCGTAAATCCAGGGGTCGCCGGCCAGCAGGCTCTTTTCCTTGCCCTGTTTGATGGTGATGATAAGCATGTGCGTCCAATATGTGCGGTGTTGCGGGATAGGCCGAATGATACCTCATGCGGGCCGCCCAGCCCGCCGCCGGACGCGGCCTGCTCCCCGGCCCGTGCATTCTGTTCCGCGCCTGCTGCAATCTGTCGCAGCCCGGTTTCGCGCGGCGGGGCGAGTCCGTAGTATCCAACCTCAAGAGCTGTGCCAACCATCACGAGGAGATCATCATGGCAAATCCATCCGTCCGCAGCGCGCTGCGCATCCTGTTCCTGTCCGCCGGCCTCTTGGCCGTCGCCGTACCGGCCGGCATGGCCGTGGCCGGCCCGTTCAGCTGGTTCCATGGCGAGCGGGTGCAGGGCAGCGGCAAGATCGTCAGGCAAAACCGCGAGACCGGCCATTTCACCTCGCTGGCCACCAACGTCAACGGCAACGTCGAGATCCGTCTCGGCAACAACGAGGGCATCAGCATCGAGACCGACGACAATCTGCTGCCGCTGATCGAGACGGTGGTCGAGAACGGCACGTTGCGCATCCGGCCCACGCGCAAGGACGCCAACCTGGAGTCGCATACGATGAAGATCGTGGTGCAGGCCCGTTCGATCGAGAAGGTCGCGGTGGCCGGTTCCGGCTCGGTCGAGGCCGACCAGCTGCGCGGCGAACGCCTGACGTTTGACGTGGGCGGTTCGGGCTCGATCGATGTGCGCAACCTGGAGAGCGCATCGGTGGCGGTCGCGCTGGGCGGCAGCGGCAACCTGAAGGCCAGCGGCAATGTCGAGCGACTGCAAGTGTCGATCGGCGGCTCGGGACGGGTGCAGGCCGGGCAGCTGGCGGCGCGCGATGTGACGGTGAGCATCGGCGGCTCGGGCGAGGCGACGGTGTGGGCCCGGCAGACGCTGAGCCTGAGCGTGGCCGGCTCGGGCGACGTCAGCTACTACGGCGATCCGAAGCTGACCAGCAGCGTACTGGGTTCGGGCAGCGTCAAACGGCTGGGTGGTTCGCCGCAGTAGCCGCCGGTTTAACTCAGTCAAATATCTCATCGGGTTCGGCACCAGCCATCAATTGCCGGACCCAATCACTCAATTCGGACAGTTCGGCCAGGGCAATCGTTTTATAGGTTTCCCGGGAAGGTTTTACAGCGGATTTTTCAAGTAGCCCGCACAGCACCTCTACCAGCGCTTGCCGCCCCTTCAGGCAGCCTTCGTAGTATCCCTTCATCCGACCGGTGTACAACGCATCTTGCATTCCACTGTACCGGGCGCTCCTCAATGCCTCGCTCAGCATCTTTTGCTCCCTATCCTAGAGCCCGATCTGTTTGGCGATCTTTTCGCTGCTTTCTCTAATGCGCTCGTTTGCCTCGTAATCCAGAGTTCTTCCGCAGTGTTAAAGTGTTTGTCGAACAGCATGGCCCTTACCTCCTCGAAGCCGCTCCGAAAAAACCGAATCCCCCTGTCAGACCAATGTGTCGCTACGGGAGTTCATTCAAAAAATTGTAGCGCCCGCCTGTAGACGCGGGTACGCTAGGCGGGCGCTGTTTGGCCCGCATCAATCCGGCGCGCATAAGAAACTCACCACAAGGAGATCCGCTTGAACGTTATCGCCACGTCCGTCCGCCGCGCCTTCGCGCTGCCCTTATTGTTGCTGGCCTGCTCCGCCGCCTCCGCCGCCCCGCCCACCGTCACCGCCATCAAGGCCGCCCACATGCTCGACGTGCGCAGCGGCGCGCTGGTCGACAACGCCGTGGTCCTGGTCAGCGGCGAGCGCATCACCGCCGCCGGCAGCCAGCTGGCGATTCCGGCCGGCGCGCAAGTCATCGACCTCGGCAACAAGACCCTGCTGCCCGGCCTGATCGACATGCACACCCACCTGACCGGCGATCCGCAGGACGCCGGCTATTCCATCGTCGCCAAGTCGGTGCCGCGCGTCACGCTGACCGGTGCCAAGAACGCCCGCGTGACGCTGCAGGCCGGCTTCACCACCGTGCGCGACGTCGGCGCCGACGCCTACACCGACATCGGCCTGCGCGACGCCATCAACGACGGCGACGTGCCCGGCCCGCGCATGGCCGCCTCCGGCCCGCCGCTGAGCATCACCGGCGGCCACTGCGACGACACCATGCACGCGCCCGAATACAAGATCACCAGCCTGGGCGTGGCCGACGGCGTCGACGAGGCGCTCAAGGTCACGCGCCGCAACATCAAGTACGGCGCCGACGTCATCAAGATCTGCGCCACCGGCGGCGTGCTGTCGTTCGGCGACGATCCGCGCACCTCGCAATACACGCTGGAGGAATTGAAGGCCATCATCAGCGACGCCCACCGCCTGGGCCGCAAGGCCGCCGCCCACGCGCACGGCGGCGACGGCATCAAGCTGGCGGTGCTGGCCGGCATCGACTCGATCGAGCACGGCTCCTACATCGACGACGAAGGCATCAAGCTGATGAAGGAACACAAGACCTGGCTGGTGCCCACGCTGTACCTGGGCGACTGGCTGATCGAGAACGCCGAGGCCATCAAGCTGCCCAAGCCGTTGCTGGAAAAGGCCAAGGTGGTGCTGCCGATAGCGCGCCAGAACGTGGGCCGCGCCATCAAGGCCGGCGTGCCGATCGCCTTCGGCACCGACGCCGCCGTGTATCCGCACGGCCTGAACGCGCGCGAGTTCGGCGTGCTGGTCAAGCTGGGCATGACGCCGATCCAGGCGATCCGCACGGCCACCGTCAACGCCAGCGAACTGCTGGGCTGGACCGACAGGGTGGGCACGATCGAGGCCGGCAAGTTCGCCGATATGATCGCGGTCGACGGCGAGCCGTTGAAGGATGTGAAGACGCTGGAGAACGTCCAGTGGGTGATGAAGGGCGGCGCGGTCGTCAAGTAGACCGCGCGCTTGGATCAGTGCTGGTGCGGGGCCGTACCGGCCGGCGCCGGCAGCACTTCCAGCATCGGCGCCGGCGCTTTCAGTTTGACGGCGCTGTCGCCGGGAATCTCATCCCAGGCCACGCTGGCCTTGTCGCATTGCTGCACGATGCGGAAGTACAGCTTGCCTGGCTGTGCGGGCAATTTGACCTGCATGACGAACTCGTCGAAATAAGCATCCGGCAGCGGACCGCCCGTCCAGCTGATTTCCTGCACGCCGCCATTGGCGCCCGCCTCGATTTTCCAGCCCGCCTTGGGCATGGGCTTGGCGCTGGTGGCGCCTTGCGGCAACGACACCGTCAAGCCCTTGGTGGCGCTGCCGTCGCAGCCGTGGCCGACACGGAAGGTCAGCTTCTGGTAACTGCCCGCCAGGCCGGTGGTTTGTTCCAGCGTCACATGCGCCTGCGCCGCAGGGGCCAGCAGCGCGGCGGCGACAGCCAGCATGGTCAGAGTCGTTTTCATTACTGCCCTTTCGGTGGTGTGTACGTCAGCGGTTTGACCGGCACGTCGATGGTGACGGTGTCGGCCTGCTTGCCCTTCTTGCGGAACACCAGCGTGACCGGCACGGTCTCGCCCTGCTTCAACTGCCGTTTCAAATCCATCAGCATCACATGGTAACCGCCGGACGCCAGGTCCACCATCTGCCCGGCCGGCAAGTCCAGCGACGGCACGGCGTGCATCTTCATCAGCTGGCCTTCCATCTGCATCTGATGGATTTCCGCCACGCCCGCCACATCGGCGCGCACCGCCACCAGCCGCGCATCCTGCTTCGACTTCAGCCGCATGAACACGCCGCTGGACTTGGCCGACGGCACGGTGGCGCGTATCCACGCGTCGCCGACCTCGACCTGGGCCAGCGCCGCCGGAACGGCCGCCGCCAACAGCAATGCTGAGAGGATGTTTTTCATCGGCCGATTATATCAACGCTCGCCCTTGAAGGTCTCGCGGCCGACTTCCACCGTGCTGGTGCCGTCGGTCAACCAGATCTGGCCGTCCTGGATCGTGCACTGCAGCTGCATGGTGCGCTGGGCCATCTTGGCCAACTGCTCGGTGGCGTCCGCGTCCAGGTTGATCACGGTCAGGTTCTTGCAGCGCTCGACCTTGTTGGCCAGCGCCTTCCACCAGATGTGGCTGGTCGCGGCGTAGCTGTAGACGTAGACGTGCTCCGAACGGCCGCAGGCCTTCAGGATCACCTTCTCGTCCGGCTGCCCCACCTCGATCCACAGCTGGATCGCGCCGGTCAGGTCCTTCTGCCAGATGTCCGGCTCCTCGACGTCGAACAAGCCCTTGGTGAAGGTCAGCGCCTCGTTGGCGTGGATCGCGAAGGCGATCAGGCGCACCATCATGCGCTCGTCGGTCTCGGACGGATGGCGCGCCAGCGTCAGCGACTGGGTCTCGTAGAAGTTGCGGTCCATGTCCGCGATCTGCAGGTCGGCTTTGTAAATTGTTGCTTTAAGGGCCATCGGTGAATCTCTGTGTGATTATTTGAAGACGACAGTCTTGTCGCCGTTTTGCAAAATGCGGTGTTCGACAAACCACTTCACGGCGCGCGCCAGCACCACGCACTCGACGTCGCGGCCGATGGCCGACAGCGTCTCGGCATCCATCGAATGGTCGACCCGCTCGACGTCCTGCTCGATGATCGGACCTTCATCCAGGTCGCCGGTGACGAAGTGCGCGGTGGCGCCGATCAGCTTGACGCCGCGGTGGTGCGCCTGCGCATACGGCTTGGCGCCCTTGAAGCTCGGCAGGAAGGAGTGGTGGATGTTGATCGCCTTCCCTTTCAATGCCGCGCACAGGCCGGGCGACAGGATCTGCATGTAGCGCGCCAGCACCACCAGGTCGATATTGTGCGAGTTCATCAGCTCGATGATCTTGGCTTCCTGCGCCAGCTTGGCCTCCTGCGGCGCGCCGGCGGCCAGCGGCAGGTGGTGGAACGGGATGTTGTAGCTGGCCGCCAGCTGGTAGAAGTCCATGTGGTTGGACACGATGGCGGGAATCTCCACCGGCAGCAGGCCGCTCTTGTAGCGGAACAGCAGGTCGTTGAGGCAATGGCCGATCTTCGACACCATCAGCATCACGCGCGGCTTGTAGTGGGCGTCGCGCAGCTCCCAGTCCAGCTTCATCTCCGCGCCCAGCAGGCCGAAGTCGGCGCGCAGCAGGTCGTCGCTGACGTTGCGGTCTTCCAGCGCGAAGTGCACGCGCATGAAGAACAACTTCGATTCGCTATCGCCGAACTGGGCCGAGTCGATGATGTTGCAGCCGTGGTCGGCCAGGAAGCCCGATACGCGATGCACGATACCGCGCTGGTCCAGGCAAGAGAGTGTCAAAATGTATTCGGGATTGCTCATATCCACCATCGTTATAGGTCTAACAAGGCCGGTATTGTCGCACGGCTGGGCCCACACCGTAAAAATAGCACGCTCGTTCAATTTGAGATATATTGGCTGCCACACTCTACTTTGAGGATACAAAATGACAATCAACGAGACAAATCTTCAATTCCGCCTGGCGGCCCGCCCGGTCGGCATGGTCAAGGACAGCGACTGGCAGCAGGTCAGCGAGCCGGTGCGCGACCCGGCCGACGGCGAGGTCGTGGTCAAGGTGCTGTACCTGTCGCTCGACCCCGCCATGCGCGGCTGGATGAACGAAGGCAAATCCTACATCGCGCCGGTCGGCATCGGCGAGGTGATGCGCGCCGGCGGCGTGGGCGTGGTGGTGGCGTCGAAGTCGCCGGACTTCGCGATCGGCGATTACGTGCAGGGCGGCACCGGCGTGCAGCGCTACTGGGTCGGCCCGGCCGGCGACAAGCGCCACGGCTTCCGCAAGGTCGATCCCAAGCTGGCGCCGCTGCCCACCTACCTCAACACGCTGGGCATGCCGGGCATGACCGCGTACTTCGGCCTGATCGAATCGGGCCAGCCCAAGGCCGGCGAGACGGTGGTGGTGTCCGGCGCGGCCGGCGCGGTCGGCCAGACGGTCGGCCAGGTGGCCAAGCAACTGGGCTGCCGCGTGGTCGGCATCGCGGGCGGCAAGGACAAGTGCGATTTCGTGGTCAACCAGCTCGGCTTCGACGCCTGCATCGACTACAAGGGCGGCTCGGTCAAGGACGGCCTCAAGGAACACTGCCCGAACGGCGTCGACGTCTACTTCGACAACGTCGGCGGCGAGATCCTCGACACAGTGCTCACCCGCATCAACCTGAAGGCGCGCATCGTCATCTGCGGCGCCATCTCGCAGTACAACAACACCACGCCGGTCAAGGGCCCGGCCAACTACCTGGCGCTGCTGGTGAACCGCGCACGCATGGAAGGCATCGTCGTGTTCGACTACGCGGACCGCTACCACCTGGGCATCGCCGCGCTGGGCCAGTGGATGAAGGAAGGCAAAGTCAAAAGCAAGGAAGACATCGTGCAGGGACTGGAGCGCTTCCCGCAGGCGCTCAACATGCTGTTCGAAGGGAAGAACTTCGGCAAGCTGGTGCTGCAGGTGGCGGCCGAATAAATTCCGGGAACTTTTCCGCGTCCGCGGCGTCTATCCTTCGGCTGCACATTCCGCCGGGCCGCAAGCCCGGCGTTTTTTTTAGTTCACGACGAGGAAGACCATGTTCCCCCAATTTATTACCCCCGCAATCAAATCGCAGATCGAGATCCTGATCACCCTGTACACCGACCTGAACCAGCGCACGCTGGAAGCCCTGCAAAGCCTGAGCGAATTGAACATGCAACTGGGCCGCGACCTGATCGCCGAAATGGGCGGCAACGTCCATCGGCTGATGGCCAGCAAGGACGCCACGCAACTGGGCGCGGCCGTCAGCGCCCAGCTCACGCCGGGCGGCGCGGCGCTGCAGAACTACCAGAGGCACCTGGTCGACATCCTCAGCCGCGCCAACTCCAGCCTGGCGCAAACGGCCGCCACCCACATGCCGGCGGTGCGCCGCGCCGCCAACAACGTGGCCGAGGAAATCCTGCACCAGGCCTCCGAACAGACGGCGCGCGCCGCCGAGCAGATGTCCAGATACCAGATGGCCAGCGAGCTGCGTCACTAAACACGCCAAACGCGCCTCGGCCCGAGTGGAACTTCCGTCAACGTAGCACCTCTAACCATACAGAGCAGCGGGCTTCCAGCCCGCCGCTCGGGGAACCCAGACGGAATTTCAACCCACTCACGAGGAGGTCTTATGGCCAGTAATTCAGGTAACGATCAAAGCAAGCCGAAGGGCACGGCCAAGCGCGGCTTTGCTGCGATGGACGAAGCAACCCAGCGCGCCATCGCCAGCAAGGGCGGTCAGGCGGCCCATCAAAAAGGCACGGCCCATGAATTCGATTCGGAGGAGGCGCGCCGGGCCGGCCAGAAAGGCGGCGAGGCGGTCAGCCGCGACCGCGAACACATGGCGCAGATCGGCCGCAAGGGCGGGGAAAGCCGGCAGTCCGCGGCCCGCGCCAACGCCGCGAAAAACGCCGCGGCGTCGCACAGCGCCGGGTCGGAACAATCGGCCAAGGGAGGTAACCAGCAAGGCGGCAAGACCGCCGAACGCTAAGCGGCAGCACGCTGGCGCCGCTTCTTTCGCTCAAGCCGCCAGCACTTCCTGCAAGCGCCGCAGCATGGAGGCATGCGCGCCTGGCGACGCGGCGGCGATGCTCGGCGAACCCAGCAAATAAGGCCGGCCGTCGATTTGCGTCGCTTGTCCGCCGGCCTCGCGCACCAGCAACGCGCCGCCTATGCAATTGACGCTGTCGTCGCCGAATTCCCAGAACCCGTCGACGCGGCCGCACGCCACATACGCCAGTTGCAGCGAGGTCGCGCTCAGGTTGCGCACCGCCGCCACGTCCGGCAGCATGGCGCTCAGCGCGGCGCCCGAGCGGCGCACCGCATGCCGGTCGCGGCCGGCGAACGGCGGCTGGCTGGTGGCGACGATGCCCTGGTAGTGGTGGGCGCGGCCGTTGACCCGTATCCGTTCGCCGTTGCGGAACGCGCCCTGCCCCCATACCGCATGGAACATCTCGTCATGCACCGCGTCGAAGATGGCGGTGAACACCGGCACGCCCTCGCGCATCAGGGTCAGCGACATGGCCCAGTTGGGAATCGCGCGCAGGAATTGCACCGCGCCGTCGATGGCGTCGCAGATCCAGTATTCGCCGCGCGCGGCCAGCGCGGCGGTCTCGGCGTCTTCCGGCTCCGAGGTGTCGAGCTCGTTCTCCATCCAGGCGATGCCGGGGTACAGGCGCGCCAGCGCGCGCTTCATACCGGCGTTGGCGGCGCCGTCGATGCGATGGAAGGCGTTCATCATGTCGTCCACTTCGACCACCGGCTCGCCGCGCCAAAAGGTTTCGCACAGATCAGCGCCGGCCTCGCGCACCAGCGCCAGAACTTCTTCCGTATCGATTGCAGTCATGCCGATTCCTTGTTATAAACCAAAGTCGTAGATTGCCAGCAATCCGAAACAAACACTAACTGGCGACAGACAAGTAATATCGCAATCGGGCCAAAATCATATGGGCAGTAATTATTATGGCGAGAAGCGCCTGACGGACGAAATGCCCGTCATCGTGTCCGCGCAGCACGCCGACCATAACACCAACCGCACCACGCACACCCACCATCATCCGGAGGGGCAGCTGTACATCCCGCTGCAGGGAGTGATCGTGGTCGAGGCGGGCGACGTGCGCCAGGTGCTGCCGCGCGGCCGGCTGGGCTGGATACCGCCCAATATGCCGCACGGCGCCAGCGCCCACGGCAACAGCTTCAGGCCGGGCCTGGCCGGCTACACCATCCACCTGGCGCCTTCCTTGTGCGTCGACCTGCCAGCGCAATCGCGGGTGATGCGCATGTCGCCGCTGGCGGTGTCGCTGCTGGAGCGCATGTGCGCCTGGCCCCGGGGCATGCCGGCCGACGCCGCCGGACGGCGCCTGCTGACGGTGTTCCTGGACGAAGTCCGCACCGCCGACGAGGAACCGCTGCACCTGACCATGCCCCGCCATCCGCGCCTGCAAGCGATGGCGGCGGCCATCGCCGACCATCCCGCCGACGAAACCGACCTCGACGAGTGGGCCGCCAGGCTGGGCTGGTCGCGCCGCACCCTGACCCGCCACTTCCGCGACCAGACCGGCATGTCGCTGGTCGAATGGCGCCAGGTGGCGCGCCTGCAAAAAGGCATGGAGCTGCTCAACGGCGGCGCCTCGGTGACGACCGTGGCGCTCAGCCTCGGCTACGACAGCGTCAGCAGTTTCATCGCCCTGTTCCGCCGCATCCTGGGCGTCACGCCGGCGCGCTTCGCCCAGTTCGACACCTGATCAGGCCGGCGTGCCGATGATCACGCTGGAAGCCTTGAAGATCGCGGTCGCCTCCATGCCCACATGCAGTTCCAGCGTGTCGCCGCTGTCGCGCGTGACGATGGCGGCGATGGCGCCGCCGCCCGGCAACTCGATGCTGACCTCGGTGTTGACCGCGCCCACCTGCACCCGCGTGACCGTGCCGGTCAGGCGGTTGCGCGCCGAGAAGCGGGCGCCGCCCATCTGCGTCACCACGATCACCGACGACGCCTTGATCAGCGCGAACGCCTCGGCGCCGACCACAAGGCTCAGGCTGTCGCTGCTGTCGCGCGTGATGGTGGCGACGATGTGCTGGCCGCCGACGATCTCCAGCGTCACCTCATCGTTCACCGCGCCCTCCTTGAGCGTCACCACCTTGCCGCTGAACTGGTTGCGCGCGCTGGTCTTCATCTTCATCCTTTGTATCAACAGAAAATCATCCGCCAGCGCGTGCGACTGGCTGCTCAAGTGCGCCACGAATTGGCGATGCTCTTCGTCGATTTTACGGAAATTTTCCACAAGCTGCGCGCCACGCGAAGTCAGCCGTGTGCCGCCCCCGCCCTTGCCGCCGGCCAGCCGCTCCAGCAGCGGCTCGCCAGCCAGGTTGTTCATCGCCTCGATGGCGTCCCACGCACCCTTGTAGCTCATGCCGACCGCCTTGGCGGCGGCCGTGATGGAACCATGTTCGGCGATGGCCGCCAGCAGCGCCATCCGGTCCTGCCCGCCCAGCTTCTGGCCGCCGACGGTCAGCCACACATTGCCTTGCAAGGCCATTGCTTGTTCTTCAGGCTTCATTGCGCTCCACGAGATCCAGTTCCTTGATTTCGGCCATGCTACCATTTTCCATCCGCAGCACATGGTCGCCGAAGGCGCGCACATCCTCGGGATCGTGCGTGATCAGCAGCATCGGAATGCCGAGCCGGCGTTGCAGCGCGTTCAGCTCGGCGCGCATGCGCTGGCGCAGGCCCGGATCCAGCGCCGCGAACGGTTCGTCCAGCAGCAGCGCCCGCGGTTCCGGCGCCAGCGCGCGCGCCAGCGCCACCCGCTGCCGCTGGCCGCCGGACAGTTGATGCGGCAACTGGTGCGCCACATGCTCCAACTCGAACGCCTGCAACCAGTAGCGCACCGCCTCGCCATCCACCCGCGCCAGCGGATTGCGCCAGCCGCGCCGCAGGCCGAAGGCGATGTTCTGCCGCACGTTCAAGTGCGGGAACAGCGCGTAGTCCTGGAACAGATAGGCCAGCTGGCGCCGCTGCGCTGGCACGTCGATCCCGCCGCCGCTGTCGAACAGCCGGCGGCCCGCCACCTCGATGTGGCCGCGGTCGGGCGTGCTCAGGCCGGCCACCGCCTTCAGCAGCAGGCTCTTGCCCGCGCCCGACGGGCCGTAGATCACGATGCGCTGGCTGCTCGACGTCAACTGCGCGCGCAGCTCGAAGGTCCGCGAGCCGGAGCGCAGGGTCTTGCCGATGTCGATATTGATTTGCATGCTCAGGCCTGCGGGTTGCGGTTAGGCGTCAGTTTGTTGGCCGCGATCAGCACCACGATGCAGACCACGGAAGTGATAATCACCAGCAGGTTGGCGCTGTCGTCCTGTCCCGCCTGCACGGCCTCGTACACGGCGATCGACAGCGTCTGCGTCTTGCCGGGGATGCTGCCGGCCACCATCAGCGTCGCGCCGAACTCGCCCATCGAACGCGCGAAGGCCAGCAAGGCGCCGCCCAGCACGCCGCGCCAGGCCAGCGGCAGCGTCACGCGCAGGAACACGCCGAACGGCGATATCCCCAGCACCCTGGCGGCCTGCTCCAGTTGCGTGTCGACCGTCTCGAACGCCGCCCGCGCGCCCTTGAGCACCAGCGGAAACGCCACCACGGCCGCCGCGATCACCGCCGCCTGCCAGGTGAAGATCAGGTTGATGCCGAACGTGCGCTGCAGCCACGCGCCGATCACGCCATTGCGGCCGATCACCACCAGCAGATAGTAGCCCAGCACGGTCGGCGGCATCACCATCGGCAGCGTCAGCAGCGCATCCAGCAGCTCGCGCCCCGGAAAGCGCTTGCGCGCCAGCAGGTAGCCCAGCGCCACGCCAAACAGCAAGTCCAGCAACGTCGCCCAGCACGCCACCTTCAGCGACAGCCGCAGCGCGATCCAAGCCGGTTCGGCGAGAAAACTGTTTATCACGTTACGGGCGGCCGAAACCGTACTTGGCCAGGATCGCCTGGCCGGACGACGACAACACATAGTCCGCAAACTTGCGGCCGGCCGCCGCTTGCGGGCCGGCCGCGATCACCGCGATCGGATAGCTGACCGGGGTGTCGGTCGGAACGGTGGCGACCACCTTGACCTTGTCCTTCATCACGGCGGCATCGGTGGCGTAGACAAAGCCGGCGTCGACCTCGCCGCGCGCCACGTAGTCCAGGCTCTGGCGCACCGAGGCGCCGTAGATGGCCTTGGGTTCGACGGCGGCCCACAGTTTGGCCTGCTCCAGCGCGTGCTTGGTGTAGCGGCCCACCGGCACGCTGGCCGGATTGCCCATCGTCACGCGCGCGACGCCGGCCTGCTGCAAGTCGGCGATGCCCTTGATCGGCAGCGTGGCGGCGGCCGGCGTGATCAGCACCAGGCTGTTGCTGGCGAAGTTCCGGCGGCTGGCCGGGGCCAGCAATTTCAGCGTATCGGCCTTGTCCATCGCATCCTGGTCGGCCGAGGCGAACACGTCCACCGGCGCGCCCTTGGCGATCTGCTGCACCAGCGGATCGGAGGCGGCGAAATTGAACTGCACCTTGTCGCCCGCGTGCGCCTTCTCGTAGGCGGCGCCGATTTCCTTGAAGGCATTGGTCAGGCTGGCCGCGGCCGACACCGTGATCTCCGCCGCCGACGCGCCCGTCGCCGCCAACATCAGCACCACCCCAAGTTTCAACGCACGCATCGATTTTTCCTTTAAGTAATGAATCGCAATAAACTCGATTATATAGCGATAGTCAGGTCCCGGCACTACGCACAAGGGACTATGGATGTTATGCTGAAATATTATTTAAAAACCATGATTACATCCCATGCTCTTTAAAGCACTGCTTGCGCTGTTCGCGGTGGGCATATTGGCCGCACTGCTATTACCCTTGGTGCGGCTGCGTGCGGCCAGGCTCGACGCCGCCAGCGCCGTGACGGCGCGGCGCCACCTGTGCCTGAGTGGCCTGGTCGTCGCCGTCGCGGCGGCGGCGCTTTCGGGATTTTCGTTTGCGGGTCACGCCGCCAATGTAATGGCCATCGCCCTCGCGCTGAGTGCGGGCGGCGTGCAGGTGCTCTATTCCATCGACAGCCGCCCGAGGATCCTGGGCGCCGTCATCGGTCTAGTGGCCGGCGTCGCATGGCTGCTGGCCTTGCTCTTCTGCGCCATGAGCCTGGCATTCGGCAATTCACCGGTCACGGTGGCACTAGGCGACCGCCTGTACTGCAGCGAAACCGTGTATGGCTTCGTGACCGGCGACTCCGGCGAGGAAACGGATCTCTACCAGCGCTACCTCGTCATCGACCACACGGTTTATCATCAGATACATTCGGATATTTATCCCAACGAACCCCAGCCCGAGCGCGCCAAGTTCGCCACCGCGCTCGCGAGCTGCCAAGCCGGGATCAACCAGGCCCGCGCCGCTGGCGCGCATCCGGGATAGCACGGTGTGAAAGGAAGCGACATGTGGCAGGAGTCGAACCACGCCAGCGGCCGGCCATGAGCCTGCAACCACGTCAGCGCGCGGACTGGCTGCGGCACGGCCGGCAGACCGAGGGCGTGGACCTGTTCGAAGCGTTCTTCCAGGGCGCGGCGTACGGCGCGCATCGCCACGACAGCTACGCCATCGGCCTGACCATGTCCGGCGTTCAATCGTTCCGCTATCGGTCCTCGATGCGGCACAGCCTGTCCGGACAGGCGCTGGTGCTGCATCCCGACGAACTGCACGACGGCCAGGCCGGCACCAGGGATGGCTTCCACTACCGCATCGCCTACCTGGCGCCGGCATTGCTGCAGCAGGTGCTGGGCGGCGCGCCGCTGCCGTTCATCGACGGCGGCGTCTCCGGCGACCGCAGGCTGATCAAGGCGGCGCGCGGCCTGCTGAACAATTTCGACAGCCCGCCCGATGCGATGGAACGCGACGACGCGCTGCTCGACATCGCCACCGCGCTGCGCCAGGTGGCCGGCCAGCCGGCGCCGGCGGGCGGCGATTTCCGCGCCGCGCAGATCGCCCGCGAACATATCGACGACGCGCTGCTCTCGCCGCTGACGCTGGACCAACTGGCGCAAGCCAGCGGCCGCGATCGCTGGAGCCTGTCACGCGATTTCCGGCAATTCTTCGGTACCAGTCCGCACCGCTACCTGACCTTGCGCCGCCTGGAACTGGCGCGCCGGCTCATGTTGCGCGGCATGCCGCTGGCCGACAGCGCGGTCCATGCCGGCTTCGCCGACCAGCCGCACATGACACGCCATTTCGTCGCGGCCTACGGCATCCCGCCGGCCCGCTGGCTGCGCCTGAACGCGGACGCACAAACGTTCAAGACTCGCTGAACGCGGCAGGCTACAGTGGCTGTTCCATCGTCCCCACAGGAACTGTCATGAAGCAAGCCCTCTCCCCCGCCGCCAGCGCAGCCGCGCTGTCCGAACACTGGTCGCCGCGCGTGATCGGCGACCTTGACGACAACTACATCAAGGTCGCCAAGGTGCTTGGTTCGCTGACCTGGCATAGCCACGAGGCCGAGGACGAACTCTTCTTCATCCTCAAGGGCCGGCTGCGCATCGAGATGGAAGACGGCGCGGTCGAACTGTCCGAGGGGCAGGCCTACGTCGTGCCGAAAGGCGTGCGCCACAATCCGGTGGCGGAACAGGAGTGCCTGCTCATGCTGATCGAGAAGAAAGCCACGCTGCACACCGGCGACACGGTCACCGAGAAAACCCGCTCCATCGCGCAGCAGCTCGGCTAACCGTGCGACAGGATGTTGAGCAGCCGCCCGAACGGATCGCGCACAAATAAGCGCCGCACGCCCCACGGCTCGCTGACCGGGCCGTACTCCAGCGGCACGCGCGCGGCGACCAGGCGCCGGTGGGCCTCATCCAGGTCGTCGACCTCGATCGACAGGTCCGGCACCGGCGTGCCCGAGCCGCCCTCGGCCGCGAAGCTGATCTGCGGCATGGCCTCGCCCTCGCCCGCCAGCGTCACGATCCAGCCGTGGTCCATCACCACCGACAGGCCCAGCACGCCGCCATAGAATGCCTTGGCCGCCTCGGTGTCCGCCGTGGCGATGTTCGTCACTATCCGTGTTACCCGCATGCTTCACTCCTTCCATTGATGGGGAGGACCGCCAGCTGTGGTACATTCACGCCTCGATTCTTTCCAGCCGTGCCCCAACATGTCCTCCCTGAAGTACCTCAGCGCCTATTCCGAACAAACCCAGCAGCAGGTGTCGCAACTCCTGGCCCAGAACCGCTTGGGCGAGGTGCTGCTCAAGCGCTACAGCAAGGCGCACGAGCTGCGCACCGACAAGGCACTGTACCAGTACGTGCAGGATTTGAAAAATGAACATTTGCGCAACGCCGAGCCGATCAACAAGGTCGAGTACGACAGCAAGATCCACGTGATCAATCACGCGTTGGGCTTGCACACGTCCATCTCGCGCGTCCAGGGCGGCAAGCTCAAGGCCAAGCACGAGATCCGCGTGGCGACGCTGTTCAAGGAAGTGCCGATTGAATTCCTGCGCATGATCGCCGTGCACGAGCTGGCGCACATCAAGGAGAAGCAGCACGACAAGGCCTTCTACAAGCTGTGCACGTACATGGAGCCGAACTACCACCAGTACGAGTTCGACCTGCGGCTCTACCTCACCGAGCTGGATCAGTCGGGCAAGCGGCTTTGGAGTTCGCCGGCTTAAGCCCTCAGCAGTTGCAGTAGGGCTGGCGCTTCCGGCGCGGACATCATCAGCGCCGCGTGTTGTGGACGAATGAAACCCTGCGCGCTGGCGTGCTCGATGAAGCCCGTCAGCCCATCGTAAAAGCCGTCCACGTTCAGCAGGCCGATCGGCTTGGCGTGGATGCCCAGCTGCGACCAGGTCAGCATCTCGAACAATTCCTCCAGCGTGCCCATGCCGCCCGGCATGGCGATGAAGCCATCGGCCAGCTTGGCCATCATGGCTTTGCGTTCGTGCATGTCCTTGACGATGAACTGGCGCGTCAAGCCGGTATGGCCCACTTCGCGCTCGACCAGCGCGGTCGGAATCACGCCCGTCACCTCGCCGCCCAGGCGCAGCACCTCGTCGGCGATCACGCCCATCAGACCCACCTTGCCGCCGCCGTAGACCAGCGACAGGTTGTTCTCCACCAGAGCCCGGCCCAGCGCGCGGGCCGCCTCGGCGTACACAGGATTCACACCGGCGTTGGCGCCGCAATACACGCAGATTGCTTTCACTACAGTTTTTCCTCTTCCAGTTCACGTTTCGCCGCGTCCGAATCGAGCCGTTCCATCGCATCGCGGATGGGGCAACGGGCGGCCTCTTCGCACAGGCCGATCGCTTCCGCCTGTTTCTTTTTACCTTCCAACATCAGCATCGCGCGCGCATAACGGACGCGGACAATCGCCGACTCCGGCGTCAGCGACAGCGCGATCTGAAACTGTTTATAACATTCTTCCTTTTTCACGCCGTAGGTCAGGCCGCCGATCATGGCGCCCACCTTGTCGAGGATCTCGGCGTGGTACACGCCCAGCGCGATGTGCGCGTCGGCGCGCCGCGGCGTCAGGCGGATCGCCGTGTCCAGGCTGTTGCGCACCTTGGCGCCCAAGCCCTGCGCCAGCGCCTTGACCACCGAGATGCCTTGCGAATACTGGCCCAGCGCATAGGCGTGCCAGTAAAAGCCGGACGAATTGCCAGGCTGCTCCAGCTGCTGCCGCTCGCAACGCTCGGCCACGCATTCGAAGGTGGCGAGTTTTTTCTGCGGGCTGCGCTCCAGGTAGTGCGCGTAGATGCAAATGGCCTTGTGCGCCACCGAATAGCCGTTCACGCCGACGTCCAGCCCCAGCCGGGCGGCCCGTTCGAACTCGCCGGCATGGAAGGCGATCCACGCCTGCACCAGCAGCGGATGGGTCGGGAATGGCTCCTGGTCGCCGCTGTGCAGCAGCGGCCAGGCCGCCTCCAGGCTGGCGGGCGTGTACTGGTATGCGGGGTCGGGATACGGAAAGAGGTTCCACGCCATGACAGTCTCCGTCAGCTTTACTTGAGCTTCTTCAGGTATTCTTCGGACAGTTTCTGGAACAGCAAACTGGTTTCGTTGCGCAGATACGGACCGATCTGCGACAGCACCTGATAGCAGCCACGCGCGAGCGCATCGGCCATCGACTGCTGCTCGCTGTACTTGCGCGGATTGCGCACGTATTCATACGACAGCCAATAGGTCGCCACCACCACCATGTTGGTGGCCATGGCGTCGATGGCGGTGTCGGAGGCTTCCAGCGATTTTTCGCTGCGCAGGTCTTCGCACAGCTGCTTGGCGACCTTGATCTTGTGCGCCAGGATCTGCTTGAAGTGCAGCTCGAGCTTGCGGTTACGCGACAGCAGGTCGTTGAGGTCGCGGTAGAAGAAGCGGTAGCGCCAGATCAGTTCGAACATCAGATGCAGGTACAGCCACACGTCCTCGATGTTGGAGCGGCGTCCGTTGGGCACGGTCAGGATGCGCTCGATCTCGGCCTCGAACTGCACGAAGATCGAGTTGACGATGTCGTCCTTGTTACGGAAATGGTAGTACAGATTCCCCGGCGAGATATTCATCTCCTCGGCGATCACCGTGGTGGTGATGTTCGGCTCGCCGAATTCATTAAACAAGCGCAGCGACAGTTCGAGTATGCGTTCGCGGGTACGGCGGGGTGCTTTTTGTAGCATAGCAAGGAAACCTCTGTTTATTCTCCTGCAAGCATAACACCGATGTCACTATCTTAGAAACATCCGCACGTGCTTTTACGCGCATATGCCGGCTCAATGCCGAAAGATGCGGCTATCGGCTGCCCAACGGCGGCTAATTCGCTGCTATTTCGCGCTGGTTTTGGCCCGTGCGCGTGCGGTGGGCTTGGTCTTGGCGGGTGCGGCGGCGGTTTTTTTGGCGGCCGGCTTGACCGGGGCCTTCGCTGCCGCCTTGGCTGCGGCGGGCTTTTTGGCGGGGGCCGGCGTGCCGCCCAGCGCGATCACCTGGCGGGTCAGTTCGTCGACGCGCTGGGTCAGCGCCTCGACCTCCTTGGCGGTCGGCACACCGATCGAACTCAGCGCGCGCAGCACGCGTTCCTCGAACAGCTGCATGGAAAAGAACTTGCCCTCTTCCTCCTGCGCCTTGGCGAAGGCGCTCAAGCCGGCCTGCCAGATTTCCTGCGACGACATGCGGACCACTTCAGCCGTTTGCTGATCGTCATGCCGCTTCAACTTCTTTGCCATGTGAACTTCCCGAGTTTGCATTGCCGATATTTTATTGTAGTCGGCAAAACTAGAGAAGGTTTTCTAATGCTCGGGAAGAAACGCCAGCCACTTGCGCTGGAGGCCCATCCGCATCCCGGCCGCGATTTCGGAGGTATTGGTTTCGTCGCTCAGGTTGAAGCCCAGGCCGCGCGCCGTGTTGGCGAAGATGCTGCCGCGCCAGTGCCCGCAAGCGGACAGACCTACTCCTTGACCTCCTCGACGACCTGCTGCGCCAGCCGCGCCGGCGGGCCGCCATGCACTTGCGCGTGCAGGCGGAAGCCTTCGCGGATGTTCTCGCGCAGCACCGCGCCCTTCCACGGCTTGGTGTAGAAGCGGTCGATGGCGCCGTGGTTGATGGCGGCCATGATGGGCGTCAGGTCGGCGTAGGCCGACAGCATGATGCGGAAGGTGTCCGGCGCCAGGTTCTTGACCCGCTCCATGAACTCGGTGCCGCTCATCAGCGGCATGCACTGGTCGCACAGGATCACCTGCACCCGGTTCTGCGCCAGCACGTCGAAGCCCTCGGCCGCGGTCTGCGCGGTCAGGATGCGGTAGCCGTCCTGCGACAGGAAATCGGTCAGCACGTCGAGCATGAAGGCGTCGTCGTCGACGATCAGCAAGGTCTGTTGCTCGACCACGTTTTCCTCGGCCGGCGTCTGCAGGAAGCGGCCCTCGCGCAGCATCTGCTCGAACTCGTCCTCCGGCAGCGGACGGCTGAAGTAATAGCCCTGCATCTCGTCGCAGCCGTGGCGGCGCAGGTACGCCAGTTGCGCGTCCTTCTCCACGCCCTCGGCGATCACCTCCAGCTTCATGCTGTGCGCCATGTTGATGATGGCCAGCACGATGGCGGCGTCGTCCGGGTTGCTGGTCACCTCGCGCACGAAGGCGATGTCGATCTTCAGCTTGTCGATCGGGAAGCGCTTCAGGTAGGCCAGCGAGGAATAGCCGGTGCCGAAGTCGTCGATCGAGATCTTGATGCCCAGCGCCTTCAGGTTCTGCAGCACGGTGATGGTCTCTTCGGCGTTGGACATCAGCGAGCTCTCGGTCAGCTCCAGCTCCAGCAGCTCGGGCGCGATGTCGTGCTTCTTGATGGCCTTGAGCACCTCCTCCTCGAGCCCGCCGACGAAGAACTGGATGCCCGAGACGTTGACCGACAGGTGCACCGCGCCCACGCCGGACTTGCCCCACAGCGCGATCTTGCGGCAGGCCTCGTGCAGCACCCAGGTGCCGACCCGCACGATCAGCCCGGTCTCCTCCAGAATGGGGATGAACAGCGCCGGCGACACCATGCCGTGGCCGGGCCGCCGCCAGCGGATCAGCGCCTCGGCGCCGCTGATGCGGCCGGTGCCGATGTGCACCTTGGGCTGGAAGTGCAGCACGAATTCCTCGTTGTCGATGGCGCGCCGCAGCGCGTTCTCGAGGTCCAGCCGCGCCAGCGATTGCGCGTTCATTTCCGAGGTGAAGAAGCGGAAGGCGTCGCGCCCGGCCTCCTTGGCGCGGTACATGGCGGTGTCGGCATACTGGATCAGCGTGTCCGGGTCGCCGCCGTCGTCCGGATAGACCGAGATGCCGATGCTGGCCGTGACCGTCACCTCGTGGCCCTTCAAGTCGAACGGCCGGCGCATCGATTCGCGGATCTTGTCGACCACGGCGATGGCGTTCTGCGCGCCCTCGGGCAGCATCAGGATGGCGGCGAACTCGTCGCCGCCGAAGCGGCCGATGGTGTCGCGCACCCGCAGGCAGTCCACCAGCCGGCTGGAGAACTGCCGCAGCAGCTCGTCGCCGATGGTGTGGCCCAAGGTGTCGTTGACGTTCTTGAAGCGGTCGACGTCGAGGAACAGCACCGCCAGCGACCACTTGTGATCGTTGGCCTGGCGCAGCGAGTGGCTCAGCGAATCGTAGAACTGGCTGCGGTTGGGCAGGCCGGTCAGCGTGTCGAAGTGGGCCAGCTTGAGCAGGCGCTGCTCGGCCTCCTTGCGCTCGGTGATGTCGCGCGCCACCGCCACCAGGATCCAGCTGGGGCCGGAGCGCAAGGTGCGCCGCTGCACCTCCACCGACAACGGCGAACCGTCCTTGCGGTACAGCAGCAGCTCGGTCATGGCGCCGCTCTGGTCGCCGGACAGCAGTTTTTCGTACAGCTCCTCCAGCCGGTTCAACTCGGCGTCGCCCGGCTTGCCGGGGCCGACCTTGAGGAAGTCCTCGCGCTCGTAGCCCAGCATGCGGCAGGCGGTGACGTTGACGTCGACAAAGCACATGCCGGCGCGGTCGACCAGGAAGATGGCGTCGGCGGTGGCGTCCATCGCCAGGCGGAAGCGGCGCAGGTCCTCGTCCAGCCGGATGCGGGCGTTCATGTCCAGCGTCAGCTGCGCGTGGTGGCGCTTGATCTCCTCGTACAGCAGCAGGTTCTCGTAGGCCACCGAGATCTGCGCCGCCACCGTGGCGGCGACCCGCTCGTCGACCTCGGAGAAGCCGTCCGCGCCCAGCTTGTCGACCAGGTACAGCCAGCCGTGCACGCGCTCGCGCGAGGCGATCGGCACGCCCAGGAAGGAGTGCACCGGCGGATGGCTGGCCGGCAGGCCGATGGCGGCCGGGTCGCCGTCGAGGTCGTTGATGCGGCAGGGCTGGCGCTGCTCCAGCAGGCCGCGCAGCACGCCGGCGCGCGGCGCCTGCGCGATCTGCCGGCCCGGCACGCCGGCGCCGCAGCTGGCGAAATACGACAGCTCGGCCGCGTCGGCCTGCAGCACGCCGATGCAGGCGTACTTGGACACGCAGATGTTCTGCGCCACCCGGCAGCCGATCTCCACCAGCGCGCCGGGATCGCGCTCGGCGCCCAGCTCGATGCCCAGCTCGATCAGCGCGGTCAGCCGCAGGCTCACCGCCTGCAGGCTGGAGAGCGAACTGGTCAGGCGCTGCGTCATGCGGGTCAGGTTTTCCGGCGCCCGCTCCTCGGTCTCGTGGGCGAACTGCGACAGCTGCTGGCTGCTCGACTCCAGCTCGCCCAGGTATTCGGCCACCTTGTCGTCGATGTTGTGGAAGCGCCCCTCCTGCGGCGGCTCCGGCGCGAACGACGGCAGCGAGTCGTGCTCCTCCACCTCGGCCAGGCCCAGCGCCTCGTGCACGGTGCGCAGGATCACTTCCGGATCGGAAGGCTTGGGCAGCACCCAGCGCACGCCGCACGACTGCGCCACCGCCATCGCCTCGCGCTCGCGGTAGGTGGCGGTGTAGAAGATCACCGGCACGTCGGCCGTCTGCGGGTCGCTGTGCAGGCGGGTGACGAACTCGTAGCCATCCATATTGGGCATCAGGATGTCGGAGATCACCAGGTCGGGCTTCTCGGCGCGCACCATGGTCAGGCCCTCGGCGCCGTTGGCGGCCTCCAGCAGCCGGTGGCCGCCGTAACCCAGCAGGGTCATCAGGAACTCGCGGTTCAGCACGTGGTCGTCCACGATCAGGATGGTGGCGGTGTCGCTTTTAGCCTGGGGCGACACCTCCCCGCTCAAGAAAGACTCGATCTGGGTCACGAAGGTGTCCGGTTCGACCGGCTTGCCGATGTAGCCGTCGAAGCCGGCCTCCAGCAGTTTCTCGCGGTCGCCCGTCATCGCCAGCGCGGTCACGGCCAGGGTCGGGATGTGGCGCAACGCCGGGTCGGCCTTGAGCTCGGCCACCACGCCGTAGCCGTCCAGCTTGGGCAGGTGGACGTCGCAGATGATCAGGTCCGGCAGCTCGCGCCGCGCCGCCGCCACTCCGGCCTCGCCGTCGCCGGCCGACAGCGGCTCGTAGCCGAAGGCGCGCAACAGGTACACCATCAGTTCCATGTTGGTGGCATTGTCTTCTATGATCAGGATGCGTGCCGACACGTTGGGTTCCCCTTCTTCATCGTTCCAGCGGCAGCGCCAGGGTGAAACAACTCCCGGCGCCGGATGTGCTGTCAAACAAAATCTCGCCGTGCAGCATGGCCGCCAGGCGCTGGCTCAGGTGCAAGCCCAGCCCGGTCCCCTCCAGCTCCCGCAACTTGCCGGCCTCCAGCTGGGAAAAGGCCTGGAACAGCGTGGCCCGGTCCTCGTCGGCGATGCCGATGCCGGTGTCGCTGATGCTGATCGTGGCGCAGGGGCGCTCGTGGCGCACACCCTGGTCCAGCCGCACCGTGACCGCGCCCCGGTCGGTGAACTTGAGCGCGTTGTGGAGCAAATTCATCAGTATCTGTTGCAGCGCGCGGCGGTCGGCTATCACCACCAGCTCGTCGGGCACGCTGACGAAATGCAGTTCCAACCCCTTGTGCTGGGCCTGCGGCTTAAACAGCAACAACACCTCTTCAATCAACTGCCGGCAGGACAGCGGCGCCATGTCCAGCTTCACGCTGCCGGTCTCGATCTGGGTCAGTTCCAGCAGGTCGTTGATCAAGGATAACAGATGACGGGCGCTGTGTTGCACTGTGCGCAGTTGTTTTTCCTGATCGTCATTAATGGGTCCAGGCAACTTCATCAACATAGTACCCGTAAAACCGATGATCGCGTTCAGCGGCGTGCGCAATTCATGCGACATGCCGTTCAAAAAACGGTCCTTGGCGGCGTTGGCGCGCGCCAGTTCGGCGTTCTTTTCCTGCAACGAACGCTCGATCCGCTTGCGCTCGCTGGTGTCGCGGATCGCGCTCATCACCAGCGTGCCCTCCTCCGAGGCGATGGGGCTCAGGCTGATCTCGACCGGGAACTCCACGCCGTCGCAGCGCAGGCCGAACAGCTCGCGGCCGCCGCCCATGGGACGCACCACCGGTTGCTGATGAAACTCGCGCCGGTGGCGCACGTGGCGCTGGCGGAAGCGCGCCGGCATCAGCTGCTCCAGCGCCATGCCGCGCATGGCCTCGCGCGGATAACCGAACAGGGCCGCGGCCTGCTCGTTGACCAGCACCACGCGGCCGCCGGCGTTGGCCAGCACGATGGCGTCCGGCAGCGATTCGAGCAGGTCGCCGAAGCGCGCCTGCACCAGCTTGGCGTCGCGCAGCACCTTGAGCGCGGTGACGTCTTTTTTGGTCCACAAAATATATTCGGGCTGGCCCTCACCGTCGCGCACCAGCTTGGACGAGCTGTCGATGTACACCAGCGTGCCGTCCTTGGCGCGGCGCATGGTTTCATAGTTGGCGGCGCCGCTGGCCAGGGTCTCGCGCACCACGTCGTCCTCGGCGCCGTCCCCGGCGGCCGGCGCGATCAGCTCGGCCAGGCGGCAGCCCAGCGCCTCGTCGCTGCTGTAGCCGAACATCGCCCGCGCGCCATTGGTCCAACAGACGACTTCGCCTTCCAGCGAAGTCAGCACAACGGCGTCAGGGGTTTCATTGAGGATCAGAGTGCCGAAGTCGGTAGCCATGGTGTCGCCTCGTAATCACATGACAATAAACATACAGTAAGCGGCAACGCGAAAATTCACACAAAATCACAATCGCGCGGCGGCGGCGATTTCATCCATCGCACAGCGCAGGATGGCGGGATGGCGCCCCAACGCCACATGGCCGATCGCCCCAAACACCAGGTTGCGCGCGCCCGGCAAGGCGCCGGAATCCTGCGGCGCCACGATGTTGTCGTGGACAGAGTAGATGGAGCTGATCAGCCCGCGTTGCAAATTTGCCTCAGACGCCGCCAGCGCCGCCAGCCACTCGCTGCGGTAGCGCATCTGCACCGCGTTGCCGCCCGGCCCGAAGTGGGCCAGCGCGGTGCCGTGGTGCGGCGTGCCCAGCGTGATGACGCGCGCCACCGCGTCCGCGCCGTAGCGGCGCAGCCAGGCGCGCGCCACCAGCCCGCCCATGCTGTGGCCAACGATGATGACTTGCTTGCTGCCAGTCTCCGCACACAGCCGCTCGATGGCGGCCTGCACCTGCGGCGCGTAGGCGTCGATCGAGGCGCCCGGCGGCTCGAGGTCGATGCCGTAGTGGCTGATGCCGGCGCGCGCCAGGTGCGCGCTCAGCGGGCGCCAGTAGCCGCTGTTGCAGGCGTAGCCGTGGATCAGCAGCACCGGCAGGCCGCGCGCCCGCGGCTGCAATCGCATGCCGAGCGGACGCAGCATGTCGTAGCTGGAAGCCAGCATCGACGCGCGGAATTCGTGCAGGAACAGGCCGGCCGCGCGGGCCGGGTTGAGCGCGTGGTCGGCCGGCGTGGCCGCGCCCTTGCCCGCGCGCGAGCTGAGCAGGAAGTTGTTGGCCGACAGCGCCATCCGCACCAGCAGCACGCAGGCCAGGCCGAGCGCGACATAGGCCAGCGCGGTCAGCGTCGGATTGAGCGGCGCCTGCCAGGCCGGCCGCCACACCAGATGCAAGCCGGCCGCCAGCGCCAGCGCGGCGCCGGCCTGCACCAGCAGCAGCAGGATAATCCAGCGTTTGATCATGCCGCCATCATACCCCGGACTGGCCGGTCAGGCGCGCACCGGCCTCGCCGCCGGCTTGCCGGTCAGCTGCTGCGCCAGGTTGCTGGCCAGGCGCGCGACGATGCCGTAGATCGACAGCTGCGGATTGGCGCCGATCGAGGTCGGGAACAGCGAGCCGTCGTGCACCGACAGGTTGGCCAGGCCGCGATAGCGGCCATCGGCGCCGGTCACGCCGCGACGCTCGTCGTCCGACATGGCGCAGCCGCCCATCACGTGGGCCGACACCACGCGCGTGGCCAGCAGCTTGAGCGGCAACGCGGCGATGCCGTCCCGCGCCTGCGCCCAGCTGGTGTAGCGCGGCGCCGACTCATGCACCGGCGACACGTCCCTGGCGCCGGCCGCGAACTGGATCTCGGCCATGGTCAGCAGCGCGCGGCGCGCGCCGTCCCAGATGAAGTCGCCGATCGGATAGTCGAGCACCGGCGCGCCGGCGCCGTCCAGCGCCACGCTGCCGCCGGGCGCGCCGGCGTGGAAGCCGTCGCGCAGCAGCGCCAGGATCACCTGCTTGTGCGGGAACTGCGCCATCTCGGCCGCGTGCTGCGCGCCGAAGCCGGCCACCGTGGTGGCCAGCAGCAGCGGATGCAGCGGCGGCACTTCCAGCTTGTAACCCATCGGGCCGTCGATCGGCGCGTTGTGCAGGAAGTGGTCGGAGTACACGGTCTGCGGCGCGCCGGCGTAGCCGTCCACGCGCTGCGCGAAGGTGCCGGCCGAGATCACCACCGGATGCAGGAAGGTGCGCTTGCCCAGCAGGCCATGCGGATCGGGCGCGCCCGAGCGCAGCAGCAGCGCCGGCGTGTTGATGGCGCCGCCGGCCGCGATGAAGTGCCGCGCGCGCAGGGTGATGCGGCGCCCGGTCGGCGCGTGGCCGGAGGCGTCCAGCGCCACGCAGTCGAGCTGCGCCACCTTGTCGCCCTGGATCACAAAGCGCTCGGCGCGGGCGCGCGTCAGCAGCGTGGCGCCCTGCGTCAGCGCCGACGGGATGGTGGTGACCAGCATCGACTGCTTGGCGTTGGTCGGGCAGCCCATGCCGCAGTAGCCCAGGTTCCAGCAGCCGTTGACGTTGCGCCGTATCAGCGCGGTCGGGATGCCCAGCCTGGCGGCGCCGCGGCGCAGCAGGTCGTTGTTTTCGTTGGGCGCGGCCGGCCAGTCCATGACGTTGAGGCGCTGCTCCATCATGCCGAACCACGGCGCCAGTTGTTCCGGGGTGTAGTCCTTTAAACCATACTGTTTAGTCCAATACGCCAGCGTGATGTCGGGCGTGCGGAAGCTGCTGGTCCAGTTGACGGTGGTGCTGCCGCCCACGGTGCGGCCCTGCAGGATGTTGATGCCCTTGTCGCGCGTCTTGCGCGCGGCCGATTCCTGGTACAGCTGCGGATAGGCCTCGGCCTCCTTCATGTTGAAGTCGGACGAGGAGCGCAGCGCGCCCTCCTCCACGATCAGCACGCGCAGGCCGGACAGCGCCAGGATCTCGGCGCTGACGCCGCCGCCGGCGCCGCTGCCGACGATGACCACGTCGGCCTCCAGCGCCAGGTCGGCGTCCAGCCGCGCGCAGTCGGTCACGCGCCAGCCGGCGGCCAGCCCGGCCTGGATCGGATCGGGAATCGGCCCCTTGGCGGCGGCGATCGGGATATTCGTAGTCTTGCCCACATTCGTCATTTCTGCAGCTCCTTCAGCGGGCCGGGATAGCCGATGCCGGCCCAGGTCGACGGCTCCGCGTACCACGAGCCGAGGATCAGGTCATGCAGCGCCAGGTAGGCCGTCTGCAGCATGGCGAGGCGGTGATGGCGCCAGCTCTCCAGGAAGGCGGCCACCTCCTGCGGCGCGGCCTCGCGCCAGCTGCCGGACACGCCGGCCAGCCAGCGCCGCGCGGGCGCCAGCGCCAGCAGGCCGAACAGGTCCTGCACTTCCTTTTGGGTGGCCAGCGGCAGGCCGTGGATGGCGGCCAGCGTGCGCGCGGTGGCGCCGTCCAGCGCGGCCCGGCGGGCGGCGGCGTCGGCCGGCAGCACCGGTCCCAGCATCGCCGGCACAATGGCGGCCAGCACCGCGCCGGCCTCGCCGTCAAGGACGAACGCCTGCGGCGCCGCGGGGGGATGGGTCAGGCGATAGGCGGCGCCGCCGGCTGCGAGCAATAGCGCGCCGGCCGCGCCGATCTTGAGGAAAGATCTGCGGGTGGTCATGTCTCCGTCCGTCTCGTTTTTATAATCCGACTAGTGTACGTGAACGGACGGACAAGCTTCTGCGCAAAAAATAGAGGGCCGCATCTAGTCGCCCCCGAGGGTTTAGCGCAAAAAATTACTCATGAGGCAATAAAATCAAATATGCTATGAAATTAACCGGGAGAACGAAATGGCGTGTCGCGAAGCGAAGGTTCCCCGCCGCATCCTGGCGTTCGGCAAAGTGCTCAACAAGGCGCGGGCGAGCATCCGCAGGGAAGCCGGGATCGTGGGATATTCCGGCGGCCATCAGCCGCGCACAGCTCCGCGCGGTCGGCGGAAATGAGCTTCTCCAGGCTTCCCGCGCGACCAGGACAGCTGAACTGGGCCCGCCTTGGACGGTTGGGCGCCCTGGAGGGAACCGACCGGGGCGGCGTGTATTTGCTGGTCCATGAAGGTAAATTTAATCGTGTCATTTACGTCGGCACCACCGGCAATTTCGCGCAGCGTTTCGCCACACATCTGGAGGGCTATCTCTCGGGATATCGCTCCATCTGGAAAGCGCAGGCCAACGAGGATATCTACGCCTTGATGACGAGTTGGCATCTGAAAAATCAGCTCAAGTACTATCAAACTCTGGCGCAACGGGGCGCGCTGTGGGGAACCACGACACTGGCCACGCTGAATCCCCGCAATCTGCTGGCGCCAGGGCAGCGGTTCAACGATGAATGGGATGACTTTGTGAGGAAAGAATATCTGCCTCACATCGTGGCGTGGGGATTAAAGCTGGAACCATACGATGCCCGCTACGCAGCGCTGATCGAAAGCGCTATCCAGCAGCGGCTGGTTCAGGTCTTTCGCCTCGGCGTTTTTTTCAAGCGTAAAGACTTGTCGGTGCTTGGGAAAATTGAATTTTTCTCCCGCTTGATTCGCATCAGGGAATCGTTTGCCAACCTCCCCGATGTCGACGCCGCCAGCAAGCTGGTGCTCTCCTCGCTCGCGGAGAAACACGTCCCCGCTGCGGCATTGAAACTGGCGGCTGAACAACTGCACGACACGCTGTCGATGCGGCAGCCCCGGCTGGAGAAGCTTGCCGCGCGGCGAGCACAGGTGGCAGACAAGTATCCGCGACAGGGGACAAAATGGGAGCCTGTCGACGAGGAAAAATTGCGGGTCATGCTGGTCGACTTCGACATGAGCCCGGCGGCGATGTCCCCGATACTGGAAAGAAAAGCCGCGTCGATCCGCCGCCATATCGAGCAGCGCGACAGGTTCACCGCCGGGGCATGGCGCAATGCCCGCCCCCGGGCCTGACCGCTGCGCCGGCATCGGCCTCACTCCTTGCGCTTGCCCACCATGTGGCGGGCGATGCCGCGCAGGATGTTGACTTCCTCTTTTTCCAGCTGGGCGCGGGCGAACATGCGCTTGAGGCGCGGCATCAGCTTGCGCGGGTTGCCGGCGTCGAGGAAGCCGATCTCCACCAGCGACCGCTCCAGGTGCTGGTACATGCCCTCGATCTGCGCCAGGCTGGCCGCCTCGCCCTGGAAGCCGATCTCGTTGGCGTCGCCGGCGGGCTGGCGCACGCTCATCGACGGCGGCGCGCCGTCCAGCGCCGCCATCCGGCATTCGTAGGCCAGCACCTGCGCCGCCTGCGACAGGTTCAGCGACGAGTACTCCGGATTGGCTGGAATGTTGATCAACACATTACACGTTTCGACGATCTCGTTCGGCAGGCCGAAGCGCTCGTTGCCGAAGATCAGGGCCGCGTGCAGATCGGGCTGGGCCGCCAGCTGCCCGGCCACCTCGCGCGGCGTCAGCACCGGCGGCGAGTATTCGCGCAGCCGGGCCGAAACGGCGGCGGCGAAGTTGATGCCGTCCAGCGCCTCGGCCACGCTGCCCACCACCCGCGCGCCGGCCAGGATGTCGCCGGCGCCGCTGGCGAAGGCCACCGCCTCCGGGTCGGCCAGCGCGTTGTCGAAACGGGGGGTGACCAGCACCAGGTCGCTGAAACCCATGGTTTTCATGGCCCGCGCCACGGCCCCGATATTGCCCGCGCGGCTGGTCTCGACCAGAATAAATCGCAGCTGTTTGAAAAGATTCGTATTGATTTCGGGCAGGTTCATTTAAAATAGCGCTATTGCGCGGTATCGATACACAAATTCCCCGGGATTTTACCCTGTCGCCGCCGCTCCGCTCTTTAATTCACTCTTGTACACTAATGTGCTGCCGGGCAGGCTGAGGCCCCCGGTGGGCGTTAGCGTTCTTTTAACGGAAAAGCTTACATGCACCCAATGCTCAACACGGCGATCAAAGCCGCCCGCCGCGCCGCCGCCGTCATCAACCGCGCGTCGTTCGACCTCGACCGCGTCATCGTCACCGAGAAAAACCACAAGGACTTCGTCACCGACGTCGACCAGGCGGCCGAACAAGCCATCATCGAGGTGCTGTCCAAAGCTTATCCCGACCACGCCTTCCTGTGCGAAGAGTCGGGCCCGTCCAAGAACGCCAACGACGAGACTGAATTCACCTGGATCATCGACCCGCTCGATGGCACCACCAACTTCATGCACGGCTTCCCGCAATACTCGATCTCGATCGCGCTGTCGCAGCGCGGCGTGATCACGCAGGCCGTGATCTACGACCCGGTCCGCAACGACCTGTTCACCGCCACCAAGGGCGCCGGCGCCTACCTGAACGACAAGCGCATCCGCGTGACCAAGCTGGACCGCATCGCCAACGCCCTGCTGTCGACCGGCTACGTGGCCGGCAACGCCAAGGCGCTGGACGAATACCTGAAGATGTACGGCATCATGGCCGAACGCTGCCACGGCGTGCGCCGCCCGGGCAGCGCCGCGCTGGACCTGGCCTACGTGGCCGCCGGCCGCCTGGACGGCTTCTATGAAAAAGGCCTGAAGCCTTGGGACATCGCGGCCGGCGCGCTGATGGTGACCGAGTCCGGCGGCATCGTCGGCGAGTTCAGCGGCGAATCCGATTACCTGTACAAGGGCGACATCATCGCCGCCAGCCCGAAGATCTTCGGCCAGATGGTCGGCCTGCTGGCCCAGTTCGGCGAACAGCCAAAAGCATGACTAATTAGCAAAAATTAGAATGTTTGTTACAAAAAACCCTGTGCGCATAAGGCGGCCACAGGGTTTTTCTTATTTCCTAATTGAAACAAAAGATGCGCTTAGCTGTTATACTCAGGCCTGCGGCACTTTGACCAGTCCTTTAGCCGCAGTGTCATCCACTCTGATTGCCTGCGACTGGCGCTTGAATGCGACAGGCCGATCTTAACAAAAAGTCATCATGTCATTTTCTTCCCTCGGTTTGTCCGACGCTATTGTCCGTGCTGTTACCGAAGCCGGCTACACCACGCCCACCCCGATCCAGCAGCAGGCCATCCCTGCCGTGCTGAACGGCGGTGACCTGCTGGCAGGCGCACAAACCGGTACCGGCAAGACCGCCGGTTTCACGCTGCCCATCCTGCACCGCCTGTCGACCGACGCCAAAGGCGCGGCGATCACCAGCAACACCACGGCCCGCCCGATCCGCGCCCTGATCCTGACCCCGACCCGCGAACTCGCGGCCCAGGTCGAGGAAAGCGTGCGCATCTACGGCAAGTACACCAAGCTCAACTCCACCGTGATCTTCGGCGGCGTCGGCATCAACCCGCAGATCAAGCAGCTCAAGCATGGCGTCGACATCCTGGTCGCCACCCCGGGCCGCCTGCTGGACCACATGGAACAGCGCACCGTCAACCTGTCGCACGTGGAAATCCTGATCCTGGACGAAGCCGACCGCATGCTCGACATGGGCTTCATCCGCGACATCAAGAAAGTGCTGGCGGCGCTGCCGCCCAAGCGCCAGAACCTGCTGTTCTCGGCCACCTTCTCCGACGAGATCAAGGCGCTGGCCGACGGCCTGCTGAACAAGCCTGCCATGATCGAAGTGGCGCGCCGCAATTCGGCGGTGGAAGTGATCGCCCAGATGATCCACCCGGTCGACCGCGACAAGAAGCACCCGATGCTGTCGCACCTGATCAAGACCAACGACTGGCACCAGGTGCTGGTGTTCACCCGCACCAAGCACGGCGCCAACAAGCTGGTCGAACAGCTGGGCGGCGACGGCATCGGCGCGATGGCGATCCACGGCAACAAGAGCCAGTCGGCGCGCACCAAGGCGCTGTCCGAGTTCAAGGACAACAAGCTGCAAGTGCTGGTGGCCACCGACATCGCCGCGCGCGGGATCGACATCGACCAGCTGCCGCACGTGGTCAACTACGACCTGCCGAACATTCCTGAAGACTATGTGCACCGCATCGGCCGCACCGGCCGCGCCGGCGCCACCGGCGAGGCCGTGTCGCTGGTCTGCGTGGACGAGCACGAGATGCTGAAGGATATCGAAAAGCTGATCAAGCAAACGCTGCCGCGCGCGGTGATTCCAGGCTTCGAGCCGGACCTGAACGCGCGTCCGCAGCCGGTGCAGCTGCGTAGCGGCGGCCCAGGCCATCGCAACGGCGGCGGTCGCAACGGTGGCGGCCAGGCGCGCGCCAAGACCGGCGGCGGCGGCGGTGGTGGCGGTGGCGGCAACAAGCCACGCGCACCGGGCACCGGCGGCGGCAACGGCGGCGGTCCACGCACCGGCACCAGCGCGCCGCGCTCGGCGGCCCAGCACCGCTCCGGCGGCCGCGGCAGATAAGCGCCCCCCTAAAACCACCAGCCTGAACGCGCTCAAGATCGCGCTCGGTGCTGGTGGTTTTTTTTCGCCCCGGCCGAGCGCGAGACGGTGCGCCGCACCAGCCGCATTTGCGGTTACGATAACGGCTTCTCTGCCGGAGTCCGCCTCATGCCCAAATTCGCCGCCAACCTGTCCATGCTGTTCACCGAAGCGCCCTTCCTGGAACGCTTCGCGCTGGCCCGCGAGGCCGGCTTCGACGGCGTCGAATTCCTGTTCCCCTATGCCTACGAAGCCCATCAGCTGGCCGAGCGCCTGCGCCGCCATCAGCTGACGCTGGCGCTGTTCAACCTGCCCGCCGGCGACTGGAACGCGGGCGACCGCGGCATGGCCTGCGACCCGCGCCGCCAGGACGAGTTCCGCGCCGGCGTGCACAGCGCGCTGGAGTACGCCACCGAGCTGGGCGCGACCCAGCTGCACTGCATGGCCGGCAAGACGCCGCCCGGCCTGGCGCCCGAGCGCGCCCACGCCACCTACGTCGACAGCCTGCGCTGGGCCGCCGCCGAGCTGGCGCCGCACGGCATCAACTTGCTGATCGAGCCGATCAACCACTACGACATGCCGGGCTACTTCCTCAACCGCAGCCGCCAGGCGCTGGACATCATCGCCGAGACCGGCAGCCCCAACCTGTTCCTGCAATACGACATCTACCACATGCAGCGCATGGAAGGCGAACTGAGCAACACGATCCGCGCCAACCTGCCGATGATCAAGCACATGCAGATCGCCGACACGCCCGGCCGCCACGAACCGGGCACCGGCGAGATCAACTACCGCCACCTGTTCCGCCTCATCGACGACCTGGGCTACGACGGCTGGCTGGGCTGCGAATACCTGCCGGCCGGCGCCACCATGGCCGGCCTGGGCTGGCGGCAGGCGCTGACCGGCTGATCTGCGCATTCGCAATACGGAAATATTCACGCAAGGCAACAATGTCCTCACACCTGGGGAGCGAACATGAAACTGAGCCGTGTCATCCTGATCCTGTGCTGCCTGGCGCTGCTTGGCGGCTGCGCCAGCAGCAGCCCGCGCATGGCGGAAGTGCGCGCCTTCGCCGCCCAGTCGCCGCACCTGGGCGCCTACCATGAACTGACCGAGCGCTACCGCACCACCTACCAGCGCGAGCAACCCTTCCTGAGCGCGGCGGCCGACCAGCGCGAGCGCCAGCTCGACCAGCAACGCCAGGCTGCCAGCGCGGATTTCGCCAGGCTGCAGACCGGCGTGCAGGCGTATATGCAGACGCTGGGCCGGCTGGCGGGCGACAACCAATACGACCTGGAGGACCAGGTCAAGTCCATGAGCGCCGGCATCAAGGCCTGGCCCGACAGCGGCATCGACGAGCGCCACGTCAACGCCTACGCCGGCCTGGCGCGGTTGATCACGCGCGCGCTGACCCGGCCGGCGCAGGACCGCGCGGTGCAGGAGCTGCTGCGCGACGGCCACCAGGCGATGGAGGAACTGCTAGGCGCCATGCGCACGCTGCTGCGCCTGTACGACAAGAGCAGCGACAACGAACAAAAAATCGTGCTGGGCATGCTGGAGACGGAAATCCCCTTCGTCGACACGCGGCGCGACCGCCTGCTGCTGGCGCTGTCGCGGTCGCTGCAACACGACAAGCAGGCCGAGTACCACCTGATCGGCCTGCGCAACACCCAGGCCCAGCAGAACCTGGCCGCCATCGAGCAGGCCCACCGCGCCTTGTTCAACCAGATCCCGCAGCAATAAGGAGTTCGCCATGGCCGATCAACACGATATCGAAGCGCTGGCCGACAGCCTGTCCGCCAGCGCCGACGCCCTGCACGCCCACCTGATGCGGGCGCTGCGCCAGCCGGCGCCGGGCGGCGCGCCCGCCATGTCGCAGGGCGCGGCGCAGGCGCTGTTCGAGAACGAGGTGCTGCTGCGCCAGCGCGCCAACGGCCTGTACCTGGACAGCGCCCGCCTGGCCGCCGCCGGCCTGGACGGCGCGCAACAGCAATTGCTGGAGCTGACCCGGCGCGCCCAGGACGCCATCGCCCGCATCGACCGCCTCAAGGACATGATCGACCTGACCGCCGAACTGCTGTCGCTGGGCGCGGCGATCGCCACCGGCAAGCCGGACCGTCTGGCCGCGCCGCTGGAAAAACTCAAGCACCATCTGGACACGCTGCCCGCGCCGGGCTGAGTCCGCTGAACAAAATCGCGCCGCACGGGTCCAACACCGTAAGGAGCGTGCGGCATGAACGGACTCGACGACATTGAATGGGCGGCCCTGCGCGAGCGGCTGGAACGCGCGCGCGCCGCCCTGCTCAGCCAACTGGCGGACGACCTCGACCGCAGCGCCGACGTGCGCGCGCCGGCGCCGCACGAGGCCGAGGCGTCGCCGGCCGACAACGCCAGCCAGCGCACCCTCAACGCGCTGGTGCACGAGGCGGCCGAACACACGGCGCGCCAGCTGCACATCGTGCGCCACGCGCTGGCCAAGTTCGACGATCAAAGCTATGGATTGTGCGAGCGTTGCGGCGAACTGATCGGCTACTCGCGCCTGAACGCGCGGCCGGAGGCGCGGCTGTGCATCGCCTGCCAGACGCTGCAGGAACAGCGCCGCCGCTGACTGTCGCCGCTGAGCGCCGCCGCCGGAATCAGCCGGCGTCCTGCCAGGGCTGGTTGCGGATCTTGGCCACCTGGCGCTGCGCCAGCAGCCGCCACAGCTGCAGCGCGTCGGCCTGGGCCAGCGTCATCACGCGCGGGCCAGCCAGCGCGATCTCGCAATCGCGGTCCGACCATTCGGCAAAGCGCACGCCGCCGCCGGTGGACACCTCGACTTCATACATCAGGCCGTCGTCATAGCCGAAGCGCAGCACGGCGCTGCCGGGGCCGCCGTCGGGGGCGGGTGTCTTGCCGCTGTAGACGTCGGCCAGGGCCGCCGCCATCTGGGCCTCGGACGGCGCCGCCACATCGCGGCCGTCTGGACGAGTGAGCATTACCCATGCGTTTGCCATTGCCGCATCTCCCCATTACAACGCGTTAGTCCGACGGCTGCCAGGTTTTTTGATTGTAGCGACTATCCTACCCAAAAGGACCGGCCGCGCAAGCATAGTCTCCGATAAGCAACAACGCAGCGCAAGCCCGCCGACGTGCTGTGCGGAAAAAAACGCGGCATGTGCGGCAACGTCACTGGCGACGCCGTATAATCGATTCAGGGTTTTCGATATCCATCAGCTATCATTTCGCTAGGCTCCCATGCATGCAGCCCCGCAAACGAAGGATCTCCCGGCGATGACCGCCGCGCTGGAACAGGCGCTGGCACAGGACCAGTTGCGCCTGCTCTACCAACCGCTGGTGGACTTGCAAAGCGGCGCCGTGGTCAGCCTGGAGGCGCTGGTGCGCTGGCAGCATCCGGATCAGGGATTGCTGGCGGCCCACGTCTTCCTGCCCCAGGCCGACGCCGCCGGCATGACGGCCGCCATCGGCCTGTGGGTGTTGCGGCGCGCCTGCGGCGACCTGCAGGCCTGGCGGCGCGGCGGCCAGATCGACCTGCGGGTGGCGATCAATATCTCGCCCAGCCAGTTCCGCGACCCCGGCTTCTGCGCCGCGGTGGTGGCCATGCTGGATGAATGCGCCATCACGCCCGGCGCGCTGACGCTGGAAATCACCGAGACCGCGCTGACCGAGGCCGGCGCCGGCTGCGACGAGCTGCTGGCCGGCTTCAAGGCGCGCGGCCTGACGCTCACGCTGGACGACTTCGGCACCGGCCACGGCTCGCTCAGCAGCCTGAAGCGCTACCCCTTCGACGCCATCAAGATCGACGCCGACTACATCCGCAACGTGGTCAGCGACAGCCACGACGCCGCCATGGCCAAGAGCATCATCGCCATGGGCCACAACCTGGGCATGAAGGTGGTGGCCGAGGGCGTGGAAACGGAAAGCCAGTGCGACTTCCTGCGCCGGAACATGTGCGACCAGATCCAGGGTTACTTCTTCGCGCCGCCGCTCGACGCCACCGAACTGCACCAGCTGCTGGCCAGCGGACGCGCGCTGCCGGCCCACCTGCTGCGCATGCACCGGCCGCCGCGCCGGCTGCTGCTGGTGGACGACGAGCCCAACATCCTGGCCGCGCTCAAGCGCCTGCTGCGCGCCGACCAGTACCAGATCTTCACCGCCGGCGACGGTCCGCAGGGCCTGGCCCTGCTGGCCCAGCAGACGGTCGACGTGATCGTCTCCGACCAGCGCATGCCTGGCATGCTGGGCGCCGACTTCCTGCGCAAGGCGCGCGAGCTGGCGCCGGACACCATCCGCATCATGTTGTCCGGATACACCGAGCTGCAGTCGGTGACCGACGCCGTCAACGAGGGCGCGATCTACAAGTTCCTGACCAAGCCGTGGGAGGACGAGCAGCTGCGCGGCCACATCGCCGAGGCCTTCCGCGTCAAGGAAATCGCCGACGACAACCTGCGCCTGCACCTGGAGGTGCGCACCGCCAACCAGGAGCTGGCCGCGGCCAACCGCCGCATGGAACAACTGCTGCTGGAGAAGCAGCGCCAGATCAGCCGCGACGAGATCAGCCTGAGCGTGGCGCGCGAACTGCTGCAGCACCTGCCGCTGCCGGTGATCGGCATGGACGACAGCGGCATGATCGCCTTCATCAACGGCGCCGCCGCCGGCCTGTTCCGCCACAGCGGCGCCCTGCTGGGCAACGAGGCCAGCCTCGTGCTGCCCGAACTGTTTCCGGCCGAGGCCGATGCCGATGCCGGCCTGCCGCACCGCCACCTGGCCGACATCGACGGCCAGCGCTACGCCGTGATGTGCTACCCGATGGGCGAGCACTCGGCCTCGCGCGGCAGCCTGATCACCCTTAGCACCGTGGAGGCCGACAGATGAGCAACACCCCCACCCCCAATGAAATCGACCTGCAGCAGGCGGCCGAAGGCATGGTCCTGGCCGCCCCCCTGCTCGACGCCCACGGCGGCGTGCTGCTGCCGCAGGACGCCACGCTGACCGCGGCCACGCTGGCCGCGCTGCGCCGGCGCGGCATCGAGCGCTGCGTGGTCTGGTCCCAGGCCGAGCCGGTCGATCCGGCCGCGCTGGCGCGGGCCCGCGCGCAGCAGCTGGCGCGGCTCGATCGCCTGTTCCGCCACAGCGCCGGCAGCGACGGCGGCGCCGTGCTGCTGGCGCAGCTGCGCGCCTACCGCGAGGGTCCGCAGCCATGACCGCCGACGACATCATCAAGGCCGTGCGCGACCTGCCGTCGCTGCCGGCGGTGGTCAACGAACTGCTGGCCACCATGCACCAGGACGACATCGACACCCACGCGCTGGCCGCCAAGATCACGCTCGACCAGGCGCTCACCGCCAAGACGCTGCGGCTGGCCAACTCCTCGTTCTACGGCATGCCGACCAAGGTCACCACGATCCAGCAGGCGGTGTCGGTGCTGGGCTTCCACGCCATCCGCACGCTGGTGACGGCCTGCTCGGTGACGGCCAGCTTCGCGCCCGTGCCCGGCAGCGAGTTCGACTTCCAGGCCTTCTGGCGCCACGCGATCGCCAGCGCCGTGTGCGCGCGCGTGCTGGCGCCGCATGTGCGGGGCAACCCGGACACCGCCTTCACCGCCGGCCTGCTGCACGACCTGGGCACGCTGGTGCTGGCCACCCGCTTCCCGGACGACTACCGCCGCGTGATCGCCCACCGCCGCCAGCACGACTGCCCGGCCGCGCCGGCCCAGATGGCCGTGTTCGGCATCGACCACGCCAGCGTCGGCAGCGCGCTGGCCAGACACTGGAAATTCCCGGAGGCCATCCAGGCCGCCGTGGCCGACCACCACCGCCCCGCCGAGACCGGCCCGGCCACGCTGTCGACCGTGATCTACGCGGCCAACGTCCTGGCCCACGCGCTCGACCTGTCGGGCCAGGAGGACGACCAGGTGCCGCCGCTGCCGCTGGCCGCCTGGCAGTCGCTGGGCCTGAGCGACGCCGCCTGGGCCGCCGTGTTCGCCGAGAGCGAGCAATTGTTCGAAACCATGTGCCAGATGCTGACCCCATGACCGCCGCCGGAGGGCACCGTGCATGACGGCATCGCGCTGTCCGAATTCTTCGACGGCCATCCGGTGGCCACCTTCGCCATCGACACCCGGCATGTGATCACGCACTGGAACCGCGCCTGCGAGCACCTGCTGGGCTGGAGCAAGCAGGCCATGGTCGGCACCAGCAACCACTGGCAAGCCTTCTACCCCAAGCCGCGCCCGGTGCTGGCCGACCTGATCGTGGCCGGCGACGACCGCCTGCTGGAGTTGCACTACCCCGGCAAATACCAGGCCTCGTCGCTGATCCCCGGCGCCTACGAGGCCGAGGACTTCTTCCCCAACATCGGCGCCAGCGGCCACTGGCTGCACTTCACGGCGGCGCCGCTGCGCGACCACCAGGGCCGCGTGGTCGGCGCCATCGAAACGCTGCGCGACGTCACCGAGCGGCGCGTGGCCGAGAACGCGCTGCGGCGCGCGCACGACAACCTGGAGCACGTGGTCGAGAAGCGCACCGCCCAGCTGGCCGACATGAACGAGCAGCTGCAGGAGGACATCCGCCAGCGCCACTTGGCCGAGGCCGAGCTACGGCGCAGCAACCTCGAGCTGACCGAGCTGAACGACCAGCTGTCGCGCGCCCAGCAGCAGCTGGTGCAGGCCGACAAGCTGGCCTCGATCGGCCAGCTGGCGGCCGGCGTGGCGCACGAGATCAACAACCCGATCGGCTACATCTTCTCCAACTTCACCACCTTGCAAACCTATCTGGACCAGCTGTTCGAGATGCTGGACGCCTATCAGCAGGCCGAGGCCGGCATCGGCGACCCCGCCGCCGCCGCCGCCCTGCGCGCGCGCCGCCAGCAGATCGACCTCGACTTCCTGCGCGAGGACATCCCGTCGCTGATGGCCGAGTCGCGCGAGGGCATCGTGCGGGTGCGCCACATCGTCCAGGACCTGAAGGACTTTTCGCGGGTCGACGCCAACCAGGACTGGGTGTGGGCCAATCTGCACCGCGGCATCGACTCCACCCTGAACATCGTCGGCAACGAGGTCAAGTACAAGGCCGACGTGGTCAAGGAATACGGCGACATCCCCGACATCCAGTGCCTGCCGCTGCAGATCAACCAGGTGGTGATGAACCTGGTGGTCAACGCCGCCCACGCCATCGGCGAGCAGCGCGGCCGCATCACCGTGCGCACCGGCACCGACAGCGAAGAGGTGTGGATCGACGTGGCCGACAACGGCAGCGGCATCTCGCCGGAGACGCTGTCGCGCATCTTCGACCCCTTCTTCACCACCAAGGCGGTCGGCAAGGGCACCGGGCTGGGACTGTCGCTGGCCTACGGCATCGTGCAAAAGCACGGCGGCCGCATCGAGGTCGACACCGAGCTGGGCAAGGGCACCCGCTTCCGCGTGCACCTGCCGATCAACCAGCCCGAGACCGCCGCCGGGGAGGCGCCATGAACACCGCGCTGGCGCCGGCGCCGGCCGCGGCCGCCACGCTGCTGTTCGTGGACGACGAGCCGAACATCCTGTCCTCGCTGCGCCGCCTGTTCCGCCCGGCCGGCTACCGCGTGCTGATCGCCGAGAGCGGCGCGCTGGGGCTGGAGGTGCTGGAGAAGGAACAGGTCGACCTGGTGATCTCCGACATGCGCATGCCGGAGATGAACGGCGCCCAGTTCCTGGCCCAGGTGCGGGCCCGCTGGCCCGACACGGTGCGCCTGCTGCTGACCGGCTATTCGGACATCCAGTCGATCCAGGACGCCATCAACTGCGGCGAGATCTACCGCTACATCACCAAGCCGTGGGAAGACGGCGACATGCTGCTGGTGGTGCGCCACGCGCTGGAACGGCGCCAGCTGGAGCAGGAGAAGCAGCGGCTGGAAGCGCTGACGCTGCGCCAGAACGAGGAACTCAAGGCGCTCAACCAGAGCCTGGAGGCCAAGGTCGAGGCGCGCACGCGCCAGCTGCGCGCCGAACACGACGCCACCGCCGCCGCCAACAACAAGCTCAAACGGAACTTCGTCACCACCATCAAGATCTTCTCCAGCATGATCGAGCTGCGCGCGCACAACAAGCCCGGCCACGCGCGCCAGGTGGCCGAGCTGGCGCGCCAGCTGGCGGTGCGGCTGGAACTGGACGCGCGCGAGACCCAGGAGATCTTCATCGCCGCGCTGCTGCACGACATCGGCAAGATCGGCTTTTCCGACGAGCTGCTGCAGACGCCGCTGACCATGCTGCACGGCGAATCGCTGGGCCTGTTCCGCAAGCATCCGCAGCGCGCCGCCGAGCTGTTGATGCCGCTGGAGGACTTGCGCGGCAGCGCCGCCATCCTGCGCGGCCAGCTCGAGCGCTTCGACGGCAACGGCTTCCCGGACGGCCTGGCCGGCCTGGCGATTCCGCTGGGCGCGCGCATCCTGGCGCTGGCGGCCGACTACTACAACCTGCAACAGGGCGCGATGGTGCAGCGCCATCTGCGGCCCGAGGAAGCCAAGTCGCTGATCCTCGACGCCAGCGGCAAGCGCTACGATCCGAACGTGGTGGCGGCCTTCCGCCAGATCGTCGATGGCGGCGCCGACGCCGGCGCCGGGGTCGAGGTGCTGTCCGGCGAACTACTGCCGGGCATGACGCTGGCGCGCGACCTGATCAGCCGCGACGGCCTGATGCTGCTGTCGGTCGACCACGTGCTGGACGCGCGCATGATCCAGCAGGTGCAGGACTTCGAGACCAAGAGCGGCGCCCGGCTGGCGATCTGGGTGCGCAATCCGAAGGGGGAGGCATGAGCAAAATCCTGCTGGTGGACGACGAGGTCAACGTCCTCAACGCGCTGCAGCGCGCGCTGCTGCAGATGCTGCGCGACGCGCCGCCGGAGATCGAGACCTGCACCGATCCGTACGAGGCGCTCAAGCGCATCTGCTATTGCGACTTCGACCTGGTGATCTGCGACTACCACATGCCGCAGATGACCGGCGGCGAGCTGCTGCAGGCGCTCAAGGACGTGGCGCCGGACACGGTGCGCATCATGCTCAGCGCTTCGACCGAGTACAACACCGTGCTGAGCGCGATCAACCAGGCGCAGGCGTTCCGCTTCATGAGCAAGCCCTGGGATGCCGCCGAGCTGGAGCAGAACGTGCGGCTGGCGCTGGCGCAGCGCGCCGCGCTGGTGGCGCCGCCCCCGCCCACTCCGCAGGAGCTGGAGGCGCGGCGGCTGGAGGCCGAGGAGCCGGGCCTGCTGGACGTCAAGCGCGACGACGACGGCGCCGTCATCCTGTAGCCTGGGCTGGCTGCACCGGCAGGTGCACCGTGAAGCGCGTGCCCTTGCCCACGATCGAAGCGACCTCGATGCGGCCGCCGTGGCGGTTGACGATCCCGTACGACAGCGACAAGCCCAGCCCCGTGCCGCTGCCGACCGGCTTGGTGGTGAAGAAGGGTTCGAAGATGCGGTGCAGGTTTTCCGGCGCGATGCCGCAGCCGTTGTCGCCCACCTCGATCCACACCCAGCCGTCGGCCGCGCCGGTGCGGATCGTGATCACGCCCGTCTCGCGCAGCGCGTGGGCGGCGTTGACCAGCAAATTCATGAACACCTGGTTCAGCTGCGAAGCCAGGCAGGTGACCGGCGGCAGCACGCCGTAGTGCTTCTCCACCTTGGCCTTGTACTTGATCTCGTTGCTGACGATGTTGAGCGTGCTGTCCAGGCCATGGTGCAGGTCGGCCACCTGCCATTCGGTCTCGCCGACGTGGGAGAAATCCTTGAGCGCCTGCACGATGTCCTTGACGCGCTTGAGGCCGTCCATCGATTCGCGCACCAGGTCGGTCACATCCTCCTTGAGGAATTCCAGGTCGGCCTGTTCGCGCAGCGTGGCCAGCTGGGCCGCCAGCGCCGGGTGCGGCGCGGCCGCCTGCTCGTAGCGCTCGATCACGCCCAGCAGGGTGCCGACATAGTTTTTCAGCGAGCCCATGTTGGAGTTGACGAAGCCGACCGGGTTGTTGATCTCGTGCGCGATGCCGGCCGCCAGCTGGCCGATCGACGCCATCTTTTCCGACTGTAGCAGCTGCTCGTGGGCGTTGCGCAGCTCGCCGATCAGCGCCTGCTGCTCGACGCCCTTGGCCTGCAGCGCCTCCTCCATGCGCTTGCGCTCGGTGATGTCGGTCAGCGAGCCGATCACCTCCAGCGGCACGCCGTTCTCGTCGCGGATCAGGCGCAGCGTGTCGTGCATCCACAGATAGCTGCCGTCGCTGACGCGGAAGCGGTACTCGTAGGCGCGCTGGCCCTCGCTGAACACCAGCGCCAGGCTGGAGAAGATGTTGGGCGCGTCGTCGGGATGGATGTGGTCGAACCAGAAGTTGGGGTCGGCCACCATCTGCTCGGGCCGGTAGCCCAGCACGTTGTAGGCGTTGTTGCTGACGAAGGTCATCTTGAAGTCGCCGCTGGGCACGGTGCAGTAGATGATGGCCGGCGTGTTGTCGACCAGGTACTGCAGCCGCACCAGGGGCGAAGCCGCCTCTGCCACCGGCGCGGCACGGGGCGCGGCGGTGTCGGAAGAAAAGTCGAATTCCTCGAATTGCATAATGGTAGCCTCGCGACGCGTCTCCCACGCGCACTTTGCGGTCCATGCGCGATGTGATTCGATTATGCCCTAGTTCCCGCGCGGAAGGTGTTCAGTGCGACCAGTGTGGCGTCCACTCATACGATGGCTCGGGCGGTGGCGGCGGTGGCGGCGGCATCCACGCGCGCGGATCGACCCGGTAGTATTTGAGGAATTCGGCGAACAGCTCGGCGTGGTGCTCGGCCATCTGGTAGGGCTTCTCGAAGAAGGTCTCGGTGGCGACGGCAAAGAATTCGGCCGGGTTGGTGGCGCCGTAGTGGTCCATCACGCTGTGCTGGCGGTACATGGCGCTGTGGCGCAGGTGCTGGAAATCGCGCTCCAGCACTTCCGACCATTCGCGGTAGCTGGCCGGGTTGCCGAGGTACGGGGCGCCGTTGGCGCGGCCCGATTCGCTGTCGAGCTGGTGGGCGAATTCATGCAGCACGATGTTGTGGCCGTCGGTCCAGTCGCCCGCGCCCCGCTGCACATCGTCCCACGACAGGATCACGCGGCCGTCGTCCCAGGATTCGCCCAGCATGCTCTGATGGCCGGGCGTGACCACCCCGCCCGGCCCGACCTCGGCGCGGCGCGCCACGAAGGCGCTGGGGTAGACCAGGATGGTGTGCAGCGCGGGATACACCTTGGTGGGACGGTTCAGCAGCAGCAGGCAGGCCTGGCCGGCGATGGTGACGGCCATCTCGTCGGTGACCTCCAGCCCTTCGCAGCCGATGAATTTTTTCTGGTGCAGGAACTGCACCACCAGCCGCTGCAGCTGCTGCCGCAGGCCGGCGTCCATGCGGAGATAGACCGGGATGTTACGCTGCAGGACAGCCACCGCCTCGGCCGGCAGCGGCTGCGCCAGCACCCGGCGCAAGCGCCAGCGCGGGTAGTAAAAAGGCAGCGCTATCAGCAGCGCCGTCAGGCCGATCCAGGTCAAAGCTTCCATGTGCCGCGCGTCCGTATGATGTATGTCCAGTCAGGGCTAGGTGGGGCGCCTTGCCGACATTTCAATATGCAAACAGCCGGGCTTGGCCGGCTGTCTCATCATACGCCGTGCGCGGCGGTCAGACGGTTTCTTCTTTTTGCATCGACGGCGCCGAGCCGAACAGCGCGGCCACCAGCGGATCGCGCATCACAGGGCCGCGGTTGACGCGGATCGCATAGTGCGTGTCGTCGGCCAGGATGTGGAAGTGGCGGCCGCTGCCGGCCATCGCCTGTTCGCGCAGGCCGGGACGCTCCTTGCGCGGCGGCGCGCCTTCGCGCTTGGGCTGGACGATGGCGGCCAGGAAGGCGCTGACGCGCTCCGGATCCGGCGTGAGCTGGTAGACGGCCTTGCCCAGGTAGGTGGCCGTGCCCTCGACGTAGCGGGCCAGCTCGATCACGCCGGCTTCACGCAGGTCGCGGATGTATTTGCGGGCGCCGGACGGCGAGAATTTGAGGAACCAGGCGATTTCGTCGGCCAGCATCTCGTGCAGCTGCAATTCGCCGATCAGCTTTTGCATGTTTTCGATGCGGCGCAGCGTGGCCGAGGTCGAGCGCACGCGCTCGATGGAAGCCATCGACAGCGCAGGCTTCCGGTCCAGAGGCGCGGGGGCGGGACGCTCCACCAGCATCAGCTTGGCCGTGGTGGATTGCATTTCCGGCGAGGCTTTCATCTCGTTCTGGACCAGATGTTGAGGTTGTCTAACTGCATGCATGGGATCACTCCTTATAACAATTGCCGAGATTAGTGGCAGCGGATGTCGTGGCGGGCGGCTGGCATCTCGCTACGGTCTCTGCATCTGACTCAAGAATGCCTTTTCGCAGCGCATTGGTCTGTGCGGCAACGAACATTAGCGAAAATACTGGGCACTTAAGCTGTGACAAGGCGCTTTTATTTAAGTTTCAAGAAGTGTGATGAATTTGATACAGCGCAAGCCTTCGTACGCTAACGCACGGAAGAGCTGCACCAAACTGCTTATTCTCCGGTCGAACAGCGACACTTCACTTGCTGTTGCAGCAGCACACTCATCATTAAACGGGAGCTCATTTTGAATAAAACTAAGAAAATCGCCCTCGCGACCGCAGCGTTATGCGCGTCGTTTTCCGCCCTGGCACAGGATGCGGTCATCAATCCATCGTGGTATGTCCAGCCCAGCCTGAACGCCATGAAGCCCGATTCGGACTTCGGCGTGGACAAGCGCGGCTACGGCGCCGGCCTCAAGTTCGGCAAGGCGCTCAATCAGGACTGGGACCTGCAGCTCGGCACCACCTACGCCCGCTCGCGCGAAAACGGCGAGCGCTACCAGCAGAACACGCTGGGGGTGGACGGCCTGTACATGTTCTCGCGCAAATCGTTCCGGCCCTTCCTGCTGATCGGCGTCGGCGCCGAGCGCGACAAGGCCAACCTGAACGCCTTCGGCGAACGCAGCAAGACTTCGCCCTACCTGAGCGCCGGCCTGGGCTTCCAGGCCGACATCAGCGACCAAGTCGCCTTCCAGGCCGACCTGCGGGACGTGCACGGCTTCATCCGTGGCAGCGAGTTCCCGAACAGCAAGAGCAATAACTACTACGCAACAATCGGCCTGAACATCGCCTTCAACGCGCCGCCGAAAGCCGCGCCGCCGGCGCCGCCGCCACCACCGGTCGCGGCCGAGCCTCCTCCACCACCGCCGCAACCGGCGCCACCGCCACCGCCACCGCCGCCACCGGCGAAGTTCGAGAAGGTGACGATGTCGGCCACCGAGCTGTTCGGCTTCGACAGCGCCAAGCTGGGCCCTAGCCAGCCCAAGCTGGACGACATCGCCAACGTGCTCAACACCAATCCCGGCATCGACAACGTGGTCATCTCCGGCTACGCGGACCGCTTGGGCAGCGACAAGTACAACATCAAGCTGTCCGAGCGCCGCGCCAACGCGGTCAAGGACTACCTGGTCGGCAAGGGCGTGGCCGCCAACCGCCTGAGCGCTGTCGGCAAGGGCAAGGCCAATCCCGTCGTCACTTGCAACAACAAGAAACGCGCGGACCTGATCAAGTGCCTGGAACCGAACCGCCGCGTCGAGGTCGAACAGATCACCGTCGAACGGCGCGTGCAATAAGTTGAAAAACCACCCCGCTCCGGCGGGGTTTTTTCTCATGAAACGCAACCTGGGCTCGGTGCTGAAATGCACCGTCACCGAATGGCTGGAACACCGCGCCAGCAGCAAGGGCGCGGCGCTGGCGTTCTACACGCTGTTCTCGATGGCGCCCATCCTGGTGCTGGTGCTGGCCATCGCCGGCTGGTTCTACGGGCCGCAGGCGGCGCGCGGCCAGTTGTTCGGCGAGCTGCGCGGCCTGGTCGGCGCGCAGGGCGCGGAGGCGGTGCAACTGGTGCTGGCCGGCGCCCGCAACAAGGAGGAAGGCCGCCTCGCCACCCTGGCGGCCGGCGCCCTGCTGCTGTTCGGCGCGACCAGCGTGTTTGCCGAGCTCAAGGCCAGCCTGGACGATATCTGGCAAGTGCCGCCGCTGGTCCACGGCACCGTCTGGGACGTGATCCGCACCCGCCTGCTCTCCTTCGGCATGATCCTGGTGCTGGCGTTTTTGCTGATGGTGTCGCTGGTGGTCAGCGCCGCGCTGACCGTGCTGGAAAACCTGTGGGATGCCTACTGGCGCGACGCCGGCCGGGTGCTCACGGGCGTCAACTTCATCATCAGCTACCTCGTCATCGCCGCCCTGTTCGGCGTGATCTTCAAGCTGCTGCCGCGCGTGCGGCTGTCCTGGCACGACGTGACGATAGGCGCGCTGGGCACGGCCGCGCTGTTCACACTGGGGAAATACCTGATCGGCGCCTATATCGGCAACAGCGGCGTCACCAGCAGCTTCGGCGCCGCCGGCTCGATGATCGCGCTGCTGCTGTGGGTGTACTACTCGGCGCAGATCTTCTTCCTCGGCGCCGAGTTCGCGCGCCAGTACGCGCTGCAGCTGGGCAGCCTGCGCAAGCAACAAGCGATCAAATGAGCGATCAGATCGGCCGGCGCAGATAGGCGCGCGGCGTGGCCACCGGCAGGTCGGCCACCGGCAGCGACGCGGCCAGCGCCTGCTGGTCCGCCTCGCGCACCTTGGCGTCCGGCGCCAGCACGCGCTCGATCACCTGCGGATTGATGCCTATGCCCTGCAGGAACTGCACCGCGCTGGCCGTGCCGATGTCGCGCTGCACTTCCAGCGCGTGGCGCACGATGAATTCCAATGAGTGCCAACCCGCGGTATCTGACGTTTCCGGCCGGCGGCGGCGGTCATGCTCTGGGCTCATGGCTTGCTCCTCGAAGTGTCTACACTGCGTGTCTGTACTACTGCTTATGTTAGCCGTCTGCCGGATAGAAACAAGTCCCGTTTGCAGCTACTCGCCCAACAACTCCGCCACCACTTCCATGCCCTCGACGCGCTCGGCCACCACCTTGACGATGACGATCAGCGGCACGCCCAGCAGCAGGCCGGACACGCCCCACAACCAGCCCCAGAACAACAGGCTGACGAACACCGCCGCCGCGTTCATGCGGGCGAAGCGCCCGGTCATCCAGGTCGCCACCACGGTGCCGACCAAGGTGGCGATCGCCAGCGAGGCGCCCATCACCAGCAGGCTGGTCTGCAGCGATTCGAATTGCAGGAAGGCTGCCGCGCCGGTGGCCAGCATGATCAGCAAGGGACCGAAATACGGCATCACGTGCAGCAGCCCGGCCACGATGGCCCAGGCGCCGGCGTTCTCCAGGCCGATCCAGCGCAGCGCGATCCACATCAGCAAGGACAGCAGGCCGTTGGTGACCAACAGCATCAGCATGTATTTCTGGATCGACGAATTGATGTCCTCCAGGATGTGCACGGTGATCTTCTTCTTGCTCAACGACGGCCCGGTCAGCTTGACCAGCTTGCGCTTGAAGGTGTCGCCCGACAGCAGCAGGAAGAACACCAGGAAGATCACCATGGTCGCCTGGCTGAGAAAGCCCATCACGCCCATCGAGCCGGCCCACAGCCAGTCCAGCACCGGGATGGTGCCGCTGTCCGGCGGCGGCGCGGCCTTGCGCGCGGCGCGCCGCTCCTGCGCGCCGGCGGTGGCCTGCTGCAGTTCGGTGGCCACCGCCTGGATGCGCTGCAGCGTGCTGGGACCGCCGTGCAGGCGCTCCGCCATCAGCCGCGACAGCTTGTGGCTGACGGTGGGCAGCTCCTCGACGATGGCTTCGAACTCGCCCTGCACCTTGTCGATCACGACGAAGGCGCCGCCGAGGATGGCGGCGGTGATCAGGGTGGCGCCGGCCGCGCGCGGAATGCGCAGGCGCTCCAGCCAGCACACGATGGGGCTGAGCATGTAGGTGATCAGGATGCCGAGCAGCAGCGGCACCAGGAAATTGCGCGACCATTGCAGCGCATAGACAAACGCCACGGTCGCGATGACGCCGAGCGCCAGGCCGCGCGCGTTGACGTGCAGCGGAATGCGCTGAAGTTCAGCATCTTCGGCCGCCGGATCGATGCGGGGCAGTCCGGGCGGCAGGTTCATGATGGCTCGCAAAAAAAACGGCGCGGCTGGGCCGCGCCGGCGGGGCTGGCTTACTTGACGCGGATGTCGTTCTTCACAGCGGTCACGCCCTTGATGCTGCGCGCCACTTCGCCGGCCTTGGCGATGTCCTCAGGCTGGGCCACGAAGCCGCTCAGCTGCACCGTGCCTTTGAAAGTCTCCACATTGATTTCGGTGGATTTCAGGCTGGGCTCGTTGAAGATGCCGGCCTTGACCTTGGTGGTGATGACGGAATCGTCGACATATTCGCCCGTGCCTTCCTTGGTCGAGGTCGACGCGCAGCCGGCCGTGGCCAGCAACGATACGGTGAACAGGGCAGTGGCGATTTTATGTGCGATTTTCATGGCATTCTCCTTGATTGGTAAACAGCGGTTTGTCAGCCAGCAGGTCACGATGCCCGCTACCGATGCAGCCGTTTTACGCCCCTTCCCCGCTCACCTCTGTTCGCTAACGTACACAACGCAAACATCGCTGGACTGAGTGCGCGAGCGCACAGACCCCAACCGGGCCGCTGACTATTCTGGAACCACACTTTTTCGGGAGTACAACATGAACCACTCGATCCTACTCGCCGCCGCGCTCATCGCCGGCAGCGCCGCGCTGGGCGGCTGCGCCAGCTCCGGCCAGCCGCAGCAGACCACCTACGTCAACCCGTCGGACACCGCCGCCGGGTACGGCACCATCGATTCGATCCAGGTCGTGCAGGCCAAGTCCGGCACCAGCGGCGCCGGCGCCGTCACGGGCGGCCTGGTCGGCGCCTTGCTGGGCAACCAGGTCGGCTCGGGCAGCGGCCGCACCGCCGCCACCGTGGCCGGCGCGGTAGGCGGCGCCGTGGTCGGCAACAAGGTGGAGGAAAACCGCAACCAGCCGCGCGAGCAGTACCAGATCAGCGTGCGCATGGATAACGGCGACTACCGCATCGTCAACCAGGACAGCGTCTACGACCTGCGCGCGGGCGACCGCGTACGCCTGGTCGACGGCCGCTTGTACCGCTATTAACCCTGACGTTTAACCGAGGAGCGCGACATGGGAACCATCATTCTGATCATTCTGGTCCTGGCATTAATCGGCGCCTTGCCCACCTGGCCGCACAGCCGCAACTGGGGCTATGCGCCCAGCGGCATCACCGGCATCGTGGTGGTGATCCTGCTGATCATGCTGCTCACCGGCAGGCTGTAACGACACAGGAGGACATCATGGCTCACTTCAAGCAAGTCATCATCGCCGCGGCGCTGGCCGGCGCCGCGCTGGCCGCGCAAGCGGCCAGCAACACCACGCCGCCGCAGAACGCCCAGCTGCAGAAGTCGGAAATCTCCAGGGGCGATCCGGCGCGCTGGTACCAGGACGACACCAGCCCGGCCGCGCAACTGCGCACGCTGCGCAAGGAGATCGGCGCCGCGCTGGCCGAGGCCAACCTCGCCTGCAAGCAGGGGCCGGCCGCCGAACGCCGCAGCTGCCTGAAAGACGCCCAGGCGACCTACCGGCAGGACATGGCCAAGGCCGAACAGATCCGCGAGGAAAACCACCAGCACTAGCAGTGCCGCCAGCTAGGCCGCCCGCTCCTGGCCGTGCACCGCTTGCCGCAACGGCGGCAGCTCGTGCACGACCAGCGGCGTATCTTCCGTCACAAAGCTCAACCAGCCCGCCGCCGTGATGGCGCGCAGCGCGTCCTGGTAGCCCTGGTCCCAGCGCCATTGGATCGAGCCCTTGGAGAAGTTGATATCCTTGGCCGCCATGTTCCAGTCGCGCCCCGCGTACGCCAGCCGCACCACGTGCAGCGTGCTGTCGCCGCCCAGCCCGGCCAGCTCCTCCTTGCCCTGCTCCGACTGGGCCCGCTCCGGCAGCTCCCCGTACAGCTCGCGCAGCTTCTGCTTGAGCTTGTGCGTGGCGACGTAGTCCTGCAGATGGCGCTTGGAACGCGAGGCGAAGGTCACATCCTTCTGCCGCGTCTGCACCTCGTCCAGCGTGGTCGGCTCGGGGCCGTCGGCGTTCCACAGGTCCACCATGAAGCACAGCGTGTCGACGTGCTCGTTATCGTCCAGCACGGTCTCCAGCGGCGTGTTGGAATACAGGCCGCCGTCCCAGTACAGGTCGCCATCGATGCGCACCGGCGGGAAGCCCGGCGGCAGCGCGCCGCTGGCGCGGATGTGGTCGGCGTGCAGCGTCAGCTCGCGGTTGTCGAAGCTGCGCAGGCTGCCGCAGGTGACCTTGAGCGCGTTGACCGTCAGCCGCATGCCGCCCGGCGCGTTCAGGTAGTCGAAGTCGATCAGGCGTTCCAGCGTTGCGCCCAGCTCGTCGGTGGAGTAAAAGCTGGCCTGCTCGGGATCGACCGGCGCCCCCGTCGGGAACAGGCTCATGAAGCGCGGCCGGAAGAAGCCCGGCACGCCGCGCACGATGGTGTCCCAGGTCTGCAGCAGCACGTTGGAGCGCCGCTGCGCGTCCGGCACGCGGCTCATGTCGTAGCTGTCGCGGTGGGCCACGCCGTCCCAGAATTCCCGGAGCCGGTCCAGCCGCGTTTCGTGCGGATTGCCGGCCAGGATGGCGGCGTTGATCGCGCCGATCGAGGTGCCGACGATCCAGTCCGGCGCCAGGCCGTGCTCGTGCATCGCCTGGAACACCCCGGCCTGGTAAGCGCCCAGCGCGCCGCCGCCCTGCAACACCAGGACCACGCGCAGGCGCTCGGGATTGAGTTCGTGTATCGCCTTGCTCATCTGCTGACTCCAATGAAAAAACGCCGCGGCTGCGGCGTTCGGGGTTTTATTCCTGGTCGTCCTGCGGCGCCGGCTGGCGCCGCATCAGCCAGGCCAGGCCAAGGCCGGCGGCCAGCGCCACGCCCATGGCGGGCTTGACCAGGCGCTTGCGGGCGATATACGAGCCCACCGTCAACGCGTACGGCAACAACGCCTTGAAGTTGACACTCTTCAGGCCACCCGGCTGCAACAGGCCGCCGAGGCGGGCCTGGGCCATGCCGATGGCCTGGTCGACGGCGCCATGCAGCAAGGCGTCCGGCTGCAGCGCGTTGCCGACCAGCGCCTTGGCGTGCACCACCTTGATACGGTACAGCTCCCCCTCGCGGATCAGGCGCTGCTTGTCCGCATCGATGGCGGCGCGTTCAGCTTCTTTGCTCATCTGCTCTCCCGGTTACAACAGCATGTCGCGGTCGGACTTGAGTTCGGCCATGGTGGCCGGCATCGACAGTTTGCCGCTGCGTATCATGCCGCGCGCATACACGATCAGGCCGATCGCGATCAGCAGGAACACGCCGGTGATGATGGGCAGGATCTTCCAGCCCATGCTGTCCCACGCCACGTAGACGATGGTCACCGTGCCGCAGGCCAGCGCGAAGCAGCCCGCCACCACCGCCAGCGCGAACACCAGCACCAGCTGCAGCAGGTGATTGCGCACCTGCGACAGTTCCAGCGCGGCCAGCTCCAGCCGGGTCAGGACCAGGCCGATGCTGTTGCGGGCGATATTGCCCAGCGAAGCGATCAGGCCCGGCGGGCGGTTCATCTCATCGGACACGATGGCTTACTTGCGGCCAATGATGACGCCGATCAGCAGGCCCACGCCGGCCGCCGCGGCGATCGAGCGCCATGGGTTTTCCTTGACGTAGACGTCGGCCTGCTTGGCCATTTCCTTGCTGGCGGCGACCGCGCTTTGCTGGGCTTCGTGGGCCTTGGCCAGTGCCGTGTCGAGCGCGCGCATGCCGCGGCCGCGCAGTTCCTCGGCCTTTTCACCGGTCAGCGCGGTGGCTGCGGTGAACAATGCTTGCGCATCCTTGACCAGAGTTTTCACGTCGTTGTTCACGGTACTGATGTTTTGTTCCAGCATGATGGAGCTCCTGTTATGGTTGTGTGAAGTGAAAACTGTACAGCAAACTGCAAAATCAGCATTATCCCAGCAAATCGCGCATATCGTCGGCGTGTTCTTCTTCCACCGCCATGATCTTGATCAATAAATGACGTGTGGTCGGATCGCTGGCGCCGATCTGCTCGATCATCTGCCGGTACGACTCGATGGCGACGCGCTCGGCGATCAGGTTGGCCTTGATCATCGCTTGCACGTCGTCAGATGCATCATACTCGGCATGGCTACGTGCGAGCAACGTTGCCGGATTGAAATCAGGCTGGCCGTTCAGCTGGATGATGCGTTCGGCCAGCCAGTTGGCGTGTTCCTGCTCCTGGGTGGCGTGCTCCAGGAACTCGGCCTTGATCGGGCCGTTGTCGCGCCCGGTGACCGTGTAGTAGTGCCGCTGGTAGCGCAGCACGCACACCAGCTCGGTGGCCAGCGCGTCGTTGAGCATCTTGATGACGGCCTGGCGGTCGCCCTGGTAGCCGGCCGTGACCGGGCCGTCCTGCAGGTTGCGCGCGGCGGCGCGGATGGCTTCCTTGTCGATGCCGGTGGGGGTGGATTCAGCCATGATATGCATCCTTCAAAGTTAGTGGCGGTTGGCGATCGGCGCGCCGTTTTGCGACAGCACGATCTCGACGCGGCGGTTCAGCTGGCGGCTGCCGGCATCGGCGTTGCTGGCGACCGGGAAGGCCTCGCCATAGCCGCGCGTGGCGATCTTGTCGCTCTTGACGCCCAGCCCGATCAGCGCGTTGCGCACGGATTCGGCGCGGCGCTGCGACAGTTGCAGGTTGTGGTCGGCGCTGCCGGTGCTGTCGGTGAAGCCCTCGATCAGCACCGCGCTTTGCGGTTCCTGCAGCAGCACGTCGGCCATCTTCTGCACGGTGCGCATGCCCTCGGCGCTCAGCTCGGCGCGGTCGACGTTGAACAGCACGTCGTTGAGCGTGATGACGATGCCGCGGTCGGTCTGCTTGGCCTGCAGGTCGGCCAGCTCCTGTTGCAGCGCGGCGTTGCGGGCCGCCTCGCTGCGCGCGCTGTTGGCGGCGGCGTCGGCCTGGGCGCGCGCCGCATCGGCGTCGGCCTTGGCCTGGTTGGCCTGCGACTTGGCCTGGTTGGCCTCGGCGGTGCGTTGCTCCAGGCGGATCTCGTCGCGCTGGCGGCCGGCGTTGGCTACCTCGGCCTCGGCCTGTTTCTGCTTGGCCACTTCCTGCGCGGTGGCGATCTTCTGCTTGGCGATGTAGGCCAGCTTGTCGATCTCGTCCAGGCTGTCTTTTTTCGCGGCGGCGGCGTTGGCGCGGTCCAGCGCATCGGACGCGGCCTTGAACTCCAGCGGGGCGTTGGCCGCCACCGACGGCGTGCTTTGCGCCGCCATGAAGTCGGCGCGGGTCTGGTCGAGCAGGCTGGTGGTGGTGGGCGTGGTGCTGCAGGCCGCCATCACGGCCAGCGCAAGCGCGGCCGGGACGAGGCGCAGGGTTTTCAGGCTCCGGGTTTTCATGATGGGGCTCCTTTATTGTTGGCTGGTGGCGTTGGTGCGGTTGAGCTCTTCACGCAGCGCGCGGATGCTTTGCTGCAGCTCGTCCGCCGCCATGGTGGCCTTGGTCGAGCCGGCTTTGCTTTGCGCCAGCTGGGCGTCGGCCGAGGCCTGGTTGGCCAGGTCCTGCGCGGTGCGGTAATCCTTGGCCGCCAGCGCCTGGTTGGCGCGCATCAGCTTCTCGCGCGCCGATTGCATTTCGGCCGGCGCCAGGTCGGCCGCGCCGGCGCTGGTGGCGTTGGCGACCGCCGCGCGCGAGACGGCGACGTCGGCCACGGCAGGGGTCTTCTGGCTGGCGCAGGCGGCCAGGCCCAGCAGGGCAACAAGCGCGCACATGCCGGCGTAACGATGATGAATGGTCGTCATTATTCTTCTCCTTAAAAATTCAGATCGCAGGTTGACGTTATAGGCCCATGGCGCGGCAGCTTCAGTACGGTGCCGCACATTCCGCGTCCGGCGCTGGCTAGTAAAATAGCGCCACTCCTATAAGAAAAAGGCCAACCATGCCCTCCTCCCCTTCCCGCCGCACCCGTATCGCGCTGGCCGTCGCCGGCGTGGTGGTCGCCGTGCCGGCCATCGCCGTGATCGTCCTGCTCAACTACGACTGGAACCGCGCCCGCCCCTGGCTCAACGACAAGGTCAGCGAAGCCATCGACCGCCCGTTCGCCATCCGCGGCGATTTGTCGCTGACCTGGGAACGCCAGGGCCGCGGCGACGCCGACCGCAGCTGGAGCGACTACCTGCCGCTGCCGCACCTGGTGGCGCGCGACGTCCACGTCGGCAACCCGTCCGGCTGGGCGGCGCCGGCCGAGATGGCCAGCGTCGGCCAGTTCTCGTTCTCGATCGACCTGCTGCCGTTGTTGCAGCACCGGCTGTCGATTCCGGTGCTGCGCTTCGACACGCCGTCGGTATGGCTGCAACGCAAGCCGGACGGCGCCAACAACTGGACCTTCAAGCCGGCCGACAAACCGTCGCCATGGAAGCTGGACCTGCAGCGCGTGGTCCTCAACAAGGGCACGGTGCACTACAGCGACGCGCTGACGCGGGTGGACGCGGTGGCCGACATCGACACCCTCAACGCCGATCCCAGCTACGGCGTGGCGTGGACCCTGCGCGGCAAGTGGAACAAGCAGGACGTCACCGGCGGCGGCAAGGCCGGCGCGGTGCTGTCGCTGCAACAGCAATCCACGCCCTACCCGCTGGCGGCCAACATCAACGTCGGCGGCAACAGCATCGCCGTGACCGGCACGCTGACCCGGCCGTCCGCGCTGACCGCGCTCGACCTGCGCCTCAAGCTGTCCGGCCCCAGCATGGCGCGGCTGTACGCGCTGACCGGCGTGCTGCTGCCGGAAACCCCGGCCTACACCACCGAGGGCCACCTGACCGGCCACCTGGGCGAGCGCGAGAACCGCTGGATCTACGACCAGTTCACCGGCCGCGTCGGCCATTCCGACATCGCCGGCAAGCTGGAATACCGCTACGGCCAGTCGCTGCCGCGGCCGCTGTTGACGGGCGCGGTGCAATCGAAGCTGCTGCAGTTTTCCGACCTGGGCCCGCTGATCGGCGCCGACTCCAACGCCAGCAAGCAGGCGCGCGGCGTGGCGCCGGTGCAGCCGGGCGACCGCGTGCTGCCGGTGGAACCGTTCAAGACCGAGCGCTGGACCGCGCTGGACGCCGACGTCAACTTCAAGGCGCTGCGCATCACGCGCGACAAGGACCTGCCGATCGCCAACCTCGACACGGTCATCAACATGAAGGACGGCGTGCTGTCGCTCAAGCCGCTGGACTTCGACATCGCCGGCGGCCGCTTCACGTCCAGGGTCAGGCTGGACGGCAGCGGCAAGGTCAACCGTAACGCCATCGGCGCCGAGCTGAGCGCCGCCGCGCGCCACCTCAAGCTGCGCCAGCTGTTCCCGCGCATCGAGGAGATGCAGGCCACGGTGGGCGAAGTCAACGCCGACATCTCGCTGTCGGCCACCGGCAACTCGGTGGCCGGCTTGCTGGGCACCTCGAACGGCGAACTGAAGGGCGTGATCAACGAGGGCAGCGTCAGCAAGCTGCTGCTGGAGGAAATGGGCCTGAACATCGGCAACGTGGTGCTGACCAAGCTGATCGGCGACAAGCAGGTCAAGCTCAACTGCATGGTGACCGACTTCGGCGTCAACAAGGGGCTGATGCGCTCGCGGCTGTTCGTGGTCGACACCTCGGACGCCAAGATCGACGTGGCCGGCACCGTCAACCTCGACAACGAGAAGATGGACCTGACGCTGCGGCCCGACGCCAAGGGCGTGCGGGTGATCTCGCTGCGGGCGCCGATTTATGTGCGCGGCACCTTCAAGGAGCCGGCCGTCAGCGTCGACAAGGGCGTGCTGGCGTTGCGCGCGGGCGGCGCGCTGGCCTTGGCGGCGGTGGCGCCGGTGGCGGCCATCCTGCCGCTGATCAACGCCGGTCCCGGCGAGACCACCGGCTGCGCCACGCTGCTGGCGCAACAGGGCGGCAAGCCGGTGGCGCCGCCGCCGGGCAAGTCGCCGGGGCCCCGGCGCTAGGGCGGTTCTATGTGTGCTGCCGAACGGAGCGCGCCATGATTCTTGCGTACGCTTTCGGTATTGGTGCAAGCCACTACTGTCGCGCCTCAATCAGCAAGGAGAAAATCATGAATACCAAACGCATCGTATCGAGCGCCGCCATCGTGGCGGCCACGCTGGGCCTGAGCGCTTGCGCGGGCATGTCCAACCAGGACCGTAACACCGCGGTCGGCGCCGGCGTTGGCGCCGTGGCCGGCTCGGTGCTGACCGGCGGCAGCGCGGTCGGCACCGTGGGCGGCGCCGCGGTCGGCGGCGTGATCGGCAACCAGGTCAGCAAGCCACCGCGTTAAGCCTCACAGAAACACCTTGGCCATGCCCATGGCCCCCTTGTCCCTGACCAGCTCGTAGCAGCGGCAGGACGCCGCCTCCAGCCCGGCGGAATCGAGGATCTCGATATTGCCGCGGCTGTAGGTGATCAATTTCTGCTGTTGCAGCGCACTGGCCGCCTTGGTCACACCCACCCGCCGCACACCCAGCGCATGCGCCAGGAACTCGTGGGTCAGATGGAATTTCTCCGATTGCAGACGGTCGCGCGTGATCAGCAGGGTGCGCGCCAGCCGCGCCTCCAGCACGTGGAAGCGGCTGCACACGGCGATCTGGATCGCCTGCGCCAGCAGGATGTCGGTATAGCGGTACAGCAGCCGCTGCAACGCCTCGTTGCGCTTGAACTCGGCGCGGAAGTCGGCCACGTCGATGCGACTGGCGCGGCCGGCGCGCTGCACCACCGCGCGCACCAGCGCCAGCTCGTGGCCCAGCGCCACCGACGCGCCGATCATGCCCTCCTGCCCCACCGATCCCACCTCCAGCGTCATGCGGCCCTCGGCCACCGCCAGCAGCGAGATCAGGCTGTCGACCGGGAAGTACACGTAGCGGATCGCCTGGCCCGGCTCATACAGCACCTGGCCCACGTCCACCCGCACCGTGTCGCACAGCGCCAGCAGCTTGCCCTGGTCGTCGTCGGCCAGGCTGGACAACAAGCGGTTCAACGCCGGCCGGGCCGGCGCCCTGTCGTCGTCGGAAAAAAAGGAAGGATGGGTATGCATGGGGTCAGCGTAATGGCTGCGATTTCCCGTGTATGTACGGTGACGCACGGAAGCAGACCTAGTCTTCAGGGAAAATCCGGCGTGCAGTGCATTACCCTAAACATCAATAACAGGACACATCATGGACACCCCAAGCAACAAGCCCAAGCTCCACCCACTCATGGTCATCGCCGCTGTCGCGGTGGTGCTGTTCTGCGGCGTCGGCAGCGCCGCCATCATGGGCTGGCTGCCGACCTCCAGCGCCACCGTGCCGGGCGCCGCGCCGATGCCGGGCCAGCTGTCGTCGGTGCCGCCGCAGGAGCAGCAAGCCGCGCAACCACCAGCCGGCTACGCCAGCAACGCCGCGCCGGCGCCGTATCCGACGCAGCAGCAGGAACAACAACAGCCGCAGGAACGCGTGGCGCAACAGGGACCGGCCGTCTGCACCAGCTGCGGCGTGGTCGAGTCGGTGCGCACGATCGAGCACCGCGGCCAGGGTAGCGGCGTGGGCGCGGCCGGCGGCGCCATCCTGGGCGGCCTGCTGGGCAACCAGATCGGCAGCGGCCACGGCCGTCAACTGGCCACGGTGGCCGGCGCGGTCGGCGGCGCGGTGGCGGGCAACCAGGTCGAAGGCAATATGAAAACCACGCATAGCTGGGAGATCGTGGTGCGCATGGACAATGGCAAGAAACGCGTGCTGCATCAATCGGCTCAACCGCAATGGCGCTCGGGCGACCAGGTGAAGATCGTCAATGGCCAGCTGCGCTCCCTGTAAGGTCCCTTCCATCCCCATCGCGAAAGGACCATCATGGCGGAGCTAGACCCCTCACCACTGTCCCTTGCCACCCATGGTTCTTCGCACTTCGTCCGCTTCTACAAGGATGACAGCTTGCTGCTGGACGAGGTCGCCCCATTTGTCCACGCGGCCCTGGCCGCCGGCGGCGCCAGCATCGTCATCGCCACCGCCGACCATCTGGTGGCGCTGCGGCGGCGCCTGGACCGCCTGCAAGGCGGGCCAGGCGCAAGCGATCCCGGCGCCCGGCTGGTGACGCGCGACGCCGACCAGACGCTGTCCTCCTTCATGGTCGACGACTGGCCCGACGACCGCCTGTTCGACGCCACGGTCGGCCAGCTGGTGCGCGACATCGCGGCGGAGTCGCCCATCCACGCGTTCGGCGAAATGGTCGCCCTGCTGTGCGAGCGCGGCCGCTATGCCGCCGCCGTCCGGCTGGAGGAATTGTGGAACGAGCTGGCCCGGCGCAACCGTTTCACGCTGTTCTGCGCCTATCCGTGGAGCCAGTTTCCCAACGCGGCCATGGCGGACACCTTCCGCCACGTCTGCGCGCTGCATGACCACGCGGCCCACTGCGCGGCCGAAGCACCGCCGCCGTCGAGCAACCCGGAGCAGCGCCTGCTCGAACTGGAACAGCAAGCGCTGTCGCTGAGCGCCGAGATCGCGCGCCGCCGCGCCGCCGAGACCGCGCTGGCGCAACGCGAACGCGAACTGGCCGACTTCGTCGAAAACGCCGCCGAGGGCATCCACCAGGTCGGCGCCGACGGCACCATCCTCTGGGCCAACCAGGCGGAGCTGCGCCTGCTCGGCTATCGCTGGGAGGAATATGTCGGCCACCACATCGCCGACTTCCACGCCGACGCGCCGGTCATCGAGGCCATCCTGACCCGGCTCAAAGCCGGCGACACCGTGCGCGACATGCCGGCGCGCCTGCGCTGCAAGGATGGCGGCATCAAGCACGTCCTGATCAGTTCGAACGGCCATTTCGAGGACGGCGTGCTGCGCTACACCCGCTGCTTCACGCGCGACGCCACCGAACGCCATCAGCGCGACGAGGCGCAGGCCCAGCGCGAGGCGCTGATGGCCGAGCTGGCCGCCAGCAGCCGCGCCAAGGATGAATTCCTGGCCATGCTGGGCCACGAGCTGCGCAATCCGCTGTCGCCGATCCTGACCGCGCTGGAGGTGATCCGCCGCCAAGGCGGCCACAGCGTCGCGCACGACATCATCGGCCGCCAGCTCACGCACCTGATCCGCCTGGTGGACGACCTGCTCGACGTCTCGCGCGTCAACACCGGCAGCATCGTGCTCAAGACCGAGGCGCTGGACCTGGCGCAGGTCATCGACAAGGCGGTGGAAATGGTCGCGCCGCTGCTGGACAATCGCCAGCACCGCTTCAGCCTGGACGTGCGGGCGCCGCTGCCGGTGCGCGGCGATCACGTGCGTCTGGTGCAGATCGTCGCCAACCTGCTGACCAACGCGGCGCGCTACACCCCGCCCGGCGGCGACATCCGCCTGGCCGCCAGCGGCGACGGCGAGCACGTGACTGTCAGCGTGGTGGACAACGGCATCGGCATCGCCGCCGACGCCCTGCCCCATGTGTTCGACCTGTTCTACCAGGACCGCCGCACCAACACCGACCGCTCCGCCGGCGGCCTGGGCGTCGGCCTGGCGCTGGTGAACAACCTGGTGGGCCTGCATGGCGGCGGCATCGAGGCGCACAGCGCCGGGCCCGGCCAGGGCAGCGAGTTCCACGTGCGCCTGCCGCGCCTGAAGCAGGCGGGCGATGCCGCGCCGGGCGGCGACACGGCGCAGCCCGGCGCAGCCAGCGTGGCGCAGCGCAAGCGCATCCTGCTGGTGGACGACAACCTCGACGCCGTCAGCCTGATGGCCGATTTGCTGGAGCTGCACGGGCATGAAGTCCAGGTGTTCAATGAACCGCTGGCCGCGCTCGCCCACCTCGACCGTTTCCTGCCCCAGATCGCCGTGCTCGACATCGGACTGCCGACGATGAGCGGCTACGCGCTGGCCGGCCATATCCGCCAGCGCCTGAATGGCCGCGGCTGCCGCCTGTTCGCGCTCACCGGCTACGGCCAGGCGATCGACCGCGAGCGCGCCAGCGCGGCCGGCTTCGAGCAGCACCTGGTCAAGCCGGTGCGCGTCGAGCACATCCTGGGCCTGATCGCCGGCGACGCGCCCGGAGCGATCGCCGATTCGAGGTCATCTTAGTACGCCAACGTACAGAAGGCCGGCATCAGTTGCCGCACAATGGGGACACACAAAACGAAACGAAGTTTAACAACCCGAGGAGAATCACATGCTTTACACCATTGCTGTCGTTCTGCTTATCCTGTGGCTGCTGGGCCTGGTCACTTCCTACACCATCGGCGGCTTCATCCACATCCTGCTGGTGGTCGCCATCATCATGGTGCTGCTGCGCCTGATTAGCGGACGCGGCGTCTAGCCCCGACCGCCCCGCATGCGGCGCTCCACTTGACGGTGGCGCGCCGTTTTTATTGGGGCGGCGGCGTTTTGGTTTATGCTGTCGCTACCTTTCTCTCGGGAGCCGACATGAAGCGACTGATACTTTCCCTGGCCGTGCTGGCCGCCGCGCAGGCGTCCGCCCAGACCATCAAGCCCGGCCTGTGGGAGCTGCACAACAAGGTCAAGACCGGCAATGCCCAGACCGACCAGGCGATGGGCATGGCGCTCAAGCAGCTGGCCAACATGCCGCCCGAGCAGCGCGCGCAGATGGAGGCGATGATGAAGCAGAACGGCGTCTCCATGCCCAAGGCCGGCGACGACGGCGCCATGGTGCTGACCGCCTGCGTCACGCCCGAGATGGCGGCCAGGAAGGAACTGCCGATGAATCAAAAAGGAAAATGCAGCTCGAAGAGCGAGCCGGTGGCGGGCGGCATGAACATCTCGTTCAGCTGCGTCGACCCGGCCTCCAGCGGCCAGGGCACGCTGCGCTTCAACGGCGACAGCGCCTATATGATGAACATGAACGTCACCAGCGAGGCCGGCGGCAGGCCGCAGAACGTGCAGGTGGAATCGACCGGACGCTGGCTGAGCGCCAGCTGCCCGGCCAAGCCCAACTGATCACTGGGTGTCGGAGAACGCCATGTAGCGCTGGAAGGCCAGCGTGGCGACCGGGCCGACCGGCAGGGTGCGCGCCTCGTAGCGGATGCAGGGCGTGACCTTGCCGTAGTTACCGGTGTTGAAGATCTCGACCGCCGTGTCCAGCTCTTCCGGACGCACCGAACGCTCCTCGACCACGATGCCCTCCTTGGCCAGCAAGGCGATCACGCGCGCGCGGGTGATGCCGGACAAGAAGGTGCCGTTGGCCACCGGCGTCACCACCTTGCCTTCGGGCGTGACCAGGAACAGGTTGGCCGATGCGAACTCGGCCACGTTGCCGGCGTTGTCGCACACCACCGCGTTGTCGAAGCCGCGCTGCTGCGCCTCGCGGATCGCCTTGCTGGTGTTGGCGTACAGCGCCGAGGCCTTGGCGTCGGTCGGCGCCATCGACGGGTCGGGACGGCGCAGCGCCGTCAGGCAGGCCGAGAACCCGGTGAACGGCGGCATCGGCGCGTCGAACAAGGTCAGCGCGAAGGCGCTCTTCTCCGGCACCGGCACCAGCAGGCCGTCGGTGCCGAACACCAGCGGACGCACGTACAGCTCGGCATCGGGCGGGAACTTGGCCACGCCTTCGCGCACCAGCTTTTCCATCTCGTCCACCGACAGCGGGCACACCAGGCCGAGCCGCTCGGACGAGGTGATCACCCGCTGCAGGTGCAGGCGCAGGTCCGGCATGTGGCCGCGGATCGAGCGCGCGCCGTCGAACACGGACGATCCCAGCCACACGCTGTGATCCATCGCGCCAAACAAGGGGGTGTTGCCTTCGGACCAGCCGCCGTTGAAGTAAGTCAGATACATGCTTGTTCCTGATGAGTGCTAAAACAGGCAATTTAGCACGGATCAGAAAGCGTGGCGCAGGCCGATGTTGATCGCCCGGTCGCCATGGCCGGCGCCGGTGGCGTTGCCGACCGTGTAGCCGGCGCCGTTGCGGTTCTGGATGCGGGCGAAGGCGCCATACAACTCGGTGCGCCGCGACAGCGCGTAGCTGACGCCGACCGCGAGCTGGTTGGCGTCGCGGTGAGCGCCGCTGCGGTCGTCCTTGTGGATGTAGGACGCCAGGAAGGTGGTGGCGCCCATCGGCACCGCCACGCCGACCAGCACGTCGCGGCTGTTGTCGGACGGCGTGCTCTGCGCGACCGCGCCGTAGGGGTTGGACATGTCCCACGGCGAGCTGCCCACGCCCCGGCTGCGGCCGTACGCGGCATAGCCGACGAAGCGGCCGAAGTCCACATTGGCCGCCACCAGCGTGTTGCTGGCCGACTGGTCGACCGCCGACGCGGCGCCGCTGGCGTCGAGCGCGTTGTCCTTGCGCTGGTGGGTGACGCGCAGGTTGACGGCGCCATCCGCATAACCGATGGTGGCGCCATAAGCGCGGTTGGCCTTGCTGTTGTAGGGCGACTCGCCGACGCTGTAGATCGCCGCGCCGTTCCAGCCGCTCTTGCTGCGCGGCGACTGGTATTTGATGGTGTTGTCGTAGCGGCGCGTGGTGTAGCCGACCAGGTTGGCCGCGCTGCCGGCCATGCCGCCGTGGAAGGGATCGGCCACGTCGGTCAGCGTCTCGTACAGCAGGTTGTACTGCCGGCCCAGCGTGACCGCGCCCAGCGGCCCGTCCAGCCCGACGTAGGCCTGGCGGCCGAACAGCTTGCCGTTCTGGTCGGACGCGCCGGTGTCGTTGAGGATGCCCGTCTCCAGCGTGTAGACGGCCGACGTGCCGCCGCCGAGGTCCTCGCGCCCGCGCACCCCGAGCCGCGATCCGGCGGACACGCCGCTGTCGAGCCGGGTGTGCGCGCAGGGTCCGTTGCAGCCGCGCTCGGCCACCACGCCGGCGTCGAGCAGGCCATACACCTGCACCGGCGACGGCGCTTGAGATGGCGCCTGCGCCGCCGCGACCAGCGGCGCCAACCCTGCCAGCATGATGTAAATCGGTTTCATGATGAGCCTGGAAAACGTATGCCGTGAGCTTCATGGTAGGACAGCGGACGCGGCACCTCTGTGCGCGGGACCACGTTGGGGGCATATTTCGGCGGCATATCCCGGTCCCATCCGCCATTGCCCTGCCGCCATTTAATTTTCCCAATGGACAGCCAACGTTCGCCAGCGTACATACTTGGCAGAGTTATACGACTATACTGCGGCTTTGTACCTACGCGGTTCATCCGCCCCACGCATGCTAGAAATCCTTGAACGCATCGCCCCGGACAGCAACGACATCGGCCTGATGGTCGAGCTGTTCGACACCCTGCGCCCGCAACGCGCCACCGACGGCGCGCGCGCCACCGCCAACGTCCGCACCCTGTGCCAGCTATTGAAGGGCAACCCCGCCCACGCGCGGGCGCTGGGCCGCTACGCGCGCACGCTGCTGTCCAGCCGCCGCCACGCCAGCCTGTACACCGAGATCGGCGTACTGTCCAACGACGGCTTCTTCACCGAATTCAAGCGCCGCATCGCCTACCGCATCCTGCCGCCCGCGCTGGGCGACGAGTACCTGAGCGACGCGCTCGACCAGGTGGTCTACAAGCGCACCGACCACGTCTGGATCGCCGCCGTGCCGGCCGCCGACTGGCTGGCCCTGATCGACGTGATCAGCCTGCACGACGAGGAAGAACAACCGCAGCTGATGCTGCCCGGCCTGCTGGAGGCGATCCGCACGCTGTCCTACCGCGTGTGCGCGATCGGCCTGGAACCCAAGCTGACCAATTTCCACACCGAGATGGAGACCTACGAATCGCCGTTCATGGTGCAGAACTTCGAGGTCAACGCCTATCTCGACAACTACCAGCGCATGTTGGCCGGCGACGAGGCCGCGCTGGAAGACGCGCGCCACCTGCTGGTGATGCTGGACCAGTGCGACGGCGTGGTGGCCAAGATCCGCAAGAAGGCGCTGAGCCAGGGCACCAGCATCGCCCTGACCTACCTGCTGGTGACGCTGACGCAAAGCATCGACCGCCTGCGCAAGCTGCTGTTCCTGGTGGACGTCAGCGGCGAACTGCCGGCCGCCGCCGCGGCCGAGCTCAACCTGCTGGCCGCCACCCACGCGCCGCACCAGCAGGAGGGGCCGCCCAGCCCGCGCCGCAGCGCCGCCGTCGGCCTGGGCCTGGAGCTGATCAAGGCGCACAACCACAAGTACCAGCTGCGCGACCTGATGCACGATAATATCGACCTGCTGGCGCGCAACGTCACCGAGAACGCCAGCCACACCGGCGAGCACTACGTGGCCAGCCAGCGCAAGGAGCTGACCGGCATGTTCGTGTCGTCGGCCGGCGCCGGCGTGGTGATCGGCTTCATGGCGCTGTTCAAGATCCTGATGTCCTACCTGCGCGCCGCGCCGCTGGTCGAAGCCTTCCTGTTCAGCATGAACTACTCGCTGGGCTTCATGTTCATCCACTTGCTGCACTTCACGGTGGCCACCAAGCAGCCGGCGATGACGGCCTCGCGCATCGCGGCCGGCCTGCACAGCAAGGACGGGCGCAACATCGACATCGACAGCATGGCCGAGCTGTGCGTCAAGGTGATCCGCACGCAGAACATGGCGGTGCTGGGCAACCTGGCCACCGCCATCCCCACCGCCTGGCTGATCGCGCTGGCCTGGCCGTGGCTGACCGGCCACCACCTGGTGTCGCCGGAAAAGGCCATGCGCCTGCTGCACGACATCGACCCGATCCACGGCCCGACGCTGATCTACGCCGCCATCGCCGGCGTCTGCCTGTTCGTGGCCGGCCTGATCTCCGGCTACTACGACAACAAGGCGCTGTACACCCGCTGGTCGCAGCGCATCGCGCAGCTGCGCGGCCTGCGCTGGCTGCTGGGGCCGGAACGCCTGGCGCGCCTGGGCGTCTACATGGAGAACAACCTCGGCGGCCTGATGGGCAATTTCTTCTTCGGCATCCTGCTCGGCGTGATGCCGCTGCTGGGATTTTTGCTGGGCCTGCCGCTGGACATCCGCCACGTGACGTTCTCATCAGCCAACTTTGCGACGGCCATGGTGGGACTGGATTACCATGTCAGCTGGGAACTGGTGCTGACCTCGGTGGCCGGTTTCCTGGCCATCGGCACGGTCAACCTGCTGGTCAGCTTCGGGCTGGCGCTGTGGGTGGCGCTGCGTTCGCGCCAGGCGCGCTTCAAGCAGGGCTGGCAGCTGCTCAAGGCCATGGGCCGCCGGTTCCGCCAGGGGCCAGTATCGTTCTTCTTCGGTTCCGAGGCCGAGGAAGCGGAGTTGTCCGAAACAGTGGTCGCGACGGAGAAGGCCTCTAAATGAACCTTGCGCGCATGCGGTGCTGGCTGCCCCTCTGCCTGATGTGCTGGGGTCTGCTGGGCGCATGCGCGTCGCTGCCCAACGTGACGGCGATGAGCGACAAGCTGGAGCCGGCCGCCGTGCCCAGCGTGCAGGGCGTCAACGGCAGCCTGAGCCCCGAGCGCGGCAAGGCCTTGCTGGCCAAGCGCTGGCCCAAGGCGACGCTGGACCTGCAGGCCCAGGCCGCGCTGGAGGAAGCCGCCACCGGCGTGCCCCTCATCGCCGGCAACAAGTGCACGCTGCTGTTCGACGGTCCGCAGACCATGACGGAGATGCTCAAGGCCATCAACGCCGCGCGCAACCACATCAACCTGGAAACCTATATCTTCGACCAGGACGAGCTGGGCCTGAAGTTCGCCGACGCACTGATCGACAAGCAGCGGCAAGGGGTCACGGTCAACATCCTGTACGACAGCGTCGGCACCATCGGCGTGCCGGCGGCGTTCTTCGACCGCATGCGCAAGGCCGGCATCCACCTGGTCGAATTCAACCCGGTCAACCCCGCCAAGCTGAGCGGCGACAGCTGGAAGCTCAACAACCGCGACCACCGCAAGGTGCTGATTGTCGACGGCAAGGTCGCCTTCACCGGCGGCATCAACATCAGCGCCACGTACGCGCGCAGCTCGCTGTTCCGCTCCTCGGCCCGGCCGACCGACAAGTCGCAGGTGGGCTGGCGCGACACCCACATCAAGGTCGAAGGGCCGGCGGTGCAGGCCTTCCAGTGGCTGTTCGTGCGGCACTGGGTGGCGCAGGACAAGGATGATCTGGCGGACGCCGACTACTTCCCCAAGCCGGTGGTGGCCGGCGACAAGGTGGTGCGCGTGCTGGGCAGCGACCCCGGCGGCAAGTTCGAGATCTACAAGGCCTACAACCTGGCGATCCAGGAAGCCAGGAAGAGCATCCACATCACCTCGGCCTACTTCGTGCCTGACCGGCAGACGGTGGAGGCGCTGATGGCCGCCGCGCGGCGCGGGGTGGACGTCAAGATCGTGCTGCCGGGCGTGTCCGACAGCGGGCTGGTGTTCTACGCCGGCCACGCCTTCTACGACGATTTGCTGGAAAGCGGCGTGCAGATCTACCAGCTAAAGCTGGCGGTATTGCACGCCAAGACCGCCGTCATCGACGGCAACTGGTCGACGGTCGGCTCGACCAACATCGACACCCGCAGCTTCCTGCACAACAGCGAGCTCAACGTGGTGGTCATGGGCGACGTCTTCGGCACCGAGATGGAGAAAGCCTTCCAGGAAGACCTGCGCGACTCGGTGCAAGTGACGCTGGAAAGCTGGCGCCACCGTCCGTGGTCAGACCGCCTGCGCGAATTCGCCGCCCGCTTCATGAACTACTGGCTCTAACCGCGAGTCATTCCCGCCATAGCAGCCCGGCGCGCTCAGCATGGGTTCCCGCGTGCGCGGGAACGACGGGTCAGGCTTCGGCGGTCAGCGACCAGGCGTCGCCGCTGCGCTGGAAGCGCTCGGTGTGCGAGACTTCGAAGCTGCCCGTGCCATCCACCCAGCTGTAGCGCTGCACTTCCACCTTGTCGTGCTCGACGCGGATGACGTTGAAGGAATTCGATTCGCCCCGCCCGCGCGTGGACGTGGCCGTGCCGGCCTGCACCATCAGGGCCGCGTAGCCGCTGATCTCGTAACGCTGCGCGGTGTTGTGCGCATGGCTCACGTGCAGATGCCCCGCCAGCAGCAAGTCCACGCCGCACTCGGCAAACGCCCGCATCGCCAGCGGCGCACGGTTGACCAGGTCGCCCTCGTCGAGCGAGTCCGGCATGTCGAACGGGTGGTGGGTGACGACAATGCGCGTCAGGTGCGGATCCACCGCGCTCATGCGGCGATGGATCTGGTCGATCTGCTCATGGTTGATGCGCCCGTCCTTGAAGGTCAGCGAACGCGCGGTGTTGATGCCCAGCACGGCGATCTCGTCGTCCACATATTCCGGCGTCAGGTCCAGCGTGACATAGCGCGTGTACTTGCGCAGCGGCGCCAGGAAACGACTGGCGACGTTGTACAAGGGGATGTCGTGATTGCCCGGCACCACGATCTGCGGCCCCGGCAAGGTGTCCAGGAAGGCCCGCGCCGCCTGGAACTCCTCGGTCCTGGCGCGCTGCGTCAGGTCGCCGGACACCACCACCACGTCCGGCGCCAGGCTGGCGGTCAAGGCTTGCAGCGGGCGCAGCAGCTTGTGGTCGACGCGGCCGAAATGCAGGTCGGATAAATGTACGATGGTGCGCATGCTGGCCTCCTAGTCCGGAACGATGACGCTCAACGCCCCCGCCCGCGAGCGGTAGCACAACGGCGGTTTCATCAGCGAGACTTCGCCGTCGGTGGCCACGCGCATGTGATGGTGGCGCGTCTCGATGGTCAGCTCCGACGCCGACAGCACGTCGAAATCGCGCGTCTGCCCCAGCTTGCCGAGCATGGCGCGCACGCCGTAGCGCAGCAGCCCCAGCCGCGATGGCTTCTGCGCCACGTACAAACAAAGCTTGCCGCTATCGAGTCCCGCGCGCGCGCCCAGCGTCAGGCCCTGCTGGTATTCATTGTTGCCGATGAAGACGAAGGGCGTGCGGCGCAGATGCTCCTCGCCGTTGATCTTCAGCCGCACGTTCATGAACGGGAAGCGCCGCAGCGCCGCGAACAGCGCGCGCCCGAACGCCGGCCACTTGCTGCGGCCCAGATGGCGCTGCTGCTGTTCGCGGTCGCGCACGATGTCGGGATAAATGCCCAGGCCCGAGTTGTTGAGGAAGATGCGGCCGTTGACCTCGCCCACGTCCACGCGGCACACCCGGCCCCGCACCACATTGGCCACGGCCGCGTCCAGATCCAGCGGTATCTTCAGGTCCTTGGCGAAGTGGTTCAGCGTGCCCAGCGGCAGAACGCCGAGCCGCGTATCCGTGCCGGCCAGCACCGAGGCCACCGCGTTGATGGTGCCGTCGCCGCCGCCCGCCACCACCACCGGCGCGCCCTCGGCCACGGCCCGCCCGGCGCGCGCGATCATCTCCGCGCCGCTCTTGGCCAGCGTGATGTCGGGCTCGACGCCGTGGCCGCGGAATTTCTCCGTCAGCGCGGCGACCCAGCCGCCGCAGTAGCCCTGCCCCGCGCCGGCGTTGACGATGACAACGATGCTGTCCAGTGGATTCTCCGTAAACGGTTTATAAGGTTTTGGCTTCGCGCCGGCGGCGCAGCGTCGAGATCGCCGTGATGCACACCGCCAGCCACGCGACGCTCTCGGCCATCGCCGCCAGCACGTCGCTGAGGTAATGGGCGCCCAGGTAGACGCGGCTCAACGCCACCAACAATATCATCATGACACAAGCCACCGCCGCACCCAGCCGCACATGCCAGTGCGGCCGCGCGATCATCACATAGCTCGCCAGCAGGCCGTAGTACAAGGTCGCCACCGACGCGTGGCCGCTGGGGAAGCTGTACGTCGCCAGGCTCACCAGCGGTTCGTCGAACATCGGCCGCACGCGCTGGAAGTGGTATTTCAGCGCCACATTCAGCATCGCGCCGGTGGGCACGGCCACCAGCAGCGCCAGCAGCCAGTAGCGCGCCCGCGCGCGCCAGAAATACCAGCCCAGCGCCGCCACCAGCACCACCATGCCCACGCCGGTATGCACCAGCGACACGCCCAGCATAAAGCTGGTCAGCGGTTCGAAGGCGCGCGCATGGAACCAGTGCGCCACCTGCGCGTCCAGCACGGTGATCGCCTCCTTGCCCATCACATCCTCGGCCAGTTCGCCGAAAATCGCCACAGACAGCACCAGCAGGACCAGTCCCGCGGTCAGATGCAGGCCGAATTCGCCTCCCGGCGACAGTCTTGCTTCAATGAAACGGATGAATTTACTGAAAATTTGGTGCTCCAAGGCTCCTAGCCGTTCAAGTTGTTGGAAAAATCACGAAAAAACGAATTTACTGTTTATTTGCACAGTACCTGTTTATTCATACAGTAGTTATGCTATTCTGAACTCCTCGTTAAACACTACTCCTCCAAAAGGAAACGTCATGACTACACTGCATAGCAGCTTTAGCTCCCGCTTCGGTCTCGAATACATGCCGACCTCGTTCCTGGTGCGCATGGGCAAACGCGAACTGCTGGTGTGCCGTGACTTCCGCAAGCGCTACTACGCGGTGAACCCGATCATGGAATGCGACACCGGCGTGCAGGCAGGCCATCTGGAAGTCTTGATGTTCCGCCGCTGGTTGTTGATCCTGTCGAAGGCTCACTAATGGTTGCCGGTGCCAGTTGCCCGATCCAGTCGCAAGACAGGCCGGCCAACGCCGCTGCCTCGCTCGCGCTCCTCACCTGGGTTTGGCAACTGGCGTACCGTCATCAAACAGATTCGCCTCGTACCACAGCGTCACAAACAGCACCATCACAACAGGACCGATAAACAGTCCGACCAGGCCCAGGGTCTCGACCCCGCCCAGGATACCGAACAGTACGGCCAGGAACGGCAGCCGCGTGGCGTTGCCGATCATGCCAGGCCGTACAAAGTGGTCCGCCACGAACAGCACTATCGTGCCCCACACCGCCACCGCGATGGCGGCCGGCACCGCGCCGTTGAACACCAGCACCGCCGCCGCGCTGACAAAGGCCACCGGCGCGCCAAATGGAATGATAGCCAGGATACCCGTCACCGCCGCCCACAGAGCGGGGGACGGCAGGCCTGCGATCGCGTAGCCGATACCGATCAACACGCCCTCCGCCAGGCCCACCAGCACCAGGCCGTTGACGGTGGCGCGGATCGCAGTCGGGATTTTTTCAGCGTAGCGCGCCCAGCGCTGCTCGCTGAAGCAATGGCTGCCGATGGCGGTGATCTGGCGGTTCAGCGCTTGGCCGTCCTTGTAGAAGAAGAACAGGCATAAAAACGCCAGGCCGAAATCGACCAGCCGGTGCATGAAGCCCACGCCGGCCACCTTGATCATGTCGCTGGCCGAATGCAGGCCGTTGATTTCGCGCTCGGACAGCAGGTGCGACAGTCCGTGCGGCTGGCTCAGCGTGGCCTGCCACCAGTCGCTGATCCACTCGCCCACCATGGGCAGGTGCTGGATGAAGGCCGGCACCGGGATGCCGTCGGTGTTGGCGGTGACCAGGTAGTTGGCCAGTTCCGGCGCCTGCTTGGCGGCCTGCGCCACGCCCAGCGACACCGGGATGATGAAGACTGCGGCGCAAATCAGGGTCAACGCGGCGGCGGCCAGCACGTCGTGGCGGCCGAAGCGCGCACGGATGCGCTGGTACAGCGGCCACGTCGCCACGCACAGGATGCCGGCCCACACCAGCGGCAGGAAGAAGCGATGCATGACGAACGCCGCCAGTGCGATCAAGGTCATGGAAAAGCCGGCACTGAGGATGTCGCGCTGGGTTTCATTCATCGGAGTGTCTCCTGGTAAATATTGGGGCTATGGTAAGCGCATTTGCGCTGACCGCAAACGCCGGTCCAAAGTTTTAATTATTTTCTAAGGGTATTTCGACGCCCGCTCGCAGCAGGCACGCAGGAAGTCCCGCAATTGCAGCACCGTCGGCGTGATCTGCGCGCGATGCATGCACAGCATGTTGAGCGGCGCCGGTTCGCCCAGTATCTCCGGCATCAGGATCTGCAGGCGCCCGCTGCGGATATCGTCCGCCAGGTCCAGCCGCGATTTGTAGGCGACGCCCAGCCCCGCCACCGCCCAGCGCCGCACCACGTCCGCGTCGTCGGCGCTGCGGTTGCCGCTGACGTGCAAGGCCAGCGGCTCGGCGGCGGCATCGCGCTGGAAGGTCCAGCGGTCGTGCACCACCTCGTCCACCATGAAGCGCAGGCAGTTGTGGCGCGGCAGATCGTTCAGGTCCTTGAGCTTGCCGTGCTGGCGGATATAGTCCGGCGAGGCCACCAGTACGCGGCGGTTGTCCGGCGCCAGCGGCAGCGCCACCAGGCTGGAATCGTCCTGCCGGCCGTAGCGGATGGCGAGGTCGACCGGCTGCCGGTACATGTCCGACACGCGGTCGCTGATGCTGAGCTGGAAGCTGACCTTGGGATAGTGCGCCTGGAACTGGTCCAGCCAGCCCACCATCATGTTGCGGCCCAGGTCGGACGGCATCGATATCTTCAGCGTGCCGCCCAGCGTTTCCTGGCCCTGGATCAGCGCGTCATGCCCCTCCTTCAGCAGGCGCAACGCCTCGCGCGCATTGCCCAGGTAATGCTCGCCCTCCTCCGTCAACCGCAGCGAGCGCGTGGTGCGGGCGAACAGCCGCAGCCCCAGCTCTCCCTCCAGCCGCTTGACGGCGGCGCTGGCAAGAGCCGGCGATATCTCCAGCTCGCGCGCGGCGGCCGACAAGCTGCCGCGGTCTGCGGTGCGGACAAAGACCGTCAAATCATCCAGTCGCAGCACTATCTTCATTCCTTTGAAAGTGTTTCGCTATTCAGCCTCTTTTTCAAGGCCACGAAATAAATGATGATACTCCCATCCTCAATCGACCGGAGCATTACATGAAAGCTGTTGCCTACCGCAAGTCCCTCCCCATCACCCACGACGACGCCCTGATCGACATCGACCTGCAGGCACCGCAAGCAACCGGCCACGATCTGCTGGTCGAAGTGAAGGCGATCTCGGTCAATCCGGTGGACGTCAAGATCCGCGCCAACATGGCGCCGGCCGAAGGCGACAGCAAGGTCATCGGCTGGGACGCGGCCGGCGTGGTCAAGGCCGTCGGTCCCGACGTCACGCTGTTCCAGCCGGGCGACGAGGTCTGGTACGCCGGCGCGCTGATGCGCCCCGGCACCAACAGCGAACTGCACCTGGTGGACGAGCGCATCGCCGGCCACAAGCCGCGCAAGCTGGACTTCGGCCAGGCCGCCGCGCTGCCGCTGACCGCCATCACCGCCTGGGAATTGCTGTTCGAACGCCTGGAAGTAAGCCGCGACAAGGGCGCGGCCGGCCAATCGCTGCTGGTGATCGGCGCGGCAGGCGGCGTCGGCTCCATCCTGGTGCAGCTGGCGCGCCAGCTGACCGGCCTGACCGTGATCGGCACCGCCTCGCGCCCCGACACGGCGGCCTGGGTGCGGGAGCTGGGCGCCCACCACGTCATCGACCACACCAAGCCGCTGAACGAGGAAATCTCCCGCGTCGGCCTGCCGCCGGTGAACTACGTCGCCAGCCTGAACCAGACCGACCAGCACTGGAACGCCATCGCCGAGCTGGTCGCGCCGCAGGGCAAGGTCGCGCTGATCGACGACCCGGCCGCCATCGACGTGCGCCTGCTGAAGCGCAAGAGCGTGTCGCTGCATTGGGAATTCATGTTCACCCGTTCGATGTTCGCCACGGCCGACATGCAGAAGCAGCACCAGCTGCTGAACGATGTGGCCACGCTGGTCGATACCGGCGTCATCAAGACCACGCTGGCCGAACGCTACGGCAAGATCAACGCGGCCAACCTGAAGCGCGCGCACGCCCTCATCGAGAGCAACCGCGCCAAGGGCAAGATCGTGCTGGAAGGTTTTTAAACGGCCGGCGCCTCGCCCGTGCGGGCGCGCTCCAGCGCCTGGCGCGCGCGCAGCATGGCGAGCGCCGCGTTGTCGTGCTCGGCCAGCGCGTCCTGCATGGTGCAGGCGGACACGCACGAACTCTCCAGTATCTGCAGGAACTGCGCCTGCCGCCGCCGCAGGCCCGGCGACTGGTAGCCCAGCTGATCGAACATGCGGCCGATGTCGAGGCAGTGGCTGCGCAGCTCCCACATGGTGTTCTTGGTGACTTCGATATCGTTGCGCATGCTGAGGTCGACGTCGATCAACTCCAGCTGCGCCGCGCCCTCGCCCGCATAGGCGCGGATGGCGGGCAGCCACTGCTCGAACTTGCCGGCGATGCGCTGGATGCGGACGATCTTCTGGTCCAGCGTGCGGCAATAGTGCCAGCACAGCCAGCGCACCGGCAGCCGCGCCAGGATGCGCGGCAAGCCGATCGATTGCAGCGTGCGTTCAAGTTTCCTGACGGCGTCGAGCAAACGACGCGTGCTGTCGCTGACGGGAGGGGAAGGCATGATGGATGCTCCTGTAGGAATTCAGGAACACAGTAGCTGCCGCATCAAACCTAGCGTTTGATGCGGCGTAAAGTCCATGCAGATTTATTCGGCCTTGCGGAACATGGCCTTGATGCCGCGGAGGCCCTGTCGTATCCGCGCCTCATTTTCGATCAGCGCGAAGCGCACATACTCGTCGCCGTAGTCGCCGAAGCCGATGCCGGGCGACACGCACACCTTGGCCTCGGCCAGCAGCAGCTTGGAGAACTCCAGCGAGCCCAGGTGGCGGTACTGCTCCGGGATGCGGGCCCAGATATACATCGACGCCTTCGGCTTGTCCACCGGCCAGCCGGCTTCGCACAAGCCCTTGTGCAGCACGTCGCGGCGGCTCTGGTACATCGCGCAGATCTCGCTCACGCAGCTCTGGTCGCCTTCCAGCGCGGCGATCGCCGCCACCTGCACCGGCGTGAAGCTGCCGTAGTCGTGGTAGCTCTTGATGCGCGCCAGCGCCGCCACCAGCTCCTTGTTGCCGACCATGAAGCCGATGCGCCAGCCCGCCATGTTGTAGCTCTTGGACATGGTGAAGAACTCCACCGCCACGTCGCGCGCGCCGGGCACTTGCATGATGGAGGGCGCTTTCCAGCCGTCGAAGGTGATGTCGGCGTAGGCCAGGTCGTGCACCACCAGGATGTTGTGCTGCCTGGCCAGCGCCACCACGCGCTCGAAGAACTCCAGCTCCACGCACTGCGCGGTCGGGTTGGACGGGAAGCCGAGGATCATCATCTTCGGCTTGGGATAGCTCTCGCGCACCGCGCGCTCCAGCTCGTCGAAGAAATCGACGCCGGGCGTCATGCGCACCGAGCGGATGTTCGCGCCGGCGATCACCGCGCCCCAGATGTGGATCGGGTAGCTGGGATTGGGCACCAGCACCGTGTCGCCCTGGTCCAGCGTGGCGAGCATCAGGTGCGCCAGGCCCTCCTTGGAGCCGATGGTGACGATGGCTTCCGAATCGGGATCGAAGTCGACCTCGTAGCGGTTCTTGTACCACTTGGTGATCGCGCGCCGCAGGCGCGGTATGCCCTTGGAGGCCGAGTAACCGTGCGTGTCGGGACGTTGCACGGTGTCGACCAGTTTTTCGACGATGTGCGCCGGCGTGGCGCCGTCGGGATTCCCCATCGACATGTCGATGATGTCTTCGCCGCGACGGCGCGCCGCGAGCTTGAGCTCGGCGGTGACATTGAAAACGTAGGGAGGCAGGCGATCGATGCGCGAAAAGCTGCGCGGAGTTTGGGTGTCAGTCATGGATGTCTCACGTAAGCGCCCGGAACCGTCCGAGCGACGTCGATGCAATGTTGCATCGGCATCCATACTAGCCGAAGGGTTCGGCTTTTTGCAATAGCCTTTTTACGCGCTGGCTTGTTTTTCCTGGTCGCTGAACCACTCGAACAAGATCAGGCCGACGATGGAGGCGACCGGGAACAGGCACACGCAGATGATCACCCACAGCACCGGCGAACGTCCCAGCCGCTGCGCCGACATGCCGATGAACACCAGGTGCACGATGAAGCTGACCGCGATGCCGACGCCCGCCAAGATCATCAGCGGCACCGAGTCCAGGGTGTGCTTGTTCAGCGGCGGCAGGAAGGCGGCCACGCACAGCACCCACGCGATCAGCGAGACAGTGGCGGCGGCGATCGGTTGTTGTGCTCGGGCGATTTGCATGGGTGTCTCCTCCAGTAAGCGGCTATGCTGCCACGAACTAGTCACAAATGCAACGCGGGTTATTTTGTGGGAGGTAGTTGGATGACGATGGGCGCCGGTGCCGCGCCTGACGTCGCTTTGGGCGGCACCGCGTTGTTCAGCACGAAGGTCATCACTGTGATAGCTGCCAGTCCAGCGCCGGTTACCATGCCAACGATCCACTTGATCATTGTGGCGCTGAGATTAGCCAAGTCCGCCTTGGTAGCCATATTGGCTTCCATGTGATCGAGGCGGGTCTCGATCTTTATCACGCGCTCACGCGTCTCGGCGATCGATTCTTCCAGCCCAGTGAGTTTTGTCTCGATGTCCATGCTCACATCTTAGGCCGCCGTCCCCGCCTCAGGCAAGCTCAGCAGCTTTGACTTAACGCAAAGAGGTCAGCGCCGAGGCCAGGACGATGCTGGCGATAGCCAGCCATTGGGTCAGCGTCAGATGCTCGCCCAGCACCACAAAGCCGGCCAGCGCGCTGAGCGCCGGGGCGGCGCTGCTGAACATGCTGAAGGTGCGCGACGACAGCGTCCGCATCGACAGCATCTCCAGCGTGTACGGCAAGGCGCTGGACATCACCGCGATCGCCAGGCCGATCAGCAGATACGCCGGCGTCAGCAACGCCGCGCCGCCGTACCAGCCGCCGATCGGCACGATGAACAGCGACGCCGCCAGCATCGCCCACGCCACCGACTGCCCGCCATGCATCACCGACACCCGCTTGCCGTACACGATGTACAAGGCCCAGCACACCGCCGCGCCGGCCGCGTACAGCACGCCGACCGGATCGAGCTGGTCGACCTTGCCGTGGATCGGCAACAGGAAATACAAGCCCACCGCAGCCAGGCAGACCGCGGCGAAATCGCGCGGCCGGCGCGACGATAGCACCGCCACCGTCAACGGCCCGGCCACTTCGATCGCCACCGCGATGCCCAGCGGGATGCGGTCGAAGGAGCGGTAGATCAGCAGATTCATCAGGCCAATCACGCTGCCGTAGATCGCCACGTTGACGCCCTGCGCCCACGTCAGCGCCGTGCGCCAAGGGCGGAAGATCAGCAGCATCAGCACCGCCGCGATGCCGACCCGGTAAGCCGTCACACCTTCGACGCCGACCAGCGGGAACAAATGCTTGGCCATCGCCGCGCCGAAGTTCAGCGACAGCTGGCTGGTCAGCAGCGCGAAGCCCGCCAGCAGCGCGCTGCCGCCCGCGTGTTGTTTGGTATCGGCCATCTTATTTTGCCGACAGGCCGAGCTTCAGCGCGACCGGTTTGCCCGTGCCGGCCTCCACCGGCTCAGGCCCAGTGGTCCGCGCGGCGGCGGCATCGACGCCCTCGCCCTTCAGCGCGGCCAGGATCGCGGCCGATCGCTGCGCGCCCAGTTGCTGCAAGGCGTCGGCCGGCAGCGGCTGCTTCTGCTCCAGGCGTTCCTGCAGCTTGGCGTAAAAGGCCGTCGCGTCGGCCACTTGCGGTTCGCCCTGCACCAGCTTGCCCAGACGCTGCAACATCGGCAGTTTCTTTTGCGCGGCATCGGCAGCGGCAGTATCGGCTCCCGCGGCGCCGGCGGCAGGACCGGCTGCCGCTTCAGCGGCTTTCTTCTGCTTGTCCAGCTCGGCCGCGCCGAAGCGTTCGGCGTACAGGTCGCGCACCGCGCCGCGCACTTTGCGCTGGCCCATGTCGAGCGGCCCAGGCTGCTCACCCGCCGCCAGCTTGATGTCGGCGCGCGCCAGCACCACGCGGCGCAAGGCTTGTGCGCGCAACGCCGCACCGTCCGCCTGTTCGCTGTACTGGCCCGGCACCGACAATTTCAACTGCGGCTTCTTCGCCAGGATCTGCGCCACCTGCTTGACCTTCTCGCGCTCCGGCGGCAGCAGCGCGTCGCTGCCCGGATCGAAGTCGATCGACTCCAGCTTATCGCCGCTGATGCCGAACAGATTACCCAGCGCACGGAACGGCGAGGTGACGATCTTGCTCATGATGTTGCCGATCGCCTTCCACACCACCGAGCCGTAGCTGAACTGCGGATCGTTCATATTGCCCGAGACCGGCACGCCGAGGTCGATACGGCCGTCGCTGTCCTTCAGGATCGCCAGCGCCAGTTCCAGCGGCAGCTTGAGCGCGTCCGGGCTGTCGATGCGTTCGCCCAGGGTCAGGTTGTCGAGCACGATGTGGTTGTTGCCTTCGAGCTGGCCCTTGACGACCTTGTACTCCAGGTCCAGCGAGATCTTGCCCTGCGCGATTTTGTAGCCGGCGAACTTCATGCTGTACGGCGAGGCCGATACCATGTCGACATTCTTGAACACCATGTTGATGTCCGTGTTGTCGGCCGGGACGAAGGGATTGAGCTTGCCGCGTATGCGCGCCAGGCCGTAGTCGTCGACGCGGCCGTCCAGTTCGATCTGGCTGCTGGCGTCGCGCTTGGACGACAGCCCGGTGATCACGCCGCCCAGTTCATAAATTTTGGCGGCGAATTGCGGCCGCAAACTCAAGTCGGTGAAGGCCAGCTTGGCGTTCTCGAAACGCACGCGGCGCACCTTCACCGGGAACGGCTCGGCGGCTGGCGCGGCTGCGGCGGGTTTGGCGGCAGGCGCCGGCGCGGCAGGCTGCGTCACCAGCAGGCGCTGGGCGTTGAAGCTACGGTCGTTCTCGATGATGAGCGTGGCGTCCGGCTCGATGACGCGCAGCTCGGCCACATCCAGCAGATCCGGCGACAGGCCGAAGGCCAGCTTGTCGGCGCGCACCGATTTCCAGTGAGCGAAGCGGTCGTTGTCCTCCTCGTTCAGGGCGAGCTCGGCCACTTCCAGCGAGCCGTCGTAGCGCAGCCCGGGGTCGGCCTTGCCACCGGCGCCGGTATGCAAGCGTCCCTGGCCCGAGATGCTGCCGTCGGCGATCTTCAGCTTGACGTACTTGGACAGCAGCGGCTGCACCGGCGCGATCGCCAGCTTGGTCAGCTTGAGGTCGGTATCGACCGCGCCGGTGGATGGCACCACCTTGCCCTTGGCCGTCAACTGCCCGCCCTCGCGCAGCGCGACCGCGCCGTCGAACGCCAGCGGCTTCTTCAGGTCGGTGCTGGCGTCGGTCAGCTTGAGGTTGAAGTCTTGCAGATTGCCTTTGATGCCGCTGCTCGCGTCATCGTAGCGCGCGCCGAACTTGTTGAACTCGACGGTCTTGATGTTGGCAGTCCATGGCGCCGAGGCCGGCGCAGTCTTGGCCGGGGGCTGCGCGCCGGCGCCCGCTTTCGGGAAGGTATCCAGGAACCGGAACCGGCCCTTGCTGTCGCGCGACAGGTCCAGCTGGCCGCCGTCGAAATGCAGACGGCCAAGGCTGGCGCGGTGCGCGGCCAGGTCGATCTCGCCGCCTTCGAAGCCCAGTTGCGCCAGCTTAAGCGGCGTCATCGCGCCGCTGCTCAACGCCAGGTTGTCCACCGAGAAGGCGGCGTCGGCGATGTTAAGCTTAAGTCCTGCGGCAGTCGGTTCGGCCTGCAATTGCAGGGCCAGCTTCAATTTGTTCGCGTTGAATTTCAGCGCGGGGCTGACAGTCTCGTCCACCGCCGCCACAGCGATATCGTCCAGCGCAAGCTGCTTGAGCTGCACTTTCCAGTTGCCCGCCGGTGCGGGCTTGGCCGCCGCCGCAGGCGTGGCCGCCGCAGATGCGGACACGGCCGCAGTTGCTGGCGCGGGCTTCGCCGCGACCACGGGCGCAAGTTTCGCCGGCGCAGGCGCGGCAGCCACCATCAGGTTCGCCACATCCAGCTCGCCCTTGGCATCGCGGCGCACCGCCAGCGTACCGCCGTTGACATGCAAACCGCCAACGGTCACCGTGCGCTTGAGCAGATCCACGCCCGCATCGCTGACATCGAACAGCTTCAATTTAACGAACGCCTCGGCCGCGCCATCGCGCTTGACCACCAGATCGTTCAACGCCAGGCCTGCCCCGGACAGGTTGGCCTCCAGCTGCCCATCCTTGTAAGCGAACTTATACGGCAATTTGGCCGATAAGCGCCCATCGACCACCGCCACCCGCGCAAACGACTTCAGATAAGTCGACATCCCCGGCAACGCCACAGCATCGAGCGTCAACAGGCCGCTACCGCCGATCGGATTAAGCGCGTTCGTCCCCTTCCAGCGCAGCTTGCCGCCCAGGCCGGCGTCGGCGCTCAGCGTGTAATCGCCGTTCTCATCGGGCAGCGTGCTCAGGTTGTTCAGCGTGAACGCGATAGGCGTGAAGGTATCGTTGTAGCCGGCATGCCGGTCATGCATATCGACTTTGCCCTGCTCCAGCGCGAAATGCTCGATGACCAGGCGCGGCATGCCGCTGTCGCTGTCATCATGCTTGCGCTTGTTGAGCGTCTCGACGAACTCGGCGATGTTGAACTTGCCGTCCGGCGCGATGGCCAGCTGCACCGTCGGCGCGACGATGCGGATATCGGCAAAACTCCAGGCGCGGCGCAACAGCGAGCGCCACTGCATCTCCACCTCCAGCCCGCCGACGCCGAACAAGGGCGCGCCGTTGGCCTCGGTCAGCTGGAACTGCTGCACGGCCAGGCGCAGCGTGAAGGGATTGAAACTGACTTCACCGATGCTGGCCTTGCGCTCCAGCTCGGTCTCGACAAACTTTGGAAGCTGGCTCTTGATCGCATACGGCAGCAACCAGCCACCCGCCAGCGCGTACACACCCACCGCGCCGGCCACGCCCACGCCCCATCGCTTCCATCGTTTGTTCAAAGCCTGCAAACTATTCCCCTGAAAATTTCTCTCACAGGCAACAGTATAGCAAGCATGGCAATACCGGGCTTAGTTGAAGACCGAACAGTACTGCTGGTTGTCCTCGATATTCTGGCCCGGCTGGCCATCGGCCGCGATCACCTTCAGCCAGCCATCCGGCTTGGCCTGCGTCGGCTTCTTGCCGCAGTTGGTGTGCACCCAGTGGATGCCCACGCCGCCGTCCGTGTACAGCTGGCCGCAGGCCTCCACCCGGTCGTTCACGCGGATGCCGCTCAGCGAGGCCGGCACGGTCTTCTGGTTCGGCTGGAAGCCGCTGGCGAATACGTTATCGATAGCCACGTCGTAGACTTTGCCGTCCTGGTCCGACTTCATCTTCAGGTGCGTGTGCGACAACTCCACTCCCTTGCGGAACTGGCCGTGCGAAAACTTCGGCCCCTTCACCACCACCCCGGTGCGATAACTGCCGGCGGACGCCGAGCACGAGGCGGCTTCATCGGCATGGGCGGCAAACGCACCTAGCAACGCGCAAGCAAGCAATAGCTGTTTCATGTGATCTCCTTGATGAGGTTAAGAACAGCCATTATCCCTCACCCGCTACTTGCCGCGCCAAACCGTGCCGATGGACAGCGACGCCAGCTTCTTGCGCCGCCCGTACCACAGGTTGACCACGCCGCGCGAGACAAACACCGCCGAGAACATCGACGTCAGGATGCCCAGGCAGTGCACCACCGCGAAGCCGCGTATCGCGCCGGAGCCGAACACCCACAACGCCACGCCGACGATCAGGGTGGTCACGTTGGAATCGAGGATGGTGGCCCAGGCGCGGTCGAAGCCGGTGGCGATGGCCTGCTGCGGCGTGGCCCCGCCGCGCAGCTCCTCGCGGATGCGCTCGTTGATCAGCACGTTGGCGTCGATGGCCATGCCCAGCGCCAGCGCGATCGCCGCGATGCCGGGCAAGGTCAAGGTGGCCTGCATCAGCGACAGCAAGGCCAGCAGCAACAACAGATTGCAGGCCAGCGCCAGCACGCTGAAGAAACCGAACAGCATGTAGTAGCCGATCATGAACACGGCAATCGCGGCGAAACCGTAGATCGTCGAGTGCAGGCCCTTGGCCACATTCTCCGCGCCCAGCTGCGGGCCGATGGTGCGTTCCTCGATGATCTCCATCGGCGCCGACAGCGCGCCCGAGCGCAGCATCAACGCCAGGTCCGCCGCGTTCTGCGCGGTGCCGACGCCGGTGGTGCGGAAGTGCGCGTTGAGCTCGCTGGTCAGCGTGGCCACCGAGATCACCTCCGGCTTGCCGGTCTTCTCGATCAGCACGATGGCCATGTGCTTGCCCACGCGGTCGCTGGTGGCGGCCGACATCTTGCGTCCGCCCGCCGTGTTGAGGTCGATAAACACGGCCGGCTGATTGTTCTCGTCGTGGCCGGCGGTGGCGCTGGTGATGTAGTCGCCGGTCAGCACGACCTCCTTGTACAGCACGGCCGGCGCATCCCTGCCCACGGTGTACAGCTGCGAGTTCAGCGGAATCTCCGCGCCCATTTCCGTGCCGCGCGTGATCGTCTCGTCGACCATGTGCACTTCCAGCGTGGCCGTGCGGCCGATGACGGCGCGGGCGCGCGCCACGTCCTGCTCGCCGGGCAGCTGCACCACGATGCGGTCCGGGCCCTGCTGCTGGATGATGGGCTCGGCCACGCCCAGCTGGTTCACCCGCTTGGACAAGGTCGCGATATTCTGCGCCACGCCGTCATTGATGGTCTGCCGCAGCGCCTCGGGCTTGAGCCGCACGATGGTCTTCAACTGCGCGCCATCGGCGACATCGGCCAGCAGCAGCTCGGGGCCCTGGCCGGCGATCAGGTCGTGGGCCTTCTGGCGCGTGGCTTCATCGCGAAAGCTGATCTCCACCGTCTCGCCGACGCGTGTCATCCCGCCGTGAAACACGGACTTGTCGCGCAACACGCTGCGCAGCGAGGACTGCACGCCCTGCAGCTTCTTGTCCAGCACGGCCTTGGTGTCGACCTGCATCAGGAAGTGGACGCCGCCGCGCAGGTCCAGGCCCAGGTACATCGGCAGCGCGCGCAGCTTCTGCATCCACTGCGGCGTGTCGGACAACAGGTTCAGCGCGACCAGGTAATTCGGATCGGCGGTATCGGCGTTCAAGCCTTTCTCCAGCACCGACTTGGCGCGGAACTGCGTATCGGGATCGGCGAAGCGCGCGCGCACCGAGGCGTGCTCGCCATCGAAGGCCACGGCGCTGAACGGCACCTGCGCCTGCCTGAGCACCGCCTCGACCTTGCCAACCAGCTCCGCGCCCACACGCACGCTGGCCTTGTCGCTGCTGATCTGCAGCGCCGGCGATTGTCCAAAATAATTGGGCGCGGTGTAGAGCGCGCCCAACAACACCGTGATCACAATCACGATGTACTTCCACAGCGGGTAACGGTTCATCTTAATCGCTTTTTAAGAAAAGACCGACCTAAGCTGCGGCTGCCTGCATCGATTGCAAGCCCGACAATTAATTATTTTTCACATCCCCCGCCTGACTGTATTTGCGGAACTGTTCGCGCATGTGGCGCAGCTTGGCCGCCAGATTGGCATCCTGCATCGCGTACAGGTCCAGCCGCGCGGCGTAGTCCGGCGTCATCATCCAGCCGAAGGTCTCGGCCTTGTCCTCCTCCTGGCCGTAGCTGGAATACAGGCTGACCACGCCCGGCCTGGCATGGCCGACGTCCTGCAGGTTCTTGCCGTAGAACGTGGCGCCGCCCTTGCCGTAGGTGAGCTCCGCCGGATTGAGCGCCAGCCACACGGGATCGGCGTGGTAGTAGTCGTTGTGTTCGCGGTAGTCGATGAAGTGGTAGAACTCGTGATGCACGCGCATCTCCATGCCGGCCGGGCACAGCTTGGCGCTGTTGTCGGCGTACGCCACGCTGTCGACCTCGGCCATTGGCATCGCCAGCCGGCGCTGGCCGCCCACCGCCAGCTCCTTCACCAGTACGATGTTGTGCAGGCGGACGTTGGCGAAGAACGAGGATGGATAACGCTCCAGTCCAGGCAGCACCACGCTCAGCAGGCGATGCAGGCGTTGGCGGTCCGGCTCGCTGTCGCTGAAGGCTTCGGCGGTCGCGCCTTCGCTGTTCAGCTCCCACTGCGCGTTCAGGTTCAGCGCGGCCAGGCGGCGCGTGGCGGCGTCGCGCAGCTGCGCCAGCGTGGCGTCGGCCGGCGCCACGCTCGGGTATTGCAAGTCCCAATGGCATTCGACACGCAAGGCGTCGTTGTTGTGATCGATAGGCGCAACGGTGCCGCAGGCCGACAGCAGCAGCGCACTCAGCGCAAGAAGAATTCTGTACATGAAAAAACTCATAAAGCGGCGCCGGCACTGGGCCGGCGCCTGGGTTGATTACTTGAACTTGTAGCTGGCGGTCAGCTGCACATAGCGGCCGAGCTGGCTATGGTAGGAGGTGCCGTAGCCCTGCAGGTAGGCCAGCTGGCTGGCGTCCATCGGCGCTTCCTTGTTGGTCAGGTTCTGCACCGACAGCGACAGCTCCAGGTTGCGGAAGCCCTTGTAGCTGACATAGGCGCTGGCCGTCAGCCACGAGTGGACGTCGCACAGCTGCGGGTTCGCCGCCTCGAACGAGCAGGCCGTGTCCGGCGTGCTCTTGACCGAGTAGCCGCCCACGTAGTTCCAGTTGATGCTGGCGTCCCACGGGCCGCGATCCCAGGCCACGCCGGCGCGGCCGCGGTTCTTCGGCTGCAGGTAGTAGCCGACGTAGTCGACCGGATCGTTGCCGGGCACGTCGGTGCTCTTGTAGCTGTTCATGCGGTTGTAGCTGGCGCTCAGCGACACGCGGCCCCAGTCGCCCACGCTGAAGCTGCCGCGCGCGTCGACGTCCACGCCGCGCGTCTCGGTCGACGACAGGTTGGCGGTGATCAGGCTCAGGTGGTCGAGCTTGCCGCTGACCGGGTTGCGCACGATGCGGTCGGCAAACTTGGCCTCGTTCTCCAGCAGATAGCTGGCGCTGATGGTGGACAGCTCGTCGCGCCGCTTGATGTTGTACGCGTCGACCGACAGCGACCAGCCCGGCACAGGCTCGGCCACGAAGCCCACCGTCAGGCTCTTGGACTTCTCCGCCTTGATGTCGGGATTGGCGCCGGTGGTGAAAGCCACATAGCGTTCGCAATCGTCGTTACCGGCGCTGAACACCGGGCAGCGCTTGGGATCGAGCACCTTGGTATAGCCGTTGGTGTTCCCGGCGTGCAGCTCCGGCAGCGACGGCGCGCGGAAGCCCTCGGCATAGGTGCTGCGCAAGGCCAGCTGCGGCAACGCGCTCCATTTGATGCCGGCCTTGGGCGTGAAGGCCGAGCCGAAGTCGCTGTAACGGTCGGACCGCGCGGCCAGGCTCAGCTCGACCGTCTTGAGCACCGGCGCCGACAATTCGCCATACGCGGCGGTCACGCTGCGCGAACCGTTGGAACCGGTCATGCCGATCAGCTGGATCGAGCCGTCCGTGAACAGCTGGTCCGGCATGGCGTCGAATTTCTCGTGGCGGTACTCGGCGCCGATCGCGATCGACAGCGGCCCGCCCGGCAGCGTGAACAGCTCGCGGTTGCCGTGCACGTCGACGCTGCTGGTGCTGGTGTCGGCGTGGTTGTTCAGCTCGGGATACAGGCGCGCCATCAGCGCCGGATCGTTGCCGCTCGGGTTGTGCAGCAGGAAGCTGTTGCGCACCAGGCCGTCCGCGTCGAGCACGTCGTTGATCAGCACCTTGTCCTGGATGTAGCCGTGGTAGCGCGTGTCGGTCAGCGAGCGCGAGAACATGGCCGCCGCTTCCACGTCCCACTTGCCCAGCGTGCCGCGCGCGCCCAACGTGCCGCGCATGTTGCGGCTCTCGCTGGCGATGGTGGTGGGCACGTCGTTGAACACATAGCGCACGCCCACCGTCTTGCCCCACTTGTTCTGCGGATGGCTGGCCGGCAGCAGCAGGTAGCTGATGGTGGTGCCCGGCGCGTTGCCGTACAGGCCGTACTTGTCGACCAGGTCGTTGGTGTAGGCGCCGTAGGAATTGGTGGCGTAGCTGTACATGCTGGACGCCTGGCGGCTGCGGCTGAGCGCGGCGTCGCCGAACATTTCCCAGCCCTGGCCCAGGTCGTAGGTCAGCGCGCTGTAGATGTTGTCGCGCTGGCTCTTCGATTGCAGCGTGACGGCGCTGGTGTTGTCGTTGATGCAGCGGCCGTTCAGCGGCGAACCGGCGTCCACCAGCGCCGGGCAGTCGCCGATGATGCCGAGGAAGCTGCCGCCGGTGGTGCCGGACGCGGTGTAGACGTTGCTGGAGAACGAGGAGCGGCGGTCGGCCAGGCCATAGCGGCGGAAGTCGGAATCCCTGGTGCGCGGGCGGGCGTTGACCAGCACCGGGCTGGTGTCGCGGTGGGACAGGCTCAGCAGCCAGTTGTAGCCGTCCTGCGCCAGCGTGCCCTTGCCGTAGGTCAGGCCGATGTCGCCGGTGTTGCCGTCGTGGTAGGCCGAGGTGCCGCCCGAGACCTTCAGCGCCAGCCCTTCGTAGTTCTTGCGCAGGATGATGTTGATGACGCCGCCGATGGCGTCGGCGCCGTAGATCGCCGAGGCGCCGTCCAGCAGCACCTCGACGCGCTCGACGGCCTCGACCGGGATCGAATTGGTGTCGACGAACGAGGCCGAGCCGAAGCCGAATGGCGCCACGCGGCGGCCGTTGATCAGGGTCAGCGTGGAGCCCGCGCCCAGGCCGCGCAGCGAGATGCCGGCCGAACCGAAAGCCTGGCCCGGCGTGCCCTCCGACGTGTAGGCGCCGGCGTTACCGGCCGGCAGGTCGCGCAGCACGTCGCTGACGGTGGCGGCGCCGGAACGGGCGATCTGCTCGGCTGTGATAACCTGCACCGCCGACGCGGTTTCCGCATCGACGCGCTTGATGCGCGAGCCGGTGATTTCCACGCGCGGCGGCGCGTCGGCGCTGACCTGGGCGGCGGCGGTCAGGGGGGCGGCGCCGGCGCACAGCAAGGCGACGGCACGAACGATGGGACGAATTTGCAACATGGACACTCCGTGACAGTTTGATGAAAGGACTTCAACTGACACGGAGTGTGTTTTGTCGCCGTGCTCAGGTCACGGACAGGACTGCTGTTTTTGTACCAAGCTGCTGGCATTCCCATGCCGCAGTGCAAACTGTGGGGCGCTGACCACGCCGGCGTTAGCGTTCACTAGCGCACCGCGCCGCTCAGCGCCGGCCACTGCTTGCCGCGCGGCGGCCGCATCGCCGGCGCCGCCCCGCGCCCGCCGTCCTTGAGGCGGAACACGCTCACCAGCTGCGACAGCGTGGCGGCCTGGTCCTGCAAGCCCTGCGCGGCCGACGCGGCCTGCTGGACCAGCTCGGCGTTTTGCTGGGTCACGGTATCCATCTGCGAAATGGCCTGGTTGACCTGCTCGATGCCGGCGCTCTGCTCGCGGCTGGCATGGCTGATCTCGGCCATCACGCCGGCCATGCTCTGCACGCTTTCCAGCACCTCCTTCATTGTCGCGCCGGCCTCGGCCACAAGCTTGCTGCCGTTCTCCACCTGCCCGACCGATTCGCTGATCAGGTCCTTGATCTCCTTGGCCGACGCGGCCGAGCGCTGGGCCAGGTTGCGCACCTCGGTCGCCACCACCGCGAAGCCACGGCCCTGCTCGCCGGCGCGGGCCGCCTCCACCGCCGCGTTCAGCGCCAGGATATTGGTCTGGAAGGCGATGCCATCGATGACGGCGATGATGTCGGCGATCTTGCGAGACGAGGTGTTGATCGCGCCCATCGTGTCGACCACCTGCGCCACCACCGCGCTGCCCTTCTGCGCCACGCTCGCGGCCGAGCTGGCCAGCTGGTTGGCCTGGGCCGAGTTGTCGGCGTTGTGGCGCACGGTCGAGGTCAGCTCCTCCATCGAGGCGGCGGTCTCCTCCAGCGAACTGGCCTGCTGCTCGGTGCGCGACGACAGGTCCAGGTTGCCGGTGGCGATCTCGCCCGACGCATGGCTGATCACGCCGGTGGCGCCGCGCACCTCGCCGACGATCTTCTCCAGGTTGTCGCGCATGGTGCGCATGCCGTACAGCAGGCTGGTGGTGTCGCCGGCGCGGGTCTCGACCGTCACGCCCAGGTCGCCGGCGGCGATCTGGCTGACGATGTCGGTCGCGTAGTCCGGCTCGCCGCCCAGGCTGCGCGTGATCCAGCGCGTGATCATCAGGCCGCCGGTCGCGCCGAAGGCCACGCTGCCGATCACCAGCCCCAGTATCCATACCCGCGACGAGGTGTAGCGGCGGTCGCCCTCGACCGCCTCCAGCTTGCCGCCGTCGGTGTAATAGTCGACCAGCTGGTCGACCTGGCCGCGCAGCGCGACGATCAGCTTGTTCGATTCGCCGCGGATCAGCGCGCGCGCTTGGTCGTCGTTGTTGGCGCGGGCGGCGGCGCGGATCTTGCCGTCCTCCTCCATGTAGCGCGCCCACATGTCGACGAACTTGCCGTACATGGCCTGCTCTTCGGGCGAGCTGGCCAGCACCACGAACTCGTCCTGCATTTTCTTCAGGTCGACCAGATCCTTGGCGATCACCTGGTCGTATTTGTCCATGTCAGCCACGTTGGACGAGATGATGTATTGCAGCTCGCGGGTGCGGATGCGCGCGATCTGCGACTTGATGTCCTCGATCACCCGGATGCTTGGCATCCAGCGGGAGGAAAACCGCTTGGACGTATTATTAACCTGAGCCAGTTCCCAGACGGACAAAGCCCCCACCAGCACGGTCAGCGCCAATACCGCGGAGAATGCCAGCCCCAGCTTTTGTCCTAGACGCAGTGAATTAAACCATTTCATTATGCTAGTCCCTCAACGTTTAATTTAATAGTAACTGGCCGCATTGCGGAAGTGGACGGCATTCATCATAGCGCAAGCGGAATCGGCCAAGCGCCGGGTATTTCGGCCTTGTAGACTATTCGCAACATATTGTTTTCAAAGCATTTATTAATATCAACAGAAGAAATAATAATTTCCTTGGCACATTAAAAACAACAGTAAACGGAATAGCATGGACTTAGAATATTCGAACTTCTCGGAAGCAACATTCGATTTAATCAAAAAGGAATTCTTATGCCCAGTTCATTCAATGCAATTAATAATGTCGCTATTACATCGGCGGATATCAACTGGGGAAGCGATTTAAATGCCATCTATGAAATATTAACCCGCCGTTTCAATGGATTTAATGAAAATGGCTTTTATGCCCACCCGGAAGAAGTGTCGCTGCGGGACGAATTGAGCGAGGTGGGCGCGCTGGGCAGGCTGACCCGGCAGCTGCGCGGACAGGGCACGAACGGCGTGGTGCTGGGCGGTCTCGGCCTGCAAGGTCTGAGCGAGGACCGCCGCAACGCCGCCCTGTACGCGCTGACGCTGATGCTGGGCTTCCCCACCTCCACCGACCAGCGCACCGGCCGCGTGGCGTGGGACGTCAAGTCGCGCCCCGAGGCCCACAGCACCACCCGCTTCACCACCTTTTCCGAGCGTGTCGGCAGCGCCGACATGCACACCGACTCATCGTTCTATCCGATGCCGGAGGAACAGTTCATCCTGTACGTGGTGCAGTCGGCCGACTGCCAGGGCGGCCACTCGCTGCTGATCGATGGCGAGGCCATCTACCAGACCCTGCAGCAAACGGCGGCCGGCCAGGCCGCCTACGAGCTGCTGAGCGAAACGCCGGTGCCGTTCCGCGTGCCGGCCGTGTACGCGGCCGGCGACGCCGCCGTCGAGCATTTCGTGGCGCCGGTGTTCGGCCCGCCGCGCCGCGACGGCGACCGCTTCACGCTGCGCTGGCGCTACGACGCGATCCAGAAAGGCCTGGCCGTGCGGCCCGACCTGAGCACGCCGGCGCTGGTGGACGCGCTGGCGCTGCTGAACGAGGTGGCCGAACACAGCGCGCCGCGCTTCAAGCAGCAGCTGCCCACCGACACCCTGCTGTGGGCCGACAACCACCGCGTGCTGCATGGCCGCACCACCTACACCGACGAACGCCGCCACCTGATCCGCATCCGCATGTCGGACGTGCCCAACGCCGAGCGCATTGGCCCATCCGGCGTGGTGCGCGATTGAGCGCGGGCGCCTGCGCCGCCGCCGAGGCGGGCCTGCCGCCGGCCGAGCGCGCCTGGGCCATGGTGTCGCTGATGACCGGCGTGGCGCTGGCCTCGCTGGACACGGCGATCGCCAACACCGCGCTGCCGTCAATGGCCGCGCAACTGCACGCCACGCCGGCCGCGTCGGTATGGATCGTCAACGCCTACCAGCTGGCGATGGTGGCCACGCTGCTGCCGTTCGCCGCGCTGGGCGAGATCGCCGGCTACCGCCGCGTCGCGCTCAGCGGGCTGGTGCTGTTCACGCTGGCCTCGCTGGGCTGCGCGCTGGCGTGGTCGCTGCCGGCGCTGGTCGCGGCGCGGCTGCTGCAGGGCCTGGGCGCGAGCGCGATGATGGCGGTGAGCACCGCGCTGATCCGGGCCATCTATCCACCCGAGCGCCAGGGCCAGGGCTTCGGCACCAACGCGCTGGTGGTGGCGGTGGCGTTCGCGGTGGGGCCGACCGCGGCCTCGCTGATCCTGTCGCTGGCGTCGTGGCCGTGGCTGTTCGCGATCAATGTCCCATTGGGCTTGCTGGCGCTGGGCGCGGCCAGCCAGGCGCTGCCGCAGACCGCGCGCGCGTCGCACCGGCTCGACGCGCTGGCGGCGCTGTACAACGTCGGCGCCTTCGGCCTGACTATCCTGGCGCTGGGCGACGCCGCCCACGGCGCCGCGCCGCAACGCCTGCCGGCCGAGATCGCCGGCGCCGCGCTGTGCTGGGCGCTGCTGCTGCGCCGCCAGCGCGGCCACGCGGCGCCGCTGCTGCCGGTTGATTTGTTCCGCAAGCCGATGTTCGCGCTGTCCGCGCTGACGGCGTTCTGCACCTTCGCCGTGCAGAGCCTGGCCTTCGTATCGCTGCCCTTCTTCTTCGAGCGCACGCTGGGCCGCTCGCCGATCGACACCGGCTTCCTGATCACGCCGTGGCCGGCGCTGGTTGCCGTGATGGGGCCGCTGGGCGGCTGGATGAGCGACCGCTACCCGGCAGGCACGCTGGGCGGCATCGGCCTGGCGGTTTTATGTGGAGGCATGCTGTTGCTGGCCGCGTTGCCGCCCGACGCCTCGGCGCTCGACATCGGCTGGCGCATGGCCTTGTGCGGCGTGGGCTTCGGCTTCTTCCAGGCGCCGAACATGAAAGCCATCATGGGCAGCGCACCGCGCGCGCGGGCCGGCAGCGCCAGCGGCATCGTCGCCACCGCCCGCCTCAGCGGCCAGGCCACCGGCGCGGCGCTGGTGGCCTACTGCTTCACGCTGTCCGATGCGCGCGGCACGGTGTACGCGCTGATGGTGGCGGCCGGCTTCGCGGCGGTGGGCGCTATTGTGAGCTTCTCGCGCCAGTTGTTGCGGGACTAATTGCCGCGCTGCTGGCGGAACTTTGCCGGCGGCGTGCCAAAGTGGCGGCTGAAAGTGCGCGACAAATGGCTGGCGTCGTGGAAACCGCAGGCTTCGGCGATGTCGGCCATCGCCCGGCCGCCGGCCAGCAGCATGGTGCGCGCCTGCTCCAGCCGCATCTTCATCAGGTAGCGGTGCGGCGGCAGACCCAGCGCCAGGTGGAATTCGCGCGAGAAGTGCGCCTCGCTCATGCCGCACAGCGCGGCCAGGTCGCGGTTGCTGACGCCGGTGGCCAGGTTGGCGCCCATGTGGGTCAGCACGCGCCGCAGGCGTCCGCCGCCCAGCGTGCTGGACTGCGGCGCCGAAGCCGGCCGGCTGTAGTGCTCCAGCAGATAACTCAGAAGCGCCACCATCAGGCCGTCGCAATACTGCGACTGCAGCGGCCCGGCCATGGCTTCGCCGTTGAGCATGCGGCGCACCAGCTCCATCACATGGCGATCCGAGGTGAACTGTTGCGCGCCCAGGCTCAGCGGCGTTTCGCGCAGTCCGTTCAGGTTGTCGATCAGCGCGGCCGGCACGAACAGGTTGACGATGTCGCAGCTGCTCAGCCGGCTCCACTGGCTGGCGCCGCTGGGCGGACAGATGCGGAAGCGCTCGGCCGCGATCACCCCGCCCCACACCGGCTGGCCGTGCAGCCAGATGCGGGCGTCGACCGGTTCCAGCATGATGGCGATGCGGTAGTCGTTGGGGTGCGAACTGATGGTCTGGATCATCGCGTCCGGCTGGTTGCTGGTCCAGCGCACGATCGATGCCTTCGAGCTCGGCAAGGGACCGATGCAGGTGTGCAGCGGCGTGTGGACACCGCTGCGCAGGAACCAGTCTTTCAACACTTCGGTATTGTCTATCGCGGTACCCATGGGCTCGTCTCGGCAAATGGCTGAGCGCCGATTATCGAGCGCGGCAGTCTTGATGTCAAACCATCAATGCGTACCGTCTCGCCCCCGCGTGGCGCGCGCGCGTCGCCGTTTTCCGCTTTCCTGACATATAATTCCCGCTCCACACATGAGGACCTCCCCGAAATGAACACGCTCGCTTAATCGCCCTCTACGGGCACACGTCAGATCTGCCCCTTGATTCGATTTATCGCGAGCGTACTCATGTCCATGATTCAGCTGCAAGGCCTGGGCCTTGCCTTCCAACATAAAATCTGCTTTTCCGCATTCAATGCCACCGTCGAATGGGGGCAGCGCATCGCCATCGTAGGAGACAATGGCAGTGGAAAATCGTCCCTGCTCAAACTCCTGGGTGGCATGCTCGATCCCGCGGAGGGAAGCGTGCACGCCAGCCCAGGACTTGGCATCGGTTACCTGGCCCAGGTGCAGCACGGAGACCAACAGTTGAGCGGTGGCCAGCGCGTCAACCGGGCGCTCAGTGCCGCGCTGGCCGCAGCGACCAACCTGTTGCTGCTGGACGAACCCACCAACCACCTCGATGCCGACAACAAGCGCTCGCTGGCGCGCATGCTCAAGGCCTTTTACGGGGCCGTGATCCTGGTGACGCACGACGAGGCTTTGATGGATCAGGTATGCGATACGATCTGGTCGATACGCTCCGGAACCATCGAAGTCTTCACAGGGAAATACGCCGACTATCTGGCGGAACGGCAACGTCAGCATGCATCGTTTGAGAAGCAGCTGTCGGCCATCGCGCATGCCAGGCAGAACACCCATCAGGCATTGATGCAGGAGCAGGAACGCGCCAGCCGCGCCCGTGAACGCGGCGTGAAAAACATCGAGAACCGCAGATGGCCGACCGTGAAGTCTGCCACCAAGCTCGGCCGCGGCAACACCACGGCGGGACGCAAGCAAGCCGAAATCAAGGAGCACAAGCTGGAACTGCTCGAACAGATGGAAGCGCTGCGTACCGATCCCGTCATCGTGCCGCGCTTTCACCTCGGCGCGGCGCCCTCGTCGCGCCACACCGTGCTGCAAATTTCAAACGGTACGGCCGGCTATGCGCAGCCTGTGCTGCAAGACATCCATCTGCACCTGGAGCGCGGTGAAAGGCTGGTACTGCGGGGTGCCAACGGCAGCGGCAAGTCCACCTTGGCGCAGGCGATCATGGGCGCGGCGGACGTGACGCGCAGCGGCGACTGGTTCACGCCGCCCCCGGACGAGATAGGCTATCTGGATCAGCACTACGCGAATATCAATCCGGACCACACCGTCCTGCAAGCGCTGCAAAGCGTCGTCCCCACGTGGGATGCGACCGCCCTGCGCGGGCATCTGAGCGATTTTTTATTTCGCCACAACGACGTGGTGCACGCGCGGGTCGCAGTCCTGTCCGGTGGAGAACGCGCGCGGCTCTCGCTCGCCTGCATCGCGGCGAAGCCGCCAACGTTGTTGATCCTCGATGAAATCACCAACAACCTGGATATGCGGATGCGCCAGCATGTGATCGAGGTGGTGCGCGCTTATCCCGGCGCCCTGGTGCTGATTTCTCACGACGACAACTTCCTGCGGCAGATCGACGTGCATCAGACTTTTCAGTTGGCGGGATGATGCATCCACGTCGCGATCTGGTCGACCACTTCCTTTTCCTGGCCGATGTAGCCGTGATAGTGGTAGCTCTCGCACGGGTCGCCGCTGGCCGGGCCGCCGCCGGTGATCATCATCAGCTTCTTGACCGGGGTGTTTTTCAGTCCCTTCATGATCCAGTCCACCTCATGCGGGCGGCAGATCACGCAGGCGTCGCTGGCGTGGTGCACCACCAGCACCGGCAGCTTGAGCGCGGCCAGGTTCTGGGTCGGCACCGCGCCCTCCTTCTTGAACGCGGTCACGCTGGAGGTCAGCACCAGGCCGGCGATGTTGGGGTCGTCCACGCTGCCGATGGCGGCGTACGTGGCCGAGATCGTGCCGCGGCTGGTGCCGACCAGCCACACCGGCACCGGGCTCTTGCCATGCACGAAGTCCAGCGCGGCGCGCACGTCGGCCAGGTGCTTGGGGTTGACGCGGTCGCTGTAGTCCAGCGCGGGCGTGTCGCTGGGCAGGCCGAAAATGGCGACGTTGTAGCCATCGGCCAGGAACAAGGCGACGCTGCGGGCAAGGAAGTTGTGGCTGGTGGGCTTGCCATCGACCACCTTGCCATAGCCGCCGTTACCGCCGGTGAACAGCAGCACCGTGGCCTGGGCGCCCTCCTGCGCTTCCCAGTAGACGCTGGTCTCCACACCGGGGCGGGTCGGAATGCGGAAGGTCTGGCCGTCCGCCCATGCCGCGCAACTGATGACCGCCAACAGCACCCCGCCCCACCAACGCACTCTGCTCATCGACCGCTCCCGGTATCAAAACCATGAAAATATCACAATGGAATCGCTCCGGGCGCGTTGTACGCTAGTCGCGCTGGTCTCCCAGGTATTTTTTATAGATCGCGTTGAAGCGGCCCGAACTCTTGAGCTGCTTCAGGCCGGCGTTGAAGTCGTCGCGCACGGTCTGGTCCCTGAACACCGGCCGGTAATCCATCGGATTCATCTTCACAAAGTTGTGCATCGTGACAGGCTTGTCGCGGAAGTTCTTGCTTCCCTTGAGCAGCAGCGTGAAGTAGTTGTAGATGTTCCTGTCGCTGAGTGCGACATCGTAGTGGCCGGCGTCCAGCGTCATCACTTGCAGCGATTGATTGTTCTGCTCGAAGTAGCGCCCTTCCTTCTTCACTTGGTTCAGCCAGGCGGGGTAGCGCTTCAAGGCGCCGACAAAGGCGATGACGGTTAAGCCGCGCAGGTCCGCGGGCGTCCTGATCGAGATGTGGCGTGACGCCAGGGTGATAAAAACGTTGTCATAAAAAACTGCGGGATCGCCGTAAAAGCCGCCGGCCTTCCCCATGTCCTCCCCCAGGTCGGTCATCGCCGCGTCGACGCTGCCAGTCTTGAATGCTGTGGGGATGCGGGCGAACGGATAGTATTTCGGCTTGAGGGTGTGGCCGCGGAACGCCAGCGCCTCGCGCAGGATTTCCAGCTCGATGCCGGAATCGGTTGCGGGAAAGCAGAAAGGCGGGATCTGCTCGCCAAACGCCATGCTCACTTCGGTGGATGCCGCCAGCCCCGGACAGGCCAATCCCAACATCAGGGCGCATTGCAGCAGAGGCGATGCACATTTTCTAAACGACCACATACCCGCCATCTCCAGAATCTCATTTTGCTATCTTAACGAGTTCACCTTCGTTTCCTCAAATTTTATTCGTGGCGATGTTGCGCGTGTGAGGGCCGCGGGGCACGACGCTGTTTAGTTAGCGGCGATGCACGCGCGCCCACGGCGCGCGAGGCTGCCGCCCTGCGGCAGCAATTGGGCGATTCGGAGAGGGCTGGGCTTGCAAGCCCAGCCCTTCGAATCTCACCGCTTCCGTCCGAAAATGCAAAAACCGCCCAGTGGGCGGTTTTTTCGTTTTCTGGCGGAAGCGGTGAGATTCGAACTCACGAACAGTTTAACCCGTCGCTAGTTTTCAAGACTAGTGCCTTCAACCACTCGGCCACGCTTCCTAAGTGTGCAGCATTATACAGATTTCACCCCCAACCGGGGACCTAAACCACCTTTTTCCACCCCGAACGCATTGTTGTGCGATATCAAAAAAGGTTACAAAAGCACATTACAATTGTTTTTTTGAATAACATGTTGCAATATTGAGCTCGTCTGGATACTATACGTTTCAATACCCAAGTGAAACAGATTTTTCCATAAGAAACAATGTCTTACGGAAACTTACCGAACACCCACCCAACAACAGACGAGAACCCATGAACTTTAAATCCACTATCCTGGCAGCGGCGCTGCTGGTGAGCTCCGCAGTCGCTTCGGCCAACACGGCCATCACGCTGACCCCATCGCCGACCATCACGAATTCGTATTCCGGCACCTTCGCCGGCTACGCCACCACCAATGTCTTCGATCTGGACCTGACCCACTTCGCCAGCGCCAGCCATTTTGTCGGCCAGGTGTCGGCCAACTTCACCGGCGGTGCCGGCTATGATGTGACCGGTGTCAACCTGGATGGCCATAACTTCGCTCCGATCACCAATTTGACCTTCGGCGACAGCGGCTTCGATTACTGGCTGCTGCAGTTGCCAACGCTGAGCAACACCGTGCACCACATCACCGTCACCGGCACCCCACTGGTCAACACCCAGGGCTTCGTCGGTTCGCTGTCGTTGAAAGTGATGCCTGTGCCGGAACCGGAAACCTACGCGATGATGATCGCCGGTCTGGGCCTGGTTGGCTTCATGGCACGCCGCCGCAAGGCATGATGCAACGCCGGGCGCCCGGCGTCCGGTTCACGCAATAAAAAACAGACCTCGCGAGGTCTGTTTTTTTTGCCCGCCGCACCCGCTCAGGCGGCGCGGCTGGCCTGGTCCGGCGTCCAGTTCTCGCGCAGCGCCTGCTCGAACGCGTCGGCCTCCAGCGGCCGCGAGAACAAGTAGCCCTGCACTTCGTCGCATCCCGAGTTCTTCAGGAAGGCCAGCTGCTCGACCGTCTCCACGCCCTCGGCGATCACCTTGTGCTTGAGCTGCTGGGCGATGCTGATGATGGTGTTGGCGATCGCGCAGTCGTTGGCGTCGGTCGGGATGCCGATGGTGAACGAGCGGTCGATCTTCAGCGTGTCGATCGGGAAGCGCTTCAAATAGGACAGGCTGGAATAGCCGGTGCCGAAGTCGTCCAGCGACAAGGTCACGCCCAGCGCGGTGATGCGGTCCATGATGCCGATCACGCGGTCGATGTTGTTCATCAGCGTGCTTTCGGTGATTTCCAGCTCCAGCCACGACGGCTCCAGGCCGTAGCGCGTCAGCGTGTCCTGCACCCGGCCCGGCAACGTGGAGGTGAACTCGCGCGCGGAGACGTTGACCGCCAGCCGGATCGGCGGCAGCCCGGCGTCCTTCCACACCTTGGCCTGCGCGCAGGCCGCCTCCAGCACCCATTCGCCGACCTGCACCACCAGCCCGGTGGCCTCGGCCAGCGGGATGAACTCGGCCGGCGGCACCAGGCCGCGCACCGGATGGCGCCAACGCACCAGCGCCTCGGCGCCGATGATCTTGCCGCTGTCGATGCTGAACTTGGGCTGGTAGTGCAGCAGCAGCTCGCCGTTGCCCAGCGCGTGGCGCAGCCCCGATTCGATCCGCATGCGCTCCTGCATGCCCTGGTTCATGTCCTGGCTGTAGAAGGCGACGTGGTCGCCCTCGGCCCCGCCCTCCTGCTTGGCGCGGTACATGGCGATGTCGGCCAGCCGCAGCAGGGTCTCGGCGTCGCCGCCATCCTGCGGGTAGACGCTGATGCCGATGCTGCCGCCCACCCGCAGGTCGTGGCCGTCGATCAGGATCGGCGTGTTCAAGGTGCCCAGCAGCTTTTGCGCCACCATGCTGGCTTCGAAGTGCTGGCCGATGTCGAACAGGCCGACCGCGAATTCGTCGCCGCCCAGCCGCGCCACCAGGTCCTGGTCGCGCAGCACGGCGCGGAAGCGGCGCGCCACTTCGCACAGCAGCTCGTCGCCGATCTTGCGGCCCAGCGTGTCGTTGATCAGCTTGAAGCGGTTGAGGTCGATGAACAGCACGCAGCCGTGCAGCTTGCTGCGCTGGGCCACGGTCAGCGCCTGATCGACCAGCTTGGTCAGCAGCGAACGGTTCGGCAGGTTGGTCAGCGCGTCGTAGTAGGCCAGGTGGTGGATGCGCTCCTCCGCCATCTTGCGCTCGGTGATGTCGGTCAGGTAGGCGATCAGGCCGATGGCGCGGTCGTTGATGTCGCGCAGCGGCGAGAGCGACAGGCTGGCCCAGAACACCTCGCCCGATTTCTTTTTGCGCCGCACTTCCATCAGCCGCCCGCCCTGCTCCAGGAAGGTATCGTCGAAGCTTTCGTCCTCGTCGTCGTACAGGAACAGGATGTTGCGCCCCACCGCCTCCACCGAGCTGTAGCCGAACAGGCGCTCGGCGCCCTTGTTCCAGCTGATGATGAAGCCGTTCATGTCCATGGTCAGCACGGACTCGTGGATGTGGTCGAGGATCTGCGCCTGGTGCTGCAGCTGCGATTCGACCTGCACGTAGGCGTGGGTGGAGCGCTGCGCCAGCGCGTGCACCTGCAGCACGCTGCCGGCCAGGTTGGCCAGGCTGGCCAGGTGTTCGCGGTCCAGCGCGCTGTACTGCGCGCGCCCGGACACCACGAAGCGGCCGAAGTATTCGTCGTCGAACAGGATGTCCTGCGTCAGGCTGGGCACCGCGTCGTCGTTGGCGGCCAGCACTTCGATCACCGGCGGCCTGAGCAGCATGGCGTGGGTGTCGGCCGGCAGGAATTCGCCCAGCGGACTGTTCATCACGCTGCGCACGATGCGCCCCAGCTCCTCGGCCAGCGCCGCTCCGCGCAAGCGCAACACCGCGTCGCACAAGGCCGCGCTGTGGCTCAGGAAGTCGGAGACGGGGTGCGCGACCATGGTTTAGATATTCCTGCTCACCTGGATTGCCCAGTGGTAAGCCTGCAATTGCGCCTGCCAGTAGGTTTCGTGGTCGATGCCGGCCCGGTCCAGCGCGGCGCGGTCGTGGTGTTCCACCAGCGCCAGCAGTTCGCCCAGCGGACCGCCGCGGTCCAGCAGCGCCATCACCACGTCCAGGTCCAGGCTGAGCGCGGCGACGATTTCCGTCATCGGCATGCCCAACAGCACGTCCAGCAGCGAGAACACGCCGGCCACGAAGGCCATGTCCTGCTGGTCCCGGTCCCAGCCGAGCGCCTTGCTCAGCGCTTCCATCTGCGCGGCGCGCACCGCCGCCAGCGGCAGCAGCGGGTTGGCCATGCCGTCGTCCTGCTGGCGCGCGTACAGCAGCAGCTGCAGCCAGCGCTGCAACTGGCGCCGGCCCAGCACGTTGATGGCCTGGCTGAAGCTGTGGATCGGCGAACTGAGCGCGAACGCGGCCGAGTTCACCAGTTTGAGCAGGTGGTAGGACAGCGCCGGGTCCTGCTTGAGCAGCACCTCCAGCTCGCGCGAGTCGGCGTCGCGCGCCAGCAGGCCCAGCAGCGCCAGCAGGCGCTTGCGCGAGGTGCCGTCGCCGGCGTTGGCGTCGTGCGGGGGATGCAGGGCGAAGTCGCCGGCGAACCAGCTGAAGCCGGCCTTGGCGCATTCGACGATGCGCTGTTCGCTGCCCATGCCGGTGGCCAGGTGCGGGCCCGGCTGGGCCACCAGCGCCAGCACCGGCGGCAGCGTCTGCGCGGCGTCGACCATCAGCGACTTGGCGCCGCACAGGGTGGCGGCCATGCCGGCCACGCCTTCGATCATGATGCGGTAACCGGCCTCGGCGTAGCTGGCCAGTTTCTTTTGCACCGGAATCTCGGCGCAGGCGGCGGCCGGCACGCGCAGGATCACGCGGTTGGGCGGCAGGGTTTCCAGTTGCGACAACTCCAGCAGGGCCGGCTGCGGCACCGGCAGAATGCAGTCGAGGGGCGCCAGGGCGGCGAACACATCGGGCGTCTTGAGCAGCGTGAGCGCCGCCTGGAAGGCGTCGCCCGAGTCGGCGGACAATTCAAAAGTCAGCGCCACCCACTCGTTGTGAGCGTTGGACACCGCTTGCAATTCCACCAGTGGAAACTCAATTACCATAGGAAAGTATTGTTATTTTCGATACGACCAGTATAAAACCAATTTATCGTGCGGGAAACATTTTCTTATATACAATTGCAGATACACAACCCGTGCAGGAATATAGCAGATATTGCCGCACAAACACGCACTGTTAGAAATTGCTCAACAGAATTAGAAGCGCCGCTCTGGTTTTACAACAGCATACGCTACCGCGCTTGCTTTTTACTGCGCATGCTGCACCGCAAACCGGATCAGCTCGGCCTGCCCCTCGATGCCCAGCTTGCGCTTGATGTTGAGGCGGTGGGTTTCCACGGTGCGCACGCTGAGGTCGAGCGCGCGGGCGATTTGCTTGTTCGACTCGCCGTTGGCGATGTGGCGCAGCACCTCGTGCTCGCGCGAGGTCAGCTGGTTGTCCTGGGTATGCGGCTGGGCCAGCTGGCGCGCCAGCGCGGCGCTGTAGTAGATGCCGCCGGACATGACGGTCTCGATCGCCACCACGATGTCCTTGCCGGGCGCGTCCTTGAGCACGTAGCCGCGCGCGCCGGCCTGGATCGCCTGCGACACGTATTCCAGCTTGTCGTGCATCGACAGGATCAGCACCGCGATGCGCGGGAACGCTTGCTTGAAGCGGGCGGTGGCTTCGATGCCGTTGGCGCCGCGCATGTTGATGTCCATCAGCACCAGGTCGATGTCGCAGCGGGCGGCCTGCTCCAGCGCCTCGGCCGCGCCGCCGGCCTCGGCCACGACCTCGAATTGGGGCATCGCCTCCAGCCGCGCGCGCAGGCCGTCGCGCACCAGGGGATGGTCGTCGACCAGCAGGATTTTAATGGTGGCTGTCATGTCTTGATCTTCATAAACGGTATTAACGATATTAACTGTTATTGCCGGCGAACGCCGTGACCACCGTGCCGTCGGCCGACGAGGCGATGTCGAAGCGGCCGCCAATGGCGTCCATGCGCTCCATCATGTTGCGCAGGCCGATGCCGCGCATCGGATGCAGCGCGATGCCTTCGGCGTCGAAGCCGTTGCCATCGTCGCGGATGCGCAGCGTCACGCCGCCGTGCTCGCCGGTCAGCGCGATGTCGATGCGGTGGGCGCCGGCGTGGCGCTCGATGTTGGTCAGCGCCTCCTGCGCCAGGCGGAACAGCACGGTGTTGGCCACGTCCGGCAGCTCGTCGGTCACGCCCGTCGCCTCGAAGTGTACCGGGGTTCCGCTGCTGAGCGTGTACTCTTGGCCCAGGTGGTGCAGCGCGGCCGCCAGGCCCAGGTCGTCCAGGATGGCCGGGCGCAGGTTGTGCGAGATGCGGCGCACCTCGCCCATCACGTTGTTGAGCTGCTCGGCCGCGTGCTCGAAGGCCGCCTGCGCGGCCGGCTGCTGGCCGTTGCCCGCGCTCAGGCGGATGATGCCGGCCTCGATCTGCAGCTTGATCGACACCAGCCACTGGCTGATGCCGTCGTGCAGGTCGCGCGACAGCCGCGCCCGCTCCTCCTCCTGCGACTCGACCACGCGCTGGGCCAGCACCTTGAGCTTGGCGTCGGCCACGCGCAGCTCGCTGATATTGAGCGCCAGCCCGGAGCTGGCCACCGCCACCGCGGCCGCGATGGCGATCGCGGCGATCCACAGCATGGTGTTGTGGATGTTGCCGGACTGCTGGACATCGATCTTGGCCAGCGCCTGGTCGACGTCGTCCAGGTAGATGCCGGTGCCCATCATCCAGCCCCATTTCGGCATCGGGATCACATAGCCCAGCTTGGCGCCGGACTTGTGGGTCGAGGGCTTGACCCAGCGGTAGCGCTCCAGCCCGCCGCCGGCGCGCGCGCGGGCCAGCAGGTTCTGGATGGTCGGCTGGCCCAGCTCGTCGCGCAGCCCGTACAGGTTCTTGCCGACCAGCTCGGGCTGGCGCGGATGCATCAGCGTGTTGCCCTGCATGTCGTAGACGAAGAAGTAGCCGTCGTCGCCATAGCTGAGCGAGGACAGGATGCGCTTGGCCTCGTCGCGCGTGGCCTGGTCGTCGCGGCCCGATTCGTACAGATGGGCGATGGAGTGCGAGGCCAGCGCCACGTAGTGCCTGAGCTCGGCCTCCTTGCTGCTCAGGTAGGCTTGCTGGATGGTGTCGCGCTGCTGCTGGGCCAGCAGCACCGACTGGTGGCGCACCGCCAGCGCGATGGCGATCAGCGCCAGGATCAGCGGCGTGATGGCCAGGAATATGACTTTTTGCCGCAACTTCATGACGTGGGTCCCGAATTATTCTTCTGTAGCGCGATTCTACGCTCCCGCCGCCTGCGGCTGCTACGTAGTTATACCGACCCATAGTGCGTAATGCTGCGCTTGCGGCGGATATCAGCTTCCTGAATACTGGTCATAAGCTGCCAGAATTGAAAGCCTGGTGAAAGCTGGAGCTTGATCAGTTGAGAGCAGCACCCAACACTTTGGAGGAAGCATGAAAACACTGCACCATACCGCGCCACCCACGCTGGCCAGCCGCCTGGGCTGGGCCGCGCTCGCCCTGTGCGGCGCTGCGGCGCTGGGCGTCATCGCGCTCAAGCGCGGCGAATCGATCAGCGCCATCTGGATCGTCATCGCCGCCGTCTGCGTCTACCTGATCGCCTACCGCTTCTACAGCCTGTTCATCGCCGACAAGGTGCTGGGCCTGGACGCGCGCCGCATGACGCCGGCCAACAAGCTCAACGACGGCCTCGACCACGTGCCGACCAATAAGTACGTGCTGTTCGGCCACCACTTCGCCGCCATCGCCGGCGCCGGCCCGCTGGTCGGCCCGGTGCTGGCCGCGCAGATGGGCTACCTGCCCGGCATGCTGTGGATCCTGGCCGGCGTGGTGTTTGCCGGCGCGGTGCAGGACTTCATCGTGCTGTTCATTTCCATGCGCCGCGACGGCCGCTCGCTGGGCGACCTGATCAAGTCCGAGCTGGGCCAGATCCCCGGCATGATCGCGCTGCTGGGCACCTTCATGATCATGGTCATCATCCTGGCGGTGCTGGCGCTGATCGTCGTGAAGGCGCTGGCCGGCTCGCCATGGGGCAGCTTCACCGTCATGGCCACCATCCCCATCGCCCTGTTCATGGGCGTGTACACCCGCTACATCCGCGTCGGCCGCATCGGCGAGGTGTCGATCATCGGCTTCATCCTGCTGATGGCGGCCATCTTCGGCGGCCAGATGGTACAGGAAAACCCGGCGCTGGCGCCGATGTTCACCTTCACCGGCACCGAGCTGACCTGGATGCTGATCGGCTACGGCTTCGTCGCCTCGGTGCTGCCGGTGTGGCTGCTGCTGGCGCCGCGCGACTACCTGTCGACCTTCCTCAAGATCGGCACCATCGTCGGCCTGGCACTGGGCATCATTGTTGTCGCCCCGTACCTGAAAATGCCGGCCATGACCAAGTTCATCGACGGCACCGGTCCGGTCTGGGCCGGTTCGCTGTTCCCGTTCCTGTTCATCACCATCGCCTGCGGCGCCGTGTCCGGCTTCCACGCGCTGATCTCGTCGGGCACCACGCCCAAGATGATCGAGAATGAAACCCACGCCCGCTTCATCGGCTACGGCGCCATGCTGATGGAATCGTTTGTCGCCATCATGGCGCTGGTGGCCGCCTCGACCATCGAGCCGGGCGTCTACTTCGCCATGAACAGCCCGGCCGCCCTGCTGGGTACCACGGCCGAGTCCGCCGCTCACGCAGTCTCGCAGATGGGCTTCTACATCACGCCGGAAATGCTGACCCAGACCGCCAAGGATGTCGGCGAGCACTCCATCATCTCGCGCGCCGGCGGCGCGCCGACCCTGGCCGTGGGCATGGCGCAGATCCTGTCGGGCGTCGTCGGCGGCAAGCTCATGATGGCCTTCTGGTACCACTTCGCCATCCTGTTCGAGGCGCTGTTCATCCTGACGGCGGTCGACGCCGGCACCCGCGCCGGCCGCTTCATGCTGCAGGACTTGCTGGGCGCCTTCGTGCCGGCCATGAAGCAGACCGAGAACGTGTTCGCCAACCTGACCGCGACCGGCCTGTGCGTGGCGGCCTGGGGCTACTTCCTGTACCAGGGCGTGGTCGATCCGCTGGGCGGCATCAACACGCTGTGGCCGCTGTTCGGCATCGCCAACCAGATGCTGGCCGCGATCGCGCTGATCCTCGGCACCTGCGTGCTGTTCAAGATGAAGCGCGCCAAGTACGCCTGGGTGACCATGGTGCCGACCGCGTGGCTGCTGATCTGCACGCTGACGGCAGGCTTTCAGAAGATCTTCGACGCCAATCCGAAGGTCGGCTTCCTGGCCCACGCCGCCAAGTACCAGGCCGCCTACGCGGACGGCAAACTGCTGGCGCCGGCCAAGTCGGTGGCGCAGATGCAGCAGGTGATCTTCAACGATTACCTGGACGCCTCGCTGGCCGGCTTCTTCGTCATCGTCGTGCTCAGCGTGCTGGTGTTCGGCATCCGCACCGTGATGGTGGCGCGCGCCTCGGCCAAGCCGACCGTGCAGGAAAGCCCGATGGTCCTGATGCCGACGGTGCAGTGATGCTGGGCGAGATCGTCAAGGCTGGCCGCTATCTCGGGCAAAGCATGCGCCTGATGATGGGCCTGCCCGAGTACGACACCTACGTCTCGCACCGGGAGGCCACCCATCCGGGCGAGCCGATGATGAGCTACGAGGAGTTCTTCCGCGAGCGCCAGGAAGCCCGCTACGGCGGCGCGGGCAAGCGTGGCGGTTGCTGCTAACTAAAAGGCCGGTTCCCCCGAACCGGCTTTTTTTATTTTAGTGGGGAACTTCCCTGCCGGCCTCCGTGTCTAACTCCGCTGAGCCGCGTTGCCGGCCATTTCCGGGAGACACATGTCGCATCCTTTCTCATACCAACAGGCGTTCGCGCGCAACATCGGCTGGCTGACGCCGGCGGAACAAACGGTGCTGCGCGGCAAGCGCATCGCCATCGCCGGCATGGGCGGCGTCGGCGGCGTGCACCTGCTCACGCTGGCGCGGCTGGGCGTGGGCGCCTTCCACATCGCCGATTTCGACACCTTCGACATCGCCAACTTCAACCGCCAGGTGGGCGCCGCCATGTCCACGCTGGGCCGGCCCAAGGTCGAGGTGCTGGCCGGGATGGCGCGCGACATCAACCCCGAGTTGCAGCTCGCCAGTTTCCCCGGCGGCGTCAACCGCGACAACCTCGCCAGCTTCTTCGAGGGGGTGGACCTGTACGTGGACGGACTGGATTTCTTCGCCTTCGGCGCGCGCCAGGCCACGTTTGCCGCCTGCGCGCGGCTGGGCATCCCGGCCATCACCGCGGCGCCGCTGGGCATGGGCACCGCGGTGCTGAACTTCCTGCCGGGGCACATGACGTTCGAGGAATATTTCGGCTGGGGCGAACTGCCGGACGAGGAGAAGGCGCTGCGCTTTTTGGTCGGCCTGGCGCCGGCCGGGCTGCATGCCGGCTACCTGGTCGATCCGTCCAGCATCAACCTCAGGGAGCAGCGCGGGCCGTCCACCATCATGGGCTGCCAGCTGTGCGCCGGCGCCGCCGCCACCGAGGCGCTGAAGATCCTGCTGAACCGGGGCCCGGTCGACGCCGCGCCGCGCGGCTACCATTTCGATGCCTATCGTAACAAACTGGTCCGCACCTGGCGCCCGGGCGGCCACCGCCACCCGCTCCAGCGGCTGACCATGATGCTGGTCAAGCGCCGGCGCGGAGATCAATCATGAGCAAGATGGAGCAGCATCTGGACGCCACGCTGGAACAGATCCTGGAGCTGGCGCGCTGGGCGCCCAGCGGCGACAACACCCAGCCGTGGCGCTTTGAAATCCTCGACGCCCGGCGCCTGATCGTGCACGGCCACGACACGCGCGACCACTGCGTCTACGACCTCGACGGCCATCCCAGCCAGATGTCGATCGGCGCGCTGCTGGAGACCATGGCGATCGCCGCCAGCGCCCACCAGCTGGAGATGCAGGCCACGCGCCACAACGAGGCGCCCGAGAGCCGCCCCACCCTCACCGTCGAGTTCACGCCGGCGCCGCTGCTGGAGCCCGATCCGCTGGCCGACGCCATCCTGCCGCGCAGCGTGCAGCGGCGCGCGCTGAGCCGGCGCCCGCTGACGCCGGCCGAGCGCTCGGCGCTGGAGGCGGCGCTGCCGCCGGGCTACGGCGTGCACTGGCTGGAGGGCGGCCGGCGGCGCGCGGCCGCGCGGCTGATGTTCCGCAACGCCAAGCTGCGCCTGACGATGCCGGAGGCGTGGCAGGTGCACAGGTCGGTGATCGAATGGAACGCCCGCTACAGCGACGACCGCATCCCCGACCAGGCGCTGGGCGTGGACGCCGCCACCGCCAAGCTGATGCGCTGGATCATGCGGCGCTGGCAGCGCGTCGAGTTCTTCAACACCTGGCTGGCCGGCACGCTGGCGCCGCGCCTGCAGATGGACCTGATTCCCGGCCTGGCCTGCGCCGCCCACTTCGTGCTGACCGCGCCGCGCCGGCCCCAGCGCGTCGATGACTACCTCGACGCCGGCCGCGCCATGCAACGCTTCTGGCTGACCGCCACCGTCCAGGGCCTGCAGCTGCAGCCGGAGATGACGCCGCTGATCTTCGCCCGCTACGTGCGCGAGGGGCGGGTGTTTTCCGGCACGGCGGGCATGCAGCAGCGGGCCGAGGCGCTGTCGCGCCAGGGTGCGGCGCTGACCGGGCCGGCGGCGTGGGAGACGGCGGTGTGCATGGGCCGCATCGGCGCCGGCAAGCCGGCCACGGCACGCTCGCTGCGGCGGCCGCTGCGCGACCTGCTGGTCGGCCCGTCGGGCCGGCGCTGAGGCGCGATCCACTGACGGCGTTCTTTACACTGGCGCGCCGCGCCGGCCGCGCGCCACGTCCAAGCCTTTGATTTTGCGCGGATCGGCCTCGCTGGCAAGGCTTTTGCTCGGGCTTCGCAGACGGCGCCGATTCCGGCGCCGCGATCGAGCCAGGGGGCACACATGAACATCATCAAACCGGCCATGGGCGCCGCCACGATCGCCGCCGCACTGGCCGCGCCGGGCGTGGCCCATGCCGGACCGGCGGTCGGACTGGACCCGACCGGCAGCGGCGTCTACACCAGCTACGCCGACCTGTGGACCAACGCCAGCAACACCGCGCTGGCCACCGGCTTCATTCCGGGCGTGACGATCGGTTCCGCCACACCGCTGGCGGCCGACACCGGCCCCTACCTCAGCGAGCTGCGCTCGCAGATGGTGATCAGCAGCATGTCCAGCGGCGCCGGCGACGTCACACCAAGCGGTCTGAACATTGGCTTCGAGCTGAGCGCCGTGGTGCGCTTTCAGGAACTGGTCGACCGCGAGACCGCCACCACCGCCCACTTCACGCTGCCGGAAAGCCAGTCGGCCGAGATGGACGTCGATCCGCTGCACGCCGGCGTGCAGAACATCGCCTTCTACTTCGACCGCTACGGGCCGGGCGAGACCAGCAAGGCGGTGCCGGGCGACGGGCCCGGCACGGTGCGCTGCTACGGCGCCGGGTCGACCTCGGCCGGCTGCGGCGGCGCGGGCGACCCGGACGGCGACGGACTGCTGATCATGTCCGGCCACCTGATTTTCAACGAAGGCAGCTTCGTCAACGGCCCCTACGGCGCCACCGGCACCTTCGACATCCGCTTCATGATCGACTACGCGGACGCGCATTACCTGGACATCGTCAGCGGCGCGGTGCTGCAGGACCAGCTCACCGGCACGGCCAGCATTCCCGCCGCCTACGCGCCGGCCACCATGTGGGATGGCACCGTGCCAAACTACGTGCCGATGATGCGCTTCGACGGCACACGCTCGTTCGCCGTGGCGCCCGTGCCCGAACCGTCCACGCTGGCCCTGCTCGGCGTGGGCTGCCTCGGCCTGGCCCTGGCCCTGTCCCTCCGTTGCCGCAGCCCTTGCCGCGACCGCAGCCGTCGGACGGCAGCGTGAATCCCGGCGCGCCAGCCGCCCGCTGGTTCAGCCCTGGCCGGCCACCACGCGCTGCACCGCCGCCTCGAAGCGCTGCGCCATGTCGTAGCGCTGAAAGAGCTGCGCCACCTGCACTGCCGCCCCGCGCGCGGCCGGACGTTCCAGCAAGTCCAGCACGGCGCGGCGCACACCGTCCTCGTTCAAGCGGTCCGACCTGAGCAGCGTGCCGGCGCCCATCGCCGCCACCGCGCGCATGTTCAGGTACTGGTCCAGGTTGCCCGCTATCCCCAGCACCGGCACGCCGGCCGCCAGCGCCTGCTGACTGGTCGGGCTGCCGCCGTTGCAGACCACCAGCTGCGCGCGCCGCGCCGCCTCCTCGCCCGGCAGGTAGGCCGCCACATGGGCGTTGTCCGGCGGCTCGCCCGGATCGGCCTGGCCGGCGGTGGCGGCCATCACCCGCAGCGGCAGCGGCGCCAGCGCCTGCAGGATGCGCGGCAGCAGCGCGCCCTGCCCCGAGCTGCCCAACGTGACATACACCAGCGGCCGGTCCGCCGGCAGCGCATCCCACCAGCCGGGCGGCTCGGTGGGCGGCGACCAGGTCACCGGCCCCAGGTAGGAATGGTTGGCCGGCAGGCCGACCGCCGGGAACATTTCAGGGATGTCGGGATACAGCACAAAGTCGGCGTCGGCATACACACTGCGCAGGTCGTAGCCCAACGACGGCAGGCGATAGGCGCGCCGCACGCGGTTCAGCGGCATGCTGTGCAGCGCGAACGCCAGCGGCCGCACCAGGCGGAACAGCCGGTCCGCCAGCGCGATCGGCAAGGCCCGCGCCAGCCCGATGGCCGGCACCGTGTAGCGCTGCGGCACGTAGGGACTCCAGTAAGCGTTGATCAGGCCGATGTACGGCACCTGCGCCACGCGCGCGCTGACCGACAGCGACAGCCGGAAATCGCCCACCACCACGTCCGGCCGCACCGCCTGCAGCAGGCGCAGATCGTCATGCACATAATTGTGCAGCGTGGCGGCGTCGTACACCGGCTTGCCCGCCGCCAGCGCCGCCAGGAAACGCGCGCTGGAAATGCTGCTCAGCGGCCAGCTGTTGAACCGGCTGCCCCGCAAAAATGCCGAGTAGCCGGGCGCGCAGGCGAAGTGCACGTCGTAGCGCTGCGGCGACAGCGTGCGCGCGAGCGCCAGCGGCCGGCCGACATGCGCCAGCGTCACCGCCTCGGCCACGAAGAGGATTTTTTTGCGTTCCATCGCGCCAGCTTGCGCCCCGGTCCACGGCGTTGTTTGAGCCGGCGCAAAGGTGCGGGCATTAGACGCACATCAAGATCGGCCGGCACTGAACGCTATATTTTTCCTATTGGCACTTATTGACCAGCTTGCCGCGCCGACGATTTCGGCGTCCACCGTTTGCTACCGCCTACAGCGATGTTCAATTTCGAACGTTCAGGTCTGAGCCAGAAACTCACCATTCTTTCCGTGCTGTCCACCGGGAGCGCGCTGTTGCTGGTCTTCATCGCCTTTGCCGCCACGTCCGTGCTCAGCCGCACCGACGACGAGCGCAAGCAGCTGTCCTCGCTGGCCGGCGTGATCGGCAACAACAGCGCGGCGGCGTTGCGCTACGCCGACGGCAAGCAGGCACGGCAGACACTAGCCACGCTGGCGGTCGAGGACGAGATCCTTCAAGCCGTGCTGTACGACAGCACCGGCAAGCAGCTGGCCCGCTACCAGTCCGGCGCCCTGCCCGCCGGGCAGGACGCGCCCGAGCAGCTGCCGGCCGAGGACGCCGTCCAGGAAATCCGCACCTACCAGAGCGGCCCGCTGTGGGCGCCCGCGCTGCGGCTGTACCGTCCGGTGCGCGACAAGGACGAGCTGGTCGGCACCGTGATGATCGAGAGCGCGCAGACCCGCATGTGGCTGGACCTGTTCAAGAACCTGGCCGCCGCCGCCGTGGCCGCGATGCTGTCGTTCATGATGGCGCTGCTGACGGCGGCCCGCTTCAAGGGCAGCATCGCCGAGCCGGTGGGCCAGCTGATCGCCGCGGCCCAGCAGGTCAGCCGCGGCCAGCCGACGGCGCGCATCGTCCACCAGCGCAGCGACGAGCTGGGCGCGCTGACCGACAGCTTCAACGACATGCTGGCCCAGGTCGAGGCGCGAGACGGCGCGCTGGCGCAGTACCGCGACCAGCTGGAACGCCAGGTCGGCGTGCGTACCGAGCAGCTGGAAAAAGCCAAGAACGCCGCCGAGGCCGCCAGCCAGGCCAAGAGCGCCTTCCTCGCCACCATGAGCCACGAGATCCGCACACCGATGAACGGCGTGCTGGGCATGACCGAGCTGCTGCTGGCCACCCGATTGTCCGAACAGCAGCGCCACTACACCAGCATGGTCAAGCGCTCGGGCGAGCACTTGCTGGTCATCATCAACGACATCCTGGACTTCTCCAAGATCGAGGCCGGCAAGCTGACCGTCGAATACATCCACTTCAATTTCCGCGAGCTGCTCGACGACATCGACAACGTCTTCTCGCCGCAGGCCCAAGCCAAGGGCATCGAGCTGGAGCTGGCGATCGCCTACGACATTCCGGTCGCCATCTGCGGCGACCCGAACCGGCTGCGCCAGGTCATCTTCAATCTGCTGGGTAACGCGATCAAGTTCACCGAGAGCGGCAAGATCACCGTCAAGGTCAACGTGGTGCAGGAGGACGCGCAAACCGTGGGCCTGCGCTTCGAGGTGCACGACACCGGCATCGGCGTCTCCAACGAGGCGCGCGCCCGCATCTTCGACTCCTTCTCGCAGGCCGACGGTTCGACCACGCGCAAGCACGGCGGCACCGGCCTGGGGCTGGCGATCTCGAAACAACTGGTGGAACTGATGGGCGGCACAATAGGCGTGGACCATGCGCTAACTCAAGGATCGATCTTTTGGTTTGCCGTAAATTTTGACAAGCGTCGCATCGATGTCGACGATCCTTCTTTCCACGCCACCCAGGAATGCCGCGCTTTGATTGTCGATGAGAACCCCTCCAGCCGGGGTGAGCTGGAACAGCTGCTGGCCAGCTGGCGCGTCGCCTCCGCCAGCGCCACCGCCACCGATGCCCTGCCGCGACTACGCCAGGCGGCGGCGTCCGGCCAGCCCTACGACGTGGTGCTGCTGGACATGGAACTGCCGCGCACCAGCGGCCTGGCGCTGGCCGCCGCCATCCGCGCCGAGCCCGCGCTGGCCGGCGCCCGCCTGCTGCTGCTGAGCACCGAACGCAACGCCGCCGACGGCGTCCAGCGGCGCGAGGCCGGCGTCGCTTTCCAGCTGATCAAGCCGCCGCGCGCCTGCGACCTGTTCGACTGCCTGCAGGCCCCCGCGCGCGCCGCGCCGCCCGTCCCCCGCACGCCCGAGGCGCCGCCGGCCGCAGCACCGGCCGCGCCGCCGCTGGCCGCGTTCAGCCCCGGCCCCACGCCAGCGCCGCGCGCGCGCAAGCGGCGCAAGGTCTTGCTGGCCGAGGACAATCCGGTCAACGTCGAAGTGGCGGGCGCCATGCTCGAAGGACTGGGGCTGGAAGTGAGCCGCGCCTGCAACGGCGAGCAGGCGCTGCAGGCCGAGCAGGCCGGCGAGTTCGACCTGATCCTGATGGATTGCCAGATGCCGGTCATGGACGGCTTCGCCGCCACCACCGAGATCCGCCGCCGCGAGCAGCAGCGCGGCCGCGGACGCAGCGTGCCCATCATCGCCATCACCGCCAACGCGCTGCAGGGCGACCGCGAATCCTGCCTGGCGGCCGGCATGGACGACTACCTGAGCAAGCCTTTCACGCAGCAGGCGCTGGGACAGACCATCTCCCGCTGGATCAGCCTGCCGCGCCTGGCGCCGCCCGCCCCGGAATTGCCGGAAGTGAAGGAAGCACCACCCGTGGCCATGCCCCACAGCGAGATCAACCGCCAGGCACTGCAGAACATCCGCGCGCTCAGCGCCACCAACGGCGACGCATTGCTCGACCGCGTGCTGCACGCCTACCTCGACGACACCCCCAGCCACCTGCACACGCTGCGCCAGGCGATCGCCGCCGGCGACACCGGCCAGTTGCGCAAAGCCGCCCACAGCCTCAAGTCCAGCAGCGCCAACGTCGGCGCCGACGCGCTGGCCCAGCGCTGCCGGGAGCTCGAACAGCTGGGCCGCAATGACACCACCGCCGGGGCCGCTGTCCTGCTGGCGGATATGGAACGTACTTTCCAGGCCGTGCGGCAGGCGTTGGGAGCTATCCTGGAAAAGGAAACATGACATGGCAACGCCCAACTCCCCCAAGCGCGGCCTGGTCCTGGTCGCCGACGACGATCCCGTGATGCGTATGCTGATGCTGGAGATGCTGGCCCAGGTCGGCCTGGACGCGGTGGAAGCCGAGGACGGCCTGCAAGCCGTGGAATGCTTCCAGCGCCTGACGCCGGACCTGCTGCTGCTCGACGTCGACATGCCCGGCATGGACGGCTTTGCCGTGTGCCGCGAGATCCGCCGGCTGGAAACCCAGACCACCGTGCCCATCATCATGGTCACCGGCGGCGACGAGCTGGAATCGGTGACCAAGGCCTACGAGGCGGGCGCCACCGATTTCGTCTCCAAGCCGATCAACTGGCCCATCCTCGGCCACCGCGTGCTGTACGTGCTGCGCGCCAGCGACGCCATCACCCGCCTGCGCATCGCCGACGCCCATCACCGCGCGGTGCTGGCGGCGATTCCGGACACCTTCTTCCGCATGAACAAGGACGGCTACTACCTCGACTACGAACAAGGCCACGAGGCCAGCGGCGTGTTCGCCAGCGACCAGTGCGTGGGTCGCCACCTGAACCAGGTGCTGCCGGACGACATCGCCGCCCACATGCTGGAACAGGTGCAGACCGTGCTCGACACCCAGCACATCCGCTCGCTCGACTACGAGCTGGCAGTTCCCGGCGCCGCCCCGCGCGTGCGCCAGGGCGAACACACAGGGCCGGCGCCGGTGCGCCATTTCGAGGCGCGGCTGGTGGCCACCGGCCCGGACGAGGTGCTGGGCCTGGTGCGCGACATCAGCGAGCGCAAGCGCACCGAGGAGCAGATCCGCCGCCTGGCCTATTGCGACAGCCTGACCGGCATCCCCAACCGTCAGGCCTTCCTGGAAACGCTGGAGGCCGAGCTGGTGCGCTCGCGCAAGGGCAACAAGAAATTCGCCGTGCTGTTCATGGACCTGGACGCCTTCAAGCGCATCAACGACACGCTGGGCCACGACGTCGGCGACCATCTGCTCAAGGCCGTCTCCGAGCGCCTGCGCGAAACCACGCGGCCCAGCGACCTGGTCTCGCGCACCGAGGTCGGCAGCAACAACCTGGCGCGCCTGGGCGGCGACGAATTCACCATCCTGATCCCCGACCTGGAGCGGGTGGAAAACGCGCTCAACGTCGCCCACCGCGTCAAGGAGGCGATGCGCCGGCCCTTCCTGCTGGACACGCACGAGATCTTCGTCACCGCCAGCATCGGCATCTCGCTGTACCCGGAGGATGGCGAGGACTGCAATTCCCTGCTCAAGTTCGCCGACACCGCGATGTACCACGCCAAGAACTGCGGCAAGAACAACGCCAAGCTGTACAGCTCGTCGCTGACGATGCAGATCATGAGCCACGTCAAGCTGGAGGTGGGCCTGCGCAAGGCGCTGCAGAACAACGAGCTCTACCTGCTGTACCAGCCGCAGATCGACGTCGCCAGCGCCCAGATCGTCGGCGTGGAGGCGCTGGTGCGCTGGCGCCATCCGGAGCGCGGCATCATCTCGCCGACCGAGTTCATCCCGCTGGCCGAGGAGACCGGCCTGATCGTGCCGATCGGCGAATGGGTGCTGCGCACCGCCTGCCGCCAGGCGATGGCGTGGAAGACGGCCGACCAGCGGCCGCTGCGGGTGGCGGTCAACCTGTCGGCCAAGCAGTTCAAGGACGAGAACCTGAGCCAGATCGTGCTGTCCACGCTGCACGAGACCGGCCTGCCGGCCGACCTGCTGGAACTGGAGTTGACCGAGGGCACGCTGATGGACGACGCCCGCGCCACCATGGTCACGCTGGAGCAGCTGCGCGGCATCGGCGTCTACCTGTCGATCGACGACTTCGGCACCGGCTACTCGTCGATGAACTACCTCAAGCGTTTCGACGTGCGGGCGCTCAAGATCGACCGCAGCTTCATCAGCGGCCTGCCGCAGGATTCGGAAAACGCCGCCATCACGCGCGCCATCATCGCGATGGCGCATGGCTTGAAAATGGCGGTGGTGGCGGAAGGCGTGGAGACCGGCGCGCAGCTAAGGCTGCTGGAGCAATACGGTTGCGACCTGGCGCAGGGCTATTACCTGGGCCATCCGTCGCCGCCGGAATCGATCGACCTCATGCTCTACAACCAGTTCGCGCTGAACGCGGCGGCGGCGGCCAGCGATGCCGGCCACGCGATAATCTTCCCCGCCCAGCACTGACTGCCGCTTACAGCACGCCGTCCTGCTTCATCACGGCGATGTCCTCGGCGCTGTAGCCCAGCGACCGCAGCACCTCGTCGTTGTGTTGGCCCAGCGACGGGCCGATCCACTTGGTGTGGCCCGGCGTGGCCGACAGCTTGGGCGAGATCGCCGGCAGCTTGACCGGCGTGCCGTCGGCGAAGTGGTGCTGCTCGAACATCTCGCGCGCGACGAACTGCGGATCGGTCATCATGTCGCGCACCGAGTAGATCTTCCCGACCGGCACGTCGGCCGCTTTCAGCACCGTCAGCGCGCTGTCGATGTCCTGGGTGTCGCACCAGGCCTGGATGGCGTCGTCGATCTCCTGCGTGCGCTGCACGCGGCCGTCGTTGCGCTCCAGCTGCGGATCGCCGGCCAGGTCGATGCGGCCCATGGCCAGCATCAGGCGCTTGAAGATCGCGTCGCCATTGCCGGCGATGACGATGTTCTCGCCGTCCTTGGTGGTGTAGGTGTTGGACGGCACGATGCCCGGCAGAGCGCCGCCGGTGCGCTCGCGCACCACGCCGGCGTGGTCGAACTCCGGCACCAGCGATTCCATCAGGTTGAACACGGATTCGTACAAGGCCACGTCGACCATCTGGCCTTCGCCCTTGAGGCGGCCGCCGGTGGCGTCGCGGTGGCGCAGCGCCATCATCGCGCCGATCACGCCGTGCAATGCCGCCACCGAGTCGCCAATCGACACGCCGACCCGCACCGGCGGCCGGTCCGCGTGGCCGGACACGTAGCGCAGCCCGCCCATCGATTCGCCGATGGCGCCGAAGCCCGGCAAGTCCTTCATCGGCCCGGTCTGGCCGAAGCCCGACAGGCGCACCATGATGGTGGCGGGATTGGCGGCCTTCAGCTGCTCGTAACCGATGTCCCACTTCTCCAGCACGCCGGGGCGGTAGTTCTCGATGATGATGTCCGCCTCCAGCGCCAGCTGGCGCGCGATGGCGCGGCCGCGCGCGTGCTTGAGGTTGAGCGTCAGCGATTTCTTGTTGCGCGACTGGACCGACCACCACAGCGAGGTGCCGTCCTTCAGCACCCGCCATTTGCGGATCGGATCGCCGCCGTCGGGCGACTCGATCTTGATGACCTCGGCGCCGAACTCGCCCAGCATGCGCGCACAAAAAGGGCCCGCGATCAGCGTGCCCAGTTCCAGTACCTTGATGCCGGCGAGTGGGCCAGCAGTGTTCTTCTCAGTCATGTCGCCCTTCGGTCCAGCATGGCGCGGGCGATGGTGCCCGCGTCCACGTATTCCAGCTCGCCACCAACCGGCACGCCGCGCGCCAGACGGCTCACGCGCAAGCCACGCGCCTTCAACAGCTCGCTGATGTAGTGCGCGGTGGCCTCGCCCTCGTTGGTGAAATTGGTGGCCAGCACCACTTCCGTGACCAGGCCATCGGCGGCGCGCGCCACCAGTTTTTCCAGATGAATGTCCTTGGGGCCGATGCCGTCCAGCGGCGACAGGCGGCCCATCAGCACGAAGTACAGGCCCTTGTAGGTCAGGGTCTGCTCGATCATCAGCTGGTCGGCCGGCGTCTCCACCACGCACAACAGGCGGCGGTCGCGCTGCTCGTCGTTGCAGGTGTCGCAGACCTCTTCTTCCGTGAAGGTATTGCACAGCGCGCAGTGATGCACGGCGTTCACCGCCTGGTGCAACGCGCGCGACAACATGTCCGCGCCTTCGCGGTCATGCTGGAGCAAATGGAAAGCCATCCGCTGCGCCGACTTGGGGCCGACGCCGGGCAGACGGCGCAGCGCTTCCGTCAGAAATTCCAGCGATTTGGACATGGTGCTCTACGTTGCGGCAGCCCTTAGAAAGGCATCTTGAAGCCGGCCGGCAGGTTCATGCCGGCGGTCAGGCCGCCCAGCTTTTCAGCGGAGGTGGCTTCGGCCTTGCGCACGGCGTCGTTGAAGGCGGCGGCCACCAGGTCTTCCAGCATGTCCTTGTCGTCGGCCAGCAGCGACGGGTCGATCGACACGCGCTTGACGTCGTTCTTGCAGGTCATCACGACCTTGACCAGGCCGGCGCCGGACTGGCCTTCGACTTCGATCAGGGCCAGCGCGTCCTGCGCTTTTTTCATGTTGTCCTGCATTGCTTGCGCTTGTTTCATCAAGCCGGCCAGTTGGTTCTTCATCATGATGGGATTCTCCGTGGATTGAAATTTAAAGAGGTGTTCAGTTGGCCGCGGCCGACGCCAGCATGGCGGGCGGCGGCGTGATCGAGCCGGGCACGACCCAGGCGTCGAACTCGCGGATCAGGCTGTTCACAAAGGGATCGTTGGCGACCGTGTCCTCGGCCGCGCGCTGGCAGGCTTCGCGGTGTGCCTGCGCCTCGGCGCTGGCGGTGTACCAGACAGCGCCCAGTTCGGTGTCCACGCGCACCGGGCGGCCGAAGCGTTCGGCCAGCGCGACGGTGAGCTTCTCGACGTTGCCCGGCGTGCGCCAGGTTTCGATCGGCACGCGGACCTTGAAGACCACGGCGTTGCCGTCGATGCTGCATTCGATGAGCTCGGCCTGCATGGCCAGCTGCTGGGCCACACCGCGCAGCGGCAAGGCGGCCGCCACGGCGGGCCAGTTGCCGTCCCAGTTCAGCTCCGGCACCGGCGTGATCACGTAGGCGTGCGGCGCCTTGGCCGGCGCCGGCGCGGCGCGGGCCGGCATGACGACGGCTTGCGCCTCGTCGGCATAGGCCAACGGTGGCGGCGCCTGGTGCTGCGACGGCGCGCGCGATGGTGCGTGCGTTTGGCCATGCGACTGCGCGTGCGGTGACGCGTGCGATTGCAGATGCGACGGCGCGCGCGATGGCGCGGGCGAGGATGCGTGCGACGGCGGCTGGTCCGGCGCGTAGGCCGGCGCCGAGTGCGCTACCGCGCTATCGTCGGAAAATTCAGTGACCCAGGGCGGTAGGTCATCCTCATCGTCAGCCTGTTGCGGCGCAGCCTTGGCGGCGGGCGCGGCAGGCGGCGCGACTTGCTGCGGCGCGACCTGACGGACCGGCGCTTCCAGCACAGCCGCTTGCGCGTCGCCGCCCATGGTCGCCGCTGGCGGCATGTCTTCCCAAGGCGCAGGGCGCGATGGCGTCACAGCCGGCGCGACGTTCGACGCGGCAGGCGAGTTGTATGCGGAGTTCGGCGCAGCAGACGAGATGTGTGCGGCGTTCGGCGCGGCAGGCGGCGTGTACGCGGCGCTTGGCGCGTGCGGTTGCGAAGGCGATGCGAACGCGGCGGGCTGCGAGGAAGCGGCAGGCCCGGCATCCGGCGCCGCGCCAACCGACGACGCCGGCGCGCCGCCCGAAGGCGCCACTGCTGGTGCCGACGCAGACGGCGCGGACGCAGCCGGTGCTGGTGCGGCGCTCGCCGACGCGGATCGCGCGCCCGGCTTGGACGCAGCGCGGGCCGCCTCCAGGGCAGCGTTGATGGCGGCGCGCGCGGCACTGATCGGCGCTGCCGGAGCCGCTGGTGCAGCCGGAGCCGCCGACGTCGCGGCAGCGTGCTCAGCCGGCGCGCTGACAGGTGCAACGGCGGCCGGTGCAGACATCGCAGCAGCAGCAGCAGCAGCAGCAGCAGCAGCAGCAGCGGGCGGATGCATCGCTGTCTGAGCAGTGGCAGGCGCTGGCGCTGGTGGCGCAACATGCGCAGATGGCATCGCACTGGCAGACGGGGTAGAAGCAGCCGCAGCCGGCACAGCAAACGCCGCCGGAGCAGGCGCCTCCGCCCGCGCCATCGCGGCAGCCGCACCGGCCACCACCGCCGCCGGCGTCACACTGGCATGACTAGCCTGCAAATGCGAAGCCGCACGCGCAGGCGGCGCCGCCGCGGCACGCGCCGCAGCCACCGCCGCCGGACGCGACATCGCCGGCGCCGCAGCCGGTTGCCCCTCCGCTCCCCCTACGCCGGGCCGAAAGGCCAGCATGCGCAGCAAGGTCATCGAGAAGCCCGCATATTCATCCGGCGCCAAGCCCAATTCATTCCGGCCATGCACCGCGATCTGATAATACAGCTGCACCTCTTCCGCATCGAAGGCCGCGGCCAGACGCACGATATCGGCGTACTCCGGCAAATCTTCCGGCAAGGCGGTCGGCACCGTCTGCGCCAGCGCGATCCGGTGCAGCAACGTGCCCAGGTCCTGCAAGGCGCCGTTATACGACAGGCTGCGCGTGGCCATCTCATCGGCCACGGCCAGCAAGTCCGCGCCATCCTGCGCCGCCAACGCGTCAAGCAAGCGAATCAGATAAGACTGGTCCAGCGCCCCCAGCATGCCCTGCACCGCCTCCAGCGTCACCGCGCCGGCCGCGTAGGCGATCGCCTGGTCGGTCAGCGACAACGCATCGCGCATCGAACCGTGCGCGCCGGCGGCCAGCAGGCGCAAGGCGGGCGCCTCGAAGCTGATGCCCTCCTGCCCCAAAATATTGTCCAGATGGCCGATGATGTGCCCCGGCGGCATCTGCTTCAGATTGAATTGCAGACAGCGCGACAGCACCGTCACCGGAATCTTCTGCGGGTCGGTGGTCGCCAGGATGAACTTGACGTGCTCAGGCGGTTCCTCCAGCGTCTTCAACATCGAGTTGAAGGCGTGGTTGGTCAGCATGTGCACCTCATCGATCATATAGACCTTGAAGCGTGCATTGCTCGGCGCGTACACCGCCTGCTCCAGCAACTGCGCCATCTCGTCGACGCCGCGGTTGGACGCCGCATCCATCTCGATGTAATCGACAAAGCGGCCGGCATCGATCGCCGTGCACGCCTCGCACACGCCACACGGCGTGGCCGTGATGCCGCCGTTGCCGTCCGGCCCGACGCAATTGAGCGACTTGGCCAGGATGCGCGACAAGGTGGTCTTGCCGACCCCGCGCGTTCCGGTGAACAGATAGGCGTGGTGCAGGCGGCCGCTGTGCAGGGCGTGCGTGAGCGCGCGCACGACGTGCTCCTGGCCGACGAGCGTTTCGAAATTCTTGGGGCGGTATTTACGGGCGAGGACTTGATAGGACATGCTGGGATTTTACCGTAGATAGCGGATGCAAAGGGCCTATCCTGCTCAGCTAATAAGACGCGGCGCAGGGTCGCCAAAACGGCAATTGTAACAAGGCGTGGCCGGATTTGGTAATCGGGCCGGACCGCCCTACAATGTGTTTTTCTTTTAACATGAAAAATCCATGAAGAAACTTGCCTTGCTGCCGCTGCTGTTGCTGTCCATCGCCGCCCACGCCGACGAACGCGAATGGGTGCCATATAAGAAGCTGATCGAGGAACTACGTCTCGACAAGTTCTACGCCATCCCCGCCGCCGAGCGCGACAAGCTCAATATGTACATCACGGTCAAGCCGCGCAACGCCGCCTACAAGCCAGCCGATGTGGTGCTGACCGTGGTGCACGGCAGCGAGCGCCAGGTGCTGACGCCGCTGTCGGCCGACTACCGCCTGACGGTGGTGCCGAATCCCAAATGGCTGACGGACGACACCAAGATCATGACCAGCCTGCCCAAGGAAGAGAAATCGAAGGTGGATTACGAAGTCACCACGCCGCTGCCCGAGGGCACGCAATGGAACTACACACCGGTGATGAGCAGCGTGGCGCAGATGAACCAGGCGATCAAGAAGATGGCCGGTGCGCTGAGCATGTTCGCGCCCAGCGTCAAGGTGGTGGTGTTCAAGTTCAGCAAGCCGGCCCAGCTGAAGGTGGGCGAGACGGCCTACAGTACCGACGCCAGGAACCAGATCAGGCTCAAGCCCGAGTCTGCATGGCTGAAGGAGAATCCGCTGATGGTGGCGTCCGAGCGGCCGATCGAGGCCAGGCTGGACAGCGAATAAATCAGTGCGCAAATAAAAAAAAGCTGCCCTTGGCAGCTTTTTTAATATTCCCGAAGGAGGCGAGCCTGATCTGCGGCACTTATGGTTAATAGCCGTGGCTGCTTCGTTCCCGACCTGACCAGGTTAGCCATGCCACAATGCGCAGGGGCCCGCCGAGGGCAATTATAACCTACAGCCCCAACTCCTGCCAAATCTGATCGACGCGCGCCTTTACCTCGGGCGTCATGCTGATCGTGGTACCCCACTCGCGCGTGGTTTCGCCCGGCCACTTGTTGGTGGCGTCGATGCCCATCTTGCTGCCCAGGCCGCTCACCGGCGAGGCGAAGTCCAGGTAGTCGATCGGCGTGTTGTCGACCAGCGTGGTGTCGCGGGTCGGATCGACGCGGGTCGTGATAGCCCAGATCACCTCGTTCCAGTCGCGGATGTTGACGTCCTCATCCACCACCACGATGAACTTGGTGTACATGAACTGGCGCAGGAAGCTCCACACGCCGAACATCACGCGCTTGGCGTGGCCGGCGTACTGCTTCTTGATCTGCACCACCGCCATGCGGTAGCTGCAGCCCTCGGCCGGCAGGTGGAAATCGGTGATCTCCGAGAACTGCTTTTGCAGCAGCGGCACGAACACCTCGTTCAGCGCCAGGCCCAGGATGGCCGGCTCGTCGGGCGGCTTGCCGGTGTAGGTCGAGTGATAGATGGGATCGCGGCGCATCGTGATGCGGTCGATGGTGAACACCGGGAACGAGTCCTGCTCGTTGTAATAGCCGGTGTGGTCGCCGTACGGGCCTTCCAGCGCGTGCTCGTAGCCGCTCGGATGGTTCTCGTCCGGATAGATATGACCTTCCAGCACAATCTCCGCCGAGGCCGGCACGCGCAGCTCGCTGCCGATGGCCTTGACCAGCTCGGTGCGGCTGCCGCGCAGCAGGCCGGCGAACTGGTATTCCGACAGGCTGTCCGGCACCGGCGTCACCGCGCCTAATATAGTGGCGGGATCGGCGCCCAGCGCCACGCAGATCGGATACGGCTGCCCCTTGCTCTGGATGGCGTGCTCGCGGAAGTCCAGCGCGCCGCCACGGTGGGCCAGCCAGCGCATGATGACCTTGTTCGGCCCCAGCACTTGCTGGCGGTAGATGCCCAGGTTCTGGCGCTTCTTATTAGGCCCCTTGGTGATCACCAGGCCCCAGGTGATCAGCGGCGCGATATCGCCCGGCCAGCAGTGCTGGATCGGCAGCTTGGCCAGGTCGACATCGGCGCCCTCCCACACGATCTCCTGGCACGGTGCGCCGCGCAGCTCCTTGGGCGCCATGTCCCACACAGCCTTGACCAGCGAGCCCATGCCCATCAAGTCCTTGAAGCCCTTGGGCGGTTCCGGCTCCTTCAGGCGCGCCAGCACGTGGCCGATCTTGCGCAACTCGCTGACGTTGTCGGCGCCCATGCCCAGCGCCACGCGGCGCTCGGTGCCGAACAGATTGCCCAGCACAGGCATGCTGTGTCCGGTCGGATTCTGGAACAGCAAAGCCGGTCCGCCGGCCCGCAAAGTACGGTCGCAGACCTCGGTCATCTCCAAATGCGGCGAAACAGGGACCAAAATAGGCTTAAGTTCGCCCATTCGTTGCAGTTGAGAAATAAAATCTCGCAAATCAGAATATTTCATTGTTTTTTAATTTTTTCTTACAGCGCAGCATACTGTTTAAAAAGACAGGTCAAGTAGTTGATTTTATTGGTTTTAGGCGCAATACAAGCAAAAAAGTAAGATTTATAAGTTATAGCTTTTGATCGCGTTAGTATTGACTTGATATAAAACGGCTTCTACAATTTGCCCTACTTGAAGAGAACACGGTTCAGCACGGGTTGAGCCCGGTAAGCGGACCACGCAAATGTGTTGCTCATTCATTCACGGAGTCGGGGCTCCACATGACATTTTAAGGAGTGTTTTCAAAAGGCGTCTGCCTTACCCCCGAAAGAAGTTGTATTGCGACTGATCGAATACCACAGGGAAACATCAGCTCAAGCAAGCAATGACGGCGTCCAACGCGCGCTCCCAGCGGCGACGGACGATGATATTTCTGATGCACGGCATTAGCACCCGGTTAGCTGCGTTCAACGCTGGCGGGGACCCGCTTTTACGGACATTTCAGGGGAACTCTATGATTAATCGTTTCAACGGTGCAACGCAGTTTGCCCGCACCATGGCTCGCCAGCCAGCAGCGTGGTTCTCCACGACTCGCGTATCGGCAAAGGGCGTGTTGACCACCGCCCAGCACACTCTGACCATCCTGGGTGTGACCGCTTTAGTAGTAATGGCAGTACTGTTTGTCCGTCCCGACCTGGCCAAGGCACTGAGCAACAGCCTGAACCACGAACCGGAAGTTGAAGCTGTCGCCGTCGTGGCGCCGCCCCTGTCGGCCCTGATGGAAACGCCCGCCGCGGCACCGGCCGCCAGCACCGCCCCGCTGACCGCCGAAGAAAAAGCCCTGCTGGGCACGCAGAAGCAGCAACAATGGGTCACCTCCTGGCTGTCCAAGCGTTACCGCGTAGCGGGCGACGCCGCCAATATGCTGGTGTCCACCGCCTACCTGACGGCGCGCGAGATCAAGCTGGATCCGCTGCTGATCCTGGCCGTGATGGCGATTGAATCGGGCCTGAATCCGTTCGCGGAAAGCCCGGTCGGCGCGCAAGGCCTGATGCAGGTCATGTCGAAGGTGCACCACGATAAATTCCAGGAAATGGGTGGCCTGCAGGCTGCGCTCAATCCGGTGGCCAATATCCGTGTCGGCTCGCTGATCCTGAAGGACTACGTCACCCGTGGCGGTTCGGTTGAAGCCGGCCTGAAGATCTACGTCGGCGCCGCTGCGTTCGAACACGACGACGGCTACGGCTCGAAAGTGCTGGCCGAGTACCAGCGCCTGAAGCAGGTTTCGGCAGGCAAGAAAGTGCCGACCATCACGCCGATGATGGCCGCGGCGCCAGCCAAGCCTACCCCGCCGGTCGCGGCGGTTGAGAAGTCGGTCTCCGGCACGCAGATCGCCGGTCTCTGATCTAACAGCACACAAAAAAACCGCCAGTACCGGACGCGCTCAAGATCGCGTCCAGTACTGGCGGTTTTTTTGCGTCTTATTTTCCGAAGCTCTTCGGGCAGGTGCCAATGTTGGTCTTGACGCCGTTGCGGAAGGGATCGTTTGCCGCGCTGTGGTTGGACTGCATGGTGGCGCAGTAGGTGCTGCCGCCCGGCGTGCGCACCCTGGTCATCGCACGGCCATCCGGCGTGCTCAGCTCTTCGGTGGTGGTGCCCCTGTCGTTGCCGACGTAGGCGCGGGCGATGGCCATGGCGAGCGGCGTGGCGTCGTTGGCGATTTTCTTGTCGCGCGGATTCCAGGCCTCCTTGCGCAGCTGCCGGTCGACGGCGGCGGCGCTCTTGATCGAGCGCTGCCGCAGATCCTCGGCCGGCTTGGCGGGCGGTTGGGCGAACGGATCGGGCGGCGGCGTGGTCTGCGTGATCGCCTGCGGGGCGGCTGGCTGCTCCGGCTGAGATATCGGCGGAGGCATCGGCTGAGTTATCGGCTGAGGCATCGCCTGCGGCGGCGCGGCGCGCAACGGAGTCACGCGCGGCGCGGCCGCTACGCGCATGGGTTTGGGTTGGGCCGAGGGCTTCGCCGGCGCCAGGATATATGTGATCGCCTCGTGGCGGCCCACCGAGGCCGCCAGAGGCCGCTCAGGCGTGCGCCAGCCGATAAACGCCAGCACATGCGCGCCGGCGATCAGCGCCAGCCAGCCGCGGCGGCGCCAGTCCGGCGCCCGCTCCAGGGTATGCAGTTCGATGATGCGCCTCGACATTGATTGAAAATCAACAGATTCTGCGGCGCGGTCCCCTCCCCGTCAAACCCCAAATAAAAAAAGCCACCACAAGATACCTTGGGTGGCTTCGGACAGTACCGGACGCTGCTTAACGTTTCTTGTCGGCGGCGACTTCGTCGGGACGGACCCGGGCGGCCAGCTTGTCCAGCACGCCGTTGACGTATTTGTGGCCGTCGATGCCGCCGAACGACTTGGTCAGCTCGACCGCTTCGTTGATGACGACGCGGTAAGGGATTTCCAGGTTGTTCTTCAGCTCGAACGCGCCGATCAGCAGCACCGCGTGCTCGATCGGCGACAGTTCCGCCACGCCGCGGTCGACCAGCGGCGCGAAGCTCTCGCGCAGCGCCACCGAATCCTTGATCGCGCCGTACAGCAGCACCGTGAAATGGTCGCCGTCGGCCTTGTCGAAGCCGTGCGCGGCGCGGATGTTGTTCACCACGGTGGCGGCGTCTTCATTGTTCAGCAGCCACTGATACAAACCCTGCAACGCAAACTCGCGCGCACGATGGCGCGGCGTGCGGTTCTTGCTGGGGTTGGCGTGCAAAATTTTATCTGTCATGGTTATACCTGTTCTTAAATACTTACAAAATCCGGCTCAGTGCGCCGGCGCATACCGGCACACTCCGCCGTTCCTACCTGTTCTTACTCGTCGTCGCCCTGATCCTGGTGCAGCTCTTCCAGCGCGATGGTCAGATTGGCCATCTCCACCGCCACGCGCGCCGCATCGGCGCCCTTCTCGGCCATGCGAACCTCGGCCTGCTCGTCGTTCTCGGTGGTCAGGATCGCGTTAGCGATAGGAATACCATAATCCAGGCCGATACGGGTGATGCCGGCGCCCGATTCGTTCGAGACCAGTTCGAAGTGGTAGGTTTCGCCACGGATCACCGCGCCCAGCGCGACCAGCGCGTCGAACTGCTGCGACTCGGCCATCTTCTGCAGCACCAGCGGCACTTCCAGCGCGCCCGGCACGGTCACGTGCAGCACGTCCTCATCGGCCACGCCCAGGTGCTTCAGCTCGGCCAGGCAAGCCGACAGCAGGCCATGGCAGACATCTTCGTTGAAACGCGCTTGGACGATGCCGATGCGCAGGCCGTCGCCGGACAAATTGGTTTCGTAGCTTCCTACAGTCATGGAGTGCCTCTTGTATGTTGGGTTGAATTAGTTCGGTTTGGCCATGTAGCCGGTCACTTCCAGGTCGAAGCCCGTCATCGACGGCATCTTGCGCGGGCTGGCCAGCAGCTGCATCTTGCAGACGCCGACTTCGCGCAGAATCTGCGCGCCGATGCCGTAGCTGCGCAGGTCCATGCTGGCGGCGCGGCCCTTCGGCTTGGTTTCCGGCTTGCCCAGCGCGTCGAACTGCGCGAAGAACTGCTCGGCCGTCTCCTCGCAGTTGAGCAGCACGATCACGCCGCGCTCGGACGCCTTGACCGCCGCCAGCGACGACGACAGGTTCCACGAGTGGGTGGTCGCTTCCGATTCCAGGATGTCGAGGATGGACACCGGCTGGTGCACGCGCACCAGGGTTTCCTTGCTCTTCTCGATATCGCCGTGCACCAGCGCCAGGTGGGCCGAGCCGCTTGGCTTGTCGCGGAAGGCGATCATGCGGAAGTCGCCCTGCGCGGTCTTGAGCGGACGCTCGCCGATCTTCTCGACCAGCGACTCGTTGCGGCTGCGGTAGTGGATCAGGTCGGCGATGGTGCCGATCTTCAGGCCGTGTTCCCTGGCGAATTCCAACAGGTCCGGCAGGCGCGCCATGGTGCCGTCGTCCTTCATGATCTCGCAGATCACGGAGGCCGGGGTCAGGCCGGCCATGGCGGTCAGGTCGCAGCCGGCTTCGGTATGGCCGGCGCGCATCAGCACGCCGCCAGGCTGGGCCTTCAGCGGGAAGATGTGGCCGGGCTGGACGATGTCCGACGGCTGGGTGTCCTTGGCCACGGCCACCTGGATGGTCTTGGCGCGGTCGGCCGCCGAGATGCCGGTGGTCACGCCCTCGGCCGCTTCGATCGACACGGTGAAATTGGTGCCGAAGGCGGTGCCGTTACGGGCCGACATCATCGACAGGTTCAACTGGTCGCAGCGCTCTTCGGTCAGGGTCAGGCAGACCAGGCCACGCGCGTGCTTGACCATGAAATTAATGGCTTCAGGCGTCACAAAGTCCGCCGCGAGCACCAGGTCGCCTTCGTTTTCCCGGTCTTCTTCGTCGACCAGGATCACCATGCGACCAGCGCGCAATTCGGCGACGATTTCTTCGGTGCTGGAAATTGACATTTTTAATCCTTTGTAGCGGAGCTGGAACAGGGCGCTATTTTAAAGGATTTACGCCCGCCCCACCGCAAAAGGCCGCTTTTATCCGCCAAATGGCCGGCTTTGGCGGGCGCCTTCTGGATTATTTGCCAATATTTCAGCGATCAGGCCGCTTATTTGCCGGCGGCGCCCACCGACACCATGCGCTCGACGTAGCGGGCGATCAGGTCGATCTCCAGATTGACCTGCTTGCCCACTTCAAGGTTCCGGAGCGTGGTCACGGCGATGGTGTGCGGGATCAGGTTGATCGAGAACTGGCACACCATGTCCTGGCCGGTGCCGATATCGGTCACGCGGTTGACCGTCAGCGACACGCCGTTGACGACGATCGAGCCCTTGAGGGCCAGGAACTTGGCCATTCCGCGCGGCGCTTCGATCACCAGCTCATACGACTCGCCCACCGCCTCGAACTTGCGCACCACGCCCAGGCCGTCGACGTGGCCAGTCACCAGATGCCCACCCAGGCGCTCGCTCAGCGTGACCGCTTTTTCGAGGTTCACCTCGGTCAGCGTATCGAGGCCGACAGTGCAGTTCAGGCTTTCGCGCGAGACGTCGACGCGGAAGTTGCTGTCATCCTTTTCCACCACGGTCATGCAGGCGCCGTTGATGGCGATCGAGTCGCCCAGCGCGACGTCGGCCAGCGGCAGGCCGCCGGCGTTGATGTCCAGGCGCACGCCCGCGAACGAGCCGCCTTCCAGCGGCTTGACCGATTCAATTTTGCCGATAGCGGCGACAATTCCAGTAAACATGTGAGTGCAATCTTAATGATGAGTGAATCGTGCAAGGATACGCAAATCTTCGCCGATCTGCTTGACCTCGTGATATTTCAGCTGCTGGCGCTGCGACAGCTCGGCCAGCGCCGGCAAGGCGAACATGCCTTGCGCGTCGCCCAGCAGCATCGGCGCCAGGTAGACCAGCAGCTCGTCCACGCAGCCTTCACGTATCAGTGAGCCGTTGAGCTTGCCGCCGGCTTCGACATGCAGCTCGTTGACCTGGCGCCGGCCCAGCTCGCGCATCAGCTCGGGCAGGTCGACCTTGCCGCTGGCGTTGGGCAGCAGGATGATCTCAGCGCCCGCAGCCCGCAGCGCGGCTTCCTTTTCGGGATTGGCCACCGCCGCCGCGATCCAGGTGCCACCGCCCTGCAGCACCTTGGCGGACGGATCGATGTCGAGCTTGCTGTCGACGACGATGCGGCGCGGCTGGCGCGGCGTTTCCACCGCGCGCACATTGAGCCGCGGATCGTCGGCCTTGACGGTGCCGATGCCGGTCAGGATGGCGCAGGCGCGCGCGCGCCAGGCGTGGCCGTCGGCGCGCGCTTCCGGCCCGGTGATCCACTGGCTGACGCCGTTGTGCAGCGCCGTCATGCCGTCCAGGCTGGCGGCGGTCTTCATGCGCACCCACGGTAGCCCGCGCGTCATGCGCGAGAAGAAGCCGATGTTCAGTTCGTAAGCCTGCTCGGCCAGCAGGCCGACGCTGGTCTCGATGCCGGCGGCCGCCAGCTTGGCCATCCCCTGCCCGGCCACCAGCGGATTCGGATCTGCCATCGCCGCCACCACGCGCCCCAGGCCGGCACGCACCAGCGCGTCCGAGCACGGCGGCGTGCGGCCGTGGTGGTTGCATGGCTCCAGCGTCACGTAGGCGGTGGCGCCGCGCACGTCGTGGCCGCGCGCCTGCGCATCCTTGAGCGCCTGGATTTCCGCATGGTCGCCGCCGGCCTGCTGGGTGACGCCGGCGCCGATCACCAGGCCGTCGCGCACGATCACGCAGCCGATGTGCGGGTTCGGCGACGTGGTGTACAACCCTTTCGCGGCCCATTCCAGCGCCAGCGTCATGCCTTCGAGATCGTTGTTGATGTTCACATTGTCCTTAGTCCTTGGCGCTGGCGCAGCTGGCGTCGCCCGCCGCCGGGTCGCACACGCGCGCCCGGCCCAGCATATTGATCTTGATGTTGCGCACGTCGTCGCCCCGCGTCAGCGACAGCGTGCCCCAGCGCGCGGCCAGGCTATTGCTCGCGCTGCAGGCGCGCCCAGCGCCATTATAAGCAAGATATTGCGGCGTTGCGGCCGACGAGAACGCCGCCGTGATGGCGATGCCCTCGGCGACCGGCCCGTGCCGGGTCAGCAGCAACTCGCCGGCGTCGTGGCGGCGGTTGCCGTTCTCGTCGACAAACACCACCCAGCCTTCGCGCCAGGACGTGCCGGCCGGCTCCAGCGGCGCCATCAGGACTTGGCCGCCGCGCGCGATGGCCTGCGAGCGCGTCAGGTTGATCGCGGCCAGCAGATCGTTGACGGCCACGCGCAATTGCTGTTGCTTCAGCCCGGCGTGAAAGTTTGGCACGGCGACGCCAAGCAAGGTCGTGATCAGCGCCAGGACGATCAACATTTCAATCAGCGTGTGTCCGCGCGTGGGGTATGGATGCATCGCGACCTCCTCATGGCCAGCAGCGGGTGGAGGGGCCGGTCGCCAGGCGCAGGCCGCTGCTGGTGAGCTTGAGCTGCCGGCAATCTTCATCGCGAAAGGCGCTGTCGACCATGGCGGTGCCGGGTGTGGCGATCAGCTGCACGCATTGCGAGATCGGCTCGCCGTCGCAAGCCTTGGCTTCGATCTCATACGCGCTGGTCGGCGCGCCGTTGCTGCTCCACCACTTGAACTGGCGGGCTTCCGGTTCCGTGGCACTCGATGAAAAGGCGATGTAGGTATTGGCCTGCGTGTAAAAGCGCTCTTCCTGCTGCATCAACTGCAGCATCGCCGCCTGCGCCTCGGAGCGGCGGGCGCGGATCACGTGCTGCTTAAAACTCGGCATCGCCTGTGCGGCCAGCACGGCAAGAATGACCAGCACAACCAGCAACTCGATCATGCTGAAGGCGCGCTCGTGGAGGTGCTTCATTTGATGGCCTCATGCAGCTCACGCCAGTTGGCGACTTCACGCCAGCTGAGCCGCCCGGACCGCAAGCGTACCTTGATCGAGCCCGCCACTGCAACAGTCCCAGCCGACACGTTGGCCACCGCATAGTCCTTCGTCACCATGACCTGTCCCGTCGGATCGGGCGCGCTGCGGGTGGTCAACTGCGGCACGAACGACAGCAACGTTGAATAGGCCGGTTGCAGCAGGCCGACTATAGGCGCGGCCGGGTCGATGCTAACTGCGCTGAGGCCCTCCGGCAGGCCGCTGAGCGCATTCAGCACGTAGGTGCGGCTGCGTGAAGCATCGCATTTATCGGTGCCAGGCAATAGCGAATTGAATATCACTGCGCCACCCAACAACGTGCCGCTGCCGATGCTGCGCTCGCCCGTGTGCGACGACCGCAGAAAATCGACATACCAGCCCTTGCTGCCCGGCGCGATCGCCGCGCCGCTGAGGTTGAACAGGTCTGCGGACGAGGCATCCAACACACGCTCGGTCAACTGCCGCCGTCCGGCCACGACATCCATCGGCACGGACAGGCTGTCATGGATACCATAGAACGACTGGGTAGCAAAGCCGCCTGCCGCCAAGTCGCTCCGGTCGAACAACATCCCGGTGCCGAACAGCACCATGTAACCGCCGCCGGTGGCATACGCCAGCATGGGCCGCTGCGCAATCGGCTGGCGCCTGCCATCGGCATCGCGGGCGGTGAACAGCGCTTGCACCGCGACGCTGGGCCAGCCGGCGAAATCGAAACGCCACAGATTGCCTTGCAGGTCGCCGGCGTACGCGTAGCTCAGCGCGCCGTCACGGTCGAAGGTCAACGCCGGAGCGCTCAGGCCGTTCGCCATCGCTGAGTCGGAGATCGGCGTGGTCCATCGGTAGTAGTTCGCGTTGAGCTTCCATGGCGCATCGCGCGGCTTGTCGAGCGCCAGCAGGAATAAGGCGCCCTTGCCGGCCCGGCTGGAATGGCCGTCGCTGGCGTAGTTGTTCAAACCACTAGACGCGACAGCGAAATAGCGGTAGCTGGTCGCGTCCCCGCCACGGCTGGTGTGCACCTTGGCGATCTGCGGCAGCGTGGTGAGATTGCCCATCATGGGATCGTCGCGGTCGGTGAATTCCCACAGCGCGGACGCTTCGTTCAGCGCCTCGGGGTCGGTAACGTCGAGCGCGAACAGGCCTTGCGCGCCGCCGCCCATCGCGGACACCAGCACGGTGCGCCAGTTGCCGGCGATCAGAACGTCGCCGCTGATTGCGGGGCCGTCGACGTAGGCGCGATGCGCATAGCTGGGGCTGGGCAAGCGGTTCAGTGCCGGCATCAATGCGTCGGGCAGATAAGCGTAGCGTTCAATGCCGCTGGCGGCGTCGAAGCCATGCAGCATGCCGTCGTTGGCGCCGAGGTAGATCATGGGAGGGCGGGCCTTGTTCCGTTCGCGAAAGGCCAAGTAACCCGCATCCAGCGCAGCACCCGCCGGCGGACCGACCAGGACAGGCGTGCTGTTGATCGCGTCCCCCAACACGCTGCCGCGGCGGCGGAATATTGCGCCCTCGTCGCTGCGGTCGCCGCGCAGATAGGCGACGCGCCGGGCGCCCAGTCCGTCGCTGGTCGCGTGCGGTGGCGGTGCCTGGTCCAACATCGCCTGCTGCGCGGCCGACAAGGCAGGCCATGCAAATGGGACGCCTGCCGACCTGCCGTCCGCCTGGACGATGGACGTGTAGAGCCTACGCGCGTCGGGTTCCGGCACTGGCGCCCGTCCTGGCGCACCGGTCAGGATAGTGCCAGCGTCCCACAGCACCGCCCCTGCCGAAGGCGCACCGGTCGCCGTCAAACTGATACGCTCAAAGTGACCGCCGCTGTCGCTCGCGTCGAGCGTCGCGCTGAACAAATCTCCCACCGCGAGGCTCGAAGTACCCCCCATCCGGGTTCCCGCAGCCGGCGTCGCCGCGCGGCAGGCCGCAGTCAAGGGCTCGCTGCCGATATTGATCAGCGGCGGCGCGGCGTGTACGCCAGCCGCCAGCATCGGCAGCAGCATCAACAGCAAGGCGATCAAGACCCACGACCACACGCGCCCACGCCCAGGCATCGCAATTTGCATATCCCCTCCTCACTCCGGCTTGCTGTACACGCTCTGCAAGACCACTTCCGTCCCCGGCCGCGCGCCGAAACCGATCACCGTCACGCGATAGCAATAACTGGCAGGCGACGCATCCTCGCCAGGCTGGTGGCAGGCCATGCGCTCGACCAGATAGCGGGGCTTCCTGAATGGCAGCGCACCTTCCGCCGTCATCATCTCCGCCCCCGTGTGCTCGCCGAAGCCCACCGTGCAGGCGCCGCCATCCTCGGCCCCGGATAGATCCACCCGCTGCCACGCGGGCGCCACGCCGCAGGCGCTGATCGCCGCCGTGCCGGATTGAATATCGCGCTCCGCATCTGCCAAGGCATCCTCCGCCGCTTGCAACGCCACTTCCCTATCACGCTCGCCGCGCGCCGCCTTCTCGCCCTGCAAGCTCATTTGTGCCGCCGACACGCCCAGCAACATCACCAGGATCAGCATCAGCAGACACATCAGCACCGCCACGCCCCGCTGCCCTCGCCTCGTCATGACTACCCGCTCCGGTTGCGCAACGCCACCGTCATGCCGACCACCCTGCGCGCCCGCGCCCGCTGCGACGTCGGCAGACTCCCCTCCACGATACGCACGCCCTCGTCGTCGCCATGCGCATCGGAATACGCTGGGCCGAACAGGTCGTATTGCGCCGCTCCCGTATCGGCGCGTGTGTTGCTCTCGCCATGCAGCAGCAAAGCCACCCTGACGCTACAAACACGCTTCCAAAAAGTCTTGCGGCGGAAATCGCGCAAGCGTTCATCCGCCGTCGCGCCAACCAGCGCCAACGCGGTATCCATCGCGTCGATACCGCTGGCGTTGAGGTAGGTATTGGGCACGCCGTCGGCCGGAACATCGGTATCAAGTCCATACAGCACCTGAAAGGAATCGACACCGCGCACGATAGCGTCAGCGCCCCAGCCGGAGGCGCCGCGGTACTTGCAGCGCAGCTCGGTCTCGCCCGTGCCATCGTCGGCGACGTAGAAGATGCTCCAGCCGCGCGCATCGGGCGCGTCGGGAGCGGCCACGCCGAAGCCTGCGCAATTGAGATTGGAGCCGTCGCCATTGCTGCCCACGCCCGTGCCGGAGAAACGCAGCGCCAGCACATCGCTGCCGTGCGCGACCGCCGGCAACAGCCCCGAGATATCCGTGCTGCCCCGGCTGATGCTGCGCGCGTCCAGCCCGGCAACTGACGCCGGCGCCGCATCATCCAACTCTATCGGCGCAGCCTTGCCGTCCCAGTTGACGTAGGCGCCCTGGCGTATCGCGCGCGCCATGATGTCGAGCGCATGGCGGCCGCCGTCGTTCAGCCCGACGTACTCATCATGATTGCGGTAACTGCTGCCGGCCGACAGCAGCAGGCCGCTGGCCAGCAAGGTCACGATCAAGCCCAGCGTCACCGCGATGGCGAACTCGACGACCGTCCAACCACGGGCAAGGGGCGGCGCATTCATCGCGTTGCTCCAACAACCAAGGCGAGTGCCGGCGTGAACTCGCCGCTCGCATCCTTGTGCGGCGTGCCGTCAGGATTCTTTTCACGCCACCCAATCTTGACCACCACCGGCGCACCCGCCCCGCCGCCACAAGCCCAGACCGGCTTGCCGCCACCATCCCGACACACGCGCAACCGCCCCGCCGGCAGATACTGGCTCACCTGCATTTTCGCTTCGTACAGATCGAACATCGCCAGCTGCCCGCTGTCGCAAGCACCGCCATAGCACAGCGCCGACGGCGCCGGCGGACGAGGTTCAGCCAGCGCGTCGTAGTCAAGCGTCAGATAGGGATTGGCGCCATCGGCCAGATGCATCTGCGCGGCATTGGCGCGCATGCGCTCAGCCAGGCCGGCCGCCACATAGCCCGCCTGCGACAGCAATGCCGCTTGGTGCCGAGCACGCAGCGCGGACAGTTGCATCGCCACGCCGCCGACAATGCCGAACGCCAGCAACAACACGGCGATGAGTATTTCCAGCAGCGTAAAGCCCGGCATATAAGCGCGTGCGCGCATCGCACACCTCCGCAAGTCGACGAGGACAGTGCTAGAAGTTAGCAGTGACTGCTGCTGAGAGTATGAGGTGTATCAAAGGTGCGCCAGCCGCAGGCCGGCGGCTAACGCGTGGGAAACTAAGCCTTGCGCGGCTTGCGTTCCTGCCCGACTTCGGCAATGGCGTCCTGGAACTCGGCCAGGTCTTCGAAGTTCTTGTAGACCGACGCAAAACGGATATACGCGATCTTGTCGAGGCGCTTCAGTTCCTGCATCACCAGCTCGCCGATGTAGCCGGTATCGACCTCGCGCTGACCGCTGGTCAGCAGCTTTTCCTCGATCGACAAAATCGCCGCATCGACTGCGGGCGCCGCCACGGGACGCTTGCGCAGGGCCAGCGTCAGGCTGCCGCGCAGCTTGGCCGACGAGTACTCGGTACGGCTGCCGTTCTTCTTGACCACATACGGCATCACCAGCTCGATGCGCTCATACGTGGTAAATCGTTTATCACATTTTCCGCAGCGCCGGCGCCGGCGTATGGCATCCCCCTCCTCGGATACACGCGTATCGAGAACCTGGGTTTCTTCATGCTGGCAAAACGGACATTTCATATTGGCGATTAGCAGAGTTAATTAGCGTCGTTCCCGCGAAAGCGGGAACCCATGCAGCGCTGCCGAAGTTACTCAGCATGGATCCCCGCTTTCGCGGGGATGACGCAGGCTTGTGTTACTTGGCGTAGACAGGGAACTTGTCAGCCAGAACCTTCACGGCCGCTTTCACGCGGTCGATGGTTGCTGCGTCGTGCGGGTTGTCCAGCACGTCGGCGATCAGGTTGCCGACTTGTTCCGCTTCCGCTTCCTTGAAGCCACGGGTGGTGAAGGCAGGCGAGCCCAGGCGAATGCCGGAAGTCACGAATGGCTTCTGCGGATCGTTAGGGATGCCGTTCTTGTTGCAGGTCATGTGGGCCGCGCCCAGGATCGCTTCCGCTTCCTTGCCGGTCAGGTTCTTCGGACGCAGGTCCACCAGCATCACGTGCGACTCGGTGCCGCCGGAAACGATGCGCAGGCCGCGCTTGATCAGGGTCTTGGCCAGCACGTCGGCGTTGATGACGACTTGTTGCTGGTAAGCCTTGAACTCAGGCGTCAGCGCTTCCTTGAACGCGACGGCCTTGCCGGCGATCACGTGCATCAGCGGGCCGCCCTGGATGCCTGGGAAGATGGCCGAGTTGATGATCTTCTCGTGCTCGGCCTTCATCAGGATGATGCCGCCGCGCGGGCCGCGCAGCGATTTGTGCGTGGTCGAGGTGACGAAGTCGGCGTGCGGCACAGGGTTAGGATACAGGCCGGCGGCGATCAGGCCGGCGTAGTGCGCCATGTCGACCATGAAGTAAGCCCCAACAGCCTTGGCGACGGCGGCGAAGCGCTCGAAATCGATTTTTTTCGAGAACGCCGAGGCGCCGGCGATGATCAGCTTAGGCTTGTGTTCCTTGGCCAGCGCTTCCATGGCGGCGTAGTCGATGTCCTCTTCCGGGGTCAGGCCGTAGGAAACGACGTTGAACCATTTGCCGGACATGTTCAGCGGCATGCCGTGGGTCAGGTGGCCGCCTTCGGCCAGCGACATGCCCATGATGGTGTCGCCTGGTTTCAGCACGGCGAAGAACACGCCCTGGTTGGCTTGCGAGCCCGAGTTCGGCTGCACGTTGGCCGCTTCCGCGCCGAACAGCTGCTTGACGCGGTCGATCGCCAGTTGCTCGACGACGTCGACGTATTCGCAACCGCCGTAGTAGCGCTTGCCTGGGTAGCCTTCGGCGTATTTATTGGTCAGCTGGGAACCCTGCGCTTCCATGACGGCTGGCGAGGTGTAGTTCTCCGAAGCGATCAGTTCGATGTGATCGTGCTGACGGGTGTTTTCTTTCTGGATGGCGCCGAACAATTCCGGGTCAACGCTGGCGAGGGTGTGATCTTTTGCGAACATGAAAAAACTCCAATCGAATTGAGTAACTTGTTACTGGCAGGTTGGATCGAATGAGGGAAGCCGATAGCGGACAGGCAGCCTCTTCGTGCATTTCCATCGATGGCTGCCCAGGCGAACGGCTGTTGAAATCTCACGTTTCCCGGTGGATGCCCACCTTTCGCCGACCGGCCGCCACGCACCAAAATGGTGATGACCGGAGCTTTTCGCCAGTTACGTGAGACGTAATGGAAGCCTGATTGTAATTTATGCGCCAGATTTGAGCAAGGAAATGCTTGCTTAAAAAGCAATCTTGTGCCGATTTTGATGGCCGGGGCTAGCCATACTGCCATTTCGGCTACACTTGACCACCGTTTCCACTCACGCATAAGGATAGATCATGATCGTCTTCATCACGGGCGCCACCGCCGGCTTCGGCGCCGCCATGGCCCGCACCTTCGTCCAGAACGGCCATAAAGTGCTGATCAGCGGCCGCCGCGCCGACCGCCTGGAGGCGCTGGCCGCCGAGCTGGGCGCCGCCGCCCGCCCGATCGTGCTGGACGTGACCGACAAGGCCTCGATCAAGACCGCGCTGGACAGCCTGCCGGCCGAGTGGTCGCAGATCGACGTGCTGGTCAACAATGCCGGCCTGGCGCTGGGCGTCACGCCGGCGCACGAATCGTCGCTGGAGGACTGGGACACCATGATCGCCACCAACTGCAGCGGCCTGGTCGCCATGACCCGCGCCATCCTGCCGGCGATGGTGGCGCGCGGCAGCGGCACCATCATCAACCTCGGCTCGGTGGCCGGCGACACGCCCTACCCCGGCGGCAATGTGTACGGCGCCACCAAGGCCTTCGTCGAGCAGTTCACGCTCAACCTGCGCGCCGACCTGGTGGGCACCGGCGTGCGCGCCACCAACCTGGCGCCGGGCCTGTGCGGCGGCACTGAGTTCTCCAACGTCCGCCTGAAGGGCAACGACGCGGCCGCGGCCAAGGTCTACGAAGGCACCGAGCCGCTGACGGCCGAGGACATCGCCAACACCGCCTACTGGATCGCCACCCTGCCGGCCCACATCAACATCAACCGCATTGAAATGATGCCGACCTGCCAGGGCTACGGCCCGCTGGCGATCAAGCGCAACCTGTAAAAGACGCTCCGTCGTTCCCGCGCAGGCGGGAACCCATGCTGTGTATCCTGGCTGGCGAAGTATGGATTCCCGCCTGCGCGGGAATGACGAATCGTTTCATCCCTGAAGCGATTCGTAAGCGGTTGTTACAAACCTTGGCAAGTTGCTGGGAAAACGCTTTACTATCGCAAATGCAATTTTTGGCGTCTTCGTGGAATGACGCCGTAGCAGCTTCAACGAAAACAATAAAATCGCGTAGAATGTTGCTCAATCTTACTAGTAGTCAAAATAACATGCCTGCAGAGTTTATCTGGAACGTACGGGTCTACTACGAGGACACCGACGCCGGCGGTATCGTCTATTACGCAAACTACCTCAAATTCTTCGAGCGCGCCCGCACCGAGTGGTTGCGCGCCATCCATGTCGAACAACACGCCTTACTCCACGAACATGATGTCTTGTTCGTCGTCAAAAGCGTCAGCGCGGAGTATCATGCGCCTGCCAGGTTGGACGATGAACTAAAATTAACACTTAGTATCGAAAAGCTAGGCCGTGCCTCGATCCTGTTCGTGCAGCAAGCCTGGTGCGGCGAACAATTGCTCAACACCGCCCGCGTCAAGGTCGGCTGCGTGGGTTCCGACCTGTCGCCGCGCGCCGTGCCGGTGGCGGTTGCCGAAAAAATGCGTAGTACCATCAAAACAGACTGAACCTATACATGAACGTCACCCAAGACCTCTCTTTCCTGTCCCTCATCACCAACGCGCACGTGATCGTGCAAGTGATCATGGCGCTGCTGTTCGGCATCTCGCTGACCAGCTGGACCTACATCTTCAGCAAAATGTTCGCGGTGCGCTCGGCGCGCCGCCTGACCATCGAATTCGAGAAAACCTTCTGGGCCGGCGGCAACCTGCACGCGCTGCACCAGAACGCCGGCAAGGACCGCGCCAACAGCGGCCCGCTGGCGCGCATCTTCGAAGCCGGCATGGGTGAGTTCATCAAGAGCAAGGCCGCCTACACCGCCGCCCGCGAAAGCATGGACGCCGGCGCGGTGCTGGACGGCGCCCGCCGCGCCATGCGCGCCGCCTTCCAGCGCGAGATGGACGTGCTGGAATCGCACCTGGCCTTCCTGGCCTCGGTCGGCTCGGTGTCGCCATACATCGGCCTGCTCGGCACCGTGTGGGGCATCATGAACGCCTTCCGCGGCCTGGCCAATGTGCAGCAGGCCACGCTGGCCGCGGTCGCGCCCGGCATCGCCGAAGCGCTGATCGCCACCGCCATCGGCCTGTTCGCGGCGATCCCGGCCGTAGTCGCGTACAACCGTTTTTCGCACGACATCGACCGCCTGGCGATCCGCTTCGAGAGCTTTGTCGAAGAGTTCTCCAACATCCTGCAACGTCAGTCGCGTTAAGAAGGCAGAGCAATCATGGCTTCCTCTTTCTCCAGCAGCATGCGCGGCGGCCGCGGCCGCAAGTTCAAGTCCGAGATCAACGTCGTGCCGTACATCGACGTGATGCTGGTGTTGCTGATTATTTTCATGGTCATGCCTTCGGCCAATGACCCGAGCGTGGTCGACCTGCCGAGCGCCGAGCGCTCCACCAAGCCGCCCAGCGATTACGTGCAGGTGGTCATCAAGCCGAACGGCGCGCTGTCGATCGGCGTCAAGGGCAAGGGTGAAGAGGCGCCGGAAACCGCGCCCAACCGCGACGCGCTGGTCAAGAAGCTGCGCGCCATCCATACCGACCATCCCGACTATCCGGTGCTGATCGCCGGCGACAAGGAAAGCAAGTACGACGACGTGATCCAGCTGATCTCGGAAGCGAAGAAGATGGGCATCAACCGGGTCGGCTTGTCGACCAAGTAAATCACAGTGCATACGATGAAACCCGCAACGGCAGGCGGCCCCTACAAAGTCCCGCGACAAAACGAAGGCTGGCGCTCGGTCGCGCTGGCCGCGGCCATGCACGCCGTGCTGCTGCTGTTCCTGTGGGTGGGCATCAGCTGGCAGAACAACGAACCAACCACGGTGCAGGCCGAGATCTGGGACATGAAGGTGCAGGAAGCCGCGCCAACGCCGCCGCAGGTCAAGCCCGAGCCTGAACCCGAACCGGAACCCGAGCCGGTGGTCAAGGCCGCCCCGCCGAAACCGGTGGAAGCGCCGCCGACGCCGAAGGAGCCGGACATCGCCCTCGAACGCCTGAAGCTGAAGAAGAAGCTCGAACAGGAAAAACTCGAAGCGGCCAAGGAAGCCAAGCTGAAGAAGGAAGCCGAAGAGAAGCAGGCCAAGCTCGAAGCCAAGAAGCTGGCCGACAAAAAGGAAGCCGAGCAAAAGCTGAAGGACGAGAAGGAACAGGCCGAGAAGGAGAAGAAGAAAGCCGCCCTCGCCGAGAAAGCCGCCAAGGAAAAAGCCGAGAAGGCCGACAAGGCCGCCCGCGACAAGGCCTTCGCCGCCGAGATGAGCCGCATCACCGGCAACGCCGCCAAGGGCAGCACCGGCACCGCCGCCACCTCGACCGGCGGGCGCGTCGACGGCGGCTACCAGGCGGCCATCCGCGCCAAGATCAAGAGCAACCTGGTCTACGGCACGGTGGACGACACGCTGAGCGCGACCTACCAGATCACCCAGCTGCCGACCGGCGAGATCATCGGCGTGCGCAAGATGAAGAGCAGCGGCTCGGCCGCCTACGACAGCGCGATTGAAAACGCGATCGCCAAATCGTCACCACTACCCAAGAAAAAAGATGGTACGGTAGAGCGCGAGTTTGTCGCCGATTTCAATATGAAGGATATGCACTGATGACCACCATGAATAAACTGAACCAAGCGATCCTTACCGCCGCGCTGGCACTGGCCGCCGCGGGCGCCCATGCCCAGATGCGGATCGAGATTTCCGGCGTCGGCAGCAACCAGATCCCGGTCGCCGTGGCCGGCTTCGCGGACGAGAACATCGCCCCGCAACAAATCTCCGCCATCATCAAGGCCGACCTGGAGCGCAGCGGCGCCTTCAAGCTGATCGACGCCGGCGTGATCACCAGCATGAACAACATCGACTACGGCACCTGGAAGGCCAAGGGCGCCGACGCGCTGGTGGTCGGCACCGTCGCCAAATCGGCTGCCGGAGACTATGAAGTGCGCTACAAGCTGTTCGACACCGTCAAGCAGAGCGAGCTGTCGCAACTGAACGTGGCGCGCGCGCCGCAGTTCACCCGCCTGACCGCGCACAACATCGCCGACGACGTCTACCTGAAGCTGACCGGCATCCGCGGCGCCTTCTCCACCCGCATCGCCTACGTCAAAGAGTACGACAAGCGCCACTACGAACTGCTGGTGGCCGACGCCGACGGCGAAGGCGAACAGATGGCGCTGCGCTCGAACGAGCCCATCATCTCGCCGTCGTGGTCGCCGGACGGCACCAAGGTCGCCTACGTCTCGTTCGAACAGAAGAAGCCGGTGGTCTACGTGCAGAACCTGGTCAACCGCGCGCGCACCGTGGTCGCCAACGAAAAAGGCAGCAACTCGTCGCCGGTCTGGGCGCAGAGCGGCAACAAGCTGGCGGTGTCGCTGTCCAAGGACGGCCACACGCAGATCTACACGGTCAACGCCGATGGCAGCAACCTCAAGCGCGTTTCCAACAGCGCCGGCATCGACTCCGAGGCCAACTTCGCGCCGGACGGCAGCATCTACTTCATGAGCGACCGCAGCGGCGGCCCGCAGATCTACCGCATGAACGCCGACGGCGGCGAGGCCAAGCGCATCACCTTCACCGGCAACTACAACATCAGCCCGCGCGTGTCGGCCGACGGCAAGACCCTGGCCTACATCTCCCGCCGCGACGGCAACTACCAGCTGTACGTGATGGACCTGGCCAGCGGCCAGGAACAGCGCCTGTCCGACAGCACCGACGACCAGTATCCAAGCTTTGCCCCCAACGGCAAATACATCATGTACGCCACTCAAGCCGGCGGCCGCAAATCGCTGGCTGTGGTCTCGGTGGATGGACGTGTAAAGCAACGCCTGACCACACAGGCCGGCAACATCAAGGAGCCCACCTGGGGTCCATTCATGCAGTAACTTTTACCTTTCATCTCTAGGAGAATCAAATGCGTAAACTCAGCAGCCTCGCTTTCATCGTCACCACCGCCGCCATCCTGTCCGCTTGTTCGTCGACCCCGGTCAAGGTCGCCGAGCCAGCGAAAGTGGAAGAACGTCAGATCGACACCAAACCGCAGCCGCAGGCCGACACCCGCACCGTCGCCCCGGTCGAAACCAAATCGCTGGATCCGCTGGACGATCCAAAAGGCGTGCTGGCAAACCGCAGCGTGTACTTCGACTTCGACAGCTACGTCGTGCGCGACGACGGCAAGCCAGTGGTGGAAAACCACTCGGCCTACCTGGCCAAGAACAAAGCCCGCTCGATCCTGATCCAAGGTAACACCGACGAACGCGGCGGCGCCGAGTACAACCTGGCCCTGGGCCAGAAGCGCGCCGAAGCCGTGCGCAAGGCCATGACCACGCTGGGCGTGTCGGAATCGCAGGTCGAAGCCGTTTCGCTGGGCAAGGAAAAGCCTAAAGCCACCGGCTCGAACGAAGAGGCATGGGCGCAAAACCGTCGTGCAGACATCGTCTACAAATAATCGAAAGCACTACCCTTTTGCCGGGTGACAGGCATAATACGGGGCGGCACGCGGATAACACCGCGTCCCGCCCCGTTTCCTATTAGATTTGTGTGAAAGCGTCCGACATGAAGAAACTCTCCAAATCCGGCCTGAGCGCCGTCCTGCTGGCCGCACTGACCTGGCTGCCACTGCAAGCCCATGCCGGGCTGTTCGACGACGACGAAGCCCGCAAAGCCCTGCTCGACCTGCGCGCCAAGGTCGAGGCCATGCGCGCCGAGCTGAACGCCCGCATCGACACCAAGTCCGACAAGTCCAGCACGCTGGACCTGGTCTCGCAAAACGAAATGACGCTGCAGGAAGTGGCCAAGCTGCGCGGACAGATCGAAGTGCTGAGCAACGAGCTGGCCAACGCGCAAAAGCGGCAGAAAGATTTCTATGTCGACCTCGACACCCGCCTGCGCAAGCTGGAGCCGCGAGAAGTGACCATCGACGGCAAGACCGCGCAGGTGGACCCGAGCGAACAGCGCACCTATGAAGCCGCGTGGCAGACCTTCAAGTCGGGCGACTACAAGGCGGCAAGCACCGCGTTCACCGAGTTCGTGCAGCGTTATCCAGGCTCCAGCTACGCGCCGGCCGCGCAGTACTACCTGGGCAGCTCCTACTTCGCGCAGCGCGACTGCAAGAGCGCCATCGCGGCCCAGCTGCAGGTGCTGAAGAACTACGCCGACAGCCCGAAGGCGCCGGAAGCCATGCTGATCATCGCCAGCTGCCAGACCGAGCTGAAAGACAAGGCCGCCAAGAAGACGCTGCAGGATTTGATCAAGACCTATCCTGACTCGTCGGCAGCGGCCACGGCGAAAGAACGCCTCGGCGGCAAATAATTACCCGGGGGTATTTGACAGCCGGACTCATTACCCCCTATAATCTCGCTTCTTCGGGGGTCGTTAGCTCAGCTGGTAGAGCAGCGGACTTTTAATCCGTTGGTCGCAGGTTCGAATCCCGCACGGCCTACCATTCGAAGAAAACCAAGGTTTCATACCTTTGGGTCGTTAGCTCAGCTGGTAGAGCAGCGGACTTTTAATCCGTTGGTCGCAGGTTCGAATCCCGCACGGCCTACCACGAATTTTAGCAGTACAGAACAGGGTTAGTAAGCTATGGCTTCCTAACCCTTTTTTGCGTTCACAAGAAAAATATTACCCACTTGGGTAATATTTTCTCGATCACCTCTCCGCCTTCACCGCTCTCAGTTTCATCATGCAGGACTGAAAACAGGACGCCGTCTTGTGCCAGTCCAGCGCGAAAGTCGGGCGACAACAGCGATTGAAAAATTCCACTCCTGTGAAAATTCGCGCATTTTCTCAGACTCACAACAGAGTACTCTAATCAAACTTATCAAGAAGATGAGAACTAGAATCTGAAGGGACGGCGTGTTCCTGTCGCTTAGCGACTTCCTCCAACACTTGAATCCAAATCCTAAAGGACACAACAATGAAAAAAAGAGCAAGCTTTGCGGGCGCCATTGGTGCCTGGCTGACTTCTGAGTTGCATCCGGCGGGAGCTACCTACAGTTCACCCAACAGCAATTTCAGCTCCATTAAGCTCAACGGGGTTTACGGCACCCTCGATTACCTCAGCATCGGTTGGTTTGGTGTGGATATGAGCAACCCTTCCAGTCCTACACTGAGTACCAGTAACACGTATCTTGCTCAACAGGTGGCAGATGCCCGTGCACAAAACCCGGACATCATCATATTTGCTTTGCTGGCTTATACCAGTCAAATCACCACCAATCTGCAAACGATCATCGCCGATCCCACCCTGCTGACCACCTTTGCGACCAATGTGGCCGATTTTCTGGGCAACAACGGCCTCAATGGTTTCGACATTGACTGGGAGCAGCCTACCAGCAGCCTCACGCAGGCGCAATGTGGCGCCTGGCTCAACGCTCTGGGTGCGGCTTTCGGGGATACGTATTATCTGGCCGTTTCGGCGAGTTCGAATCAAGGCCCGTCGAGCGTCGATAACCTCAATGCGGACGCTGTGAATGCCCATGTGGATGTGTTCAACTTGCAAAGTTACTGGGTTAGCGATCCGAGCGTATTTATTGCACACGGCATCAATGCCGATCTGTTGGGATTCGGCGCCTATTTCGAAAGTGAAGTCACTGCGCTTAATGCCTATCAGCAATATGCTGCAGGCATTCAGTACAAGGGTCAGCAATACCCCTACCAATCCATGATCAGTTGGCGGCTTGATTCTTCCAACTGGCCGTTCGAACAAAGTCAGCAACTATTGCTACGACAATACATGACCGGCCAACCGAATATGGTTGCGTTCGACGATGGAGCCGTCTTGAATGCGCAAACCACGCCTACGCTTATCAAAAGTATCGTTATCCGCAGCGGCGATGTCGTGGATGCCATCCAATGTACCAATGCCAGCAGCGATGGTTTGTATGCGGTACAACTATTGCAACACGGCGGTGATGGTGGCAATGGGAACAATCCGATCGACCTCACAAACGGCCTTGCAGCCTTCAGTTACGTTACCGGCAGCTGGTACGGGCAGCAAGTTATTGCGCAGATCACCATTAACGGCATCAGCTATCCGGATGCGGTAACCTCTTCAGTATCCAACCCGCAAACGCATCAGGTTACAGCGCCCGCTGGGAAAACCATTATTGCCTTCAGCGGGCAAACCCAATATGTGAACCTTGCGGGCGGCGGCTTCACTTGGGTGCTGGCGCAGATAAACCCTGTTTTTGGATAGCACACCAGTCGAGGCCATAAGGTACGCCAATAGGATGCGCCGACTTAAAGGAGGCGCATCGCTTGTGTCCTGTCAGCCAGGTGTGTTGCACTCCCCCCGGCGTATAGTTATCAAACTATGAGCCAGCCCCTCCACCGAGTCCGAGTTCGCGACGGCTGAAGAAGCCGAAGCCTATGATCATTGACTTCGGACGAAAGTGCTGAAGTCGCTTAACGATCAGCGCCCCACCGCCTCCCACGAAGAAGGCACTCACGAAATGGTTATCCATCCAAACTACCTAGTCGTGTATCGTATTAGCGCGCCTGCAATAGAAATTCTTCCTGTTGTTCATACTCGCCAACAGTATCCCTGATTCGGAGGTGCTCTCGCGGCCTTCGGCGCTGGTTTTATATGGTAGAGCAAGCTCGTGAGATTACTTTCGACATCGGAATTCGCGACTAGGCTGGCGACGCCCTACACGGATGCGGCACTGGCCACTTCCGAACTGCTGCTGGACGCCAAGCCCACCGGGCTGATCGTGACGGGAGCCGTGCTGGAAGCGGCTGTGGAATGGAATGGCTATCGCATTGCCTTCCTCACCGATGACATTCTTTTCGAAGACATGCTGCGGATTTATATGTTCGATGCCAATATGGCTTTGATGGATTCCGCAGTGCTCGGCGCGATGTATTCGACCGGCACGTTTGCTGAGCTGAGCCTGCAGCCGCCGAATGCGCTGACGTTTCGCTTCTTCGGCGGCACCGTCTGGCGCATGGTGTTGCTCACCGGGCGGGAATTTGCCCTTCCCTTCCTTTCCGATCCGAGTGGCGTGAACCGGAAATTCAAATTCTTCAGGCACTTCCGAATTGAAGGCAAGCCGCAGCCGGAAAGCGCGAGCAGTACTTCAACGCAGTCCGAGACGACAGCGCGGGCGCAGGTTTTAACGCCACTGGCGCGCCGCACATCGAAAAAGCGGGCGCAAAAAAATGGTATAAATCGTTTTTAGTCAGCGCCGGATTTGACCGGAAATGCCAGTTTCGTTACGGCGGGAGCTTTTGTTGAGGGACCATTCGCCGCGTTTTCAACAAGTTATACTTTCAATGAAATGCTTCATACGCCAGATTACTCGATACGCTATATCCTGAGAGCCGCTGTGTTGTTTGCGCTGCCGCTGGCACTCGCCAATGCCAGCACCTGCTACGGCACGCCGGCGAACGGTCGTCTGCAAGATGGCGTGCAGCTTCCTGCGCAGGGCAAGAATTTTGTTCCTTACAGTAGTGTCGGTGTGGCGATGGGCCGGACGTATGTGCATCAAAGCATCCGCGATATCGTAGTCGACGCTTATGACACCGTGTACCAGGCCGCGCCAGACAAGCGCTTCATGTACGGCGAAACAGGGCTGGCCAACGGCGGGCAAATTAAGCCACATCACACTCACCAAGCTGGCCTATCGGTCGACTTCATGGTGCCAGTCCTCGACGGCAAGAACCAGCCGACGCTGCTGCCGTCGAATGCGCTGAACAAGTTTGGCTATGGTCTTGAGTTTGACGCCAACGGCGCGCTGGGTGATCTGCATATCGACTTTGATGCCATCGCAGAGCACCTGCACCAGTTGGCCGACGCGGCAGAAAAACACCATGTAAAAATCGAGCGGGTGATCTTCCAAAAAGAACTCGCGGAACGGCTGTTCCGCACATCACGTGGGCGCAACCTGCGCACCACCCTGCCCTTCATGAAAACCACGCCGTGGATCAGGCACGACGAACACTATCATTTGGACTTTTCACTGCCATGCCGCCCGCTCAGCGCCTACCGAGGGCCATCGCCGTGACAAGTGTTTTGCACTCCTTCGGGCGTACTCCAGCCCCTATCACGGCGCCATGCGATCCAGTTCAGCCACCGCATCATCAGGCAGTACGAACGAACCTGCCGCGATATTCTCGCGCAAATGCGCCAGTGACGACGTCCCTGGAATCAACAGGATATTCGGCGAGCGGCGCAGCAGCCACGCCAGCGCCACCTGATTGGGCTGCGCCCGCAACCGCGCGGCGACGGCCGACAGGGTCGCCGACTGCAGCGGCGAAAATCCACCCAGCGGAAAGAACGGCACATAGGCGATGCCATCCTTCGCCAGCGCATCGATCAGCGCGTCGTCCTGACGGCGCACCAGGTTGTAGTGATTCTGCACGCAGACGATCTCGCACATCGCCCGCCCTTGCGCCACCTGCGCCGCAGTGACGTTGCTCAAGCCGATCTCCCGCACCAGGCCCTGGCGCCGCAGCTCGGCCAGCGCGGTCAGCGGCTCCTCGATCGAGCCCTCGGCTGGCTGCATCGGATCGATCATCACCCTCAAGTTCACCACGTCCAGCACGTCCAGCTCCAGGTTGCGCAAGTTGTCGTGGACCGCCTGCCTCAATTCATCAGCAGAGCTGGCGGCCAGCCAGGACGCATCCGCGCCGCGCCGCGCGCCGATCTTGGTGGTGATGACCAGATCGTCGCGATAGGGATGCAGCGCTTCGCGTATCAACTGGTTGGTGATATGGGGGCCGTAGAAGTCGCTGGTGTCGATATGATTTATACCGTTTTCGACAGCCGCCCGCAGCACGGCCAACGCGCCTGCACGGTCGGCCGGCGGACCGAAGACGTGCGGCCCGGCGAGCTGCATGGCGCCATAGCCGACCCGCTTGACCGTGCGGCTACCGAGTTTGAAAGTGTTGAAAGATTGGTTCATCTGAATTCCTCCCGTTTAAGTAGGGCCAGTGTAGACGCGCAGCCGGCGTTCGATAAGTGGGTATAATCAAGACAACCCGTACGAAATTCCGCACAGTGAAAATAGACCTTGCCGACCTCACCGCGTTTCTCGCCGTCGCCAATGCCAAAGGCTTCCGCGAAGGCGCACGCGCCAGCGGGCTCAGCGCGTCGGGGCTGAGCGAGGCGGTGCGCCGGCTTGAAGCGCAAGTCGGCGTGCGGCTGCTCCACCGGACCACGCGCAGCGTCGCCACCACCGAGGCGGGCGAGCGCCTGCGGACCCGCCTCGGCGCCGCGCTGACGGAAGTGGAAGCCGCGCTCGATGCCGTCAACGATTACCGTGGCCGCCCTTCAGGCACGCTCAAGCTCAACGTCCCCATCAGCGGCGCACGGCTGATACTGCCGGCCATCGTCTCGCGCTTCCTGGCCGCCTATCCCGAGATCCGGCTCGACATCACCGCCGACGACAATTTCGTCAACGTGCTGGAGGCGGGCTGCGACGCCGGCATCCGCTACGACGAGCGCCTGGAACAGGACATGATCGCCGTGCCCATCGGCCCGCGCATCCAGCGCTTTGCCGCGGCGGCCGCGCCCTCCTACCTCGACCAGCATGGACACCCCGCCCATCCGCGCGACCTGCTGCAGCACGATTGCTTGCGCCTGCGCTTTGCCGGACGGGCCATGCCGCCATGGGAATTTGCCCGCGATGGCGAGACGGTGCAGATCGATGCCGAAGGCCCGCTACATGTGCAAGGCGGCGCGATCGCCGACCTGCTGGTGGAGGCCGCGATCGGCGGCAGCGGCATCGTGTATCTGTTCGAGGACTGGCTGCGCCCCCACCTCGACAGCGGCGCGCTGGTACCGGTACTGGAACCGTGGTGGCTGGCGTTCTCCGGCCCCTTCCTCTACTACCCGGGCCGCCGGCTGGTCCCGGAACCGCTTCGCGCCTTCATCGACTTCATCCGGGAGGCGGATCCGATGCGGCCATAAACGCGCAAAAAAAAACGCCAGCAAGAAGCTGGCGTTTGATTTGGCGTGTAGCGCTTATTTGGCGCGGCGGCGGCGTGCGATGAAGCCGATCAGGCCCAGGCCGCCCAGCAGCATGCCGTAGGTTTCCGGCTCAGGCACGGGCGCAAGGGTGAAGGACCGTTGACCGGTGTAGAAACCGACGTTCGAGAACCCGGGAATGCTGTTCGAGTTCCCGGCGTTGTTGAGCCAATTGATGGCCCAGCTACCGGTCAGCTTCTGGCCGGCCAGGATGGCCTGGTCGTTAAACAGGAAGCTGCCGACGTTATTGCCAGCGTGGAAGGACAAGGCCAGGTCCAGCGTGGTGTTCTTGGTCGCGCTGGTGTTGGTGACCGTCCAGGTACCGCTGGTGTGGCTGGCCGCCTCCGTGAAGGAGAAGCTCAGGCCATCGTTCGGCGCCTTGTCGGTGAACGTCAGCTTGTTGGTCCTATCGTTGAATTCGACCGTCTCAGCCAGCGTCCAGCCCGTGGCAGAGGTACCTGAAGCACCCACGAAGGCGCTGTTAAAACCCAGGGTCGACTGGATGGGGTTGATGTTGCGGCCCTGGACCAGGACGTATTTATCCGCATTGTCCCCGGCCAGCTTGACGTCTTTCGCGCTGGACGTGCCAGGACCCGGATTACCAGCCTGCGCGACAGCGGCGACGAGGGTGGTGCTCAACAAGGCAATTTTAAAGATGGTTTTCATTATAAGTTTTGGCAAGGTTGGTAAAAAATTTCTATCTTGAAATTTAAGTTTCCCTAATGCAGGACCGAAAGATATCATCCTCACCAAACAAGTGCAAGAAATATATTTGTAATTTCCACAAGGAAATTAATCAATCAGAGCGCTCACCCAGGGCATTCTGCCGTCTGATGCGCTTTGACAACAGTCAATTGTTAAAGAGCAAAGCGCCGTGTATTGTGGAGCATCTGCTGTTGCTCGACTTTCAATATGAAACAGTTCCCCTCTCCGCGCGCGACGCGCATGCGTATGGCAGACTTCCGGTCCGGCTGGCTGATCGCTTTGGCATTGTCGGCCTGGCATCCATGGTCGCTGGCCGCGGCCCAGCCGGAGGACGAGGACCTGGCCCTGTACGGCATGGACCGCTCCGCCATCAGCCTGGCGACCGGCTCGGTCCAGACGCTGCGCCGCGCGCCGGCGGTCGCCACAGTGGTGACGGCCGAGGATATCGCCGCCATGGGCGCGACCGATCTGGACCACGTGCTGGAAGCGGTGGCCGGCATCCACGTCACGCGGGTGGCGACCATGTATGCGCCCAACTACATCATTCGCGGCATCGGCGCGGGCGGCGTCACCAATCCCCAGGTGCTGTTCCTGCTCAACGGCCTGCGCATGAACACCGACTACAACGGCGACAAAGGGAATATGTGGGCCAGCATGCCGCTGACGAATGTGGCGCGCATCGAGATCATCCGTGGCCCCGGCTCGGCGCTGTATGGCGCCGATGCCTTCGCCGGCGTCATCAACATCATCACCAAGACGGCGGAACAAATGCCGGGCCTGCGCGTGGGCGCCCGCGCCGGCTCCTTCAATGCGCGCGACGCCTGGCTGGAATACGGCCGCAAGCAGGAACAACTGTCCATCGCGGCCTACCTGCAAGCGGGCCGCACCGACGGCGCCGGCACGCTGATCGAGGCCGATGCGCAGACCCTCAACGACCGCCGCTTCGGCACCCACGTGAGCAAGGCGCCCGGCCCGATGAACACCGGCTATACCGCCTACGACGGCAGCCTGGACCTGTCCTGGCAGCGCTGGCGCTGGCGCACCAACCTGAAGTGGCGCGACCATGTCGGCACCGGTCTCGGCGTCAATTCCGCGCTCGATCCCGACCACCGCGCGCGCAGCGGCTACGCCGCCAGCGAGCTGTCATGGACCGCGCCCGACTTCGCCAACGACTGGAGCGTGGGCGGATCGCTGAGCTATATGTTTTTCACCGAACAGTCGCCGGACGGCCTGGAGCTGTTTCCGGCGGGCGCGCGCATCGGTCCCAACCTTTTCCCGAACGGCATGATCGGTGGCCCCAGCCGCTGGGAGCGCAATCTGCGCAGCTCGGCCTTCGCCACCTACAGCGGCGTGAGCGGGCATGCGCTGCGCCTGGGCGCTGGCCACGACGACCTGTACCTGTACGGGGTCGAGACCATGAAGAACTTTTTGATCAGCCCGGCGGGCATCCCTATCCCGACCGGCGCCGTGATCGACTACGGCGACATCCAGCCGCATATCCGGCCCCAGCGCCGCAAGATCAACTATGTCTACGTGCAGGACGAGTGGCAGTTCGCGCGCGACTGGGCGTTGACGGCCGGCGTGCGGCATGACGATTATTCCGACTTCGGCGGCACCACCAATCCGCGCCTGGCGCTGGTGTGGGACGCCGACCTCGACATCACGGTCAAGCTGCTGCACGGCCGCGCCTTCCGCTCGCCCAGCTTCAACGAACAGACCGGCATCAATCCGGTCAACATGGGCAACCCGCAGGTGCGGCCGGAAACCATCAGCACCACGGAGGCCGCGCTGGCCTGGCAGGCGCGCCCCGACCTGAACATCAATCTCAGCCTGTTCCGGTACACGCTGAAAGACCTGATCCGCTCAGTGCCCAATCCGGCGCCGGCGCCGGGCGCCACCTACCAGAACAGCGGCGGCATGGACGGCAACGGCGGCGAAATCGAGCTGGCATGGGAGCTGAGTCCGTCCCTGCGCTGGCAGGCCAACTACGCGCGCCAGAACGCGCACGACACGATCACCCACAGCGATCCGGGCTACGCGCCGCGCCATCAAGCCAACGCCCGCCTGGATTGGACGCTCGGTCCGGGCTGGCAGTTCAGTCCGCAACTGAACTGGGTCGCGGGCCGGCGCCGCGCGACCGGCGACGCGCGCGCGCCGATCGCGGATTACCGGACGGTGGACGCCGCCCTCACCCGGCAGTTGCCGCATGGCTGGACCGTGACCGCCACCGTGCGCAACCTGTTCGATGCCGACGCGCGCGAACCAAGCCTGACGCCCGGACTGGCGCTGCCGTTCGATATCCCGGTGTCGCCGCGCACGCTGGCGCTGCAGTTCAGCGTCAAGCTCTGAGCGGCGCCGGTCTTTTTACGATCCCGCCGAATTCGCGGCCACCGTAATGTGAACCGTCAACTCCCGCGCGGTGTTCGGGAAATACTTGTTGACGCCGAAATCGGCGCGGTTCAGCTTGACCATGGCGTCGAAGCCGGCTTCGGTCGCCTTGCCCGCCGGGTCGGGCTTGATCTTGTTGACCTTGCCATCAAGGACCACCAGTTTGGTCACGCCGTGCACCGACAGGTTGCCGCTGATCTTGAGAGTATCCATCGGCCCCTTTTCGATCTTGGTGCTCTTGAAGGTGATGTCCGGGAACATCGCGGCGTCGAGGAATTCCGAGCTGATCAGTTGTCGGTCGAGGACTGGGACGGCGGTGTGAATGCCATCCACCGCCAGCTTGACCGAAACCGAGGACTTGCTCAGGTCTTCGTCCAGCACCAGGTTGCCTTCGATCTTCTCGAACCGGGCGACCGGGTTGGTATAGCCGTGGTGGTCCCAGCTGAACACGACGGCGCTGTGATCGGGATCGATGGTCAGCGTCTCCGCGCTGATGGCGGGCAGGGCGAACAACGAGAACAGCGGCAGCACGAGGTATTTCATGGGTAACTCCTTCAAATGTGGTGAACCGCCACAATGCCGCCGGCGCCGCAGGAAGTCCTGAAATTGGCCTGAAAGAGTTCTGAAAGTCCCTGAATTACCCGGGCTATAATGCGACGCTATCAAAAATACAAACATCGGAGCGGCATGGATATTTCAGGGATTGCAAAGCTGCGCGTCGGGGCATGGTGTGTGGATACCGCCTCGGGCGAGATGGCGCGCGACGGCGAGCCGGTGCGGCTCGATCCGCGCACCCTGCGCCTGCTGCTCTGCCTGGCCGGACGCGCGGGCGAACTGGTCAGCGCCGACGAATTGCTGAGCCAGGTCTGGCCGGGCGTGATCGTCACGCCGGATTCGGTGTACCAGGCGATCGCGTCGCTGCGGCGCGTGCTGGGCGAGGCCAGCTACATCGTCACCGTGCCGCGCCAGGGCTACAGGCTGGTGGCCGAGGTCGCTCCTTGGCGCGCGCCGGACGACCTTCCCGCGCCGGCCGAGGCAGCCGTGCTGCCGGCGCCGCCGTCGCCCGCCACGCGCAGCCGCCTGGTTTTCCTGGCGACCGCCTGCATTCCAATTTTGATCGGCATCGTCTTCTGGCTGCACAACACGCTGGCGACCGAGCAGCACGCGCCGGCGCTGCCGACGCAGAAATCCATCGCCGTGCTGCCATTCGCGGACCTGACCGACGGCATGTCGAACGAAACCTTCGCTGACGGCATGACCGAGGAACTGATCGGCAGGTTCAGCAAGCTGCCGGGCTACAAGGTGCCGGCGCCCAGCGCGGCGTTTTACTACAAGAACAAACAGGCGCCGCTCGCCGAGGTCGCCGGCAAGCTGGGCGTCGTCTACATCCTCGACGGCAGCGTGCGCAAATCCGGCAACGTCTTGCGCGTCGCGGCGCGCCTGATGAAGGCCGACAACGGCTTCGTCCTGTGGTCGGAAACCTACGACAAGCCAGTCGACGACCTGTTGATGGTGCAGGACGACATCGCCGACGCCGTCACGAAAGCACTGAAGGCAACGATAGACCGGGGCGCGGACGGCCCCGCGCGGTAGCCAGCTGGACGAGGCGTCCCAGCGGGGTCTCCACCCAGCGGAAAAATGCGGCGCCGGCGGCGAGACTGGCGCCCCACGCGAGCAGCATGCCCGCGCCCTGCCAGAACGGCCCCTCCGGCACAAAGCGGCTGAACGCCGCGTTGACCAGCAGGCAGACCGGGAAATGGATCAGGAACACCGAGTACGATATCCGCCCCAGGCCGTTGACGGCGCCCCAGGCGCGTCCGGCCGACACCGTTCTCACGCGGCCGAAAAGGTACAACAGGCAGGCCACCACCAGCGCCAGCGCGACCCGGCTGCGGAAATCCAGGAACAGCGCCGCCGTCACCGGCACCACGGCCATCGCCAGCAGCAAGGCCACGGCGCCCGGCGCGCGGCGGCGGTCGCTGGCCCACCACGCCATCATGCCCAGGCCATAGCTGCCGAAGAAGTACGGCGCCCAATTGTCCCAGTCGGCGTCGAGGTTGAAATGCAGCAGCGACAAGAAGATGCCCAACGTGGTCATGACCGGCATCAGCCACGGCATGGCGCGCCCGCCGGCCACGCGGCCCGACAGCCACAGCCCCAGGGCCGCGACCGCATACAGCTGAAAATCGATGGCGACATACCAGGCGCCGGCCGACAATGAGGGATAACCCAGCACGCCATGCAGCAGCAGCGCATGGGCGCTAAGCTGGCTCAGGGTGGCTGGCGCGGAGACCGAACTGTGGGTCATCCAGTTGCCGGCCCACGAGGAAGCGACCGCGGCCAGCAGCGTGGCGGCCATGAACGGCGGCGCCAGCTTGGCGTAGCGCCGGCGGATCGCGCCCAGCGGATCGGCCAGCCCGGGCGCGCCGGCGGGCGACAGCGATTTGGCCACCAGGAAGCCGCTGACGACGAGGAAAACCTGCACGGCAATGCGCGCCGGTCCCCCCAGCCAGGCTATCAGCGCGGGCAACAGCGGCCGCACCTGATCGGACATGGGGCCGTAAAAGGCCAGATGATGCAGCACAATCAACTGCGCCGCGCCGGCCTTCAGCAGACTAATCAATCCAAATTGTGGCGGGGCCGTGCCGGCCCCTCCCCTTGCTCCATTCATTCCTATCCCTAAACATCCAGCTTGCGCCAACCGGCCGCCATGATAGCCGAGCTTGGCCTGCGGTTGGCGCGCGTTTAGGGTGGATCAGGTGGCATCAATGCGTTTTTGACGCGAAATCAAGCACGATGCGGCCTTCGATATCGCCTTGAAGCATCCGGTCGAAAACGTGGTTGATATTGTCCAGGCTGTCCGTGGAGACGGTCGCCTTGACCTTGCCCTCGGCGGCGAACATCAGCGACTCCTGCAAATCAAGCCGCGTGCCGACGATCGATCCGCGCACGGTGATGCCGTTGAGCACCATGTCAAAGATCGGCAGCGGGAAGTCTCCGGGCGGCAGGCCGTTTAACGAGACCGTGCCGCCGCGCCGCACCATGCCCAGCGCTTGCGAGAACGCGATCGGCGAGACGGCGGTCACCAGCACCCCGTGCGCGCCGCCGATCTCTTTTTTGATCACGGCCGCCGGGTCCGCCGTCTTCGCGTTGATCGCCAGCACCGCGCCCAGGCGGCGGGCCAGCGCCAGCTTGCTGTCGTCGATATCGACCGCCACCACCTTCAGCCCCATCGCGCAGGCGTATTGGACCGCCATGTGACCGAGCCCGCCAATCCCCGAGATGACCACCCAGTCGCCGGGTTTGGTATCGGTCATCTTCAAGCCCTTGTAGACCGTGACGCCGGCGCACAGGATGGGGGCGATCTCGACGAAGCCTATTTCCTTCGGCAAGTGGCCGACATAGTCGGCATCGGCCAGCGCGTATTCCGCGAACCCGCCGTTGACCGAATAGCCGGTGTTCTTCTGCGATTCGCACAAGGTCTCCCAGCCGCCGAGGCAATGCGGGCAATGGCCGCAGGCCGAGTACAGCCATGGAATGCCGACCCGGTCGCCGCTCTTGACGTGCTTCACGCCAGCCCCGACCTCGACCACGTAACCCACGCCCTCGTGGCCGGGAATGAAAGGCGGCGCGGGCTTGACCGGCCAGTCGCCGTGGGCCGCATGCAGGTCCGTGTGGCAAACCCCGCAAGCCTCGATTTTGACCAGGATCTGTCCGGCTCCCGGCGTCGGCACCTCGACGTCCTCGATCACCAGCGGCTGGCCGAATGCCCGCACCACCGCAGCCTTCATCATTTTGCTCATGATAGGATGCTCCACTCGCGACTATTTTTGTTCAGCATTGTCAGGCCTCTTCAAAAAGAAAAAACAATATGATCCGGTAAGGGACTTACTGGCATTGATGCTAAGCAGCAGCGCCTGAAAATCCTTTGATCTCGATCAAAATCGCCGTTACCTTTTTGAATTAATCCTTCTCACGCGACGCAACGCGCATGGGTTGCGCCGCGCCATACATCAGCGTGCGCCACAGCCACTCCAGCGGGCCATAGCGGTAATGCCGCAACCACCAGGCGCTTGCCGCCATCTGGGCCGCGTACACGCCCAGGCCGAGCAGGAACACGGGCGCGGCGCCGAGCCGGCCGAACTGTCCCAGCCCGTAGCCGAAGAAAATGTAGCCGAAGATCAGCGACTGGGCGATGTAGTTGGTGAACGCCATCCGGCCCAGTGGGGCGAAGACGTGCAGCACGCGGCGTTGCGCCAGCAACAGCACCGTGGCCGCGTAGCCGGTGGCCAGCAGGGTCTGGCCCATGCCTGCGGCGGCCGCATCCAGCATCGACAAGGCCGCGCCGCCCGTCACGCCGGCCACGGCGATGGCGGCCAGCAGGCGCCGATGCCGCTCCGGTTTGCGTGCGACGCCGGTCCGCCACGCCAGCGCGCCCAGCAGGAACAGCGCCAGGGTGCGCGGGAAAATATAGATGTGCAGGGGCAGCAGATTCGCGAGCTCGTCAATGCTGAAGCGGTGTATCTCCGCGTAACCGCCCGTCGCGTACACCTGGTTGGCCAGCGCCACGTGCTGCTGGAACCAGGCGGCCTCCGGCCACGGTATTCCGACCGGCACCATGCCGATGTACAGATACAGCGCGAACATGCCAGCCGCCGCGACCGCCAGCGCCCACACCGGCGCCGCCAGCAGCGGCAACACCAGCAAGCCGCCCAGCGCGTATTCGGTCAGGATATCGCCGTTCCAGATCAGCAGCAGATGCACCAGCCCGAACACCAGCAGCACGGCCAGCCGCCGCGTCAGCCAGTAGCGCGGACGCCCGGTCCCGGCCAGCTGCTCGAACTGCACCGCCAACCCCAGGCCGAACAGCAAGGAAAACACCGCGAAGGCCTTCATCTCGAAACCGGCGCGCACCAGGGTTTCGACCAGTCCGTCCCACCCGCCGGTGCCCGGGTCGGGCGGCAAGAACTGCTGGAAGATCGAGACGCGGAATTCCGACAGCAGGTTCACCATCAGCACGCCGAACAGCGCCATGCCGCGCAGGATGTCGATCGCGTCGATGCGCTCCCCCTGGCCGTCGACCGCCCTGGCCGTGGTGGAACTCATCGCGCGCCGACGCCTAGCGATACACGAGATAGAACTTCAGGCCGCTGGCGTTCTGCGCCGCCCCGCCCGTTTGCACGAGCGCCACATGGTTGCCCGCCGCGCTGTGGAAAATATTGCGGGCATAGCTCTGCTGCCCATCCAGCAGCGGCAGCGACAGATCGCCGGCAAACAGTATCAGCTCGCCCGTGTAGCGCTTATAGCTGGACGGATAGGTAACGGCGTAGTCGGGATAGCTGCCGGGCGTCCCGGTCAGCGCCAGGGTTTCCAGTTCCGGCGACTGGCTCAGCGAGATCAGCGAAGTGCCCAGGTTCAGCGTGCCGGCATAGCGCAGCGTGTCGGCGCGGAAGTAATTGCCGGCGGAGGTGAACACCAGGTCTTCCCGATTCGACAGGAACAGCGGGCTGTAGATCGGGTAGTCGCCGTGGTAGGGCGAGTCGCCCAGCGCCAGCACCTTGTTCGCCGCCGGATCCACGGTGAAGTAGGAGATGTCGGATGGCGACAAGCCGGCCGCCACCGCATACCCCTTGTGGTTGACCTCCGAGTACACGCCGCGCATGGTGCCGTAAAAGAAGCCGCCCGATCCCATCCACTCGCTTTGCTGCACCGGCTCGCCGGTGCGCGCATTGATGACCGTCACCGGCGGCGTCACCCATTGCCCGCCGGTCTGCCCCGCCAGGTAGGCGATGCCGGAATTGGTCAGGAATACTTCGGTATGCGAGCCGCCGGTGGCCGAGGTGTGCAGCACGGTGGTGGTGGTCAGGTCGACCAGCGTCAACAGGCCTTCATGCAGCACGCCCGCCAGCTTGCCGTCGGCGCTCAGCGCCAGGCTCTTGTATGGCGCCGGCATCAGCACGGTGGCGATCACGCCGCTGAACGGATCGACGATGTGCAGCGCGTTCGGCGCATCCGACGCCAACACCGCCTTGTCGATCGCCTTGCTGTACGCAGCGGCCTTGGGCGTGAACGGCAGCTGCACCGAGCCGGTCGCCTGCGCCAGCGCCTTGAGCACCACGCGAGTGCTGAGCGACGACTTGCCATCGCTGAGCTTGAGGATCGCGACATAGGTACCGGCCAGGTCGGGCGTCAGCGACAAATCGGAACTGTTGGGCTGGGCAATCGTCGCGGTCGAGCCGGCAGGCTTGCTGTCCAGCGTCCATGCATAGCTCAGCTTGTCGCCGTCGAGATCGTAGCTTGACGCGGCCGAGACCGTGACGCTGCCGCCGGCCAGGATCGTCGCCGAGGTCTTATCGATCACCGCCACCGGCAATTGATTGCTGACCTGGACGGTCAGGTCCTGCTCGGCGTACAGGCCGGCGGGATCAGCGACGCGCACGCGCACCACGTAGGTCCCCATGCGGTCGGGAACAAATTTAACGGTGGCGGCATTGCCAGCCTGCAGCGACAACGCGCTGTCGACAGGCTTGCTCTGCAAGGTCCAGGTATAGGTCAGCGCGCCGCCTTCCGGATCGCTGCTGCCGAGCGCGCTGAGCGCGACTTCGACGCCCAGCGTCGGGGTCGCCGCGTCCGCCGCCAACGCCAGCACCGCTTTCGGCGCCGCATTCACCGGCGGCGCGGCGGCCGGCGAGGAGCCACCACCGCCGCCACAGCCAGCGAGCGCCAGCAAGCCGAGCGCCAGCAACACCGCGTTGAGTTTATTTAAATGTGCAATATTCATTATTTATCAACCAAATTAATATTGCACAAATAGTATCTATTTGTTTTCCAAAAGGCAAGTTCAGCGGCGAAACTTCTTCGGCTGGCGCTTGCGCAGCGCGGAGTTCTGGTCTTGCAGCATCGCGTCCACGCGCTCGGACGCCTGGCGCGACAGCTGCTGGGCGCGCTCGGTGTCGGGGAAATACTCGGGCTGACGATAGGCCAGCCACGCGTAGGCCGAATACATGCGGCAGGCGTCCTCCACCTCCTGCAGCGACATGTAGTGCAGCGGCACCTGCTCCGTCTTGATCGGCGTGATTTTCTTGGCGGCCAGCGCCGTCGCCCAATGCTCCCACGCGCGCTGCAGCGACGGCACCTTGGACGAGATCGGCACCAGCGACAGCGCGAACTTCTCGGCCACCGTCAGCTCCAGCGTGTCGAGCCAGGCCGCGCGCTCGAACTGGTCCTCGGTGATGCGCGGATAGAAGAAGCCATCCGGCACGTCGATGTTGTGCACGAAACGCTTGAGCAGCTTGGCCAGCGCGTGCTCGTTGGTCACCGACGAGATCCGGTGCAGATGCTCCAGCGTCGGCGCCACGGCGAAGCCGGTGGTCTTGAGCGGCACCGGCTTTTCCTTCAGCAGCGAGCGCACCACGCTGTGGGTCTCGTTGTCGTAGCCGGCCACCAGGCCTTCCTCGTGCACGCCGAAGCGCCCCGCCCGGCCGGCGATCTGGCGCGCCAGCGCGGCCGGGATTTCCTCCTCCTCGTAGCCGTTGTACTTGACCGAGGTGGTCATGACGATGCGCGCGATCGGCATGTTCAGGCCCATCGCGATCGCGTCCGTGCCCACCACCACGTCGGCCGCGCCGTCGCGGAAGCGCTGCGCCTGCGCGCGCCGCACCTCCGGCGACAGGTTGCCGTAGACCGTGGCCACCGACAGGCCCAGCTCGGTCACCATGTCGCGCCACATCAGCACCTCGCGGCGCGAGAAACAGATCACCGCGTCGCCCCGCCGCAAATTGCTCAGCTTGCGCACGGCGGTCGGCTCGACGGACAACGGGCCTTTACGCTTGAGCACATGGACCTCCAGCTCGCACTCCAGCCGCGCCGCCAGCACCTCGATCGCGCGCCGCGCTTCCGGCGCGCCCACCAGGTACACCACCTGCGCCGGCGCGCCGCAGACGGCGGCGGTCCAGGCGGCGCCACGGTCGCGGTCGGCCAGCATCTGGATCTCGTCGATCACCGCCACATCGACCGGGGTGCGGGTGTCGAGCATCTCCACCGTGCTGGCCACGTGCGTGGCGCCCGGCACCAGGCGGCGCTCCTCGCCCGTCACCAGGCTGACGGCCAGCGGCTTGCCGTGCGCCTCCATGGCCTGCAACCGTTCGTAGTTTTCCAGCGCCAGCAGCCGCAACGGCGCCAGGTAGACGCCGCTGGGCGCCTTGGCCAGCGCTTCGATGGCCTGGTGGGTCTTGCCGGAATTGGTCGGACCCAGCAGCGCGACGAAGCGCCGCTTCATGCGCCGCGCCACGTCGAACGAGGCCGGATATTCGGCCAGGTTGATGCTCTGGCGGGTACGCTCGGCGTGCTGCTCCTCCATCTCGCGCTCGACGGCGTGCTCCAGGCGTTGCCGGATGCGGTCGAAGACGATGCCGGCCGGCTCGGAAATCTGCATGTCCGCCAGCGCGCCGAGGAAGGGTTGCGCATCGAGGCCGCAATCGTCGCAGGCGTCGGCCATCTCCTGCACGAAGGCGCTGACATAGCCGCGCAGCTCCTCGCCGACGGCGTCGCTGGCGCGCTCCAGCAGCAACTGGGAGCGGGTATCGGCGTCCATCTTGCGCCACTTGGACGCCTTGGCCAGCACGCCCTGCGCCGGCACCAGGTCGTAAGGGACCCGCAAGCCGTTATACGACACCACCCCGCTCAAGCGCAGGAACACGCGGCCCTCCTGCCGCGCCAGCACGACGCCCCGGGCGCTCAAACCGAGCCGGTGCATCAGATCGTCGTCTTCCCCCTGATCGCTGTCTGTGGCGGAGTGATGCGGTGCTGGGGAGGAATTGCTCATATACGATACTCGGGTAGGTGGGCTGAAATTTTAGCAGATCGTTACAGTTGGTGAGAAAGCTAAGCCGGTCACCCACCTATAATATTCCGCCTAGGCAATCAGCCTACAACAACAAACAGAAAACAAAAGGGAAAACATGGGCATGGTATTCTGCCGCGGTTGCGGTAAAGAAATTCACGAGACAGCACCAACTTGCCCACATTGCGGCGCGCCGCAACATGCCAGCGCCGCCTCCGGTCCGCGCTCGGATAAGGATTACGTCGTTACCGTGCTGCTGTGCTTCTTCCTGGGCGTATTGGGCGTGCATCGCTTCTACGTCGGCAAGATCGGCACCGGCCTGTTAATGTTGTTCACATTCGGCGGCTTCGGCATCTGGGCGCTGATCGATTTTATTATCGTCGTCCTCGGCAACTTCACCGACAGCGACGGCCTCAAAATCAGCAACCGCTAAGCGCATTTTTGTCTTTCCCCCGGATTTCTGGCACCATAGCCCGGTTTACACCGCCGCCGTGCCAGAAATCCCGCCATGCCCTTCTCCCTCGCCACAGCCGTTCACCACGAATTGGTGATTAAAAAAAGCCGCTTTATTGCCTGCGTTCAGCCGATGACCGACCGAAGCGCCGCGCAAAAAGTGGTGGCTGAATTATGGGCGCAACATCCAAGTGCCACCCACGTATGCTGGGCATTATTAGCCGGCGGCCAGTCGGCCGCGGTCGATGATGGCGAACCTAGCGGAACCGCCGGCCGCCCCATGCTCGATGTATTACGCCACCAGGATCTGGAAGGCGTATTGGCCACGGTGGTCCGCTATTTTGGCGGCGTTAAACTGGGCGCCGGTGGACTGGTGCGCGCTTATACCGACAGCGTGGCCCAGGCATTATTAAAATCCGAGAAAATCGCGATTATCAAGCTGCATTATCTGACCTGTACCGCGCCGTATGCGATGGAAGGCATGATACGCCGCGAAATCGAACTGGCCGGCGCCACTCTCGATAATGTGGCGCATTCCGACCACGTGCAGTTCGAATTCAGCCTCCCCGACAGCGCGGCCGCGCAATTAATCAGCCGATTGAATGAAGCCGGCCATGGCCGCATTCAATGGATCGCTCCCGACGACGAATAACACGGTTGGCGGCCATCGCCGCCGTTCGCCCTTCATAAGCTGTTTTTTGGTATATTCGCGCCAATATTTGGCATGACTTCGCTCTGGGCACCGATCCAGGTGGCTTTGTGCCACAGCGTTTCAAGCGGTCCCTGCTTGTGCCGGGCCAGCCACCAGACGCTGAACTGCCGTTGCAGCACCGCCAGCGTCAGCCCGATCGCCAGCGCGAAACTGGCGCCCGTATATTGATACATCCCCAGGCCGAAGCCATAATAAATCGACGTGCCGATGATGGATTGCACCACATAACTCGTCAAACTCATACGGCCCAATGGCGAGAATATACTCAGCCAATTGCCCGCATAGGATAGCAGCGTAAAACCGGATACCAGCACCGCCATAAACGCCACGTTCGACCACGAAGTCACGATCTCCAATAATGGACGGCGGACCGCCGCGCCGATATGCCACAGATCGGGATTGCTTTTCAGCAGATATAGCGGAATAAACGCCAGCGCGGCAATAAGCAAAGCTTTGCGCCAGAATGTCTTATTCACAGTGGATGAGATAAATAATCCATTTCTGCCGGCCAGCATACCCAGCATAAATAATGCAGGGATCTGGAATATGCGACCATTTTCCCAGCTCCAGCGTATTACGCCTATTTTTCCGTTAGTTAAATTCCCCATCCAGACGTCGAATGCGGAACCATGCGCCATGTATTTTTCGGCACGGCCGAAATATGCCCAGGAAGCGGGATTGGCGAGCTTCTCGTCTGGATTAGGCAACGCCTGATAGAATTCCAGCCAGGCGTGCGGCAACAATAATAACAATCCGGCGATGCATAACACCGCCCCGCTGCGCAAACGCGCCACCGGTATCAGCGCCAGTCCCAATACGGCGTAAATACTGAGAATATCGCCGTGATAAAACATGGAATTGAACAGACCGAATCCCAGCAATAACACCATGCGCCAGGCAAAACGGGCGCGGAAATCTTCGCCGCGCAGTGCACGGTTGTGGTCCTGGATGTAAAACGTCAGCCCGAACAGCAGCGCAAAGATCGCGTACGACTTGCCGCCAAACAGGAAGAACAGGCTGTCCCAGATCATCTTGTCCACCGCCACCAGCCAGGCGGGCAATCCAGCGGGAAGAAAATAGAAATCGAAATGCTCGATGTTGTGCAGAAGCATGATCGAGACGATGGCGAAGCCGCGCAGGGCATCGATCACATCCAGACGGGAAGAGTTGGCGCGCATGATGTTCCATCAACCTTAGCAAAGTGAATAGAACGCCAAGTGTAGAATGGAAACGCTCCCAGAGGTGCGTTTTTTCAGGCCCGGCGCGCCGCCGGCGCGCAATACCTGGCCACGGTCAGGACCATGTCCTCGAACTCGATCGGCTTGGCGATGAAGTCGTCGACGCCGGCGGCGCGGCACTCGTCGCGCTCGGCTTCCAGCACATTGGCCGTGAGCGCCAGGATCGGCAAACTGCGGTAGCCCCGCGCGCGCAACAGGCGCGTGGCCTCGTTGCCGTCCATGACCGGCATTTGCATGTCCATCAACACGGCGTCATAGAACGGCCCGTTCATCACCTGGTCCACGCCTTCGCGACCGTTGTTGGCCACGTCCACTTCCGCGCCCTCCAGCTGCAGCAAGGCGCAGGCGACTTGCTGGTTGAGCGGATTGTCCTCCACCAGCAGCAGCCTCAGCCCGGACAGCCGCAGCCCCGCCGACGCGGCGGCCTCCGGCACTGCCGCGGGCGGCGCCGCGTCCACCGAACCGCCCTGTGGCGCGACCCGTTGCAGCGCTTCGTGCAGCATGGCCGGCGTCAGCGGCTTCATCAGCACCAGGTCCAGCACGCCGGCATCCTGCTGCATGCGCTGATGCAGTCCATGGGTGGCCTCGGCAGCGGCCAGCGCGACGAATGGCGCCGACGTCTGCCGGCGCAGGCGCGCCACGTCATCCCAGCTGTCCACGCCGTCGAACAGAAACAATTCATAGGCGGCCCCGGCGCGCAGCAAGGGCAGCGCGCCGGCCGTGTCCGCGACCCAGTCGGCCTGGCCGCCGAAGCCGGCGATCATCGCCACCAACAGCTGCCGCGACCGTTCGCCGGCGCCGACCACCAGCACCTTCAATGGCAGCTGCGCGCGCGGCTCGCCCTGCTCCACCCTGCCGTACGACAGCGTGAACGAAAACGTGCTGCCTTCGCCGGGCGCACTCTCGACCTGCAGCTCGCCGCCCATCAGGCGCACCAGCCGCTGGCTGATGGCCAGGCCGAGGCCGGTGCCGCCGAAGCGCCGCGTGGTCGAGCTCTCGGCCTGCGTGAAGGAATCGAAGATGCTGCCCTGCTGCTCGGGCGCGATGCCGATGCCGGTGTCGCGCACGAAGAAGTGCAGCCGGACCTGCTGGTCGTCGCCGTCCCCCAGGCGCACGCCCACCACCACCGAGCCGCGCTCGGTGAACTTGACCGCGTTGCCGGCCAGGTTCACCAGCACCTGGTTGAGCCGCAGCGCGTCGCCCAGCACGTCGGACGGCAGCGCCGGGTCGAGGTCGAACAGCACTTCGACCGGCTTGTCCTGCACGCTGGCGCCGAGGATCAGCGCCAGGTTGCGCAGCATCTGTTCCAGGTTGAACGGCACCCGCTCCAGCACCAGGTTGCCGGTTTCGACCTTGGAGAAATCCAGTATGTCGTTGAGGATGCCCAGCAGCGAATGGGCCGCCGCATAGGTCTTGTCGACATAGTCGCGCTGCTGCGGGCTCAGCTCCGTCAGCCGCAGCAGGTGCTGCATGCCGAGGATGCCGTTCATCGGCGTGCGGATCTCGTGGCTCATGGTGGCCAGGAACTGGCTCTTGACGCGCGTGGCCGTCTCGGCCCGGTTGCGTTCGACCAGCACCGCGTCGCGCTCGCGCGACAGCTCCTCGGTGCGCTCGCGCACGCGCGCCTCCAGCGTCTCGTGCCCCTGCCGGATCGCCTGCGACATATGGTTGAAGGCGCGCGTGGCCTGGGCGATCTCGTCGTCGCCCACCACCTCCAGCTGGCCGCCCAGCTGGCCGGCCGCGATCATCTGCGCGCCGTGCGTGAACTGCGCGATCTGGCGGATCAGATAGCGCCCCAGCAGCAGCGAGAACAAGGCCACCATCGCCATCTCCAGCGCGGCCAGGCCCAGGCTCCAGCGCTGGGCCGCCGCCAGCGTCTGCTCCAGGCTGGCGACATCGAGTCCGAGCCGCACGCTGCCATAGGTGACGCCGGCCACCGCCACCGGGCTGCTGACGGCGAACATGCCGTCGGCCGCCTCGGACAGCGACGCGTGCGGCACGAAGGGCTTGGCCAGCGCCTCCGGCCGGCCCGCCTCCACCAGCACGCGCTGGTCGGCGTCGAGCACCTGGGCGTACAGCGTGCCCTCGGTGCCGCTGAGCTGGCGCGCGAACGATTGCAAGCCTTCCAGGTCGTGGCTGATCACCGCGTCGCGCGACATGGCGGCAAAGGTCTCGGCCGTCACGCGCGCGTGGCGCAGCACCTGCTGCTCGTTGGACTCGCGCAAAAAATGCAGCACGCTGAACACCAGCACGCCCAGCAACAACAACTCGATCAGCGCGATGCCGAGGATGGTCTTGGCGCGGAAGCTCAGGGCCAGCCGCATGGCCTATTCCTGGATCCGGGCGTCGGCCGGCGAAATCGCCAGCCGGCGCACATCGTCCCAGTCCTTGTCCTGGGCCGGCTCGAAGCCGTTGAAGCCTATCCCGGCCAGCAGCTTGAGCTGCGCCGGGTCGCCGTTCATCCGCATCATCGCCGCCAGCACACGCTCGCGCACGGCCGGGTCCAGCTGCGGACGGGTGGCGATGGCGTGCGTGGTGAAGAGCGGGCTGGTCCACAACACCCGCAGCTCGCCCGAGATGCGGCGGTCCAGCAGGTCCAGCGTGCGCGGCACGCCGCCCCCGGCAGGATACAGGCCCTGCGCCACGTCGCGGTACACCGAATTGTGCGACTTGACGAAGGCGGCCTTGAACGGCACGCCCAGTCGCCGCAGCTCGGCCTGCACCAGCAGGCTCGCGCCGAACGCGGCCGGGGTGGGGAAAGCCAGCGTGGCGCCGGCCAGTTGCCTGAGCTCGCGCACCGGGCTGTCCTTGCGCACCACCACCATGCCGCGCAGACGCTCGCCTTTGGCGCGCGCCAGCGCGCGATAGCCGGGCTTGGTGTTGTAGACCACGAAATGATACGGGTTCATGTAGGCGAAATCGTATTCGCCGGCCGCCAGGCGGCGCTCGAAGGTGGGCACGTCCGGCGCGGTGGCGAAGGTGATTTTGACGCCGGCTTGCTCCGACAGCGCCATCAGCACCGGGGTCCAGTTGACAGCCAGCTGCGAGGCCGACTCCTGCGGCACCACGCCGAAGGTGTAACTGGTCTGCTGCGCCGACACCGTGCTGGCCAGCGTCAACATCAACAATCCGGCACACAGCCAGCGGCGTAATCGATGAGCCATGGATGGTCGGTTCACAAGAAGAGAGGACGGCTGATCATAGCATGCCGCCCTCAGCAAAAACACGACTCGTTCAAACCCGGACCGATTCGACCGTCATCCCGGGCTGCCCGCCTGCCCATGTACGCGAAATCGCCGCTGGCAACCTCGCCCCGTCCTCGCGCGCCGAGCAGCAGGCGGGAATGACGGCGGTGCGGTGCGCTACAATCGGCCGATGAGCCAACTACCTATCGACCTGCTGGAGCCCGTGGACTTCGAGGATTTTCTCCGCTACCTCAACGATCACCTGTCCGACAACGGCCGGGGCGACACCGCCTACTTCCAGCCGCTGCCACGCGACGACTCGCGCTTCCCCGCCGACAAGGCCGACGCCTTCCAGGCCGGCATGCGCACGCCGCTGGACGCCCCCGGCTGGCGCCGCGTCTGGGTGGCGCGCGCGGACGACGGCCGCATCGCCGGCCATGTCGACCTGCGCGCCCATCCCGAGCGCCACGCCGCCCACCGCTGCCTGCTGGGCATGGGTGTGGACCGCGCCTTCCGCCGGCTGGGTCTGGGCGGCCGCCTGATCGGGCACGCCGCGCAGTGGGCACGCATGTCGGCCCGGCTTGACTGGATCGACCTGCAAGTGCTGTCCGCGAACACGCCAGCGATCGCACTGTACCGCCGCAACGGCTTCGTGCAAACCGGCGAAATCCCGGACATGTTCCGCATCGACGGCCAGAGCCTGGCTTACACCAGCATGAGCAGGCGCCTTGACACAATAAAATGAGAATGGTTATCATTCAATAATTTAACTGAGAAGCCTGCCGCCGCCAGCCACATTCTCGCTTTGATTGTGGGATACGAATGGAAAAGCATACCTTGGACCGGCTGGCGGTCCTGATGGGGCTGGCGGCACCGCTGGCGGCGCAGGCGCAGATCGCGGCGGAGGCGGCCACGGCGGTCCTGCCGCGCATTGAAGTCCACGGCGAGAGCCTGGGCGCCACCACCGAAGGCACCGGCTCCTACACCACCGGCAAGGCCAAAACCGCCCTGCCCCTCGGCATGGCGCTGCGCGATACGCCGCAATCGGTCTCGGTGGTGACCCAGCAGCGCATCGAGGACCAGGGCCTGCTGACGGTGACCGACGTGGTCAACAACGTCACCGGCGTCTCGGTCAACCAATACGAAACCAACCGCGCCGGTTTCACCGCGCGCGGCTTCGACATCGACAACCTGCAAATCGACGGCATCCCCACCACCTGGGACCAGGCCTGGAGCTCGGGCGAGGTGCTGGGCAGCCTGGCCACCTACGACCGCGTCGAGGTGGTGCGCGGCGCGACCGGACTGATGACGGGCGCCGGCAATCCGTCAGCCGCCATCAACCTGGTGCGCAAGCGCGCCAACAGCAAGGAGCTGACCGGCACGGCCGAAATCGGCATCGGCAGCTGGAACGAGCGGCGCGCGATGGCCGACGTCTCCACCGCGCTGAACCAGGCCGGCAGCGTGCGCGCCCGCGTGGTTGGCGAGTACCAGGCCGGCGACAGCTGGATCCAGCTGATGCGGAAAAACAGCCGCACCCTGTACGGCACGCTGGAAGCGGACCTGGGCCGCAAGACCGTGCTGTCGGCCGGCTACAGCTACCAGAAGACCGATCCCAAGGGCCCGATGTGGGGCGGCCTGCCCTACTGGTACAGCGATGGCGGCCGCACCGACTGGGACCGCTCGAAAACCTCGGCCGCCGGCTGGACCCGCTGGGGCACGGAATATGGCAATTTCTTCGCCAACCTCGACCACGAATTGGACAACGGCTGGAAGCTGCGCGCCAGCCACAGCCACGGCGACCGCAAAGCCGATTCCTACCTGCTCTACCTGTCCGGCATCCCCGACCGCGCGACCGGCGCCGGCATGGGCGCGTTCGCCGGCTCCTACCAGACCCACACCAAACAGGACGACTTCGGCCTGCACGCCAGCGGCCCGTTCGCGCTGGGCGGGCGCAAGCACGAGGCGGCGTTCGGCTATATGCACTCGAAGCAGCAGTTCAACGCCGACAGCCGCGCCGCCGACTTCGGCCCCGGCGGCGTGCCCGACGTGGGCGACTTCAACCGCTGGAACGGCAGCTATCCCGAGCCGGCGTGGGGCCCGGCCACCTTCTACGAAAGCAGCGTCACCACGCAGCAAGCCGTCTACGGCGTTGCGCGCTTCTCGCTGGCCGATCCGCTCAGGCTGATCGCCGGCGCCCGCCTCAGCGACTACGACAAAACCGGCCACGGCCTGTACACCGCGCCGTACCAGCTCAAGCACAACCGCCAGCTGACGCCGTATGCCGGCCTGGTCTACGACATCAACGACAGTTACTCGGCCTACGCCAGCTACACCAGCATCTTCCAGCCGCAGAACCTGAAGGACATCGGCGGCAAGACGCTGGACCCGATCGAAGGCAAGAGCGCCGAGGCCGGCGTCAAGGGCGAGTTCTTCGAAGGCCGCCTGAACGCCTCGTTCGCGCTGTTCCGTATCAAGCAGGACAAGCTGGGCCAGGAAGCCGGCCTGGTCGACCGCGACGGCGCCGGCCCGCTGGCGCCGGAGGCCTATTACCGCGCGGCCACCGGTGCCACCAGCCGTGGCATGGAGTTCGAAGTGGCCGGCCAATTGGCCAAAGGCTGGAACGCCAGCCTCGGCTACACGCGCTTCCACGCGGAGGACGCGGCCGGCGCCGACATCAACAGCGTCTATCCGCGCAAGCTGCTGCGCCTGTTCACCACCTGGCAGTTGCCGGGCGACTGGAAGGCGGTGACGGTGGGCGGCGGCGTCAACTGGGAAGGCCGCGCCTACACGCTCGATCCCAACGCGCCCGCCCACAGCGGCGGCCGCATCGGGCAGCCGGCCTACAGCCTGGTCAACCTGATGGCGCGCTACGACATCAACCGGCAGTGGTCGGCGCAGCTCAACATCAACAACGCGTTGGACAAGCGCCACTTCGGCATGTTCGCCGCGTATGGCGCGATCACCTACGCGGCCCCGCGCAGCGCCGCGCTCAACCTCAGGTATCGCTTTTAAGGGGGTGTCCGTTTCCGGACGGTGTTGAACGAAGGCGGGCAAGCGCGCCCGCCGCGCGCGGCATGCCCGATCGCGCGGAAGCCTTGATTTTGCTGGGTTTGCGCGCATCGCCGGCATGTGGCACGGCTATTGCAATAGAGAGCACAACTCTAGCTCACTATCGCATCCCATGGACCAGGCCCTCAACCCCGATATCCTTTCCCGCCGCAGGCGCAAGACCGCGCTGGTGGTGGCAGCCATGCTGGCCACGCTGTGCGCGGCCGCGTGGGGCATCAACCGCGTGGTCAGCCCCAGCGTCGACGCCGGCAGCGTGGTGCTGGCCGAGGTCCATGTCGGCAATATCGCCAACACCATCAACGCTTCCGGCATCGTCATCCCGGTGCACGAGGAGCTGGTCTCCAGCCCGATCCAGACCCACGTGGCCAAGGTCCACGCCAAGCTGGGCCAGCAGGTCAAGGCCGGCGAGCTGCTGCTGGAGCTGGACAACCGCACCATCGTGCTGGCGATGGACAGCATCAAGGAACAGCTGGCCCAGCAGGAGAACCGCATCCTCGCGCTGACGCTGGAACTGGCGCAGAAACGCAAACAAATCGTCAGCGCCATCGAGCTGCTGGAGCTGGACCTGCAAGCCACCCGCGTCAAGCTGGGCCGCTACCAGACACTGCGCAAAGCCGGCGGCGTCTCGGCCGAGGACTTGCTGACCGCCGAACTGAACGTCAAGCGCACCGAGATCCAGCTGCGCCAGCAGCATGAGCAGATCGACGACAGCCAGCGCGTCACCTCCTCCAGCATCGAAGGCGCTCGGCTGCAAAAGAACATCCTGCAAAAACAACTGCAACAGCAACAGGAGCTGCTGGCGCAAACCCAGGTGCGCGCGCCGTTCGCCGGCATGCTGACCTGGCTGCTGGCCGACGAGGGCGCCAGCCTGGCCACCGGCCAGCTGGTGGCCAAGGTCTCCGAGCTGAGCAACTACAAGGTCGAGGCCTCGCTGTCGGACTTCCATGCGCGCGCGCTCAGCGCCGGCCAGGCGGTGCGCGTCGAGCAGGGCAATGTGCGGCTGGACGGCGTGGTGCAGACCATCCTGCCGGAGATCCAGAACGGCACCGTCAAGCTGCTGGTCACGCTCAACCAGCCCAGCCACCCGATGCTGCGCAACAAGCTGCGGGTGGAGGTGAACATCGTCACCGAGCAGAAGCAGCGCACGCTGCTGGCCGACTACGGCCCGGCCTTCAACGGCCGCGGCCCGCAGGACATCTTCGTGGTGCGCGATGGCATGGCCCGCAAGACCACGCTCAACATCGGCGCCAGCGACGGCAAGGCCGTGGAGATCCTGTCCGGCGCCCGCGCCGGCGACCGCCTCATCATTTCAGACACCACCCGCTACAAGGACCGCGACAGCATCCGCGTCGCCCAATAACCCGCATCGAAAGGACCATCATGATCCGCCTGAGCAACGTCAGCAAAACCTACCAGACCGACAAGGTCGAAACCCTGGCCCTGAAGGACATCGACCTGCATGTCGAGAAATCGGAATTCGTCTGCATCATGGGCCCCAGCGGTTGCGGCAAGAGCACGCTGCTGAACCTGATCGGCCTGCTGGACCGTCCAGGCAGCGGCGCCATCCACGTGGGCGGCGCGCCGGTGGCCTCGTACAAGGACAAGCACGTGGCCAAGCTGCGCAACAACACCTTCGGCTTCATCTTCCAGAGCTTCCACCTGATCAACGACCTGCGCGTGATCGACAACGTCGAGCTGCCGCTGCTGTACCGCGACCTGTCGGCCAAGAAGCGCCAGCGGCTGGCGCGCGAGGCGCTGGAAAAAGTCGGCCTCGGCGCGCGCATGGACCACTACCCCAACCAGCTGTCGGGCGGCCAGCAACAGCGCGTGGCGATCGCCCGCGCCATCGTCGGCCAGCCGCAGGTGCTGCTGGCCGACGAGCCAACCGGCAACCTGGACAGCAAGATGGGCCAGGAGGTGATGGACATCCTGCTCAAGCTCAACAGCGAGGGCACGACCGTGGTGATGGTCACCCACGACGAGCAGGAAGCCAAGCGCGCCAGCCGCATCGTGCGCGTGTTCGACGGCCAGCTGGTCGCCGCTTAAGTTTAAGGGGACGCCATGTTCAGGAATTATCTGCTGACCGCGTGGAAGGTCTTCATGCGCCGCAAGCTGTTCACCGCCATCAACCTGCTGTGCATCGTGCTGACGCTGGTGGTGCTGCTGGTGGTCACGGCGCTGCTGCAAAACGCCTTCTACCCCAGCGGCGTCGAGGGCAAGAGCGACCGCTTCGTGCAAGCCATCATGATCGAGGCCCGCCACACCGAGGGCAAGGGCGTGCGCCGCAGCCCGCTCGGCTTCAAGCTGATCGACAAATACATCAAGCCGCTGCCTGGTGTGGAGGCGGTATCGGCCACCACCATGCCGGAAACCGTGTCGGTGTACCAGGAGGGCCGCGTCAGCGAACTGCTGATGCGCCGCACCGACGCCGAATACTGGAAGATCCTCGACTTCAAGGTGCTGCAGGGCCGCGTGCCGGACCAGGCCGACGTCGACCAGGGCCGCTTCGTGGCGGTCGTCAACGCCAGCACCGCGCGCAAGCTGTTCCCCGGCCAGCCGGCGCTGGACCAGAAGATCAGCATTGGCGGCCAGTACTTCACCGTCATCGGCGTAGTCGAGGACGCCATGCACCTGAACGCCTTCTCCGACATCTGGGCGCCCATCACCACCTTCCCGTCGACCGACTACCGCAACCAGATCTTCGGCAACTTCGCCTTCATGGTGCTGGCGCACACGGCAGCGGACTTGCCGCGCATCCGGCGCGACATCGAGGCGGCCGCCAAGACCGTGGCGTTTGACGATCCCAAGCAATACAACATCGCCCGCGTCTGGGGCGACAGCAAGCTCGACCTGTTCGCCCGCATGCTGCTGCAACAGGAAGGCGCCGATTCCGGCGCCGGCAAGCTATTGCTGATCATCGGCGGCCTGATGCTGCTGTTCATGGCGCTGCCGGCGCTCAACCTGGTCAACCTGAACACCGGCCGCATCCTGGAGCGCAGCAGCGAGATCGGCGTGCGCAAGGCCTTCGGCGCCACCAGCGCCCACCTGGTGCGCCAGCTGGTGCTGGAGAACGTGCTGCTGTGCCTGGCCGGCGGCCTGATCGGCCTGGCCTGCGCGCGGGTGGTGCTGTGGTGGCTGGAGGGCTCGGGACTGATCCCCTACCTGCATGTGGAACTGAACCTGGCCGTGTTCGGCATGGGCCTGCTGCTGGCGACCGTGTTCGGCCTGCTGTCGGGCGTGCTGCCGGCCTGGAAGATGTCCCGCCTCGATCCCGTCCACGCCTTGAAAGGAGCCGCATGATGCTGCGCCACTTATTGAAACTGATCTGGAAGCGCAAGTCGCGCAATATGATGCTGTCGCTGGAAATCCTGCTGGCCTTCGTGGTGGTGTTCGCCATCGCCGCGTTCGCCCTGCGCAGCTACCAGCTGTACCGGATGCCGACCGGCTTCAGCTACCAGGACGTGTGGTCGGCCTCGCTCAACGCCCGCAACGAGGGCGGCATCGAGGCCGATCCGCTGATCTACGACAAATTCCGCCAGAGCCTGAAGGCGCTGCCGGAAGTGCAGGAAGTCGGCTTCAGCAGCTTCCCGGTCTACCAGTCGTCGAACTGGATCAGCGAATTCACGCTGCGCGAAGGCAAGCGCAAGTTCGTCTCCAACCTGTTCGAGATCAGCGACGAATTTCCCGCCGTGGTCGGCATGACGCTGGCCGAGGGCCGCTGGTTCTCCCGGGCCGACGACGGCGCGGCCGAGCGGCCGGTGGTCATCAACCGCCGGCTGGCGCAGAAGCTGTTCGAGGGCAAGCCGGCGCTCGGCCAGGTGTTCACCGAGGACGAGGACGATCCGAAGAAGGCGCTCAAGCAGTTCAAGGTGGTCGGCATCGTCGAGGAGTTCCGCAGCCAGGGCGAGTTCATGTCGCCGCCCAGCTTCATGCTGGTGCGCCACCAGGCGGGCGCCGGCGAAGGCGGCCTGGAGGCGATCCAGCTCAAGGTGCGCCCCGGCACGCCGCGCACCTTCGAGGCGGCGCTCAACCGCCAGCTCAAGCTGGTGCGCAACGACTGGAGCTACACCATTTCGCCGGTGGCCGACATGCGCACCTCGATGATCAAGACCCAGACCATTCCGCTGACCGTGCTGGCGGTGATCGCCGCCTTCCTGCTGGTGATGGTGGCGTTCGGCCTGTTCGGCGTGCTGTGGCAGAACACCACCCAGCGCATTCCGGAGATCGGCCTGCGGCGCGCGGTCGGCGCCGATTCCGGCCACATCTACAGCCAGATCATCGTCGAACAGATGCTGCTCAGCTCGGGCGCCATGGCCATCGCGCTGCTGTTGCTGGTGCAGTTGCCGCTGACCGGCGCGCTGGGCGACAGCCTGAACTGGACGGTGTTTTTGATGGCGGCGGCGCTATCGGCCGGCGTGATCTATCTGCTATCCTTGCTGTGTTCGCTCTATCCGGGCTGGCGCGCCGCGCGCCTGAGCCCGACCCAGGCGCTGCACTATGAATAGGCCAGTTTGAATCGATGGAATCAACCCGCAAACCACGCATCCTGATCGTCGACGACGACAGCGCGGTACAGGTGTCGCTGGCGCTGCTGCTCAAGCAGTCCGGTTTCGACACCGTGTGCTGCGACGACCCGCGCCAGGCGCTGGAACAGCTGGCGCGCCAGCCGGCCGACCTGGTGCTGCAGGACATGAACTTCTCGCTGCGCACCAGCGGCGAGGAAGGCTTGCAGCTGCTGGCTGACATCAAGCAGCTGCAGCCGGCGCTGCCGGTGCTCTTGATGACGGCCTGGGGTTCGATCGCGCTGGCGGTCAAGGGCGTGCAGGCCGGCGCCGCCAACTTCTTCACCAAGCCGTGGGACAACGCCCAACTGATGGAGCTGATCCGCACCACGCTCGACACCGCCGCGCCCGCCCCGGCCGGCTGCCCGACGCGCGCCGCGCTTGACGCCCAGTTCGATTTCAGCGGCATCGTCGGCGAGCACCCGCGCCTGCTGAAGGTGCTGGCCACCGTCGGCCAGGTGGCGGCCACCAGGGCGCCGGTGCTGATCCTGGGCGAGAGCGGCTGCGGCAAGGAGCTGATCGCCGACGCCCTGCACCGCAACAGCCCGCGCGCGGCGCAGGCCATCGTCAAGATCAACATGGGGGCGATCACGCCATCGCTGTTCGAAAGCGAGATGTTCGGCCATGTGCGCGGCGCCTTCACCGACGCCAGGACCGACCGCAAGGGCCACGTCGCCAGCGCGCACGAGGGCACGCTGTTCCTCGACGAGATCGGCGAGCTGAACCGCTCAGACCAGGTCAAACTGCTGCGCGTGCTGCAGGACCAGACCTACCAGGCGGTGGGCGCCAGCCGCACCGAGCGGGCCGACATCCGCGTGGTGTCGGCCACCAACCGCGAGCTGGCCGAGCTGGTGGCGGCCGGCGAGTTCCGCGAGGACCTGTTCTACCGGCTCAACCTGATCACCATCCGCCTGCCGCCGCTGCGCGAACGCCGCAGCGACATTCCGCTGCTGGCGCGCCACATCATCGGCCAGGTGTCGGCCAGCTACGGCCTGGGGCCGGCCACCATCGCGCCGGCCGCGCTGGAGTGGCTGAGCGCGCAGCCATGGCCGGGCAATATCCGCCAGCTCAAGCAGACGCTGGAGCGCACCCTGCTGTTGGTCGGCAAGAGCGAACTGAAACAGGCCGACTTCATCGCCACAGAACAGCACGAGCACGGCGGCGCGCTGGGCGGCCAGCGGCTGGGCGTGGACGGCATGACGCTGGAGCAGGTCGAGCGCCACATGATCGCCAAGGCGCTGGAGCAGCACCAGGGCAATATCTCGCGCGTGGCCAAGGCGCTGGGGCTGAGCCGCACCGCGCTGTACCGGCGGCTGGAGCGGCACGGCCTGGGCGCCGGCGTCGCGCCCGAGGCCGGCAACGAAGCGCGTCCATGAGCCTGCGCCACCAGCTGTATGGCTACCTGGCCGCCGCCCACCTGCTGTTCCTGGGCCTGACCATCACCCTGTTCAAGCAGGCGCCGTTGTGGATGCTGGGGCTGGAGGCGGCGGTGCTGCTGAGCTTTGCGCTGGGTGTCCGGCTGATCCGGCGCGCGCTGGAGCCGCTCAGCTACACCCGCCACTTCCACGACCTGCTGCAGGACCAGCACTACGCGGCGCGCCTGCAGCAGAGCGGCGATCCGCAACTGAATGAACTGGTCCAGCTGTTCAACACCATGCTGGGCGCGCTGTACCAGGAACGTTTGCAGCTGGGCGAACAGCAGGGCTTCCTCGACCGGCTGCTGGAGGCCACGCCGAGCGCGGTCATCGTGTTCGACTTCGACGGACGCATCAGCCTGCTCAACGCCAGCGCGCAGGCGCTGCTCAAGCGCGACGACGCGCGAGGCCAGCCGCTGTCGGCCTGCCTGCCGGCCGACAGCGGCGACTATCCCGGCCTGCTGGCCCAGCTCGACGCGCTGCCGCTGGGCGAGAGCCAGCTGCTGACCGACACCGACGGCCGCCGCTACCGGGGCCAGCGGGGCCGCTTCTACGACCGCGGCTTCGCGCGCCACTTCCTGCTGGTCGAGGAGCTGACGGCCGAGCTGGAGAGTTCGGAAAAAGCCGCCTACGACAAGCTGATCCGCGTGCTGGCGCATGAGGTCAACAACACGGTGGCGGCCACCGGCTCGGTGCTGGACTCGCTGCTGTACTACCGCAGCCAGCTGGCCGAGCGCGACGGCGAGGACTTCAGCACCGCCATCGTCGCCGTCAAGCGGCGCAACGTCAGCCTGGGCGAGTTCATCGAACGCTTCACGCGGGTGGTCAAGATGCCGGCGCCGGAGTTGCGGCCCAACGCCGTGCGCGACGTCATGGACGACATTCTTTATTTGTATCGCGAGCCCTGCCGCAGCCGCGGCATCCACATCGGCTGGCAGCGCTGCGACGACGTGCCGGCCATCGCGCTGGACCGGCACCTGATGGAGCAAGCGCTGCTCAACGTGGTCAAGAACGCGATGGAAGCGGTGGAAGCCGGCGCGGGCGGCGACAAGCGCATCGACCTGGTGCTGGCGGCCGAGGACGGGGGCGTGCGGTTATCGGTGATTGACTCCGGCGACCTGCTGGGCGACGTCCCGGCGCGGCAACTGTTCACGCCCTTCTTCACCACAAAAAAGGGGGGCCAAGGCATCGGCCTGCTGTTCGTCCGCGAAGTACTGAACCGACACGGCTTCAGCTACCGCCTGGCCGCCACCGGCCAGGGCACAACCCGCTTCGACATCTGGCTCCAACCCGGGGGTCAAGTCTGACATTCGGACACGAGCTCCGCTGTACGACTTTGGGGTCAAGTCTGACATTCGGACACGAGCTCCGCCGTAGCGCCCGCTACCGAAGAGGCCGTGTCCGAATGTCAGACTTGACCCCACTGTTACTACCGAAGAGCTCGTGTCCGAATGTCAGACTTGACCCCCGCTGTTACACTAGCGGATTCGACCATCATCCATCTCGATCTCTCAGCGAAGGGCAGCCCATGACGATCAACGTAATTTTCAATCTGCTGGCGGCAGTGGTCCTGCTCGGCGTGCTGTACGCGCAGCAGCACAGGCACGCGTCGTTCTCGGTGCGGGTGTTCACCGGCATGGGCCTGGGCGTGCTGCTGGGCGCGGCGCTGCAGGCGCTGTACGGCGCCGCCTCCCCCGCCCTGCAAACCACCGGCGATTATCTCGACATCGTCGGCTCCGGCTACGTCAAGCTGCTGCAGATGATTGTCATGCCGCTGATCATGGTGTCCATCATCTCCGCCATCCTCAAGCTCAAGGGCATCAACTCGCTGGGCAAGATCAGCGCGCTGACCATCGGCCTGCTGATGCTGACCACCCTCATCGCCGCCGGCCTCGGCATCCTGATGGCCAAGGTATTCCACCTGAGCGCGGTCGGCCTGACCGCCTCCGCCGCCGACGTCGCGCGCGGCGTCTACCTGCAGGGCAAGGTCGAGGCGGCGCAAGCCATCTCGCTGCCGAGCATGCTGCTGAGCTTCATCCCGGCCAATCCCTTCCTCGACATGACGGGCGGCCGCAAGACCTCGACCATCGCGGTGGTGATCTTCTCGGTGTTCATCGGCATCGCCGCCACCGGCATCCACGACAAGAAGCCGGACGTGTTCGCCTCGTTCGAGCGCTTCATCCACGTCGCCCACGCCATCGTCATGCGCATCGTCACGCTGGTGCTGCGCCTGACGCCGTACGGCGTGTTCGCGCTGATGGCGCAGGTGGTGTCGACCTCCAGCTACACCGACATCCTGCACCTGATCGACTTCGTGCTGGCCTCGTACAGCGCGCTGATCCTGATGTTCTGCGTGCACCTGGCGATCGTCTCCGGCGCCGGCCTCAACCCCGCACGCTACGTGAAGAAAATCCTGCCGGTGCTGACCTTCGCCTTCACCTCGCGCAGCAGCGCCGGCGCCATCCCGATGAGCGTGCAGACCCAGACGCTGCGCCTGGGCACCTCCGAGGGCATCGCCAACTTCGCCGCCTCGTTCGGCGCCACCATCGGCCAGAACGGCTGCGCCGGCATCTACCCGGCCATGCTGGCGGTGATGATCGCGCCCACGGTCGGCATCGATCCGTTCACGCTGAGCTTCATCGCGCCGCTGCTGGCCATCATCACCATCGGTTCGGTGGGCGTGGCCGGGGTCGGCGGCGGCGCCACCTTTGCCGCGCTGATCGTGCTGTCGTCGATGAACCTGCCGGTGGCGCTGGCCGGCCTGCTGATCTCGATCGAGCCGCTGATCGACATGGGCCGCACCGCGCTCAACGTCAGCGGCTCGATCGCGGCCGGCACCGTCACCAGCCGGGTGCTGGGCGAGACCGACCTGCGCGTGTTCGCCAGCGACGCCGAGCTGCCGGTCGACAGCGACCGCAAGGCCGCCTGAGCTTATTTGGCGTCGATGTCGATGGAAATGCCGCCGACGATTTCCGACATCTGCAGCCGGATCAGTTTCGGGACGCCGGCCGCGGTGATCGAGTACGTCGTGCTCAAGGAGCCCTGCAGCTTGTTCGAGCCATCGTAGACAGTGCTCAGCATTTGAAAATTGAGGCTGTTGCTGTCGTCGCCGGCCGTCGTGGCGTAAGTGATTTTTTGCGTCGCGACCAGCGTGCGCTTGGTGCTGTCCGAGTAGCAGTTGTAGCTGCCCAGGTCGCCGCTCTGTCCGGCCGTGGCGCTGGCCGGATAGCCTGCCGTGCTGGTCGCCACGCAATAGTTGCCCGGCTCATTCGAGCCGATCGGCGCGTACTGGGCATTGACGTACAAGGGGCTGGAAATGGACAGCGGTTGCGTGACGCCGTTGCCGGTCAATGTGCCGCTGATCGTTTCCGTCGCCTGCAGGACCGCGGCGCCATTGAACGTGGCGTTGACCGCGGCGCCCAGCGTGTAGGTCAGCGTGCCCGACAGCGGATAGGTCACGCTGCCGCTGCTGGTGCTGCCCGAGATCGCCAGGCTCGACTGCAAGCCATGCGTGAACGCGTAGGCCAGCCCCTGCTGGACCGGGAAACTGGTGACCACCGTGGCGGCGGTGCTGGTGCCCGGCGAAGCGCCGCCGCCACCGCCGCCGCAGGCCGCCAGGGTCATTGCAATCAGGCCAGCCAGGACCCGTGGCGCGGTCTTTTTCGACATCTGTACAATCATGTTTTCTCGCTCAAGTTGATGAAAATCGGAATAGTGATAGCCTAGCATTATTGCCGTACGATAATACTCTCCAATAGTCACCGCGCTGAAGGCGAAAAATCGTGGGAACCGCCGCGCGGCCACGCGGTCTAATTTTTTCCCTGAGTTGAAAGGAAAAAATGATGACTACGATCTCCCTGACTTGCCGATTGTTACTGGGCGCGGCCACGGCGGCCGCCTTGCTGGGCGGCTGCAACAAGCACGCGGCGGACCAGCCTCCGACGCCCGCCGTCAACACGCCGGAACAGACCACTCCGCCCAACAACAACACCACACCCAACAACACCACGCCCACCACGCCGCCAGCGGCCACGCCACCGGCCCAGGGCAGCGCGCCGCCTGCGACGACTCAATAGGCGTAAAAAAAGGGCCCGAAGGCCCTTTTGCGTGCTGCGCGGTGATGGCTTAGAACTTGTAGTTGTAAGCGATACCGATCAGCGACAGATGGGTCTGGTACGTGCCGCGCGTGGTTTCGCCGTTGCCGGTGCAAGTGGTCATCAGTGGATTGCACTTGTTGGTATAGTTCATCGAGGCGTCCTTGAAGTCCAGGAAGCTGTACGCCAGGTCGATCGACGAACGGGCATCCAGCTTCCAGTTGGCGCCGATGGAGTACTGCATGCGGTCGCTGTCCGGCAGTGCTGGGTGGGTCAGCTCGGCGTTCTTGACCGGCGACTCGTCGTAGGCGATACCGGCGCGCAGGGTCAGGTTTTCGCTGTAGGCGTAGTTGCCGCCCAGCGAAACGCGCACGGTGTTCTTCCATTGTTGACGGATGACTTCGGCGCCTTCGGTGGTGCCCGGGAACTGGATGTCCAGGTCGCCCAGACGGTTGTGGCGCACGAAGGTCACGTCGGCCATGCCGGCCCATTTGGCGTCGAACTGGTGGAACACGTTGGCCGACAGCGTCTCAGGCGTACGCAGCGCGACCAGCGCGGCCGAGTTGACCTTGTTCGACGACTTGGCCAGCACGCCGTTGACGATCGGGCTGCTGGTCACGTTCGAGAAATCCCACACCGTGCTGCCGCGCAGCTGGTGCGAGATCGACGAGCGGTACGACAGGCCGAAGCGGGTGTCCTTGTCCAGCGTGAACATATAGCCCAGGTTGAAGCCCCAGCCCCAGTCCTTGCCATCGTTGGAGCCATGCCCGTCCTTGGCGGTGGCCAGCAGGCGAGGATCGCCGCCCAGCAAGGCGATCTGCTGGGCCAGCGCGGCAGCTTGCGGCGTGCCGCGCAATGCAGCGATCGAGCCCGGCACGTCCACGGCCTGGCCCAGGCTGGCCTTCATGAACTCGGCGTCGATGCCGAAGCCGAAGGCGTGGTGCTCGTCCAGCTTGAACGAGGCCGACGGGTTCAGCGTGATCGATTCCAGCTTCACGTCGGACAGCGCGTAGCGGCCGGTCCATTCGCTGCCGTAGTTGATCTTGGTACCGTATGGCACGAACATGCCCATGCCGACGGTCCACTTGTCGTTCAGTTTTTTGCTCAGGTAGAAGGCTGGCGCGGTGACCGAGCCTGGCACGTAGTCGTTGGCGCCGGTGCCGCCGGTCGGGGTGCCGGTGAAGCGGGTCGAGCCGCTGTCGTTGAAGGTCGAGTGCGGCACAACCACGGTGGCGCTGCCGCTGATCTGCAGGCCATCCAGGCGCGACAGGCCGGCCGGATTGTAGAAGATGGTCGAGGCGTCGTTGGCTTCGGCGGCGTTGGCGTCGGCCGTGCCCTGGGCCGATACGCTCTGCGAACCGAAACGGTAGCCGGACGCCTGGGCGCCCACGGACATGGCGCTCAGAGCGGCGGCGATGATCAGGGGAAGGTATTTGTGTTGCATTGTGGTCTCGCTTTATAAGTTGGCGGCTCTGCGCCAGGTTTTTCTGGATTTCTTGCGCCAAAACCGGTGCAGGAGGCCAGCAGCATACTACATTTATAAAACTATTCAAAAGGCAAGTCGTTAGAGATAAAACTCTAATTTAAACCTTGAAACCGAGCAGTTGCTCTGCATTGAGACTATTAAAAAAGGACCCGCAGGTCCTTTTTTAATGTCGATAAAACAATGACTTAGTGTGGATCGAGCGCGCCGGACGGCAGGCCACGGCCGCCCTTGCCCGTCACCTTGTACACCACCCACATCACCATGCGGAACACGAAACGCACGAAGATCAGCGTCAGCAGGGCTTCGATCAGCGTCACCACCAGCGCCGGCGCCGCAGTCCAGCGCACGGCGCGGCGCTGGAACTTGGCCAGCGCGCGGTCCTTGGCGATCTCGATGCTGTCGTAGAAGGTCGGCACCACCAGCAAGGTCAGGATGGTCGAGGTGATGGTGCCGCCGATGATGGCGATCGCCAGTGGACGGTAGAACTCGCCGCCCTCGCCCAGCCCCAGCGCGACCGGGAACATACCGGCGATCAGCGCGAACGTGGTCATCAGGATCGGACGCAGGCGCATGCGGCCGGCGTACATCAGCGCGTCCTCGCGGCCGTAGCCCTCGGCCTCGCGCTTGCGGGCCGCGTCCAGCAGCAGGATGGCGTTCTTGGCGACCAGGCCCATCAGCATGATGACGCCGATAAAGCTCATCAGGTTCAGGGTGCTGCTGGTGACCAGCAGCGCCAGCACCACGCCGATCAGCGACAGCGGCAGCGACAGCATCACCGCCACCGGCGCCGTGAACGAGCCGAACTGCATCACCAGGATCAGGTACATCAGGCCGATGCCCATCACCAGCGCGATCGCCATTTCCGTGAACAGCTCGTTCTGGTCCTTGCCGGCGCCGCCCAGGTCCAGGCCGTAGCCTGGCGGGTAGTCGATGGACTTGGCCAGCTTCATGGCGTCGGCCGTCACCTCGCCGGGCGAGCGGCCCTGCACGTTGGCCGACACGGTCACGGTGCGCTTGCCGTTCTTGTGCTCGATGGTGGACGGGCCCTTGCCCATCGTGATCGTGGCGATCTGGTCCAGCGGTACCATCTGGTTGGTGCCGGTCACCGAGATCGGCAGGCGTTCGATGTTCTCCGCGTTGACGCGGTCTTCCGGCGCCAGCCGCACCGCGACGTCGCGCGATTCGCCGGTCGGGTCGACCCAGTCGCCCACCTCGACGCCGGCGAACGCCACCCGCAGCGATTGCGCGGCGTCGTTGACGGAGATGCCCATCGAGTTGGCCAGGCCGCGGTTGAGCTCGATCTGCAGCTCGTTCTTCGGATCCTGCTGCGACAGGCCGACGTCCACCGCGCCCGGGATCTGGCGCAGCTTATCCATGTAGGCGTTGGTGATCTCCATCAGGCGGCGCGAATCCGGGCCGGTGAACTCGATCTGCACCGGCTTGCCCTGGTTGCCCAGGTCGTCGACCACCGAGATCTCGGCGCCGGCGATGTGGCTCATCTTCTCGCGCAGCTCGGCGCCGATCTGGAAGGCGGTGCGCTTGCGGTTCTGGCGCTTGCCGATGTCCAGGTAGATGCGGCCGCCGCCGGCGTTGATGTTGGAGTTGGTGTCCTTGGTCTCCGGAATGGTGCGGGCGATGGCGGCGATGGTCTCCATCTTGCGGCGCGCGATCTCCACGCTGCCCGACGGCGGCATGCGCACGTCGATGGCGATGGTGCTGCGGTCGGCCGCCGGCAGGAAGCTCGATCCGCCCCACATGATGTGCAGGGCGATGGCGCCGACAAAGGTGCCGAAGGCGATCAGCGACATCCAGCGGCGGTGGTGCAGCGCCCAGGCGATCACGTTGCCGTAGCGGTCGGACTGGTGGTCGAACCAGTCGTTGAATTTCTGCAGGAACTTGCCCAGGCCTTTTTTCGGCGCCGTGTGGTGGTCGACCGGGTCGCCCCAGTAGGCCGACAGCATCGGATCGAGCGTGAACGAAATGCCCAGGCTGACCAGCACCGAGCAGGTCACCGTCAGCGCGAACGGACGGAACCATTCACCGGAGATGCCCGGCATGAAGGCCACCGGAATGAACACGGCGATGATGGAGAAGGTGGTCGCGGCCACGGCCAGGCCGATCTCGGCGGTGCCGTTCAGCGCGGCCGTGCGGCGGTCGAAGCCCATCTGCATGTGGCGCACGATGTTTTCCCGCACCACGATGGCGTCGTCGATCAGCACGCCGATCGCCAGCGACAGGCCCAGCAGCGTCATGAAGTTCAGCGTGAAGCCGCACAGCCACACGGCGATGAAGGCCGCCACCACCGAGGTGGGCAGACTCATCGCGGTGATCAGGGTCGAGCGCCACGAGTTCAGGAAGGCGTACACCACGAAGATGGTCAGCACCGCGCCCAGCACCAGCGACTCGATCACGTTGTTCAGGCTGCGCTGCGAATCGTCGCCGCCGTCGCGGGTGATCTCCAGCTTGGTGCCGGCCGGCAGCGTGGCGTTGACCGCCTTGATTTCCTCGCGCAGCTTGGCCGCCACCGACACCGTGCTGGCGTCGCGCGAACGGGAGATGGCGATGCCGACGTTGGGCTTGCCGCTGCGGATGCTGACGCCGTCGACTTCGGCGAAGCCGTCCTCGATCGTGGCCAGCTGGGCCAGACGCACCACCTCGTCGCCGCGGCGCTTGACCACCACGCCCTCGAACTCGCGCGGGGTGATGATGCGCCCCACCAGGCGGATGCTCTTCTCGTCGAGCACGCCGCGCACCTTGCCCACCGGCGCATTGGTGTTCTGGTTGCGCAGCGCGTTGACCACCTCGCTGACCGAGACGTTGTATTCACGCAGCTTCTCGGCATGCAGCAGCACCGACAGCTCGCGCTTGAGCGAACCGTTGACCTGCACCTGCGACACTCCATCCACCGCGCGGAAGCGGTCCGACAGCGTGTCCTCGGCCAGGCGCGAGATCTCGGCGTGGCTCTGGCTGGTCGACGACAGCGAGATCTGCATCACCGGATCGGAGGCCGGGTCGATGCGTTGCAGGATGGGCTCGCGCATCTCCAGCGGCAGCTTGTAGCGCACCGAGGCGATCGCGTTGCGGATCTCGTCGGAGGCCTCGATCAGGTTCTTCTTGAAGCTGAACTCGATGAAGATCTGCGCCGAGCCTTCGTTGGCCGCGCTCTCGATCTTGGTGGCGCCGGAAATGGCCAGCAGCGGCTTTTCCAGGCGGTTGACGATCTCGCGCTCGACCGTGTCGGGCGAGGCGCCCGGATACGGCACGCTGACGATGATGAACGGCACCTCGACGTCCGGGTTCTGGTTGACGCGCAGCTTCTTCAGCGCCAGCAAGCCCAGGCACATCATGGCGACGATCAGGACGATGGTCGCGATCGGCCGTTTGATACTGAAATCGGATAAGAACATGGATCAGTTCCCTTTCGGTGCGGTGCTTGGGGAGGTCGCGGCCGAGGCCTGGGCCGCGCCGTTGCCGGCCCCGGCCACCTTCGGCGCGGTCAGCTCGACGCCCTGGCCATCCTTGTAGCCGGAATTGGGCACGCGCAGCACGCGGTCGCCGGCGGCCAGGCCGCTGCGCACTTCCCACTGGCCGGTGCGCGGATCGCGCACGCCGATCGACAGCGGCGCCTTGCTCAGCGCCTTGCCGTTGACGCGCCAGGTGTAGCTGTGGTCGCCGCTGGTGACCAGCGCCGAATCCGGGATCATCAGCGCGTTCGAGACGTCGGACTCGACCCGGCCCTCGGCGTACAGGCCGGCCACGCCCGGCATGTCCCGGCCGGCGAACTCGACCAGCACCTCGACCTGGCGCGTGACCGCGTTGGCCGACGGATCGACCCGCTTGACGCGGCCGCTGAAGTCGCGGTTCTGGTAGCCGTTGATGCGGAAGCGCACCGGCTGGCCGACCTTGACCACGCCGATCTTGTCGGCCGACACGAGGCCCTCGAAGCGCATGCTGGCCGGGTCGATCACCTTGATCAGTTCCTTGCCGATGGCGGCGGTGTCGCCGTTGGAGACCTTGCGCTCGCTGACGATGCCGTCGAACGGCGCGCGCACCAGGGTGCGGGTCAGCTGCTGGTGCGCCGCGACCGAGCGCGACTTGGCGGCCGCCAGCTCGCTCTGGGCATTGTTGCGGCGGATCTCGGCATCCTCCAGCGCCTGGGTCGACACCATGCCCGACGAGCGCAGCGTCTTCTGGCGCTCGAACATGCGGGTGGCCTGCTCCAGCGACTGCTGGGCGGCGCGGGTGGCCTCGTCGGCCGAATTGAGGGCGTCGCGGATCGAAGTCTCGTCCAGGCGCACCAGGATGTCGCCCTTCTTCACCGCCTCGCCGTTTTCTTTCATAACTTGCAACACCACGGCGCTCACCTCGGCGCGCAGGTCGGCCTTGCGCTCAGGCTGGACCGAACCGGTGATGACCGGACCGGACGCCAGCGCGTTCGATTCGATGGTCAGCAGGTCCTCCGGCGCCAGTGCCAGCACGGCCGGGGCGGCGTCCTTGCCGCCCTTGGCGGCGGTGGCCGAGGCGCTGGCGCCCGCCTTTTCAGGCTCCTTGGAGGACTTGCCGCAGGCAACCAGGGCTGAAGCGACGGCGAGAGCTAGAAGGGTTTTGCGCAACATACAGTTCTCCGAGAAAGTGGCACGTGGGTGCTATTAATAGCTTGTAAAGTTTTAGCCAGACTACAGGGCGCAGAGTATCCCTGAGTGTCCGAAAACGGTCAATGCAAGTGCGACTGGACGGCAAAAAACGTGGCTGAATTGCCAAATGCTGGGATAAACGGTGAATTGTCAGAAGTATCAGGATAGGCCGGAGCGGCCAAAAGAACAGTAAAACCGCCGGGGAAGCGGGACGGCGCGCCAGGACGGCGCACCGGAACAGGACGGATCAGCCGCGGCCGAACACGGCGTGGATGACGTGGGCGATGGCGATGCCGGTGCACAGGCCGCCGGCGATTTCCACCAGCGTGTGGCCCATGCGCTCGCGCAGCCAGTGGTGGCCGGCGTCGTCCTTGGCCACGCGGTTGATCGCCGCCGCCTGCTTGCCCACGTGCTGGCGCAGGCTGTTGGCGTCGATGACGACGATGAAGCACAGGGTGACCGCCACGCCGAAGGCCGGATGGCCGATGCCCTCGCGCAGCGCGATCAGCGTCGCCATGCTGGACACCACCGCGCTGTGATTGCTGGGAAAGCCGCCGTTGCCGACCAGGTTGAAGGCCCATTTGCGCGCCTTGGCGCTATTAATCAGAAACTTGATCGGTCCGACCGTGATCCAGGTGATCAGCGGGGTGACGAGATAAGCGATGTCCATCGATGGTTCCTTTGCATTTTTTTGTGGCGACATTATCGCAGATGACTCCCCAGCGACGTAAGCAACTAATATAAAATTCAGCCCTGTCCCCATTTCCATAAAAACAACGATGCAACACTTCAGACTCTCATTTGCCGTCACCCTGGTCCTGATGGCGCTGGCCGCCTGGTGGGGCTACCAACATGGCGGCACCACCGGCCTGCTGCAGGCGGTGTGGGTGGCCGCCGTGCTGGGCGTGATGGAAGTGTCGCTGTCGTTCGACAACGCGGTGGTCAACGCCTCGGTGCTGCGGCACTGGGACGCGTTCTGGCAAAAGCTGTTCCTGACGGTCGGCATCGTCGTGGCCGTGTTCGGCATGCGGCTGCTGTTCCCGCTGCTGATCGTCTCGCTGGCGACCGGCCTGGGGCTGGCGGACGTGTGGCACATGGCCACCGCCAACCCGGCCGAATACTCGAAACACCTGACCGGCGCCCACGCCCAGGTGGCGGCCTTCGGCGGCGCCTTCCTGCTGCTGGTGTTCCTCAACTTCCTGTTCGACGAGGAAAAGGAGTTGCACTGGCTGGGCTGGCTGGAGAAGAAAATGGGCCAGCACGGCACCGAAACCCTGGCCGTGCTGCTGGCGCTGGGCGCGGTGTTCGGCTGCGTCGGCCTGGTGCCGGTGGAGGAAAAGTACACGGTGCTGGCGGCCGGCGTCATCGGCGTGGTGGTCTACCTGGCGGTCGGCTGGATCAGCACGCTGCTGGAGGAAGAGCCGCCCGAGGACGACGACGACCTCACCGAAGCCGGCGTCGGCGCGGTGGTGGCGACGGTGGCGCGCGGCAGCCTCGGCGGCTTCCTGTACCTGGAAGTGCTGGACGCCTCGTTCAGCTTTGACGGCGTGATCGGCGCCTTCGCCATCACCAGCGATGTCGTCATCATCATGCTGGGGCTGGCCATCGGCGCCATGTTCGTGCGCTCGCTGACCGTGTTCCTGGTGCACAAGGGCACGCTGGAGGAATACGTCTACCTGGAGCACGGCGCCCACTACGCGATCGGCATCCTGGCACTGATCATGCTGGCCAGTGTCAAATACCATGTGCCCGAATGGCTGACCGGCCTGTCGGGCGCGGCCTTCATTGCCGTGTCGCTGTGGTCGTCGATCCGCCACAAGCGCCGGCTGGCCGCATGATAAGATTAAAAACATTGCACTCAACTCAAGCGTACCCATGACCACATCCAAACGCGTTACCCTCTACCTCGCCGGCCTGCTGGGCGCCGCCCTGCTGCTGTTCGCCGCCTACACCTGGGTCATGCTGCACATCTCGTACTCGGACGGTGAACGCGCGGGCTACCTGCAGAAGTTCTCCAGCCGGGGCTGGGTCTGCAAGACCTGGGAAGGCGAGATCCTGCTGACCTCGATGCCGGGCGCCATCCCCGAGAAGTTTGAATTCAGCGTGCGCGACGACGGCGTCGCCCAGCAGCTGATGTCCGCCACCGGCAAGCGCGTGGTGCTCAGCTACGCCCAGCACAAGGGCGTGCCGACCCAGTGCTTCGGCGAGACCGAGTACTACATCACCAAGGTGCAGGTCCAGCCCTGACCGCCATGTCCAAGCGCCCCTCCCTCTTGCTCGCCGCGCTGCTGACGGCGGGCGCCGTGTCCGCGCAAGACCTGTCGATGCAGGGCGGCGCGCTGCGCGTCAGCGGCAATGCCGAGCGCTCGTTCGCGGTCGGCGTCAACTACGTCCAGCCGTACGGCGACTATCTCGCGCTCAGCCTGGGCTACCTGAATGAAGGGCATCCGGACAACCACCACCGCGACGGCGTGTCCGGCCAGGTGTGGCTGCGTACGCCTGTCGACCAGCGCGGCATGTCGTGGGGCGTGGGCGTGGGCCAGTACTATTTCTTCGACACGTCGCGCCCGCACGGCGGCGGCGAGCCCTACGTCAACGACCACGGCTGGGCGCCGATCTACAGCGTGCAAGCCACCTGGCACCGTCCCAGCAACTGGTACACGCAGGTGCAGCTGAACCGTGTGGTGCCAAGCGGCGCCAAGGACCCGACCACCTCGCTGCTGGTGGGCGTGGGCTACCGCTTCGACACCGTGCGCGGCGACAAGCTGCACCTCGATGGCGGCAAATCCACCGACGACACGCTCACGGTGCTGGCCGGACAGAGCATCGTCAACAGCCTGGAGTCGGAGCGTTCGCGGGCCGGCACCATCGAATACCGGCGCGCGATCGGGCGCTATGTGGACTGGACCGTGAGCGGCCTGCGCGAAGGCACCTCGGCCGGCACGCACCGCAGCGGCGTGGCGACACAGCTGTGGCTGATCCGTTCACTGAACCGCGAGATGGAACTGGGCATGGGCGTGGGGCCATACCTGGCCTTCGAGCTGCACGACGTGCCGGGCACGCGCTCGCACCAGGCGGGGCTGGTATCGGTAGCGGGGCGCTACCACTTCAACAAACGGGTGGTCGGCACGCTGTCCCTGAACCGCGTCGTCACCGACTACCACCGCGACGCCGACCTGCTGCTAATCGGCCTCGGCTACAACTACTAACCAACATCAACTTGGGGTCAAGTCTGACATTCGGACACGAGCTCGGCCGCATGCGGTGGGGTCAAGTCTGGCATTCGGACACGAGCTCGGCCGCGAACTTGGGGTCAAGTCTGACATTCGGACACGAGCCCTGCCGTAGTGTTCCGCTACGGTAGGGCTCGTGTCCGAATGTCAGACTTGACCCCAATTTTTTGACCGCAATTTTTTTAGCGGGCGCGCCAGACGGCTTTGCCGGCTTCGGCTGGCGGCGTCAGGCGGGCGGCTTCCTTGCGAGCGCGTGCGGCGTCCAGCGTGGCGATCACTGCGCCCTCTTCCGCTTGCTTGCATTCGCCGGCCGCCGCGGCCACCTTGGCTTGCACCGCAGCCAACGCTTTTTGCGCGGCGGCGTGACGGCGGGTTTCCAGTTCCAACAATTTCTGCTTGGCGGCGGTCATCGCGGCCGTGGTGTCGGCCACCTTGCGCTGCATCGCCGCGTGCGCTTGTGCAACCTCCAGCAGCGCCTGCTGTGCAGCGGCCTTGTCGGCCACGGCCTGTGTGGCGGCCTGCTCGGCCAGCTCGCGCTGATGCATCGCGTCGGCTTCGGCTTGCTCGGCATCGGCGCGCTGGCGCGCACTGGTCGCCACGTTGCGCTCGGCTTCCAGGCGGCCGGCGATCGCTTTCGATGCGCGGATTTCCGAGGCCGTGGTCAACCGCTGCTGCGTCAGCTTCTGGTCGATCAGCGCCAGCGATTGACGCTCGGTCTCCACGAATTCACGTTCAGCCAGCAGCAACGCTTCGGCGGTGGCTGCCTTCTCCTGCTCGACGCGCGCACGCTCGGCATGCACCGCGCCCAGCTCGACCGCCAGGCGCGCCTGCGCCGCCAGCGCCTGTCCTGCGATGGCTTTCTGTTCCGCCTCCAGCGACACCTGCTGCGCCATGACGCGCGCCGCTTCGGCTTCCTTGTCGGCGGCGGCGGCCAGGCGTTGCTCGGCTTCCTTCTGCTCGCGATACGCTTCGGTCTGCGCGCGCTCGGCGGCGATGCGCTGCTGCGCCGCGTCGCTGGCTTCCTGCTCGGCTTGCAGCTTTTCCTTCAGCGCGGCGATGGCTTGCTGCTCGGCGGCGGCGCGGGCCTGCTCGGCTTGCAGCAAAGCCTCGGCTTGCTCAGCCTTTTGCATGGCCAGCGCGTTGGCCTGGTCCTGCGCCTCGACGTGCAGCGCCAGCGTGGCGATTTCCTGCTGTTCGGCGGCGTTCTGGCTGGCGGCCAGCTCGGCGGCGGCGCGCGACAGGGCCGCGCGTTCCTCGGCCAGCTCGGCGGCGCGCTGTTGTTCCAGGCTGTCGGCGCGGGCCGCCTCGGCGGCGGCTTCGTCGGCGGCCTGGCGCAGCTTGGCCTGCTCCAACGCCTGCGTTTCGGCCTCGACCTTGGCGTGGGTTTTCAGTTCGGCTTCCTGCTCGGCCTGCACCCGGGCCAGCGCGACGGCGCGCAGTTGGCTGTCGACCTCGATGCGCGCCTCGGTGGCGGCCAGGATGCTGGCGTCGGCGTCGCGGCGCGCCTGGGCGCTGGCGGCTGCCACCATCTCCAGGCGTTCGCGGTGGATCGCCGCGTCACGGATTTCCTTTTCGGTTTGCAGGCGCAGATGCAGCGACTGCGCGGCGCTGCGTTCGGACTCGGCCTTGGCCAGCGCGATCTGCTCACGCTCCTGCTCCAGATGCGCCAGCGCGCGGGCTTCCTCCAGCGCGCGCACCTCGGCGGCGGCGCGGTTGAAGGCCGATTCCAGCGCGATCTGGTCGGCGCGTTCGCGCTGCACGGTCAGGTCCAGCGCCTCGGCTTCGGCTTGCGCCAGCATCTGCGCGGTCTGGCGGGCGGCGTGGGCGTGGCGCTCGCGTTCGCGGGCCAGCGTGGCCACGCGGGCGTCAGCCGAAGCGATACCGACCACTTCTTCCTTGGCGGCCTGCACGGCGGCCACGCGCTCCACCGCCTGCAGGCGGGCTTGTTCGGTTTGCGCCGCCAGTTCCTCGGCGGCGCGGGCGGCCTGCTCGGCCAGCTCGGATTCGGCGGCGATCTGTTCGTGGGCGCGCTTGCGGCTTTCGTTCTCGGCCTTGGCGCGCTGCTCGGCGGCCACGCGGATTTGCGTGTCGGCCTCGACACGGGCGCGCAGTTCGGCGGTTTCCTGCTTAACGGCGTCCAGGCGCGCCACGCTGGCCTGGGCGGCGGCGCGCAGCGATTCGAGACGCTCGCGGTTGGCGGCGATCGCCTCCTCCGACGCTTGCGCATTCTGCAGCGCGACAGCGGCTGCGGCCGCATCCATGGCGGCGCGGTCTTCGGCCAGCGCGCGGGCGCGGGCTTCGGCGTGGGCGCGGTTCTCGGCGGCGCAGGCGGCCTTGGCGTCGGCCTCGACACGGGCGATCGCTTCCTGGATCGCCTTCATTTCCATCGCGGCGCGCGGGGTGTGGCTTGGTTCGTCCGGGTCATGCAGCGATACCAGTGGGAGCAAAGTGACGCTGTCTGGTGCGCTGTCTTGTTTGGCCAGTTGTGCTTGCATGAGAGTTCTCGCTAGACGATATGCCCCGGCACCCACCGGGACTTCTGAGTTCTCATTATCAAGCAGCAATCAGGCAAGCCGAACCGCAAGGAGAGCGGGAAAAGCCCGTCAATTCGCTAGATCGGTAGCGGCGGCTCGTCCATCAGCGAGATCTGCTCCTTGAGCTCGAGGATGCGGTCCTGCCAGTAGCGCTGGGTGTTAAACCACGGGAAAGCCACCGGGAAGGCCGGATCGTCCCAGCGCCGCGCCAGCCAGGCCGAGTAGTGGATCAGCCGCAAGGTGCGCAGCGCTTCCACCAGATGCAGCTGGCGCGGCTCGAACTCGCAGAAATCCTCGTAGCCGGCCAGGATGTCGCTCATCTGGCGCACCTGGTCGGCGCGCTCGCCGGACAACATCATCCACAGATCCTGGATCGCCGGCCCCATGCGGCTGTCGTCGAAGTCGACGAAATGTGGGCCGGCGTCGGTCCACAGCACGTTGCCGCCGTGGCAATCGCCGTGCAGGCGCAGCTGCGGCAGTTCGCCGGCGCGGTCGTAGCAGCGGCGCACGCCGTCCAGCGCCTGCGCCGAGACGCTGGCGTAGGCCTCCTTCAAATCGGGCGGAATGAACTGGTTGGCCTGCAAATAGTCGCAAGGCTCGGTGCCGAAGGTGGCGATGTCGATCGCCGGCCGCTCCAGATACGGCTTGATCGCGCCCACCGCGTGGATGCGGGCGATGAAGCGCCCGGTCCACTCCAGCACCGACGGATCGCTGAGCTCGGGCGCGCGGCCGCCGTGGCGGGTGAACACGGCGAAACGGAAGCCGTTGAAGTGATGCAGCGTGGCCCGATCCGGCCCCAGCGGCAGCGCCGGCACCACCGGAATCTCGCGCGCGGCCAGCTCCTCGGTGAAGGTATGCTCCTCCAGGATGGCCGCGTCGCTCCAGCGGCCGGGACGGTAAAACTTCACCACCAGCGGCTGCGCATCCTCGATGCCGACCTGGTAGACGCGGTTTTCATAACTGTTCAGCGCCAGCAGGCGGCCATCGCCATGCAAGCCTATGCTGTCGAGCGCGTCCAGCACGCACTCGGGATTGAGGGCGGAATACGGATGCGGCACCTGTTCCTGCTGGCTGCCGGTCGCGCCGGCCAGCGCGTCGGCCATGCCGGCGGCCAGTGCCGCTGCGCGGGCGCCTTCTTCTTCGTCGTCGAAATGATCTTGGTTCATCCCCGCATTGTACGGGGCGCGGCGTGTATACTGTCGGCTTCCATCCAATAAAAAGAGCAAGCCATGCAACTCGACCAGCCACTGAGCGAAAAAGAATTCGACGAATTAGACAACTTCCTGTTGTCCGACCGCAGCCCCGAAGATGCGATGACCATGGATATGCTGCACGGCTATCTGACCGCCATCGCCATCGGCCCGGAAACCATCATGCCGGCCGAATGGCTCAAGCGCGTGTGGGGCCAGGAAGACACCGATATCCCGAAATTCAAGAACGAAAAGGAAGAGGAACGCATCCTCAACCTGATCATGCGCTTCATGAACGAAGTGCTGGTGACGTTCGAAGTGGCGCCGAAGGAATTCGAGCCGCTGTTCGTCGAGCACGAGCACGAAGGCCAGACCCTGATCGACGCCGAAGCCTGGTGCTGGGGCTTCTGGGAAGGCATGGAGCTGCGTCCGGGTTCGTGGGACGCGATCTGGGAATCGGACGTGCAGGAACTGATGAAGCCGATCTACCTGCTGGGCGCCGACGAGATCGACGAAGAGGAACTGCCGCTGGTGGAAGATCCGGTCAAGGCGCACAAGCTGGCGCAGGAACTGGAAGCGAACCTGCCGGCGATCTACAAGTTCTGGGTACCGCGCCGCAAGGCCGCCGTCACCACCCTGGTGCGCGACGAACCCAAGGTCGGCCGCAACGACGACTGCCCTTGCGGCAGCGGCAAGAAGTACAAGAAGTGCCACGGCGCCGACAAGGCGGAATAAGCCGATGGCCTTGCGTGGTGTTGTCATCGCCCTGTTGCTGGCGGCCGGCTGTGCCTGCGCCGCCCAGCCCGAACTGCTGACCGACCGCACCACGCCTGCCCGCCAGGCGTCCGACGCGGCCTTGCTCAAATCCCTGAGCCGCGACGTATTCCTCAACGGCAGCTACGCCGGCCCCACCGGCAGGCTGTCCTATCGCCTGATGCCGCCCGCCGACGTCCAGCCCGGCAAGCGCTACCCGCTGGTCATCGTGCTGCATGGCTCGGGCGCCATCGGCAACGACAACGCCAGCCAGCTCGGCGCGCTGGCCATGTCCTGGACCGCGCCGGCCATCCGCAAGCGTTATCCCGCCTACATCCTGGTGCCGCAATTCGCCGAGCGCAGCGCCAACTACGCGCCCTCGGCCGCCGACGGACTGCTGGCTTCCCGCCCCGGCCCCAACCTGCCGAGCGTGGCCGCGCTGGTGGACAACCTGAAACCCCAATTCGCGATCGACCCGGACCGCATCTACATCACCGGTTTTTCGATGGGCGCCTCCGCCGCCACGCAGGCGGTGCTGCAACGGCGGGACCTGTTCGCCGCCGCCGTCGCCTTCTCGGGCATCGCCCCAGAACGCGCCGCCGCCGCGCAGCTCAAAGACCTGCCGCTGCTGCTGGTGCACGGCGACGCCGACACCGAGAACTCCATCGAGCCGGACCGCGCGCTGTTCGCCGCCCTGCAGCGCCAGCCCGGCGGCGCCAAGGTCCGCCTGCTGGAATACCGCGGCATGGAGCACACCGTGCCCGCCGACATGCTGCTGGCCCCGGCCTGGCGCGACTGGCTGTTCGCCCAGCGGCAGGGCAAGGGCCGGTAAGCCAGGCCTAACCCCAGCCGGGGAGCAGGCGCCCGGTGCGTTTCTGGTAATCGGCGTATTGATTGCCGAAGTGATCCAGCATCATCTTCTCTTCATAGTCGATCCGCAGGTTGTATAAAACCAGGAACGCCAAAAGGAAGGCCGGGCCGGCGATCCAATTCCCAAGCAACAGCAGCTGAGCCAGCCCCATCAGGAACACGCCCGTGTACATCGGGTGGCGGATGTTTTTATACACGCCCTCGGACACCAGCACATGGGCATCCTTGACTTCCAGCGTCGGTGAAAACTGCTGTCCCAGGTCGGCATGCGAGCGCCAGAACAACCACAGCCCGGCCACGGCGATCGCGCTGCCGATCCACCCCGCGACGGGAGCGACCGTGTGGTTGGCGACGTCCAGCCAGGGGGAAACGAAATAAATCAAAGGCAGCGTCACCGATCCCGTGAAAACCAGCGTCAGGCAGAATTTCTCTTTCGCGTTGGTGCGCGACTCGACCGCCTTGATTTTCTTCCCGTGATACTCGCGCGGAAAGCGGATCAGGAAACTGACAAACACCATCGCGATAAACACATAATCAAAAACAGTTAAGTGGCGCATCGGGCATTCCTTCGAAGGACGGTGGGAAGTTGTCACGGATGACAATATGCCAACATCAACCCGTGGGGTCAAGTCTGACATTCGGACACGGGCTCTGCCGTAAGCGATCGCTTACGGCAGAGCCCGTGTCCGAATGTCAGACTTGACCCCAATCGGTGTCCCCAAGCGGAGTTACTCCACCGTCAGCTCGTCGGGCACGTTGTAGACGAAGGCTTTGCTGTCGAACATCAGCTTCCACGACTTCGCTTCCATCGGCGCGCCGTACTGCGTGCCTTTGACGCTGACCGTCAACGGACCAGGCAAGGGACCGACAACGTCGGCGGTGCGGTAGGTCCAGCGGCTGTGCTCGCAGCGCAGCGGCTCGGTCTCGTCCATCGCCTCGGCCTCGTGCACCTCCTGCTCGGTGGTCTGTTCCTGGTTGCCCATCGCCTCGACCGCCTTGCGCCACGTCTCGTGCTCGGCGTTGGCCTGCGCGCAGTCGCCGGGCTCGGCATCGACCGCGGCCTTGAAGCGCGCCAACAAGGCGATCTCGTCGCCATGCGGCGCCAGCATCACGTTGCTGACCATGACCTGCTCGGCACTGGGCTTGGTGCCGTTCTGCACCTTCAGCACCCAGCCCCAGGTGCGCTCGGACAAGGCTTCAAAGCGCACCTTTTCCGGCGTCACCGGCACGTCGCTTTCGTAGCGGAACGGCGAGCTGATCTCGACCAGCCCGCCACCCGGCTTGGTGTCGGCGCGGATCTGGAACACGCCGTAGAAATTGCGGCCGTCGCCCTTGAGCGAGACGCCGCTGGCCACAAAGAACAGCTCGTCGCTGGCGCCCACCGCCTCGATCCGCGCCTGCTGGACCACCCGCACCAGGAAGGGCTCGTTGGATTCATCCACATACACCCAACCTTTTTTCTCCTGCGAGTATTTGCCGTAGGTGCGCGTCATCGCCTCGTCGATGGAGGCCGCCTCGTCGATCTTGATCAGCTGCGGTTCGGTGCTGGCCTTGTAGAACACCGCCGCCACCAGCGCGATCAACAACACGCCCAGCACGGCCAGCGTGTACAACACATAGCGACTCCACTTGCGGCGCTTGGGCGGCGGCGGAGTTTGGATGGGAGCGTGCTCGGCGACGCCAGGCTCAATCAGATCAGACATAATATTTCCCGCAAAGAGATTGCTAATTTAACATTTGCAGAATTGTAATGCTAAAAAGAAAAACCGCGCGCGCGATAGACTCACTTGACCTCCCGCGCCACCCAGTCGCGCAGCGTGACGCCGCCCGGCATGCCCCTGCAGATATTGGACTGCGACACATCGGTCAGCTGGAAGCCCTGCGCGGTCCATACCCAGGTCCAGAAGGCGCCGCAATCGAACAGGCCCCGGCCCTTGGCATAGCTGCTCAGCTTGCCGCCTTCGAGCGACGCGTTCATGATGCCGCCGCCCTCCATGCCCGGCACCTCCAGCGGCTTGAGGTCGTAGGGCGGCTTGTCGCGCGCCACCCACAGCCCGTAGGACGATTGATAGGCCGCGCGGTCGCACTCCAGCACCAGCAGCACCTTGCCGCCCGGCAGGCGGTGGATGCTCTGGTCGCCGCCGGATTCGCCCAGCGCCACTTCGCAGTCCTCGGCGCGCATGGTCTTGACGATGGCGGCCAGCAGCTTCTCGTCGCCCTTTTGCGCGGGCGGCAGCGGCACCGGGCGCACCGTCGGCGGCGCCAGCGGCGGCGGCACGGCGACGGCCGGCCGCGTGCCCGCTTTGACCAGCGCCGTGACCGTGCCGACCCGCCCTTGCACGTCGTCCATCTTCAACAGCACCGCCTTCAGGCCGGACAGCGACAACAGCCACTGATGCTTCCCGTCCGACACCTTGGCCGACTCGGCGTTCAGCAACTGCGGCATCAGCCGCGCGCTCTGCTCCGCCGTCAGTCCGGTGTCCGCCTTCAGGCCGCCCAGCGCCAGCTTGCCGACGGTGATGGTCAGGGGACCGGCGTCCTTGTCGTCCGGGGTCACCACGAGCAACTTGGCCTCCAGCGCGCCGGCGGCGCCGGCATCGCGCCCCAGCCACAGCGCCACCGGCGCGCTTTCCGATTCCTCGGTCTGGAAGCCTGCCGCCTCGCAGCGGCGCGTGTTGTCGCAGGCGACTTCCCAATCCTTGGAGGCGAACCGCGTGCCCTCGGCCGGGGCGGCGCCGGCCGAGGCGGCGGCCAGCGCCGACGTTATCAAAACAAGTTTCAATATTTTCATGCTTTTTCCCACAGGCGAAAAAAAACAGGTTCGACGGAACCTGTTTCGGTTGCAGCGCGCGGCTTACAGCTTGATGAAATGCTCGCGGTAGTATTTCAGCTCGTCGATCGACTCGATGATGTCGGCCATCGCGGTGTGCTTCTGATGCTTCTTGAAGCCGCCGACGATTTCCGGTTTCCAGCGCTTGCACAGCTCTTTCAGCGTCGACACGTCGATGTTCCGATAGTGGAAATACGCTTCCAGCTTCGGCATGTAGCGCACCATGAAACGGCGGTCCTGGCCGATGGTGTTGCCGCACATCGGCGCCTTACCCTTCGGCACCCACAGCTTCATGAACTTGATCAGCTCCTCTTCCGCCTCGGCCTCGGTGACGGTCGACGCCTTGACGCGGTCGATCAGGCCCGAGCGGCCGTGCGTGCCCTTGTTCCAGGCATCCATCTTGTCCAGCGTCTCGTCGCTCTGGTGGATCGCGAACACCGGGCCCTCGGCCAGCACGTTCAGGTGCATGTCGGTGACCACCACGGCCACCTCGATGATGCGGTCGGTGTCCGGCTCCAGGCCGGTCATTTCCATGTCCACCCAGACCAGGTTGAATTCGTTCTGGCGCGGGGTGATGGCCTCTGGTGCGGAACCTTCTGGCAAATCGTTAGCTTGTGACATAATTCTCTCTTGGCTTCATTAATCCGAATCCGCCATTTTCTCACAGGCATAGAATGTATTCACTCGCGTTTTCGATTTTGTTTGTATCTTTCATCATTTTGACGCTGATCGTGCGCTTCTGGCTCGCCTCGCGCCATATCCGCCATGTGCTGGCGCACCGCAGCGCCGTGCCGGCCGAATTCGCCGAGAAAATCCCCCTGTCCGCCCACCAGAAGGCCGCCGACTACACCGTCGCCCGCACCAAGTTCGGCCTGCTCACCCTGCTGGTCAACACCGTGGTGCTGGTCGGCTTCACGCTGCTGGGCGGCCTGCAATGGCTGTCGGTGGAAATCTTCAGGCTGACCGGCCCCGGCATGGTCTACCAGCTGGCGCTGCTGGCGGCGTTCGCCGCCGTGTCCGGCATCATCGACCTGCCGTTCGACTACTACAAGCAATTCGGCCTGGAGCAGCGCTTCGGCTTCAACAAGATGACACCCGGCCTGTTCTTCGCCGACATGGTCAAGGGCCTGCTGCTGGGCGCGGCCATCGGCCTGCCGCTGGTGTGGGTCATGCTGACCTTGATGGAAAAATCCGGCAACCTGTGGTGGCTGTACGCCTGGCTGGTGTGGAGCGGCTTCCAGCTGCTGATGATGGTGCTGTTCCCGACCGTGATCGCGCCGCTGTTCAACAAGTTCACGCCGCTGGAAGACCAGTCGCTCAAGGCCCGCATCGAAGGCCTGATGAGCCGCGTCGGCTTCGCCTCCAAGGGCCTGTTCGTGATGGACGGCTCCAAGCGCAGCGCCCACGGCAACGCCTACTTCTCCGGCTTCGGCGCCAACAAGCGCATCGTGTTCTTCGACACCCTGCTCTCGCGCCTGCAGCCGCAGGAGATCGAGGCGGTGCTGGCGCACGAGCTGGGCCACTTCAAGCTCAAGCACATCATCAAGCGCATCAGCATGATGTTCGCGATCTCGCTGGCCTTCCTGGCCCTGCTGGGCTACCTGAAGAACCAGTTGTGGTTCTACACCGGCCTGGGCGTCGATCCGCTGCTGCTGCCCGGCCAGGGCAACGACGCCATGGTGCTGCTGCTGTTCATGCTGGTGCTGCCGGTGTTCACCTTCCTGTTCGGCCCGCTGACCTCGATCAGCTCGCGCAAGCACGAGTTCGAGGCCGACGCCTTCGCCGCCCAGCACACCGACGCCCGCGACCTGGTCTCGGCGCTGGTCAAGATGTACGAGGACAACGCCTCCACCTTGACGCCGGACCCGCTGCACTCGGCCTTCTACGACTCGCACCCGCCGGCCAGCGTGCGCATCCGTCACCTGCACGCGGCGGCCGCATGATCGCCACCCACGCCGACCTGCTGAGCCGCAACTGCCATCCGGCCCGGGACGCGCTCGGCGCCGGCGAGGCCGCGCGCCTGCTGGCGCTGCTGCCCGGCTGGTCGCTGGAGGACGGCAAGCTGGTCCGCACCTTCGGCTTCACCAATTACTATCGCACCATGGCCTTCGTCAACGCGCTGGCCTACCTGAGCCACGCCGAAGACCACCACCCGGAAATGACCGTGACTTACAAAACCTGCATCGTCCGCTACGACACCCACTCGGTCAACCAGGGCCGGGGCGGCCTGTCCGACAACGACTTCATCTGCGCGGCCAAGGCTGGCGTGCTGTTCCACTCGGCGGCGGTCAAGCAATGAACAAGCAAGCCAACCAGCAACTGACCGCCACCATCATCGCCGCCCACGGCCGCCACTACCTGGCCGAGGCGGACGGCGTCAAGCTGCAATGCGTCACGCGCGGCAAGAAGACCAACGTCGCCGTCGGCGACCAGGTCCGCATCACGCTGACCTCGCCCGACCAGGGGGTGATCGACAAGATCGAGGAACGCAAGACCCTGCTCTGCCGCTCGGACCAGTACAAGTCCAAGCTGCTGGCGGCCAACCTGACGCAGCTGTTCATCGTGGTCGCCACCGAGCCCGGCTTCGCCGACGACCTCGTGTCGCGCTCGCTGGTGGCGGCCGAGGCGGCCGGCATCACGGCCCGCCTGATCCTCAACAAGACCGACGTCACCGAATCGCTGGAGCGCACCCGCGAGCGCCTGCAACCGTACGCCTCGCTGGGCTACCCGGTGCACGAGGTGTCGGCCAAGGCGCGGCCCGACGAAGCGCTGGCCGTGCTGAAGCCGCTGCTGGCCGGCCAGTCGTCGATCCTGATCGGCCAGTCCGGCATGGGCAAGTCCTCGCTGATCAACCTGCTGGTGCCGGACGCCGACATCGCCGTGCGCGAGATCTCCGCCGCGCTCGACACCGGCAAGCACACCACCACCTTCACCCGGCTGTACCAGCTGCCGGAACTGGGGGCCGGTTCGTCCATCATCGACTCGCCCGGCTTCCAGGAGTTCGGCCTGTACCACCTGAGCGAAGGCATGCTGGAGCGCGCCTTCGTGGACTTCGAACCCTACCTCGGCCAGTGCAAGTTCTACAACTGCCGCCACCTGATCGAGCCGCAATGCGCGATCCTGGCCGCCGTCGCCGAGGGCAAGATCGCCAGGATGCGCCACACGCTGTACGGCCAGCTGTTGCATGAATCATCGCAAACCCTATATTAAAAAAAACAATTGTCGTAGCACACGCACAATCTGCATTTGCGGACTATAATTCTCCAAGGCAATTATCTGCGGCCCGAGGACCCCGATGGACATGTACGCGGTCGACGACGAAGTAGCGCACTGGGAAGCGGCCCTGCAGCCGCTGCGGGGACCTGCGCGCCTGCCGGTGCTGGTGCCGCTGGCCTGGCACCTGCGCCAGCGCGACACCGCGCGCGCCGTCGCCCTGGCCGCCGAGGGCCGCCAGCTGCTGCCCGCCACCGCGCTGCCGCCGGACGACATGTGCCTCATCTCCGCCCGATTGCAACTGGTGCAGGCCGAAGCGGTCTGGCTGGCCGGCGAACTCGATGACGCCGACGCCCTCGCCGGCCTGTGCCACGAACAGCTCTCGCGCCTGGACGACCACACGGGCCGCGCCGACGCCCACTGGCTGCGCGCCTGGATCGCCATCGACCGCGGCGACCATCGCGGCGGCGAGCACGAACTGGAACTGATGGCCGCCGCCGCCCGCGCATGCGGCGACGAACAGCGCGCCGACATCGCCGAAGCGGCCATCGCCCGCTGGGCCGTGCTGCAGGACCTGCGCTCGGCAGAACAACGCTGGGGCCAGCGCTTCGCCGACGACGGGGCGCCGCGGCATCCCGGCGTGGCGGCGTGGGTGTACGACTTCTTCGGCCTGTCCGCCAGCCAGCACAGCGACCATGGCACCGCCGCCCGCCACTACATCCACTGCTACGAAACGGCGCTCGAGACGGGCCAGGTGCGCATGGCCATCATCGCCGCGATCAACATCGGCCTCAATTTCACCATCCTCAACGACCACCACTCGGCGCTGGAATGGATGCAAAGCGCGCTCGATCTGGCGCGCCCCACCGGCTGGCCGCGCAGCATCGGCGCCTGCCTGATGCACACCGCCGAAACCATGCGCCGCCTGGGCCGCCTCGACGCCACCGAGGAGCTGCTGCACGAGGCGCTGCAGATCATGACGCCGCTGCCGGGCGCGCGCAGCTACGCGCACGCGCTGTCCTACCTGGGCGACCTGGCGCTCGACAAGGGCGACTACAACGGCGCGCTGGACGCCTTCCACCGCATGGCCGCGCGCGCCGACGCGCTGGGCCAGGCCGACTTCCAGTCGATCGCACTGCGCGGCCAGGCGCACGCGCTGTGCTTCCTCGGCCGTCCGCAGGAGGCGCTGGAGATGGCCGAACGCGCGGTCCAACTGGCGGCCGAACAGGCCAACCGCGACAACCACGTGGCCGCGCTGCGGGTGCTGTCGGTGATCCACGAGCGCCACGCGCTGCCGCCGCCGCCCGGCATGACCGAGCAAAACGCCACGCTGCACTATCTGCACCAGGCGCTGGACGTGGCCTCCGCCATCGACGGCTACACCCTGCCCGGCGACCTGCACGACGCGCTGGGGCGCGAATACGCGCGGGTCGGCGACTACGCGGCGGCCTACCGCTCGGCGCAGGCGGCGGCGGCCGCGCGCCAGAAGACCCACAGCCAGGAAGCCACCAGCCGCGCCATCGCCATGCAGGTGCACCACCAGACCGAGCACGCGCGCGCCGAGGGCCAGCACCACCGCGAGCTGGCCGCCTCCGAGGCGCGCCGCGCCGAAGTGCTGCAGCAGATCAGCGACACGCTGGAGCGCCTGTCGGCCATCGGCCAGGAGATCACCACCCACCTCGACGCCGCCGCCGTGTTCCAGGCGCTGAACCGCCACGTCCAGGGCCTGCTGCCGGCGCACAGCTTCGCCATCTACCTGTGCGACGCCGGCGGCGCCACGGTCAGCCGCGCCTTCGGCATCGAGAACGGCCGCCCGCTGCCGACCAACACCATCGCCGTCGACAACCCGCGCGCCAACGCCGCGCGCTGCGTGCGCGAACGGCGCGAGATCTACATCGAGGAAGCGGGGCCGGACGACATCTTCCTGGCGCCCGGCACCCAACTGATGGTCAGCGCGCTGTACGTGCCGCTGGTGGTGGGCGAGCGCGCGCTGGGCGTGATGACGGTGCAGGCCATGCACGCGCGCGCCTACGGCGAACGCGAACGGCTGATCTTCCGCACGCTGTGCGCCTACGGCGCCATCGCGCTGGACAACGCCGAGGCCTACCGCCAGCTGAAGGACGCGCAAACGCAGCTGGTCTCGCAGGAGAAGCTGGCGGCGCTGGGCTCCCTGATGGCCGGCGTGGCGCACGAGCTGAATACGCCGATCGGCAACAGCCTGCTGATCGCCAGCACCCTGATCCAGAAAACCGAGGAGCTGGAAGCCCAGGTCAATGGCCCCGGCCTGCGCCGCTCCGAGCTGGCCGGCTACCTGGCCGACGCCCGCAAGGCGCACGAGCTGGTGATGCGCGGCCTGACCAGCGCGGCGGACCTGGTCAACAGCTTCAAGCAGGTGGCGGTCGACCGCACCACCGAGCAGCGCCGCGTGTTCAACCTGCAGCAGGTGTCGCACGAGGTGATCGCGACCATGATGAACCGCATCCGCGCCGCCAACCACCGCATCGAGATCGAGGTGCCGGAGCTGATCTCGATGGACAGCTATCCAGGCCCGCTCGGCCAGGTGATCGCCAATTTCATCAACAACGCGCTGCTGCACGCCTTCGCGCGCGAGCGCAGCGGCGGCATGTGGCTGCAGGCGTCCACGCCGGCCGAGGGCCGGGTGCTGATCACCTTCCGCGACAACGGCGGCGGCATCGCGCCGGAGCACATGTCGCGCATCTTCGATCCCTTCTTCACCACCAAGCTGGGTCAGGGCGGCAGCGGGCTGGGACTGTCGATCAGCTACAACATTGTCACTTCGCTACTGGGCGGCCAGATCACGGTCCACAGCTCGCGCGACGGCACCGCCTTCACGCTCGACCTGCCGCTGACGGCGCCCGAGCACCAGACCCCGGCCACCACGCAGATCTACACCTAGCAATAGCAAGGGCGCCAAGCCTGTATAGACAGGAGAATCTGCGGCAATCCGCCCTATCCGCCGAATTGCCTTTATAATTGTCCGGCTAAGCCGGCCAGGCACACCGCCCCACGCCCGCACATCTGTCAGTCGTTACTATGCCTATCCAAAAACCGATCAAGCATTACCTGCAGTTTTCTGATTTTTCGTTAGCCGAATACGAATACGTGATTGAACGCGCGCACCTGATCAAGCGAAAATTCAAGAACTACGAAATCTACCACCCGCTGATCGACCGCACGCTGGTCATGGTGTTCGAGAAGAACTCCACCCGCACCCGCCTGTCCTTCGAGGCCGGCATGCACCAGCTGGGCGGCGCGGCGATCTACCTGAACACCCGCGATTCGCAGCTGGGCCGTGGTGAGCCGGTGGAAGACGCCGGCCAGGTGATGAGCCGCATGTGCGACATCATCATGGTCCGCACCTTCGGCCAGGACATCATCGAGCGTTTCGCCGCCAACTCGCGCGTGCCGGTGATTAATGGCCTGACCAACGAACACCATCCGTGCCAAGTGTTCGCCGACATCTTCACCTTCTACGAACACCGCGGCCCGATCACCGGCAAGACCGTGGCCTGGGTGGGCGACGCCAACAACATGCTGTACTCCTGGCTGCAGGCGGCCGAGGTGTTCGGCTTCCACGTCAACGTGTCCACGCCCAAGGGCTACGACATGGACATGTCGCTGGTCTCGACCGACCGCTACACCTTCTTCGAGAATCCGTCCGACGCCTGCCAGGGCGCGCACCTGGTCAACACCGACGTCTGGACCAGCATGGGCTACGAAGAGGAAAACGCCGCCCGCCTGAAGGCCTTCGACGGCTGGATCGTCGACAGCGCCAAGATGTCGCGCGCCGCGCCGGACGCGCTGTTCATGCACTGCCTGCCCGCCCACCGCGGCGAGGAAGTCTCGGCCGACGTCATCGACGGACCGCAATCGGTGGTCTGGGACGAGGCGGAGAACCGCCTGCACGTACAGAAGGCGCTGATCGAGTACCTGCTGCTGGGGCGCATAGCAAACACGTAACCCGTCATTCCCGCGCAGGCGGGAATCCATACTCAGCATGGGTTCCCGCCTGCGCGGGAACGACGGCAGGAATAACTTCACCAAGAATGGAACTAGCATGAGCGATATTAAAAAAGTAGTCCTCGCCTACTCGGGCGGCCTCGATACCTCCGTCATCCTCAAATGGCTGCAGGATAACTACCAGTGCGAAATCGTCACCTTCACCGCCGACCTGGGCCAGGGCGAAGAGCTGGAGCCGGCGCGCGCCAAGGCCATCAAGTTCGGCATCAAGCCAGAGAACATCTACATCGACGACGTGCGCGAGGAATTCGTGCGCGACTTCGTCTTCCCGATGTTCCGCGCCAACACCGTGTACGAAGGCGAATACCTGCTGGGCACCTCGATCGCGCGTCCGCTGATCGCCAAGCGCCTGATCGAGATCGCCAACGCCACCGGCGCCGACGCCATCTCGCACGGTGCCACCGGCAAGGGCAACGACCAGGTGCGCTTCGAACTGGGCGCCTACGCGCTGAAACCAGGCGTGAAGATCATCGCCCCATGGCGCGAATGGGACCTGCTGTCGCGCGAAAAACTGCTGAAGTACGCGGAAGACGCCGGCATCGAAATCGACATGAAGCACAAGAACGGCGGCGCGCCCTACTCGATGGACGCCAACCTGCTGCACATCTCCTTCGAAGGCCGCCACCTGGAAAACCCGAGCGCCGAAGCCGAGGAAAACATGTGGCGCTGGAGCGTCAGCCCAGAGGCGGCGCCGGACCAGGCGGAATACCTGGACATCGAATACGAGAAAGGCGACATCGTCGCCCTGAACGGCGTGCGCATGTCGCCGGCCACCGTGCTGACCGAGCTGAATCGCTTGGGAGGCAAGCATGGCATCGGCCGCCTGGACCTGGTGGAGAACCGCTACGTCGGCATGAAGTCGCGCGGCTGCTACGAAACCCCTGGCGGCACCATCATGCTCAAGGCGCACCGCGCCATCGAGTCGATCACGCTGGACCGCGAAGTGGCCCACCTGAAGGACGACCTGATGCCACGCTACGCATCGATGATCTACAACGGCTACTGGTGGGCGCCGGAGCGCGTCGCCATCCAGACGCTGATCGACCACACCCAGGCCACCGTCAACGGTTGGGTGCGCGTGAAGCTCTACAAGGGCAACGTGATCGTCGTCTCGCGCGATTCGAAGACCGACTCCCTGTTTGATATGAACATCGCCACCTTCGACGAAGACGGCGGCGCCTACAACCAGGCCGACGCCGGTGGCTTCATCAAGCTGAACGCGCTGCGCATGCGCATCGCCGCCAACGCGCGCCTGAAGCGCGGCCAATAAGCGCCGCCCATCCGCGCGACAGCAGCAGCAAACGAGGGACCGCCGATTGGCGGTCCTTTTTTTTGTCCTCCACAATCGGCGGCAAAATGTTACATTGTTTCCACCACCAAGCCCCAGTGGAGCACCCATGCTAAAGAACGTCCGTATCAAGTCGAAACTCGCCATCGGTTTCGGCGCCGTCATCGCCATCATCCTGGTGCTGCTGGCCATGGCCTATCTCAACTTCAGCAAGCTGTCCGAGGCCCGCCAGTGGGACCGGCACACGCTGGAGGTGCTGCATGAAGCCGACCGCACCTCGATCGCCGTGCTGGAACTGCAATCGACCGAACGAGGCTTTGTGCTCAGCGGCGACGAGAAGCTGCTTGCCGGCGGCGCCGAGGCCGAAGCCGCGCTGGAGCAACGCCTGCAACGGTTGCTGACGCTCACCGCGGACAATCCCGTCCAGCAGGAACGCCTGCGCCGGCTGCACGCCATGGTCAACGAATGGCTCACGCAGGTCTACCATCCGCTGCTGGACAAGCGCCGTGCCCTGGGCCAGAACGTCAGCGCGGCCGACCAGCTGGGCCACGGCGCCGAACTGCGCGCCGGCGCCCGCGACGTCGGCGCCATCCGCGCCCTGATCGACGAAGCCGCCGCCGACGAAACCCGCCTGCTCGACGGCCGCACGCGCACCTCGCAAAGCCTGCAGCAGACCATGTCGCTGGTGCTGATCCTGGGCGGCAGCCTGTGCGTGGCGCTGGCCATCGTCATCGGCCTGGTGCTGGCTGGGACCCTGCTGGCGCCCCTGAACAATCTGACGCACGCGCTGGGCCGCATCGCCGCCGGCGAACAGTCGGCGCGGGCGGCGGTGCTGTCGGGCGATGAAATGGGCCAGGTGACGGGGGAATTCAACCGCATGGCGCAGGCCATCCAGGACAGCCAGGCCAGCGAACTGGCGGCCACCAACCTGCTCAAGTCCAAGGTCGATTCGCTGCTCGGCGTGGTCTCCAGGGCCGCCGCCGGCGACCTGACCGGCAAGATCGACGTGACCGGCGACGATGCCATCGGCCGGCTGGCGCATGGGCTGGACCGCATGTTCGAGAACCTGCGGTCGCTGCTCAACAACGTGCAGAAGGCCGGCATCCAGGTCACCACCTCGGCCACCGAAATCGCCGCCTCGGCCAAACAGCAGGAAGCCACCGGCATCGAGCACGCCCAGACCAGCGCCGAGGTGCTCGCCACCACCAAGGAGATTTCGGCCAGCACCTCGCAGCTGTTGAAAACCATGGAGGACGCCACCGCGGTGGCCGACTACACCACCACCGCCACCGCCGACGCCCAGACCAACCTGCGCCGCATGGACAGCACCATGCAGCACATGGTCTCGGCCACCGACTCGATCAACGCCAAGCTGGCGGCGCTGTCGGAGAAGGCCTCCAACATT